>NZ_LPVY01000001.1 GCF_001613805.1 Thalassospira lucentensis
ACCCCGGCTTACAGGCCATCTGGTTATTTCTTTTTCTGATGCCGATAACAGATCGGCGGGGACCTGCCCCGCCGTCAAATGCGTAATCGCGCGATCCGCCTTATCCGCGTTCCGCGATGGATTGCGCGAAATACTTGTCGGCGTCTTCCTGCGTGCCGACGTCAAAATTCCCCGCCGTCTGATCCTTGATGATCTTGCCAAGGGTCGGCATCACCTTGCGGTCAACCTGGCTCTCGATGCTCCAGAGCTTGGAGCGCATCAGCGATTTCGCACAATGCAGGAACGCTTCCTCGACCCGGATCCTGATCACCGTGATTGGCGGTTTTGGCGTATCGGCAAAATGGGCCAGCAATTCCGGATCATTATGGATTTCCGCCGTGCCATTCACACGCAGCGTATCGTTGAAACCGGGCACGAAAAACAGCATCCCGACTTTCGGGTTTTCCACAATGTTCGACAATGTATCGACACGGTTATTGCCCGGACGATCCGGCATAAGAAGCGTGTTGTCATCAAGCACCTTGATAAAACCCGGCCCGTCGCCACGCGGGCTGACATCGCCATTGCCCTTGGCATCGGCTGATGAAATCACCGCAAAGGGTGCCAGCTCGATGAAATGCCGGCAATGCGGGTCAAGCTTCGGCAGCGCCTTTGAAACCGCCAATTCCATTGGCATTCCATAAATCTCGCGCAGCTTTTCATGGGTGTCGATTTTTGTCATGGGGCGCACCTTTTGCGGGAATCAGATGGGGAAACTGCGTCACCGTGAAACGCAAGTCAATCGCATTTCCCCCCGATCACCTGATCTGTCGTGCAAACCTTGGCAAACTCGCCATTCAGGCTCGCCAGCGCCACATCATGCACAAGATCGGCATCAAAAATCCGTCCGTCGGGCAACCTGCGCTCAAACGCAAAACACGCATCGCTGACAATCGTGACCTCAAAGCCAAGGTTCGCCGCCATCCGCGTTGTCGTATTCACGCAATGATCGGTCGATATCCCGCACAGAACGACCTTTGAAATCCCGCGTGCGCGCAAATCGGCCTCAAGCGCCGTCCCGATAAAGGCCGAATTGACCTGCTTGCCATAAACCGCCTCGTCATCGGTTGGCGTCGCAAAATCAAGGAATGCATGGCCCGGATGATCGGGATAAAGCCGCGATGTCGGCGTGGTTGAGTCGTGATGCACATGAATGACCGATGCGCCCTTTGCCCGCCAATGCGCCAGAAGCCTCGCGCCATTGGCCTCGGCATCCGGGTTGTTGCGCTGCCCCCAATAATCAAGGTCGGCAAAGCCCTGCTGCCAGTCGATCATGATCAGGGCAGTATTTTCGATTTCGGTCATTATCCATCTCTCCGGCTCATGTGTCTGTTGGGCCTAGATTATCCGATCGCCAAATGGCATAAATGACAACAACCCCTCATTTCAGGACAAATCCCCTTGATGCCCCGTCTACCCAATCCGCCCCGCCTCCCGCGCCTCATCGTTTTCATCCTCACCCCGCAAACCGTGATGCTCGATGTCACAGGCCCGCTTCAGGCCTTTCACGAGGCCCGCGATCCGGCAACCGGCACCCCGCTTTATCGCACCATATTGGCCTCAAGCCACGGCGGCCCGGTCATGACCGATACCGGCATCGCGCTTGATACCGTCGCCCTTGCCGATCTTGATCCGGGCGAAATCCACACCATGATCGCCGCCGGGTCCGATGAAATGCTTGATGCCCTTGGCGATGCCAATCTGATCGGCTGGCTTGAAAAATACCGGGGTAAAATCACCCGCATCGGGTCGGTCTGTATCGGGGCGTTTATTCTCGGTGCCGCCGGAATGCTCAATGATCGTGCCTGTGTCACGCACTGGCGCTGGTGCGACCGCCTGCAAGCCATGTTCCCGCAAAGCCGCGTCGCTCCCGATCCGATCTTTGTCCGCGATGGCCCGGTCTGGACATCGGCCGGGGTAACAACGGGGATTGATATGGCGGTCGCGATGATCGAACAGGATCTTGGCCGGGACGCCGCCCTTGCCGTTGCGCGCAGCCTGATCGTGTTTATCCGCCGCCCCGGCGGCCAGTCACAATTCAGTCTGCCGCTCGAACATCAGGCCAATGACAGCACCGGGCGCTTTGATGATCTGCATGGCTGGATCGCGCAAAACCTTCAAACCCGCCTCGCGGTCGAAGACCTCGCCGAACAGACGGGCATGAGCCCGCGCAACTTTTCGCGTACCTATAAATTCGCCACCGGCCTGAGCCCGGCGCGCGCAGTCGAACTGATGCGCCTCGAAGCCGCCAGAACCGCGCTTGAACAAACCGACAAACGCATCAGCCAGATCGCAATCACCTGTGGCTTTGGCGATGACGAACGCATGCGCCGCTGCTTCGTCAAACATCTGGGTGTGGCGCCCAGTGACTACCGGCAACGGTTCTCAATTAAGGAATCAACTCGCTGAAACAATCAAGTTTGTATGATAGTTTTAATTGATAAGAAATGCAGATTTGGAAGCCACTTGTGTCTCAATCTCTCGACGCGTCGAGGAATTTAACGGAGCAAATGAATGTCGTTAGATGATTCGAAAAAAAACAAAAGAAAAGATTCGGACATCAGCCGCTCAACTGCTGAAAGTGTTTTGAATAGAGAGCTGGGCGTAACGAAGAGGTTACTGGATACAGCAGGGTACAATTTCACGCAATCAGCCAGCCAAGAACTTCATAGAAAAGTCCAATCGCTTATCCCCAGATTTACCGGATTTCAAGATCACCCGGCACTCAAACTATCGCGGGAGATCGGTGAATACTCCCGAAGTATCTGTAACACTCCCGAAATTGCTGCGGCTGGGAATCTCTTCAAGCAACTCGAAGAGAGCCATTTCTTCTTAATTGTCCGACAACTTGAAGAGAGCCCCTTTTTCGCAATTACACGGCAAGTTGGATTAGTTGCAGAAAGTATTGAGTCAAGACTGAAACATCTTAGCGCACCAGCTATGGCAATCTCCAATTTGTCGAATTCAATTTCCGGTTACCTTAAACTGGAGATCATTGGCAACATTCTTCTCGAACAACAAACATATGAAGAAAAGGTAGTCGACGCATTTCGACTGGAATTCGGTGACTGGCGTGACCCGATCACATTCCGCGAGGAAGCGTCAGAAAATACTCGCCGCAGCTTGTATGAGAAACAAGGTTTTGATGAAGAACTGGTTGATTTTTCAGATGAAGGCTTCGGTGAAATAATCGAAGTCACTAATATCAAGCGGCCGCTATCGGAAATCGAAAATATTTTCGGCCCACTCATACCAGAAGGCATGTCAGACAGAGCCTCTACCAGTGAGCACGAGAGACAAGCTTACGATTGGTTACGTTCTTTGGAAACTGCCATAAGAATTTTTATCGATAAAGTAATGCACAGAGCCTTTGGAGAAGATTGGCCCAAACACCGACTGCCAAACAACTTGTACAAAGACTGGTGCGAGAAACGACACCAATCAACCCAAAATGGCTACCCACCAAGGCCAATCATCGACTACGCTGATTTTAGCGACTACCTTCGCATTATAGAGAAAAAAGACAACTGGGGTTCCGTATTCTCAAGCTATTGGGTCCGACAGGAGGATATAAGGGAAAGTTTCCAGAGATTACGTGCTGCACGCAATAACACCATGCATGCTCGAGCAGTACTAAAAGAAGACCTTATTATCATCTACTCAGAAGGGAGACGGGTATTTCAGGTTTTAGCCAAAGAATGGACAAAAAAGTGAAGAATAGATCGAATATCAGGATCGATACGATCCTATCTACCCATTAACGACAGCTTGACCTAACCTAAAGCCACCCCTTCCGCTTGAAATACCAAAGCGGAAGAACCGCCGACAGCACCATCAACCCAATCGCCAGCGGATAGCCAAACTGCCAGTCGAGTTCCGGCATGACCTCGAAATTCATGCCATAAATGCTCGCAATCAGGGTCGGCGGCAGAAATGCCGCTGCCGCGACCGAGAAAATCTTGATGATATTGTTCTGTTCCAGATTGATCATGCCCAGCGTCGCATCAAGCAGGAACGTGACCTTGTTGGCGATGAAATTGGCATGTTCGGTGATCGATACGATATCGCGGGAAATGGTTTTAAGCCGCGTCTTGGCATCCTTTTTAAGCCGCGTCTGCGTCGACAGAAACAGCCCCAGCCGATGCAGGTTCAGCAAGCTGTCCTTGGCCTTGCCCGAAAGGTTCCCGGCCCGCCCGATGCGGCGCAAAACCGCCCGGTGATCCTGATCGTGGGCCGGGTCATCGGGATTGGCAAAAACGATGTTTGATAACCCTTCAAGGTCGGCGGCTGCCTGCTCCATGATATCGGCCAGCCGGTCGACAATCTGTTCCAGCAACCCGAACAGAACCGCCTCGGCACTCGATGCCAGCGACGGGCTGCGATTGACCCGGCGGATAAAGGTCTTGAACGGCACCGGATCGGCATAACGCAGCGTGATCAGGGTCTTTTTGACCAGGATAAAGGTGATCGCGGTCGTTTCCGGCTCGTCACTATTGGCCTTGTTAAGCACCGATACCGTCATGAAAAGCGCGCCGTCTTCGTCATACAACCGCGATGAAAGCTCGATCTCCTGCATTTCCTCACGGGTCGGGACTTCGATATCGAACCGCTTCTCGATCTCGTGGATTTCGTCATCGGACGGGTTCAAAAGGTCGATCCAGACCGGCGTGCGTTCCGCCTTTGGCGGCTTTGCCACACTTTCCGCAGCACTGATTTCGCCCTCAACGGCGTCACCGCCGACCGGTGCAGCATCGTCCGCCGGTGCCGCCGTATCGTCCGACGGGGTCCGGGCCGGGGCAAAAAACTCGTTGCTGTCCATGGTCACTCTCCATCCGCGCCAGATTACTGGATATTACCAGATACCTGCCCGATACCGGTCTATTTGGGGCTTGTGCGTTTCATGTCATATGCCCGGCGGGCATGTTTTGTCACGCGCCAAGCCATGACAAATCGGTTAAACGCCCCCGGGGCGCGGCATCCCCGCTATTGAAACGGTAAAACCGTTTGAAACTCAAACGGATCAATGTCCGGATCGTTCCCGCGCTTTTCATCAAACTGCGCCTTGGCATAGGTCAGGAACTCATCCTTGCTGATCATTTTGTCAGAATTGGCATCAACACCGCCAAACAGCAATTCCAGCCGCCGGCTTTCGGTCCGCAGCCGCTGCCGGTTGGCCTCCGGCGATCCCGGCAATGCCTCGACCGCGGCAAATTCACGCCCCACCAGAACACTATCGCCATTGATATCACGCCGCCGAAACATCCAGCTCGCATAGGACGCGGCCTCGTCGGCACTGATGCGCGCATCGTGATCCATATCGATTGGATGATATTGCTGGCGATACATTGTCACCTGTTCCGGGATGCCGGTTGCAGCAGCGCTCGCCGCATTCTGCTTTGCCAGCGCCTTGGCAATCGCATCCTCAAGCCCCGGAATGGCCGCCGCACCCGTGCTGCCGGTGCCGGCACCCGTTGGCACACCCTCGCCATCCTCAAGCCCGCCCAACCCGTTAAGCGCACCAAGCCCGCCAAGCCCGAACTGCCCCATCAATTGCGGATTGTTCTGCAATTGCTGCATGATCAGGGGCAATAACTGGCGCATTTCCGGCGATGTGACCTCGGGCGAAATCGTCGCACTGCCCTTGTCCAACTGAAGGCTTTGGGCATGCACCGGCGCCCGAATGCCAAAAACTGCCACCAGGGCACAAGTCATTAACAATATGGCAGCTTTTTTCCGCAACACTCGTTCCCTTCGCCTGTCCTGACGCCGCCCCGCATCAGGATCACCATCATAGCATATCAGCACGGACCGGATCGCGGGCAACATTGCCCCATCAAAACCGATTAACGATCAAATGCCAATCCCCGAAGCCGGGATCGGTCCCCAAACCGGATCATCGCCATGTTGCGTGAAATGCCTCTCCGTCATCCCGTCACATCCCATGCAGGACAAAAATGGTCTGCGCATGGATTTGCATGGGCGGGCATGGGGACGCGTGTGGGTTTTGATGGGCGAGAGCCGAAAATCACCCGGAAAACGGTTACTTTTGGCCCATTTGCCCCCCATTCCGATATGTCCCAAAGCCGCAGGAAACCACATTATTACCCTATTTGATCCCATCAATTCCCATTGACCCCCATCAAAACCCATGGTACCCCATAACTAGGCACATTTACGGTGTCATGCGGGGCATATCCATTTCGACGCGGAAACTGATCATTCTCTGGCGGTTCGAAATGGGTTTTTGATCAGGGGAATGGCGAAGTGCTGTTCACAGGAACGCACATTCACAAGCTGGACCGAAAAGGGCGCGTCTCCGTGCCCAAGCGGTTCCGTGCGACCCTGGAACGCGAAACCTTCGCTGGCATCTATCTGTATCAATCCCACAAGGAAGCCGCCCTTGAAGGCTGTGGCGAAAGCCACATGGACCGCATTGCCGCGTCGATTGACGAACTGGCCATGTTCTCGGACGAGGCAGATGACCTTGCCGATACCATTCTTGGCGCATCCCACATGCTGCCGTTTGACGGCGAAGGCCGCATCATTCTGCCCCCGGAACTGATCGAATTCGCCCGCATCGAAGATCAGGTCGCCTTTGTCGGCCGTGGCCGCACCTTCCGCATCTGGAACCCGGAAATCTTCAAACCGCTACAGGATGCAAGCCGCACCCGCACCTTCAATCGCGGATCGACCCTCAAACTGAAACCGGCATCCGATTTCGCGCCGGGCAGCCGCCCCGCTGCCCCGACCGGCGAAATCGCCCCGGATGAAGAGGGAGACGCGTAATGAGCATCCATGACCTCAGCTTCGCCACAGGCGATGGCCCGCACAAACCGGTGCTGTTGCGCGAAGTTCTCGATGCCCTGTCCCCCGGGGCGGGCGAGATCATGGTGGACGGAACTTTTGGCGCGGGTGGATATTCCCGCGCCATTCTCGATCATGCGGACTGCGAACTTTACGCCATCGACCGCGACCCGACCGCCGTTGCCACCGGCAAGGCCATGGAAGCCGATTATGCCAATCGCTTCCACATGGTCGAAGGCTGCTTTGGCGATATGGGCTCCCTTCTGCCCGCCGCTGGCGTGGATCAGGTGGACGGCATCGTCCTTGATATCGGTGTATCTTCCATGCAGCTTGATCAGGCCGACCGCGGATTTTCCTTCCGCGAAGACGGGCCACTGGATATGCGCATGTCGATGTCCGGCCCGACCGCGGCCGATTTCGTCAATACCGCCGATGAAGAAGACATCGCCAATGTCATCTATCGTTATGGCGAGGAACGCGCATCGCGCAAGGTCGCGCACAAGATCGTTGAAATGCGCGCCGAGGCACCCTTTGAAACCACCCTGCAACTGGCCCGCGCGGTCCGCTCTGTCGTGCGCAAATCCAAGGACGGCATTGATCCCGCCACCCGCACCTTCCAGGGGCTTCGCATTTACGTCAATGACGAGCTCGGCGAACTTGAACGCGCCATGCAGGCGGCTGAAAACCTGCTCAAACCGGGTGGCCGTCTGGTGGTCGTGACCTTCCATTCGCTCGAAGACCGCAGTGTCAAAACCTTCATGAAGGAACGCTCGGGCGATCCGTCGAAAATGTCGCGCCGCCTTCCGGGCGAGCCAGAGGTCGCAACCCCGACCTTCACCACCATCACGCGCAAGGCCGTGACCGCGCAAAAGGACGAACTGCGCGCCAATCCGCGTGCGCGATCGGCCAAACTGCGTGCGGTTGCCCGTAACGAACAGCCCCCAATGACAGGAGGTCGCAAATGACACGTGCCATGACCTTTATCGGGCTGTTTCTGACCATCGTTATCGGGGCGGGCACCTATTGGGTGTCGCACGAAGTCGAACGCCTTGAAAAACAGTATGCCGTCATCCAGTCGGACATCCTCAACGAACAGGAAACCATCCACGTCCTCGACGCGGAATGGAGCTACCTGAACAGTCCGCAGCGTGTTGAAACGCTCGCCAACACCTATCTCAAGCTTGATCAGATCACCCCGCTTCAGATGGCAAGCATCAATGACCTGCCTGAAAATGCCGATCTGCATCAATACCGTCTTGATAAATTCGGCGAGGCCGTGGCCTTCCTGCCGGTACCGCGTGCGCGCCCCGATGAACTGGCCCCGGACGAAGCCGCCGAAGCCATGATCATCAATTCCCCGTCGCTTGCCAGCGTTCAGGAGGGCGGAGAATGAGCTTCTATCGTTTCTCATACTGGCTGCGCGGCGACCGCCCGGAACTAGGCCCCGATCAACGCGAACGTCATGCGATTGAAACCGCGCGCAACCGCATCTTCATTACCGGTGCGATGTTTGCCGTCGGCTTTGTCTGGATCACCGCCGGTCTGGTCGACGCCACCGTTCTGCGTCAGGGCAACGAACCCGAAATGGCATCGGGATCGGACACCCGCGAACTTAAAACCGAACGTGCCGATATCGTTGATCGCAACGGCATGCTGCTTGCGACCGATCTTCCGACCAATTCGCTTTATGCCGATGCCCGCGTGATCAAGGACCCTGTCGGCTCGGCCGATCAATTGCTGACCGTCCTGCCCGATCTGGATCGCGACACCCTGATCCGTCATCTAAGCTCGCAAAAGGCTTTCGTCTGGATCCGCCGCAACCTGACGCCTGAACAGCAATATGCGGTTAACTCGCTTGGCGTACCGGGGCTTAATTTCCAGCGCGAAGAACGCCGCGTCTATCCGCATGGCCGTCTGTTTGCCCATGTGCTGGGCTTCACCGATATCGACAATAACGGTATCGCCGGTGCGGAACGCAAATTTGATAACGAACTGCGCATCAATAACGGTCCGCTGCAACTCTCCCTTGATACCCGCATTCAATACGCGCTCGAGGAAGAAGTCGAAAACGCGATGAAGACCTATGACGCGGTCGGTGCGACCGGCATGGTCATGGATATCTATACCGGCGAAGTGCTCGGCATGATGTCGCTGCCCGATTTTGATCCGCACCGCCCCGGTCAGGCACCGGCTGACGCGCGCTTTAACCGCGCGACGCTGGGCGTTTATGAAATGGGCTCGGTGTTCAAACTGTTTAACACCGCGATTGCACTTGAAACCGGCACCGTCAATCTCGACAGCATGTATGACGCCTCCCAGCCGATCCGCGTCGGGCGCTTCGCGATTAGCGACTATCGCGGCGAAAACCGCTGGCTGTCGGTGTCCGAGATCATCAAATATTCGTCAAACATTGGTTCCGCCCGCATCGCCCTTGATTTCGGGACCGAGACCCAGCGCAAATATCTCAAGAAATTCGGCATCCTCGACACACCACAGATCGAGCTGCCCGAAGTCGGCTCTCCGCTTGTGCCCAATCCGTGGCGCGAAGTGAACACCATGACCATTTCCTTTGGCCATGGCCTTGCCGTGACACCGCTTCAGGTCGTCAGCGGCATTTCCGCCCTTGCAAATGGCGGCATTTTGCGTCCGGCAACGATCCTCAAACAGGACGGCGCACCGGCGGGTGAACGCGTTATTTCCCGGCAAACCTCGGACAAGATGCGGCGTTTGATGCGCCTCGTCGTGACCGATGGATCGGGCAAAAAGGCTGAAGTTCCGGGTTACTTCCTTGGGGGTAAAACCGGGACGTCGGAAAAACTCGTGAACGGGCGCTATGTCAAGAACGCCCGCATGTCGACCTTTGTCGCCGCCTTCCCGATGCAGGACCCGAAATATGTGGTTCTGGTGACGCTGGACGAGCCCAAAGGCACCAAAGAAACGTATGGATTTGCCACAGCCGGTTGGGTGTCCGCCCCGGCAGTCGGCAAGGTTGTGACACGTATTGCTCCCCTTCTGGGCATTGAACCGGCGAATGCGAAGGCGCCGGAGATTGAGCAAGCGCTGCATATCGACCTTCGCAAGGGGGAGCGCAAACTTGCGTCTTTCTGAACTCATGGCAGGTGATCAAGCGGCACTTAAACATGCCGACGGACGGGACCCGAACATTACGGGCCTGACAGCAGACTCACGCACCGTGAAGGATGGCTATCTGTTTGCCGCCCTGTCTGGTGCCAAAACCGACGGATCGAAATACATCAATGATGCGATCCGGCTGGGTGCAGCCGCCATCCTTGCAAAGGAAGGCACCCCCAAACCCGCCGCCGCAACGGTTCCGCTGATCCCGGTGGAAAACCCGCGCCAGCGTTACGCACAACTGGCCGCGCGTTTCTATGGCAAACAGCCGGCCAATATCGCGGCGATTACCGGTACCAACGGCAAAACCTCCACCGCCGTTTTCACCGAACAGCTCTGGACGATCCTTGGCAATATGTCGGGCTCCATCGGCACACTCGGCATTCGTGCCGCCGGTGCGAAAATCCCCGGTTCGCTGACCACCCCCGATCCGGTCGCCCTTCATCAAAGCCTTAATGAAATGTCTGAAATCGGTGTCACCCATGTCGCGATGGAAGCCTCCTCGCACGGGCTTGACCAGCATCGCCTTGACGGGGTGAAAGTCACGGTTGCCGCCTTTACCAACCTGACCCGTGATCACCTTGATTATCACGGCAATTTCGAAAAATACTTCGCCGCCAAGGCCCGCCTGTTTGCCGATCTTCTGGCCGAAAATGGCACGGCGGTTCTGAATGCCGACGTCCCGCAGTTCAAAATCCTGCGCTCGATGTGCGAGGGACGCGGCATTTCGGTGATGTCCTATGGCCTGGCTGCCGATGATATCAAACTACTCGAAGCCAAGCCCGATGCCACCGGCACCAAACTTAAACTCGCCATCGACAAGGGCGAATATGGCGTGCATCTGCCGCTGATGGGCTCGTTCCAGGTGATGAACGCCCTTGCCGCCCTTGGCATCGTCATTGCGTCGGGTGCCGATGTCGATGATGCGGTTGCCGCCCTTGAAAAGCTTGAAGGTGTCCGGGGCCGCATGGAACTGGTTGGCAAAACCAGCTTCGGCGCACCGGTCTTTGTTGATTACGCCCACACGCCTGATGCGCTTGAAACCGTGATCAAGGCTGTCCGCCCGCACGCCAAGGGCCGCATCATCTGCGTCTTTGGCGCGGGTGGGGATCGTGACACCGGCAAACGCCCGGAAATGGGCCGCGTGGTCAAGGAAAACGCTGATATCGCCATCATCACCGATGACAACCCCCGAAGCGAAGACCCCGCCAAAATCCGTGCCACGATCAAGGCCGCCTGCGAGGGTGCGGTTGAAATCGGCGACCGGGCCGAGGCAATCAAACGCGGCATTGGTATCTTGCAACGCAACGATATTCTTATTATTGCCGGAAAAGGCCATGAAAGAGGCCAAATTGTCGGCGATACGGTTCTGCCTTTCGATGATGCCGCGGTTGCGCGCAACATCCTTCTGGGCGGTAACTGATTGATTTTAAAACCAGCCACGACGCCAAAGATCGTGCTGGATGCGGATACGAAAGAAACCCAAAAATGACCAAGGCTGTTTTATGGACGGCAAAAGACGCCGAAAAAGCCACCGGGGGCAAGGCAACCGGCAACTGGCAGGCGTCCGGCGTATCGATTGACAGCCGCAAGGCCGCCAAGGGCGATCTGTTTATCGCGCTCAAGGGGCCCAATTTCGACGGTCACAAATTCGCCCAGGCCGCCCTTGATAACGGCTGTGCGGCCGCCATGGTGTCGGACACCAAAACCCTTGGCAATGGCGCGCCTGCCCTTGTGGTCGATGATACGCTTGATGCGATGGTCCGCCTTGGTCTTGCCGGGCGCGAACGATCAAACGCCAAAATCATCGCGATCACCGGCTCCGTCGGCAAGACCGGCACCAAAGAGGCGCTCAAATACGTTCTGAACGAACAGGCTCAGACCCACGCCAGCCCCGCCAGCTTCAATAACCATTGGGGTGTGCCCATGAGCCTCGCCACCCTGCCGGTGGCGGCCGAATATGGCGTATTTGAAATCGGCATGAACCATCCCGGCGAAATCAGCCCGCTGGTCAAGATGGTCCGCCCCAAGGTCGCCCTGATCACCACGGTCGTCGGCGCACATACCGAATATTTCAGGGACGAGGCCGAAATCGCACAGGCCAAGGCTGAAATCTTCGATGGCCTTGATACCGATGGCACCGTGATCCTCAACCGCGACAACCTGCATTATTTTGCATTGGCCAGGCGTGCGAAGGAACTCGGGATCAAGAACATCAAATGCTTTGGCACCGATGCCATGGCCGATTACCGCCTGTTCGAAGCCAACATTGTCACCAATGGTTCTGCCGTGCGTGCGCGCATCGGCGGCCGTGACATCGAATATTTCATCGGCTGCCCCGGCGAACACTGGGTTCTGAACTCGCTTGCGGTTCTGGCCTGTGTTGATGCAATCGGCGGTGATGTTTTGCGCGCCGCACAGGATCTGGCCGATTTCACCCCGCCTGCCGGGCGCGGTGAAACCCATATCCTGCCGCTGCCCAACGGGGCTGATGGCACCTATACCCTGATTGACGATGCCTATAACGCCAATCCGACCTCGATGATGGCGGGTCTAAGCGTGCTGGCCCAAAGCAAACCCGAAGGATCGGGGCGCAGGATCGCGGTTCTGGGCGATATGCGCGAATTGGGCGATGGTGCGCAAAAACTGCATGCAGACCTGCATCAGCCACTGGTTGCCCTTGGCATCGAACGTGTTTATACGGTCGGCCCGCTGATGGCCAACCTTGCGGAAACCCTGCCGGGCGAACTCCATGCTGGCCATTTTGACGCCGCCGAAGACGCAATTGACCCGATAAAGGCCGATTTGCAGGCGGATGACGTGGTTTTGGTCAAAGGATCGCTTGGCATTTACGTTTCGAAAATTGTCTCGGCCTTAAAATCACCGGATGGCGCATCTGGCGCTGCATCCAAAAGTTAAGACGCAGAAGGAACCCCCGGGGCGATGCTCTATAATCTGCTTTATCCGCTGGCCGACCAGTTTCCGATCTTCAACCTGTTCCGTTACATCACGTTTCGGACCGGCGGCGCGATTATCACATCGCTTATTCTGGCCTTTGTGCTTGGCCCGTCCCTGATCAACTGGCTGCGCTCGAAACAAAGCGAAGGCCAGCCGATCCGCGATGACGGCCCCGAAAGCCACCTTCTTACCAAAAAGGGCACGCCAACCATGGGCGGCCTTTTGCTGTTGCTGTGCACGTCCATCGGCACCCTGCTGTGGGCGGATCTGTCCAATGCCTATGTCTGGGCGGTGCTGCTGGTGACCATCGGTTACGGGTTCCTCGGCTTCCTTGATGATTTCCTGAAAGTCTCCAAACGCAATACCAAGGGCCTGCCGGGAAAACTCAAACTGCTCGGCCAGTTTTCGATTGCCGCGGCGGCTGCATGGTGGATTTCCACCAACACCGCCGATCCGCTCTCGACCGCCCTTGCCTTCCCGTTTTTCAAGAACTTCCTGCTTGATCTCGGCTGGTTCTTTGTGCCCTTTGCCATGTTTGTCATGGTCGGTGCGTCCAACGCGGTCAACCTGACCGACGGCCTTGATGGTCTTGCCATCGTGCCGGTGATGATTGCCGCGGCCAGTTTCGCGCTGATCACCTATCTGATCGGCAACATCCAGTTTGCCGAATATCTGCAGGTCCATTATGTCGCCGGATCGGGTGAACTGACCATTTTCCTTGGTGCCCTTGTCGGGGCTGGTCTTGGCTTCCTGTGGTATAACGCCCCGCCTGCCATGGTGTTCATGGGCGATACCGGGTCGCTGGCCCTGGGCGGTGCGCTGGGTGCTGTTTCGGTTGTCACCAAACACGAACTGGTCCTTGCCATCATTGGCGGTCTGTTTGTCCTTGAAACGCTTTCGGTGATCATTCAGGTCGGCTCGTTCAAAATGACCGGCAAGCGCGTGTTTCGCATGGCGCCGCTGCATCACCATTTCGAAAAAAAGGGCTGGCAGGAACCGACCATCGTTATCCGGTTCTGGATCATTGCCGTCATTCTGGCCCTTGTCGGGCTGGCAACGCTTAAACTCCGTTAAACTAAGGACATCCCGCCTTGATCGACCTGTCACATCTGCGCGGCAAAACCATCGCGGTTCTGGGTCTGGGCAAATCCGGACTGGCCAGTGTCAAGGCACTGGTCAATGGCGGTGCCATCGTCTGGGCATGGGATGACAACGCGGAAAGCCGTGGCCAGCTAGAGGCCTTCGGCCTCGCCCCGATCAATCTCGCGGAATGTGACTGGACGGAACCCGACATGCTGGTCATCAGCCCCGGCATCCCGTCCACCTTCCCGACACCGCATCCTGCGGCCGAAAAGGCGCGCCGTGCCGGAAAGCCGATCATCTGCGATGTCGAACTGCTCTGCACCGCCCTTCCCGATGTGCCCAGCATCGCGATCACCGGCACCAACGGCAAATCAACCACGACCGCCCTGACCGCCCATATCCTGTCGAACGCCGGGATCAAAACCCAGGCGGGCGGCAATCTTGGTAATCCGGCCCTGGGCTTTGACCCCGCCGGTCCCGATGATTGCTTCGTGCTCGAACTCTCGTCCTATCAGCTTGAACTGCTTCATGACGCCAGCTTCGATGCCTGCGGCCTGCTCAACATCACGCCCGATCATCTGGATCGTCACGGCGGCATGGATGGCTATATCGGTGCCAAACGCCGCGTCTTTGCGCGCAACAAGGGCCCGAAATGGGCGGTGATTTCGGTTGATGACGATCCCTGCGCGCGCATGGCGGTCGAACTCGCCCGCGAAGGCGGTCGCCGCGTGATCGAGGTATCTGTCCATAAACCGGCCCCGCATGGCATTTACGTTGAAAATGGCTGGCTGATCGATGATCTGTCGGGCGCACAGGCCCGGATCATGGATCTGGTCACGGTCGCCCATATGCCCGGCGTCCATAACTGGCAAAACATCGCGTTTGCCTATGCCCTTTGCCGGGCACGCGGGGTTGTGGCATCGAAAATCATCGAAGGCATCATGAGCTTCCCCGGCCTCGCCCACCGGCAGGAACGGCTGGGCATGGCCGATGGCGTCACCTTTGTGAATGACAGCAAGGCCACCAACGCCGAAGCCACCGCCAAGGCCCTGTCGGCCTATCGCGATATCTACTGGATTTTGGGCGGCAAGCCCAAGGAAGGCGGCATTGACGGCCTTCAGGCATTTTATCCGCAAATCAAAAAGGCCTATCTGATCGGCTCGGCTGCCGATGCCTTTGCCGAAACGCTCGGCGATGACCTGCCATGGCAGAAATGCG
Organism: Thalassospira lucentensis; assembly: GCF_001613805.1. GTDB lineage: Bacteria > Pseudomonadota > Alphaproteobacteria > Rhodospirillales > Thalassospiraceae > Thalassospira > Thalassospira lucentensis_A. The sequence goes on from NZ_LPVY01000001.1 coordinate 15,235, forward strand.
AAACGCTGGATCGGGCGACTGCGGCGGCATTCCTTGATGCCAGGGAAGGCATCGCATCGCGCGCGGTCGATATGCCGGTCGTGCTGCTCTCGCCGGCCTGCGCATCGTTCGATCAGTTCAAAAGTTTCGAAGCCCGCGGCGATGCCTTCCGCGACCTGTTTAACGCGCTGGCACATGCCGGGCAGGAGAAACCATGAAATCCCTGTTTGGCAACAGCACCAACAACAACATCGCCTTTTCGCGGGCCGATACCTCGGTACTTGGCATCTGGTGGTGGACGGTGGATCGCTGGATGCTGGCCGCCGTCATCCTGCTGATGGGGATTGGCGCGCTGCTGGTCATGTCGGCAAGCCCGCCGGTGGCGGACCGCATTAATGTCGACAGCTTCCATTTCGTCCGTCGGCAGTTCGTGTTTCTCGGCCTTGCCGCGATTTGCGCCTTTGGCATTTCGCTGCTCTCGATCAAATGGGTGCGGCGTCTGGCCTCGATCATGTTTCTGGGCGTGATCTGCCTTCTGATCATCACCCCGTTCGTGGGTTCCGAGATCAAGGGTGCTGTTCGCTGGATTCATCTGGCCGGGATCACCCTGCAACCGTCCGAATTCCTCAAACCCTGCTTTGCGGTTGTGGTGGCCTGGATGTTTTCCGAAGGTCGGCTTAACCCGAACTTCCCGGGCTATATCGTCTCCTGCATGCTGCTTGCGACCTGCATCATCCTTTTGATGATCCAGCCCGACTTTGGCCAGACCGTGGTGGTCACCGCCATCTGGTCAACCCAAATTTTCCTCGCGGGCCTGCCGATGGTGCTGGTCTTTGGCCTTGGCCTTGGCGTGGTCGGCCTGGCGGTCGGGGCCTATCTGGTGCTGCCGCACGTGCAGTCGCGTGTGGACCGCTTCCTTGATCCGGCATCGGGCGACAACTATCAGATCGACCGCTCGATGGAAGCCTTCATGAATGGCGGCCTGATGGGGCAGGGCCCCGGCGAGGGATCGGTGAAAAACTACCTGCCCGACGCCCATTCCGACTTCATCTTTGCGGTCGCGGGCGAAGAATTCGGCCTTCTGTTCTGCGTGCTTGTGGTTGGCGTCTTCAGTTTCGTCATCATGCGCGGCCTCTCGCGGCTGATGGGTGAACGCAACCTGTTTGTCGTGCTGGCCGTCACCGGCATTCTGGTCCAGTTCGGTTTGCAGGCCGTGATCAACATGGCCTCCACCCTGCAACTCGTCCCGCCAAAGGGCATGACCCTGCCCTTCATCTCCTATGGCGGCTCCGCCACCATTGGCATCGCGATCGGCATGGGCTTCGTTCTGGCCTTAACCCGCAAACGCCCCGGCGAATAAGCCACCGGCCCAACACACCCCACAAATCAAAACCACCGTCACTCCCGCGAAAGCGGGAGTCCATCTCGCGACCTGCCGATGCGCCAATCAGGGCCAGCCCGACAGCGCATAGCTGCCCGGTTGTTTCCGCATATTGACATATCGGAAAATCCCGATATATTTCGCGTCATGGAAATGCTCGAAATATTCAAAGCCCTCTCGAACCGGACCCGCCTTGAAATCCTCAAAGGCTTGAAAGAGCCTGCGAAGAACTTCCCTCCGCAGGATGAAGGCGACGTCGATACGGTTGGAGTTTGCGTCAGCAGTATTCAGGAAGGTGTCGGACTGTCGCAATCGACGGTGTCCGATTACCTTGCGACGCTGCAACGGGTGGGTCTGGTGGAAGTCAGACGCATCGGTCAGTGGACCTACTACAAGCGGAACGAAGCAACCATCCGCGCTCTTGCCGATGCCATCGGAAAAGAACTGTAGTTTTTTTGTCCGAATATATCGAGAAATTGCGATATCCCTTTTTGCCGAAATATGGCACCAAAATGAAAGTCCAGACAATGAAAGCTCAGATACTCAAATCCTTTGGCGGCCCGGAAGCCTTTGAACTTCAGGACGTCGCCAAGCCCGTCCCGCAGGCCGGACAGGTCCTTGTCCGTGTCCACGCAACCTCCATCAACCCGCTGGATTATCAGGTCCGGCGCGGCGACTATCCCGATTATGTACCCCTGCCTGCCATTACCGGGCATGACGTTTCCGGCGTCGTCGAAAGCGTCGGCCCCGGCGTCACCAGCTTCGTTCCCGGCGATGAAGTCTGGTACACCCCGCAGATTTTTGACGGGGACGGAAGCTACGCCGAATACCATGTCGCTTCGGAAAAAATTATCGGCAAAAAACCGGCCTCACTCAGCCACCTCGAAGCCGCCAGTCTGACGCTGGTCGGCGGAACAGCGTGGGAGGCACTGGTGGTGCGTGCAGGCCTTCGGGTCGGTGAAAGCATCCTGATCCATGGTGGTGCCGGTGGTGTCGGCCATGTGGCAATCCAGGTCGCGAAAGCCATAGGTGCCAAGGTCTTCACCACCGTGCGCGAAGACAACTTCGAATTCGCCCAAAGCCTCGGTGCGGATGTCCTCATCGACTACACCAAGGAGGATTATGTCGATGCCATCCTGCGCGAAACCGATGGCAACGGGGTGGATGTCATCTTTGATACCATAGGCGGCAATACACTCGCCAAAAGTGCGGATGCACTGGCCCAGCTTGGCCGTGTCGTCTCGATTGTCGATATCGCACAACCGCAGAACCTGATCGAAGCCTGGGGCAAAAACGCCAGCTACCACTTCGTGTTCACCCGCCAGAACCGGGGCAAACTTGACGAGTTAAGCACCCTGATCGAACGCGGCCAGCTCCGCCCGCATGTCGGTGCCGTCTATTCACTGGCCGACATCCCGCTTGCCCACGCCCGACTGGAAAATCCCGATAACGGCCTCCGGGGCAAAATCGCGATCAAGGTCGCCCCATAAGCCGACAACCACCCGGCAACGCCGCACCAAAAGGTGCGGCGTTGCCTTTCCAGACAGGCCCCTTATCCTGCTTCCGCCAAAACTGGATTCCGGCCTTCGCGGGAATGACGACAAAGGGGCAGCGACCGCTCCCCCCCCCCAAAACCCACCGTCACTCCCGCGAACGCGGGAGTCCAGCCTACCCCTTCCTCAAAAACACCAGCCATGATTGACTTTTAGCGATACAGTACCCGCACCTGTTCGCCCCAAACACGACACCAAGGCCCCACCATGATCGATATCCAGCACGCTAAACCCCGCCACCGCACCGGATGGGAACGCCTCTGGCGGCAAAACATCATCCAGTTCGGCGCACCCGACATGCCTGACGACGTGATTGATGGCCTGTGGCAGCGCATCATTGACCCCAGCCACCCGATGCAGGCTTGGCTGGCCTTGGATCATGACCAAGATGATGATGACCACTCCGTCATCGGACTGGCCCACCTGATCATCCACCCGCACACCTTCACGCTGCGCAATGTCGCCTATCTCGAAGATTTCTGGGTATCACCCGATCACCGAAGCCGCGGCATCGGCGGCCTGATGATGGATGCCCTGCAAAAACAGGCTCAACAAAACAACTGGCTCCGCCTCTACTGGCTCACCGCCAGCGACAACCACGGCGCCCAACGCCTCTATGACCGGCTGGCAAAACGGGTTGATTCGATATTGTATAAGATTGATATGGCTTAAAAATCTGCTCCTTCGGCGCGACCAGCCAAAACTGGATTCCCGCCTGCGCGGGAATGACAAACCGGGGGTTCACTCTCCAACCACAAGAACCACCGTCACTCCCGCGAAGGCGGGAGTCCATCGCGCCGCAAGCCAGACCCTGCCGACGACGTCAAAGCCGCCCGTCCTCTCAAAACTTCAAACCCCACCAATCCACCCCAAAAAAACGACAAAATCCTCCCCTACAAACACCCGCGCTTGAAGGGATGTTAACCTTTCTCGGGTTCTGATAGGGGCAAACCGTCGTTGCATATGTGGATCTGATGACCGACATCCAGAATATTGAAGTTTCCCCGATGGAACACCCGTTGGCAGGACAGGTGATCGCCCTGACATCGGGCGGCACCGGCGGCCATATGTTTCCGGCGGTTGCACTGGCGCGCGCGCTTGTCCGGCGCGGCGCCCACGTGCTGTTTTTCACCGATGCCCGCGCCTCGCGCTATACCGAGGGGGTCGAGGGGGTTGAAACCATCATCCTGCCCGCCGGCGGCATTGCCGGAAAGGGCCTTAAGGGCCGTCTGACCGGCGCACTTCGCCTTGGCCTTGGCACGATGAAGGCGCGCGCGCTTTTGAAAAAATCCCGTCCCGCCGCGGTCATCGGCTTTGGCGGTTATGCCTCGATCCCGGCAACGCTTTCCGCCAAATGGCTTGGCATTCCCTTTGCCATTCATGAACAAAACGCGGTTCTGGGCCGGGCCAACCGGATGGTTGCGGGGGCGGCACACCGCATCGCGACATCCTTCCCGACGGTCAAACTGATCGCGCCCAATGACGCGGCCAAGGTCATCTGGACCGGCAACCCGATCCGCCACGAAGTCGCAGCCCTCGCCAGCACCGAATATGACGCCCCGACATCCGAGGGCCCGGTGCGCCTGCTGATTACCGGCGGCTCGCAGGGGGCACGCGTGCTGTCCGAAATCCTGCCCGCCGCACTGGTCGCCCTGCCCCGTGATTTGCGCAACCGCCTGATCGTGACCCAGCAGGCCCGCGAAGAAGACCTTGAAGCCGTGCGCAAAACCTATGAGGGATCGGGCATTGATGTGACCCTGGCATCCTTTATCGATGACATCCCGGATCGTCTGCGCGACTGCCATCTGGTGATTGCGCGCTCTGGCGCCTCCACCGTCGCCGAGCTGACCGCAGCCGGTCGTCCGGCCCTTCTGGTGCCGCTACCCAGTGCGATTGACGATCACCAGCGTTTCAACGCCCAGCAGGTCGAAGAAGCCGGGGGCGCGTGGCTGATGTCCCAGGACCGTTTCACGATCGAGATTTTAAGCGAACGTTTGACCAAACTTCTGCAAAACCCGGCGGCACTTTCACGTGCGGCCAAGGCTGCCAAGGCAACCGGTCGCCCCAATGCTGCCGAACGGCTGGCCGACATGGTGCTTGATCTGCTGGGGCTGAACCCGGCCGGTAGCCCCGATAATGATAACATGACAAAGAAAGACCCCCAGAAGGTATGAGGAGACACTCCATGAACACCCTGCCGCTCAACATCGGCACCATCCATTTTGTCGGTATTGGTGGCATCGGCATGTCCGGCATTGCCGAAATCCTGCACAACCTTGGTTACACGGTGCAGGGTTCGGATATTTCCGACAATGCCAATGTGCAGCGCCTGCGCGATCTGGGGATCAGGGTTTTCGTCGGCCATCAGGCCGCCAATGTCGAGGACGCCAAGGTGGTGGTGATCTCCACCGCCGTGAAGCCTGATAACCCCGAAGTCGTCGCCGCACGCGCCGATATGATCCCGGTGGTGCGCCGCTCCGAAATGCTGGCCGAACTGATGCGCCTCAAGGCCGCGATTGCGGTTGGCGGCACGCATGGCAAAACCACCACAACCTCGCTGGTTGCGACCATGCTGGATGCTGCCGGGCTTGATCCGACCGTGATCAATGGCGGCATCATCAATTCGTACGGCACCAATGCGCGTCTTGGCGATGGTGACTGGATGGTGGTCGAGGCCGATGAAAGCGACGGCACGTTCGTCAAGGTCCCCTCGACTATTTCCGTCGTGACCAATATCGACCCGGAACATCTTGATCACTGGAAAAACTTTGATCAGTTGCGCGAGGCGTTTAAGAACTTCGTTCAGAACATCCCGTTCTATGGCTTTGCGGTTCTGTGCATCGACCATCCCGAAGTCCAGGCCCTGATCGGCAAGGTCACGGATCGCCGCATCTTTACCTTTGGCTTCTCGCCGCAGGCCGATGTCCGTGCCGTCAATGTCCGCACCGAAATCGGCCAAAGCACCTTTGACGTCGTCATTCGTGAACGGGTCGATAGCGCCGAACGGGTTATCAAGGATGTCCGCCTGCCGATGGTTGGCGATCATAACGTGTCAAACTCGCTGGCCGCGATCACGGTCGCACTCGAACTTGGCATTGCAGACGATAAAATCGTCTCCGCCTTTGACGGCTTCACCGGGGTCAAACGCCGCTTTACCAAAACCGGCGAAGTTGATGGTGTCACCATCATCGATGATTACGGCCACCACCCGGTCGAAATCAAGGCGGTGCTGAAGGCCGCCCGCAAGGCGACCCAGAATAACGTCATCGCCGTGGTTCAGCCGCACCGCTATTCGCGCCTGCATGACCTGTTCGAGGAATTCTGCACCTGCTTTAACGACGCCGACAGCGTGATCGTCGCCGACGTTTACGAAGCCGGCGAAAGCCCGATTGAGGGTGCCAACCGCGACGCACTGGTCGAAGGGCTGCGCAATCGCGGCCATCGCCACGTTGCCGCCCTTGAAGGCCCCGAAGCCCTGGCAAGCATGATCGCCAAGGAAGCCAAACCGGGCGATCTGATTGTCTGTCTGGGTGCCGGATCGATCAGCGCATGGGCCAACGCCCTGCCAGCCCAACTTGAAGCGCTTAAGAACTGAGACTGAGACTGAGACTGAGACTGAACCGAAACCTGAAACGGATTTGACGAGTTTGTCATGAGCACGCCGGGACATCACACACCGCTTATTGATCGCCTGCCAAAGGTGCGCGGCAAGCTGCGCGAAGGCGCACAATTGTCCAAGGTCACCTGGTTTCAGGTCGGCGGCCCGGCCGATGTGATGTTCCGCCCGGCTGATGAAATGGATCTCGCCGATTTCATCAAAAACCGCCCGGCCGAAATTCCGATCACCGTGATCGGGGTCGGATCAAACCTTCTGGTCCGTGATGGCGGCATTCGTGGTGTGGTCGTCCGTCTGGGTCGGCCCTTTACCGATGCCATCATCAAGGACGGCGAAATTCATGCCGGGGCCGGTGCGCTTGACCTCAATGTTGCGCAAATCGCGCGCGATGCCGGGATTGCCGGGCTTGAGTTTCTGTCGGGCATTCCGGGCACGATTGGCGGCGCGCTTCGCATGAATGCCGGGGCCTATGGTACGGAAATCAAGGATGTTCTCATCAGCGCCAATGCGATTGACGGCAATGGCGACCTTCACACCGTCACCGCCAAGGCGATGGATATGACGTACCGGCATTGCGGCCTGCCCGAAGACTGGATTTTCACATCCGCCATCCTGCGCGGCAAGCCGGGCGACCCGGCCGAGATCACCAAACGCATGGATGAAATCCACGAAGCCCGCGCCGGATCACAGCCGATCAAATCGCGCACCGGCGGATCGACCTTCGCCAATCCCCTGCCCGATAGCGCATGGGAAGTCATTGATGCCGCCGGGTGCCGGGGGCTGACGATTGGCGGGGCGCAGATGTCACCGCAACATTGCAATTTCATGATCAATCTGGGCAATGCCACCGCCTTTGATCTCGAAGAACTCGGCGAAACCGTGCGCGAGCGCGTGAAAAAACATAGTGGCGTCGATCTGCGCTGGGAAATCCGGCGCATCGGCGACCGACTGGGACACTCGATCATAGGAAAAGACGCATGAGCAAGCATGTCGCCGTCATTTATGGCGGCTGGTCCGCAGAACGCCCCGTTTCCCTGTCCTCGGGCACGGAATGCATCAAGGCGCTGCGTGAAAAGGGCTATCGCGTCACCGAAATTGATGCCGACCGCGATCTGGCCGCCCAGCTTGCCGCCATTGATCCCAAACCCGATGTCGTCTTTAACGCCCTGCATGGCCGCTGGGGCGAGGATGGCTGCGTGCAAGGGTTGCTTGAAATCATGGGCATTCCCTATACCCATTCGGGTGTGCGCGCATCTTCCATCGCCATGGATAAAATGTCGGCCAAGGCGATGTTCATGGAATATGACATTCCCTGTGCCCGCCATGTCTGGGTCTCGCGTGATGAAATCGCATCGGGCAACGCCCTGCCGCCGCCCTATGTCCTGAAACCCAATAACGAGGGATCCTCTGTCGGGGTGGAAATCATCCTGACGGCCGAGGAAGAACAGAACATGCTGGCGCGTGAATGGACGCATGGCGACGGCGTGATGCAGGAAGAATTCATTCCCGGCCGCGAAATGACCGTGGCGGTCAAGGATGGCAAGGCGATGGAAATCATCGAAATCCTGACCGGCAATCATGCCTTTTATGATTTTGAATCAAAATATGTCGCCGGCGGCTCCGAACATATCATCCCCGCCGATATCCCCGGCGACCTTCGCGCCAAAATTCAGGATTGCGCCGAAAAGGCATACCGCGCGCTTGGCTGCCGCGGGATTGCGCGCGCCGATTTCCGCTATGACCCGACCGAGGACCGCGTCGCGATCCTTGAAATCAACACCCAGCCCGGCATGACCCCGACATCGCTTGTCCCGGATGCCGCCCGTCATGACGGTCTAAGCTTTGCCGACATTGTCGCCTGGATGGTCGAGGATGCCTCATGCGAACGCTGATGCTCACACTTGTGCATAAAGTCTCTGGAAATGGCTGCCATGTATAGCACCCCGCCCAGCACGCTCGAAGAACAGGCCCGCGAACGCCGCGAGAAGCTTGAACAGCAGCACAGCGTTGGCGCCAACCTGAAAAAACTGGTGCGTGTTTTCTGGTGGTCAAGCCTCACGGCCCTTCTGATCGCCGGGCCCTTTGCGCTGTGGTATACCGGCAAGGCCGAAAAATGGTATGCGGTCGCCGAGGTGGAGGCGATCCGCCTTTCCGCCGAATTTGGCATGACGGTGAAAAACATCGAAGTCCGGGGGCGTGAAAAAACCGACCCCGAAGCCCTTCTTGCCGCCATCGGCCAGAAGCCCGGCACCCCGATTGTCACCTTTGATGTCGATGCCGCGCGCGAACGCATCGAACAGCTTTCCTGGGTCCGCGATGCGATTGTCGAACGCCGCCTGCCCAACACCCTGATCGTCTCGATCTCCGAACGCCAGCCCGTTGCCCTGTGGCAGACCGATCATGGCCATACCGTGATTGATGCCGACGGCGCGCAGCTTCAGGATTACGAACTGGGTGATTATCTTGACCTGCCGGTCGTGGTCGGCGCGGACGCCCCCGAACATGCCAGCGAAATGCTGACCACGCTCAAATCCATCCCGCGTCTGTTTGACATGGTCAGCGGCGCACAGCGCATCGGCAACCGCCGCTGGAACATCCAGCTTTCCAACGGCATGTTCATCCGCCTGCCCGAGGAAAACATGGACAAGGCCTGGGCGCGCCTCGATCAACTTGATCAGGAACACCACATCCTGTCACGCGACGTGCTGATCGTCGATCTGCGCCTGCCCGACCGCACCTTTGTCCGCCTGACACCAGGCGCGGCCGAACAACGCCGCAACCCGCCAAAGAAGGGTAACGCGGCCTAGCGCCGCGGCCCTTGCCCGAAAAACACCCGAAACAATCCTCATACAAATATAATTAGTGGCGGATTTCCGGGATTTATCTGGCAGGCCGGGGGTCAAAACCTGCCTGAAATGCCGGTTTTGGAAATCTATTCATCATACAAATAAAAACGCTGTTTTCACGCTTCGCCGGGCCGATGAGTCACCCCCGAAAATCGATTAACAACCAAAAATGAATAATCGATCTTATTTTTCACTTTAAATGAATAATAAATCCGGTAACGGTCGGCTTAAATATCGTTGCGCCACACCGGGATTGGTGCGCTCAGCGATTGCAGATTTGCCCCCTCCCGCCCCTCGATCACGTCCAGCAGATGGGTCGCCAATTGCTGCCCGGCCACGATCAGATCCTCGCGCAGGCTATCGATCCGGGGCCGGGTAAAGTTCAGCAAATCCGACGTTTCCTTGGCGATCACATCGATGTCCCGCCCGACATTCATCCCCGACTGGATCATCCCGTCAATCAGCGCCATCGCGCACAGCTCGCTGCCGCAAATCACCCCGTCGGGCACATAATCCTGATGGCGCAATGCCATGCCGGCCTGACGCAAAACCTCGCTGCTGCTATCAAGGTCGATCCCGCCAAGCACCTGAAAAGGCACGTTTTCTGCCTCCGCCACCGCCGCCAGCCCAGCCAGCGTTTCCTGATAATAGGAAAACTCCGACGGCGGCGAAAGCAGCGCCAGCCGCCTGCGCCCCCGCGCAATCAGGCGCCGTGCCGCCATCTCGCAAAACGCCCGGTTATCAAAATCATGGTAGGCATGATCGGGTGCCGAAAGGCACCGGCCATGCGCCACAAACGGCAGCCCGCTTTGGGATAGCGCCTGTACCCTCTCGTCATCGGGCCTGATATGGGTGATGATCACCCCGTCAGCGGCACGGGTATTAAGCACATATCGCACCGGGTCCATCGGGTCATCGGTACGTGATTGCGGTGTGACGACAAGGTGATAGGGCGTGCCACGAATCACATCTGAAATGCCAACGATCAGCCGTCTGGCAAATTCCGGCACCTTGTCGGTCTGATCAAGGATCAGGCTGATAACATTGGTTTTTCCGGTCCGCAAACGCACCCCGGCCCGGTCCGGGTGATAGCCGATGGCATCTGCCACCTTGCGCACGCGCAGCTTGGTTTTCGCACTGATATCATGCGCATCCTTAAGCGCGCGCGACACCGTCGTCACGCCAAGACCGGTCATTTCCGCAATGGTTTTAAGGGTCGGCCGGGATGGGACGGCGGGGCGCCCGGCCTTCCCGGCAAGATCGTGATCGGACAGTTGTCAAAGCCTCCGTGGGGTATTTCTAGCGCAGTCTTACGCCGCTTTCAGGGTCAAAAAACACAACTTTTTCAAGGTTGAACACCAGTTCGGCATGGTTGTTGGCCTGCCCGTTCCAGTCCTGATGCAGGCGGGTCACCACCTCCTTGCCACCTAGCGACGTGATGGCAAAAATATCCGCCCCGGCCGGTTCAACCACATCAATCCTGCACGACGCACTGACCGCCTGCTGCCCATCGCGCACCAGTGCCCGGTTATCGGCATCGGTAATCGCCTCGGGCCGGATGCCTACAATGACCTCCTGCCCGTCCCGCGCCCGGACATCCGCAGGCAGGTGCTGGAATTCAAGCACAAGCGGCTCTTCGCCCACCCGTGCCATTTCAACCGCATTGCCCCGCACTGTCGCCGGGATCAGGTTCATCGCGGGCGATCCCATGAAATCGGCGACAAACAGGTTGGCCGGATCGTTATAAATCTCCGCCGGGGTGCCATATTGCTGGACAATACCGTCCTTCAGGACCGCGATCCGCGTGCCGAGCGTCATGGCTTCGATCTGGTCATGGGTGACATAGACAATCGTTGTGCCGAATGTCTGATGCATGCGTTTGATTTCGGTGCGCATATCCACGCGCAGCTTGGCATCAAGGTTTGATAGCGGTTCATCAAACAGGAAAAGCTGCGGATTTCGCACAAGTGCGCGGCCCATCGCAACGCGCTGGCGCTGCCCGCCCGAAAGCTGGCCGGGCTTGCGATCCAGAAGATGTTCTATCTGAAGCGTCTTGGCGACCTCGGCGACCTTGGCATCGCGTTCATCCTTTGGCATGCCCCGCATTTCCAGGCCGAATGCGATGTTCTGCCCGACATTCATGTTGGGATAAAGCGCATAGCTTTGAAACACCATCGCGATATTGCGCTCAGACGGCGGCAGATCATCGATGACATTCCCCGCAATACGGATTTCCCCGGTTGTCAGCTTTTCCAGCCCCGCAATGGTATTGAGCAAGGTCGATTTGCCACAGCCCGACGGCCCGACAAGCACCAGAAAACCACCTTCTTCAACATCCAGCGTAATGTCACGCAGCACATTGATCGGGCCAAAACTTTTGCACACCTTGTCGATTTGCAGAAAGGACATGATAACTTCCCTGTAAGTCTTTTTATGAGCTAACCCTTGACCGCACCGGCCATCAATCCGCGCACGAAATAGCGCCCGGAAACGATGTAAACGATCAGTGTCGGAAGGGCGGCAAGAACCGCACCGGCAAAGTGCACATTGTATTCCTTGACCCCGGTCGAGGACGAAACGAGATTGTTCAGCGCAACCGTCATCGGCATTGAATCAAAATCGGCAAATGACGCCCCGAACAGGAAATCATTCCAGATATTGGTAAATTGCCAGATCACGGTCACCACAATGATCGGACCCGAACTCGGCAGAAGAATACGGGTGAAGGTCCGCCAGAACCCGGCCCCGTCCATCTTTGCCGCCTTGATCAGCTCGTCCGGGAATGCCGCGTAATAATTGCGGAAAAACAGCGTGGTAAAGCCAAGCCCGTAAACCACATGCACCAGAACCAACCCGCCGGTCGTGCCCGCCAGACCAATCATGCCCAGCACACGCGCCATCGGGATCAGCACAATCTGAAACGGGATGAAGCAGGCAAACAGCATCAGACCAAAAATGATCTTGTCGCCCGGAAACCGCCATTTGGTCAGGACATACCCATTCAGCGCCCCAAGGGCTGTCGAAATCGCCACGGCGGGCACCACCATCATGATGCTGTTGATGAAATACGGGCTTAATCCGGTCGGCTCGACCCCGATCTGAGCTTTGGACCACGCGGTCAGCCACGGCTCGAAGGTGAACATCTCGGGAAACGACATCATGTTGCCGCCCCGGATTTCATCAAGCGTCTTGACCGAATTGACCAGCATGACAAACAGCGGCAGCAGGTAATAAACCGCAAACAGGATCAGGACCGCATAAAGGGCCGCGCGCAGTAGCTTTCCGGTGCCAAAGGAGGATTGTGTTGAACGCGACATTAGCGGCGCTCCCGAAGTTCGGAATAAAGATAGGGCACAATGATCGAGGCAATCATCGCCAGCATGATCACCGCCGACGATGCGCCAACCCCCATCTGGTTTCGCGTGAAGGTATAGGAATACATAAACGTCGCGGGCAGTTCGGTTGCCCGCCCCGGCCCGCCATTGGTCAGTGCAATGACAAGGTCATAGGCCTTGATCGCCAGATGGGCCAGAACCACAAAGGCCGACAGGAACACCGGGCGCAATTGCGGAATGACGATACGGGTATAAAGGCTCCAGCGGCTCGCACCATCCATCTGGGCGGCTTTGAGGATTTCACTGTCGATCCCGCGCAAACCCGCCAGAAACATCGCCATGACAAAGCCCGACGATTGCCAGACTGCGGCAATCACCACGGTATAGATCGCCATGTCGCGATCCTTGATCCAGTTGAAGGTAAAGCTTTCCCATCCCCAGAGATGCATGGTGTTTTCAAGACCAAGCCCCGGATCAAGAAACCATTTCCATGCCGTGCCGGTGACGATGAAGGACAGTGCCATCGGATACAGATAGATCGGACGCAAAATGCCTTCGCCGCGAATTTTCTGATCCAGCAGGATCGCCAGAAGCAATCCCAGAACCGTACAGATCGCGATATAAAGAATGCCGAAAATCGCAAGGTTTTGCAGGGCAATCAGCCAGTTCCGCTGCCCCCACAGATTGGCATAATTGCCAAGCCCTTCCAGTTCATAGGACGGCAGCATCCGGCTGTCGGTCAGCGACAGATAACCGGTGTAAGCAATAAATCCGTAAACGAATAAAAGGATCAGAAACAGGCTGGGGCTCAGCACCAGACGGGGCAGAACCTCCCGCAGGGTTGCCTGTGCCTTGCCGGGCAAGGATGGTTGCATGGGTGATTCTCCGCACTTTATCCGACGGCCGGAATGTTATCCGGCCGCCGGTTTCATTCCGGTCTTATTGGGCGGACTCAACCGCGTTAACCAGCTCCTCGACAGCGGTTGCACTGTCATATTCGCCGTTAAAATGCGCGGTAATCACGTCATACATCGCGTTTTTGACCCCGGCCGGAACCGAATGGCCATGCGCCATCGACCCGAACAGCGTGCCTTTTTCATTGGCGGCTGCCAGCTCGGCCATGCCTTTTTTGCCACACGCATCAAAATCGTCATTGGGCACATCGGTGCGGGCCGGGACGGAACCCTTAACCACGTTAAATGCCGACTGGAAGCTTGGCGACATCACGGCAGAAGCCAGTTTCAACTGCGCATCCCGGCGATCCTCGCCAACCTGAAACATGACGAACTGGTCGGAGTTGAACGTCACCGCATCCTGGGTCCCGGGGAAACGGAAACACAGGAAATCGGTATCAGGAACTTTGCCCGCATTAAGAAACTCGCCCTTGGCCCAGTCACCCATGAACTGCACACCGGCTTCCTTGTTGATCACCATCGCGGTCGCAAGGTTCCAGTCGCGGCCCGAGAAATTGTCATCGACATAGGTCCGCAGTTTCGCCATCCGGTCAAACACGGTTTTCATCGTATCCGAACCCAGTGCATCCGGATCGGTATCGATCATGGATGCCTGATAGAAATCCGGCCCCCCGGTTGCCATGACAACCGCATCAAAGATGGTGGCATCCTGCCATGCCTGCCCGCCATGCGCGACCGCGGTGTAACCGGCTTCCTTGATTTTATCGAGTGCTGCGATCAGTTCATCCCAGTTGGTCGGTTGCTTCAGGCCAAGCTCATCAAAAATCGCCTTGTTGGCCCAGACCCAGTTGGTTGAATGGACGTTGACCGGGGCTGCGATCCAGTGACCGTCATATTTCGAAAACCCTTTAAGGGCCTCGGGAACAACATCTTCCCAGCCTTCCTCGGCGGCCAGTTCATCAAGATTGGCCAGAACACCTTCGCCCGCCCAGTCCTTGATATCAAAGCCCAGCATCTGCACGGCGGTCGGGGCGTTCCCCGATGTGACACGGGCACGCAGGACGGTCATCGCCTGCTCGCCGCCACCGCCAGCGACGGGCATGTCATTCCATGAAACACCCTGATCTTCGAGGTCCTTTTTAAGAACCTGAAGCGCCTTTGCCTCGCCGCCCGACGTCCACCAATGCAGGACTTCCACACTTTCCTGCGCCGATGCGATGCTGGTCGAAAGCCCGAGTGCCGCGATCATACCGATCCCGGCACGTGTCATTTTGCCAAGAAACATGCTGTTTCCTCCCTGTTGGTTTTTTAATTCGGCAGTTGATTACTGCAACGTTACAGTTGGGAGTCAAGCGGCTCCTGTAACGTTGCAGTACAGCAAAGCCGTCAGCAGGCAGAAAACCTGTGGTTGATCGGCGCATGTTTTTGCATCGCAAAACAGCCCCCGATAGGCTGCCAAAAACAAGAATGCAGAAGACTCCACCCTGCCTTAACCAATTTGCAACAGCTTATGGGCGAAAACCGGCGTAAGGTCCGTCAGGAAAAGACAGATCAATTTATTAAAAAGTTCAGAGCATTCAATTGGCACGCAGCAAAACCAGATCAGGCTTGATCGCGGCCTTGGACATCGGCACGTCCAAGGTCTGTTGCTTTATTGCCCGACGTGAAAAGGGCGAAGCCCCGAAAGTCATCGGCATCGGACATAACATGTCCAAGGGGCTGCAAAGCGGATCAATTGCCAATCTTGATGCTGCACAGGAAGTTGTCCTTGCGGCGGTGAATGCGGCCGAGAAAATGGCAGGCCACACGATTGATTCCGTCATCGTCAATCTGTCGGGCGGCAGCCCTGAATCCGAAACCCACACGGTCGAATTACCGCTGGGCTCACGCCCGATCGGCAATCTTGAAATCCGCAAACTGAACGATCAGAAAGAAGCCGTCCTGCGCCAGGCAGGCGACGAGCTGATCCATACCGTACCGCTGGGCTTCCGGGTGGATGCCGCGACGGGGCTTCGCGATCCGCGTGGCATGTACGGGTCCGTGGTCGGGCTTGATCTGCATTTTGTCCGCACCCAGACCGCCCCGCTTCGCAATCTGGAAACCCTTCTGGGGCGCTGCCATCTCGGGATCGAGGAAACGGTGGTCACCCCGCTGGCATCGGGCCTGTCGGCTTTGACTGCCGATCAACGCGACCTTGGCGCGACTGTCATTGATATGGGGGCTGGCACCACAAGCGTTGCCGTCTTCCACGGTGGTCAGGTGATCTATACCGCGACGGTGCCGGTTGGCGGGGCGCATGTGACACGCGATATCGCCTATGGTTTGAATACATCGCTTAATCATGCCGAACGCATGAAAACACTGCATGGCAGCGCGCTGACATCGCCATCTGATGATCAGGAAATCCTGGCGGTGCCCGTGATCGGCGACGAAGACGAAAACAACGTCAATCATGTACCGCGCTCGATGCTGATCAACATCATCAAGCCTAGGCTCGAAGAAACGTTTGAGTTGATCCGTGATCAGCTTGACGAACATGGCCTGTCGCAGATCGGTGGCCGTTCCATCGTTCTGACGGGCGGCGCCAGCCAGCTTAACGCGATTGCCGATCTGGCAAGCCAGATGTTTGAACGTCCCGCAACCATTGCCACCCCACACGGTGTATCGGGCCTTGCCGAAGCCACTGCGGGGCCGGCATTTTCGGCCTGTGCAGGTTTGTTGTTGCGCGCCCTGCAGCAGCAGAACGACCCGCTGAGCGAAGCCATGAACCAGATCCGCCAGTCGGGCGGGCGCTGGGGCCGGCTTGGCGCGTGGTTCAAGGAAAACTTCTGAAACCGGGATATTTTCGCGGCCGTTATCCGAAACCGGACGGTTCGCGATGCGCCTTTTGCGCGACACGAAAATTATTTAACGCAAAAAACGCGATAATTTTTCGAAATCTTCCATTGTTATTAACACGGCAATAACTCTTTGCCCGCTAAAACGAATGCCAAGGTCTAATGTCCGGGGGACACCTGAGACGTAGCGTGGCAAAGGGAAGGCTGCGCCGATCTTGAGCTCTAAAGCGCGGAGAGGAAGAGCAAACAATGAGCACGATCAATTTTTCCGTTCCTGAAACGGAAGAAAACCTGAAACCGAAGATTACGGTTATTGGCGTCGGTGGCGCCGGTGGCAATGCTGTTAACAACATGATCGCATCCGAACTTGAAGGTTGTGATTTTGTTGTTGCCAACACGGACTCACAGGCCCTGAGCCAGAGCAAAGCCGCACGCAAAATGCAGCTTGGCCGTAAAATCACCCAAGGCCTGGGTGCCGGTGCACGTCCCGATGCGGGCAGTGCAGCCGCAGAAGAATCCATCGAAGACATTCAGGCCCAGCTTGAAGGCAGCCACATGGTGTTCATCACCGCGGGCATGGGCGGCGGTACCGGTACCGGTGCGGCCCCGGTCATTGCGCGTGCTGCCAAGGAAGCAGGCATTCTGACGGTTGGTGTCGTTACCAAACCGTTCCATTTCGAAGGCACGCGCCGCATGCGCACCGCCGAACAGGGGATCGAGCAGCTTCAGCAATATGTTGATACGCTGATCATCATTCCGAACCAGAATCTGTTCCGGGTCGCGAATGAAAAAACCACATTCGCAGATGCCTTCCAGATGGCGGATGACGTTCTGCGCAATGGCGTGCGTTCGATTACCGACCTTATGATGGTTCCGGGCCTTGTGAACCTTGACTTTGCCGACATTCGCACTGTCATGAGCGAAATGGGCAAAGCCATGATGGGTACTGGCGAAGCCACCGGCGAGAAACGTGCCCTTGAGGCTGCCGAGGCTGCCATTGCAAATCCGCTTCTGGAAGATGCTTCGATGAAGGGCGCACGTGCGGTCCTCATCAACATCACCGGCGGTATGGATATGGCCCTTTACGAAGTCGACGAAGCCGCGAACCGTATTCGCGAGGAAGTTGCTTCGGAAGCCAACATCATCTTTGGTTCGACTTTCGATCCGACCATCGAAGGCGCGCTTCGCGTTTCCGTGGTTGCCACGGGCATTGATGCCGAGGAAGTCCGTCGCCCGCAGCCGACCACTGTTTCGGTCGCCCCGGTCAAACCGGTCGAGCAGGCAGCAAAACCGGCAACCCCGTCCTTTGGCCAGCACGGTGCGGCCGCAGCCGTCGCCAGCGCCCCGGAAGCCGCCGTTACCAGCGCACATGACGGTTATCAGGGCGGTGCATCGATTGACGAAATTCCGGCCGAACGTTTTGCCGCAACCGGCAGCGCACAGCAGCCGGAACTGAGCAATCAGCCGGCGTCCGATACCGGTTCAATCGAACTGGGCCAGACTGTTCTGAAGCCGAAGCCGGTTTCGCGTCCGGCACAGCATTTCACCCCGGCCGAAAAGCCGAAAGAAAACGGTGACATGGCCTTTATTCCGCCGCGTCCGGCCCGTCCGAGCGATGCAGAACAAAACCACAGCCCGGATGTGTTCGAAGCAGCAGATGCCCAGAACGCAACCCCGCCGCGCTTTGGCCTGCGGACCCTGTTTGGCAAAAACAAGGGTGGACACGACGATCATGGGGAACAGTCTCACCACGCAGCACCGCGTCAGGCACATCCGCAGCCGCAGGCTCCGGCACCACGTCAGACCGAAATGTCGCTTGGCGAGACCGCAAACCACTCCTTGAAGGCGGATCCAGCTTCCCGCGTCAAGACGTCGAATGCGTCTGACGACCTTCTGGAAATCCCTGCCTTCCTGCGTCGTCAGGCCAACTGACGACATTCTCCGCGCGAAAAAGGGGAAGGCTTTGGCCTTCCCCTTTTTTTAAATGCGGAACCTGCAAGTGAAACCCTCGGAACATTGTAATCCGAAATTGTATTTTTCCGGTTTTTCGAAATTAATTTTATATTTTTCAATATGTTAAGTCGCTTACAAAGCGTAACAAAGAGTGATTTGTCCTCTTGTCACAGTATCTGTAGGGTCGGACACTAAGAAATGGGGTTAACACCCCGATGCGCCAGACATAGCGCATTTGATGAATAACTCACTGACCTGACTCTTCTGGGGGTTCCCGTGAATAAGATTACAGACCTCAGCGCGGCTTTTACGTCTTCGGACATATCCGATCAGGATATCGTACGCCAGCGCACCCTTAAAGCATCGATCGGCTGTGCCGGTGTCGGGCTGCATTCAGGTCATAAAATCCGCATTACCCTGCACCCTGCACCTGAAAATCACGGTATCGTATTCCGCCGCGTGGATCTGGATGGCCAGCCACTGTTTCCGGCACGTTACGATGGCGTGATCGACACGCAGCTTTGCACCTGCCTTGGCGACCGCGATGCCGGGATCAAGATCGGCACGATTGAACATCTGATGGCGGCCCTTGCCGGTAGCCGCATCGATAACGTTCTGATCGATATCGATGCCGACGAAGTGCCGGTCATGGATGGCAGTTCCGCACCGTTCAACTTCCTGATCGATTGTGTCGGGATCGAGGAACAGGACGCACCGCGTCAGGTGATCGAGGTCCTGAAACCGGTGGAAGTCGAATATAAGGGCTGCACCGCACGGATCGAACCGGGTCATGGCTTTGAAGTTGATTTCGAAATCGACTTCGCCAGCAAGGCAATCAACAACCAGCGCATGTCGGTGAAATTCGATGATGGCGTGTTTGTTGCCAATATTGCACGCGCCCGTACTTTTGGCTTCCTTCACGAAGTCGAAGCCATGCGGTCGATGGGCCTGGCACGCGGCGGTTCGCTTGACAATGCGGTCGTGCTTTCGGGTGACGAAGTCATGAACGAGGAAGGTCTTCGTTATGATGACGAGTTCGTCCGCCACAAGATTCTTGATGCCCTTGGCGATCTTTACACCGCCGGCAAGCAATTGCAGGGCAAGGTCACGGCGTACAAGTCCGGCCACCATGTCAACAACCTGCTTTTGAAGGCGCTGTTTGCCGATGCAAGCGCATGGCGTGTTGCACCGATGCGCAAATCTGCCCTTCATGCGGTTGAAACGCCCGTTCTTGCAACGGCTTGAGCCGATCCTTTGAACAGGTCTTATCTATAAAGGCGGTCCTTCGGGGCCGCTTTTTTTATTGTGTTTCACAACCACAGTTTGCACGGTGCCAATTGCAATTTCGTCAGGGCACCAGAAAAGTACCGGCAAAGGGCACACAACTACTTGCCCTATGCCCATACCGGCATGATATAGTCCGGCGAATTTCCACCTGAATGCGTCACAAAGCTTAAGGAAACGTCACAGTGCTTCGTAAGGCTTCCGCCAAGAATGTTATTGCTGCTTGTGGTCTGGCCCTGCTTCTTGCGGCCTGCTCCAGCGACGACAAACCGGAATATGTCGAACGCCCGGTTTCCGAGCTTTACAACGGCGCACAGGACCTTCTGGATGCCAAGGAATACCAGAAAGCCGCCGAGGCATTTGACGAAGTCGAACGTCAGCACCCCTATTCGGTCTGGGCAACCAAGGCGACCCTGATGTCGGCCTATGCCTATTACCAGGACAACAAATATGACGATGCGATCACCGCGATCGATCGCTTCATATCGCTGCACCCGGCCAACCCGGATGTGCCCTACGCCTATTACCTCAAGGCACTGTCCTATTACGAACAGATTTCCGACGTTGGCCGCGATCAGCAGATGACCCAGCATGCGATGGATTCGCTTGATGACGTGATCCGCCGTTTCCCCGACAGCCAGTATGCACGCGATGCGAAACTGAAAAAGGACCTGACGGTTGACCACCTTGCCGGCAAGGAAATGAGTGTTGGCCGCTATTATCAGGATCGCGGCGAATATCTGGCGGCAATCAACCGGTTCAAATCGGTTCTCGATAAATACCAGACCACCACCCACGTGCCCGAGGCACTGGCCCGCCTGACCGAAAGCTATCTGGCACTTGGTCTTGATGGCGAAGCCAAACGTACCGCCTCGGTACTGGGCCACAACTTCCCCGGCAGCCCGTGGTATGAGGATTCTTACGATCTTCTGGTGGGTGATGGCCTGAACACGCGCGAAAGCGAAAGCTGGTGGCATTCGACCACTACCGCACTTGGTGACTGGTTCTGATTCTCGTCGCGTCGAACTGTTTTTCGCACGAGAACACACCAAGAACACCGATTTCTTGTCAGTTGTTTTTCAACATTTTTCGCTCTTTCCTGCGGAACATAGGGATGTGGTGAATTTTGCGCTCTGCCAAAGCTTGCAAGGCGCGCTGCGATTGGGCACTCTGCTTGTCGCGACGTCGCCTGACGGGCACCATCGCACCTGTTTTAACAATGTCAGTATCCCGCAATGCTTCGACGGCTTAGCATCCGAAATGTTGTTCTGATCGACAAGCTGGACCTTGATTTCCGCGACGGGCTTAGTGTGCTTACCGGGGAAACCGGTGCGGGGAAATCGATCCTTCTTGATTCATTGGGTCTGGCATTGGGCGCGCGCGCCGATAGCGGCCTTGTCCGCCATGGCACGGATAAATGCAGCGTCACCGCAACCTTCACCCTGCCCGCCGGTCATCCGGTTTACGGGCTTCTGGCCGAACAGGATATCGAGGTTGAAGACGACGAACTCGTGGTGCGTCGTGTTGTCACCTCGGACGGGCGGTCACGCGCCTATGTCAATGATCAGTCGGTTTCGGTCGGGCTTTTGCGCGATGTCGGCAATTACTGCGTCGAAATTCAGGGCCAGTTTGACCAGCACGGTTTGCTGGACCCGACAACCCATCGTGCGACCCTTGATGCCCACGGAAATCTCGGTAGTCTTGCCCTTGCGGTTCGGGATCAATGGCGTGCATGGCGCGATACGCAAAAGGAACTGACCGCGGCCACCAACCGGATCAACAAGGCGCGCGAAGAAGAAGAATGGCTGCGCCATGCGGTTGACGAGCTTGAAAAGCTTGGCCCCGAGGAAGGCGAGGAGGAACGCCTTGCCGAAGAACGCCAGTTCCTGATGCATGGGGAAAAGCTTGTCGCGGCCCTTAACGATGCCGAAAGCGAACTTTCGCGGGGCAAAGGTGCTGAAAGTGCGCTTCGCAGTGCGCAGCGCCATCTTGAACGCGAATTGCAAAAGGCCGAAGGCCGGTTCGAACCGATTATCGAGGCACTGGACCGGGCCGCGATCGAGCTTGAAGAAGCATCGCGTGCGATATCGGTTACCCTTGCCGATCTGAATGTCGACACCGGACAGCAGGAAAATGTCGAGGAACGGCTTTTTGCGCTGCGCGCGGCGGCCCGAAAATACAATGTGCCGGTCGATGGGCTGAATGGCCTGATGAAGGAATACCGCAGCCAGATCGATCAGCTTGAATTCGGTGAAAAGGAACTGTCGCGCCTGACGGCTGCGGTTGCCGAACACCGCGCGGCCTTTATTGATGCCGCGCAAAAGCTTCATGGTGCGCGCAAAGGCACCGCCGAAACGCTTGATACCGCGATCAATGCCGAACTGCCGCCGCTTCGTATGGAAAAGGCGCGCTTTGTCACCGACATTGCCGAACTGGAAGAAAACGAATGGGGCATCGACGGGATCGACCGCATTCAGTTCATGGTCGCCACCAACCCCGGCAGTCCGGCCGGACCGTTAAACAAGATCGCATCCGGGGGCGAGCTTTCCCGCTTCCTGCTGGCACTCAAGGTGGTTCTGGCACGCGTTTCCGCGGTGCCGAGCCTTGTGTTTGACGAAGTCGACAGCGGTGTTGGCGGGGCGACGGCGGCCGCCATTGGCGAACGCCTGCATTTGCTGGCCGAGGAACGCCAGATCCTTGTCATCACGCACAGCCCGCAGGTCGCCGCGCGTGGACGCACCCATTTCAATATTGCCAAAAGCGAAAATGACGGCAGCATGGTGACCCGTGTGAACGAGCTGGTCGATGGTGCCCGGCGCGAGGAAATCGCGCGGATGCTGGCCGGTCATTCGATCACCGCCGAAGCCCGTGCTGCGGCCGACAGCCTGTTAGACCAACCCCGCTAGAACGTTTGCACGGGTTCATCCCCCTGCCCGTTCCAGCCCCTTAAATACGGATAAAAAGAAATATGAGCGCCGAACAAGGGTCAACCTCGTCCATTGTCCCCGATATGCCCGAAACCCGGACCGAGGCAGGCCTGCAGCATGCCGAAATTTCCGACCGTATTCGCGGCTTTAACGAGGCGTATTATATCAATGACGAACCGCTGGTTCCCGATGCGGAATATGATGCACTGTTCAATCGCCTGATCGAACTTGAGGCGCGCTATCCGACGCTCAAAAAAAACAGTCCGACGCAAGAAGTTGGTGCCGCCCCGGCCGATGGTTTTGCCAAAATCAAGCATGCCCGCCCGATGCTATCGCTTGCCAACGCATTTTCGCGCGAGGACATTGTTGATTTCCTGGCCCGTATTCGCCGGTTCCTGAACCTGACAGCACATAGTCCGGTCGAAATCGTTGGTGAACCCAAGATCGATGGTCTGTCACTGTCGCTGCGTTATGAAAACCGTGAACTGGTCAGTGCGGCAACGCGTGGCGACGGGACAGAGGGCGAAGACGTCACCGCCAATGTCGCCCATATTACCGATATCCCCAAAACCCTGCCCGAAGATGCGCCGGCCGATGTCGTTGAAATCCGTGGCGAGGTTTATATGGCGCGTTCGGCCTTCCAGAAGCTGAATGAAACGCAGGCACAAACCGGTGGCAAAACATTTGCCAATCCGCGTAATGCCGCCGCCGGGTCACTTCGCCAGCTTGACCCGACCATCAGCGCCAAACGTCCGCTTCGTTTCTTTGCCTATAGCTTTGGGGAACTTTCTGAAAGCCTTGCCCAGACGCATTGGGATTTCATCAGCAAGATCAAAGGCTGGGGCTTTGTGACCAACCCCCACACAACGCTTTTGCACAATACTGACGAGATCATGGCCTTCTACGAGGAACTCGGCAATCAGCGCGCCGAACTTGATTACGATATTGACGGCATTGTCTATAAGGTCAACGATTTCGAATTGCAGTTGCGGCTTGGCTTTGTCAGCCGGTCACCGCGCTGGGCGATTGCCCATAAATTCCCGGCGGAACAGGCCCGCACCCGTGTCAAGGCGATTGATATCCAGGTTGGGCGTACCGGCGCACTGACCCCGGTTGCGCGACTTGAACCCGTGACGGTGGGCGGTGTTGTGGTGTCCAACGCGACCCTTCATAACCGCGATGAAATCGAACGGCTGGGTGTACAGGTCAATGACCTTGTTGTTATCCAGCGTGCTGGTGATGTCATCCCGCAGGTGGTCGAGGTTATTGTCGATGAACGCCCCGATGATGCCGTGCCCTATCACTTCCCGGAAACCTGCCCTAAATGCGGCAGCCACGCCATCCGCGAAGAAGGCGAAGCCGTCACGCGATGCAGCGGCGGGCTGATCTGCCCTGCGCAGGCGGTCGAACGTCTTAAGCATTTTGTATCGCGTAATGCGTTCGACATCGAAGGCATGGGTGGCAAACATATCGAGGCGTTCTTTGACCTTGGCTGGGTCCGGTCACCGGCCGATATTTTCCGGATCGAGGAAAAGCACGGTGATGCCCTTCGCAAGCTTGAAGGCTGGGGCGATAAATCGGCCGAAAAACTGTTTGCCAGCATCAATGAACGGCGCACGGTGCCGCTGGACCGGTTTATCTACGCACTTGGCATCCGCCAGATAGGACAGGCTACCGCAAAGCTTCTGGCCCGGCATTACGGATCGATCACGGAATGGCGCACGGCAATGAATGATGCCGGAACGCCCGATAGTGATGCGTTGCGCGACCTGATCAATATCGACCAGATCGGCCCCAGTGTGGCCCATGACCTGATTGAATTCATGGCCGAAGAACATAACCGAGATGTTCTTGATGACCTTCAGGCCGTTCTGACCATCGAAAATGTCGAAGCCCCGCAGGTTACAGACAGCCCCGTTAGCGGCAAAACGGTTGTCTTTACCGGCAAGCTGGAACTGTTTTCGCGCAACGAGGCCAAGGTCAAGGCCGAAAGCCTTGGCGCCAAAGTTGCCGGTTCCGTTTCGGCGAAAACAGATTTTCTGGTTGCAGGACCGGGTGCGGGATCCAAATTAAAGAAAGCAGAAGAATTAGGTGTTACTGTTTTGGATGAACAAGGATGGCTTGATCTGATCGCCGATTGATCAGCGCGGGCAAAGCGGAAGGAAAACGTATCCTATGGAAGACCTTGGCAGCTTTTTTCGCCGCTATGCCGATGCACATCTTAAATTCGAAGCAGACGCCCTTGATGCGTTCTATCACTTCCCGTGCCTGATCAATGACCTGATGGGGGTGCACGCCATCGGCTCGGTCGAGGATCTGCATAAATACAATCAGTCATTTTTTGATGAATTGAAAAATGCCGATCTGGCGATGGCGAAATCGATGCTGATAGAACAGCATTCCGCCCTGCCCGGCGGATCGCGCGCCATTGTGTCCTTCCGGTTCGGCAACTCGGAAAACAACCTGATCTTTGATTGCGATTATGCCTTTGCCCTGCTCAAACAGGACGAGACATGGAAGATCGTTTTCGCCCAGCTTGACGAAATCCGATATAGCGACCTTTACTGATTTCAGGGGCCCATATGACTGCCGCACCTTTCGTCCGTGCAGCCTGTCTGAGCGTTGCGATTTGGGCAACGTTACATGCCCCTGTCCATGCCAACCCCGATTTTGACGAACTGGTCGGCAAGGCGCGCGCCGTTGATGGCGACACGCTGGAGTTTGGTTTCAAACGCGTTGATCTTTGGGGGGCGGACGCGCTTGAGCGGTTTCAGCGATGCATCGTGAATGGCCAAACCACCGCTTGTGGCGCGGATGCCTGGCAGGTCATCACCAATCTGATCGCCGCCGGGCCGATCACGTGTAAGGTGCAGGGCAAGAACCGCTATCACCGCAATATGGCGATCTGTCGCAATACCAATGGTCAGGATATCGGTCAGGGCCTGATTACGCGAGGCATGGCCGTGGCACGGACCGATGAAATGCCGTCTTATGGTGCGGTTGAAAACAGTGCGCGGCAAAGCCGTGCCGGGGCATGGGCCGGGCAGTTTATCGACCCATTGCTGTGGCGGCGCGGGGAACGGTTACCGGAACATCAAACCGAAGTCCGCCGCTGGCAACGCGACGAATAAGGGCCGTGATCAGGCGCCTTTGCCCGGTGCATCCGCTGCCGGGCCGCGGTCGGTATCTGCCGCGTTGACGTCATCCGAACCACGACCGGTTGCCGAAAAGAACGGCCGGGCCAGCAACCGGCCAAGACCAGCCAGTGTGACGCCATTCTTGATCGACGCGACGCCGACAATAACCACAGCAAAGCCAAGCGCCTGCGGTGCCGTCAGCACCTCGCCCAGCAACAACCACGCGGCAAAGAATGTCATGGCAGGCCCCGAAAGCGAAATCAGTGCAGCCTGTGTCGCCCCGATCCGCCGGATGCCTTCATAAAGCAGGAAGAACGGGATCACGGTGCAAAAGATCGAAATGCCCGCCGTCCACAAAACCCCGTCAACATTCAGGTTCAACGGCTTGGTCACAACCAGCTCATAGAGGATCATCGATATACCGGCCATGGTATTGACCAGAGCCGCAAAATGCATCGACCCAATGACCGAAATCATCCGCTGCCCGAAATAAAGGTAACAGGCGTAAGTCAGGGCGGATGCAAACGCGAGCGACGCCCCCAGCCAAAGCTGATCTGAAACGGCACCGATCCCGTTGGGGGCGAGAACAAGTACCAACCCGACATAAGTAACCGCAAAGCAGACAAACTGGCGCAAGGGAGGAAGCCGCCACTTATGCAGGCATTCAAGGATCAGGACGATGGCCGGGAATGTGAAAAGCACGATCCGCGAAACGGTGACATCAATCACCGACACGGCGGTAAAATCAAACAGGGCAGCGGCAAAGAACAGCCCGCCATAAAGCGCGCCCCAGAGAATATCGACCGGCTTCATCGTACGTTCGCCCGGCCGGTGTTTGCCAAACAGATAAACACCGATCCAGAAAAACGGCATCGCGATCAGAAAACGCAACAGCAGCAAACCATCCACCGTCATGCCGGTGGCATAAACGTATTTCGCCAACAGCCCCTTCATTGCGAATGCCACAGTCGACAGCAATACAAGGGTCAGGGCCGAACCCGATGGCTTTGCCACGGATTTGGCATCTGCTGGCGCGGATGGTTTTGTCATTATTGTCTCCGGTCTCTCTCGACCTTAACTATCTGCCGCGCATAGCCATTATTCAATTCGAATTAAATGTTATCAGATATCAGGATTTGCTATATCTAACAAAACATCCGCCGGTTCATATTCCTTTTGGATTGCAGATAAATGGACATCAAACAGCTTCGAAGCTTTGTTCACATTGCCGAACTTGGCAGCCTGTCGCGCGCGGCCGACCGGCTGAACCTGTCGCAGCCAGCTCTTAGCCGGCAGCTTAACCTTCTGGAAGAAGCACTTGATACCCGCCTGCTGGAGCGGACCGGGCGCGGGGTCAAACTGACCGAAGCCGGTCAGATGCTGGCCGAACGGGCACGGGTTATTCTGGGTGATCTGGCGCGCCTCGAAGCCGACCTGTCAGCCCGACGCAGCAAGGTGACCGGCCATGTTCATGTCGGGGTGCCGCCCAGTGCCGGGATCGTCATTACCGGTGCGCTGGTCGAAGCATTGCGCGAACGCTATCCCGATCTGAACATCTCGATTGCCGAGGATCTGACAGGTGATGTGCAAGAAGGATTGCTATCAGGGCGTCTTGATATCGGCATCCTGCATGATGGCATGATATCGCGCAGCCTGCATGCCGAACCATTATGGCGCGAAGACCTGTTTCTGATATCCCATCCGTCGCGCGTCGGCGAAGGCGAAACCGAAATTGCCTATGAAGATGTTCTGGCATTGCCATTGATCATGCCAACCCCGAAACACGGTCTGCGCGCCAAGATGCAGGAAGCCGCATTTCGTGCCGGTCGCCCCCTGACCCCGGTGGTCGAAGCGGACGCATTACGGGTTCTGGTCGATCTGGTCCATCGTGATCTCGGGCATACGGTTTTGCCGCGAAGCTCATTGGTGATGGAACTATCGACCGGGCGGCTCAAGGCACGGCGGATCGTCAATCCGCAATTGTCGCGCAAGGTGATGCTGTCCTGGCTTCAGGACCGCCCGCTCAGTACCGGGGCCAAGGCCGTGCTTGATACATTGCGCGATCTGGCGGGCACCATGCCGATGGCTGATAACTGAAAAACAAAACCCCGGCACGACAAACGTACCGGGGTTTGCTGTAAGGGCTTTGAAGCGATCAGACCGGGGCTTCGGAATCAGATGATTTCTGCCACAGGTTCAGGCCACCATCGGTCGCGTATTTGTCGATTTCAGCCAGTTCTTCGGCACTGAATTGAAGATTTTTCAGGGCATCGAGGCTGTTATCAAGCTGTTCGACATGACGCGCCCCAATCAGGGCTGATGTGATTTCCGGGCGACGCAGAACCCATGCAATCGCCATCTGTGCCAGTGTCTGACCACGGCGTTTGGCGATTTCGTTCAGGGCGCGCACACGGTTCAGGTTGTCTTCGGACAACATGCCGGACTGGAACGACCCTTCAAGGGCGGCACGGGAATTTTCCGGCACACCGTTGAGGTATTTGTTGGTCAGAAGCCCCTGCGCAAGCGGCGAAAACGCAATGCAGCCAATGCCAAGCTCGGACAGAGTATCAAGCAGCCCTTCGGTTTCGACCCAGCGGTTCAGCATCGAATAGGATGGCTGGTGAATGACGCAGGGCGTGCCCAGATCGGACAGGATCGCCTGCGCCTTGCGGGTCATTTCGGCGGAATAGGACGAAATGCCGACATAAAGCGCCTTGCCCGAACGCACGATCTGATCCAGTGCCCCCATGGTTTCGGCAAGCGGCGTATTCGGATCAACACGGTGCGAATAAAAGATATCAACATAATCAAGCCCCATCCGCGACAGGCTTTGATCCAGACTTGAAATCAGATATTTACGCGAACCCCATTCGCCATACGGCCCCGGCCACATGCGGTAACCCGCCTTGGTCGAAATCACCAGTTCGTCGCGATGGGATTTAAGGTCCTTTGCCAGCACCTTGCCAAAGTTTTCCTCGGCCGATCCGGGGGGCGGACCATAGTTGTTGGCAAGATCGAAGTGGATGACACCGCGATCAAAGGCGCGCCGAATCATGGCACGCTGCGTCTCAAAAACGTCAACACCGCCAAAATTCTGCCAAAGGCCCAGCGTGATCTGCGGCAGCATCAGGCC
The DNA here is from genome assembly GCF_001613805.1 of Thalassospira lucentensis. Taxonomy (GTDB): domain Bacteria; phylum Pseudomonadota; class Alphaproteobacteria; order Rhodospirillales; family Thalassospiraceae; genus Thalassospira; species Thalassospira lucentensis_A. Next base: position 44,130 of record NZ_LPVY01000001.1, read on the forward strand.
GCTTTTGCCCGACCGGTTATAGGTTGCATTGTCGTAACGTGCGGGATTGGCATTCCAGCCTTCTTCCACTGACGCCATTTATTCCTCCTGCTTATTTTCTTTTGGGGTCATGCCCGCAATTGAATCGATCCAATGTTTTATTCATAAGGCAAAAAGACCGCGCTGTCAGGCGTGTTAACATGAAAAAACCGCCCCGATATGTCGGGACGGTTTTGCATTGCGCCTTGCCTGAAGACCGAACTTACGCCACGCGTTTCTTGATTGGTGCCGTTGCCTTTTGCAGCCATTCAAGAAGATCTTCGTCAAGATCGTCGGTATACATGGCATAGACCTGTGCGTGGTAATCGTTCAGCCACTGCAATTCATCCTTGGTCATCAGTTCCGGATCAATCAGTTTGCGTTCAATCGGCGAGAAGGTCAGCGTTTCAAAGCCCAGCATCGGGCGATCCGCCCCGACCGGACCATCGACTTCAACAACCGCAATCAGGTTTTCAATCCGGATGCCATATTCGCCTTCCTTGTAGAAACCCGGCTCGTTAGACAGGATCATGCCCGGTTTAAGCGCGATCTTGTTCGGGGCCTTGGAAATCCGCTGCGGACCTTCGTGAACGCCAAGGTAACTGCCAACGCCATGCCCGGTGCCATGGTCGAAATCAAGCCCGGCTTCCCAAAGCGGCGCACGGGCAAGGGTATCAAGCTGCTGCCCGGTGGTGCCGACCGGGAAAATCGCGCGCGCAAGTGCGATATGCCCCTTCAGCACACGGGTGAAACGATCCCGATGTTCCTGGGTCGGTTGCCCGATCACGGTTGTACGGGTGATATCGGTGGTCCCGTCCAGATACTGCCCGCCACTATCGATCAGGAAAATTTCGCCCGGTGACAATTTCCGATTGGTTTCGGGGGTATTGCGATAGTGGCAAAGCGCGCCATTCGGACCGCTGCCCGGGATGGTTTCAAAACTCGTATCGCGAAACATGGGGTCTTCGGCACGAAGTGCGAGAAGTTTGTCCGCAGCCATACGTTCATCAATACTGCCATCGGCTGCAGCTTCTTCAAGCCACGCAAAATAACGAATGATCTTTTCGCCGTCGCGCTTATGTGCCTTGCGCGATCCTTCAAGTTCGACCTCGTTCTTGCAGGCCTTGGGCAACGCCACCGGGTCACGGCCGATCCGCATCGTCGCACCGGCATCGGAAAGCTTCATGCGCAGCCAGTCGGATGCGGTTGCCTCGTCCAGACGGACCGACTGATTACCCAACGCACCAAGGGCTTCTTCCAGTTCGCCGGGTTGGCGGATGGTCGCATCATTTTCAAGCCATTTGACGGTTTCAGCCGGAAATTTGCGTTCATCCATAAACAGATCAACCGATGCATCACCATTGATGATGGCATATCCCAGCGGCAGCGGAATATGGGGCACATCGCCCCCCCGGATATTCAGAAGCCATGCGATGCTGTCAGGGGCCGAAATCACCGCACTGTCGCATTCCAGTTTTTCAAGCATTTCGGCAATCTGTTTGCGTTTTTCCGCATTTGATTTACCGGCATGTTCCAAAAGATGTGGGCGCACGGGCGCAACCGGCATGGCGGGCTGTTTATGCCAGAGAACATCAATCGGATTGGGCTCGATTGCGACCAGTTCGGCACCAACACCCTCGCACGCACCGCGCAGATGTTCGGCCTGCTGAACAGTATGCAGGTGCGGGTCATAGGCCAGCTTCTGGCCCGATTTCAGATTATCATGAATCCAGCCGACAACCGGTTCATCGACCAGATGACGATATTCGTAAATGTCGCGGTTGACCTGCTGGCGGACCTGAATGGTGTAACGGCCATCGACAAACACGGCGGCCTTGTCGGCAAGCACCACCGCCGCCCCGGCCGACCCGGTAAAGCCGGTCAGCCACGCCAGACGTTCGGCACAGGCCGGAACATATTCGCCCTGATGTTCATCTGATCGCGGAACGACGAAACCATCGACACCCTTGGCGGCAAGATATTTGCGAAGCGCTTCGATCCGGGCCGCCGCATCATAGCCATCCTTGGCATACAGAAATTCCGATTTGCGTTCATCACGCAATGTCAGCAGGGCCGATTTCAGATCATCGCCAAGCTTGCCACCGACCAGATCAAGCCAGTCGGTTCGCGTATCGCCATTGGCACTGGCAATCACACCGTCAATCAAATCGACAACGGCAGTGACGTCCTTGTTAACGCCGTCACGTTCAAGCATGGCAGCAAGTTGGGTATCGCCGGGAAGGGTCATCAAAATCCTCGTTTCTGTGCGTGGGGCAGCATCCGACCAAAGCTATCTAAGGGTTTTCGCCGATCACTTGCAAGATGGAATGCCAGAAAACGTGGCAGGACACGCCAACCGGACGACCGGTAAACTACACCGGCGTCACGCCTATACCACCACATGCATGATGGGTATGAAAGCCCTGCAAGCTTCGCAATACAAATTAAGAGATGTTTAATCTATTACAGGCGCGTGACAAAAAGATGGCCCGTCGGGACGTCAATTTGCAGGAGACCAAAACGGTGATCCGTTTTCCAATTACTGTCCAGAACGTTGTTCAATCGCGTCGTCGTCAGACGGCCTATGACGGTCTAGAGCGCCTCACCCTTACGGAACGAGCCGCGCTCGGCCTTGATACAGGCCCTGCCCTTCTGGCAGACGATGCTGAAAGCCATCATCGGGGTCAGACCCTTTCGATGGAAGCAACGGACAGGGAATAGGGATCAATCCCGCCCGCGAAGGTCTTTGATGCCATTGGACGAAGCGCAGGATCGAAGGTTCACGATCCTTGCGGTCTTTTTTGTCTTTCCCTCTGAGACGGCCCTGCTACTCCACGGCAGGGCCGTTTCTTTTTCCAGGTAGCTTCAAGCGAGCTATAAATCCGTCCGTCATGCACGGGCGTGGCGAGATAAGTTCCAATTGCCCACCAGCCTGTTCAATGATCGCCGAAACAATTGACAAGCCCAGCCCCGAACTTTCGGGATGTTTGCCATGACGTTCAAACCGATGAGTCAGGCGGACTAGAATATAGTCGGGTACAGTCCGCCCGGCATTCTCCACAATCAATGTATCCGGACCTTCGACGCGCAGAGAGACAGCCTGATCGGCATCACCATGCATCAATGCATTTTCAAGAAGATTGCCGACACAGATACCAAAGGCATCCGGGTCAATTGCCGCCACCAGCGAGGTCCCGTTGCGCATCACATCAATGCGATCCCCGAACCGGTTGCTGCGCCGGATATCTTCAACCACCATATCCACAATCGCATCAAGATCATGGTGTTGATCACTTTTACCAATCCCAGCCTCTGCACGCGACCATTGCAATAGTTTTTCCGATAAACGCCGCAAACGTCCAAGCGACTGTTCGACCCTTTTTGCCCGTTCACGGTGAATGTCATCCGGTGCCATTTCTGACAGCAATTGCTGTGTCTGTGCCAACGCACTTGCAATCGGGGTACGCAACTCATGTGCGCTGTTGGATGCAAAGGAACGTTCAGCATTCAATGCAGATTTCAAGCGCACCAGAAGCGTATTGACCGCGCCGCCAATCCGGGCAAGCTCAACCGGAATATGCTTGATCGCAATCGGGTCAAGATTACCACTGCCGCGCAGATCAATTTCATCATGAAGGCGGGCAACTGGCCCCAGACCTGCACGGACACTCAGCCAAATTGCCACGATGATTGCAGGCACCAGAACAATTACCGGCAACAGAACCGCCACCGCACTTTCAAAGGTTGCCTCCCGCCGATGCGCCAATGGCTCGGCAACCTGCAAGAACAACGTGCCGCTAATGGCCGCCTCGGTATAGTAACGAAACATCTCGTCCTGCCAAAATCCCGGCTCAAGCGGGGCTGCAAAGGCAACCTGACCCGCATCGTGCGTCTGTAACAGGACCTCGCCCAGAGCGTTTCGCATCTGATAGAGAAGATATTCCCCGCTATCATCAGGTCCGTCGTCTTCGCCGTCGTCCTGATCGTGATCAAGCAACGCGGGCAATTCGGTCATCCCGCTGCCATTCGGTCTGTTCATGATGAATTCGACTGCAAGCGGAAGATTACGTCGCGCTGTTTCCTGCAAGCCACTATCGAAGGCTTCGCCAAGTTCCTCGTCGATGACTACTGCTGCTAATCCCGCAGCGACCAACCATAGCGTCACGACACAAAGTGTCACCCGCCCGACAATCCGCGCAGTCAGGCTGCTGCTGAAAAAACCTGCCATCCTACCCCTCAAGCCGATAACCGACGCCGCGCAAAGTCCTGATCAGGGTTCCACCGATCTTTTTGCGCAGCCTGCTGACATATACCTCAACCGTGTTGCTTTCAATTTCAGCACCAAATTCATAAAGCGCGTCTTCAAGCTGGCGTTTGGACAGGGTTGCGCCGGGACGGCGGACAAACTGATCAAGCAGTGCCCATTCCCGCGCTGTCAAATCAACGGTCTGTCCCGCCCGGAAAACGCTTCTTGCTGCCAGATCAATTTCGAGTTCGCCAATCTGGATCAGTGGATTGGGATTACCCGAATAACGCCGTGCAACCGCCGCCAGTCTTGCTGTCATTTCGTCAAGGTCAAAAGGCTTTACCAGATAGTCATCCGCCCCGGCATTAAGCCCGTCAATCCTATCGGTAATCTGATCCTGCGCCGTCAGAATAATACAAGGGGTCGCATCACCCCGCCTGCGTAATGATCGCAACATGTCGATGCCATGCCCATCCGGTAAATTGAGATCAAGCAGTAAAATATCGTACGGCGTACCGATTATTGCGGTGGATGCATCGCCAACGGTTTGCACCCAGTCAATCGCATGCCCGGCCGCAATCAAGTGGTCGCGAAGTGCAGCGCCCAGTGCTTCTTCGTCTTCAATCAGCAAAAGCCTCATGCACTTCTCCGTCACGAAATCCAGTGGGTACACAACCCCATAAGTCAGATTAACGCAGTTTCCTGACAACAGCCTGAAGGCATTTTTCCGGCGTGTTCAGGTTGCTGTCAGGTTGGCCCTTCAGATTGCCTGCAGACGCAGTTTTCCACATCCCGCCCGGAGACACACGATGAAAAACGCAACCACGCTGGCGACCGCCTTTGCAACTCTTCTGGTCGCATCAACCATAGCCGCATCCGCAAACGAGGAACGCTGCAAGGCGCCGATGGACCAATGGCAGCCACGTGAAACTCTTCAGCAGAAGCTCGAGGCCGAAGGCTGGAAAATCAAGAACATCAAAACCGAAGACAATTGTTATGAGGTTTACGCCATTACACAGGATGGCAAGCGCGTTGAAATCTATTTTGATCCTCAAACCCTTGATCAGATTAAACCACGGAAGGACTGATCATGGTTGCTACCGTAAAAGTGTGGGACCCACTGGTCCGAGTATTTCACTGGGGGCTTGTGGCATGCTTTGCCGTGGCGTGGATTTCGGCCGACACATGGGACGACATGCACGAGGTCAGTGGTTATATCGCCGCTGCCCTGATCGCATTTCGTCTTTTGTGGGGGCTTATCGGTCCCCACTACGCCCGTTTCACGCAGTTCCTGCGCCGTCCCACAGAAGTTGTCACTTATCTGTCCGATATCCTGAAGGGTCGGGAAAGACGCTATATCGGGCACAACCCGGCCGGGGCTGCAATGATCCTTGTGCTTTTGCTGTTCATGACGGGTACGGCTCTGACCGGCTGGCTTTATACCACCAGTATGTTCTGGGGTTCGGACTGGGTCGAGGAAATCCATGAATTTCTTGCCAATAGCCTGCTTGTGCTAGTTGGCCTGCACGTTGCCGGGGTTGTTCTGGCCAGTATCCGTCATCAGGAAAGTCTGGTGCGCGCAATGGTGTCGGGTCGCAAACGCCGACCTGCCGGTAATGACGTCAACTGATCAAAATCATCTCCCAATACCCTTCACTGCGAAGATTTTTTTGCCGGATCAGCCAACCATCTGATTCGGCCAGCGTCTTAATCTTTCCGGCAATCCGTTTCGCCTTTCTCTCCTGTTCAGGGCAGTTAACCAATGCATTTTCCAGTCTTCCGACGCCTGCCAGATTTGCAGCATATTGACTACCGCGCCGTACTTTTCGCGTTGGCCCTTTATTTTTGTGTTGCCTTTAACTGGACTGTACTGGGTGATTTTTACAGCATCCTTGGCGCACTTGATGCTTATGATCCAATTTTTGCCGCAACAGCCCCCTTGGTTATTTTCCTTGGCTTGATCCTTGTTTTCATACCGTTCTCTTTCAAACCGGTTCTTAAACCATTTTTTACGGTTCTGATTCTGACATCCGCGCCAGTTACTTATGGCATGGTTCGATACGGCATCGTGTTTGATCGTGACATGATCCGGAACTTTGCCGAAACCAATGCTGCTGAAGCCTTTTCCTATCTGACACCAATGGCTGTGTTCTGGTTTGTCATGACCGGCTTGTTGCCTGCTATCCTTCTGGTATTGACGCCGGTTCGCTATGCAACGTCTTTCTATCGCGGGATCGGCCAGCGGATCGTAATGACCGCAATTATCATCCTGTGTATCGGCACAATAGCCGCCGGATATTTCAAGGATTACGCATCCGTCGGACGTAATAACAAAATCCTTGGTAAGGAAATTGTCCCGATAAGCTACATCACCGGAACAATTCGCTATGTCAAAGGCGTATATCGCGACCGGTCTATTCCGTTTCGCACAATTGGCAATGACGCCCGCCTTGTCCGGAAGACGGATAAGCCGACCCTGATGTTTCTGGTCATCGGTGAAACCGGGCGAGCGGCAAGTCTGGCTGCAAACGGCTATGACCGACCGACGACGCCCTTCACCGAAAAACTTGGCACTGTCATCGCGTTTCAGAATGTCCGGTCCTGTGGCACTGCAACTGCAATTTCCGTACCTTGCATGTTCTCGCAAATGTCACGTTCCAATTATGATGAAAGTGTCGCGCGTAATAGTGAAAACCTGCTCGACGTCATAGCCAAGGCTGGGATTCCGGTCCTTTGGATGGAGAACGACGGTGGTTGTAAAGGGGTTTGCGACCGCGTTCCCACCGTCGAGATATCAACGGATGATTTCCCCGACCTTTGTCAGAATGGCACATGCCATGACGAAGCTTTTCTTGAAAAGATTGATCAAGAAATCCTGGATATGGGCAAAGGCGACAAGCTGATTGTCATGCATCTGATCGGCAGTCACGGGCCAACCTATTTTGAACGTTACCCTGAAAACTTTCGCCAGTTCACCCCGGATTGCCCCCGCAAGGACATTGAAAACTGTACACAGCAGGAACTGGTCAACACTTATGACAATACCATCCGCTATACCGACTTCGTGATATCACAGATGATTGAAAAACTGACGGAATACGACGACGCATACAATCCGGCGTTGCTGTATCTTTCCGATCATGGGGAGTCTCTCGGCGAAAGCGGGTTATACCTGCACGGTGCCCCTTATATCTTTGCCCCCGAAGAACAAACCCATATTCCGATGATGGCGTGGATGTCCGCTGCCTTTGCCAGCACCCGGCATATTGACCGTGACTGTATCAATACAATTTCCAAGGAAAACAGCTATTCCCAAGATAATCTGTTTTCAACGGTTCTTGGATTGATGCAGGTTGAAACGAGCATTTACGATCAAAAGTCCGATATTTTTGCATCCTGCGAAAACGGCAAGGATCTTGTCCATGCGGATCGGTAACACGAACAAAGTTGCAGATATTTCGGCATATTCGTCAGTCGTATCAAACATTGCTATCCCCAAAGTCACAGTAATATTCAATCCCTGCGCCGGAAGAGCAAATCGCAAATATCTGTTAGAGATATTTAGCTGGCTCCCCGGCAATATCACGCTGATTGAAACGCAACATCCTGGCCACGCCCGCGAAATCGCGTTCCGGATACCTTCAACAACCCGACTGTTTGTTGCCGGTGGTGATGGTACGATCAACGAAGTGCTGAACGGTTTGGTCGATGCCCGCATAATCGGGCGGAACATTCCGCCGCTTGGCATTATTCCGATGGGAACTGCCAATGTGCTGGCCATCGAAATCGGAATGGATTTTCGCACCGAGGCTATTGCAGACTACGTGCAGAACGGCGTTGAAGCGGATATATTTCCGGGTATGGCAAACGGTCGGGCATTCATGCTGATGGCCGGCGTGGGCGCAGATGCCCAAACAGTCGCAGACATATCGCCTCGTCTCAAACGATGGATCGGAAAAGGTGCCTATGTCTGGCAAGGATTGATCACGACATTGCGCGGAAACCAACCGGCTTTTACGATCACTGCCAACGGCCAGACAACTCATGCCACCGGCGTCATTGCCACACATGCAGCCCATTACGCCGGAAAGTATATCCTAGCCCCCGATGCAAGTCTGCGACACCACAACCTTGATATCATTATCCTTTCCGCAACTGGACGCATCGCAAAATTGCGCTATGCGTTGGCTCTGCTTTGCAGCCGTTTATCCCAAAGCAAAGACGTAAGGGTCATCAAAACAAAAGAAATTATAATCTGTTCTTCGGCCCCTAACGCCGCTTTACAAATTGATGGCGAAGCATGGGGGCGACTTCCGTGCCATGTTTGTCTATCAGATCACGCGATCAGGCTGATCATGCCATTAGGGTCGGCAACGGCCTAAGTAAGGTCGCAGTACAAATTGCAGGTTTCTTTTTGACCAGAGCGTAAAAGCCGCGCCATAGTATCGCCCGACGTTGATTTTCGGGGAAACATCCATGACAAAAACCGTTCTGATCACCGGTGGATCACGCGGCATTGGCCGTGCCACCGCCATTCTGTGTGCGCAAAACGACTGGAACGTCGCCATCAGCTATCTCGGCAATAAGGAAAGTGCCGATGAAACCTGTGCGCTGTGCGAACGGGCCGGACGAACCGGCAATGTTTTCGCCCAGAAATGCGACGTGAAATACGAACAGGACGTCTTGGACCTGTTTCAGGCAACGCTTGACCGGTTCGGCACAATCGATGCGGTTGTCAATAATGCCGGGATCGTCGCCCCCAAAAGCGATCTGGCGGATATGAGCATCGAACGGATGAAGTCGGTGTTTGATACCAATGTGCTGGGGGCCTATATCGTGGCCCGCGAAGCTGCACGCGCCCTGTCACATGCGGGCGGTTCAATCGTCAATGTATCCTCGATGGCCTCCAAACTGGGATCACCGGGCGAATATGTTGATTATGCCGGGTCCAAGGGCGCGATTGATACCCTGACGATCGGACTTTCCAAGGAACTTGGCCCCAGAGGCATTCGTGTCAATGCCGTGCGGCCAGGCATTATTGATACCGATATCCACGGCAGTGTCGGCCGACCGGAACGGGTTGCCGAACTTGGCCCGTTCTGCCCGCTGGGACGGGCGGGCAAGGCAAACGAGGTCGCCAATCTGATCTACTGGCTGCTCTCAGATGATGCGTCCTATGTCACCGGGGCGCTGGTTGACGTGGCTGGCGGGCGATAACATGATCCGTGGCAGGATTTGACTGCGATGATCCTGTCCGGCACTCTGCACCCTGCATTGAGCGGAAAGGAAGCCGAGATGAGCATCGTCAGCGCCAGCCGAAACAATCTGATTGCACGTGAACTCAAACGTGTCGATGGCCGCACCCCGCGTGCAAGGACCAAGCTTGCCAAACATCAGAAAATGGCTGCCAATCCGTTCCGGTTCCTGCGGGGTGCCGCCCAGATGTTTTATGGCGACCTGAAATCCGGTCGTATCGTCCTGCCCGAAAGTCTGACGGACAAACGGCTGATTACCGCCATCATGGGCGATTGCCATCTGGTGAATTTCGGGCTTCTGACCGAAGACGGGTCACATGGCGACGATGTGATTTTCTGCCCCAATGATTTCGACGATGCCTGTTTCGGGCTGGCAAGCTGGGATCTGGCGCGGTTCTGTACCAGCCTGTTTCTGGCCTGCGACTATGTCGACGGACTAACGAATGACGATTACGACAGTGACGAAATGAATGATCTGTCTGGTCTTGAAGCGGCCAGCCAGAAGGACGCGAAAAAGGCCGCGGACGCATTCCTGAAAAGCTACCGGAAAACCCTGGAAAAGATCGTTTCCGACCCGGATCACCGCCGCAGTGCTGTTTTGAAATTCTCCAAGGGCCATATCCTCGAGGCTGCGCGCGACAAGGCGTTGAAGCGCGCCGCAGGGGGCAAGAAGTTCGAAACCAAAAGCGCACTTGGCAAGGCGGTCGAACTGACCGATGGCACATTGCGGTTCCGCGACCTTCCGGAACGTTACAAGCGTCTTGATGCGGCCACCATGTCGGAAATCAGACGCGTTTTCCGTCCCTATGTCGATGACAGCATCCTTGATATCGTTCTTCGCGTCGGGGCGGGCACCGGATCGGTCAATATGGACCGGTTTTATCTTCTGGTCGGGCCCGATGAGGTCGACGGGCCGGAAGATTTGCCGCTATGTCATATCGTCGAAATCAAGCAACAGCGTGAAGCCGCCCCGATCCATCATTTCCCCGATATCAGCCCGAATAACCGCCTGAACCCGGCGCATCTTTCGGTCGACTGCCAGCGGGTGATGCAGCGCCGCCCCGACCTTGTGCTTGATGAAGTCGTCTGGCGCGATGACCACTGGCTGGTGCGATCCCGCCACCATGCACGGGTCGGTCTTGATCCCGAGGATATCTGCCTTGCCACAAAGAACCCGGGCAAGGCGCTTAAACAATATGCCAGATCATGCGGCTCCGCGCTGGCACTGGCGCATGCGCGCGGCGACATCCGGTCCACCCGGTTCGAGGAAACCATGATCAGGGCGCTTGATCGCGATGCGGAAGGACTTGTTGCCGCAGCAGAAGGCTATGCCGATCAAACCATGTGCGATTGCCTTGCCCTGCAAAAAATGGTGATGCCGCCCCTTCTGAGTTAGCAAATGTCTTGCGGCATTTATGCATGGCGGACATTCTGCCAGCCGCGCATTTGCCGATATCAAAAACGCGGCCTGTCGATACAATTCCGGCGTTGTGTTCTTGATGGAGCAACGCACATAAATGGACGACTTTTTCTGGTGGATCGTTCTGATCGGCTTTGCCGCACAGCTTGTTGATGGTGCGCTTGGCATGGCCTATGGCCTGACATCGACATCGCTTCTGATCAGTATCGGCCTGCCCCCGGCACAAGCCAGTGCCACAGTGCACGCCGCCGAGGTTTTCACCACCGCCGTTTCCGGCACATCACACCATTTCGCGCGCAATGTTGACTGGAAAATGGTCAGGACACTGGCGATTGCAGGTTCCATCGGCGGGGCTGCCGGGGCGGCGTTGCTGTCATCGGGGATCGGCGAATATCTTGCGCCGTTTGTCGCCCTTTACCTAAGCGCGCTGGGCGTTCTGGTCATTGCCAAGGCAGTGCGCAAGGTACAACCGCCTGCGGCCATGCGCGGGCTTGCCCCGCTTGGTCTGGTTGGCGGGTTCCTCGACGCGGTGGGCGGCGGCGGATGGGGACCGATCGTATCAAGCACGCTGGTCTATCGTGGCCATGCCGAACCGCACCGGATGCTGGGCACCTCGGCGGCATCGGAATTTTTCGTGACAGTGATGATCACCGTGACCTTTGCCGGGCATTTCGGACTGGAAAGTTTCGGGATGGCGGCACTGGCACTGGTGATCGGCGGCGTACCCGCCGCACCGCTTGCCGCCGTGCTTGTCCGCATCATACCGCGCAAACCCCTGATGATCGCGGTCGGATTGCTGATCGTGATCCTTGGCGGGTTCGGGATTTACCGGTTTGTCAGTGCGTTGCTGGTGGCTTAGCCAACCACCAGCGTCGTCCATTCCTCGACCGGGAAACGCTTGACCAGTGACAGGCCGACATCGCGGTAGGCCGACAGGACAAACTGTTCCTGATGGGACAGAAGCCCCGACAGAACCACATAGCCACCTTCGGCCAGCGTACCGCGCAGGTCGCGTGCCATATGGCGCAACGGGCGGGCAAGGATATTGGCACACACAATGTCGTAATAACCGGCATTGCGGATGCGCACGTCGCTAAAGCCGTTGGAATGGATCGCGGTGACCAGATCGGTGATCTTGTTGATCCGGGCATTTTCACGGGCAACGCGCACCGATGCGGCATCAATATCGGCCATCATCACCGGGCAACGCCATGTTTTGGCACATGCCATGCCCAGAATGCCGGACCCGCATCCCATATCAAGCGCATTGTAACGGTACGAATGTTTGGCGATCCAGTCGATTGCCGCGAGGCAACCCTTGGTCGTCTGGTGTTCACCAGAACCGAATGCCAGACCGGCATCGACCTGCAAACCGGTTTTGGCCACCGGAATACCGTCTTCCCAGTGCGAGCCATGGACATAGAACCGGCCAACCGAAATCGGCTTGAAGCTGCGCAGATTGTCGCTGACCCAGTCTTTGGGCTCGTAGGTGCCAAACTCGACCACCGGCACGTCAACACCGACCGCAGACGCCATCAATGATACGGCGGTTTCAACCGCGGTCTTGTCAAGATGATCGCCCGAAAAGCCTTCGACCTTCCAGGGTGCAGTCGGATCGCCCGGCCGTTCGAAATGCGACAGGGCATCGCAATGCTCATACAACGCCTCGGCAAAGGCCGGGGCATATTTGCCATCAACCTCGAAGGTGAAATTATAGCAACGAACGGTTTCGGTCATATCGCTTCTCGCAAGATTGCGGCGGCCGTTTGACCGCACCAGAAATAATGTCCGGGCGGCTTAACCCGGCAGGATGAAACTGTCGACCACTTTCTTTGTGCCGACACCCTCGAAATGGATTTCAAGTTTGTTGCCATCGACCGCCTTGACGGTACCGGGGCCGAATTTGCGATGACGTACTGCATCGCCGACTTTGTATTTCGATGATTTCGAACTGGTGGTGTAGCTGGTTTCACCATCCGGCTTTACATCAATCACGTTTTTGCGCACCCGGTCCTGCCATCCCGCGCTGGCAAACCGGCGTTCACCCGTCCCGCCATAGGGGTTATAGCTTTCCGCCGGTTTGTTATCCGCCCAGCTTGGCATTTTCATCCAGTCGTCGGCCCCCCATGCACCGGGCGATACATTGCCACGATGATTGCCAAGGCCGGTGTCGCTGATGCGTTCGACATGCTCGTCGGGCAATTCATCGACAAAGCGCGACGGCAGGGCCGATTGCCACTGGTTATAAATCCGCCGGTTGGCGGCATAGGAAACCGTGGCACGTTTGCGCGCACGGGTGATGCCGACATAGGCCAGACGGCGTTCTTCCTCCAGGCCCTTCACCCCGCTTTCATCCATGGCACGCTGATGGGGGAAAACACCTTCTTCCCAGCCGGGCAGGAAGACATAGTCAAATTCAAGCCCCTTGGCCGCATGCAGGGTCATGATGGTGACTTTTTCCTGATCGGCATTCTGTTCGTTTTCCATCACCAGCGACACATGTTCAAGGAAGCTGGTCAGGTTTTCAAACTCGCCAATCGCAGATACCAGTTCTTTGAGGTTCTCCAGACGGCCGGGCGCATCAATTTCCTTCGATGTGCGCCACATATCGGTATAGCCGCTTTCATCAAGAACCGTCTCAAGCACCGCCACATGCGATGTGGTTTCAAGCATCTCGCGCCAGCGTTTGAAATCGCCCAGCAACCCGCCAATCGCCTGACGCATTTTGGGTTTGAGTTCCTCGGTCCCGATCAGATCAAGCGCCGCCGCCGGAAGCGAAACCGCCTGATCACGCGAATATTGATGCAGGGTTTGCAGGGTGGCCTTTCCCACCCCGCGCTTGGGCACATTGACGATGCGTTCAAACGCAAGGCTGTCATCGGGTTGGGCGACCATGCGGATATAAGCCAGCGCATCGCGGATTTCCTGACGTTCATAGAAACGCGGTCCGCCAACAACCCGGTACGGGATGCCCAGCGTGATCAGCCGTTCCTCGAACTCGCGGGTCTGGAACCCGGCACGGACAAGGATCGCCATATGGGATGCGCCAATACCCTTGCTTTGCAGGGCTTCGATATCCTCGCCAACAAGTCGCGCCTCGGCCTCGCCATCCCATACACCTTTGACAAAGACCTTTTCGCCGGTATCAAGTTCGGTCCAAAGCTCCTTGCCCAGACGACCATCGTTAAAGGTGATCAGCTTGGACGCAGCGGCCAGAATATGCGGCGTGGAACGATAATTCTGTTCCAGTCGGACGACCTTGGCACCGGGGAAATCGGACTCGAAGCGCAGGATATTGCCGACCTCGGCCCCACGCCAGCTATAGATCGCCTGATCATCATCACCGACACAGCAGATATTGCGATGAACCATCGCCAGCGCGCGCAGCCACAGATACTGCGCCACGTTGGTATCCTGATATTCATCGACCAGAACATAGCGGAAGGTTTCCTGATAACGGCGCAGGATTTCCGGATGCTTCTGGAACAGGGTCAGGCAATGCAGCAAAAGATCGCCAAAATCGGCCGCATTCAGAACCGCCAGACGTTCCTGATAGATTTTATAAAGGTACTTGGCCCCGCCATTGGCGAACTCGACACTTTCATTGACCCGTTCGGGTGAAAGTCCCTTGTCCTTCCAGCGCTGGATGATCCCCATCAGTTGCTTGGCCGGCCATTTTTTCTGATCGATCTGTTCGGCATCCATGATCTGCTTAAGCAGGCGGACCTGATCATCGCTATCAAGGATCGTGAAGTTTGATTGCAACCCGACCAGTTCGGCATGGCGGCGCAGCAGGCGGGCGGCCAGCGAGTGGAAAGTCCCCAGCCACCATCCTTCAACCGGACGGCCCAGCGCATGGGCGACACGTTCCTGCATTTCCTTGGCCGCACGATTGGTAAAGGTCACGGCAAGAATTTGCTGCGGATGCAGGCGCTCAGTCTGTCCCTTGGTTTCCAGAAGATGGGCAAGACGGGTCGTCAGAACGCGCGTTTTCCCCGTTCCGGCACCTGCCAGCACCAGCAACGGACCATCAAGCGTTTCGACCGCTTCGCGTTGCTCGGCATTCAGATTGGCAAGGTAATCCGGTGCGGGTGCGTCCTGAAGGCGCATTTCCGGGCTTGCGGCGAATTCATCGATTTCAAAGGGATCATCCATCATGTCGGGATATATAACATGCTCTGCAAACGGGGCCAGTATTGGCATTCAATCAAGTGGCGATATCGGGTTGCTTATTGTGCAACAAATCGGGAACGTCGACCAATTTTTTCCCTGAAAATATTTTTTCCGCCTGCTTTTCTGCGCCAGTTTTTCCTGCGCCTCGCGTGAACAGTCATAACGACAATCACCACGCAAGGAGCCCCCGATGAGCGGCATCAACAGTCTGAGTGCCAGTCTTGCGCAAATATTTAGCCAAACACAGTCGACCGGTAGCAGCCAGTCTACCGAAAGCAGTAGCGGTGTAGAAGGCATCGGTGCCTTCGCCCTTACCAGCACGCAAAGCACCGCCTCGACACAGGCGGTCGACGCGGTTTCGGAAATCACCAGCAGCGGACAGGGCAGCGTTGATCAGCTTTCCGATCAGATCAAAGCCATGTTGCTGGAAATGCAGGAAAGCACCGATACATCGGCCTCCGATGGCGCTTTTGACGCGCAGCAACTGTTTGATGACCTTGACACCGATGATGACGGCACCCTGACCAAGGATGAATTCCTGGCAGGCAAACCCGACGATGTCAGCGATGAAATGGCTGAAAACCTGTGGTCGATGATGGCAGGTAGCGAAGCCGAAAGCATTTCCCAAGACGATTACCTGACAAGCATGGCACCCCCACCCGGTGCGACAACAACCACGGCAACTGCGGACGAGAGCACGGGTAGCTCATCGGGCGGTGACAGTGCCGCAACAGCCGATACCGAAAATTACGACCCGCTTGATACCAACGAAGACGGCATTGTCAGCCTTGCCGAACTGATGGCCGCCGCCCCGGCGGACGAAACCCCATCTGCCAGCAGCCTGCCCGACACCAACAGCCAGACCAGCAGCACAGGCGATGACGCCACAACCACCGTCGGCAATGGCGCAACACCGTTCGATAACCGCCTGATGGCACAGTTGATGGCATAATTGACCATGTAACACCGGGTTTCTTCGACGAAGCGAGAGCCCCAACCTGCCGCCGGCCACGATATCAAACCGGCGGCATTTTTTTGCCTGCCACGTTCGGGAAAGCCTAGAACAGCTTGGGCGGCGCATCGCCGCGTTCTTCGCTTTGCAGTTCCAGAAGCGCGTTGTTATAGGCCATCATCGCGTCCTTTTCGTGGACGAAACCGACCATAAGACGTTCTTCCTCGTTATTGATCACCGGCAGGTGTTCCTCGCCGGTCTGTTCCATCAGACGCACGGCCTTCTCGATGCTGTCAGTACGCAGCAGAACCGGCGGCTTGGATCGGGCGACCTGCCCTGCGGTGACTTCTTCGCCCATTTCCGGATCAAACGCCGCATGGCGCAAATCGGCCAGTGTAATCGTGCCGTGCAACCGGCCATCATCATCAATCACGAACAGTTCGGAATAGGGCGCATTGATCAGCTTTTCGCGAATGGACGGCATCCCGTCGCCAAGCGGCACGGTCTGATATTCCGCCTTCATGATGTCGGCGACCTTCATCATGCGCAGCAAATTCATTTCCCGGCCCCACCGGGTCGAAAGCCCCCGGCATTTAAGCTGCCAGGCAAAGAACGATCCGCCCTGGAACTGGTCCATCACAATTGATGCAATCACCGATGCCACCATCACCGCAATGGTCAGGGCATAGTCGCCGGTCAGTTCAAAGATGATCAGGGTCGTTGAAATCGGCGCGCCCAGCATGGCCGCCGCCACCGCCCCCATGCCGACCAGTGTATAGGCTCCGTACCCCGATGACAGATCGGGGAAAATCGCCGTTGCCGTCACCCCGAATGCCCCGCCCAGCATCGCACCAAGGAAAAGGGCCGGACTGAAAATCCCGCCCGCAAAGCCCATGCCGATGCAGATCGCGACCATTGCGGCCTTCACGATCAGAAGCTGTACAAGAAATGACCAGCCATACGCCCCGTAAAGCGCATCATTCATCGCACCATAACCAACGCCGACAATCTGCGGGAACTTGATCGCAACAATACCGATCACAAGCCCCGCCACGGCGGGCCGCAACCAGCCCGGAATTTTCGATGCCTTGGCCGCCATTTGCACCACCGGGATGGCACGCGTTACGCAAATCGCGGTGATCCCCGCCGCAATCCCCAAAAGCGCAAAGGCCGGAAATTCCAGAAACGACTGGATTTCATTGGCCGGCAACAGAAAGGCAATGTCGCTGCCGAAATAAAGCCGGGTGATGATCGTACCGGTCACCGAGGCCAGAACAATCGGTGCAAATGCGGTCAGGGCATAATGGCCAAGGGCAACCTCGTGGGCAAACAGCGCGCCCGCCAGCGGCGCATTAAAAGACGCCGCAACCGCGGATGCCACGCCGCATCCAAGCAGGGTGCGCGCCGTGCTGCGCCGCAGATGAAGAATACGCGCCAGCCACGCCCCGAACGACGCCCCCATATGGACAACCGGCCCCTCGCGGCCAAGCGACGCACCGGTTCCCAGCGACACCGCGCTGATAAATACCGATTTGATCCCACAGCGTGACGACATGCGTGCATCATGAAACAGGGCCGCATCAACCACATCGGCCACCCCGTGGGTACGCCGTTCGGGCAAAAACCGGTAAATGAAAACCCCGACAAACAACCCGCCCAGTGTCGGCACCATGATCAAATGCCACGCCGGAAGATGCGCAAGATATTCATGGACCGCTTCCTCCCCCGAACCAAAGGTCAGCAACTGCACAAACAGGATGCCTTCACGAAACAGGATGGTCCCGCCCCCGGCCATCGCGCCGACCACAAGTGCTAGGATCGACAGCACAAGCTGCTCGCTTTTGACGATACGTCGCAATTGCCCAAGCAACTGGTTGGATTTGAAAAGCTTTTCGGCCATATCGGGTTACCGGCGGGAACGGGTGAAACAGGAAGCTGTCATATGATCACAAGGTGTTGCGAATAAAAGGTAAAGGTCGGCAAATCCAGTGATATTTGCCAATAGCTGCCCCTTGCCCGATGCAGATGATGACCGCAGGTTACCTCAAATGCATTGCCCAGGCCGGTCAGGTTCGGGCCAAGTCGATGACGCGACAGTGCTTTTTTCAGAAAACCATCATTGATCTTCGAACGGGAAATAACGCATGCTTGACGTCATACAGGTTTCCGAAGCCTGCGGGACTTTCCCCGAATAACAATAAATTCCTTTTTCA
This sequence comes from Thalassospira lucentensis, assembly GCF_001613805.1. Taxonomy (GTDB): domain Bacteria; phylum Pseudomonadota; class Alphaproteobacteria; order Rhodospirillales; family Thalassospiraceae; genus Thalassospira; species Thalassospira lucentensis_A. The sequence continues at coordinate 62,407 of NZ_LPVY01000001.1, forward strand.
GGACTTCCGATAAATGACTGAAAGTCAAAAATCGGGCGCCACCATCGCCCGTCCACTTCCGGGTTTTGTCGAATTCGTTGTGTTAATGGCAATCACGATTGGTCTGGTTGCGCTTTCGATCGACAATCTTTTACCCGCATTTGGTCCGATCGCCCTGGATTACGGCATCGAAGACGGCAACCGCATGCAGTTGCTGATCTATGTTTTCATGATTGCCTTTGGCCTGATGCAGATTGTCTATGGACCGCTGGCTGACAGTTTCGGCCGCAAACGCGTTTTGATGCTGGGTCTTTTCATTTATGCCATCGGGACCGTCATGGCGATTTTTGCCGACAGTTATGATCACCTTCTGGTCGCGCGTTTCGTTCAGGGGCTTGGCGCAGCGGCCCCGCGCGTTTTGACAATCGCGATCACGCGTGACTGTTTCGAAGGCCGCGAAATGGCGCGTGTCATGTCGTTCGTGATGATGATCTTTATCATCGTGCCGGTCTTTGCCCCCGCATCGGGCAGCCTGATCCTTGCACTTGCCAACTGGCACATGATTTTCGTCAGCACCCTTGTGCTGGCGATCATTATTGCCGTCTGGTACAGCCTGCGGATGCCCGAAACGCTAAATCCCGAATACCGGCATAAACTGTCACTCAGCCGGATTGCGCGCGATATCAAAACCACCATCACCACCCGCCAGACGCTGGGTTATGCAACGGCGATGGGGCTGATGTTTGCCTGTCTGATGGCCTATATCGGATCGGCCCAGCAGATTTTCGAAACCGAGGTTTACGGCCTTGGCGTCTGGTTCCCGCTGGTGTTCGGGATGATCGCCGCCTGCATGAGCGTTTCATCCTTCGTCAATGCCCGCCTTGTCCGCAAGATCGGCATGCACAAACTGTCGCAGGGTGGGCTTCTTGTGATGGCAATCAGCAGCCTGATCAATCTGGGCATCGCCTTTGCCTTTGACGGTGCCCCGCCGCTTCCGGTGTTTGGTGTGGGTCTTACGGTCACACTGTTCTGCTTTTCCATGACCATGCCAAACTTCAATTCGCTGGCGATGGAACCGGTTGGCCGGATTGCCGGCACCGCATCCTCGATGATCGGGGTTTACAGCACCCTGATCGGTGTTGTCGCGGGCGGGATCATCGGCCAGCTATTCAATGGCACGGTTATCCCGCTGATTGGCGGCTATCTGGCTCTTGCCGTGCTGGCCATCGTGATTGTCGGCATTACCGAACGCGGAAAGTTTTTCCACGCGACGCACTGATGACCGATCAAATGTAAAAAAAGCCCCGCAGCCGGAAAGCTGCGGGGCTTTTTGTTTGATACGATCACGCCTGACGGGGATCGTAATTCAGGTTCGGCGCCAGCCAGCGTTCTGCCTCGGCCAAAGTCATGCCCTTGCGTTCGGCATAGCTTTCGACCTGATCGCGTTCGATCTTGCCAAGGCCGAAATATTTGGCTTCGGGATGGGCGAAATAGAACCCGCTGACTGAGGATGCCGGGGTCATGGCACAGCTTTCGGTCAGTTTGACACCGACATTCTTTTCGGCATCCAGCAACTGCCACAGCGTACGCTTTTCCGTATGTTCCGGGCAGGCCGGATATCCCGGTGCCGGACGAATACCGCGATAATTTTCGGCAATCAGTTCGGCATTCGGCAGGTCCTCATCCGCGGCATAGCCCCAAAGCTCCTTACGCACCTTTTCATGCATGCGTTCGGCAAAGGCCTCGGCAAAGCGGTCGCCAAGGGCCTTGACCAGAATGGCGTTGTAATCGTCATGCTCGGCTTCAAGCTTTTTGGCGATTTCTTCGACTTCCGGCCCGGCGGTGACGACGAAGCCACCGATATAGTCGGTCTTACCGGATTCCTTTGGCGCGATATAATCGGCAAGGGCGCGGTTCGGGCGTGAATTGTTTTCACGGAACATCTGCTGGCGAAGCGTGCGCAGCATTACCGGTTCATTCTGATCGGGTGCGGGGGTGACTTCGATATCGTCACCCACCGAATTGGCCGGCCAGATACCGACAACCGCACAGGGCTTGAACCATTTTTCATCGACAATGCGTTTGAGCATCGCCTTGGCGTCTTCGTAAAGACCACGTGCGGTTTCACCGACCTTCTCGTCCTGCAGAATGTCCGGGAAACGGCCATGCAGTTCCCAGGTTTCAAAGAACGGCTTCCAGTCGAACCGTTCAACCAGTTCCGCCAGATCAAAGGTTTCAAACCGGGTAATGCCCGGTTTGGCCGGTGCGGGAACATCATAGGCGTCCCAGTCAAGCTGCACCTTGTTGGCGCGCGCGTCCGCAATGGCAAAACGTTTTTTCTGCAATTGCTGGGCGGCGTGTTTTTCCGCCATCGCGATATATTCCGCCCGGATTTCCGCAGCAAACCGTTCCCGGTGGGTCTCAGACACAAGCTGGCTTGCGACACCCACCGCACGCGATGCGTCAATCACGTAAACCACCGACTTGTTATAGTTCGGGGCGATCTTGACCGCGGTATGGACCTTGGACGTGGTTGCTCCACCGATCAGAAGCGGGATGTTGAGCCCCTCTCGTTCCATTTCGGCCGCGACATAGGTCATTTCCTCAAGCGACGGCGTGATCAGGCCCGAAAGACCGATCATGTCGACCTTTTCGGCCTTGGCGGTTTCGATGATTTTCTGGGTCGGCACCATCACGCCAAGGTCAAGGACCTCGAAATTATTACATTGCAGGACCACGCCCACGATGTTCTTGCCGATGTCATGGACATCGCCCTTGACCGTCGCCAGCAGGATTTTGCCGTTGGTTTCGCGCACGCCATCCTTTTCCGCCTCGATGAACGGGATCAGGTAAGCCACGGCCTTTTTCATCACGCGCGCGGATTTGACCACCTGCGGCAGGAACATCTTGCCCGCACCAAACAGGTCACCGACCACATTCATGCCGTCCATCAACGGCCCCTCGATAACGTGAAGGGGTTTTTCGGCCTGCTGGCGGGCTTCTTCGGTGTCTTCTTCGACGAACTCGGCAATGCCGTTGACCAGCGCATGGGCCAGTCGTTCATTGACCGGCTTTTTGCGCCATTCCAGATCGACTTTCTTCTCCGGCCCGCCGGTGCCCTTGTATTTTTCGGCAATTTCCAGCAGGCGGTCGGTCGCATCCGGGCGACGGTTCAGGATGACGTCTTCAACCCGTTCACGCAGTTCAAGCGGGATTTCCTCATAGACGACAAGCTGGCCGGCATTGACGATGCCCATATCCATGCCGGCCTGCGTTGCATAATACAGGAACACGGAATGCATCGCTTCACGGACCGGATTGTTCCCCCTAAACGAGAAGGAAACGTTGGAAACACCGCCGGAAATCTTGGCGTATGGCAGGCGTTCCTTGATCAGTTTGCAGGCTTCGATGAAATCGACGGCATAATTGTCGTGTTCCTCGATCCCGGTCGCGACCGCAAAGATGTTCGGATCGAAAATGATGTCTTCGGGCGGGAATCCGACCTTGTCGACCAGCACGCGATAGCTGCGTTCGCAAATCTCGATCTTGCGGGTAACCGTATCGGCCTGCCCTTTTTCATCAAAGGCCATCACGACGACGGCGGCCCCATAACGGCGCAGAAGACGTGCCTGCTTGATAAAGGGTTCCTCGCCTTCTTTCAGGCTGATGGAGTTGACGATACCCTTGCCCTGAAGACATTTCAGACCGGCTTCGATCACGTTCCATTTGGAGCTGTCGATCATGATCGGCACACGGGCAATATCGGGTTCAGCCGCCAGAAGATTGACGAATTTGACCATCGCCGTTTCGGCATCCAGCATTGCATCATCCATATTGATATCGATGATCTGCGCGCCGTTTTCGACCTGCTGACGGGCAACCTCAAGGGCTGCGTCGTAATTTTCCTCGACGATCAGGTTTTTGAACTTGATCGATCCTGCGACGTTCGTGCGCTCGCCGATATTGATGAATCTTGAAATGTCACTCATGGGTCTGTTCGATCTCTTTTTTCAGCTTCCCGGCATCAGGCGGCGTTGAACGGCTCAAGGCCCGAAAGGCGCATTTTCGGTTCGATCACGGGCAGTTTGCGCGGATTGGCATTTGCCACGGCATCGGCAATCGCCTTGATATGGGGTGGCGTCGTGCCACAGCACCCGCCCAGCAGATTGACCATACCGGTTTCGGCCCATTCCTTGACCAAAGCCGCCATTTCGGCATCCGACTGGTCATATTCGCCAAATTCGTTGGGCAGGCCCGCATTGGGATAAACCGATACACGGCATTCGGCAATGCGCGACAGTTCCTGAACATAGGGGCGCAACTGTGCCGCCCCCAATGCGCAGTTCAGCCCGATCGAGAACGGCTTGGCATGACGGACCGAATTGTAAAACGCCTCGGTGGTCTGTCCCGAAAGCGTCCGGCCCGACGCATCGGTGATGGTGCCCGAAATCAGAACCGGCACATCTTCACCGCGTTCTTCAAGCACCTCGTCGATGGCAAACAGGGCCGCCTTGGCATTGAGCGTATCGAAAATGGTTTCCACCAGAAGCGCATCCGCTCCGCCATCCAGAAGGCCATTGACGGCTTCCTTATAAGCTTCGCGTAGCTGATCGAAGTTAACACCGCGGAAACCCGGATTGTTCACATCGGGCGAAATCGATGCGGTGCGGTTGGTCGGGCCGATGGCACCATTGACAAAGCGCACATCGCCGGGATGGGCGGCTTCCCATTCATCACAGGCCGCGCGCGCGATTTTCGCACTTTCGTAATTGATCTCGTAGGCAAGGCTTTCCATGCCGTAATCGGCCTGCGCAATTGTCGTCGCACTAAAGGTATTGGTCCCCTGAAGGTCCGCACCCGCGGCAATATATTGCAGATGGATATCCTTGATGATGTCAGGCCGGGTCAGGGACAGCAGATCGTTGTTGCCCTTCAGATCCTGTTTCCAGTCGGCAAAGCGTTCGCCGCGATAATCTTCCTCGCTCAGCTTGTGCTTCTGGATCATGGTGCCCATCGCACCATCAAGGATCAGGATTTTGTTTTCGGCCCGTTTACGCAGCAGGGCAATGCGTTCCTTGCGGTCATTCATCATCGTCATCCAGTCGTTTTGATCATGCAGGCTGTTTGGGCGGGTCAGTTCAGGCAGCGGCCTGTGCAACACCGCGAATACCCAGCGCATGACAGATGGCATATGTCAGTTCGGCACGATTTAGCGTGTAGAAATGGAAATCGGTAACACCCTCGGCCATCAGGCCCTCGACCTGCGAAATGGCTTCGTGAAAGGCGACCATGCGACGCGTGTCGGGATCTTCGTCAAGGTCTTCAAACCGCCAATGCAGGCGTTTGGGCACCGATGCCCCGCACATATCGGCAAATTTCAAAAGCGACCCGAAATTGGTCACCGGCAGGATACCCGGCACAATCGGTGCGGTGATCCCGGCAGCAGCACATTTGTCGCGGAACCGAAGAAAAACCTCGTTATCAAAGAAGAACTGCGTGATCGCACGGTTCGCACCGGCATCGATCTTGTGTTTCAGATATTCGATTTCGAAATCGGTATTGGGGGCATCCGGGTGGGTTTCCGGATAGGCCGAAACCGAAATATCGAAATCCGCAATCCGCTTAAGCCCTTCGACCAGATCAACCGCATAAGGATAACCACCCGGCGTCGGGACATATTTATCGCCCGCATCGGGCAGATCACCGCGCAGGGCAACAATTGACCGGATACCTTCATCCCAGTAATTGCGCGCAATACCTTCGATTTCTTCCTTGGTATGGCCAACACAGGTCAGGTGGGCTGCCGCCGGAATGCCGGTTTCGCCCTGAATGCGGGTGACACTGCTATGCGTGCGGTCGCGGGTTGATCCGCCTGCCCCGTAGGTTACCGAAACAAAAGACGGGTTCAGCGGCGCCAGACGGTGGATCGAACGCCACATGGTTTCTTCCATCTTTTCCGTTTTCGGCGGAAAGAATTCGAATGAAACCCGCAAATCGCCATGCGAAGTGCCCTGTGGTGCGATGTCGTTTTTAACCGTCATTCTTTTAATCCTGTCTTGTCGTTCCGGTGGAACGGGTCGTTATGCGTTATTATTGTTGGCGATAAGCCTACCCGACTAATTACTCGGCGGCCTCGTTATTGTTATTTGCCTGCAATGCCTTCTGCCCCTGCTCCGATGCATGTGCGGACCAGATCCGCACCGTCAAGGGTTTGCCGGGCAGGCTTATGACATCACCGGGCGAAAGTTCACATGCGCGAAACCACGTATTGATCGCCCCGTCTTCAAAACCAAGCCGACGGTGCGCGTGCTCCTCGCGCAGTTCCTCACGGTCATGGGTTGCGAAATCAACCACCACCAGCCTGCCATTCGGCGCCAGCACACGGGCGGCTTCGGCAATGGCGGCTTCGGGGCGTTCGGCGTAATGCAGCACCTGATGCAGGGTCACAACGTCAAACATCCCTGCGGGATAAGGCAGTTGATACATATCGGCCTGCCGTACCAGACAGTTCGACAGATCGGCACGCTGCAAACGTGCGCGTGCGACCGCCAGCATCTCGCGCGACATATCAACACCGACACCTTCTTCGGCCGTTTTGCCCAGAAGTTCCAGAATCCGGCCCGTACCGGTCCCGATATCAAGAATCCGGCCCCCGGAAAGATCGCCGATGGCATCAATCAGGGCCTGCTCGACGACCGTTTCATCAATATGAAGCGACCGGATGCGATCCCAGTCATCGGCATTGGCCCGGAAATATTCGCGGGCAATCTGTTCGCGCTGCGCCTTGACCTGCTCCAGCCGGGCACGATCCAGGGCCAGTATCTCGTCACTTTCGGGCAGAAGGGCAAGAACCGGCTGAACCAGTTCCGCACCGGGGCCGCTATTGGGGGTGCGATAAAATACCCAGGTGCCTTCACGGAATCGGACAAGCAACCCGGCTTCGCACAGCAGTTTAAGATGGCGCGACACACGCGGCTGGCTCTGCCCGATGATCTGGGTGATCTCGCTGACGGTCAGTTCGCATTCGGCACAGATCGCCAACAGGCGAAGCCGTGTCGCTTCTGCCGCCGCGCGCAATCTTGCAAGAACCTGTTCCATTTCAGCGCCTCCATTGATCTGACCAAAGACATAAAGATATGTTTATATTTAATCAAGACCTATTTACCCACTCAAAAGGAGTATGGCAAAAAGGCAACATGCCAAATCCCATTGATCAGGCTCATAATTTTGTGTGCTGGCGTTTAAAACTTCCCTATGCTAACCACATGGATATCTGAGACGTGTGCATCGCACATTCCTGTTTTCTTCGCGGGCAGCAGGTTGGGTAATGTTCTTGAAGTCCCGATTTCAAGGGCGTCTCGGGGTCGGGGAAAGTTTGTATCGAAATCGTTTGGCAAAAATAATGAAACTTCGAACTTTGCTTTCGCTGTGCGCTGGTGCATCTCTGTCCATGCTGACAGCATGCGCGTCCACCCAGCCGGCACAGGACACAAGTGACTATGACCCCCTCGAACCGGTAAACCGGGTCGTTCACGGGGTTAATGGTGCCGTTGATTTTATGGTCCTTTACCCCGCCGCCATGTGGTATCGCGACATCGCGCCCCAACCGGTCAAAACCGCCGTCCGCAGCTTTGTGCGCAATATCGGTGAACCGGTCAATGCGCTGAACTCGCTGCTTCAGGGTGACCCTGATCAGGCCGCTGACTCGGTTCAGCGCTTCATCATGAACACCACGATCGGCTTCCTTGGTTTCAATGATGTGGCTGCCGATTTCGGCATCGCCTATCATTCCGAAGATTTCGGCCAGACTCTTGGCCATTACGGCATCGGTGGCGGTCCTTACATCGTCCTGCCGCTGCTTGGTCCGTCGAACCTGCGCGATACCGCCGGTATTGCGGTCGATTATGTAAGCAATCCGCTGACCTGGGGCAGCCGGAACAGCGAAACCCTTGATACGCTCTATCTCGGTTCGCTGGCTCTGACCGCACTCAATGCGCGCTACAGCACGCTCAACCAGCTTAACGAATTGCAACAAACCTCGATTGACTATTATGCTGCTTTGCGTAGCCTCTATCGTCAGCAACGTAACGCCGCCATTCGCAACGGCGCAGAACCTTCTGCACCGGAATTCGAAGACGAAAGCGCTTCTGCCGACTTTGATGACGCGTTTGAAGCAGCAGCAAATTAATGGTTCGGTCGAACATGAAAAGCAGAATTGCGATTCCCGCTTTGGCGGCAGCAATCGTCAGTGTGACCGGCCTTGTGGCCGGTCCTGCATTTGCAGGTAACGCGACTTCCGCATCGTCCCATACGGTCGAGGTCGCAGCCAGCCGCAGTGCAACCGACGTCATCAAAACCCTTGCGAGCGAGGCAATTGTCGGCCTGACCGATCAATCGCTAAGCAACGACACCCGCCGGCAGAACTTTGTCGCGCTGATGGATCGTTACTTCGCAATGGATGTGATTTCCCGGTTTGTCCTCGGGCGCTACTGGCGCTCCATCTCCGAGGAAGAACTCAACGAGTTCGCCGATCTCCTGCAGGACTATCTGGCCCTTAACTATGCCAGCCAGTTCAAGGATTTCAATGGCGAGCAGTTCGTTGTCGGCGACGAGAAACAGCAGAACAAGGATACCTTCGTCAACTCGCAGTTCGTCCGTCCGGACGGCCCGCCGGTGTCGATCGTCTGGCGTCTGCGCGAATTCGGTGATGAATATAAAATCATTGATGTGACCGTCGAAGGCCTCAGCATGGGCATCACCCAGCGCGACGAATTTACCGCTGTCATCCAGAAAAATGGTGGCGAGGTTTCCGCCCTGACGGAAAACCTGCGGGTGAAAGTCGGAAAATAATTCCGTCGCAACCGGAACAGAAATCAAAAAGCCACCGGTAACTTGCCGGTGGCTTTTTTCATGCTTGCGCCCGAATGCCAACCCAAGATGCCCGCAAAAGAAAAGGCCGCCCGATGGGCGGCCTTTGTCATTAACCGCGGGTCAGCGGCTTGTATTTGATGCGATGCGGACGATCCGCCGCGTCGCCATAACGACGTTTGTAATCCGCTTCGTATTCCTGATAGTTGCCTTCGAACCATTCGACATGCGAATTGCCCTCATAGGCCAGGATGTGGGTCGCGATACGGTCAAGGAAGAAACGATCGTGCGAGATAACCACGGCACAACCGGCAAATTCCAGCAGACCTTCTTCAAGCGCACGCAGCGTATCGACATCAAGATCGTTGGTCGGTTCGTCAAGCAGCAGAACGTTCGCGCCCGATTTCAGCATCTTGGCAAGGTGAACGCGGTTACGTTCACCACCTGAAAGCTGCCCGACTTTCTTCTGCTGATCGGCCCCTTTGAACGCGAACTGCGATACATAGGCACGCGAGCTCATCGGGCGTTTGCCCAGAAGAATTTCATCCAGCCCGTCGGAAACTTCCTGCCAGACGGTTTTGTTCGGATCAAGCGAGTCACGCGACTGATCGACATAGCCCATCTTGACGGTTTCACCGATCTTGAGCGTACCGGCATCCGGTTTATCACTGCCAGTCAGCATCTTGAACAAAGTGGTTTTACCCGCACCGTTCGGACCGATCACACCAACGATGCCACCTGGCGGCAGACGGAAATGCAGATCATCAAACAGAAGCTTGTCACCAAATGCCTTGGTCAGACCTTCGGCCGTGATCACCTCGTTACCAAGGCGTTCGGCAATCGGAATAACAATCTTGGTTGAATCCGGAACCGCCTTGGCGGCTTCGGCAACGAGATCGTCATAGGCACGGACACGGGCCTTGGATTTCGCCTGACGGCCTTTCGGGTTCTGACGGATCCAGTCAAGTTCGGATGCAAGCTGCTTCTGACGGCTGCCTTCCTGACGGGCTTCCTGATCCAGACGCTTCTGTTTCTGTTCCAGCCAGGATGAATAGTTGCCTTCATACGGAATGCCCTGACCACGGTCGAGTTCAAGGATCCAGCCGGTAACGTTATCGAGGAAGTAACGATCGTGGGTGACCAGAATGACAGTGCCCTGATAATCTTCAAGGTGACGTTCCAGCCACGCAACCGATTCCGCATCCAGATGGTTGGTCGGTTCGTCAAGCAGCAGGATGTCAGGCTTTGCCAGCAACAGACGGCAAAGCGCAACGCGGCGGCGCTCACCGCCCGAAAGCTTGCTTACGTCGGAATCCTTGGGCGGGCAGCGCAGCGCGTCCATGGCGATGTCAAGCGTCCGCTCAAGATCCCAGCCATTGGCCGCATCAATGCGTTCCTGCAATTCGCCCTGCTCGGCGAGGAGATTGTTCATCTCGTCGTCGGTCATCGGCTCGCCAAACGCCATGCTGATTTCGTTAAAGCGCGCCAGATCGTCAACAATCTGACCACAGCCTTCCATGACGTTACCCAGAACGTCCTTTGCCGGGTTCAGTTGCGGTTCCTGTTCAAGGTAACCAACACGGACACCCTCGGCAGGCCAGGCTTCACCCGAAAAATCCTTTTCGATACCCGCCATGATTTTAAGCAGGGTCGATTTACCGGCACCGTTGTTCCCGAGAACACCGATCTTCACACCCGGCAGGAAGGACAGCGTGATGCCTTTGAAAAGTTCACGACCACCCGGAAGGATCTTGGTCAGGTCCTTCATGACGTAAATATACTGGTAGGATGCCATTAAATTCCCCATCCAAAATGTGAGAAATCCCGGACCATGCCGGGACATGCGGATCATCGCATTGCGACCATCCAGAAAGCTTTGCCCGTTTGTAACCGACCGGCCCCTTACAAACAATGACAAACAACGGCAATCACTGTGATGCGCTTTGAATGTGTGCGGGTGGAAACGACGCGGGCCAAAACGCGTCGCAAAACACCCCGTTCGGGGCAAAATCAACCGTTAATAATGCAGAATCAAACAAATATGCGCGTATTTCGATTAAAAACAGCATGCCATTGTGCAGCGCCGAACAATGTCGAAAAAATGGCGGATTTTGTGGGTTTTTTCAGTGTTTCCAGCAGGTTGGGGAACGCAGGAGCCCTAATATATACGACTAATGATTAGCTTCTGGCGCATTCTGAAAACTGTTATCGAATTTGTTGGCAATGGTGTGTGCAGACGCCACCACTGCATCAAAAGCAGGCGGACCGGGACAAAAAAGAACTCAATAACCGGTCGGCAGGGAAGTTTTCATTTTCTAGGAAGGAGACGCGCTATGGATGAGCAAAGCGCAGCCTACTGGAAGCGAAACGTAAAACTGGTGACCACTTTGCTGATCATCTGGTTTGTCGTTTCCTACGGTTTCGGCATCTTGTTTGTCGATGCGATGAACAGCATCAAGATTGCGGGCTTTGAGCTCGGATTCTGGTTTGCCCAGCAAGGGTCCATTTACGTCTTTGTCGCGTTGATTTTCGTCTACGTGAGCAAGATGAACAAACTGGACCGTGAATTCGACGTTCACGAAGACGACTGACGTCAACAAAGTTCCGGATCCGGGGAGACAGACAAATGGATCTTACTACCCTTACCTATATTGTCGTCGGTCTGAGTTTCGCGCTGTATATCGGCATCGCGATCTGGGCCAAGGCAAGCACCACCGGCGAGTTTTATGTCGCTGGCAAGGGCGTTAACCCGGTCGTCAACGGTATGGCGACCGCCGCAGACTGGATGTCTGCTGCATCCTTCATTTCAATGGCCGGCCTGATCGCCTTCCTTGGCTATGGCGGCTCGGTTTACCTGATGGGCTGGACCGGCGGCTACTGCCTGCTGGCAATGCTTCTGGCACCTTACCTGCGTAAGTACGGCAAATTCACCGTGCCGGAATTCATCGGCGACCGTTACTATTCCAAAGCAGCGCGTATCGTTGCCGTTATCTGCCTGATCTTCATCTCGTTCACCTATGTTGCAGGCCAGATGCGCGGTGTTGGTATCGTGTTCTCGCGCTTCCTCGAAGTCGAAATCCTGACCGGCCTGATCGTCGGCATGGGCATCGTCTTCATCTATGCCGTTCTTGGCGGCATGAAGGGCATCACCTACACCCAGGTGGCACAGTATTGCGTGCTGATCATTGCCTATACCATTCCGGCAATCTTCATCGCCTTCCAGCTTACCGGCAATCCGCTGCCGCAGCTGGCATTCGGCTCCACGGTTAACGGCACGGGCGATTACATGCTCGACCGTCTGAACCAGATCGTGACCGAACTGGGCTTCCTTGAATATACCACCACCAGCAAATCGACGATCGACATCTTCTGCATCACGCTTGCGCTGATGGTCGGTACGGCAGGTCTGCCGCACGTTATCGTCCGCTTCTTCACGGTTCCGAAGGTCCGCGATGCGCGTTCTTCGGCCGGTTGGGCACTGGTCTTCATCGCGATCCTTTACACCACTGCCCCGGCAGTTGGCGCAATGGCTCGCCTGAACCTGACCGAAACCGTCCAGATCGGCGCCGTTGGCGATCCGGAAGGCAACCTTAAAGTCGAAGATCGTCCGGACTGGATGAGCCGTTGGGAAGCCACCGGCCTTCTGAAATTCGAAGACAAAAACGGCGATGGCCGTATCCAGTACTATAACGATGCCAACAAGGACTTTGCCGCCAAAGCCGCCGAATATGGCTGGGCCGGTAACGAACTTAAAGTTGACAACGACATCATGGTTCTGGCCAACCCTGAAATCGCACAGCTTCCGAACTGGGTGATTGCCCTTGTCGCTGCCGGTGGTATTGCCGCCGCACTGTCAACGGCAGCCGGTCTGTTGCTTGTGATTTCGTCGGGTATCTCGCATGACCTTCTGAAAGGCACATTGACGCCGGATATGACAGAAGGACAGGAACTGATGGCCGGTCGTATCGCAGCAGCCGTTGCGATCCTGATTGCCGGTTATCTGGGATACAATCCGCCCGGCTTCGTGGCGCAGGTGGTGGCCTTTGCCTTCGGTCTGGCTGCCGCATCGCTGTTCCCGGTTATCATCATGGGGATCTTCTCCAAGAAGGTTAACCGTGAAGGCGCGATTGCCGGGATGCTTGTCGGCCTGGTCTTCACCATGGGTTATATCATGTCCTACAAGGGCATCTTTATCCCGGTGCTGATCGAAAACGTTCCGGCAAACTGGCTGTTCGGCATTTCGCCGGAAGGCATCGGTGTTGTTGGTATGATCCTGAACTTCCTCGTTGCTTTCGGCGTGTCGAAAGTTACGGCGGAACCGCCGGCACATATCCAGCACATGATTGAAGACATCCGCGTTCCGAAAGGAGCCGGTGGCGCCGTTGACCACTAATCGGTCGACTGGTTTGCAAGAAACCTGTTGCTGGCCCCCGGAAGTTATTCCGGGGGCCTTTTCTTTTGCCTCGAAGTCGGGCAACAATGCACCACGACAGGGAGGAATGGTCATATGAGTCTGGAACTAAAAGAAATCAGCGATTTCCTCAAACAGCATCACCCGTTCGATCTGTTGCCAGACGACGTGATCGAGGCGTTGCCAAAGCGCCTTACCGCGCGCTATTTCCGCAAAGGCACCAAAGTCCTCTCACCCGAACAGCAATGCCTGCATCTGCACATCATCCGGACGGGCGGAACCGAAACACGCGATCCCGATGGCCAGCTTCTTGCCCGCCTTGGCGAAGGTGAATGTTTCGGCGTACGCGCGATGTTCCGCAATGGCAAGGCCGCCAACAACATCACCATGCTCGAAGACAGCCTTGTCTATCTGCTGCCCGAAAAGGATTTCCATGATCTGGCGGGGAAATACCCGCAGTTCAATTACTTCTTTGAACAGATGGGCGGTGCCCGCCTTCGCAGCGGCATGCAGTTGCTTGAAAAGCGTGACGATGATCAGCTTAAACTGATGTCCATCCGGGTATCCGACCTGATCGCGCGGGACCTTGTCAGCATCGATATCGGTGCCTCCATCCTCGAAGCCGGCAAACTTATGAGCAGCGAACGGGTTTCCTGCCTGCTGATCACGCAAAACGGGGACGAGGTCGCCGGTATCATGACCGACCGCGACCTGCGCAACCGCGTTGTTGCCGAAGCCCGGTCCTTTGACGAACCGGTGACAAATATCATGACCCCGAACCCGATCAGCATCGGGCCGGACGATTATGCCTTTGACGCGCTTCTGACCATGACGCGCAACAATGTCCGTCACCTTCCGGTGATGAAGGATGGCAAGGCAATCGGCGTGATTACCACCAACAACCTGCTGGCGCGCCAATCGCTTTCCGCCGTCCACATGGTGGGACGCATCCGCAAGATGACCAGACCGGCAGACATGGCAAAGGTCATTGCGCAAATCCCCGAATTGCTCAGCAACCTGATCGAAGCCGGGGCGACATCGCGCAATGCGGGGCATATTGTCACCACCCTCTCGGACGCGGCAACATCACGCCTGCTGCAACTGGCCGAGGAAAAATTCGGCCCGCCGCCGGTGCCTTATGTCTGGATGGCGGGTGGATCGCAGGGACGGCAGGAACAGACCGCCCTTTCGGATCAGGATAACTGCCTGATCCTTGATGACGCCTATGATCCCGAACAGCACGGCGACTATTTCAAATCACTGGCCGATTTTGTCTGTGATGGCCTTGATACCGTCGGCTACATCTATTGCCCCGGCGAGATGATGGCGAAAACCGACGAATGGCGTCAGCCGGTCCGTGTCTGGCAGCAATATTTCAACAAATGGATCGAACAGCCGGAGCCAAAGGCCCTGATGCTGTGTTCCGTCTGGTTCGACCTGCGGGTGATCCATGGGACACGTGCGATCTTTGAAGACCTGCATCGGATGATTGTCACCAAGGCAAAGGGCAACCGCATTTTCCTGGCCTATATGGTTGGCAACGCCCTCACCCATCACGTGCCGCTTGGCTTCTTTAAAAACTTTGTCATGATCCGTGGCGGCGAACATGATCGCACGCTGGATATGAAACATAACGGCGTGGTGCCGATTGTCGATATCGCGCGCATCCATGCGCTTGCGAACGGCATTGACGTGGTCAATACCTATGAACGGCTCGAGGCGGCGATGGCCTTCCCCTCCATCAGCAAACAGGGGGCGTCCGACCTTCTGGATGCGTTCGAATTCATCAGCATCACGCGCCTGAAACATCAGGTCCGGCAAATTCGTGACGGCGACCGCCCCGATAACTTCCTGCATCCCGAAAGCCTGTCGGCATTTGAACGCACCCATCTGAAAGATGCGTTTTCGGTGATCAAGAATCTCCAGGCCGCCCTTGAAAGCGCCTTTGGCAAAAGCGGGACATAACAATGGGCCTGCGTCAGAAAATCATCGATAGCGACTTTTACCGCCAGATGGTCCAGCGTCGGGCAACCGGGCCGCTTCGCGCCTATTACGATATCCCGGCTGCCGATCCCGATACGCCGGTCCGCGATGTCGAATTTGTCGCCCTTGATCTGGAAACCACCGGCCTTGATCCGAAACAGGATGAAATCGTTTCGATTGGCCTTGTGATCATTCGCCGCCTTGAAGTCGATTTTTCAAGCTGCCAGCATCTTCTGGTGCGCCCCAAAAAGGAACTCAGCGAAAGCTCGGTGATCGTGCATCGCATTTTCGATACCGATGTCGAACAGGCACCCGATATCGAAATCGCGCTGGCCCATATCCTGCCGATTCTGGCCGGTCGGGTTCTGGTGGCCCATCACGCGCCGATTGAACTGGGCTTTCTTGGTCATGCCTGCAAACGTTACTTTGGCGCATCCCTGCAAATGCCGACCGTCGATACGCTGGTACTGGCGCTTCGTGATCTGCACCGGCAGGGGCAACCGATGAAGGCCGGGGCGCTGAAACTGGAATCACTGCGCCATACCCACAACCTGCCGCCGTATCGCGTTCACAATGCCCTTTCCGATGCGATTGCCGCATCCGGGCTGTTTCTGGCACAGATTGCCAAGCGTGATCCGAAAGGTGAACTTGAGCTTCGCCGCGTGCTGCGCTAATCCGTTATCAGGGGAAACGGGAACACCCGCCAGACTGATCAAGTCATAACAATAAATCAGGGGACTTCGCGCCGGATGTATGTGTTTATTCTGACGACCGTTGTGGTCGGTTTTGCCTGTGCCGGTGTCGTCATGCTGCTGTTTCGCCTGTGGGGGCGAAAGGCACCGAAATATGTCATTCCATTTGTCGCGGCAATCGGCATGTTTGCCTATATGATCTGGGACGAATATAGCTGGTTTGATCGCTATTCGTCACGCCTGCCGGGACAGATCAGCATCGTGCAGACTTTTGCCGACGAAAATCCGTTTGCACCCTGGACGCTGATTTCGGCACCGGTTAACCGCTTTACCGCCATCGACAGCGAAAAGATTGTCGTTAATCCGGATAACCCCGATCAGAAGCGGGTCACCACCCTGCTGCTTAAAAAGGGTGCCGAAACGCTCGCCCTGACCCATCTGGTGGAGTGCGGTGCGAACAGGCGCGGATATATCACCGCCCAAACCGAACTGGACGCCAACGGTTTCCCGACCGGCCTTGATGAATGGTTCGCCATGAATGACGACGATCCGCTGCGATCGGTCTGCAACTGAACCGGACATTCCAACCATTCAAGACAGGGATCGGCTTTGCCGGTCCTTTCTTTTTGGCGATCCCGACCGGTTTCGTCCTGACGGTGCAGGTGGTTGACGCCCCGCTATATTTCATGAAATATAGCGGGGATTATTCTCCTTTCCCACCCCCATCAGCACGGTTTTTCCCATGCGCCATCTGATCCGAACCGGCCTTGCTTCCCTGTTGTTTCTGGCTGCCGCAACGGCTGCCCGCGCCGAGGAAATCACGGTCTTTGCCGCCGCCAGCCTCACCGATGCCATGACACAGGTAGCCCAAAGCTATGCCACGGCGACCGGCGACACATTGCAGCTATCCTTTGCCAGTTCATCGACACTGGCCCGCCAGATCGCCGCAGGCGCCCCGGCTGATCTCTATATTTCAGCCAATCAGAAATGGATGACCTGGCTTGCCGATCAGGACCTGATTGCCGCCAACAGCCGCCATGACCTTCTGGCCAATGCGCTTGTCCTGATTGCACCAGCCGACAGCGACCTTGCCCCGATCACGATCAATTCCCAAACCGATCTGACCAGACTGATCGGTGACGAGGACCGCATCGCCGTTGGCGACCCGGACCATGTTCCTGCCGGGATTTACGCCAGACAGGCACTTGAAAACCTTGGTCAGTGGGATGCCGTCGAACCAAGGCTGGCGCGGGCTGACAATGTGCGCGCCGCCCTGGCACTGGTAGAACGCGGCGAGGCACCGCTTGGCATCGTTTACGCCACCGATGCCGCCATCGCGACCGATGTTAAAATCATCGCCACCTTCCCCGAAAACAGTCATCCGGCCATTACCTATCCGGTTGCCATCACCACCGGGCAAACAAACCCCGCCGCGGTAAAATTGCTGGCGTGGCTTTTGGGGGATGACGCAGGCGTCATTTTTGCGGAATATGGTTTCAATCGCCCGGCAACCAGCCCGAAGACACAATAACAAACCATGATCACACTCACCGAAGCCGAGATCGAAGCCCTGCTGCTAAGCCTGCGCATTTCCGGCGTGGCGGTGATATGTGCCCTGCCCTTTGCCATTCTGGCCGCTTCCCTTCTGGCGCAGGCACGCTTTCCCGGCAGGATTTTAATCGATGCCCTGGTGCATCTGCCCCTCATCCTGCCACCGGTTGTGATGGGCTATCTGCTGCTGATCAGTTTTGGCACCCGCGCGCCGCTTGGTGCATGGCTGCTGGAAACGTTCGATATCCGTCTGATTTTCAGTTGGACCGGGGCGGCACTGGCCGCGGGGATCGTCAGCTTCCCGTTTCAGGTGCGCGCCATCAGGCTGGCACTGGAAAATATCGACCCCGGTCTTTATCACGCCGCCGAAACGCTGGGGGCCGGGCCGGTTGACCGGTTTTTCAGCCTGACATTGCCGCTGGCCCTGCCCGGTATCATTGCCGGTGCGATTACCGCCTTTGCCGCAAGCCTTGGCGAATTTGGTGCCATCATCACATTCGTGTCGAACGTTCCGGGTGAAACACGCACCCTGCCGCTTGCGATCTATACCGCGATCCAGACACCGGGCGGTGAACTCGCCGCCGCACGCCTTGCGGCCATTTCCATCGGACTTGCCCTGATCGGGCTCGTACTCTCGGAATTTGCCATGCGCCATATTCGCAAAAGGGCCCGCGCATGAGCATTTCCGTCGATATCCGCCACAAGATCGGCAAGTTGGACCTGCATGCGCAGTTCGATATTGCCGAGCCCGGCATTACCGCCCTTTTTGGCCCGTCAGGCAGCGGTAAAACCACCATCATCAATGCGATTTCCGGGTTGCTGCGCCCGGATCGGGGGCGGATCACCATCCATGACCGTGCTGTATTTGACAGCATGAAGCGGATCAATCTGGCACCGCGCAAACGCCGGGTTGGCTATGTCTTTCAGGATGCCAGACTGTTCCCGCATCTGAGTGTCGCGGCCAATCTGTTTTACGGCCATAAACGCTGCGACCGGCCCATGAACAAAGCCGCCTGTGATGATGTCATCGCGATGCTCGGTATCGGCAATCTGCTATCGCGCCGCCCCAACCTTCTTTCCGGCGGCGAGAAACAGCGCGTCTCGCTGGGCCGGGCATTGCTGGGCAATCCGGAAATCCTGCTGCTGGACGAACCGCTCTCGGCCCTTGATCAGGGCCGCAAGAACGAGATCATCCCCTATCTGGAAAATCTGCGCGACGCACGGCAATTGCCGATCCTTTATGTCAGCCACGCGATTGATGAAGTCGCCCGTCTGGCCGATCATATGGTGGTGATGGAAGGCGGCAAAACGCTTGCCAGCGGATCGGTGTTTGACATGCTGGGCCGAACCGACCTTGCCCCGCTTGCCGGGCAGTTCGATACGGGAACCGTACTTCCGGCCACGGTCAAAAGCCGCGATCCGCAGGGTGTCATAAGCTTCCTTGACTGTGCCGGGCAACGATTTGTCGTGCCCTTCCTTGGCAAGAAATCCGGAAGCCCGGTGCGCCTGCATATCCGTGCACGGGATGTGATGATCGCCCGGACAGCCCCGACCGGGATCAGCGCCAACAACATCCTGCCGGTAACGATCCGCGATATTGCCGATAATGGCGGCGATACGCTGGATGTCACGCTGGGGCTGGGTCATGACGATACCGGTGAAAACCGCACAATCCATGCCCGCATCACCCAATGGTCGGCAACACGCCTGAAACTTGTCATCGGACAAAGGGTCTTCGCGGTGATCAAATCGGTCACGGTCGACGGGCATTTGCGCGCCGACGATCTTTAAGACCCGTCTTCAGTCGGCGGGGACGGATCGCCCGCCAGTTCATCGGCAAGCTTGCGTAACTGATCCGCCAACGCTTCGTCCGCACGGGTTTGCGCATCGTCGTAAATCGCAATGATCCGCATCCCCGTCCCGGTCAGGCTGGCCCCGCCACGGCCTGCACCCCCCATCCGGGTTTCAACAACCGGGGCGGCAAAGCTTCTGTTCAATTCTTCAAGCAGCATCCATGCCCGGCGATAGGACATGCCCATCGAACGCGCCGCCGCCGAAATCGACTGTTCACGATCAATCGCACGCAGCAGATCGATCTTGCCATAACCAAGGCGAACCCCATCGGGCAATTCGATTTTAAGCCGGATTTTAAGGTCGGTTTTGCTCATGACGGACAATCTAGCGCCTTGGTCACATGCGCGCTACTGCCAACCGCGAAACGGGTCCGGTGCCGATACAATCAGTTAACCGGGCTCACCAGCGTCCCGTCCGCAAACCACTGTGCCAGATTATCGACCACCATCTGCGCCATCGCATCGCGGGTTTCAACCGTGCCACTGGCGTTGTGGGGATACAGCACGACATTGTCAAACTCGGCAAAGGCACGGTCCATATGCGGTTCATTATGGAACACATCCAACCCCGCCCCGGCAATCACGCCATCCCGAAGTGCCGCAATCAGGGCCGGTTCATCAATCACCGAACCACGGGCGATATTGATGACAAAACCGCGCGGGCCAAGTGCCTTCAAAACGTCGGCATTGATGATCCCCTGTGTCGCCGCCCCGCCGGGGCAGGAAATCATCAAAACATCCGCCCAGTTCGCAAGCCCGATCAGATCGGCCTCATAGTGATAATCGACCGGTTTTTTGGATCGTCCGAAATAACCGATTTCCATGCCAATCGGCTCCGCCCGCGCGGCAATCGCCTGCCCGATCCGGCCAAGCCCGACAATGCCAAGTTTCTTGCCCCGCGCCGTTGTGGTTAACGGCATCGCCCCCTTTTCCGACCATTGTCCGCTGCGCGCCCAATGATCACCAACAACCAGCCGCCGAAGCGTCGCCAGCAGCAGCATGATCGCGGTATCGGCCACATCGTCATTCAAAACATCGGGCGTATTGGAAACGCGAATGCCGCGCGCCGTACAGGCCGCGATATCAATCGCATCATAACCGACCCCGAAACTTGTAATGACCCTAAGGTTCGGCAGTTTCCCAATCAGCTCCGTCGGCACCCCGACCCCGGCGGTCGAAACAAGGGCCGTAATCCTGTCTGCCACATTGGCCAGAAACGCGTCCTTGTCCGTCGCCTGATCCCAGCGATGCAGTTCGTATTTCGCAGCAAGTTCTTCCATATGACGCGGCCGGATGGCCGAAACAACGAGGATATGTTTGTCAGAACGTGACATCGGGGCTTCTCCGTTGGTGGCGGGAGCCATCAGACTAGCGGCATGCAACTTGTAAAACAAGAGAACAGGACAATTAACAGGCCCGTGCGCATGCCCCTGAACTTGCCACCTGTCGCTGCGCCATTGCACACTACCTGCCCGGATGGCGAATATGTACAACAGATATGACGCAAATATCCAATCGCGACGTCGCAAATTCACATCTAATCGTGCAAAATCATGACACTTGGTGGAGCCGCTTCTCATGACGCATTTTTCTGCTTTGTCGCTGTTAAAGAATGCTCTTACAGGACAAAAGAACTGGCAGGAGCAATGGCCCGACAGCCAACCGAAGGCAGAATATGACGTCGTTATTGTCGGTGCTGGCGGGCACGGGCTTGGCGCGGCCTACTATCTGGCCAAGGAACATGGCATCACCAATGTCGCCGTGATCGACAAGGGCTGGCTGGGTGGTGGCAATACCGGGCGTAACACCACGATCATCCGGTCAAACTATCTTTATGATGAAAGTGCGCGGCTTTATGACCATGCCGTTGATCTCTGGGAAGGTCTTAGCCAGGACCTGAATTACAACGTCATGTTTTCGCGCCGCGGCGTTCTGATGCTCGCACACAATGTTCACGACGTTCAGTCCTTCCAGCGCCACATCCATTCCAACCGCCTGAACGGTGTCGATAACCGCTGGCTCACGCCCCAGGAAGCCAAGGAATTCTGCCCGCCGCTTAATATTTCGCCCAACGCACGCTATCCGGTCGTCGGTGCCGCGCTTCAGATGCGTGCCGGAACCGCCCGCCACGATGCGGTTGCGTGGGGCTATGCGCGCGGGGCATCACAACGCGGTGTCGACATTATCCAGAACTGCCCGGTCACCGCGATCCGCCGCGGGCCGGATGGCGCGGTCGAAGGTGTCGAAACCGCCAAGGGCTTTATCCGTGCCAAAAAGGTTGCGGTTTCGGCCGCCGGTCACACCAGTGTCGTTATGGAAACAGCCGGTGTGCGCATGCCCCTTGAAAGTTATCCGCTTCAGGCACTGGTATCCGAACCGGTCAAGCCGATCTTCCCCTGTGTCGTCATGTCCAACACCGTGCATGCCTATATCAGCCAGTCGGACAAGGGCGAACTCGTGATCGGGTCGGGCACCGATCAATATACCAGTTATTCGCAACGTGGCGGCCTGCCGCTGATCGAACATACGGTTGCCGCGATCTGCGAGATTTTCCCGATCTTCAACCGCATGCGGATGCTGCGCAAATGGGGCGGCATTGTTGACGTGACCCCGGATCGCTCCCCGATCCTTGGCATGACCCCGGTACCCGGCCTTTACGTCAATTGCGGTTGGGGCACGGGCGGGTTCAAGGCCACCCCGGGGGCTGCCCATACGCTTGCATGGACGGTTGCCAAGGGCACCCCGCATGACATCAACGCCCCCTTCACGCTGGACCGTTTCCGGACCGGCCGTCTGATTGACGAAGCGGCCGCAGCCGCCGTCGCACACTGAGGAGAACGAACATGCTTCTCATCCATTGCCCCTATTGCGATGAAACGCTGCCGGAACTGGAATTCACCTATGGCGGCGAAGCCCATATCGCGCGTCCGGAAAATCCGGCGGACAAAACCGATGATGAATGGCGCGATTTCCTGTTCATCCGCACCAATGTCAAGGGACCGCATTTCGAACGCTGGCGTCATGCCCATGGCTGCGGCCGGTTCTTTAACGCCGTGCGAGACACCGTCTCGGACCGGTTCCTGACGACATACAAGGCGGGCGAACCGCGCCCTGACCTTGCCGTTTTGCTTGAAGATGCCGCAAAGAAGGAGTCTTCGAAATGACCGCTTTCCGTGTTCCGGGGCGTGGCCGGGTCCTTCACAATCGGCCGGTTTCCTTCACCTTTGACGGTGACACCTATCAGGGCCTGGAGGGCGACACCGTCGCATCTGCCCTGATCGCCAACGGTGTTCACCTGATGGGGCGTTCGTTCAAATATCATCGTCCGCGTGGCCCGATTGCGGCGGGCTCGGAAGAACCGAATGCCCTGATCGGAACACGCCGCGGCAAGGGACAGTTTGAACCCAACACGCGCGCAACCGTGCAGGAAATCTGGAACGGGCTTGAAACCAACAGCCAGAACAAATATCCCAGCCTGAAATTTGATATCGGCGCGATCAACGACCGCCTTTACATGCTGTTTTCCGCCGGGTTCTATTACAAGACCTTCATGTGGCCGCGCTCCTTCTGGGACAAGGTTTACGAACCCTTCATCCGGGCGGCTGCCGGTCTTGGCGTATCGCCGACCGAACCCGATCCGGACAATTACGCTTCGCGTTATCTGCATACCGATATTCTGGTTGTCGGTGCCGGTCCTGCCGGCCTTGCCGCCGCACGTGCCGCCGCTGAATCCGGGCTTCGCGTCACACTGGTCGATGAAAACGCCGAACCGGGCGGAACGATTTTAAGCGAACCACAGGCAAAAATTGACGGCAAACCGGCATGGGACTGGCTGGAGGCCGAGCTTGATGCCCTGACCGACCTTGGTGTCCGGATCATGACCCGCACCACAGCGATTGGCTATTACCATCAGAACATGATCGGCCTTTGTCAGAAACTGACCGATCATCTCGAAAAACCGGCCACCGGCACCCCGCGGGAACGCATGTGGCGGGTCCGCGCCAGACAGGTCATTCTGGCGCAGGGTGCGCTTGAAAAGCCGCTGGTATTTGATGGCAATGATCGTCCGGGCGTGATGCTGGCCGGGTCGGCGCAAACCTATCTGAACCGCTATGGCGTGCGTGTCGGAAACAATGCCGTCGTCGTCACCAGCCATGACAGCGCATGGTATGCGGCCTTTGATCTGGCATCTGCCGGAACGAAGATCGGGGCCATTGTCGACACCCGCCCGACCCCGAATGCCGACCTTGTCAAGGAAGCCGCCGCACGCGGGATAACGGTCTTTGCCGGTTATACCGCAACCGGCACGTCTGGCCGCCTGCGCATCAAATCGGTGCGGATCAACAAGGTTGAAAATGGCACCGTGCTGGCCGCCCAGACACTGGCTTGCGACAGCCTTCTGGTCTGCGGGGGCTGGACCCCGTCGCTCCATCTGTTTTCCCATACCAAGGGAACGCTTAAATGGGATGACCAAAGCCAGACCTTCCTGCCCGACCGCATTACCGAGGATTGCCAGATCGCCGGTGCCGGGCGTGGGCTTTGGGGGATCGAAGCCGCCCTTAATGACGGGGCCGCGATGGGCGCTGCCGCGGCCAAAGCACTTGGCAAAACCGCCACGGTCAAAACGCTTTCGGTTGCCGATGATCGCCCCGGTTCGGGTGCCAGCCACACCGAACTTCCGACCGATCTTGATGCTGGCAAGGCCCGCGCCTTTGTCGATTATCAGAACGATGTGACGGCCAAGGATTTGCGCCTTGCCGTACGCGAAGGCATGCGCTCGATCGAACATGTCAAACGCTATACCACCAATGGCATGGCAACCGATCAGGGCAAGATGTCAAACATCAACGGCCTGAACATTGCCGCCGATGCGCTTGGCAAGAAACAGCCCGAAGTCGGCCTGACCACGTTCCGCCCGCCCTATACCCCGACGACCTTCGGGGCGTTTGTCGGCTATCACAAAGGTGATCATTTCGAAGTCACCCGCAAAACCCCCATCGATAGCTGGGCCGAAGAAAATGGTGCCGTATTCGAACCGGTCAGCCTGTGGCGTCGTGCATGGTATTTCCCCAAGGACGGCGAAGACATGGACGCCGCCGTGCGTCGCGAATGCCGCGAAACGCGCAAATCGCTTGGCATGTTTGACGCATCAACCCTTGGCAAGATCGAGGTGGTCGGCCCCGATGCGGTCGAATTCATGAACCGCATGTATACCAACCCCTGGACCAAACTTGCCCCCGGTCGCACCCGTTATGGCCTTTTGCTTGGCGATGATGGCTATATCCGCGATGACGGCGTGATTGGCCGTCTGACCGATGACCGTTTCCACATCACCACCACCACCGGTGGGGCGGCGCGTGTGCTGAACATGATGGAAGATTACCTTCAGACGGAATGGCCGGATCTGAAAGTCTGGCTGACATCGACCACCGAACAATGGGCGACCATTGCGCTCAATGGTCCGAATGCCCGTAATCTTCTGGCCCCGTTTGTCGAGGGGCTCGATATTTCCGACGAAGCCTTCCCGCATATGTCGATAGCCGAGTGCACGGTTGCCGGTTTCCCGGCCCGCCTGTTCCGCGTCAGCTTCACGGGCGAACTTGGCTTTGAGGTCAATGTCCCTGCCCGTCATGGCCGTGCCCTTTGGGAAACGCTGTTCGCGGCGGGTCAGAAATACGATATCTGCCCCTATGGCACCGAAACCATGCATGTCCTGCGTGCTGAAAAGGGCTTCATCATTGTCGGTCAGGATACCGACGGGACGGTGACGCCTTATGACGCGGGTGCCGGTTGGGCGGTTGGCAAAAACAAGCCCGACTTTGTCGGCATGCGGGCCCTTAACCGCCCGGACCTGACGGCAGAAGGCCGCAAGCAGTTGGTCGGGCTTCTGACCGATGATGGCACGTCCAAACTTGAAGAAGGCGCACAGATCGTCCTTGATCCGAACCAGCCGATCCCGATGAAGATGGTCGGCCACGTGACATCGTCCTATCACAGCGACGCGGCAGGTCGCCCGATTGCCCTTGCCCTGATCGAAGGCGGCCACGGCAAGACCGGCGAAACGGTTTATATCCCGATGCCCGACCGGACGATCAGGGCCACCATCACCGGCACGGTCTTTTACGACCCCGAAAATGCGCGTCTCAAACTTTAAATTCCAAGGTCATACAAGCGGAGATGACTGCAATGACTGCACATATCGACCTGTCCAAAGCCGGGATACTGGCCGAAAGCTCCGCCGTGCGTGTAGCACTTCTGCCCCCTGTCGCCCGCTTTTCACTCCGGGCCGCAACGCCCGAACAGAAAGCCCTGTCAAAGGCGCTTGGCGTAACCCTTCCGGCCAGAATCGGCCAGTGCGGGCGCAAAGGGGATATTGAAATCATATGCCTTGGCCCGGACGAATGGACGATCATCGCTCCCGAAGGTCAGGCAGGAACGATTACCGATGCCTGTGCCGCGATCTATGCCAAAACCCCGCACAGCCTGACGGAAATTTCCGACCGCGAGGTCACCGTCCATATCACAGGCCCGAAGGCCAGCGACCTGATCACCATCGGATGCCCGCGCGACCTTGATCAGCTACCAACCGGCGAAGCACGCCGCACGGTTTTTGACGGTGTGTCCGCGGTGCTTTGGCGGGATGGCGATCAGGATTACCGCCTCGATCTCTGGCGCTCCTTCGCCCCGCATGTCATCGCCCTTCTGGAAACAGGTTGCGCTGAACTGGCGGGCGAATAACCCGACACTCAGGCTCTTTGCAAAGCTGCCGCAAACCGGAACCGACGCTTCGATATGGCACCTCGACCAACGGCATTTCCCCGCAAAGCCACGTCACGACCCCCAGCCCGCCCCACAGCCGACGACGGCCCCAACGGCAAACCACCTCCGCCAAAACCGGACTTCCCACAACCCGGGAAGTCCCGACAGACCCGGGGCTTCGGCATCCCCGCTAATGCCGCGCAGACAGCGGCCTTCGGCCTCACAGCCCGCCCCGGTCACTTCCGGCCACGACAGCACTTCCCGCAACCGATGAAGTCCAGATACATTTCGGGCGTTCGCCATCCTCGCCAACGGACGGTCTCCGGACCCACGTCCCGCTCCCATCACTTCCGCAATGGCGACATTTCCGGAAACCGATGAAGTCCGGACACATTTCGGGCTCATGGGCCCCGCCGGTCCACCCCTGACGGGCCACAGCTCAACGCTGCCCCCTGCTGCCATCGTTGCCGCTCCCGGCAAATTTAAAGCTCCCTCCTCAAAAAGACGCACCTCTCCCGTCATGACAAATGATCGGGTTAGTCCCCTAGTCCTCGTTCTAGCCCTCGGGCAGAATGCCGCCATAATGGCTCCGCCATCCGCCGCCCCATATCCTGCGGATCACCCCGCCGCCCTGTCTGTATCTTTGCCGCTGCATCCTGATCACCTCTTTCATCCGGCCCCAAACGCAAAAAACCCGCGAGGCACAAGGCCTCGCGGGTTTCGGTCCGGGTGCTTTTCTCCCGTTGACTTTTCTCTTATGCCATAAACAAAAGAACAAATCAAGAACTTTTTAAAGAAACCGAATGGGAAGGAGGATTCGACACGACGCATCCTGCGCGCTCGGAAATCTAGAAACAACTCTCACGGGTACGTCCACCAGAAATGGCTATTCGCTATTGCGTGGCAATTGATGAGCCCTACCCGACGCGCCCCCATCGGATGCCCGGTTCGGCTTCGCGTAAATCCTCAATTACAGCACCACCAACAGATCCAGATACCGGAATACAAAAGCAGCCCGAGGGTCTGCAAAACCTGCCCGCCGCGCTATGCCTGTACGCAAAGCCGCAATCACACCAAGGTGGTAACACGCCATGTCTGGCAGACAGTAAAGCTTTCTCCTTAAAAAGACACTGCCCCATAAAAAAACGAACCCCGACAATAATGATGGGGTTCGTCAGCAGTCTGAAACCCCGCCATCGGCGGGGTTTGCTTTTTCTTGCATGGAAACGTCTCAGACCAGATCCACCGGCAGGACATCGGTGGGGATGTTCTGATAGCAGACCGGACGCAGGAAGCGACGGATCGACATGGTGCCAACCGATGTCGCCCCGAAATTCGTCGATGCCGGGTATGGTCCGCCATGCACCATGGTGTCGGAAACCTCGACCCCGGTCGGGAAACCATTGGCCAGAATACGACCCGCCTTGCGTTCCAGGATCGGCAGCAACGAACGCGCATCCGCCGCATCCCCGCCATCCATATGGATCGTGCAGGTCAGCTGACCTTCAAGCGCCCTGGCAATCG
>NZ_LPVY01000002.1 GCF_001613805.1 Thalassospira lucentensis
TTTCCTGGGTGCCGATTTCGGTGATTTCCGCACCGCGGGCATCGATCTCGTCGGCAATTTTATTGAGGAACTTCGCGCGTTCTTCACGGGTGGAATAGCCATAGGACCAGAATGCTTCCTCGGCGGCCTTGGCGGCCTGATCGACCATGGCCGGGGTGCCGACCGGGAAGGTATTGGCCGGACCATGGGCCGGTTCGGACTGGAAGGTCTGCTCGCCAGCCACCCACTGGCCGGCAATCAGATGTTTTCCTGTCAGGTTATAGGACATTGGTGCCTCCTGTTTTTCTCAAATCATCCGATGAATTTTTCTATGGGAAGAACCCGCGAATGTTGATTTACTGCGCGCTTGCTCGAAGTTCGGACAAGGAGAACCTCGGGGTAAGGTCTTCGGGGTCGGTGATCACTTCAATCACAGCCGACTTGCCCGATGCTGCCACCGCGTCAAAGGCGGCTGCAAACTGTTCTGTTTTTTCCACCTTGGCGGTTGCAATGCCATAGGCCTCGGCAAGTTTGCCAAAGTCCGGATTGACGATGTCGGTTCCGCTAACCCGACCGGGATAGTTTTTTTCCTGATGCATGCGGATGGTACCATACATGCCGTTATTCACCAGAATGACGATCACGCGCGCACCGAATTGCTGTGCGGTTGCCAGTTCCTGAAGCGTCATCTGGAAACAGCCATCACCCGCAAAACAGATGCTGCGCCGGTCGGGATGACGCAGGCTGGCCGCAATGGCGGCAGGCAGACCGTACCCCATTGTACCGGATGTAGGGGCAACCTGGGTTCTGAAACGGCGATGCTGATAGAAACGATGCACCCAAACGGTATAGTTGCCTGCACCATTGGTCAGAATTGCATCATCGGGCAGATTTTCATTCAGATGCTGAATGATTGCTGCCAGATTGACCGGGCCATGCGACGTAGAGTTTGGCCTCGACCAGATCAGATAATCTTCACGCGCGGCCTTTGTCCAGTCGGCCCAGACCGTTTTGGCGATTGGGGCATTGCGTTTCACCAGTGCGGAAAGCGCCTGTTTCATGCCGCTGCAGACGCCAAACTCCGGTGCATAAACACGCCCGATTTCATTTGCATCCGGATGGATATGAAGGATCTTCTGCCTAGCGACCGGGACATCAAGCAAAGTATAACCCGATGTTGTACAATCCCCTAGGCGTGCGCCCAGAACCAGCAAGACATCGGCATCGCGAATCCGCTTGGCTAGCGCCGGGTTAATACCCAAACCTGCATCTCCGACATAAGAGGAATGCAACGCCGACATTCGATCCTGACTACGGAAACTGCATGTAACCGGCAAGTTCCATGCAGCCGCAAAATCAGCAAGATCGGCACAGGCCTGTTCATCCCAGGTTTCACCACCAGCGATGATCAAGGGTGATTTTGCCTTAGAAAGGATTTCGACAATTTCCACAACCTGCTCATCCGACGGCGCGGCCTGTATCGGGGTAACTTTTGCAGGAAGCACGCCCATTTCGACCACATCCCGCAGCATGTCTTCGGGCAAGCCAAGAACAACCGGGCCCGGACGGCCAGAGGTTGCAACCTGAAAGGCACGGGTCAACAATTCGGGAATGCGCGCCGCATTATCAATTACCGCTGTCCATTTCGTCTGGGTTCCGAAGATCGCCTTGAGATCAAACTCTTGGAAAGCTTCGCGTTCTTCGTCATCCCGACCGATCAGGCCGACCAGCATGATGAGCGGCGTTGAGTCCTGGTAGGCAACATGCACACCAGCATATGCATTTGACGCGCCGGGGCCGCGGGTGACCAGAACAATGCCCGGACGCCCGGTCAGTTTGCCATCCGCGTCCGCCATGATCGATGCCGCACCTTCATGCTTGGTCGCGACAAATTCGATTTTCGGGGTATCGACCAGTGCATCCAGAACCGCCAGGAAACTCTCCCCCGGCACCCCAAAAATACGATCGACGCCCTGCTGAACCAAGACATCAGCGATCAGTTGACCTCCCGTGCGTTGCATCGGTGCCTCCACTAGACTGTTATTGATGTAAATTTTTACAGGGGCCTGGCGCCCCTGATTTTATGTGTCTGCCAGGTCTGCGCGATCCGCCAGACGTTGTGCTGCAAGCGAATAGTGATACCGCACAGCTTGCGAGGCTGCGGTTTCATCCTGCGCGCGAATGGCTTCAAGCACGGCCTTGTGTTCTGCCAGCACTTCCGCACTCCATTCCGTGACGCGCGCATTCTTCATGGCAACAGACCGCAATTCCATATCGATCCGGGTGTCGAGCATCGAAAGGAATTCCAGAATATACTGGTTGCCAGATGCCTCTGCGATCCGCTGATAGAAGCTGCGCTCCGCCAGCACATGCTTTTCTGCTGCGGCATCCCCACCCGACAGCGAGC
This sequence comes from Thalassospira lucentensis, assembly GCF_001613805.1. GTDB lineage: Bacteria > Pseudomonadota > Alphaproteobacteria > Rhodospirillales > Thalassospiraceae > Thalassospira > Thalassospira lucentensis_A. The sequence goes on from NZ_LPVY01000002.1 coordinate 2,387, forward strand.
GTTCCATGCTGTCATACGCCGTATCCATGAACTGCAGGTCTGCATCCGTTCGGTGAACGGCGGCAAGGCCTGCCGCCTCTGACGTAATACCGGTACGCAACTGAAGGATTTCAAGCAGCTTTTGGCGTTTTTCAAAGCAGGCCGGGCTGATGCGAAATGCGCTGCGTGCACTTGGCTCTGCGACGAAAGCGCCAACGCCCTGTCGTGAGTCAACCAGACCGTCATGCTTGAGACGTGAAATGGCTTCGCGGACCACGGTACGCGCAACACCGAAACTTTCCGCAAGGCTTTGCTCGGTCGGCAATTGTTCGCCAGCGACAAGCTTACCGTCAAGAATCATGCGGGAAAGCTTCTGCGAGATGTCATCGGTCAAGCTTGGACGTCTACTTAGTCGCGTAAAAGAGTCCACCGAAAATGCCCTTTTCTGGTGAGGATCGATCAGCCGTGACTGATCCTTATGATGCGGACCTTATGCATGGACAAGATTTATTTTGTCAACATAAAAACAGGTTGTCAGACAACAAGAAGACATGTTATGTCCGATTTCAATGAAGAATGGCCATGCACCGAAAATGCAGCGGCAAACATCGGAAAACGGAGGAAAACGTGACTTTTGAAAAAACCGTCGGCTTTGTCGGCCTGGGTGGAATGGGCAGTGGTCTGGTCAAGAACATGCTGCTTAAGGGCGTGAAAGTGCATGTGCTTGATCTGGACCAGGAGAAGGTCAAGCTCGCCGAAAGCCGGGGTGCGATTGTTGCCAAATCCGTACGAGACATGGCGCGTGATTGTGACGTTCTGGCCTTTTGCATCGGCAAGGCAGAAGATGTTCAAAAGCTGACCATCAATGGTGATACCGGCTGCCTTCAGGACATGAAACCGGGGCAAATCCTGCTGGATCACACAACGACCAGCCCGGATCACGTTGATCTGATGAGTGCCGCCTGCACAAAAATCGGCGTGCGCTATTGCGAAGCGCCGATGACCCGCACGCCAATCCATGCCGAACAGGGATGTGTGAATGTCCTTTATGGCGGGGACACGGAACTACTGGAAGATCTTCGTCCACTGTTTGATACCTACGCCGAAAATATCTTCCATGTCGGGCCAAGCGGCCATGCCATTCGTTTGAAGCTGATCCACAACTTCATCGCCTTTGCCAATGTGGCCTCGTTCTGCGAGGGCTTTGCCCTAGCGGCGAAAGAAGGACTGGATATGACCAAGGTCATCGACATCATTTCAGCCGCTGGCGGCAAAAGCGGCATGATGGACCTGTATGGTCGCAAGACTCTGGAACGCGATTTCACCCCGTATATGGCCCTTGAATGGGCCGAGAAAGATGTCGGCTATTACGTGCGCTGGCTCGAAAAAGCGGGACTACCGGGCTTTATGGCAAGTTCTGTCCATCAGACCTATTCGCTGGCTTCCATCATGGGATTTGGTCAGGAAGGCTGCACGGCCGTGATCAAGGCATACGAGAAGCTTTCCGGCGTCGAAGCCGCCTTCCCCAAAGATTCCTGAGGCCTTCCTGAAGCCTCTTTGGGGATCACTTGAAATGCCATCCCCCAACAAGAAAAAGCGTGTGAAGCGCATTTATATTCACCGGAGGAAACATCTTGAAAAACCAAAGAATGACCAAGGCTGCCTTGTCGGTTCTGGCAACGCTGCTTTCCGTTTCAGCAATCTCGTCAATCCAGTCCGCACAGGCTGAAACCGTTTTACGCCTGTCGCATTTCGCGGCCGAAACGCACCCGGGGCATATTGCCGCCAAGCAGTTCAAGGAAAACGTTGAAAAGCGCACCAACGGCGAAGTCGTCGTTGAACTGTATCCTGCAAACGAACTGGGCGCGCCGCCAGAGCAACTTGAACAAACCGTTCTGGGCATCATTGACATGAACCTCCCGACGCAGGGAGCGCTCGATAAATATGAAAAGGCATTTGGTACGGTTATGACGCCGTTTGCCTTTAGCAGCTATGACGAAGCACATCGGGTTCTTGACGGACCGTTTATGGAATGGGCGGCTCCCAAGCTTGAAAAGCAGGGTCTGGTCATGCTGTCGAACTGGGAATACGGCTTCCGCAATGTGACCAACTCGGTCAGACCGATCAATTCGCCAGATGACCTTGCGGGCCTGAAGTTGCGCACGCCGCCAGAACTGCAAATCGTCGCGGCCCTTGAAGCCGCAGGGGCACAGACCACACAAATCGCCTTCCCTGAATTGCCCGGCGCCCTTACCGCCGGTGTTGTCGACGGACAGGAAAACCCGATTGGCGTGATTTATCACAACAAGCTTTATGAATTGCAGGACCATCTGGCACTTACACGCCACGTCTACAATTCCATGGTGCATGTCATGAACAAGGCAAAATGGGATGCGCTTTCGGGCGAGGAACAGACGATTGTTCGTGAAGAAAGCGTCGCTGCGGGTAACCTGATGCGCAAACTTGTCCAGGAGCAGGAAGAAAAAGAACTTGCCGCAATCAAGGAAAGCGGCGTTCAGGTCACAGAGCCAGATCTTGCCAAGTTCAAGGCAAAGATGGGTCCGGCATATGAGCGTGTAAGCGAATATTCCGGCAAGGAAAACATGAAAACATTCCTTGGTTTTCTCGAAAACTAAACCAGAAATCTGATCGGCATTTTCCCGATAAGCTTTCTTCGGAGGGGGTGTTCCGTACCCCCTCCTCTCGCACCCTGTCTTTTCTGAAAGTCTAAGATCATGCTCGCACTCATTGTGCTTCTTGCACTTGTAGGGTTGATCGTTTTTGGCGTGCCAATTGCCGTCGCACTGGCTGTCACCGCGATCGGCACCTATGTGGCGCTTGGTGAAACCGCAATTCTGACGATGTTGCCGCAACGCATGTATTCGGCGACCACATCTTTTACCCTTCTTGCTATCCCGTTTTTCATTCTGGCTGGCAACCTGATGAATACAGGTGGCGTGACAGAACGCATTTTCCGGTTTGCATCGGCCCTGGTCGGGCATATTCGCGGCGGTCTTGGACAGGTCAATGTCGTCGCCAGTCTGATTTTCTCCGGCATGTCGGGTGCCGCTGTTGCCGATGCCGCAGGCCTTGGCCAGGTTGAATTCAAGGCAATGCGCGATCGCGGATATGATGAACGATTTTCCGCCGCGATCACCGCTGCATCTTCGACCATCGGACCGGTCTTTCCACCCAGTATTCCGTTTGTGATTTTTGCCAGCCTGACCGGTGTTTCCGTCGTCAAACTCTTCCTGGCGGGTGTCGTGCCTGGGCTTTTGATGGCCGTTGCGTTGATGGCAGCCGTTTATGTGGTTGCGGTTATTCGCAAATTCCCGCGTGAAATGCGCGCAAGCTACCGCGAACTTTGGGCATCGTTCAAGGCGGCATTCCTTCCACTTGGTACCCCTGTCATTATTATCGCCGGCATTCTAACCGGGATTTTCACCCCAACCGAAGCCGGTGTTACAGCAAGCTTTTATGCCGCATTCCTTGGCCTTTTCGTTTATCGCGAAATCCGCATTGCCGATTTGCCAAGCATTCTGTGGAATACACTGCTTCATACCATCCGCGTGTTGTTTGTAATCGCCGCCGCCGGTTTCTTTGGCTGGCTCTTGATCCATCAGCGGGTCCCTAACAGCGTGATTACGGGCCTTTTGTCCCTGTCCGATAATCCGGCTGTCATCATGTCGCTGATCGTGGTGATCTTGCTGGTGCTTGGCATGTTCCTTGAAGGAATTGCGGTGATTGTCATCACCGTTCCGATTTTCATGCCGATCATGACCACGCTTGGCGTTGATCCGGTTCAATTTGGCGTCATCATGATCATGTGCTCGATGATCGGCTTGCTGACACCACCCGTCGGCATGGTGCTGTTTGCGATATCAAGCGTAACACAGGTCCCGATCTCGCCGCTTGTTCGTGAACTTTGGCCCTATCTGCTTGGCATCGTTGCCGTTCTGGTTCTGGTGATTTGCATCCCGCAAGTATCAACCTGGCTTCCCGAACTGGTCATGGGAGGCGGCAGATGATGAAATCACTGACGCTTATTGACCGTTCCCTCGGCCTCATCTTGCGGACGATTGCCATCGCTTGTTTGGCTATCTTGATGCTTATCCTGGGTGGCAACGTCATCTCGCGCATGACCGGCTGGTTTTCGCTGGGCTGGTATGATGAGATCATCGAACTGTGCTTTGCCTGGATGATCTTTTTCGGTGCTGCCGAACTTTGGCGGGAAAACCAGCATTTTCGGATCGACTGGCTTTATTACTCCCTGCCAAAGGCGAAACGACGCATCCATACGATACTCGTCTCCCTGATCAACATTGTCTTCCTTGCCTTCCTAATGGTGGAAGGAAGCAACCTTGCGCAGAAAAGCTCGGCATTAACGCCAATCATCGGGTTCCCCGTAACCCTGCTCTATGCCTGCATCCCGATCAGTGCAGCCATCATGCTGGCCTATGCCATTGCAGATCTTTTCAGACATTCCCCCCGGCATGCCGCCGAGGTTGAAGTCATCGACGATATGTAACCCCACATAAAATCAAGGAAATTAAACATGATTTACGATCACCGTACCTATACCTGCCGCCCGGGCACCATTGCCAAGCACCTGAAGCTTTATGAAGCAGAAGGCTGGCAAATTCAGAAAAAACATCTGGGTGATCCGGCCGTTTATGCGGCAACTGAAACGGGTGATGTCAATTCCTATGTCCACATCTGGCAATACGAAAGTGCCGCCGATCGCGCGGCGAAACGTGCCAAGCTGAAAGCCGATCCGGAATGGCAGGAATATCTGAAAAAATCGGCTGATGCCGGTTACCTGATCAGTCAGATCAACAAAATCCTTATTCCGACGGGGTTTTTCTCTGATCTGAAAAAAGACTAAGCTGATTAAGGGCAAATGGCACACAAAAAGCTATTTGCCCTCTCACCTCAAGCCTCAGATAAAGCCGAGAGCAACAAGTTACCCTTAACCCAAAATCCAGTTGATTCACTCGCAAGGCATCCGCTTACTAGCTTGCCACTATTTGGCGATAAAATCGTATGAAGCTCTTAGCGAGACAGCTCTACTAAAACCGACCTATCAAGAATTTTAAGCTTCGATCCTGCTGCAATTGCACCGGCGGCTTCCAGTTTGCGAAGCGAGCGCGAGAATGTTTCTGGCGTAATGCCGATCCGGCTTGCGATCTGACGTTTTTCAGGAAAGTTCGTCTCGTCCTCGCCACCCAGATTCTCGCCACTGCGTTCTTCGAAGTCGATCAGGAAAGACGCAATTCTCTGGATCGGTTTGGTGTGGCGAATTTTGAAAATCTCTTCGAGGAAGAATCGTTCCCACCGCAGAAGTCCGGCAAGAACTTCGGCCATGACATCGGGCGCACTGCGTAAAACGGAAAGATAGGTATCGCGCGGAATGGCAATGATCTCGCAATCTTCCATGACCTCGCATTCCACCGGATATGCCCGACCGGCCAACGAAACGGCTTCGGCGAATGCCCCCGGTTGGGTCAGGAAATGCATGACGGTTTCTTCGCCCTGCGGGGAAACCTTTACAAGGCGCAAGTGCCCGGAAAGCAGAACATAGAAGTTACGGGCAACATCACCGGCACGAAACAGATGTTCGCCGCGCGAATGGCATTCCACACGACATTTTGCCATCAGATTATCAAGCCGCACCCCGCCAAGAGCAGACAGAAACGGGACCTGTCGGACGATATCGTGATCGATTTTAGACAGCGGTCTTGAACGCATCTTCGCCCCCTTCCTTGGCATCATTCCCAGACAATCCGCACCAATCGGCCAGCATTTCCGCATCTGCAATCCGGATAATGTGACCATTGGCATGTTGCGAAACACCAATTTCAGAAAGTTTCTTAAGCGCACGAGAGATCGTTTCGCTGGTCATTCCCAACTTGCGGGCCAAGGCAGACTTTTCAATGGTCAGGGGTGTTTCATGCACACCGTCAATCGGCACCGCATCTGCCAGGAAATAGATCGCCAGACGTTGTGCCGCAGACCGGCATTTAAGTTCTTCGGCCTGTCGCAACATCTGACACAACCGTTCTGTCATGGCCGACATCATGGTCAGTGCACGGTCGAAATGGGCCGCAAGAAAATCGGCAAAGCCCGCACCATCAATACGAACCGCTGTTGTTGGCTCCAAGGTACGAACCGAAACCGCATAACAGCCATCGGGCACCAATGCGCATTCCCCGACAAGCTGACCATTCCCCAGAAGATCAATGACCCCGTCTTTACCGTCCTGATCCTTGAAAGACAATTCGACATGCCCGTTCACAATCAGATAAAGCGCTGACGCCGGTTCATCTGCCGAAATCATCATTGTATCAGTGTCAAACCTGACCCATTGGCATAGGGATGCCAGTTCAAGGATATCTTCCTGCGGCCATGTTCGGAAATAGTTCGCAAAGCGAAGAACACCGGAAATGCGTTCGATATCATTCATCACGGCATCGTCCATTGTAGAAAAAAGGGAAGATTGCATTTACTGGAATGACTCTAACATCAGCCCAGATGATCAAGTTTGTTCCAGATCAATTTTGATCGGAAAACGCTTATCGGCGCGAGAACTGCCTTAGCCCTTCGACATCAAGGATGCTCATCCTTGTATCCCGGGCAATAAATCCGTCGTCTTCAAGTTTGCGCAATGCGCGTGAGAATGTTTCCGGGGTGACACCGATCCGGTTTGCGATGACATGCTTGGGTACGATTTCCGCATCGTCAGACTGCGAGAGCAAAAATCCGGCAAGGCGCTGCAATGGGCTTCGCTGGCGCAAATCATTGAGCTCCCTGTAGAAAAACCGTTCCCTCTCGATCAATGACTGCATCATCCGACCAATCATCGCCTTGTCATTCCTGAGGCGATTGACCAGTTGCAGCCTGCTGATTGCGATGATCTGGCTGCCCGGATCGCATTCGGCAGATACCGGATACTTTTGCCCGGAAAGGACTACAGCCTCGGCAAAAGACTCGCCTGCTGAAACAAGATGAAAAAGGGCGACACGCCCGTCACCGAGAATTCGAAACAGACGCACCTGTCCCTTGATGACAATAAAGAACTGTTCGGCGGGCTCCCCCTCGCTAAACAGCAATTCACGGCCGTTATAAATCACAACGGCCGCACCATTTGTCATTGAGACGATTTCATCGCGCGAGAAGGCAGAAAGAACCGCCACCTTCGAAATCAGACCGAAATCGGCATCGTTCAGGTTACGACGTGACATAATCGGCTCCAAACTCTGTCCGAGCTGACCGCGATGGTTGAAAACTGATTCTGCAATGATGTCGACCGCAATTCACATGATCGGCCAACAGCGAAGACAACTCCCACCATGTGCCAACCGGTGCGAGCATGCCGACTTTCTCATCAGACCGGGAATTAACAGAAGCCGGAATATCAATGCGGCAATGCGCCCCATCCCCCGTCATAAGGGGAACAAAAAGGGCATTTCTGCACCTTGTCATGTTTCGCCAGTTGACGAGAGACGGTTGGCCATCAATCTGGACATTGTAGATTTCGTCGTGATCAAGATGGTACGAAAGTATCGCTCGCAACTGCTGCATTTCGGGCGACGGGCAGATGTCCTGCTTCTGCCCGTGAGCCACCAGAAAAATTGCCGTTTTATCCTTTTGATTTCCCCCCGCCTTTAACCGAGTGGCAATTCGGGCCGCCAGCATCCTGTCATATCCGGGCAAATGCCCAGCAAACGGCAGAAGTGCCTTCTGCTCCAACCGGGCATCCGCAACAAGTGCGGACATTTCGGCGACCAACCCCGCACCCGGCGTAAAGAACAGGGGAAAGACAAGCACGTCAGACGCCGAATTCCGCGTCATGACCTTCAACACATTCCCCGCTGATGGCGTTGATCGCAAAAATGAAAGGCGGATGTCGAAATGCGGTAACAGATGTTGCAGATGCGCAGAAAACATCCCGCCGGGCACTGCACCAGTTCGTCGCGTTCCATGCGCGACAATCATCAAAACCGGATCGCAGACGGACATAACCATTCCCCTGTTTCACTCTCTCTGAACGCATTTTGCGGGCTTTTCCCCTAAGCGTATTGACTCCCGTCAAGAGTGGAACGGCTCAAAACCATAATGTTCTTATGGTTATTTGATCATCATCAAGGCTGGCTCGCGTCGAAAGATCAAATCTCCGCAACCGGGAGCGAAGGCTTTCATTTTCCTAATGGAGGGACGCATGAAACTCACAACTCGGCTGAGACGGTCGGCAGCGCCGCTTGCACTTGGTTTCGGCCTTATCTTTGCCTCGGTGGCAATCGCCCAGGAAAAACATCCTGACAGCGAAAGCACCTATGAACCCAGTCTCGAGTCACTTCCGACCGATGGGTCGCAACCCGGTACACACGAAGGTGTGCCAACGATGACGGCCGATGAATTCAATCAGGGCCGCAAGATTTTCTTTGAACGTTGCGCAGGTTGCCACGGCGTGTTGCGCAATGGTGCAACCGGCCCTGCCCTGACAACGGACCGCACCCGCGATCTTGGTTACGAATATCTGCATGATTTCATCACCTATGGATCCCCTGGGGGGATGCCGAACTGGGGAACGTCGGGCGAACTGTCCGAAGAACAGGTCGACATCATGGCCCGCTATGTCCTGCAGGACCCGCCCCAGCCGCCGGAATGGGGTATGGAAGCCATGAAGGAAAGCTGGAAAGTCGTCGTTCCGGTTGACCAGCGTCCGACCAAGAAGATGAACGATCTTGATATCGAAAACCTCTTCTCGGTAACGCTTCGTGATGCAGGTCAGATCGCCCTTATCGACGGTCACGACTACAAGATCAAATACGTTATCGACACCGGATATGCTGTTCACATTTCGCGTGTATCTGCATCGGGTCGATATCTGCTGGTTATTGGTCGTGATGCCAAAATCGACATGATCGATTTGTGGATGAAAGACCCGCAGGTCGTCGCATCACTTAAGGTCGGTCTGGAAGCACGGTCTGTCGAAACATCCAAGATGAAGGGATGGGAAGACAAATACGCCATCGCCGGTTCGTACTGGCCGCCGCAATATACGATCATGGACGGCGAAACGCTTGAACCGCTCAAGATCGTTTCGACCCGCGGCATGACCTATGACGAACAGGAATACCACCCGGAACCCCGTGTCGCGTCCATCGTGGCATCGCACTACAACCCGGAATTCGTGGTTAACGTCAAGGAAACGGGTCAAGTTCTTCTGGTCAACTATCAGGATCTTGACGCTCTTCAAGTCACCTCGATCAGCGCGGAACGGTTCCTACATGATGGTGGTTTTGATGCAACAGGCCGGTATTTCCTTGTCGCGGCCAACGCACGGGACCGCGTTGCAGTCATTGATACCAAGGAACGCAAGCTAAGCGGGATTGTCGACGTTGGTATCAAACCGCATCCGGGTCGCGGGGCGAACTTCATCCACCCGGAACTCGGCCCGGTATGGGCAACCAGCCATCTTGGCGATGACACCATTGCATTGATCGGTACCGATCCGGAAAAACACCCTGAAAATGCATGGAAAATGGCGGCATCCATTGACGGGCTTGGCGGCGGGTCGCTGTTTATCAAAACCCACCCGAAATCGACCAATCTGTGGGTTGATGCACCGCTGAACTCGGATGCCGAGATTTATCATTCGGTTGGTGTACTCGATATCAATAATCTTGATGCCGGTGTTGAAACACTGCCGATTGCCGAATGGGCCGATCTTGGCGACGAAGGTGCCCAGCGCGTTGTTCAGGGTGAATACAACAAACAGGGTACCGAAATCTGGTTCTCTGTCTGGAATGGCAAAGCTGAAAAGTCAGCCATTGTGATTGTTGATGACAAAACCCGGAAGCTCAAGAAGGTCATCAAAGATGATCGCCTTGTGACCCCGACGGGCAAATTCAACATCTACAACACCCAACACGACATCTACTGATCTGCAGAACCGGAGGCCATCCACGGCCTCCGGACTTCCCGCATTTGAAATCTTGCCAAAACAGGGGAAAAGCCATGCAAAAATCCGGGCGTATTTATCTTGTCGGAGCCGGGCCAGGCGATCCTGAATTGCTGACCATCAAGGCAGCACGTCTTCTCGACCGCGCGGATGCCATTATCTATGACCGGCTTGTCTCCGATGAAATACTTGAACTGGCCAACCCGTTTGCAGAACGCGTTTATGTCGGAAAATCCACAGGATCCCACAGCCTGAAGCAATCCGAAATCAATACGCTTCTGGTACATATGGCCAGAAAACATTGCCACATCGTTCGTCTGAAGGGCGGGGATCCGTATATTTTCGGACGCGGGGGTGAAGAGGCAGAATGGCTTAGCCTGCATGATGTTCCGTTTGAAGTTGTTCCCGGAATTACAGCCGCCGCAGGATGCATGGCACAACTTAATCTACCGCTGACCCATCGCGGTCTGGCAACCAGTGTACGCTTTGTCACCGGTCACATGCAGGCAGACGCAGAACCCCATCACGACTGGCGTTCTTTGGCCGATCCGGACACTACGCTTGCGATTTACATGGGGGTAAAAACCATGCCGGTAATCGCAGGCAAACTGCTTGAACATGGGCTGCCCACCGATACGCCGGTGATGATTATCGAAAATGGTTCAACACCGGATCAAAGACATTTCCGCAGCACATTGGGCAATGTCTGTGACGACCTGAACCGGCTGGATTTTGATCCGCCCTGCATGATCGTCATTGGCCGCGTCATTTCACTGGCGGATCGACTATCACTGCCCGAGGCCGAACTTCTATCCGAAAGCCGGTTTGACCAAAACCCAGCACCCGACTTCCCCGATGGGGGTCTACGTTATGCTCATACTGCGTAATTCCCTCGTGATTCTGATCACCACGCTCGCTTTGGCGGGGACCTATTCAGTAAGTGCGGAAAACGCGACTTCTTCCCGAAGCCCCAATGCGCTGGAGAAAATGGTGCGTCAGGATTGCGGTTCCTGTCATGGCCTAACGTTTAAGGGAGGTCTGGGATCGCCCCTTTTACCGGAAAGCCTTGCGGCTTACAGCGTCGAGGATTTGACAACCATCATCCTCGACGGATTGCCCGGGACAGCCATGCCACCCTGGCGCGCAATCGTGACACCCGATGAGGCCACATGGATGGCCCGCTATCTGAAAACAGGAGAACCCGAATGATGCGCATTGCATTTTCGGCCCGCATTCCTTCCACCGCGTTACAGGTAACCCGCAACCTTTTGGTTGTTGGGGTCATTTTGCTTTTGGCGGGCTGCGCAAATATCTCATCCGTTCGCGGGACGGCTGATCTGGCAACCGTCGTTGCCCGGGCCACTGGCGAAGTTGCCATCCTTGACACCAGTACCCGGCAATTTATCGGGATCGTTGAAGGCCTTGGTGATCTGTCACATGCGTCGATCGTCTATTCCCGGGACGGACGGTTCGCATTCGTCTTTGGCCGCGACGGCGGGTTGACCAAGGTAGACATTCTCAAACATGAAGTTGTCGTTAGAACCTTGCAAGCGGGCAACAGTATTGGCGGAGCCATCAGCCAGGACGGCAGACTGGTGGCGGTTGCCAATTACGAACCCGGCGGTGTCCGCGTTTTCGATAGTGAAACCCTCGAACTGTTGGCCGATATTCCTGCAACCATTGACGGCAGTTCGGATCGTTCAAAAGTCATCGGGCTGGTTGATGCGCCAGGGAACCGGTTTGTTTTCAGCCTTTGGGATTCCGGCGAAATCTGGATAGCCGACTTCTCAACCGGCAACGAACCAAAGATCAGCCGCTACAAAGATATCGGAACACAGCCCTACGATGCGCTGATCACATCCGATGGTCGTTATTACATTGCCGGTCTGTTTGGCGAAGACGGCATGGCATTGCTTGATCTTTGGCATCCGGAAAATAGCGTGCGCCGCATCCTTGATCATTATGGCATGGGTGAAGAACGCTTACCCGTTTACAAAATGCCCCATCTTGAAGGCTGGGCGATTGCGGGGAAACGCGCATTTGTACCGGCCATCGGTCGCCACGAAGTTCTCGTGATTGACACCGAAAGCTGGCAGCAGATCGGACGTATTCCCGTCCATGGACAGCCCGTTTTCGTCATGGCCCATCCCGATAACAGGCATGTCTGGGTCAATTTCTCGGTCCCGGATTACGACACGGTCCAGATAATCGACACAGAAAGTCTGGCAATCGTCGGGGAACTGAAACCCGGCACCGGTGTCCTGCATATGGAATTCAGTCCACGTGGCGATCAGGTCTGGCTGTCCGTTCGTGATGACAACAAGGTCGTTGGATACAACCCCTACACACTCCAGCCGATTGCCGAACTTCCGCTCCCCAGTCCCAGTGGTATTTTCATGTCTGACCGTGCCGGTCGGATCGGGTTGTAGGAGGCCATCATGAGCACCGAACTCACCCGCCTACAGACCCGGCTGATCGAACATTTCCAGCGCGGTTTCCCGACGACGCTACGCCCGTTTGAAACCATCGCCAATGAACTTGGCACCAACGAAGACACGGTGATTTCCGCCATTTCCGATTTGAAGGACAAAGGTTATCTCGACCGGATTGGCGCGACCTATGCGACCGGACGCGCAGGGGCATCAAGCCTTGCGGCGATGGAAGTTCCAGATGATCAGCTTGAAAAAATTGCCGCCCAAGTCAGCCACTTTACCGAAATCAATCACAATTACGAACGCGAAGATAAACTCAATATATGGTTCGTCGTGACCACCGCCGATCAGGCCAGTCTGGACACGACAATCAAGGCAATCGAAGCCAAGACAGGCTTCCCGGTATATCGGATGCCGATGATCGAACATTACCGTCTCGATTTGGGATTTGCGTTGAAATGGAACTGAGCGAGCTTCAACACCGGCTGATCAAAAGACTGCGCGACGGCTTGCCAATCGGCAAACGTCCCTACGCAAATATTGCCAATGACCTCGGCACGACCGAGGAAACGGTGATCGAAACGCTTGAACAGCTTATCGCCCACAAGGTTATCAACCGTTTTGGCATGATCATCCGTCATCGCGCACTTGGTTATCAGGCCAATGCGATGTGCGTTTTCGATATCGGTGATGATGCGGCATCCGACATTGGCAAGGCCATGGCGACACTGCCCTATGTCACCTTGTGTTATCGTCGGGAACGGGTTGCCGGGGTCTGGCCATACAATCTTTATTGCATGATCCATGGTCGTGACCGGCTGACCGTCCGGGCACAAATCCGCCATCTGATGGCACGTCTGGAACTTTACGACACCCCTCATAAGGTTCTTTTCAGCAAGCAATGCTTCACCCAGCGGGCGGGAAAATATGGTGCCCCAGCGATATCCGCATCCTTATCTGCATCCGGGCCTGCATCGACGCAGACGATCCCGTTCCCGATCAAATCAGGGAAGTACCATGAACAAGCTTGAACGCGATCTGATCAATAATCTTCAGGGTGGTTTCCCGATCTGCGCCCACCCGTTTCAGGTTCTGGCCGACCGTCTTGGCTATGACGAGGAAACGATTATTGACGGCGTGAAAAACCTGATCGCGGATGGATATGTCAGCCGGTTCGGCCCGCTTTACAACACCGAAAGACTGGGTGGTGCCGTGACCCTTGCTGCGATTGCCGTACCATCAGATCGCTTTGACGAGGTCGCGGAACAGGTCAACGCGTTTGACGAAGTCGCTCACAATTACGCCCGCGAAGATGCGCTTAATATGTGGTTCGTGATCCTTGCCGAGGATGAAAAAAAACTTCAGCACGTCATCACCCGGATCGAAAACGCAACCGGCCTTCAGGTGCTGAGTTTCCCAAAGGAACGGGAATATTTCCTTGAATTGCATCTGGAGGTTCCCGACCAATGATTTCCTTTCTGAACCAACCAGAACTGCCGGAACTTGATGAAATCGATCATGCCCTGATCCGTGCGACGCAAACCGGGCTGCCGTTAACGCCGTCACCCTACGGGGATATCGCGCTGGGTCTTGGTCTTGGCCCGGATGAAGTTGAACAGCGTCTGCAACGGTTGCTCGATGTCGGTGTCATCCGGCGGATCGGCATCATTCCCAACCATTACCGGCTGGGCTATCGCGCCAACGGCATGAGCGTCTGGGACATCAATGATGAAGCCGTTGATGCTATGGGTGAGAAGATCGGAAAGCTGAATTTCGTATCGCACTGCTATCGCAGGCCGCGCCACCTGCCCGATTGGCCATTCAACCTGTTTGCCATGGTTCACGGAACAACACGCGAAACGGTCGAGGCCAAGGTTCAGGATATCCGCGACCTTTTGGCCGAGAATGTCCGCGACCACCGCATTCTATACAGCAACCGAATTCTTAAAAAAACCGGCCTGCGTTGGCGCAAAAGCGGAGAAAAGAAATGTTGCGGTTAAGCCAGTATATCCGTGCTGCCATCGGCATTGCCGAAAATGGCACGGCGGCCGTTGCCCCCCCGCGCAAACATGCCCCGCTTTCCAATCGTGGACCTGTCGTTATCTGGAATCTGATCCGGCGGTGCAATCTGACCTGCAGGCATTGCTATGCCTCCGCCGTTGATAAGGATTTCCCGGGCGAGCTGACGACAAAACAGGTTTTCAGTACCATGGAAAATCTGCGCGATTTCAATGTTCCGGTGTTGATCCTGTCGGGGGGCGAACCGCTTATGCGACCCGATATTTTTGATATTTCGGCCTATGCCAAGGAACTTGGTTTCTATGTCGCACTGTCAAGCAACGGAACCCTGATCGATGATAAAAACATAAATCAGATCGCAGCCGCCAATTATGACTATGTTGGCATCAGTCTGGACGGGCTTGGCGCAACACATGATTATTTCCGCCGTCTTGAAGGCGGGTTTGATCTTGCCCTTCGCGGGGCAAAACTATGCCGTGATGCCGGATTGCCGGTTGGCATCCGTTTCACCATGACCCGCGAAAATTATCAGGACCTACCCGGCCTTCTTGACCTTGTTGAACAGGAAAAGATCGACAAGTTCTATTTTTCACATCTGAACTATGCCGGTCGCGGAAACCACAACCGCAAGGACCATGCATTCTACAATATGACCCGCGAGGCACTTTTGATGATGTTTGCCCGTTGCGAGGCAGACGTCAAGGCAGGCATCGCGCGCGACTGTGTGACGGGCAACAACGATACCGACGGGGTGTTCCTGAAATTCTGGATTGACGAACATTACCCGGCGGCATCCAACCAGATCGGGAAAATGCTGCAACGCTGGGGCGGGAACGCATCGGGTGTGAATGTTGCCAATATCGACAATCTGGGCAATGTCCATCCCGATACCATGTGGTGGCAACACACATTGGGCAATGTCCTGAAACGGCCGTTCTCGGAAATCTGGCAGGATGTCAGCGATCCTTTGATGGCCGGTCTAAAGCAACGCCCCCGTCTTGTGCATGGTCGCTGCGGCGAATGCCAATATCGCGATATTTGCGGCGGCAACACGCGAACGCGCGCCTATCAACTAACCGGTGATCCATGGGCCGAGGATCCCGGCTGTTATCTTGATGATGCCGAACTTGGCATTACTGGCGACCATAACCGTCTTGAAACCGTTCCGTTTTCCGCAACCAAACGCCACGGTCAGGTGGAGGTCACATCATGACCACCATCGTCAAGGCTGCCTTGGCGCGGATTTGCCTTGGCACGGTATTGGTATCCGGTTTGATCAGCACCACAAACGCCTTTGGCCAAACCGCCCTTTCATCGACCCAGATAGCCGATGCCAATGCGCTCTATGCAACGCATTGTGCCGCCTGTCACAATGGCGACCGGCTGGGTGGAATGGGTCCGGCCCTTTTACCCGAAAGCCTCGGGAAACTGCGCGGTAACGGCATTTCGGATGTCATCCGCGATGGCCGCGCGGCAACGCAGATGCCGGCCTTTGGCGAAACCCTTGCCGCAACGGAAATCACCCTTCTGGCAGACTGGTTGCGACAACCGATGGACAGGTCGCCAGAATGGGGCATGTCCGAAATCGTCCAAAGTCACGATGTTTTCATCGATCCGGCGGAACTGCCCGACAAACCAAAATTCGAAGGTGATCCTTTAAACCTGTTCACAATTGTCGAGGCGGGCGATCATCACGTCACGATACTTAATGGTGACACGTTTGAACCGCTTGATCGTTTCCCGACCCGCTTTGCCCTGCATGGCGGGGCGAAATATTCTCCGGACGGTCGTTTTGTCTATCTGGCGTCGCGCGATGGCTGGGTTCAGATGTATGACCTTTATTCGCTGCAAACCGTTGCTGAAATCCGGGTCGGCCTGAATACGCGAAATGTGGCGGTATCAGATGATGGTCGCTATGTGATGGCGGGAAACATGCTGCCGCACAATCTGGTTCTGCTTGATGCACGGGATCTGATGCCGATACGCGAATTTGCCGTTATCGGTGATGATGGTAAATCATCGCGCGTTTCGGCGGTCTATACCGCCCCTCCGCGTCAAAGCTTCATCGTTGCCCTGAAAGACCTGCCCGAAGTTTGGGAAATTTCCTATGCCGATGATCCACGTCCGGTCTATCCCGGTTTCGTTCACAACTACGAAGCCAACATGGTCGAAGCACTGGATGTTCAAAACGGCCCATTCCCAGTCAGACGTATTCATCTTGATGATGGTCTGGATGATTTCTTCTTCGATCAGGATTATCGCCATCTGATCGGGGCGGCGCGCAATGGCCGCGATGGGCAGGTGATCAATCTGAATGTCGGCCGAAAGGTTGCCGATATCGCACTGGAGGGCATGCCCCATCTTGGTTCGGGCATCACCTTTGACTATCAGGGCCATTCGGTGCTGGCGACCCCCCACCTGAAAGATTCCAAAATCAGTGTGATCGACATGGAAAGCTGGCAGACCATCAAAACCATCGCAACAAAAGGCCCCGGATTTTTCACCCGCAGCCATGACAACACGCCTTATGCCTGGGTCGATGTATTCTTTGGCCCGGACAAGGACGTGGTCCATATCATCGATAAACGCACACTCGAAATCGTCAAAACGCTCCGCCCCGAACCCGGCAAGGTCGCGGCCCATGTCGAATTTGACCGCAGCGGCAAACACGCGCTGCTCTCGATCTGGGACGATGACGGCGCAATCATCGTTTACGATGCCCAAACATTCGAAGAAATCAAACGCATCCCGATGAAAAAGCCGGTTGGGAAATATAACGTGTTCAACAAAATCACTTATTCCGCCGGCACCAGTCACTAACACCAGATCAGCCGTCACGCGATGATTTAGCCATCTTGTGGCGGCGTGAAGATACGCCCTAGTGGCTTGACAAAATCACCGCCCCCTGTGCGGCCAGAACACCGGCAAAAATCACAATAAGAAAGGCAACAAACAATCCACGCCATCCGCCCGCGGATGGCCCAAGCCCAAGATAGTATCGCAAGATCAACCATGCCTTAAAGCTACCCACAGCCATAATAATTGTGGCTGGCACCAGACCAAGCATCGTGGCTGTGCGTTCTTCTCCCACAAGCGCAAGGACCAGTGACAGGATGGTCGTGCTGGTTGCGATCAGCCAGACCAGAATTGCTGTTCGCATCGATAAAGCCTGCGTGTCGCAAGATTTGCCAACATTCCTTACGACATCATCGGATTTCGCACTGATGGTACAATGATGGTCCATGATTACCTCATCGCAACAGATAGATCACAGGAAAGACCAGCACCCAAACCATATCGATCATATGCCAGAAGGCGGCACCGGTTTCGATGTTGGTTAAATTGGGCCAAATGGAAACAATCCCCAAAAGACCAAGCCCCATCACCACATGCAGCGCATGAAAACCGGTGATGAGATAGTAAAGCGTGAAGAACGTACTGCTTTCCAAACCGATCCCGGCATCGATTTTACTGCTATATTCCAGCAGTTTTATGATCAGGAAAGCGATACCCAGAATTGCAGTTGCCGCCATCCAGCCCCGACACCGCAAAACAGCATTTTGGCGTATGGCATGAACGGCGAACACCGCGAACAGACCGCTTGTCAGTAAAACAACCGTATTAAGCCCGCCCATAACACGATCAAGACGCAGTTGATCCGCCGCAAACCCAGACGGGTCGCCAATTCTTGCCGCGGAAAATGTCAGCAGAAAAGCCCCGAAAACAACCAACTCCGACAGGATCAGGACCCACATCAACGGATGCCCGGGCAAGGCTTCAAGCCCGCCCCAGGCATCAGCCCCGGCAGAAGAAGTTACCGATACACTGTGATGATCACTTTCATTCGCGGTCGAGCTATCATGTTGTGCCATATTTTCCTGACGAGCTTGCATATTATCACCCGTTTTCAAGATACAAGCTGGCGATAGATACGTGGTAAGGCCGCCGGAAGGTTTTCCAGCTTGCTGACAATTGCGTGCCCGCCTGCCCCAAAGATATAGGGGAAGTAATCCTGTGCCCTTTGATCGACCGTTACACCGAAAAGGCCAAGCCCTGCCTTTCGGCATTCACGTACCGCACGGCGGCTATCCTCTATGCCGTAGCGACCTTCGTAATGGTCGATATCATTTGGCTTGCCATCCGTGATTACCAGCATCAACCGGTGTTGGTGCGGTCGATCCCCCAACAGCTTTCCAACATGGCGGATGGCAGCCCCCAACCGCGTGTAATACCCTGGACGGAGCTTCTGTATCCGGTCCTGCGTAGAACGTGACCATTCCTCGTCGAAGTTCTTGATCGCATTAATACGCACCCAATCCCGACGACGTGATGTAAAGCTGAAGATACCAAACTCGTCCCCACATGCATCCAGCCCACCAGCCAGCACCGAAAGCGCCTGCTTTTCAACATCGAGAACCCGTTGATCCTGTATCCAGGCATCGGTCGACAATGATACATCGACCAGTACCGCAACCGACAAATCGCGTGCCCGTCGAACCGTGTTCAGATACAGCCTGTCGCTGAGTTCTCCACTGCCTTTCTGGTCACAGCGGGCGCGCACCAATGCTTCGAGATCAAGCTCGCTTCCATCACTTTGCGCGCGCAGAATTTCATGGCGCGGCCGAAACGCTTCGAATTGGCGGCGAACCTGGCGGATTTGTCGCCGTTCGGTTTCACCCGGATGCCAGACATCACACTCACTGACTTTTTCATCACCGGATTGCATGACGACTTTGCAGAAATCCGGGCGATACGATTGATGACGGTAATCCCATTCCGGATAGGTCCATTCACCAATCACGCGTCCTTCATCAGCTTCGCGTGGCGGCAGATCCAGATCGAAACGCAATTTGGTTGCCGCTTTGCGTTTGCAGTCGGAAATTTCCATTTCGTCAAGCTCGTCAGCCGCTTTCTTTGCGTCCTGCTCGTCCTCGTCATCCATCGGCCGATTGACATTGACCATCTCGGCAATCGAAAGGATTTTTTCAAACCTGTTTAACGCCAGCGGATCATTACGTCCGGCCTGATCATTCTTGCGTCGGCGGGCGCGCTTTTTGCGTTCCCGACTGCCGTCTGACGAATTTCCATCCTCGTCCGTGTCGGTATTGGCAACACGACCAGCCGTTCCCGAACAAATGGCCTCGCCCCAAAGCGGAACGGGAAGGAACGGCGCATAACGATGCGGTTGCAAACCCGCAAGATTGATCATGCCTGTAATGTCGGCATTAGCGCCAACGGCGTTAACAACAGGCCATAGATCGTTTTCATGCGCCTGCCCTGTGGCCCCAAGAATCTTCAGAACACATTCTTCGATATGCTGTTCGCATCGGGGCAAAGGACGCACCGGTCGCAACGCCAGAAACGCGTCATACAGGCGTTGTCGCAAACCAATGATGCCGGGGAACTGGCGACAGACATCCCAATCGGTTTGCCGTGCCCGGGAAAGCCGCATGATATCGGCCAATAACGGGCTTTGCGCAATGTCCGCCGAAATGGTTTGCGGCTCCGAAACCGCGAACCATGCCATCAGCCAGATATAAAAATCACGGTTAAGGTCACGCAACGGAAACAGTGAAATGGACGCGGGCAGCTTGACCGATGCCTCGTTCATTTCGGCCATTGTGATCTGTTCATCCACCAGACCGATCCGCTGCCGCCAGCGTAACCGATGCCCCGAAACCCGTTTATCGATCTGGGCAAATTCCCGCGCCGGATCGCCACCAAGGGTGCGAAAGATCACCGGCAAATGGCTACGCAATTCGGCAAACGTGATCGCGTGCTCAGCATGATCGCGATAGCTTTCCTGATTGCGCGACGCAATCCGGTGCCAGATCATGCCGACCTGTTCTTCGAATTCCAGAAAATCGAAACTCATCATCGCCTCCCGGCTGTCAGCCCCGGATAATCCCGATGGCCTCGCGAAGGCCCGCCTTGATATCCGCATCATCCGACAGAGGTTCGATGATGGCGGCATTGATGGCGTCATCAAATGCAACATTGGCCATCAAAAGTGTCGCGCAATAAACCAGCAACCGGGTTGAAACCGCTTCTTCAAGATCAATCCCGGTAAGCTTGCGAATATTGCCAGCGATACGCACCAGAAGGGCTGCGCGTTCAACATCGATCCCGGTTTCACGTATGATCACCGATCTTTCGGTTTCCGCGTCCGGGAAGTCGAACTCGACGGCCAGAAAACGCTGGCGGGTCGATGGTTTCAGTTGCTTCAGAAGGTTCTGGTAACCGGGGTTATAGGACACCACCAGCATGAAATTGGCCGGCGCTTCCAGAAGCTCGCCCGTCCGGTCCAGCGGCAAAAGGCGCCGATCATCGGTCAATGGGTGCAGGACCACCGTCACGTCCTTGCGCGCCTCGACCACCTCGTCGAGATAGCAGATCCCACCGTGGCGGACCGCGCGCGTCAACGGGCCATCCACCCAAACGGTTTCCCCGCCCTTGATCAGATAGCGCCCCGTCAGATCCGCCGCCGTCAAATCGTCATGGCAGGAAACGGTATAAAGCGGAACACCAAGCTTTGCCGCCATATGCGATACAAAACGCGTTTTCCCGCAACCGGTCGGTCCCTTCAGCAATAAGGGCAGATGCTGCTGCCAAGCCGTTTCAAACAACTGCTGTTCATTGCCGGTAGACTGATAATAAGGAACGTCCTGATCTGAGAGTACGTCTTTAAGAGCGGTCTGCATGTGAATGCTCCTTGAAAAATAGAAAGGCCGAAAATGACAACGACCGGTCGCGGGAACCAACCGGTCGTTGTCCGCCATGTGTCGTCATGGAAGAGAGCATGAAATCGAACACACAGACTTGATTGCCGTCATTCGGCGGGCTGACGTGCCCCTGCGGTTACGCGTCCACCTCGCGGTGCCACCACAAGTGACCAGATAATCATGATGACACCGATCAGCACGACTACCCCCGCTCCCAAACGCATCCAGTAGAACAGGGCAACCTGATCCTGCACCTCCATGTAATTCATCCCCAGAACACGTTGCAGATGGGTCTGAACGACACCCGCAAATGTCAGGGTAAAGGTCATGAATGCCATCGCACTGGTCGTGATCCAGAAGCCCCACATATTGAGCTGCTGGTTATAGGGTTCACGCCCGCGAAGGTAAGGAAGCGCATAGGTGAAGATTGCCAGATTAAGCATCACATAGGCCCCGTAGAAAGCCAGATGGCCATGTGCTGCGGTAATCTGTGTTCCGTGGGTGTAGTAATTGATTGACGACAGGGTATGCATGAAGCCCCATACGCCCGCGCCAAAAAACGCCATGACCGAACAGCCAAGCGACCAAAGCAATGCCGCCTTGTTCGGATGATCCCGACCACCTTTCCACACCATGTAGAAACAGAAAACCACCATGGCAAAGAAAGGAACGACTTCCAGCGTGGAAAACACATTGCCGATCCACTGCCAGTAACCCGGAGTTCCGATCCAGTAATAGTGATGGCCGGTACCCAGAATGCCGGTAAACAGCGAAAGTGAAACCATGACATAAAGCCATTTTTCAACGACTTCGCGATCAACACCCGTCATTTTGATCATCAGAAACGCCAGGATCGACGCCATGATCAGTTCCCACACACCTTCGACCCAAAGATGCACGACATACCACCAGTACATCTTGTCCACTGCAAGGTTCGACGGGTTATAGAACGCAAACAGGAACAGCAATGCGACGAACCAAAGGGCAACCATCAGTACGTTTGATACTGCGGTTTTCCGGCCCTTGAGCAATGTCAGCGTGGTGTTGTAAAGGAACATCAGCGCCACCACGACGATACCGACCTTGATCGGCAAGGGCTGTTCAAGGAACTCGCGTCCTTCGTGATAGCCAAGGATGTATCCGACAACTGCGGCAGCGGTTGCCGCCATGAACAGCCAGAACTGGATGATCGCCATTTTCGGGCTGTGCAGTTCGGTTTCGCATTCTTCAGGCAGCAAATAATAAGCCGCCCCGAAATAGCCCATCAGCAACCAGACGATCAGGGCGTTGGTGTGGATCATGCGAATGACGTTGAACGGCAGCAGTTCGGACAAGACGTTTGGAAAAACATAGACAGTGCCCGCCACCACGCCGAACAGAATCTGGGCTGCGAACAATGTCAGCGCGCCGTATATGTAATACAGCGCAACCTTTTGCGATTGATATTTCATTGTAGCCTCGTTTCCATCAGCACCGGATTATCCCGCCTCGTTTGGCGGCCAGTTCTGGGTGTCGATTTCACTGGTCCATTTCAGGAAGTCGACAAGCTCGTCGAGCTCCTGATCTGTAAGGTTAAATTGCGGCATCTGGCGGCGGCCTTCGATGCCTGTAGGTTGTGCGGCCATCCATGCCTTAAGCATATCGCGCGCACCTTCTGGATCATCTTTACCGCCATACCGCACCCAGACATTGCCAAGTTCAGGTGCGAAATAGGCACCCTCTCCCAAAAGCGTATGGCAGTTGATGCATGAATTGCGTTCCCAGACATGCTTGCCGGCAACAACCGATGGCGTCAGCTGGTCCTGATTGCTGGACTCGTTGACGATATAGTTGTGGCTGTGCAAGGTCAGTCCGACGAAGATGACCAGAAAGAAGATCGTTCCGCCGTAGAAGATGTTTCGGGCGGCAGATTTTGTCAGTCGTTCCGACATGTGAACGGATCCTCACTCCGATTGGCAGTTCAATGCCGCTCTGTCCCCAAAACGGCGTCAGGCAATCATTTCCCGACTGGACGTTTCCCACCTTGACTACCGTCAAACGAAAAAGCCCCGCACGATGGCGGGGCAGGTGGGGTCGAAAATGCACGGCAGGAAGGATTAGGTTAGCCAGGCAAGGCTATTCAAAACGCGGAAACAGTATTTCATTCTCAAGATGAATATGCGCCACCAGGTCTTCGACCAGCTTGGCCGTACCGGAATAAAGCGCCCGCCATGAACCGCAGACACCATCGGGCAACGCGAAACTGTTGGTCAGCTTTTGCAGTTTATGGATGGCTTCGGCATGCTCGTCATGTTCTTCGCGCATGCAATGGATCGGCATGATCAGGGGAATTGTGCTGGCACTGTTGCGTTGCATTTCGCGCATCGCCGGGAACAGAACCATTTCCTCTTTCGCCATATGGGAATCAAGCTTTTCCGTCATTTCAAACAGCGCGTCGGCCAATCCCGCCGGGGCGTCCGGATGATCTCCGTGAACCGCCTCGACCTTGCGGGCAAGCAGAATGAGTTCGGCCAGTTCATCACGGTGGGTCTGATGATACCGATCCAGAATAAAATCGATGAAGGCATTGATATCATTTGGATCCGGCAAGGTCAGTGGCCCCTTGGGCAAATCACACAATTCACGGGCAATCAGACCGGCATCCAGTCCTTTCGCACTGGCGACCTCGTCCAACGACTTGTTGCTTGAACAGCAAAATCCGATTTTATGACGTCGCAAAACCAGGGTTGCTCCCGGAAAACTTGCGACCAGATCGCCGATCTTGCGATGGATCAGATTTGCTGAATTGACAGCTTCCTGATCATGTGTGAAATCGGATTGCATGCTGGCGGACCTCCATCCCCGAATATTGATCCAACCAAGTTTAGGCACCTTCCCAAAAGTCACGTTGACGATGGTCAAGTAGCCCTGCCCGGAATTTTACAATTCCCCTCGCCCGATACTGTCTTGGAAAAGCAGAACCTTTCCACCTTATCAAGAACCGTAAGAATTCAAATCTTTCAGTGATTTGACGGACATCAACACCTTAAAACCCAAACATGACAATACTTCCGGCACCAATTCGGTCCGGAGTCCGCCGTGTCAATCAAACGCCCGTCATTTACACCCTTTCTGCTGATAAACCCCATCGTTCGGAATGTTCCGGCATTCGCGCTGGAACGCCTGTGCCAGCACGCCATGGCAACCATGTATCGCAGACACAAACCCGTTTTTGAACGGGTCACCGAACGCGAAACATTTGCCCTGCTCGTATGCCCGACGGATCTTGATCTCGACCTTTTCCTTGCCCTTGATCCCGAGGCCCCCGTCCTGCGCCCGGCCCATGAGGGGGATGACAATATCATCGCGGCACGGATCATCGGCCCCCTTCCGGCCCTTCTGGAACTGCTCGAAGGAAAATCCGACGGGGACGCGCTGTTTTTCTCGCGCGCATTACGAATAGAGGGCCGGACCGACCTTGTCGTTGCCCTTCGCAATGCCCTAGACGGCGAAGAAATAGACCTGCGTTCAGCCGTCATTGAAAGTTTCGGTGCATTGGGCCCGGCGGCACGTCTGGCACTGCGCGCCGCCGAAGCGGCATATCGTCAGATGCAATCGGACATGGACCGCGTGGCCGATACCCTGATTTCCCCGATTGAAAAATGTGTGGGCGGACTTGACCGGCGTCTTGGCGAACATGCGGAAAGCATTTCAGGGCTTCAGAAATCCATCAAACGACGCACGCCGCGCACCGCTCAAACCGTGTCGGCGGGTAATGATTTCGCCCTGCCCGATCCTTCATAACCGACAAACACATACAGGGATTTCATGGAACTAGTTTGCCCGGCAGGAACCCCCGCCAGTTTGCGCGCCGCCGTCGAGGCCGGTGCGGATGTTGTATATTGCGGTTTCCGCGATGCGACCAATGCCCGCAACTTTCCGGGGTTGAATTTTTCCCGACCCGAACTGGCCGAGGCCGTTACATTCGCACATAAACATGGCGTGCATGTCTATCTGGCCTGCAACACCTATCCACAGGCCGGTTCCGAAGATATCTGGCACAAGGCCGTCGATGATGCGGTTGCAATTGGTGTTGATGCAGTCATTCTGGCTGATATCGGATTGCTGCGCTATGCGCGCGATAAACATCCCGATGCACGCCTGCATCTGTCGGTACAGGCATCGGCCTCGAACGAGGAAGCCATTCGTTTTTACCACCGCGAATTTGGCGTGCGTCGTGTGGTTCTGCCGCGTGTCCTGTCGCTTGAAGAAATCCGGATGTTGAACCGGCGCATTTCGGTGGAAACCGAAGTTTTCGCCTTTGGCGGCATGTGTGTCATGGCCGAAGGACGCTGTTCGCTATCTTCCTATGCCACGGGGGAAAGCCCCAATATGAATGGCGTTTGTTCACCAGCAGCCCACGTCCATTACGAGGAACGCGGCGACAGTACCGTTTCCCGCCTTGGCAATTTTACAATCAATGTTTACGGCAACGATGAAAAGGTCGGATATCCCACGCTGTGCAAGGGCCGGTTCCGCGCCATGGACAAGGCCGGTTACCTGTTTGAAGAACCCACCAGTCTTGACGTTACCGCAATCCTGCCCGAACTCGCCGATGCCGGTGTAACGGCCCTTAAGATCGAAGGGCGACAGCGCGGCAAGGCCTATATCTCGCAGGTGGTCGGCGCGTTCCGCGCATCCCTTGACCGTATTGCAAACGGGCAGACCGGCGCACGCGGCAATCTGGCCGCCCTAAGCGAAGGTCAGGCAGATACAACAGGTGCCTATCGGAGAAGCTGGCAATGACGAAATCAAGACTGGTTATGGGGCCCATTCTTTTTCACTGGGATGAAAACCGCAAACGGGATTTCTATGCCCACATTGCCGATGAAATCGATGTTGATACAGTCCATGTTGGTGAAGTCGTCTGTGCCAAACGCATGCCGTTCTTTGACAAACATCTGCCCGACATCATCGAACGGCTTCAGAATGCCGGAAAGGAAGTCGTCTTCTCGACACTGGCACTCGTAATGAATGAACGCGAGATCGCCCAGCTTCGTGAAATTGCCGAAATGCCGGACCTTCTGATCGAAGCCAACGACATATCTTCCATCGGCCTGCTTTCCGGCCGCCCGCATGTCGTCGGGCCGTACATCAATACATATAACGAAAGCACCCTGGACTATCTGATTTCCAAAGGTGCACACCGCGCATCGCTTCCCTGGGAATTGCCGATGTCATCGATTGAAGCCCTTTGCAACGCTCGGAAAACGGCCGAGATCGAAGTCCAGATATTCGGTCGTGTCCCGCTTGCCATATCAGCCCGGTGTTACTCTGCACGCGCACATGGCTTGCACAAGGATGGCTGCCGATATGTCTGCGGCGAGGCCCTTGATGGCATGGATGTCGAAACGCTGGATCATACACCGTTTCTTGCCGTCAATGGTCTGCAAACCCTGTCCAGTCACTATCTGGAATTATCGACCGCCGTTGATGATCTGAAAGATGCTGGTGTTACAGCCTTCCGAATTTCACCGCACACTCTTGATATGGTGCGTGTTGCCAATCTCTACCGTCGTCTGATTGACGGTGAAACCTCGTCTGACGAGGTCAGGCAATCGTTGCTAGAAATGCAAAACGATCTGGCTTTCGCCGATGGCTTCCTGCACAGCCTTCCGGGTGCGGATCTCCGGGAAACGCTTGGTTCCCGGGCAGAATAGCCTTCCCCACCGCGCAAATATCCATATCCCGAATACAGATATGAAAAGGGCTACAGCCTGATGAACTGTGGCCCTTCGATACATTGTGCAGGGGAGTGGACAGCTCAATGTATTGACGATGGCTGGAGTATACCTGATTTGCCTTGCTACTCCTTGACGGTCGCCAATCAGGGCTGCCTCATCGGTTTCCTGCTTTCTGGTTACACATCAATTTGTATTTCCTGGGCCTTACCCGAAGGCATAAGAAGGATTTTCCGAACCGGCAGATGACGCGCTGTATGCCGAATTTCCCCGTATCCAATCAAGAACGTCAGCGTCGGGACTTCGCCGTAAACTGCGTCTTCATCGCTCGAACTGATCTGCTGAGACAATTACATCAGCTTTGTACACGGTGGATCTGGATTATCGGATCGAATGCATTATCCCTACGTCTGGGGAGCATTGCCGCGCGACTTCAGTTCAACAAATCCAAATCGCTTCAAAAGCGATGCCATCGTATCCATGTCGCCTCCGAGAAACATCGAACTCCCGTTCTCAAAGAGAACTCGCAGCAACCGCACTTGCCGTTATTCCAATGCTCATCGTCTACGTTTTGGCCCAACGCCAAATCGTTGAAAGCTTCGCCATGTCTGGCGTGAAAGGTTAATGAAATGAAAGAACTTCACTCTGATATCGTTATCATAGGAGGTGGACTTGGTGGTGTGTCAGCAGCACTTTCAGCACTCAAAATGGGCCGCAGCGTCATCCTGACCCAAGAATTCAAATGGCTTGGTGGTCAGCTAACCACCCAAGCCGTCCCACCTGATGAAAACCCCTGGATCGAGACCGACGGTTCGACTGCAAGCTATAAGCAACTGCGCCATGAGATTCGTGAATATTATCGTCGGAACTACCCGTTGACCGACGAAGCACGTGCGTCTGAAAACCTTAATCCGGGAAGCGGCAATGTCTCGCCGGTCTGTGCAGAACCTCGTGCCGGTGTTGCGGCCATTGATGCCCTGCTTGCCCCTTGGTTTGCAACGGATCGACTGACGGTTCTTCTGAACGCCAAACCGATCGCAGTTGAGAGCAAAGATGACAGCTTTACATCCGTCACGATCATGTCGGGTGAATATGGCGAAATGCTTTTAACCGGTGATTATTTCGTCGATGCCACCGAACTGGGTGATTTGCTTGAGCTCGGGGATGTGGAACACGTCACCGGTGCCGAAAGCCGGGCGGGAACCGAAGAACCATCCGCGCTTGAAGGCGATGCGGATCCGAATGATCAGCAGGCTGTTAGCTGGTGCTTCGCCATGAGCTATCACCCGGACGAAGACCACATCATCGAACGGCCGCGCAATTACAAACTCGACTTCTGGCCGGATAAGCAGCTGTCATTTGTTGGGCCAAACCCTGTCACTTTGGAACCCGATAGCCGGCCGCTGTTCGTTGGTGACAGTGATGCTGAGTTCGCCCCGGACAACTGGCACTATCGCCGGATTTTCTACTGCCGCAATCACACAGGCGATCAATACAGCTCAGACATATGTCTGGTGAACTGGCCACAGATTGACTATTGCGACGGGCCGATTGTTGGCGTTTTTCCGGAAGAAGCAAAGAAGCATCTCGAAGGCGCGCGTCAACTTTCTTTGTCCATGCTTTACTGGATGCAGACTGAAGCCCCCGTCATGATGGCGGCTATGGTTACCGAGGCCAGAAGCCAGCAGGCAATGCAATGGGCACACTCGATGGTTTAACCATTGCGCCCTATATCCGCGAAAGCCGCCGCATCAAGGCCCTGTTCACTGTAACCGAAAACCATGTTGGTATTGATGCTCGCTAAGCTCCGGTTGGTGCTGAACAGTTCCATGATTCGGTCGGGGTTGGCAGCTATCGCTTAGACCTGCATCCTTCCACCGCCCCACGCAACTATGTCGATATCGCAAACTGGCCGTTCCAGATTCCTCTGGGAAGCCTGATCCCCCAACGGGTCAAAAACCTGCTTCCAGCCTGCAAAAACATTGGTACGACCTATATTACCAACGGTTGCTATCGCCTCCATCCGGTTGAATGGAACATTGCGGAAAGCGTCGGTGCCCTTACGGCCTATTGCCTTGAGAATGACCTTAGCCCGCGCGGTACGTGAAACAGCCGACAAGCTGGAAGACTTCCAGAAACTCCTGACCTCGCGCTTTGACATCCCGCTTTCATGGCCAAAACATATCCGTGAAACACCAAGGCTCGAACTGTTCGGGCGCGTGGAGTAAGCCATGGCGAAACTTGAACTAAAAGACGTCAGAAAATCTTATGGCCCGGTTGAGGTCATCAAAGGCGTTGACCTAACCATCTAAGATGGGGAGTTCTGCGTCTTTGTCGGACCCTCGGGATGCGGAAAATCGACCTTGCTGCGCATGATTGCAGGCCTTGAAGGCATTACCGACGGAAAGTTCGAGATTGATGGCGAACGCATGAACGATATAGCACCGGCCAAACGGGGCATTGCGATGGTCTTTCAATCCTATGCGCTTTATCCCCACCTGACAGTACGCGAAAACATTGCGTTTGGCCTGAAAGTGCGCAAAACGCCAAAGGCGGAAATCGACAGCCTCGTAAATGAGGCTGTCATGATGCTACAGCTCGACAAGCTTACCGAACGATTTCCTCGTGAGCTTTCTGGCGGTCAGCGACAACGTGTGGCCATTGGCCGAGCGATTGTTGGTCAACCAGAAACGTTCCTTCTCGACGAGCCTCTATCAAACCTTGATGCCGAGCTTCGCGTGCATATGCGCACCCAGATATCGGAACTTCACACTCGGCTGAGACGCACCATGATTTATGTCACCCATGATCAGGTCGAAGCCATGACCTTGGCAGACAAAATCGTCCTGTTACGGGGCGGCCAAATTGAACAGATAGGCTCTCCACGTGATATGTATGAAAGACCGCAAAATCTCTTTGCCGCGCAGTTCATCGGTGCACCAAAGATGAACATCTTCGAGCTTGAGGGAGATTTTGTTTCTTTGCGTGATCGGCTGCAACTTCCCGCCGACGCTCAATACTGCGGCATTCGCCCGGATAGCTTTGATATTATTCCGGAAGGCAACGGTATTCTGTTAGTCACTGTGCAATTGGTAGAATATCTTGGCAATGCCTGTCTTATACACGCCAAAATCGAAGGCCACGACCGGATCATCATTGAACAGCCCGTTGATACGCAACTTAAGACCGGCTCCACCATTTCATTAAGCGTCAATTCGGCGCAAATAAATGTCTTTGCGAAGGACGGCAGCAGAATTTCTTAGGCCCTCGCCACGAAACTTCGTGCAACCTGATTGAATGAACAAGGGCAGTCACAAATGGCTCAATGGCTGCCATTATTTTATTTCTGCTCTAAGGTTCACAAATACAGACCGGTAGGCGACATCAATCGAGCCCCCCTCTTAGTACAACTCTATAACCCCCGAATTATGACAAATCTGGTGATTGCTGCATCAGTCTGATTTTATGCAGGATGATGAGGGGGCAATGGAGCAGTAACTACGCTTCGTAAATACTGCTCCTGTGACATGCCATAAAAGATGACATTCGACATTTAGCAAAATCAAACACTTAGCATTTACCTTTGTCATATAAGCTGACACGAATTGACCAGAGCGCTGACAATCTTTCCCAAGAGGCTGCCGTTGTCGCCTTGATGGTCCGTCCCTCACGTCGCGGTACGGAAGACTGCCTTGAGAATAATTATCTCGACCATAATTGAACAGCCTATTGATACGTAGTTCAGGTATGGATCCAGCATTTCGTTAAGCGTCACTTCCTCGCAAATACACATCTTTGCAAAGTGTCGAACTCACAGAATGAAAAGTACCACCCAAAATCAATGAGAAAAGGCCGGAACAGCACTTCTGCTATTCCGGCCTTCATCATTCAGGAGCCGACGGGAGGTCTCGGCTCCCTCACTGAACCACCGGCAATTCCTTGCGGTCGCCCTTAAGCGTCCAGTCCATCGGATCAAGCGTCCTGCCTTCGGCTGTGATAACGCCGCTCTGATGGAACGACACCGTGCCATATTGCGTATCTTCGATACGATATGTGCCATCCGTATCGACATGAACCCTGAGCTCATGATCGGCTGCAAATTTCGCCAAATCACGGCTATGGCCCAGCCGGACAACCCAGATGCTATCGCGTCCGGAAAGACGCAATTCATGCCCGGCAGAGCCGCCTGTTTGCACAAGCTCCAGCGGACCGGAAGCTGATACAATCAACGCCCCTTCGCCCGAACGTGCCCACGCCCGATATCCATCGACATGCCATTCATCAAACGCCAATGTCGGGAACCATGCATGGGTAAAGTCAGGTTGCGGCGCCACACCTTCAAACCGGACAATCGCAAGATCGCGATATTGCTGAACGCGCGGAACACTTGCCGATCCGCCCCAGAATGACGGGCGCCCGAAACCGGACTGGACGATCTCACCAGGGTGGTTGATGAATATCTGTGCGCCCGGTTCGCGACCGATCCGCGCCTGAAGAAGCGTTTCCTGATATCCCCAGTCCCGCCAGCGATAAAGTGCGGCACTTCCCATCGCGGTTTCACTGGTTTTGTAATGATACAATCGGCAAAACGCATTTTCGCCCTGCCAGAAAGTCCATTCCTGCGCGGTATCGCGTTTCTCCCAGCAGGCAATGTCGGCAAGATCAGGCAATTCAAGCCCATGATCACGCAACGCCAAAGCCATCTGGGCCAAGCAATTCACATGTGCGCCAAACTGGCCTTTGCCCCACAACAATCTGGCAAGACCGTTCAGTTCCAATGTGTCGGCAACGCAAAGTGAATGTTCGTAGCTACGGCCCTGCGCCCCGGTAATAACGCCATGATGCGCCGAATTGGCAATCATGGTGATCAGTCGGATAATGGCCCCAGATGCCCGTTTCCGAATGACTTCGTCGGGTGCAAGCGCAAACAGGGCCGCCAAACCTTTAAGATCAATCGGGAAATAGGTGCCAGAATTGAATTCCGCCATTTCGGCTGCTTCGAAATGATCGAACCACGCCATCAGGCGCTCATAACCGGCCTGTTTCTGTGCGATGCCATTACGATCTGCGCGTCGGAAATGTGACTGCGGCAACAGGTTTCCGGCCAGATAGGCAGAAGTATGGAACAACAATGCATGGTTTTCCGAGAAATACCATTGAACATCGTTGCCCGGCTCATCCATCCAGTAACGGAATTCCAGAATGGCGGCATCAATACGCGCGACCAAAGATACCGGGAGCCGATCCGCAAACACAATGCGT
Organism: Thalassospira lucentensis; assembly: GCF_001613805.1. Classification (GTDB taxonomy): domain Bacteria; phylum Pseudomonadota; class Alphaproteobacteria; order Rhodospirillales; family Thalassospiraceae; genus Thalassospira; species Thalassospira lucentensis_A. The sequence continues at coordinate 34,485 of NZ_LPVY01000002.1, forward strand.
GTCCACAACAGCGGAACCAGCGCAAAATCAGCACAGTCAAAACACTGCTCGATCCCTGGCAAAGCCGTGTTGATGATTGCCTCGGCACGCGCCAACGCCACCTCATCCCCGATGGCCGCACAGGCAAGTGCGGTTTCGGTATCGGTTTCACCGTTCTTTGCAATCCATGCAAGGCTTTCGGCAATGCGCGCCTCAAGACTTTCCGGTGCCGGTCCGGTTACAGAACGCCAGCTAACCTCCGCACCAAGCCGCGCTTCGGTTGCAAAATCACCGCACTCGAACGTAAATCCGAAATACCGGTAATCTGCCGGAAAATCGTTCGACGATGCCAGACGCACACGATCTGCCCCCGCGGGAATTTCAAACGTCACATCATCATGATCATGCGACATGAAATGACCGGCAACCCTGACCCGGCCACTAACCTTGTCCGGAAACGGCACAGGCATGACAAGCCAGATATCATCACTGTCATAGAATTTGCGATCAAGATGCATGGCATCAACGGACGCCTCGACCGCATATACGCTCTCAGGTTCAGCCGGAAAACAATTCCCCGCCTCTGCCTTTGGTCCATCAATCCAGGTAAGGGCAATACGGATAACCGCATCGCGCTCGCACAGATCTTCGAACTGGACGGCAACCTCGTTGTGGCCCTGTTTCAGATTGGCCTCAAACTCGACCTCGTCCATGGCGTTACGGGTCGCGGGCGAAAGCCACGCAACCGCCCGCCCGTTCACATACACGCGCGCGGCACCACAAATGCCCAATCGCAACCGTGCAGGTCCGGCATCCATGGCATTGATCGCCGTTCTCGCCCATCCCTGAATATGGGTTGCCCGGAACCAGAACCCCGAAAGATCAAGAAACGGTGATCCACCTGGCAAAATATTTCTTGCGTTACGCCAGTCAGGGAACGGCAGTTCGGAAATCTCTTTGCCCCGGCGTTCGGCAATATAGGCTGTCCGGCAGGGATAGGTATGCGGGATGAAGTTCTTCTCCTTTGTCAGGAAAAAGGTTGAATCCATCTCGCCTTCCATCGGCATATCCGCCACATCATATGCCCGTTCCTCAAGCGACGTGACCTGCCAATAAGGAATGGGTGCTCCGGATTTAAGCAGCATGACTTAACGCAGCTCCTTAATGGCAACCGGCGAAACATCGGTATATTCCTGATTTTCCCCGGTCATGCCCCACACGAAACCATACGGCCCAGTGCCCGCACCCATATGAATGGACCATGCCGGCGACAGGACGACGTCGCCATTTGCCACAACCAGATGGCGGGTATTATCCGGACGCCCCATAAAGTGCATAACCCGGTCTTCATCCGAAAGATCGAAATAGCAATACGCCTCCATGCGCCGCTCATGCAGATGCGGCGGCATGGTGTTCCAGACAGAACCTTTCGTCGGATCGGTAATCCCCATCAACAACAGACAGGATGGCGCGACCTCTGGATGAATATACATCGCCAGGGAACGGCGGTTGCTTTTCTCAACATCCCCCATCTCAAGGATTTTCGATTCCGCACGCGTGATTAGACGCGTCGGTACGGAATGCCCCGCCGGAACCGAATTCATGTAAAACCGTGCCGGGCTTTTGGCGTCATCACTACCCAGCGAAACGGTCTCAGCGCCCCGTCCAATATAAAGGACATCACGGTTTGCAAGCTCATAACGCGTTCCGTCCACCTCGATCCAGCCCGCACCGCCAAGGTTTGCAACACCCATTTCACGTGCATCAAAGAACAGGTTCGTCCCGACATCTTTGCCATCGCCAAAGCCAAGCGCCTTTTCTGCCGGCACGGCGCCACCGACAATCATCCGATCGAAATGAGTATACGCAAAGCTGATCTGGCCCGGCGTAAATAGCCCTTCGACCATAAAATTCTCGCGCAACTGCGACGTGTTCATTCCATCGATCTGATCGGGACCGGCACCATAGCGTTGTTCCATAGCCACGGGATATCTCCTAAGGATTTTCCTGCACGTTCCGCCACCGTTTTTGCCGGTGACACACTTTATAAATTCGCAGAAGCAGGAAGATCGCTTCCCCTTCCGCACAAGAAAAAACATCACACCAAGAAATTTTTCGTGCAATATGTAAATAAATTCCACAAACTGGTGAAAATCAGGAAAGGGCAAAACATGGCACTTAGCGGACGCACGAAGATAAGCGACATCGCCTCGCGTCTTGGGGTTTCCACGGCAACGGTATCACGCGCCCTAAGCGGCAATGGTTATGTCCGGGAACATCTCGCCTCCAGAATCCGGGCTGCGGCCATTGAAATGAACTACGCCGTTTCAAGCACCACTGCCGGGCAAAAGGTCCTGATTGTTTCCTCGCAAGAGGCCATGATCGACTTCAAACGCAGCCAGTTCACCATGTATGTTCTTGAAGGGGTTCGCGAACGCGCCGAAAGCCGCGACATCCGGATAGAATCTTACATCTATCAGCCCAATCAGCCCTTCGAAGACCTCTATAAAGCAGCACAGACACCCGATTTGATTGGGCTGCTGCTTGTTTCTGTCGATGATGCAACACTTGATTTTGTGCGCACCTCTGACATGCCTGCCGTCCTGGTCAATGGTGACGATCCGGAAATGCAGCTAAGCTCGGTCACGCCGTGCAACCGGTCTGCGGCCTCCTTGGCGACCAAACATCTGATCAATCAGGGACACCGCCATATCCTGTTTCTCAATCGCCCCGGCAGGCGCACAATTAAGCGCCGCCTCGAAGGATGGCGTGACGCGATGGACGGACATTACAATCCCGACTATGTGATTGATATCGACGACTGGACAGCCGAAGCCGCAAGCCAGCGCATCACCGAGGTCATCGAAAGCAACCTTTCTTTCAGCGCCATTGTCGCTGCCGGTGACATCCTTGCAGTGGGTGCTGTTTCCGCCCTGCAAGCCAAGGGCTACAACGTCCCCAAAGATGTTTCTGTGGTCGGCATTGATGGTCTGCCCCAGGGCCAATACATGTCGCCAGCACTGACATCGGTCAAAATTCCGATGCAGACAGTCGGCGCGCTGTCGCTGGATCTGCTGATTGAAACCTGCCGACTGACCAATGCCGATATTGAAATGCCCGCACGCCGGATCGAATTGGCGTGCGAGCTGATTAGCCGTGAAAGCGTCTGTCCGCCACCGAAAAAGCTACGCTGATGGATGGAGAACCTTCATCACAGGTCCCGCACCGGCCCTATCGTGCAAGCCAGCCGCCATCGACATTCAGGATTGCACCCGAAACATAATCAGATGCGGGCGCTGCAAGATAAACCGCCGTTTCCGCAATATCATCTGGCCGTCCCCAACGACCCGCCGGAATACGTTCCAGAATGGCCGCAGACCGATCAGGATCATCACGCAACGCCTGTGTATTGCTTGTCGCGATATAGCCCGGCGCAATCGCATTCACATTGATACCGCGTGCAGTCCATTCATTTGCCAGAATACGGGTCAAACCGGCCACACCATGCTTGGACGTGGTGTAGGACGGGACCCGAATGCCCCCCTGAAACGATAAAAGCGACGCGATATTCACAATCTTGCCTTGCCCGCCGCGCGCAAAGACCTCCTTGGCGAATGCCTGCGAGGTAAAGAACACCGCCTTGGCATTCACATCCATGACAGCGTCCCAGTCTTCCTCGGTAAAATCGATACAATCAGCGCGGCGGATAATCCCCGCATTATTGACCAGAATGTCGACATTGCGCCCTTCAAACAGGGACGCCCCCGCCATCGGATCAGCAAAATCAACGATGACCTCACCTGCGACACCGCCCGCATCACCGATCATTGCAACCGTTTCGCCACAGCTTCGCCGTCCTGCACAGACAACTTCCGCACCTGCGCGTGCCATGGCGACGGCAATAGCCTGCCCTATTCCGGCATTGGCACCGGTTACCAAAGCTTTTCGACCGCTCAGCGAGAACGCATTCATGATATAACTCCGCTTGGATAGGATTAGGTATGGGTGAACGTCACATCAGTCCGAGGAAACGTGGCAATGCCAGCGTGATCCACGGGACATATGTGGTCAGAAGCAAGGCCACCGATGTCGCAAAGAAGAACGGCAGGATCGGCCTTACCACCTGATCAATGCGCAGATTGGCAACCGCACACCCGACAAAAAGGACACTGCCGACAGGTGGTGTCATCGACCCGACCCCAAGGTTAAAGATCATGATGATCCCCAAATGCACCGGATGAATGCCGATCTCGGTCGCAATCGGCAAAAAGATCGGGGTGAAAATCAATACTGCCGGCGTCAGATCCATGAAAAACCCGATGATCAGCAGGCAGACATTCATCACCAGCAAAATCACAATGGGATTGTCAAAGGTCAGAATGGCCTCGGCAATGACATCGGGAATACCGGCAATCGTCATGACATAGGACATGATGCCCGATGCCGCGATCAGAAACAGGATCGAACAACTGGTAACCGCCGAGGATTTCAAAGCTTCCAGATATTCCTGCAAGCTCGCCATCCGGTACATCAACGACAAAACAAATGAATACAGAACGGCAACCGCCGCCCCTTCGGTCGCGGTAAACGCCCCGATCGCAATGCCGCCGATAACCAGAATAATCATCAATAAAGGCGGCAAAGCCTGCCATATCACATGCAGCACTTCCGACCAGCCGACACTACCTTCGGTGCGATAGCCGCGGCGCACGGCAAAAAAGGTAATGACCATCATGACCGATAGCCCCATCAGGATGCCCGGAAGATACCCTCCAAGGAACAGGGCCGAAATCGACGTCCCACCCGATACCAGCGAAAACAGGATTAACGGTCCGCTCGGCGGGATCAGAATGCCAGTTGGCGCCGATGCAATATTCACCGCCGCTGAAAATGCGGGATCATACCCCTCTTTGCGCTGCAACGGCCCCATAACGCCACCAACAGCAGCGGCGGCGGCAATTGATGACCCGGAAATCGATCCAAACAGCATATTGGCCAGCACATTGGTATGCGCCAAGGCACCGGGCATACGCCCGCCCAGCAATTTCGCCAGATTGATCAGGCGGATTGCGATGCCGCCCTTGTTCATGATGTTCCCCGCCAGCACAAAAAACGGGATGGCCAAAAGTGTAAAACTGTCGATGCCCGAAAACATCTTTTGGGCGCTGACAAAACTGATAACCTGTGAAGGCAGATAGGCAAAGCCCGTCACAACCGAAGAAACACCAATCGCAATCGAAATCGGCGTTCCCAGGGCCAGAAGGCCGAAAAACAGTGCAAAAAGCACTACTGCCGCACCGGCAGGATCAAGCATGAAATCAATAATCACATCCATTTCAGGCTGTCTCCTGCACTTCTTCAACCGGTGCCAACTGCCCCAGACCAATCAGGATAATATTAAGAGCCTGTAACAGAATGATCAGGCCTGCCGACACCGGAACCGCAAGGTAAACCATCCCCATCGGGATCTGCATGATCGGCGAAAGCTGCGCCATTGCCGACATGCTCGCCCCCCAGCCACCGATCAGCATCGTAAAGCTGGCAAATGCGATGGAAATAATCCCGTTCAGCATTGCCAGCCCTTTGCGCCACCACATCGGACCCAGAAAAACCAGCAGATCAAGCGACAGATGTTTACGGCTGCCAAAACAGTAGGCCGACCCCAGAAGCGCCATCCAGATCATCGTGAATCGAAGCGTTTCTTCCGTGAACAAGGCAGGCGTTGCCAGCACATAGCGGGTAAAAACCTGCCACAGCATCAGGACCACCATGCCGCACAAAGTGATTGAAATAATCACCAGCAGCAGGCGCTCTATGCCATGCTTGAGAGATTGCAACACTTCGCGTTTCCTCCGTCGAAGTCGCCCGGCCAAATTCAGGCATTATTTTTATGTCGATTGTCCCCAAACCATGCGATGTGCAAACAATATCTGCAATCTGAAAATTATTTTCACAAACAATTCACAGCCGGCCTCACACATTAAAACCGGCTGATGAAACCGGTTCCACGAAACCAAGCTGTGCTCCATCACATTCAAAATATTATGGAACCTGCCCGACGCTGTAGCCTCAAAGATATCGGCGTGCAATTACCTCAAAGCCAGATCCTGGCGGCCCTTGCAGGCGGCTTCAATATGCTCGCTTCGATACTCGAGAATGAAAATTTATTACATATGGAAATTTTATTTTCACAATGACAGTTTTATCCACATGTCATCGATGAAATGCGGTGACATTTTCGTCACCGCCATTCGGGCGGAAAGAAATCCAAGGGAGGAAAACAATGAAATATCAGAAACTTGCCTTGACCTTAACAGCAATAGCCGCCCTTACGGTCGGCCAGGCAGAGGCGAAAACACGTTTGACTCTGGCCAATTCGCTGTCGGCGGACCACCCGACCAGCACCGCCCTGCAACAATTTGCTGATGAAGTCAAAGAACGTACAGACGGCGAAGTTACCATTCAGCTGTTCTTAAATGCGGTTCTGGGGTCCGAGCGCGAAGTCCTCGAACAGCTTCAGAACGGTGCGGTTGACATGACCCGTGTGAGCGCAGGCAACCTCGAAAACTTTGATCCGGTATTCAAGGCATTCACCCTGCCTTATATCTTCAAGGGCGAAGACCATTTCTATCGCGTCATGACCGGACCAGTCGCGGACGAGGTCTATAATGCAACAGAAGGCAGCGGCTTCGTCGGCCTGACCTTCTTCGACAGCGGCGCACGTTCGTTCTATACCACCGATAAACCGATCAATACGCCAGAAGATCTTGCAGGCCAGAAAATCCGGGTTCTGAACTCCAACAGCTCGATCCGCATGGTCGAAATGATGGGGGGCTCCCCGACCCCGATGCCCTATGCCGAAATCTATACGGCCCTGCAAATGGGCGTGATTGATGGTGCGGAAAACAACGTCACGGCTTTGACCATCGGCCGTCACGGCGAAGTCGCCAAATTCTATTCGCAGGACGAACATCTTCGCATTCCGGATTTCCTCGTGATCTCCAACGCAGCCACTGAAAAACTCACCGACGAACAGAACACCATTCTCAAGGAAGCTGCCCTGCATGCGACTGAATCCTTCAGAGCACTTTGGGACCAAGCCGTCAAGGATTCGACCACCGAAGCAGAAAAGATGGGCGTGACTTTTGTCTCCCCGGATCAGGCACCTTTCCGCGAAAAAGTCATGCCGCTGCTTGACGAGTATCGTAACGATCCGGATTTCGGCGGTCTCCTGACCCAGATCCTCGAAACCGAATAATTTTCCGCTCCGCGCCGACCAAATTCCTCAAAAAAACAGCGAGACACAATAATGGGAACCGATACCGTCAGCCTTCGCGACGAATTGAAAGAGAAAATCTCTCAGATAGTGACAGGCTTACGTAACCTGCGAGACGAAGGACAGTTCAACGAGCCGAACCTTGATGGAACAGCCGGTGATTATGTCAGTTTCGATAGTTGGGAATGGCCACAGGGTGTCGGTCTTTACGGAATTGCGCAACTCTGGCTCCAGACCGGAGACGCGGAAGCGCGGAGCATTCTGGAAAACTGGTACGAAAAACAACTGTCCCTGGGTCTACCGTCCCAGAATGTGAACACGACAGCCCCCATGCTGGCGCTTTCCATTCTGTGGCAGCAGACCCGGGATTCTCGATGGGAACCTGTTCTTGACGATTGGGCAAACCGCCTGATCGCAGAAGCCCCGCGCACCACGTCTGGTGGTTTCCAGCATGACGTTTCTGACAAGATCAATAACGGCGAACTGTGGGACGATACCCTGTTCATGCTCGCCCTGTTTCTGGCATCCTACGGTCAGGCTTCCGGCCGAAAAGACCTGATCGAAGAAGCCAAATTCCAGTTTCTGGTCCACACCCACTATCTTTGCGAACCTGAAACCGGCCTGTGGTTTCATGGCTGGACCTTTGATGGTCATCACAATTTCGCCCGTGCGCGCTGGGCGCGCGGCAATTCATGGATTTCGGCGGGAATACTCGATCTGATTGAACTTGCCGATCTTGATGCGGCCACACGCCGCTATCTGCTGTGGGTGGTCAAGGCACAGCTATCAAGCCTGATTGACTATCAGACCAAAAACGGCACATGGCACACACTGGTCGATGACCCGACCTCTTACGAGGAAATCTCGGCAACCTCTGCAATCGGCTATGCCCTGCTCAAAGGATATCGCCTGGGCCTTGGCCCCGAAAGCTGGAAAACGGCCGGTCAAAAGGCCCTGCATGCCGTGCTTGGCAACATCGACAGTAATGGCGTCGTGCAACAGGTTTCCTACGGCACCCGCATGGGACATGACCTTGAGTTCTACAAGAACATCCCCCTGCACCCGACTGGCTATGGCCAATCCATGGCGCTTCTGTGCCTCGTCGAAGCCCTCAATCACATGGCCGAATAGGAATTGCGCTTCAACTGAAGCTTCGAAAGCCCCTGTCTGCATTGCGACAGGGGCTCTTTTATAAGTTTTCAACGAAGCCTATCGACCAAGACCGAACCAAAATCACTACAAGACAATGATCCGGCAAGGTCTGCTGTTCGCGTGTCCGGACTTTTGAGCATTTCAGCAATTGCCATATCAAGACGGTTCGCAGCCTGCTGCAAATCACTTCGACCGGTTTCTGCACCCTTCCAATCCAGAAGCAAAACGGTCGACAGCAAAAGCGATACGGGGTTGGCGATATTCTTGCCCGCAATATCGGGGGCTGAACCATGCGATGCCTGCGCAATCGCATTTTCATCCCCGACATTAAGCGATCCGGAAAGCCCAAGCCCACCGGCCAGCTCCGCCGCCTCATTCGAAAGGATGTCGCCAAACATGTTGGTCGTTACAATCACGTCAAACGCATCTGGCGTTCTGACCAGAAGTGATGCCATCGCATCAACATGTTCTTCGCGAACCGTAAGTCTGCCCTGCTCGGCTGCGGCTTTCTCTGCTTCGGATAAAAACAGACCGTCGCTAAGCTTTAAAACATTGGCTTTGTGCACAATGGTCAGATGCCCGCGACGTTTGGCCGCAAGACGTGCAGCAAATGCCGACACCCGATAACTTCCCTGGCGCGTCACCTTGCGCATCGCCAGCGCAAGATCAGGGGTTGGCATCACCTCGCCGGTGCCTGCATACATGGTGCGATCGGCATAAAAACCTTCTGTATTTTCACGCACAATCACCAGATCCATATTTCGGGCCAAAGCAGGAAGACCTTCAAACACCTTCGAAGGCCTTACATTGGCATACAGATCAAGATTGATGCGCAATGCCGCAGAAGGATTGATCCCACCCTGATCTGCCGGAGGATAGTGCGCGGTATCAACCGGTCCCAGAATGGTCAGATCGGCCTTGCGGGCACGCTCGATCAATTCCGGGGTAATGGTGGCACCGTACTTTTCCAATGATGAAAATCCGACGTCTTCGCTGCTAAATTTTAATCCCAGCGAAAATGAACGATCCAATGCCTCAAGCACATTGCGGGTGACACCCGTAATTTCCGGTCCGATCCCGTCGCCCGGCAATAAAAGAACATCCACGACCCTAAACCTCCGTCAGAATATTTTCAGGAACAAGAACCCGACCTTCAAACAACCGGCGTGCGGTGCGGATCACCCCGCCGGAAATCACCGAAAGATTTGGCCCCGATCCTTCGATGGTAAGTTCCACCGCAATCATACCACTCGGATGTTCAATCTGAATCCACTGTTGCGGCAAGGCCTTGAGACTGATCATACCATCAACGATGCTTCCTGAAAGTGATGCGCAACTGGCAACACAAATCGCGCCGGTCACCGCATGGGTCGCATGGCAATTATGCGGCACAAAATAGCGCGATGTAATATCGCCACCTTTTGTCGGCTCGGACAAAATAGCCATTTTCGGCACGACCTTACCGGTACAATCGCCAAGCCCCATCAGTTCCGATGCTTTGCGGCGCACGGCTTCCATCCGCGCAATCAGTTCTGCATTGCCGTCAAGCTGCGCCTTTGTTTCGTTCCCCGTTATTCCAAGATCGCGGGCGCGAAACATCACCATCGGAACCGCCACATCAATACAGGTCACTTCAAGCCCGTCGATATAGTTGATCGGTTTCCCCGTTGGCAGGAGCCGACCGGTTTTACTGCCCATGATATCCTTGAACCGCAATATCAGCGGGGACGCAGTCCCGGGCACGCCATCAATCGCCGCATCCCCGCTATAGGTCACCTTTCCGCCCGGTGTCGCGACCAGAACGTCAACCAATGCACCGACATTTTTATTATAAATGCGGACCAGCGTTTGATCCCCTGTAACAGGCACCAAACCGGCCTCAATCGCAAACGGGGCAACTGCTGCGGTCATGTTCCCGCAATTCGGATTAACGTCAACCTCTGCCCTATCGATGGCGACCTGGGCAAACAGGAACTCGACATCTGCATCCGGTCGGCTGGACGGCGCAACAATGCATGATTTGCTGGTTAACGTATCGGCACCGCCGATACCATCAATCTGACGTTTGTCTGGTGACCCCATCGCCGCAAGCAAAAGACGATCACGCGCCGCAATGTCTTCGGGCAAATCACTGGCCAAAAAGATCGGCCCTTTTGATGTCCCGCCGCGCATCATCACGCAGGGAACGGCATGTTGGTCATTCACAATCACGGTATTTTTCATGTCGATCACCCCAGCGGCCAGGGAAGTTCAATCAGGTCCTGAAGTATCCCGGCCGGGAAATCGAGAACCAGAGACCACGCAAGAACACAAAGCCCGCCAATCGCAAGCCCGGTTAAAAGCAACGTCCGAAGCCACGATGCCTTTGCCTTGACCCGAAGGAAGGCAATGAAGAACCCGGTAATCGCAATCAGGAACCCAAACACGGCGGTTGCGGCCACCATTCCGGCAACCCAAAGAACGTAGTGCCAAAGACCTGCGGTCGGCTTCACGTCCTGATGTTCAAGGTCAAATTCATGATCAAAATTGGCCGCATGGGACGGTGGCGATACAATCAATTGCCAGATCAAAATCGCCGAAACGACAAACATCACGACCGAAACCGCACCGGTAAAGACACTGCCAAGGAAGGAATGCTGCGTTGCATCCCAAATTCCGAACGCAAAGAACGCCAGAAGCACGCCCGCAAACAAGATTTGCGGCCAGCGTCTCGGATTGTGGGAATGGCTGCTTTCTTCTTCTTCAACCGGATTTACCGGGTGTTTTCGCATCCCCATCAGAACGGAAATGACTGTCAGAGCCGCGATAATTACCACACCTGGACGGGTCAAAAATTCCCAGTTGTAGAATTGCAAGGCCTGATAAAGGTAGGTTTCCGTGTTGGATGCGAGCACAAAACCAATCAGAAACGCCGGGCGAGGCCAGCCAAAGCGTTTCATCAGCACGCCAAGAACACCAAGCACCAACAAGGCGATCATATCGGAAAGGGAACGCGTCGCCTGAAACGCGGCAAAGCAGATCACCGTAATCATGAACGGCGCAAGGTAACCGTATTTGATTGTCGTCAGGCGCGAGACGAAAGGCGAAATCAGCAATGCACCACCAGCACCAACCACATTGGCAATCGCGAGCGACCAGATGATCGTGTAGGTGATATCAAGATCGCGCCCAACCATTGCTGGGCCAGCTTCAAGACCAATCAGGACCATACCACCAAGAAAAACGGCCATGCTGCCCGATCCGGGAATACCAAACAGCAAGGTGGGAACGAGCCCGCCGCCCTCCTTGGCATTGTTTGCGCTTTCCGGTGCCAGAACACCGCGAATGTCGCCCTTGCCGAATTGCGATTTGTCTTTTGCGGTCTGGACGACATGGCCATAGGCGATCCAGTCGACAACACTTCCGCCAAGCCCGGGCAGCGCCCCGACAATACTGCCAAGACCGGCACACCGCAGGCACAACCATTTGTGACGGATCATATCCCGAACGCCGTCGCGCCACCCCAGACCAAGGGTGCCCTGATCAGAAATAGATCGATTTTGCCGGCACAGGTCGATGATTTCAGGGAACGCAAACATGCCCAGCCCGACAATGACGAGTGGCAGACCATCCATCAGATAAACAGAGTCAAAGCTCATGCGGAGTTCGCCGGTGGCCGGAGCCGCACCAAGCGCCCCCAGCAGCAAGCCAAGGCCCGCAGCAATCACGCCTTTAGGCAGGCTTTTACCGGCAAGAACGCCGACCATCGACAGGCCAAGAACAGCGAGCATAAAGAGTTCGGCCGAACCAAATGCCAGGATCAGAGGCCGCGCGATCACGACAAAGCCGGTCAGGATAACAGCACCCACCAGTCCCCCGACCAAGGATGCCGAAAATGCAGCCCCCAGCGCACGGGCACCATGGCCTTTTTTGGCCAAAGGAAACCCATCAAGAACTGTTGCTTGTGATGCACTTGATCCCGGTATCCCCATCAAGACAGATGTAAAGGTATCCGAGGTCGGGATAACAGCAACAAGACCGATCAACATGGCAAGTGCCGAAATCTGGTCCATGCCATAAATGAAAGGTAACAGAAGAGACAGCCCGACAATTCCGCCCAGACCGGGCAGAATGCCAACAATCATGCCCATTCCAACCCCCAGCAAAAGATAGATCAGATGGGTTGGCTGCGCGAAATGAGACAGTGCCGTCATCATTGCATCAAGCATCAGGAAACTCCGTCAAAAGACAAAGTTCGCCCGTTCCCTTGAAACGACCAGACAGTCGCAGGGTGAAAAAAGCGGGGTGGACAAGGCCACCCCGATCAGGAAACGGGAGACTTCAGATTTTCAGTTAGAACTGAACCGAATATTTATCGGTCAGCCATTTTTGCACCCACTCACGGGCTTCTTCTGGAACGTTCACAGCCATGCGGAAAATACGCTCTGCAGGCTCGCCAACGATCTGTTTGTATTCGCCAAGCGTTGCCTGTCGATCGGCGACAAAGCTTTCATCTTCGGTTGCGGCCTGTGCCGCTTCACGATAGGCTTGCACGATTTCCTCAGGCGTATCTTTTGGCAGGAAGACCATTTTCTGAGCCGGGAAACCGGCAATGAAAAAGGCTTTGTAAGCATCCCAGGCGGGACCCGAAGGTTTTTCACCCTTCATCATCTCATATGCTTCCGGGAAACTTGGCAGGTCGGGGAAGGAAGGATCGCGCACGATATTGCCGTCATCGTCGATCGCCCCCCACGAGAACAGCGGAACAGCGCTGCCGATATCAACAAGTGGTGTAACGTTGTTAATAAAAGCCGACGAAGTCTGGTAATCGATGTTGACTTCGCCACGCTCAAACGCAAGACGACCGGCCCCGCGGCCTTTCATGCCAAACACGGCATCGACATCAAGTCCCAGCAGTTCGAACGCTAGCAACGGAACCAGATCAAGGGATGTCGCCCCCTGACTACCATAACGCAACTTGACGGTTTCAAGTGCTTTCATGTCAGCAGCCGACTTAAGACCCAGATCGGAATTCACATAAACAACACCACCCGTCGGCGAAGCCAAAACCACGCGCCAGTCACGCATTTCATATTGCACGCGTTTGTCGCGCAACAGATACGGAAACTGGGTTGAGCCGGAAGTTCCGATAGCAGTCAATCCATCAGGTTTGGCGCGGGCTTCAAACTGGTTCGCCCCTGAAGTCGAACCGCCGCCCGGAATGTTCTTGACGACAACGGTCGGGTTTCCCGGCAGAAAGACACTGAAATACGGTGCCCAGAACCGGCCCCAGGTATCAGTCCCCCCACCTTCACCGAACGGAATAATCAGTTCGACACGATCCCCGGCAAAGTCGGCATCCTGTGCGGTTGCTGTACCGGCAAAGCCAAAAGCAATTGCCGCAGCCGCACATGCGGTTTTGAATGATTGATTAACGGTTTTTCCCCATGACATTGGGCTTTCCCTCCATAACGGTTGTTTTCTCTCGAACGGAAGGAAGAAGCGCGTGACGCACAGACAGGCATCAAGTGTCGATTTCCTCCCATTCAGGCTTTCGGCTGTTATTGTTCTTCTGACCGGTCGTTGCCGGGAGTGCCGTTTGCCTATGATGCAAAATCTAAACGAAAAAGCTGTCAGTTTGCTGTCTAGGGTCAAATTTTTCATTTTCGAAGTCGTTTTCGGTGTTATTTAGGCAGAATGCGTATCCTGATCGTAGAAGATAACCTTGTTCTGGCTGACAAAATCGCTGCTGCCCTACGGCAGACCGATCATGCTGTCGATCTGGTTCATGATGGCGAAGATGCTCTTCGACTTGTTCTGCAAGAAACCTTCGATCTTCTGATTCTCGATTTGTCGCTTCCGGGACTGGACGGGATTGAAATTCTGAAAACCGTGCGCGCGCGCAAAATCAATTTACCCGTCATGATCCTGACCGCCCGCGGCAATCTGGATGAACGTGTCGCCGGTCTGGATGCCGGGGCAGACGATTATATGGTCAAACCGTTCGAGCTGTCGGAACTCGAAGCCCGGGCACGTGCCCTTTTGCGGCGCAATATCGGGCAGCGTAATCCCGCCATTACGGTTGGAAAACTGACATTCAATTCGGTGGACCGGTCCGTCACGATTGATGGACAGCCCGTTTCGCTAACACCGCGCGAACGTGGTGTGCTGGAAATCCTGCTGCTGAACGTAAGCCAGGTGATCAGCAAGGAAAAAATCGCCCTGCATCTGTTCGGTTTTGATGATGAGGCCAGCGTAAAATCCATCGAGCTTTACATCAGCCGCCTGCGCAAAAAAATTGCATCAGGTGATGTCGAAGTCCGGACTATTCGCGGACTTGGCTATATGATTGACGAATGACCGAAAACGCTACCGCCATATCAACATCATTGCGCGCAAGGCTCCTGCGCTGGCTTTTGCTGCCTGGATTAATGCTGGCATTCGGGCTGTTGGCCAAAAACTATCTGACTGTCAGCGAAATGGCCAATCGTATTCAGGACCGGCTTCTGGTTGCACTGGCGGTAACGATTTCCGAACACGCAATCAATTCGAGGGGCGATTTGCTATCGCGTGATATCGAGTTGCTGCTCGAGCAATTCACCCGCGAAAACACATATTACCGGGTGCAGGGTCCGGACGGGGCGTTTGTGACGGGGGATTCTGGTCTGCCGCGATTGCCCGCTGGCATTACTCTGGAACCGGGTGTCCCCCATTTCTATAACGCACACTATCGTAACGAGGACGTACGCGCGGTAACCATGAAATATCTGGTTTCCAATCCGTCGTCGAACATCTATGGCTGGGTCACCATTGATGTCAGCCAAACCCGTCGTGAACGCGATAATCTGATTTATGACGAACTTCTGGGATCGACCACTGACTTTCTGGTTTTGATGTTTCTCGGCGGCGTTTTCGCGTGGGTCGGCGTTTCACGCGGACTTGCCCCCCTAAGACGCCTTCAACAGGCAATCCGCCGTAGATCAACTGATGATTTGCGGCCAATTCGCCATGCCATGCCCAAGGAAGTCACCGAGGTCGTCAGATCTCTAAATGCACTTTTGGCACGTCTGGAAAGCTCAATCACGGCCAATCAGCGTTTCATCGCCGATGCATCACACCAATTACGTACCCCGCTTGCGACAGTACAGGCCGAAGCCGAATGGGCTTTGCGCAATGCCAGCGACCAACAAGACCGTCAAGCTCTTGAACGTATCGTCAGTCAAACCCGTCAGACGGCCAGACTTGCCAACCAGCTTCTGAACCTCGCGCGGGTATCACCGGAAGGCCGAAAGGCTGTCCGCTACGAGAAGACCGACCTCTTGGCCCTTGCCGCCTCGGTGACATCCGGGATGGTTCGCTATGCGATCCGCCACGATATTGATCTTGGTTTCGATGATCAAAGCGAGGGCATGAACTGTGAAATTGAAACAGGAAACGAGGTTCTGCTTCAGGAAATGCTTGGCAACCTGATCGAGAATGCCATTTTATATGGCACTCCCGGCACGATTGTGACGGTTCGCGTCATTGGTCGCGGCGTTGCAGTAGGTCCGGTTCTGGAGGTTGAAGACAACGGCCCCGGTATCCCGGAAAAAGACCGCGATACGGTTCTGGAACGGTTCGTGCGCCTTGATGAGCAAAACGGGCAAGGATGTGGCCTTGGACTGGCTATTGTCAAAGAAGTTGCCAACGCACATCAGGCCGTTATGTCCCTTGAAGACGGCAAAGACGGTGTCGGCCTCAAGGTGCGGATTGCATTCCCGCGCTAACCGGTTTTATCTGTCTCGTTGCAGACAAAAGACCGGCACGTCGTGCGCCGGTCTTTTGTCTTTTGACGTTCAGGCCGCTTTCTTGTCCGGACAAACGCCGACCACCTGCTTGTGATCGTTCTTTTCGACCGCAAAAACAATCAGCGCGATCAGGCGATAAAAACCATGCACAAACTTGCCATATGGCATGGACAGAAACAGCGTCATCACAACACCAAGATGGATGCTTAACATCACCCCGACATATTGCGTATCACGCACAAACATCAGGCAAAGTCCGGTCAGACTTGTCAAAAACAGCAGAACCAGAAAACTGACATCCATACCCTTGTTCGTTTTGCCTTTCGGGGCGGCATCTGCCCGGGCCTTCAGGATCAGCAGCCCCGCCGGCCCCACAATAAGACCAAGTCCTCCCAGAATGCCAAACAGTTTGGGCAGGCTCAAATATCCGTAAGGTGCGGGAAGATCGAAGCCATAATGCAAGACCGTGGCCGACGATGTGGCCGCAAAGCACAGCATGAAGCCCCAGAATGTCATCTGATGGAACCAACGCCTTGCCATGGAGGGCGTTTCGCTTGGATACGAGCATCCCTGCCCGTTACCCCCATCCAGATATTTCAGCGAAAGAGCATCTTTGATCCCCTGCATGACGCGGGGATAATCAAGCCTGAAAGGACTTGGCAAATTCATTGTCCGCCAGAATTTACCAATCGAAACCGCCAGCGCAAGCAGCACAAATCCACCGACCGCACCAAACATTGCGGCCAGGACATCATGCGAAATCACGCCGTAAAATGCGTTTTCGTGCGCTGAAAAGAAATCATCCCCGGTCAGAATGGCCGTTCCGCCCAGAAAAAGCGTGATCACAACGATTGACAGAAAACTGACCCAAAGACCGTTATTGGTAAACAGCTTGCCCATAAAGCCCGGCCACGCATAAACGCCGTAGTTTTCCTGCCTGAGCTCCGCCATCGCGGCCGGAACGTTAAGCTGAAATTCGTGCGGCGGCGCATATTGGCAATTGTGATAACAGGCCCCGCAGTTATGGCAAAGGTTTGCCAGATAATCGAGCGTATCGGAATTGAATTCCAACCGCAGTTCCATCGCTTGGAAAACGGCACAATGTCCCTCGCAATAACGGCAGGCATTGCAGATCGACATCACGCGGGCGGCTTCGGTTGTTTTATCGGTTGAGCGCATAATCGGCAGCCTCCCTTCCTGCAATTCGTCCAAACACATTTCCAATCGTCATGCCAATCCCGGCAAGATATCCTTGGCCCAGAACGTTTCCGGCCATAATTTCACCCGCAGCAAAGATGTTCGGGCTCTCGGTCCCGTCGGCCATCTGCATCTGCGCCTTTTCGCTGACTTCCACCCCGAGATAGGTGAATGTGATGCCCGGCCGC
Source organism: Thalassospira lucentensis (assembly GCF_001613805.1). Taxonomy (GTDB): domain Bacteria; phylum Pseudomonadota; class Alphaproteobacteria; order Rhodospirillales; family Thalassospiraceae; genus Thalassospira; species Thalassospira lucentensis_A. Next base: position 52,043 of record NZ_LPVY01000002.1, read on the forward strand.
AGGCAATAGGCGCTATATGGCGGATGATCGAGTGTCCGCGCCCAGTTGGTCTTGTTCACCACAAGCCCGCTGGTATGAACCCCATCCAGTTCGGTATGATCAAACTTTCCCGGTTGAACCGCCGCGTTATAGTCGGCAACGGTTTTCTCAAGCGTCGCGGGATCCAGACCGATCTTTTGGGCCAATTCGCCAATCGTATCGGCGACCACGGCCGGGAAAACGGGGGGCATAAAGGCACCACGCGCCTTCTGGTCAATAATCACATGGGCCATCTGATCAGGTTGGTCCGCAACAAGGCGGCCCCAGATCGCATATCGCTTTGGCCAGAAATCCTCGCCTTCATCATAAAATCGCTCGGCATTCCTGTTCACCACAATGCCAAGCGACACGCAGTCAACCCGCGTGCAGATTCCGCCGTCAAACTTTGGCGCGCGCCCGTCAATTGCCACCGCATGGCACTGATTGGGTTCCCCGATCTGCCGGGCCCCGGCATCAAGCAGCATGCGCAGCAAATCACCACGATTATAGGGCGTCCCCCGGATCAGGAAATTTTCGGCAATGTCGCCCCACGCCTCTTTCAGCCACTCGATATTCGCTTCAAATCCGCCGGCTGCCGCAACGAACGCATTTGCCGAAATGGTGTGATCACCCACCTGAAGGCTTTTAAATCTTCCTTCCGAAATCTCTACGGATGTGACCATCGCATCGTAATGAACTTCAACACCAAGCTTATAGGCATGCCGATAAAGGGCGTTTAACAGTTGCTTGCCCCCGCCCATGAAGAACGCATTCGTTCGGCCCAAATGCAGGGTTCCACCAAGTGGCGGCTGGAACTGCACACCGCGCGCCTCGAGCCAGTCAACGGCTTCTGTTGATTGGCGCAGGGTCATGCGGGCGAGTGTTTCGTTGGTTTTCCCCTTGGTCACCCGCATCAGGTCATCCCAGTATTCCGCCTCGTCATAAGTGCCGCTCAAAACCGACAAGGGGCCAATATGCATGGGTCGCAAATTGCGGGTATGGCGGGTATTCCCGCCGCGATGGGTTCTGGGTGCCCCCTCCAGCAGACAGACGCGCGCGCCTTCTTCCGCAGCGACGATCGCGGCAATCAGCCCCGCCTGCCCGCCGCCCGCGACAAGGACATCATAATGATCGGATTCAGTTTTCACGGCGTCTCCACCTCTTTTCGTATTTTAATGGATACTTTTGTATACAATTGTCTCCAAACTTGAGATTTCAGCATGCTTGTGTCAAGTTAAAAACCAGACAGAACAAAGCAGGTGCCTTCTCATGAGCCCAGATTCCGCCGATCACCAGCCCCGTGGGGAAGTTGCCTATCAAAAGCTTCTGGCAGCCATCCAGCATGGCGAACTCAAGCCGGGAACCCGAATCCGCGAGGTGGAAGTTGCTGAAAGGTTTGGAATCAGCCGCACCCCGGTGCGCGATGCCATTCGGCGTCTGGAAAGTGATGGGCTGCTGATCCACATGCCGCGACACGGGGCCGTCATCAAGGAGCTCGATCATCGCGAAGTGATCGAGCTGTATGAAATTCGCGAAGTTTTGGAAGGAACAGCCGCCCGCTATGCCGCGCGCCACGCATCAGAGCTTGAAATCGCCGAACTGGAAGATCTGAATGAACTGATGCTGAAAAACGGGCAGGACCCGGTGAAAGTTGCAGAAGCAAACCGGCTGTTTCATCAGGCGCTGTATCGAACGGCGAATAATCGCTATCTTATTGATGCACTTAATTCTTTATCGAATTCAATGGCGCTTCTGGGCGGTACGACGCTTCAATATGACGGTCGCCCCGAAAGTGCCTATCAGGAACATAAGAACATTATCGACAGCATCCGGTCCGGCAACGCCGATCAGGCCGATACCGATGCAAGACATCACATCCGAAGCGCACAGAGGTTAAGAATAAAGCTACTGCGTGAATAACCAGCCCAGTTAAGACTGGAATGGTCGTATACCCCCGAATTATTACAATTCGGGGGACAACTGCTCAAACTGATTTCACATGGGAAACTGATGGCAATGGAGCAGTAATTACGCTCTGTAACCACTGTCATGTGCCACAAAAGGTGACATCCGACTTTCTTTTAAACCAACCACTTAGCATCTCCGATTGCCAGATAAGTTGACAAGGATTGACAGAAAAGATGACATTTCTCCCGCGGTCACTTTTATGGGCTCAAAAAATGAAAGTCGGTACACTCGGCCTGCCTGTCAGATCCGCCCAATTATTTTCCGGTCTCTACTTCCCGGACTGAAGTTTTGAATCCGAATGTGCTTGTCTCAGATGGGTGACATCCCTCTCAAGACGATGAATTCTTTGCTCGAGATCAAGCAGATAATCCCCCTCTGGATCATCAATCCATTCAAACTTTCCTATGCAACTCTGACACTTTTTCCATAACCGCTGAAACATTTCAGTTTCTCCCTTTTCGTCCGACCAAAGCCAAATTCCTGTAAAGTTGGCTCTCCTCTGCAATGCGACATAAACGCTACGATAATCTGTTCAAGGCGCGACAAAGTTCGACCAGTGCATGTTCACCGGAAATACGGCACCCTAGGTCCGCTTCAAATCCTTCCACAAGCTCACGTGCCTGCCCCAGAAGACTCGCCCCATCCGGGGTAAGTTCAATCCTATGGGCACGACGGTCCTTCCGATCTTCATCCCGAACAACCAATCCACGTCGCACCAACGGCGCAAGATTGGCCGTAATCGTGGCGTGATCCTTTCCAAGCAGCTCTGCCAGATCTTTCTGACGAAGGTCGCTATCCAAGCCGATGGCATCCAAAATCATCAATTGCGAACCGGTTATTCCGATCGGCTGCAAGACGCTGTTAAATCGCCTTGAAATCACGCGGTTGATCCGCTGCAAAACAAAGCAGAAGCGTCCGGATAACGGCATGTCGCCGTTTGCCTGTATCGGTTTTGTCCCCGACGGGTTTCCCTTATTCTGCTGCATTATTCGGGTGTTTTTCATGGAGGCCAATGTTTGCAGGAGCCCATTCCATGTCAGACGCCGGTTTGATCCGGAACCAAACAGCATAAAGCGCAGGCAGGAAGAGCAGGATCAGAACAGTCCCGGCAGCAGTCCCCCCAATAAGCGTGTAAGCCATGGACCCCCAAAACACCGAATGCGTCAGAGGAACAAAGGCCAGTACAGCCGCAAGAGCCGTCAGGATGACCGGTCGCGCACGCTGGACCGTTGCCTCGACAACAGCATGATAGTCATCAAGCCCCGCGGCGCGGTTATCCTTGATCTGCTCTGTCAGGATCAGGGTGTTGCGCATCAAAATCCCGGCCAACCCGATCAATCCCAAAATGGCGTTGAAACCAAAGGGTTGATTGAAGGCGATCAGTGTCGGAACAACCCCGACAAGCCCCAATGGTGCGGTCAACATGACCATGGTCATTGTCGACAGGCTCCGGACCTGCAGGATGATAACGATCAGGGTCGCAGCAATCATTGCCGGGAAGATTTTCGCAAGGGCATTGTTTGCCTTGACTGACTCCTCGATGCTCCCGCCCATTTCAATTCGATACCCAACCGGAAGAGAAGCAATCAGCGGCTGAAATGCCTGCATAATCTGCTTTGAAACCTCTGGCGGCTGCGTTGCCTCGTTGATATCAGAGCGGACCGTGATCACCGGTGTGCGATCACGCCGTTTCAGGATCGGTTCTTCGAGCTGTATTTCGGTTCTTCCGATCTGATCGAGCGGAATTTGCTGTCCGTCCCGGCTCATCAGCGAGAAATCTGCAAGTCGGGCAGGATCAAGACGCGTTTCCCCGGCACTGCGTGCCACGACAGGTACATTGCGAATATTTTCGCGAACCTGCGTCACCGGAATCCCCGTCAGAAGGAACTGCATCTGCTGTGCCGCCTCGGCCGGTGACAGACCAATCAGATTGAGACGATCCTGATCCGGCGTGAAGCGCAGGACCGGCGCACGGTTGCCCCAGTCGCGATTTGCCTGCCGGACATCGGGAACCTTGCGCATGATCTCCAGCGCCTTTTCGGAAATCTCGTAAAGCTTTTCCGGGTCAGGCCCGGTAATGCGAAACTCGACGGGGAACGGGGTATAGGGGCCGAACACCAATTGCGTAACACGGACATAGGCTTCCTGAGCAAGCCCGTCGGATACGGCCTTCCGAAGGCGATGTTTCAATGCCTCCCGCCCTTCTGCGTCCGGTGTCAGAACCACGATCTTGGCAAAGGATGGATCAGGGAGTTCTGGCGCCATGGCAAAGAAGAAGCGTGGCGCGCCTTGCCCGATATAACTGGTAACGATCTTTGCCTCGGGCTGTTGTTGCAGCCAGTTTTCAATCTTCTCGACCGCTGCCGTTGTGGTTTCGATGCTCGTCCCTTCGGGCTGGCGCACCTCAACCAGCACTTCGGGGCGATCCGACGTCGGGAAGAATTGCTGCTTGATAAGCCCCATTCCGGCCCCGGAGAGAAGGAAGGCAAAAACAACAAGGCCACATGTCAGGAATTTGTGACGCACGGCATAACGGATCAGCCCGCGAAGACGCCGATAATTCGGTGTGTCATAGATCGCGTGATGGCCACCTTCGACCGGCTTGATCGCCGGCAGCATCTTCACACCAAGATAGGGCGTGAAAATCACCGCCACAAGCCAGGAGACAATAAGCGCGAAACCGACAATCCAGAAGATATTACCGGCATATTCACCGGCACTGGAACTGGCGAAACCAACCGGCATCAAACCAATGATCGTGACCAGTGTACCTGAAAGCATCGGGGCTGCGGTATGGCTCCAGGCATAGGCCGCGGCCTTGATGCGATCCATGCCCTCTTCCATTTTGACCACCATGACCTCGATGGCAATGATGGCGTCATCGACAAGCAGGCCAAGCGCCAGAATAAGCGCACCAAGCGTGATCCGATCAAAAAACCTGCCGGTTTCCAGCATGATCAGAAAGACAACGGCAAGGGTCAGCGGAACAGCAGCCGCAACAACAATCCCGACCCGCCAGCCAAGACTGATCAGGCTCACCAGCAGCACAACCCCAAGCGCCATGGCGAATTTCATCATGAATTCGCCCACGGCCGCGTTGATATTCACGGCCTGGTCACTGACCTTCTCGAAGCTGATGCCAAGCGGCAATGTCTTTGCGATGGCAGCAGACCGGTCTTCCAGTGCTTCGCCGAGGTCCAGTCCGTTCCAGCCCTGTTGCATCACGACTGACAACAGGAGTGCCGGCTCACCGTTGTGACGGATAATGTAGGTCGGCGGATCTTCATACCCACGACGAACCTCTGCAACATCCGAAAGCTTGAGCGTACGGCCACCGGCAACAATTGGCGTATCCGCGATGGTCTGGATACTGTTATAGGCACCATCAAACCGAAGAAAGACCTGTGGCCCGCGTGTATCGATTGAACCGGCTGGCGTAACGGTGTTCTGGCGTTGCAAAGCACCCGCAATCTCTTGCATCGATATGCCGAGTGTCGCCAGCTTCGCATAGGAGAATTCAACAAAAATCTGTTCGGCCCGCTCGCCAAGAATATTGATCTTCTTGACGCCGGGAACATGCAAAAGGTCTTGACGGATCGTTTCGGCCTCACGGACCAGATCACGCATCGGCATGCCCTGAGCCTGCAAGGAATACAGGGCAAAACTTACATCCGAATATTCGTCATTAACGAATGGGCCGAAGACGCCGGACGGCAGATTGCGGGCCTCATCCCCCAGTTTCTTGCGTGCCTGATAGAACTCTTCGTCAACTTCTGACGGCGGCGTACTGTCTTTCAATGTAACGGTAAGAAAGGCATATCCGGGGCGCGTTATTGTCTCCACGCGGTCATACCACGCAAGTTCCTGAACCCGCTTTTCCAACGGCTCAGCGACAAGGTCCTGCATCTCACGCGCGGTTGCTCCGGGCCATGCGGCTGTCACCGTCAACGTCTTGATGGTAAAGGATGGATCTTCCGCCCGGCCCAGATTTACAAAGGCGTAAATCCCGGCGGCGGCAAGCAGAATGATAAAGAATAATGTGACGGCTCTCTCGCGAACGGCGAGCGCGGAAAGATTGAAACGCATCAGTTCGCCGCCTCTGCTTGAAGGGTCGTTCGGATTGCGCTACCGTCCGCAAGAAGATGCGCGCCAAGGGCAACAATCTCCTGTCCTTCATTGATCCCGGTGACAATTGCGGTTTCTTCCCCAAGCTTCCTGATCTGTACCGGTACAAACTGCACAGACGCGGAATCCTGCGTGATCGTCCAGACACCCGTGCGACGGCCATCATCAAGAACCGCTCCAATCGGCACCACGACACCTGCTTGCTGACTCTGGCTGGCAATCGAAACCGTCACTGTTGCGCCAAGTGGCGCTGAGGCGGCTTTACCTTCAAGCACATAGCGGGATTCATAGGTACGCGTCAGCGGATCGGCAGCATCAGATATCTGCCGCAAACGCGCGTTCCCGTGCGCTTCATTCTGTCCATAAACACTGGCGATAGCCACGGATCCGATTTCAGGGCGGATCGTTTCAGGAAGGGCAATAACCGCCTCGCGCGGCCCGGCATGGGCAAGCTGAACGACGGTTTGCCCCGCAGCGATGACCTGCCCCGGTTCGCCAAGTGTCGCAACCACTGTTCCATCGGCATCGGCTAACAATGTGGAATAGGTTGCTTCATTTTCGGCCACTTTCGCGTCCGCTTGTGCAGCGGCCAATTGAGCTTGTGCCGTATCGCGGATCGCCTTGACCTGTTCATAACGTTGCCGACTGGCCGCTAGCCCGTCCTTGACCAGTGCTGCGTATCTTTTTTCGTCTGCCTGCGCCTGAACAAAAGATGCACGCGCCGCCGCAACCGCATTGCGTTTTGCCGTCAGGGCAAGCTGCAAATCCGTCTCGTCAAGTCGCATCAAAGGCTGCCCCGCTTCGACCTGCTGTCCGACATCGACAAAACGTTCGACAATCTTGCCCGGCACGCGAAATCCCAGATTGCTTTGAACCCGCGCGGCAACGGTGCCCGTGAAAGAACGCTCAGCCCCATGAACACCCGCCGCCCTTGCAACTTTCACCAAAACCGGTGCTTCACGCGGATCTGTCGCCGCCGACGCTTCGCCGGGTGCAGATTGCGAGAGAACAGCAAACCCGATCGCCCCGACAGTTGCCAATGCGACCGCACCAAAAAGAAATAGCCGTTTGCGCCTCATAGCGGAGCCTTTCACTGGAAAACTTAACCGACAAATTAGATTACATACGACATCATTAACTCATTTAGATGTCGATCACAATCTATTTATCCAATGGGCATCTGTGAAAGCCGATGCATTCTCCGATCACTTGCGTTGAGATGATAAAACGTTTATAGATGTTAGTTGAAATCTAACCACAGGTATCAAACAATGCGTGTCAGTCGTGAGCAAGCCAACCGAAACCGCGAACATGTGATTGATGTCGCCAGCCGTCTGTTCCGGGAACACGGATTTGACGGGATTGGCCTCAAGGACCTGATGAAAAGTGCAGGATTAACTCAGGGCGCTTTCTACAAACAGTTCGCCTCCAAAGAAGACCTCGTCGCACAGGCATCGCGACGTGCTCTTGGGGGATCGACAGAACGCTGGGTCGATGCGGCAGAGAAGAATCCTGACGATCCGCTTGATGCTGCAATCGCATTTTATCTTAGCGAAGACCATCAGGAAGCCAGAATGGATGGCTGCCCGATCGTCGCTCTTGGTGCCGATGCCGCCCGGCAAAGCCCTGACGTCAAAGCTTCATTTGAAGCTGGCGTGAAGGCTCATCTTGACGTGCTTGGCCAAATGATTTCGGCAGCCAGCGAGGCAGAGCGGGAAGAAAAATCAATCTCTATCCTGTCGCTGATGGTTGGTGCCCTGACATTGGCCCGCGTTGTCAACGACCCGGAAATGGCAAAATCATTTCTGGATGCTGCGGCCAAAAAAGTCCGGGAAATCGCCTGAGATCGCGACCACCAAGCATTTTGCGAAGAACAGAATGTCGGGACGAACATGTCCCCTAAGAAGTCTGGCAATTTCGAAAATCGCTGCCAAGCATAGAGCTCCTGCGCACGGGGCTTCGTGCGCCAATGCTATGCCCTCCCTCAATGCAAAGCGTGACAGCCTTCTTCTCACTGTCATGCATCATGAAGTGGGTAGCACGCGTGACCAGGACCGCACCCGCCGCTCCTATCGCATGACCAGGCACGATGCCACCTCCCTCCACACTCACAATACATCGGGTCGCCCCTGCTGCCTGCAGGACAGAGGACCTCACGACCGCAAAAGCCTCCGCCTCAAGGAACAGGCTATTTGACGGGAAAAATCCCCAGCAGCCAGACGCTCTGCCTGATCACATATCATTTGCTGCGACAGCTATTTAGATTTCGATTGAAATCTAACTTCTTTTTAGAGTATGGGTGAAATCTATTCACTCAGTCGGACTGAGCTCGGGATTCCATTGCCCCAAAACAGGAAAGAACAACCATGCCGAATTCTAAAGTTGTGGTCGTAACCGGCGTATCGTCTGGCATTGGCCGCGCTACTGCCATCAAGTTTGCCCAAATGGGCTGCCGGGTCTTTGGGACCGTGCGAAATATTGAAAAAGCACAGTCCATAGAAGGCGTTGAACTGATCGAGATGGATGTCCGCGACGAAACGGCTGTTCAAAATGGTGTTCAAGCCATCATTGCGCAGGCCAATCGCATTGATGTCGTGATCAACAGTGCGGGCGTGACCCTGCTCGGCGCGACAGAAGAGACCTCTATTGCCGAAGCACAGTCGCTATTTGACACCAACGTTTTTGGCATCCTGCGCGTCGTAAAAGCTGTCCTGCCCTACATGCGCGAACAAGGTTCGGGGCGCATTGTTAATATCAGCTCGGTACTGGGTTTTCTTCCTGCGCCGTATATGGGCCTCTATTCAGCATCGAAGCATGCTGTTGAAGGCCTCTCGGAGACTCTGGATCATGAAGTCCGCAAGTTTGGAATCCGGGTATCGCTTGTCGAACCGTCCTTCACCAAGACCAATATGGACATCAATGCGCCCCAGACAGCATCAACAATCTCAACCTATGACAAGGATCGCAATACGGTATTCGAAGCCATTCAAAAGAATGTCCACAAAGCCCCCGAGCCCGATGAAGTCGCCACCACGATTTTCAATGCAGCCTTGGGTACATGGAGGATGCGACGGACACCAAAAGGCGAGGCCTCGCTTCTAAGCAAGTTGCGACGGTTCATGCCGTTCGGTCCTGTGGATTCCGGTATCAGAAAGACCTTTGGGCTTTCCTGAACGGACGAGCACCATAACCCCGAATTATGAGAACCGACGGAAGGAAACTCTCGCACACTTTCAGCTCCGGAAGGCTTCGGTATCAACAAAACCGATATCCAACTCCCGGCTCGTTTTCAATATAGGTGGGGTTAAGCGGATCATCGCCAAGTTTCTGGCGAAGGTGGCCGATATAGATACGCAGATAATGCGTTTCACTTTCCTGCGCAGGTCCCCAGATTTCGCGCAAAATCTGTTGATGAGTAACGATACGCCCCGCGTTACGCGCCAGCAGGGTCAGGAGTGCGAACTCCTTTTTGGTGAGTTTCAATTCGTTCTCACCCTTGAAAACCCTGTGCGCGGCCAGGTCGATCTTCAGATCGCCCGAAACAATCTCGCGACTGGTCAGGTCTTCGGATTTGCGGCTGCGTAAGATAACCCGCACCCGTGCGATCAATTCGGCAATTCCGAACGGCTTGGTCACGTAATCGTTTGCGCCACGGTCCAAGGCAGTCACTTTTTCTTCCTCATTGGCACGCACGGACAGTACGATAATCGGGACCTCGCTCCATTCCCGGATTTTCGCCAAAACCTCCTGCCCATCCAGATCGGGCAGTCCAAGATCAAGAATGACAAGATGCGGGGTTTCAAGGGCACATTTCTCGATGCCGGATTTGCCGTTTTCGGCCTCGATCACCTCATACCCTTGCGCGCCAAGGCTGATCCGCAGGAATTTGCGAATTTGCGGTTCGTCATCAATGATCAGCACTTTGGCCTGATCGCGCATGTCAGTTTCCTTCCGCACTGCCATCCTGCAAATCCTCGTCATCTTCTGCAACCGTCGGCATCGCGGTCATCGGCAGCGTTATGGCAATGGTTGTGCCCACACCCTGCGGCCCGTCAAGTGCAACGATACGTCCGCCGTGCGCCTCGATAAAACCGCGGCAGATCGACAATCCAAGCCCCGTACCCGCCACCTGGCTATCGCCTGCGCGAACACGATAGAAAACATCAAAAACAGCCTGCCGGGCTTCGGCCGGAATACCGCGACCATTATCCGATATCTCGATCACCATCCGCGTTTTATCTGCCTTGGCACTTACTGTAATCCGACCATCATCAGCGGTATGCTTTACAGCATTATCAAGAATATTGAACAGAACCTGTTCGATCAGAACCGGATCAAGCTGGATCGGTGACAGATCGGGCGACACCTGCACATCAAAGGATCGCAAACCGGCATATTTACGGACATGCTTGACCGCACGACCGATGATCTCGGCCAGATCGGACCATTCCTTTTTCGGCTGCAAGGCACCATAGCCAAGCCGCGTCATATCCAGAAGGTTCTGAACAAACCGGTTCAGACGTTCGCTTTCCTCAAGGATGGTCTGGGTAAGCTGCCCGCGATCTTCCTCTCCCATGCTGTCGCCATAGCTTGATAATGTCGTCGCCGACCCGATGATCGATACCAGTGGGGTGCGCAAATCATGCGATACCGAAGACAAAAGTGCCGCGCGGAGCTGCTCGGTCTCGCTCAGCAATCGCGCTTCTTCGATATCGGTCGCAAGACGGGTACGCTCAACAGCAACCGCAACCTGATCGACAAGCGCCTCAAGCAGGCGACGCTGGGAAGGCCCCAATGTGCGTGCATCTTCCCTGAAACGGACACCAAGAACACCAAGCGGTCCCTGCGGGGTATTCACCGGCATGAATAGCCATTCTGCTGTCGGCAGGGTTTCCGATCGCCATCCGGCCGGTTTGGAATGCTCCCACGCCCATTCGGCCGCCCCCCAATCCTTTAGCCCCAACTGGTCTTCTGGCGGGTAGGCTGCGGTAATTTCCAACGATCCGTCCGTACCCGGCTGCAGGACCATCGACTGACAATCAAGTGTCGCTGCCACATGATGCACCGCCGCCCACAAAACATCGTCAAGCGAGGCCGCCGCCGCAATCTTGCGACTGAAATCATAAAGATTGGCGGTGCGCTTGCCACTGGTTTTCATGGCATCGACCTGAAGGCGCAGACGTCCTGCCAGATTGCCAACAATGACCGAAACAATCAGGAAAAATACGATGGTAATCAGCTGTTCATGATGGAACACCGACAGGGTGTAATAGGGAACAGTGAAGAAGAAATTGTAGGAAATGAAAGACAGTAGACTGACGGCAATCGACGGCCACATGCCGCAACGGATTGCAGTTAACAGTACCGCCAGAAGATAAATCAGGGACAGATTGCCAAGCGGCACATAGCGGTCGGCAAAAAGTGCGGCAACGGTTGCCACAGTAACACTGCCAAAGACCCATGAAAGGCTGCGTGATCGCCAGCTTCCTGGCTCGAACGGATTGTCCGAGATCAGCGAACGTTTTTTCTCATCCGCGTCCGCGGCAATGACCGTAACATCAAAACCCTCGGCATTCTCAAGCAGCTTGCGCGCCACATTTTCGCGCAACAATCCGGTCCAGCGTCTTCGCCTTGGCCGCCCGATCAGAAGACGCGTGACATTGCGTTTGGACGCCAATGCGGAAATCTCGCGTGCCAAATGGGATTCCGCCTGAAGCGTGACAATTTCCGCCCCCAACTGTTCCGCCAGACGCAATGCTTCGGCAATGTCATCTTTTTCGGCATTCGCCATCCGGTCGTCGCGTGGTGTTTCGACATGCAAGGCGATCCACGGAACACGCTGGCGTTCTGCCATCCGCTTGGCCGTGCGCACCAGCTTTTTGGCCACCGGACTTTCATTCAGGCACACCATCAGGCGGTCCTGCGTCGGCCATGGGCCGCTGACCGCATGGGTACGCATATATTCCAGCATCTGCGCATCAATGCGTTCGGCGGCAATACGCATCGCCAGTTCACGAAGTGCGGTCAGATTTCCCTTGCTGAAGAAATGCCGGAGCGCGCGCCCCACCTGATCGATGACATAAACCTTGCCATCGCGCAGTCTTTGCAAAAGATCATCAGGCGGCAGATCAATCAGTTCAATTTCATTGGCTTTTTCAAGGAAACTGTCGGGCAGGGTTTCGCGTACGCGAACACGTGAAATCCGGGCGACAATATCGTTCAGGCTTTCAAGATGCTGGATGTTCAGCGTCGTATAGACATCAATCCCGGCATCAAGCAGTTCATCGATATCCTGATAGCGCTTTTCGTGGCGGCTGCCCGGCACATTGGTGTGTGCCAGTTCATCAACAAGGGCGATTTCCGGTTTGCGCCAGATGATCGCGTCAATGTCCATTTCCCCAAAGACACGGCCCCGATGCAAAAGCCTCTTGCGCGGCAATGCTTCAAGACCGCGCAAGAGATTTTCGGTTTCCACGCGCCCGTGGGTTTCGACAATGCCGACAATAACGTCCCGCCCCTCCTTTCGCCGTTCCTGCGCGGCCTGAAGCATGGCATAGGTCTTTCCGACGCCCGGATAGGCACCCAGAAAGATCTTGAGCTTGCCCCGATCATCCTTGCGGGTCTGTTCCAGCAGGGCTTCGGGGGATGGACGGTCCTCTTCGTCGGTCATCTTGCGTCGATCAAAGCCTTTCGTATTTATCCTGTCATATCAGAACCATCGGCGGATCACCCGGATAAATCGCCGATAGACTGACAGCACCTTGTTCCGGAGCCAGACAGCGCGCATTTCCTCTGCCTCGCGCTGAACCTGTCTTTGCCGTGCACCGGACTGCCGAAAGACAGCCCGATACCCTGTATTTTTGGAATAATCCATCGGATCAGGACGACATTTCGTCCAAAGCCAGATTCAACATCAGAACATTGACCCGCGGCTCTCCGATCAACCCAAAGGTTCTATCTTCAATATGGGCTGCAACCAGTTCCTCCAGGTCATTGAGCGGGATGTTTCTGGCTTTAGCCACCCTTTCCATCTGGAAGCGGGCACTTTCGGGCGAGATATCGGGGTCAAGTCCGCTGCCCGATGCCGTCAGCAAATCTATTGGCACCGGGCGATTGCCGTTTTCCGCCGAAAGGTCAAGGGCACGGGCCTTGATCCCGTTGACCAGTTCCCGGTTCGTCGCCCCAAGGTTGGAACCTCCGGAATTATCGCCCTCATAGCCATCGCCGGCATAGGAAGGGCGCGGATGGAAATAGCGATCGCTTTCAAACTTCTGGCCGATCAGACGCGAACCAACCACGACACCGTTCTTTTCAATCAGGCTGCCATTGGCTTCTTCCGCGAACAGTCCCTGCCCGATCCCGGTCATTGCCAGCGGATAGGCAACACCGGTTATCACCGTCATCACAGCAGCCATGCCAATGGCCGGACGTAACAAGTTCAACATGACAAATTCTCCGTTAAACCAGACCAACGGCATTGATCAGAAGGTCAATGACCTTGATGCCGACAAAGGGAACGATCAGACCACCAAGGCCATAGATCAGAAGATTTCGACGCAGCAGCGCCGCCGCACTGCCCGGCGTAAACCGTACCCCGCGCAGAGCCAGCGGGATCAGGGCGATAATGATCAGGGCATTAAAGATCACCGCCGAAAGGATCGCGCTTTGCGGGCTGGCAAGCCCCATGATGTTCAGCGCACCAAGCTGCGGATAGGCCGCAATGAAAAGCGCGGGCAGGATCGCGAAATACTTGGCAACATCGTTGGCAATCGAAAATGTTGTCAACGCGCCCCTGCTGATCAGCAACTGTTTGCCGACCTGGACGATCTCGATCAGCTTGGTCGGATCACTATCAAGGTCGACAAGGTTGCCCGCCTCGCGTGCGGCCTGGGTGCCATCATTCATCGCAACCCCGACATCTGCCTGTGCTAAGGCCGGCGCATCGTTCGATCCGTCACCGCACATCGCCACCAGACGCCCGCCTTCCTGTTCCTGACGGATCAGTTCCAGTTTCTTCTCCGGCGTTGCCTCGGCCAGAAAATCATCCACCCCAGCCTCGGCAGCGATTGCGGCCGCCGTTAACGGGTTGTCCCCCGTAATCATGACGGTCCGGATGCCCATGGCACGCAGTTCAGCAAACCGTTCACGAATGCCCGGCTTGATGATGTCTTTCAGATGAATGACACCCATGATCTTGTGGTTTTTCGCGACCACAAGCGGCGTGCCACCTGATTTGGCGATGCCATCAACGATCCGGCCAAGTTCGGCAACCTGCGGGCCCGCTTCGGTATATGCCCGCATCGCATCCCCGGCACCTTTACGATATTCATCCGCACCGATATCCGCACCGGACATACGGGTTTCGGCACTAAAGGCAATCGCCTTGGACAGTTTCGATTTGTCGCCCCGGAAGTCAAACAGCTTGCCCGCCAGTTCGACAATCGATTTGCCCTCTGGCGTGTCATCGGCAAGCGATGCGATTGCCGCGGCTTCCGCCACTTCCCGGTCCGTGATGCCTTTGAGTGGCACAAATTCGTCGGCCATACGGTTGCCAAAAGTAATGGTTCCGGTTTTATCAAGCAGCAGCGTATCGACATCGCCCGATGCCTCAACCGCACGCCCGGACTTGGCGATGACATTGGCCTTGACCAAACGGTCCATACCGGCAATCCCGATGGCAGACAGCAACCCGCCAATTGTCGTCGGGATCAAGGTCACCAGCAACGCAATCAGAAACGCCATCGGGATCGACGTCCCCGAGAACAGCGCGAACGGCTCAAGCGTGACAACGACGATCAGGAAGATGATCGACATGCCGACCAGCAGGATATTAAGCGCGATCTCGTTTGGTGTTTTCTGACGCTGCGCGCCCTCAACCATGGCGATCATGCGATCAAGGAAGCTTTCGCCCGGTTTGGCGGTAACACGGACTTTAAGCCAGTCCGACACAATCCGCGTTCCGCCGGTTACCGCGGACCGGTCCCCGCCACTTTCGCGGATGACCGGGGCAGATTCACCGGTAATCGCAGATTCATCGACCGAAGCAATCCCTTCGACGATCTCGCCATCGACCGGGATGACATCGCCCGCCTCGACCAGTACAAAGTCACCGGGCGAAAGACGGCTGCTTGCGACCATTTCAACGGCGGTCTTTTCCCCGTTGCGGAGCTTTTTTGCCTGGGTTTCCTTATTGGTTGACCGCAGGCTATCGGCACGTGCCTTGCCACGACCTTCGGCGACCGCCTCGGCAAAATTGGCAAACAGGACGGTAAACCAAAGCCAGACGGTAATCTGGATCAGGGCCGACAGGTCCGGACCGCCCGTCATGCCTGTATGAATGCTGATGACAGTTGCCATCACTGCACCGGCTTCGACCATGAACATCACCGGATTGCGGATCATGATCCGCGGATCAAGCTTGCGAAACGCCTCAATACTGGCAGCCCGGACAAGCGCCCCGTCCAGAAGACGGGAATTTTCTGTTTTCTTCATTTTCTGTACTCCTCCGGTCAGTAGGCAATTCCGGCCAACATTGCGAAATGCTCCGCAATCGGGCCGAGTGCCAGTGCCGGGAAGAAAGTGAGGCCGCCGACAATCAGAATGACGGCAATCAGAAGGGTAACGAAAAGCGGACCATGGGTCGGGAATGTGCCGCCCGAAACCGGAACGACATTCTTCGTCCCGAGCGACCCGGCAATCGCCAGGATCGGAATGATGAAGCCATAACGCCCCAGCAGCATCGCAATGCCCTGCAAGGTAGTATGGAACGGCATTCCGGCCCCGAACCCGGCAAAGGCCGAGCCGTTATTGCCCGTCGCCGAGCTATAGGCATAAAGGATTTCCGAAAGCCCGTGCGGACCGGCATCCTGTACTGCCGTCATAGCGACCGGAACGGTGGCAGACAAAGCCCCGAATACCAGAATGCCGATCGGCATGGTCAGGATGGCCAGAACAGCCAGCTTGATCTCGCGGGCTTCGATCTTCTTGCCCAGATATTCCGGCGTCCGCCCTACCATAAGTCCGGCAATGAAGACCGTCAGAACAACAAACAGCAGCATGCCGTAGAAACCGGCGCCAACACCGCCATAGACGATTTCACCAAGCTGCATGTTCAGCATCGTGACCATGCCGCCAAGCGGTGTCAGACTGTCATGCATGGCATTGACCGATCCGTTCGACGCAGCAGTTGTCGCTGTCGCCCACAGGGTGGAATTCAGGATACCGAAACGGGTTTCCTTGCCTTCCATATTGCCCGGATCGGCAATAATCGTGCTGGAATTTGTCAGCAACGCATTGCCTGCCTTTTCCGCACTATAGGTTGCGGCAAATCCACCGACAAACAGCACGGCCATCACCGCGAAAATCGCAATGCCCTGGCGCTTGTCATTAACCATCTTGCCAAACAGGAAGCAGAATGCCGCCGGGATCAGCAGGATATAAACCATCTGAAGCAGATTGCTCAGCGCTGTGGGGTTTTCGTATGGATGCGATGAATTGACGTTAAAGAAGCCGCCACCATTGGTGCCAAGCTGTTTGATCGCGATCTGCGATGCGGCCGGCCCCTGCGCCAGAACCTGCTTTGTGCCCTCAAGCGTGGTTGCATCGACATAGGAATTCAGGTTCTGCGGAATACCCTGCGACATCAGGAAAATTGCTGCGATAATCGAAAGCGGCAGCAGAATGTAAAGAACCCCGCGCGTCATATCGACATGGAAGTTGCCAAGATCACGAACCTTGCGTCCCGCAAACCCGCGGATCACCGCAACGGCAACCGCCATGCCCGTTGATGCACTGACAAAGTTCTGCATGGTCAGTCCGACCATCTGACTGAAATAGGACAGTGAGGTTTCGCCGCCATAGGCCTGCCAGTTGGTATTGGTGACAAAACTGACCGCCGTGTTGAACGCCAGATCGGACGACATCGGCGCCAGCCCGGCCGGATTCCACGGCAAAAGATGCTGCAAACGCAGAATGGCAAACAGCAAAACCCATCCGGCAGCATTAAAGGCCAGAAGGGTCACGGCATATCGCGACCAATGTTGCGATGCCTGCGCATCGATACCGCAAATGCGATAAATGACTTTCTCAACCGGCTTGAAAACGGGGGACAGCAAAACCCGCTGCCCGCTGTAAACCCGGTACATATACCCGCCCAGCAACGGGGCGCACGCCAGCAGGATCGCGCAATAAAGCGCGAACTGGCCGAGATCGGTTGTCATCGGGAACTCCGTCCTAGAATTTTTCGGCCCGGATCAGGGCGTAAAACAGGTAGATAACAAGCGCGGCCGATACCGCGCCGCCAAGAATGTAACTGATCATGGAACCTCCTAGATCCGTGCGCAGCCGCGAACCGCAAGCCCGCACATGGCAAAGGCACCCAATGCCAGAACGGCATAGATCAGATCGAACATGGGATACTCCTGTTGTGTTCGGATCAACTGCTACAGGCTAGGAGGGAGAGCCGTAAAAATGCGATGGCAGAAATATGTTCTGGCCGGTGTTTGGCATAAAAAATGCGTAAAATCCCGATGACAGCGCACGGTAATGCTTTCTAAACGGCTCTGATTTGCGTTCACACCAGCGGGTATAACCCCGAATTATGATAACTCTGCGCTAAATGCGTTGAGCTCATTGTCCGCGGGGAGAAGAGGAGCGATCGAGGATCTTATATCTGCGACTTACCCGGATCGATGAACAGTGTTTCAATTCAGCCCGCAACTACCCTTCAAAGAAAGAGGCCGACGATGTCCGGGAAAGCTGAAGCGCGCATCAGCGGTGCGCTCAAATCAGAATCAGCAGACCGCGCTCGTCTGAGTACATCAGCCAAAACCGGATTTCCCGCAATCCGGGAAGTCCCGACGCCCCCGGGGCTTCGGCATCCTCGCCAACGGAGCGCAGATCGACTGCCTTCCGTCTCATGACCTGCTCCGGCCACTTCCGTCCATGGCGGCATTTCCTGCAACCAACGAAGCCCGGATAAACCTCGGGCATTAGCAGCCATCCTCGCAACAGACAGCCTTCGGCCCCACTCCGGTCACGTTTGGCAATGGCGGCCTTCCCGCAACCAGCGGAATCCCAGACAAACTCCGGGCGCACGGGCCCCACCTTTCGACCGTTGACGGGCCATAGCTTAATGCTGCCCCCTCCTGCCATTCCTGCCGCTCCCGGCAAATTTAATGCTCCCTCTCCAACAAGACGCACCTCTCCCGTCATGGCAAATGATCGGGTTAGTTCCCAGTCCTAATCCTCGGGCAGAATGCCGCCATAATGGCTCCGCCATCCGCCGACCCGTATCCTGCGGAGCACCCCGCCGCCCTGCCCGTGTCGATATCCGCGTCTTTGCCGCTGCATCCTGATTACCTCCTTGATCCGACCCAAAACGCAAAAACCCGCGAGGCACAAGGCCTCGCGGGTTTCGGTCCGGGTGCATTTCTCCCGTTGACTTTTCTCTTATGCCACAAACAAAAGAACAAATCAAGAACTTTTACGAAAATTTGGTAGGCATTTTAGGGAAATGTGCCCCACGACGTTAAAATCGTGGGACACAATCACCAATTAACCGTTTAATACCAACAAGTTAATCATATGTATTGTCAGGTGCCACAAAAGGTGACATTCGACTTCTTAAAAAATCAATTGGTTAGCATTTTCGATTGCCAGATAAGTTGGCACGGATTGACACATAAGCTGACAAAAAGCTGCAGAATTGACAGAAAAGATGACATTTCTCTCGCAGTCACTTTTAGGGGCTCAAAAAATGAAAGTCGGTGCATTCGGGAATCCTGCCAGCGAGGTCTAGTAGCATTTTCGTGCCATTAAGAACAAACACCCCGACAAACGATCCATGCAAGCAGGGCCGGAATGTTCAACTTGATACGGGCAGCTCGCCCCTCCTTGCCACTTTCCGACGAAAGCGTCAGAAACCCGTCGATGTCGAGCCAGACATCGGCCATGCCTTAGTCAACATTTCTGATCCGTGAGACAAAACGTTACGTTGTCGATCATCAACATCCTCAAAATCGAAAGCGCGCAGTCAGTTCGAGAAAATCGACAGCCTTGCTTTCACCGGTCTGACGGATGAAGGCCCCGGGTTCAAGGCGTGTGTAGATGGCCGTGAAGTCGACATTATTCATGAGCGCCCAGACAGCTTCGACCGAAATGCCTGTGGC
Organism: Thalassospira lucentensis; assembly: GCF_001613805.1. Taxonomy (GTDB): domain Bacteria; phylum Pseudomonadota; class Alphaproteobacteria; order Rhodospirillales; family Thalassospiraceae; genus Thalassospira; species Thalassospira lucentensis_A. The sequence continues at coordinate 71,323 of NZ_LPVY01000002.1, forward strand.
AACATATCGGGCGTCGCTACCGCCTGGCTCTCGTATGACCTGCCCCGACGGACTGTAGACGCCGTCGTTTTTCTCAAGACGCCAGTAAAAGTTGACATCCGAATTGAGAGAAAAACTGTCGGTTACCTGAAGATTCAAATGGGGGTTTACATTAAAGAAGTTTCGCGGCCCCAAAACTGCGGCCTGGCTGAAATAATTTCCGCGAGGAAACAGCGGATTGAAGGTTTGAAGATCGGAATCGTTCGGGTCATCGTCACCACTTGCTATATTCGCCCGAAGTCCAAAGCGCGGCAGAAGCGGCGCCTCTTCGAAGGTGAAACCGGTATCGCCGGCTAGCGTCCAGGCAGCAATGTCGCCATCACCGAATGAGCCAAACTGGTAGGCAGCTTCCCAGTTCCAATCCCACCCCCTAGTGTTGCCCGAAATCCGCGCACCGACTGTGTGCCGCTTTTCGTTTTCGACAGCCTGGACAAAATTGCCGAAGTCATCGTGAAATCCCAAATAATAGAGATCAAGTGTGCCCACGAGCAGCAGGTCTGGCTGACCGACGGCATAAACACCCCAGAGAGCCTCGTCGTCGTTGGTCTCGTCATCGAACACACCGTCATGATCGCGGCGTGGTCGAACTGCCACCGTATCAACTTTCCAACCCGGAAGGTCAACTCCCCCGCGAAAACCGTCAAACGTTCGCCGCACATTGGTGCCTTCACGCGTGTCGACCAAACGACCAGATCCGAACTCTAGTTCCTGACGGCCGGCACGAATTGTCATATCGCCATTTCCGCCAAGACCAAAGGAAAGATCGGCAAAGGCGTTCTGTAAGTCGAGTTTGTTTTCATCAACGGGGCTCGGTCCGCCAGCCCGACCTTCCTCTATCGCGCTCGATAGTTCACTGAACACACGCAGATAAGGTCCGAGATGCATATCGGCATGCAGATTGGCGCGCTGAAGCCAAACACCGTTCTCGTCCTGAGAATCATCACCAAATACAGGGTTATTTGTATATTCGTAGCGCTCACGAATGGAGCCACCGAGACTGAGATATTTATCCGGATCTCCGCCCAATTTGATGTATTTGAACGGATCGAACGGATCAGGTGGCATATCAGAAGAGTTCAGAAACCCATAATTCTCCTCGAAACGGAATTTCTCGAACCCTGGCCGCGCGTGCTCCTCGGCCGAAACATCCCAAGAGACCGACAGAATGGCCGTGGCTGCGACGATTACTCCCGATTTCATAGGCCACCTAAATCGAAGACCAACACTTCAGTGATGTGAAGGTTTGTGATGATAATCATCCGACCTATTCCCCACGCCCTGCAGACAGATGGCCAGGACCATTGGCCGCAAGTAAAAGGAAGCCTCCGACAATGGCCAGGTGTTCTAACATCGTGGTCAATTGGTGTTGCAGTTCTGGACCTTCGAAGTTCCAGAAAGGATGACCGATCAGCGTTGCGATCACCGTGAAGATCGCAAGAGCCAGAGCCGCCAGACGAACTCTCCATCCGAGCGCTACGGCGAGGCCGCCGAGGAGTTGCACGGCCACCGTCAACGCAACCGCCACAGCGGGTAGCGGGAGGCTAAGGCCTTCGAACTCCGAAATCGCAGCCTGCCAATGGATCAGTTTGGTCGAGCCGCTATAGAGGAAGACAGCGGCGAGACACAGTCTTGCCATCAGGCATACCCAACTATATGCGCTTGAGTCAGGGGTCTGCGAATGACCTTTGAATGTAACAGACATCATGACGCCATCCCAAATTCAGCAAGGGCGATATCTGCGCCGAGGAAGCCAAGAGTCATCGCAACAACCAGAAGTGCGCCGACCATTTTGGGCGGTGCTGGCAAGGGAACATCAAACCATCGGCACCCGGCTCCGATGAAAAGCCCCATGCCCAGACCAAGAAGGATATCGGAAATCATTGTTTTTCTCCTGCGCCAGAGGCATGGCCCGTCGGGCCACCGCACATTGCGCGCGTTTTGCATTCACGGTGTTCAAATAGGCGATCAATCAGGATGTATCCTGTCGTCATCGCGACCACCAATAGGGCGCCAACAATCACCGGCGGCGCCGGAAGCGGCAATGCCGCCAGGCGACACACAACACCAATGGATAAAGCGACCAGTATTCCAAGAAGCGCTTTCATTTCTTTGATCCTTTCGATTTCCCCGATTTCGGTTTCACCGGTGCCGTGGCTCCCAACAAATGGGAAACGGCTGGTTTAGTATTAGGGATCAGCAATGTGCGGATTTCGTCCTGGATAACGCGGTCCGAGCCCGAGACACGTTCATGATGGCGCAGATGGTTCAGCCACGATGTTTCAAGGAAATACTCCGTGAACTGATCCGGATGTTCAGCGTTCTGCATGATGCCCCAGCTATATGCGCCTGAACGTTTCCGTGCATGGGACAGGTTCTTTGCCAATTCCAGAAACCGCTGGTGGTTCTCTGCCGGTACCTGATAGGCGATCATGGTCATTACCGGGCTGCGTTCACCGGCATTCTCATGCACCACGACCGGTGATGGCCAATGTGCCGAAGGCGCAAGATCAAGCTTTTCACCCTGCCCCAGCTTCATAGACCATGTGATCGGGATCAGGATCACGGCCCCAGCGGCTGCAATCATCAACGCACTTGGTATTCCAAGTACTTCGGCAATCTGTCCCCAAACGATACTGCCCAGTGACATCGCCCCGAAGAACACCGTGATGAAAACGGATAAACCGCGCGCCCGCACCCAGGATGGCAATGCAGTCTGAGCCGACGAATTCAATGTCGACAGAACCGCAATCCATGACGCACCTGCGAGCAAAGATCCCGCCGCTGCTGCGACCAGATTGGGTACCACAGCAAAGACGACAAGCACACACGCCGTCCCAATGGTTCCGGCCATCGCAACAACATCAGGTCCGAAACGACGGCGCATTTTTGGAAGCAGCAACGCCCCTAAAACAGCACCGACGCCCACGGCACCGACCAGCGTGCCATAACTGCTGGCGTCCCCGCCAAGTGATGTTTTGGCAATCAGTGGCAGCAAGGCCCAATAAGCAGACGCAAACAGGAAGAATACCACAGCCCGGATAAGGGTCGCTTTTAAGGGCGCGCTGTGCAGCGCATAGCGCACACCGGCGACGATTGCCGGAAGAACATGTTCACGCGGCAGCGTCGAACTGTTTTCCTGTGTTGCCTTCCAGGTAAACAGGGCAAGGATAATACCGATAAAACTGATGGCATTAAGTGCAAAGGGCGCATAAATCCCGACCGAAACGATAAGTACTCCGGCCAAGGCCGGACCAATCGCACGGCTGACATTGATACCGGTGGAATTCAGGGCAATGGCTGCCTGCAATGCATGTTTGGGCACAAGCGACGGTACGATTGCCTGCCATGCAGGGGCAACGAACGCCGCACAAGTTCCCAAAATGAAAGTCACACCAATAAGAACGCTTGGCGTCGCTGCTTCAAGATAAACCAGCAGGGCAAAAGCCGTCGCCGTTCCCGCCATAACCAGATTTACAAGAACCAGTAGTTTCCGCCGGTCAAACATGTCGGCCAGCGCCCCCGCTAGGAGGGCGAACAGGAAAACCGGAAGGGTCGTTGCCGCCTGAACAAGCGATACTGCGGCAGGTGATGGATCAAGCGATGCCATCAACCAACCGGCACCGACATCATTCATCCATGTGCCGATATTTGAAACCACCGTCGCGACCCACAAAACAGTGAAGGCGCGAAACCGGAACGGCTCCCAAGGGGAGGAAGGTATGCCGGGCATACCTTCAGTCTGTTTTGGGTTTGCGTTATTTTCCATGATTTTACACCGCAAAGCAGGAGCAGCCAAGCGCACCCCAGAAGGCTTTCTTGTCCGCAGCTGGAATCGGACGCGCCCATGCGATTTGATGATCATGACCATGCATGCCGCAATGGTTGCCACATGCGTCGTGGCATGCACGTTCATGAGAATGGATCGGTGCGTTCTGACGCATGGCCGGGCTGGCCTCAAAGTTTACCGGGCTCCAGGAAGGACTTGCAGGTGGCAGAGCCGGCGACAGGTCCTGGAACTTGTCCTGAGCAAAGACGATCTTGCCGCCGACAACCGTCAGGAGCGAATGAATTTGACGGATTTCCTCGGCCGGTACGGTCATGTAATCTGCGGAGAGAACGGCCATATCGGCATAGCTGCCAACAGCAAGTGTGCCCTTCTTTTCCTGCTCGCCCGAGAACCATGCAGATCCTTCAGTCCAAAGACGCAAGGCCTGTTCGCGACTGACGAGTTTGTCTTCGTCATATAGCGCCAAACCGCCAGTGGTCTTCCCGGTGGTCAGCCAATAAAGTGCAACCCACGGATCATAGGACGCAACGCGTGTTGCGTCAGTCCCCGCGCCGACCGGCACACCTGCTTCGAGCATTTTTTTGATCGGCGGAGTATCCTTTGCCGCCTCACTACCATATCGGTCGACGAAGTATTCGCCCTGATAGGCCATGCGGTGCTGGATCGCGATACCACCGCCCAGCGCCTTGATACGATCAATATTGCGCTCACTGATGGTTTCGGCATGATCAATGATGAAACGGGTTTCAAATGGCTGGCGTCCATTGACGCGCTCGAAGACACCCAGGAACCGATCGATCGTTTCATCGTAGGTCGCGTGAATACGGAAGGGCCAGCGATTGGTTGCCAGAAGCTCGACAACTGGCTCCAGTTCCTTTTCCATCACAGGCGCAAGATCCGGCCGCGGCTCAAGGAAATTCTCAAAGTCAGCGGCCGACCAGGCAAGGTTTTCACCCGCCCCGTTCATTTTAAGCCAACTATCACCGGCATCGGGTTTGGTGATGGTCATCCAGTGTTCGTAATCGGTCAATTCCTGCCCTGCCTTCTGGGCAAACAGGTTATAGGCAATACGAACGGTCAATTGGTCTTCGTCATGCAACTTGCGAATAACATCGTAATCTTCGGGATAATTTTGCCCACCGCCACCGGCGTCAATTACGCTGGTAATGCCCAGTCGGTTCATTTCACGCATGAAATGACGGGTCGAGTTGATCTGGTCTTCAAGCGGTAATTTCGGCCCCTGTGCCAGAGTGGAATAAAGGATCAGCGCCGACGGTTTTGCAATCAGCAAACCGGTTGGATCACCATTGCCGTCATGTTCAATTTCGCCGCCAGGCGGGTTTGGTGTGTCACGATTGATGCCCAGCACGTTGATCGCTGCCCGGTTAAGAAGCGCATGTCCATAAAGATGCAAAATGAAAACCGGGGTATTCGGGGCGGCTTTATTGATTTCATCAAGGGTCGGCATACGACGCTCGGCGAACTGGAATTCTGACCAACCACCAACAACGCGCACCCATTGCGGTGCCGGGGTGCGATCCGCCTGATCCTTGAGCATCGTCAGCGCGTCAGCAACAGACGGCACATTTTCCCAACGCAGTTCCATGTTGTAATTCAGGCCGCCACGGATCAGGTGGGTATGGCTGTCATTTAACCCCGGAATAACCCGCTTGCCACCAAGGTCTATGACCTTTGTCTTGCCGTCAGCCAAACGCATGATGTCTTCATTGCGACCAACCGCCGAGACGACACCATCGGTAATCGCAATCGCTTCAACATCACCTACCTTTCGATCCAGGGTCGAGATTTTGGCGTTATGGAAAATAATGTCAGGAGATGAAGTGTTTGTCATTACCAGGCTCCGGTCAAATCCGCGGGAGACAAGGATGGCGGGGAACCATCCTTGTCTGCAGGAACGGGGGGGGAGGAAGAAGTTATGTATCGGGATGTTAAAATGAATGAGGAGGCAGATAGCCGGGGTGCTGGCTTCAATGCCCAGCCCCCGGCTGTGAGCAATCAGATTGCGGGCTTCGGAGCGAGTGTTTCGCCATGTTCGACACGCTCTGGCGCATTGTGAACCATGGTGTAGGCGTAATCGATGCCGATGCCGTAAGCGCCAGAATGTTCTTTTGCGACATCCATAACCGCGTCATAGGTGCCACGACGCGCCCAGTCGCGCTGCCATTCAAGCATCACCTGCTGCCAGGTCATCGGGATCACACCAACCTGGACCATACGGTCCATTGCGCGTTCATGAGCTTCCGTCGACGTACCGCCCGAAGCATCAGAAACCATGTAAATTTCATAGTCGGTATCGTTCAGGCAGCTCAAAGCAAACGTGGTGTTGCAAACTTCAGTCCAAAGACCTGAAACAACAATTTTCTTGCGCCCTTGGGCTGCATTGGCCGCTAATGCATCACGTACTTTCTGGTCGTCCCAAGAGTTCATCGAAGTCCGTTCCAGAAGCGGAGCTTCCGGGAAAACTGCAAGCAACTCGGCAAAGGTGTGACCGGAAAAGCTTTCGGTTTCGACAGTGGTAATGGTCGTCGGGATGTCAAAAATCTTTGCAGATTTGGCAAGAGCAACAACGTTGTTCTTCAGAACCTGACGATCAATTGACTGCACACCGAAAGCCATCTGCGGCTGCTGGTCGATGAAGATCATCTGGCTGTTTTCAGGGGTAAGAACCTGCGTTTTAGACATTTCTGAATTTCCTTGTGTGAAGTGTTTCTATTCGAAAGTTTGTTAACGACATGACCTTCGGTCATAGCGAAGAGTGACAGTTCTTGCGCCTCGCACGATGATCGACACGACCACGCCGAGATTGATTTGGCGGAAAATCAAGAGCTTGCTAACGCATCTCACCGGGCATTTTTCATGCAGTAGCTTTTGATAGGGCACCTTGGTTCGGTTCAATTTCGGTTCCCTGTCAAATCGCCTGGTGAGAAGCTCCTTGCTCTCTGTTTTCCTGACAAAATGACAATGCCCTGAATCTCTGTCCTGGTATTGTATGAGTCTCGGGTCAGCGGTTGTATGAAAGTCAGCTCTGCGGAACCACAAACTCATACAAAAAAAATTCAGATTAACCATTTGATATAAAAAAGAAAATTCCACCATAGACAGAAATACAAAAAGGCCAGCGCATATGCGCTGGCCTTTCCGTTCAGGCATCGAAAATGCTGCAATCAGGAAATGATAAACCCAAGAAGCAACTCGTTGATTTCATCCTTGTGCGTTGCGCACAGTCCGTGAGGCGCACCCGCAATAATGACCAGTTCACCCTTTGGCAATAATCCGGCCGCAACTTTGCCGGTTGTATCAAGCGGGACAATCTGATCATCATCCCCATGAATGACCAAAGTGGGGATTGTCATTTTTTTCAGATCTTCGCGAAGGTCGGTTTCAGAGAAAGCCTTGATACATTCATACTGTGCCAGAATGCTGCCCTGCATGCCCTGCAACCAGAAGGTATCGGCCAATCCTTCGGAATCTTCGATCTCCGGACGGTTGAACCCATAAAATGCCGCCGGGAAATCCTTGAAAAGCTGTGCGCGGTTTTTTTGAACACCTGCCCGAATGCCATCAAAGACTTCCATCGGAACGCCATTCGGGTTCCACTCGGTTTTGACCATAATCGGTGTAACAGCGCCAATAAGCACAGCCTTTGCAACACGTTCGGTTCCATGACGCCCAATGTAGCGGGCAACTTCACCACCCCCTGTTGAGTGCCCAACATGAATGGCATTTTTCAGGTCGAGCTCTTTGACCACTGCGGCAAGGTCATCCGCGTAATGGTCCATATCATTACCAAAACCTGGTTGGGATGAACGGCCATGACCACGGCGGTCATGCGCAATAACACGATAGCCTTTTTGTGCCAGGAACAGCATCTGATCTTCAAAGGCATCGCCATTCAGCGGCCAACCGTGACTGAACACAATCGGCTGGGCATCCTTGGGGCCCCAATCCTTGAAATAAATTTGGGTACCGTCGGTGGTTTCAACATAGCTGGAACGGCTCATAGCTCTTCTCCTGATTGAAAAATATCTGATTGGGCGAACACAGTTGGCTGGATGGCACGCGCGCCCACACACGTGATCCGAAGGCATTCAAAATCTGAAAGGCATAGCGGATGATTTCGCGCAGAAATCTGGGCCTCAGGTCGTTGCAAAACTTGTGGTAACCATGTTGGTTACCAACCCGTGCGCTGTTGCTGTCACAGCAAGGTCCAGCAACGGCGCCAGCCAGCAAAAATCGTGGATGGCACCAAAAACACAAACAGCAACTGTTTCCACATCCGCCAACACCAAACGCTGTGCAAAGGCCTCGGCCGTGGACCGGAAGGGGTCAACACCTGCAAGAACGATCAGTGTGGGGGGCAACAGTCTTAACTGTTCGAGTGTTGGATTGAATTCACTGTTAAACGAGCCCGATGCCAGGCACGTCAAACAATAAGACATTTCATCATCTGCCTTTGTCCCAAGAACAGGGGTCAACAAGGACAAGCCAGCCGGTTGTGAAAGCGCGTTCCGGGTCACCCCGACAAGGCTCTCAATAGCGACCAGGCTGCTGTCACCATCAGCGACCATTACCCAGCTTTCGGGGTCAAGACCAAAGCTGTCGGCTTTGAATTCCAGAATTTCGAGAATTTTGCGGACGTCTGCGACAGCTCTTGCAGAGGTCGAACCACGGTCGATTTCAGCAAAAACCAGTCCGGAATGGCTTGCCTGGGCAATCTGCAGGGCAGACTGACCGTGACTTTCCCAAGCGTCGAGACCATCCTGCTGAACACGGCAGAGATAGAGAATGAAAGGATTACTTTTACCAGCCTGTCCAACCGGATGAACAACCCGCCAGTTCACAGAACCGGTTTTGCACGCTTCAAGCTGCCGATAGCGATCCATTTCCGGAACAAAAGATACAAATTTTGCAAGATCTGGCGCATAGAGATCGACACCCGCTTCCTCTATTCGGTCCAGAAAAGATCGGATCGTCGGATCTATCTGACGATACTGGCTGGCTGACATCATTTGTGTTGGTTTAGTGCAACCCTGATTGCCTGGGGTCATGACGCCCGCCTTGCGCTGCTGGCGGAGACCACATGGCCCGCCGGTTGGGAAAATGCCTTGCGCCAGGTTCCCGGGGAAGCGCCATAAGCTGCTTTGAACCGGTTATTCAGGTGGGCCTGATCAGTGAAACCGCAAGCAAATGCAATCTCATTCAGCGCAAGGTCCGTCGCGGAAGCCAGCAAATGCTGCGCGCGTTTTAAACGCTGCTGCATGACATATGCCTGTGGTGTAATACCCATGGCGTTCTTGAAAGCAGGGCAGAAGTACCCTGTACTCAGGCCGACCAGATCAGCCAGAAATTGCGTTGATATACGCTCTTCCAGATGTTCTTCGACGTAAGCCTTTATCTTTCGCAGTCGCCACGCTGGTAAGTCCGGGCCCGATTTGCTCCGGTCTTCGGGGACCGGCATCCGTGTGACAAAGTTCTGCCAGTCGGTATCAAAGTAACGTGCAACATCTTCATCTGCCTTATGAAAGGCACTCACGGGAAAGGGAACAAACTGAGTAAAGTTAAAAGCTCCAGCCTCTGCCGAAAGCTGCTCGTGTCGCGCCATTTCTATCTCCATTGTCCGCCGTTTGCGTTTGATGAAGATAGAATGGGCCCACCGCCTCAGAGGCGTTAGTTATGCGTTGTTAAGAGTTGTTAAGACGCTTTAGCGAGACAGTTAAACCACTGTACATCAGCGACTTGACCAGAATTCTCATGATTGACCCGACGCGCGACTTCAAACATTTCACGCTGCATCTTGCTGGCACTTTCCGGCATTTCACGGTGCCCATCGATGGCTGCTTCGTATCCGTCGGCAAAGTTAGCCCAATGATCAAGGCCTTTGGCTTTTGTCTCGACCCTTAATGCCATGATCCATTCTCGGGCAATACCATATTGCCGGTTTGCAATCGCCACCGGGATACATCCAACACCAAGCCCGTAACAGATCGAAAGAGTATGATCGAGTTCGAACGCATCTTCAGCGCAGACTTTCGCAAGCTCCATTGCTTCATCCGGTGCGCCGGTTAACCACTTGATCCGCATCAGCAACGATAATACGGCAATTTTTCCGTCCACCTGTGCATGGTTTCGATGATCTGAACGGACGGGTGCCTTGTCCGCCTCGATCACCTGTTCAAGCAGCGCTAATGCCTTTTCATGATACCCGGAAAAGTGTGACGAAAGCGCCTGCATGTGCAAACCGGTTGCCCTATTCGCAACACCGTCATCGGGCGTAAGGCTCTCGACAAACTCGTTTGCAGTCCTGAGACTAAGATCATATTGGCCACTTAAAATCTGCTGCGCCCAGATACCCCAGACTGCACGAAGAACAAGATCATGATCGTTGCGATACCTTGCGATCATCAATGCTTTTTCAAAAGCATTTAACATTTCATCATAAGGGCCTTCCTTGTGCCACAAGGCATGACCATAGGCCGCAAGAAGCTCAAAAGACCTGTCACAACCACCGTCATATTTAATAGCCGATAGAAAACGGCGCGTATGTGTTATGAATTCGCTAGGCAGAGAAGCATAGAACCACAATGAAGAGCTCGTGGCGAGAACCTCCTGACCGAGCGTAATATCCCCATCATCGCTCACCGCCCAGTCGATCGCAGCACGAATATCATCAATATATTCTCGTCTGGTATCGGTATGCGCTTTGGATGCCTTGCCTTCCCATGCATCCTTGGTGTCCGAGAATATTGAAATCAGGTGTTTGGCATGTTTACGACGAACGGAGTTACCCTCGCCAGAAACAATCAGTTTCTCAAGCGCATATTGGCGGGTTGTTTCCAACAGACGGTAGCGCATCTCCCCGTTGCTGGACTGCGTGATCAGCATCGATTTTTCGACAAGATCGACAAGGTGCTCAAATACGTCGATGTCACTTATGTCTCCGCCAACAGCAACGGCCTGCGCTTCGGCAACACCAAATGTACTGCGAAACACCGCCAGCCTGTTCAGGACCTGCCGGGATGTAATGCTTAGCAGCTCATAACTCCAATCCAGCGTTGCTCGCAAAGTCTTGTGGCGTGACATCGCCGTTCTGCGGCCTTTAGACAGCAGATCAAACCGTTCCTTCAGACCTTCGGCAATTGCCGAAGCTGTCATCACGTTCATCCTCGCAGCAGCAAACTCGATCGCCAGAGGCATGCCATCAAGACGCCTGCAAATATCGGCGACAGCCGTGAAGTTTTCTGGTCCAAGGACGAAATCATGGCGGATAGATCTTGCACGCTCGCAAAACAGTGCAACGGCCGGGAAACGACCAATTTCCTCGACAGAAACACTCATATCCGTGGGGGGAAGTTCAAGCGGCTTTAGACGATGTATCCATTCGCCCTGCGCACCAAGAGGTTCCCTGCTTGTACAAAGGATCATCAACCCGGGAATTGACATTAGGAGATTTTCAGCAATAGCAGCCACTTCTTCGAGAACGTGTTCGCAATTATCAAGAAGAAGCAAAATCGACTTATCCTTGAATTCCGCAACCAGTGCATTGACCAGATTTGAAGTTGCCGCAGTCAGCCCAATCGTAGCAGCGACAGTAGGAGGAACAAGCCCACCGCTACCAATTGGTGAAAAATCAACGAAAAATGCTGTCGCACCCGCTTTCTGCGATGCAACACGCCCTGTTGCAATACCAACCGTCGTTTTGCCAATTCCGCCAGGGCCAGCAACAGTAATGAAACGTCGACTGATCAACTGTTCCGCAAGCGACGTAACAGTATCATCACGACCAATGATCGCATCAATTCGAGCTGGCAGCATGATACCGGCAGCTTGATCACTATCAGGTACGACTTCTTCAACAGAACCGATGCGGCTTACAGGCAATGACAACCGATACCCGCGACCAGCCTCATTAACGATTAGCTGTTCGCCACCTTCTGAGGCGCCGAGAATTTTTCTTAAAGCAGATAAATGAACACGTATCACACTGTCGTCGATTGCCTGTCCGGGCCAGACACATGCCAATAATTCATCACGCGCAACGAGATTCCCCCCCGCTTCAACAAGAGCAGCCAAAAGGCTGGAGGCACGACCTCCGAGCTTCAACCGAACCCCTTCCCGGCTGAGATTTTTCTGAGGCATTTCCAGCTCAAACGCGCCAAACCTCAGCACGTAGTGCTTGTCATTTTCCATGCTTGTATTTCCGTCCACAACCAAGTTCAGTAGCCGCAGAGCTGCTTTTGAGGGGGGCCGTTCAGCTTGCATTTTCTTGCCACCTTTGAACAATTATATCTTCTTCGATCATTTGTTAAGAATGGAACTGTAACGGTTTTCATTCACAACCGCCGAAGGCTCTAAACCGTCAACAATAACAGTCGCTTGATAGCTCTGGCTTAGCCAGAGTTACAGAATGTACCTTCTCCTCAGAACATTCAGGTACCCAGATTTCTATCGACAAATACCTGCTTTAACTCCGCAAACATGTTTGTAGATATTCGGCGGCAAGAAAACGTGGGAAACGGAAAACCGTCATTTTTTGGCTTTCAATTGTAGTTTGGCGGCTTTGAAAATTCTTGATTAAGCCTTGCTCGCAATTATGCACACAACTCGAGAATCACTCTTGTATGCAGGGCTCTTTTTTTTAACAATTCAATTGTAAACTGTTCGCAACTGCACCCATTTCAGCCAAATTAAATTTTCAGCACAACGGCCATCGGCTTACTCAGGCCAGTGGTGACCATTTGAGGATGGGAGCTATGGGCTCTTCCAAATACAGTAATGAAACAATGGACTTTCTGCGTGTTGATGGCGGGCAAACTGTCAGAACGTCTGTACTCAACAAAACCGGTATTTCAGCGACAAGGTTAATCCGCGACACCCCCAATCATGGGCTTGTAGATCAACATCTTCCCGAAGACGCTTTCATGATCGCCTTCCAGATGCGTGACTATCGGGGCGATCTCTGGGTGGACGATAAACCCGTGACGATGCCTATTCTCAGGCAGGGACAGTTTTCATTTTATGATTACAATCGGGTTTGGCAGGCGAACATGCGCTCCGACTTTGATTGCATCAATTTTCATATTCCCCGTGAAGCACTCACCGCGCTGGAAGAAGATCATGGAACAAGATACGTTGAAACGTTGAGCATTGCGCCTGGGGCCAATGTTGATGATCAAGTAATTCGCGGATTGGTGGGTGCATTGGTGCCCGCATTCTCAGCCCCCTCTCAGGCCAGCATGTTGTTTATCGACCATGTGGGTGCAGCACTTTGCTCGCATCTGGTGGTGAGCTATGGAAACGCTTCGGAAGTTACTCCGCTTCATTCAGGGGGGCTTGCAGCCAGACAGCTTATACAAGCAAAGGAGATGCTCGAGAGCCGCCTTGATGGGAATATCACAATTTCGGAACTGGCACGTGCATGTGGCTTGTCTTCATCCTATTTCGCACGAGCCTTCAAATTGTCGACAGGTATGGCTCCTTACCGATGGTTGATGCTGCGCCGGATTGAAAAAGCAAAGGACCTTATGCTTTCGACGTCCTTCTCTCTTTCAATCATTGCACTGTCTTGCGGCTTCACTGATCAAAGTCATTTTACACGAACCTTCTCCAAAGCGGTTGGAATTGCCCCGGCTCACTGGCGTAAAATAGTCCGCTCGTAGAACAAATTCTCCAATTCCCTCATTGACCCATTTCGGGTTTCCCAAGCGCAGATGCACGAAACAGACGGCGCCAAGCCCCGGGCGTTTCTCCTACAATCTCCGTAAAAGAACGTGTCAGATGACTTTGGTCACTAAAACCACACTCATGTGCGATTTGGGAAATTGCCATATCAGTTTTCAATAGCTCACTGGCCTTCGCCAAACGATACTCGGACAACCAGCGATGGGACGATTTTCCGAAAGTGTTCTTGAATGCTTTGCCGAAATAACTTCGGGAAAATCCGCACGCTTTTGCAAGCTCAACAAGAGGCACTTCTCCGACCACATGCGTCTTCAATATCTCTACCGCCCGTGCCTCGTTCTGTGCGGACAGGGCACCTTTGCGATGAGGCGGAAAGTACAGACGGCCATAGTTAACTGTAATATGGATCAGCATCGCCATTGCCATTTGCTCAAGGAAAACAGCGCTTGTTTGCTGCTGCAATGAAATCGCCGGCATCAGAGCCGAGACAAGACCGTTGAGCGACATATCCTGGGCTTTTTCCATACAGCAAAGAGAGATAAATTCAGGGCGCCCAAGCTGGACTGCGAATAACCTCAATTCATCAAAGTTCAACCGAATTGAAATTCGGTCAAAGGGAGGCTCGATGACCTCGACCCAGTTCCTGCGCATATCACGGATTGAAATAGTGGCCTCAGGTAGACAACCGCTGAAAATTTCCTGACCCGAGCTCGAAACCCGATAGCTGTCTATTCCGATCAAGTGTACCTGGATCAAAAATGCATCGGCATTTTCAGACCTCTCCGTGACTTGAATGCTTTCTGTGCAAGAACACCGCTCAATTGACATGAAAGGTAAATCAAGACGTGAAACCTGTTTCAACAAACTTTCGGGCATGATGAACTGCAGTGGCCTTTTGAGGGAAAAGTAAATTATTTACGATATGGGCAAAGCAAGCTCAAAACGTACGCACGTATAGTCCCGAATTGTAATACTTCGAGTGCGTAACTAACAAAAAATAACCTTCTGGAAATATTGGCTACACTGAAAAACAACAGCCAAATCCGTCTAACGAACCGATCAAGATAAATTTGCAATAATTTTCATAACTTAACTCGCGTTGAGAATGCCGACAAATCATTCTTTCGTCACTCTCCGCCGATGGCAATTCAGCAAAGAACAGGTGACGACTATGAAGGGCAATAATCTCACGCATGTGAATGATGCTCCCTCCCGTTGCAGACAATCTCAACATTCAGACGGTCGGCTGCCAAGGACCAGCTTTATTGCAGGACATCTGGCTAATCGAGAAGCTTACGCATTTTGACAGGGAAGTAATCCTCGAACGGTGAGATGGCTTGGCCCAGGATACTCCTGAGAATGTCAACGCACTGCATTTATCCAGCAGAACGACAGAGAAATCTTCGGTGTTAAAAAAAATTGGGCGGGAATGACATATTTGTACTTCGAGCAAAGAAAAAAACCGGTTGTTTGCTCGCGGGATACATTCTTTGAATAAAGAACTTCAACTGACAATATTCGCTCCGAAAGGGGATACCAATGAACCGCCTCGCCGCAATGGAAACTTTTGTACGCGTTGTCGATGCCGGGTCTTTTTCCAACGCTGCAAAGCTGCTGCGCGTTGGGCAACCTGCCGTATCAAAGACGGTTGCACAACTTGAGGACAGACTGGGCGTGCGCTTGTTGTTACGCTCTACACTAGGATTGACACCTACAGAAGCAGGATGGAAATTCTACGAAGGCGCAAAACGGTCATTGGCCGAAGCAGAAGATGCCGAGCATACTGCCAGACAAGCTGGCACTGGCCTTAGCGGTCGACTGAGGGTTTGTGCCCCTGTGACTTTCGCTCGAATGCATGTCATTCCAAAACTACCCAGTTTTTTAGAAGAAAATTCCTCCTTGAACATCGATGTTGTCCTTGACGACCGCAATATTGATCTTGTCGAGCAAGGCATCGATTTAGCTTTACGTATGGGGCGACTTTCCGACTCTTCACTTACCGCCCGGAAGATTGGCGAAAGCGCTCGATTGGTAGTAGGTACGCCTGGCTATTTTGCGAACTTTGGCACACCTAAGACCCCAAGAGATCTGATAATGCACCAAGCAATTATCTACGAGCAGGGTGAAGGTGGCACAAACTGGGCCTTCCAAAAGGGAAACACAGCAACATCGGTAACTCTTGGCGGACGCCTACACGTTAGCGCTGCTGAAGGGGTGCGCGAAGGTGTTCTTGCAGGGATGGGGCTTGCCATTGCGTCTGAATGGATGTTCGCGCCCGAGCTTGCGGCCAAAGCTGTCATTCCGGTACTGACCGACTGGTCACTTCCAGCCATAGACCTTTGGATTGTCTCAAGCAGTGGTCGCCAAATGAGCGCCAAGGCCAGAACTTTCGCAACCTTCGTTGAACACTGCCTGACCAACATCCAACAAAACTCATAACAAGAATATTCCTCGGCGGAATGACAACTATGAGCACGAGCCGTCTGCCCTTTAGCCGGCTTGAGATCTAGAGTGCCTCAAACAGCCAAACTGGCTGTACGTTTCTGCATCTCCGATTATCTCTAAAAGGCCTCTGCTCGCACGATGACAGCATCATCGCTATCTCCGCTTTTGCGACGAAACAGCCGGTTACCTCTCAACAAGTGAACAAAGACATCAAAAATGGAAAATATCACCGCAAATACAGATCTCGTCGCACGAGGGCTCTCAAAACCTATGACTTTGGTTATGGCTGTAGTAGCCGGGCTCGCAGTTGCAAACATCTACTACAATCAACCAATGCTTGGATTAATGGCCAGTGACTTTCCCGGATCAGGGGTCGCAGGCTTAATCCCGACCGTTACCCTGCTGGGGTATGCGCTTGGTTTGTTTTTGCTGGTGCCGTTGGGCGACATCATTGAAAGACGCCGCCTGATTGTTATTCAATTTTTCTTGCTGGCCATCGCACTTGCTATTACGGCAATGGCACCAAGTGTCTTCATCTTGGTAATCGCCTCTGTACTGGTCGGTGCCAGTGCAACAGTTGCTCAGCAAATTGTCCCCTTTGCTGTACATTTGGCCCCTTCTGAAAAAAGAGGAGCGGTTGTAGGCACAGTTCTAGCCGGGATACTCGGTGGCATTCTCTTGAGCAGATCACTTGCTGGCTTCATCGCAGATATGTCTGGCTGGCGCGAAATGTTTTGGCTTGCTGCACCACTTGCGATTATTGGCGCCATGACGATGGCTTTGACCCTTCCCCATAGCAAACCAGATACGAAATTACGCTATCTGCAACTACTGAAATCCTTAACCAATCTCTGGATGGATTTCGCTGAACTACGCTGGGCGGCGATCACTCAGGCAATTCTGTTTGCTGCCTTTTCTGCCTTTTGGACAGTTCTTGCTCTTCTACTTGAACAACCGGCCTATAACATGGGGCCTGCCGAAGCCGGTTTGTTTGGGATTGTTGGTTTGGCAGGAATACTGGCGGCCCCGATTGCCGGTCGGATCGCCGACGCCAAAGGCCCGCACAGTATTGTTATTACCGGAACAATCGTGACACTATTTTCTTGGATTGTTTTTGGGGTTTGGCCAACAATTCCGGGCTTGATAGCCGGTGTCTTGCTCCTTGATTTTGGTGTGCAGAGTGCTTTGGTATCTAACCAGCACATCATTTACGCTCTAAAACCAGAAGCCCGTGCCCGCCTGAATACTATTTTCATGGGCAGTATGTTTCTCGGCGGCGCCACTGGGGCGGCAATGGCAACGACCGCGTGGAATGTCGGCGGATGGATTGGTGTCTCAGCACTCGGAACAGTATTGGCACTTCTTGCCTTGGCTGCACAAATTCGCGCCTTGAAAATTAGGACTAGCAAACAAAGGTAGCACAAGTTTCCTGTTACCGGACGGCGGGCGCTTCAACGGGCAGCGATTTTCGAAGCAGACGGTTTATGTTTCGCGAGCACTCCGAAAACAAGCGCACTCCTCTCCGGTAACACGAATCTTAATTGGTCATTACAGATGCAAGCGCTCCCCCTCGAATTATGACAACTCTGCAATCGATGCGTTGAGCTCATTGCGTGCGGGGGGAGAAGAGGAGCGATCGAGCATTTTGTATCTGCGACTTAGCCGAATCGATGAACAGTGTTTCAATTCAAATATAAAATTAACCTTCAAAGAAAAAGGCGGACGATGTCCGGGAAAGCTGAAGCGCGCATCAGCGGTGCGCTCAAATCAGAACCAGCAGACCGCGCTCGTCTGAGCACATCAGCCAAAACCGGATTTCCCGCAATCCGGGAAGTCCCGACGAACCAGGGGCTTCGGCATCCTCGCCAACGGAGCGCAGATCGGCTGCCTTCCGTCTCATGACCTGCTCCGGTCACCTCCGTCCATGTCGGCATTTCCTGCAACCAACGAAGCCCGGATAAACCTCGGGCATTAGCCATCCTCGCAACAGACAGCCTTCGGCCCCACTCCGGTCACGTTTGGCAATGGCGGCACTTCCCGGTAACCACCGAGGTCCAGACAAACCCAGGGCCTTCGCCAGCCCTCCCAGCAGACGGCCTTCGGCCTCACGGCGTGCTCTGGTCACTTTCGGCAATGGCGGCACTTCCCGGTAACCGCCGAGGCCCGGACAAACTCCGGGCGCACGGGCTCCCACCTTTCGACCGTTGACGGGCCATATCTCAATGCTGCCCCCTCCTGCCATTCCTGCCGCTCCCGGCAAATTTAATGCTCCCTCTCCAACAAGACGCACCTCTCCCGTCATGATAAATGATCGGGTTGGTCCCCCAGTCCTAATCTTCGGGCAGAATGCCGCCATAATGGCTCCGCCATCCACCGCCCTGCCCGTGTCGATATCCGCGTCTTTGCCGCTGCATCCTGATCACCTCCTTGATCCGGCCCCAAACGCAAAAACCCGCGAGGCACAAGGCCTTGCGGGTTTCGGTCCGGGTGCATTTCTCCCGTTGACTTTTCTCTTATGCCACAAACAAAAGAACAAATCAAGAACTTTTACGAACGATATGGTAGGCATTTTAGGGGAAATGTGTCCCACGACGTTAAAAATCGCGGGACACAATCACTAATTAACCGTTTAATATCAACAAGTTAACCGCATGAGTGGTAGGCCCGGAGGGACTTGAACCCCCAACCAGACCGTTATGAGCGGTCGGCTCTAACCAATTGAGCTACGGGCCCCAAAGGGGAATAGAAAAGACCGCGCCAATTGTCTGGCGCGGTCCCGAAAACTAGCGATTTTCGGGCCAAGGTCAAGCCCGAACGTCGCAAGATTTTTTAATAATCGAGGAACGAACGCAATTTGCGCGAGCGCGACGGATGCTTGAGCTTGCGAAGCGCCTTTGCCTCGATCTGACGGATACGTTCGCGGGTCACGGAGAACTGCTGGCCAACCTCTTCGAGGGTATGGTCGGTGTTCATGCCGATCCCGAAACGCATACGCAGAACACGTTCTTCACGCGGGGTGAGCGATGCCAGAACCCGTGTCGTGGTTTCACGCAGGTTGGCCTGGATCGCAGCATCAAGCGGCTGAACGGCGTTCTTGTCTTCGATGAAATCGCCAAGATGGCTGTCTTCCTCGTCCCCGATCGGGGTTTCGAGAGAGATCGGTTCCTTGGCGATTTTCAGAACCTTGCGAACCTTTTCAAGCGGCATCTGCAGTTTTTCTGCCAGCTCTTCCGGGGTCGGTTCGCGACCAATTTCATGCAACATCTGGCGCGAGGTACGGACCAGCTTGTTGATGGTTTCGATCATGTGAACCGGAATACGGATCGTACGGGCCTGATCGGCGATGGAACGCGTAATCGCCTGACGGATCCACCAAGTCGCATAGGTCGAGAATTTGTAACCACGGCGGTATTCAAACTTGTCCACCGCCTTCATCAGGCCGATATTGCCTTCCTGAATAAGATCAAGGAACTGAAGGCCGCGGTTGGTATATTTTTTGGCAATCGAAATCACGAGACGCAGGTTGGCCTCGATCATTTCCTTTTTCGCACGCGCCGCTTCACGTTCGCCCTTGTTAACGACGCCGTAAACACGACGGAATTCACCGATCGGCAAGCCGACTTCGGCGGAAACACCGCCAACCTGTTCACGCAGCTGGGCGATTTCATCCGGGTAGCGTTCGATGAAAGCCTTCCAGCCCTTGCCCGGCAGTTCGCCAACGCGCTCCATCCAGTTCGGGTCGAGTTCATGGCCCTGATACTGTTTGACGAAATCGGGGCGTTTAATCTTGCAACGGTCGGCAAAACGCAGAAGCTTGCCTTCAAGGCCGAGCAAACGGTTGTTCAGGCCTGTCAGGTGATCAAGCAGTTCCTCGATCCGGAAGTTGTTCAGGTGAACATCTTCCATCAGGTCAACCATCTCGCCTTTCAGCTTGGCATACCGCTTTTCGGTCGCAGCCGGAACGGTTTCGCCCTTGTTCATTGCAACAAGGCGCTGTTCCTGTGCCTTGTGCAGTTTTTCGTAGGTTTTCGCGATCAGCTCGAACTTCTCGAGAACCTGCTCGGTCAGTTCCTCTTCCATTTTGGAAAGTGAAACGTTGACCTGCTCGTTCTCGTCATCGTCCTCGTCGTCGCCATCACCCTCGCCTTCTTCGCCTTCGGAATCATCGTCCGACTCTTCGTCGTCCTCTTCTTCCTCGTCGCTGGCAGGCGCACCGGTCGGCTCTGGCGTTTCGGTTTCGGCTTCTTCGTCTTCGTCGGCATCGGTTTCGACGGCGGCTGCCTCGAAATCATCGCCTTCGGCGTCGGCTTCTTCACCTTCTTCGGCTGCGATTTCCGCATCCGGGCCACCGCCATAGGTGGTTTCCAGATCGATCACATCGCGAAGCAGAAGGTTGCCAGCCTGAAGCTGATCATGCCAGTTGACGATCGCGCGAATGGTCAGCGGGGATTCGCAAATCCCGCCAATCATCATGTCACGGCCAGCCTCGATACGCTTGGCAATGGCGATTTCGCCCTCGCGTGACAGCAGCTCGACGCTGCCCATCTCACGCAGATACATCCGGACCGGGTCATCGGTACGGCCAACATCATCTTCGGAAATATTGCCGCTCGGATCCGAGTCTTTCTCGTCATCGTCGTCCGAGTCGTCACCATCCTCGCCATCGATAACATTGATGCCCATCTCGTTGAGATTGCTCATCACGTCTTCGATCTGCTCGGAGGAAAAATGCTCCGACGGCAAGGCAGCATTCAGTTCATCGACCGAGATGTGGCCCTTCTCCTTGCCCTTGGCAATGAGCTTCTTGATGGCCGCTTTATATGTATCGAGAAGAGGTCCGTCTGCGGTTTCAGAAGAGTTCTTTTTCTCTTCAGCGTTCGAAGTCTTAGACGACATCTATTCCCCGTTTCCCGCTGGGTACAGTTCGTACCGTTGTTGTCCCACGCACTGTTTTCATCAGCGCAAATCACAAATAGCCCGAACGCCGATCCCGCATACAAACCGCATGCATCGATCAGTCGTCGAGCTTAAACACTTTTTCCCGGCGCCGGGCCAGATCGTCGCGTCTATGCGAAAATCTTTCCCATTCTTCCTCGCTGATATCTGCTGCCAACTGTCGGACGGCGTATTTTGCCTCTTCGTCCTCCAGGGAGCTTACAGCCATGGAAAAAACCTGTTCCCAACCCGCACGAGCCCGTTCGAGCGGCGTTTCGGGCCTGGCGAAAGCGGCGTGCGCCAAAATGTCCGCACCAACCACCCGCAATACTGTCTCTGACAGCCCGTCGCGCTCCAAATGGGCCTTGATTGTTTCGGAATCAAGTCCGGGATCACCGTCAAGCAGCTTTAAGACGGCACGACGAAGATTGTCAAGGTCGGAGTCTGCACAAGTGTAGATTCCAAGCCGCTCGCCAACATCCTCATGCAGGTGGGGATGGTTTATCAACGTTACCAGCAAAATACAGTCCTGCACGACACGACGTTTTTGCATGGGTGGACGCGACATCCCCGGAACGGCTTTACCTGCCGGTTCCCAGAAATAGTCTTTTTTTCCGCCTTTGCCACCCCGGCTGAATTTTTTGTTCTGGTATCCGCCGCCTGGCGCAGGCCGTGATCCCCCGCCTTTTGCGCGATCACCCTTGAATAATTGCCAGATACGATCGCGGAACATCGACTGATATTGCGATCTGACCGCGTCATCACCGATTGCCGAAATGCGTTTCTGAATGTCGGCCTCAAGGGCGGCACGGCGTTCTGGTGTGTCCGTTGCCCGCCCACCAACTTCCATGCGCCATACCAGTTCCGCCAGCGGCACGGCGCTATCGAGTATCTTGCGAAAACTGGCAAATCCGTTTGCACCCGCCATCAGACTATCGGGGTCTTCGCCCTCTGGCAGGATCGAAAACAGCAATGATTTCCCCGGACGCAAGATGGGAAGGGCACGCTCGGCGGCACGCACCGCCGCGCGCTTGCCCGCCGCATCACCGTCAAGACACAGGATCGGCTCGTTGGTCATTTTCCAAAGCTCGCCGATCTGCTCTTCGGTCACCGCTGTCCCCAACGGGGCCACTGCCCCGCGAAAACCGGCCCGATGCAGGGCGATCACATCCATGTAACCCTCGGTCACGATGATCGGTGCATCCTGCTGGCTGGCTTCACGTGCCTGTGGCAAGCCATAAAGAAGCTGGCCCTTATGAAACAAAGGTGTATCAGGACTATTCAGATACTTTGGCTTGGTATCGCCCATGACACGCCCGCCAAAGGCAACAACCCTGCCCCTTCGATCAAGGATCGGAAACATCACGCGACCACGGAACCGGTCATAGGTCTGACGGCCCTGATCTTCGGGCTCGATCAGAAGCCCGGCTTCAATCATCAGCGGCTCGTCAAATTCCTCGCGTTTGAGCGCGGCCTTCAGCGCACCACGATTATCGGGTGCAAAGCCCAGTCGGAATTCGGCAATCGTTTTATCGTCAAGACCACGACGACGAAAATATTCAAGCCCTTCGCGACCTTCGGGCATATGAAGCACGCGTTCATAAAATACGCAGGCCGCTTCCATCACTTCGTAAAGTGTCTTGGCCTTTTTTTCACGTTCCTGGGCTTCACGGGATGGCTTGGGCACATCCATGCCGACCTGATTGGCCAGTACCTCGACCGCCTCGACAAAGGTCAGCCCGCGGGTATTCATCACAAAACTGATCACGTCGCCATGCGCGCCACAGCCAAAACAGTGATAAAAGCCCTTCTGCTCGTTGACCGTGAAAGACGGGGATTTTTCGGAATGGAACGGGCACAGGCCGGAATATTCCCGGCCGCGTTTAATCAGCTTCACCGACGTACCGACAATATCTGCCAGTCCGACGCGCGCCCGCAGATCGTCAAGAAACGACTGGGGAAAGCTCATGATTGTCCCGATCCCGTGATCATGTTGATACCAAGTCCCGTTTTACCCTTTTATTGATTCCATTCTGGAATCCGGGCTTAGGGACGACGAAAGCCGGACGATTTTACACGCCCGGCTTCCATAAAAAATAGCTATTCTCGAAATCAGCCGAGAAGTTTTTTCGCAACACCGCCGGCTTTGCCGAAATCCATGCAACTGGCATATTTTTCGCGAAGGGCCGCCATCGTCCGGCCCATATCCTTAAGGCAGGTTGCGCCAAGGTCGGTAACCACGCCTTTGACAGCCGCCTCGATTTCTTCATCGGACATCTGTTTGGGCAGGAACCGTTCAATCACGCCGATCTCGGCGGCTTCCTGTGCCGCAAGTTCGGGGCGATTGCCCTTGGTGTACATTTCGATGCTTTCGCGACGCTGTTTAACCATCGCCTGCAGCAGGGTCAGGATTTCCTCGTCGGAAATACCATCCGTATTCCCCTCGCCGCGTGCTGCAATATCGCGTTCCTTGAGTGCCGCCAGAATGAGGCGCACGGTGGTCACGGATACGGCATCCTTTTCGAGGACGGCCTTTTTCAAAGCGTCTGTAAGCTGCGATCGCAGCATGGCTTATCTCTGATTCTGTGGAAGAAAGGAGCGAACATACCCCAAAAGCGCCATCTAGGCAAAGAAAACCTTTCCACTCAACTTATTGATTTTAAAAGAAAAATAAAAGTTTGGATGCATCCTTGACAGGGCGACACGACTCCCGTAGACATCCGCCAATTTGCCTGCCGGGATGAGGTTTTAACCCGCTTTCAGCATATTGTACCGACGTCTTTTGACGTTACGGTCGTTCATGCTGGGGATACCTTGTCATGTCCGCATGCCCGATATGCAGGGGAATTTGGCCGTTTTTCTCGGCCTGCTCGTAATTATTATATATAAAGACTCCGTGTCTCACCGTGGAAAGATCGAAAGGACATTCGCCAATGTCAGCGCCCACGCACACCCCGCCTCCTGGAGCTTCTGCCGTTCTGGTACTTGCTGATGGTTCTGTTTACTGGGGACGAGGCGTCGGCGCCCGAGGAGAGGTGGTTGGTGAAGTCTGCTTCAACACCTCGATCACGGGCTACCAGGAAATCATGACCGACCCGTCCTATGCCGGGCAGATGATCACCTTTACTTTCCCCCATATCGGCAATGTCGGCACCAATGACGAGGATATCGAAAACGAAATCCCCGTCGCCCTTGGCTGCATCCTGCGCCAGGACATTACCGAGCCGTCAAACTATCGCGCACAGGGTCATTTCAATGACTGGCTGGAAAAGCATGGCCGGATCGGCATTGCCGGTATTGATACCCGCCGCCTGACCAAACGCATTCGTAGCGAAGGCGCTCCGAACGGCGTGATCTGCCACAACCCGGATGGCAAGTTCGATATCGATGCCCTGATCGCCAAGGCCAATGAATGGCCGGGCCTGGAGGGCATGGACCTTGCCAAGGACAATAGCTGCACCGAAGGGTATGACTGGGATCAGACCCTTTGGACCCGCGAAGGCGGTTATGGCGAACTTGGCAATGCCAAACACCATGTTGTTGCCATCGATTACGGTGTGAAACGCAACATTCTGCGTAATCTTGCCGCGCTTGAATGCAAGGTATCGGTTGTTCCGGCAACGACGTCCGCCGAAGAAATCCTTGCGATGAACCCGGATGGGGTCTTCCTTTCGAACGGCCCTGGCGATCCGGCGGCGACCGGCGAATATGCGGTTCCGACCATCAAAAAACTGATCGCCAGCGGCAAACCGGTTTTCGGTATCTGCCTTGGTCATCAGATGATGGCGCTCGCCCTTGGTGCGAAAACCAAAAAGATGGATGTCGGTCATCGCGGCGCGAACCATCCGGTAAAGGACACCACAACCGGTGTCGTGGAAATCACCAGCCAGAACCACGGCTTTGTCGTCGACAAGGACAGCCTGCCCGACAATGTCGAAGCAACGCATTTCTCGCTGTTTGACGGATCCCTTGCCGGGCTTCGCCTGAAAGACAAACCGGTCTTTGCGGTTCAGTACCACCCCGAAGCATCCCCGGGGCCGCATGATAGCCATTACCTGTTCAAACGTTTCGTTGGCCTGATCGAAGACGCGAAAGCCTGATAGCGCGACGACATCAGCGACAAGCGATTAACGGACTTAATTTCGGGCGGTGCAGCAATCGCGCCCGCCACGCCAAAAGCGGAAAAAGACATGCCGAAACGTACAGATATCAAATCCATCCTTATCATCGGTGCCGGCCCGATTGTCATTGGTCAGGCCTGCGAGTTCGACTATTCCGGTGCACAGGCCTGCAAGGCCCTGAAAGAAGAAGGCTATCGCGTCATTCTGGTCAACTCGAACCCGGCGACGATCATGACCGATCCGAACCTGGCCGATGCAACCTATATCGAGCCGATCACGCCTGAAATGGTCGCCAAGATCATCGAAAAGGAACGCCCGGATGCCCTGCTGCCGACCATGGGTGGTCAGACAGCGCTGAATACCGCACTGGCACTTTATGATGATGGCACGCTGGATAAATATGGCGTTGAAATGATCGGTGCGAAAAAGCACGTGATCGAAAAAGCCGAAGACCGTCAGCTTTTCCGTGAAGCGATGGACAAGATCGGTCTTGAAAGCGCGCGTTCCGCGATGGTCCGCACCTTTGAAGAAGCCGTTGTCGCGCTTGAAACAACCGGCCTTCCGGCCATCATCCGGCCAAGCTTCACCCTTGGCGGTGAAGGCGGTGGTATTGCCTATAACCGCGAAGAATTTGAACAGATCGTGCGTAATGGTCTTGCGATTTCGCCGACCCACACGGTTCTGGTCGAAGAATCCATTCTCGGCTGGAAAGAATACGAGATGGAAGTCGTCCGCGATAACGCGGATAACTGCATTATCATCTGTTCGATCGAAAACGTCGACCCGATGGGCATTCATACCGGGGATTCGATCACCGTCGCTCCGGCCCTGACCCTGACGGACAAGGAATACCAGATTATGCGCGACGCCTCCCTGGCGGTCCTGCGCGAAATCGGTGTGGATACCGGCGGCTCGAACGTGCAGTTCGCGGTTAACCCGGATGATGGCCGCTTGATAGTCATTGAAATGAACCCACGCGTGTCGCGTTCGTCTGCGCTGGCATCCAAGGCGACCGGCTTCCCGATTGCCAAAATCGCGGCCAAGCTGGCAGTTGGTTACACACTTGACGAACTTGATAACGACATTACCGGCGTGACGCCGGCTTCGTTCGAGCCGACCATCGATTATGTCGTCACCAAAATTCCGCGCTTCACCTTTGAAAAGTTCCCGGGTGCGCAGGCGCTTCTGGGGACTGCGATGAAGTCGGTTGGCGAAGCCATGTCGATTGGCGGTTCATTTGCCGAAAGCCTTCAGAAAGGCCTGCGGTCGATGGAAACCGGCCTGACTGGTCTGAACGAAGTTAAAATCGAAGGTGCACCGGACAAGGCCGCGATCCGTGCGAAACTGACACAGCCGATGCCGTTCCGCATTCTTTATGCGGCACAGGCATTCCGTCACGGCCTGTCCCTGTCGGAAATCCAGCAAGCCACCAAGTTTGATCCGTGGTATCTGCGCCAGATCGAAATGCTGGTCGCCGAAGAAGAGCAGGTCCGCGCAAACGGCATCCCGAAAGACAAGCAGGAATTGCTGCGTCTCAAGAAACTCGGTTTCTCGGATGCGCGTCTGGCGGAACTGGCCGGTATCGAAGAAGACGCCGTGCGCGAAACCCGCCAGGCTATGAACCTTCGCCCGGTTTACAAACGCATCGATACCTGTGCGGCCGAATTCCCGTCGCGCACGTCCTACATGTATTCGCTTTACGAAGGCGACGGTTTCTTTGAACCGGAAAACGAAGCCGAAGTCACCGATCGCAAGAAAGTCATTATTCTTGGCGGTGGACCGAACCGGATCGGTCAGGGTATCGAATTTGATTACTGCTGTGTGCACGCGGCTTACGCACTTCGCGAAGTCGGCATCGAAGCCATCATGGTCAACTGCAACCCGGAAACGGTTTCAACGGACTATGACACTTCGGACCGCCTGTATTTCGAACCGCTGACCGCCGAAGACGTCATCGAACTTTGCCAGCTTGAACAAAGCAAGGGCGAACTTCTTGGCGTGATCGTTCAGTATGGCGGCCAGACCCCGCTTAAACTGTCCGCTGCCCTTGAAAAAGCAGGCATTCCGATCCTTGGTACCAGCCCGGACAGTATCGACCTTGCCGAAGACCGCGACCGTTTCCAGGAACTGATCCACAAGCTGGGCCTGAAACAGCCCGCCAACGGCATTGCGCGTTCGGTTGACGAAGCTGTTAAAATCGCCGAAAGCATCGGTTACCCGATCGTAATCCGCCCAAGCTACGTGCTTGGCGGCCGTGCGATGGAAATCGTTCACACCACCGAAGACCTGCTGCGCTACATGACCGAAGCCGTTCAGGTTTCGGGCAAAAGCCCGGTTCTGATCGACAGCTTCCTTCAGGATGCAATCGAAATTGATGCCGATGCGGTTTCGGACGGCGAAAATGTCTTTGTGGCCGGCATCATGCAGCATATCGAGGAAGCCGGGATCCATTCCGGGGATAGTGCATGCTCACTGCCGCCCTATTCGCTCGGTCAGGATATGATTGATCGCCTGAAGGCTCAGACCGTGCAACTGGCCAAGGCACTTGATGTTGTTGGCCTGATGAACGTGCAGTTCGCGATCAAGGGGGATGTGATCTATCTGATCGAAGTCAACCCGCGTGCCTCGCGTACTGTTCCGTTTGTTGCCAAGGCCACCGGCAACCCGATTGCAAAAATCGGCGCGCGCATCATGGCAGGCGAAAAGCTTTCGGACTTCAAGATCAACGAAGGTCCGTTCAAGCATATTGCGGTCAAGGAAGCGGTGCTTCCGTTCAACCGCTTCCCGGGTGTCGACACCCTGCTTGGCCCAGAAATGCGCTCAACCGGCGAAGTTATGGGCCTTGATACCGATTTCGGTCGCGCCTTTGCCAAAGCGCAGATGGCGGCGGGTCACGATCTGCCGCAATCTGGCAAGATTTTCATGTCAGTCAAAAACTATGACAAACCGGCTGCTGTTCAACTCGCACGCGACGCGATCGATCTCGGCTTTGTGATTGTTGCGACGCATGGCACTGCCGAAGCTCTTGAAAAAGAAGGGCTGGACGTTACCCCGGTCAATAAGGTACAGGAAGGACGTCCCCATATCGTGGACATGATGAAGAACGGCGATATCAACCTGGTATTCAATACCACCGAGAGCAAACAGGCCGTGGTCGACAGTTTCTCGATCCGGCGGACTGCACTCAGCAACGATATTCCGTACTACACCACGATTGCCGGTGCCCGCGCTACCCTGCGTGCCATCGACAACCTGAAACGCGGAGCACTTGCAGTGCGGCCCGTTCAGGAATATCTTGGGGATGAATACTGAGGTTCCTTTTCGAACCCGTTCAACGAGTTTAGACCGCCCGGCGGTATCTGCCGGGCGGTCGATTTTGTAGTATCGATCGCTAATAAGAATAGGCTGTGAGCGCGATGGAAAAAGTACCTATGACCCCGCAAGGGCATCAGCGCCTCGAAGAAGAGCTGAAGCACCGCAAATCCGTCGAACGCCTTGAAATCATCAAGGCGATCTCGGAAGCGCGCGAGCATGGCGATCTCTCGGAAAACGCCGAATACCATGCTGCGCGTGAACGACAGAGCTTCTGCGAAGGTCGAATTGCCGAACTGGAAGATGTTCTTAGCCGCTCCGAAGTCATTGATGTTAAATCGCTGGCCGGATCGGTCGTCAAATTCGGTGCGACCGTGCATCTTGTTGACGAAGACACCGACGAGGAAACCACCTATCAGGTTGTCGGTCCGATCGAGGCTGATATCAATTCCGGCCGTATTTCGACCACGTCTCCGATTGGCCGGGCGCTGATCGGCAAGGCTGTTGGTGAATCCGTAGAAGTCACCGTTCCCGGTGGTACAAAGAGCTACGAGATCCTTACGGTCAAGTTCGCCTGATACTCGATACACTATCTTGCGAAAGTACGGCCCGATAAATATCGGGCCGTTTTTTTTGACCCAAATACTCTGCACAAGTATCTGCCATGACATCTGATATCATCATTTCAAAGGCCCGTCCGGAAGACAGCATCCATGTCGCCGACATGTCAAATGCCCTGCATGTCGAACTTGATTACGACAATCCGCCCCACACGACCGAAAGCATCCATAAAATGATGTTCGGGCCCAAGGCACTGATCAAAAGTCTGATCGCATGGAACGGAGATCGCGCTGTCGGACAGACGATCTTTCAACCGTTCTATAACCCGGATTACTCGAAGATCGGGTTGTGGATGACCGAGCTTTACGTTGCACCCGATATGCGTTCGGAAAAGGTCGGAAACAAACTGATGAAGGCACTTGGCAAATACGCCTTGGATCACGGCTATGTTTCGATGTGGTGGTCCGTCCTGCATCGCAACGAGGCCGCCTGCCGGTTTTACGAACGGCTAGGCGCACGTAACTCCGGGGCCCTGCAGTATGAAATTGATGGGGATGAGTTAGAGAACCTTGGCCAATAAAACCACTGATCATCAAGCACGTGACAAAGAATTGAATTCATAATATTTTTTCGGCATCATTCTGAAATGATCGTTCTGGAAAGATCGAGAACATCAACAGGGTGCGACGCCCGGCCGGGGGGATAACGGGCGTCTCGAAGCGGGACCGGTTGAATTGACCGGTCCCGCTTCGATTATCGGATCAGCAATTGGTACATTCAAAAAACAAAAAACCGGCGACCAAAGGGTGCCGGTTTTCAAAGTTTGGCGTGGCAACGCACGTCAGTCTTCAGCTTCAATATCGATGGGAACTCCGGGCTGATTTTTAGCGGTACGAATCGAAAGTGCCGATTTCACATGATTGACGTTTTCCGCAACGGTCAGCTCGGTCGTCAGAAACTTCTGATATTCGTCCCAGCTGTGCGAAACGATTTTCAAAAGGAAATCCATTTCACCTGCAACCATGTGACATTCGCGAACTTCCGGCCATGCCGCAGCACGGCCCTCGAAGGCGCGCAGATCATGTTCTGCCTGACTTGCAAGACCGACCAGCGCAAACACGGTTACATTGTAACCCAGCGCCTGTGCATCAACGTCGGCATGATAGCCCTGAATGAAACCGGCTTCTTCAAGCGCACGGACACGACGCAGACAGGGTGGCGCAGAAATACCTGCACGGCGTGCAAGTTCCACATTGGTCATGCGGCCATCTTCCTGGAGATCGCGCAGAATTCTGCGGTCGATCTTGTCGAGTTTGACCCGTTGCATTTATCCCTCGATTCTGTGCGCTGAACTTACCCCGGACGAAACAATATTACAGGGGGCCAGTACGCTGGCAATAATATATTCGGCGGCAGAATGCAATCTGCCCTTTTGTAATGCGCACAAATGCATTGCACAATTTTGT
The DNA here is from genome assembly GCF_001613805.1 of Thalassospira lucentensis. GTDB lineage: Bacteria > Pseudomonadota > Alphaproteobacteria > Rhodospirillales > Thalassospiraceae > Thalassospira > Thalassospira lucentensis_A. The sequence goes on from NZ_LPVY01000002.1 coordinate 101,688, forward strand.
ATCAAAACGTTGCAAACCGCCATTTTCCGCCAGTCGCGATGGCGGAGTAAAATACCCGATCAGGAACTGTTCCGAAAACCTTGCAAAACATCGTGCGAGGCGGTTGCGCAATGCCATATCACCCCATATGTTCGGAACCTGTTTTTCACTGACCACAATATGCAAAGCACATGGCCCAGGAACATAACACCAAAGTCCTCATCATCGGATCCGGCCCGGCCGGTTACACAGCGGCGATTTATGCTGCACGCGCCAATCTGGAACCCATGATGGTTATGGGCCTGCAGCCGGGTGGGCAGTTGACGATCACGACAGATGTCGAAAACTATCCCGGCTTTGCCAACGTCATCCAGGGCCCGTGGCTGATGGATCAGATGAAGGCACAGGCCGAGCATGTCGGAACCAGAATGGTTCATGACCTGATCACCGAAGTCGATTTTTCCAAACGCCCCTTTGTCTGCAAAGGCGATTCGGGTGATATCTATGTCGCAGAAAGCGTGATCATTTCAACCGGTGCACAGGCCCGGTGGCTTGGCCTTCCGGGCGAAGAAAAATTCAACGGTCGTGGTGTCTCTGCATGCGCCACCTGCGACGGTTTCTTCTATCGCAACAAACCGGTCGTGGTTGTTGGTGGTGGCAATACCGCTGTTGAAGAAGCCCTTTATCTTGCCGGGATCTGCTCGAAGGTGACACTCGTGCATCGTCGCGACGAACTGCGCGCGGAAAAAATGCTGCAGGATCGCCTGCTGAAGCATGAAAAGATCGACGTCGTCTGGGATAGCGTCATTGACGATATCCTGGGTGGCGACGGCCCGATGGATGGTGTTGAAGCCGTTCGCGTGCGCAATGTCAAAACCGGCGATCTTTCCGACATCACCGCCGATGGCTTCTTTGTCGCGATCGGTCATGATCCGGCAACCGCCGTGTTCAAGGGGCAAATCGACATGGATGATGAAAATTACATCCTCGTCAAACCGGGTAGCACCACAACCAACGTTCACGGTGTCTTTGCCGCTGGTGATGTGACCGACAAGATTTACCGTCAGGCAGTTACTGCGGCGGGCATGGGCTGCATGGCGGCACTCGAAGCTGAAAAGTTCATTGCCGAGCACAACGAATAAGCACAGTCATCCTTACCGGATATGACAAAGGGGCGCCAATGGTGCCCCTTTTTTGTACCTACGGCCCGGAAATATGACTGCATTCAGAAACGGCGAACGTGCCAATTTTCGGCAATCCCCTGAGTTCATTTATGAATCCGGCGTGAACGAAATCACCACTTTCGTAATTGGTTGCTTGCAGATCGCGCCAAAGGCCTCATATTGATTTAATGATATCAGTTTGGAAGCAATTTCACATGCGGCTTAATAGTGTGGAAACCAAATGCTTCTAAGAAGAAGATAAAGAAGTATCAGGGGACTGGCGCGGCAATGGCGCGACAGTGACATTAGGAGCAGGTCTATGGACTGGGACAAGCTGCGTGTTTTTCACGCTGTTGCGGAAGCTGGAAGCTTCACACACGCGGGGGAAAATCTCAATCTGAGCCAGTCGGCGGTGAGCCGACAGATCAGCGCACTTGAAGAAAGCGTCAAGGTGCCGCTATTCCACCGCCATGCACGCGGCCTGATCCTGACCGAGCAAGGCGAACTTCTGTATCGCACGGCCCATGATGTGTTTGCCAAACTTTCCATGGCCGAAGCCCGCATTCGCGAATCCAAGGAACGCCCCAGCGGTCCGTTAAAAGTAACCACCACGGTTGCCTTCGGATCAACCTGGCTGACCCCGCGTATCAACGAATTCCTTGAACGCTATCCGGAAATTGAGCTGTCGCTGGTGCTCAATGACGAGGAACTCGATCTTGCCATGCGCGAGGCCGATGTTGCTATCCGCATGCAGCCACCGCGTCAGGCTGATCTCGTTCAGCGCCAATTGATGACATTGCGCTATCATGTCTTTGCGTCGCCTGAGTATATCAAGCAGTTCGGCATTCCGAAAAAGCCCGAAGACCTCAAAGATCATCGTCTGATCATTTACGGTGCGGATGCGCGCCCACCGGTCTCGAACGTCAACTGGATGATGGCCGTCGCCCAACAGTTCAAACCGGATATGCGGCCGATCCTGAAACTGAACAATATCTATGGCATCTTCCGTGCGACCGAGTCCGGGCTTGGTATTTCGGCCCTGCCCGATTACCTGCTGCCGACTGACAGCAATCTGGTCCGCATTCTGCCGGAACTCGAAGGGCCAAGTTTCGACGCCTATTTCGTTTATCCTGAAGAACTGCGTCATTCCAAACGCATTGCCGTCTTCCGCGATTTCCTGATCGAGGAAATCAGTAAGGTCAAAGCCAAAATGAATGCCGCCGCCGCGACCGATTAACGCAAACGACAAGCGATAGAATCCGAAAGCCCCGCACCGAAATCGGCTGCGGGGCTTTTTTTGGTGTACCAGCACGCAAAAAGACAACCCCTAGTTCATACGAGAAACTGTAATAGCGGGTCTTCAACACAAAACCCTGACGCGAACTGTCACCGATAATGACCTTTTGAACCAGTTCATCAGCACGCAAAATCAGCTTCTCCAGGAAAACGCAGTCATAATAGCTTCAAATTACTGACATTTTTTCGCCATGCGCTCAGCGCATGGTTGGATTGTTGTTATTCTATTTTTAAGCGTAAGATCATATGCGTATATTCACATCAGAAGTTGTTAGCGACCGCGAAAGCGAAGAGCGCTTTCATCTTTCCCTGATCTCCGCATGATCCGTCTGCCGAAACGTTATTCGGTATGGAATCTTCCCTGGATTCCACGTCTCCCAGACGTTAAAGCCTCCCTGTTGATCTTGCCGGTAGCTCCCCCTAGCTACCGGCATTTTTTTCGCATTCGCACAATTAAGTGGCAGCGAATTGATCAAAAGATTGGGAACAAGCGCATTAGAATCCATAAATATTGTAGTTATTTCAGATGTTTAATGTCTGAATTTTCGTAGCCCAAGATTTATGCAATTTACGCATGGCTGAATGAGCAATTTGACAGTGGTGTTTCCCGTCAAAAACGCTATCTTCCTCTTCGAACCGCAGCGGTGAATAACTGCATCGCGGTACAGAGTTTTCTCCCTGACCGAATTTTCGGTCTTTGTCGGGCGCCCTGCCCGGCATACCCAGGGCCCTGAGAAGGGTCCTACGTCTCCCAGACGTGAAGCCTCCCTGATAAACTTGCCGGGCACATTTGTTGCCCGGCTTTTTTTTGCTTTGATGAAACCCCTTCCTCTAGCAGGCACAACTGTGATCGGTCCCGGCTTGGCAGTCACAGATAAACCGCGCAGTATGGCATCTGCGTGCAATGACGTCTGACGATCAGGGTTGAAATCATGAAAAGCAATATTGGCCAATTCCTGTTTGGCAAACCGGCACAGGATCGTCTGCCGGACCGTGTGCGCGATGCGATTGCCCGTCAGCAGCAGGACAGCGAAAAACTGATCGGCTGGGTGCAGCTGCTGCTGGTGACGATCTTTGCGACCCTTTACACCGTGTCGCCCAAAACATTCATGAATACCGGAATTCATCCGGTGCCATGGGCTTTGGGGCTGTATTTCCTGTTTACCTTTATCCGGCTGGCGCTGTCCTATCGCGGCAGCCTGTCGAATTGGTTCCTGACGCTGTCAGTCATTGCCGATATTGGTTTGCTGATGGTCCTGATCTGGAGCTTCCATCTCCAGTATATGCAACCGGCAAGCTTCTATCTCAAAGCGCCGACCATGATCTATGTGTTCATCTTCATCTCGTTGCGCACCCTGCGGTTTGATCCGCGTTATATTTTGCTGGCCGGGGCAACGGCGGCGATTGGCTGGCTGATACTGGTCTTTTATGTAATCTGGAGCGAACGGGGCGAGAGCATGGTCACACGGGATTATGTGACCTATCTGACATCCAATTCGATCCTGATCGGGGCCGAGATCGACAAGATCATTGCCATTGTTCTGGTATCAGCCGTGCTGGCGATTGCGGTTTCACGCGCACAACGATCCTTTACCCGCGCCGTCACCGATGAAATCGCGGCAAGCGAGCTGTCGCGCTTTATCTCGCCCGAGGTCGCGGCCCGCATTACCCACGCAAACCAGCAAATCAAACCCGGCGACGGCGAAGCCGCCAAAGCCACCATCATGTTCACCGATATCGAAGGGTTTTCTGGCGTTTCCGAAAAGCTGAGCCCGCAGGAACTTGCCGCAATGCTCAATGAATATTTCGCAGCAACCAGCAACGTGATCAACAAACACGGCGGCGTCATCACCCAGTTTCAGGGGGATGCCATGCTGATTACCTTCAACGCCGTCAAACCTGATCCCGATCACGCGCTGAACGCCGTCCGCACTGCAATTGATATCACACGGCTCTGTGCCGACACCACGTTCTGTCATGGTGGAAAGCTTAGAACCCGATGCGGCATCAATACCGGGGATATCGTGATTGGTGCGATTGGCTCGGAAAGCCAGCTGACCTTCACCGTCCATGGCGACAACGTCAATATCGCCGCCCGACTTGAACAGCTTAACAAACAATATGGAAGCTACATCCTTGCAACCGAGGATACGGTGAAGTCCTGCCAGGAAGAGTTCGCATGGCAGGCACGCGGCGAGGTCACCGTGCGCGGGCGTGAAACGCCAACGCCGATCTTCAGCCTCTAGGCAGATGAGCTTATCGCCTTTGCCATCCCCACAAAGAAAAAGCGCGCGGCGGGCGATTTGCCCGCCCCACGCTTTTTGGGGACAGATGGTCTTGGGGAGACCGGTCAGATACGGTGCCTTGACCTTGGGGTGCAGATCACTGCGGGGGACAGTGATTTTAAAGGTCCCGGTGAGTAGCGAGGGAGGGGCGCTTCACCGGCGTTTCCGCATCTGACAATTGTGAATATGCCCTTGAATTGGGGCGTAAAAACCGGCCGGTAATGACCATTCAGGGGCAAATTGGGGCGAAATAAAGTTTGGAACTGTAACCGCGAAAAGCCGTTCCCGATTGGGGAAAAAAGAAGGGGCGGGATTTACCCGCCCCATTTTCGGGGTCTTCATGGTCTTGGGGAGACCGATCAGCCGGGGCCTGGGATTGTTCTTTCTTCGGGGGAAGATGAAAGAACGGGCCAGAAGACGTTTGAGGGGGGACAGAAGGTTCTGGCCGTTGCCTCGACTGACAATGCCTAATCTGCCTTCTGAATAGGGCAGGAAAACAGGTCGCATAGGGCCATTTGAGGGCGAATTATGGTCAAAAAGGGGCATATGAACCCGCAAACCCTTGATAGCGATATTGCCAATAATGATCTATCCTGAAGATTGTCCGGCTCCGCATTGGCAGAAACACGCCAATCCGGAATGACGCATGCAATTGCATTCCCTTCCGGCACCCGTACCCTGTTGCCTTCTGTGCCAACGCAGACCGGACACCCGCACCACACAGACCCGGAAAAACCGGGCGCGCGCAACGTCCTGACCGGCTGCATCATTTGCAGAAAGCACATGGAATTGGCAAACCGCTTATTTAGGCGGGATAATACAGATCTCCATGCGCGGGCCGGCCCCATGCGTCCCATGATGCATCAAGGAGATGTCCATGCCCCCGTCCAAAGACCCAAAAGACAAAGCAGACACCACAAATCCCCTCGCTAGCCCCCGTCACGTTCCGCGATGTGCCGCGTTAATCGGCCCCTATTCCAGTGGCAAGACCAGCCTGTTTGAAAGCCTTCTTGCCGCGACAGGTCGAGTACATCGCAAGGGGTCCGTTCGTGATGGCACGACAATCGGCGATGCAACAGCCGAGGCACGCGAACGGCAAATGAGCACCGAAATGACGGTTGCCCAAACCCGGTATCTTGACGAGGAATGGCATTTTATCGATTGCCCCGGCTCGGTTGATTTTGCACAGGATTCCCGTGAAGCCGCGATGATATGCGATGTTGCCATCGTGGTTGTAGAACCCGACCCGACACGCGCCATGATCGCCGCACCGATCCTGAAATTTCTGGATCGCAACCGTATTCCGCATCTGATTTTCATCAATAAAACCGATCATAGCGGCATTCGCCTGCGCGATAGCCTTGATGCGCTGCAATCAATCTCGGAGCGTCCGCTTGTGCTCCGTGAAATTCCGATCCGCGACGGCAAGGGGCCGGACGATACGATAACCGGTTTCGTCGATGTCGTTTCCGAACGGGCCTATCAATATCTGGAAGGACAACCTTCAAAACTGATCACTCTGCCCGCCAACGCCAAAGAACGCGAAGCCGAGGTCCGGGATGGATTGCTCGAAGCACTTGCCGATTTTGACGACAATCTTCTTGAACAAATCCTTGAAGATCAGACACCGGCAAGAGAAACGATCTATGACAATCTTGAACGTGATCTGGCCAAGGATTTGATCGTTCCGGTGTTCTTCGGGTCAGCCGAACATGACCACGGCATCATTCGATTGTTAAAGGCATTGCGTCACGAAGCGCCGAATGCCGATGTGAGCGCTCATCGTCTGGGCGTTGAACCGCAAGGCGAGGTTACGGCTGTCCAGATTTTCAAAACCGTTCATCTGCCCCATGCGGGGCGGTTTTGTTATGGGCGGGTCCTTTCGGGGCAGGTAAAGAACGGCGACACACTTGGTCGCGACAAGATCGCAGGCATGTGTCAGGTATTTGGCGACAAGCACGAAAAGCTCGATATCGGTACATTTGGCAGTATCGTCGGCCTGCCGCGAATTGATCATCTGCGCACCGGTTCGCTGTGCACAGCCGATGGCGAGATGGATAGTCTTTGGCCAGATCCCCTGCCCCCGCTTTATGAAACCGGACTGGAAGTTACCAAGCCCGGTGATGACGTCAAACTGACCGAAGCATTGCGCCATCTGTGCGAACAGGACAGATCTCTGTCGTTCGTTCATAGCGACGATACGGGGCAACTTGTATTGCGGGGCCATGGCGATATTCACCTTCAGGTCGCACTGGCCCAGCTTCGCACCCGCTATCACCTTGAAATCGAAACCAGACCGGTTGAAACCGCCTATCAGGAAACCGTGCGCAAGCCGGCACAGGCGCGGGGTCGCTATAAAAAGCAGACTGGCGGACATGGGCAATTTGGCGATGCCCAGATCGAACTGAAACCCCTTGGACGCGGCGAAGGTTTTTCATTCAATGAACGGATCGTCGGCGGTGCCATTCCCCGGCAATATATCCCCGCTGTCGAAAAGGGGGTGCGCGATGCCATGCGTTCCGGACCGCTTGGTTTTCCGGTGGTTGATATCGCGGTCGAACTGGTTGACGGGTCCTATCACGCGGTTGACAGTTCCGATCAGGCATTTCAGATGGCCGGTCGCATTGCCATCGCCGATGCGCTTAAGGAAGGGCAGTCGGTTCTGCTTGAACCCATCGAAAGATACGCGATTTCGATCCCGTCGGAATTCACATCCAAGGCCCAGCGGCTGGTAAGCACCCGGCGCGGTCAGATCCTTGGTTTCAGTGCCAAGGATGGCTGGCAGGGATGGGACGAAATTGATGTCCAAATGCCCGCATCCGAAACCGGCGATATGGTGATGGAGCTACGATCACTGACACAGGGAACGGGCTTTTTCACGCGGAGTTTCTCGCACATGCAGGAACTTGCGGGCAAGCAGGCCGACATGATCGTAACTGCGCGACAAAAACCACATAGAAAGTAATAGAATTGATCTATCGCTAATCATTAAACTATTGATTGGCGTAAAGTTTTCCAATCGTTGATACTCTGTGCAAACAAAGAGCTAACCTTCGGGCATGTGCCCCTTTTACCGGAGTGAAAACATGCAGATTGATATCGGAATCAATGAAACCAACCGCACTGCGATCGCCGACGGCCTTGGCCGCGTTCTGGCAGATTCTTATGCGCTGTATCTCAAAACCCATAACTTCCATTGGAACGTGACCGGGCCGATGTTCCAGACGCTGCACACCATGTTCGAAGAACAATATACCGAACTGGCCATGGCGATTGACGAAGTTGCCGAACGTATTCGTTCGCTGGGCGCGTTTGCCCCGGGCAGTTTTTCGGCTTATGCCAAACTCTCGTCGATCCCGGAAGAAACCGGTGTGCCTGCCGCCAAGGACATGATCACACAACTGGTCGAAGGCCATGAAACCGTGATCAAGACCGCGCGTTCGCTTTATCCGATCTGTGACTCGTCAGACGATGACGCCACCGCCGACCTCCTGACCGCACGCATTCAGGTCCACGAAAAAACCGCATGGATGTTGCGCTCCCTGCTGGAAAGCTAAGACGAGAACGTCGTGTTCAAAACAAAGGCCCGGAAATCCATCCGGGCCTTTTTCATATCCGGTGAAGCCAACCGAACACTATCCACGCAGCAAAGGATCAATCCGGCGCGCCGCATGCAGGACGGCAAAGTCGTGCCCGTGCGGTGCCGCAATCATCAATGCCCCCGGGGCAACGCCCTCACCAGCCGGAACCGGGATTGAAATGGCGCAGGCATCCGAAAGGTTCAGATAGGATGTGTTGCGCAACATCATCGCATTCAAACGGTCAAAGTCGGCTTCGACTTCGGCGATCTTGGGTGCCATCATTGGCAATGTCGGTGAAATCATCACATCGACATCCGCCATGGCCGAACTGAACATCGCAATCACGTCGGTTCGCTTGGCATAGGCATCAATCAGGTCTGCCGCACTGAGGGTATCAGCAAAACGCATCCGGTTAAGCACACGCGGATCGCCACAGGTTTCAAGCGCCTTGAAATCCTGTGAATAGATTTTGTGCGCTTCTGCCGCGACAAGGATTTTATTGATCACCGCATTTTCGGCCAAAAAGCCCAGATCAATCTCGGTCAACTGATGGCCAGCGTCAGTCAGCTTTTTGCAAACCGCATCAAAATCCTCCCGCACCCGGTCATCAAGGTCATTCACAAAGGCATGGGCCGGAACACCGATTTTGATCGGGGCGGGTTTGCCATCCTGGGCCGGAACGGTTTTGCCCGCCATGACTTCAAACGCGGTAATCGCGGTTTGCAGATCACCGGCAAGCGGCCCCGCCGTGTCAAAACTTTTGGCCAACGGATGAATGCCTTCGCCCGACATCCACAAACGACTGGGCTTATAGCCATAAAGCCCGTTGATCGCCGACGGAATGCGAACCGATCCTCCGGTATCGGTGCCAAGTGCGATATCGGCCAGACCAAGTGCAACCGTCAATGCACCGCCCGATGTCGAGCCGCCCGGAATGCCTTCGGGGTCAAACACATTGCCCGGCGTACCGTAATGCGGGTTAAGCCCAACACCGGAATAGGCAAATTCGCTAAGTGCTGTACGACCAAACGGCACCGCACCGGCGGCCTTGATGCGCGCGATGACTTCGCAATCCCGCGTTGCTGCCGGACGCCCCTGCAACAATTTTGATGCGGCCGTGGTGGTAACACCGGCCTCGTCATAAAGGTCCTTTACCGAAACCAGCATACCGGCCAACGGCAGGGCCGTTGCCGATTGCGCCACGCGTTCCTCGGCCGCGTCGGCATCACGCAAAATGCGGTCGCGGTCAAACTCGGTGAAAATCCTGGCTGCCAAATCACCCAGTTGATCTACCTTATCAATCGCTGCCTTAGCCTTGTCGATGATCGCGCCCATCGGGCTGCCTCCGTCACGTTCTGATTGTTATGGAAATTTTCTGAAACCGAGCCTAGGCGATTTCAGGCAGTTCAACAATGTCATAGCTGTGTGTAATGCTCAGCCCCCGCACCGGATCATGCATTGTCATTTTAAACGAACGTGCCGGACGCACCCCGCCCTTCGCACCAAAAGTTCCGCACAGCATCGCAGCCGCCTTACCATTGGCACCTGCCGCCTTAAGCCCCGCCCCTTCGATCAGATCGGAAAGCGGACGGATCGATGCAATCGTGCCTTCCTGATAGGGAACCCATTCATCACTGTCGTCTTCACGGATCCAGGATTTCAGTTCGATCTGTTCCAGATGATCGGCAACATCGTCAAATTTCCAGATCGCATCAGCAACCGGCTTGGCACAAATCTGCTTTGACAGTGCAACCGAATGGGCTTCAAGTTCCCGGTCGGTATGATCGGATGCCAGTCCAAGATACAAAACACCGTCCTTTGAAATCACCAGCGGCTCGACCTCGCCTGAGGTGCCTTTGCCAACCACCTCAATCAGCGGGGACTGGGTCAGCATGCCAAACGATGTGCGGTAATAAAGCGGCACGGTCGATGGTGGCTTGACCCCGATGGCGGCCAGTTCGTCAATGTGATGCTGGATCGCTTTGGCATCGCGGCCGGTCCATCCGGCAACCGTGCAATGATCGATTTCAAAGCTGACTTCATTGCCATCAAGGGTAAAATTCATCTGCATTTGCTCTATCCCAATTCTAATTTTTACGAATTTTGCGCGCATTGGGCGGTTGCGGACCGGTTTCCCGGTCCGCCCCGAAGGCACAAAAGATCAAGTCATGATGCGTGTTGTCGCGCGTGTTTATCCCGACCGGATCAAAGGATGTCGGGCAGGAACAGGGCGACGGATGGCATCGCGACAAGCAGGGCGATCATGGCAAGCATCACCAGAACAAACGGGATGGTGCCCAGCATCACTTCGGACAATCGGCCCGATTTGCGTGCGCCCTGCACGACGTAAAGGTTAAGTCCGACAGGCGGAGTGATCAGGGCCATCTCGATAAGAACAATCAAAAGAATGCCAAACCATACCTTGTCAAACCCCATGCCGGTCATGATCGGCACAATGATCGGAATGGTTGCCACCATCAGCGACAGGGTTTCAATGAAGAAACCAAGCACGATGTAAAGCAGGATCACGACCATCAATGTGCCCATCGGTGACAGGTTCAAACCGGTCAGAAGGTCTTTAAGTTCCCGTCCCATGCCTGCGGCGGTCAGGGTAAAGTTCAGGAAATAGGCACCGATAATCACCAGCATGATCATCGCGGTGATCCGGACCGTGCCATACAGGCATCTTTCCATCATTTCGCGCGAAACACCGCGATTGAATGCCGCAATCAGCATCGCAATTGCCACCCCGACGGCAGCCGATTCTGTCGGGGTTGCCCAACCGGCATAGATCGACCCGATCACTACAAGGAACAGAACCAAAATCGGCAAAAGATGCTTCAGGCTGCCGATGCGTTCCGACCAGGTGAATGAACGGCTTGTACCGCCAAGGGTTGGCTTGATCTTGCACAGGATCGCCGTAACCATCATGAAGGCCACCGCCATCAGAAGCCCCGGGATCAATCCGGCCAGGAAAAGACGCGGGATTGATGTTTCGGTCAGGAAGCCATAGACGATCAGGTTGATAGATGGCGGGATCATGATGCCAAGCGTCCCGCCCGCGGCAATCGCACCGGAAAACAGTTTGGGATCATATCCAAGCTTTTCGGCTTGCGGCATGGCAACGGTTGCCACCGTCGCCGCCGTCGCAACAGACGACCCCGACGTTGCCGAAAACATCGTTGCCGTGCCGATATTGGCGTGAATCAACCCGCCCGGAAGCCATGAAAACCATTTATCAAGGGCTTCATAGGTGCGTTCGGCAATGCCCCCGCGCACCAAAATTTCCCCCAGCAGCACAAAGAACGGAATGGCGATCAGGGTCGATGAATTCGACGATGACCAGACCACCTGCCCCAGTCCGCGCAAAAGCGGGAACGGCGAAAACAGCTGATCAACCCCAAACCCCAGCAGGAACAGAACAATCCCGACTGGAATGGACAGGGCCAAAAGCCCCAGAAGCGATGCGGTAACGGTAAAGATCATGCTTCCAACTCCAGTTCGGAGCGGGCACCCACCAGCGCATCGGCCTGCTCAAGGTTACGCTTGACCAGAAGCGACAATGTCAGGATGACCAGAACACTTGAGCACACGGCAAACCATATCCAGCCGGAGAGCCAGATTGATTGCGGTATCCATAATGGTGTTTCAAGTGGAGTATTGGCGCGTGATCCGCGTTCAATCGTCTTTTGCAGAACCGGCCAGCTTTGCACGGCAATAACAATCGACGTTGCGGCAAGGGCGATGATCGCAAGAAGATCAAGCATCGCCTTGCCGCGCTGGCGCAGACGCAAACGGATAAGGTCAATACGGACATGCGCCAGTTCCGTCAGGGCATAGGACATGCCCCAACTGGCAACGCCGGCCATCACATAGCCCGATATTTCATCAGCCCCCCCAAAGGAAATGCCGACTTCACGCAAAAGAATATCTGCGATGATCAGGATCACGCAGCCTGTCAGAACAAGTCCGACAAGCAGCGCGATCATGCGGTTAATGCGGCGGATGGCCGCAATCAATGAGGTAGTCACGGTTGCGGCCTCCTCCGGCTGGTTTTCTGCTTAGCTCAGAGGTACGGCAACACCGACAGTTTTGCCAACTGTATCGTTCCAGCGTTTAACCCAGTCCGCACCGGCGCGTTCGGCCCATTCCGGCAAAACAACAGTGGTCAGGATTTCCTTGGCCTTGGCAAGATCGGCATCAGATGCCTCAACCAGGGTCATATTCGCCGGGTTCCCTGCCGGGCAGGTTCCATTACCGGTCAGACACGCGATATCGGCTTCAAGCGCACCTGCGGCTGCGGCCCAGGCCGGGGCTTCGAACTTGGAATTGACTTCGTCGGTAATCAGTTTCTGCATTTCCGGCGACAGGCTATTCCACTTGTCAAAATTCATCGCCGTTACAACCGGATCCCAGCCGCCAAGCGGAATGGTCATCAGGTGGTCGGAAACTTCCCACCAACCCGCACTGTATCCCGAACCGGCACCGGTAACGGCACAATCAATCACACCACGTTCAAGCGCGCCCGGTACTTCGGAAAACGCAACATTGACGCCGTTGGCACCCAGCGCCTCAAGGAACTTGGTGGTCATGCGACCCGAACCACGAACCTTTTTACCTTTAAGGTCTTCAAGCGAGGTCACATCACCTTTGCAGAAAACGACCTGCGGCGGGTATGGCGCAATTGCAAGAACCTTGGAATTGAAGCGTTCCTTGAAAATATCCTCGACCATCGGGCGGGCGGCTTCAACCATCGCCTTTGCTTCTTCCGCGGTGTTGGCAACCAGCGGTACATCAAGGCCTTCAAGTTCCGGGGCATCGCCAACCGCATAATCGGCAACCGTCATGCCAACATCGAAAACGCCATCATTCAGAATACGGAAAACGTCACCGCCACCGATACCCATCTGGTCATGCGTGGTCATCTGGACATTGATGTCTCCGTTTGATGCGGCGGGCAGTTCTTCGGTCCAGAACGGTGTTTCAAACTGCTTGTTCAGCGGCAGGCTGCTCCAGCTGCCGACAACCGAAAGGTCTTCGGCAAAGGCAGGGGTTGCCATCATGCCCGCACCAAGGGCAGAAACGGCAAGTAACGATGATACTGTCTTTTTCATGAGATGGTCCTCTCTGATAGCTAGGTTTTATTTGTGATTTCAGGCGGTCTTTGTCTGCAGTGAAAATTCCGCGGCTTCTGCCAGGACATCCGTCACCAGCATCAGACCGGGTTCATGCGTGATGGCAAGGTCCGGCAAAACATTGCGGATCGCCATTTGCGGCGTAACGCCACAGGCCCAGAAAACCGGGATATCCCCCTCGTCCACGACAGGTTCGTCGCCGAAGTCCGGCTTCATGAGATCGGTAATGCCAATGCTGGCCGGATCGCCAATATGAACCGGCGCGCCATGCGCCAGGCGATAACGATCGGAATACAAAATGGCACGAATGGCATCGGATGGTTTGAAGGACCGCATCGAAACCACCAGCGGGCCATGGAAACGCCCAGCCGGGGTGGTCGCAATATTGGTCACATACATCGGAACGTTCCGATTGGCGTCCATATGACGCAGCGGCACACCACTGCGGGTAATCGCCGCCTCGAACGAAAATGAACAACCGAGAACAAAGGTCACCAGATCATCGCGCCAGATGGCGTTCAGATCGGAAACACTGTCAAAATCAGTCGTGCCACGAAACACACGATAGCCCGGCAGATCGGTGCGGATGTCAAGATCGGCGCCAAGTTCCGGAATATACGGCGAACCCGGTTCGGACATGCCGATCAACGGACATGATTTCGGGTTTTTGGCACAAAATTTAAGGAACTCGTCGGCATAGCTTGCCGGGAGAATGGCAAGATTCCCCTGCAGATACCCGGATGCATAGCCGGTGGTGGTGCCCCGATGTTTTCCGGAACGGATTGCGCGGCGCAAAGCCAGCGGCGATATCGTCGATACAGATTCCGAAACGGTCGTCGGGGAACAAGATGCGCTTTTTGTCGCGTTCATTTATTCGGTCCTGTTCTCAGCCTCGCAACAAGCTTGAGAAACTCGACCGATCTTGTCAAGAAATCATTTTAGTCAATTTATGATCTATTTTAACGATCAATTTGATCGAACAATCTGGCCGCCTCAATCACCGCCTCGCCTATTTCGTGATTGCGTTCCGGGTAATAACTGATCACAAAATGAAGGTCGGTCAGCCGGGCTTCTTCCTGCACCGGGATTGCCTTAATATGTTCATCCCAAACGGAATTTGTGACCATCAGGGATGGCAGAACACCGATCCCGAAACCTCCACCGACAAGATGTTTTACGGTCGAAAGTGATGCCGATCCATGTAATGCCGGCGGCGAAATATCGGGCGCGGAAAAGATGCTTTCGACCTCGCGAAACGGGGGTGTTCCCTTCGGGAAGGTGACAATTGCATGCTCGGCAAGCTCCGCCAGCGACATCGGATGATCGGGCAACTCCATCGATCCGGTGCAATACCAGCCCAGTTGAACTGGCTTAAGGGCGGCCGCCACTGCCCCTTGCGGCACCGATTCCCGCAACATGATCGCAACGTCAAGCGCATCATCAGCCATGGTCATTGCCAGTTGGCCGGATGTATCTACCGACAATTCGAAACGCACCTTTGGGTAATCGTCTTTCAGCTTGTTCAACATATCGGTCAGGATCGTATGAACGATGGTTTCAGCAACACCAATACGAACCGTGCCACTCAGCTCCCCCGGATGGGTCAATTCCTGCCAGATACGGTCGCGTGCACGCGATAAACGCTGCGCCTCTTCAAGAAACCGAAGACCAGCCGCCGTCAAACGCACCTGCCGGTTGGATCGATCAAACAGCATGATACCCAGCTTTTTCTCAAGTGCGGAAACCCGCGACGAAATTGCCGACTGGGACAGATCGTATTTCTGGGCTGCGGCCCGAAAGCCGCCTGCCTTCACGATGTCCTGTAAAATCTCGATATCCTTGAATTCAAACACGTTTTCGTTCCCCAAATAGCAACTGCATCGTCGTTCCTGTCAGCCGGATCGTTTGATTTATGATCACAATACCCTGCAACCGATCATCTGGCACGATCAATCCGTTGCGATTTTTCTATCGTATGCAGAACAAAGCGCACCAATGGGCGTTTCGGACACATTTCCGGCTTCACTGCCCCCTCACCGAGGCGTTACTTGCCCGAAGCACCTTTTCCTTAGACATTGGGAATACGCCAGATTGGAGGGTTAGATGCTGATACGCCGCAAGAAGGGTTGGGAAATCGCCGAACGCGATGCAACCCCGCAATCCATTTACAAGAACCGTCGCCAGTTCCTGAAAGGCATTGCCGCAGGATCGATCGGCGCGGCGGCAACCAGCCTGCCGATCGGTCGCGCCCTTGCACAAGGATCCGATCCAACCGCCGATCTTTATCCGGCGATGCGCAATCCGGCCTATGTCGTTGATCGCGCCATTACCGATAAATCCAAGGCGCTGACCTATAACAACTTCTATGAATTCGGATCGCACAAATTCATTTCCGACGCGGCCCAGGCGATGAAAATCCGCCCATGGACAGTCAAGATCGACGGCATGGTCGAAAAACCGATTGAAATCGATTTTGATGATCTGGTGCGCAAAATGCCGCTGGAAGAACGCGTTTATCGCTTCCGCTGCGTCGAAGCCTGGGCGATGACCGTGCCCTGGACCGGTTTCCCGATGAAGGCACTGGTTGATTATGCCAAACCGCTTTCAGGCGCAAAATACATCGAAATGCAAACTGCCGAACAAAAGGATACCATGCCGGGCCTGCGGCAGTTCTGGTATCCATGGCCCTATATCGAAGGCCTGACAATTGAAGAGGCCACAAACGAACTTGCGATGATCGCAACCGGCATATACGGCGAACCGCTTCCAAAACAGAACGGCGCACCGCTGCGTCTGGTTACCCCGTGGAAATACGGTTTCAAGAACGTCAAATCGATTGTCCGCTTTACCTTTACCGACAAACGCCCGGTCAGTTTCTGGGAACAGCTTAATGACGGCGAATACGGCTTTTGGGCCAATGTGAACCCCAAAGTTCCGCATCCCCGCTGGAGCCAGGCACAGGAACGCCTGCTGACCACGGGTGATGAAGTCCCGACACAGATTTACAATGGCTATGGCCAGTATGTTGCCGATCTTTACAAGGGCATGGAAGACGAAAAGCTGTTTATGTAATTGTCCTTCCCACCCACTCGGAAAAACCAACAAGGCCCGAAACCTGCGAGTGTTCCGGGCCTTGTTTTCGTTAATCAATATTACAGCAAATCAGGGGCCGCTGCGCCGACGGCCTTTGTATTTCGGCTTGTTGGCCGATTTCGATCCCGGCCCGATGGTTCCAATGCTGCGTGCCATCGGCCCGGCATCGGCAAGGCCAAGTTCCTGATCTTCAAGGCGCTTGATCTCGTCACGCAGGCGGGCTGCTTCCTCGAATTCAAGGTTTCCAGCGGCTTCACGCATGCGTTTTTCAAGGTCTTCGATATGCGCACGCAGATTGTGCCCGATCAGAATATCGCCAGAAACACCGGTATCGACCGTGACGTAATCATGCTCGGCAACGCTTTCCAGAACATCGCGGATTTTGCTGCGCACCGATTCTGGCGTGATGCCATTGGCTTCGTTATAGGCAATCTGTTTTTCGCGGCGGCGGTTGGTTTCGCCAATCGCATATTCCAGACTGTCGGTCATCTTGTCGGCATAAAGCAAAACCCGGCCATCAATGTTACGCGCCGCGCGCCCTATGGTCTGCACCAGTGATGTTTTCGACCGAAGGAAACCTTCCTTGTCCGCATCCAGAATCGCAACAAGCGCACATTCCGGGATGTCCAAGCCTTCACGCAGAAGGTTGATGCCAACCAGAACATCAAACACGCCAAGCCGAAGATCGCGAATGATCTCGATGCGTTCAAGCGTATCGATATCCGAATGCAGATACCGGACCCGCACACCATGTTCATGGAGATACTCGGTCAAATCCTCGGCCATGCGCTTTGTCAGCGTCGTAACCAGAACACGCTGCCCCTTCGCCGCACATTCCTTTGCCTCCGCCAACAGGTCATCGACCTGCGTTTCAACCGGGCGGATAATACAAACCGGGTCAATCAGGCCGGTCGGGCGGATGACCTGTTCGGCAAACACACCGCCGGTGCGTTCCATTTCCCAGTTGCCCGGCGTTGCCGATACAAACACGCTTTGCGGGCGCATGGCTTCCCATTCCTCGAATTTCAGTGGACGGTTATCCACGCAACTCGGCAGGCGGAAGCCATGTTCGGCCAGGGTGAATTTGCGATTATAGTCGCCCCTGAACATGCCACCGATCTGCGGCACGGCAACGTGACTTTCATCAACAAACAGCAACGCATTTTCCGGCAGATATTCAAACAATGTCGGCGGCGGCTCGCCGGGATTACGTCCCGAAAGCCAGCGGGAATAGTTTTCAATCCCCTTGCAGTGGCCCACGGTTTCCATCATTTCCAGATCGAACATCGTGCGCTGTTCGATCCGCTCGGCTGCCAGAAGTTTGCCTTCCTGTTGGAACTGCGCAAGCCGGTCTTTCAGTTCCTGTTTGATGCCGGCCATCGCCTGTACCAATGTCGGACGAGGCGTGACATGGTGCGAATTGGCATAGACAGTGACCGAGTCCATGGTGGCAAACTTATGCCCGGTCAGCGGATCAAATTCCGCCAGTTCCTCGACCTCGTCACCAAACATTGAAACACGCCATGCGCGATCCTCGGCGTGGGCCGGAAAGATTTCCAGAACATCCCCGCGCACCCTGAATGTCCCGCGCGAGAATGCGGCGTCGTTGCGGGTATATTGCAACTCGACCAGCCGCTTCATGATCAGGTTGCGATCAACCTCATCACCCACCGCAATCCGCTGTGTCATCTCAAGATAGGTTTCAACCGCACCGATACCGTAGATGCAGGAAACAGATGCCACGATGATACAGTCGTTGCGTTCAAGGATCGCACGCGTCGCCGCATGGCGCATCCGGTCGATCTGTTCGTTGATCGAACTGTCTTTTTCGATATAGGTGTCCGAGCGTGGGATATAGGCTTCGGGCTGGTAATAGTCGTAATAGGATACGAAATACTCTACCGCGTTTTCCGGGAAGAACGCCTTCATCTCTGAATAAAGCTGTGCCGCCAGCGTCTTGTTCGGCGCAAGAACAAGGGCGGGGCGCTGCGTTTTGGCAATAATGTTGGCCATGGTAAAGGTCTTGCCCGACCCGGTCACACCCAGCAACACCTGATCGCGTTCTTCGCTATTGATCCCGTCCATCAGCTCGGCAATCGCCTTTGGCTGATCACCTGCGGGCTCATAATCGGTCACCAGTTTGAATTCGTGCGATCCCGCAACCGGTGGACGACGTTTCAGCAAGAATTCAGGTAAGCCATACATCGGCGCATTCATCGGACTGATCCCTTTTTGGACATGACCATAGTTATAGGCCACCGCGACAACATCGCAACCCCTGGCCCTGACAACTGCTGTCAGTAGTTGTCAGGAGACGTCAGGACAAAAAACGCCGGAACAGGCATCGAACCATCGCGTTAAAACGTCATGACTTTCGGATCGGATGCCATGATGGGCCGTTTTCATCCCAAAGAACCCGCAAAAGGCGCGAAACTGCCTTGAATTGCTTTAAACACGGGCGTAGGGTCCGAACCGAAAGAAAGCGATTCTTTCTATTTCATTTCATTCCAGGGAAACAGACCAATGGCGTTTATTGCCGACCGTTTGAGCCGTATCAAGCCCTCTCCTACCATTGCTGTCACCACCAAGGCTGCCGAACTCAAGGCTGCCGGCGTTGATGTGATCGGCCTTGGCGCAGGCGAGCCGGATTTCGATACCCCCGACAACATCAAAGACGCCGCCAAAGCAGCCCTTGATGCTGGCAAGACCAAATATACTCCGGTCGCTGGTACTCCGGAACTGCGCAAGGCGATTGTCGCGAAGTTCAAACGTGAAAATGACCTGGAATACACTATCGACGAAATCACCGTCGGTTGCGGTGGCAAACAGACGCTTTTCAACGCGCTGTTCGCAACGCTGAACCCGGGTGACGAAGTCATCATTCCGGCACCGTACTGGGTGTCCTATCCGGATATGACCCTGATGGCCGAAGGCGTTCCGGTTGTTGTTGAATGCCAGGAAGAAAACGACTTCAAAATCACCGCCGCCGAACTCGAAGCCGCGATCACGCCGAAAACCAAATGGGTTGTTCTGAACTCGCCGTCAAACCCGACCGGTGCGGCCTATTCACGTGCCGAACTGCGCGCGATTGCCGATGTTCTGCTAAAACATGAAAATGTCTGGGTCATGTCGGACGACATGTACGAACATCTCGTCTATGACGGTTTCGAATTCACCACCATCGCGCAGATCGAACCGAAACTGAAATCGCGTACCCTGACCTGTAACGGTGTGTCGAAATCCTATGCCATGACCGGCTGGCGTCTTGGTTATGCTGCGGGCCCGGTTGAACTGATCAAGGCGATCAACAAGGTTCAGTCGCAGTCCAGCACGCATACCTCCTCGATCAGCCAGGCCGCATCGGTCGAAGCCCTAAACGGCCCGCAGGACTTCCTGAAAGAACGCGCCGAAGTGTTCAAGGAACGTCGCGATCTGGTCGTTAAGGCCATGAATGAATGCGAAGGTCTCTCCTGCAAAAAGCCGGAAGGCGCGTTTTACGTCTATCCGTCCTGCGCAGGCACGATTGGCAAGAAAACTCCGGACGGCAAAGTGATCGAAACCGATACCGATTTCGTGACCTACCTTCTCGAGGCCGAGGGTGTTGCCGCGGTTCAGGGTTCGGCATTCGGTCTTGCACCGTATTTCCGCATTTCCTATGCCACCTCGACCGAAGCACTGACCGAAGCATGCGCGCGCATTAAACGTGCCTGTGCTGCGCTGAAATAAGCCGGTTTTTCGATCACGGAAAATTCGTTGGGGCCCGGCACTTGCCGGGCCCTGTTTTTTTGTCCATTATCCAATTCAACATTTACGCACTGAATTACCGATAAATCGGACATATCATGCAAAACGAGAATTTCTACGTTACCGTGGACGGCATCAGCCTGTCCTGTCAGCGGATCATACCAACCAATGTCAGGCCCGATGCGCCAACGATCCTGTTCCTGCACGAGGCACTCGGCACCATCCGCATGTGGCGCGATTTCCCGGCCAGACTAGCCACTGCAACCGGCCATCCGGTGATTGTCTATGAACGGCGTGGGCACGGCAAATCCGACCCGCACGGCCCGGACGACATCCCCCGCCCTGTCGATTTCCACAACACGGAAACCGATATCTATCTGCACGGACTGATCAGTGGACTTGGCCTAGATCGCCCGATCCTGTTTGGCCATAGCGACGGTGCGACCATCGCGCTTAAATATGCCGCCCGGTTCCCAAACAATATCCGCGCAGTCATCAGCGAAGCCGCGCATGTTTTTGTCGAGGACGTCACGGTTGCCGGGATCAACGAAGCCGCATCGATCTACGCCAACACCGACTGGAAATCAAAACTCGAACGGCATCATTTCTTCCAGACCGATGCGGTATTTCGTGCATGGGTCGATACATGGCGCCAACCGGCGTTTCGCGACTGGCAGATGATTGACGAACTGCCCAGCATCACCTGCCCGCTTCTGGTCATTCAGGGAAATGACGACCAGTTCGGCAGCGACGAACAGGTTCATATCATCTGCGACAAGGTCAGCGGAAATGCGACCAAAATGATCCTTACGGACTGCGGCCATATCCCGCATTTCGATCAGCCGGATCTGATCATCGAAGCCAGCCAAAAGCTGCTTCGTCAGATCGAACCGGTGACTGCCTGACTCACAAAAAAAGCCCCGCTGCGTTTGGCAGGCGGGGCTTTTCCAATACTTAGTCCGACAAGACAGTCGGTTTGGTCTTATTCGGCCAGCGCGTCCTCGGCATCAAGAACAACTGCAACCGCATGAATGACGGATGCAATACGCACCGCATTCTGAACGGTTTCTTTTTTGATACCGGCAGTTTTCAAAACTTTCTCGTGGCTGTCGATGCACATGCCGCAGCCATTGATTGCCGAAACTGCAAGCGAGAACAGCTCGAAATCGGCTTTATCAATGCCCGGTTTACCAATGATGTTCATACGCAGGCGTGCTGGCATGGTGGCATATTCCGGCTCGGACACCAGATGCATGAAACGATAATAGATATTGTTCATACCCATGATCGCAGCCGCCCCTTTGGCCGCTTCGAATGCCTCGTCGCTCAGCTTGGTTTTGGCTTCGGCGGCAACGGCTTTCAAAAGCTTCGCGTTCCGCGATGCATAGGCGCACGCAAGCGCGGTGCCGTAAACCTGCTGATCGGTCATGCCAGGGTTGTTGGCAAGACTGCTAAGGTTCAGCTTCAGATCCTTGGCATAATCCGGCATGACGTCTTTGATTTCGGAAATGGAAGACATTGAAGCATCCCCTTTTGACTGAAGAATGAAATTCAAAACTGAAAAATGCCCGCAGCCATCGTGCACACCGCAAGTCTTGCGGGTACGTGGATTAATTTCACCGATGGACTGAAAGCGGATCCGGGCCAAAACCCGGATCCAAATCGGTCTGGAAAACCTTAAAGGGTTGCTTCACCCTGGTTCCAGTTGCACGGGCAGAGTTCGTCAGTCTGCAGCGCATCAAGAATACGCAGGGCTTCCTGCGGGTTACGACCAACCGAAAGGTCGTTGACCTGAACGTGACGGATGATGTTGTCCGGATCGATGATGAAGGTCGCACGCAATGCAACGCCTTCGCCTTTCGCCAGAACACCAAGCGCGTTCGAAAGTTCTTTTTTCTCGTCAGCAAGCCAGACGAACGGGCTGTCGCCCAGGTCTTCGTGGTGGGTACGCCATGCGGCATGGACGAAATCGGTATCGGTCGAGCAACCAAGCAGAACCGCATCACGGTCTTCGAAGTCACCGTTCAGTTCACCGTAACCAACGATTTCGGTCGGGCAAACAAAGGTGAAGTCTTTCGGCCAGAAGAACAGGATCTTCCATTTGCCTTCATAGGACTTGTCGGTAACCGGTGCGAAGCTGTCCGGACCTTTGCCCGAAACGCCGGTAAGATTGAATTCTGGAAGCGTATCGCCAACTGTAAGCATTTTGGTTACTCCTAACCTTGGTTCAAATTTATCCCAGAGACGGTCCCCGACAGACCGTACAAATTTTGTTCGCAAGTGCAATAATGCACTCCTTGCTGGCGATTTGTAGTTAAATGAACTAACTAAGACCAATAGAATTAATTTCGATGTTCGATAGGAAAAATTTATGGCTGCCCAACCCAGCATCAAGCAGCTCAAATATCTGGTCGCATTGTCGGAAACCGGCCATTTTGGCCGTGCTGCCGAGGCATGCTTTATCACCCAACCCAGCCTGTCGGCTGCCATCAGCGAGCTTGAAAACCTGCTTGGCGCCCAGTTGGTGGAACGCAACAAGCGTCAGGTCCTGATCACCCCGCTTGGCCGCGAGGTTGTTTCGCGGGCGCGAAATATCCTGCACGAAGTTGATGAACTGACCATGATGGCGCAGTCGGCAACCGAACCGCTTTCAGGCCCGATCAATTTTGGCGTGATCCCGACAATCGGCCCCTATCTTCTGCCCGATGTAATGAACCGCCTTAAATCCGGTTTCCCGAAATTGCAGCCCTTCCTGCGCGAAGACCAGACAGCCAAGCTTGTCGAACTTCTTGCAGCCGGGAAACTCGACATTGCCCTGATCGCCCTGCCGATCGAGGAAAACTGGCTCGAAGAAATGGACCTGTTCGAAGACAGGTTCGTTTTTGCCTGCAGCCCCGACAATCCGCTGACACGCAAAAAGAAAATCGATATCGCCGATATCAAGGATGAAAAGCTTCTGCTTCTTGAAGACGGTCATTGTCTGCGCGATCAGGCACTGGAAGTCTGTCAAAAAGCCGGCTGGAGCAAATCCGCCGATTTCCAAGCCAACAGCCTGTCGACACTGGTTCAGATGGTCGTTGCCGGTATCGGTGCCACCCTGCTTCCGGAAATGTCGCTGGAGGTGGAGGCGCGCCGACCCGACTCGCTTGCCATTCTTCCGTTCCAGAACCCGGTCCCCGTTCGTCGTATCGGACTGGTCTGGCGGCGTAGTTCCGCACGTAAAAAAGAATTCCGCCAGTTGGGAACATATTTGCGCAACACGCTTGAAACCTGCGAACGATCGCATGTCGCCTGATTGCACAGTGACTCCCTGCCTTTTACGGGAAAGCCACGGGACCGGACGATAACCTATGCTGCCAATCAAGGATAACAACCCGACAACCATCACCCCATGGGTGACATATGGCCTGATTGCCGTAAATGTCGTCGTGTTCCTGTTAACCGTATCCCTTGCGCCGCAAAGCCAGTTTCAGGTCAATCTGCAATATGGTGCCATCCCGGCTATCCTGTTCGGGCATGCCCAGTTGCCCCCGCAGCTTGCGGTTTTTCCACCGGGCTTTGAGTTCCTGTCGATCTTTAGCGCCATGTTCATGCATGGCGGCTGGATGCATATTGGCGGCAACATGTTGTATCTTTGGGTGTTCGGCAACAATGTCGAAGACGCCATGGGACATTTCCGGTTTCTGGTGTTTTACCTTGTCTGCGGTATTGCTGCCGCACTTGGTCATGGCCTGCTGGATACAACATCACAAATCCCGATGATCGGCGCATCCGGCGCACTGGCTGGGGTACTCGGTGCATATTTCCTGCTGTTTCCCAAGGCGCGGGTTCTGGTCTGGTTTTTCTGGGTGTTTATCTTTTACGTCCCGGCGGTCGCCGTCCTTGGCCTCTGGATCGGGATGCAGTTTGTCAATCTGTCGAGCGGCGCCGAACAGGGCGTTGCCATTCTGGCTCATATTGCCGGTTTCTTTGCAGGTTTGGTACTGATCCCGTTTTTCAAATATCGCCATATCCCCCTTTGGCAGGGTGGCCCGAAACAGGTTCCGGTTTTTGGTGTTTACCGTCCGGGGCGCAAGGGCAATGCAACCAATACCGCCCCTCCACCCTGGGCTGCTGCCTACGAGGCTGAACGTGCGGCACGCCGCGAACGGATGAAACGCGCCGGGCGCGGGCCATGGGGTCGTGCAGGCGAAACCAATACCGACAAATCCCCATGGGGCCGGTATCAGCCGCCGAAACCACAATCCAAACCCGGTGTTGGCGTACCGAAAGTTACGCGCTTGCATCGCGGGGATGAACCCGACAATACTTGACCAAAATCTATCATTCGAACCGGGGAACGATCATGCGCGCTGCCTTTTTCACCGAATATCAAGGTCCTGTCGAAGTTCAGACACTCGACGACCCTACTCCGGAAAATGGCGGCGTTGTCATCAAGGTCATGGCAACCGGCCTTTGCCGCAGCGACTGGCACGGCTGGATGGGCCATGATTCCGATGTCAAACTTCCCCACGTTCCCGGCCATGAATTTGCAGGCACCATCGAAGCGGTTGGCAAGGATATCAAACGCTGGAAAGTTGGTGATCGGGTCACGGTCCCATTCGTGTCGGGCTGCGGTCATTGCCCGGAATGTCACAGCGGCAATCATCAGGTCTGCGATCATCAGTTCCAGCCGGGCTTTACCCATTGGGGAAGCTTTGCCGAATATGTCGCGATTGATTATGCCGATACCAATCTGGTGCGCCTGCCCGAAGAAATGGATTTCGCCACCGCCGCCAGCCTTGGCTGTCGTTTTGCAACCAGTTTTCGTGGCGTGATCGATCAGGGCAAAGTCAGTGCCGGTCAAGTTGTTGCCGTGCATGGCTGCGGCGGCGTCGGACTTTCGGCGATCATGATTGCCGCGGCGGCCGGGGCGCGTGTCATCGCGGTTGATATCGACGATGCCAAGCTTGACCTTGCCCGCGAACTTGGCGCGATAGATATCCTGAACGCCGAAAACTGTGATGACATTCCGTCCGCGATCAGGGACTTGTCCGACGGCGGGGCGCACGTCTCCGTTGATGCCCTCGGCAGTGCGATCACCAGCTTCAATTCGGTGTCATCTTTACGCAAACGCGGCAAGCATATCCAGATCGGACTCATGACCGGTGATCATGCTCATGCCCGCGTTCCGATGGATCGCGTTGTCGCCCACGAACTTGAAATCCTTGGCAGTCACGGCATGCAGGCATTCCGCTATGACGCGATGATCGACATGATCATGACCGGCAAACTCGCACCGCAAAAACTGATCAGGGATCGAGTCACCCTGGCCGAGGGTGCAACGGCCTTGATGAATATGGATAATTTCGTCAGCACCGGCGTGACCGTGATCGACCGCTTCTAACACCAATATTGAATATGACAGGCGCCCCGCAGTATAGCCGCACACTTTAGAATACTTATAATTTAAGACTGATCGCTTTTATTATATTATTGGTTGAATGCATTCCGGTTCGTCCTTACGTTCCTTGTGGGTATTTAAATAACTCACAAGAGAACACCGGCTTTCGCAGGGGATACAAAGTGCGAAAGAAACGGTTTCCAGCCTGCAAAGAGAGGGAACCGATGACAGATATTCAAACAATGGATTCCGGCACGCGGCGCAAAACCGAATTGCGCTGTTTTATTCTGCTGGCCGTTGTCCTGGCCCCGGTGTTGGCGGTTGCGCTGGTCGGTGGGCTTGGATTTTCAATCTGGATTTATCAGATGTTTGCCGGACCTCCTGGACCACCGATGTAACATCGGGGAACGTCGCCATGTCATCCGCACCGAAAGTTGCCAGTCGGCGTGCTTTCTTTTCCGGTCTGCGCGGCTTGAATGCAGACACGGGCGGAACGCAAACGCCAATGGTTATCCGACCTCCCTGGGCCTGGCAGTTTGATGAAAGCTGCACTGCCTGCGGGGACTGTATTCCTGCATGCCCGGAAAACATCATCGCCATCGGCAAGGGTGGCCTGCCGGAAATTGATTTTGGGAAGGGCGAATGCACTTTTTGTGATGCCTGTGCCGATGCCTGTTCCGAACCGGTCTTTGATCGTTCGGTTACGGCCCCTTGGCATCTTGACGTTTCTGTCAGCAGCAAATGCTTTGCCGAAGATGGTGTCTATTGCCGTTCCTGCGGTGATGTCTGCCCCGAAAGTGCCATCCACATCATTCCGCAATTGGGCGGTCGCGCCCGCGTATTGATCGACGACGATCTTTGTACCGGCTGTGGTGCCTGTTTTAGCGCCTGTCCGGTTGATGCCATTTCAATCAAACCCGCAACGGAGATAGCCCATGGATGACAAAGTCGGCGTGATCTCCAGCATGATCATTCAGTCTCGCCCTGAAAATATGACAGCAATCAAGGCAGCCCTTCTGAACATGCCCGATACTGAAATCAGTGCCGATGATCCGTCCGGAAAAATCGTTGTCGTGATGGAAGCCGAAAGCGACCGACAGCTCGCCGACGGCATGAAAGAGATCGGCGACATCCCCGGTGTTCTGGGGGTTAACCTGGTCTTTCACCACAGTGAAAATGCCCAATAACAACCAATAATCCGTCTGACCTTTGGCTCGAGGAAATTAAAAATGTTCAAGGCAAAGATATCCCGTCGCGATGCCCTGAAAGCAAAAGCCGCCGCAGTTGCCGCCGCGGCTGCTGGCATCAGCCTGCCCGCAGCGGCACAAAATCTGGTCACCGATGCGGAACACACACAACTGAAATGGTCGAAGGCCCCCTGCCGATTCTGTGGCACGGGCTGTTCGGTCATGGTCGCGACCAAGGACAACCATGTGGTTGCCACCCATGGCGATGTCCTGTCCCCGGTTAACCGTGGCCTGAATTGCGTCAAAGGTTACTTCCTGTCAAAGATCATGTATGGCGAAGACCGCCTGACACAGCCTTTGCTGCGTAAAAAGAACGGCGTCTATGACAAGAACGGCGACTTTACCCCCGTCTCATGGGACGAGGCCTTTGACGTGATGGCCGAAAAATGGAAGGCCGCACTCAAGGCAAAGGGGCCGACTTCTGTTGGCATGTTCGGGTCTGGCCAATGGACGGTCTGGGAAGGTTATGCCGCCTCCAAACTGATGAAGGCCGGTTTCCGATCCAACAACCTTGACCCCAATGCACGTCATTGCATGGCGTCCGCCGTTGTCGGTTTCATGCGCACATTTGGCATGGATGAACCGATGGGATGCTATGACGACATGGAAGCCGCCGATGCCTTTGTGCTTTGGGGATCGAACATGGCGGAAATGCACCCGATCCTCTGGACGCGTGTTACCGATCGCCGCCTGTCGGCACCGCATGTCAAGGTCGCGGTCCTGTCGACCTATGAGCATCGCTGCTTTGATCTTGCCGACATCCCGATGGTATTCAAACCGCAGACCGATCTGGCGATCCTGAACTATATCGCCAATCACATTATCCAGACTGACCGGGTCAATACCGACTTTGTCAACAAACACACGGTCTTCCGCCGCGGCAACACCGATATCGGTTATGGTCTGCGCCCCGAAGATCCGCGCGAACAGTCGGCCCAGAATGCATCCGATGCCGGTGGTTCGACCGACATGACATTTGACGAGTTCGCCGAATTCGTCTCGGAATACACCCTTGATAAGGTCCATGAAATGACCGGCGTTCCCAAGGAGCGCCTCGAAGCACTGGCCGAACTTTATGCCGATCCGAAAATCAAGGTCACGTCCTTCTGGACGATGGGCTTTAACCAGCATACCCGTGGGGTTTGGGCCAACAACCTTTGCTACAACATTCATCTTCTGACCGGTAAAATCGCCGAACCGGGCAATTCGCCCTTCTCGCTGACGGGGCAACCGTCGGCCTGCGGCACGGCGCGCGAAGTCGGCACGTTTTCCCATCGCCTGCCCGCCGATCTGGTGGTGACCAATCCCGAACACCGCAAACACGCCGAAGAAATCTGGAAACTGCCCGAAGGCACAATTCCCGACAAAGTCGGCTACCATGCGGTACTGCAAAACCGCATGCTCAAGGACGGCAAGCTCAACGCGTACTGGGTCCAGTGCAATAACAACATGCAGGCTGGCGCCAACATGAACGAGGAAGGCTGGCCCGGTTACCGCAACCCGGAAAACTTCATTGCCGTTTCAGACGTCTATCCGACCGTAACCTGCGAGGCCGCCGATCTGATCCTGCCGACTGCCATGTGGGTCGAAAAAGAAGGCTGTTATGGCAATGCCGAACGCCGCACGCATATGTGGCATCAGCTTGTCGATGCCCCGGGCGAAGCCAAATCCGATCTGTGGCAATTGATGGAATTTTCCAAACGATTCGCCATCGAGGAAGTCTGGCCCGAAGACCTTCTGGCCAAGGCACCGGAACTGCGTGGTAAAACCATGTTTGACGTGCTGTTCCAGAACGGACAGGTCAACAAATTCCCGCTTGAGGATACCGCACCGGACTATAACAACGCCGAAGCCAAGCATTTCGGTTTCTACGTTCAAAAAGGCCTATTCGAGGAATACGCAACCTTTGGCCGCGGCCATGGTCACGACCTTGCACCGTTCGATCGATATCATGAGGTTCGCGGTCTGCGCTGGCCGGTGGTCGACGGCAAGGAAACCCTGTGGCGGTATCGCGAAGGCTACGATCCCTATGTCACACCGGGGGCCGGTGTCGAATTTTATGGCCACAAGGATGGCAAGGCACGCATCTTCGCCCTGCCTTATGAACCCGCGGCCGAGAGCCCGGATGAAGAATATCCCTATTGGCTGTGCACCGGGCGTGTTCTGGAACACTGGCATTCCGGTTCCATGACTGAACGCGTGCCGGAACTGTATCGGGCCTTCCCCGATGCTCTTTGCTTCCTCCATCCCGACGACGCCGCCGAAATGGGCATGCGTCGCGGTGACGAGGTCCGGGTAATTTCAAGACGTGGCGAAATGCGTACTCGTGTTGAAACACGCGGCCGCAACAAACCACCGCGCGGACTGATCTTTGTGCCGTGGTTCGATGCCAGCCAGTTGATTAACAAGGTCACGCTGGATGCAACCGACCCGATGTCCAAACAGACGGATTTCAAGAAATGCGCCGTCCGTCTGGAAAAGGTGTGAGGGAGGAAACCATGAAAATGACCCCGAAATGGCTCATGGCGCTGGCGATTATTGCAATTGCTGGCGCGGCATATGCCGCCGAACCGATCACCACCCTGCGCAATACCGCCCCCGATCAGGAAAGCACGGCCCCACGGATCAGCAACTTCGAGGATACGGACCAGAAACGTCCGCGCAATTATCCCGAACAGCCGCCAACCATCCCGCACGATATCGAAGGATATCAGATCGATAAAAACGCCAATAAATGCCTGTCATGCCATGCGCGGTCGCGCACCGGCGAAAGTGGTGCACCGATGGTTTCGATCACCCATTTCATGGATCGGGACGGTCAGTTTTTGGCCGCGGTCAGCCCGCGGCGCTATTTCTGCACGCAGTGTCATGTGTCCCAACGTCAGGTCGAGCCGCTGGTCGGCAACAGCTTTGTCGATATTGATGCATTGCTGCCCAATAACAGCACGCGGATCGCGGAATAGGGAGATTGCCGATGTTCGATCTTCTGAAACGCTATTGGAAGGTCCTGAATTCACCAAGTGTGCATTTCAGCCTCGCCTTTTTGACGCTGGGCGGCTTCGTTGCTGGTGTTATCTTCTGGGGCGGGTTCAACACCGCACTCGAAGCAACAAATACCGAAAAGTTTTGCATTTCATGTCATGAAATGCGGGACAACGTTTTTGCCGAACTTAAATCAACCATCCACTATTCCAACCGGTCCGGTGTGCGCGCCACCTGTCCGGATTGTCATGTTCCACATGAATGGACTGACAAGATTGCCCGTAAAATGCAGGCATCCAAGGAAGTCTGGGGCAAGATTTTCGGCACCATCAGCACACGCGACAAGTTTGTTGAAAAGCGTCTTGAACTGGCCCAGCACGAATGGGCCCGGCTGAAAGCCAACAATTCGCTGGAATGCCGTAACTGCCATTCTGCTGAATCAATGGACATCACCCGCCAAAGCCCGCGCGCCGTCGAAGCGCACGAGAAATTTTTGTTCACCGGCGAAAAGACATGTATCGACTGTCACAAAGGGATCGCGCATCATCTACCTGACATGTCGGGTGTTCCCGAGTGGCAGTAACCGATTTTCCGGCGTGATCGTATCTGTGTGGCGATCACGCCGAAATCCGCGCGAAGGACGAACGATGACGTTGACGATACTTGGTGGTACCGAAATTTTGCCAAATGGCGACCGGGGATAAATCCATGCTGGCTGGTATCCCCTTTCTTCCCAAAGACGGTATCGACGATCTGCTGGATCGTCTGGCAAATCACATCGTTGCCAAAGGGCTGCGCGTCGCGGGTTATGTGCAGAAACGCCGTGCTGACCGTGATTGCGGGACTCTGGTTTATGTCCGCAATCTTGGCACCGGTCATGAAATGCCGATTACCAAAAACCGCGGTTCAATGGCGCGCGGCTGCAAGCTTGATGGCGATGCATTGGCAACCCTGTCAGAACAGCTTGAAGGCGATCTGGATCATACCCCCGATATCCTGATTATTGGCCGGTTCGGGCGTAGCGAAGCCGACGGGCGCGGATTGCGCGACGTGATATCAAAGGCAATGGATTTGGGAATTCCGGTACTGGTCGGGGTTCGCGATGAATATGACGCCGCCTGGCAGGACTTCCACGGTGGCTATGCCCAAACCCTGCCCTTTGACGAGGACTCAATCATCACCTGGTGGCAGGAGCAAGTCAGGGAATGCGCAACGCAGGAAGCCTGATGACCTTTCATCAGGCTGCATCCTAAACGCTGCATGCACCAAGGCTTGAATCGACAATAATAACCCGCTCGTCGATCAGCACACGCGTCGCAAACCCCTCAAACCACGCCCCAAATGCCGCGTCATATTTCGCGCGCCCGGCACGTTGCTGATCAGGGGTCTGTCCATTCGGTCGTTCCGTCTTCTCCGCCGATTTCGCAAGCCAGCGTTCATGCGTTTCATCATCAACTTCGGGATGGAACTGAATGCCCCAGATGCGGTTATCTATGTGATAGGCCTGATTGGGGAAAATCGAACCGCGGGCCATTAGTTCGGCCCCGTCAGGAAGCTCGAACCCTTCGCTGTGCCAGTGATAAACCATCATTTCATTTGGGAAGAGGTCACGCCCGGCTTCGGTTGCCTCAACCGGGTAATAACCGATCTCGGTCATTCCGTCGGAACGGGGTGAAACTGAAGCCCCCAGATGGCGTGCCATCAATTGCGCACCAAGGCAAATGCCCAGATACATCGCATTGCTGTTCACGACATGGGGCAGCCATTCCATGATTCTGGCAACATTGGCTTCATGATCATCATTGGCACTCATCGGGCCACCAAAGACAATCGCCAGATGGTAACCCGCCATATCGGTTGGTAATGCGTCACCTTCACCCGGACGGCGAATATCAAACTCATACCCGTACCGCCGCAAAACGGCCCCCACCCGACCGGGCTGACCGGTGGCAGAGTTGAAAACCATCAAAACGCGTTTCACGGGACTTAATTCATTCATACCGACCTCGTTGCTGCGACAGCGAAATGTTGGCGGTTTAGAACCGTTTTGACAAGCCCCGAGACCCTAAAAGGCAAAACAACATGACAAAAGGCCACCGCATTTCCGCGATGGCCTTCGGGGTATTTCCCAATCGTCGTATAATGCCGTAAAACGGCTTAGACGTTGAATTTAAAGTGGAAGATGTCACCGTCCTTGACGATGTAGGTCTTGCCTTCCTGACGCAGTTTACCGTTATCACGCGCACCGGCTTCACCGTTAAATGCGATGAAATCGTCATAGGCAATGGTTTCGGCCTTGATGAAACCACGTTCAAAATCGGTATGGATCACGCCAGCCGCGTTCGGGGCGGTTGCGCCAGAATGAACCGTCCATGCGCGTGCCTCTTTCGGGCCAACGGTGAAGAAGGTCAAAAGATTCAGCAGCTTGTAGCCTTCGCGAATAACACGCGTCAGACCGGTTTCTTCAAGACCAAGGCCTTCAAGGAATTCTTTCTTGTCTTCGGCACTATCGAGAAGGGCAACTTCGGACTCAATCGCGGCTGAAATCACGACCGAACGCGCACCCTGAGAAGCGGCCATTTCGGCAACCTTGGCCGAAAGCGCATTGCCATCGGCCGCACTGTCTTCATCCACGTTGCAAGCATAAAGGACCGGCTTGCTGGTCAGAAGCTGCAACATGCGAAACGCCTTGGCTTCGTCTTCGTTGTTGATTTCAACAACACGGGCCGGCTTGCCTTCGCGCAGGGCTTCAAGCGTACGTTCGATCAGTTCCAGCGACAGCTTGGCGTCTTTATCACCACCCTTGGCACGTTTCTGAAGGCCGGTAACGCGCTTTTCAAGGCTGTCCATATCGGCCAGCATCAATTCGGTTTCGATGGTTTCCGCATCGCGTACAGGATCGACCGAACCTTCCACATGAGTGATGTCGCCGTCTTCGAAGCACCGCAGAACATGCACGATCGCATCGGTTTCGCGGATATTGGCCAGGAACTGGTTGCCAAGCCCCTCGCCCTTCGACGCACCGCGCACCAGACCCGCGATATCAACGAATTCAAGCTGGGTCGGGATGATGGTCGCCGACTTGCCGATGGCTGCAATCTTGTCAAGGCGTTCATCAGGGACGCTGACCCGACCGGTGTTCGGTTCGATGGTACAGAACGGGAAGTTCGCTGCCTCGGCAGCGGCCGTCTGTGTCAGGGCGTTAAACAGGGTCGATTTACCAACGTTGGGCAGACCGACAATACCGCATTTGAATCCCATCTTTTCCGGGCTCCGTCACTTCTAATGTGTCTGAAACAGGATGGGGCTGGCCCCGATCCCGATGCTATTTTTTTTTGTTAAAGGCGCGTGCCAGTGCCTGCGCCATGGCAGTTGCGGCATTGCTGACCGGGGTGTCGGGTTTGCCTTCGACCTCCGGCGCGTCAGACGCACCTTTATCTTCGATCTTGCCGTCGCCTTCTTTTACAGCGTCGGCCAATTGTTCACCCGCCGCAGCCGGTTTCGGCTTTTTCTCGGCCTTGGGTTTTGGCGGCGAGACAATGTGCGAAACCTTGCTCATAAAGCCGCCGTCGTCCCCCTTGACGAGACGCGGGAATTCAAGCGCGACACCATCCAGCAGCGCCATAAGCCAGCCGTTCTGTTCGGCCTTGGAAAAATCGCCCAGAACATGCCCGTGAACACGTTCCTTTTCTCCGGGATGGCCAATGCCAAGCCGCACACGCCGATATTCCTTGCCACAATGGGCATCGATGGATCGCAATCCGTTATGCCCGCCATGGCCGCCGCCGCGTTTGACGCGCAGCTTGCCCGGTGGAAGATCCAGCTCGTCATGCAGGACAATAACGTCTTCGATCGGAATTTTGTAAAAACGCAGGACTTCGCCAACACTTTGCCCTGAAAGGTTCATGAAAGTTTCGGGCTTTAACACCAGAACTTTTTGACCGTTCACTTCACCTTCGGACAATTGCCCCTGAAATTTCTTGCGCCAGGGGCCAAAAGAATGACGGCGGACGAGTTCGTCCGCCGCCATAAAGCCGATATTGTGGCGATTGGCGGCATATCCCGAACCCGGGTTCCCCAATCCAATCACCAGTAACATCGTAGACCTCGATCTTATTCTTCGGTCGCTTCTTCTTCGTCGTCGCTTTCGGCATTTTCTTCCGATTTCAGCGCAGACGGAGCAGCAACAGTCGCAACCGTGAAGTCACGGTCGGTAATGGTGAGTTCGACACCTTTCGGCAGTTTGATCGCCGAAATGTGAATCGAGTCGCCAACTTCGACACCAGTCAGATCGAAGACGAGTTCTTCAGGAATGGCACTCGGTGCGCATTCGACTTCGACATCGTGACGAACGATGTTCAGAACGCCACCTTTTTTCAGACCCGGGGATTTCTCTTCGTTAACGAAGCGAACCGGGACTTCAACGGTCATGGTCTGACCTTTTGCGAAACGCAGGAAGTCGACATGGATCGGCGCATCCGTCACTTTGTCGAACTGTACGTCGCGTGGCAGGACTTCGTAGGTTTCTTTGCCAATCTTGACATCAAGAATGTGCGAGAAGAAACCCTGCTTGTGCAGAAGTTTGTTGAGCGGACGCGGGTCAATCTGGAACAGAACAGGTTCCTGTTTTGCTCCGTAAATGACACCAGGGACCATACCGGCACGACGCACGGCACGGGCGGCCCCCTTTCCGGCCCGTTCACGGATTTCCGCAGTGATAACAGTGTTTGCCATCGGAAAATCTCCTTGAACTAAAAACATATTGCGACCGTGGGCTGGTGCAAATCACCGGTGAAAACCCACGAAAGCAAACGCGCTGGCCTCCAGGGGTGCCAGCGCAGCAGCGCCTTATACCCTCAATCGAAAAGAACGGAAACAGATTTTTCTTCCGAAATTCGACGAATGGCTTCGGCCATCAAAGGCGCAATCGGAAGCTGACGAATTTTCGAGCAGCCACGTACCGCTTCAGACGCCTTGATCGAGTCCGTCGTCACAACCTCGGTCATTGGCGAATTGGCGATACGTTCAACAGCCGGGCCCGACAGAACGCCATGCGAAACATAGGCCGCAACCGATGCCGCACCGCGCTCTTTAAGGGCGGTCGCCGCATTGCAAAGAGTCCCTGCCGAATCAACGATGTCGTCAACCAGAATGCAGGCAGCATCCTTGACGTCACCGATAACATGCATGACTTCCGACACACCGGCCTGCGGGCGACGTTTGTCGATGATCGCCAGTTCCGCATCCAGACGTTTTGCAACGGAACGCGCACGTGCCACACCACCGACGTCAGGGCTGACGATCACCAGTTTCTGGCCTTCGAACTTGTTGCGGATGTCGCTGGTCAGTACCGGGGACGCAAACAGGTTATCGAGCGGAATATCGAAGAAGCCCTGAATCTGACCGGCATGAAGGTCCATGGTCAGAACGCGGTCTGCACCGGCAACCGTGATCAGGTTGGCAACCAGTTTGGCCGAAATCGGGGTACGGGGACCCGATTTACGATCCTGGCGCGCATAACCGAAATACGGAAGAACGGCAGTGATACGACGGGCCGAACCACGGCGCAGTGCATCAAGAACCACCAGAAGTTCCATCAGATGGTCGTTTGCAGGGAAAGAGGTGCTCTGAATGACAAAAACGTCCTCACCGCGGACGTTTTCCTGTATTTCACACCAGATTTCCTGATCGGAGAATCGCTTGAGATCTGCACGGGTCAGCGGCAGGTTCAAGTGATCAGCAATGGCCTCAGACAGCGGGCGGTTGCTGTTACAAGCGAGGATCTTCATGGCGGGGCCTCGGTTAATGGGTGCCGGGAAAGTGAATAAATCTAATGTCCTGTACGGTACAGGCCGGATGCAAACTTGCCGGTAACAGATCCCGTCACGTCTTTCCTGTCGTCCACCTGACCGTAAAATTCGGCGCTTTCGCCTTCCGGTCCAACGACATATCCACGACACTCAAAGACCAATAATTAGCAAGTCCACATATCAGTGAACCGCGGCGGTGTTATAACCAGCCGTTAACAGTCTGTAAATGGTCGCGGTACCGAATATCGACAAGGCAGTCATGCAGATTGACGCAATTCAGAACGATAAACCCGCCATCAGCGCGACGATACCGTCTTTTTATCGGATTTAAGGATCATGCCCTTTTTTCGGGCCACCTGATTAAGCGCACCTTCAAGCGCATCGACGGCCGCCTGTGCCGCAATCGATGCCACCGATCCCCAGCGTTCATCAAGCCGGCCACGCGGCACGACATTGTTTTGCGCCATCTGGCCCAATTCGGTACCATACGGATCCATGATCACCCAGTCGATCTGAACCTGATCAAGCGGTGTGGTGGTTTTGCGTTCCACCGGTTTAACCGAAATGGTCGCCGACAATATGATTGATCTGTCGTCAATCGCATCGTCAACCTCGATCCCCTTGGCCCGCAACAAGGCCCCCGCCGACCTTGCCAGTGCCTCGTTACCGTCGCCCGGTGCCCCGGCAAAATCAACAAGCGCGATCTTGACCACGGGCGCCCCGGCAAGCTGGGAACGATCGCCTGAAATCAGAAACGCGATCCGCTCGGCCGGTTTGGCCACCAGTTCATCATAGGCCTTTTCTGCCGGATCAACCTTTTCCCCCTTAAGGTCGCGGACCTTGTCGACAAGTTCCTTGGGCACAGCAAGGTTGGTTTCTTCGGGTCCGTTCGGAACTTGTGCAAACCAGTAGTCGGACTGCAATTCACCCGCACCGCGCGCGGTATCAATCGCCAATCCTTCCGGATTCATCAAAATCCACGTGACATCGATATAGGCCGCATCCCCTTCGGCAAGTCGGGATTCGACATTTGGCCGCAGAATGAAATCGCCGCCGATCTGGCTGTCGCTATAGGCCGGGATATCAAGATTACGAAGCGCGCGCGCCATGGCACGCGCCAAATGCACAGATGCCCCTTCAGGCAGGTCTTCGCCAATCTCGACCCGGACCGTATTGGTATCGCGCAGCTCAAGCAGGGCCGGATCGCCCTCCCGCCCGGCCCCCTCAAACGGACGCGGCAAATCACCGCAAGCCGCAAGCGGCACAACAAGCATCATGACAAGGGGCAAAATCCGGATTGCAGAAATCATCTATTCAAATTCACCGCATCACATCAAAACGCAGCCGACCATGGCTGCAATGATCATAAAGAAGAACAGCATGATCAAATGGGGCATAGCATGTTTCCTCGCAATCCCGGGATCATGAACCGGTCAGCATGATCGCTGATAACTGCCGTCCGTAATCGGGTTCGCCGCGAAGCGTCGTACGGCGATAGCTGTAAAACAATTCTTCTTCGGCAAGGGTATCGCGTGCCACCAGTTCGACGGCTTCAATGCCGGTCGCCATGGTCCGGCGACGCACATATTCCGGCAGATCGAACATGAAATGACCATCGCGTACTGATGGATCAAAAAGATCCTCGTCCCCGGCTGGTCCCGACAGGATCGTATCGCGGAACTTGGCATCGACTTCGTAGGACGGTCGCGCAATGCATGGCCCAACCACAGCCGATATATTGTCACGCGACGCGCCTAGTTTTTCCATGGCACTTACGGTTGCCTCGGATATCCCGGCAAACGATCCGCGCCATCCCGAATGACACGCCCCGATCACACCTGCCTTTGCATCATGAAACAAAACGGGTGTGCAGTCGGCAGTCAGGATACCCAACATCACATCGGGCCGGTCGGTTACCATCGCGTCGGCCTTGGGGGCCTCCTCGCGATCAAGCGGGCGTTTCAGCACCGCGACATCAATCCCGTGCACCTGATAAACTGTGGTTAGACGGTCGGCCTTCGTACCGAATGCCTTTGCTGCACGTGCGCGATTTTCCGCAACCCGCTCGCGGCTGTCATCGGATCCGAAACCGACATTTAGTCCGCTATGAATGCCGTCACTCACCCCGCCCTTGCGAGTCAGGAAACCATGACGCAGGCCATCTTTATTCTGCAGGCTTTTGGCCTCAATCCACATCAGGCCATCAGAATTGCGTTCAATTCCACGGGTCGTCTGGCTGGACATCGAAAACTCCGTTATCCTTCGGCGCCGCTGACACAGGGCGGCGGTGCAATTTCGCGACCATATCCGATCAGCACTTTAAAAAGTGTTCCCATCTGATCGGCATCAATCAGGCGCGCAAGGGCCGCGTCAATCGACCTCGCCTGCGCGTCATCAGCATTTTCCTTCAAAAGTTCGGCACGCTGTTCTATCCCCAGCATCCTAAGGAACGTACCCTGGGTCAGAACCGCCCCGATCCGCGCATCTGCCTCAAGCATCGCCCGTCCGATAGCAGCAAAATCGACATGCGCGGTCAGATCCGC
Source organism: Thalassospira lucentensis (assembly GCF_001613805.1). Taxonomy (GTDB): domain Bacteria; phylum Pseudomonadota; class Alphaproteobacteria; order Rhodospirillales; family Thalassospiraceae; genus Thalassospira; species Thalassospira lucentensis_A. The sequence continues at coordinate 139,929 of NZ_LPVY01000002.1, forward strand.
ATCACCGGGCTGTTCGAGAACCGGATGATATTTATGGTCCTTAAGCGCCTGCAAAGTGTCGCCAAACGCGCTATGCGGATGGCCGTAATCGATAAACAATGCCGCCCCGCCAACCTCGTTCAGACGGCGCGCGACCTGATCGGCAATCGCAATGGCCGCCGGGCAGCTTTCGAAAATATCGCCGGGCTTTGCGGTTCCGCGTAAGATCGCCGGAACCAGCGCATCGGTCACCGGCGTTGCCGCCCCGCGCACGAACCCAAGTTCGCCTGTGTTTGCATCCACACCGACCAGCCGTTCGGACCAGCCATGGCTTGCGCGTTCGAACTGGCGGATCGGCAGAGCGTCGAAAAACTCGTTCCCAATCACGATCATCGGCGCATTGCCACTGACCGGAATATCGTCAAATGCCTCGTGCCAGGTTGCCGGAATGCCATAGGGCATGATCGCGGTTTGCTGATGGGTTCTAAGGACCGGACTGGTTTCAACAAACCGCACTGTCAGGGCATCAGACAGCCCCGGCACATTACGCACCGCGCGCAGGGCATCGGCCATCAATGTGCCACGCCCCGGCCCCAGTTCCACAAGGTTGACCTTGCGCGGGCTTCCCATCTGCTGCCACGTTACCGCCGCCCACAGCCCTATAAGTTCGCCAAACATCTGGCTGATTTCGGGTGCGGTAATGAAATCGCCCTTGCGTCCGAACGGGTCCTGTTTACGGTAATAGCCGTGCTCGGGATGGGCCAACGCCTCGTTCATGAAATCGGCAATCGTGATCGGCCCGTCAAGCGCGATCCGCCGTTTCAAATGGTCGAGCAATGGTTTGTCGGAAGTCCCGGTCACGCCTTCTGTCCGTCTTTTGCCTGATCGTCTTTCGGAAGTTTCCGCGTTTCAATCGGTGTGGCTTTCATCGCATAGATAATGCCACCCACCCCGACAAGAACCATCGGGATCGACAACAACTGCCCCATGGTTGCCCCGAATGTCAGGAAACCAAGCTGTGCATCTGGTTGACGGAAAAACTCGACGATGATGCGCGAAATGCCATAACCGGCGACGAACGTTCCGCCAAGTATCCCCGGACGATGGCGGACATAGGCGCTACGCGACAGGGCGAACAGGACGATAAACAGGATCAGGCCTTCAAGCACTGCCTCGTAAAGCTGGCTGGGGTGGCGTGGTTCCGGCCCGCCATGCGGGAACACCATGCCAAGCGGGGAATCAGTTACACGGCCAAACAGCTCGCCATTGATGAAATTGGCGATCCGCCCGAAAAACAGCCCGATCGGGGTTGCCACCGCCGCCGCATCCAGCACCGCCAGAATGGAAATACCGCGTTTACGCGCAAACAGGATGATCGCAACGATCACGCCCATAAAACCGCCATGGAACGCCATGCCGCCCTGCCATACCTTCAGGATATTGGCCGGGTTTTCAATGTAATATTCCAGATTGTAAAACAGGATATATCCCAGCCGCCCGCCAAGAATGACGCCAAGCGTCGCCCAGAAAAGCAAATCATCGATGTCGCGTTTGCTCATGATATTGGGCGTCTTGGTGCAGTAATAGACGACATAACGCCAGCCAAGCAGCAACCCGGCAATATAGGCAAGGGCATACCAGCGGATTGCAATCGGACCGATAGAGATCGCGATCGGATCAATCGCCGGAAAGGCTAGGCTTAGCATCAGGGGAAACTCCGTGACGTATATGTGTTGATTTACCGACTGGTCGCAAACGATCAGGGCAGGAACATGGCAAGCCGTCCCCACCCCGCATCGGCTTAACGGAACGGGTCCTCGGTCGCGAGGTAATCCTGAATATATTGACGCACCCCTTCTTCAAGCGGGGTCATGTTCGCACCGTATCCGCGCGCGCGCAGCTTGGCCATATTGGCCTCGGTGAAATACTGGTATTTGTCGCGGATGCTTTCGGGGGTTGGCACGTACTGGATATCGGGTTCCTTGCCGATCGCGCTAAACACCGAAAGCGCCAAATCCTTGAAGCTGCGTGCCTTGCCAGTGCCAACATTGAACAGGTCGCTGACCTGCGGATTGTCGTAAAGCCACATGATGATGTCGACAACATCCCCGACCCAGACAAAATCGCGAAGCTGCCCGCCATCCTCGTAATCGGGATGGTGCGATTTGAACAGGGTTGCGGTTTCACCTGCCGAAAGCTTGTCAAACATCTGTGACACGACCGACCGCATGCCGCCCTTGTGATATTCGTTCGGGCCATAGACGTTAAAGAATTTAAGCCCGGCCCACTGTTTCGGTCGGAAACCGTTCTGATCAAGGATGGTCCGGAACCGGCGATCGGTTGCATGTTTCGACCAGCCATAGGCATTAAGCGGTGCCAGTTTTGCCAGATCGGCCTGATCGAAACTGTCGTCAAAGCCCTGCTTGCCATCGCCATAGGTCGCCGCCGACGACGCATAGATCAAACGTGACGAATGCCGTGCGCACCATTCCCAAAGCCATGTCGTCAGCTTGTAATTGTTCTGTACGATCTTGTCCGCGTCGCGTTCGGTCGTGGCCGAAATCGCGCCCATGTGGAAAATCGCGTCAACATCGTTATTATGCGCTTCAAGGAACGCCGGAAGATCATCGGGATGCACGATATCGCGCAGATTACGCTTGGCGATATTTTTCCATTTGATCCCATCACGCAGGCGATCAACAACCACAATGTCGGTTTCGCCGCGTTCTTCAAGGGCCGCCACGATATTGGACCCGATAAATCCGGCTCCTCCGGTTACGATCAGCATTGCATTCTCCTCGCGGCGCTTTGTCTTATGCAGCCTTTTTGGCAGTCGATTGTAAAAACTGACAACTTTATAGGCCCCGCCCTGATCTGGAGCAAGAAAAGCTGTTTGTTTTTCCTCTATATCCGGCGGATCGACGATCAACTTGCCTTGATAACCCTAACACCCATATGATGCGCATGTTTTGCGGATATGCCGTAACAGCCGATATTGCCCGAAAGACGGAGACAAAGATGCAGATCAATAACCGTATTCTTGACGACCTGACCCGTGTCACCAATTCCGCATTGGGTACCATGACCGGCATGAAGGGCGAGATCGATGCACTTGTCCGTCAGCAGTTTGAAAAGATTCTGGCCGGTATGGATATGGTTACACGCGAAGAATTTGACGTCGTGCACGATGTCGCGATCCGTGCTGCCGAACGTATCGACGGCCTCGAAGCCAAAATTGCCGAACTTGAAGAACGTCTGGCCAAGGCAGATAAACCTGCCGCCAAACGCGCCAGCAGCAAACCGGCTGCAAAAAAAGACGCATAACCGGGAAATCATCCCCACATACAGGCAAGGAACGCCGTTCATAACAGGGTCGCGGAAAGGTCGGCCGGGAACCGCGGATTGCCGATCACATGAAATTCATTTCTGTCCTGCGTCGCGGGGCGGTTGAAACGCGGCGGGCACCGGCATATAGTGCGCGCCCTTTCGCATATGCAGAGACTGGCAAATTTATATGAACGACCATCTGGAAGATATCGGCGACCTTGGCGACGAAAACCCGTTGCTGCTTGTCGAAGATATCGCCCGCACGAATGACTGGCACGTGGAACGTCGCAGCGACGATGAAGTCGTTGTCGAGATCCCGGCACATTGGTGCACGTATCTGGTCTATTTCACCTGGCGCGAAGATGCCGAAGCGCTTCACATTGCCTGCTGCTATGATCTGTTCGTGCCCGAACCACTCCGTCCGCGCATCTATGAATTGCTGGCAAAGTGCAATGAACAGCTTTGGCTCGGCCATTTCGGATTGTGGCTGGATGAAAACATGCCGCTGTTCCGCCATACACTTTTGTTTGGCGGCGATGTACCACCGATGGTCGAACAGTTCGAAGAACTGATTGATATCGCCGTTTCCGAATGCGAACGCTTTTTCCCGGCCTTCAACTTCGTTCTGGGTCAGGGTAAAACCCCGGACGAGGCATTGACCCATTCCATGCTGGAACCTGTTGGACAGGCATAGACGGGTTTATCCGCCACGAATTTCTAAAAGGGTCGGCATCGCGTCGGCCCTTTTTGCTGCTGGCGTTAATTTTTTTTGCGCACCCCACCCAATGTCTGATTCGATATAAATCTCGGCAGGTGTGACGGAATAATCCCCTGAACAACACAAAATCCCGTGTCGGCTACTTCTCCTGGAAAAACACCCCGCGTCACGATATTTGACGGCCAGATTCTGTGAATTTTGTCACTCCCCTTGCCCCTGTGACCGACTTGACCCACCTTGAGAACATCGCTACGGCATTGCATTGCGATTGCTGATCCACACATGTTCGGCAGTCAGGGATGGAAAAATCGGAGCAGATTTGATGAATACGCGTCTATTGCTGGTCGGCTGTGGCAAAATGGGCAGTGCCATGCTGGAAGGCTGGCTGGCCAAAGGGCTTAAATCGGACAATGTCTATATTTTAGAACAGGCCGAAGCCGCCGAAAAACTGTCAACCCGCTATGGCGTTCATGGCATTACCGATGTCACCGAAGTCCCGCAGGATTTCATCCCGCAGGTGATCCTGTTTGCGGTCAAGCCGCAGGTCCTGCCCGATGTGATCGAAGGTTACAAACCGCTGGTTCGTGCCGAAACGGTCTTCCTGTCGGTTGCCGCAGGCAAAACCATCGACTTCTTTGCCGGTCACTTGGGCGAGACTGCGCGCATCGTTCGCGCCATGCCCAATACCCCGGCTGCCGTATCGCGTGGCATGACCGTAATGTGCCCAACCAACAATGTCAGCCAGGCACAACGCGACATGTGCGAAACGCTTCTGGCCACCGTCGGCATGGTTTCGTGGGTAAGTGATGAAAGCCTGATGGATGCGGTCACAGCCCTTTCGGGTAGTGGGCCTGCCTATATCTTCCATCTGGTCGAAGCCATGGCCCAGGCTGGTGAGGCTGCCGGTCTTCCTGCCGATCAGGCAATGATGCTCGCGCGCCAGACGGTTGTCGGGGCAGGCTTCCTTCTGGATGCCAGCGAGGAAACCGCATCCACCCTGCGCGAAAATGTTACCAGCCCCGGCGGCACCACGGCCGCCGCTCTTTCGGTACTGATGGATGCGCAGAACGGCCTGCCCGACCTGATGACCCGTGCGGTAGAAGCCGCCCGGAAACGTTCCGTCGAACTGGCGGGATAAGCATAAACAATCAAGGAGACGATCATGCCGGCAAAGAAAGACCCGCAAACCAGACTGATTGATGCAGCCATGGATTTGGCCGCAGCCGGACGCTGGCATGACGTCACCATGATCGACATCGCGCAATCGGCAGGTGTCGATATCGGGGTTGCGTTTGATCATTTCAAAAGCAAGGCCGATATCCTGCGCCAGTTCGTGCGCAGGATCGACCGGATCGTTCTTGCCGATCTTGATCCCGCCGATTTCAATGAGCCCGGTCATGATCGCCTGATTGCGGTGATGATGGCGCGGTTTGATGCGCTGGCACCCTATCGCCCGGCACTTCGCTCCATCGTCGCCAGCGGCGGTGACCTCGGCCCGGCAGACACACTGCGTGCGATCAAGACCCATTTCGGTTCGATGCGCTGGATGCTTGATGCCAGCGGCTTCACCACTGGTGGTCTGCATGGCAGCCTGCGTGTAGCCGGGATGGGAACGATTTATGCCCGGTGCTTCAAACAATGGCTCGATGATGAAACCGCCGATTTCGGACCAACCATGGCCGTCCTTGATCGAGCATTGGCACGCGGCAGTGAATGGGACAAACGCATTGGCACCGGCATTTCCCGACTAAGCCGGGCTTGCGGAAAAATTCAGAAAAAATGTGACCGGTTTGCGCAAAAATGTCGCCGTGCCGATCACGCCGAACAGACATCCCCGTCGGCTAAAAATAACAGTACAGCACCCTAACTATCTGATCTGAAACAGAGACAGCACACCATAACCCAAGGTTACATCATCAGACAAAACGAAAACCATGAAGTTTTTGTGCACTGCAAAATAAACCTTGACGAAACCGGTTCGATCCTTCATATTGCAGTTGAATTTGTGCGGCGCACAATAGCGCCTCATTCCACACCTGTTGCAAATTGTTGATGGAGTGCAAACCATGACCGCCGCAAAAAAGGCAACCAACCCGTTCTTCGATCTCGACTTCACCAAATACACCGCGGATTTCAAGATTCCGGGTGTCGACGTGAACGAGATGATGGCGTTTCAGCGCAAAAACGTTGAAGCCCTGACCAAAGCCAACAAGGTAGCCTTCGACGGTTTCCAGGCTGTTGCTCAGCGTCAGAGCGAAATTTTCAAAACGCTGCTGGATAAAGTTCAGACCCAGGGCAAGGATTTCGCTGCTACTCCTGCTGACAACCCGATGGCTGCTGCTGCAAAGCAGACCGAAGCTGCGAAAGCCGCTTACGAAGAAGCCCTCGCAAATGCCAAGGAACTGTCTGGTCTGGTAAGCAAGTCCCAGGAAGAAGCTCTTGCTCTTCTGCAGACCCGCTTTACCGAATCTCTCGACGAGTTCAAGTCGGCGATCGAAAAGACCGCCACTGCAAAATAATCTAGCTGATAACTTCCCGTTATCAACTTAACGGCAGAGCCTTCTGGCTCTGCCGTTTTTATTTGTGCTTTTGCCCAAACTCCTGATCTGCCCAAACGCGTCGATAAGCCCTTAACGGCAAACTGTGATCCCGCTAATCTGGCTCAAATTCATCGGAGAAAGATTTATGAGCGAGATCAGTTTTGACGACTTCCTGAAAGTGGATATCCGTGTCGGGACCGTCGTCGATGCCCAGGAATTCCCCGAAGCCCGCCGCCCGGCCTTAAAGCTCTGGGTGGATTTCGGACCGGAAATCGGCACCCGCAAGACATCGGCCCAGATCACCAAATATTACACACCCGAAAGCCTGATCGGGCGTCAGGTTGCCGGTGTGGTCAACTTCCCCAAAAAGCAGGTCGGCCCTTTCATGTCCGAATTCCTCTGCCTCGGCTTCCCCGATGGCGAGGACGACAAAGGCATCGTCCTGATCGCACCGGAACGCAAAGTGCCCAATGGTGGACGCCTTTTCTGATACGCAAGCCAATAACCAGCCAAAAAAGGCGCAGCCAACGGCTGCGCCCTTCCCCCACCCCGTATTCCGGTTGTTCCTAGCGTGCCAGCACCATCGCTGCTTCACGCGTACGTCCAACGGTTCCAGCAACACTGGTTGCTGACGATTTGATCGCCTCAATGGTCGCTGCAAAACTTTCAACCGAAGTCGCCATGCTTTGCATGTTGCCTGAAACTTCCTGCGTCACGGCGCTCTGTTCTTCCACCGCCGAGGAAATTGTCGTCACGTTGTTCAGAACAGTTTCTACATCGGCACGGATAGATCCCAGTACATCGACAACCTCGGTCGCGATGCCCTGAATCCCACCGATCTCGCCGGAAATCTGTTCGGTTGCCCGGGCGGCCTGATTGGCAAGGTTCTTGACCTCGGTCGCAACAACGGCAAAACCTTTTCCGGCTTCACCTGCACGCGCGGACTCTATTGTCGCATTAAGCGCAAGCAGATTGATCTGGCTGGCAATATTCTGGATCACTTCAACGATATTGCCCATCGCCGCAACAACTTCGGTCATTTTGTCGGTTGATTGACCAGCCAGAACCGTTTTTTCGAAAACCCGATCGGTGGATGTTCTGGCCTCGGACATGCTACGTGAAATTTCCGCGATCGAGGCCGCCAATTCTTCGGACCCCGCTGCAACGGCCTGAACGTTTGCCGATGTTTCACTGGAAACCGAAACCGCAAAAACCGACTTCTCGTCCAATTGGTACAGACTTTGATCAATTTCAGAAAAGTTGTTATCGATCATTGCCTTCAGTTCAATCAGAAGATTGACCTGTTCGGTCACATCGGTTGCAAATTTGACAACCTTGTATGGCACACCATTTGGATCAAAGATCGGGTTATAGGATGCCTCGATCCACACCACGCGTCCGCCCTTGGCGATGCGTTTGAACTGTTGTGATGTAAAATTGCCTGCGCGCAAATCTTTCCAGAAATCCGCGTAATCGGCACCCCTTGCATATTCCGGCTCCACAAACATCCTGTGATGTCGGCCCTGAATTTCCGAAAGCTCATATCCCATCACCGACAGGAAATTGTCGTTCGCGTCCCGAATTGTCCCATCCAGGTCAAATTCGATCACCGCCTGACTGCGGCCGATTGCATCCACCTTGCCATCAAGCTCGGCAAGCTTTTCCTGACGGGCGGTAATATCAGATGCGAATTTGACAATCTTTGCCACCTTCCCCTTCCGGTCAAACACAGGGTTATAGGTTGCCTCGATCCAAACCTGCTTTCCGCTTTTGGTGATACGCGGGAACGCTTGGCTTTTGAATTGGCCCGCTGTCAGGTCTTTCCAGAACAAATCATATTCCGGTGCGTTACGAATTTGGGCCGGCACAAAGATACGATGATGCTTTCCCGTGATTTCCGAAAGGCTGTAGCCCATCAAACTCAGGAAATTATCGTTTGCACGAATGATCGTACCATCCGTTTCAAACTCGATTACAGCCAGCGATTTTTCAAGTGCAACAAGCGTTTCAGAAGCCAGACCATTCTTCTTAGACGAAAAGAAACTCAACATAGACATCACATACCTCATGAAAGGAGTACCAGAACGTCAATGCTGTTGCTGCGATCTGGCTTTTGGTGACGCCATAATTAATACAGATGTATAGGCATCCATATCCCCATATGGGGAGTGCAAAATGACAAAAGCGCACTCGGGGGTGCGCTTTTGTCAAATCACGGATTGCCCTGAAATGCGTTATTTCTCGACAAACGCCTTTTCGATCACGAAATGACCGGGTTCGTTCATGTTGCCTTCCTTGCCGCCCCACTCGATCAGCATCTGGCGGGTTTCGGCAATCATTTCCGGGTTGCCACAAAGCATGAAACGATCATTTTCAAGGGTCGGTTTTTCAAGGCCAAGGTCATCATAAAGCTTGCCCGACTTCATCAGTTCGGTGATGCGACCCTGGTTTTTAAACTCTTCGCGGGTGACTGTCGGATAGTACAGAAGCTTGTTCTGGACATCTTCACCAAAGAACTCATTGTTTGGCAGCTCACTGTGGATGAACTCCTGATAAGCCAGTTCACGAACTTCGCGGCAGCCATGAACAAGAATGACCTTGTCATAACGCTCGTAGGTTTCGTAATCGCGAATGACGCTCATGAACGGTGCCAGACCGGTACCGGTTGACAGCAGCCAAAGGTTTTTGCCCGGCAGCAGGTTATCATGGATCAGGGTTCCGGTCGGCTTGCGCCCGACCAGAATCTTGTCGCCAACCTTGATATGTTGCAAACGCGATGTCAGCGGACCGTTCGGCACCTTGATCGAGAAGAATTCAAGTTCTTCGTCGTAATTGGCACTCACCATCGAATAGGCGCGCAAAAGCGGCTTGCCTTCGACTTCGAGTCCGATCATGGCAAACTGACCGTTGATGAACCGGAAACCCGGATCACGGGTGGTTTTGAAGGTGAAGAGAGTGTCAGTCCAGTGATGGACGTAAGTGACTGTTTCTTCGTTTAAATTGCTGGCCATAACGCTGCATCAATCCGTTTCGTCTAGAGCTTTCTACTGGACCGTGGCGGGAACGACGGACACACTTTCCCGGCACTGTATCCATGCCAAGTTGACGCGATTTAACATCAATCAAACGTATATCGCAAGAAAACATTCACTCGTTGTGTGTTTTTATGTAGAACCACAAATAATCATAAAAATTAAGTGTAGAATATTGTCTGACAATAGTGCACGATAATCGTATCAGGGATATATCGCAACCGCGAAGTCCCTCTTAGATAGGACAAGATGTGCCCTGCAGCAATGATCCATCGCAATCCGGTGACAAATGACAGAAACCGACGCTTCCGCCAACGAGGCTCTGACCGTTCAGCACGTCTCCAATGCCATCACCAATGCAATTCGTGAAGGTCGCCTCGTACCTGGTCAACGCCTGACCGAAATCGACTTCGCAAAACGCCTTGGCGTCAGTCGTCCATCCGTTCGGGAAGCTTTTCGGCAACTGACCGCGGATGGACTTTTGCACAGTCAGCCCTATCGCGGGGTTAGTGTCCGTCACATGACGCGGCGCGAAGTGGACGATCTGTTTGTCGTGCGTGGCGCGCTTGAAGGTCTCGCCGTGCGGCTTGCAACCCCGATCCTGCAAGGCGACACGCAGCAATTACGATCCATTCAGGCCGAACTCGACAGTGCCGAGGCCCGCAATGACCTTGCGGCCATGTCGCGCCACAACCTTGCCTTCCATATGCTGTTTGCCGATGTCACCGGAAATGCGCTTCTGTCTGAACAACTCCGCCGCATTTCCAACAGCGTCTATTGGCTGCAATTCCGCGTTCTGGTCGCGGATGACAAGGTCCTGCAAACCAATCCCCAGCATCGCGATATTGTCGACGCCGTCCTTGCCGGTGACGCCGCCAAGGCCGAAGCCATAATGATCAATCATGTCGACCACTCACGCCAACTGGTGCAATCGCTACCCGACACCCATTTTGCCGAAAGCCCGGAAGACTAACGGCCTTCCCTGCTCCCACCGATCACCCTTCAGACGGGCGAGCGGATAAAACATCGCCACTCACGCATCCGCTTATCCGAACCGGATTAATTACCTCCCCGGACAGGAAATGGATGACAAAGCACATGAGACTTGCATCGCTGAACTCTCCCTATTACGATTGTCTGACAATTTAAACAAACAAATATCAGAGAGCACCATGACAACCCGCCCCACGCCGACCGCCGATTTTTTACCGATCCCGTTGCCGGATTATCAGGAACGCCCGATTGATGAGATGCGCCGCGGGGCCCAGGCGTTTTATGATGACATCCGCACGCGCCACACCGTGCGCAATTTTTCGGACCGGCCAGTGCCACGTGACATCATCGAAACCTGTATTCGTGCGGCGGGTACAGCCCCCAATGGGGCCAATCATCAGCCGTGGCATTTTTCCGTCATTGGCGATCCGGCGATGAAAAAGAAAATCCGCACCGCCGCCGAAGAAGAAGAACGCGCCTTTTACGCCGGACGCGCCGGCGAGGAATGGATTGAAGCCTTGCGCCCGCTGGGCACGGATGACAGCAAACCGTTTCTGGAAATCGCGCCCTGGCTGATTTGCATTTTCGGCGAACGCAAAAGTGCGTCGGCCGACGGGAAGTTTCGCAAAAACTATTACGTGCCGGAATCCGTTTCCATTGCCACCGGCTTTCTGATTGCCGCCCTGCATCGCGCAGGGCTTGCAACATTAACGCACACTCCGAACCCGATGAGCTTCCTAACCGAGATTTGCCAACGTCCGGACCACAACAAACCCTATATTCTTCTGGTCACTGGATATCCGGCAGCGAATGCGACGATCCCGAAACATGCGACCGAGAAAAAAGACCTCTCGGAAATCGCGACCTTCTTCTGAGTTTTGTCAGCTTTCCAAACAAAAGCCCCGCAATATATGCGGGGCTTTTTCATTTGGCGGAACCAGATATTTAATGCCCGATCGGCAGAACAAGACGCACGCGAAGTCCGCCGCCTGGCGCATCTTCAAGAAAGACATCGCCGCCATGACCACGCGCGGAATCGCGCGCGATTGTCATGCCAAGACCTACACCACCCGTCGCCTGATTGCGGGATTCCTCAAGACGATAGAACGGCTTGAAGACGTCTTCGCGTTTGTCGACCGGGATACCCGGACCATCGTCGTCAAACACGATTTCATAATCCTGCCCGCGACGTCCGGCACGCACCGACAGATTGTTGGCATAACGACCGGCATTGGACATGATATTGGCAAGGCAGCGCCGCACGGATTGCGGACGCAGATCCATTTCCAGACTATCGGCAATATGCAGATCAATCTGCTGGCCATCCCGAAGGGATTCGCCAACCTGATCGGTAATCAGCTTGCCGATATCGGTCGGCATGGCCTTTTCGCCCTCTTCACCGCGTGCAAAGGCAAGATAGGCATCGACCATGCGTTCCATGTCGACAACATCCTGCTTAAGCGCGTCAACACCGGGCAACGACCCCTGCATCGCCAGTTCCAGCTTCATGCGCGTTAGTGGCGTGCGCAGATCATGCGACACCCCAGCCAGCAAGGCAGTTCGTTGCGATAAATGGCGTGCGATGCGGTCGCGCATCGAAATGAAGGACGATGCTGCCAATCGCACCTCGGCCGCCCCTTCGGGCTTAAAGGTATCGACTTCAACCCCGCGGCCGAACTGGTCGGCAGCCTTGGCAAGACGGCGGATCGGACGGACCTGGTTACGCATGAACATCACGGCAACGCCGTACAGGATCAGTGCCGAACCGGCGATCCACATAAAGAAGATATAAGTGGTCGAGGAATAAAGACGCTTGCGCGGTGCAACCACCGACAGGACCCCGTCCTTCAACTGCACCCGGATTTCCAGTTTGCGGTCATCGACATCAAGATCAAAGAAGAACGGACGCTGCAAACGTTCATTCAGGGCGTTGAACAATTCCTGGGAGACAAGCCCGAAGGGCGGCTGGGTGATTTGCCGTTCAAGGATTTCATCTGGTTCGAACAAGATATCAAGCTGCAAGCGCGTGCGCGCCGAATGTTGCAACCATTCGAAATGATCCGCATCCGGGTATTCGCCAAGATAATCAATGACGAAAGCAATATCACCGGCAAGGCCCCGGCTCAGCTGGCGCGCGACCGTATCCCAATGCCGTTCGAAAAAGATCAGCACGGTGACGATCTGCAACAGCAGCATCGGCGTCATCAGGATCAACAGCGACCGCCCCAGAAGACCTGACGGCATCAGCGATTTGATCCATCCTGTTTTTCCGCTGCCCAATACACTTATCCTTATCCGTGTTCGTCGCGCCGACGGTTCGACGCTCTGTCTTTAATCCACATACAGCACATAGCCCCGTCCGCGTACAGTCTGCAAGTATCTTGGTTGCTTCGGATCTTCCTCGAACTTGCGCCGAAGGCGCGTCACCTGCACATCAATACTGCGCGATGCCCCCGGATCAACGGCGTTGCCCCCCATCATCTCGTGAAGGTCTTCGCGGGTTGTCGCTTCGCCGCGCCGCCGGACAAGGGCCGCGAGAAGCGCCTGCTCCGCACTTGTCAGATAGATATGTTCCGATCCGCGCTGCAAGGTCATCCGGCTGACATCAAAGGTGAAGCTACCAAACTGCGCCGTGGTCGATGCCTCACCACGTATCTCGTCGGTGACCGGTACCGGCGCTTCGGCATAACGCCGTAAAATGGCTTCGATCCGTAGCACAAGCTCACGCGGCTCAAACGGCTTGGCAAGGTAATCATCGGCCCCCGCCTCAAGCCCGGAAATGCGGTCTTCGGTTTCCGAAAGTGCCGTCAGCAGAAGGATTGGCACCTTGGACCCTTCGTCCCGTACACTGCGCGCAAGATCAACCCCTTTTTCACCGGGCATCAGAACATCCAGCACCAGAAGGTCAAACTGCAACCCGGCAAGGCTCGACCTTGCTTCGGCGGCATTTCGCGCCGCCGAGACAACAAAACCGTTTTCGCCAAGATAGCGGGTCAACAGATCACGCAGACGATCATCATCATCGACCACAAGAATATGCGGCTGATCCTGATTTGTCATACGCGGCTCTCCTGAAAGCTGAACATTTGAAACGCTTTATCCTATGCGAGTTAGGCAAAAAAAAGTTTCAAAATTGTATCTGTCCAAAAGACAGCGGATCAGGCCATCATCCTGATCCGCTTGATGTCGCACGACTGAAATCAAGACCGGCTTTACGCTAGCTGGCGCGGCGGCGCATACCGGGCGGGCTGTCGTCGGTGAAACGGGCCCGGTCTGGTTCTTCAAGCATGCCCAGCATCACCTTGCGGAACCCTTCAACCGCCTCGGCCCCGGCTTCACGATAGGCGGCCGCAATCAGGCCGCGCTGGTTTTCGGTCAGTTCACGTTCCAGCGCATCACCCTTTTCCGTCAGGGTCAAAAGCCGCTGGCGGCGATCCTGCACACCGGTTTTCTGATCAATAAATCCTTCGCGCACGAGCTGACCCAAAACACGCGACAGGGACTGCTTGGTGATTTTTAGAATCGACAGAAGCTCGCTTACCGTAATGCCGGGGTTCCGACTTACGAAATAGATGACCCGGTGATGGGCGCGACCGAAATTATATTGCTCAAGAATCTGATCTGCCACTGCCGTGAAATCGCGATAGGCATAGAACAGCAGTTCAATACCTTGCCTAAGCTCTTCTTCCCGCAGAAAAAGCGGGTTTACCTTGCGTGTTGAGATATCAGCCATGCTTTTCCGTTATGTCAGTTATATTGACATATTAATCGATGAATGTTACTCCGGCCAGACAATTAAGGACATAAAGTTACGTCCAAGTGCCCTTTTGAATTGGAATCTGGCAAATGATCACTCCGACCTTCGACAACCGTGATGGTTTTATCTGGTATAATGGCGAACTTAAACCCTGGCGTGAAAGCACCCTCCATGTGTTGAGCCACGCCGTCCATTATGGCAGTGCCGTCTTCGAAGGGGAACGGGCTTATAACGGTAAAGTGTTCAAACTTGCCGAACATGGTCAGCGTCTGATCAAATCGGGCGAGCTTCTTGATATGAAAGTGCCTTATAGCGCGGCCGAACTTGATGATGCGGTCATTGAAACGCTTGCGGCCAACAATATCACCGATGGCTATATCCGCCGCATTGCATGGCGCGGCAGCGAAATGATGGGCGTTTCAGCCCAGACCACGCGCATCAATGTCGCGGTTGCCACCTGGGAATGGCCAAGTTATTTCAAGCCGGAAGAACGCCTGAAAGGCATCCGTCTCGCACTTTCGAAATGGGCCCGTCCGGCCCCGAATACCGCGCCGACTTCGGCAAAGGCAGCCGGTCTCTACATGATCTGCACCCTGTCGAAACACGAAGCGGAACGTAACGGTTTTGCCGATGCGCTGATGCTTGATTACCGTGGCCAGATTGCCGAGGCGACCGGGGCGAACGTGTTCTTTGTCAAGGATGGCAAAATCCATACGCCGACCCCGGATTGCTTCCTGGATGGCATCACGCGCCGTACCGTGATCGGGCTTGCCAAAGCACGCGGTTTCGAGGTGATCGAGCGCGCGATAATGCCGGAAGAAATGGCCGAATTCGAGGAATGCTTCCTGACCGGAACCGCTGCAGAGGTCACCCCGGTGGCCTCAATCGCCGATTACACCTTTACCCCGGCGCACGTTTGCAAGACGCTGATGGAAGACTATATGGCTCTGGTACGCGGTGAAAAAAACGCGGTTGCCGCTGAGTAGCAAAATTCAATAATCGACCAGATTATTCACTTTTAATGAAAAATAGCCCGGCACCCGTTTGCCGGGCTATTTTTTGATTTCAGGACAAAACGCATCATGACGGCACGATTTTCACAAAAGTCTGATGATATACAAAATGCCGATCATACCCTGCTCTATCAGACCCATTCGCCGTTTGCGCGCAAGGCATTGGTCTTTGCGCTCGAATGCGGATTGGGCGACCGGATCGAGGTGATCCATCAGGAAACCAGCCCGACCAATCGCAATGACCGTGTTTTTGCAGCCAACCCGCTCGGCAAGGTGCCGGTTCTGATCCTGCCTGATGGCATGGCTTTGTTTGATTCGGATGTAATCTGCGAGTATCTCGACAGCCTGCATACCGGCCGGAAACTGATCCCCGCTAAGGGAGCGGAACGCTGGAAAGCCCTGCGTTTGCAAGCATTGGCGCAGGGTATGTGCGATGCCGGCGTGCTGTATCGCTGGGAAACCAATCGCCGCCCTGAAAATCTGCGTTACCCGCCGTTGGCAGAAGGGCAGAAAACCAAGCTGATCGAAGCCTTTGATTATCTCGAAAGCGAACTTGATCCCAAAGAGCCGATCAATGGCGGCCATATTGCGCTGGCGACCGGGCTTGACTGGATCGCATTTCGCGAACTGGCCGATTTCAGAACCGGCCGCCCAAGACTGAGCCAATGGTATGAGGATTTCTGTGGCCGGCCATCAATGACGCAAACCGGCTTTAGCGGCCAGACTCACGACTAGCCCGAAACCTGAAATCCGACACAGATATGCAAGGGCCGCCCGGATAACAGGCTGCCCTTGCTATTCCTCATACAATTTATTTACGGCCAGTTGGCTTCCGGCGGCAGCGACATCAGGATCGCCTCGGTATTGCCACCGGTCATCAGGCCAAAGCGCGTGCCGCGATCATGGAGCAGGTTAAACTCGACATAGCGCCCGCGCTTGATCAACTGGGCGCGACGTTCGCCGTCGGTCCATGGCTTGTTGTAATGGCGTTTGACCAGTTCAGGATAGATATCGCGAAAGGCACGACCGACATCCTGCGTGAAGGCAAAATCCGCATCCCAGTCGGCATCCAGATAATCATAGAAAATGCCGCCAACCCCGCGCGGCTCGTTCCGGTGTGGCAGGAAGAAATATTCATCGCACCATTTTTTGAACCGGTCGTAATAATCATCGCCATGCGCATCACAGGCGGCCTTTAAGGCACCGTGAAAATCAGCCGTGTCGGCATCCTGCGGGAAAACCGGGGTGAGATCGGCCCCACCGCCAAACCATGCCTTGGTGGTCACGATATGGCGGGTATTCATGTGAACAGCCGGGACATGCGGCGAACAGGGATGGGCCACCAGTGAAATGCCCGCAGCCCAGAAATTCGGGTTTTCGGCAGCACCGGGGATTTCAGCGCGGAATTTTTCAGAAAACTCGCCATACACGGTCGAGATATTGACCCCGACCTTTTCAAACACACGACCCTTCATGACCGACATTTCACCGCCGCCCTGACCTTCGCCGCGTTCCCAGCTTTTGCGTTCAAACCGCCCGGCAGGCCGATCGGCAAGTGGTCCGGTATAGCTATCTTCGAGTGCCTCGAAACTGGCACAGATTTCATCGCGCAACTGGCGGAACCAGTTTCGCGCTGTTTCCTTGTGCTCTTCGATCTTTTGGGCGATCAGATCGTTATCAGTACTGGTCATCAGGCCTTCTCCGGAAAGCTGCTGGTTTGTCGAAGGGCCTCACCCAATGTCATGGCGGTTGCCATAGCAACGTTAAGTGACCGCATTCCGGGTTTTAACGGAATAACGACGCGGGCATCGACATAATCATGCACCTGATCGGGCACACCACTGCTTTCGGAGCCCAGCATCAGAATATCATCCGGTCGATAGTCAAAATCGCAATAGGGCACCGCCCCCTTGGTCGTCAGCAATACCAGACGCCCCGGAACGGTTCCATCATTACGCGCCTGCACAAAGCCGCGCCAATCGGCATGGCGTGTATAATCCGCCGCCCCCAGATAATCCATCCCCGCACGCTTAAGTGCCGCCGAGGTCAGAAGAAAACCACAGGGCTCGATAATATCAACGGGAACGCCAAGACATGCCGCCATGCGCAGGATTGTACCGGTGTTCTGGGGAATGTCGGGTTCGAATAGACAGATTCTCATAACGCCCTATAGACTCGTAATATTTTCGACCTGAAATCCGGGCGCAAAACCTTACAAAATTACGCCGATATATCGCCATTAGACTTATTTGGAATAAGGCGAGACAAGGATATAACCACTTGGTTGTGAATACGCCAGCCTGTTAGAAAACGCTACGTTCGCTTCCATTGTGCAGCGCAAAACCAAATAGGCAAATCGAATGCGAACAATTTGCAACTCCAAGTTCCCCTTAACAAACCTCTTTTTTGTTAGTATACGAACCCGGTTTCAGGCCTGAAGGCTTTGGGGCAAAAGCATTGTTTGATTTCCGTCAATGGAAATTAAAGGTGTTTGCCCTAAGTGTGCAGTTGGGCATTCCGCATGCCTGTTTTGGGGGCAGAAAGAGGAATACATTATGTCGCAAACGGTGCAATCATCCGGGGATCATAACCCGGACGAGAACCGCAGGGATTTCCTGACCCTGGCGACCACGGCAGTCGGTGTTGTTGGCACCGGCATGGCGCTGTGGCCGTTCGTGGACAGCATGAACCCGTCCAAGGACGTTCTTGCGCTGGCCTCGGTCGAAGTTAACCTGTCAAATATTCCGGTCGGTCAGGCCATCAAGGTCATGTGGCGCGGTAAACCCGTATTCATCCGCCACCGTACCGAGCGTGAAATCAACGAGGCCGAAGAGGTCGCACTGAACGAGCTGGTCGATCCGCAATCCGATGAAGCCCGTGTCCAGAAAAAGGAATGGCTGATCGTGGTCGGCGTTTGCACCCATCTGGGCTGCATCCCGATGGGCACGGCAACCGGTGAGACACGCGGTGATTATGATGGATGGTATTGTCCGTGCCACGGGTCGCATTACGATACGTCCGGTCGTATCCGCAAAGGTCCGGCACCGCTGAACCTTGTCGTACCGACCTACACCTTCCTCACCGACACTTCGGTTCAGATCGGCTAAGGAGCAGGTAGATGAGTGCACCCGTTTGGAATAACAAGGTGGTGAAATGGGTCGATGACCGTCTTCCGGTCTTCTCCATGCTGCACCATTCCGCATATGAATATCCGACCCCGAAAAACCTGTCCTATATGTGGAACTTCGGTTCTTTGGCCGGTTTTGTTCTGGTGACGATGATCCTCTCCGGGATTTTCCTGGTGATGAACTACACCCCACATGCCGATATGGCGTTCTGGTCGGTCGAGCGCATCATGCGTGATGTGAATTATGGCTGGCTGATCCGCTATATCCACATGAACGGCGCATCGATGTTCTTCATCTGCGTCTATATCCATATTTTCCGTGGCCTGTATTACGGGTCTTACAAAGCCCCGCGCGAAATGCTGTGGTGGATCGGTATCCTGATCCTTCTGGCGATGATGGCAACCGCCTTCATGGGCTATGTCCTGCCGTGGGGCCAGATGTCCTTCTGGGGTGCGACGGTTATTACCAACCTGTTCTCGGCTTTCCCGATCATCGGTGATCCGCTGGTGACCTGGCTGTGGGGCGGTTTCTCGGTCGATAACCCGACGCTGAACCGGTTCTTCTCGCTGCATTACCTGATGCCGTTCGTGATCCTTGGCCTTGTGGTTTTGCATGTCTGGGCACTGCACACCGTGCGGTCAAACAACCCGACTGGCGTTGAAATCAAGACACCGCAGGATGCGATCCCGTTCCACCCGTACTATACGATCAAGGATCTGTTCGGTATGGGCGTGTTCCTGATCTTCTTCCTGTTCTTCGTGTTCTTTGCACCGGACTTCTTCGGCGAGCCGGATAACTATATCCCGGCGAATCCGCTGGTGACCCCGCCGCATATCGTGCCGGAATGGTACTTCCTGCCGTTCTACGCGATCCTGCGGTCGATCGACTTCACGATCTTCGGTATTCCGGCAAAGCTGCTTGGCGTGCTTGCGATGTTTGCATCCATCATCGTTCTGTTCGTCATTCCGTGGCTTGATACCTCGAAGGTGCGCAGCTCCAAGTTCCGCCCGGTTTACAAGTGGTTCTTCCTGATCCTGTTTATTGACTGCTTTATCCTTGGATATTGCGGCAAGAAGGCCCCGGACGACTACTTCATGGGTATCGAAGGACTTAAAGTCATCACCGTTGGCCAGCTGGCAACGCTTTACTACTTTGCGCATTTCCTGCTGGTCATGCCGATTGTGGGTAAACTGGAACGGCCCAAACCGCTTCCGGCCAGTATCAGCGAATCCGTTCTTAAGGGAGGCGCAAATGCGTAAGTTTGCATTGACCGCCATTGCCGCGGCATTCGCACTATCCGCCTTTGCCGGCACGTCGGCAAAGGCCGCGGGCGATGCCCCGGTTCCGGAAGCACAGGACTGGAGCTGGCAGGGGCTTTTTGGCACCTATGACCGTGCGCAGCTTCAGCGTGGTTTCCAGGTCTATAAGGGCATCTGTGCCGGTTGCCACAGCCTTCGTTTCATTGCGTTCCGTAACCTGGAAGGCATTGGTTTCAACGAAGATCAGATCAAGGCGATTGCGGCGGAATACGATATCGAAGACGGTCCGAACGATGATGGTGACATGTTCACCCGTCCAGGTATTGCGTCGGACTATTTCCCGTCGCCCTTCCCGAACGACAAGGCAGCAGCTGCGTCGAACGGCGGTGCGGTTCCGCCCGATCTGTCGCTGGTGGCCAAGGCACGCCTGCATGGTCCGGATTATGTTTATGCCCTGCTGACCGGTTACGAGGAAGAAGCACCTGAAGGCTTCGATCTTGCGGAAGGCAAGCATTACAACCACTACTTCCCGGGTCATCAGATTTCGATGGCACCGCCGCTTTATGAAGAAGCGGTCGAGTACACCGATGGCACCCCGATGACGGTGGAACAGCACGCGCATGACGTTGTCGCGTTCCTGAACTGGACGGCACAGCCGGAACTTGAAGCCCGCAAGGCAATGGGCCTTAAGGTTCTGCTGTTCCTGATCGTTCTGACCGCGATGCTGTATGCGGTGAAACGCAAAATCTGGCGTGATATCGAACATTAAGCGTTCGCCATGTCACCAAAAAATCAAAGGCCGTCGGGAAACCGGCGGCCTTTTTCGTGGCGCTAACCGGGACAATGAATGAAACCGAATTGGAAGCCTAGTACGCGAAATATTCCGTGACCAGCCGGTCGATTTCGCCGCTTTGCTTCATATCAAGCAATACACGGTCAAGGTCATTGGCGAACTTATCGCGATAGGGCCATTTGCCATCGGGATCCGGGCCGAATGCGACATAACCGAATTCGCGCGCGATGATCGCGACCTCGTTGAATTTGCGCGCAATGTCCGGGTCCGTGCGCAATTCACGCAGGCCCGCCAGGATGGCCATCCGTTCATTGACATAACAATCCACCCGCCCGGCCATCAGAAAGCGCAGATTGCTCTCGGTGGTGTTGCCTTCTTCAAGTTCGATATCGCCCTTCTCGACCATATCAAAAAAGGGGGCTCCGGCCATGCGGTAGCCAGCATTATTGGCAAATCTGGCACCTTTGAAATCGCGCGGGAAATGGTCGAGCCGATGGCTTCGGACATAGTCGTCATTGCAGATCGCAACCACCGTTTCCTGAAGGATCGGCACGGAATAGCGTTCAATCCAGTCGCGGCTTTCACGATAATAGGGCGGGAAATATCCGAATATCTGCCCGGATTGCAACAAATCCATGCCCCGTTTGAACGGCATGGCGGCAAAGCTTACATGGTAGTCGGGCAGTTTGCGGAATGCCTCGCGCAGGATGCGGACATAAATTCCGGCGGGCTGAACGCCATCTTCGAGATAGGCATAGGGGATATTGTTTTCCTCGCCAAACAGTTCGATCCGTATCGGTTCCTTCGCCGACGCAGTACCGCACAATAACAGCGATATCAGCGCAGCCCGAAGCCACGTTGCCCTTTTGCCAATCCCGTTATGCATTTTTTCTTGTTTTCCCAGCAAACGCCAAGACTGTTATTTCGCGATTGCAGCAACAAAGGTCAATCCCCGGAAGCTGCGCAATCTGATTTCCCGGCTGGATCATCGGCGCGTTTTTCGCATGTCAGCAGCTTGCCCTGATGGCTTTGATTGCCATCGGCCGGGCGCAGGGGTGGCACGGAAACCGGGATATGCACAAGGCGGCGCTTGCGCGCCGGAGTACCGGTGCTGGCGTAAAGCTGTTTGCCGGCTTCGACAATCGAGACACCCGCAAATGCCTTGAACAGACGCGATCCGACATTTTCAAATACCTGCGACCAGCGCAGCAGAAACCGTCGCTGGGTCGGGGGCAGGAACAATGCACGGCTGTGCTGCACGGGCAGGAACATATTTTCGCGCATCAGGTTTTGAAGCTGCGACACACTATAGGGATGGCCAAAGCCAAAGGGTGTATTTTCCGACCAGGACCAAAGCGAGCTTCGGTTCGGTGTTACCACCACGATCCGGCCATTGGGGGTTAAAATCCGCCAGCATTCGCGCATCAGACGGCGCATGGAATCGGAATGTTCAACCAGATGCACCAGCAGGATGCGGTCGACCGAGCTGTCAGGCAGCGGCAGCATGGTTTCTTCGGTCAGGGCAACATGGTTGGGATCATCGGCCGGCCAGTGCACGCATCCCTGCTGGGCAGGCATAAAAGCCAGTACGCGTTCCGCCTCGCCCATGAAGGGGCGCAGATAGGGCGTGGCATAACCAAAACCGAGCACGCGCATGCCGCGCACATCCGACCACATGACGCGCAAACGGCGCCGAATCAGACGGCGGGCGGCCTGCCCGAGGCTTCCGGCATAAAAGCGGTGAAGATCAACAACATCCTGACGCATGAAAATAGCCTAGCATCGAGTGATACGGGCGGGAACTTATTTACGTACCCGTAGCCTCATAGAAGCGTAAAAACTTTGCATGATGCGTGATTGTTTTAAGAAGCCGCAACCTGTTAGGCTAGCCGCAAACAGCATTCACAGATGTGAGGTCGGCCATGTCCGCAGGCGACGTTTTTGTCATTCCGTGTCTTTCCGATAACTACACCTATCTCGTGCGGTGCCATGAAACCGGCACAACGGCGATTGTCGATCCCGGCGAAGCAGGCCCGGTGATCAGCGCGCTTGAAGATCGCGGCTGGTCGCTTGATATCGTGATCAATACCCACCATCACAATGATCATATCGGCGGCAATGGCGAGCTGATCACCAAATACAATGCAAAGCTTATTGGCCCCAGGGCAGAAACGGCACGCATTCCCGGCATGGATCAGAAAGTTGCCGAAGGTGATACGGTTATGATCGGTAAGCTTTCCGGGCAGGTGTTTGACGTGCCGGGCCATACCAGCGGCCATATCGCATTTTATTTCCCGGCGGTATCGGCCCTGTTTTCGGGCGACAGTTTATTTGCGCTGGGCTGCGGACGGTTGTTTGAAGGAACGCCTGATCAGATGTGGCAATCGCTGCAAAAGTTTCGCGATTTACCAGGCGAGACGCTGGTCTATTGCGGGCATGAATATACCCAGTCCAATGCCCGGTTTGCCGCAACGATTGAAACCGGAAATGTCGCGCTTAAGGCGCGCTGTGCGGAGATTGACGATCTGCGCGCACGCGGTATCCCCACCATTCCATCACGTCTGGACAAGGAACTGGCGACCAACCCGTTCCTGCGCGCCGATCATGCATCGGTCGCCCGCGACCTTGGTATGAAAGGGGCAACTGCCGCCGAGATTTTTGCCGAAATCCGCGGGCGGAAGGATCGCTTTTAAAGCAATCCACTCAATACTCACACTTGAGGTCGCAAAAGGAAATTGCCGCCAAGGCAATTTCCCATTCCTGCGATCCTATAACAGAAAGCAGCTCAGCGAGGCTTATTCAGGAATACGACCATAAACATCATCAATACGCTCAATGTCATCTTCACCAAGATAGCTTCCCGATTGGACTTCGATTAGCTCCAGCGGGATTTTCCCCGGGTTTTCCATCCGGTGCACGGCGCCAACCGGAATATAGGTTGACTGGTTTTCGCCCAGCAGGAACTTCTTGTCATCACAAGTGACCAAGGCACTGCCTTTGACGACGATCCAGTGTTCGGCCCTATGGTGATGTCGTTGCAGGGAAAGCTGGGCCCCGGGTTTAACCGTGATCCGTTTGACCTGATAGCGATCACTGTGATCAATGCTATCATAATCACCCCATGGACGCGCAACCCGCCGATGTTCAAGGGCCTGCCCATGATTTTGCGCGACCAGATCCCCGACAACATTTTTGATGGCTTCGACCTCGGCCAAAGAACTCACCAAAAGCGCATCCGGCGTATCAATCACTACCAGATCCTTCGTCCCCAATGTTACGATCAGGCGGCGATCTGTTCCATGAACAACCGTGTTTTCCGAGCTGATCATACGGACGTTTTCTTCGACGCCCAGAACACAGTTTCCGTTCGGTAGCTTTGTCCCCAGATCTGACATTGCGTTCCAGCTGCCGACATCGCTCCAAACGCCTTGGAATGGCGCGACAAGAACATTTTCAGCACGTTCCATGACCGCATAGTCGATGCTTTTTGCTACGGAGTCTTTGAATCTCCCACCGGGGCGGAGGAAATGACCGTCTCTCTGTGCGGATGCTATCGCTTCACTGCAGGCATCAAAGGTTTGAGGTTCAAATCGCGCAATCGCATCAGCCAAAACATCTGCACGGACAAGGAATATTCCGGCATTCCAAAGATGCTTTCCCGAAGACAGAAACGCCATCGCAGTTTCGAGATCGGGTTTTTCCAGAAATTTCTTAGATTTTCTGACTCCCGGCCCTACTTCGTCACCCGTCTCGATATATCCGTAAGCCGTACTTGGTGATGCGGGATGTACGCCGAAAGTAACAATGTTGCCATCCTTTGCGTAATCCGCAGCTTCGAGCACCATTTCACGGAAAAGATCATTGTCCGGAATAAAATGATCCGCCGGGCAGAAAAGCAAAATGCTTTCGGGATTTTCTTGCCTTGCATGACAGGCAGCAAGCGCCATGGCGGGAGCCGTGTCTCTTGCAACCGGTTCGAGAATTTGTGTCAGGTTTACTTCAGACTTTTCAGCGGCCTCTTCAACGAAGAAACGGTGTTCTTCACCCGATAGTGCCAGAATTCCACCGAACGACGACAATCGTTCGAAGGTAAGCTCAAGCAGGGATTTACCACGATAGACAGGAATGAATTGCTTGGGAAAGCCCTTGCGTGACAGTGGCCACAAACGCGTTCCAGCACCACCGCAAAGCACAACAGGTGTTATTTCTTTTACTGTCATTTCAAGAACCGTTCCCAGACGCTATCAAACCAAAGTCAATAGCCCCTGTTATAGTTGGAAACAGCTTTCAGTTCCAAGGAGTTTAAAACCCAAATCAACGAAAGGATCACTATGGTTCGGCGTTAAAGGAGAGCCGCCCCATAGAGTCAGGCCATCTGTTTGAACAGGACGTTCTGATCAAGCAGATAGCGCGAAAACAATGGCAGGCTGGCCGCACCGATGGCGCGGGCGGCACTGCCGACGACACCCTGTTCGATATGCGGGGTGGCTATACCCTGCAGGTCGAGTTTCAGCGTTGCCTTGCGCGTGGCATCGACGATTTTGGCGCAGACATCTTTGGGGAAGCCGCCATCGACAATCACGGCTTCGAAATCGATTACCGAGCAGACCGAGGTAATGGCAATCGCAAGGCCGCGCGCGGTGTGATCAATCCAGAGATCAAGGGTTGCGCCAAGCTGATGCCAGTAATCGGGGTCTTTCCACAAACGGGCGGGATCACGGCCTTCGCGGGTCAGCATTTCTTCGAGCACGAAGATGGATGCCTGATCGATCAACTGGCTGGGATGGCCGGAACGCGAGGGCACGGGCATGGAACCAAAAGCCCCGGCATTGCCGGTTTTACCGGCATAAAGCGCCTGATTTAGAACGACCCCGCCGCCGATGAAAGAGCCGATAAAGAAATAGGCAAAGTCGGAATAATTCGGTCCCGCCCCAAAGACCAGTTCCGCCCCGCAGGCCGCCGTCGCATCGTTCTGCTGAAAGACCGGAAACGGCACGATTTCGCCGATAGTGTCGATCAGATCGACTTCGCGCCAAGCGCTCATATCTTCGGGTGGTGCGCCGACTTCTTCGACCCAGTTCCATAATTCAAACGGCGCGGCAATGCCGATCCCGGCGATGCGTTGGCGCTGGGCAGTGGATAGCCCGCCGGACAATTGTTCGACCGAGGCGCGGACGAATTTGCGGATGCCATCGGGGGTCGGGTATTTATAGGCTTCGTTCAGGCTGGCCCGCACCGTGCCGACAAAATCCATCAGGATCAGTTCGGCACTGCGGCGTCCGATTTTAAGGCCGAAGGAAAAAACACCATCCGGGTTAAGCGCCATCGGGATCGATGGTTTGCCAACCTTGCCGCGCACCGGATCGCCACGTTTAAGCAATCCATCCTTTTCAAGGGCGCGCATGATCACGGAGACGGTTTGGGCGGACAGGCCGGAAAGACGGGCAATATCGGCCTTGGACAATCCGACATTGCGGCGGACCAGCGACAGCACCAGCCGTTCATTATAGGCGCGCACGCGCAACTGGTTCGCACCCCCGCCCGGATGAAGCGGACGCGCTCCCTGCCCCTCATCCCCGGTGATATCCGGGTTGGTACTCAGTGAAGCTGTCATTGGTATCCGTTGTCCTCCCACTCGGGTCCTTTATTGCCCGATTGCTAATAAGAGTGACAGGATTAATTAATAAATCAATCGGATTTATTAATTGACAGCTTCACGCATTTGGTGTGTCGTAGGCAACAGACAGGCGCAAAAGACGTGCGTAACGATACGTTCCACCTGTCGCAAAATGAACAAATCCGGCCAAAATGGCCGAACATCAGGTTATTCCTGGGAGGAAACAGATGAAGAAGACTCTTGTTGGCGCCACCCTTGGGGCGCTTGCGCTTGGCTTTACCGTTGCACCCAACGGGGCCAAAGCCGATGAAATCGGTGCCTGCCTTATCACCAAAACCGACATCAACCCGTTCTTCGTGAAAATGAAAGAAGGCGCACAGGCGGCCTCTGTTGCCAATGGTGTCAACCTTTCGACTTTTGCCGGTAAAATCGATGGTGACCATGAAACCCAGGTGCAGGCGATTGAATCCTGCATTGCATCGGGTGCGAAGGGCATCCTTCTGACCGCATCGGACACCAAGGCAATTGTACCGGTTGTCAAAAAGGCGCGCGATGCCGGGTTGCTGGTGATTGCCCTTGATACACCGCTTGAACCGATTGACTCGGCCGATGCAACCTTTGCCACCGATAACTTCAAGGCCGGTGAGCTAATTGGTCAGTGGGCCGCGGCCAAACTTGGCGATGAGGCCTCGGATGCGAAAATCGCGTTTCTTGACCTGACGCCAAGTGCACCATCGGTTGATGTTCTGCGCGATCAGGGCTTCATGAAAGGTTTTGGCATCGACATCAAAGACCCGAACAAAATCGGTGATGAAGATGATCCCCGTATTGTCGGCCATGACATCACCAACGGTAACGAGGAAGGCGGCCGCAAGGCGATGGAAAACCTGTTGCAGCAGGATTCCGAAATCAATGTCGTCTATACCATCAACGAACCGGCCGCTGCCGGTGCCTATGAGGCGCTGAAGTCGTTTGGCATGGAAGAAGGCGTTCTGATCGTGTCGGTCGATGGTGGTTGCCCGGGCGTGTTGAACGTCAAGGATGGCGTGATTGGCGCAACATCGCAGCAATATCCGCTTGATATGGCCTATAAGGGGATCGAGGCGATCAAGTCCTGGGCCGAAAGCGGTGAAAAACCGGCCAATTCCGAAGGTCTTAACTTCTATGATACCGGGGTTAACCTTGTGACAGGTGATCCGGCAGAAGGTGTTCCGTCGATTGATATCGAGGAAGGCATGAAACGCTGCTGGGGCTAGGCCCCTTAGCGTGACGATCTGATATTCGAGGAGGGCGGTCATAAACGCCGCCCTCTTGTCCCACAAAAAAGGTTACACTTGGTCAGCCCCCTACCCGATGCAAACCGGTCATCAGAACTGGCGGGGGCATGTGATGAGCCGTTGCGCATGCCTTTTCGCAACCGATATTCACGACCAGGCCGGGAGGAAGCGATGAGCGAAACTGCTCGCACATCTCGTACAAAACAGGAATACGAACAGACGCTTGACGCCAGCGACAAGGCGGTTGCGCAGTTCGAACATAAAAGCCGGAACTTTCTGGATGCCACGCAGCATTTCCTGCATGGCAATCCGACAATGGTGCCCGTCATTGTCCTTGTCATTTCGATTATCATTTTTGGGGCGCTGGCGGGATCGAAGTTCTTTTCGCCGTTCAACCTGTCGCTGATTGTGCAGCAGGTTTCGATCATCGGCATTCTGGCCGCGGCCCAAAGCCTTGTGATCCTGACTGCCGGGATTGATCTTTCGGTCGGTGCGATCATGGTGCTGATGTCGGTCATTATGGGGCAGCTTGCGATTACGCTTGGCGTTCCGGCACCGCTTGCGATCCTGATCGGGTTTGTTGGTGGTATTCTGGCCGGTATGCTGAACGGTTTTCTGGTCACCCGGATCAAATTGCCGCCGTTTATCGTGACGCTGGGCACGTGGAATATTTTCTTTGCGCTGAACCTTTGGCTTTCAGGTGCGCAGTCGATCCGCAGCCAGACCTTGGATGAAATCGCACCGCTTTTGAAATTCTTTGGCGAAAGCATCGCGATTGGCGGGGCACGGATCACCTATGGCTCGATCCTGATGCTGGTGATTTTCGCCGTCCTTTGGTACATCCTGAACCATACAAGCTGGGGTCGGCATGTGTATGCGATTGGCGATGACAAGGAAGCCGCCGAGCTTTCAGGCATTCGCACCAACCGCACGCTTATCATGGTTTATGGTCTGGCCGGGCTAGTATGTGGCATTGGTGCCTGGGCATCGATCGGGCGCGTTGGCTCGGTATCGCCGCAAAGTTTTCAGGAAGCAAACCTGCAGTCGATTACCGCAGTTGTGATTGGCGGCATTTCGCTGTTTGGCGGGCGCGGGTCGATCATCGGCCCGTTGATCGGGGCGTTGATCGTTGGCGTGTTCAATTCCGGGCTGCGGCTTGTGGGTGTTGATGTTCTTTGGCAGGTGTTTGCTATTGGCTGGCTGACGATTATTGCCGTTGCCATCGACCAGTGGATCAGAAAGGTATCGTCATGAGCACGGATAAAAAGCCGGTCTTGAGCGCACGCGGTATCGTTAAACGCTATGGTCGTGTGACCGCACTGGATCAGGCGGATTTTGACCTTTATCCCGGTGAAGTCCTTGCGGTGATCGGCGATAACGGTGCGGGAAAATCATCCCTGATCAAAGCGCTTTCGGGCGCGATCACGGTTGATGAAGGCACCATCGAGCTTGATGGCAAACCGGTGCGTTTTTCATCACCGATGGAAGCCCGCGAAGCCGGGATCGAGACGGTTTATCAGAACCTTGCGCTTTCCCCTGCCCTTTCGATTGCGGACAATATGTTCATGGGCCGCGAGCTTCGCAAACCGGGTTTCATGGGCAAGTATTTCGGCGCACTGGACCATAAGGGCATGCAGCGGATTGCGCGTGAAAAGCTTTCCGAACTTGGCCTGATGACCATCCAGAACATCAATCAGGCGGTCGAAACACTTTCGGGCGGACAGCGCCAGGGGGTTGCGGTTGCCCGTGCCGCGGCCTTCGGATCGCGCGTCGTGATCATGGATGAACCGACCGCGGCATTGGGCGTCAAGGAAAGCCGCCGGGTACTGGAACTGATTGCCGATGTAAAATCGCGCGGCATGCCGATTGTGCTGATTTCGCACAATATGCCGCATGTGTTCGAGGTGGCGGATCGAATTCATGTTCACCGTTTGGGCAAACGCCTGTGTACAATCAATCCAGATGATTACAGCATGTCTGACGCGGTTGCCTTCATGACCGGCGCCAAGGAACCACCCGAAATATCGGCGGCGGCATGACGGGATGACACCGGATATCGAGACCCTGACCGCGATGATCAGGGACAAACGTATTGGCGATCGTCGCCTCCTTGTCGCGATCGCCGGGGCACCAGCCTCGGGCAAGTCAACCTTGTCCGAACGGCTTCATCACCATCTGGGGGGTGATGAGGCCGGGGCTGTTGTCGTGCCGATGGATGGGTATCATTTCGATGATGCCATCCTTTCCGCACGCGGCCTCCTCCCGCGCAAAGGGGCACCG
This sequence comes from Thalassospira lucentensis, assembly GCF_001613805.1. GTDB lineage: Bacteria > Pseudomonadota > Alphaproteobacteria > Rhodospirillales > Thalassospiraceae > Thalassospira > Thalassospira lucentensis_A. The sequence goes on from NZ_LPVY01000002.1 coordinate 169,642, forward strand.
GAAACCTTCGATACCGGCGGGTTCAAGCGCACCCTTGATGCCATTCGCGACGACATTGACGATGTTTATGTGCCGGTGTTTGACAGACATCTCGAACTGTCACGCGGATCGGCGCGATGCGTTTCACGCAGCCATCGGATCGTGCTGATCGAAGGCAATTATCTGTTGCTCAGCCAGTCGCCCTGGAACCAGTTGGCAGGCCTGTTCGACCTGACCCTGTTCATCGACATACCGCTTCCGATTCTGGAAAAGCGCCTTGTGCAACGGTGGCTTGATCACGGACATGACGAACCATCGGCACGGCAAAAAGCATCGGATAATGACATCCCCAACGCCCATACCGTTCAGAAAAGCAGCGTCCTGGCCGATATCACGATTACCGCGGCGTAATCATCGTGCCATCAACAAGATTTACCGCTCTTTTCGCAACACCAGCGTATAGCACATCGGAATCTGGACTTTCCTGTCTTCATAGATATCAAATTCAGTTTCCCGATTTGAATGCGGATACTCTTTAAGACATTCCAGCTTTAATCCGGCTGCAACAGCCGCAGACACGATTTCGCCCATCGTGTAGGAAAACCACCATGAAACCGGCCCCTGCCCGCCATCAGATCCGTCATAGGTGATGGTATCTTCATTTGCGTGTGGTCCACGGTCAAAATATGACTGGGACGGTGAAAACGGATCAGCAGCAGACGGATCAAACATTTCAAGAAACGGGTGAGTTTCATAGATAACGAGCATCCCATCCCGGGCCAGCAGCCCTGAGACAGCATCGAAGAAACGTTTCAGGTCCGGCATCCAGTTCAGAACGCCGATGGTAATCAAACCAAGGTCAAAATCGCCCGGTGTGTCTTCCGGCAATTCGTAGATGTCCGCACAGAGGAAGTCACATTTCCGTCCCGACAGATGCGCCAGCTTTCGGGCTTGCGCGAGAAATGCATCGGATTGATCAATCCCAAGTACAGTTTTTGCGCCCATGGCCGACAAGGACAACACTTCGCGACCATTATTGCAGCACACCTGTACGACGCGTTTTCCTGTGACCCCGACACCTTCCAGCGTCTGACGCAAAGTTTCGTCAAATGTCGAGAAATCGGCTTTCGCAACCTCGGCTAAAAGCCTTTGCCAGGTTTCACCGACTTCATGCAACGGTGCGGAGGCATCCCATGCGGCACGGTTGGCCGATGTGTATTTTTTGTGCTCGTCCATGGCTTGCCCCAATAATATCATAAGTTGTAATATTTCAATAGTCACAACCAAGACAGCGCACTGTCAAACAAACAGTGCAGGATCACACGGATTTAATTGCCGCACTGCCAATCAGCACATCAGACACCCATTCGGCAACAATCCGCACACGCGGCACATGGCGCATATCCTGATGGATCAGGAGCCAGATTTCGCGTCCCTCCGGGTCGATATCGGGTTTGCGCGTAAGCCCCGGGATACGATCGCCCAGGCATCGTGGCAGCAGGGCAAAGGCATTGGCAGCACACGCCATCGTCGCCATGATGGATCCGCGGTTGGATCGACTGATGGTGTGGCGATTGGGGAAATGGCGGTTGAGCCATATCTGTTCGGGTTTTTCGGCAAACGCATCGTCAAGATCGACCCACGGTGCAGTGGTCGGGTCGTCCATCCCGGCCGGACCGTAAATACCATATTCCATCACCCCGATTTTCCGGATGTGAAATGCTCCGGTTTGTGGCCGGGCAAGACGCAGCGCAATATCGGTTTCGCGTTGCGGCAGACTTAGATTGCGGTTACCGCCAATCAGTTCGACGCAAAGGGATGGATGGTTTGATGTCAGTTCCCCCAGACGCGGGGCAATGCAGTTTTCAAAAATCACATCCACCCCGGCAACGCGAACAACACCCGATATTTCCGGGCAGGCCGCCTTTTCCGACAGAGTGCCATTTGCTTCGAGCAAGGTACTGACTTCGGCCTCCATCGCTCTTGCGGTTTTCAGAAGGCTTTGCGCACGCAATGTCGGGCTCATCTGGCCATCCCGACGCAGCAGGACAGGAAAGCCGGTGGCTTCTTCAAGACGGGCAATGCGGCGCGCGATTGTCGTCTGGTTCACGCCAAGCTCGCGTGCGGCGGCACTCATGGTATTTGCGCGGCAAACGACGGCGAATGTCCGTAAGGCTTCCCAATCCATGGATCGTCACCCGGTTATGGTTTCTGCATATACGCAGATCATATCTGCAAATTGACGGATTTAAACTGCAAACATGCAGATGCATGATCAGGCCATCCAAATGACTTTGAAAGGACAGCCACCATGAGCACACAATCCATCTTTGAAATTCTTGGCGTTGAACTGCCGACCGGATCGGTCCGGGATGCAGCATTGATCGTGATCGATGCCCAGGAAGAATATCGCAGCGGGCAGTTGAAGCTATCGGAGCTTGAACCGGCACTGGACAACATTGCCCGCCTGATCGCCCATTGGCGTGCGCAGAACGGCACCCTGATCCATGTCCAGCATCACGGACAGGGATTGTTTGATCCCGAAGGTCCGTATGCCGCGATCATGAACGAAGTTGCGCCCCATGAGGACGAGCCGGTTCTGACGAAGAATGTGCCCAATGCCTTTGGCGGTACCAATCTGCGCAACCTGATTGATCTGGCCGGTTTGAAACATGTGGTGCTGGCCGGTTTCATGACACATGTCTGCGTGTCGACCACCGCACGATCCGCCAACGAACAGGGATTGCACGTTACCATCGCGGGGGATGCGGTCACCACACGTGACCTGCCCGCCACCGCCGATCACGCCTCTATCCCGGCGGCGGAATTGCACCGTGCCGAACTGGCCATTCTGGCCGATGCGTTTGCCAAGATTGTAACGACCGACGACATTCTGAACGCCTGATCATAAATGCAAAACACCCCGCAGCAATCTGCGGGGTGTTTTGATGAGTTTGAACGCAAGCAGTGCGATCAGAACATATGCTGTCCGCCATTCAGCGACAGGCAGGAACCGGTGATGAAGCCGGAATTCGGGCCACAGAGGAACAGGACAGCCTGTGCGATTTCCTCGGCCTCGCCCAGCCGGCCAACCGGGATTTTCGCGATGATGCTTTCAAGAACCTTTTCGGGAACCGCGGCAACCATGTCGGTATTGATGTAACCCGGCGCGATGGTATTGACCGTAATACCTTTGCGCGCGACTTCCTGTGCCAATGCCTTGGTAAAGCCGTGCACCCCGGCCTTGGCCGCGGAATAGTTGGTCTGGCCAAGCTGACCGGCCTGACCATTGATCGAGGAGATATTGACCACCCGGCCAAAGCCGCGTTCACGCATGCCATCCAGAACCGGCTTGGTCATATAGAACAGCGAACTCAGGTTGGTTTCGATCACTGCCTGCCAATGATCGACGGACATCTTGTGCATGAAGCCATCACGGGTGATACCGGCATTATTGATCAGGAAATCGACAGGGCCGACTTCGGATTCGACCTGCCGGATGCCATCGGCACAGGCATCCGCGTCCGCGACACTCCATTTAAAGGTCGCAATGCCGGTTTCGTCGGTGAAGGCGCGCGCGGCTTCATCATTGCCGGCATAGTTTGCCGCAACCGTATAGCCCGCTTCCTTAAGCGCCAGGCTGATTGCCCTGCCAATTCCGCGTGTACCACCGGTTACCAGTGCTGTTTTTGTCATGGTCGCCTCCCTAAACTTCAGTCATCGAATTCATGTATCGGTATCCCGTAGTTTGCCCTTCTACGACATGCGAAACTTTAGTCCATAAAACGAACTATAAACGTAACTTTATTTCTTCTCCATCATCCATGTCACGTGAAATGCGTGAACTTTGGTCGAATTTCATCTGCATTCTCAGGTAAACAAACAGGGCAGCCCCCAAAGGAGGCCGCCCTGCACGTTTCATCCAATCAGATGGTTCGAAGCGATCAGCGTTCGACGCACAGTGCGACCCCCATGCCGCCGCCAATGCACAATGTCGCAAGGCCCTTTTTGGCATCGCGTTTCTGCATTTCGTAAAGCAGGGTGGTAAAGACGCGTGCGCCTGATGCACCGATCGGATGGCCAAGGGCGATCGCCCCGCCATTGACATTGACCTTATCGGTATCCCAGCCCATGTCGCGGTTGACCGCAATTGCCTGTGCGGCAAAGGCTTCGTTGGCTTCGATCAGGTCAAGATCACCAACCGACCAGCCAGCCTTTTCAAGAGCCTTGCGCGATGCCGGGATCGGGCCGGAGCCCATGACGGCAGGATCAACACCGGCAGTCGCCCAGCTTTTGATCGTCGCAAGCGGCGTCAGGCCGCGTTTGGCGGCTTCATCGGCCGACATGACAATCAGGGCGGCGGCCCCATCATTGATGCCCGATGCGTTACCCGCGGTTACCGTGCCTTCCTTGTCAAACGCCGGGCGGAGCTTTGCCATGCCTTCGATAGAAGCACCGTGGCGCGGATATTCATCGGCATCGAAGATCACATCGCCCTTGCGTGAGGAAAGGGTGACGGGGGCGATTTCATCATTGAAGCGACCGGCTTTCTGGGCGGCTTCGGCCTTGTTCTGGGACGCGGTCGCGAAGGCATCCTGATCTTCGCGGGTGATCTGCCATTTATTGGCGATGTTTTCCGCGGTATTGCCCATGTGATAGCCGTTGAAAGCACACCACAGGCCATCCTTGATCATGCTGTCGATGAATTTGACATCGCCCATCTTGTGACCGGCGCGCAGATTGGCGACATGCGGTGACATGGACATGTTTTCCTGACCACCGGCGACAACGATTTTGGCGTCACCGGCCATGATCTGCTGGGCGGCAAGGGCAACGGTGCGAAGACCCGAACCACAAACCTGGTTGATGACAAAGGCGGTTGCGCTATCGGGGATACCCGCCGCGATGGCCGCTTGGCGTGCCGGGTTCTGTCCGGCCCCACCAGTCAGGACCTGACCGAAAATGACCTCGTTTACGGCATCCGCCTCGACACCGGAACGTTCCAGAGCCGCCTTGATGGCAACAGCGCCAAGCTCGTGTGCTGGGGTGTTGGCCAGCGAACCGCTAAAAGCGCCGATCGGTGTGCGTGCTGCACCCACAATTACGACGTCTGTCATGAAACCCTCCGATTATATCTTGAATACGTTTTTCCCCGGACCCTGACGATCCTGCTGATCGGACCTGCAATCCGCCCACGATCTTATCGCGACGCAATAAAAAGCCAAGCATTGATACACACCACTTTCGGACAGTTTTGTTTCCGGGTGTATGGGCCGGGCAAATCCGCGCAGATCCGTTATCCTCATAGTTTGCCTGAAACGGCTATAACGCAACCCCGACTTCATCCTTTAATATCTCGGTCGCAATATAGGTGCGGTACCAGACGATATTGTCGTCCGCGTCAAACAAGGTTTCGCAAAGGGCGGTATATTCCGCCATGTCGCGCATATGCAGGACCAGAACACCGGTGACCTCGCCGGTGACAAGGTAGCATTGCCGAACGGCTTCAAGGGTGCGGACTTTTTTGATGAAGTCCTGCCGGTAGCGGTTGCCATGGCGATGAAATTCCAGATTGATCACCGCGGTCAGTGGCCGCCCGACCAGCGCCGGATCAATCACGGCGACAGTTTTACGAATGACCCCAGATTCGCGCAGTTTGGCGACACGGCGCAAACAGGCCGAGGGCGACAGGCCAACATGATCGGCAAGGGTTGCATTCGCGATATCCGCGTTTTCCTGCAATATCCGAAGGATTTTGGTATCGATACGGTCAAGGTCGGCCAATATCTGCAACTCCGAAGCGCCAAGTGATAAAACTACGCCGTATTATTGCACAAAAGCACGTAATTTCGCCGCGTAATAATATGGTGGTTATGCGAGGATGCGCATCGTTAAACGAATGCCCCACATATGACCCGCGTACCACCCAAGAAGCCCGGAACCTCGCGCCCCATGCATCGCTATTTCCTGAATTTGCTAAACCGCAGCCAGCGTTTGTTCATCACCCTGATCAAGGTCATGTTGCCGGTGATGATCATTGTGCGCATCGCCGATGAATTCGGCGCGGTTGCCTTTACATCCGATCTGTTATCCCCTGTCATGAGCCTGATCGGGTTGCCGCCCGAGGCAGGCCTGATCTGGGCGACCTGTGCACTGGTCAGTATATATGGCGCGGTCGGGGCGTTTATCGGGTTATCCGCCCATCTTGATATGACAGCGGCGCAGCTCAGTGCGCTTTGCGCGATGATGCTGTTTGCCCATGGGCTTCCGGTCGAACAGGCAATTGTCAAAAGGGCCGGGGCCAGCTTTGTCGCGACGACTGCACTTCGGCTTGGCACGGCGGTGTTTTACGCCGCACTGGTCACATGGATCAGCGACACCACCGGATGGCTTTCCGAACCGGTTGATTTTTCATGGATGGCCGGCAGTGAAACCGTTATCGCCGCAACTGGCCTTGAAGGCTGGATCGACTGGACCATCCAGACAGTCAAATCGCTTGTTGTCAGCTTTGCGGTGATTGTCGGATTGCTTGTGCTACTTGATATTCTTGAAAAAACCGGCATTACCGACCGCATTACACGCGGCATGATGCCGATCCTGCGGGTGTCGGGCCTGTCACGCGATGTGGCACCGGTCACGACCATTGGGGTGTTGCTGGGCCTGACCTATGGCGGGGCGCTGATCATTGACGAGGCCCGCAAAAAGAACTTCCCGCCGCGCACCCTTTTTCTGTCGCTAAGCTGGCTGTCGCTGTCGCATTCGCTGATAGAGGATACGGCGATCATGCTGGCCCTTGGTGCAGATATCTGGGTCGTTCTGGTCGGGCGGGTGATCCTGACATTGCTGATCATTGCCGCCCTTGCACGTCTGACGCTGCGCTGGCAGCGTGAACCGGAACAACTGGCGACGGATTCCGCTAGTTCCTGAACGAAACCCGGGCTTGATATCCCTGATCCACTTAGTAAGCCGCGAATATCTGAAATGTCACAGTGACAGGGCTTGCCCGCGACTATGGCGCGTGTAGAGTGAGCAGAATTAAAATTTCTGTCAGAATCAAAACGGGGTCAAGGTCGGGTTTAATGTGTCAGGACATGTATATCCGTGCCATTTTACCTGTGACGAATGGCCAGAAGACCGGAATCATCCAGATGGCGGTCCCCGGATACGATGTTGATGAATGCGGTCATTTGACGATGGACTTTGGCCGTTGTCAGGCAGCCCTGGCAGAGCTGAAACGGCTTCATGTGCGTCATTATGTGTGTCTGACGACGCTGTCCGAGATCGGGCCGGAGGAAACCGGCGATATTCGCGATCTGGTCACGCGGCAGGGCATCAAAAGCCATCACCTTCCGATAGAAGATTATGCAAAGCCGGACGGGAATTTTTTGAGCGCATGGCGAAAAGTGTCGCCACAATTGCAGGCATGCCTTGATGCCGGGGACGGGGTTGCGTTGCAATGCCTTGCGGGCTATGGCCGAAGCGGCACCGTTGCCGCCCTTTTGCTGATAGAGCGGGGAATGGCGCCAGACATTGCGATAGAGACCGTAAAGAGGATAAGCGGTGAATCGATAGAAAGCAGCGTACAGTTGGACTTTCTGCTATCCCGGTCTGCCCTGTAAAAATTGACCGTTCAGCTTTCCGCCGCGTCAAGCAACGCACAGTAGCTTAACAAGGTTTCTGCGCGCAGGCGGAAATATGTCTGAAAGTCGCCCTTCTCGATCGGACCGATCAGTTTTTCAAATTCGGTCCGGATCAGGTTGGTCGCAAGATCAGGGAAGCGTGCCGACTGATGCACAAGCCCCGGAACGGTGCGATAAAACAGCATATCATCGGTACGTTTCAGAACATCATCCGCAATCAGCCCTGCTGTCAGAAGATGGACATCTCGGAGCACGCTCCAGAATTTTTCACGCTCTGCATCCGCCGAAAGACGCGATACCCGATAATAAAGCGGGGCAATCGACGCCTCGATATCCTGGGGCGTTGCGGTAATGCCAAGATCATCAATGATGCGATAGATGCCCGAACGGATCTGCAGCCCCTGGCGTTGGGTTTCCAATGGCTGATCCTGCACCGTGGTACCGACACCGACCTTGACCACCGCGAGTTTTTCGTAAGCAAGCCGCTGTAGCACCTGGCGGATCGGCGTGCGGCTGACCTCGAACTCCTTGCCAAGTTCCCCCTCATACAGCACAGCGCCGCTTTCATAGACACCCAGACAAATGCGTTCACGGATGGCTTCGTAAATAATATCGACGCTGGATTTCTGTGTGGCTGTCATGCGCTCTGTTCTTTTGTTCGGACCAGAGTCGCATTGAGAAAACGTCAAATTCGCAACCGATCATGGCCTATTCAATGAAGAATGGTGTACATGTATGCACCCACAATAGCAATGGCAAGATTTCATATTTCGGCCTGAAAGCCGCTGATAACTGCGACTAAACAGATATAACTCGCGCCTCCCCACCCTTATTTACCCCTTTGTCATATAAATATCATTTACTGTATAGCTGTATACAAGCATACTAGCTGCAATGCACAAGACACTCAAATCAGGGAATGGGTGATACGCATGCGTCTTCCAAGGTCACAGTTCTTCTGGCAATTGCTTGTCGTCGGTATCCTCGTCTGGCTGGGCTATGTTCTGGCCAGCAATATCGAAGCGAATCTGGCGAAATCGAACATCGTTCTGTCCTTCGACTTCCTGTCGGGGCAGGCCGGTTTCGATATCAGCGAGAGCCTTTTGCCGGTTTCATCGACCAGCAGCTATGGCAGCGTAATTCTAGCTGGCGTTCTCAATACATTGACCCTTGCATTGTGCTGCATAATCGGCGCGACCGTGATCGGCGTGCTGATGGGGATTTTACGAACAAGCGGCCATTATCTGGGAGAACGGGTTGCCGGATTTTACATCGAGATCACGCGCAACCTGCCCAAACTTCTGATCCTTCTTGCACTTTATCTGGCGATGGTGACCGCACTTCCGGTGGTGCGCGAAAGCTGGTCATTTTTTGGTCTTGTCCAGATTTCGAACCGGGCGGTTTATTTCCCGGTTATTGAACAGGGCATCGGGCTTTATTGGGTGATCGCCATGCTGGTGATCTGGCCGGTCGCCCTTTTGATACTTGGCCGCGTTGCCCGCCGGATACAGGAACGCACCGGCATCCGGTATCCGGTTGTCTGGCCGGTTTCGATTTTCATTCTGGTAATGATCGCGGTGCCTGCGACGACGGGCCTGATTGAATATCCCCTGTCGTGGCCGGTTCTCAGGGGGTTCGATTTCGCCGGGGGCGGACGGATTTCGGTTCAGTTCCTTGTGCTGGTGCTGGCGCTTTCAATCTATCACGGCGGGCAGGTCGCGGAACTTGTGCGCGGTGCCATTCAGTCGGTCCCGGTCGGGCAGTTCGAAGCCGCACGGGCATCCGGACTGAGTTTTGCGCAGATGACGCGGCTGGTCATTTTGCCGCAGGCGGTCCGGGCGGCTGTGCCATCGATGGGCAACCAGTATCTGAACATCACCAAGAACACCTCGATCGCGCTCGCGGTTGGTTATTCCGATCTGGTGTCGGTGATGACGACATCAATCAACCAGACATTCCGTCCAATCGAACTGATGACGGTGTCCATGGGTGTTTATCTTGGCATCTGTCTGATCGTTTCATGGCTGGTCAATATCTATAACGCGCGCGTCCAGATGGTGAGGACCTAATCATGGAACAAACCCTCCGGACCGGGAATGTCACGGCCCCCACCATCAGTCCTGTCACCATATGGCGCAAAAGATTGTTCGGAACCGTGCGCGACAGCGTGCTGACGCTGATCCTGATGGCGGTGATTATCGCCTTTGTCCGGGTCGCGGTTGACTGGCTGGTTCTTGATGCGGTTACCCCGTGGGGGGATCGGGCCGCCTGTGCGGAAGCCGCTGGTGCGTGCTGGCCGTTTCTTGTCGAAAAGCACCGGCTTATCTTGTTTGGTACTTATCCATGGGAACACCAATGGCGCCCGCTGGTTGCCAGCTTGCTGCTGATTGCAGGGGTTGTCGTTTCGATGGTGCCGCACTGGCAGGACAAGCGTCTGGCATGGCTTTGGATCTGCCTTGCCGTCGGGTTTACCGTTTTGATGCGTGGTGGCGTGCCGGGTCTTGAATATGTTCAGCCAGAACGCTGGAACGGCCTGCCGGTACTTTTGATGCTGGCGATTTTCGGACTGGTCTTTGCCTTCCCGCTTGGCATTGCGCTGGCCCTTGCCAGACATCAGGACCAATTGCCGGCCATTCGCGCAATTGCCGTTCTGTGGATCGAGCTGGTTCGCGGCGTTCCGATGATCATGGTGCTGTTTCTCGGGCTGTTTGTTCTGCCACTTATGATGCCCGACGACATCACGCTCAATCCGCTGATCACGACCATGATCGCATTGGTGATTTTCCATTCCGCCTATTTTGCCGAGTCCGTCCGCGGTGGTTTGCAGACCGTGCCATGCGGGCAGTATGAAGCCGCCGACAGTCAGGGTTTGACCTGGCTGCAAAAGACCCGACTGATCATTCTTCCGCAGGCTCTCAAGATAGCGATGCCCGGAATTCTGAACACGGTCCTTGGCGCTTACAAGGACACGTCGCTCGTCGTCATCATCGGCATTCACGACATCATGGCCACAGCGAAAATGTCATTCAGCGACCCTGTCTGGCAGCGCTACGGGCTGGAAGCGTATTTGTTTGTAGGAGCGTGGTTCCTGGCAACCTGCTGGTGCCTTTCTTCCTATAGCAGATGGTTGGAGAGAAGAACTTCGTAACGGCATTTTAACAGGGAGCCAAATGATGAAAGTACGTTTTGCCTTGCCTGCTGCGTTTGCAGTACTCGCCAGTCTGACCACTCAGGTTCAGGCCGGCCCCGTCATGGATCAGATCAGGGCGGATGACAGCCTTGTCTGTCTGGTCAATACCAACTCGCCGGGCTTTTCAGTTCCGGACAGCCAGGGTGTTTATCAGGGTTTCAATACCGATTTCTGTCGCATGGCGGCGGCCGCGATTTTGGGCGATGCCAAGAAAGCCGATATTCGTGGCATCGGTTTTTCCGACAGCATGAAAACGATCGTCGCCGAAGGTGCCCACATGGCATCGCGCAGCATTACGCGCACCGGCACCCGCGATGCCAACCCGGGCATGCGGTTTGTCGCGACGACCTTCTATGACGGCCAGGGCTTTATGGTGCCCAAAAAGCTGGGCGTTACAAGCGCATCCGAGCTGAGCGGTGCGACGATCTGTGCCGAGGAAGGCTCCACCACACTTCTGAACATTGCCGACTGGTTTGGCGATCGCAATATCGAATACCGCGTTGAAAACATCGCCGATAAAACAGCACGCCTGCAGGCATTCTTCTCGGGGAAATGCGATGTTCTGGCCAGTGACCGCACGGCATTGAGTTCGGACCGCTTGCTTGCAGAAAATCCCGATGATTTCGCCATCCTGCCCGACGTGATTTCCAATGAGCCACTGACCATTCTGACACGCCCCGACGCGACACTTGAAACCGCTGTTTACTGGGCTTTTCAGGTCATGCTGAATGCCGAAGAAATGGACATCACGTCTGAGAATGTGGATGCGATCATGGCGGACCTTGCAAACCAGCCCCAGGGGGTTGTGCGCCTTCTTGCTGCGGATTCCGCAGTCGGCGAGATGGCCCAGCAGATCGGTCTTCCGGCTGACTGGAGCTATCAGGTGATCAAACAGGTTGGCAATTACGGCGAAGTATATGAACGCCACCTTGGCACCAAAACCACCTTTGGCATGGAACGGGCCGGAACGGTGAATGCGCTTAGCCGGGATGGTGGTCTGCTTTACCCCGATCCGATCCGCTAGATGCCCCTGGGCGGGGCCGACCAATGAAGACAGCCTGCACGCACCTGTGGTCTGTGAGCAAGTCGGCCCCATTCTGCAGAAACTCGAAACCGCCCCGGGAATACCGGGTGGCAGGGCGACATCCGCCCCCGAAGAACAGGGATGGAAACCGTGATCTTAGCAACAACAAGCCCGAACCCGAACCGCACCAGCATGATCCACATCCGGAACATGAACAAATGGTTCGGGGATTTTCAGGTACTTAAAGATATTTCACTCGACATTGCCGAAGGCGAACGACTGGTGATTTGCGGACCGTCAGGGTCGGGAAAATCAACCCTGATCCGCTGCATGAACGGGCTGGAGAGACATCATGCCGGCAAGATCGAAATTGCCGGAAACCCGATTTCGACCGATGGCAGGTCGCTTGCGAAAATTCGCAAATCGACGGGCATGGTTTTCCAGCAATTCAATCTGTATCCGCACCTGACCATTCTGGAAAACTGCGTTCTGGCACCGATGTGGGTGCATAAAACGACCCGTAAGCAGGCCGAAGAAACAGCCTTTCGCTATCTTGAACGGGTCAATATCACGGCCCAGGCACACAAATACCCCCATCAGCTTTCGGGCGGGCAACAACAGCGCGCGGCAATTGCACGCACTTTATGCATCAGCCCGAAAATCATGCTGTTTGACGAACCGACATCCGCCCTTGATCCGGAAATGATCAAGGAAGTCCTTGATGTCATGGTCGACCTTGCGCGCGAAAATATTACGATGATTTGCGTCACCCATGAAATGGGTTTCGCACGCCGGGTCGCCGACCGGATGGTGTTCATGGACCAGGGCGAGATTGTTGAAACCGCCACACCCGATGCGTTCTTTGATGCGCCACAGTCCGAACGCAGCAAGGCCTTTCTGGCCAAGGTATTCAGTCACTAGAAAGTCTCTTTATATGAAGACAATCTTATTCGTCTGCACCGGTAACACATGCCGGTCCCCGATGGCGGCCGCCATTACACGCCAGTATGCCCTGCAGCATAAATTGCCAATTACCCTTCGTTCTGCCGGCCTTCACGCCCGTGAAGGCGATACCATCACCCCTGAAGCAGAATTTGCGTTGCGCCAGATCGGCATCACCGAAAATCACACGAGCCGGGGTCTTTCACGCGAAATCCTTGAAAGCAGCCATGTGATTTTTGTCATGGAAGCCTGGCAGGCAGAAGCAATAGAAGCCAGCATGGAAAGCTATGCATTTCCATGCCCGCCCCCGGTTCGAATGCTTGATCATGGGGCAGATATTGTTGATCCGCTGGGTCGCGGGCAGGCCGTATATGACGAACTGGTTTGTCGCTTCCGTGAACTGATCCCTGCCCGGCTATCCGAACTTGAAATCAGCGCCACTGCCGAAAGCCGCGGCCGCAACCCCTAACATCCCCCCAAAAGAGATTGCACTCAGTCTTCCCGAGCAAGCCAATCAAGCATCGGCACCCATGTGGATTTTTCCGCGCGCGATCCGACCATCATGCCGATATGACCGGCCGATGGGTGCAATTCGGTTCGCATATCTTCGGGCAGGGACGCAAAAAGGGCCTGCGCGCTTTCGGGCGGGACGATCCGGTCATTTTCCGGGATGACGGCAAGTGTCGGGCAGCTGATATCTGCCGGGTTAATATCAATGCCGTCGATCTGCCATTCACCCTTGGCCGGTTTGTTTTCGACATACCAGCCAATCAGGCAATCAATCGCCACCCGGCGGGTCAGTGGCACACCATCATTAAGCCAGTCTTCAAGGGCGACAAAATCATCGGCCTTGGCCGAATTGGCCGGGATGGAGGCAAAGCGGCGGAACTTTTCCCCGATCATGAACGGGTCAAGGCTTGCAAACAGGCTTTGCAGCACATCGACCGGCAGGCTGTCATGGATCGACAGCATATGAGGCAAGGACGGCGCAAAGGCCGCAGCAATACGCCCCTGTGTCGGGCCAGCCGCCATGAAATCCCAAGGTGTCGCCAACAGCACCAGACGCGATACCTGCGCGGGATCCAGCAGGGTCGCGGCCAGCGCCAGCACGCCCCCCATGCAATAGCCGATCATCGGCACCGGCCCGCCATTCATATCGGCGATATCCTGAAGGGCGGTGACCAGACGACCGGCAATATAATCATCAAGGCCGTAATGGGTTTCTTCTTCGCCGGGATAGCCCCAATCGACCAGAAGCGGCCGGTATCCGGCCTTGGCCAGAAAACGGGCGAAGCTGCGTTTTTTGTTCAGATCAAGGATATAGCCGCGGTTCACCAGCGACGGCACCAGCACGACAATGCCAAGCGGGCTTTTGGGCTTGGCATCTTCGACCGCACCGTAATCAAGAATGCGGGTTGCACCATCTTCCCAGATCACCGGCGCATCATCGGCACCGCGTTTATAGCCATGTTTCTGGTAGGCGCGCACACCGTCATGAAAGGCCGACTGGCTGGCAAAGGCGACACGATCAAGTGCCTGCGCGATATCGTCAGGATGATGGTTTTCCATCTCGCTCAGGAGCTTCTTCGCCTGCTCCTGCAGTTCCGGCCTCCAAGGCAGAAATTGTTTCCTGAAGATCGGCAATGCGGCGCGCGAGCTGAGCCAGCTCGTCATCTCGACCGCCAGATGCATCGCCAGCGGCCTTGGCCCCGCGCGACGATTGCTTGCCCTTTTCGGCGGGTTTGTCTGCTGTCGGTTTTGCGCGCTCATTTTTTCCCTGCCCCGTTTTCTTGCTTTGGCCTGTCTTGTCTATCCTGCCTGCGGCGGCCTTGGCCGTATCGGCATCTTTGGCGGCTGCGTCCGGATGGGACGTTTCATCGGCGCTGGTTACGCCCGTCATTCCGGCCATCGTCGCCATATTTGGCGGGAAAGGCCCACCGGGTGGAAAACCGGGTATTGCCATTTTTGACATCTGATTGAACATGGCGGCCATCGGATTGACCGCCGGGTCCATCGGCGTGCCCTTCATCATTTCCGGGATCGTTTCGGGCATCAAACCCGCTGCCATACCCGGAAAACCGCTCGGAACAGTACCGGGAAAGGCTCCTGGTTTCTGCCCCGTTGCCAGTTGCCCGATCAGCTTGCCCCATGCCTCGAACCCCTCGCCAATCCGCGAAGTATCTGCCCCAAGGGAGGCGTAAAGCCGCCCGATGGCGCTTGCCGCGTCGGCACCATCGGCCGTTGCGGCAACCTGTTCGCGCCAAAGGTCCATGAACTGCTGGGCCAGATGATCAAGATGATCGTCAAGTTCATCCTCGAGGTTGTCATTAGGCAGATCGTCGGGATCCTGATCCTTTTTCGCCCCTGTGTCGGACAATGTTGCTTCCCCCGGTTCTGATACGGATCACGCAGATGACATGCGCCTTGCGGCTGGTAAATACTATAGGGGGTTCGGGCCTGCGCGAAAACGAAATCCATTGCTGCGTGGCAGCAACCGGGACCAGAGGTTGTTTTTCGCAGCGCACATCGCGTTGAACACTGGACACATTGGAAATTACACGGCACTCTTATGCACGCTTGAGCAGGCGCAAAATTCAAAATGCTGCGCAACATTCAAATTTGTGCAAACGCAAACAAGGTATTTCATACCGCACTGCCCAAGCCAAACGTCCGGGAAACAGGGAAGCAGGGAATAACGTCATGACCACGAAAAAATCAGATGATCAGGATCGCGTCGTTATCAAGAAATACGCGAACCGCCGCCTCTATAACACTGCGACCAGTTCGTATGTGACGCTTGACCACCTGTCGCAGATGGTCAAGGACAATACCGATTTCGTCGTTTATGACGCCAAGACCGGCGAGGATATCACCCGTCCGGTCCTGACACAGATTATTGTCGAGGAAGAGAACAAGGGGCAGAACCTGCTGCCGATCAGCTTCCTGCGCCAATTGATCGGGTTCTATGGCGACAGCCTTCAGGGTCTGGTACCGAGCTATCTGGAACAGGCGATGCGTTCGTTTGCGCATAATCAGGAACAGATGCGCGAATATATGCAGGGCACGATGCAGGGCATTTTCCCGTTCGGCCAGTTCGAAGAAATGAACAAGCAGAACATGGCACTGTTTGAACAAACCATGAAGATGTTTTCCCCCTTCCTTCAGGAAGAGGCCGACAAGGCCAACGGGAAAGCCGATGCAGCCCAGACCGGCAAACCGGCAAAAAATGACGCATCCCTTGATGACCTGAAAAGCCAGCTTGAAGCGATGCAGGCGCAGCTCAACAGTCTGGTCAACAACAAAGCCAGCAAGTAAACGGCACCAAACCCGTTCATTTCAAAGCATCACGCAGAAAGCTCCGGATTTTCCGGAGCTTTTTTGTTTTTGCCCGCATGTGTCGCGGCATCATTCCTGCATAAACTTTTCATTAACGTTTTTCACCGCCCGGCACCTGTCGCAAGGCGGCAATTTTTGCCGGGTTTACGCCCCCTTGAATGGAGTCCCTTGCATAAGACCAGTTAAATACCCCGGTTAAACGCATAAAACCGCAAAATGACATGACAGCGATCACACCGATCCCCTTGCACCCGGCCCGCAGGCCCGACGCTGCAAGTAGTGGAACAGACGGCCCTGCCGGGATCGGGATGGATATCACTGCACTGGTTTCGCCTGTACGGGAAATCGCGCAGAACGGTGGCGCATGGCTTGAACCCCATGATCCTGGGGGCAGTGCAGCATTTTGGGCGCAGCTTTTGGGGCAGATCCTACCTCAGGAAAACCTTTTGCAACCTGCGGTCATTCAGGAATTGCATGCCAGCTATGCACGTCATTCCACACCTTACGGCTCAGAAAGCCATGTCTTTTTTTCGCCTAACGCACTAGACAACGACAGGCGAATTGACCTATATAGCTAGCTTCTGGCGGATCGCTGAGACTCCTATCTGACCAAAGTTCAGATATTTCTTGCAAGCAGAAGGCCTTCAAACCGGGTCAACCTGATTGTGATTAATAGGCGAAATTAACAAGCCTGACAGCGTCCCGAGTGGGAATAAATAACTGGCGGTTGATAACGGAAAAATATGCAATGACTGAGATTGTATCAAACGAAGAACCGAAACGCGCTAATCGCGCAACAGATACGGACCGTTATGTCGGTCAGCGTATTCGCGAACGTCGCATCATGCTGGGTCTGTCCCAGCAGCAGATGGCCGACCTGATCGGTGTTACCTACCAGCAGGCTCACAAATACGAGCGCGGCATCAACCGCATTTCTGCCGGTCGTCTTTACGAAATCTCCCAGGTCCTGGGCGTTCCTGTCAGCTACTTCTATGAAGGTCTCGACGGCAACCAGGAAACCGAACTTAATGCGCGTCAGCGCATGTGCCTTGAACTGGCGCGCAACTTTGCGAGCATCAAGCACGAAAAACACCAGGAAGCGCTGAGCCAGATGGCACGCGCACTGGCCGATCAGGCTGCCTAAGCCTGATCACTGCGATCTTCAGCATTGCTGCAAAAATCAGGCTGCCTTCCATGGCAGCCTTTTTTTGTGGCTGATCACAGGCACGATTTTTGTGATAGCGTCACGGCAAGACCAAGACAGGAGCAAACCGCATGACAGGCGATATCACGCAATCCGGCCTGATCGATCTGATCGACGAGCAACGCAGCAAACTTGGCTATCTGTCGATATCGGCCCTTATGGCGCTGACAAAGACCGGCAATGTCATCCTTGATCCGTTTTCAACCCTGATCAGCATCCATGCCGATATCGGGCGCGACAATATTTTCCATCCTGCCGTCCGGCTTGATGCCACCTCCCCGGCGATCCTTGAGATTGGCAGCCGAAATACGTTTTACGCCAACACGATGATTGATGCCCAGACAGGGCCGATCACGATCGGCAATGACAATCTGTTTGGCGAAGGTTGCGTTCATGTTGCCACAAACCAGCCCGGTGCGGCGATCATCATCGGATCAGACGGCCGTTATCGCGGATCAATCCAGATTTCAGGCTTATCCGTTCTGGGTGATGGCAGCCAGATCCTTGGCAATATTATTGTCCGCGATGTGCAGCTTGGTGCAGGCGGATCATTTCGCCACCCGATTGCCGATGAACGTGGTGCGGTTTTAAAGGGGGTTGGACTGGGAAGCGAGATTATCCTTCAGACGGGTCAGGTAATTGCCGGAAACGGCACCCTCGCCCCGGAAAACGTCCGGATGCAGTCCTTCTATCATCCGGATGCAAAATAGGGGCAGCCGATGGCTACCCCTTTGTCGCAAATCCTGTAACCGAACTCTATTGATCGGCGATCACAAGATCGTCGGAATGAATAACCGCGTTGCCACGGCTATATCCCAAGGCGGTTTCGATTTCCTGCGAGGAATGCCCCTTGATCAACCGGGTTTCCTCGGCCGAATAGGATGTAATGCCACGCGCGATTTCATTGCCCTCGGCATCAAGGATGCGCACCGCATCCCCGTGCTTGAAGCTGCCATCAACACCGGCAATCCCCGCCGCCAGCAGGTTTTTGCCAGCACGCAATGCCTTTGCCGCACCGCCATCAACAATGATGGCCCCGCGTGCCGAAAGCGACGTTGCGATCCAGTGGCGACGTGCCGCAAGCGGGCTTTCACTTGGCAGAAACAGGGTATGCGGCCCGCCTTCAAGCTGCGCCTTTAGCGGATGATAGATGGTGCCGCGCGCGATCATCATGCGGCATCCGGCCTTCATCGCGATTTCGGCGGCCTGCAATTTGGTCACCATGCCGCCGGAGCTATACATCGTCGGCGCGGCACCGGCCATGTCCATGATTTCGGGTGTCAGTTCACGCACCGTCGGGATCAGGGTCGCATCCGGGTTCTTGCGCGGATCGGCGGTATACAGCCCATCGATATCGGACAGCAATACCAGCGTATCGGCCGAAATCATGTGGGCAACCTTGGCACCAAGACGATCATTATCGCCAAAGCGGATTTCTTCGGTGGCAACCGTATCGTTTTCATTGATCAGCGGCACCGCACCGCGTGCCAACAGGGCATTTAACGTACCGCGTGCATTGAGGTAACGACGACGGCTTTCCATATCCTCAAGCGTCACCAGAACCTGCGCCATGATCAGGCCGTTACGACCCAATGCTTCCTGCCAGACCTGCGACAGGCTGATCTGGCCGGTGGCGGCAGCGGCCTGTTTATCAGCAAGGCTGATGGTGCGGTGATCAAGCCCCAGCAAACGCCGCCCCATGGCGATCGCACCACTTGAAACCACGATGACCTCGACCCCGCGTTCGCGCAGAAGAGCGACGTCATCGGCAAGTGCTTCGAGCCAGGCACGGCGAAGCTTGCCGGTATTTTCATCGACCAGAAGGGCAGAACCGACCTTGATGATCAGGCGTTTTGCGTCTGCAAGGCTCACGGTTGAAAGCCCTCATCTTCGCGGCCCTCCATCGCACGGTGCTCGCGCTCTTCGACAATGTGGCGGCGCAGTTCGCGATGAACTTCCTTGACCCCCTGCTGGGTGGCGCCAGACACGATAAAGACTTTCTTGCCGATCCCTTTTTCAAGGATTTCACGCTGTTCCTCGACCATTTCCGGCAGAAGCTGATCGGCCTTGGAAAGGGCGACGATTTCGGGCTTGTCGATGAGGACGTCGGCATAGCTTTCAAGCTCTTCGCGAACAGTGCGATAGGTCGCGACCGGGTCCTCGTCCGCGCAATCGATCAGATGCAGCAGAACTTCGCAGCGTTCGATATGGCCCAAGAACCGGGTCCCGATGCCCTTGCCCTCGGATGCGCCTTCGATCAGGCCCGGAATATCGGCCAAAACGAATTCATGATCATCGATTTCAACCACGCCCAACTGCGGATGCAGGGTGGTGAAGGGATAATCGGCGATTTTCGGACGCGCGCTGGATGACGCGGCAAGGAAGGTGGATTTGCCCGCATTGGGCAGACCGACCAGACCGGCATCGGCAATCAGCTTCAGACGCAGCCAGACCGACATTTCCTCGTTCGGCCAGCCTTCTTCGGCCCGGCGCGGGGCCTGGTTGGTGGAGGATTTGAAATGGGTGTTGCCCCGGCCGCCATCGCCGCCCCGGCACAGCACAAAGGTCTGGCCCGGCTCAAGCATATCAACAATCAAGGTTTCGCGGTCTTCTTCAAGGATCTGGGTTCCGACCGGGACCTTGATCGTGATCGAGTTGCCCGAACGGCCGGTCCGGTTGCGCCCCATGCCGTGCATGCCGATTTCGGCCTTGAAATGCTGCTGATAACGGAAATCGATCAGGGTGTTAAGGTTTTCGACCGCCTCGACGATCACGTCACCGCCACGCCCGCCATCGCCACCATCCGGGCCGCCATATTCGATGAATTTTTCGCGCCGGAAGCTGACCGCACCGGCACCGCCGCGGCCACTGCGTACGTGGATTTTTGCTTCGTCGAGAAACTTCATAACCGGTCCTTTGGGCGATGCCCGTCAATCATTCCGCCCGGCCGGATCGCGATTTCGAAACAGATCGCCTCGCATCGACGGCACGGGAAATTTTCATATAACACATAAAACAAGGGAGGAATGATTGCTCATTCCTCCCTCGAAATCTTTGCTACGGATGAGCGCAGCCGACGGGAGGCTTACGCCTCGGCCGGAACGACACATACATAGGTACGACCCTTGAAGCCCGACTTGAACTGGACGTTGCCGCCAGCCGTCGCAAACAGGGTGTGGTCTTTGGCCAGGCCAACATTGTCGCCTGCATGGAACTTGGTGCCACGCTGACGAACGAGAATGTTACCTGCAACAACCGTCTGGCCGCCGAATTTCTTAACGCCGAGGCGCCGACCTTCGGAGTCGCGACCGTTACGGGAGCTACCACCAGCTTTCTTATGAGCCATGAAACTCTCCTAAAACTGCATCCCGGCCGATCAGGCCGTGATGTCCGTGATGCGCAGAACAGTCAGGTTCTGGCGATGACCATTTTTGCGACGGTAGTTGTGCCGGCGCTTTTTCTTGAAAACGATCACCTTGTCGCCCTTGGTCTGTTCGAGAACTTCTGCATTAACAAAAGCCCCTTTGACCAACGGAGCACCAACCTTCGGCGCACCGTCGCCAGCAACCATGAGAACTTCTTCAAGTTTCACGGTATCACCGGCCTGGGCAGCGATCTTTTCGACTTTGATAACGTCGTTGGCAGCAACTTTATACTGTTTGCCGCCAGTTTTGATGATTGCATACATCGATATAGTTCCTGAAAAATCATTCTGGAAACGCACACGCGCGCTTCGGTGTCGCTGCTAACTGAAACCGAACCGCTGCGAGAGACGGGTGAAATACCTTTTTCGCCCACCAGAGTCAACCGCAAAGCGCACCGTTTCCGGGCTTTGGCCATGGCAGGGACGCATGGCAGACCTTTGGCGCAGACCGGATCGGCAACAGGGCGCATCCCAAATTGGCAAAGCCAGATCGCGTCCCTCGCAAACCAGGGCTGCCAACAGAACCGGGAACATTGATAAAAGAGTTCGGGGAAAATACGTTTTCCCTCTTGCATTCTGGCTTAAGGATCGTTAAACAGCGCCTCGAACGCCAGACCACACATGCGGAGAGGTGCCGGAGTGGTCGAACGGGGCGGTCTCGAAAACCGTTGTACTAGCAATAGTACCGTGGGTTCGAATCCCACCCTCTCCGCCATTCTCAAACGTTCATAGCCAATTACACGTATCAAAAAAACGTGCAATCTCGTGGCATTTTCAACATCGAAGATATACGCACCCAAGAAACCAATGCTTTAGAGATAGAGTATTGGCTAAAAGCATTCTAACACACCCGCGCGCAACGTGAGCCAATCGTGTTTATGACACGCCACAAGCGCACGCCTTTCTTGTCTGACCTCATCGAATTCTTTCAGCCGTCGCCATTAAACATCAATGTTAAATTAATTTTTACATAAAAGCTAAAATTCCCTATTACTTAGACTCTAGGAAGCAGCATTCTAGTCTCACTTCCCCTTATTCATAGATTGAAATCGCCTCGCAAGAGCCTATCAGCACAACCAAGATCAGGAACAACAGGGATGACATCCCGAAAATCAAGCCACTCATAAAAAATAAAATCTTTAAATATTTAGAAAAATTAAAGCAAATAAAATGATAAAATTCATCAAAATAAAAGAAAATGAATTCAAATATCTATATTACATAATTCCATTGATAACATTTTCAATATTACATGCATACAGACCATTTTATCTTGGATTAATACATGACGATTGGAGTATATTTGTAATACCCAACCAAATGACATCTAAAGAATTATTAGAATACTCAATATCTCAATTCTCGGATAGACCTGGAATTGGATTAGCATACTATACTATATGTTTTCTATGGAATGGAAGTATCCCCATTCTAGTTTTCATAACATCAATCTTCGTGGCGATATCAGCGATTTTACTATATTTAGTCTTGAGAAAAATTGAAATATTACTTGGAAACCGAAGCTTCTCTGCCGAAATAGCCACCACAGCCTGGATCGCATTCCCTTGGGGCCTTGGATATTCTGTCTGGAATTCAGGCGCCGTAACGTTGCTTTGCCTAATCTTATTCCTTGCTCATGTCCTGATGACCTTCAGTTATGTTGATTCAGGAAAGAAATGGCATCTCACAGCCAGTATTGCTTTTCTTTGTTCCTCCTTCCTGACTTATGAAGCATTTTACTTGGGCTTCATACCAGTATCGGCACTTCTCATCATTTTATACAAACAAAATAGAAAAAGTATAGAAAGAATACTGATCTCATTAATGTCATCAACGCTTATCCAGATATCCGTCATAGTACTTTCTCTGCAATCCACACCAAAAGAAGTAGGCATCAATATCCTACTACTGGCAGGAAATTTCCTGTACAAACTGCCGATAGCAATACTTCAACCTTTTGGACAGCTCTGGCCAATTATTGCAGTTGTTCTATGCATATTTCTATATTATGCGGCAAAAGCAACTAGAAACATAGAAAATGAGAAAATGCAGATTTACTGTTTGTATTTCATCGCCTGCATTTTTGGGATAGCAGTTAGCACCACTCCTTTTTCATTAGCTCATTATGTAATACAAGGATTAGGGGTTTTCTCCAGAACAACGATGGCCGTCAACATATGGATAGCAATACTAGTTACAGTTTGCTTGTCCCTTCTAAAGCGACATTCGTCTTCAGCCCTGAAAGGCAACATTGCGATAGGCTCCTTGATTATCGTCTTTATTGGAACATCGACATGGCACATCCAGAACTGGCACCGCTCCTGGGTTCGTCAGCAAGAAATATTGGCTTCGTTTTCTGCCGAATTACTAAACAGGATTCCTCCAGGCGGACTTCTGGTATTGGACGAACCAACCCGAATAGGGGGCGTAGAAGTTTTTGATGCGCCGTGGGATATAATGTCCGCCGTCTACTCGAAGACTGAAATCACAGGTAATTTAACCAACAACAAAAGACCGACCATCTACCCATTTTATTCTGATGTACCAATGATTTGGGACGGAGAAGATACTTTGGAGGCAAGGCCGGGAATGCCGGTGCAAGCAACCAGCGTATGGATGTTTTCACCAACGTCGGGGAAACTACGCCAGATAGAGGAAGCAGGTAAACTTAGCCCTTCTTTCCTAAATTAGACATTCACCCCTATCCTTAGCACATTGAGCATAGCTCGACAAATATCCTTAAGTCATTTCAACGGCACGGAATAAACTTCTCGAAGACCGCCAAAGTCTCCTCACTCACATGATGCTCGATCCCTTCGGCATCAAATTCCGCGATAGCGGGATCGACGCCCAGTGCGATCAGGAAATTATAGACAATCTCGTGGCGTTTGCGACATTTCTCGGCGAGCTCCTTACCCCGATCAGTCAGAAAAATCGAGCGGTATGGGCGTGATGTGACAAAGCCGTCACGTTCCAAACGCTTGATCGTATTATTGACCGTGGCGGCCGTCACGCCGAAGCGTTCGGCAAGGGCCACGGATCGCGCTTCGCCCTCTTCCTCGATCAGGTCGGCGATCATTTCAACGTAATCCTCAGTTACTTCGCGCGCATGGGCGTCGCGCAATTGCGCGAAAACTTCGGCCTTGTTGTGTCGCAGATGACGCGCAGTCGGATCGCCCATTCATAACTCCTTTAAAATCCCCAGGGTCTTCATATCAACATAGCGTGAAAAAATCAATTTAGCCTTGACTAACTTTAAAAGTCCGCACATAAATAGGGGGTATTAGCAGACTGATTTTAACTTGCATTACAGGATCCCCCACATGTCGCTTCGCCGCATCACCCGGAATTTCGGTTTTGCCCTCGCTGCCATCTGTAGCTTTGTTGCCGCCTCAGTGACAGATGCGTCGGCCAAACCGATTGATGTTGTCGCCACAACTTCGATGATCGCGGATGCAGCTCGCCAGGTTGCAGGCGACCGCGCCAAGGTCACAGCCCTGATGGGTCCCGGGGTTGATCCACATTCCTATCGCCAGACACGCAGCGACATTGCCGCCATGGCACGCGCCGATCTGGTTTTGTGGCATGGCCTTTATCTTGAAGCACAGCTTGAGGAATTCTTCCTTGATCTGGAAAAGCGCCGCAATGTCGTTGCCGTCGGTGAAGCGATTGATAAATCGAAACTTCTGAGTCACGCCGAATATAAAGGTCGTTATGACCCGCATGTCTGGATGGATCCGAAATTGTGGGAGACCGTGGTTCTGGCCGTACGTGACGCGCTGATCAAGACTGATCCGGAGGGCGAGGCCACCTATCGCGCCAATGCCGACAAGCATATTGCCGATATCGAAAAGCTGATTACCTACATGCAATCGGTCACAAAAACCGTGCCGGAAAAAAGCCGTGTGCTTTTGACCGCGCATGACGCGTTCAACTATTTCGGACGCGGTTATGATTTTGAGGTTATGGGCATTCAGGGCATTTCAACGGAATCCGAAGCCGGTCTGCGCCGGGTCGAGGAACTGGTCGACACCATAGTTGATCGCAACATCGCCGCGGTCTTTGTTGAAAGTTCCGTGCCGGAGCGTAATGTACGTGCCCTGATAGAGGGTGCTGCCGCGCGCGGCCAGAAAGTTGAAATCGGCGGCACCCTGTTTTCCGATGCCATGGGAGAACCGGGAACCTATGAAGGCACCTATATCGGCATGATCGACCATAATGCGACCCTGATTACCCGTGCGCTTGGCGGCGATGCCCCAGCCACCGGGATGCAGGGCAAACTGGCCGCTGGCTCCTGAGCCGCGCCACCGAAGGAACTGTCATGAGCAACGCAGAACTGATTGCAGAAGCCGGAAAGATCGTTGATGTCGCCGCCAAGGACGCACCACTGACGGTGCGTGGCCTTACGGTATCCTATGGCAACAAACCGGCGATTTTTTCCGTCGATGCCTCTATCCCGGCGGGTTCCATGACTGCGATTATCGGGCCGAACGGGGCGGGTAAGTCGACCTTTCTCAAAGGGACGCTTGGCGTTATCCCCCGACTGTCTGGCGAAATCCGTATTTTCGGCAAACCATTTCACGAGGCACGCGACCGGGTGGCCTATGTCCCCCAACGCGCCAGTGTGGACTGGGACTTTCCCGCCCGCGTCATCGATGTTGTCCTGATGGGGCTTTATGGCTCGGTCGGGCTGTTTCGGTTCTGGCGCGCACGCCACCGCGAACAGGCCATGGAATGTCTTGATCGCGTCGGCATGGCCGATTTCGCCACCCGGCAGATCGGGCAGCTTTCTGGTGGTCAGCAGCAACGCGTCTTCCTTGCGCGGGCACTGGCACAGAATGCCGAATTTTACCTGCTGGACGAACCCTTTGCCGGGGTCGATGCCGCAACCGAACGCGCCATTGTCGCCGTGCTGAAGGATCTCAAATCCGAAGGCCGAACCGTTGTTTGCGTGCATCATGACCTTTCGACCGTTGCCGAGTATTTTGACCGAGTGCTTCTGATCAATGTGCGCCGTATCGCCGAAGGCCCGGTCGACACTACCTTTACCGCCGCCAATTTGCAGGAAACCTATGGCGGGCGACTGGCGACCACGCATATCGATGAATTGCGTCTTGCCTGATCACATGCCCGTCCCGGCAAAGCCATCGGAACCCTTAAGATGAGTTTTCTTGATTACTTCATAAGCGCCCTGTTCCTGCAGGCCGGATATAACAGCGCCCTTGTCGCGATTGGTGCCGGGTTGCTTGGCCTTGCCGGGGGTGGCGCCGGTGCGTTCATTTTCCTGCGCAAACGCGCCCTTGTTTCCGATGCGATCAGTCACGCCACCCTGCCCGGTGTCGGCATTGCATTCATGTTGATGGTGGCCCTTGGCGGGGATGGGCGCTGGTTGCCCGGCCTGATCATCGGATCGGCCATTTCATCAGGCATCGGTCTTTTGATGGTCGAATGGATCACGCGTCAAACCCGCCTGACCGAGGATGCCGCAATCGGGGCGGTTCTGTCGGTGTTTTTCGGGCTTGGCATTGTTCTTCTGACGATTATTCAAACCATGTCGTCGGGACGTCAGGCCGGGCTTGAAAACTTCCTGCTGGGCTCGACCGCCGGCATGCTGATCAGCGAGGCGACCACAATCGCCATCGCCGGAGCCCTTGCCACCGCCTTTGTTTTCATGCTGCGCCGTCCGATGACGCTGGTGGCGTTTGATCCGGAATATGCTGCAACAACCGGCATCAATGTCCGTCACATTGATCTGGCCATGATGGGGCTGGCGCTGATTGTCACCGTGATCGGGCTCAAGATTGTCGGTCTGATCCTGATTGTTGCCCTGCTGATCATTCCGCCAGTCACGGCACGGTTCTGGACCAATCAGGTCGGACCGATGATCGGCATCGCAGCCGCCATTGGCGGGCTTTCGGGTTATGTCGGTGCGGTGCTGTCGGCGGCTGTGACATCCCTTCCGACCGGCCCGATCATTGTTCTGGTGGCTTTCGGGTTCTTTGTCATCTCTGCCCTGTTTTCACCGCTTCGTGGCGGTCTGGCATCGGCCTTGCGTCATTGGCGGTTCCAGCGACGCGTGCACCGTCGGCAGGGGCTTCTGGCACTGGCACGGCGCGAACCGATCTATGACGGATTTACCCTTCGCATCCTTCGTCATTCGGGCATGATCCGGCGTGACGGTGTGGCGACATTGCGCGGTAAAACCGCATCGCAAAAAGCCGCCCGGGACGAAGCGCGCTGGGCGATGGCGCGGCGCATCCTGCCCGATGATTCCGCCATTGAACGTTATGACGGACTGACCCCGATCGAAGACATGATGACGCCCGACCAGATCGATGAAATCGACCGCGTGATTGCCGAACAGACCGGAGCCCCCGCATGATCGACAATCTGATCACTGCCCTTGGTGCTGAATTCGTGCAGCTTAGCCTGACGCCGATTGTGATCGGTATTCTGGGCGCGGTTGCCTGTGCACTGCCCGGCAACTTCCTGTTGCTACGTCGGCAGGCCCTGATCGGGGATGCGATCAGCCACGTGGTTTTGCCAGGGATTGTTGCGGCCTTTCTGGTCACCGGCACCATCACGGCGGTCCCGATGATGATCGGGGCCGGTTGTGCGGCAATCGTTGCCGTCATTCTGATTGAGATCGTTAAACGGTTGGGCCGGGTTGAACCGGGCGCGGCCATGGGGCTGGTTTTCACCACCCTGTTTGCCGCCGGTGTCCTGTTTCTGGAAATGACAGACACCAGTTCGGTGCATATCGATGTGCAGCACGCGCTTTTGGGGAATCTTGAAAGCCTGATCTGGTTTGATGCCGAAGGCTGGCAATCCTTGCTTGACCCGCTGGCACTGGCGACCTTGCCACCGCAATTGCCACGTCTGGCGGTCGTTCTTGTGGGGATCGTGCTGTTCATCACGCTGTTCTGGAAAGAACTGAAGATATCGACCTTTGATGCCACCTTTGCCGAGGCGATTGGCATTCGCACCCGTGTTCTTGGATTTGCACTTGTCGTGGTAACGGCGATTGCCGCGGTTGCGGCCTTTGACGCGGTCGGATCGATCATTGTGATTGCGATGTTTGTCTGCCCGCCTGCCGCCGCCCGCCTGATGACCAATCAGCTTGGCCGGCAGATCGGCTGGAGCGTCGCCTTTGCCGTGATCTCGGCAGTTCTGGGTTATGTCTTTGCCGGATATGGCCCCGGCTGGTTCGGGTCGCCCTATGCGGTCAGTGCGGCTGGCATGATCGCCACAATTTCCGGTATTATCCTGTTGCTGGCCTGCCTGTTCGGGCCACAGCGCAAACGTACTGGCCAGCGCGCCGAAGCGTAAAGGAGGTCTGCCTACCAATGACAAAACTGACCGGATCAACACTTGATCTTAAACGGGCATCGCGCCGGTTGGCCAAAATCCGCCGCGCGATAGCTGCGGCCCGCAAACTGGGATAGGGCGCGAGACCGGATCAGTTTGACCTCGCCCCCGGCCTGCCAAAACTGCATACTATGGGTATGGTGAAACTCGCATCCTGTCGCTATCTGCCACTCCTGATCATTTACTGCCTGCTATCGGGCATGGCGGGCGGCGGGGTTTTACCTGCAAAAGCGCAGGATGTAAGAACGCTTGCCGATATTGAACGCGATCTTAACCGTTATGAAAAGGTCGCCCTGCACAGTTTTGCTGACCGCGACGCCTTTCTGTCGATCATTGATCAGACCCTTGGCCTTGATAACATCAAGGGTGCCGATTTGCTGTTTGCCAAACTTCCACGGTCACCCTTTACCGTATCGGGACGCCGCGGCAACAATCAGGCAGTACCGTGCCAGATTTTCATTCCAGCCAAGATCGCACCGGGTAGCGGTACTGAAATATTCGCCGAACTGATGCACGGCTGGTTTGGCGATCAGCTTCACTACGCCAGCAGCGCTAATCTGACCTATGACTGGCTGATGCGCCACGAAGTGCGCCATTGCGATCCATCACATTTTGGCGATGGCGGCGACAAGGAACGGGATAACGAAATAGAAGCCGATCTTTTCGCGCTGAACGTCATCACCGATCCGGTTATTCGTCAGAAGCTGGCGCAGGATGCGCTGGCATTTCGCATGATCACCGCCACCCTGTTTGCCAGCAGCAGCCATATGACCGGCCTGTCACTGAAACGCGCATTGCATGACAGACAATCTGGAAACGATCCGACGGCTGCCAACGAAATCGCGGCCTTTCTTGCGGCACGTCAACAAGTGTTCGATCACGCCAAAGCCATCGCAACAGGTGCCCGTCCGACCAATCAGGATATCATCCGCGCCGTAATTGAACTGGCCAACAAGCCACAAAGCAATTCGCTGGTTGCGGAAATTCTGGTCGATCTTGATAAGGCCATCGCCCATTTCGCACCCGAACTGCACGACCGGAACAAATCAGTCCAATAGTACCTGAACTAAGATCAGGCTGTCTTGCGCCAGAATGTCATCGCCAGACACTGATCACGGTCAAGGCCGGCTTCCTTCCGCCACATCTGATGGATGGATTTATAGCTCGCCTGCTCCACCCCGGCCCAGCAATAGACGCGGGTTGCATCCCTGGGAACTTCGATGCGGCTGACCGCATCGCGGATAGGGCTGGCATCAGATGATGGATGCAGATCCCGGCACACCCATTCAATCGCGATCCGGCTTTTGGTTGCCAGGTCAATGATATCGGCCGAGGTTTCCACCTCGATCACCGCATGACCGCTGGCATGTTCAGGCAGTTCTTCAAGATAACGGCCAATCGCCGGAAGGGCTGTTTCGTCGCCGGCAAACAGGAACCAGTCGGCATCGGGCAATTCCCCGCCCAGCGGCCCGGTCATGCCGATCCGGTCACCCGGTTGCGCATTAAGCGCAAAGGCCGAACCAGGTCCATTATCGCCATGCATGACAAAGTCGACTTCTATCCATCCTGCCGTGGCATCAATCCTTCGGATGGTATAAACCCGCGGCGCTACGGCATTTTCGCCTTCGGGCCAGATCACCGTGCCATTGGGGGCCAAGGTCGGCCATTGCGGGTCGACCACACCGCGCGGCGGGATCAAAAGGCGCATGTGAATGCCATCGCCGTCGTAAAATTTCAGATCATCGCCCGCAAGCCGCAACCGGCGCATATGCGATGACAGGTCCGTCACCCCGATGACGCGAAGTTCGCGGAAGTTCGGTAGCTTGCCATTGCTTTCCCCCGCCCCCTTCCAGCGACAGTCAAGATCGGCTTCAGGCACGATGCTTTGCAGGATGGCGATAAGTGCTGCCTTCATCTGGGCAACACCAGCCTCGCTTTTTGATCCGACTTCGATATCAAGGTGCTTTTCACCGGGCCGCAAAATCAGATGCCCGACCGACAGGGAAATCGTAGCTCCGTTGTCATCATTCGTCACATCGCAGTCGTGTTCGGCATAATAAGCCGCAACCGCATTTGCGGCATCAACACTGCCGGACAGCACGACACGGGTTTTGGCAATCAGGGGGCTATCGAATTTTACAGACATAAGGTGGCTTTCGGTGGCGATGACAGGCGGCATGAAGTCGCGTTCCATTGATAATAAAACTGATAGGCATTCTCAATAAAATTATTGTCATTACAATCGCGGGCTCATGTTACATCATGGCCCAAACCGCACCGGTCAGATGATGCGTCAACGCATGAATGGCTGGAAGTCCATGATCCACAAAGACGAAATAGAACGCCATGACCGATAAAATCCGCCGCCTGAAATCCTTTGAATTTGCCACTGCCGTTGACTGGGCCGCACAGGAAGGCTGGAATCCGGGATTCTCGGATGCGGATGCGTTTTTCAATACCGATCCGCTGGGATTCTGGGGCGCGTTTGACAAGCAGGGACTGGCAGCAGTGATTTCAGCCGTGCATTACAATTCGGATTACGGATTTGTCGGCTTTTACATCTGCCGCCCGGATCGCCGCGGCGAAGGTCTTGGTTTCCGTCTTTGGGAAACCGTGCTGAGCGAGGCGGTTGCCAAGACAATCGGTCTTGATGGCGTTGTCGATCAGCAGGAAAACTATCGCAAATCCGGCTTTGAGTTGGCCCATCGCAATTTGCGTTTTGGTGGTGTGGTAAGCGCATCAACCCCGCAAACCGATGATCTTTTTGAACTTCTGATCAATGATATCGCGATCATTGACGCGTTCGAACAGACCTGCAACCTGTTCCCCGAAAGCCGGATAGAGTTTCTGCGCGGCTGGATTTCGGGGGAAAAACATACCGCACTGGCCCTTCGCGGGCCGATGGGATTGCGCGGCTATGGCGTGATCCGGCCGTGCCGTACCGGGCATAAGGTCGGGCCGCTTTTTGCCAACAATATCGACGATGCCCGCAGCCTGTTCCACGCCCTGCTCGCCACCCGCAAGGATCAGGATCAGCCGGTCTATCTTGATATTCCCGATGGTAATGAGGCTGCACGTGTACTCGTTGAAGAACACGGCATGCAGGCCGAATTTGAAACCGCGCGCATGTATCGCGGCAAAGCCCCCGAACTGAACCTTGGAATGACGTTTGGAATTACATCGTTTGAATTAGGCTGACTATCCTTGCCGGTGGGTTGAGCCCCCGACAAAAGTCGACTAACAAACGTATAGTATGCACTAGCCATTCACGCTAAGCATATATGCGGATTGGGAGGAGCACAGGCATGGACTGTTCGCAGCAGCGAACGAATTATGCCGGATTTTGTCCATTTGCTATGGAAAATCGGTCTGCAGCCTCCCAATTTGATGGAATGAAACAGAAAAGATAGTCGCCAACACCATGACACGTATCAGGGGTACCGCGTTCTGATGTTTGCTACCACAAATCAGCTGCCTGCCCACCAGCAAGAGAAATCACCTCTTGTAAGCCAGAACCGGCTTTTGCCGCACAAACTCATAACGCCGGAAAACAAATAAGCATCATGGATATTGCAACACTTATCGGGATCGTCGCCGGTATGGGCGTTATCTTTGGCGCCATCCTTATGGGTGGCAGCCTGGATGCCTTTGTCGATCTACCATCGATCATGGTTGTTTTTGGTGGCACGGCAGCGGCAACGCTGATCAAGTTTCCGATGCGCGATGTGATCAAGTCGTTGAAGATCGGGATCAGGATCGCCTTCAAAAACCCCAAGGAAGATCCGCTGTCGATCTACGAGAAGGCAATCGAACTTTCCACTTTGGTTCGCAAGAACGGCTTGCTTGGTCTTGAGAATGTCGAGATTGAAAACGACATCATGGCGCGCGGCATTCGCATGTGCGTGGATGGTCACAGCGGCGAAGTCATTCGAAGCTCGATATCGAGCGAGGTCGAAAAATCGATCCAGAATGACGAACTTGGCGAACTGATGTTCCGTGGCATTGGTGATACGGCCCCGGCCTTTGGCATGATCGGAACCCTGGTCGGTCTGGTACAGATGCTGGCCAACCTTTCCGACCCCGATGCCATCGGCCCGGCGATGGCGATTGCGATGCTGACGACATTCTATGGTGCGGTTCTGGCCAACCTGATTGCGCTTCCGGTGGCTGACAAGCTGGCCCTCAAGGTCGA
This sequence comes from Thalassospira lucentensis, assembly GCF_001613805.1. Taxonomy (GTDB): domain Bacteria; phylum Pseudomonadota; class Alphaproteobacteria; order Rhodospirillales; family Thalassospiraceae; genus Thalassospira; species Thalassospira lucentensis_A. Next base: position 201,941 of record NZ_LPVY01000002.1, read on the forward strand.
ACAGCTTAAAAGCACCAAGCAACTGATTATTGAATCGGTGGTGCAGATACAGTCCAGCCAGAGCCCGATGGTCATGAAGGAAATTCTCGGGCCTTATTTGCCAGGTGGCATTCCCAAGGATGCCGAAGGCGAAGGTGGAGAATAACCCGTTTTCTCCACCCTTAACGCAACGAAGATACCCGAAGGCAACAGGCACAAGAAATGGCAAAGAAACCGGCAGCAGGAGCACCCGCATGGATGGCGACATTCGCCGATCTCATGTCATTGCTGCTTGTGCTTTTCGTGCTGTTGCTGACCTTTGCCGAAATGGATGTCATTAAATACAAACAGATTGCCGGATCGGTTAAAGCCGCCTTTGGTTTTTCCAAACAGGATGAACTGGCTGGTGTTGTCGAACTGGATGGCTCGATCCTTGGCAAGGCATTGAAACAGCCGACCCCCGATACCCCGCGCGTTGTTTCCAACATCCCCCCGGTCGAAACGCCCGAGGTCGAGATAAAGGAAGGCGACAGCAAGGCTGAAAAAGCCGAGGCACTCGAAGAAACGCTTGAAACCGTGCTTGATAAAATGGGTATGGCCGACGAAATCGGGGTCGAGCGGAAAGATGGTGACGTTATTGTCCGCTTCCCCAATGAAATAGCCTTTCCATCCGGCTCTTCGGGGATGACACCGGAATTTGCAGCAATTCTGAACCGTCTGGTACCCGTCATCAATCAGACCGAAGGCCAGGTTATAGTTTCCGGTCACACCGACAATATTCCGGTATCATCAAATTCGCCCTATATCTCGAACTGGGATTTATCGGCGGCGCGTGCGACATCGGTTTTGCATTACATGATTGATCAAAACGGCACCGATCCGATCCGAATGGTCGTTCAGGGACGCGGCGACAGCCGCCCGATTGCCGATAACAGTACAGCCGAGGGTCGCGCACAAAACCGGCGTGTTGAAATCACCATTGAGATGATCGACGATACAGGGAACAATGTTAGCCCAGCTAAATTCTCCCCGACCGGAAATACTCCGCCCGGCGGAGAATCCCCGGGAACAGCAAGCGAAAGCACCGCCCCGGATATTCCGCCGGTGGAACGGCGTCGAAGCTTTTCCATACCGGGCAATCAGTAAAAGCCAAATACGCCCAAGCCACAAAACCCGATAAAAGCAGGCAAGCTTGATGTCATGACATCGCGGTCACAAAAAAAACTGTCCGTCCTGTATGCCGATTACAGTGACCGGAACATCAAGGCAGTGCGAACCGCGCTCGAACCACTTGATCTGGCAGCCTTTCATACCAGCGACAATCGCGAATCCATCGTCGAACTTGCACAAATCCATCGCCCTGACCTGATCCTGATCGGTCTTTATCTTGATGGCATTCGCGGCATTTCAACGATCCGCACATTGCGTCAAAGCGCCTCTGAGGCCGATCCGTTCTGCAATCAGGTTCCGGTTTTGCTAGGCGCCCCCAAACTGGATCGTCGCGCCATGCACGATGCGGTCAGTGCCGGGATCGAAGGTGTGTTTCGCCAGCCCGTCGATGATGATCGTCTGCGCAAAATCGTTCAGACTGTCATCAGGAAACCGCGCCGTTTTGTATTTGAAGGCAATTATTTCGGCCCGGCCCGCGAAGGCGACAATTTGGCCGAGCCATCCCGCAAAACCCGTCCATCTGCTTCTGTAACGATTAAACCGGCACCCCAATCAAAAATATCAACGCGTGCGGCTACGTCGGTAACAGGCAAACCAGCATCGAGGTTTTCTTCGCCAAAAACGGATAATCCGACCCAAAACAGCGCCCGCCCCGCAACCGGTGCAATCGGCATCGAAACAGCCGAGATCGCATCGGAAAAATCGGCGCGCGACTATAACCTTGATGCTGCCAGTTCCGTGCGCGAGGTCCTTGGTGCGGTTCCCACCCCCGACGAAACGGCACTACCAGTCGCGGACACTGTCCCGATTGATACCGCCATCGACGAGGAACTGGTTGAGATCGACCTGATGACGGCCCTTCAGGGCCATCGTCTCTGGGTTGATACCGGTGGCAAGGAAGGCGCGATGATGTCAATCGAACATGCCGATCTGCGTGATGCCGATCTGGAAGGCATTGATCTGACCCGGTGTGCCTTGCCCCATGTGTCATTTCGCAATGCCAATTGCCAAAAGGCGGTGCTACGTCGTTGCGATATGACGGCAGGCGATTTCATCGGCTGCAATCTGGATCAGGCGGTCTTGGCTGCAAGCCGCCTTGCCGGGGCGCGTTTCACCGATGCCATATTGCGCAACACGGTGTTCCTCGGCTCAGATCTGTCAGGCGCATCATTTCGCGGCATGACACTGCACAATTGCGATCTGAGCGGCGCCAATCTTGCCAAAACCGATTTCCGCGATGCGGATTTATCCTCGGCCAGGGGATTGTTTGCCGAACAGATCCAACGCGCGCGGGTCAATGCCAATACCCGCCTGCCCCGCAATATGACGCTCAAGGAATAATGCTACCCTAGCGTCGGCCAAACATCTTTTCGATGTCATGCAGCTTAAGTTCGACATAGGTCGGGCGACCATGGTTGCACTGGCCGGAATGAGGGGTGGCTTCCATCTGCCGCAACAGCGCGTTCATTTCATCGGCGTTCAATTTGCGACCTGACCGCACCGATCCGTGACACGCCATGGTCGCGCAGACATACATCAACCGGTCTTTAAGCGCCATGCCCTGTCCCAGTTCGGCAATCTCGTCGGCAAGATCACGCACCAGCCCGGCCACATCAACCTTGCCCAGCATGGCCGGCACTTCACGCACCACCAGCGCGCCGGGACCAAACGGTTCGACCACCAGCCCCAATTCGGCAAATTCTTCGGCTCGGTCGGCAACGCGTTCGGCGGATGCCTCGTCCAGTTCAATGACTTCTGGCAACAGCAACCCCTGCCGTTTGACGCCATTTTCCGCCAGATCAGCTTTCATACGTTCATAGACAATGCGTTCATGGGCGGCATGCTGATCAACAATCACCAACCCGTCGCGGGTCTGGGCGATGATATAGTTTGCATGCACCTGCCCGCGTGCAGCGCCCAGCGGGTGATCAACAAATTTCGATGCGTCGGTGTCGTCAATCCGTGCCGACGGGGCCGCACCGGCATACCCGCCACCATATCCGCCAGCCAGCGCACTGGCGGCAGCCGCGGCAAATCCGCCATTATCACCACCGGTCTCACCACCAGCGAAATCGCGCCCGCGGTCAAACAACCCGCCATAGGACGAAGACGGTGCCTGGGCGGCATAGTCACGCTGCACTGCGGCCAGCCCTGGATGACTGGGCTGATAGGACCCGAAATTATATCCGCCGGAGGCCAGACGTGACCCGCCATTGGGTAAAGACGGCCCGTCGCCCTCGCGCCTTGCCGCGCCCAGCGCCATATCGGCCACCGTGGTCGATGCCCGATGCCCGGCCCCGGCAAGTGCATGTTTTAACGCACCAACGATCAAACCACGAACCATGCCCGGATCGCGGAACCGGACTTCCGTCTTGCCCGGATGGACGTTGACGTCAACATCGCGCGGCGAAAGTTCAAAAAACAGCGCCAATAGCGGATGCCGGTCCCGCGCCAGAAAATCCTGATAGGCCCCGCGCACGGCCCCCTGCAACAGCCGATCCTTGACCGGTCGGCCATTCACGAACAGGAACTGCATCTGCGCATTGCCGCGGTTCAGGGTTGGCACCCCGGCATAGCCGGTCAGGCGGATGCCTTCGCGTTCGGCTTCGATCTGAAGGGCGTTATCCTGAAATTCACGGCCCATCACCGCACCCAGCCGTTTCAGGCGCGCGTCGAACAGATCGCCTTCGCAGGCCGGGTAATTCAAAATCTGCTTGTTGCCATCGCCCGAAAGGGTAAAGCCGACATCGGGCCGGGCCATGGCCAGCCGATCCATGATTTCACGGGCATACATCTGTTCGGTTCGCGCGGTTTTAAGAAACTTCAGGCGCGCCGGGGTGGCATAGAAAAGATCGCGTACCTCGACCCGTGTGCCGAACGGATGGGCGGCGGGTTCCGGAGCACTTTTCGCCCCGCCTTCGACCGTCAGTGTCCAGGCATTTTCCGCCCCGCGTGTCCGGCTGGTCAGGCGCATCCGCGATACCGATCCGATGGACGGCAAGGCCTCGCCGCGAAACCCCATAAACCCGATATTGAACAGATCGTCATCGGGCAGTTTCGATGTCGCGTGGCGTTCGACCGCAAGGCCGAGCTCATCAGGCGTCATGCCCTTGCCATCATCCGTTACCGACAACAGGGTTCGTCCGCCATCGCGTAAGGTCACATCAACACGGGTTGCCCCTGCATCCAGCGCATTTTCCACCAGTTCCTTCAACGCCGCAGCCGGGCGTTCAACCACCTCACCGGCGGCAATCTGGTTGATCAGGTTCTGGGGCAGGACGCGCAGGGTCATACAGGCGGTGCTCGTTAAAACGGGGTGATATTATTGTGGTTGATCCGAACCTATCAAAGCACAAAGCGCGGCGAAATGCCTTTCACCGCGCTTTATACATTTTAACGTCAGGATCGGCTTAAAACGCCAGATCACCCTCGGGTTTGCCAACCACCGTCACGGTGACATCGGCCGGATCAAGCAGTTCCCCGGCAACCCTATTGACGTCATCAAGGGTGACGGCTTCGACAAGGCTGTTGCGTTTATCAAGGAAGTCCATGCCCAGATCCTGCATCTGCATGCCAACCAACATGCCCGACAGATTGCCAAGGCTGGTAAAGCGCAGCGGGAAGGCCCCGGTCAGATAGGACTTGGCGTTATCGAGTTCTTCCTGCGACACGCCCTTATCCTTCATTTTCTGCCATTCATCGCCAATGATCGACAGACTTTGACCAATGGCGTCGTTGCGCGTCGCAACCCCGCCTGTCATCAGCTCTGCCTTGTCCATATCGGCCAGATAGCTGTAAACGCCATAAGCAAGGCCGCGCTTTTCACGCACTTCCTCGGTCAGGCGGGATGAAAAACCGCCACCGCCAAGGATATAGTTCATGATATAGGCGGCATAGAAATCCGGGTCCTTGCGTGCGATGCCCTTCTGGCCCCAGACGGCTTGACTTTGCGGGATATCCTGTTGGATCACTTCAATCCCGCCAAATTTCGGCGTGACTTCGGGAATGGCCGGAAGGTCGCTTTTTTCCGGCAGACCACCAAAAGCTTCATCAAGCAGCGGGCCGAGTTCCTCGGCAGTAATATCGCCCGCTACCCCGATTACCAGATTGTCGCGCGCCATCGCATGACGGACAAATTCACGGAAATCATTGGCATTCAGGCTGCTGACCGATGCAATCGTACCCGATACCGGATTGGCATAGGGATGATCGCCAAAGATCGATTTGAAAAATGCCTTTCCGGCAACATCCCCCGGATCGGTTTCCGCCCGGCGCAGGCCAGACATCACCTGTGCCCGGATGCGTTCAACCGCCTCGTCATCAAAGCGCGGCTCGGTCAGGGCCAGTCGCAAAAGGTCAATCGCCGTATCGCGTTCACGCGTCAACGTCACCATCGATCCGGAAAAGTCATCGCGACCGGCATCAAAGGAAATGCTGATCGACCGATCTTCCATTTCAGTACGAAAGGTCTGGCTGTCCATTTCGCCAGCCCCTTCGTCGATCAGGCCCGACACCATATTGGCAAGCCCGCCCTTGCCCGCCGGGTCGGTTGCGGAACCGGCCCCCTTGAAGGCGAAATCAACCGTCAGAAGCGGGTTCAGATGATCTTCGATCAGCCATGCGGTAATGCCACCATCCGATGTGACTTCCTGCACCTCGACCGCACTTGCCTGACTTGTGAAGGCTGTCATCAGCAGGGTAGCCGATGCCAGCCCCAGCAGTGTTTTGCGCATTTTCAGTACCGGAGTGTTTTTTGCGATATAGCTCATGATCAATGCACCTCCTGCTCGCCGATGACCGGGGCGGTCGGCATTCCGCTGACCGGGCCGCCTTCGGGCGGTTGCAACCAGCCGGTAACGGAACGTTTGTCGTCAAACACGGATTTCGCGGCCGCATTGACCTGCTCGATCGTCACGGCATTGATCCGGTCCGGCCAGCTTTCCACCTGATCAACAGTCAAACCAACCGCCAATGCCTCGCCCAGGGTGCGGGCAGCAGCCGACAGGGAATCACGGGCAAACACCGCACTATCTAGAAGCTTCTGCTTGGCACGCGCCAGTTCTTCCTCGGTCACGCCATTTTCGACAACCTTGGCAATTTCGGCATCAACCGCCTTTTCAAGATCGGCCAGTTCGACACCATCGCGTGGCACGGCATAAAGCCCGAAGCTTGCCAGATCGACCGCAACCGGGTCGTAGAACGTTCCGGCACTGGTCGCAATCGACTGATCGACCACAAGCGATCTGAAGAACCGGCTGGTCGTGCCAGATCCAAGGATTTCGCTTAACACTTCAAGCGGGGCAGCCTGATCGGCATTTTCGCTGTTATAGGATGGTGCCAGATAATAACGCAACATGGATGCCTGCCCGACCCTCGGATCGGTCAGCGTTACCTTGCGCGGGGCATGCTGGGTCGGTTCCTTGACCCGGTGACGGGTCGCCACATCACCTGCCGGGATGGCACCGTAATATTTTTCGGCCAGCGGTTTAAGCTGATCCATGGTGATGTCGCCGGCGACAACCAGAATGGCGTTATTGGGTGCATACCATTTGTGATAAAACGCCAGCGCGTCGTCGGTGCCGAGCGTTTCCATTTCATTGAGCCAGCCAATGATCGAACGGCCATAGGGATGCGCCATGTAAAGGGCAGCACGCATCTGTTCGCCAAGCAAAGCACCGGGATTATTATCAATCCGTGATCTGCGCTCTTCGATGATCACGTCACGTTCAGGCAGCACCACATCATCGGTAAGCTGCAAATTCTGCATCCGGTCGGCTTCCATTTTCATGACCATTTCAAGCCGGTCGCGGGCAATATTTTGAAAATAGCCGGTATAATCCCAACTGGTAAACGCATTGTCATTGCCGCCATTGCGGGCAACGATCTTGGAAAAGTCACCCGGGGCAATGTCCTTGGTACCCTTGAACATCAGATGTTCAAGGAAATGGGCGATCCCCGATACGCCCTCGGTCTCGTCGGCGGAACCGACCTTGTACCAGACCATATGGGTCACGACCGGGGCACGGTGATTTTCCACCAGCACGACCTGCATGCCGTTATCAAGGGTCATGGTTTGCGGACTGAAAACCGCCGCCCCGGCAAGATGGGGGCTCAGGATCATCAGAATTGCGGCAAGCAGGCCAATCGGCCCGCGCGCAAACAACGAAATCGGGGATCGGGTCGGAAATGTCATTATGTCATCCCAATGCTATAAGCAGGATCGCCAGAAACAGGCAGGGTGCCTGATCTATAGGGCAACGGACAAGTTTTTGATTAAGAACTGAATATGACAGAACAAGGGCGCGGAAAGACCGCGCCCTGCCATAATTCGAATTTTGTTCTATTTCCGGAAAATTTCACCGGAATGTGACCGTCACGCTCTAGAAAATATCTTCGAGCCAGCCTTTCTGACGGCGTTCGATGACCGGTGTTTCACCTTCGGAAACCGACTCACCCAATGCCTGCTGATCGCGGATGCGTTTGGCTTCGGCTTCGGCGTCAACCTGAGTGCCGAATTCCGGCTTGTCCTGCCAGAAGATCAGCTTGTCGACGACGCTGTCGCTTTCTTCGATAAAGATCGAGGTTTCGCGATCAACCGTGGTGCGGATTGCCGGATCGGCATATTGCGCGCCCGACTGCGACAGCAGGGCAATCTGCCCCTGGCTGCGATTGCCATCGGTGATATCGCGCTTGACCGCATCGGGATCTTCACCAGTCAGGATACGACGCGCCTGATCGGTGGTCGTACCTGTCTGCGGGCGTGGTGCGCCCGGTTCGGGAACACGCAGTGTGAAATCAGGCGGCAGGCTCAGCGGTGCACGGGAAACAACCTGAAACTCGTCCGGGGCCGTTTTGTTCAGACCGAACGTTTCACGCGTTGATTCACAACCGGACACGGCAAGTGCCAACCCGCCCAGCAGCGCAACTTTGAAAATCGATGTCGATAGTTTCCGGGCCATTGATGCCTCTTTACCACTCAGTCTCCGGCATCGAAATGCCGGATCAAAAATTACCTGGATGATTTTTTACCGCCAAACAGGGAATCGATCAACAGCAGGACTGCGCCAATCGTAATTGCGCTGTCAGCGATATTGAAAACCGGCCAATGATAACCTGCAACATGCATGTCGATAAAGTCGGTTACCGCCCCGTGACGCAACCGGTCAACAAGGTTGCCAACCGCCCCGCCAATCACGAGTGCCAGCGCAATACCCAGCAACCGGTCGCACGTCCGCCACATCCAGATCAGAAAACCAATGGTGATTGCTGCCGTCGCCGCAATCATGACCCACGGTGCCTGCCCCTGAAACAGGCCGAACGAAACGCCACTGTTCCATGCCAGCAGGAAGTTCATGAACGGCGTGACTTCGATCACGCGATGCGGGTTTGACAATCCGTCAATCGCAAGCTGCTTGGTCCACTGGTCGACGGCAAAAACCACCGCAATAACAACCAGTCCAAAGACAAAGGCACGATGTTTCATCAACACTCTTTCTGTCTTGCCTGAACAAGGTCTTCCGGATGGAAAGACCCGGACCGGAAAAGGGCCGCCTTATTCGGTGGCCTCAATCCCCATTTCATCTACGGCATCGGCACAGCGCAGGCACACGGTTTTGTGCACCGGATGGCTGCCAACTTCGGGCAGGGTCTGCCAGCAACGTTCGCATTTCTCGCCCTCGGCCAATGCCGGAACCACACCAACGCCTGCGACTTCCTCGAGGGTATAGGCCCCTTCGGGCGCATCGCCAGTGATCAGTTCGACATCAGATGTGATGGCGATTTCGGCAAGATTAAGGCCGTTAAGCGCTTCGACATATTCCGTCGTCGCATAGACCTTTGGCGCGGCATCAAGGCTGGCGCCAATACGTTTTTCCGCACGTTCAAGTTCCAGTGCCCCGGTCACGACACGGCGCAGTTTGCGGATTTTTTCCCACTTGGCAGCCAGTGCCTCGTTCTTCCAGCCATCCGAAACCGTGTTGAAGGTTTCGGAATGGACCGAACTGTCAGCACCATACCGTGCGCGCCATGCCTCGTCCGCGGTAAAGCACAGAACCGGTGCCAGCCAGCGCACCAGACTGTCAAATACGCGATCCATAACCGTACGTGCCGCACGGCGTTTGGCGCTGCTTGGCGCGTCGCAATAAAGCGCGTCCTTACGGATATCAAGGTAGAAGGCCGACATATCAAGCGCGCAGAAGTTATGCAGCTCGATAAACATCGTATGGAAATCATAATCTGCCGTGGTTTTACGCACCAGATCGTCAAGCTTGCTCAGACGATGCAGGACCCAGCGTTCCAGTTCCGGCAATTCGCTGTCCGCAACCTTTTCCGCCTCGGTAAAGCCGTCAAGGTTGCCCAGCAGGAAGCGCAGCGTGTTGCGCAGGCGGCGATAGATGTCAGAATGACGTTCGATGATCTCGTGGCTGATGCGCAGGTCATCGTGATAGTCCGAACTGACCACCCAAAGACGCAGGATATCTGCACCCAGTTTGTTGATGACCTCCTGCGGTGCAATGATGTTGCCAAGCGACTTGGACATCTTGCGGCCTTCGCCGTCCAGAACGAAACCATGTGTCAGGACCGCGTCATACGGCGCACGACCGCGCGTTCCGCACGATTCAAGCAATGAACTATGGAACCAGCCGCGATGCTGATCCGACCCTTCAAGATAAAGGTCGGCCGGCCATTTAAGGTCCTGGCGTTCTTCAAGCACGAAGGCATGGGTCGAACCGGAATCAAACCAGACGTCAAGAACGTCGGTGACCTGTTCGAAATCCTTGGCATCATATTTGTCACCAAGGAAATATTGCGCATCGCGGGTGAACCACGCGTCGGCACCTTCGGCACAGAATGCTTCGTAGACGCGGTCAAGTACACCCTGATCACGGAGCGGTTCACGGGTATTTTTATTGATGAACACCGTAATCGGCACACCCCACGCACGCTGGCGCGAAACGCACCAGTCCGGGCGGTTGGCAATCATCGAATGCAGACGGTTGCGACCGGCTTCCGGTACAAAGCGGGTTTCATCAATCGCCTTAAGTGCCTTTTCACGCAGGTCATTATCCTTCATGGAAATGAACCATTGCGGTGTGGTGCGATAGATGATCGGAGCCTTGGACCGCCACGAGCACGGATAAGAGTGTTTCAGACGCCCACGCGACAACAGCGCGCCAACCTCAACCAGCTTGGCAATGACCGCCTCATTGGCATCGGCTTCCTTGCCGTTTTCATCATAGATGCGTTTGCCGGCAAACAGCGGCACGGTCGGGTAATAAGCCCCGTCGCCATCCACCATTTCCGGCACTTCAAGACCATATTTCAGACCGGTCTGGTAATCGTCCGGGCCGTGCGTCGGCGCGGTATGGACAAAGCCGGTACCGGTATCGGTCGTGACATAATCCGCGGCCAGAAGCGGCACATCAAATTCATAACCCTCACCGCGGAACGGATGGGCGGCAACGGTGCCTTCAAGGTCGGAACCCTTGAAATTGCCAACGACCTTGTGCCCGGTGATGCGGCCGTTTTTGCAAACGTCTTCGACCAGATCGGCACAGATCGCCATTTTCTCGCCGACCTTGGCCCAGGCTTCCTCGGCGGTTTCGGTCACTTCGATCACGACATAGTCGATCTCGGCCCCATACGAAATCGCGCGGTTCCCCGGGATCGTCCATGGGGTCGTCGTCCAGATCAGGATCGTCGCATCGGAAAGGGCTTCGACCCTGGATGAAACAACCGGGAACCGGACATGGATCGTTTTGCTGGTATGGTCGTGATATTCGACTTCGGCCTCGGCCAACGCGGTCTTTTCAACCACCGACCACATGACCGGCTTCGAGCCCATATAGAGCGAGCCGTTCATCAGGAATTTGCCAAGTTCACGGGCAATCGATGCCTCGGCCTTGTAATCCATGGTGACATAGGGATTGTCCCAGTCGCCCATCACGCCAAGACGTTTGAATTCCTCGCGCTGGATATCAAGCCATTTCTGGGCGAACTCGCGGCATTCCTTGCGGAATTCGGCGATGGGAACATCATCCTTGTTCTTGCCCTTGGCACGGTACTGTTCTTCGATCTTCCATTCGATCGGAAGGCCGTGGCAATCCCAGCCCGGAACATAAACCGCGTTCTTGCCCATCATCTGCTGCGAACGGGTGATCACGTCTTTCAGGATCTTGTTGAGTGCATGACCAATATGCAGGTGGCCGTTGGCATAGGGCGGGCCATCATGCAGGACAAACATTTCACGATCCGCCGAAATACCGCGAATTTTGCCATAGAGGTCCTCTTTCGCCCACTGTTCCAGCAGGGTCGGCTCCATCTTTGGCAAACCCGCCCGCATCGGAAAATCGGTCTTGGGCAGGATAACGGTCTTTTTATATTCGACACTCATCGTGACGGTCCTGTCGTCTTTAAACAAATTACAAGGGCGAACCCCCGGTGATACTGGCTGCCCCCGTAAAGGCGCGCGGATCATAACGGGTTCGACAACAATTTCAAATCTTGCCGAGAATCTCTTTGGCGGCAATCACATCCGCAGCGATCTGGGCTTTCAGTGCGTCAAGCCCGTCGAACTTCTGTTCGCCCCGGATAAAGCCGTGCAAACGCACGCGAACGCGACGGCCATAGATGTCCTGATCGAAATCGAACAGGTGGGCTTCAAGCCCGGCATCCGCATCCCCGCCAAAGCTGGGGCGCACACCAATATTTGCGACTCCGTCGATCCAGCGTTCGACGGTTTCATCATTTTCTTCCGATATCAGGCCAAGCTCGACGGCATAAACACCGAATTTCGGACGCAGATGATTGCCAAGTGCGACATTGGCGGTCGGAAAACCAATCGTGCGGCCGCGCTGATCGCCCTTGATCACCACACCGGCAACTTCCCACGGGCGCCCCAGCAAATGGGTCGCATCCTGCGGGCGGCCTTCACGCAATGCCTGCCGGATCGCGGTCGAGGAATAGATGATCCCGTTATCATGCGTAACCGCCTCGATCGCCGTCACCCCGAAACCGGATTTTTCGCCGATTTCACGCAGCAGATCGACATTTCCCGCCCGGCCCTTGCCAAAGCAGAAGTCCCAACCGACAACGACATGGCGCACACCAAGTCCATTCACCAGAATGCGTTCGATAAACTCTTCGGCGCTCATCGCGGCAAAATCGCGATTAAACTCGGCTTCGAAAAACAGATCGATATCCAGATCGGACGCCGCCGTAATCCGGTCATCGGCCGATGTCAGACGGAATTCGGGTTCGCCTGCGCGGAACAGCATCCGGGGATGAGGTTCGAACGTCAGAATGCCCAGCGGTGCATTGAGATCGCGAGCGATCTTGCGCGCATGATCAAGCAACGTCTGATGGCCCAGATGAAGGCCGTCAAAATTGCCAATCGCAACAACCGCGCCACGCGCGTCATTACCCAGATTGTCAAAAGATCGAAAAACGCGCATCCGCGCCGGTCTCTCTTTTTTGCTCGTCATCATGCCGGCAGATCGCATATCCGCACAGTCCAGCGGGCAGCTATAAAGCGCGCAAGCCCGAAGCGTAAAGACTTTTCCGACAAAAAGCGTCTGGCTGCTGCTATGCGCCCGGATCATTGTGGTCGCAGATTTTTAAAAAATCGCGCTGTTTTACCCCTTGACCTCAACTTTACTTCAGGATGCAGGATCATTGTCACGCCCCCCGACAAAGGGGTTTCAACCAATACCGGTAAGCGATCAGAACCTTTTGCACCACCACACGGAACCCCGGCCTGCCTCGCGCCAATCAACCCGATCGGAGACTGCCCTGTGACTGACCAGCCCCAAACACGCCAGCAAGATATGCCAACCGAAACACCAAACCTTTCGATCCGGATCACCATGCTGCTTCTGGCGTCGCTGACGATCATGTCGGGCGCGCTGATCGCGACATCGCTTCCGGGGATCGAAGCGCGGTTTGCCAATCATGAAAATGTCGTGATGCTCAGCCGCCTTGTCCTGACACTGCCCGGCCTGTTCGTTGCCATCGGTGCGCCCTTTGCCGGGGCAATTGCGGATCGGATCGGGCGCAAACCGCTGCTTCTGGTGTCGCTTCTGCTCTATGGAACCGCCGGTGCATCGGGCCTGTTTGCCGACAGCCTGTCTGGCCTTCTGATCGGTCGGGCGTTGCTTGGTCTTGCGGTTGCGGGAACCATGACCACCGCCACCGCCCTTGTCGGCGACTATTTCAGCGGTGATATGCGCGACCGCTTCATGGGATATCAGGTTGCCTTCACCGGGCTTGGCGGGCTGGTTTTTATTGCCGGCGGCGGTGTTTTGACCGAACTGCACTGGCGCAGCCCCTTTGCGGTCTATGCCATTGCCTTCCTGCTGATCCCGGCGGTTCTGAAAGTATTGTATGAACCCGAACCGGTCCGGCACGAACCTGGACACGTTCCCGCAGATGATGTCACCCGGCGCGATATTCTGCTGGTCGCATTATTCTGCCTGATCGCCGCCCTTAACAGCACGGCCTTCTACCTGATCCCGACCCAGATGCCGTTCTATATCGAGAAACTCGGTATTGCGCCCGCCAGCGGCACCGGTCTTGCCATGGGCCTATTGCCACTGGCATCGGCCATCGCATCACTTAATTACGGACGTCTGCGGCGTCACTTCACCATCCCGGCCCTGTTTGCCATTGGTTTTGGCATTATGGCAGTGGGCATGAACCTGATCGCCCTGACCCAGGATTATTTCGGCATTGCCGGTTCCATCGGATTGACCGGGTTGGGATTGGGCATGGTGATTTCGAACATGATGGCCGGTGCCATGGCGGTGGCCCCACCATCCATCCGTGGTCGCGTTGCCGGGGTGCTTACTGCCAGCATCTTTATCGGCCAGTTTCTATCCCCGCTGATCAGTCAGCCATGGGTGGATGCGTTTGGATACCGCGCGATCTATCACGATATGGGCATGCTTGTCGGATGTTTCGCCGTGGTCGGACTGCTGACCGCCATCAGACGCCGGATCAGCGTCACCGCCTAGGGCAAAGCTCCACCCCGCCCCCGTGCCGATGGGGTTTCCTGATCCGGATGCTGGCGCGATGTCCGTCGCGCCAGCTTTTCTCTGCGGGTGTCTTCCTGTTGTCAGGCTGCGGCGCGCGATGGCACCATCACCATCGCCTCGCCCGCGATCACGCATTTATCGCCAACATAACAGTTGGTTTCCAGAACCACCCGACGCTTGGGCGCGATGATCTCGCGCACCGTAACCTTTGCGGTCACAGTTTCGCCAATACGGACCGGTGCCTTGAACTGCAAATTCTGCGACAGGTAAATCGTGCCCGGCCCCGGAAGACGCGTACCCAGCACGGTTGAAATGAAACCGGCTGACAACATGCCATGCGCAATGCGGCCTTCAAACATCGTGGTTTCGGCAAATTCCTGATTAAGATGAACCGGGTTGGTATCGCCGGACAATCCGGCAAACATCACGATATCGGTTTCCGTCACGGTTTTGGCGTAACTTCCGACCATGCCGATCTCGATATCTTCAAGATACAGCCCTTCCAGTCCGTTCATCTCTCTCATTTCCTGACTTTCCTTGCCTGTTTCTGATCGCTGCGTCTGACTTCTGATTTATTTTTGCGCCGCAGCATTCGCAATATTATTTCGCGTTTTCTTTTTTCGGCAATGGGTAATTGGTTGAACAGGGTAATTTCACAGGCTTGCCATATCCGGCGGAACTGCCCAAATGGGGACTTCCGTCCTGCACCGTCACGGTGCAAACTGCCCCTCAGAACAACAAATTGCGGAAAACGTCCATGAATGCGACCACTGCCGACATCTATGAAATCGCCATGGGCCGATGGAGCCGCCGCCTGTCGCGCAGCTTCCTTGATTTTGTTGCGGCACCCTCCTGCGGTTCGCTGATTGATGTCGGCTGCGGTACCGGCAGCCTCACACTCGCCGCCGCCACGCGGTACCCAAAGGCACGCATTGTCGGGGTCGATCTGATCCCGGATTACCTGTCCGAAGCGTTGCTTAGCGCCGCACCCAATGTCAGCTTTGAAACCGGTGATGCCAGCAACCTGCCCTTTGGCGATGACAGTTTCGACACCGCCTTTTCGCAATTGCTGTTAAACGATCTGGAAGGTCCGGCGGGTGCTGTTTCGGAAATGGTTCGCGTCACCAAACCGGGCGGGCGGATTGCAGCAAGTGTCTGGGATCGTGCTGGGGGATTATCCTTCATCCGCCTGTTTCTCGATGCCGCGGCCGTGATCGCCTATCCGGCAGGCGATGAATTGCGCAGCAGGATTTTCGACATCCCCTATCAAAGCGAAGACGCCCTGTTTGATCTTTGGTCCGATGCCGGTTTGCGTGATGTCGATACCGCAACCCTGTCGATCCGCATGGATTTTCTGGATTTCGAGGATTACTGGCAGTCGCTTCTGGGTGCGCACAGCCTGATCCGTGATTTCTTTACCGGCCTTGATCCCGAATTGGCCCTGCAGCTGCGCACCGCTACCGAACGGTCCTATCTGGGGGGCAAGGATGATGGTCGCCGTTCGCTGGTGGCATCCGCCATGGTTGTGCGCGGTATCGTCGAGGAATAAGCGACGATTACATCAAGACCGGCGAAACGGCATCCATAATACCGACCAAAGGCTTTGACTGCGTTTGTCGCGAAATTCCTCAAGTCCGATCTGCATGTCATGATCATTGGTCTTGGTATGGTCGACATAACTGACAAACAGCCGGTCCCAAACCGACAGGATATTTCCGTAATTGCTGTTGGTTTCGCGCATCAGGCTGGAATGATGCACCCGATGCATATCGGGCGTTACAATCAATCGGCGCAATAACCGGTCAAACCCGCCGGGCAAATGAACATTGCCGTGATTAAACAGCGCAAATCCGCTTAGCATGCTTTCATAAATCACCACCGCCCACGGATCAGCCCCCAGCAGGATCACAAAAGCCGATTTATAAATCGCTGATGCGACAATTTCGAACGGATGAAACCGCACCGCGGTCGAGACATCAAATTCGATATCGCAATGATGCACCCTGTGGAACCGCCAGAAAACCGGCACGATATGCGTCAGGCGGTGCTGCCAGTAAACCGCGCAATCAAGTGCGACGATTGCAATCAGGCCACTCAGCCACCCGGGTAGGCTCATCAATTCCTCGGCCTGATTGATCACGCCCCAGCCCTGCTGTCCGGCCAGAATGGCCGCGGCAATCATCGCGGCCCCGATGGTGAAACGGGTTAATGCAGCCCCCATCAACAGCAAACCAAAATTGGTCAGCCACCGCCCCGGGTTGCGCAGCCCACCCGCCGGACGATAAGGCATGAACGCCTCCCACATTGCCATCACGACAAGGATGGCGGCAAAGATAACCAGTCTTAAAAGCCCGGCCTGTTGATCCATCATGTTCCTGCCAAATACCAGGGTGGTGACGACGATTGTGTCTTTATGGTCATAGTCGATGATATTGAAACAATACAGTACCTTGCCCATCGCAAGTCCATCACCATTATGTTAGATGAAGGATGTGTGACGAAGCAGTCCTGTCAAAAGCGGTTTCAAAACCAACGACACAGGGCACCGGCAGGAGGATTTGATGGGGCAGGCGACAGGACGTATTGCGGCAGGTTTATTCGGGGTCCTTATCCTCGTGCCGTTCGCGACCATCGCCCGTGCGGATGGCCCGCCCTTTGATCTGCCCGTCGATTGCCCCTATGGCCAGTGTGATGTGGTCCATTATGTCGACCATGATCCCGGCCCCGAAATCCGTGATTTTGCCTGTGGCACTACCACCTATGAAGGTCATCGCGGCACCGATTTTTCCATTCCCGACGAGGCCACCATGATTGGCGGGGTTGCAGTCAATGCGGTTGCCGCCGGCACGGTGATTGCCACCCGTGACGGGGTCGAGGATATCGACGCCGGCCGACTGGTCGGGGATTCGCTTAAGGGAATTGAATGCGGCAACGGCATTCTGATCAACCATGAAGACGGCTGGCAAAGCCAGTATTGCCATCTGCGCCGCGGATCACTTGCGGTAAAAAAGGGCGATACGGTCGAACGCGGCCAGACAATCGGGCTGATCGGCATGTCCGGACAGGCCACCTTCCCGCATCTGCATTTCAACCTGCGCAAGGATAACCAGCTGATCGATCCGTTCAGCGGCACGCCAATGGGCGCTGTCGCCCCGCAGGATTGCAATGCCAATAACGCCGTTCTATGGACCGAGGCCGCGCAGGAACAGATGTCCTATCGCGCCATAACACTTTATGCGTCAGGATTTTCGTCAGCCAAACCCAATGCAACCGATATCAAGCGCGGCTATGGCAAAAGCAGCGAACTGCCCGCCTCAAGCCCCGGCCTGTTTTTCTGGGCCTATCTGATTGGGGCGGCCAATGGCGATGTCATCCGCCTGCGTATGGATGGCCCGAACGGCATCGGCGGCCATCGTGATTTCACCATCAATGTCGAAAATGATAACGGCCCGCGCGCCAAGTGGTTTTACGTCAATATCAACCGCCCCGGTGATCGCTGGCCCGCAGGAGCCTATCGCGGTGAGGTAACCTTTACCCGGCCTGGGCAACCGGCCCGGGAAATCGGCATTACCGACCTCACCATTCGCTAGGCGGAACGTTTAATTCATTTGTCTTCAAGTCTGGTTGCGCGTGCGCTTCGTACCTATGTTTCATGGTAGCATTTTAAAAAATGCATGCTCGACAGGTTCATGATCGTGATAACCAGAATTACATTAGATAATCTCCTTGTAAGCTGATATCTAACGATCATCCCCAAGACAGATTTCCGAACGGCGAGTGGATGTATAGAGTTCTCGATTGCCTGACCACACAGCATGACCCGTGGCTGGTTCTGATTGCCGTCCTGCTGTGCCTTGGCGGGGTGCATACGGCATTTAACCTTTATAGCCGCGCATGCGTCGGACGCCTTCAGCAAAAACTGAGCTGGCTGTTCCTGACCGGTGTGGTAACCGGTTGTGCAATCTGGGCAACTCATTTCGTTGCAATGCTGGCCTACGACCCGGTTTTGCCGGTTGGCTATAATCCCGGTCTGACGATCCTGTCGCTTTTGATTGCGATTGTTGCAACCTTCATCGGCTTTACCATTCCAGGGATCGCGAAACAAAACCTTGTTCCGGCACGTCTGGTCGGTGGTCTTGTCGTTGGACTCGGTATCTCGGCAATGCATTTCACCGGGATGGCTGCAATGAGGGTTCCAGGTGTCATAAGCTGGCATATGGATATTGTCGTCGCCGCCATTCTGATGGGGGCTGCATTTGGTATGGTCACGCTGCTGATCGCGGGAAAGGCCCAGACGGGGCGTGAAAAGACCTATGGCAAAATCGGGCTGACCGTTGCCATTGTCACCATGCATTTCAGCGCCATGGGCGCATTGATCATTACTCCCGATCCAACCATCCCCGTCCCGGCACAGATCATTTCGCAAAGCAGTCTGGCGCTTGCCGTTGCCATGGTTGCCACCCTTGTCATCGGGATCGGCTTTGTCATGGCAATGATTGACCGGCAATTGCGCGAAAATGCGTCGGCGCGGATGCGCATCTTTGGCGATTCCGCGATCGAGGCGCTGGTGATGACCCAGAATGGTATTATCGTCGATGCCAATCACAGCTTCCTGAAGATGATCAAGGGCGAAACAGCAACAATATCGGGTGTCGATTTTATCGAAACATGGCTGCCTGATGCTTCTCCTGCGTTTCGCGATGGGGCCGAACATTACACCGAAACCAGTCTGGCGCTCAGTCCCGGCCATACGATACCGGTTGAAGTGATCCGCCGCGATCTGCCTGCCGACGAATTTTCCGAAGATGCGGTGATTTACGCCCTTCGCGATTTGCGCGAACGTTACGAGGCGGAACGTCATATCCGGTATCTCGCGGAACATGACGCCCTGACCAAGCTTCTGAACCGGGCCACTTTCCATGATCGTCTTGCGCTGGCACTGGAACAGTCGCGCGTCACCGGAAATCCGGTTTCGGTTCTGTGTATCGATCTTGATCATTTCAAGGAGCTGAACGACACCTACGGCCATATCGCAGGTGATCACGCGCTTCGCGAAGTCGGCGAACGGATCGGCAAACTGATCGAGGATAACGTGATTTTTGCCCGTGTCGGCGGGGATGAATTCGTTGCGCTGATCGTGCATGACAATCCCGACCCGGACAGCATGATTGCGACCGCACAGAACAAGGCACAGGCGCTTCTTGATTGTCTGAGCGTTCCCGTATTTATCAATCCCGGCAATTCGGCCCGGATCGCGGCAAGTGTCGGCATCGCGCATTTCCCTAATGATGGCGATGATATCGAAAGCATCATGTTCCACGCCGATCTGGCGATGTACCGGGTCAAGCAGGGCGGCGGCAATCATCTGGTTTTCTTCTCGCCGGAAATGGATGATGAATACCGATACAAACGTCAGCTTTCCGGTGCCCTTCGCCATGCAATGGATGAAAACGCACTCGAACTGCATTATCAGCCGCAATGCAATGCCCACAGCAGCAAGATCATAGGTTTCGAGGCATTACTGCGCTGGCATCACCCCGAACTCGGTCAGGTACCGCCATCGCGCTTCATTCCGATTGCCGAGGAAACCGGCCTGATCAATCCGCTGGGTGAATGGGTTATGCGGAAGGCCTGCGAAGAGGCCGTAACCTGGACCAACCCGCTTGGTATCGCGGTCAATCTGTCCGCAGTTCAGTTGCAGAACCTTGATCTGGCCCAGACAGTCGCCGGTATCCTTGACGAAACCGGGCTGGCTCCGGAACGGCTTGAACTGGAAATCACCGAAACCGCCCTGATCCACAATGCGTCCAGATCACGCAAAATTCTGACCGAAATCAAGGCTCTTGGCGTTCGGATCGCGATGGATGATTTCGGGACCGGCTATTCGTCACTCGCAACCCTGCAGAACTTCCCGGTCGACCGTATCAAGATCGATCAGTCATTCATCGCAAGGCTGATGGCAAGCGAACAGGCGGTGGCGATTGTCCGTGCCGTGATCAATCTGGGCCGCGACCTTAAACTCGAAGTCATCGCCGAAGGCGTCGAAACCGAGGATCAGGTCGCCTTCCTGACGGCCAATGATTGCGATGCGGTTCAGGGATACAAGTTCGGTCATCCCCGTCCGATTGCCGACTATCAAACCACCGTCAGCGGGACCGCCGTCGCGGCGCAGCATCGCAGTATCGCGGGAATCGGCAGTAACTGAGCCGGTCCGGCTTCCCGATT
Organism: Thalassospira lucentensis; assembly: GCF_001613805.1. Taxonomy (GTDB): domain Bacteria; phylum Pseudomonadota; class Alphaproteobacteria; order Rhodospirillales; family Thalassospiraceae; genus Thalassospira; species Thalassospira lucentensis_A. The sequence continues at coordinate 222,346 of NZ_LPVY01000002.1, forward strand.
CTGATGTTTTTATGCAGCGCACCATCAACCTTTGGTTATTTGTGACCAAATTCGATACAGAAAAGCTGGCCTTTTCCATCAGGTTGAAAGTTTTTTGACGATTTTCAAAGGACAGCACTTGTATCGGGACCATATGCCTGCATATATTTCAACAGTGCGCCATACGGTGCATTTAAAGATACCTGTCATAAGACGGAGTAAAAATGATGAATAAGCGCAAAGCCGTTGCTATCGCCGTTGCCCGTGAACAGCAGATTGCCCGTTCGATGGAAATCCTGTTTGCTGGTACCATTCTGGCTCTGATTGCATCGCTTCTGATCCTCTGATCTTTTTTGTAACGCGCTTCGTCATTTAATCGGCCGTTAGCCATCCGGGATAACGGCCCCGAACGTTCAAGAACATCTTCATGAACAACCGCCGCCTTTTCATCGTTGCCATTACGCGAATTACCAGCCCGGTGGTCTGAGGACCCCGGGACGTGTCTTTTCGCCTTTTGGATACAATGAAAATGTGTGTGCATTGTCATGACCGATCATGCCTTTCTCGCGCCGCTTGAAAGCGCGCAGCCGACCAAATCCGTTTATTGTTTCGCCGTTCACGCCGCCGCAGAACCCGATGTGATGCCGCGTGTTCTTGAACTGTTTTCCAAACGCAATCTTGTCCCCGCCAGCTGGCATTCCACCGTCGCCGACGGCCATGCCGGTTTCAGCGAATTGCAGATCGATATCCAGATTCAGCAACTGGAAACCAAGGTTGCCGAACATATCGCCCGGTGCCTGCGTCAGATCGTGCATGTGAATACGGTTCTGACCTCGGAAAAGGGATATTCCAACTCGGCACTTGGCGCTTAGATCTTGGACGCTTAGTCTGTACGGGTCGCGGCGCTGCAATATGATCGTGTTGCAGCGCGCCCCAACCGACGGAGCCCGCCTTGACCTATCTTGACCATATCAAAGCCTGCAACAACGCCAATCCGGCACGCTATGTGCCGTTCCGCATCAACGGAATGTCGATGGGGGCGCTACGTCCGGACTTCGCCACAGCCCTTGTATCGCTGGGGTCCGACTTTGTGCGCGACGACAATGGTGAATTCTGTTTCGCGCCGCATGTCGTCAATCTTGATGAACGCAACCGCGTACTCGATACCGCGACCAGAGCACTGCGCGCCAAGGGTGTGATCCGTCGCCTCCATGGTGAACGGTTCGATATCCGCCCGACACTGGGCCATGATCCCCTATGCCAGCTTGATCGATCCGCCATGCCCTATTTCGGGTTCCGGTCCTGGGGCGTGCATATGAACGGTTATGTGCGCAAGGACAACGACATCCATATGTGGGTCGCCCATCGCGCCAAGGACAAACCGACCTATCCCGGCATGCTTGATAACATGGTCGCCGGTGGACAGCCCGCCGGTCTTGGCTTTCTGGAAAACATGATCAAGGAATGCGCCGAAGAAGCCGCCATTCCCGAAACCCTTGCCCGGAATCTGAAACCGGTCGGCACCATTTCCTATCTGTATGAAACCAACGAAGGGCTAAAACCCGATGTGATGGTCAATTACGATCTGGAACTGCCCGCCGATTTCGTCCCGCAATGTGCCGATGGCGAGGTCGAACGTTTCGAATTGCTTCCGCTGGCCGAAGTCGCCGAAATCGTACGCAAAAGTTTCGATTTCAAATTCAACTGTGCGCTGGTAATCATCGATTTCCTGATCCGCCACGGCTTCCTGACCGCCGATAACGAACCGGAATATTGCCAGCTCACGACCGGTCTTCATCGCAATATTTTTCGCTAGGGAATTTGGATTTTATCCACCCGCAAAGACGACCGGTTACCTAGTTACTGTTTGGTTGGTGGCCCACCCATAAGTGCGCCAACCGCCATCAGGGTCAGCTTGGCACGCAGTTCCGGGTCAAGCTTGTCTAGGTCTTCCTGCTTGGTGCGCATCGCGCTGAGCGCCTCGGATATCAGCTTGGCACGCTGATCATCGGCTGCGCTCGGCATCCGGCTTTTCTTTTTGCCGATCTTGGCATCGGCTTCTTCCAGTGCCTTCAGGATCGCTGTCTGCGGATCACTTGATGATTCTGTCAGGGTCTCGGCCAGGGCCTGGGCCCGGGCCTCGTCAAAGGACATGCCGCTTTCCTGATAGGCCATCGCCCGGTCTTCGATCCGGCGTGCCTGTTTGGCCTGGGCAGCGGTGCGGGCGGCCATATCGGGATCATTCAATTGCAGGGACTGCGCATCGCTATAGGCCTTCAGGGCCTCCCGTCCGCGTTTTCCAACGAAAACGCGCAGCAGCGTCTCCTTTAGCATTCCCATTCATCATTCCCGCTATGGTTTGATTGCCTTTACCGCAAGACAACCATTATGCCCCCAAAGGGTTTCAAAATCATTGCTTCAAATCCGCCGGAACGCGCCAGAACCACGATACCGGTCCGTTATATATGTTGCGCAACCCGGTCTTCTTCAATCTCAAGGATGTACCCGACCAGCGCTTCGCAATCCTCTGTGCCCAGGTGTTCAAGATCAAAGATAAAATCAACATTGTCGCGCGCCGGATCGTCGGTTTTTCCGACGATGCCGAATTTGATATATTCCGCATCAAGAGCGGCCAGCGACGATATCACATCGGCGACCCCCACCCGGTCTTCAGCCGTCAGTGACAAGCGGATCAGGACCAGAATATCGGCATCGCAATCAACCGCCTGACGGGCAATCGATTGTGCGTCGGAATTTTTCGGTGCAATATCAACGTCAAACCCGCCATCGGCAAACAGGGTTGCGACATGCTTGTGATGGGATTCTTCCGCCGAAGATGCCGTCGCCAAAAGCAATCTGGGATGTCGGCCTTCCATTTCGGCAAAACGGGCAAGATTGGTCGCAAGTTCAGGAGACGTCATAACACCTCGCAGAAATAATCTGTCCGGGGGCGGACAATTGGCAGCCCAGTATCCCAATGATATTCTGGAACTTCAAGCATTGCCGCGAGTTTTTCTGCATCGCTTCGCGCAAATGCGATATGCCCGAATTCGCTGCTCAGCCGCCCATTGTGGCTAAGGGATCAACTCCGATCACATGGGGATGAGCCCACAGGATGACGATATAAAGTCCGATCCCCAACACGATATCGCGCCAGCCAAACGCCCCCTTGGCAATTCCCGTCAGGTCAAACCGCCGAGTCCCGTCAAGGATTGCCTTATATTCCGCATCATCCATATGTCGGACGCGGATTTTTTCCATCCGCCAGAACCCCGCAATGGCAAAAACCGTCGCCCCGCCAAAGAACATGAACGCCACCAAATCGCCATTGGGCAGGATATGACCAAGCCCCCACAACATCATGCCCAAAAGCAACGGATGGCGCGTAAACCGGTTGATCCCGGGATGTGCCGGATCAAAGCCCATTTTTCGTCCGATCGACAGCGGACAGGGTTGAATAATTGCCGTTGCCCACAAAATACAGGCGGGCAGCATCAGTGTTATTGTCACGTGATTTTGCCAGATTTCGTAGGGCCAGAGCGCAATGAAGTCTGCATTCTGCACTTCATAAATCACCCATCCCAACAGGAACAGCGACGTGATCGAGAACGTTACGATATAGGCCCTATGACCGATCCTTGCCGTGATCGCGCCACGCAAAAGACCGGGCACGATATGCCCTGCCATAAAGACCACAACCGAAACGAAAAACCATGTCAAATGACGATCTCCCCTTTACATTGACGCGCTGTCATGCAAATTGCGCATCTTTCCGCGTGCGCAAAGCCGGTCGGCAAACTGGTCCGGAATGGCCCGAAATGGCTAAGACCCTTGCGCCGCGTGATATTAGCGGATACGTCTGTATCCCTGTTTGACTTCGGACAATAAGCACCTGCCTATGGATTTTCCACCGGGCAGACAAAGAAACACGGAATATACTCGAAATGAGCTGGACGCCGGAAAAGATTGAATTGCTGACCTCGCTCTGGAATCAGGGCTGGACCACAGCACGCATCGGTGAAGAACTGGGTGTTGGCAAAAACGCCGTCGTCGGCAAGGCTCACCGCCTTGGCCTGCCCAAGCGCCCCTCCCCGATCCAGCGTCGCGCCGAAGAAAGCGAGCCGAAAAAGGCCCCCGCACCCAAGGTACAAAGCAAAGGCATCAGTATCTTTGATCTGGGTGTCGGCATGTGCCGTTGGCCGTTTGGCGACCCGGGCGATGAAGATTTCCATTTCTGCGGCAAAAAAATTGTGCCCGGCAAACCCTATTGTGACGAGCATTGCGCTGCCGCTTATCTGAACGGGAAAAACCCGCGCGAAGATGGCCCGCGGAACGTTCCGGGCCGCCCGAATGCACCGCATATGTCGCACGGCGCAAAAAAATAACGGTTTTCCGCTGGTCGACCTGACCGGCCAGTAAAGCACCGAATGAAAAAGCCGCCCGTCGAAAGAGGGCGGCTTTTTCTTTTGCGATTAGGCGATCCTATTTAGACTGAAGGACATATTGGGCAAAGCCCGCCTCATCCTCGCCGACAAAGCTGATATTGTCGGGCGCATTCAGGGCCGACGATGCCTTGGGGCTCGTCACGAACGTTACCTTGGATGCCTCACCTATTGGTGCCAGGCTCCAGTTGCCATCGGCCTTCGGATCGATTTCCTGTTCCTCAAGGATGTAATTCGCCAGAACCGTTCGGTTTTCATCCGGGGCTTCGATAATGATGGTCGATCCGTCCAGTCCCGGGAAATTACCGCCGCCGCTTGCGCGGTAATTGTTGGTCGCCACAACAAAATCCTGATCATCGGCAACTGGCTTGCCATCATAGGTCAGGTTGATAATGCGGTGCGCATCCTTGTTCACCACTTCGCCCGATGCGTTATAGCGCGCGGGCTGTGTCACATCGATCTGGTAATTGACCCCGTCGATGACATCAAAGTTATAGGTCGGGAATGTCTCGTTGATCAGCGGCTGTTCTTCAGTGCTGTTCGGATCGATCTGATTGAACTGCACGGCCGACATTTCAAGCCATTCACGCACCTGCGCACCATCAAGCAGCACCGCGCGCAACGTATTGGGATAGATATAAAGATCAGCAACGTTTTTAAGCGCGATCTTGCCTTGCGGGATATCGGTGAAATATTCCGGGCCGCCACGGCCACCGGCCTTGAAGGGGGCACCGGCCGACAGGATCGGCATGCCGTCATATTCCGATCCCTTCAGGATGCGTTCCAGATACCATTTCTGCGCATTGGTCACGATCTGGATCGACGGATCATCGGCCACCAGCGCAAAGAAGCTGTTGATCGGCGTTGCTGTCGTACCGACACCTTCGCGCATATAGGCAATTGTCGCCTCATGCTCTTCTTTCACCGCCTCGATCACTTCCGGATCGGCATCGACCAGCGGCGTGATATCGCGCCCTTCGCGGTGATAGATCGGACGTGCTTCCGAAAGGCTGTCTGTCACCTTCCATTCACCGGCATCATTGACCGAAAGCGTCAGATCAATAACGCCAAGATGGCTACCCCAAAAGCCCGGCATGACGGCAGCCACACCATTGATCGTCCCCTTGGCAAGGTCAACACCATCAATATCGGCATAGGTATCGGACGGGAAAACCGTATGCGCATGGCCAAACAGGATGGCATCAATGCCGTCAACCTCACTCAGGTAAAAGGTCGCGTTTTCCTCCATGCCTTCGCGCGCCAGAGTCGACAGACCGGAATGCGGCACCGCAATCACGATATCCGCACCCTTTTCACGCATTTCCGGCACATATTTTCTGGCCATGTCGACGATGTCTTTGGTCACGACATGGCCTTCGAGATTGGCCTTGTCCCACTGCATGATCTGCGGCGGGACGAACCCGATCACGCCGACCTTTGCCTTGTGCTTTTTGCCGTCGCTATCGGTAAATTCACGATCAAGGATCACATAAGGCTGGAAATACGGTTTGTCATTTTCTGCATCAGCGTCACCGTCATCGGCAAAGACATTGGCACTGACATAGGGGAACTTGGCGCCTGAAAGACTTTTGCCAAGAAAATCGAGACCATAGTTGAATTCGTGATTGCCGATATTGGCCGCGTCATAACCCAGCAGGTTCATCGCCTTGTAGACCGGGTGGACCTCGCCCTCTTTCAGGCCGTGGCGCTTGGCCATGTAATCGCCAAGCGGGTTGCCCTGGATCAGGTCACCATTATCAATCAGAACGACATTTTCCGCTTCGCCCCGGGCATTTTTCAACAGGGTCGCGACCTTCGCCAGACCAACAGTGTCAGACTCGCCGTCGCGATAATAATCATAATTGACCAGATGCGTATGGATATCGGTGGTTTCCAGAATGCGCAGCGATACCGTGCTGTCGGCCAATGCCGTACCACTGGCAAGCGCCACGGTCAGGGATAAAACAGATCCCGCAAGGACACGACCGACAAAGGTGCGACTGATCGGACGAAAATGTGACATGTGACTGGTTCCTGTTGAAGCGATGCTCATGCTCGAATTTATTATTGTTCGTTTGGTAAGGTTTTGAAGATTTTGCGAAAATACCAAGGCAAACACAAACAAAAACACCCGCATAGGATGTGCGGGTGTTTTCAGGATTGAAATTCTGCGCCAGGACGGAACCGCTTTCTACTCCGCCGGCCGCAACATCGGCTGGTGGGATTTGTACCCCATCACCACCTCGTTCCCCGGTTCCGGATCGTGGGGCACATTCAGCGCCAGGATCAGCGAAACCGCCGCCATCGCCGCCCCTGACAGGAATACCGCCGATGGCGATATAAGCCACAACATCCCGAACGCCACCGGGATAAACACCGCGGCAATATGGTTGATCGTAAAACTGACACCGGCTGTCGATGAAATATCGGCCGGATCGGCGATCTTCTGGAAATAGGTTTTGATCGCAATCGCCATCGCAAAGAACAGATGATCGATGACATAAAGCGCCCCGGCCAGCTTGTCGTTTTCGACAAAGGCATAAGACACAAAAACAATGAACAGACCGATATATTCAAATGTCAGCGCCTTGCGTTCACCCCATTTGCCAATCAGTTTCCCGATCTTGGGTGCCAGAACCATATTGATCGCATGGTTTAACAGGAACAGAAGCGTGATGGTTGCGGCGTCATAACCAAACTTCTCGACCATCAGGAACCCGGCAAACACCGTGAAAATCTGGCGGCGCGCCCCACTCATGAAGGTCAGCGCGTAATAAAGCCAGTAACGTTTGCGCAGGATCAGCTTCTTGGTCTGCGGGTGGGCATCGGCAAATTTCGGAAACGCCATCCATGCAAATACAGCGGCGATAACCGTCAAGGCCCCGCCAAACAGATACACATACCGGTATTCAACATTCAGCAATTCCAGCATCGCCCAGACAATGCCAAACATCACCAGCGATGCGACCGATTTCGCCGAAAGCTGCCGGCCCATCACCATCGCGGTGCGTTCCTTTTTCACCCATTGCAACGACAATGCCTGCTGCATGGTTTCAAAATAATGGAACCCGATCGACATCAGAACCGTCGTGCAATAAAGCCCGACGACGGTGGGGAAATAGCCAGAAATCGCCACCCCGATGCCCAGCACCAGAAGCGAGATCAGCGCAAAGGTCTGCTCGCGCAGGATGATCAGCACAAAAATCGCGGTAAAGGCCATAAAACCCGGAATTTCACGCAACGACTGCAAAATCCCGATCTCGCGGCCGGTAAAATCCGCCATCTCGACCGAAAAGTTGTTCAAAAGCGCCATCCAGGTCGAAAATGACAGCGGCATCGCCGCCGCCATGAAAATCAGCAGCACCTCTGGGTTGCGCCATCCCTTGTGCGCAACAGCCGCACCCGACAGATCGGGATTGCCCGGTACCTCGATGGGCGCGGCGTGGGTGCTTGTTTCCGGTGGTAAATCCTTGGACATGATGTCTCCCCGCACGGAACCGGTGGCAATCGGGGCACGTGCTTTTATCTGTTTGATTGGAATGTCTTCAAACTAGCGTTGCGGCATACGTCTGTCTTGCGATAATCTGCCATCATATATTGCAAACAGGACATTCTCATGGATGGATCACGGGATATCTCGAAATATGCGCAACATTCCCGTCCCCGGCCCGATCATTTGCCCCGCCCGGTTTATGTCCGCATGAGCGACCTTCCCGCCGGTTACAGTATCGGCGCGCACAGTCACGACTGGCATCAACTGATTTTTGCCATCGAAGGTACCATGACCGTCACCACCGCGGCTGGCATCTGGGTTGTCCCACCCCAGCGTGCGGTCTGGGTGCCGCCCGGTGTTGAACATGCCGTCGCCCATGCCACCTTCACCCGTGCGCGCCATATCTATATCGATAAAAATGCGCCGGTCGATTTGCCCGATCGCTGCACCGTGCTGGAAGTAAGCCCGCTTCTGCGCGAACTGATCCGGGCCGCGACCGAAATCCCGATTGAATATGACGAAGCCGGTTCGGATGGTCGGCTGATCCGCGTGCTGCTTGATCAGCTAAAACCACCCAGAAACGATAACCTGCATCTACCCGCTCCCAAGGACGTGCGTCTGGCGCGTATTTGCGAACAGTTGCAGGCCAATCCGTCCGATAACCGGACTCTTGATGAATGGTCACGTGATTGCGGTGCGTCGTCACGCACCTTGGCCCGGCTGTTTCAACGCGAAACCGGCATGCCGTTTCGCGACTGGCGGCAAAAGCTGCGCCTGCTTTACGCGCTTGAAAAACTGGCTCATCATCGACCGGTTACCGAAGTTGCCCTTGATCTCGGCTATGAAAACACCTCGGCCTTTATTGCAATGTTTCGTAAGGCAACCGGCAAAACACCGGGTGGATATTACCGGTAACACAAAAACAACTCAGCAGGAGGAAATACATGAGCGAGAAATCATATACCGGCGGCTGCCAGTGCGGTGCCGTGCGCTATGCGGTCGACAAACTCGATCTTGACCACACCATCACCTGCAATTGTTCACGCTGCCAGAAACTTGGATCGGTCCTGGCCTTCACGCCGCGCGATAATTTCGTGCTGAAATCAGGCGAAAGCAATCTGACCGAATATCTGTTCAATGCCAGAAAGATCAGTCACCAGTTTTGCAAAACCTGCGGCATCCAAAGCTTCGCTTATGGCGAAATGCCCGACGGTGCCAAAATGGCCGCCATCAACGTCAACTGCCTTGACGATGTCGACCCGCGCAGCCTGACCCCGCATCATGTCGATGGCAAAGATCACTAATAGCCCACTCACAATCCTCATTCCCGCGAAGGCGGAAATCCAGGCGGCAGCGCAGGAACACATGACAAGTTGGTTTATCGACTATCCGCGATCCCAACATCGACCACTGAGTTTCGCTCCACCCTGATATGAAAAAAACTCAGTATTTCACACGGCTTATTCGGGTTACTGCTTGATTGGCGGGACATCCTTCCCGCGGAATGCAGGATGATCCCGAAAATGGGCAGTGTATGGTCCGGGATCGGCTTGCGGCTTGCCGCCACCGGTCTGTTTGCAGTGATGAGTTTGTTTGTGCGTCTGGCCTCGTTCGAGGCACCGGTCGGGCAAATCATGTTCTGGCGAAGCTCCGTCGCCCTGATCCCTATTGTCCTGTATCTGATGTGGCGCCGCCAGTTTCCGCGTGGCCTTCGCACCGCCCGCCCGTTCGGTCATCTTAAACGCAGCACATTCGGCCTTGTGTCGATGTTCTTTTCGTTCCTGTCGCTCGCCTATCTGCCGCTGGCCCTTGCCACCGCACTTGGCTTCCTTGCCCCACTTCTGGTGTTGCCGGTCGCGATGATCATGTTGCGCGAAAAGCCCGGCATGGCGGTCTTCACCGCGACCTTTGCCGGATTTGGTGGCGTGTTTCTGATGCTGTGGCCAACATTCTCGACACCGGGCATTGATACCGGCGTTCTGATCGGCATTGGAGCCGGTCTTGCCATGGCAGTCACCACCGCCTTTGCCAAGGTCCAGATCAAGGCCCTGACCAGTACCGAATCATCGGGCACGATTGCATTTTATTTTGCCGTGATCTGTTCGCTTGGCGGGTTGCTGACCCTGCCGTTTGGCTGGGCCGATCCATCGCCTGAAATCCTGATGTGGCTGATCGGGGCAGGGTTGACCGGGGGGCTCGCCCATATCTTCATGACCGAGGCACTAGCACGCGCCCCCGCTTCGACGCTCGCGGCATTCGAATATACCGCAATGATCTGGGCGTTGTTGCTGGATGTGACGGTGTTTGGTCTGCTGCCCGAACCGGTTTCCCTGTTTGGTGCCTTCCTGATCGTAATGGCAGCGGCCATCGTGATGTTTGGTGATCGGCTCGGTGTGCCGGTCCCCAAACCCGATATCGCCGCGGCACAGGCCAAGCAGGCGGAATAACGCGGACAATCCGGAAAATGACCGGTCGACTCACCGGATGCCGGGATCAATCCCGGCGTTCGCGCAACTTCGTCATCGCATGCAGTGCAAGATTGGTCGGTGTTGCAATGCCAAGCTCCGTCCCCTTGCGCACGATATAACCGTTCAGGAAATCGATCTCGCTGGTTTTGCCGCGCGCCAGATCCTGTGCGGTGGATGAATATTGCCCCGGCATGGTTTCGGCGATCTTTTCAATCGCGCCCCAGATGTCACCGGGCACTATCACCCCGCATCCCTTGGCAACCGCAAGGCATTCATCAACCGCATTGCGCATGACATCCCAAATACCTTCGCCCTGCACCAGCGCACCGTAGGGCATCTGCGATATTGCCGATAACGCGTTATAGGCACAGTTCAAAATCATCTTGGCCCAAAGTGCACCTTCGGCATTATCGGAAATCTCAACCGGGATATGTGCCGGGCGCAAGGTCTCGGCGACTTTTTCACTTTGCACAGACGTTCCGATCACCAGTTCGCCGCGCCCATGATGTTTGACATGCCCAGGACCTTCCATGCTGGTCGCGACATAGACCACCGTCGGGATCACCGGCATGCCGATCACGGCGGATAACCGTTCGGCATTATCAACCCCGTTCTGAAGACTCATGACGATGGTATCAGGGGTCAGAAACGGCTTGATCTGTGCCCCGGCATCGCTGGTATCGGTCGATTTGACACAGAACAGAACCAGACCTGCACCGGCAATCGCGCTGGCGTCCGAACTGGCGCTCATTTCGATATACTGCTGTGTTCCACCAAATTCCAAAAGCAGTCCGTCGCGATTGATGGCATCAACATGGGCAGGCCGCCCGATCAGGGTCACATCATGCCCGGCACGCGCCAGCATGGCCCCGTAATAACAGCCAACAGCCCCCGCCCCCATTACCGCGATTTTCATGTCCGATATCCTGCATTGAATGAATGTTGCTGCCGTTACCTTTTCATACCGGCGGGCATTCTGCCAAGCAGGAAGGTGGCATCAGATAATCCCGGCTTCCCGCAATCTGGCAATCTGCCCGTAGCTAAGGTCGGCGACCTTGCGCAGGATTTCGTCGCTATGCTGGCCCAGCATCGGCGGGGCGGTTTCACCGGCAATCGGCGTTTTGGAAAATTTGATCGGATTGGCAACCGTTGGCACCTTGCCCGCGGTTGGATGATCAAGATATCGCACCGTATCGCGATGTTTGACCTGCGGGTTATCAAACACCCGATCCAGCGTATTGATCGGGCCGCATGGCACATTGGCCGTTTCCAGAATGGCGATCCAGTCATCGGTGGTTTTCATCACCATCGCCTGACGGATTTGCGGCACCAGCGTTTCGCGGTTTGCCACCCGTGACCGGTTGGTGGCATATCGTGCGTCATCGGGAAAATGCCCGATCCCCGCGACATTGCAGAAGCTTCTGAACTGGCTGTCATTGCCGACCGCAAGGATGATGTAACCATCCGCTGTCGGGAACGCTTCATAGGGCACGATATTGGGATGCGCATTACCAAGCCGCCCCGGGGCCTTCCCGGTTGTCAGGAAATTCATCGCCTGATTGGCAAGGATCGCGGTCTGCACATCCAGCAATGCCAGATCGACATGTTGTCCCTCGCCCGTCGCATCACGGTGGCGAAGGGCGGCAAGGATGCCAATCGTCGCATAAAGCCCGGTAAAGATATCGGCAACCGCCACCCCGACCTTCATCGGCTGCCCACCCGGATCCTGATCCGGGGCACCGGTGATGCTCATAAGTCCGCCCATCGCCTGGATCATGAAATCATAACCCGGCCGGTCCTTGTACGGGCCATCCTGCCCGAAGCCGGTGATCGAACAATAAACGATCTTGGGATTGATTTCCGATAACGATGCGTAATCCAGCCGGTATTTGGCAAGCCCGCCGACCTTGAAATTCTCGATCACCACGTCGCATTCGGCGGCAAGTTTATGCAGGATTTCCTGCCCCTCGGGCTTGGTCATGTCAATCGTCAGCGATTTCTTGCCACGATTGGCCGACAGGTAATAGGCGGCCTCGCTGGTGTCGTTGCCTGCTGCGTCCTTGGCATAGGGTGGGCCCCAGCCGCGGGTATCGTCGCCTGCCCCTGGACGTTCGATCTTGATCACCTCGGCCCCCATATCGGCCAGCGTCTGGCTGGCCCAAGGCCCCGCCAATACACGCGAAAGATCAAGCACACGAAGTCCAGAAAGCGCGCTGGTCATCATTCCATCCCGGGATCGTCATCAAAAAGGAAAAAGGGCGACACCAAGGATCGGTGCCGCCCGTCATCGAAGTCCTTAGCCCTCAGCGCTAAACGCCTGAATGCCGGTCTGGGCACGGCCAAGGATCAGGGCATGCACATCATGCGTGCCTTCATAGGTATTGACCGCTTCAAGGTTCATCGCATGACGGATGACATGGAATTCATCGGCAATACCGTTGCCGCCATGCATGTCACGGGCAACACGCGCGATATCAAGCGCCTTGCCGCAGTTGTTGCGTTTCATCAGCGAAATCGCCTCAGGTGCGGCGGTTCCGGCATCCAGCATCCGGCCAAGCTGAAGCGCGCCCTGCAGACCAAGGGTGATTTCGGTCTGCATGTTCGCCAGTTTCAGCTGGATCAGCTGATTGGCGGCCAACGGACGGCCGAACTGTTTGCGATCAAGGGTATATTGACGTGCTGCATGCCAGCAGAATTCAGCAGCCCCCATCGCACCCCATGAAATGCCGTAACGTGCCTTGTTCAGGCAACCGAACGGCCCGCCAAGGCCCTTGGCATTTGGCAGCATGTTTTCCGCCGGGACAAAGACGTTATCCATAACGATCTCGCCGGTGATCGACGCACGCAGCGAAAACTTGCCTTCGATCTTTGGCGCGCTCAGACCCTTCATGCCTTTCTCAAGGATGAAACCGCGAATGACACCTTCGTCATCCTTGCCCCAGACGACAAACACATCGGCGATCGGGCTGTTGGTGATCCACATTTTCGATCCCGACAGGGTGAAACCGCCGTCGGCCTTGCGGGCGCGGGTTTTCATGCCGCCCGGATCGGAACCGTGGTCCGGCTCGGTCAGACCAAAACAGCCGACCCATTCACCGGTCGCCAGTTTCGGAAGGTATTTCTTGCGCTGTTCTTCGCTGCCATAGGCATAGATCGGATGCATCACAAGCGAGCTTTGCACCGACATCGCCGAACGATAGCCGCTATCGACACGTTCGACTTCGCGCGCGACAAGGCCATAGGCGACATGGTTGACACCCGGTCCGCCGTATTCTTCTGGGATGGTCGGGCCAAGCAGGCCAAGTTCGCCCATCTCGGTCATGATTTCGCGGTGGAAAATCTCGTGCCGGTTGGCTTCGAGAACACGGGTCTGCAGGTTTTCCTGACAATAGGCGCGCGCCGCGTCACGGATCATGCGTTCTTCTTCGCTCAGCTGATCTTCAATCAGCAGCGGGTCTTCCCAGTGAAAAGGTGCGCGGCTTGCCATCGTCCTGATCCCTTATGAAATTTTTGAAACCAAAGCAGGGATGACACCATAGAAGGGCGAGACGGCATCATCCCTGAAAGCTTATCGCTTCTGAGCTAAAGCTAGGGATTGGCAGGCAAGCTTGCAAATGATAAATCGGATATAGTTTATGCGTAAAACTCATAAACTAGCGATAACAAACCCAGATAAAGTGCAAATATCCTCATATTTCGAGCAATTAGATCATGAGCCGCCGCATCCCGAGCCTGAAAGCACTCAGTTGTTTTGAGCAGACCGCCCGCTTTGGCAGCGCCTCACGCGCGGCCGAGGAACTCTACCTGACACAAAGTGCGGTCAGCCGACAGATACAGGGGCTTGAAGACTGGCTGGGCTGCAAGCTGTTTGCCCGCCAGAAACAACGCCTCGTCCTGACATCAGAGGGCGAAAGCTATCTGCAGGCAATCCGCCCCGCGCTGGATCAGCTTGAAACCGCGACCCTGACCTTCCTGTCGGGCGGGGCCGAAGGCGGGGTTCTGACCATCGCCGCCCCACCGACTTTCGGGTCGCGCTGCCTGATCCCGTTGCTGCCCGATTTTCGCAGCACCCATCCCGATATTGTCATCAATTTCATTTCGCGGATCGGCATCCCCGATTTTGACCGTGAACAGATCGACATTGCAGTTCTGTTTGGCGATGGAAACTGGCCGGGGCTGGATGCGCATTTGCTGCATGGCGAGGAAATGGTGCCGATCTGCAGCCCGAAACTGATCGAGAATCTGGATTATTCACCAAAACCAAATAATCTTCGTGATTATTCACTTTTACACATAGCCACCCGCCCGCGTGGATGGAGCGACTGGCTGACCGCAAGTGGCCTTACCGATATTGATGGGGAAAACGGTCCGAAGTTCGAACATTTCACCATGGCGATGCAGGCTGCCATTGCCGGCCTTGGCGTGGCCTTGCTGCCGACATTCGCCATTGAGGACGAACTGGCCAATGGCCGGATTGTCGCACCGTTTGGTCCGCCGCGCGCAAGCCCGTTTCATTATTACGCCACCACCCCGACCGGCCGGTCACGCAACCCGAAAATCCGGGCTTTCATGACCTGGCTTGATCAGCGCAAAAATCAGGAAGCATAAAAGAAGAAAAAGAGCGACTAGCTTGCCTTTTTGCCTTCAAGCGCGCGCAGCGCATTCATGCCGCGACGGCGCAGCAGATCGGCTTCTTCGGGGCCGTCGATGATTTCAAGAAGACGGACAATCGCCATCAGGTTGCGCTGCGCATTATCAAGTTCGTCAGCATCAAGCCGTCCCATGCCATCCACGCCGGCACGGCCAATCTGGTTCAGCTTTTTCTTGAGCTCCACCACCGCCTTGGTTGCCGAACTTTGGGCCGCCAGAACGTGGGAAATGCGCGCCGTTTCAGCAATCGCCTCGGCCGATTGTTCGGCGGCAAGAACCTTTTCCTCGTCAAAGGGCTGGGCGAAAATCGGGCGCACACCCTGACGACCGGAACCCGGCCCCTGCTTGTTTTCAAGCAGGGGCAGGGCATCGATGATGCGATCCGGACTGGCGCCAAACATGGTATTGGCCATCGCCTTGGATACGCGACGGCGCGTTTCCAGAAGCTTCTCGCCCCAGCGACCATCCTTGCGGATATTAAACTCGCGCGTGATCCGGGTGAATTCGGACGCATACCAGCGGGCAAGCGACAGGATGTGATGCTCGCCCTTGCCAGTGCCGATACCCTGTTCGATCTCGGTCACGGTTTCGGCCAGAAGATCAATGATCAGATCGCCGGTGGTCGCCAGATTGGTGCTGGAAATTGTTCTGTCGTCGGCCTTGCTCGATAGCACGCGGATCAGTTTGAAAAGCTCACTCGGACGCAGCAGGCGCGCCAGAACCGCCAAAAGATAAACCGGTTCGTATCCCGGTTTTTCCTGCGAGATCTCAATAAACCGGTCGCGCAGCCAACTGATATCGGCCGTGCCCAGACTTCTGATCGGAGCCGATGGGAAACGTTTGCGCATCTGGGTGATTTCTTCGGCAACGTTCAGGATTTTGCCGATTTCCTCAAACGCGCGAAGATGACTGCGCGAACCAAGCCGCGTTGCCAATGCACGTTCGGTCTTCACCCCGTTCAGCGAATTTTCGATTTCTTGCGCAATACAGACCGACGCCAGCTTCCACATCCGGCGTTCAGCCTGTTCGAGCATATCCTGATCGCGCTTGGCAGCCGCCTTTTCAATGTCGGCAATCGCCTTGGTCATTTCAGGACCGCCGGACGTTTCGACCACCTTCCAGATCGGCATCAGTGATGAACGGCTGATGCGAATGCTTTTTTCCGCAGGTGGTGCCGACGTTAGCAAATCCTCGAACGGATCGCAGAACTGGCGCATCGGAGTTGGATATCGTTCCGGTTTTAACGATGCCAGACGCGGACGCAGAATTTGCAAAATCTGTTCATGGGGCAGCGGCAGCTTGGGGTCGGCACGGTCACTTTCGATCGCACGTGTAAAACGCGCGATTTCCGAACTGTTTAACGATTCAAACAGATCGCCAAGCTGGGAAACACCCATATTTGCGGCATTTTCAACCTTCACGCCGACTGCCTCCGGAACCGCTCCAGCCGGTCAACCATATCGGCGTCAATTTCACCACTGCCCAGTTTGCGCAATTCGGACGCCCAAAGCATCTGGTTAACACGTACATCGACCCAGAATTCATATTCAAGTTTCTCAAGCTCTTCGATTGGCAGGACCGGTGCGAAACTTGCGATTTCCTCGACAATCTCACGCTGGCGTGCCCTGTCATGCCCGGGGCGTGACCGCCACAAATCAATCAGTTCCTGCCATCCGTCAAGTACCCACCACAACCGGCCTATATCCTTTTGCAGATCGTCCCTGGCTTTGGACCAGTCTTTGAGAACCTTGCCAAGTTCATTATTCCACAAATCGATTTTGCGCAGCACCCGCACCGCATGATCGTTGGTTGCGCTGGCGGCATTGATCACACGGGTCGCCATGAAACGGAAATCTGACTGTTCGGAAATCGACCATTCCTCAACATCACCGGCAAGTTTCTGCAAACCCAGCGCAAGAAGGCGAAGCGGCCCTTCACAACCTTCGATCCCAAGGCCGACCGGCGCGCTCAGAACGCTCCATTCGCCAAGGGTATCAATGATCGAATCGTTTTCCAGACCGGCTGACGCCGCAAAGCGGTTCAATGCCTTGCGTGCGCGTATCTGGCCTTCCATCGTCAGAAGGTCTTCGCGTTTCATGTCCTGAACGTCATTACCGCCAAGCTGGCGCAATGCCTGATACAGCAGGGTCAGTTGCCCGAGTTCGCGCGCGGCTTTTTCTTCCTTGTTGCCGGTAATTCCGGCACGCGCCAGCGCAACGCCGCCAACACCGGTTACTGCCACCGCACGCGCATGTTCGCGCACAACTTCCGGGGTAAATTTTTCAAGCGTGATCAGGCGGTCAAACAGCATCCGGTCATGAACCGACAGATCAAAAACCTCGCGCAGGGTTTCAAGCGGCATTTCATAGGTGCCAAGCCCGCCCGAAAGCCCCGGCAGACTGACAAGCGTGCGACCGCTTTGGCCAATCAGCACACGGGCATAACGCAGGCTTTTGGTCGTGAAAGGTGTCCGCACACCGCGGGTAACGAATGACGCGGGCAAACAGGACAGTGCATCCGGCTGACCTGCACGACCAGAAGACGACATGCTTGCGTTATTATTTGCTAATTGCTGTTTGGTCATTCTCGGCTTTGATCAACCCATCCCGACAAATTCTATTCGTTGGCCATCTGCGCTGTCAGGTTTACGCCACGAGTGCCGCTGCCAAGCTTATACTATCGCGCAAGCCAGTCCATGACAAAGGAACCGGCATTTTGCAGATAAGCAGATTACCGGGACATGCTGATGAAACCCTTAACGTTCCGGATAGGTCAAACAAATCCGAAGATCAATGCCGAATGGTCACAAAAGTGCAGAAAGCCGCCTTGAAACAAGCACGTGCAACCATGAGCATGGCATCACAGTGTTTCTTTCGCCTTTTCCCACGTGTTGACATAGGCCTTCCATTCCGCGCCGTCCGGAATGCTTTCGTCAATATTGACCATTTCCGCACAATCAATCATCACAGCCACCTCGTCGGTTTCGACCGGCACCCTGATCATGGTTTTCTGATACGAACATGGATGCGGTCCATGCGGGAAGCCACTGGGATGGAAGGTTGCCATGCCCGGCTTGATATTGCCCCGGCTGTAGAATTCACCCCGGTGATAGAAGATGAATTCGTCGAAATCCTCGTTCGAGTGATAGAACGGCACGCGAAGCGTCCCTGATTCACCTTCGCCAATTTTCGGCACAAAGGTACTGATGGCAAACCGGTTGGCGACAAAGGTGCTGTGTGCCGCGGGCGGCACCGGCTGGCCCGGTTGGCGGTCCTGTCGCAAATCGCGCCAGTTCAGCCGCACGACACTAAGATCCCCCTGCCAGCCCACCGCATCCAGCGGGTTATAGGGATAGGTCAGTGTCGAAATCGCATTGCGACGCTTGATGTGAATTTCCCAATAGGCCTCGTCCTGCTGGGCGCGGAATTTATCGTCAATTCGTGGCACTTCAAAACGGGTCGGATTGATCGATGGATGACCGGCTGACTGGGTTTCGTTTGGCAGGCCAAAGGCATCATTGGTGGCCTCGACAAACAGGAATTCCGATGGTTCGGATGCCTCGAACCGCCAGGCCGTACCGCGCGGCAGCAGGATATAATCCCCATCACGATAGGGCATGTGACCGTAATCGCAATAAAGTGCACCATTGCCGTTATGCACAAAGGCCAGCGTATCACCATCGGCGTTACGCGCCAGCGCATGCATTTTACCATCCAGCCGCCAGTAACGGACTTCCATCACGCCATTATGCAGAATGCGGCGCGCCTGCAAGGGGCAATCCGGCCCGGCGGCAAGTTTGTTCAGATCAAAGGCACGCGGTCGAAGTGGTCCTTCGAATGATGCCCACCCTGCGGGGGGATGTTTGTGATAAATATGGGCCGATGGCCCAAGGAACCCGTTGCGTCCTATTTCGCGTTCATGAACGGTAACGGATGGGGAATTTGTTGAACCTGCGGCATTCTTGGACGCTGCAACGCAATTGCCTTCGCTGTTCGGAAGACGAATCCAGTTCTTCACCTGACACCTCCCGGCCGGATCGGCCATATGAAAGGGCTTGTCGGATTTGCCCGTTATATAAGGATATGTGCAGGCGCAAAGATCATTTCAAGACGAGCAAGATTTTGGGAAGTCACAACTTTTCGCTGTATTCGCCGCAAAGAAGCATCCTGAAGAACCGACCGCTATCGGCAATGGGTGCGTGGTCAGGCAGGTTTCTGTATTTCCTGACAGGCGAGGCCATCGCAAAGCGTGCCGGTAAATAAATGGCGGCGAACCCGGTTCCGATCGCCGCCATCATTCGCCATCTTTAATTCACAGGCCCCCTGGCCTATTTTTCGGCGGCCTTTTCGACGTTGAAACCGTCAAAATTATCAAAGACACCCATGAAACCGGGGACGGTTGCCTCGCGTGCCCAGTCCCGCTGGAGCTCGCAATACATCTGCACCCGGCTGATCAGTTTGACACCAGCCTGTTCCATACGACGGAGTGCCGCTTCGTGGGCGGCAAGCGACGTTCCACCAACCGCATCGACCGGCACGTAAACTTCATAGCCTTCCTGAATGGCATCAAGTGCCGGGAATGTCAGGCAGGCTTCGGTCCAAAGGGCGGTCATGATCAGCTTCGGACGACCGATCTCCTTGACGGCTTCCTTGAACCCGGTGTCCTCCCAGCTATTGATCGAGGTACGATCATAGGTCGGCAGATGGCCAAGCACGTCCTGAAGTTCCTGAATAGGCGGCTTGTTGCGACCGGTTTGGACATTGACGGTCGAATGGATGATCGGCAGGTCGTAATTGATCGCGGCCTTGGCGACGCTGGTGATGTTGAAGACCAGTTCTTCGCGGGGCATCGAACGGATTGAGGAAACCTGGATCGGCTGATAATCAATGACTATCAGGATCGAATTTTGCGGCGTCAGAAGTTGGTCGGTATGGGGATTACGGATTTTCTCGCTTGCCATCTGGCAGGTCCTTTTCCTTGGTTAAAGACGCGCTTCTGTTCGGGCAAATGGGATAGCGCGCGCCCCTTCACGATTTCGGCGAATTGCAGCCATGACTGCGGGCCTGGCCCTGACAATCGACGGCCAGTGAAATGAAGCTCAATGTCGGTGATATCGGTTAACCCGATCACCGGTCAGACGGCGTAAGGATAAATTGGGGATGACGAGGCAGGCCAAGGGCCAGCATTGCAGGGGGGCACTTTCGTCATCCCCGCCCGGATCAGTCCCGGGCGTTTGGAACCGGTGTGTTAAGCAGTTGCTGTTCCCACAGGAAGGCACTGCCGCTTGCACCGGCATGGTCTTTGAGGATTTCGGCCATTTCGGCAACATGTTCGGTCCGGGCCCAGTCACGTTGCCATTCGGATGCAACGGCCAGCCATGTCATCATGTTTGCCCCGGCGGCAATCATGCGCTGGATGGCGACTTCGTGGGCTTCGACCGAAACACCGCCGCAGGCATCGGTCACCACCGTCACATCCCAGCCTTCACCAAGCGCCTGTATCGTTGGCATCGCGACACAGACCTCGGTCCAAAGACCTGCAATGATAAGCTGCTTGCGACCGGTTTCCCTGACCGCATCCACCACCTTTGGATCCTGCCAGGTGTTGATCAATGTCCGGTCAATAATTTCCTGCCCGGGGAATACATCCGTAATCTGCGGGAAAAGGCGACCACCTTGGGCGGCGATCACGGTTGTCAGAATGGTGGGCACACCAAACGCCTTGGCAACCTTTGACAACCCTGCTGTATTGTTGATCACCATATGGGGATCGTGGCTGTTCAGATTTGCAAGCTGGTAGGGCTGATGATCGATAAGGACGAGTACCGAATCTTCGGGGCGAAGAAGTGAGTCAAGGCCGTTACGAAAAGTCATGATAATCCTCTGCAGCTATCGTGTGATTATTCTGCCGCAAGTCATTCTTGGGCTGCGGCTATATCCAAACTCTCATGGCTGCTGATGTTGCGGTACCGACCAACTCTGCTACGCTGTGTCGCAAAAACGGGAACACCAAATTGGACATAGAAGATCTACAAACATTCGTAGAAGTTGCTGATACTGGTGGTGTTACACCCGCCGCGCGTCGGCTTGGCGTGTCCAAGTCTGTCGTCAGTCGGCGGTTGATCCGGCTGGAGGCGGAACTTGGCGTTCAGCTTCTGACGCGCTCCACGCGCGGGGCTTCCTTGACCGAAGCCGGGGCCGTGTTCCGCGACCATGCGGCCAAAGCCTGGGCCGAAATCAACGAGGCAAGGGAAACCCTGCTGCCGACCGGCCAGCTTTGCGGACTTTTGCGGGTTTCCTTACCGCTTTCCTTTGGGCCTGATCACTTCGCGCCAATACTGTCGGAAATGGCAAAGCGCTATCCCCTGCTGCATATCCATACCTGTTACAGTGATCACGTCGTCGATCTGATCGAGGGGGGATTTGATTGCGCCGTGCGCCTTGGACATCTTCAGGATTCCAACCTGATCGCAAGACGTGTCGGACCGATCTATGGAACGGTTGTTGCGAGCCCTGACTATATCAAAGCGCACGGTGCCCCCGAAACACCGGAAGAATTGCAGTTGCATCAGGCTCTTATGAAGGGAAACGAAGCATGGCAACTTATGGATGGCGACAAAGTCATCACGGTTCGCCCGCAAGGCCGCTTCAAGGCCGATAACGGCACAGCACTGGTTGCAGCCGCACTTGCGGGGCTTGGCATCGGCTATCTTCCCGATGGCCTGATCAGCGATCATATTGCGTCGGGCGCGCTTGTTCCCGTGATGCAACGTTATCCCATTCCACCTGCGGGCATTTATGTTGTCCGCCCGCCATCCCAGCATCCCGACAGAAAGGTTCGCGCCCTAACCGACCTTCTGATCGAGTATTGTGGTACGGACGCCCGCATTCAGTAATGCACAGCAGTTTCACAAAGGAGGAAGCCAATGGACAAAATCACTGGTGGTTGCCTGTGCGGCAAAGTCCGGCTTGTGGCATCCGGAAAGCCATACCGCGTGGGCCTGTGTCATTGCCTTGATTGCCGGAAACATCACGGCACGCTTTTTCATGCATCGGCGGTTTATCCCGAGGATGCGGTAACAATCGAAGGCGACGTCCGCGATTATCAGGGGCGCTATTTCTGCCCGACCTGCGGATCATCGGTTTTCGGGCATAGCGGGGATGAAATCGAAGTCAATATCGGGTCGCTTGATGCCCCCGATCAGTTAAAGCCCACCTACGAACTTTGGACCATCCGCCGCGAAAACTGGCTGCCTGAATTTCCGCTTGCGAAGCACTATGAACGGGATCGGGAAGGTACGGGTCGTTCGGAAGAATAGCCGCCCGACAGCTAATTCTGACCATCAGTAAGGATCGCAGGCTAAGTTTTTCATGCTTTGCAAACGATTTTCATGTGCAGCACGTGATACGTGCTGCACAAGATTAAAGCCGCTTGCAATCAGGCATTTTGCATGGCCGCGACATGTCGTACCAGTTTATCGAGTGTCTGATAACCAAACTCAACGGCACCAAAGCCAATTGTAGCCTCGCGTTGCTCTTTTGTCGGGTGCAGCTGGCGCAACGTTACGACGGTTTTGCCATCGTTTTGTTCATCGAATGTGACGATGACCCGGAACCGACCGGGGTCGTTATCCTTGTCCGAACCATGGTCCATTTCCAGCAATTGCGGGGCATCAACCTTCAGAAATACCATCCGATTGTCATAGCGTTTTCCATCTGGTCCCCAAAAAATGAAACGCCAACGCCCCCCGACACGAATGTCGATTTCCAGTGTTTCGACACCAAAGCCCTCTGGCCCAAACCATTTCGGCAGGTGCTCGGGATCGGTCCAGACTTTGAATACCAGTTCTCGCGGCGCTGCAACGACGCGCGACAAGACGATTTCGCGATCACGTGACCAGATATTCAAGGCAACGTTATTTTCTTGGTTTGCTTGTGTCATGTTGTGCTTTCTCCGCATGAAGTTCGAGAGCAAGAGCTTCCATCCGATCCATGCGTCCCTCCCAAATCGCCCGTTGGTCGGCAAGCCACTTGTTCGTTTCATGCATCGCTTCAGGTTTCAGTTGACAGACCCGCTCGCGCCCCACTTTCTGCGAAGTTACAAGGCCACTTTCTTCGAGAACCCGGATGTGCTTGAGCAGTGTCGGCAGCGCCATCGGCATCGGTTTAAAAAATTCACCGACCGCGCATTCCCGTTCGCTCAGGCGCATTATGATTGCCCGCCGAGTGGGATCAGACAGCGCGTGGAAAAGACGATTCAAATGGACATCATGGTTAGTCATATGGGTAACTATATACCTTCCACATAAGTCGTCAACAATAGTTACCCATTTAGCTATCTATTGTTGACAACTTATTCTGTATAGACGGGAAATATTGGTGCTGGAAAAATGGTGCGCCCGACAGGATTCGAACCTGTGGCCCCCAGATTAGGAATCTGGTGCTCTATCCTGCTGAGCTACGGGCGCACTTTATCGGCAAGAGGCATTCAATTAGCAGCTTCGATAGCTGCGATCAATCCGGCAGCGAACCAAATTTCGCCCTTCATTGACCAGAAACGCAAAAAGCCCCGCAGATACCGGGGCTTGGTGCATCGTTCCAAAGCGAAGATCAGTTAAAGATGGCGTCGATCGGAATCGCATAGGTCAGAGACAGAATTTCCGTACCCGGGTTTTCGTCGCCGATGCTGGCATTCGAAATGTGAGCAATGCCAAGACTCAGACGTTCGCGGCTGTCAAAGCGGAAGCCGAGCTCAAGGCCCGAACGGAATTCGATCCAGTGACCAAGGTCTTCGCCGTCACCCTGATGATAGGCACCGACCGAGGTATAGATGCTTGAAACGAAGTGATCGCCCCAAAGCACATCCATCGCAATCCCGCCATAACCGTGTGCCGCCTTGTCGCTGGTGACCATCAAACCGGCAATCGGGCGGGCAACGCCAAACATCGCATGCTGGAAACGGTAATCAAGACGGAATTCAGCCGCCTCGTCATCCTGCGTGATATCGACCATACCGGTCGAAAATTCCAGCAGGCCGGAATCGTTATTATTTCCAAGAAATTGCTGCGCCTGTGCAGCGCCTGCAAATCCTGCCACCAGAAGCAAGGCAAGGATTTTCCCCAAAACCAACCGCATCAACTTAGTCCCCTCTAAGATCATGTCGGGCGTATACTACCCAACCGTATGATATAGACAACAAAACAATGAACCGGCAGTTTTAATTTTTATCAAATCCGGTGCCATTAAAGGAGTTCGTGGCGCGCACAAGTTCACGCACGATCCCCGGCTCACTTGCCGCGTGACCGGCATCCTCAACGATATTCATTTCAGCATCCGGCCATGTCGCGAGCAAATCAAACGCGGAAACCGGCGGGCAGACGATGTCATAGCGGCCCTGAATGATCCGGGCGGGCAAATGACGAATGCGATCCGTATTCTGAAGTAACTGGTCGGGCGTGAAAAACCCCTTATTGACGAAGTAATGATGCTCCAGCCGCGCCAGCGCAAGTGCGATCCCGTCGCTTTCGAAATCCTCGACCAGACTGTCATCGGGAAGCAATGTGCAGCAGGTGGCCTCATAGCCCGACCATGCACGCGCCGCGGCAATGGCAGCGGCCTCGCCTTCCTTGCCGGCAAAGACATCACCAAATCGCTTCAGCAGGGCAGCACTTCCGGGATTGCGATCAAACCCCACAGCCGCAAGGAATTTCTTCTCGGCCTCGGCAAAGATTTTGCCCATGCCATCCATGAACCAGTCGATTTCCTGATCCCGGCACAGGAATATCCCGCGCAGGACAAAGCCCAAGGCACGTTCCGGATGGGCCTGTCCGTAAGCCAGCGACAGCGTCGATCCCCACGAACCACCAAAGACCAGCCATTTATCAATACCGCGATCCTCACGAAGGGCTTCGATATCGCCGATCAGATGGTCGGTCGTATTGTTTTCAAGACTGCCGAACGGACGGGATTTACCGGCACCGCGCTGATCATGCAGGATCACCCGGTATTTTTCGGGATCAAAGAAGCGCCGCGCATTTGGCGACATCCCGGCACCGGGCCCGCCATGCAGGAAAACCACCGGAATGCCGTCGGGGTTGCCAAGTTCTTCCCAATAGATTTCGTGCCCATCGGGCCGTTCCAGCCAGCCGGAATAAGCGGGTTCAATCTCGGGATAAAGCATTGGGGAGCCTCTTGGAATCTATCGTCCCATTCTTCTACACGTCTAAAGTGTTATTGGACAAGTCCAAAGCCGTTTACGGCTGACCGACAGACTGTTCCACACACAGGGACGCCGGATTGGCGAGTTCAAGATAGGGGCCACCGCGGTCTTCGATCAGGCCGCGGACCCGGATTTTCCGGCCAATCCAGTCTTCCATATGCTGCCCGGTGGCGGCGATGACGTTACGACGGTCGCGGTCGATCATCACGGTGAAATCGTCGCGCCAGTTGGAACCGAAATTAAGATAACTGCGCCATTCCCGGTCTTCGATACGTTCAAGAATCCCGTCAATCACCGCAAACCGCCCGATGGCCTGCGCGGCATCGGGCAGATCACCCGCCAGCCCCGATGAACCGGCATAATGGTAAGCCGGGTTTTGGCTGCTCGCCCAAAGTCCGGCCTGCTGCGTCATGGCGGATTGTTCGGCTTTAATCAGGGTATCAATCGGGCGGTCGCCTTCGGGCAGAAGGATCACAAGCCCCTGTTCCAGAAGCTTTTCCTGCCACAACCCGCCTGCGTTATCCTGCATGTCGGCGACGTGACGCCCGGCAAAATCCGGATTCTGGCCATATGCGACGAGGCCGGTGATGGTATTGGCTGTGCCCTTCATCAACACAAGCGCGGCATTTTCAAATTCCGGCACAAAGGCGATATCGGCCAGACGCCATAGGATATCGGCCTGCGCGGCTGTGATCAGAGCATCAACAGCATCAAACCTTGCCATTCGGACCGGCATGACAGGAAGATCACCGCCACGCGCTCCAGCGACAACCCCATCAGCATTGGCCACGTCAATTTTGGCAGAACCAAAGTCAGGGCCACATATCCATTCCTGTGCATGCGCGGGGGTGGACGTGACTGCAATCAGGGATGCCGCAAACAGGCACCCTGCAACACGAACAGCAAAGTTCGCCGCAAAATTTCCCGATTTTTGCGAATATGTTTGATTGCTGCAAGATATTGATTGGCAAGCCAACACGCGCTACCACATCGTAAGGGATAAAATGGCGTTTCCGGCAAAGGATACGCATCGCGGGCATAAGAGGAAAGACTTCAATGAGCTGGCTTTTTCATCGCAAGACAAGACGATTGGCAACCGCCATTGGCGCACTTGGCCTGATTGCCGCCCTTGCGGGTTGCTCGACCAATCGTGCAACAGGCGAAGACAGCTTTACCGCCTTTATGTCCCCCGAGCAGGAAAAACAGGTCGGTGCCGAGGAACATCCGAAGATCGTCCGCGAGTTTGGCGGCGATTATGATGAAAAAGACCTGCAAAGCTATGTCACGGAAATCGGCAACAAGCTGGTGGCAGTATCCGAGGCACCGGATGAAAAATTCACCTTTACCGTGCTTGATTCACAGGTGATCAACGCCTTTGCACTGCCTGGCGGCTATGTCTATATCACCCGTGGTCTGGCGGGACTTGCCTCGAACGAGGCGGAGCTTGCCGGGGTTCTGGCCCACGAAATCGGCCATGTGGTCGCCCGCCATTCCGCCCAGCGTTACAGCCGCGGTGTCCTGACACAAATCCTTGCCGGGGGACTATCGGCTGCCCTTGGCAGTGGTGCGGGCGATATCGTTGGTGCCGGGGCGAATGCCTATCTGAAGTCGTTTTCGCGCGAACATGAATTTGAGGCCGACATGCTGGGCGTGCGTTACATCACGCGCGCCGGATATGACCCGGAAGGCATGGCATCTTTCCTGAAAAAACTGCGTGCCCATTCGCGCCTGCAGGCGAAGCTGGCCGGACGGTCACCCGACGAAATCGATCAGTTTGATTTCATGGCTACCCACCCACGCACCCTTGACCGGATCGAGCAGGCCCACAAAGCCGCCAACGTGACCCCGGTCGCCAATCCCGAAGTCGGCAGCGTGCGTTATATGCGTGCGATTGACGGTATTATTTATGGTGATGGCCCGGATAACGGTTATGTGCGGGGCACTGCCTTTATCCATGTGCCGCTTGATTTCCGCTTTGACGTGCCCGACGGATTTTCAATGATCAACCAGCCCGATGCCGTCATCGCCCAGGATGACGGCGGCGCGCAGATCGTGTTTGAAGGGGCGCCAAAGGCCAAGGGTGTCGGACTTGATCAATATCTGGCACGTGGTTTTTCCAGCAAGATCGCGATTACCAATATCGAGAATATTGATATCAACGGTCAGGAAGCCGCCACCGGCTATGCCGACGTCAATCTGAATTCCGGCGGGAAGGCGCGCCTGCGTGTGGTCGTGATCCGGCACGGCGAAAACGCCTATCAGTTCCTGTTCATCACACCACTTAATAAGGTCGATGATTATAACGTGGCGTTACGCCGCACGACGTACAGCTTCCGGCCGCTCACCCGCGAGGAACAGCAGAAATTCCATCCGCTGCGGATCAAGGTGCGCGCGGTGAACCCGGAATATGACCTGTCGACCTTTGTCGGTCAGATGGCGGTATCACGCGAACCATCCGAAACCTTTGCCGTGCTGAACGGGCTTGCACCCGGCCAGCCACCGGCAACCAATTCGATGGTCAAAGTTGTGATTGATTAAACAAAAAGGGCAGCAAATCCGGTTTGCTGCCCTTTTTATCTGACATTTTTCAAATCAGCTTTCGATGCGATCAATGATCGTGCCGTCACGGCCAATCGCAACCGCGATCAACTGACCACCCCGCCCGGCCCCGCCATCAATCGACAGGGTGAATTCGCGTTCCTGCAAGCCGGCATTGCCCGGTGCCGATCCGCGGACGATCCGGCGGCAATCGTAATAACGGTCCGTGATGCTTTCAAACATCGACCCGCCCCACCAGAAGGTATCCGTCTGCCCGGTCAGCGGGCGCGATCCATCGAGCCCCGCATGAACGAAAATCAGTGATCCGTCGGTGGCATAGGCCGCGTGTTTAAGATCAGACAAAAGTGAACTGTGCCCGGGCTTTCTGCGGAAGGCTTCGCCGAACTGGCCGGTCCATTGCGAAATGGCATGTGCACCCTGCCGCATCAGGGCCTGCGTATGCGACGGATCAAAGCCATAGGCCCGAAGTGTTCCGGCAATACCGCGCGACAGCATCCAGTCAAATACCTCGCCCGGGTTGGGGGCGAAATGAATCTGCTGCAATTTACTGAGCATTTCTTCGCTCGCACCGCGCAGAAAGGCGATATCGGCGATATCAACACCATCCTTGGCAAGGAAATAGCGGCGGAACAGCAGCACTTCATTGATGGCGCCCGATACGGCCTCGGCCGTGCCATCGCCCCAGTAATTGCCAAGATAGATCAGACGATCACCCGCCGCGATTTTACCCCGAAGCTTGCCATGAATGGCCTGCAGCGCGGCAAGATCGCCATTGATCGCACCAACGGTCCAAATTTTGTCCGCCGGTTTTATCGGTGCCAGAACTGCGCTCATCGCCATAACGTGCCCAAAATAAACAAAACCGGCCCAAGATTACCTTGTAGGCCGGTTTTTAAAAAGAGGTCTCTGTATAAGAAAGCTGTACAGACGTATCAGGCAGCTTTCTGCAACAGTTTTTCGAGCTTGCCCGATGCCTTGTCCTTGTCGATCTTTTCGATCGCGGCCAGTTCATCAACGAGGCGTTCAAACGCTGCTTCGTAAATCTGGCGTTCGGAGAACGACTGTTCAGGCTGGGTGGCGGTGCGATGCAGGTCACGAACCACTTCGGCGATCGAAACCGGATCACCGGAATTGATCTTTGCTTCGTATTCCTGCGCACGGCGCGACCACATGGTGCGTTTGACGCGTGCACGGCCCTTAAGGGTGATAAGCGCCGAGTCCATCTGTTTTTTCGAGGACAGCTTGCGCAGTCCGGAGTTGCCCACCTTATTGACCGGGACGCGCAAGGTCATGCGGCTCGATTCAAAAGTGATGATGTAAAGGCGTAATTCCTGACCCGCGATTTCCTGGGTTTCCAGGCCATCAACACGGCCAACACCGTGTGCGGGGTAAACAACGTAATCGCCAACAGCAAAGGGCAACTTATCCGACATCAAGCTTCCTTCCGGCCCAAACAGGCCTGGTCATTCAACTGTAACACTATAGACCCAGCGACGCGAAGAGCTTCACACGACCATGCTTTTGGCGAAGTCGCGGTTTTTGACAGGATATAATAACGGAGATCCGACTGCGCGGAGCGAGCCTGCCGAGCCCTTGAACGCGAGTTGCCCACAATAACACAAAGAGCCGGCCTATCACAGATTTTTTCCGTGCGACCGGCTCAATGCAGCCATGCGCCAATAAAATTAGGGCGCAAAAACAGTTGTTTTACAGGCGCTTAACGCGTGCGATCAATCACCGGTTCCCGGTGCTTCGCTAAGCAATTCGGTCTTGCCCGACTTGCCATTCCATTCGTCGGCATCGGCCGGTGCATCACCCTTGCGCGTAATATTCGGCCAGACTTCCGCGAATTTGCGGTTGATTTCGAGCCAGTTATCCAGATTCGGCTCGGTATCGGGAATAATGGCCTCGGCCGGACATTCAGGTTCACAGACACCGCAATCAATGCATTCGTCCGGGTGAATAACCAGGAAGTTTTCACCTTCATAGAAGCAATCGACGGGGCAAACCTCGACGCAGTCCTGATACTTACACTTGATGCAGTTTTCTGTCACCACATAGGTCATGGTGTAACTCCGTTCAGGTTGCGAGGCCGTGATGCGGCTGCGCCCGCGCTCGGCCTTGTTCTCTCTCGGGGATTGGGTTATCACGCACGACGCTTGTGTGCAACTCCAATAAAATCCCATTTTTTTTAGTAGTATTGCTCTTTCGACGCATTGCGATATCGCAGATTTTTAACGCGCATCGGACAGGCAAAATCGGCTTTGGGCGGAAAATACAGATTTCGTCGCCTTTTTCCAGTATTAGAAGCCGTGCAACAATTGCTTTTGACGCATTAAGCACATAGTCTTGACTGTGCAAATGGTCATAGAGCCATGCAGGGGTGTGGATTGGCGGAGGGTAGCCTGAAAACGCAACGGCTCAGATGGCGTGATCGCTTGTCTGTCAAACAGGCACGTGCAGCCGTCATAATCACCCTTTTGATTGGTCTGTTTTTCAGTTTTGCCCAAATTGCCTGGGACCTGCATGAAGAACGCAACCTGATCGACAGGACCGTTAATCAGGTTTTGTCGACTTTGCGCGAATCCGCGACACAGGCGGCCTATGGCCTTGATGAAACGCTTGCCGCGCGCGTTGTATCAGGCCTGTTTGAATACGAACCGGTTTACAGCGCAACCCTTCGTGACAATTTCGGCAATGTGCTGGCGCAACAGTCACGCCCGCAATCGTCATCGGGCCGCTCAGCCCTGACCGAAATGATGTTTGGTAACAACCAGCAATATGATGTCCCTCTTGAAATCGGCGAGAGTCGCGATCTTGTCGGGCATCTTGTGGTGCGGATCGATACCGATCTGATTGCTGACGGTTTTATCAATCGTGCAACCCGTATCCTGACATCTGGCATTTTGCGCAACTTCCTGCTCGGCCTTGCGCTGGTTGCATTCTTCTATCTGACCCTGACCAAACCGCTTTTGCGCATATCCCAGGCCGTCATCGGCATTGACCGCGACAATCCCGATGCCACCGGCATCACGGTTGCCCGCCATCATGAACGCGACGAACTGGGTCTGTTGTCGCACTCGGTCCGATCACTGGTTGACGGTATTGCGACCTCGCTTGGCAAATTGCGCCAGACCGAACAGCAGATGCGCGATAACGAATCCCGTCTTCGCGCCATCGTCCAGAACGTTGCCGACGGCATCCTGACGATCACACCGGGCGGCACCATTGTTGAAATCAACAACGCATCCTTCCCTTTGCTGGGACTTTCCGAAGACGAAACACCAAAAGGCCGGTCCTTTCTTGAATTCGTCGCCCCGCGTGCGATCCCGCATTTCGAAGAATGCCTGACCGAGCTTGCCGGTTTCCAAACCCGCGACCATGTGGCCGAACAACGCCTGACATTGCCGCTGGTACGTCAGGACAAGACCGAAATTGAAGTCAGCGCGGCCTTCCGCCCGATCCCCGAGGCGGAAACACCACTGATCACGGCTGTTCTGCACGATATTACAGCGCGCAAGCGCTACGAGGAACAACTGGTCTATATGGCCAACCACGATGCGCTGACGAACCTGCCCAATCGCAGCATGCTCGAATACAGTCTGAAAACGGCTCTGGAAGGTCACAAGCGCGATGCACAGGGACCGCGCGACCGGGCCACTGCCATCCTGTTTATTGATCTGGACAGATTCAAGCTGATCAATGACAGCCTTGGCCACAATGTCGGGGACTTGCTGCTTAAGGCCGTTGCCGACCGGCTGCGCCGGGTTGTCAGCCGACAGGAGGTCGTTGGCCGCCTGGGCGGGGACGAATTTCTGATCATCATTCCGCGCCTGCGCGAAACACAGGACGCCGCAACACTTTCGCAGGCGGTTCTTGATGCCCTGTCCCCGGCCTTTGATATTCAGGGGCGGCAATTGTTTATCACGCCATCCATCGGGATCGCCCTTTGCCCTGCCGACGGGGATGATTTCCCGACCCTGATGCGCAATGCCGATACGGCAATGTATAGCGCAAAGGCCCGTGGTGGCGGGACCTATCACTTCTTTACCAAGACGATGAATGAAAGCGCGGTTGCCCGTCTGGCAATTGAAAACGATCTGCGCGAAGCCCTTGCACAGGGTCAGTTCGAACTTTACTACCAGCCTAAAATAGATTTGGCTTCCGGCGGTCTTGCCGGACTGGAAGCCCTGATACGCTGGAACCAGCCGGGACGCGGATTTATTTCCCCGATGCAATTCATCCCGGTTGCCGAAGAAACCGGCCTGATCGGCAAGATCGGGGAATGGGTGCTGCGCCGGGTCTGTGACCAGATCCGCGAATGGGATCTGCTCGGCCTGCCGCCTGTCAGCATTGCGGTTAACCTGTCGCCCCGCCAGTTGATCGAAGGCAGGATTACCGAAACGATATCGCGCATCCTTGACGAAACCGCGACACCGGCATCACGTATTGTCCTTGAAATCACCGAAACGGTGATGATGCATGAAATCAAACGATCCGCATCAATCCTTGATGAATTGCGGAAACTTGGCCTGCAGATTGCCATTGACGATTTCGGTACCGGATATTCCTCGCTGGCCTATCTGAAACGGTTGCCGATCAATTCGATCAAGATCGACCGGTCGTTTGTCCGCGATGTGACGACCGATCCCGACGATGCCGCGATCACAAATACGATTATTATCATGGGTCATAATCTGGGCCTGAAAGTCGTGGCAGAAGGTGTCGAAACCCAGGAACAGCTTGATTTCCTGCGTGAACATGGCTGCGACGAAATCCAGGGCTTCCTGATTTCCGAACCGCGGCCGGCAAATATCATCGCCAAACAGATCGAACAGCTTTCGCGCAAGGTTGCGCCTACTCTATAATCGGACCTATCCTTGCGGATGGCGCTGATACCACAAAAACACAAACCGAAGATCCGAGAAAAACATGTCCCAGAAGCGATCCGTCCTGCTTGTCGATGACAGCAAATTTGCCCGACTGCTGGTTAAGGCCTTTATCACCAGCAACTTTGCCGACTGGCGGGTGGATGAAGCCGAAGAAGCCGAAAAAGCGCAGGCAATGGCGGCCGAGCACGCCTATGATTACCTTGTGATCGACTTCAACATGCCGGGCATGAACGGGCTGGAATTGGGCGAAAAGCTTCGCGCGGCTTATCCCGATGCTGCAATTGCGCTTCTGACCGCCAATATACAGAAGGAAATCCAGAACAAGGCGGCGGGACTGGGCATGGATTTCATTGCCAAACCGCCGACCGAAGAAAAGATTTGCGATTATCTGAAAGGCAAGGAAGCCGGGCGATGATCGATCTGAGCGAGCTTGAACATGACACGATCAGTGAACTGATCAATATCGGGGTCGGTCGCGCCGCCGCGTCACTTTCGGAAATGGTTGATCAGCCGGTCGAACTGACGGTCCCGACCATCACCTTTGTCGAACGGTTTTCCGATTCAAACCTGACATCGTCGCCCGAAGAAGTGGTTTCCGCCGTCAGCCAGACATTCGATGGCCCGTTCAAGGGCGAGGCGATGCTGGTTTTCCCCGAAAAACGCAGCCTTGAACTGGTGCGACGGTTGCTTAAGGTTGATGTGCCGCTTGATACCCTGACCGATCTGGAACAGGAAGCCCTGATGGAGGTCGGCAACATCATCCTGAATGCCTGTCTTGGCAGTATTGCCAACGTTCTGGGCGAGCCGATCAATTGTTCGATGCCGACCTTCCGCAAACGCGAAACCAAGGCGCTTTTGAATGATGAGGCCGCGTACGATACCACCTCGGGTAAAATGCCGGTTCTGATGATCCTGCATGTGCAATTCATGCTGCGCCAGAATGATATTGATGGTTATGTGCTGTTTGTCATGGATCTTGACTCGATCCAGACCCTGAGGGAACTCGTGCGGCGTTTCCTTGAAAACTCGCTCGGTTAACGGGCAGCAGCGCGATGACAAAACCCACCTCCCCGATTGTCGATATCAAGGATGCCGCAGAAGCCGCCGACCTTTACGGCAATCTGCTTGATACAGCCGATGTCGGCCTTGTGGTGATCGGGGCAGACCGGGCCATCTGCCACTGGAACCAGTGGATGCAAAGCCGGTCGGGGATTTTGCACGAACAGGCAATCGGTAAACGGTTAAGCGCCCTGTTCCCCGAAACCCGGTTGGGGCGCCTGTGCCAGGCCATT
This sequence comes from Thalassospira lucentensis, assembly GCF_001613805.1. GTDB lineage: Bacteria > Pseudomonadota > Alphaproteobacteria > Rhodospirillales > Thalassospiraceae > Thalassospira > Thalassospira lucentensis_A. The sequence goes on from NZ_LPVY01000002.1 coordinate 256,339, forward strand.
CAGGATTGCCTGGAATTCGGCATGCCTGCTGTGATTTCGCCGTCCCTTAATCAGGGGGCCCTGCCGCTTCGTCCGCTGCCGCAATTTGCCGCGACATTTGAACGCATGGAACAATCCATCCGTGTTCATCCGATCACGACATCGCGCGGGGACAAGCTGTGTTCACTGACTGTACGTGACGTCACACTTGCCGTGCAGCGCGACCGGCTTTTACGACAGCAGGCCGCCGAATTGGCCGAGCTGGTGACCCAGACCCGACGCAGTGAAGACCGTACACGTGCGATTTTGCAAAACACCATTGATGCGATTCTGGTCGCATCCGATGACGGCAATATCGAACCGCTTAATGCCCGTGCTCAGGAACTCTGCGGCCCCGAAGGCGACCCGGAACTGAGCAACATCATCCGGTTTTTGCTCCCCGACAGCAAACATACCCCACCGCAACGCCCGACTGCGGACCGTCTGCTGACCGATCTTGGCACAGGCGTGATCGAGGTTCTGGCCTGCACCAAAAACGGCCGCAACGTGCCCCTTGAAGTCGCAATCAGCCACTTTTCGGCTGACGGGCGATATCATTACATCATCACCCTGCGTGACATTTCCCAGCGCAAACGCCATGAAATGGAAATCCAGCGCACCATGGCGGAACTGGAACGATCCAACAGCGAGCTTGAACAGTTTGCCTATGCCGCGTCCCACGATTTGCAGGAACCGCTTCGCATGGTGTCGAGCTATACGCAGTTGATCGCGCGGCGATACAAGGACAAGCTTGACGAAACCGCCGACGAATTCATTCATTATGCGGTCGATGGCACCCAGCGCATGCAGCGCATGATCGATGATCTTCTCACCCTGTCGCGGGTCGGGCGGCATGGCAAACCGTTCCATGCAGTGCCACTTGACAGCCTGTTTGACGCGATTGCCGCCAATTTCCGGCGGGCGGGACTGGGTCCGGCGGGCAACATTGTTCGCGATGGCTTTCTACCAACCGTGACCGGTGATGCCAGCCAGCTTTTGCTGCTGTTCCAGAACCTTGTTTCGAACGGCCTTAAATACAGTGATCCCGACAAAGGCGAAGTGCGGATCTATGCCGGGGAAACCGATGAAAGCTGGAAGGTTTTTGTTGCCGATAACGGCATCGGTATCGAACCGCAATATCACGCGACAATCTTTGAAATCTTCAAACGTCTGCACGGTTACGGGGAATATGCCGGGACCGGCATCGGGCTTGCGATCTGCAAAAAAATCGCTGACCGGCATGGCGGCACGATCACGGTTGAAAGCGAACCGGGAAAAGGCAGCACGTTCTGCGTTGAATTGCCAAAAGAATTGCCGATTGTGATCGCACAAGAAAGCATGTAGTTTTCGTTTACGTAAGCGTAAACCTGAACGGGATGTCATGAACGACAGCTATTCCATCACCGACCTTGCCCGCGAGTTCGACGTCACGACGCGTACCATCCGTTTTTACGAGGACCAGGAACTGATCGCGCCAGCGCGTCAGGGGCAGACCCGCATCTATAGCCAGCGTGACCGTGTGCGCCTGCGTCTGATCATGCGCGGCAAACGGCTTGGCTTTTCGCTTAAGGAAATCCGTGATCTGCTGGACCTGTATGATACGGACCGCAGCGAAATCATGCAGCTGACCATCCTTGTCGACAAGATCAATGAGCGCCGCGATACCCTGCGCAAACAGCGTCAGGATATCGACGCGACACTCGATGAACTCGATAAGCTCGAAGAAACCTGTCAGGAAGAACTGACCCGTAAATCGGGCTAAGCGGCAATACCCCAACCCCCGACAGCATCAGACGCCTGTGCCCGGCTCCCCGCCCTGTGTTACCGGGATGGATGCGGGAATGCGCGACGGGCGTGACAGGATGAAACAGCTGACCGGGATTGCGACCAGCAACTGGATCATCACGACCCAGCGGTTTTCAACAAAGATCAGGGATGCGGCAATCACCACGACAAAGGCCGACATCGCCATGATCTTGGCCCGACGGTTGATCACGCCATGTTCGGTCCAGTGACGGATGGACGGGCCAAAATGTGGATGGTTGTAAATCCACGCATGCAGGCGCGGCGATCCTTTGCTAAACAGCCAGGCTGCCAGCAGCATGAAGGGGGTGGTCGGCAGAATTGGCAGAAATGCGCCCACAATGCCAAGTCCAACCGAAAGCCAGCCCAACGCCAGATAAAGATACGATGCCTGCACGTCTTATTTCCTGTTTACAGCCCTGCCCGCCCCTGACAGGGTAAGTGCCTTCAATGTAGGTGGAATGCGATCGATTTTCAATCGACAGCCCCCACCGGTTTCCGGGCATCCGCCGTGCAAGTTCGCCGCACAACTTATCGCCCCATTACTTAGACGATCCGCCATGCTCGAAATCTCAAATGATCTTTACCTTGATGAACGCCACCTGCAATTCCAGTTCGTGCGTGCATCCGGTCCGGGCGGCCAGAACGTCAATAAAGTATCGACCGCGGTTCAAATGCGCGTGCGCATCGATGATCTGACGGAATTGCCGCAACGCGTGCGTGATCGCCTGCGCGAACTGGCAGGCAGCAAGCTGACCAATGACGGGGAAATCATCTTTGACGCGCAGCGTTTCCGCACACAGGAACGCAACAAGCAGGACGCGATAGAACGGCTTCTGGCACTGCTGCGCAAAGCCGCCGAACGCAAAAAGTTCCGCGTCAAAACTCGCCCGTCCCTATCGGCGAAACGCAAACGGGTCGACACGAAAAAGAAACGCGGCGATGTCAAAAAGATGCGCCAGCGACCGATGGATTAGACGGCAAAGCCCGATCACGAAACCGGGCATTTATGCAGCCAGTCATCCATAAGGGCCGCCATTTCCGAATTTTCCACGCCCGTCTGTGACAGCGACTGCCATGTCGCAAATTGCACCGCGTGCCGCGCAACAGCCTTGCACATTTTGCCCTTGCGCCGGGCGTCGGGAAGGCTTGCCAGCACATCAACACACAGCATGTCGAGATAGGCATCAAAGCCCGTCATCTGTTCGTGAAGCGCCGCAACGCTCTCCCGATCCCGATAGCAATGATCCCACATATAGGCCGTCTCACCATAATAGTGATAAAGCATGCTAAGGATCGCAAGGCCCCAGTCACCCTCTGCCACCGACTCGCGCCATGATGCGGGATCAGGCGGCGGGTTAAGGCTCCGCCAATGTAACAAGCACGCATCAAGCAGTTCATTTTCTTCGGTAAAATGCCGATAGACCGTCAGGCGCTGCACCCCGGCGCGGTCGGCAATCGCGCTGATGGTTGTGCGTGCAGGGCCGACTTCACCATGCAAACTCATCGCGGCCTCGACAATCTTCAGGCGCGTTTCATCTTCTTTTTCTGCGCGTAACGTCTTGTTGTATTTTCGCTTTTCCATTTAATTAAACATCACTGTTCTTTTAAATTCAATCCAAGGGAACTGTATTCTTCGTTTTAAATGAACGCATATGTTCATTCACTTTTTTGATAGTTCCCCAAAGAGCCACAAAATACACATGATGCAGCCCACCCCTGAATTTAACCATCATCACCAGCTTTGCCGAAATGAGCAAGATGAACCTTCGGGACATCCCGGTTCGTATTGCGAATTTGCAGTCCGGATTTGCAAGCAGCCAACCGGGTTTCTATAACTGTCATCGAATGACACAGGATTGGCCGACATGATCATCGATTGGGACGAAATCGCCAGACCGGCCCTGCCCGCCAATTGCGGATGGCGCGGCACCTATCGCGTGCGATATTCGGAAATTGGGGATAACGGCCTTGCGATGCTGCCGGCCCTCGCCGATTACATGCAGGATGCGGCCGGCTGGGGCGCCCGTATCCTGAAACTGGCCTATGACGATACGATGGATCAGGGCATGGCATGGGTGCTGGCGCGCATGGTCATTCATGTGCGGCGCTATCCCGGCAATGGCGAGGATATCATTGTCGAAACATGGCCATCGGGCGTTGCAAGACGTGTTGCCACCCGCGATTTCCGTCTGATCGACGGCAAGGGTGATGTGATTGCGGTCGCGCAAAGCTTCTGGGTGATGTTCGACCTGATTGAACGGCGCGCGGCAAGCTGGCCTGACTGGATCGAGGAAAGGCTGCCAAACACGCCCGGCCCGAAACTGATCGCGCCGCCGTTTCGGCCGCCCTTTACCAGCGACCCGTTACCCGAAATCGACAGCATAAAGGCCCGGCCATCCGACCTTGACCTGTATGGGCATGTCAACAATGTCCGCCTGATGCAGTGGGTCCTTGGCGCAACCGGTGCGGATGCAAAACCGGACTTCCATCCCGAAAGCATCGATATCCAGTTCCGTACCGAATGCCGGGTTCAGGAACGGGTCACGGTGCGCCAGAAGGACGGATTTGCCGCGATTACACGCGACGGAGACGGTGTTGATCTGGTGCGTGCGCACGTCGTGCCCAAAAACCGTACCGCATTAGCCTAGGATCAGGACAGAATTCCGAGCAATTCGGCAATCGGCCTGAAACTGCGGCGGTGATGCAGGGTTGGGCCAACAATGCCAAGCCCGTCCATATGCTTTTTCACCCCATAACCGGCATTGCCATCCCAGCCGAAATGCGGATAGCGCACGGCAAGGCGGGTCATTGCGCGGTCGCGCACGACCTTGGCAACGATGGATGCCGCCGCGATGGATAATGATCTGCCATCGCCCTTGATGACCGTTTCCACCGCACAGGGCAGCCCCGGGTCACGATTGCCGTCCACCAGCGCCTGATCGGGGCATTGCGGCAGGCGCGCCACCGCACGGCGCATGGCGACATATGTTGCCTGCAGGATATTGATCCGGTCGATCTCGCGGACAGATGCCGCACCGATGCCAACCTCGGCACAGCCCATGATCAGCTCAAACAGAAAGTCGCGTTTCTTGACCGACAGCTTTTTGGAATCGTTAAGTTCCCCCAGAAGGACTTCCGGCAACCGTTCATCGCGCGGCAGAATAACGGCCGCCGCAACCACCGGCCCGGCCAACGGTCCGCGACCGACCTCGTCGATCCCGGCGATCCGCCCGCAATACTGATCTTCGATGCTGAAATCCGGCATGTGAAACGCGCCCCTCCTGCCCCTTGTCATAACAAGATCAGAGGCAGATCGGCAATGTCATCTATGAGAACGTTTTGCAAAATCATCCGCCGTGATCGCATATTGCACGATATCGTTGTCGTCCTTGTGAGGACACATGCCGATCTTTCGCGCCACCGCAAGTGACCCGATATTCCGGGCATCGATACAGGCAATAAAACCGGGCAGTTTCATTTTTTCAAACCCATGCGCCAACAGGGCATTGGCGGCTTCGGATGCGTATCCCCTGCCCCAGAAAGCCGGTTTCAACCGCCAGCCGATTTCGATCTCGGGCCCAACCGCATCCTCGGGGATCAGGAGTACCCAGCCAATGAAACGATCCGGTTCCGTTTTTAAAAACAGCGACCAGTATCCAAGCCCCGGCCCGTAATCCATGGTGATGCGATCATGGATAAAGGCACGATGTTCGGTTTCGTCCGCCCATGGCCCCTGAACAAAGTCGGTCACACCGGGTTCACGATCCATCGCAAAGCAGTCTTCAAGATCATCCAGTGTTCGCGGACGCAGCCAAAGCCGTTCGGTTTCAAGGATCATGCGGTTTTCCTGTTAACAGCATACCAAAACGGCACCGCATGAACGGTGCCGTTTGCAAATCTCCACCCGTGTTCACTTCTGATCGGGTTTGTATTCCTCGCTGGGGTCATAGCCATCCGGGCCGACCGGATCAAAGGTTGCCCAGCCTTCGTCCTGACCGCTTTTCGGAAGGTCCGCGTGCGGATCGACATGACGCAGCATATAGGCCTTGGCGATCAGGTTCGCGGTAATCGGTGCCGTCAGGAACAGGAACAGCGTGATCAGCAATTCATGTATGGTGAAATGCCCGCGTTCGATCCAGAAGAACAGCATCGATGCGATCAGGATTCCGCCAACGCCAACCGTGGTTGCCTTGGTCGGCGCATGAAGCCGCGGCAGCAATTCGCGCAGTTTGAGCATCCCGAACGACCCGATCAGCAGGAACAATCCGCCAATCACGATCAGAACGGAAATGACGAGTTCGGCAATAAACGGCATCGTCTCTCTCCCTATTCGATGATGTCGCCACGCAAGACGAACTTGCAATAGGCAACGGTGGAGACAAAGCCGAACATGGCAAACAGAAGCGCCCCTTCGAAATACATCGAGGTTGCGCGGCTGATCCCGTACAGCACCAGAAGGGCGATGGCGTTGATCGCCATGGTATCGACGGCCAGAACACGGTCCGCGATGGTCGGTCCCTTCGAAAGACGCCAAAGGTTCATCAACAGGGCGACCGCCACACAGATAAAGCCGAAATTCAGTGCATATTCGATCATTCGAAAATCTCCTTCAGACGGCCTTCATAGCGGGTCTTGATATCATCAACCACGCCCTGCGGGTCCGGCGCATGCAGGCAATGCACCAGAAGGCTTTTGGCATCGGCACTCAGATCAATGGTCACGGTTCCCGGCGTCATGGTGATCGTCCCCGCAAGGGTCGTGATCGCCTCGGGCGAGGTCAGATCAAGCGGAACGACAACGCATTTCGTTTCAAGGCTTTCGGCCTTGCGAAACAGGATCAACCCGGCAACGACAACATTCGCCACCAGAATATCCCACAACACGATCAGGCCGTATTCGCAGATCGCATAGGCATTGCCAACCTTTGGCGCCGCCGGCCAGAAACTTGACGTGATCAACGGCACCACAATCGCCAGGATCGCACCAAAGACCACGGCACCGGCCGATATTTCATTGACCAGCAACACCCAGACAACCAGCAGGGCCAGCGACAGAAGCGGGTGGGGAAGACAACGTTTCAACATCATCACTATCCTTTCATCACCGCTTACTGGCCAAGCTGTGTGGCGGGTATTTCACCCAGCACAGCCCGGATGTAATCCGTGGTGTCAAACAACTGCGCTGCCGTGCCCTGCAGGTAATCCATGATCGGTGCGGCAAACACCGTCAGGGCAACAAGTGCACAAAGCATTCCGCAGGCGGCAACGATCGGAAGAACCGGCCAATTTGCCCCCTCGACCTCGATCACACCTTCGGCCGACGCACTTTTCCAGAACAGGACACTGCCTGCACGGCCAAAACCGACAATGCACATCAGCGACGTCACAAGAATGACTGACCAGATCCAGACAGACAGGTCGCTGTCACGTGCCGCATCAAGGATCATCAGCTTGCCGATAAAACCGCTAAGCGGCGGCATCCCGGCCATGGCGATGGCCGCAACAAAGAACAGAACCGCCAGAAGCCCCGATTGATGGAAAACCGGTGCCGTTTCAAGTTTGTCGCCATAGATGGCCCCCCGGCGTGACGCCACCAGATCACCGATCAGGAACAGGGCCGCCCCGGCAAAGGTCGAATGCAGCAGGTAATAAAGACCGGCCGAAATGCTTTCGGGCGTAAACAGCGCGATGGAAATCAAAAGCGTTCCCATCGATCCGATCACGGAAAACGCAATCAGGCCGTTCAGCCGCTTGGCCGCCAGAACCCCGATCATGCCAATCGCCAGTGTCACAATCGCCGCAGGCAGGATATAGGGCTGTGCGAGCCATGCCATATCACCGGCATTTTCACCAAAGCCCAGCGAGTAAACGCGCAGGATCGAATAGGCACCGACCTTGGTCATGATGGCAAACAGGGCCGCCACCGGTGCCGGTGCATTGGCATAAGTCCCCGGCAGCCAGAAATGAACCGGCACCAAAGCCGCCTTCACACAGAACACCAGAAGCAGGATCAGCGCCCCGGCACGCAGTAACGCGGCATCACCGGCGGCCACCTGCGGCACCTGAATGGCAAGATCGGCCATGTTCAGCGTTCCGGTTACGGCATATATCATGCCGACCCCGACCAGGAACAGGGTCGAACCCGTCAGGTTGATGACGATATACTGCATGCCCGCCTTAAGGCGTTCCGCCCCGGCACCATGCAGCATCAACCCATAGGATGCGATCAGCAGCACTTCGAAGAAAACGAACAGGTTGAACACGTCACCTGTCAAAAACGCACCATTGACCCCCATCAACTGGAACTGGAACAGGGCGTGGAAATGCTGGCCACGCTTGTCCCATTCGCTCGATGCAAACAGGATGACCCCAAGACCGAGGATCGAGGTCAGAAAGATCATCATCGCCGACAGGCGATCCAGTACGATCACGATCCCGAACGGTGCCGGCCAGTCGCCAAGTGCGTACATTTCCGGGTTGTTTTTATTGGCAAAAATCACCAGCGACAGAGTGACCGCCACAAGGGCAACGGTCGAGGTGATCGAGAATATGCGCTGCAGAACAATGTCATGCCGAACCGCCAGAACAATCAGGGCGGCCATCACGGCAGGCAGCACAATGGGAACGACAATCCAGTGACCCATCAGTTTTTGTCTCCTGCTTCGGAAGGCTCGCCAACCGGGCGACCGTCAACATGGTCATTACCGATTTCAAGATAGGCGCGGATTGACAGCACAACGATAAGTGCGGTCATCCCGAACGAAATCACGATCGCTGTCAGGACAAGTGCCTGGGGCAGCGGATCGGTGTATTCCGTAACACCATCACGCAGGATTGGCGGCATATCGATGGTCAGGCGCCCCATGGCGAACAGGAAAACGTTCACCGCATAGGACAGAAGTGCCAGACCGATTACCACCGGGAAAGTACGACCACGCAGCAACATATAAGTGCCGCACATGGTCAGAAGCCCGATACTGCTTGCTACAAGAAACTCCATGATATCAGGCCTCTTTCTCAGCTGTCGCGACCTGCTGGGCCGCGGCGGACGGATCATGGTCCATCGGCTCGGGATTGATGTCGACATGCTCGGCCATTCGTTCCACCTGCGACAGTTTGGCAAGGGCGAGGGTAACCGCCCCGACAACCGTCAGGAACACGCCAAGGTCAAAGCCCATGGCAGATGCCAGTTCAAATTCGCCGACAATCGGCAGATGAACATGGACAAAGCCACTGGTCAGGAACGGCAGCCCCGCCACCCAGGCCGAAAGACCTGTAATGGCCGCGGCAATCACGCCCAACCCGATCATGCCGTGATAATTGGCTTTCATGCGGTTCTGGGTCCAGCCAAAGCCCGACGCCATATACTGCATGACCAGCGCGACCGAAACGACCAGACCGGCGATAAAGCCACCGCCCGGTTCGTTATGGCCGCGCAGGAAGATGTAAACCCCCACCAGCAGCGCCAGCGGCAACATCACCCGCGTTGCAATGACCATCATCATCGGATGGCGATCAGCCGACCGGCGATTATCGACCACCCAGCTTGCCAGACGTTTCGCCGCCTCACCCTGGGTAACCGTTTCAATCAGGGCAAAGATCGAAAGAGCGGCAATGCCAAGAACGATGATCTCGCCAAAGGTATCAAAACCGCGGAAATCGACGAGGATCACGTTGACCACGTTGGTTCCCCCGCCTTCGATTTTCGAATTGGCCAGATGATAGGCTGAAATCGAATTGGGCAATTCACGCGTCATGATCGCCCAGACAGCCCCGCCCATGCCAAGACCGGCCGCGATTGCAATGACCCAGTCGCGGAATTTGCGTCCAGGCTGGCTTTCCTTCGGGGTTTCCTTTGGCAGGATGTTCAGCGCCAGCAACATCAGGATGACCGTCACCACCTCGACCGAGATCTGCGTCAGGGCAAGATCAGGTGCCGACAGATAGATAAAGCCAAGCGAGACGATCAAACCGATGACCCCCACCAGAAGCAGGGTCAGAAGCCGGTTGTGATGCATCGCGACCGCCGCGATACAGGTCCCGACCAGAAGCACCCAGCCAATGGCGGCGGGCGGTGAAACCGCCAGAAGTTCACGTGTGCCTGCGGTATGATCCGGTTCGGCATAGAACCCCGAAAGACCGATGGCAATTGCGGCAAAGACCATGACCGCCAGATAGCGTTGCAGCGAACCGTTGTGCAGATTGTCCGATATCACACGGCAAAGCGCGACGACCTTGACGATCAGGCAGTCAAACATGGCCTTGGCATCGGGCCGCGACAGGTTGGCCGTTACCGACATCAAACCGCCATGGCGCAGCAAAAGCAACGCACCGCCGATAAGGGCAATCGTGCTCATGGCAAGTGCCGGAGTCAGACCGTGCCAAAGTGCCAGATAATAGTCCGGAAGGTTCCCGCCCGTAACCGCATTGGACGTGGCCGCCACCAGCGGCCCGGCAATTGCCGCCGGGAACAGGCCGATCAGAACCACAAGAACCGTCAGGAATGCGGGCGGTGCCCACATGCCAAAGGGCGGATCATGGGGGTGATGGGGCAGTTCATCACGGGTTTTGCCAAACCAGACATGGAAGATAAAGCGCAGCGAATAAGCAACCGAGAACAGCGCGCCAACAGTCGCCAGCAACGGCACGATCCAGTTCTGATCAAGCCAGACGGTATGCCATGCTTCTTCCAGCATCATTTCCTTGGACAGGAACCCGTTTAACGGAATGATCCCGGCCATCGATGCGGCCGAAATGATCCCGATGGTCCCGGCAATCGGCATCAGGTTCAGCAACCCGCCCAGACGGCGAATATCGCGCGTCCCGGTTTCATGGTCGATGATCCCGGCGGTCATGAACAGGGCCGCCTTGAAGGTCGCATGGTTGATGATATGAAACACGCCCGCAACGGCGGCCATCGGCGTACCGAAACCAAACAGCATGGTCACAAGACCAAGGTGGCTGACCGTGGAATAGGCCAGAAGCCCCTTAAGATCATGTTTGAAGATCGCAATCCATGCGCCCAGCACCATGGTCACAAGACCCGCGGTCGCAACGATATAGAACCATTCCGGCGTTCCCGACAGAACCGGCCACATGCGCGCCATCAAAAAGATGCCCGCCTTGACCATGGTTGCCGAATGCAGATAGGCCGAAACCGGTGTCGGCGCGGCCATGGCATGCGGCAGCCAGAAATGGAACGGGAACTGTGCGGATTTGGTAAAGCAGCCCAAAAGGATCAGAACAAGGGCTGGCACATAAAGCGGTGACGCCTGGATCAGATCGGCATTTTGCAGGATCACCGTCAGATCATAGGACCCGACGATATTTCCAAGGATCAGCATCCCGGCAATCATCGCAAGCCCGCCTGCCCCGGTCACGGTCAGCGCCATACGCGCGCCCTGTCGACCTTCGGGCAGATGTTTCCAGTAACCGATCAGAAGGAAGGATGACAGCGACGTCAGTTCCCAGAAAATCAGCAGAAGCAGAATGTTGTCCGACAGAACAATGCCGACCATCGCGCCCTGAAACAAAAGCAGGAACACATAGAACCGCCCCATCGGATCGTCTTTCGACAGATAGAAACGGGCATAAATGATGATCAGCAGACCAATCCCGAGGATCAGGGTCGCAAACAGCAATCCCAGACCATCAAGGAAGAAGGTCACGTTCAATCCCAGTTCGGTCAGCCATTCATAGCGGACCTGAAACACTTCGCCGCCAATAACGGCGGGTGCCTTGGCGATAAGCAGGATCAGGGCAAGCAGCGTGACCGAGCCGGTTGCTGTGGCGCACGCATTGCGCCCGGCCCTGATCATGACGGCGGGTAACACCGCCCCAAGGAAGGGAAGCAAAACAATGAGGGTGAGACTCATGAAAGACCCTTATATTTGGAAAACGCCGCAACGCCCCCAACGCGCAACAGCAAGAAAATTCTGGCAGAAAGTAATATTTGTGCTGAAAATGGTCAAGAAAACCCAAACGGCGCATTTTTTTGCCTTCAGGTTGTCAAGTGATGCGGATCACCGACTCTTTTCGCTATTCCGGCTCAAAACTATCGCCGTCCTCCCGCCAGTCGGATGGCTTCGGGCATGTTGCGCAATCGTCCCATGGCGATAAAGCCCAGTAATGGCCCCACCGCCAGCATGGCAAACGCCCCCCACCAGCCAAAACCATCGGCAATCACCGGCACCAGATGGATCGATCCAAGGGCAATAAGAAAGCCGATGGCATTTTGCATGGTCAGCGCCGTTCCCACCTGATGGGGATCAGCCAGTTCGATCACGCAGGATGAAAATTGCGCAGAATCGGCAATCACCGAAATGCCCCAGACAATACAGACGACAATCAGGATCGGGACCGACGCATCGCCAAGCGCCCCGGCAACAAGGGCGCAGATACCACTGACCGCCATTGCGGCCATGGTCACCGTCGTCCGCCCGATCCGGTCCGCCAGCAAACCACCCGCAAGACTTCCGAACGCGCCGATACCAACAATCGCAAATGTCAGAAGCGCCGCCCAGATACCGGGATTATCAAATTCCCGCCCGGAAAGCGCCCCATACAGGAACAACCCGATCCAGCCCCACATGGCATACAGTTCCCACATATGCCCGAAATACCCGTAGCAGGCATGGCGCAGGGGTTTGTTCGACCATATCTGCCCAACCATACGCGGATCAAATCGCGGGGATTTTCCCGGCGTCCCGCCCAGCTTGACAAACAGGATCGCCACACCGGCGATATAAGCCGAAATACTGGCGATCACGATCACCATTCGCCAGTCAAGCGGCACTGCCACGGCAAACAGATGCGGCAGGGCCGACCCCATGGTCAATGCACCGACCAGCAACCCGACCAGAAATCCCGTATCGCCGCGTGACCAGGTCGCGACCATTTTCATGCCGATGGGATAAATCCCTGCCATGCAGACCCCGGTAATCAGGCGAAGCCCGATCACAACCACCCCGTCGACCGGCACGGTCAGGATCAGAAGATTGGCGGTCGCGGCAATCAATGCGGATGCCGCCCAGAAACGCCTTGGTTCAACCCGGTCGGCCAGACCGAAAAACGCGCTGATCAAAGTGCCCAGTACAAACCCCAGCAAGACCGAACTGGTAAACAGGGATGATTGCACCGCCCCCAGATCAAACTCGGCCCGCAATTGCGGCAATACCGCCGTTGCCGAAAACCACAGCGCAAGTGCCATCAACTGGCAAATCGTGATCATGCCAACGGCAAATGGTTTGCCTGCCTGCGCCATGCTTTCCCCTGTAATCATTCAAATTTATGCGCCATCATACATTGCCAAAGGGCAATGACCAGTGGCCCATGCACAAAACAAAAAAATGCCGCCCGAACAAAGCCGGACGGCACCAAGTTTCCCGAGCGGGAATGAAACGGGTAGATACCTTTTCGCAGTATCGGTCCCGTGACGGGACAACTGCAAAAAGGGTTCTGGCGGCCGCTCAGGAATAGTCGCGCTGGTCGTCGATCACCTTGCCATCATTGGGCAGACTGCCCGGTGTTGCGATTTCGACCCTGCCGCGCAGCTTGCAGATCGAATGCAGGCTATCCATCACCGCATCGGCACTGAACCCGGCGGCATCGGTTTCACAGGCGAGCGTCATGACATCGACATCGTTTTCACGGGTCACAATCAGGCGTGCCATGCCGATATCCGCATGGCGTTTGACGACCTCGGCAATCTGGTGGGGATGGACAAACATGCCTTTGACCTTGGTGGTCTGATCCGCACGGCCCATCCAGCCCTTGATACGCATATTGGTCCGCCCGCACGGGCTTGGCCCCGATGCAATCGCCGAAAGATCACCGGTGGCAAACCGGATCAGAGGATAATCCATATTAAGGCTGGTAACGACGACCTCGCCCACCTCGCCCTCGGCTACCGGGTTGCCGGTACCGGGACGCACGATTTCAAGGATGATGTCCTCGGCAACGATCATCCCGCTTTTGGCATCGCTTTCATAGGCAATCAGGCCCAGATCGGCACTGGCATAACATTGCAGCATGGCAACACCGCGTTCGGCAAACCAGTCGCGCAATGACGGCGGCAATGCCTCGCCCGACACAAGCGCACGGGTGATGGATGAAACATCCCCGCCCAGTTCGTCGGCCTTTTCCATCAGGATTTTCAAAAACGACGGTGTTCCGGAATAGCCGGTCGGTTTCAGGTCGGTGATCGCCTTGATCTGGGCTTCGGTCTGGCCAACACCGGCCGGAATGACGGCGCAGCCGCACGCACGTGCGCCACTGTCAAAAATGAAGCCGCCCGGTGTCAGGTGATAGGACAGGCAGTTATGAATGATGTCGCCCGGCCGGAACCCGGCAGCAAAAAACGCGCGCCCCATCCGCCACCAGTCATCACCCTTGCCTTCGGGATCGTAAATCGGCCCCGGGCTTTGGAAAATACGGCCAAGGGCCGGCACCGGTGTTGCATTCAACCCGGCAAAGGGCGGATTTTTCGCCTGCATGGCGATCAGGTCGGATTTGCGCGTCACCGGCAGTTTTGCCAGTGCCTCGCGACTGTTGACCGACTGCGGATCAACCCCTTCAAGGATACGGCCAAACCCGGCGGCCTTGCTTTTTGCGTGATGAACAACCCGTGGCAATGCCGCCATCAAACCGGTTTCACGGTCTTTGGGGCTACGGGTTTCACTGGCGTCAAAGAAGGTATTAAGCATGGTGGCCGGGTCCGTTTTCTGGTCGTTACAAGGCACAGGCGCGTGTTAAAGCCAACGCTTGCGACGTTTGTACGATTTGATGTTCTTGAAGCTCTTGCGGTCTTCCGAACCGCCGCCAAGATAGAATTCCTTGACGTCTTCGTTGTTCAGAAGCTCGTCACGGGTGCCATCCAGAACCACCTTGCCGCTTTCCATGATGTAACCGTAATCGGCAACCTTCAGCGCAAAATTGGCGTTCTGTTCAACGATCAGCATGGTGATGCCCTGCTCGCGGTTGATCTTTTCGATGATCCCGAACACTTCCTTCACCAGCAAGGGTGACAGACCCATCGAAGGTTCATCAAGCAAAATCATTTTCGGACGCGCCATCAGCGACCGGCCAATCGCCAGCATCTGCTGTTCCCCGCCTGACAAATAACCGGCAAGCCCGGTGCGTTCGCGCAGACGCGGGAAATATTCAAACACCATGTCGATATCGTCCTTAACGCCCTTGTCCTTGCGGGTATAGGCGCCAAGCCGCAGGTTTTCGACACAGGTCATGTCTTCGATGATGCGGCGGCCTTCCATGACCTGAAACAGGCCGGAACGCACGATATCCTCGGGGCTGCCATTGGCGATCTGCTGCCCCATGAAATTGATGTCACCACGGGTAACCTTGCCATCCTCGGTCTTGAGCAAACCCGAAATGGCCTTAAGCGTGGTCGATTTCCCGGCCCCGTTCGGGCCCAGAAGGGTCACGATCTTGCCCTGCGGAACTTCAAGCGATACCCCGCGCAGCACAAGGATCACCTCGTCATACACGACTTCGATATTGTTGACCGACAGCAACGGTTCTGCGGTTTCGATCTTGCGGGCGGGCTCTGACATGGTGTCCCCTTCAATCACGTTCTGATTACATCTCCCGGCGCCGGGGCGGGCGCGCTTTTCGCCACCCCGCCCCGAACACCTTCGGGAGACAGCCGTCTTCTGACTACGACTTAATAGCCGAGCCAGTCGTCACGACGCGGCAGGGTTACCGTGGTCAGTTTTTCGACCGTCGGCTCTCCGCCCTTGGCACTGCCGTTATAGATATTCACGGTGTTGATGCCGCGATGATCTTCGGCCGTCCAGGTTGCCGGCATGCAGACACCTTCAAGACCTTTCGGCACCCAGTCGGTGCGGGCATACATCCCGGCCTTGATGTTTTCGCCGGTGATGCCGCCATTGGCCTTGGCCCATTCCATGGCTTCTTTCATGTAATAGACCGAGCAAATGCCGCGGATATAGTGGTGCGTACGGAACTGCTCGCCCGAGCTGTCCGACATTTTCGAGATTTCACGCACCAGTTCCATGCCCGGTACGCCCTCGTCGGTCCAGAAGCTGGTCATGGCCGGGAAGACATAGTTTTCAACATCGCCGATGGTTTTCAGCGTTTCAAAGTCACCCGCCCAGATATTGGCGAGCCATTTCGGGGACGCGCCAACCGTGTCACACGATTTCACCAGCGAAACCACCGACGGGCCGAGGTTGCCAAGATACCCATAATTGGTTCCGGCTTCCTTGATCGTCAGGCACTGCGCCTTGAAATCGCCCGGCTTCATCGAAACAACAACCGGCTCGGTCACTTCAAAACCAAGTTCGGTCGCGTATTCCGCACAGGCTTCTTTGGGGGCGTTCGGATACGGGTGGTTATCCCCGATATGCGAGAATACCGGCTTGCCAGAACCACCCGATGTTTTCCAGTCTTCGGCAGCCCACTGAACCATTGCACGGCAGGCATCGGAATAGGATGCGCCATAGAAGAAGTTATAGGGGGCCGGTTTTGCGGTTTTCGGGTTTTTCGCGGTCGGATCGGTCAGATGGCCGGAATAGGATGCGGAATAGACCGGCACCTTGTCCTGGGCCACAAAGCTGATCAGGGCTTCGGTATCGCCCGTGCCCCAGCCCTGCATGGCGACCATTTCATTGCGCGAACGCCATTTTTTATAGTTCGCAATGGCCTGCGGCACCTTGTAGGCGTAATCGACCGATTCAGAATCCAGAACCGTGCCGTCAATCCCGCCATGGGTGTTGACATAAGACAGTGCATCGCGAACCCCGTCGGCATAAAACTTGCCGATGAAGCCGGTGGCACCGGTGATATCCATCAGATGGCCGACGAATACTTCGTCTGCCTTGGCTGCCGTTACCGACAGGCCGGTTGCAACCATCGCGGTTGCAGCAATCAGTCTTTTCATCACGACGTCTCCCTTGGACGTTTTCATCAACGATATAGCCTCCCGGTCTCCCCCGATTTTGATCCTGCCCCTTTTGTGTTTTTTAGCGGGGCGGGTTTCGGCGGTAATTATCAGTACGAGAAGGGATAAAGCTTCCAGTACGCCCTGATCTGCTGCCAGCGGTGCGCGAGCCCGTCCGGTTCGAAGATCAGGAAAAGGATGATGGCCAGACCGATCGCCATCTCCTTGATATAGGCCAGTCCGTCGGTCACAGCCGTCGAATTGGCCCATTCGAAAACACTTAAAAGCCCGACACCGTTTTCCATGACTTCGGGCAGCAGAACCATGAAGACGGTCCCCATCAGCGTGCCCTTGACCGAGCCAAGGCCGCCAATGATGATCATGCCCAGAAACTGGATCGACAGCAGGATGGTAAAGCCCTCGGCCGAAACAAAGCCAAGATAGTGGCCATACATCGCCCCGCCGACCCCGGCATAGAAGGATGAAATCGCAAAGCTCATCAGACGGTATTTCGTCAGATTGATGCCCATGATTTCCGCTGAAAGATAATGATCACGTACCGCAACAAAGGCACGGCCATCACGGGTCCGCATCAGGTTCGTGCCCAGCAGATACATGATCACAAGGAAGAACAGGCAGACATAGAAGAAGCTGAAATCATCGAGCACTTCATAGCCGAACACATTGACCGGGTTTGCCGCCGCCCCATAAGACCCGCCGGTAAACCAGTCGGCCCGGGCAAAGAAATCTTCCAGGATGAACTGGGCTGCCAATGTCGCAATCGCCAGATAAAGCCCCTTGATCCGGGCAGCAGGCAGACCGAACAAAAGCCCGACAGCCGCCGTCATAAGCCCCGCCAGCGGGATCGACAGCAAAACCGGAATGCCGGTCGTATTGTTGATCCAGGCGGATGCGAATGCGCCAAAGCCAAAGAACGCCGCATGACCCAGCGAAATCTGCCCGGTGAAACCGACCAGAATATTCAGACCAAGGGCGGCAATCGCAAAGTACGAGATCTGAATGAACAGGTTGACGTAATAGCCATCCAGAACAAACGGGATCAGGGCGGTTGCAATCACACCAAGGATCGCGGCATTGCGCACAAAGGTGGTGTCGAAAATCCGCGTATCCTGTCGATAGGTGGTGCGAAAATCACCGCAGGGACGCATCGAAAATCCAGCCATAACCTATTACTCCGCCCCTTAGATGCGTTCGATGTCTTTGGTGCCAAACAGACCGTATGGCTTGATGCAAAGAATGATGATCAGCACATAGAACGGTGCGATCGAAAACAGGTTGCCCCAGTGCAGATACTGACCGTCGACAAACTCGGCGGTGTTTTCCAGAAGACCGATGATCACACCACCGACAATCGCGCCGATGATTGAATCAAGCCCGCCCAGAATGACCGCCGGGAAAACCTTGATCCCGATCACCGAAAGCGCGGATGAAACCCCGTTGACCATCCCGATCACGATACCGGCAACACCCGATACCAGCGCTGAAATCGCCCACGACATGGCAAACACGGTCTTGACGGAAATACCAAGGCTTTGCGCGACCTGCTGGTCAAAGGCGGTGGCCCGCATCGCAAGGCCCAGCTTGGAATATTTGAAGAACCAGTAGAACGCCGCCATGATCACCAGCGAGATCACGAAACTCATGATATAGGCGGTTTCGATCTGCATGCCGAAAAGGTTGATCGACCGTTCGCTGAACACCTGCGGATAGGTCGCGGTGGTCGCACCGAATATCCATTTCGTTGCCGCCTGGAAAAAGATCGAAAGCCCGATCGTCACCATGATCACCGAAATGATCGGCTCGCCAATCATCGGGCGCAGCACCACCATTTGCAGGACAATGCCAAACGCCATCATGAACAGCAATGTGAACAGGAATCCAAGCCAGAAGGGCATCTGCATTTCCACCAGAAACGCATAACAAACCCATGCCCCGATCAAAAGAAACTCGCCCTGTGCGAAGTTCACGATCTGGGTCGATTTGTAAATCAGCACGAAACACATGGCGACCACGCCATACAATGTTCCGACAATCAGCCCGTTAAGCAGAAGCTGGAACAGAAGTTCGAAATTCATGTTGCCATCCCTGTAATGGCGGCCCCGCAACCTTTATGGCATTTGGGGCGCACTGTTTTATCGCTGCCTTATTCGGCGGCTTTGGGGGCCGTCTGTGCGGCCTTGTCCCCGTCCAGATCGACGACCTTCACACTTGTCTGGATGCGGGTTTTCGACCCGTCCTGGAAGGTGATCATGGTGTCGATATCAACCTTTTCATTGCCGGCATAAATCGCGTCGATGATGTCGGCGTATTTTTCCGCAACCACGCTGCGACGAACCTTGCGGGTACGCGTCAGTTCGCCATCATCGGCATCCAGTTCCTTGTAAAGCAGCAGGAACCGTTTGATGCGCTGGGCTTCCGGAAGGGTTTCATTCACCTGACGGATTTCATCAACGATCATGTCATAGACCTGCGGCTGGGCTGACAGATTGGTATAGTTGGTAAAGGCAATCCCGCGCTGCTCGGCCCATTTCGCCATGATCGAATACCGGATGCAGATCATGGTCGACAGGAACGGCAATCCCTTGCCAAGGATCACGGCCTCGGCAATGAAGGGCGAGAATTTCAGTTTGTTTTCAATAAACTGCGGCGAGAAACGCACACCTTTGGATGTTTCCGCCAGATCTTTCAGGCGATCAATCACCACAAGATGCTTGTTGCCTTCCTTGAAGTAACCGGCATCGCCCGTATGCATCCAGCCATCCCGGACATCCTCGTCATAGGCCGCCTGGTTTTTATAATAGCTGGTAAACATGCCCGATGTGCGCGCAACAATCTCGCCAACACCGTTTTCATCGGTATTGATGATTTTGATTTCCGAATTATCAAACGCGCGCCCGACCGTATCGAAATCAATGTCGTCGGGCTGATGGATGGTATAGGCACCGCAAAGTTCGGTCTGGCCGTAAAGCTGACGCAACGGCACGCCCATGGCATGAAAGAACTTGAAGGTTTCCGGTCCCATCGCCGCCCCGCCGGTCGCAGCCGACCGCAGATTGGAAAAGCCCAACCGGTCCTTTAACGCATTCATCAACAGGACATCGGCAACCCTGGAATGGCCGCCGCCATCAAGGGCGGTGCGCGCCAGAGCCATGCCGAAATCATACATTTTCTGTTTGAACAGGGTCGCATCCATCATGCGTGCCCGCACATCGGCGGCAATGGCTTCCCAGACGCGCGGTGCCAGCAGGACGAAGTTCGGTCCGATCTCGCGAAGATCGGCCATCATGGTTTCCTGTTCTTCGACAAAATTCACGATCTGGCGACTGATCAACGACTGACCGACGACATAAACCTGTTCCATGATCCATGGCAGCGGCAGAACCGAAACATAGTTGTCACCCGGATATTTCGGATCGGCACGCAAATAGGCGGCACAGTGATCAAGGAAATCACCGGCATTCAGCATCGCCATTTTCGGCTTGGACGTCGTGCCCGACGTGGTGCACAGGATCGCGCATTCATCACCGCGCGTATCGGCCACCATCCCGTCATAGGCACCGGGGTCTTTTGCCTCGAGCGCACGGCCAAGCTCGTAAAGCTTTTCGATATCCATCAGGCGCGGGTCTTCGTATTTCCGCATCCCGCGCGGATCGCAATAAACGATATGTTCAACCGTCGGAATCTGGTCGGCCAGTTCCAGAAGCTTGTCACACTGTTCCTCGTCCTCGGCGATCAGAACCCGTGCACCGGAATAGGTGATCAGATAGGCGACTTCTTCATGAAGGCTGTCCTGATACAGGCCGACCGACATGGCACGCAGCGCATGTGCGGCAATTTCGCCCCAGACCCATTCCGGGCGGTTTTCGCCGATAACGCCGACCACATCACCGGGCTTGATGCCCATATCGCGCAGGCCAAGCGCCATCCATTTGACGCGGTCGTTATAATCTTTCCACGTGAATTCCTGCCAGATGCCGAATTCCTTTTCGCGCATGGCAATTTCGTCGCCCCAGTGGCGCGCGTTATAAGCCAGCACCTTCGGAAAGGTATCAAGCGCCTGCACATCGGCATAATCGGGGGTATTGCTGCTCATGTTCAGGCCACCTGCTCGTCTTCATCGGTTGCGTCATCATCTTCGCCGAGATAGGCCTTTTTGACATGGGCATTCGCCATGACTTCTTCGGGCAGGCCGGCCGCAATCTTGCGCCCGAAATCAAGAACCATGACCCGGTTGGAGATATCCATCACCACCCCCATGTCATGTTCGATCATGACAACCGTCATGCCCCATTCTTCGTTCAGATCGATGATAAAGCGCGCCATGTCCTCTTTCTCTTCGAGGTTCATGCCCGCCATCGGTTCATCCAGCAGGATCAGATCGGGGCGCAACGCCACCGCACGCGCCAGTTCAACCCGCTTTCGCAGACCATAGGACAGCGTTCCCGCCGTTGCCTTACGGATATGGGAAATTTCAAGGAAGTCGATCACGTCCTCGCAGAAGCGCCGATGTTCAAGCTCTTCCTTCTGCGCGCCGGAAAACCAGTAAAGCGGCCCGGTCAGGCAATTGTTTTTCAAAAGATGGTGCCGCCCGACCATGATGTTATCAAGCACACTCATATGGCCAAAAAGCGCCAGGTTCTGGAAGGTACGGCCAATGCCCAGCTCGGCACGATCATTGGGTTTAAGCCCCGTGACATCCTTCCCCTTGAAGGCAACGGACCCGGTGGTCGGCTGATAGCGACCCGAAATGCAGTTAAGCATCGATGTCTTGCCAGCCCCGTTCGGACCAATGATTGAAAACAGCTCGCCGGGCTGGACGGAAAAGCTGACATCGCTCAGCGCGCGCACGCCGCCAAATACAAGCGATACGTCGCTGATCTGCAAGATGGGACCCTGTGACGTCATAACGTCGCTTATCCTCCCTGACTTGGGCCGCAGGCATCCTTGTGTCCGTTGACCGGATCAAAGGTGGATACCTCGTGCCTCTTGTTCAGTTTCCCTGATGATGTGCCGGTTTTTATTTGCCCCGGACCTTACGGAAACCGGGCTTGACACATTTAATACGTATTTAAGTACCAATTTCAGCAAATCACGTCAACGTGTTGCACAGCAACGGATTGAGACTTTTCACAAATTCGCGCTGCACAATTTTTGCGTTCTGGTCTGATGAATGCATTTCCACCTATAATTCCGTAAGGTCATCGTGGCACAACCCGGAAACCGAAAACCCTGAAATTATTGCGCCGCACCATTGGGGTCCCTGTTCGCGCTGCACCACGTGCATTCCGGCAAACCCCGAAATTGCCCCCTTGCACAATCAGGCAGCCACCCGATTCGTTGCCGTTTGGACAGGCTTCTCCCCTTATTGGACAGGTCGCCTTCTACATTCGAGTCTTTCCAAACTGGACGGTGACCCCGTGGACTCGCAAACGATGTCCGGGCGGATTTGCGGCGTTTTTCACCGGAATCACATACCTTGCGATTGCCATTACACGCCAGCCATTCACCAATTCGTTGTTATCGCAGGGATTTCAAGAATGACCCTTTTGCGGGTCTGGACTTTCGGGGGGAATTGTGGTGTAACCCCGTGGCACATACATATGTAGCCGTGACCCGCGTCACGAGAAACAGATAGCCCACCGCTCGGCGCTCCGACGGTCGGGGTGTCTTGTCACGACAAGCCCTTTAACCACCTTGAGGAGGGTCTGATGTCCATTTGTGGCAAAGACAACCTGCAAACGCGCCGCACGCTGAAAGTCGGGGATAAATCCTACGACTATTACAGCCTTAAAGTTGCTTCCGAAAAAATCGGCGACGTTTCCAAACTTCCGTTTACGCTGAAGGTCGTTCTGGAAAACCTTCTGCGTTACGAAGACGATTTCACTGTCAAAACCGACGATGTCAAAGCTGTCGTGGAGTGGCTCAAATCCCGTACGAGCTCGCACGAGATCAACTATCGTCCGGCCCGCGTCCTGATGCAGGACTTCACCGGCGTTCCCGCCGTTGTCGACCTTGCCGCGATGCGCGATGCCGTCGTCAAAATGGGTGGCGACGCCCAGAAGGTGAACCCGCTTTCACCGGTTGACCTCGTCATTGACCACTCGGTCATGATCGACTTCTTCGGCACCGACGACGCACTCGACAAAAACATGGAAGTCGAGTTCGAACGTAACGGCGAACGCTACGAGTTCCTGCGCTGGGGCCAGAATGCGTTCAACAATTTCCGCATCGTCCCGCCGGGGGCAGGTATCTGCCACCAGGTGAACGTCGAACATCTCGCCAAGGTCGTCTGGACCGGCGAAGATGACAACGGCAAAACCGTTGCCTATCCCGATACGCTGGTCGGTACCGACTCTCACACCACCATGGTCAACGGCCTTGCCGTTCTGGGTTGGGGTGTTGGCGGTCTCGAAGCCGAAGCCGCAATGCTCGGTCAGCCGATCTCGATGCTGATCCCCGAAGTCGTCGGTTTCAAACTGACCGGCTCGATGAAAGAAGGCATCACCGCAACCGACCTCGTGCTGCGCGTCGTTCAGATGCTCCGCGAAAAAGGCGTTGTCGGCAAGTTCGTCGAATTCTATGGCGACGCGCTTGACCATATGAGCCTGCCGGATCGTGCGACCATCGGTAACATGGCACCGGAATACGGTGCGACCTGTGGCTTCTTCCCGATCGACGATGAAACGCTGAACTACATGCGTAACACCGGCCGCTCCGAAGAACAGATCGCACTGGTCGAAGCATATGCCAAAGAACAGGGCATGTGGCGCGACCCGAGCTTCGAAGCAGAATATACCTCGACCCTTGAACTCGACATCTCGACCGTCGAACCGGCCCTGTCCGGTCCGAAACGTCCGCAGGACCGTGTTCTGCTGAAAGATGCCGTTTCAAGCTTCACCAAGACCTTTGCCGATATGGCACCGGGTGTTGATGCGGATCGTTCTGTTCCGGTTTCGAACGAAAACTTCGCAATGAAAGACGGTAACGTCGTTATTGCCGCCATCACGTCCTGCACCAACACCTCGAACCCGAGCGTGCTGATCGCAGCCGGCCTGCTGGCGAAAAAAGCGGTTGAACTCGGCCTGCAGCGCAAACCGTGGGTGAAAACCTCGCTCGCACCGGGCTCGCTGGTTGTTGCCGACTATCTCGAAAAAGCCGGTCTGCAGTCCTATCTCGACAAGCTTGGCTTTAACGTTGCCGGTTTCGGTTGCACCACCTGTATCGGTAACTCCGGTCCGCTGGCCGACCCGATCATCGAGGCAATTGACGGCAACGACATGCTCGTTACCGCCGTTCTGTCGGGCAACCGTAACTTCGAAGGCCGCATCAGCCCGCAGGTCAAGGCAAACTACCTTGCCTCCCCGCCGCTGGTTGTTGCCTATGCCATTGCCGGTAACCTGAAGGTCGATCTGAACAAAGACCCGATCGGTACCGACAAGAACGGCAAAGACGTCTTCATGAAAGACATCTGGCCGACCAACAAGGAAATCGCGGACACCATCGCGTCCTCGATCTCTGCTTCGATGTACAAGGATCGTTACGACAACATCTTTGCCGGCCCGAAACCGTGGCAGGAAATCGAAGTCACCGAAGGCGAAACCTTCGATTGGGATGGCAAATCGACCTACGTCCAGAACCCGCCCTACTTCGTCAATATGGCGAAAGAACCGGGTGAGTTCTCGGAAGTTCATGGTGCGCGTCCGCTCCTGATCCTGGGTGACTCTGTCACCACCGACCACATTTCTCCGGCCGGTTCGATCAAGGCAGAAAGCCCGGCAGGTGAATACCTCAAGGCTCATGGCGTCGAAGTTCGTGACTTCAACTCCTACGGCGCACGCCGCGGGAACCACGAAGTCATGATGCGCGGTACCTTTGCCAACATCCGTATCCGCAACGAAATGGCACCGGGCACCGAAGGTGGTGTTTCGGTTCATTACCCGTCCGGCGAACAGGGCTGGGTCTATGATGTTGCCATGCGTTACCAGGCCGAAGGCACCCCGCTGGTTGTCATCGCTGGTAAGGAATACGGCACCGGTTCGTCCCGTGACTGGGCAGCCAAAGGCACCAACCTTCTTGGCGTCAAAGCTGTTCTGGCCGAAAGCTTCGAGCGTATCCACCGCACCAACCTGGTCTGCATGGGCGTCCTGCCGCTGCAGTTCAAGAATGGTGAAGGTCGTGCGACCTACAAGCTTGATGGCACCGAAGTCTTCGACGTTCTGGGTATCGGCAACGGTATCAACCCGATGCAGGACGTTACGGTTCGTATCACGCGCAAGGATGGCTCCACCGAAGAGGTCATTGCCACCTGCCGTATCGATACCGAAAACGAAGTCCTTTACTACCAGAACGGCGGCATTCTGCAGTTCGTTCTGCGTAACATGATGAAAGCGGCCTGATTTCTCCTGAAATCAGAAGCTGACTGAATGCGAAACACCCCCGCCTTTTATGGACGGGGGTGTTTTTTTGCAGGAACCTGCACCTTTAAATTGCGCCAAATCCAAACCACATCTATCCATTGATTTATAACAAGTCAGCCATCCCGACGATTTGCTAGGGATGAGGCTAGACCAGAAATGCCCGCAAACCGGGTGCCAGACAGGATTTGGACAGCAACAGGTTATTATGACGCGCCCCAGTTTTTCGGATGGCAAGCCCCCTCACCTGACCGTAGGTACGATTTCCCCCGGCATTGTGTTGCGATGCGGGCCGGAAACCGCCATTGGTCAGGCCATCGACATGATGCGCGAAGCCAATTGCAGCTCCATCATTGTCACCAGGGATCACCTGCCGGTCGGAATCTGGACGGAAAAGGACTGCCTGTCCCTGCCGGCCGACTGCGAAGCCACCCTGAACGAGCCGATATCAAAATGGATGTCGACCCCGGTCCACAGCATTTCCGTCCACGCCACGCCCGAGGCCGCGATCATCCGCATGCGCGAACGCCATGTCCGCCATCTGGTTACCGTGGACGAGGAAAACCGCCTTGCCGGAATCATCAGCCAGTCGGATCTGATCCGTCAGCAGGGAAGCTGGCGCAAGCTTGGCGATGGTGATGTCGGTGCCGCCATCCGCCGCACGACAATCTTTGTCGATGGCGATATTGCGATGTCGGAACTGCGCGCCCGCATGCATGACGCCAAATGCGACTGCGCGATTGTCTATGATCCGTCGGTTGCGACCGACCCGGTCGCGATGCTCGATCACACCGGGATCATCACCGAACGCGATATCCTGCGCAATCTGGCCAATGGCGATCACGCAACCCCCGCCATCAAGGTCGCCAGCCGTCCACTGCGCGTTATTTCCGCCAGGGCCAGCCTGAACAATGCCCGCGACACGATGCTGGCCGAACATATCCGCCATCTTGCCGTCATCGATGAAACCGACAACGTGATCGGTGTTCTGTCATTTGCCGATCTGCTGGAGTTCATCGAACAGGACTACTTCGCCCATCTCCGGTCCGTGATGGAAGGCCGCGATATCGAACTGAGTGCGGCGCGCCGGTCACTGTTTCTGGCCGACAAGATCATTGAAACCTCGCCCGACGGGATCATGGTCTGTGCCGCCGATGGCACGATCGAACTGGTCAATCCTGCCTTCACGCGCGTAACCGGCTACACCGCCAGCGATGTGATCGGCAAGAACCCGAATATCCTGCAATCCGGTCGCCAGTCCCGCGAATTTTATACCGCGATGTGGCGCGATATTGCGCGACAGGGCAAATGGGAAGGCGAAATCTGGAACCGTCGCAAATCCGGCGAGATTTATCCCGAATGGCTTTCGATCATCGCGATCCGCGATGCCGATGGCCAGATCAGTCAGTATGCGTCGATCTTCACCGATATCAGCGAACGCAAGAAAAACCGCGAGGATATCCTGCGGCTTGCCCATATTGATGAACTGACCGGCTATCCTAATCGCCGCCGCTTCCTTGAACTGCTGGCACATGGCATCGGTGAGTCCCGGCGCAAGGGAACGCGCCTGACGATCCTGCTGCTTGATATCGATAATTTCCAGCGGGTGAACAACACATTGGGCCACGGTGACGGCGACGATGTTCTGGTCGAAGTTGCGCGTCGCCTGCATCGCCGTCTGGATCAGGGTGGGGTTCTGGCACGTGTCGGTGCGGATGAATATGCCATCCTGCTGTCAGGCGGCCAATCTGCCGACGATGATGCCGCACTGGCCGACGATCTTCTAAAGGCGTTAAGCCAGCCACACCGCACCAGCAAGGGGCAGGAAATCTATCTTTCGGCCAGCATCGGCATTGCATCATTCCCCCACGATGCCAACGATACCGCCAATCTTTTGCGCAATGCCGAAATTGCCATGATGCAGTCCAAGGAACAGGGGCGAAACCGGTTCAGCCGCTATAACCGCGCCAGCCATTCGCGCAGCGATACCGACCTTGCCCTTGAAACCGCATTGCGTCGCGCCCTGGACCGGGATGAATTTCATCTGGTCTATCAACCGCAATTCGAAGCCCGCACAGGCAACCTGCACGGGGTCGAAGCCCTTTTGCGCTGGAACCATCCGGAACGCGGCCCGATCCCGCCAACCGTGTTCATTCCCGTGGCCGAGGAAATCGGCGTCATCGGGGAACTCGGCCGCTGGGTATTGCGCCATGCCTGCCGACAGGCCGTTTCATGGCGCGAAAAGGGCCTGCATAACATCACCATGGCGGTGAATGTTTCGGTTCAGCAATTCTATGGCACGGTTGATCTTGCCGACCAGATCAGAACAATCCTGGTCGAAAAGGGCATGGCGGCAGACCGGCTGGAAATCGAAATCACCGAAAGCCTGTTCATGCAGAACATTGATGAAATGCGCGCCAACATGCAGCGCATTCGCGATCTCGGCGTCAAAATCGCGCTGGATGATTTTGGCACCGGCTTTTCCAGTCTCAGCTACCTGCGCAAACTGCCGTTCGACACGATCAAGATGGATCGCAGCTTTGTAAGCGACATCAATCAGGGGCGCGAAGGCAGCACGCTTGCGATCACGATCCTCAATATGGCGCAGAACCTGCGCAAAAAATGTGTCGCCGAAGGTGTTGAAACCAATGCCCAGCTCACGCTTCTGCGCGATGCCGGCTGTGACTACATTCAAGGCTACCTCATGGGAAAACCGATGAGTGCCGATGACATTTTCGACTTGTCACAGCAAAGATCGGCCGAAGCTTCCTGACCCAGACAAAAAGGGCGGGGAAATTCCCCGCCCTTTGCATTTCGGATGCTTTGAAAAGCTGGCCTAAAGCACGCCAAGCCCCTTCAGCAGAATGAAGGCAATCGCAAGCGGTGCGATGAACTTGACGATAATGCCCCAGGCATTGATCCAGCCCGGTACCACGCCATTGTGGGCGGCGATGTCTTCCTTGGCCTTGCCCCAGACAACCCAGCCGACAAACAGCGAGATGAACAGACCACCAATCGGCAGCAGCAATTTCGAGCTGATGTAATCCATCAGATCAAAGAAGCCGAGGCCAAAGATGGTGAACTCGCCCATGATGCCAAGCGACAGCGAGGACGGAATCCCCAGCAGGAAGATAATCACACCCACCACGATTGATGCCGATTTGCGGCTGATGCCACGGTCATCGACGAAATAGGCGACAACCACCTCAAGGATCGAAACCGCCGACGTCAATGCCGCAATACCGAGCAGCAGGAAGAACATGAACGCAAAGACCGATCCCATCGGCATATGCGCAAACACCGCTGGCAGCGTAATAAAGGTCAGGCCCGGCCCCGCACTGGGATCAAAGCCGAAGGCAAACACGGCAGGCAGGATCAGAAGACCCGCCATCACCGCAACCGAGGTATCAAGCAGCGTCACCCAACCGGCCGAACTTGCGATATTTTCCTTTTTGCTCAGATACGAGCCATAGGTAATCATCGCGCCCATCCCAAGCGAGAGCGAGAAGAACGCCTGCGAAAGGGCTTCCGATACCGTCGTCCACGTGACTTTGGAAAAGTCCGGCGACAGCAGGAAGGCAATACCTTCGCCTGCACCCGGAAGCGTTACCGAACGCACGATCAGGATCAGCAACAGCGCAAACAGGGCTGGCATCAAAATCTTGGACGCGCGCTCGATCCCCGAACCGACACCCGCCAGAACCACAAAGATCGTCAGCGCCATGAACAGCGCATGATAGATCAGCGGCGAAACAGGATCGGAAATGAACCCGCCAAAGATACTACCCAATGCGGCCGGGTCTTCAATCGCAAGCGCCCCGGTGATCGATTTGACCATGTAGGAAATCGTCCAGCCGGCAACGACGCTGTAAAATGACAGGATGATAAAGGCCGCCGCGACACCACAGAAACCAACCAGCGGCCAGACGCCGCCTTTAAGCTTCGCGAACGCACCAATCGCATTCTTTTCCGCCATCCGGCCGATGACCATTTCAGCCAGCATGACCGAAAGCCCGATGGTAAAGACCAGCGCCAGATAAATCAGCAAGAAGGCACCACCGCCATTCTCGCCCGCCATATAGGGAAACTTCCAGATGTTGCCCAGCCCCACGGCCGACCCGGCAGCCGCCAGGATAAAGCCGAGGCGTGAACCCCAATGCTCTCGTTTAATCATTGCCTGCAAACCTTTCTTGGACCGGCATCCACGGAAAGTCGCTCCCGCCGCAGTGCCTGTTCCTCATTTTTCTGTATAAACGCAAAGGTGATTTCACCTCACGCATTCCGTGAAGACCTGTTGCCCCCTTTCGGAATTGACCGGAGCTAATAACACCAATCTTCCGAAATCTCCTGTCTAAATTCCCGGATTCCACGCAAAAATCAGTCGTTTCGGCGCATACGGGTCTTTCAACGCCTTGTGATTGGTGGTTGATACGCATTTTGGGGCATCATCAAGCCATGAAACAGCTTCGCCCCCTTATCATCATGCTTGCAACCGCGTTTTTCGGTGGTTTTTCGACCGCATATGCAGCCGAATCCACTTCACCCCGCGCCGTGATCGAGCTTTACACATCCGAAGGATGCAATTCCTGCCCCCCGGCGGATCGCGTCCTTTACGAATTAAATCAGGAACGTAGCGACCTTCTCGCACTGTCCTTCCATGTCGATTACTGGAACTATCTTGGATGGGAAGACCCGTTTTCCAGTGCCGCCAATACGGAACGCCAACGTGATTATGCCGGTCGCATGCGCGAACGTTATGTCTATACCCCGCAGGTCGTGATCAATGGTGATCATGTCGTTCGGGCCACCGCCAAAAGCCGAATCGTCACCACCAGCGATGAAACAACCCCGCTTCGGCAATGGGCGGAACTGGCCCTGCAATCGGATAAAAGCGCCACACCCGCCAATGGCAAATTGAAACTCGGCATGGTCGATACCCCGCCCGCCGGTCAATCCTATCAGCTTTGGCTGATCGGCTTTGATCGCGAACATGAACGCGATGTCCGGTCTGGCGAAAATGCCGGTCGGCGTCTGGTTCACGCCAATGTCGTGCGCGAAATGATCGATCTGGGTCAATGGGACGGCCAGCAGCGCGAACTTGATTTCGCCCTGAGCCAGCCTTGCGACGGCGGTGTCGTGGTCCTTGTTCAGGAAGGCCGCGGCGGCCCGGTTCGAAGCGCCTCGGTCATCCGCTTCTGATTACCCATCCCTCAACCAAACGCCGCAGCCGGTTTCTGATCGCTGCGGCGTTTGGCGTTTCTTTGGATTGATTTGAAACAATGTCATCACATCCAATGTCGGATAAAGCATGATTAATCACCCCGGACGCGTTATAGAAAACGCATATCCGGCATGAATTCCGACAGTCAAACGAGTTAGATGACAGTTTTTACCGGTTCTGATCTGACCTGTCTGCGTGGCGAACGTCTGGTCTTTGGCGATCTTTCCTTTGGCGCCAATACCGGCGATGCCGTGATGCTGCGTGGCCGCAATGGTGCAGGAAAATCAAGCCTGCTGCGCCTGATGGCGGGCCTTATGCCCCCGCGCCTTGGCACCATCCGCTGGCAGGGCGATGATATCGCCGATGATAAAATCGCCCATCGTGCCCGCCTGCATTACCTTGGTCATCAGGATGCCATCAAACCGGTTCTGAGTGTTCGTGACAATCTGCGCCTGTGGGCCGAACTGCGCGGTATTTCCCATATCGACGCCGAAATCGATCAGGCCCTTCGCGCCCTTGATATTCATCATCTTGGCAACACCGCCGGGCGATATCTTTCAAGCGGCCAGAAACGCCGCACCGCCCTTGCCCGTATCCTGCTGGGTCAAAGCGACCTTTGGCTGCTCGATGAACCAACTGTTGGCCTTGATCGCGAAAGCTGTGCTGAACTGGCCCGCCTGATTGCCGAATTCCGCGCCAAAGGCGGCATCGTGGTTTATTCGACCCATGTCGATCTGGATATCGCGGCCCCAACCATCCTCGATCTGGATCAGTTCGCCATCCCGATGATGGAATGGCTGGTCGAACAGGATAATGAAGAAGCAGACGAAAACCTGTCGCACGACATGAATCAAGGCAAGGCGACGGAGGCCGCGATATGAATGCCTTTGTCGCCATCCTGCGGCGCGATTTGCGTCTGGCCCTGCGTCAGGGGGCGGATTCCGTGATGGTGGTTGCCTTCTTTATCGTAACCACCACCCTGTTTCCGTTTGGTGTCGGGCCCGAAGCCAACATTCTGGCGCGTATCGCATCGGGGGTGATCTGGGTCGCGGCCCTGCTGGCCGCCATGCTGTCACTCGAACGCGTCTTTCAGACCGATTACGAGGATGGCACGCTGGAATTGCTGACCCTGTCGCCCGCCCCGCTGGAACTGCTGGTGCTGGGCAAGGTCTGCGCCCACTGGCTGACGACGGGCCTGCCGCTGATTATTGCCGCACCGGTGATGGCGGTGATGCTGAATATGGATCAGGACGGCTTTGGCACTTTGATGATCGCCATGCTGATCGGCACACCCGCACTCAGCCTGATCGGGGCGATTGGCGCGGCACTGATACTGGGGGCACGGCGCGGCGGTGTACTGGTGTCGCTGCTGGTCCTGCCACTATATATACCGGTACTGATTTTCGGTGCTGGCGCGGTCGAGGCCGCATTGCTTGGCATTTCCGCCCAGGCACAGTTACAGATCATGGGGGCGATCCTGTTGCTGTCACTGGCTGCTGCCCCGTTTGCCACGGCCCACGCCATCCGGCAGGCAGTGGAATGACAAAGAACACAGACTGACGATCTTCGGCGGCATCGCCGCAAACGGACGAGAGAAAATGCATCGTTTCGCCAAACCAAGCGTGTTTCTGAAACTGACCGGGGCCATGATGCCCTGGATGGTCGCGCTGACCGTCATCCTCACCGTGGTCGGGCTTTATCTGGCCCTGATCGGGTCACCGGTTGACTATCAGCAGGGCAACACCGTCCGCATCATGTATATCCATGTGCCCGCCGCATGGATGGGCCTGTTCTGTTATGTCGGCATGGCCCTTTGCGGCGCCATGAGCCTGATCTGGAAACATCCGCTGGCCGATATCTGCGCGCGCGCCACCGCACCGGTCGGCGCGACCTTTACCGCCCTGACCCTGATTACCGGGTCGCTTTGGGGCGAACCGATGTGGGGAACATGGTGGGTATGGGATGCGCGTCTGACCTCAATGCTGATCCTGCTGTTCCTCTATCTTGGCTATATCGCGCTGGTAAATGCCTTTGACGATCCCGAACGCGGGTCAAAGGCCGGATCGGCACTGGCGCTGGTCGGGGTGGTCAATGTGCCGATCGTCAAATTTTCGGTCGACTGGTGGAACACCCTGCATCAACCGGCATCGGTCGCCCGCATGGGCGGCCCCAGCATCGATCCCAGCATGCTGGCCCCGCTTCTGATCATGGCCTTTGCCTTTACAGGATATTATTTCATCGTATTGGTTTTGCGTGTGCGCCTTGAACTGAACCAGCGCCGCATCCGCGCCCTTCAGCTCAGCGGCCTGTTTGACGAACGCGCCGCTGCCAATGGCGATGACGACGCACTTGCCTATGATCAGGGTCACAACGCCGGAGCCGGAAAATGAGTGAATTCTTCTCAATGGGCGGATACGGCAGCTATATCTGGGCCAGCTACGGCATCGCTGCCCTTGCCATGATCGTCCTTCTGATCGCAACCCTGCGGGGCCTGCGTCAAAGCAAAACCGAACTTGATCAGCTTGAAACCGTTCTGAAAGCCCGCCGTCCCAGACGTGCCCGCACCACAGACCAGTCTCAGACATCCTGAGCGGAGAATATCGAAGTGTCTCTTTCGCGTGCCAAATCCCGCAAACGTCAGCGCATGTATATCATCATGGCCGCCATTCTCGCGGTCGGTGCGGCTGCCGCACTTGCCCTGACGGCGTTTGAAGATTCGGTTGTGTTCTTCTTCAGCCCGACCGAAATCGCCGAAAAATCGCCGATTGATCCCGATCAGCGCCTGCGCGTCGGCGGCCTTGTCGAAGAAGGATCGCTTAAAAAACTCGGCGGCGGTGAAACCGTCACCTTCACCGTTACCGACATGGCAAATTCGGTCACCATTTCCTATACCGGCATCCTGCCCGACCTGTTCCGTGAAGGTCAGGGCGTCGTCGCCGAAGGCCATATGGGCTCCGAGGGTCAGTTCATCGCATCCGAAGTTCTGGCAAAACATGACGAGAATTACATGCCGCCAGAAGTCGCTGACTCATTGAAAAAAAGCGGTTATTGGGAAGAAATCGAAGCCCGAAATGCCGAACAAATGCGTAATTAAGCCACATTCTGCCATCATAAAAACCTCATATTGAAGCCTTCAACGCGGCATTAAAACTGGGTGGATGCCTTGCTATTTGACAGCAGGGGCTGAGTGGTGTTCGTTTACCGCACATCACGTACGGGGAAATCTGAAGAAACGCATGATCGCAGAGTTTGGACATTTTGCCCTTATCCTCATTCTCGCATTGGGGACCTGCCAGGCCGTCCTGTTCTGTCCGGCCCTGTTTCGCGCAAGCTATCGCGCGCTCGGCCCGACACCGGCGATGGCTCCGGCAATCGCAAGCGGCTCCCTGCCTGACGGAATGACCGGCACGACCGGGCCTGCCGAAACATCCGGTTTCGGTGTCTGGCCACTGCCCTTTGCCATGTGCGTTCTGGCAATCATTGCCGAGGCCGCCCTGATCCATTCCTTCATTGTCAGCGATTTCACCCTGCCCGTGGTGGCCGGTTACAGCCATTCTTCGACCCCGCTGATTTACCGCATCGGTGCAGCCTTCATCCCCGATAGCGGCGCGATGCTGTTCTGGGTCGCGACCACTACTCTGGCGACATTGTTATTTGCCCTGCAAAGTGTTGCGCGCGGCGTTACCGAACAGGACCGTGTTGCCCTTGGCATTCTTGGCATCGTTGTCGCCCTGCTGGCGGCGGCAGCAATCATTGATGCCGATCCCTTCATGCGTTCCGGGATGGCGCCCCTTGATGGCAGCGGCCTTGACCCGGAATTGCAGGACATCGCCGGCATGATCCGCGGACCGATCCTCTATGCCGGTCTTGCCGGACTGTCGGTGATCTTTGCCGTAACCTTTGCCGCCTTGCCGGGTGCCAAGCTTGATCGTGCATGGTCCGAACAGCTTCGTCCGTGGGCAATGGTCTCCTGGACGTTCCTTGGCGGTGCCATCGCGATTAGCGCCTACCGCGCCTATACCGAACAGGCATGGGGCAACTGGTGGTATTGGGATACATCCGAAAATGCCCTGCTGCTGCCCTGGCTTTTGACCACGGCCTTCGTGCATTGCCGGGCGGTTCTTGAAAAAACCGATACCCTGAAACCCTGGACGGCCCTTTTGGCCCTGTCTGCCTTCGGGGCGGGCTGGTTCGGAACATTCCTTGTGCGCTCTGACCTGCTCGGGCCATTGCCAACCGCCCTGCTCAGCAACGGCGATAGTGTGGCCCTTCTGGTCGGCTTCTGTGTGCTGTTTGCCGGGGCCTATTTCATGTTCTGGCGCTGTGCTGGCGGCATGATCGACAACAAGGACTTTTCCCTGATATCGCGCGAAAGCGGCATGTTCTTAAACAGTGTGATGCTGTCGGTTGCTGCCGCAACCGTTCTGATCGGCACCATTTATCCGCTGTTCCTGCGCTGGTTTGACGGCGATATCATCACGGTCGGTCCGCCGTTCTTCGTCCAGGCGCTGATCCCGATCGGTTTGCCGCTTCTGTTCCTGATGGGTTTTGCCCCGACACTTCGCTGGCGCAATGACGAGGCATGGCAGATCGGACGCCGGATGAAACTGGCGGCCATGATGTCGCTGATTGTCATTCTGTTTGTCTGGATGCGCTTTATCAATGCATCCCCCCTGCCATTGCTTGGCATCGGCCTTGCGGCATGGGTCTTTACCGCCGCCCTTGGTGATCTTTGGGAACGCCTGTGGCGTCAGCCCGATCACGGCGAAGGCAAATACCGCAATCTCCAGCTTCTTGGCCCCCGCTATCTCAGCATGACCTTTGCCCATATCGGCATCGCCATCCTGATCGCCGGTGGCTCGGCCAGTGCCATCTGGGAACAGCAGATATCGCTGTCGGCCCGCACCGGCCAAAGCATCCAGATCGGTCCCTATAACCTGCAATATGAAGGTGTGGCACTGCTGCCCGGTGAAAACTTCGCCACGCGCAAGGCGACCTTTATCGTCTATCGCAACGCCCAGCCGGTTGCCGAACTGTTCCCCGAAGTCCGCTATTATCCGATCCGCGGCATTGAAACCAAGGAAGCCGATATCTGGCACGGACGCGACGGGGATTTGCATGTTTCCGTCGGCGAACGTGCCGAAGACGGCGGACGTGTCGTGACCGTCCGGTTCCTGCCGATGATGCCCTGGGTTTGGGGTGGAATGTTACTGATGCTGATTGGTGGTGCCATCAGCATCTGTACGCGCATCGTCCTGCGCTATAAGAAGAACGGAGTTCCCGCTTCATGAGATTCTGGATCGCAGTCATCCCGCTGGTGCTCTTTGCGGCCCTTGCCGGTGTCTTTCTGATGAATATCGGCAAGGATACATCTGTTGTACCATCTGCCTTGCTCGACAAACCGGCGCCGGATTTCCAGCTTCCCCCGCTGCCCGGTCGTGATCAGGGATTGTCGCGGGCCGATATTTCAAAGGGCGAGGTTTCGGTTCTGAACGTCTTTGCCAGCTGGTGCATTCCGTGCCGTGCCGAACATCCGCTGATCAAGCGCCTCTCGCGCGAGGCCGATGTGCCTGTTTACGGTCTGAACTACAAGGAAAAAGACCCGCAGGACGGGGTGAACTGGCTTGATGAACTGGGCGATCCCTATACCGCGGTCGGCATGGATCTGTCTGGGCGGACCGGGATCGATTTCGGTGTCTATGGCGTGCCGGAAACCTTTATCATCGATGGCAGCGGACAGATCAGATACAAGCATGTCGGTCCGGTCACCAATGAAATCCTCGAAGAAGTCCTCCTGCCCAAGATTGCGGAGTTAAAGGGATGATCCGTCGAAATTGCTCACTGTTCGCGGCCTTCGTGATCCTGCTGGGTTTGCATGCAGCCCCGGCATTTGCGGTCAACCCCGATGAAATGCTGGCCGATCCGAAACTGGAAGAACGCGCGCGCGACATCAGTCAGGAACTGCGCTGTCTGGTCTGTCAGAACCAGTCGATTGATGATTCCGATGCCGATCTGGCTCGCGATCTGCGCATTCTTGTCCGCGAACGTCTGGTTGCCGGTGACAGCAACGAGGAAGTCATCGATTACATTGTCGAACGCTATGGCGATTATGTTCTGCTGAACCCGCCGCTGAAACCCGAAACCTATATCCTTTGGATCAGCCCGGCGGTTCTTGCATTCCTTGCCCTGATTGCCGTGATTGCCTTTTACCGCCGCAAACAGCGCGAAGACGGTGCAGGACCAAAATCGCTTTCCGCCCAGGAACAGAAGCGGCTTGATGAAATCCTCGGCACGTCACAGGATCACTCGTAACGATGCAGTTTGATCACCCTGCATACCGCATTCCCCGCAAGCGAGGTTCCCTGTGATCTGGCTTGGTCTTGTCATACTTGCCGCGTTTGGCGGGCTTGCGATTTATGCCAGCCTGCCGCGCCACCTTGGCAAATCCGGTGATGCTGCAACGCCGGGCACCAAACTTTCCTTTGGCCCCGTCGCCCGGATCGGCTTTTCCGCCCTGCCGATTATTGCCGCGGTTATTCTTTATACGGCGATTGGCATGCCGCAAGTTCCGTCGCGCCCCTATGCCGAACGGGAAGGCGAACGCAATCTTGCCGCGGCGGCGGCCGCCGCAACCGATGTGACAGATCCCGATTTCCAAACCGATCAGCAAATCCGCCGTCTGCTCAGTCAGATCGTCCTCACGCTTGAAGCCAATCCGCGTAACCTGCAGGGCTGGATTGTTCTGGCGCGCGGGTCGTTACGGTTGGGGGACGTTGAACGGGCGGTCGCGGCCTTTGCACGTGCCTATGCCCTGTCGGGGCACAATCCGTTACTCGCCATTGAATATGCCGACACACGCATCACCGCCCAGCAGGGCCAGATTGATCAGGTATCACGTGATCTTGTCCTGCATGCCCTTGGCCAGATGCCAAACCATCAGCTCAGCCGCTATTACTATGGCATGATGCTGAAACAGCAAAACAAGTATCAACAGGCCCTGAATGTCTTTACCGATCTCTATCACGACATTCCAAAGGACGACCCGCTCAGCGGCGCGACCGAGGCGGAAATCCAGTTGCTGAACGCGGAAATCGCCGACGCGACAGAGTCGGAACCGAACTAGGGTTCGACCCCAAACCATCCACTATTGCGTGATCAGGGCGCAACCGGTTTTCGCTGCCAGTTCCGGGTCACATTGCGGGTCGCTACAGATCATGTCGAACTGCTCCAGCTTGGCAAACAGCATGGGCTTGATGACATTGAATTTTGTGGAATCAACAACAAGGATTTTGTTGGCAGCGGTCTGAAGAACCGCCTGTTTGATATCAACTTCATGGGGATTGGAACAACTGACCCCCCGGCTGATATTGACCCCGCCCGCCGACATGAAAGCGGTATTGATATTCAGGTTCAGAATGGCATTCACGCTGTTGCTGTCTGCAAAAGATGCCGATGACGCATGATACATCCCGCCCAGCATGATGACTCGGATGCCCGGCTTTTTGCACAGGATCTCGGCCACATTGATCGAATAGCAGATCGCCGTGATATCGCGGTTTTCCGGTATCGCATTGGCCAGGTAGGGAATGGTCGTACCGCAATCAAGGAAAATGGTATCACCCGGTTTCACATAACGCGCCGCAATATGGCAGGCCGCCCGTTTGAGGTCGGTATGGGAACCGCGTTCGCGGTCCATGATATATCCAAGCCCGCCGGCGGCTGGCGACTTGAGTGTGATATATCCGCCCATATATGTGAAAATGTTATCACAGGCGGCAACATCGCGGCGGACCGTCATTTCTGAAACGCCAAGAAGATCGGCGGCATCCTTCAGGCGGATCACATTGCTGACTTCCAGACTGCGGGTCAGGGTTTCGATCCGATCCAGCGATTTGGTCGACATTCAGACTCCATTAATGGCCGAAAAGCTGGCTGTCGTCAGATATGATCTGACTGGCGCGACGCCACCACATTTAAAGAGACATTCACAGAAACACAATCCAACCAAAGATTTATCAAAGGCCGTCTGGCCAAGGCCTGGTCGGACAGAGAATTACGCAATCAAGTTCTGCAATGCATGATTTTGCCTTGACCGGATGTTAGCCGGATGACAGGATCATTTCAATAAATGTTATAAAATTAACAAAAGACGACTTTGAATCGTCGTCTAGGGAAACGTTAAATGTCGAATGATCAAACTCCGGTCGCTGCTGCCGACCTAGCCGCGTATATTGATCACACCCTTCTGGCTGCCGATGCTACCCCGGATCAGATTATTTCCCTGTGCGCCGATGCGCGCAAACACGCCTTCAAGGCTGTCTGCGTCAATCCGGTCTATATTCCGCTGGTCGTAAGCGAACTGGCCGGTTCGGATGTTCTGGCCTGCTCGGTCGTCTGTTTTCCGTTTGGCGCCGACCCGGTATCGGCCAAGGTGTCCGAAACCCGCTGGGTGGTTGAACAGGGTGCCCGCGAAGTCGATATGGTCATCGCCCTTGGCCTGCTCAAAGCTGGCGATACCGATGCGGTGCGCGCCGATATTGCTGCGGTCAAGGAAGCCTGTGGCGATGCGGTGCTCAAGGTGATTATCGAAACAGCATTGCTGACAGACGAACAGAAAATCATTGCCTGCGAACTGTCCAAACAGGCAGGTGCCGATTTCGTCAAAACCTCGACCGGTTTCGCCGGGGGTGGTGCCACCGCCGAAGACATCGCCCTGATGCGCAAAACCGTTGGCCCGGATATCGGGGTCAAGGCATCGGGCGGTGTACGCACCACAGAAGACGCTTTTAAAATGATTGCGGCCGGTGCATCGCGTATCGGTGCCAGTGCCAGCATCCGTATTATCGGTCAGTAAACGGTACCAGTGGCTTTATCCCCGCCACAGGTAAAATTGCCGTTTTCGGAACCAATCGCGTGAAAGTCGCGGCTTTCATGCCAATAAGACGCAGAAAACTGCCAGTCATAAAATGAGTACAAATTGGAGGTAACAATGAACAAGCTTCTTTCATCGCTTGTCGTCGCCGGTTCCCTGCTTGCAGGTGCGGCCCATGCTGACGAGGCGGTCAAAACGCCGGACATCATTTCGAAATTCACATCCGAAACCACCGGCAAGGAATATTCCATCGCCACCGTGGTCAAGGTTGACGGCATCGCATGGTTCGACCGTATGCGCGAGGGCGTTGAACAGTTCGGTGAAGATACCGGTCATGACACCTGGATGGTCGGCCCAAGTGCCGCTGACGCCGCCGCACAGGTTCAGCTGGTTGAAAACCTGATTGCGCAGGGCGTTGATGCGATCAATATCGTGCCCTTCTCGGTCGAAGCCGTTGAACCGGTTCTCAAAAAGGCCCGTGATCGCGGCATCATCGTGATCGCCCACGAAGCCTCGAACCTGAAAAATGCCGATTTCATTCTCGAAGCCTTTGATAACAAGGCTTATGGCGCAAACTTGATGGAAGTCCTCGGCAAATCCATGGGTGGCAAAGGCAAATATGCTGCCACCGTCGGCAGCCTGACATCCAAATCCCAGAATGAATGGATCGACGGTGCGGTCGAATACCAGAAAGAGCATTTCCCGGATATGGAACTGGTGACCGAGCGTCTGGAAACCTATGACGACGCCAACACCGACTACACCAAACTCAAAGAAACCCTGACCACCTACCCCGACCTTCAGGGCATCGTTGGCGGTCCGATGCCAACTTCGGCTGGTGCTGGTCGTCTGATCGCCGAACGAGGCCTTCAGGGTAAACTGCACTTCGCAGGAACCGGTCTGGTGTCGGTTGCCGGAGAATATCTTGAAAACGGCGATATCGAATACATCCAGTTCTGGGACCCGGCCGTTGCCGGTTACGCAATGAACATGCTGGCCGTTATGGCGCTCGATGGCAAAGCCGACCAGATCAAGGCTGGTCTGGATCTTGGCCTTCCGGGCTATACCGATCTCAGCACCCCGGAAGGCAGCAATGCCAATCTGGTTTATGGCCAGGGCTGGGTCGGCGTGACCAAGGAAAACATGGACAAGTATAACTTCTGATTTCATCAGTTGATGAAGGCGCCCAGTGTGGGCG
This sequence comes from Thalassospira lucentensis, assembly GCF_001613805.1. Lineage (GTDB taxonomy): Bacteria > Pseudomonadota > Alphaproteobacteria > Rhodospirillales > Thalassospiraceae > Thalassospira > Thalassospira lucentensis_A. The sequence goes on from NZ_LPVY01000002.1 coordinate 296,808, forward strand.
CCTTCATTTTAATGAGAAATCAGGCCCTTTGCTTCACATTGACGGGCTTGTCATGTCAGAGAATTTTATTGAATTGCGGAACGTCCGGAAAGAATTTGCCGGCGTTGTTGCGCTTAAAGACCTTTCGCTGACGATCCGAAAAGGCGAAATCCACTGTCTTGCCGGTGAAAACGGTTCGGGCAAATCGACCCTGATCAAGATCATGTCCGGTGTATATCAGCCGAATACCGGCGAGATTTACATTGATGGCAACAAGGTTGAAAGCCTGTCTCCCATGGCGTCCATCGAACATGGGGTTCAGGTGATTTATCAGGACTTCTCCCTGTTCGGAAACCTGACAGTGGCCGAAAACCTTGCCATGAATGTACAGCTTCGCGAACAGCGCCATGTGCTGAACTGGCGCAAGGTCCGAGAAATTGCCAGGGAAGCGGTCAAACGTCTCGGGGTCGATCTTGACCTTGATACCGATGTCGAAAAACTGTCCACGGCGGGCAAACAGCTTGTCGCGATTGCCCGTGCGCTGATGTCAGATGCCCGTCTGATCATCATGGATGAACCGACAACCGCCCTGACCGGCAAGGAAATCGAAACGCTTTTTCGCATCGTCAAGGATATCCAGTCGCGCGGAATTGCCATTTTGTTTGTCAGTCACAAAATGCGCGAAATGCTGGAAATCAGCGAACATATCACCGTCATCCGCAACGGTCAGAAAGTGGCCGACGGTCCGACCGGCGATTTTGACGAAGCCCTGATCACCCGCCATATGACCGGCTCTGACATCATTTCCGAACCCTATATCTGGGATCAGCAGAAATATGGTGCGATGCCGCCGCGCATTGAAACCAGAAACCTGACCCACGGAAACGATCTGGACAATATCAACCTTGCCATCAAACCGGGCGAGATTGTCGGTGTTTCCGGTCTGCTCGGATCGGGACGTACTGAACTGGCCCTGTCACTGTTTGGCATGATGCCCGGTTATAGCGGCACCATCGCAGTCAATGGCGAGGAAATCGTCCTTGATACGCCGCAAAGTGCGATCAAGGCGGGCGTGGCCTATGTTCCCGAGGATCGCCTCAGCGAAGGTCTTTTCCTAACACAGGGAATTGATCGCAACATGCTGGCGACCAGTTACGAAAAACTGGCACCGGGCCTTCTGATTGATCAGAAAAAAGCCGAAGAATGGGTTGAAGCCATGATCCGCGACATGCAGATCGCAACCCCCACCGGCAAAAAACTGGTCAAGGAACTCTCTGGCGGAAACCAGCAACGCGTGGTGATTGCCCGCTGGCTTCTGACCAACGCCAAATTTCTGGTCCTGAACGGCCCGACCGTCGGGGTGGATGTCGGATCAAAGGCGGAAATTCACCGGATCATTCGCGAACTGGCCCAGAAAGAGGGGCTGGCGGTGTTGATGATTTCCGATGATGTGCCCGAACTGGTTCATAACTGTAACCGTATTGTCCTGATGCATCGCGGGGCCTTTGTCGAGGAAATGGCATCTGTCGATACCTCCGAAGACCAGATCAGCGACAAGCTCAAGAATTTAACGTAAGGAAAAACTCGATGGCCTGGTTTCATAAATCAGAGGTGGTCATCGCGGGCATTCTTGTGCTTGCCATGATCCTGATCGGGCTGGTCAACCCCGCCTTCTGGAGCCTGGACAACATGTTCAGTCTCCTGCGCAGCAACGTGATCATCGGCATCATGGCGCTTGGGGTTTTACTGGTGATGATTTCCGGCGGGATTGATGTTTCTTTCCCGGCATTCGCTGTTGCCGCGATGTATCTGACCATCAAGGGCATGCTGTACTTCAACTATGATGGCGTGGTTCTGCCATTCGTTGCCGCCGCAACGATGGGAGCGCTGTTTGGCTGCCTGAATGCGTTCTTTGTCTATAAATTCCGCATGATCCCGCTGATCGTGACCTTGGGCACCGGCAGCATGGTGCGCGGTTTCCTGCTGGGTGTTGTCGGCACCAGCATGATCAACATCAACAAAATGCCTGATGCCCTGATTGATTTCGGCAAATCCGAAATCATCAGCATGGTCAAACCCGATGGCACGACCTATGGCCTTACCGCCATGGTTCTTGTTTATGTCGGCCTGGCCATCGCCCTGCATTTTGTCCTGCGTTACACCATGATCGGTCGCGGTGTTTATGCCATGGGCGGCGACCCCGAAGCCGCCAGCCGCGTTGGTTTCAACATCCGCAAGATCACCTTCTTCATCTATTGCGTCGCAGGGGCTCTGGCCGGTTTTGCCGGTCTCCTGCACAGCGGCATGATCTGGCTTGCCAATCCACGTGATTTCGTTGGACTTGAACTGGACGTGATCGCGGCTGTGGTTCTGGGCGGTGCCTCCATCTTTGGGGGGCGCGGTTCGGTTCTTGGCACCATGCTGGGCGTGTTCATGCTGGTTATGGTCAAAAACAGCCTGATCATCATGAAAATCGACACCACATGGCAGCGCGTTGTTGTCGGTGTCATCATTGTAATTGCCACCGCCATCACGGCATGGCGTGACCGCCGTGCAAATGCGTGAGGGGGCCGATATGAAACGTGAACTCGATTTCCGCAACCTTCTGAACAAAGAAAACAATATCGTTCAGCTGATCGCGATGACGATCCTGATCTTTGTTGTCATGACCGCCCTTAGCCCGGATAAATTCCTGCGCTATTACAACTTTGAATCCATCACCTATACCTTCCCGGAACTGGGTCTGCTGTCGATTGCAATGATGATCGCCATGCTGACCGGCGGAATTGACCTTTCGGTGATCGGCATTGCCAACCTGTCGGGTATCTTTGCCGGGGTGATGTTCAAAAAATTCGCCACCGATGCCGGCGTTGCCGATACCGGTTTTGGCATCGTTCTGCTGGGTGGCGTTGTCGCCCTTGGTACCGGGCTTGTCGCCGGTGCCCTGAATGGCCTTTTGATTACCCGGCTTAAAATCACGCCCATTCTGGCGACCCTTGGCACCGGGCAGGTCTTTACCGGACTTGCCATCGTCATGACCGGTGGCCCGGCAATTGTCGGCTTCCCCGAAGCATGGGCCTTTATCGGCAACGGTAAGATCTTTGGTCTGGCAACGCCGTTTGTGCTGTTTATCGTTTTGGCCTGCCTGATTGCCTTCATATTGCGCCGAACGACCTTTGGCATCAATCTGATGATGATCGGCACCAACCCGAAGGCCGCCCTTTTTGCCGGTTTGAAACGCGAAAAGATGGTGCTTCTCAGCTACATGCTGACCGGGGTTATGGCCTCTATCGCCGGGATCATTCTGTCAGGGCGAACCAATGCGGCAAAATCCGATTACGGCACATCCTATCTGCTCCAGGCGGTTCTGATTGCGGTTCTGGGCGGCACCAACCCGGCCGGAGGCCGTGGCACGGTACTGGGTGTGTCAATCGCGGTTGCCGCCCTGATGCTGCTTTCAAGTGGCTTCCAGATCCTGCGCTTCTCGAACCATCTGATCGACTTCATCTGGGGCGTTTTCCTTCTGCTGGTGATTGCACTCAACGCCTATAAAAACCGTTCGCGTTAAACGAGGTGGCTCCATGACTGCGTCAACCAAGGTTAACCTGCGCAAAACCTTCTTCGGTGAAGCCGAACATGTCATCGCATCGCATGGTGGCATGTCGGCCAGCCTGTTTCGCTATGAAACCGGCATCGAAGCAATCCGGCTGAAAAACGAACGCGGCTATCTGGTCATTCTGCCCTTCATGGGGCAGATGATCTGGGATGCGGTGTTTGATGGTGTGGATCTGACCATGGAAAACATGTTCAGCATGCCGCGCCCGGCCAACATCATTGTCGAAACCTATGGCTGTTTTGCGTTCCATTCCGGGCTGCTGACCAATGGCTGCCCCGGCCCGACGGATACCCATCCGCTGCATGGTGAAATGCCCTGTGCCGAAATGGACAGTGCCGCCATTGAATTTGGCCATGATGACGAGGGTGCCTTTATGGCAATCAGTGGCACCCGCGAATATGTCATGGGTTTCGGGGCGCATTACATAGCGCGTCCCCGTGTGGTTCTGCGCCCGGATGCGACGCTTTTTGATATTCAGATGAATGTCGAAAACCTGTCGGGTGCGGCAATGGACCTGATGTATATGTGCCACGTCAATTTCGCGTTCCATGACAGCGCACAGATCATCCAGCCCGCCGGTTTCACTCCGACCGACACCATCGTTCGCACCGAAGTCCCGGCCCATGTGCCGCGCAACCCGGATTACGATGCGTTTCTTGAAACGCTGGCGCAAAATCCGGCGGCGATGGAAACCCTCGACGAACCGCATCGCTATGACCCCGAACAGGTGTTTTACATCCGCAACGCCAAAACCGATGCGCATGGCAACACCGCCTATCTGATGCGCCGCGTCGAGGGCGATGGCTTCCACATTGCTTACAACACCAATGACTTTCCGAAAACGGTTCGCTGGATACTGGCCAATCAGGATCAGAAGGTCGCGGCCTTTGCCCTGCCATCCACCTGCGAACCCGAAGGCTTCAATGCCGAAACGGCCAAGGGAAATGTCATTTCCCTGCCTTCTGGCGAAAGACGGAATTTCTCGGTACGGCTGGGCTATATGACACCGGCCGAAACGGATGCGGCCCAACAGGCGATCCGTTCGCTGTAAATCAGGAGAATGAATATGGCAGGCAAAATTGCCATTGTCGGAAGCAACATGGTCGATCTGATCACCTATACCGATCGCATGCCATTGCCCGGCGAAACCATCGAAGCACCGCGTTTCGAAATGGGATGTGGCGGCAAGGGTGCCAATCAGGCCATCGCGGCGGCACGTCTTGGCGCCGATGTCATGATGGTCACCAAGGTTGGCGATGATATCTTTGCTGATAACACCATCCGTAATTTCGAAACATCAGGCATTGATACCCGCTTTGTCGAACGGGTCCCCGGCACCTCAAGCGGCGTCGCCCCGATCTTTGTCGAACCGTCAGGCGAAAACAGCATCCTGATCGTCAAAGGCGCCAACGCGCAACTGTCCCCGGCCGATGTGGACCGCGCTGCCGATGCGCTCAGGGAATGCGACCTGATTTTGATGCAGCTCGAAATTCCGCTGGAAACGGTGTATCACACCGTCGCCTTTGGTGCCGAACATGGCATTGAAACACTGGTTAATCCGGCCCCGGCCCCGGCTGACCTCGACAGCACCAAAATCGAAAAGGCCACCTTCCTCGTCCCGAACCAGACGGAACTTGCGACGATTTCGGGTATGGCCGTGAATTCACTGGCCGATGCCGAAGCCGCCGCAAGAAGCCTGATCGCACGTGGTGTCAAAACCGTAATTGTGACACTGGGCGGCGATGGCGCGCTTCTGATCAATGGCAATGACGACGCAGTCCATATTGATCCGGTATCGGTCAAACCGGTTGATACGACCGGCGCTGGCGATGCCTTCATCGGCAGCTTCGCGCGCTACTATGTCGAAAACCGTGACGTAAAAGCCGCCCTCGATATGGCCGTGCGTTATGCTGCTGACAGCATCACCCGTCCCGGCACGCAGAAATCATACGCAACCGTGCAGGATTTCGAAAAGTTCTGCCAATCGCTGTAATCAGGTCTGATCTTCGGACAACAAAAAACGGGCGCACTCATCTGCGCCCGTTTTTTATGTGGTCTGACGACGCGGCACAGACAGTACCGGCACAGCACACTAAGCACCAATCAGATACAGCACACCCAGCAAAGCCGCGACAATCAGAATGAAAGTTCCCGCGACCACCGCAAATCGCATCACCGGATGCAGTTTGGCAAGTTCCGTGGTCTCGTCGCTCTGTGATTTATGGCCGCCTGCTTCGCGGTCCTTGTGGAACCGGCGAAGCGCCTCATCCCCACTCATCGGTGGCATCTGCATCCGGTCAAGGACCGTACCCTGATCCCGACGACCAGATGCCGGTTCATCATTGCGATGGTTGTTTGCGGTCATCAATCCCGGCTTAGCGTTCAGCGTTCGGCGGTCAGGCCACTATCACCCGTACCGCCAAGGTCCTGTGACTGGTAAACCGGCCACTGTCCCGCGGCAAGACGATCGAGCGACGGACTATCCTGTCCCAGACGCGACCGATACATCCAAAGGTTCGCCATCACACGCTCGATAAACAGGCGCGTTTCGCGCGACGGAATGCTTTCGATGAAATACAACGGATCTTCGTTATCCTTAAGCGCCTTCTGCCAGCGCCCCAGATTGCCGATCCCGCCATTATAGGCCGCCATCAACTGCAGGAAGCCGTTATCAACCCCGTCCTGCCCCAGCAGGTGATCGACATATTTCTGGCCCAGCGACAGGTTGATTTCCGGCTCATACAGTTCCGCACGCTTTTCACCGCGATAACGGGTATTGCCGATATAGCTGGCGGTTGCAGGCATCAACTGCATCAAACCGCGTGCACCGGCATGGCTTCGTGCCTCGGCATTGAAACCGGATTCCTGACGCATCAGCGCATAAATCAGTGCCCGGTCAACTTCATACCCGCCTTCCGGTGCCCATGGCGGAACCGGATAAAGCGCATTGACGATCACCTCGCCGGTCTTCTGGGCGATATATCCGCCAAGCCGCATGGTCAGCGACGCAAAATTGGCATTGTCCGCAAGGGAAAGCACCGCCCGGCGCAGCTTGTCGTCATCACTTGCCGCGGCCTTGCGCAATTCACGTTCCGCCTCGTCACGATTGCCAATCTGGATCAGGGCAAGTGCACGGCGACCATGCGGATCAAGTTTCAGCTTGTTGGCGCGATTTTCATCCAGCGCCAGACTGTCCCAGTCAAAAACGTCATCCCGGCCAAGTGACCGCAATGCCAGAAGCCCATAGAACGACCGCGGATATTCCGCCGCCATCTGCAACAGCTTGTCGGCTTCGACAAAACGCCCCGCCGCCAGATCAATACGCGCGGCCCAGAACGCCCCGGCCGAACGGGTCCAGCTTGACGCGTATTTGTTTTCGGTCAGTGCGATGAAATGGCTGTGCGCCTGATCCATCTTGCCAAGGCGCCACGCGGTAAGGCCCGCCGTCCAATGCGCCTGCGGCAGGTATTTTCCCGACCGCTTTGCGGCTTCGGCAGCATGACGCAATGCCAGATCCGGCTTGCCGAAATAATAATATCCCGACGCGATCGATGTCCGCGATTCGTCAAGTTCATAGGCATCAAACAGGCGTTTGGTTTCCTGCGCCTCAAGAACCTGCAACGCCCCGGTCGGCCAGCCGTCACCGATCCGCTGGCGAATGCGGCGTTTCAGAACCGAAACGCGCGAACGCTGCGCCGATGAAAGGCTTTTGGTCGATTTATGGTGATAGGGACGGATGTCTTCGTAATCATATCCGGCACCGTTGACATAACCACCAACCGGCTTTTTCGGATAGCTGGCACTGCCACGGCGCTGCAACGCCAGTTTGTAAATGCGCGGTGCCTGCGGATGGTCCGCATAAAGCGCCAGCCAGTCCTTCAATTCCTTGTAACGCGACCGATATGCCGTCGGATGCAGATAACGCTGCGCCAGGACATGGCCCATCAGCAGATCATCGGACAAACGCGAAATCAGGTTATCCGCATCTTTCCAGCGGCCCTGTTCCTGAACGGCAAAAATCTGTTCGTAAAGTTCTGCGTCGCGCTTGGACAGCGCAAGGGGAACCGATACCGAAGCATCGTCACCAGTCTCCGGCGCGCTTAAGGCAGCCTGTTCCTTGGTAGCCTGGGCATGCGTTACGGGCACTGCCAGCGCGATGGCACCAAGTGCTGTGAAGAAAACGGTACGCCGTAATGCCAATGCGGCACGCGGCAGGCCTGTTTTTATTGCTTCGATCAAAACCAGTCTTTCCCCTGCGAGACTCCGGCAAAGCCGTGTTTGTATCCCGAAGCAGTTTCTCGTCGCAACCTGTAGAGTGCGGTGTCCCCCCGCTTGAAGCCGCCATATATACCAGCAAAAGCCTGCCTCGCGAAATGATTTCTCCGAAATCAACCACTTGGCGGGGATGTTCGCACGCTGCCTGCCCGCTGCATATCGGCCATGCATCGTGGGTTTCGTAAGGTAATTTACGACAATTTCTGTGCCACGGCGCGCAAATCACGCCACGCCAGCCGCTTCTGTTCGGGTGTCCGAAGCAGATAGGCCGGATGGAACATGGCCGTCACATCGGCGACACTGGACGCCCCCAGTGTCATTTCCTTCCACGTACCGCGCAACCGGGTAATGCCGCGATCCTCTTCCATCAGGGTCTTGGCCGAACTGCCGCCAAGGCAGACAACAACCTTTGGCCCGATCAGTTCAAGATGACGGCGGACAAACGGTTCGCACACCGCGATCTCGGCGATGGTCGGCTGGCGGTTTCCCGGCGGACGCCACGGCAGGATATTGGTGATATAGACTTCCTCACGCGCAAAGCCGATGGACCGCAACATCGCATCAAGCAACTTGCCGCTCGGCCCGACAAAGGGTTCGCCCTGCCGGTCCTCTTCCGCACCCGGTGCTTCGCCGACCAGCACCAGACGTGCTTCGGGATTGCCCACGCCAAACACAGTATTGCTCGCCGATTTCTTAAGCGCGCAGCCTTCGAACTTTTCGACCGCTTCCTTAAGATCGGCCAGACTGGTTGCCGCCGCGGCAAGATCACGGGCCGATTGCCGGGCTTCGTGGGGCGTATCGGATAACAGGAAACCGGCACCGGGTGCCATGGGTGGCGGCGGTGTCATCGCACCTGCGCCACCGGCGGGCCGGGGCATCGCCGGGCGGGCGGCCCCGCCACCATTGGGCGGCAATGCTGCACGGCCCGGAAGGCCTGCCTGACGGCTGAGGCTTTCGGACGCCTTGAAACGGTCCAGCGGCTCATCGGCAATTGCTTCGTCCGCGCCCATTTCAAACTGCCAGATCAATGCCTGCAGCGGGTCGAGGTTATTTACATCAAAATCTGTAATTGGTTTGCTCATCTACACAGGAACGGTGTATGTTGCGGCGCACTCGTTGGAATGGCGCATGGATTTAAATCGACTTTAACGATTTTGGATCACTTGCACCATATACAAACGCGGCTTAAATCGGTACACCTATACCGATTAACCAATGAATGTGAGAAATCAGGGCTTGGGCGAGACTCTGATCGGTGAATACCGGCTTGTGACCCATACGGACGGAAACAGTCCGAAACGGTCGGCAGCCAAAGGAGAGAGGCCATATGGAACGCGAATCCATGGAATTTGACGTGGTTGTCGTCGGTGCCGGTGTATCCGGTCTGTCGGCTGCCATTCGACTGATGCAACTCGCCCAGGAACATGAAAAAGAAATCACCGTCTGTGTGGTGGAAAAAGGTTCCGAGGTCGGCGCGCATACGCTTTCGGGTGCGGTGATGGAACCGCGTTCGATGAACGAACTTTTCCCCGACTGGAAAGAACGCGGCGCACCGCTGAATGTCCCCGCTGGCAAGGACGAATTCCTGATGCTGAGCGAAACCGGCGGCATCAAGCTCCCCACCCCGCCGCAGATGCATAACAAGGGCAACTATATCGTCAGCCTCGGCAATGTCTGCCGCTGGCTTGGCGAACAGGCCGAAGCCATGGGGATCGAAGTTTATCCCGGCTTTGCTGCCGCCGAAGTCCTGTTTAACGAAGACGGTTCGGTCAAGGGGATCGCGACCGGCGATATGGGCATCACGCGCGATGGCACGCCCGGCCCGAACCACGAACCGGGCATGGAACTGCATGCAAAATACACCTTCTTTGCCGAAGGTTGCCGTGGCTCGCTGTCCGAACAGCTGATCAAAAAGTTTGATCTGCGCAAAAATTCCGATCCGCAAACCTATGGCATCGGGATCAAGGAACTCTGGGAAGTCGACCCCGAAGTTCACGAAGAAGGCAAAATCACCCATACCACCGGCTGGCCGCTTGATAAAAACACCTATGGCGGGTCGTTCCTGTATCACCTTGACAACAATCAGGTGGTGGTCGGCTTCGTGATCGGGCTTGATTACGAAAACCCGCATCTGAGCCCGTTTGACGAATTCCAGCGTTTCAAAACCCATCCGAAAGTCCGCAAGATTTTCGAAAAGGGCCGCCGCATTTCCTATGGCGCGCGCGCGCTGAACGAAGGCGGGTTCCAATCGATCCCCGATCTGGTCTTCCCCGGTGGCTGCCTGATCGGCTGTTCGGCCGGTTTCATGAATGTGCCGAAGATCAAGGGTTCGCACACCGCGATGAAGACCGGCATGCTCGCCGCCGAAGCCGCGTTCGAGGCGCTAACTGCCGAAACACCACCCGCTTCGATGGAAAGCTACCCGGAAAAGCTTAAAAACAGCTGGGTCTATCCCGAACTGCACAAGGTCCGCAACATCCGCCCAAGCTTCGCCAAATGGGGCTTCTGGGGCGGCATGGCCTATAGTGCGGTCGATACTTATCTGTTGGGCGGCAAGGCCCCCTGGACCTTCAAGAACCATGCGGACCACGCCTGCCTAAAACCGGCGGCCGACATGCCGAAAATCGACTATCCGAAACCGGATGGCAAAATCAGCTTCGACAAGCTGTCATCGGTGTTCCTGTCAAACACCAACCACGAAGAAGACCAGCCGATCCATCTGACGCTCAAGGATGCCAGCGTGCCGGTGGACGTCAACCTTGCGGTCTATGACGGGCCCGAAGCCCGCTTCTGCCCGGCTGGTGTTTACGAATTTGTCGAGGACGAGGATAAAGGCGGCAAACGTCTGCAAATCAATGCGCAGAACTGCGTGCATTGCAAGACCTGCGACATCAAGGACCCGACCCAGAACATCGTCTGGGTGGTGCCCGAAGGCGGCGGCGGCCCGAACTATCCCAATATGTAATGCTTTAAAAAAGGGAATGCTTTAAAAAAGGGCCGCGTCGTGCGGCCCTTTTTCGTGATCCTGATGATCGATATGCGCCCTATTCCGGCGCATAGCCAAATGCGGCGGGCGGATTGGCCGCCGTTTCGGTCCAGACACTTTTGGGCTGCATATATTCCATCAACCCTTCCTTGCCGCTGGATCGGCCATAGCCACTGGCCCCAAATCCACCAAAGGGCGACATGACATTGATCGTCTTGTAACTGTTGATCCAGAACGTCCCGGCACGGACATTCGCCGCCACCCGGTGCGCCCGGTCCACCGATTGCGTCCACACCGCCCCGGCCAGACCAAACTTGCTGTCATTGGCAATCGTAACCGCCTCGGCTTCATCCTCGAACGGGATGACGGAAACAACCGGGCCAAAGATTTCCTCGCGCGCAATCGCCATATCATTGCGCACATTGCCCAACACCGTCGGACGCAGGAAATAACCCTCGTCATACCCTTCCGGGCGAACGCCGCCGGCCAGCAGTTCCGCGCCTTCTTTCTGACCCGCCGCCACCAATCGACGCACCGTCTGATATTGCGCGTCATTGTTGATCGGGCCGATCTGGGTTGCGCTATCCATCGGATCCCCGACCGGAATGCGATTGGCCCCATCGACCAGCATATCAAGGAACCGGTCAACCACATTTCGCTGCACCAGAAGACGCGATCCCGCGACACAGCTTTGCCCCGCGCCGCTAAAGATCGCGGCCTGCGCACCAAGCACCGCACGTTTAAGGTCGGCATCGCCAAACACGATATTGGCCGATTTCCCGCCAAGCTCCAGCACGCAGGGCACGATATTCTGTGCGGCCTGACTTGCGATAATCGCCCCTGTGCGCGGCGACCCAACGAAAACAACCTTGCGCGTCACGTCATGGGTGGTCGCCGCCACCCCGGTCGTGGTGCCAAGCCCGGTCAGAACCGTAATCACCCCATCGGGCAATCCGGCCTTCTTGGACAAAACACCAAGCGCCAGCGAGGTCAAAGGCGTCATTTCGGACGGTTTCAGAACCGCGGCATTCCCGGTGCAAAGGGCCGGGGCCAACTGCCAGCCGGCAGTAAAGATCGGCGCATTCCACGGCGTAATCTGTGTCACCACGCCATAAGGTTCGGGACGGGTATAGTTCAGATGGCTGGTCGGGACCGGGATCACATCACCATGCAGCTTGTCGGCCCAACCGGCGTAATATTCAAACATCTCCGCGACTTTAAGGACTTCAACCTTGGTATCGCGGATCGGCTTGCCCGCCGCCACGGTTTCCAGCAACGCAAGCGCATCAAGGTGATCACGCACCTGTTGCCCGATCCGCCACATGATCCGGCCACGTTCCGCCGCCGTCATGCCCCACCAGACTTTCTGTCCGGCACTGGCCGCCTTCATTGCCGCATCGACAACCTCCGCCCCGGCATCCTTCAGCGTCAAAAACGCCTTGCCGGTCGCCGGATCGATCAGTTCGAACATATCACCGCGTCCGGGCATCATCGCCCCATTGACCCAGCTTCCGATCTCATCGCTGCCAAAAAACGGCGCCATGGCCTTGTGATAGTCACGCGCCATCATTTTGGAATCACTGCTCATGATTTGGCTCCTTTTTCGGCAGGATCACATTCGGTGATACGGTTGAAATCAGCGTCATCGGCAAGAACTTCGGCACTCGCCGCCCAAATCTGTCCGGCCAATCCCGAAACTGGCAGGGAAACGTCCTTGTCCTTGGCCAACGCCATCGCAAGGCGCACGTCCTTTCGCATCAGTCCCATGGTAAAGCCGCTGTCAAAGGCACCGTTCATCACCCATTTCGGATAATTGACCTCGCTGATCGCACTCCGCCCTGATCCGGCATTCAATGCCGCAATCAGGTTTTCCGTCGTCACGCCTGCCGCATTGCCAAGACGCACCGCCTCGCTCATGGTCAGAAGGTGGCTTGCCACCAGCATGTTATTAACGATCTTGACCGCATGGCCGGCACCGACCGGCCCGACATGGGTAATCTTCCCGCCCAGTGAATTCAGGACCGGCATCGCACGCGCCACATCGGCATCCCCGCCGCCAACCATCATGGTCAGATTGCCGCTATTGGCACCGGCCGGTCCGCCGCTGACCGGCGCATCAATCAGGATATGCCCCTGTGTCCGCAGCACCGCGTCAAGCTCGCGGGTTACATCGGGTTCCGATGTCGTGGTGTCGATCACAAGCCTTGGGTCCATATCGCGTGCACCAAGGCCATCCTCACCGGTCAGAACCGTGCGCACATGGTTCGCCGTCGGCAGCGACAGGACAATCGTCGGGCACGCTTCAAACAGTTCAGGCAGGCGGGCAACGATGGTCGCCCCGGCGGCGGCGGCTTCGGCCTGACGTTCCGGCGAAAGGTCAAACCCGACCACCGAAAAGCCATCCCGCAACAGGGTACGGACCATGCCCAGCCCCATATTGCCAAGACCAACGACACCAATGGTGCCGGTTTCTGGATTACTCACGATAAATGCCTCTTTGCTTTCAGACAGCCGGGCTCAGCCGGTGAAGACACGCGCCTTCCCGTCACGGCACCAATGCGGTCCGATGTGATTTTTTGATTTTGCCCCCCGACTTTCCGGTGGATATCGGGTGAACTCAAGATCAATTGCCGGAACATGTTGTTGCCGAAACAGCAACACATGTGGTCTGATTAGGTGATCAGCTTCACAAGCACCAAATATCCGCCACCCCAATCAGGCACCACCACCATGAAGATCGACGACAAGCCGCTGCGTTATTTCCTTGCCGTGTTCGAGGCCGGCTCCATCCGCACCGCGGCCGAAAACCTGCGCATTGCCCCATCCGCCATCAGCCGCCAGATCGCATCCCTCGAAGCCCATCTTGAAACGCTTCTGATGGAACGCACCAAACGCGGCATCATCTTTACGGAATCGGGCCATATGGTTGCCGCCCATGCCAGACGCCGCTTTGAAATGGACGAGGCCTTTTCGGTCGATCTGGCCGCTGCACGCGGTGCCATTGCCGGAACGGTGCGCATCGCGACCGGCGAGGGCTTTGTGGTTGATCTGGTCAATCACGTTGTCCGCCCGCTTCGCGATGAATTCCCCGATATCCGCCTTGAAATCGATGTCGCGGGTACTGAAAAAATCACCCACGGCATCCTGCGTGATGATTACGATATGGGGCTTGTCTTCAACCCGCCGCGCAATCCCGATCTGGAACTGCTGGCCGAGGATCACGCACCGCTATGCGCCCTTGTCCCGCCGGGATTTGATCTGGCGAAAAAGGAAACCTGCACGCTTTCCGATACGCTGAATTACCCGGCTGCCTTGCTGAACCCGCATTTTGGCGTTGCCAAGCTTCTGGCCAATGTCGATCACGGCAACCGGGTGGCGCGTGATGCGTTCCTGACCGCCGATTCGATCAATGTTGCCGTCCATTTCGTGCTATCGGGGGGCGGCATCACCTTTCTTCCGGCCTTTGCCGTATCGCGACAATTACGCAGGGGCGAGGTCGTGGCGATCCCCCTGACCGACCCTTTTCTGGCCCGCGTTCCATCGCATCTTCTGGTCCGCAAGGGACGGCCGAAAACCGCCGCCGTGCGGGCGGTTACCGGCATGATCCGCGACCGGATGGAGGCCTTCGGCTCCGCCTGGTATCCCGAAGAACACGCATAGCATCAAGGCACCTGTTGCCGTTCCGGCAACAGAAGCATCCCAAAATGGCACTTGCTCCACCCCGGTCGAGTTTTCATTGTCGGACAAAATCCCCGGCGCCAAAAATGGCAAAATTGTGAAATCCGCCAATGCCGGGATACGCAGGGATGATGCAACAGTCTGGCCTTTTTGACCGTGGCCATGGTTGCGTCGAACACGCCACGTCAAGGAGATTGGGAAATGAACGCGCTTCGGGGACAATTGGAGCTTTGGCGGCTCCACCTCGCCGTTATCGTACTCGGCGCCATCGCCGAACTGATCGGCATTCAGAAAATTCCGTTGGGCATCGGCGCGATCCTGCTGCTGCCGCTGCTTTATGCCTTCGTCATGGCGGCATTGATGAACCCGAATGTCATGCCGAAATTCGGAAAATTCATCCGCCAGAAGGAAGTCGCCGCCGCATCGCCGCTGATCGTGATTGCGATCATGCCGTTCATTGCGAAATTCGGTACCACCATCGGCCCGGCAATCGAAACCATCATCGCAGCCGGCCCGGCCCTTCTGTTGCAGGAACTGGGCAATCTCGGCACCATCGTTCTGGCCTTCCCGCTTGCGGTCTGGGGCCTGAAAATGGGCCGCGAGGCCATTGGCGCGACCTTCTCGATTGCGCGTGAACCCAACCTTGCGATCATCGCCGACCGCTATACCCTCAAAAGCCCCGAGGGCACGGGTGTGATGGGCGTCTATGTGATCGGTACCCTGTTTGGGACGTTCATCTTTGCCATTCTGGCGTCCCTTTTCGCCAGTGCGGACATCTTTGATCCGCGTGCCCTTGCCATGGCATGTGGCATCGGCAGTGGCTCGATGATGGCGGCCTGCACCGGCGCGCTGACCGAGGTCATTCCGTCCATGAAGGACGAAATCCTTGCACTTGCCGGGGCCAGCAACCTTCTGACCTATGCGACCGGGCTTTATGCCGGCCTGTTCATCGCCCTTCCGATTGTTGAAAAACTCTATAACGCGACGGCTGGTAAAAACGACATCGCCACCGCAAACAAGAAGGAGGCCTGATCATGTCCGAGAACGCAATTGCAATGGAACGTACCCGTCCGAACATTGATCTGACAGATCACGCCGTCACCCTTGTCATCGTCTGCCTTGTCGGACTGGTGATGAATACGGTCGGTCCGGCCATCCCGCTTGCCGATGGTTTTGTCGGCATGGTGGTGATTTATCTGATCACCATGGTCGGCCTGCTTCTGACGCGCTTTGCACCTTTCTATCTGCCAAGCGTCGCATGGATTTCGCTGGTCGGTATCCTCGCGACCCTGCCCTGGACCCCGGGTTCGGAATGGATCGTCGAGCAGGCCAAATCGGTCAACTTCCTGGCCCTTGCAACCCCCGCCCTTGCCTATGCCGGCTTTGCGATTGCCAAAAAGGAAATCGAGGTCGCCAAACATTCCGGCTGGAAACTGGCACTGGTTGCCTGCCTTGTCTTCCTTGGCACCTATGCCGGTTCGGTTCTGGTGGCCGAACTGATCCTGCGCCTGCAAGGCGCCTGATCAGACACCATATGAACGGGGGCGATCGCGTCCCCGTTTATCGCGGGGCTCCGATGCCCACGATAAGACCCCCGCTTTTGATATGACACACGACAGAGTATGCAGATGACAGTCTCCGCTTCCTCCCTTCATCCTCGTGCCACCCAACTCGTTGATGAATTTACGGCCTGGCGACATCATCTGCATGCTCACCCCGAAACCGCGTTCGAGGAAAAGCTGACCAGCGCCTTTGTCGCGCAAAAGCTTCAATCCTTCGGGCTGGACGTCAAGACCGGCATCGCAAAAACCGGTGTGGTCGCCACCCTTCAGGGCAAAGGCGGACCCGGAAAACGTATTGGCCTTCGCGCCGATATGGATGCGCTTGATATCCACGAAACCACCAATCTGCCCTATGCCTCGAAACATCCGGGCAAAATGCATGCCTGCGGTCATGATGGTCATATGACCATGCTGCTCGGTGCGGCCAAAATTCTGGCCGAAAATCCCGATTTCACCGGCACGGTCGATTTCATTTTCCAACCTGCCGAGGAAAACGAAGGCGGCGGGCGCGAAATGGTCGAAGAAGGCCTGTTTGACAGCCACCCCGCCGATGCGGTTTACGGCATGCATAACTGGCCCGGTCGCGATGTCGGCACCATGGCAATGAAGCCAGGTCCCATGATGGCCAGCTACGATATTTTTGAAATCGCCATTGATGGCCGGGGCTGCCATGCCGCCATGCCCCATCTGGGCCGCGATCCGATTACCGCTGCCGGTCAGGTGCTGCTGGCCCTGCAAACCATCACTGCGCGCAACGTCAATCCGCTGCAAAGTGCGGTGATTTCGCCGACCCAGATTTTTGCGGGCGACACATGGAATGTCATCCCCGATACCGCCACCATCCGCGGCACGGTCCGCACCTTCGCGCCCGACATTCAGGATCTGGTCGAAGAACGCCTTAAAACCGTTGCCGATGCCACCGCGCGTGCTTTCGATTGCACCGCGCGCGTGATGTATCAGCGCCGTTACCCCGCCACGATTAACAGCGAAGCCGAAACCGCCATCGCCTTTGCCGCCGCCTCACGCGTCGTCGGCGCCGATCAGATCGATCAGACCCCCGAACCCTCCATGGCCAGCGAGGATTTCGCGTTCATGCTCAATGCCAAACCCGGAAGCTACGTCTGGCTTGGCAACGGCCCGACCGATGGCAACTGCCTTTTGCATAACGCCGCCTATGATTTCAATGACGATGCCATCCCTTATGGTGTGAGTTACTGGATATCACTGGTCGAGGAATGCCTTTCCGCATGATTTTCTGACGGAAATATCGCATTTTCCTTGTCTAAGCCCCAATCTGCGCGTTCAATAGCCGCCCTTTTTTGACTGGCGATGGATGTGTGATGGAAATCGCGATTGTAACGCTTGATGGTTTTAACGAACTCGACAGTTTTGTCGCGCTCTCGATCCTGAACCGGGCCAGGGGCAATGGCCTTCGTGCCGTCATTACCGGCACGGGCCAGTCCGTAACCTCGATGAACGGGGTCGAAGTCACGATACAGGAACCGTTATCCTTTACCGCGACGGCCGATGTCGTCCTGTTTGGCAGCGGCATCCACACCCGCGATCATATCAATGATCCCGACCTGATGGCACAGATCAACCTTGATCCGTCGCGCCAGATGATCGGCGCGCAATGTTCGGGTGTGCTGTTCCTGCATAAACTGGGCCTTCTGCCCGCCACCATCACCACGGATACCAAAACCCGGTCCCTTCTGGCGCGCACCGATACGGTCCTTGAAGACCGCCCGCTGGTCGCGCAGGGCAATATCGTCACCAGTGGCGGCTGCCTGTCGTCGCAATATCTGGCGGGATGGGTGCTGGCGCGTGCGCTTGGCACCGACAGGGCAATGTCGATCCTGGAATATGTCGCCCCGGTCGGCCAGAAATCACAATTCACCAAACAGGCGCGCGACATCATCGTGCCGCAGCTTGATGTTCCGGCCAAACGCCCGCTTTACTGCTAGGGTCAGGACCCATCACGAGAACGTTTCTGGCTTTGCGCAACCACCTGTGGGAAGTCATCGTACAATCACGTATGCTGGCGCATGACCGGTTGCGCGAAATGGCAAATGTTTTGCCTTATATTTGCCGACTAGTTAGGGTTAGCTCAACAAAAGTTAGTGGCCCGCATTGAAGGCAAAAAATGCGGCCGGTTGCGAATTGCAGACGCAGGACAAGTTTTTGAAACGCCATCTGTTAAATATCGTCATTCCGATGACGGCTCTTGCCCTTTCGGCCTGTGGCACCATGTCGCAGCGCGCCGACCGTGCCGAGTTCGATTATCCGCAAAGCAACAGCTTCTCTGGCAATTTCCTTGCCGGCAAGGCCGCCCAGATCGAAAACCGCACGGATTATGCTTCGCGCTATCTGCTGCGCGCCCATGAAATCGACCCGGGCAACGATGATCTGCGCCGCCGCGCCTTTCTGGCCCTGATCGCCGAAGGCCGCATTGCGGACGCGGAACCGATTGCACGCGTTCTGGTCGATGAAAACCCCGAAGACCTGTTTGCCGTGATGGCGGTGATGGATGCCGAAATCCGCGATCAGGATTATCAGGCCGCCCTTGATACCGTATCAACCCTGCCGCAACGCGGGATCACATCGCTGATCGTGCCGCTCGCCAAGGCATGGCTTTATACCGGCCTTGATCAGCCGCAAAACGCCATGGCCGCCCTTAACGAATTGCAGGGCAACGGGTCGCTCAATCCGCTGTCGGAATATCATCGTGGCCTGATCCTTGCCTATTTCAATGACCTGAACGCCGCCGAAGTCGCCCTTGCCAGCGCCTATGGCGATCCGGCCGATGCGCCGCTCCGCGCGGCCGAGGCACTCGGTTCCGTCTACGAACGCAAAGGCCAGACGCAAAAGGCATCGCTTTTGTATGAAAGCTATATGGATCGCCATCCGCAGTCGCTGGCGATGCCCTATCACCTTGACCGTCTGGCAAAGGGTGAACCACCAACCAGCACGGTTGTGACCCCGGCATCGGGTCTGGCGGAGGCATATCTTGATATCGCGACCCTGCTCAGTCAGGAAAACGCGGTTGATCCGGCCCTGCTCATGGCGCGCTTTTCGCTGTCGCTGCGCCCCGGTGATGACATAACCCGCCTTCTGGTCGGCGAAATCATGGAAATCCAGAAACGCTTTGACGCGGCGATCATTGTCTATCAATCGATCCCCATCGAATCCCCGCACAGCTGGAACGCGCGCCTGCGCGCCGCCTCAAGCTATGAACAGCTTGGCAAGACCGACGACGCCATTGCCCTGCTCGAAACCATGGTCAATGAACGCGGGGATCGTCCCGATGCCCTGATCCAGCTTGGCGATATCCTCCGCTTTGATCAGGACTTTGCTGGCGCGGCCAATGCCTATGACCGGGCGATTGAACGTCTGGGCGGGGCCGATGCTGTCGGCTGGCGTCTGCTTTATCGTCGCGGCATTGCCTATGAACGCGCCGGAAACTGGCAAAAGGCCGAGGCCGACTTCCTCAAGGCGCTCGAACTTGAACCCGATCAGCCCTATGTCATGAACTATCTTGGCTATAGCTGGGTCGATATGGGCAAAAACTTCGATCAGGCCGAAGACATGCTCAAACGCGCGGTCGAACTGCAACCTGATGACGGTTACATCATCGATAGCCTTGGCTGGGTCTATTACAAGCTCGGCCGTTATGACGATGCCGTCGAACAGCTTGAAAAGGCGGTTGAACTCAAACCCGATGATCCGACCATCAATGATCATCTGGGCGATGCCTATTGGCAGATCGGCCGCTTCCACGAAGCCCGTTTCCAATGGCACCGTGCGCTTTCCTTCAACCCGACCGAAGAACTGCGTGCGGATGTTCAGGCCAAGCTTGAAGGCAAAACACCCCTTGTTGGTGCGGTTGCCGCAAACTGATTGATCGGGGATATCGGGCATATGTCTTCGACCCATACCGAACCGGCCCCGGCCAAGCTGAACCTGTTCCTGCATGTCACCGGCAAACGCGATGACGGCTATCACCTGCTCGATAGCCTCGTCTGCTTTGCCGATTGCGGCGATGTGATTACCGCAACCGCACGCGATGATGCTGAACTCACCCTGTCGATCACCGGCCCGATGGCGGGTGACCTCGCCACCGGCAATATCGAAGACAACCTGATCCTGCGTGCTGCCCGCCTGCTTCGGGCCGAGGCGAATGTGACACAGGGTGCCGACCTCACACTTGAAAAAAACCTGCCCGTCGCATCTGGCATCGGCGGCGGATCGGCGGATGCCGCCGCCGCCCTTCGCGTGCTGTGCCGGGTCTGGCAGCTTGATATTCCGGCCGACTCCCTTGCAAAACTCGCCCTTAAACTCGGTGCCGATGTGCCAGTGTGTTTGCATGGCAAAACCGTGCTGATGCAGGGCATCGGGGAAAAGCTGATTGATCTGCCGGAATTGCCCAGCCTGTCACTGGTGCTGGTCAATCCGGGCAAGGCGGTTTCAACGCCTGAAATCTTTGCCGCGCGCGATGCCGCTTTTACCGACGAAAACCTGTGGGATCGCACGGCAAAGTTTAACAGCGGGGCATCGCTTGCTGCCACCCTTCAGGAATGCCGCAACGACCTGACCCTTCCGGCATCGGGCATATTGCCCGAAATCTGTGACGTGCTAAATGCGCTGGCCCGCGAAGACGGCTGTCTGCTGGCCCGCATGTCGGGCAGCGGGGCGACCTGCTTTGCGATTTATGACACCGAAAATCAGGCGGAACGTGCGTCAAACGCCATCGCCGAAAGCCAGCCCGACTGGTGGGTACAGGCCACCGGAATTCAAACGACCGAGGATCGCGCACGCGCACAAATCGGCGCATCCTTCCCGGCCTAAATCCCCGGCAAAAAAAGGTTCAAATAGAGGGTTGCACTCCGGCGCGGGGAACGCTATTTTCCGCGCCACACACGCTGATGGGGCGTGGCCAAGTGGTAAGGCATCGGTTTTTGGTATCGTGTACCGTAGGTTCGAATCCTACCGCCCCAGCCAAGACAAACCGCTTTGAGGTTTTCCTCAAAGCGGTTTTCTTTTTTCTGCTTCAAAACGACCGATAGCAGCGATTTTTTCCCTGACATCGCGCGGGGTAGTATCTCGCTGGCCGGACATATTCGAGCTTGATGACCGCAAGGCGACACCGTGCAATGAACTAGGATCTATTCCTTGGTCAGCCCCCTTGGCCGGAATGCCAGTCCCGCCTTAGAAATCAAAATAATAGAAGTTTTGGGGATGCTGTGACGCCAGTACCGAACTTCCGATAATCATTACCAGCAGCACCGGAACAAGAAGCGGGGCAGGAATGCGGCTGGCGGCTGAGCGAATTTTCGCAACCTGATCGACTGGATGCAACGCCAGCAAGATAATCCCGCAGATCACCGGCACCGTGGCATCTCCTGCCCAGATGCTCCAACCGCCTCGGGTAAAGCTCCCGATGGCCACATCATAGGCCACAGACAAGTTCGGTGAGCGGAAAATGACGGCCAAAAAAGACCAGATCAGAAAAGTCCCAGCTACGCAAAGGCCAGCCTGCCAACCGCGGACTTTATTCGCATAACGGGAATATCCGGTTGCGTTCTCGGCAAACATGATCAAGCCATGGAGAAGCCCCCAGAGAACAAATGTCCACGCCGCCCCATGCCAAAGACCCGATACCGTCATGGTCAGGATGATCGATAGATGGCGGGCATACTTATGCAGACGGTAATGCAGAGGCTTGAACACATAATCGCGCAACCAGAAGCTAAGGGTCATGTGCCATCGCCGCCAAACTTCGGTTAGCGAGGTTGAGGCATAAGGCGAGCGAAAATTCTCCGGAAAGGAAATGCCCAGCATCCCGGCAAGTGCGATCGCCATGTCGGAATAAGCAGAGAAATCACAGTAAATCTGTATCGCAAAACCAAATATGGCGGCCAATCCTTCCCAACCGGAAAGTGTGGCATGCCCCGCATAGGCTTGATCAACAAAAGCCCCGACTGGATCTGCCACCAACACTTTCTTCAGCATACCTGTTGCGAACAGGGCAAGATTTGGCACAAAGGCGGAGCGATCCAACCTCAGTTGTGGCAGTTGTGGCAAAATGTGATGAGCCCGCAAGATAGGCCCGGCGATCAGATGAGGAAAGAAGGTCACATAGACAGCAGTTGGCCAGAATCTTGGTGGGGTTTTCTCAGGCTTTTGCGCCGTATCCACCATGTAGCTGACGACGGAGAAGGTTACAAACGAAACGGCCAGCGGCAAGGTCCAGTCAAGGCGAGGTGTAGAAAGTCCTGTCATCGTCGCCACCGAGCCGAGAAGAAAATCGGTGTATTTGAATAGCACCAACGGCATAAACGAGATAACGAGCGACACCGGCAACCAGCGTTTATCATGCCATATCAGCTGTAAAAGCAGCCAGCACCCGACCACCATGCCAACCAGCAAAAGAAGATAGGGCGGATACCACCACGCATAAAAAAACAGGCTGGCCAGAGTGACAAAAACCAGTCGTAGACGTTTAGGACAGAACGCGAACAAAACGCAGAACGCCACGAAGAAAATCAGAAACGATGGCAATTGAAACAGCATCGCTGCTTAGTCCTTCGGGATGGTTAGTTCTGGCACTAGAAGATCGGTAAAAATTTCAAAGGCTTTAGCATTCGCATGCACATCATTTGATGCCACCCAGTATTTCTCGGCCGGAGCAGATTTCATCACTGGCACGGGATCAATAAATATCCAATCCCGTTCTTTTGCCTTTGCAGCCATGACCTGATTGATAAAATCGAAACGATAGGGATCAAAACTGTGGGGCTCGGGCACCAGAAGAATAACGACGCGATACCCCCGCCTTTCCTGATCCAGCTTAAGCCGGTCCATCGCCGCATCCATTGCCGCCATGCCAGGCCCTTCGGTCCAGACAGCTCGGTAGGAATCGACAAGCTCTTGCTCCCCCGTGCTGTTGCTGGCAGCCATTTCTATAAACGAGACGATCAGGGCATACAGTTGGCTATGACGCACCAGCCAACCGGCATGATCTGATTTTTGAATGATCGGTGCACGCGCCGTGGCGAGCATAACGACAGTCTGGGGATCAATTTTGGGACTATAGTGCAGCCAGTGCGCAACGATCTGCGACATGTTCATATTGCCGACACCCGTTGTCATCACTTCGGCATTTGGCCCGAGACGATCTGCAAGTTGGCCGCGCAGCGTGTCTTCTTCCGGCACACCCCAACCCATAGCAACGGAATCCCCGATGATCACGACCCGGTTTTTCCCTCGCGTGGCAAGGTCGACCTCTGGTCCGCGCATACCAAGGGAATTGATCGAAACCTCAACCCCCTGTAGCCGGGCGGAGGTACCCGGGATGTGTTCGTGCCCAACAGCCGGATCATCACTTTTCTGCTTCAGCAGCGTTGCATAGCGCCACATTTCGACCAGATAGTTTTTCTGATCCGCCGTGGCGAGCCGTACCAAGCCTTCCCCCGCGCCACAGGCAAGGATCAGACCGCACAGAACCAGCGCTGCACCAGACAGAAACCGTCCCGCAAAAGTTTTTTTATTCGTCATGAATCAAAATACTGCGTATACAAACGGAGCCCAGCTGGTGTTGGCTAGGACCACAAAAAGCACCGAAAATATCAGAATCAGTAAAAAAAACGGGATGAGCACTAATCGCGATTTTTTGCCGAACAGAAATCCAAAAAGATCTGCTATAAACCTCATGCATTCCTCCGCAAAATACGCAAATTTTCCATTGCATCCATTAGCCAGAAAGCCATTGAATCCGCAACAATTTTATTGTTCTTCTTACATACTCCAACAATTAAAATAAATATCATTTCATCATATTGGCAGGACAGGCAGGTAGCTTGATGACAAACAGGGTTTTTGGCTTTATCTGGTGTATAATTTTTATGATCGTGGCCCTGCTGCCATTGCGCCATAATGGGGACCCCCGCTGGATATTTGCAGCAGCAGCTGTGCTTCTGGCATGCTTTTCCACGTTCCTTCCAAACGCACTATCCCCTCTAAACCGGGCATGGACCCGATTTGGCATGGTTATGCACACCATCATCAGCGAGATTGCACTTTTTGTGATCTACTATGGTGTCATCACGCCCGGGGGGCTTCTTCTGCGGGTTTTTGGACGGCACTCCGTCACAAAGGACTTTGATCAGGCTGCCGACAGCTACTGGAAGTCCCACGACAACGAAACCACCGACTTTACCAAACCTTACTGATTTCTCACATGCAGATTCTTGGAATATCCGCCTATTACCATGACAGTTCCGCCGCACTCGTGCGCGATGGAATGGTGGTGGCCGCGGCACAGGAAGAGCGTTTTTCCCGCCTCAAGCATGACCCGGCTTTTCCTGCCAAAGCTGCACAGTATTGTTTGGAAATGGCCGGGAATATGCCTGTCGATTATGTCGTCTTCTATGACAAGCCATTCCTGAAATTTGAACGGATTCTCGAAACCTATCTTGGCTTCGCCCCCAAGGGGTTCTCCACCTTCCGGGTTGGCTTACCTGTCTGGGCGAAGGAGAAACTATTTCAGCGTTCTCTGCTGATGAAGGAATTGCAGGCGATCGCGCCAGACCGCTTTACCTCTGAACAGCTTCTGTTTTCCGAGCATCACTTAAGTCATGCTGCCTCGGCTTTTTATCCGTCTCCGTTTGACGATGCGCTGGTTCTAACTATGGATGGCGTCGGCGAGTGGGCGACCACTTCGGTCGCGATCGGTCACGGTGCGGATATGAAAATCCTGCACGAGATTAATTTTCCACATTCGCTTGGGCTGCTCTATTCGGCATTTACAGCCTATGCCGGGTTTAAGGTCAATTCCGGCGAATATAAACTGATGGGGCTATCCCCATATGGCCATCCACGATTTGTCCAGACCATTCTGGATCACCTGATCGACCTGAAACCCGATGGCAGTTTCCGCCTGAATCAGCGTTACTTCAGCTACTGCACAGACCTAAAGATGTTTAATTCCCGGTTCGCTGAATTGTTCGGAGAACCTGCCCGTACCCCAGAAGCACCGCTCACGCAGTTCCACGCCGATATAGCCGCATCCATTCAGCATGTTACGGAAATGGTGGTGCTGCGCATATGCCGCGCCATGGCAAAGGAAACCGGGCAGAAAAATCTGTGTCTGGCCGGTGGGGTTGCGCTTAACTGCGTGGCAAACGGTAAAATTGCGGCGGAAGGAATCTTCGAGAATATCTGGATCCAGCCAGCTTCCGGGGATAGCGGCGCAGCTCTTGGCGCTGCCTTGGCAGCCTCTCACCTGCACCTCAAAACCCCACGTAGCGTGCGAAAGCCAGATGCCATGGCGTCCTGCGCCCTCGGCCCGGAGTTTTCCCAGAGCGAGATCGAAGACACATTGACCCGTGCAGGGGCAAAGTTCTTGGTAATGCCGGACGACGATCTTTGGCAGGATACGGCAGCAGCTCTCGCAGACGGAGAAGTAACGGGCTGGTTTCAGGGCCGGATGGAATTCGGTCCGCGCGCGCTGGGGCAACGTTCCATCCTCGGCGATCCGCGTGATCCGGCAATGCAGAAAAAGCTTAATCTAAAGATCAAGTTCCGCGAGAGCTTCCGCCCGTTTGCACCCAGCGTTCTGGCAGAGGACGCGGCGGATTGGTTTGATATGCCTCAACCTGATTCCCCTTACATGATGCTGGTAACGACAGTTGCAAAGAAACACCGTAAAATCTCCGCAGAAGAAGCGGAAACGCGTCACGGCCTAGAATATCAGGATATTCAACGTAGTGACATTCCTGCGGTCACACACACAAATTTTTCCGCCCGGATTCAGACTGTTCGACACGAAAGCAACCCACGTTATTACGCGCTGCTTGATGCATTTAAACAGAAAACCGGCTGCCCGGTTCTGATTAACACCAGCTTCAATGTCCGAGGAGAGCCGATTGTCGCTTCCCCGGCAGAGGCGTTTCGCTGTTTCATGGCCACCGGCATGGATCGGCTCGTCATTGGCAACTGCGTGCTAAAAAAGACAGACCAAAACCCGTCACTAGCAAGCGATTACCATATTCATCAGGAAGCGGATTAAAATGAAAATAACAGCCCGGGTAAAAAATGGAATCTATCTGGTCTCAACACGGCTGTTCCAATTTTTCATTGTTCTATGCCTGATCGGCGGCTTTCTTGATATTATGATCCCGATCGTCGAACATTCTACATCGGTATTAACAAAAAAATTTACTGAACTGCAAAGACCAGCTCAAATAGAGCCCGGCTCTGTAAATGATGTCATAGAGAAATTGCCTGCTTTGCCCGTTTTGCGAATACCCGGTATCGAGGGTGTCTTGAAGGAACACCATTCCCCGGGCATCAACATTTCAGCCGATGGCATGCGCTCTAACGGGCAACCCTTACCTCAGAATGTAAAATCAACAGTGTTTCTTCTGGGATCGTCGCCAGCTTGGGGCTACCGAATTGCGGATCATCAGACATTGTCTGCTCACCTTGAACGGAATCTGGTAAACACGCGGGTAGAAAATTATGCCGGATTGGCACAAAATCTGGCAGGTAATACATTGCGCTGGCATTTATTAGACAAGAAAAACCCAAAACCGGACCTTGTAATTATCTCCGGCGCCAGCACAGACATAGGATTAAATTGCCACGCACAATACAACATACGAAATGTAAAAAACATTAACCATGACAGCAAAAATTTTTATTACAACTTATACAAAAAATTCTTAAGTAAAAACAAAGAATATGATGATTTTATTTGCGATACAAAAATAAATCAAGAAATAGCCGTAGAACAGTCGATAATAGCAGTTAAAAATGCTGTAAATTTCGCCAGAGAGCAGGGCATTCCATTTTATATTGTATATTTACCAACGCCATATGATGGTTTCAGCAACAACGAAAATCTATTGAATGTTGGCGAATTTGGTGCCCATTTGACGACGAAGCAACATGTATTCAGCCTTCACTATAAGGCCCTGCTGGAACTGAATATCCCTGAGTTAATCGACCTGTCGCAGGCTCTGCCACCAGATCAAGTCTATTTTCTTGATAAGGGATCGCATCTCTCAGGTAACGGCAATAAAATCCTTGCCTCCAAAATAGCCGATCGCATTCGGAAGGATTATCCCTCTATATCCGAGTAAACATCCCCGTAGAATTTCGATACCAAGCAATTTCAAGTGCTCGTGGACGAACTGGGTTTCGCCCCCATTACGACGCAGTGAATGACGCCATCAGCACCTTAAGCACCCGCACGATATCCCCATCGGTGGCGACCCGTCCGGCGGCGTAACCGTCCCCCGCCGGGATGGCTTTCTTGCACGATGCGTGCAGTTCCGTTGCCCCGGTTGTGCGCAGCAATTTGGCCGCATTTTCCGGCGTGATACCGCATCCGGGCAGAATCGTGATCCGCCCGTCTGCCTGTGTGATCAGGCGTACAATCATGTCCGCTCCCTGTTCGGCGGTTGGCTGCTGGCCCGATGTCAGGATACGGTCAAAGCCAAGGTCGATGGCACCTTCAAGCGCGTCAAACGGATCGGGCACCGCGTCAAACACCCGATGCAATGTCGCGCCAAGCCCGCCCGCCACGGACAGAAGATCGGCCAGCATGTCGCGATCAAGCCGCCCGTCCGGCGTTGCCGCGCCAATCACGATCCCCTCTGCCCCGTGGTCGCGGGCAAGGGCGATGTCGCGTTTCATGATCGCCACGTCAGACGCGCCATAGATGAAATCGCCGGGCCGTGGCCGGATCATCACCCGGCAGGGCACGGGAATATCGCGCAAAGAGGCCATCGCCCCGGCACTTGGCGTCACCCCGCCGACCGCAAGGGCCGAACAATATTCAATGCGATCCGCCCCGGCGCGCGCGGCCACCATCGCATCGTCAAAACTTTCAACACAGATTTCCAGAAGCGGCTTTTTTGCGGTTGTCATACACCCGCCCCGCCAGCCAGAAGATGCAGCATCGCCGCCCCGCGAAGCCCGCCATCGCGGCTATAATGGCCCGGCACCACCAAGGGCGCGTCATAGCGGCCGAGAACCCGTGCCCGCACCGCGTCGTCGATCATCGCGATCAGGCGGCTTTCAGAAGCCAGCCCGCCGCCGACCGGCACGCAATCGGGGTCAAGCACATTGACCATCAATGCAAGCTCCCCCGCGATCAGATCGACAAAAATCTCCACCGCGCGGCTTGCCATCGCATCCCCGCCCTGCCAGCCATCGGTGATCTCGTAACTTGGCCGTTCCTGCCCGGCGCCAAGTCCAGCACCAAGCCCGGTACCAAGCCCTGCAATCTGCCCGTAAATCCGTTCAAGCCCGCGCGCCCCGCCCCAGGCATCAAGGCACCCGTTCCGGCCACAGCCGCACACAACACCCGCAAGCCCATGGCGGATCAGCGCACCGGAAACATCATTGCCATGGCCCCATTCGCCGCGAATGCCGCTGCGACCGCCAATGAACTGCCCGTCAACAACAATGCCGCCGCCCACCCCGGTACCAAGGATGATGGCAAAAACCGTTCGCGCGCCCTTGGCCGCCCCGCCGCGTGCCTCGGCAAGCGCAAAGCAATCGGCATCATTGGCGACCCGCACATCACGATTGAGGATTTTCGAAAGCTCCGGGCCAAACGGCCATCCCTTGATCGCCGGGATATTGGCCGAAATCACCGCCCCGGTCTTGGGGTCAAGCCCCCCGGCAAAGCTGATGCCGATATCGGCATCCTCGCCAAATTCGCGGTCGGCATCGACAATCAGCCCGGCAATCGCCGCGACAAAGGCATCGCGATCCTGCGCGGGTGTCGGCACCTTGATCTGGGAAAGAATGTCGCCACTGGCGTCAAACGCCCCGAATTCGATTTTCGATCCGCCGATATCAAATGCGTAATGCACCGAAACCTCTATTGTCAGGGATCAAAACGATCATATCGCTGTGTAAGGCAACCGGACATTCGCAACAATCTTTGCGGAACTTGTGGCCAAGCTTGATCAAGATAATCTGGTCATGACCTCGGGATAGAGTGTTTTTCTATAGCTTCCTTGGGTAAAGCATTGGTCAGAAGGACTCCCAAAAGAAGCCACAGTATCCTTTGGTACATTATTTCATGAGCCAGACCAATAATGGATGCGCCAAAGAGAGTGGCCAACAAAGCATACATCCTGTCATTTTTGCACCAGGTAAGGTTAACCAGGTTCTTAACAGCATACATACCGATTGGGCCGAAAATAATAATGAAGCCCAGAAGGCCAAACTCAGCCAAAACCCATAGGAAAGAATTGTGTATGACCAAAGGCATACCGGCATTCGTTTGCTGATAATAAAACCCGCCCAACCCTGCTCCCCAAATCGGAGAATTCAGAAACAGCTTCCACCCCTCACGCAGACTGGTCATTCTGTCGTCCTGCACTGCGGCAAACCCGCTGCCAATCAGATCTTGCGCAACATGAGGAACAACCGCTCCATCATAGAAGAAATATATTATCTCCCGGGAGACGCTTAAAATCCCGACCAAGATAAACGCAAGAACGAATGTCGGGATCATTTTTCTCCAATAAGAAAAACTCAAAAAGGAAACGACAACAACCATTGCCACAAAAGCTGCTCTTGATCCGGTGTAATAAATACCCACCAAAAAAATTGCCGCTGGGACATATGAAATAAACTTCTGCCCCCAAGATTTGCCGACTTCTGAAAAAATAAACACGATCGGGAAGCAGCAAACCAGGAAAAATGCATATGCGTTGGGATTCCCGAACAATCCAAACCACCGGCGGAATGCCCATCCCAATACGTATATGCTTTCATGCTGCAAGAATATTCGTGCGAAATACTCACAAAGCAGCATGATCAACACTGAAATAGCAAGTAATCTTGCAATATAAATTATGCCATCCTGCCCCCAGAAAGACGACAAAGCCATTCCGGAAACGAAGTAAAGCCCTAAAAGACCAGCTCCGATAAATCTATTGTAAAAAGCCCAACTTAAAAATCCATGCTGAAAATAACCAATCAGAAATCCCGAACATATTACAAATATTATTCCAATCAGCGCGTGACCACAGAAATCCCCCTCCCAGGATCTCGACCACATTTTTCGTTGTGAAAAGACAAATATAAATGTCATTCCGCAAACAATAACAACTGGATCTGCAAGATTTACTGTAAGTTTACCAACGCCGACAGGGACTGGCAGCTGAACCATCACCAAGACAAAAATAAATACCGGCAAAACCCAAGCCAGAGCTGAGATAAAAACTCTGGAGTCTTTGCGCCCAGTTTCAGAAACTGGTATTTTGGAATTCTTTTTTGAACTTAGGAATAATTCCCCCACCCAGACCCCGCAGGCATTAACACCAAGTGCAACAATGGTGAGAAGCCCGACACCGACACCAACAGCAACACCAAGCTCAGGGGGCAAAGACGCCGCATTAAATGCAAATCCTGCGGTAACCTCCCTTATCCCCCATCCCCCGAAACTTATTGGCACAGATGCTCCCAGCATCGTCAGAAGAGCAGCTAGAACAGCAAAGACCGATAGGCCATCAACACCGACAACACCAATAATCAGGCACAGGTAGCTGGCAAGCATGAACAGATGCATCAGGATCGTGATCAACAGCATCCAGAAAAGGCCTCCTCCAACAGGTTTGGAGAAAACCTGCGAAACCCCTTCCAGTTGCCGATCAGAAAGCGAAAAGAAGAAATAGCAACCTAAAGAAACAACAACAAAAAATACCACGAAGAAAATCATTGCAGCAGGTGATTTATCAAAACTCATCCCGCCAAAACACAATAGAGAAAAAGATATTGCAGCAACCAAAAGAACAGAAACGGAGACAGCCCGCTCAACAGCGGTTAAAAAAAATGCGGACTCTTTACCTAAAGATCCGCCGATCAAATAAGATCTAGATAAACTTTGCCCAAAAAAATTAAAGAACACAAATCCGGAAATCAAAGAATAAATATTAATTCGATTCGAATCTTCAATCCGAAGATCCACACCAAAAATATATAGAGAAACCTTAAATCTTATAGAACTTAGGAGCTGATTCCCCACAATAAAAAAAAGAGAAATAAATAAAAAATAGTAATTCAGATCGGAAAAAAAATCGAGAGCATTATTAAAGTCATAAAAGTAAGCCAACACAAACAATGAGGCTAAAACTGAAAATGACTTAATAGCAAGAAGAACATTACTCCTTGATAGCATCAAGACCACCGAACAAATGAGTGTTAAATTTAATCTCTTCTTTAACCGGCCCAAGGGCCGTCACCGTCGGCGTACCGCCCAGAAGCGATTTGCCCGCCGCACGCACCCGTTCAAGGTCAACCGCGTCAACCTTGGCAACGATTTCCTCGATGGTTTGCGGACCACCGAAAATCTGGATCTGGCGCGCAAGCGTTTCGCAGCGGCCGGAATTGCTTTCCATGCCCATCACGACGGATGCCTTAAGCTGTGCTCGCGCCCGGTTCACTTCTTCCTCGGTCAAATCGACCGTGGCGCGCACCAGCTCGTCGCACATCACCGGCATCAATTCGCCAATGTCATTCGGCCCGGTGCCGGCATAAATCGAAAACAGCCCGCCATCGACATAGTGTGACGAGAAGCTATAGACCGAATAAACCAATCCGCGCTTTTCACGGATTTCCTGGAACAGCCGCGAAGACATGCCGCCACCCAGCAACGTGTTGAACACCTGCAGATCATAGAAACTGTCATCGGTATAAGACACCGTCGGCAGACCGAAAATCACATGCACCTGTTCAAGGTCGCGCTGCTCGATCCGGTTGCCGCCTTCATAGCGAAGGGCTTCCATTTCATGGTCTTCATGCGTCGGAAGGTTATCGAATTTCGACGACACCAGATCGACAATCTGCTGATGATCAACCTTGCCCGATGCCGAAAACACCATGCGTTTCGGGCTGTAACGGCGTGACATGAAATCAAACAGATCATCACGTGACAGCGACGATACATTTTCCGGACTGCCAAGGATCGACCGGCCAAGCGCCTGATCGGGCAGGGCCGTTTCCTGGAAATAGTCGAAAATGATGTCATCGGGCGTGTCATTGGCCTGCCCGATTTCCTGCAAAATCACCTGACGTTCGCGTTCAAGTTCCTTCGCATCAAGGGTCGAGTTCTGCAAAATGTCGGCAATCACATCAATCGCCAGTTCCTGATCTTCATGCAGGACCTTGCAGTAATAGGCCGTATTCTCGCGCGAGGTATAGGCATTCATCTGCCCGCCGACATTCTCGATTTCCTCGGAAATCTGAAGCGCGCTGCGCCGCCGCGTACCTTTGAACGCCATATGTTCAAGCATATGGGAAATGCCGTTGATTTCAGGCGTCTCGTTACGCGCACCCACATCAACCCACGCACCAAGTGCCACGGATTGCACATGCTCAAGGCGGTCGGTCGCAACGATCATCCCGTTGTCAAGCCGGGTAAGCTCGACTGTCATATGGTTATACTCCTGTGTTTCACATCATGTCCGAAATCGCACGTCATCAGGCCGCACGTCGCTTTGCGCGAACATGCGCCATCAGGGCGCTGACATCATTGGACATGGTTTCGGCCTTCTCTGGCCGGTCATATAGGTCAGACAGCCGTGCCGGCAAGTCCGGATAAATCCCCGATGCCTGTTTGACCGCATCCGGGAACTTCGCCGGGTGTGCGGTCGCCAACGCCACCATCGGAACCGATTTGTCACGATTGCAGTGACGCCCGGCGACGATGCCGATCACCGAATGCGGATCGACAAGCTCGCCACTGGTCGCCAGCACATCCCTGATCGCCGCCCGGGTTTCATCGTCGCTCAGCCGATAACCGTCGAAATGTTCCTGTGCACGGGCAAACTGCCCCTGCGACATTTCCATGACCCCGGTTTCGCGGAACTTGGTCAGCATCCCGGCAATCGCAAGGCCATCACGATCATAAAGGTCAAACATCAACCGTTCGAAGTTCGAACTGACCTGAATATCCATCGACGGGCTGATGGACGGCTCGACACCTTCCATCTTCATAACCCCGCTTTCGAAAAAGCGGGCGAGAATGTCGTTGCGGTTGGCCCCGACCACAAACTGCTTGATCGGAAGCCCCATCTGCATCGCGGCATATCCGGCATAGACATTGCCGAAATTGCCCGACGGCACCGAAAACGACATTTCGCGTTCCGGCGAGCCAAGCTGCACGCCCGCCCAGAAATAATAGGCGATCTGGCACATGATGCGCGCCCAGTTGATCGAATTGACCGCCGAAAGCCCGACCTCGTCGCGGAACGCATGATCATTGAACAATGCCTTCACCAGGTCCTGGCAATCATCAAACGATCCCTCGACCGCGATGTTATGCACATTGTCCGACAGGATGGTCGTCATCTGGCGACGCTGGACTTCGGAAACGCGGCCTTTGGGATGCAGGATGAAAATATCGATGTTTTCCCGATCCCGGCAGGCTTCAATCGCGGCTGACCCGGTATCACCCGATGTCGCACCGACAATCGTGATGCGTTCGCCGCGCTTGGCCAGAACATGGTCAAACAGGCGCCCAACCACCTGCAACGCATAATCCTTGAACGCCAGCGTCGGACCATGGAAAAGCTCCATCACCCAGTCATTGGCACCAAGCTGCTTAAGCGGTGCGACGGCTTCGTGATCAAACCCGGCATAGGTTTCTTCAAGGATGGTCTTAAGCGCATCATCATCGACCGAACCGGTCGTAAAGGGCTGGATCACCTTATAGGCAACTTCGGCATATGTCAGGGTTCGCAGCGCACGGATGTCATCCGCAGTGAAGGTCGGCCAGCTTTCGGGCACATACAATCCACCATCACGGGCCAGACCGGCCAAAAGGACATCATCAAACTGCAAAACGGGCGCGGTTCCCCGCGTGCTGACATAACGCAACGACCTGTGCTCCTGAACTGGGCTTTCACAACATTCAGGCGACTTTGTCCCTAACGGACAAAGACACTCCAAACCGAAAGTTAGTGAGGGGAACAGCCGCCATAGTCAAGGGTCAATCAGGCAGATCAGGCGTGCTTTGCGCAATATCGCGTAACCGGCTGGAATGACAGCCTGTCAATCAAGCGTGATCCCGTGTTCCTTGAGCTTGGCCTCGGCCACGGCGGCACGGCGCACCACGGTGCGATAGTTATTCAAAAGAATCCGCAGGACCGCCTTGATGAAGCGGTCGGACGCCGCCATTTTTTTCTCGAACATCTGGCGATTGATCGCAATCAGCACCGTCCGTTCGCAGGCGCGCGCCGATGCCATGCGCGGCTCGTTATCGACAAGCGCCAACTCGCCAAACAGGCCCCCGGCTTCTATCCTGCCCAGAATGACTTCTTCGTCGCCATTCATGGTCTTATAGATTTCAACCCGGCCTTCCTGCACGACAAAGGCCGCACTTCCCGGTTTTCCTTCCCGAAAAATGACCTGACCGGCGGCATAAACATGCCGGTCCATGACTTTCTTGTTGCCGTCGGTTATTCCCATGACGCTTCCGGGAAAATGGACATTAAATCAAAATATCCTGATGTGGGGCCTGATGCCTGCCGTCACCTGTGCCGGAAGGATGATTGATGCTAGCAGATAAGTACCGCCAATCAATCAGTTTCACCCGCCATACCTGTTTTCCATATGGGCCTTGAAGGCCGCCACGCCAAGCGGTTGACCGGTTGCCTCAATCAGAATCTCGTCGGTTGATTTGCTCGATGCCTTGCCATGGATATTTTCGCCAAGCCACCCCATCAAGGGGCTGAAATCACCACGCGACAGTGCCGCAGGGATTTCCGGCCGGGCCTTTTTCGCCGCGGCAAAAATCTGGGCGGCGGCCATCGCACCCAGCGTATAGGTCGGGAAATATCCCCACGCACCTGATGGCCAATGGATATCCTGCATGCAGCCATCCTTGTCATCGGGCGGCGTAATGCCCAGCAACTTGCCCATCATCTCGTTCCAGGCACCCGGCAGATCGGCAAGCTTCATGTCGCCTTCGATCAGGGCGCGCTCCAACCGATACCGCAGGATCACATGCGCCGGATATGTCACCTCGTCCGCATCCACACGGATCAGGCCCGGCTCGACACGGGTATAAAGCCGATGCAGGTTGCTGGCCGTCCACGCCCCGTCATCGCCCCCGAATGCCGCCTTGAAGACCGGCCCGGCATAGGTCAGGAATTCTTCCGACCGGCTGGCCTGCATTTCCACCAGAAGCGACTGGCTTTCATGCATGGTCATGCCGCGTGCCTTGCCGACCGGCTGATTGCGCCACGCGCCGGGTAATCCGCGTTCATACATCGCATGGCCGGTTTCATGCAGAACCCCCATGATCGCCGATGTGAAATCATTTTCGTCATAGCGCGTCGTGATGCGCACATCATCGGGAATGCCGCCACAGAACGGATGATGCGAAATATCCAGACGGCCATGCTCGAAATCAAAACCGACCGCCTTCATCAGATCAAGGCCGACCTTGTTCTGAACCGGTATCGGGAACGGCCCGGTCGGACTGATCGGCGCTTCCTCGGATTTCTGGCGTTCGATCACCTGGGCGGTAAAGGACGGCAGGAACGCTTCAAGTTCGGCAAACAGGCTATCGATCCGATCTGACCGCATCATCGGATCATACTGATCCAGCAACGCATCATAAACCGACGTGCCCAGCGCCTCGGCCTTGGCCTTGCCTGCCTCGATCGACAGGTCCAGAACGGTCTGAAGTTTCGGCAAAAGCCCGGCAAAATCATTATCCGCCCGCGCACCGCGCCACGCGACCTCGCACGACGTCGCCGCCAGTGACATTTTCTCCACCAGATCGGACGGCACCGCCGTGCCATGCACCCAGTTGCGTTTCATTTCCGCCAGATTGGCCTTCTGCCACGCATCAAGGTTTTCACCCCCGGCCACCTCGATCAGATCGCCCATATCGGGTGCATTGATCAGTTCGTTTGCCATGACATCAAGGGTCGCCAGTTGCTCGGACCGGGCATTGGCCCCGCCATTGGGCATCATCGCCGCCATATCCCAATGCAGCATGCCGCCGATATCGGACAGAACATTGATCCGGCGAAAACGGGCTTCAAGCGATTTATAGGCGTCAGTCATGGGAACTCCTGTTCGGCGGAACCGGAAAAATCTGGCAAACCGGGCAAACGAAACGCCGCAACCGGTATCGGGCAGCGTTGCGCAAAGAGCGGCTGGAAATATCGTCAGAAGGGATCAGCTTTCGGCGTCATCTTTCTGCGGGCGGCGGTGATAAAGAATAAAGATCACAATCAGCGAAAGCGCAAGGCTGTACCATGTGATCGCATATTCAAGGTGATTGTTCGGAAGATCAATCTTGGCCTGACCACCTATCGGCAACCCGCCAGGGATTTCCGTTTCATCAAGCTCAAGATAATACCGACTGGCAAGATCGGCCCCGCTATCCTCGGCCATCGCATCGACATCGACAAAGAACCACTGGTTTTCCAGCGGTTCGTTTTCCGGCTGGACCCAGTGGCGGGTCTGCGGCAGGCGCAGCACGCCGGTTACCCGGACATTGCCCTCAATCAGGCTGTCGGGCCGTGTCGAAGGATCGCGAAAATCCTGCGGCACCCAGCCGCGATTGACCAGAATGATCCGGCCATCTTCCTGTTCAAGCGGCGTGATCAGATGAAACCCGATATTGCCCCGCCGGGTCCGCGCCATCAGATACATTTCCTGATCGTTCAGGAAATGGCCTTCGGCATAGGCGGCCCGGAATGCCATCGCCGGGTCGGGCGCAACATCTGTCGGCACGGCAATAGGCGGCTGGGTCGCCTGCGCCTGGCGTTCCGCGATCAGGTTCTGTTTCCAGAACAGGCGATCCACCTGCCAGGACCCAAGTCCCAGAAGGATCACAAGGGCAAGACCGGCACAGATTTTGATCGCGGGGCTTGGGCGTGTCGTCAGAAGCGGCATCTATTCAATTCAATCCTGTTCGGAAGTCGACCGGTGGCGATATTGCAGCGCCACCATGAGGCCTTTTAACGGTCGCAGCAAGGCCAGTGTTACCCCGATGATGGTCGGGAACCATAACACCGCATGCAGCCACAAAGGCGGCATATAGGTCATCTCGACCCAGAGCGCCATCGGCACCACGATAAAACCGAGAATGAAGATGATAAAAACGGCCGGGCCATCACCGGCATCATGACCGCGAAGATCAAGACCGCATTGCGAACAGCTTTCGCGAACATTCAGAAAGCCCGAAAACAGCTTTCCCCCGCCACAGCGGGGGCATTTGCATGCCAGCCCGGTGCGGATGGGGGAAAGTGCTGGATAGTAATCCATGGTCATTGGCTGACCGGTATCCTTTATTCGCCGCCCCAGATGTAAACGGCAAAGAACAGGAACAGCCAGACAACGTCAACGAAATGCCAGTACCATGCGGCGGCTTCCAGACCGAAATGATGGTCGGGTTTAAAGCCATCCTTGATCGCCCGCACAAGGCAGACCGCAAGGAACACGGTGCCGACAAACACGTGGAAACCGTGGAAACCGGTCGCCATGTAGAAGGTCGACGAATAAATGCCATCGGCAAAGCCGAATGCGGCATGGCTGTATTCATAAGCCTGCAGGCCCAGGAAGATGACGCCAAGGGCAACCGTAATCGCCAGCCCCTGCACCATGTCCTTTTTCTTGCCTTCAAGGCAGCCATGATGCGCCCAGGTCAGGGTGCAGCCCGACAGAAGCAGGATCAGGGTGTTGAGGAACGGCAAATCCCACGGATCAAGAACTTCGACACCTGCGGGCGGCCATTCGGTCACACCGGGGCTGAAAATAATGAACGCGTTGTGGAAGAACGCCCAGAAGAAGGCGACAAAGAACATCACCTCGGACGCGATAAACAGCGACATGCCGTACCGCAAGCCGATCTGCACAACCTTGTTATGGTAGATGGTGGACTCGCTGATCACGTTGCTCCACCAGCGGAACATCACGAACAGGATGCCCGCCAGTCCAAGTCCGGCCAGCCAGAAATCTGTCGGCGCACGATCCGAATGCATGAACATGACCATGCCACCGGTAAACAGTCCCGCAGACAACGCGGCCACCAACGGCCACGGGCTCGGGTCTACCAGATGGAACGGATGTTTCTGAGCGTGATCACTCATTCCTCGCCCCCCTCAATCCTCACAAATGAAACCTTCAAAGCTCTCTTCATTGGAAACGCGGAACCTGCCAACCGGTCAGGCCCTAGCCTCCTTTTCCTTTATCCCCGCCCGGACCTTCAACCGATGCCTCGGTCTTATAGAAAGTATAGGACAGGGTAATGGTCTTCACGTCTCTGGTATTCGGGTCTTCTGCAATCGCCGGATCGACATAGAAACTGACCGGCATATCCACGCGCTGACCGGGTTCAAGCGTCTGCTCGTCAAAACAGAAACAGGCGATCTTGCTGAAATACTGCCCGGCCTTAAGCGGCGTTACATTGTAAAGCGCCTGGCCGGTCACCGGTTTGACCGACATGTTTTCGGCCATGTAATAGGCAAGGTTGTCCTCGCCCAGCTTCACGGTGATTTCACGCTGTTCGGGTTTGAACTGCCACGGCAGGCGGGAATTCACATCGGCATTGAACCGGATTTTGATCGTCTTTTCCGAAACATCGCGCGGCGCATCGGTGGCAACCTGTGTGGTGCCGCCATATCCCGTCACCTGACAGAACAGCGCATAAAGCGGGACCGAGGCATAGGACAGACCAATCATGCCGCCAACAATGGCAACACAACTCAGCAATACGCGCTTGTTCCGCGCCTTTGTTTTGTCCGCATGCTTCTGATCAGCCATATATGCCCTAGCTCATCTTAAGAATGGTGATGGCGAAAAACAGGACCGCCAGCCCGCCAAGAATGGCAAGAAACGCCCAGTTCTTCTTGCGCCGCTTGGCGTAAAACGCATCCAGCTCGGCTTTGCCCATTTTCGGTTCGGTCATGCCAGATATCCTTTGATCCAGACATCGGCGACCATCGCACCAAACAGGACGAACAGATAAAGGATCGAATATCCGAACATCTTGTGCGGTGCCTTTTCCTCGGCATTGCGCAGCACACGAACCGCATGGCGCAGGAACCACAAACCGGTCAGAACCGCCGTCACACCGTAAAACACGCCCAGCAACCCGGTCGCAACCGGCACAAGCGTGATCGGCAGCAGCAGGATCGTATAGATCAGCATCTGCTTCTTGGTCGCGGCCTCACCGGCAACGACCGGCATCATCGGAACGCCGACCTTGGCATAATCGCCACAGCGAAACAGTGCCAGCGCCCAGAAATGCGGCGGCGTCCACATGAAGATAATCAGAAACAGCGCAATCGAATTGATATCGATCCCGCCGGTCACCGACGCCCAGCCGATCATCGGGGGGAATGCCCCGGCGGCACCGCCAATGACGATATTCTGCGGCGTGCTGCGTTTCAGCCACATGGTGTAAACGAACACGTAAAACGCAATCGACACCGCCAGAAGGGCGGCGGCGGCAAAATTGATCGCAACCGCCATGACGGTCACGGAAAGGATGGATAACGCAATCCCCAGCGAAAGCGCCTCGTCGGCGGGCACGCGGCCGGCCGGGATCGGGCGGTTCTGGGTGCGTTTCATGTGGATGTCGATATCGCGGTCATACCACATGTTGATCGATGCCGCCGCACCGCTGGCAACGGCAATGCAGGCAATCGCAACCAGCGCCAGAAACGGATGAAGCGTTCCCGGTGCAATCAATAGACCCACGGCACCGGTGAACACCACAAGGGTCATCACACCGGGTTTCAGCAACGCAATATAGTCGCGCACTTCCGATACCGGTAATGCGGCGATGTTATCGATTGCAAGGGTCTGCTGGGCGGCCTGCTTGGTCATGTAATTCTGGTCTTCTTTTCTCGGGGCGGTCGTATGTTCCCCGCCGGGACCGGCTGGTCACGGCGGGGAACGCAAGATCGGATCAATTACTTGATGCGCGGCAGTTCGTCAAAGGTATGGAACGGCGGCGGCGAGCTGACGGTCCATTCCAGTGTATCCGCACCTTCGCCATATGGGTTGGCTTCGGCCTTTTTGCCACGGATGAAGGCATGCGCCACCAGCCCGACAAAGAAGATCGTCGCCGCGAACGAAAGATACGCGCCATAGGATGAAACCAGGTTCCAGCCCGCAAACGCATCCGGGTAATCGGCATAACGACGCGGCATGCCGGCCAGCCCCAGGAAGTGCTGCGGGAAGAAGGTCAGGTTCACACCGATAAAGAACAGCCAGAAGTGGATTTTACCGCCGAGATCGGAAATCTCGTAACCCGACATCTTGCTGAACCAGTAATAGAAGCCCGCAAAGATCGAGAACACGGCCCCCAGCGACAGCACATAGTGGAAATGCGCCACCACGAAATAGGTATCGTGCAGCGGCAGATCCATGCCGGAATTCGCAAGGATAACCCCCGTCACACCGCCAACGGTGAACAGGAAGATAAAGCCGATCGCCCACAGCATCGGTGCGCGAAGCTCGATCGAGCCGCCCCACATGGTCGCGATCCACGAAAAGATCTTAACCCCGGTCGGCACCGCAATCACCATCGTTGCCGCGGTGAAATAGGCACGCGTATCAACATCAAGGCCGACGGTATACATGTGGTGCGCCCACACGATGAAACCGACAACACCGATTGCGACCATGGCATAAGCCATCCCGAGATAGCCAAAGATCGGCTTGCGCGAGAAGGTCGAAATGATGTGGCTGATGATGCCAAAGCCCGGCAGGATCATGATGTAAACTTCCGGATGCCCGAAGAACCAGAACAGGTGCTGGTACAGGATCGGGTCACCGCCACCGGCCGGATTGAAGAAATCCGTGCCAAAGTTGCGGTCGGTCAGAAGCATCGTGATCGCGCCACCAAGAACCGGCACCGCCAGAAGCAGAAGGAATGCCGTCACCAGCATCGCCCATGCAAACAGCGGCATCTTGTGAAGCGTCATGCCCGGTGCGCGCATGTTGAAAATGGTGGTGATGAAGTTCACCGCCCCAAGGATCGAGCTCGCACCGGCAAGGTGCAGGGCAAAGATCGCCATATCAACAGATGCGTCCGGGTGGCCCAGCACGCCCGATAGCGGCGGGTAAACCGTCCAGCCGGTCCCGGCACCGCTGCCGACAACGGCAGACAGCATCAGAAGCACGAAGGCCGGAACGATCAGCCAGAACGAAATATTGTTCAGACGCGGGAACGCCATGTCCGGCGCCCCGATCATGATCGGAACGAACCAGTTGCCAAAACCGCCAATCATGGCGGGCATGACAACAAAGAACACCATGATCATGCCATGTGCGGTGACCAGAACGTTAAAGAACTGGTGGTCTTCGATGATCTGGGTGCCCGGATGGGCCAGTTCCATACGGAACCAGACCGAGAACGCCCCGCCGATCAGACCGGCAACCAGCGAGAATGCAAGATAAAGCGTGCCGATATCCTTGTGGTTGGTCGAAAGGAACCAACGGGTAAAGAAACCGGGCATGTGATCATCATGCGAATGTGTGTCAGCGTGAGCCATAAATCTCTCCCTCACTCTGCCGAGGCCACGGAAACCGCCGACGGCAGGTCAACCGACGCGAATTTCTCCTGGGCCTCTGCGACCCATGCCTCGTATTCTTCCATGGTCACGGCTTTCACCGCGATCGGCATGTAGGCGTGGTTCACGCCACAAAGTTCCGAACACTGGCCATAGAAGGTGGTGCCTGCATATTCGCCCGGAATGCGGGTCCAGGTTTCGTTCAGGCGGCCCGGCACGGCATCCAGCTTGATGAACAGCGACGGCATGGCCCAGTTATGGATCACATCGTCCGATGTCATGATCAGGCGGATATTGGTGTCAACCGGCAGAACAACGGGGTTGTCCACATCCAGAAGGCGGATCTTGCCTTCTGCAACGGCGGTTTCCTCGTCGATCATAAGGGAATCGAACGTGAAATTGCCATTGTCGGGATATTCATACGTCCAGTACCACTGCTTGCCGATGATCTTGAGCGTCATATCGGCATCTTCGACGTGATCTGCATAATACAGCAGACGGAACGACGGGATCGCAATGATCAGAAGGATCAGTACCGGCGCCACGGTCCATACGATTTCAAGAAGCGTATGGTGGGTGGTCTTGGACGGGACGGGATTGCGTTTCCGGCTAAAGCGGAAAAGAACATAAAGCAACAACAGCAGGACGATCACCGTAACGGCGGTCATCAGCCATGTCAGAAGAATAAAGAAATCATGGCCCTGTACAGCCACCGGCGAAACCGGGTGCTGAAGACCCAGTTGCCATGGCTCAGGCTGACCAACCGCGGCAAGCGCGGCACTATCCAGTCCGGTCAGAACTGCCAATCCCAGCAAAAGAATGGGAAACAGCATCTTGATCGACATGCGAATCTGCCCCCTCGCATTACATCTCAAGGCAATTTGTCCAAAGGAAAGCCACATCGTGACCATCGACATTTACGAACATAACGGGTTGTTCGTTCATCGAAAAGGCATGCCGTGATGACTCAACCATAAATCGGCACGCCATCAGGATCACAACACAACATCAGACAAACCTGATTTTTAAACCCGCATGCACTGCGGCACAACGGTATGGCAGGCAAATAGCCTATCTTCACTACCTGTTCCAGAAAAAACCTCGCTGCGTTGCACAAAAATATTACTTGTCCTTTCAGGAATTTAGCGCAC
The DNA here is from genome assembly GCF_001613805.1 of Thalassospira lucentensis. Classification (GTDB taxonomy): domain Bacteria; phylum Pseudomonadota; class Alphaproteobacteria; order Rhodospirillales; family Thalassospiraceae; genus Thalassospira; species Thalassospira lucentensis_A. The sequence continues at coordinate 339,620 of NZ_LPVY01000002.1, forward strand.
TGGTTCAATTTTTTTCTAAATCCAGAGCCCTACCCCTGCGATAGAAATCCTGCCATTCCTTATCGCGTCGGGCCATCATAGCCCCGATTGCTGCCACGCAACAGACAGCAGGAAATTATCCTTTAGACGATACAAACCGCAGGTAAAATAATCATTTAGGTACGGATTTATCGGCATCCCCCGAACGACGCGACTTTGATCCCGAAACCGGCCCCAGTTCTGGCAAGTTATCCACAGGCAAAGCCATCGCAATCAATCATTTACCGCAACACCGAGTCGTAAAACCCAACTACCCCGATCCGGCCCCACTGTGCCTCCGGCCTGCCCCCGATCTGCCCCCGGCCTACCGGTTTCGATCATCGGGAACCGGATCGCGCATGAAGTTTTTCGAATGCACCGCACAAAGGTTGATAATCGCCGCGATCTCTGTGATTGTTGGCACAAGGAACCTGCCGGATCACTTGCGCGCCGGGCTTCCGCTTTCGGGACACGAAACCTACATAAAAACGCGCATATGCCTTTAATTGCGGGATTTTTTCCCAATATCAGGAGAATGGTATCAGCAACCTGACCGGTTGGCTGGAACTGTTCTATTCGAAAGTATTATTTTTCCTGTCCTTCCGATAATTCTCGATTATCATCCGGGCAGGATTACCGTGACGTTTCAGATCGAGGTTCGCTCATGTCCCGCCAAGGAAGCAAAAAGCTTTTCACCGCAGAGCTCCGGCTGCTCAACAAGCTGGAAAGTATGAGTGATATCGTATCCATGCCGTTACCGGCACCGGCCGCTGATGGCGGTGCCACCGGTGGTGCGGATATGTCCTCACTCCATAATGCGATCGAGGATCTGAAGGTGGAACTTCTGTCCGACATCCGCATCATGATGGAAGAACAGAAAAAGCTGAATGCGCGCGCCGATGACGAAGATCAGGACGATGCGCGCAACGAGCTTCGCATGCTCAAGACCGAAATCCGCGCACTCGCCAATTCCATTCAGGAAACCAAGCGCGAAATCGCCGCCCTCTATACCGCACCGGATGATAGCAGCGGCACGCGGCTTAACATCGTCAAGGGCGAGCTTGATTCCGTCGTCGCCGCGACGGAGGACGCCACCGCCAACATCCTTGAAACCGTCGAAAAAATCGATGCCGTCGCCCATAATATCCGCTCCGCCGCCCCGGATGACTACACGCAGGGGCTGGCCGACGATATCGTTGATCTGGTGGTCAAGGTGTTTGAATCCTGCAACTTCCAGGATCTGACCGGGCAGCGCATCACCAAAGTCGTCAACACCATGAAATATATCGAGGAACGCGTGACCCGCGTGATCGAAATCTGGGGCGAGGATGACTTTGGCGAGTTCGATCTGCCCGCCGATCCCAAAGGTCAGGACAATCTCGACAAAACCGTCACCCGTGCACCACAGAATGTCGAGCGCGTCAGCCAGGACGAAATCGATCAGATTTTCTCGCAGGAAGAAATCGACGCCCTGTTCGACTGATCCGTTTATTGGCCTGAAACGTCACCAAAACAACAAAGCCTGCCGGAAACGGCAGGCTTTTTCATGTGCGGAGTTTGGTCCCGTGATCTTACGCGTGGCCCGCCTCGCCCGAAAGAAGTTCGGGGGCAAAGCCCAGTTTGGCAAAGGCCCGTTCCCATTTGTCTTCGCAATCGGTGTCAAACAGAAGGTCGGCATCCGCATCAACATGCAGCCAGCCATTGGCAAGGATTTCACTTTCAAGCTGCCCGCTGCGCCATCCGGCATAGCCAAGCGCCAGAATGCTGCTTTTCGGCCCTTCGCCCAGCGCAATCTGTTCAAGGATATCGACCGTCGCCGTCACCGACACACCGGGATCGACATGCAGGGTCGCCTCGTTTTCAAAATCGGTACTGTGCAGAACAAACCCGCGCCCGCTTTCAACCGGGCCACCGAAATGCACCTGAATATCGGCAATCGTCGGTGCCGGGCGCGCAATGCCAAGCTGTTCAAGCAGTTCGGGAAACGTGATGCTGTCGATCAGCCGGTTGACCACCAGCCCCATCGCCCCATCCTCGTTATGGGCACAGATATAGACCACGCTTTGCGAAAAGCGGGGGTCACGCATGCCCGGCATCGCCACAAGCAGCTTCCCTTCCAGATATTCGCCAGTGTGTTCTTTAATTCCCATTCCCGAACTTTTCCTGTTTTGCTCATACAAACCTAACGCGATCCGTCGCCCATTACCACCGAAAGCCACCTTTGCCTGAAAACAGTCCAAAAATGACATTGATCAAAGCCGAAACGCGCCACTGCTTTACATGTAGGTAGCCAGACAGGCAATCGACAGCAATCGCCTGGTAAAAAGATGGTGTTCCTGATCACATCACCGGGCACACCACCGATCACCCCACCAGGCACACGAGCCGGTAACGCAGTCGTGCCTTGCTTTGAACATCAACCGGGATTAGCCATCATTTCCATGGCATCCTGGGGCATGCCGGTGGCACAAAGCCCGGTTTTGTGCCATATCCACCAAACGGAATGTCATCGTGCCCGTTTCGAAAACCAGAAGGAACCACCCGTGATCCGGTCTTTGCCTGTCATCCTTGGCCTGTTTATCGCAGCCCTCGCCCCACTGGGTATCGGGGCGGGCGCAGGTGCGTACGCGCAAACCGCCGCCAGCAACCGGGTTGACGAGGATTTCGCATCGGTCCGCCTGCTAAGCGCGCGTGACGCCATCAATGGCCGCGATGAAATCCGCCTTGGTCTTGAATTTGAACTTGAGCCCGACTGGAAAATCTATTGGCGCAGTGCCGGTGATGCCGGTTTCCCGCCGCAGCTCGACTGGGCCGGATCAACCAATATCGGCAACGGCGAAATCCGCTGGCCCGCCCCGCACCGTTTTTCGATCTTTGGCCTCGAAACATTCGGCTACAAGGATCACATCATCCTGCCGATTGACGTCCCCGTGACCGATCCCGCACAGGCCGCCCATATCGAGCTTGATGTTGATTATCTGGTCTGCAGCGATGTCTGCATCCCCGCACAGGCCCACCTTACCCTTGATATCCCGGCAAACCTTTCGGGTGGCACGGATAGCGATAACCCCGCCATCAGCAGCTTTGCCCATGACATCGAAAAATTCGCATCCCGCGTTCCGCTTCGCGGGGGCAACTTGCCAATGTCGGTCACCGATATCTGGCAGTCGGTCGACGCATCGGGCGAAAATGACAAAACATTTCTCAATGTCACCGTCTCGGGCCTTGATCAAACCGCGGCCGATCCGGTTGAAATCCTGATCGAAGGCAATGTCCGCCTTGGCTTTGGCGTGCCGGTCCCGACCGCAACCGATGACACAACCGGCACACAGCAATTCCGGATCCCGATCTATGGCCTGAAAGACGGTCAGACCACGATTGGCGATGACGTGATCGTCACCGTCATTGCCGGCCCCCTTGCCATCGAACAGGACCGCCAGATCGCCGCTTCCCCGTCTGGTTCTGCCACCAGCAGCAACACCGTTTCCGGCACCAGCATCGCCGCCACCAGCCTCTGGCTGATCGGCGCGCTGGCCCTTCTGGGCGGCTTTATCCTGAATTTCATGCCCTGCGTCCTGCCGGTCCTCTCGATCAAGGTCATGTCGGCGATGAAGGCCCAGGGTGCCGAACGCAGTGCCACCCGGCGCGGCTTCCTTGCCAGTGCGGCGGGCATCATCACGTCCTTCTGGCTGATTGCCGCTGTCCTGATCGGCATCAAGCTTGCGGGCGGCACGATTGGCTGGGGCATCCAGTTCCAGCAACCGCTGTTCCTGACCGTGATGACCATCATCGTCGCCCTGTTTGCCTTCAATATGTGGGGCCTGTTTGAAATCAACGGTCCGGCTGAACTCGGCAATGCCGCCAATGATGCCATCACCACGCGCGAACAATCCGGAAGCCACCTTGGCGGTCATTTCCTGACCGGCATGTTCGCCACCCTGCTGGCAACCCCGTGTTCGGCCCCGTTCCTGGGCACGGCAGTCGGTTTCGCGCTGGCCGGAAGCAGCTTTGACATTTTCTGGATATTCACCCTGCTGGGCATCGGGCTTGCCATTCCTTATCTGGCGATTGCCGCCCGGCCCGAAATCGCCCGACTTCTGCCTAAGCCCGGTCGCTGGATGGGCTTTGTCAAAGGGGTTCTGGGCGTGGCCCTTGCCGGAACCGCCATCTGGCTTCTGTCGGTTCTGGCGGTTCAGATCGGCATGGGCGGGGCGATTGCGGTTGGTGTCGCCCTTGTGATCGCGGGCATCCTTCTGTTTGCCCGCCACCGCACGACGGTGCAGAAACGCAAATTTGCCTTTACAGCACTTGCCACCCTTGGCGTGCTGGCCGCCCTGTTTGCACCGGGCTTTTCCAAGGCCCCGGTTCGCGACACGGGGGGTGCTGAAACCGTCACCGGCAAACTCCCTTGGCAGCCCTTCGCCCCGGATGAAATCGCCCGCCACGTTGCTGATGGCAAAACCGTTCTGGTCGATATCACCGCCGAATGGTGTGTCAGTTGTCAGGTCAACAAGAAGCTGGTCCTTGAAACCGACGAGATCACCGCGGCCCTGTCTGCCGATGATGTCATTGTGATGCAGGGCGACTGGACCCGCCCCGACCCGGTGATTGCGGGCTATCTTGCCGGCTATGGCCGTTATGGCATTCCGTTTAACGCCGTGTTTGGCCCGAACGCCGAAAAAGGCATCCTGCTTTCGGAACTTCTCAGCAAAAAAGAAGTTCTTGCTGCACTGGCCGATGCAACCGGCCGGGCCGATCTTGTCAAAAACTGATCCGGTCCATGTCTTTGCATGTCGCGGCCAGCATGCAGGAACCGATGACAAAGATTTGAAACCATCGCAACATCACCGGATATGATTGAAGATCAACCCGTTTTGCTGTTTGATGGCCCTATCCCAGAACAAGGGCGGCAATAAAGCCGCCCGCATGACGGAGAAAACCCCATGACCATCGAAATCGGCAGCCCCCTTCCCGAAGTCACCCTTTTCCGCGCAACGGCTGACGGCCCCGAAGCCGTCAACACCAAGGAATTTTTCGCCGGTCGCAAGGTCGTCGTCTTTGCCGTGCCGGGTGCCTTCACCCCCACCTGCTCGGCCAAGCATCTGCCGGGCTTCGTTGCCAATGCCGATGCCATCAAGGCAAAGGGCGTTGATGAAATCGTCTGCCTGGCATCGAACGACGCCTTTGTTCTGCGCGCATGGGCCAAGGCGGAAAATGCCGGTGACAACATCACCATGTTGTCCGATGGCGATCTCGCCTTCGTCAGCAAGACCGGTCTTGAACTGGACCTGACCGGTCGCGGTCTTGGCAAACGCGCCAACCGTTTTGCGATGATTGTCGATGATGGCAAGGTTACCGATCTTGCGGTCGAAGAACCGGGTGCCTTTGACGTGTCGAGTGCCGAAACCGTGCTCGGCAAACTCTGATCGGTTCGCCCGAACCCCACGGCCTGAAAACAGAAAAGCTCCGCAGTGATGCGGAGCTTTTCCTTCATCTGTAGACGCTTAACGCGGCAAAAGGATCGGAATCGGGTCCGATTTGCTGTCAAAATCGCATTCAAAAGTCGGATTGGTGTGCTTGGCAATGAAATGCACCACACCTTCCCTGAAGTCCGCCTTGATCGGGGACCAACTCATGAATACGCCGCCCCGGTTGTCATATTCGCGAATATCGCGGTCCCGGAAAAGTTCGCGGAAACTGTGACCAAGATCCTCGGTCGCCCCGGCAACCAGCCACGACGGCTTCAAACCGCCATGCCAAAGCAGATAAACACCCCCGACATTGTCGAGTTTGAGTTCGCTGAAATCATCAATCATGAACAGACGATAATATTCGCCACGCGGGCTTTTCCGCCATTTGATATCTTGTGCCTTTGGCTGGCGCATACCGCCAAGCGACCAGAATCCCATTTCATCCTCCAAGCGTGCATGAATGCGCGCAACTGCCCGTCACACGCATCCCAACACAAGCTTTTGTTTTTATGAACAATACGATATCGGGAAACTGTAAACTTTTGGTTGACTGATTACAGGTCGCGATTTCGCAAGATCTTGTTCTGGCGCAAGACTCACTCCGGGTTTCAACCTGGAATATAATATCCTGTCGAACATTTTGGAATAGTCAGTCAAACAATTTGTCGATGTCGTCCTGGCTGATTCCCTCGCCTTCAAGCTGCGGACCATTCAGAAGATCGTCATCTTCATTCCTTGGCGTTCCGTCATCATCATCGGGAACCGGCAGGTCGCTAAAGGCATCCTCGCCCCAGATCAGGATCATGTTGTGAACCCGTTCTTCTACGAATTCAAGGGTTCGAACCACCTTGTTGATGCGCTGGCCGGTGATGTCCTGGAAGTTACAGGACTCGAAAACCTTGGTGACCAGAAACGCGATCTGTTCGACATGGTCGGCGACGAAGTCGTTCGGCGCCGCATTTTTAAGCGTCATCGCCAGGTCATCGATCTGTTCGGCGGATTCAAGGATCGTATGCGTTGCCATTTCCGTGTCCTTGATGATCGCATCAAGTTCGGTGGTCGCATTGACCAGACGGTCATCCTCCGCCTTCGGATGGCGCAGCGACGCAATCTGCATCTTCGCCTTGTGAATATGCTCGTTCATTTCCTCGATCTGCTTGCGGATCAGTTCGAGGTCGTCACGGTCGGGCTCGGATGCCCCCGGACGGTTGCTGTGGGTAAAATTGCTGCTGACCGGTTCGGGCAGAACATCCGTCGCACCACCGGATGGGGCCGGGCTTTCCAGAGGGGCCGCATCAACCGTGCCACCGGCACGAACCGCATCGCGAAGCTCGGCAACTTCGGATCGAAGGGCACGGATTTCATCCAGAACAGCCTGATTGATCCCCGTCGCATCCGCCGTCGCGGCTGGCTTTGGCGCCGGTAATGCCGCACCTGCCCCCATACCGGTTTCAAGCGTCGGATCGAAAAAGGAATCCGACCAATCTTCGACCACACCACCCGAACGTTCTTTTAAACGGCGTTCTGCGGTGAAAACCTTCTGCACGCGACGTGACATGACTGACTTCAATCCTCCGGCAACGGGGTGTATTCCCCGATCCCAATTCCCCCGATCATCCGTCCCCGTGGTCCGATGATCACTTTAAAACAAGTATAAGGGTCCAGATTGCTACAAGTCCAATGGGTTTCAAGAACAACCCCTTGAAAAAGCACACCCCGGCCAACCGACCGGGGTGTGCAAAAAGGTTATGCTGCGTTGCAAATCAAGCAGATTCAGGCATCCAGCGCAGAACCGGCTTTCTTGCCGCCGCCGTTTCGTCAAGACGACGGCGCGGCGTCAGATACGGTGCATTCTTGAAGAATTCCGCATCACCCGATTCTGCCTTGGCCACCAATGCCAGAACCGCATCGCAGAACTGGTCAATCGATTCCTTGGTTTCCGTTTCCGTCGGCTCGATCAAAAGCGCACCGTGAACCACCAGCGGGAAATACATGGTCATCGGGTGGAAGCCCTCGTCGATGATCGCCTTCGCCAGATCCAGCGTCGAAACACCGGTATCTTTCAGGAAATCATCGTCAAACAGCGCTTCGTGCATGCAATAGCCGGGGAATGCCACGCTCAGCTTGTCTTTCAGACGCGCCAGCAGATAGTTGGCATTCAGCACCGCATCACCCGATGCCTGACGCAATCCATCCGCACCATGGCTTTTCATATAAGACAGCGCACGAATGAACATGCCCATCTGTCCGTGGAAGCCCTTCAGACGACCGAACGGCTTTTTGCCATCCTGTTCTTCTGCGGTTTCCACCAGATGGAATTTCTCACCCTTGCGCACGACATAGGGGATCGGTGCGAACGGGGCCAGTGCGTCGGAAAACACAACCGGACCCGAACCCGGTCCACCGCCGCCATGCGGGGTCGAAAAGGTTTTATGCAGGTTGATATGCATCGCATCAATGCCAAGATCGGCCGGGCGCACCCGTCCGACAATCGCGTTGAAGTTCGCCCCGTCGCAATAGAAATACCCACCGGCCGCATGGACCAGATCGGCAATCTTGCGAACGTCACGTTCAAACAGCCCGCAGGTATTCGGGTTGGTCAGCATGATCCCCGCAACATCATCGCCAAGCTTGGCTTCGAACGCCGCCAGATCAACACGGCCATCTTCGGTGGCCGGGATCGAATCAACCGTGAAACCACATGCCGCGGCCGTTGCCGGGTTGGTCCCGTGGGCTGATTCCGGCACCAGAACACGACGACGGTTTTCACCGCGCGCATCAAGCGCCGCACGGATCGCCATCATGCCGCAAAGCTCGCCCTGCGCGCCCGCTGCGGGCGACATGGAAACGGCGGGCATCCCGGTCAGAACCAGCAGCCAGTGCGCACAACTGTCAATCAGTTCAAGCGCCCCCTGAACCGTGCTTTCGGGCTGCATCGGATGCAGGTCGGCAAGACCGGGCATACGTGCAACCTTTTCGTTCAGGCGCGGGTTGTGTTTCATCGTGCACGAACCCAGCGGGAAGAAGCCGGAATCAATGCCAAAGTTTTTCTGCGACAGGCGCGTGAAATGACGCACCACCTGCGGCTCCGACAGGCCCGGAAGACCAACATCGCTATCGCGATCAAGGCCGCCAAGGCGTGATTTGATGCCCGCTGGCTTCGGAAGGTCAACACCGGTACGACCCGGTTCGCCCTGTTCGAAAATCAGCTTTTCCTCAAGAACGAGGCCGCGGTTACCGGTATGGGTGGTAAAGCTCATGCCAGCACCTCCTTCAATGCAGACGCAAGGTCCGCGATGTCTTCGTCGGTGTTGGTTTCGGTCGCCGCCACCAGCATGTAATGGTCCAGATCGTCACGGTTCGGATACAGGCGCGACAACGGAACGCCACCAAGGATACCCTTGGCAACCAGTGCCTCGACCACCTCGGCTGCCGGTTTGGCAAGCTTGACGGTGAACTCGTTAAAGAAGCTGTCATTGACAACTTCCGCACCCGGTACCGCATCAATCGCATCGGCGGTCTTGCACGCGGTTTCATGGTTCAGTGTCGCCACACCACGATACCCGTCTTCACCCAGAAGGCTCATATGCACCGTAAAGGCCAACGAACACAGACCGGAATTGGTGCAGATGTTCGATGTCGCCTTTTCGCGGCGGATATGCTGTTCACGGGTCGAAAGCGTTAGAACAAAACCGCGCTTGCCGTCCTGATCGACCGTTTCACCACACAGGCGACCGGGCATCTGGCGTACCAGTTTGCTGGTCGTGGCAAACAGACCAACATATGGCCCGCCATAGTTCAGGTTGTTACCAATCGACTGGCCTTCGCCGCAGACGATATCCGCGCCAAAGCTGCCCGGCGATTTGACCGCGCCAAACGCCATCGCCTCGGTAAAGACCACGATCAGAAGCGCACCCTTGGCATGGCACGCATCCGCAAGCTTCGTGTGATCCTGAATACGGCCGAAAACGTCCGGATACTGAACCACGACGCAGGCGGTCTGATCATCAATCAGATCATCCAGCTCGTCGGCGGTTGCCTGCTTTTCCGGGTGCCCGTCGCGACCGGCAACTTCGGTATCGCTATACTGGCAATAGGTTTCCGTGACTTCACGGTAATGCGGATGCAGACCACCCGACAGAACCGCTTTCTTGCGCCGTGTTGCGCGGCACGCCATCAGAACGGCTTCCGCGCACGACGTTGCCCCGTCCCACATCGATGCGTTGGCCACATCCATGCCGGTGATCGATGCCACCTGGGTCTGGAATTCGAACAGATACTGCAACGTACCCTGCGCGATTTCCGGCTGATAGGGGGTATAGGCCGTCAGGAATTCACCACGCTGGATGATGTAATCGACCGTGGCCGGAACATGGTGGCGATACGCCCCCGCACCCAGGAAGCTCGGCACGCTGGCCGTGCCCATGTTTTTGGCGGCCAGTTTCGCCATGTCGCGTTCGACCTGCAATTCACCCAGATGATGGGGCAGATCGACCGGCTCGGACAGCAGCGCGCCTTCGGGCACGTCGCTATATAATTCATCAACGGACTTTGCCCCGATGGTTTCAAGCATCGAGACGCGATCCGCCTTGGTTAGCGGAAGATAACGCATATCTTAAAGGCCTTCGACAAAGTCTTTATACGCAGCTTCGTCCATCAGCTCATCAAGCTGGGACTCATCGGAAAGTTCCATGCGGAAGAACCAGCCATCGCTTTCCGGGGCTTCGTTCACCAGTGCCGGATTGTCATCAAGCTCTTCGTTGGCTTCGACAACGACACCATCAAGCGGCGCATAAACGTCGCTGGCGGCCTTGACCGATTCGACAACTGCCGCATCACCGTCCTTGGTCAGCTTTTTGCCAACTTCCGGCAGTTCGACATACACGATATCGCCAAGCGCCTGCTGGGCATAATCGGTGATGCCGACGGTCGCGACACCGTCTTCATATTCAACCCATTCATGTTCCTGCGAGAATTTTTTAGCCATTGTAATCGTCCCTGTAAGATCAGTTGTCTCTAAAATCTGTGGTCTGTCCGGTCTTCCCGTTTTCCGGGATGTTCCGGTTTTGCGGCTTCCCGGTTGTTCCGGTTGTTCCGCTATTTTTATCCCGGAAGGGCAACGTCGCGCCGCCCGCCCGATCCGTTCTGGCGATCAGCCGCGATAATAACGGTGCGGTGCAAACGGCAGCTCGACGATTTCCGCCGGGCGGGCCTTGCCGCGCACCATCAGATCGACTTTGGTACCCGGGGCGGCAAATTCAATTGCGACATATCCCATCGCAATCGGGCCATCCACGGTCGGGCCGAAACCACCACTGGTGATTTCGCCAATTTCTTCACCGTCACTGTTCAGGACAGCCGTATGTTCACGCGCTGGTGCCTTGCCTTCGGGCTTGATCCCGACACGTTTGCGATCCGCCCCGTTGGCAAGCTGATCAAGGATGATGTCTGCTCCCTTGAACCCGCCTTCTTCGCGGCGGCGCTTGTTGATGATCCAGTTAAGGTCGCCTTCGACCGGGGTGGTCGTGGTGTCGATATCGTTGCCATACAGGCAAAGACCGGCTTCAAGACGCAGCGAATCACGCGCGCCAAGGCCAATCGCCTCGACCTCTTCCTCGGCCAACAACTTGCGCGCCAGTTCTTCGGCGCGCTCATTCGGCACGGAAATCTCGTAACCGTCTTCGCCGGTATAGCCCGACCGGGTGACAAAGCACGCGATACCGGCAATATCGATCTCGGCAAAGCTCATGAATTTCATATCGGCAACCGACGGTGCAAACCGTGCCAGCACGCGGGCGGCGTCCGGGCCCTGCAATGCCATCAATGCCCGGTCATCAATCTCGATCAGCTCCACACCGTTATCAAGATTGGCACGCATATGGACAATGTCATCATCCTTGCACGCGGCATTGATCACCAGAAACAGGCTGTCGCCCGCATTGGTGATCATCAGATCGTCCAAAATCGTGCCATCGTCATTGGTGAATGCGGAATAACGGGTGCGGCCGGGTTTCAGGATCGCGATGTCACCGGGCACCAGCTTTTCAAGCTCGGCCACGCGATGTTCACCGGTCAGGCGAACCTGCCCCATATGCGAAACGTCAAACAGACCGGCCTTCGCACGGGTATGCAGATGTTCGCCCTTCACCCCCAGCGGATATTGCACCGGCATGTCATAACCGGCGAACGGCACCATCTTGGCACCCAGTTCCACATGCAAATCATAAAGGGCGGTCTTAAGCAGTTCGGTTTGATGATCGGCCATCAAGGTCTCCAGACAGGCGTTGCGAAACATAGCCGACCAGTGGCCAACCACGTCCCCCTCTGTCTTGGAGCCTGAAAGAATCACAGCCGGTTTGGACACCGGTCTGCTTACATCTTCGGCGAGGCGCACATCGATTTTCAATGCCGCCTGCTTTCCAGAGTCCCATCTCCCCGCGGTCCGTTTGCCTGAGAGTTTCCGGGGTGGTTGCTCCTTCGGCGTCCGCGCAATCCCTATCGATGCAATCACGCACATCGATCAAGACCGTGGCACTCTCCCACGGGGATCATTTGGGTATGCCCCCTTATACGGATTTGAATCCGACCAGACCAGCCCCAAAAATCATATCCTTTAAAATCACAATCTTTCGGCCCACCCATTGGTATGAGGATTAAAAGCCCTCTTTTAGTCCCTCCGGCAAATATCCATTATTTTGTATGAGGATTACCGAAAACGAACTTTTGTCCAAAAACGAAAATCCCGCCACGCGATGCGGGCGGGATTTGATTACTCACCAAAAATGAATAATAGGCCGGATTATTAATTTTTTCCGAAGCGCCGATTGTAATCAAGCTGGTCAGCACTCAGCTGGAAACCAAGGTAAATCTCGTAATCCGGACCGGCCCAGACATCGTCCAGCGGCACGTTCAGGGTCACCTGCTCGTCACGATACCGCGCCAGGTTCAAATTGCTCGGAAAGACCATGTCGACATCAAACAGATTCTTCTGGATGAACTCACCTGACGGGTCCTTAAGGGCTACGAAATACTGGAGTTTTGCGTTGCGCCCCTGCGCTGCCGGGCCCAGTTCGGCATTGATGATCGGGCTGATGACAACGTTCAGGACCTTGTCATCAAGGTCATAGCCGCAATCGCCCAGGTATCCGCCAAATTCGGCTTCAAGGATCACATCGGTCAGATCCCTGCCCTGACCGTTGAACTGCACCAGACGGGCGGTATCATTGGGCAAAAAGGCCCGCGGGCATGCCGGAACCGGCTGTTCCTCGAACGTGCCACACGCTGCCAGGAAACCGGCAAACGACACCAAACCCAATGCACAAATACGCCGCAGTCCGTTCGCAATCGTCATCCAAGCCTCTATAGAACTGGTCAAATCCGCTGTCATGCCCGATCCGGGCACAGCCGCGCGCAGTCTATTCGCTCCGATATGGCGACACAACCCGCTTCCGTTTGAAATCAGTGCATTCACAATAATTGCCACCAATACATGCATCCACATCCATCTTTGCATGGTGTCTGTCATTGCACGTCCGGTGCTGGCGGGTTATGTAACGAAGACATTTGAATAACCGTGCCATTGCATGGCGCGCATCATGAACATTCGGACCCGTATCATGTCTGACAAAGCCGACCTTCGGATCATTCTTGCCAACCCGCGCGGTTTCTGTGCGGGGGTGGATCGTGCGATCGAGATCGTCGAAAAGGCGCTGGTGAAGTACGGCGCGCCGGTCTATGTCCGCCACGAAATCGTCCACAACAAATTCGTGGTCGACCGCCTGCGCGACATGGGGGCTGTTTTTGTTGATGAACTTGATAAGGTTCCCGACGGGGTTCCGGTGATCTTTTCCGCCCACGGGGTGCCGAAATCGGTCCCCGAAACCGCCGAAAGCCGCAAGCTTGAATATCTTGATGCGACCTGCCCGCTGGTCTCCAAGGTGCATCGCGGGGCGGAACGCCACCATGCAGATGGCAAACATATCCTTCTGATCGGTCATGCCGGCCACCCCGAGGTGATCGGCACCATGGGCCAGTTGCCACCGGGCAGCATGACCCTGATCGAGACCGAAGAAGACGCCGAAAACCTGCAGGTCGAAAACCCGGAAAACCTTGCCTTCGTGACCCAGACCACCCTGTCGCTGGACGATACGGCAAGGATCATCTCGATCCTGCAAAGCCGTTTTCCGGCAATCGAGGTCCCAAAGAAAGAAGACATCTGCTATGCGACCACCAACCGCCAGCACGCGGTCAAGCTGATCGCAACCGATGCCGATGCCATTCTGGTGCTGGGCGCGCCGAACTCGTCAAACTCGAACCGTCTGGTCGAAGTCGCGAAACGCGAAGGATGTGACCGCTCGGTTCTGGTCGAACGTGCCAAGGATATCGACTGGTCCAAGCTTGAAGGCATTTCAACCCTTGGCATTACCGCTGGTGCCTCCGCCCCGGAAATCCTGGTCGAGGAAGTCATTGATGCCTGTCGCGAACGTTATAACGTCACGGTCGAAACCCTGACTTTGACCAATGAAAACGTCACCTTCAAGCTGCCCCGCCAGCTTGCCAGCTAACCCAGCTCTGATCCAGGAAATCCGAACATCACATGGCCGTCTATACCGACGTTTCTGACGAAGATATCGCCCGTTTTGTTGCCGAATACGATATCGGCAATGTGATTTCGTTCAAAGGCATCGCCGAGGGTGTCGAAAACACCAACTTCCTGCTTCAGACCGATCAGGCATCCTTTATCCTGACCCTGTATGAAAAGCGCGTGAACCCCGATGATCTGCCGTTTTATCTCGGCCTGATGGATCATCTGTCGGCCAAGGGGCTGAACTGCCCGACGCCAATCCACGGCAGGGACGGGGTTGCGTTGCGTCGTCTTTGCGGACGTCCGGCCGCCATCACATCCTTCCTGAACGGCATGTCGCCACGCCGGATCATGCCCCATCACTGCACAGGTCTTGGTACCGCGCTGGCGCAATTGCATACCGCCGGTCAGGATTTCGAGATGTATCTTGGCAATGCGCTGAGTGTGAAGGGCTGGCGACCGCTGTTTGAAAGCTGCCGTGCCGATGCCGATGGCGTTCAGCCCGGCCTTGAAAAGCTGATCGAGGATGAACTGGCCTTTCTTGAAGCCAACTGGCCCCACCAATTGCCCGCAGGCGTCATCCATGCCGATCTGTTTCCGGACAATGTGTTTTTCTTCCCCGGAAAGGACGATGTATCCGGCCTGATCGATTTCTATTTCGCGTGCAATGATCTGCTGGCCTATGACATTGCCATCTGCATGAATGCCTGGTGCTTCGAACCTGATAACAGCTTTAACGTCACCAAGGCACGCAACCTTCTGTCCAGCTACGGCAAGGTGCGCACCCTGTCCGAGGACGAACTGGCCGCCCTTCCGATCCTTGCGCGCGGGGCATCTTTACGGTTCCTTCTGACCCGTCTTTATGACTGGATCAATACGCCCAAGGACGCGCTGGTTACGCCGAAAAATCCGCGCGAATACATCAATAAACTGCGTTTCCATCAGCGCATCGACAGTGCCGGCGCCTATGGCCTGGGCGAGGAATAGGATCTAATGACGGCAACCGAAGACAACCGCGTCGAGATTTACACCGACGGCGCGTGCAGCGGCAATCCCGGCCCCGGCGGCTGGGGCGCAATCCTGCGATTTCGCGGGGTGGAAAAGGAAATGTCGGGCGGTGATCCCGAAACCACCAATAACCGTATGGAAATGATGGCTGCGATCAGTGCGCTTGAAGCATTGAAACGCCCCTGCATCGTCGACATTTATACCGACAGCAGCTATGTCCGGGACGGAATTACCAAGTGGATTTGGGGATGGCAGAAACGCGGATGGAAGACCGCAGACAAGAAACCGGTCAAGAATGTCGAGCTATGGCAACGGCTTCTGGATGCCCTGAAACCTCATAAAGTTGAATGGCACTGGGTCAAAGGACATGCCGGGCACCCCGAAAACGAACGGTGTGACGAGCTCGCACGACAGGCCGTACCAAAATAAACTTGGCCGACAAGTCCTTGAAGCTGCTGGACTTCGATCCAAAATAAATGGACCGGGACAGTTTTTGTGAACGCTATATGAAAAAAATGAAATCAAACTTGCTTTTGGGCTGACTTCCGGATTGAGTATGACAGTCCTAGGGGTATTGGAGCCCACCCGAAGGTCGAGTATGGTTGCCATTAACTAATCGATAGTGGGTGCCGAGGAGAAATACGCTTGTCGCGCGGATCGTACGGCTTTTTACAACGGAAGTCGCTTAGCAGCCGATTGCTTTTTATCGCGCTGCCGCTGGTTTCCTTGTTCTCCCTCGCCCTGTTCGTTGTCTTCGGATACGTCAGTTATACTGTGCTGCGCGACGATCTGACGGAAAAAATCGAACAGACGGCCGATATCAATGCTCGCGTTCTGGCAACACCTTTCTGGTATCTGGATGTCGACAATATTGAATCAGCCCTGAACGCCATGAGCCGCGATCGCGATATCGTCGCGGTGCAGGCCTTGGGGGCTGACGGCACCGAATTTGCCCATACCGGCGTATCCCAATCCGAACTGAACGACACCCTGCGCCTGTCGCGTCGCGTGTTCTTTGAACGCAACAATGTGCGCCATGATGTCGGCGAACTTGTGATCTTCTTCACAGAAGCCCGCGTTCAGGATCTGCTGTTCCGCCGGATCGTGATCGACATGATCCTGTTCGGCCTGCTGATTGCAGTTGTCGCTGCAAGCCTCCTGATCGCGAACAAGCGTTCGATCAAGGAACCGCTAAACCGGCTTTTGCATTCCATCCGCATGACCAAACATGGCCGGCTCCGCCGCCCCGTGGAATGGAACAGTGCGGATGAACTTGGCCTTCTGATCCGCGAATATAACGAAATGGTCGCCCTGCAGGGGCAGGCACAGGAAGAAGCCCAGCGCAAACAGGCCCTTCTCGAAGCCACCCTTCACAATATCGGCCAAGGCATATGCCTGTTCGATCAGGACCTGAACCTGATGGTCTGGAACGAACGCTATATCGAATTGCTGAACCTGCCGCGCGATCTGGTCAAGGAAGGCACGCCGCTTTCCGATATCCTGCGCTATAACGCCGAACGCGGCGAATATGGCGATGTCAGCATTCAGGCCCTGATTTCCGACCGTGTCGCGATTGCACGCCGTCGCGAACCCTATCGCATGGAACGCACCCGCCCGAATGGCCGTGTGGTTCAGGTCGATCATAACCCGATGCCCGGCGGCGGTTATGTTGCAACCTATACCGACATTACCGAACGCAAACAGACCGAAGCCCGCATGCGCCATCTGGCCGTCCATGACGTGCTGACCAGCCTGCCGAACCGCACCCTGTTCCTGGATCGCCTGCGTCAGGCATTGCTGTCCGCCCGCCGGTTCCAGCGCGGGGTCACGGTCCTGTTTGTCGATCTTGACCGGTTCAAGGACATCAATGATCACTTTGGCCATGATGTCGGCGATCTGATGATCCAGGAAATGGGGCAGCGCCTGTCACGGATCATCCGTGATTCCGATACCGCCGCCCGTCTTGGCGGCGACGAATTCGCGATCATCCAGACCGACGTTCAGAATATCGAAGACACCATCGCCCTTGCCCAGCGCATCATTGACGAGCTTTCGCAACCGTTCGATTGCCGTGGCATCCGCCTGCATTCAACCGCCAGTGTCGGCATCACCCTGTTCCCCGAAGACGGCGAAAACCCCGAACAGCTTGTCAAAAACGCCGATATGGCGATGTATGCCGCCAAGGCCGAAGGCCGCAACAATTACCGCTTCTTCCTGCCGTCAATGCATGAACGGGTCAAGGAACGCAAAACGATCGAAGAAGACCTGCGTAACGCGCTGGAATATGATCAGCTTGAACTTTACTATCAGCCGAAAATCGACTGTCGCACTGAAAAGGTCGTCGGGGCCGAGGCGCTGGTGCGCTGGCACCACCCGGATCGTGGCATGATCCTGCCGGGCGAATTCATTTCGGTGGCCGAGGAATGCGGCCTGATCAATCGGCTGGGTGCATGGGTTCTGAACAAGGCCTGCAAACAGACGCAAATCTGGCGCGAAACCACCTTGCCGGGCCTTCGCATTGCGGTAAACCTGTCCCCGGCCCAGTTCCAGGATGCCGAACTGGTCAGTTCCGTCACCCAGATCATGGATCAGACCCGCCTGCCCGATGGCACGCTGGAACTGGAAATCACGGAATCGATCCTGATGAACAACCCGGAAAAAGCCGTTTCGACCTTGAACGAGCTTAAAGGCCTTGGCGTGCGGATCGCGATTGACGATTTCGGTACCGGCTATTCATCGCTGAACTATCTGAAACGTTTCCCGGTTTCCTCGATCAAGATCGACCGGTCGTTTGTCAACGACATCCATGTCGATATGGATGACAAGGCGATTGTCGATGCGGTGATCGGATTGGGCCACAGCCTTAACCTTGAAGTCGTCGCCGAAGGCGTTGAAGAAGTCGAACAGCACGAATATCTGCGCGACAAGGGATGCGACTTCATTCAGGGCTTCCTGTTTGCCAAACCGTTGCCCGCCGCAACCTTTGAAAACTGGGTTCTTGAACGCCACGGCCGCCAGACGGCACGGATTGCCGTCAAGAATTGACCGGGCTTTAAGGCTTCAGGCAGGGATTGCGACATGGCGTTGCGTTCATTCACCGACATCATCACCGAAACGGCGGCTCTCAAGGGTGGCATGGATGCCATCAATGCCCGGCTGATCACGCCCAAGACCCCCGATGAAATCCGCAAAATCCCGTCGGACCGGTGGCTTTCGGCCATGACGATGTGCGTGTTTCAGGCGGGGTTTAGCTGGAAGGTGATTGAAAACAAATGGCCGAATTTCGAAACCGCCTATGACGGATTCGATATCGGCCGCTGGTCGATGATGCATGACGAGGACATTGATCGCCTGATGGCAACCGACGGGCTTGTCGCCCATGCACCGAAAATCAGGTCCGTTGGCCCCAACGCCCATTTCCTGTGCCAGATCGAAGAAGATCACGGCACCGTCGGCGCATGGTTTGCCGACTGGCAGATTGCCGATTATTGCGACAATCTGCGCATCGTTCAAAAAGGCGGTTCGCGCCTTGGCGGCAAAACCGGGCAGATGTTCCTGCGCCGGATGGGGGTCGATACGCTGGTCTTTTCCAACGACGTGATCAAGGCCCTTGGCCGTGAAGGCGTGGTTTCGAAAATGCCATCATCGGGCAAGGATTTTACCTCCGTTCAGGACGCGATTAACCAATGGCACGGTGAAACCGGTCGCCCCCTGACCCAGATCAGCCAGATACTGGCGTTATCGGTGGGCTGAGATATCCAGCCCACCGACCTGCAAATTCCAGACAAGAGCCGTTCAATCAGGCATTCACCCCGCTATCGACCGTGAATTCCGAACCGGTGACGACCTTTGCCTCCGGCCCGGCAAGCCATGCGACAAGACCGGCCGTGTCATTAGCGTCGCTATATTGCGAGATCGCCATGCGGCTGCGCTGGGCATCGGACATTTCGCCGTCTACCGGATTCATATCGGTTTCGGTTGACCCCGGATGAATGACATTGGCGGTGATTTTCCGTGGCCCCAGATCACGGGCAATCCCACGGGTAAAGCCCGATAGCGCGGATTTCGACATGGCATAAAGGCTAAATCCCGGCCAAAGCACGCGATGCGCCAAATTGCTGCCGGTTGTGATGATCCGGCCCCCATCGGGCATATGGGCCAGTGCTGCCTTGGTCGCGACAAAGACGGCCCGGACATTGACATCGACCGTCCGGTCAAACTGTTCGATGCTTAATTCATCGACCGGCCCCAACTCGATGATCCCGGCATTATTGACCAGAATATCGATCCTGCCGAATTTCGCGGCAGCTTCGTTAATCGCGGCCTCAATCTCGTCGGGTTTGCGGTTATCGGCCTTGATCGCCAATGCCACACCACCCGCAGCCTCGATTTCGCCAACCACATCACGGGCGCGATCCGGCGCACTGACATAGGTGATGGCGACTTTGGCACCTTCACGCGCCAGACGTTTTGCGATGGCGGCACCGATTCCACGGCTGCCGCCGGTAACGAATGCGACCTTTCCTGCAAGGTTCTGCATGATGAACTCCATTTATGTAATGATCACTACATAATTCGTGACAGGCTTGCATTTCTCCGTCAAGTGATTTATTTAGTGATCGTTACATAATTAGATGAGCACAAAATGGCGCCACGCGGAAGACCACGCGCATTCGACCGGGACGACGCCCTGAACAAGGCCCTGGCCCTGTTCTGGGAACGGGGATATGACAACACGTCCATGGCCGATCTGAGCGCGGCCATGGCACTAAGCCCGCCCAGCATCTATGCCGCCTTTGGCGGCAAGGAAATGCTGTTTGACGAGGTCATCACGCATTACGCCACGCATTATGGCGCATCGATCTGGGGAAATCTGGACAGGTTCAAACTGGCAAGGGATGCGACACAGCATGTCCTGATCGCGTCCGCCAATGCCTTTACCCGCGATGATACACCGCATGGCTGTCTGGTTGTTCTGGCCGCACCGCAGGCGGAATCAAACCACGCAACGGTTAATCAGACCCTGCGCGGCCATCGTCGCAAGGTGACGGAAATCCTGAAAAACCTGTATGACGCAGGCTTGAATCGCGGCGATATCCCACGCGGTACGAATATCGATAAAATGGCGAACTATTACGCGACCGTGCAGCATGGCATGTCGATCCAGGCCCGCGATGGCGCAACCCGTGACGAACTGATCGCCGTTGCCGAGGCCGCCATGGCAACCTGGCCAAGCCTGATCAGCACATCGCCGGTCAAAGCCTGAAACCGCCCCTACAGCAATCAAACGCCACCATCAATAGATCGCGGTTCCGGCCCCTTCCGGCTTGCCCTCAACCTTACGCGGGGCCGGATGTTCGGTTGATTTGCGATCCACCAGATCGACAATTTCGGAAATCACCCGCACCAGTTGGTAATCCTTGGGCGTATAAACCGCCGACACCCCCATCTGGCGCAGGACAAGCATATCCGCATCCGGAATGATGCCGCCAACGACGACGGGAATATGCCCCGCCCCGTGTGTGCGCAAACCATTCACCACTTCGCGCACCAGTGGCACATGCGACCCTGACAGGATCGAAAGCCCGATCACATGCGCGCCTTCGTCGATGGCATTGCGCACCAGTTCATCGGGCGTCCAGCGAATGCCATCATAAAGCACCTCGATCCCGGCATCGCCCGCCTTGACCGCGATCTGTTCCGCCCCGTTGGAATGGCCGTCCAGCCCCGGTTTGCCGACCAGCATCTTCATCCGTTCGCCAAGCTTTTCGGAAACTTCATCCACACGACTGCGCAGTTTTTTGATGTCTTCTTCGTCGCCGGTCACGATCATCGATGTGATGCCGGTCGGGGCGCGATACTCACCAAATACCTGACGCAGCGTTTCGGACCATTCCCCGGTCGTAACCCCGGCATGGGCGCAGGCAATCGAACTTTCCATGATGTTGCGGTCTTCGCGGGCGGCGGCTTCAAGATCGGCAAGGCTTTTGGCAACAGCGGCCTGATCCCGGCCGGACCGCCATTCTTTCAGTTTTTCGATCTGTTCCTGTTCGGCCATGTCATCGACCGTCAGGATCGATTTATCCCCCGATGTCAGGGGCGATGCTTCGGTTTCGGTATAGGCATTCACACCAATCACCTTGGTCAGCCCGGTTTCGATATCGGCCAGACGACGCGCATTGGATCGCACCAGTTCCTGTTTCATATATCCCCGATCCACCGCCGTAATTGCCCCGCCCATCTCATCGATTTTCGCCAGTTCCGCACGCGCCCCTTCCTTAAGCAAACCGACCTTGCGTTCAATCGCCGGATTGCCGTCAAACAGGTCGTCATATTCCAGAAGATCGGTTTCATAGGCCATGATCTGTTGCAGGCGCAGCGACCATTGCTGATCCCATGGGCGCGGCAAACCAAGGGCCTCGTTCCATGCCGGAAGCTGCACGGCACGCGCACGCGCATTTTTCGACAGCACCACGGCGAGCATTTCGATCAGGATGCGATACACATTGTTTTCAGGCTGTTGTTCGGTCAGGCCAAGCGAGTTGACCTGCACGCCATAGCGGAACCGGCGATATTTTTCGTCAGAGATGCCATAACGATCCCGCGTGATTTCATCCCACAATTCGCAAAATGCCCGCATCTTGCAAATCTCGGTCACAAACCGGATGCCGGCATTGACGAAAAATGAAATGCGCCCGACAACCTTGGCAAAATCTTCTTCGGGCACCTGACCGGATGCCTTGACCGCATCAAGCACGGCAATCGCGGTCGCCAGCGCATAGGCCAGTTCCTGTTCCGCGGTCGCCCCGGCTTCCTGCAAATGGTACGAGCACACATTCATCGGGTTCCATTTCGGCACCTCGCGATAGGTAAAGGCCGCAACATCGGTAATCAGCTTCAGGCTGGGTGCAGGCGGAAAGATATAGGTCCCGCGTGACAGATATTCCTTGATGATGTCGTTCTGGGTCGTCCCCTGCAGGCTGTCGCGCGGCGTTCCCTGTTTTTCGGCAACGGCAATATATAACGACAGCAACCACGCCGCCGGCGCGTTGATCGTCATGGATGTGTTCATCTGATCAAGCGGAATGCCGTCAAACAGGGTCATCATGTCGCCCAGATGCGATACCGGCACGCCGACCTTGCCGACCTCGCCGCGCGCCAGAATATGATCCGAATCGTAGCCGGTCTGGGTCGGCAGATCGAACGCCACCGACAGCCCCGTCTGCCCCTTTGCCAGATTCTGGCGATACAGCGCGTTCGATGCGCTGGCCGAACTGTGCCCGGCATAAGTCCGGATCAGCCACGGGCGATCGCGTTCCGACTTTGCTGCACTGCGTTGATTTTCCATCGACATGCCGACCTCGCGTATCTTTATTACCCAAAAGCTTTTTGTTTATTACAAAGAAACGTTATTAAATTACCTACTGGACATCAGTTGGATAATTATATAACAATTTGTGCAACGCGATAAAAGCGAAAACTAAGAAAGCATTCGGGAACCCCAACCAGAAACCAAGGGAAACCGGTGCATTTCAGGGAAAATATCACAAAATCCGTGGCTTGGAGGATTCGTCGACCGCAGCGCAACACAGGATAATTTTATTACCATCCTTTTACAGCGCGATTCGGATCGACCCGAACAAGGAGTGAAGGCCATGAATACGACTGCTGAAGTTCTGCCGTTCCGTGGTGGTCATGAAGAAAAAGACCTGTATGAAATCGGCGAGATTCCACCACTGGGCCATGTGCCAAAGAATATGTATGGCTGGGCCATTCGCCGCGAACGCCACGGCGAACCTGATACCGCCATGCAATGCGAAGTCCTGCCGGTCATTCAGCCCGACAGTCACGAGGTCCTCGTCCTCGTGATGGCGGCGGGTGTGAACTATAATGGTGTGTGGGCGTCACTCGGCAAGCCGATCTCGGTCTTTGACGTGCATGACCTGCCCTATCATATCGCGGGATCGGATGCGTCGGGCATTGTCTGGGCGGTCGGGTCAAAGGTCACGCGCTGGAAAGTCGGTGACGAGGTCGTCATTCACTGCAATCAGGATGACGGCGATGACGAGGAATGCAACGGCGGTGACCCGATGCTGTCCCCCACCCAGCGCATCTGGGGTTACGAGACACCGGACGGATCATTCGCCCAATTCACCTGCGTACAGGCGCAGCAGCTTATGCCACGCCCCAAACACCTGACCTGGGAAGAAAGTGCGTGCTACACGCTGACCCTTGCCACCGCATACCGCATGCTGTTTGGCCATCGCCCGCATATCCTGCGCCCCGGTCATAATGTTCTGGTGTGGGGGGCCTCGGGCGGTCTTGGATCGATGGCGATCCAGCTGATCACCACGGCGGGTGCCAATGCGATTGGCGTGATTTCGGATGAAAGCAAACGCGATTTCGTGCTGGGCCTTGGTGCCAAGGCCGTGATCAATCGCAAGGATTTCAATTGCTGGGGTCAGTTGCCAACCGTGAATGGCCCGGAATTTGGCGACTATATGAAAGAAGTCCGCAAGTTCGGCAAGGCGATCTGGGACATTACCGGCAAGGGCAATGACGTTGATATCGTCTTTGAACATCCGGGCGAACAGACCTTCCCCGTATCGTGCAACGTGGTCAAACGCGGCGGGATGGTGGTGTTCTGTGCCGGGACGACGGGCTTTAACCTGACATTCGATGCGCGCTTTGTCTGGATGCGCCAGAAACGCATTCAGGGCAGCCATTTCGCCAACCTGAAACAGGCAGCCCAGGCCAACAAGCTTGTGATTGAACGGCGCATTGATCCCAGCATGTCCGAAGTACTTGGCTGGGACGATATTCCGCGCGCAC
The DNA here is from genome assembly GCF_001613805.1 of Thalassospira lucentensis. Taxonomy (GTDB): domain Bacteria; phylum Pseudomonadota; class Alphaproteobacteria; order Rhodospirillales; family Thalassospiraceae; genus Thalassospira; species Thalassospira lucentensis_A. Next base: position 363,533 of record NZ_LPVY01000002.1, read on the forward strand.
ATATGAAAATGATGCGCAACGAACACAAACCCGGAAACATGGCCGTTCTGGTTCAGGCCAAACGCCCGGGCATGCGAACCCTTGAAGAAGCAGTCGACGCCTAAGCCCACATAAAGCGTCGACTGACCGTTGGTGGCCCTGATGCGTTCTCGCCCGATCCGCATCGGGGCTGCCACTTTTCAATCCTTGCCGAACCGGCATGACAACAATGATAGTCTGCTTCATGCACCAGATGGACCGAACCCGAGGATCAGACCAATGAGCGATAAAGCCCTGCTGCCCGAACTGACCCGGCTTTGCGACGATGCGCTGGCGGCCCTTGCCCCGGTGCATCAGGCCGCCGAAACCGCGATGCGCGAAATCGTGACGGTGGATGGCAAAATCGATGCGAGCGCACTGGATGAAAACCAGTATGCCGCCCACGGCTTTGCATGGTTTTCAACCTATGTCACCGCCCTAAAGCAGATGAAGGCATGGGCGGATCGGCTTACGACACAGGGAAAGTTTGGAACGCTTGAACAATTGATCCTTCAGGCGGCCTTTGGCGAATATCTGGCACAGATTCAGGGCGGCATTGCGATGTCGCAGGGCGAGTTTATCCGCCTTTCAACCCTTGGCGTCCCGGGCGATGTGATTGCTGCCCTTGGCGATAGCCGCGCGGTTGCGACCCTGACCGGTTCGGGCAACAGCGACGCCACCCGGCGCGCCATCGCCGATCAGATCAAGGACAGCCTTGATACCGGCCGCTTTGGCGAAACCGGACTTGAAGACGAAACCCTTGATATGGTCCGCGACCAGTTCCGGCGCTTTGTCGATGAAAAGGTCAGCCCGCATGCCCATGGCTGGCACGAACGCGACGAACTGATCCCGATTGAAATTATCAACGAAATGTCCGAACTGGGCGTTTTCGGCCTGACCATCCCCGAAGAATTCGGCGGGCTTGGCATGGGCAAAACCGCGATGTGCGTCGTGACAGAAGAACTCTCGCGCGGCTATATCGGGGTCGGCTCGCTTGGCACACGGTCCGAAATTGCCGCCGAACTGATCCGCCTTGGTGGCACCGACGCGCAGAAAGAACATTACCTGCCGAAACTGGCATCAGGTGAAATCCTGCCAACCGCGGTCTTTACCGAACCCAATAACGGATCGGATCTGGCGCATCTGCGCACGCGTGCGATCAAGGATGGCGATACCTATAAGGTCACCGGCAACAAAACATGGATCACCCATGCCGCCCGCTCCGACCTGATGACCCTTCTGGCACGCACCAACCCCGATGAAACCGGGTATCGCGGGCTATCCATGCTGCTGGCCGAAAAGCCGCGCGGCACGGAAACTGATCCTTTCCCGGCCAAGGGCATGAGCGGCGGCGAGATCGAGGTGCTTGGCTATCGCGGCATGAAGGAATACGAACTGTCCTTTGACGGGTTCGAGGTTCCCGCCGAAAACCTTCTGGGCGGCGATGAAGGCCAGGGCTTCAAACAACTGATGGCGACCTTTGAATCCGCCCGCATCCAGACTGCCGCCCGTGCGGTTGGCGTCGCACAGAACGCGCTTGAAATCGGCATGCGCTATGCACAGGACCGCATCCAGTTTTCCAATCCGCTTTACAGCTTCCCGCGGGTTTACGGCAAAATCGCCTGGATGGTGGTTGAAACCATGATCGCCCGTCAGCTCACCTATTTTTCCGCCATCGAAAAAGATCAGGATATCCGCTGCGATATCGAGGCGGGCATGGCAAAGCTTCTGGGCGCACGTGTTGCGTGGTCGAACGCCGATAATGCGCTGCAAATCCATGGTGGCAATGGTTACGCCCTTGAATACCAGATCAGCCGCGTCCTGTGCGATGCCCGCATCCTGAACATTTTCGAAGGGGCGGCCGAAATACAGGCGCAGGTCGTGACCCGCGGCCTTCTGGGCCGATAGACGGGGCCGTTGCCCGAACGTCTCGCTTAGTTCCTGTTCCAGCGAACCGTGGCCCCGGTGAAAAACCTGGGCAAACTTGGCCCGTCAACCTTGACGGGCCTCTTTCTTGTATCAACCTAAAGTATGATATCTGTATACCTACCCTGCGGTGGTAACATCACTTTAATCAACAGGTAAAAAATCGAAAAATCGAAGCCTGTGCGGCCTGATGTGCCGAAGGGGAAATAGGGAGAGACGTTTTTATGAATCACGCGTCTGCATCACCGGAAAATACAATTTTTACGCGTGCAAACGCCGCGCGCGAGATTTTTGACAAACATGCCGACAAGCTCGCCGAAAGCCTTCTGGCCGAGCTGTTTGGCACAGGTCAGAACAGCCGCAATCCGCACGATCCGAAAGCCCATGTCAGCGCACTGGCAAAACGCCTGCGCACATTGATGGCGGCCAGCAGCGGATCGGATTTTGATGCCTGCTTTGCCGATCACATTCTGGCCGATGCCATTGTCGGCACCCCGGCAAGCCGCATCGTTCAGGCCTACCACAACACAATCGAAAATTTTGCCCGACTGGCGGCCTCCGAGGGACGCGGCAGACGCGATCCCGGCGTGCTGGACGCCTGCCGTTCGGTGCTGATGGGGGATATGGCCTGCCTGATGGCCAAGGCGGAACGTAAATCCGCACAGGGCCGTTCGGCATCGGAAATCCAGTCGATGTCGGAAATCATCGAACGCGAAACCGATAACATGATCGCCGAAGTCGGTTTTCAGGCCGGTCGCACCAATGACGTGGCGCAAATCATGGCATCCGATGCGCATGATCTGTCGGAACTGGTCGAACGGATCACATCGACCACCGCCATTGCCAGCAACAATGTGTCCACCGTCGCCTCCGCGACCGAGGAATTGCAGGCATCGAGCGAGGAAATCGCGGATCGCATCCACAAAACCAACGATATCGCCAGTCAGGCCGTGACCCGCGCACAGGAAACATCGGTCACGATGAACAGCCTGTCAGACACCGCAAGCGAGATCGGCAAGGTCGTCGATATCGTCAAACGCATTTCCGATCAGACCAAGATGCTGGCGCTCAACGCGACCATCGAGGCCGCCCGCGCGGGCGATGCTGGCAAGGGCTTTGCGGTTGTCGCGAACGAGGTCAAGAACCTCGCATCGCAAACCGAAAAGGCCATTTCCGATATCAACGCCCAGATCACCGCCATTCAGAACGCCACATCCGAGGCGGTCGGCGCGATCGAAGGCATTGGCGGCGCGATTGACGAAGTCAGCCAGCTGTCATCGGATATCGCCTCCTCCGTTCAGCAGCAAACCGCCGCCATCAGCGAGATTTCAACCAGCGCGCAGGAAGTGTCCACCCACATGCAGGGCATTTCCAGCGACATCGCACTGGCCAGCGAAAGATCACACAACGCCAGCAAGACATCGGAAAACCTGCGCATTCTCGCATCGAATATCCGCAAGGATATCAACGAGATGGAAAACCGGTTCCGCGTTGTTCTGCGTTCGGCAGACACCAGCAACCGCCGCAATCAGGAACGCGTTCCGATTGCCGTTGATATCGAAATGGATTTCGGCAATGGCGACAAACGCAAGGGCGTTACCGCCGATATGTCGGTTGCCGGTCTTCTGGCCCGGATCAAGGCCAGCGATCAGGACAATGGCAAACCGGTTTCGATCCTGCTTGATGGCAACACCCGTTTGCACGGCATCCTGAAAGCGGTTTCAAATCTGGGATCGCATGTCCAGTTCACCGAACTGGACGAAGAAGCCAACCGCACGATCATGGGGCTTTTGCAGAAAACCCGCGATCATGACAACAAGATCGCCGAACTGGGCGCACCCTTGGCGGCCCAACTGGCAAAGGTACTGGAAAACGGCATCCGCAATGGCGAGATCAGAAAAGAAGATCTGTTCCGTCCCCGCTATGAACCGATTGACGGCACCGACCCGATACAGTTCATGACGCCCTATATCCCCTATACCGACCGGCATTTCACCCCGTTACAGGAAGAAATCCTGCAAAAGGACAAACATATTGTCTTTGCCGCCGGGGTGGATATCAACGGCTTCCTGCCGACCCATAACAAGGTTTACAGCCAGCCTCAGCGCCGCGGTGAACCGGCATGGAACATGGGCAATTGCCGCAACCGCCGCATCTTTGACGACCGGGCCGGCCTGATGGCGGCGCGCAACACCAAACCCAAACTGTTGCAAACCTATTTCCGCGACATGGGATCAGAAGTCGTGTTCATGAAGGAATGCGACATCCCGATTGTGGTCAATGGCGAACAATGGGGCAATCTGCGCATCGGCTATCGCGCCTGATCATTGCCAGAGACAGAAACAGAAACAGAAACAGAAACAAAAGCACCCCGGTCACATGCCGGGGTGTTTTGCATTTGATGAACCGGAAATCAGCTATGCGACCGTAAAACCGCCTCGGCGATTTCGCGTTCAACGTCCGCCGGGTAATCATAGAATCCCGGCTTGAACGACGATGCCCCACCCGATGCCAGCCAGTCGATCCCGCGAATCAGAATGGCGGAAAACGGATCAAACAGGTCCTTGCCCGATCCCCCCATGCCCGGCGCGAGGTTCAGAAGACTGCCCCGGTTCAGAAGGTAGACTTCCTTGCCATTATCAAGCGTGAAACGCTCGATATAGCGGCGCATCCGGGTGCGTTCCTGCGTATCAAGCCATTTGACGTCAATTTCGGTATTGGAATGCCCGACATTGACCAGAATGACACCACGACGCGCCAGTTTGATCTGATCCAGGCCAAGGATGCCGGAAAAACCCGTCGCGGTGACGACAATCGCACATTCCCGAAGCCCGTCTTCAAGCGCCACAACCCGGCAACCGTGATGCTGGGCTTCAAGGGCGCGAACCGGATCGCGTTCCGCGACCGATACGACCGCCCCCAGATTGCGCGCCCGTTCGGCAACGCCACGCCCGACCGGCCCAAAACCGATCACAAGAACCGAACGGCCATAAAGCGCCAGACCGGTGACGTTGGAAAAGACCGGCCACATTTCCTGTGCCACATGGTGGCGGTTATGCAGGCGGTCCTTGATCGCGATATCGTTCCAGTTAAACACCGGGAAGGTAAAATCAAGCTTTTCAACGCGGTGAACACCGGTCGTGGTCGCTTCAAGCGCCCCATCGACCTTATGGCCCTTTTTCACAAACGCCTCGATCAGTTCCCCACCCATGTCGGCCACGATATCGGCCGGACCATCAGACAGGATATCGATGCTTTTGGCGTATTCATCGGGCGTCATGCCGGAAAAGGCATGGACCTCGACCCCGTTCGCCGCCAGATAGGCCGCCGCAACATCATCGGTGCTATCGGGGTTGCACGCGCCCACCTTGACCGTGGCACCCGCTTTGACAAACGGCAACAGGGTCGGAATGGTGTCTTCAAGCACGTGCTGGAAACTGACGATGGTTTTGTCACGCAGGTCGCGTTTGGCAACGTAATTGCCGTATTTGGCGGTCACCGGGCAGATCACCTCGCGCCAGGCAAGGGTTTCATCGGTGATATTGGCGGCAAGTGCCGGGTCCTTGATGCGGCTGGTCGTAGAGGTGGTCATGGGTGGGCTCGCTTGAAACGTGGGACGAATACTGGATTACCCCCATGTGTTAATCCCAGCCCGACCGGATGAAAAGCATTTCTGACCATGTGGTCAGATTTTTCATCCGGCGGGCAGGATCAAGGACGCGAACCCCTTACTTTAAGGACGCGCCGGAATTTCCAGACCACGCTTCACCGCCGGTCGCGCAAGCCCGCGTTCAAGCCATGCCGGAACGTTTTTCAGGCTGTCATAATCCACCAGTGCCCCGGCATCATAGAAACCGACCAGATTGCGTACCCAGCCAAGGGTCGCGATATCGGCAATGGTATATTCATCACCCATGATCCAGTCACGCCCGGCAAGACGGGTTTCGAGAACACCCAGCAGACGTTTGGATTCCCCAACATACCGATCCCGTGGGCGTTTATCCTCATACTCGCGACCGGCAAATTTGTGGAAGAAGCCAAGCTGGCCAAACATCGGGCCAATTGCTGCCATCTGGAAAAACACCCACTGGATGGTTTCGATCCGGGCAATCGGATCAGACGGCAGGAATTTTCCGGTTTTTTCCGCCAGATACAAAAGAATTGCGCCCGATTCAAACAGGCCAACCGGCTTCCCATCCGGCCCGTTCGGGTCAATGATGGCCGGGATTTTGCCATTCGGGTTCAGCGAAAGGAATTCCGGCGTCCATGTTTCGTCCTTGCCGATATCAATGAAATGCGGCTCGTAATCGATGCCGGTTTCTTCCAGCATGATCGAAACCTTGACCCCGTTTGGCGTCGGCAGGGAATAAAGCTGCAATATATCCGGGTTCTTGGCGGGCCATCGCTTGGTGATGTCAAATGCGGACAGATCAGCCATCTGAATATTATCCTTCCTGATTTGGGTCATGGCGGTTGATCGGGTCGGCATTGCGCCAGACCATCAACCCTTATCCAACGTGATGTCCCCAAGATGTAGGATAAGACGACCTTCCCGCCAGCGCGAATTTGGCAATTGACTGTTTCCCGCCCTGTTTCAGTCCTGCGGCAACAACAGATCAGGCCAACCCGCGCATGCAGATTGGCCTGACTGGACTGCGACATACGGATCAATATTCATCCGCTGCCGATATGGGATTGCCTTAACCGCGTGCGATATTATCTTACCAGGCACGATAAGGCAGGAATTTGCCATCAAGGGTCACGACAACGCGGTCCCCCTTCGGATCGGCCTTGCGTTCGATATACATTTCGTAATCAATCGCACTCATGATGCCGTCGCCGAACTTTTCATGGATGATTTCTTTGATCGTTTCGCCGTAAACGCCCATGATTTCATAGATACGGTATACCGCCGGATCGGTCGGCACCGCCTGTTCCCAGATTTTCATCGGGCATTCCTGCAGCACGGCGGATGCCTCCGCCGGAAGCTCCAGCAGGGCCACCAGCATATCGGCCTTTTCCTTGGGCGCGGAATTCATGCCAAGGCAGACCGACGTGGTCCAGACCGGGGACATGCCGATCTTGCTGGCGATTTCTTCCCAGCCAAGACCCTTGGCTTTTTTGGACGTAATGATCAGTTCTTTCACATCTGCTTTTTTCACAGCTTTTCTCCACTTCACTGTCTGTGTCGTTACGGATTAGTCGGCACCATTCACCACCCGCGGGCGGGCGGGTGTCTCGTCGGCACCTTTGTTGGATTTATTGGCAACCGGCCCGTTCAGGCCAAAACGGATGACGTTTGGTTCAGAAACGCCATCCTCGTCACGTTTCCCGGCCAGTTCGCGGGACCGCTTGGCAAGGAATTCGACCAGATGGTTGCGAATGTCGTAATAGTCGGGATGATGGATGATATCGGCCCGAACGCGCGGGCGTTCGATATCGACCTGTACCGATTCCGCGACCCGCGCATAGGGGCCGTTGGTCATAAGGAGGATACGGTCGGCAAGCAGGATCGCCTCGTCGACATCATGGGTGATCATGAAAACAGTCTGATCCGACCCGGCCCAGATACGGATCAATTCATCCTGAATGCTGCCCCGTGTCAGGGCATCAAGTGCCCCAAACGGTTCATCCAGCAACAGCAGTTCCGGCTGAATGGCAAAGGCCCGCGCAATCGAAACACGCTGCCGCATGCCACCTGATAATTGTGATGGCTTGCGAAGCTCCGCCCCGCCGGTAAGCCCCACCATTTCCAGATATTTGATCGAATGATCATGGACCTGTTTCTTGGTCCAGTTGCGATGGCGCGCCTGCACGGCAAAGGTCACGTTTTTAAGCGCGGATAACCACGGCAACAGGGAATAGTTCTGAAACACGATACCGCGATCAAGACTTGGCCCCGATACTTCCCTGCCATTCATGATCACCGCGCCGTCGGTCGGCTCGTCGAGCCCGGCAAGGATATTCAGGATCGTCGATTTGCCGCAGCCCGAATGACCAATGATGCAGACAAATTCGCCCTTTTCGATCCCCAGATTGACGTTTTCAAACACGGTTAACGGATCAGATCCCTTGGGGCCGGGGAACCGCTTGCTTAGTCCCTGTACGCTCAGGAAGGGTGTTGGCATGGTGCTTTTCCTTATTCCTGGTACTGCACAAGGCGGGCGCAATAGGCGAACGCCGTATCAAGAAGCATGCCGACAAGGCCGATCATCAGGATCGAAAAGATCACACTGGTCAGATCCAGATTGTTCCATTCGTTCCAGACGTAATAGCCAATGCCGGTACCGCCCACGAGCATCTCGGCGGCTACAATCACCAGCCACGCAATCCCGATGGAAATCCGCATCCCCGTCAGGATGGTCGGTGCCGCCGCCGGAAGAATGACGATCCACGCGGTTTTCAGCGTGCCCAGTTCATGGGTGCGCGCGACATTGACCCAGTCCTTGCGTACACCGGCAACGCCAAAGGCCGTATTGATCAGCATCGGCCAGATCGAACAGATAAAGATCACGAAAATCGCCGATGCCTGACTGTCCTGAATGACAAACAGCGCAAGCGGCATCCACGCCAGCGGCGAAATCGGGCGAAGGATCTGGATGAACGGATCAAGTGCCCGATACATCAATGGCGACATGCCAATCAGGAACCCGGCCGGAATGGCAATTGCCGCGGCCAGAAAATAGCCCGACAGCACGCGATAAAGCGAATAACCGATCTGAATGCCAATCCCCTTGTCGTTAGGACCGGCATCATAGAAAGGGTTGGAAAGTTCTTCCCACGCCTTGACGAACACCGCAGATGGTGGCGGCACGGCGGCCTTTGGCTCTGCCCCGCCCATCAGGATTTCATATTCCGTCAGTTCACTGCCCAGTTTCTGCTGGGGGCTGGCGGCCTCCCATATTCCAAGAAGAACCGCCAGCAAAACAGCAGACAACAGCAGCGCCCTGGCATTCAGGGATGCGATCATATCAGCTTACCCCTTTGCCAATCGGGAAGCTGTTGACATAGGCCTCGGGCTGATCGGGGTCGAACTCTTTGCCCATGATCGTATATTTCTGATAGGTGCTGTCTGGTGCTTCGTAGCCAAGGTCTTTCATGATCTTGGCGCAATCGGCCGCGACATAGACTTCTTCGGCGATTTTCTTGTAATCGACATCGCCGTCGATATAGCCCCAGCGCTTCATCTGCGTCAGAATCCACACACCCATCGAATGCCACGGGAACGGATCGAAATCGATGCGGTCCGGCACGTTCTTGACCTCGCCCAGACCATCGGCATAACGCCCGGTCAGGACCTGCTCGATGACCGGCACCGGCTGGTTCAGATAGTTGGTCGGCGCGATTGCTGCCGAGATTTCCTTGCGGTTTTCCGGCTTGGATGCGTATTGCGTCGCATCGACGATCGATTTCAGAAGCGCGCCATAGGTATTGGGCATTTCATCGGCAAACGCCTTGGAACAGGCAAACGCACAGCACGGATGACCTTCCCAGATATCCTTGGTCAGGGTGTGGATGAAGCCGATTTTTTCCCAGACGGCACGCTGGTTGAACGGATCAGGCGACAGATAACCATCAAGGTTACCGGCACGCAGGTTGGCGACCATTTCGGGCGGCGGAACGACACGGATCTGGATGTCTTTATCCGGGTCAAGGCCATGTTCGGCGACGTAATAACGCAGCAGGAAGTTGTGCATCGAATATTCGAACGGCACACCGAACTTGAAGCCCTTCCACTGTTTCGGATCGCGTTTATCAAGATGGTCGTTATGCAGGACAATCGCCTGCCCGTTGATGTTTTCAACCGCCGGCATCAGGAACGGGGTCGCGGTCGAACCGGCCCCCATGGTGATGGCAAGCGGCATGGGGGTGAGCATATGCGACGCGTCATATTCATTGTTCAATGACTTGTCACGTGCGACCGCCCAGCCCGCGGTTTTGATCACATCGACATCAAGACCGTATTTCTCATAAAAGCCCATCGGCTGGGCCATGATGATCGGGGTGGCGCAGGTGATCGGAACAAAGCCGATATTAAGCTTGGTCTTTTCCGGCGTGCCCAGATCATCAAGGATTGCCGCCTTGACCTTATCAAGCGGCAGGACCGACGCCAGTGCCGCCATCATCGTGCCGCTACCAACCATTTTGGCAAAGGAACGACGCGAAATCTCGTTATGCCCGAAGACAGAGCGGACCACCGCACTTTCAATCGCGCGATCCAGCATTTCCTCGCTGCTGGCAAGCTTGCCAGACGACGACGACGCGCCATCCACAGCCATATCGCTATGGGCGGGCATCGATGCCAGATCGTATGTGTCTTCGTGATGGTCATGACCGGCATGGTGATGTTTGCCGGTTGCGCAAGCCTCGCAGCCGCACGATTTGCTATGCCGCAGATCGCTTTCGCCACTGAATGGATCGCCCAGACTTTTGATAGACATGTGGTCACCCCCTGTTTTGTTTACGCCGCCCGTCAGGCGACACCGATATTCGGGGTGATAACAGCAACCGGCGTGCCAGATTTGTGCGGCGCGAAAAACTCTAGGGAAACACTGGACTTTGGCCCGAAACAGGCGCAATCTCGGGTCATACGAAATTTCGTAATTTACGATATTTCGTAACCATATTTACGAAATATCGTAGGCCGATCACGATGGATCAGATTGCAAACCCGCCACCTCCAACGGTTTCGGGCGCCCTGTATCAACAGGCGCTTGCATCGCATATTCATCCGACTTTGCTGGTTCATCCGCAAAGTGATCGCATCATGTTTGCCAATCAGGCGGCGGCGCATTTGCTGGGCCGCAGCATTGCGGACCTTAAATCCACCGCCATGAGCAGCCTGCACAAGGGGCAGGTGCCAAGCCTTGTGGTGTTCAGCCAGGCCGCCCTTTATCACGGCTTTGCCTGGACGCGGGGCCTTAACCTGATGCATTCCGATGGCACCGAAATCCAGCTTGAACACGAAGCCCGCGCCCTGCACTGGGAGGGCGAGGATTACCTGATCATCATCCTTTGTGATCTTGATGCCCGCCACCGCCGCGATGTCGATGCAGAGGCCGATAATTACCTGCGCGAAGGCATTGCCGAATGGCGGCGGGCCGAACGGTTTTTCCGCGAAATCGAACGCGAAAACCAGTTGATCCTGGGTGCCGCGGGCGAGGGCATTTACGGGGTCAATAGCGACGGCATCACCACCTTCGTCAATCCGGCTGCCGAACGGATGCTGGGCTGGACGGCCGAGGAACTGGTGGGCAAGGAAATCCATTCGATCATCCACCATTCGCATATCAATGGCGATCCCTACCACGCCGAACATTGCCCGATTTACAATGCGTTTCGCGAAGGCATCGTTCGGCGCGTTGATGACGAGGTTTTCTGGCGCAGCGACGGCAAACCGATCCGGGTGGAATATACCTCCACCCCGATCCGCGATCATGGGCTGGTGATCGGGGCGGTGATCGTGTTTCGCGATATCACCGAACGCAAGATTGCCGAGGAAAAGCTGCATGCGGCGCTTGCCGAGGTCGACCGCCTGCGCGAAAGGCTGGAACTTGAAAACGCCTATCTTCAGGAAGAAATCCTCTCGACCAACAACCACCACGAAATCATCGGCCAGTCCGAGGCGATCAATAGTGCGCTCAAACAGATTGATCTGGTCGCCCCGACCGATGCCAACGTCCTGATCACCGGGGAATCGGGCACCGGCAAGGAACTGATTGCGCGCGCCATCCATCAGGCAAGCCACCGGCGCGACCGTGTTCTGGTCCGCGTGAACTGTGCCGCCATCCCTCATGAATTATTCGAAAGCGAGTTTTTCGGCCATGTCCGCGGTGCCTTTACCGGGGCCGTGCGCGATCGCGTCGGGCGGTTCGAACTGGCCGATGGCGGGACGCTGTTTCTGGACGAGGTCGGCGAAATTCCGCTGGAACTGCAGGGCAAGCTTTTGCGCGTTCTTCAGGATCAGAAATTCGAACGCATCGGCGAGGAACGCACGCGCGAGGTCAATGTAAGGCTATTGGCCGCCACCAACCGCGATCTCAAGGAAGAAGTCCGGCTGGGCCGCTTCCGCGAGGACCTTTATTTCCGCCTCAATGTGTTTCCCATCGAATGCCGGCCGCTGCGCGAACGGCCCGACGATATCCCGCCATTGGCGACACATTTCCTGCGCAATATCTGCCAGCGGCTGAACATTCCGCAACTGACGCTGACCAACGGGCAGGTCCGAAGCCTGATGAAATATGACTGGCCCGGCAACGCGCGCGAACTTGAAAACATCATCGAACGCGCTGCCATTCTGGCCCGCGACGGCAAACTGAATTTTGACCTGCCCGAACCCAATCGCCGCGAAACAGATCATGGCAATGCCAACCCCGCGCGTGATCAGGCCAGCCCCCAATCGGCAATCCTGACCGAAGATGACCGGCGCAAACACGAATATGACAATATCATCCGCGCCCTTGAAACCACACGCGGCCGGATTTTCGGCCCCGATGGGGCGGCGGCCCTTTTGAATGTAAAGCCGACAACCCTGGCGTCGCGGATCAAAAAGCTTCGGATTGACCGGCGTGATTTCACGCCATCGGGCCAGCCCTAAGCGTCAGCCATCGGAAATCGCAAAGATTTTTCGATCTGCGACCTTGCCCCCGCCCGCAGTTTGACGCAGCATGTCGCCCCGCCCGGCACATCACACCCGCAAGGGCGGCACAAAGGAGTAGTCCGGTATGGCTGGATTTTTACAGATTGGCGTTCTGATCGCGATGGCCGCGGTCGCGGTTATTCTGGTGCTTGGCATCATCACCATGGCGCGTGGCAAGGATGCCAGGAAATCCAACAAGCTGATGCAGCTTCGCGTACTGGTACAGGGGATTGCCCTGCTGCTTCTGATCATCCTGTCCTTCATGGCGCTGGGCAAATAGGCCCGCCGATGATCCCCCCCGAAAGTCACCCATCAGGACAACGGAATTCACCATGGTTCAACTGACCCGCATCTACACCAAATCCGGCGACAAGGGCAAAACCGCCCTTGGTAATGGCACCCGCGTTGCCAAAAACGATATTCGCGTTGCAGCCTATGGCACAGTGGACGAAACCAATGCGGTGATCGGGGTTGCCCGCCTGCATGCGAGTGGTGATGTCGATGCCATGCTGGCCCGCATCCAGAACGACCTTTTTGATCTTGGTGCCGATCTGTGCACGCCCGGTGATGGCAGCGACGATAACCCGGAACGCCCGGCCCTTCGCATCACGAGCAAGCAGACCGAGCGGCTGGAAAGCGAAATCGATGCGATCAATGCCGGTCTTGATCCGCTGAAATCCTTTGTCCTGCCCGGCGGCAGTGCCCTTTCGGCCCAGCTTCATGTCGCGCGCACCGTATCGCGCCGCGCCGAACGGCTGATTGTGGAGCTCTCGGGAATCGAGGCGATCAACCCCGAAGCGGTGCGCTACATCAACCGCCTGTCGGACCATATGTTCGTTCTGGCCCGCCATGCCAATAATGGCGGCAAGGACGATATCCTGTGGCAACCCGGCCTGACCCGCTAGGCAGATATTGGAAATAAACCCCTGTCTTTTCAGGGTTCGGTTGCGTATCAAGGCAGCCCGAGACTTCAGAATTTCAGTAAAGAAGTTGTCGTTAACGTTAACCTCTTTACGTAAATTGACAAGCCCCGTAGCACCCCCTATTGTGCATCGCGGGGAAAACAGTAACATCGGGCCCCACTGCGGACTGCCCCGGCAGAACGCAGCAAGCCCATAGCTTCGACAACAAAAACGAACAGGTCTGTCATGAAGGTTCTTGTCGCCGTTAAGCGCGTTGTGGATTACAACGTCAAGATCCGTGTCAAACAGGACCAGTCTGGCGTTGAATTGAACAACGTCAAAATGTCCATGAACCCGTTTGACGAAATCGCCGTTGAAGAGGCCGTCCGCCTCAAGGAAGCCGGCACCGCGACCGAAGTGGTCGCTGTATCGCTGGGTGTGAAACAGTGTCAGGAAACACTGCGTACCGCCCTTGCCATGGGTGCCGATCGCGGCATTCTGGTCGAAACCGACGACGAACTGCAACCGCTTGCCGTTGCCAAACTTCTCAAGGAAGTCGTTGCCAAGGAAAGCCCGGATCTCGTGATCCTCGGCAAACAGGCAATTGATGACGACGCCAACCAGACCGGTCAGATGCTGGCCGCCCTTCTGGACTGGCCGCAGGGCACGTTCGCATCCAAGGTCGCCGTTGCCGATGGCAAGCTTGACGTCACCCGCGAAGTCGATGGTGGCCTTGAAACCATCAAGATCGACCTTCCGGCCATCGTCACCACCGACCTTCGCCTGAACGAGCCGCGCTATGCGTCGCTTCCCAACATCATGAAAGCCAAGAAAAAGCCGCTTGATACGCTAAGCCCGGCTGATCTTGGTGTCGACACCGCGCCGCGCCTGAAAACCCTGAAAGTGACGGAACCGCCGGCACGTCAGGCAGGTGTAAAAGTTGCCAGCGTCGCCGAGCTTGTCGACAAGCTTCGCAACGAAGCAAAAGTGATTTAAGCGGGGGCCGATCAAATGAGCATTCTTGTTATTGCCGAACACGACAATACCGAACTGAAGGGCGCAACGCTCAATACCGTTGCCGCCGCACAGAAAATCGGTGGCGACATCACCATTCTGGTCGCGGGCGAAAACTGCCGTGCGGTTGCCGATGCGGCCGCAAAGGTGGCGGGCGTTTCCAAGGTTCTGGTTGCCGATAACGCGGCCTATGGCCATTTCCTGGCTGAAAACCTGGCCGGTCTTGTCAATGAACTGGCCGGTGATTACAGCCACGTTCTGGTGGCCGCTTCGACCACGGGCAAAAACTTCATGCCCCGCGTTGCAGCACTAAAGGACGTCGCACAGATTTCCGACATCACCGATGTCGAAAGTGCTGATACGTTCGTCCGTCCGATCTATGCCGGTAACGCGATGGCAACCGTTCAGTCGTCAGACAGCCTGAAACTGATCACCGTCCGCACCACGGGCTTTGATCCAGTTGCGGCCGAAGGCGGTTCTGCATCGATCGAAGATATCGCAACTGCGAAAGATGCCGGAAAATCCGCTTTTGTCAGTCAGGAACTGACCGAGTCGGAACGTCCGGAACTGACCGCAGCCAGTGTTGTCATCTCTGGCGGTCGCGGCATGGGCTCGGGCGAGAACTTCCACCTGATCGAACCGATTGCCGATAAACTCGGCGCTGCCATTGGCGCTTCGCGCGCCGCAGTCGATGCGGGATACGCTCCGAACGACTGGCAGGTCGGCCAGACCGGCAAAGTTGTTGCACCGCAGCTATACATTGCGGTAGGCATTTCAGGTGCGATACAGCACCTTGCCGGCATGAAGGACAGTAAGGTCATTGTTGCGATCAACAAGGACGAAGAAGCACCGATCTTCTCGGTTGCCGATTACGGTCTTGTCGCGGACCTGTTCGAGGCCCTTCCCGCACTGGCGAGCGAACTCGACAAATAATCAGATCCCATCTAGGGTCAGAACAGTCAAAGAACATTGTTCTGACCTTGTTTTGACCCTGGGGGATGAGTGGGGAACAAATGGCTTCGCTTGAAGATATCAAGACCATTGGCGTAATCGGCGCCGGTCAGATGGGCAACGGGATTGCTCATGTGATTGCGCTTGCCGACTACGACGTCCGACTGCTTGACGTATCGGCAGAGGCGCTCGACAAGGCGCTTGGCCTGATTGGCAAGAACATGGATCGTCAGGTCAAGAAAGACCTGATTACCGAGGCACAGAAAGAAGCGGCCCTTGCCCGGATTACCACGGGTACGGATTACAGCTTCCTGTCTGACTGCGATCTCGTGATCGAGGCCGCAACCGAAAACGAAGAGACCAAGAAACAGATTTTCAAGGCTCTGTGTCCGGTTCTGGGTCCCGAAGCCATCATTGCGACCAACACATCGTCCATTTCGGTGACGCGTCTGGCTTCCTATACAGACCGCCCGTCGAAATTCATGGGCATGCACTTCATGAATCCGGTGCCGCTGATGAAGCTGGTCGAACTGATCCGTGGTATCGCCACGGACGAGCCGACCTATCGCACCATTCATGAACTGACCAAGAAACTGGGCAAGGACACGGCAAGTGCCGAAGATTTCCCGGCTTTCATCGTGAACCGTATTCTGCTGCCGATGATCAACGAAGCGATCTATACGCTTTACGAAGGTGTTGGCAATGTCCGGTCCATCGACGATGCCATGCGCCTTGGCGCAAACCACCCGATGGGGCCGCTGCAACTGGCCGATTTCATCGGTCTGGATACCTGCCTGTCGATCATGCATGTGCTCCATGATGGTCTGGCCGATACCAAGTATCGCCCCTGCCCGCTTCTGGTCAAATATGTCGAAGCCGGCTGGCTTGGCCGCAAGGTCGGCCGCGGCTTCTATGACTATAGCGGCGACGAGCCGGTTCCGACCCGCTGATCATCGCCGGATCAAAAATTCAAAAGGCCACTGCATCGCTGCGGTGGCCTTTTTGCATTGGGGGTATACCCCCGTCTTGATGATTTAACCGACGTGCAAAGCTTTTGATCTTTCGATCAGAAATTGCCCTGCTATGATGACCGCAAGTAACGAATATCAAAAAGAGTCCAGGTCAGGACCCAGGAGGCCGTCCCACATGTTTCTCGGAATAGATGTCGGTACATCTGCCGTTAAAGCGCTTCTGATGGATGAACATTCGGTCACCGTCGCCGAAACAGATGTGCCCCTGACGCTCAGCAACCCCAAACCATTCTGGAGCGAACAGCACCCGGATGACTGGTGGGCTGCGACCTGCACGGCGATGGATCAGTTGAAATCATCCAATCCCGCCGCCCTTGCCGCGGTTCGCGCGATTGGCCTGTCTGGCCAGATGCACGGGGCGGTGATCCTTGATGCCGATGATAAACCACTTCGTCCGGCGATCCTGTGGAATGACGGCCGGGCCAAGGCCGAATGCGATGAATTGCAGGCCGCCCTGCCCGATCTGCCATCGCGTGCCGGTGTGGTCGCCATGCCGGGCATGACCGCGCCCAAACTGATCTGGCTGCGCAAACATGAACCCGAAATCTTTGCCCAAATCAAAACCGTCCTGCTGCCCAAGGATTACATCCGTTTCTGCCTGACCGGCGAAAAGGTCACCGAAATGTCGGATGCCGCCGGCACGCTCTGGCTTGATGAAGAAAGCCGAAGCTGGAATTTTGACGCCATTGCCGCAACCGGCATGGATATCGCCCAACTACCCCGCCTTGTCGAAGGAAGCGACCCCACCGGCCATCTGCGCGGTGAACTGGCTGCGCGCTGGGACATGAAGCCGACCGTGATTGTCGCGGGCGGCGGCGGCGATGCCGCGACCGGTGGCATCGGTGTCGGCGCGGTCAGCCACGGCGACGGGTTCATTTCTCTTGGTACGTCGTCACAGATTTTCGTCGCATCGGATCGTTATCGCCCGAAACCCCACGAACTTCTGCACAGCTTCGCCCATGCCGTGCCCCAGCACTGGTTCCAGATGGCGGTCCTTCTGAACGGGGCAAGCTGCCTTTTGTGGGCGGCAAACCTGTTGGGTGAAAAGGATATCGGCGCATTGCTGCAACGGACCGAAGCCGGGCACAAGGCCCCCTCGGATGTCGTGTTCCTGCCTTACCTTAATGGCGAACGGACCCCGCATAACGATCCTTATGCGCGCGGCGTTTTCTTTGGCCTTGGCAGCGACACATCACGCGAAACGATGGTCCAGTCGGTGCTCGAAGGTGTCGGTTTTGCCCTTCTGGACGGGCAGTCACGCCTGCATGCCGCCGGAACGCATTGTGAATTGCCCGGTGTCATTGGCGGCGGTGCGCGCAGCCGATACTGGATTCAGCTGATATCGGACATCATGGGCTGCCCGCTTGCCCGATACGAAGGGGCGGCCAAGGGCCCGGCCTTTGGCGCGGCCCGTCTTGGACGGCTGGCACTCGATAACGAAACGGTCGAGGATGTCTGCCAGAAACCGGCCATTCAGGAAGTGATCGAACCCGATATGAACAGACACGCGGCCTATCAACCGCGATTTGCCAAATTCAAACGCATCTATTCCGCGCTCCGCGAAGAATTCCAACCCGCCTGACCCTACACCTTTTGCCCCACCTGATCGGCTTTTTTGCGGTGTGATGCATTTCACCTGAAATGTTGCACCGGGTTCTTTAATCACTTCAAAAGATGCCAATATCAGCAAAAGGTATTAGAAATTTGCCAATCGGATAGCCCATGACCATTGCCATTGTCGGAAGTTCCAATATCGATTTTGCCGCCCGCGTTGCCGAATTGCCCAAACCCGGCCAAACCGTATCGGCCAAGGATTACATCACAGGCCCCGGCGGCAAAGGCTGCAATCAGGCGGTTGCCGTGGCCCGTCTGGGGCAGAAACCTGTCTTCATTTCCAAAATCGGCAATGATGTTCTCGGGCGCAGCCTGATTGATACGCTCAAAATCGAAGGATTTGACACCAACCAGCTGATCCAGACGACGGATGCGCAGACCGGCACCGCCCTGATATCCATCGACGATGCCGGGGAAAACATCATCACCGTGGCCGGTGGTGCCAACATGACCATGAGCCGCGCCGACATCCGCGAAAAACAGGTTTTCCTTGAACATTGCGACTATCTGCTCGTGCAGCTTGAATGCCCGGTTGTCGCCGTGGCCTGCGCCATGAAATATGCCCGCGACGCCGGGGCCACCATCATTCTAGATCCGGCACCGGTACCGGACCGGGTTGTTCTGCGTGATCTGATGGCGCTGACCGATATCGTCACCCCCAACAGCAGCGAATGTTTCGCCATGACCGGCATTCTTCCCGAAAACCTTGAAACCGCCCATCAGGCCGCCGAAAAGCTGCGCGAAATGGGCGCACGTATCGCGATCATCAAAATGGGATCAAAGGGCGCGTTTTATTCGGATGGCGATCAGTCCGGGATTGTCCCGCCATTTGATGTCTCGGCGATTGACACGGTTGCAGCGGGCGATTGCTTTAACGGCGGCCTGGCCGTCGCCCTGCATGAAGGACGCCCCTTGCGCGATGCCGTCCGCTTTGCCTGCGCAACCGGGGCACTGGCGACCACACGCTATGGTGCCGCCGATGCTGCCCCGACCCTTGATCAGGTTTTATCGCTTCTGGAACAAGATACCGGCACCTGATCGCGTCAGGACGCGGCATCAATCAGGCTGTTGAAATAATCGATGACCGGATCGGCATCCCATTTGGCCGTCCCTTCCAGCTTGCCGATGATCTGCCCGTCGGCATCAATCACGAAACTGGTCGGAAGGCCGCGTGCGCCAAAGGCCCGTGCGGTCGCCCCGCGCGGATCAAGCACGACATCAAGATTGCCGATTCCGTTTTCATCAAAGAATTCCTGCACGATTTCCGCCCCGCCGCGATCCTGGCTAAGGGCCAGAACACGGAACGGCTTGCCCTCCATTTCAGACGCCAGACGATCAAGATCGGGCATTTCTTCGATACAGGGCGCGCACCATGTCGCCCAAAGATTGACCAGAATAACCTGACCTTTCAGGTCTTTAAGGTCACTTTCGCTGCCATCTTTTTCGATGAAAACCGCCTTTTCCGGCAGGCTTGTGCTATCAGGTGCGGTGTCCATTTTCGAAAGTTCTTGCGGCAATTGCGTATCTGCAAAGGCAGGGCTTGCATAAATGGCCGATATGGCGACAATCACGCCCAGTTTTACGTAACGAAGCAGTGCCTTCACAATACTCACCTTTCCAACGCTTGCGGATCACAATGACCGATCAAAACGCCACTGACCAGAAAAATGCCAACGCCCTGTGGGGAGGCCGCTTTGAAGCGGGCCCATCCGCCATCATGGAAGAAATCAATGCTTCCATCGGCTTTGACAAACGCCTGTACGCCCAGGACATTCAGGGTTCCAAAGCCCATTGCGCCATGCTGGTCAAGCAGAAGATCATCCCCGCAGAAGATGGCGAGAAAATAGTCGCGGGTCTAGACCAGATCCTTCAAGAAATCGAGAGCGGCCAGTTTACCTTCTCTGCCGCCCTTGAAGACATCCACATGAATGTCGAAAGCCGCCTGCGTGATCTGATCGGGCCTGCGGCCGGTCGCCTGCATACCGCGCGCTCCCGCAATGACCAGGTCGCGACCGATTTCAAACTCTGGGTGCGCGACGTGGCACTGGCCGATCTTGAAGCCGGGCTCAAGGGCCTTCAGGAAGCACTGGTTGAACAGGCCGGCACCCATGCCGAGACCATCATGCCGGGCTTTACCCACCTTCAGGCCGCCCAGCCGGTCACCTTTGGCCATCATCTTCTGGCCTATGTCGAAATGTTTGGCCGGGATCGTGGCCGCGTTGCCGATTGCCGCACGCGTGCTAATGAAAACCCGCTGGGTTCGGCGGCACTGGCCGGAACGCCCTATCCGATTGACCGTCACATGACGGCGTCATCCCTTGGCTTTGATCGCCCGACCGCGAACTCGCTTGATGCGGTGTCGGATCGCGACTTTGCTCTGGAATATCTGAACGCAGCCTCGATCACCGCCATGCATCTGTCACGCCTGGCCGAGGAAATGGTCATCTGGTGTTCGGCACAGTTCCGCTTTGTCGGCATGTCGGACAAATTTTCGACCGGCTCCTCGATCATGCCGCAGAAACGCAATCCCGATGCCGCCGAACTGATCCGCTCCAAGATCGGCCGTATCGTTGGCTGCTACAATTCACTGATGCTCTCGATGAAGGGTCTGCCGCTGGCTTATTCCAAGGACATGCAGGAAGACAAGGAACCGGTCTTCGAGGCCCACGACCATCTGGGTCTGTGTGTCGCCGCCATGACCGGCATGATTGCCGACATGAAGGTGCATAAGGACAACATGCGTGCGGCTGCCGGTGCGGGTTACACCACCGCAACCGATCTGGCCGACTGGCTGGTGGCCGAACTTGGCATGCCGTTCCGCGACGCCCATCACGTGGTCGGTGCGACCGTGAAACTGGCTGAAGGCAAAGGTTGCGATCTCGATCAGCTTTCGCTCGAAGACCTTCAGGGGATCGAACCGAAAATCACCAACGCCGTTTACGATGTCCTGACTGTCGAGGCATCGGTCAGTGCGCGTCAAAGCTTTGGCGGCACCGCCCCGGTCCGGGTGAAGGAACAGGTCGCGGCGGCAAAGGAAAGGTTCCTGAAATGAGCAACCCGATCTTTAAACGCAGCACAGTGATCGTACTGGCGGTGATGCTGGGCCTGTCTGTTGCCGCCTGCGGCAAAAAAGGCCCGCTTGAACCACCGACCGACGAAGGCAACAAATATCCACGGACATATCCGGCACAATGAACCATTTTGAATATATTGATGGCGTCCTTCACGCAGAAGGCGTTTCCATCCCCGAGCTTGCCGAAAAGGTCGGCACGCCGTTCTATTGCTATTCCACCGCCACCCTTGAACGTCATTACAGGGTTTATGCCGGTGCGTTTGACGGGCTTGATGCCACGGTTTGCTATGCGATCAAGGCAAACTCCAATCAGGCTGTCCTGAAAACGCTCGCCAGACTGGGGGCCGGTGCCGATGTGGTTTCGGTTGGTGAAATGCGCCGCGCCCTGCGTGCCGGTGTTGCCCCGGGCAAAGTCATCTTTTCCGGCGTTGGCAAGGCCGATGCCGAAATGCGCGAAGCCCTTGATGCCGATATCGCCCAAATCAATGTCGAAAGCATCCCGGAACTTGAAGAACTCAACCGGGTTGCCCTCGACATGGGCAAAAAGGCCCGGATCGCGATCCGCATCAACCCGCATGTCGATGCCAAGACCCATGAAAAGATCGCCACCGGCAAGGCCGAAAACAAATTCGGCATCGACTGGACCCGCGCGATCGAGGTTTACCGCATGGCAGCCGCCATGGACGGGATCGAGGTCACCGGCATTACCATGCATATCGGATCGCAGCTGACCGATCTTGCCCCCTTCCGCGAGGCATTCACCCGTCTTGCCGGTCTGGTCGAAAAACTTCGCGCCGAAGGCATCAATATCCGCAATCTCGACCTTGGTGGCGGACTTGGCATAGCCTATCAGGGCGAAACACCGCCCCTGCCCGATGCCTATGGCCAGATGGTGCGTGAAACCGTCGGTCACCTTGGCTGCCACATCACGCTCGAACCGGGCCGCCTGATTGCTGGCAATGCCGGTGTGATGATTTCGCGCGTCATGTATATCAAGGACGGCGAAGCCAAACGCTTTGTCATTCTCGATGCCGCGATGAACGACCTGATCCGGCCAACGCTTTACAGCGCCTATCACGAAATCATCCCCGTCGATGAACAGGGTGAAGGCGACAAACAGGCGACCGTCGATATCGTCGGACCGGTCTGCGAAACCGGCGACACCTTCGGCAAGGACCGCAAACTGCCCGATGACCTGAAACCGGGCGATCTGGTCGCCGTCATGTCGGCAGGTGCCTATGGTGCGGTGATGTCATCGACCTATAACACCCGTGCCCTGACGCCCGAAGTTCTGGTCAAGGGAGACGATTTCGCCATCGTCCGCCCGCGCCAGTCGATTGACGACCTGATCGGTCTGGACCGTATTCCCGACTGGCTCGACTGATCCGGACCGGCAGAAACCGGAAAAACTTTGCAAGGCGGTCTTTCAACACGAAAGGCCGCCTTCTGCATATCCGCATCCTGCCCGACAGAGATCATCTGACCTGCCCCATCTCCTTCGATCTCCCGAATGGTTCCGGGGGGCTCCGAGGGCCAAGGGCAGGACAGGAACGCCAGACTCCGAAAGCACGGCAACAGGGTGATTTTCCCCGAAGCAGACGAAATGCCCCACCCGAACAAAACACGGCATTCCAACAGACGTCCCACTGACAGCCACAGGCTTACCGCCCGCTCCGGTTCCTTCCGGCAACGCCATGACCACGAAGCCCGGCCAAACCTCGGACCTCCGAAAGCCTAACCACCAGACGACCCACAAACCGCCCAAAACCTCGCTGCCCGCTTCGGCCGCTTCCGGCAATGGCATGATCACGAACCTTGGACGTACCTCGGGCCTCCACCAGCCCTCGCCAGCAGATGGCCCTCTGACGGCCCACAGCCTCGCTACCCGCTCCGCCCCTTTCGGCAATGTCATGAACACCGACGCCCGGACAAAACTCGGGCCTCCGGCAACCGTCGCCGACGGACCCTCATCGGGCTCTCTGCCGCATTGATCACCGTCCGGCCAAGGCGGCAACCTGCCACCTCGACGACCAGACACACTTCGGGTCGTCGCCAGTTTCTCCCGCAGACGGTCCAGGGGCTCGCTGCCCACTTCGGGCACTTCCCGGCCACGGCGACAACCTGCCACGCCGACATCCAGATACACCTCGGGCCGCTGCCATTTTCACCGGCAGACGGACTTCGGGCGCACTGCCCCCAACCTGTCCACCACCGACGGGCCACAAATCACTGCCGCCACCGCTGCCATTGCTGCCATTGCTGCCGCTTCCGGCAAATCCGGGGTCCGTTCCCCGACAAGACGCACCTCTCCCGTCATGACAAATAAGTGTGTTAAAAGCGTATTAGAGCCAGTGCGGAATACCGCCGTAATGGCTCCGCCATCCCCCGATCCATATCCTGCGGACTACTCCGCCGCCCTGCCTCAATCCTTGCCGCTGCATCCCGATCACCTCTTTGATCTGGCCCCAAACGCAAAAACCCGCGAGGCGCAAGGCGCTTCGCGGGTTTCGGTCCGGGTGCATTTCTCCCGTTGACTTTGCTCTTATGCCATAAATAAAAGAACAAATCAAGAACTTTTTTTGAAAAAACTTTATATACCGCCAAAAGCTGCCCCATCACGGACCGCCTTTTATTTTGGCCTGGCCGCGATCCTGACTTGACCCGCCCCGCCAAAGCCCCAAACTTAGATTAAGGTCTGAAATCTGTTCATAGGACCACGCTGGCGTCACATGTCCCGGACACGGGGCGATTGCAGGGGCCTGAAATCGATATGTCGATCATACCACCCAATCCCCGACTGGAACGCCATCTGCGCCTGGCGCGGATGATCATGTCGTGGGAACGGGTGTGGCCACGCCTGATCCCGCCTTCGACAATCGTGATGCTGATTGCCGGGCTGACCCTGACCGGTACCTTTGAAATACTGCCCGCGACCGGGCATATCATGTTGCTCTCGATCCTGTCGGTTGCCGGACTTGTCGCCATCATCCTCCCGTGGCGGCACTTCGCTTGGCCCAATCGCCGTGCTGTCCTGCAAAGGATCGAACAGGAAAATGGCCTTGAAAACAACCCACTGCAAAGCCTCGAAGACCATATCGATGATGGTGACGACCCGCTAACCAGCTACCTGTGGCAAAAGCAGCTGCAACGCCACGAGGCGATGCTTGATAACCTGCATTTGCCCCGCCCCCTGCCCTCGCTGGCGCGCATTGACCGCTATGGGCTGGTGGTTTTGCCGGTATTGCTCCTCGCCGTCGGGCTGTTTGTCGCACATGACCGGATGGGGGAACGCTTTTATAAGGCATTCAGCCCGTTGCAACGGCTGGGCGCTGCCGATTTCAGCACGACATTATGGGTCACCCCGCCTGCCTATACCGGGCAAATCCCGCGAGTCCTGCGTTTTGCCGATGGCACAGACCAGCCGCAGCAGCAGCCAGCAGATACAAACGCCGGGAATCCCAACGTCATCGATGTGGATGTCCCCGTCGGATCAACACTGGCCGGCAGCATCGGAAGTGTCTGGCAACCGACACTGCATACCCCCACCGGCGAACGCGAGATATCGGAAAGCAGCGACAACAGCTATGTCATCTCGACCGCCCTTGATCAGGCCGGACCATGGCGCATTTCGGTCTGGGGCAATGACCGGCTGACACTGAATGTCAATCTGGTGGCCGATAAACCGCCCGCCCTTTCATTCGTCAGCCCGCCCTCGGTGACCCGCCGCGATCATATCCGTCTTGATTATGTCGCGACCGATGATTACGGCATGAACAACCTTGATCTGATCATCACCCCCGCGACCGATGGCATTGGCGCCGAACAGTTCGGGTCGATCGACAATATCCGTATCGATATGTCCGGTCGCGATGGTCAGGGGGGTGCTGTATCCATGCCGACCCGGATCGAGGGGCCACGTTTCCTTGATCTTGTTTCGCACCCCTGGGCCGGGCTTCCGGTCAATCTGCAACTGGTATCGCAGGACAATTCCGGGCAGCGCGGCGAAAGCGACATGCGATCCATCGTGTTGCCGGAACGCGAATTCACCCATCCGGTCGCCAAAAAGCTGATCACGATCCGGCGTGGCTTGCTGCGCTATCCCGACAAGGCGCTTGAAATGCGCAATGCCCTTTTGCCCGTGCTGTATGCCCCGCAGGCATTTAACGGCCATATCGGTATTTTCCTTGCCCTGTCGGTCACCGAAGCCCGTCTTTCGGCCCATCTGCGCGACCGCGACACCCATCAGGAAGTCGCCGGATTGCTATGGCACATCGCCGAAGAAATCGAACGCGGCAGCTATGGCATGGCCGAACGCAATCTGATGGAGGCCGAGGAACGGCTGCTCGAAGCACTCGCCGATCCGAACGTCACCGAAGCCGAAATCGCCGAGCTGATCGAAAATTACCGCCGGGCCCTTAACGAATATATGGCCGCCCTCGCCCGCGAGGCCCCGCAAAACCAGCAAAGCCAGCAACAGGCCCCCGCCGCCATCCTTGAACAGCAGGACCTCTCGCGCATTGTCGATCAGATCGATGCCCTGATGCGGGCCGGTGCCCGTGATCAGGCGCGTGCCCTGATTGATCGCCTGCGTGAACTGGTTGAAAACATGCAGGTCACATCGGGTGACGGCGGGACCGATATCACATCGACCCTTCGCGAAATGCTCGATGGCATCCGTGATCTTGCCCGTCGGCAGCAGGAACTGATGAACCAGGGGGACAATCCGTCCACCAATTCCGGCGGCAATGGCAACCGGGCCGAGGAACAGCAAAACCTTGCCGGTGATGCCCAGAACCTGACCAACAATTCCGGCTTTGGCCAGTTTGGTAATCTCAGTGGCATTGAAACTGCCATCGAGGCGATGCAGCGCGCCGCAGAAGCCCTTGGCCGCAACCGCGCCCACGAAGCCCTGCAACAGCAGGGACAGGCCATGGAGGCCCTTCAGCGCGGCATTGGCGAACTGAGCCGCGCGCTCGAAGGGCTTAGCCAGATGATGCCGATGCTTGATGAACTGCGCGGGTCGGGCAACCGTGATCCGCTTGGCCGACCGGTGGGCGGGGATGGCACAACCGTCATCCCCGAAGTCGACACGCTTGAACGGGCATGGCGTATCTTGCAGGAACTGCGCCGCCGATCCGGCGACCCGGACCGCCCGGTGATCGAACAGGAATATATCGACCGGCTGCTTAAACGGTTCTAGGGCGTCCTATCGGCCCCTTTGCGAACGACCATAAAAAAGGGCAGCGACGGATCGCTGCCCTTGTCATTTTCAGATCAAACCGATCAGGGTTCGACCGCCTCGCGCGGATCAAGGAATGTAACCTGCAGGCGGGTTGCGGTCGGGTTCGGACGGCGGATCTTGGTTTCCACCGTCATGGTTTCGCCAACCGGCAGCATCTGGGCTTCCATTGGCATTTCCGCACTGCCCTGAACCGCACTTTCGTCATAGATCAGCGGCACTTTTTTGCGCTGAACAACACGATCCAGCGGATCAAGAAGCTCGATCAGCAGATAGGGCAGAACGCGGTCAACCTCACTGATATTGACGATCTCGGCGCGCACGACAAGAACATCGACACCATCTTCTTCTTCGCGAGTCGGCGGCAATTCACGAATATCAAGGCCTTCGCCAACATGGGGCACGTCAAGCCCGACCATGTCATAGACCTTGGCAATCGGCGGCCACAGATTGATCAGGATATCTTTGGCAAAATATCCGCCCACGCCAATCCCGCCAAGGATCAGGAAGAACAGGATCCAGCCAACCACACCCTTTTTCGATTTCGCAGGCGGCTTCGGATTGTTGCGAATCAGCTGCTGCGGGATGGGGGGCGGATCGGGGATTTTATCGGCTTCTTCAAAACCGGGATCAACCTGACCTGGCATCTGGTCGGCATTGAAGTCGGCACCAAGTGCGCCGTCCTGATCGAAAGGTGGCGGCAGCTTGTTTTCCTGCGCTGGCGACGGGGTTTTCATTCCCGGTGGGTCCTGATGCCAGCTATTGCCGCAATTTTTGCAGCGCACGGTTCTGCCCTTTGGGCCGATCGCCTCTGTTTTCACAGAGTATTTTTTTGAACAATCTGGGCAAGTAATGATCATTGCAAACCTGGCATCTCGATGTCAGCGGCATGAAACCCGGGGCACGGCCATAACCTGAGTGATTTCCGGCGATCCCCCGAATTCGCCGGTGTAGGGCAGAACCTACACTATATGTAAATAGCGGCGATTTAACAGACTGTTAAGCACAGATAACTGAAGCTGCCCGAATTTGGTTGGCACAGCATTGCATATATGGTGCTTCGATGACATCCGAAGAACTGTTTAAGTCGTCATATTTTAGGCCAATCTGCAATGATACCCACTGTGGGGTCTGCCAGATCGGACTTTTGCAATTGTTCAACCGGCCCCCGCATTATCATGTTATGTCGGGTCTGATACGTCGTGCTGCGATATGGAGCGCAAGTTTTGACTGAAGTCGTAAGTTTCAGGAATGTGGGTGTCCGCTATGAATCCGGGCCGGAGATTCTGCGCGATCTGAACTTTACCCTGCATCGTGGCAGCTTCCATTTCCTGACCGGGGCTTCGGGTGCGGGCAAATCGACATTGATGCGCCTGCTTTATCTTGCCCTGCGCCAGACCCGCGGCGAGATCAACATTTTCGGCCGCGACAATATCCGCATTCCGCGCGATGAACTGCCCGCCATCCGCCGCAGGATCGGCGTGGTATTTCAGGATTTCCGCCTGATCAATCACCTGACGACTTTTGAAAATGTCGCCCTGCCGCTGCGCGTCGCCGGGGTCGAGGATTTGCAGATCCGCAAGAACGTGACCGAACTTCTGGAATGGGTCGGACTTGGTGATCAGATCAACGCGGTACCGTCCCGGCTTTCGGGCGGACAGCAGCAACGCGTTGCCATCGCGCGCGCCGTTATCGGACGCCCGGCCCTGCTTCTGGCTGACGAGCCCACCGGTAACGTTGATGACCGCATCGCCATGCGGCTGTTATATCTTTTTGAAGAACTGAACAAACTTGGCACAACCGTGCTCATCGCCACCCATAACCGGCAACTGGTGCGTCGTTTTGGCCATAATCAATGGCTGCTCGAAGCTGGCACCCTGCACGACATCACGCATAGCGCGTAACCGGACCAACCGACGGCAACTGGCTCAGACAGGACCCAAAATCGATCATGGCTTTTCGTTCGCAACCGTCACATCTGCCACTTGATAGCGATTCATCGACGCGCTTTTTGCCAAGCATCGTCGCATTGATGGTGGCCCTGCTGACGTTTTCGATTGTTGGCCTTGCCGCCCTGCATGACAGCGTCGGCAAATGGTCCGGCCAGATCGAAGGCAGCCTTTCGATACAGGTTCCCCCGACCGGCATGGCGGATCGCGACCCCGAAGAACGCGAACAGGCTTTGCAGGCAACGGTTGACGATATTATCGAACAGCTCGCCGACATGCCGGGCATTTCCCGGATCGAGGAACTCAGCCCCGAAACCATGTCCGCCCTTCTGGAACCTTGGCTTGGCCCGGACGAGGTCGTCAGCGAATTACCCATCCCGCGCATTATCGAAATCACGCCTGAAACCGGTTTTAATTTCGATACCCTTGAACGCAGGCTGGGCGAAATCGCGCCCGAGGCGGTTCTGGACGATCATCGCATCTGGATTGAACGGATTGCCGATGTTGCCTTTTCGGTCGAACTGGCGCTGATTACGCTGATTATCGTGCTGTTCGGGGCAACGATGCTGTCGGTCGTATTTGCCACCCGATCAGGTCTTTCCATTCATCGCACAATCATCGAATTGCTGCACCTGATCGGGGCGCAGGATTCGTATATCGCGGGCCAGTTTGCCCGTCATAACCTGCGGCTGGCGTTTTTTGGTGCCCTGATCGGCCTCCTGATCGCCCTGCCTGTTTCGGGGGTGATCGCGTGGCTTGGCATGCGGGCGGGATGGCCGATCCCGACACTGGTTTTCAGCCCGCTTTTCATTGCGATCATCATTGCCATTCCGTTCGTGGTCGCCGGTGTCGCCCAGATGACGGCCAAAAGAACTGTGCTGCGTGTCTTGCGCAGAATGTTGTAACCTGCCTCACTCCTCCGTATAGTCGGCCTGCAGCGTCGTGATCATTTACTGTTTCGGATCATGACCTTGTCCCAAAAGGAGAGCCCCGTCGCATGCCAGCGTCCCGCCAGGCCCAATCATATGAATAGGCCGCCCCTTTCCGTTCAGCACCGACGACGCTTTCGCCGGTTCCGGTTTTTGCTATCGACCCTGATCCTGCTGGGGCTGGTCTGGGCGGGTGGCTTTATCTGGTATGTCGACATCATTCCAACCGCGGTTGATGAACCTGATCGCAAGACTGACGCCATCGTTGTTCTGACCGGTGGCAGTGAACGGCTTTCGGAAGGGCGCCGTCTTCTGACCCGCCAGCTTGCCAGAAAACTGTTTATTTCCGGCGTCTATCGCGGGGTTGAAGTCGACGAGCTTCTATCGGCGGGCAAAGCCGATCCCCGGCTGGTTTCATGCTGTGTAGTTCTGGGTCATGTTGCGGAAAACACCCGCGGCAATGCGCAGGAAACGGCGGTTTGGGTGTATGAGGAAGGCTATAAAAGCCTGCGCATCGTCACGGCAAACTATCACATGCCGAGGTCGCTTCTGGAATTTCGCAGCCTGATGCCCGATGTCGAAATCATCGCCCACCCGGTGTTCCCCGATAACGTCAAGGTCGACAGTTGGTGGCGGTGGCCGGGAAGCGCCAGCCTGATCGCAAGCGAATATAACAAATTCCTGTTTGCCAGCCTCAGGAACTATATCCTGCGGCTGCTGCCAGACGGTGATCGCGCCAACCTGCATGGCCCCGCCCCGACACCAGACCCCTCCGGACAGGATTATTCCGCATCAAATCGCCCGGCGCAGAAATCGGGTTGAAGATACAGCGTTTCACTCGTGTCGTATAACTGTTACAAACCCTTTGACTAAGTGTTTGAAGGATCTGTCTGCATGAGAGCCCTGCGCGCGTTTTTGTTTAACGTGTTGTTTTTCGCCGGTACAACAGCACTTTGCATTTGTATGGTTCCCCTGATGCCGTTTGGTCGCAAGGCCAATCAGCTTGTTGGACATATGTGGTGTCATTTGACGCAAGGCGCGTTGGCCATCTCTGTTGGCATGTATAAACGTATTCGCGGCCTTGAAAACCTGCCCAAAGGCCCCTGTATTCTGGTTGCCAAACATCAGTCTGCGTGGGAAACCCTGACCTTTCACACGGTCGTGCCTGACCCGGCATATATCCTGAAAAAGGAACTGACCCGCATTCCGTTGATGGGGCAGTTCCTGTTGTTTTCCGGGCAGATTGCGGTCGACAGATCGGCTGGATCATCCGCCCTGAAAGACATGATCAAGGGTGCTGAACGTGCGCTTGAGGACGGCAGGCAGATCGTAATCTTCCCCGAAGGAACCCGCACACCGCCCGGTTCGGATCGGCCGTATCATCCCGGTATTTATGCGCTATACAAGGCGTTCCCCAATACGCCGGTCATTCCCGTTGCCATCAATTCCGGCATGTTCTGGGGACGTCACAGCTTCATGAAATACGGTGGCGAGGTCACCATGGAATTCCTGCCCGCGATTGAGCCGGATCTGGATCGCAAAACATTCATGAAAACGATCAAAAGCAGGATTGATGACCGCACGCGGGAACTTGAACGCGAAGCACAGGCCGAGTTTAATCTGCCGACCCTGACATCACGTGACGTCGAGATCGAGGAAGCCCGAGAAAAAGCCGAAGCCGAACAGCAGGAAGCCAAAACCGCGATTCCGATGAAATCCGTCGACCAGGAAAAAACGCCGTCCTGATCATACGGATCGTTCGAACACCAAAAAGGCCGGAGTTTGATCCGGCCTTTTCGATTCTGTCCGTCCGGCAGCTTTTATGCTTTCCGGCGTGTCGCCTGCCAGATGCCAAAGGCAATCAATGTGATCCCGCCCAGATGGTAAATATGCAGTTCCTCGCCCAAAAAGATGATGGCAAGGATGCTGGCAAAAACCGGCATCAGATACAGAAACACACCGGCATTTGCCGGGCCGACAACCGCAACCCCTTTGTTCCAGAACAGATAACCCAAAAAAGCGGGCCCCGCGCCGATATAGAAAATCTTGAGCATATCGGGCCATGCCGGATCAAGATGGGTAAAGAACGGCTCATTGCGAACAGTCACCGACCAGATATAAAGCGGAGTCAGGAACACCAACCCGATCAGGGCCGAAACAAACACTAGGCTTAGTGGATGGACCCCTTTGGGGGCACGTTTCAAAAGCATCGAGTATGCCGCCCAGACCTTGGCTGAAATCATCGCAAACAGATCGCCCGAGACAAAGTTCATCTCGGCAAAGACCGAAAAGTCGCCTTTGGCAATGATCACCGCCGTCCCGACACCGGCAATCAGCACACCAACCCACTGGCCAAGCTTGGGTTTATCGGCCGTAAGCACCGCTGCAAATAACAGAACCCAGACCGGGGTTGTCGCATTGAGAAGCCCGGTATTGACCGCCGTTGTGTTGTAAGCCGCCAGATAAATGACGATTGAAAACATGAAAACGCCGGTTGTTCCGATCAGGAACATCGACATTTTATGATCCGCCATCAGCCTCAGATCGCGTTTAAGGTGCGGAATACAAACCGGAAACAATAATACGGCGGCCACAACCCAACGCCAGAACGCCAATGCTTCAAGCGGCACCGTGGCATTCACCCCGCGTGCAACGACATGGTTTGACCCCCACATCATCGCGCAGGCAACCAGCATCAGATAGGCGGCCATCAATGGAGCATTGGCACCTTTGGACGTTGTGGTGGCGTCCGACATCAGATTCCGGCTCCCATATTGATTTCACCGTATTCGCGGCGCACCAGATCCATCAGATCATGCAACGGCGGGTCGACAATTCCCATCTCGTCAAGATGGCAGACCGTGTTTTCAAGATATTCCAGGTTCGGGCCAATATTGCCATGTGCCGCAACAATGATTTCAACCGCCGTTCGCACCGGCAGGTTTCCGGCGAACTGTTCATGCGTTGGATCGGCGACATAGGTGTGCGCGATCACCTTGCGTCCGTCGGCAAGCTCGACCTCGACATCGGCGGGAATATAGGTGTTGGTCACCAGTTCGCGTTCATCAAGATAGGCCTTGACCAGCGGCCAGTTGTCCGGCGCGATCCGAAACGCGTTCCCGACACATTCCCCGCCAACATTCAGCCCCAGAACCAGCCCCGGATTTTCCGGTGTGCCGCGATAATGATGGGAATAGATACAAAAGGACCGGTGATAGCCGCGCAGCGTCGCGCGTGCCCGTTCTTCAAATTCGAAGCCCGGACGCCACAGCAGCGATCCATATCCAAATACCCATCTTTCCTGGGGCTCAGTCAAAATTTCCTCCGGTCATGCTGGTATTTTATGTCCGGTTCTGAACCTAGCGTTTCACCATCACCAATGCCACCCCAAGTGCGGCAATTGCAAATCCGGCAAAACCGAGCATGCCCAGATGTTCATCAAAAAGCAGCCAGGCAAAGAAGGCAGCCGTGGGCGGGACAAGGTAGAACATGCTTGCAACCCGGGTTGCCTCGCCCTGCTTGATCAAAACCATCAGAAGCATGATCGCGCCGATTGACAACACCAGAACCAGCCACGCCATCGCAAGAATGAAGTTCATGCTCCATTCGATCACCAAGGGTTCCTTGATCAGGGCAACCACCCCGACAAAGGCCGCGGCGGCAACATACTGGATAACCGTACCGCTCATCAGGTCCATGCCCGTGCAGAACCGCTTCTGATAAAGCGTCCCGGCCGTCATGCCAAACAGCGCCATGATGGCAAGCCCGATGCCAAAGGCCGTAATACCGATCCCGTCACCGATTTTGGGCACCAGCACCAACGCCACACCGATCAGGCCAAGAACAAGCCCCGCCCACTGGCGTCCACTGACACGTTCCCCAAGAAGGGCACCGACGACCGATGCGGTCACGACCGGCTGCAATCCGACGATCAAGGCCGCCAAGCCCGACGGAAGCCCCGTATCAATTGCCCAGAAAACACCGCCCAGATAAATCCCGTGGACAAGAACACCGGTCGTGCTGATATGGGCAACCTGCCGCCAGCTTTTGGGCCATTTGGCGCCCAGCAGCGAAATCACCGGCACCATCAGAACAATCACAATGGCGAAACGGGCAAACAGAAAGGTAAACGGGTCGGCATAGGGAAGTCCGAACTTTGCGCCAACAAAGCCCGTGCTCCAGAGGAACACAAACAAGAACGGCATAATCCGTGCAAAAGCCGGATGATCGGTGGCAGGCATGACGTTCCCCTTTTTCCGGCGAAAGATGCTGTTTGGGGCACATCTTTCCACCCGACGACGGCCTGCCATTTGCAAACCGTGAATTGATTATTTATCGGTCTTGTTTTTGCCCTTGGCGTCGCTTTGGCGGTCTTCACCTTCGGCCGAGAAATTGGTGAAATACTGCCCGGCATCGACAATACCACGGCGGATTTCACGCGTACGGCTGAACAGGTCGAACAGTTTTTCGCCCTCGCCCCAGCGGATCGCGCGTTGCAACGCCATCAAATCTTCCTGAAAACGGCCAAGAACCTCAAGGACCGCTTCGCGGTTGTTCAAAAACACGTCGCGCCACATCGTCGGGTCGGATGCGGCAATACGGGTGAAATCACGGAAACCCGATGCGGAAAACTTGATGACTTCCTGACGCAGTGCATCTTCAAGATCGGTTGCCGTCCCGACGATGGTATAGGCGATCAGATGCGGTAGATGCGATGTGATGCCAAGAATGCGATCATGATGATCGGCATCCATGCACTCAACCTTCATGCCACATGCTTCCCAAAGGGCCTGCACACGTGCGGTCGCACTTTCCTTTTCCCCCGGAACCGGGGTCAAAATGCACCAGCGGCCTTCAAACAGTTCGGGAAAACCGGAATCCGGTCCGGAATGTTCGGTCCCGGCCAACGGGTGGCCCGGCACGAACGAAACACCTTCGTCAAGATGCGGGGCGATATCGCGAATGACCGCCTGTTTGACCGACCCGACGTCGGAAACAATCGCACCCTTTTTAAGTTTTCCGGCAAGCTGGGCGCCAATGGCTTCATTGGCGCCCACCGGGGCACAGATCATCACCAGATCGGCATCCTTAACCGCTTCCTTGATGTCGCAATAGGCTTCATCGGCAATACCAAGTTCAAGCACCCGGTCACGGGTAGCTTCGGAACGCACGGCACAGGTGATTTTTTTCGCCAGACCATCGCGCAGAATGCGACGCGCCAGGGACGAGCCAATCAGCCCCATGCCGATAAAAGCAACGGTATCAAAAAGCGGTTCGGATGCGGTGTTGGTCATTTTACCTGTTCACAAAGTCTTTGATCGCCTTGAGGCAGATTTCCATTTCTTCCTTCGTACCGATCGAAATACGAAGCATCTGCGGCAGGCCATAGGCACCAATTTTGCGCGGGATAACGCCCTGTGCCATCATGAAATCATTGGCAGCATCGGCGTTCTTGCCTTCTTCCTTGGGGAATTCGACCAGCACAAAGTTGCCATAGCTCGGATGGGCGATCAGCCCGTCAATCGCGTTCACCTGATCGCGGAACCACGCCAGTGTTTCGGCATTGTGACGCACGCAGGCATTGACGAATTCATCATCATCCAGTGCCGCAAGACCGGCTTCCTGTGTCGGAAGGGCCACGTTAAACGGATTACGCAGGCGTTGCAGAACATCGGCAATATCAACCGGCGCATAGCACCAGCCAAGACGAATGCCGCCAAGACCATAAATCTTGGAAAATGTACGGGTCATGACGGTATTTTTACCGGCTCGCACCAGTTCTTCACCCGCAGAATAATCTTCCTGACCAGTCATGAATTCGGCATACGCCGCATCAACGACCAGAACGATATCTTCGCGCAGGCCATCACGCAGGCGTTTCATTTCCGCATCATTGATGTAGGTCCCCGTCGGATTGTTCGGGTTCGCGACAAAAACGATTTTGGTTTTTTCGGTCACAGCGGCCAGCAACGCATCAACGCTGGTGGTCATGTTGGTTTCGGCCGCGGTCACCGGAACCGCACCGACACCCTTGGCCGCAATCGGATACATCAGGAAGCCATGCTGCGAATACAGCACTTCATCCCCCGGACCGGCATAGGCACGGATCAGAAGGGTGATCAGCTCGTCCGAGCCGGCACCGCAGACAATCTGATCGGCTTCAAGATTGTATTTCTCGGCCAGTTTGTTGCGCAGTGCCTCGCAACCACCATCGGGATAGCGATGCAGCTTTTCAGCCGACTTGCGGAGCGCCTCGATGGCCTTGGGGCTCGGACCAAGCGCGCCTTCGTTCGATGAAAGCTTGATTACGCGGGTTGCACCATCGGTGCGCGACTTGCCGCCAACATAAGGCGCAATATCAAGAATGCCGGGACGTGGGGTGGGCGCAGACATTTCCTAGTTTCTCCCAGTGGGCAGGGCCGGTGACAATCAACCGGCCGGTATCAATCAACTCAGCGCGTCTTCGGGAATCGGCACGCCATAGGCACCAACCACACTGAGCCCTTCGGGATCAAGTCCCTGATCGGTCAGTGCACGCTGAAACACTTCTGCGCGATTACAAAAGAATCCCGGCACATCAACAAGAACAAAACGGCGATCACCGGTTTCATCGGCAGAAAAGCCAAGGATTGCCGATCCATCAATGCCATTCGCAATTTTTTTGCGCGCCGTATCCATCGAAATCTCGTTTGGCAGGCTGACGATAAACAGCGTGCGATCATCCCCGCTTTCTTCAAGCTCGATCGCCGCCAGGACAAATCCTTCGGTCTGCTCGCCTCGTCCGACCGGGCGCCCACCAAATGGCAGTTTCGAGACAATGCGCACCGGGCTATCATCGGACAGTAAAGTCCACCATGGCTGTGCTTCGCCAAGTTCCGGTTTCGGGAACACACCGACCGCCGCACGTCCCTCTTCAAGGGCGTAAAATGCCTCGCGCGGGGTATCGAATTCGACGATTTCGTTGAGGCAACCAAAGTTAAGGCGCGCAAGTTCCCAGCAATCAACACCATCAGCATTCCGGCAAAGTGCAACCGTATACGGCGCTTCAAGACGCGTTCCGGCCGCAATCATTTCGCGCCAGATCTGAATCAGGGCCGTTTTCGGAAAGGCACCATCGTGACGGTCAACCAGCGTGCGCATGATGCGAGCTTCACGTGCCGGACGATAAGGCACTTTTACCTTGCCACCCGCGGCAATCACCCGGTCCTTATAGGCCCCGACAGCCTGAACCACCTTTGTGCGCCGGATGATCAGGGATTGCAGTGCCTGATCGATATCATCGATTTCCGCCCTGAGCTCGTTCAGGTCAAGATTTGCTAAATTTTCGTCGCTTTGCGCCATGATCCGCTCTTTTCTCAAACGGCGCCCAGTATTAGGACAGGGCAGCCGAAAAGCAAAGAAAAGATTGACTAAATCCCGCTCTATTCCTAGCTAGAATAGGCTTGTTTCCTTCGATAGCAAGGAACAGCCAACCTTGCCTGCAAGAAAAACAACCTAATCAAAGGGAAACGGACATTCATGTCGACCGCCGCCAGCACGGATCAGCGCAGCAAACTTCCCGGCCATCACATGGTCCTTGGGGAAACGGAAAAGCTGCGCCTTGATAGCGGCATCGAATTCGGGCCGTTCACCATTGCCTATCAGACATATGGCGAACTTAACGCTGAGAAGACCAATGCCATTTTGGTCTGCCATGCATTGACCGGCGATCAGTATGTCGCCGACGAAGTCCACCCGATCACCGGCAAGGAGGGCTGGTGGCGTGAAATCGTCGGGCCGGGCAAAATCATCGATACCGACAAATATTTCGTCATTTGCTCGAACGTGATTGGCGGTTGCCTGGGCAGTACCGGGCCCAAGGAAATCAACCCGGCCACCGGCAAACCCTGGGGTCTTGATTTCCCGGTGATCACGATTGCCGACATGGTGCGTGCGCAGACCATGCTGATTGATGCATTGGGCATCGATACCCTGTTTGCGGTTATTGGCGGTTCGATGGGCGGCATGCAGGTTCTTGAATGGTGCAAAAGCTATTCCCATCGCGTTTTCGCCGCCGCCCCGATTGCAACCAGCTTCCGCCATTCGGCGCAAAATATCGCGTTTCACGAAGTCGGGCGTCAGGCGGTCATGGCCGATCCGGACTGGTGCGGGGGCAATTACCTGCTGGAAGGCAAAAAGCCGTCCCGCGGGCTTGCTGTGGCGCGCATGACCGCGCACATCACCTATCTGTCGCAACCGGCTCTGCATCGTAAATTCGGCCGCAAGCTTCAGAACCGCGGGGCGATCACCTATAGCTTCGATCACGATTTCCAGATCGAGA
The DNA here is from genome assembly GCF_001613805.1 of Thalassospira lucentensis. GTDB lineage: Bacteria > Pseudomonadota > Alphaproteobacteria > Rhodospirillales > Thalassospiraceae > Thalassospira > Thalassospira lucentensis_A. The sequence continues at coordinate 401,138 of NZ_LPVY01000002.1, forward strand.
GCTATCTGCGCCATCAGGGCAAAAGCTTTGTCGACCGGTTTGACGCCAACAGCTACCTTTATATCACGCGCGCAATGGATTATTTCGATCTGTCCGCGGATGCAGAAGGTCGCCTTGGCGAGGCGTTTGTTGGCTGCAAAACCCGTTTCTGCGTCATCTCGTTTTCCAGCGACTGGTGCTTTACCACTGCCGAAAGCCGCCAGCTTGCCCACGCATTGAATGCATCATCGTGCAATGTCAGTTGCGTCGAAATCGAGAGCGACAAGGGGCATGATGCCTTCCTGCTCGACGAGCCGGATTTCCATATGGTGTTAAGCGGCTTTATCGAAGGTGCTGCTGAAATCCGGGGATTGAAATAGGTTATGAATCACTCTTTACCAAACGGTACTGGCGTTATCCCGAATGATCGTATTCGTGTCGACCTGCAGCTTATTGCTGATATGGTCGAACCCGGCACGCGTGTACTTGATATCGGGTGCGGCGATGGTGAATTGCTGGGCTATCTGACGCGCAGCAAAAATGTGGATGGCCGTGGGCTTGAGCTTTCCAACGAGGGGGTGCGCAACTGCGTAGCACAGGGTCTTCCGGTGATGCAGGGTGATGCGGATCGCGATCTTGGCGATTATCCCGACGGGGCGTTTGATTACGCCATTCTCAGCCAGACTTTGCAGGCGACCAACCGCCCGAAACAGGTTCTGACCGAACTGCTGCGCATCGGCCAAAAAGCCATCGTTTCCTTTCCGAATTTCGGGCACTGGCGCGCACGGTTTGATTTGATGTTCCGCGGGCGCATGCCGCAAAACCCGAACCTGCCGATCATGTGGTACGAAACCCCGAACATCCATTTTTGCACCGTCCGGGATTTCGTCACCCTTTGTGATGAGTGCAGCTTTAAAATCGAACGGTCGATGGTGCTTAACGAAAGCGGATCGAAAGTCAGTCTCGACAGTCATTCCCGGCTTGCCAATTTCTTTGGCAATCAGGCGCTTTTCATGCTGAGCAAATAGCACCTGCCGGTATCCGGATTTTAAAAGGCCGCAGCAAATCTGCGGCCTTTGTTATTTTTGCCATCACATTTTGCACCTGTTCCCGTCAGATGACGAGCATGATCACGTGATGGGGACGTTATGGCAGTTTCATCGATCTACCAATTCACACGCAAAGCAGTCCTGATTATTGGCATCGGGCTTTTGGCCGCCTGTTCGCAAAAAGCCGAAACCCTGAAAATCACGGTCACCCAGTTTGGCAGTGCGACCGAGGATGCCTTTGATGCCTATGGCACGGCACAGACCGCGCAATTTGCACCAACACCAAAATCGCAAAACGCCCGGCAATCCGAATTCATCACGAATATGGAAGCCTTCACCGGCAAGGTGACGCCATCCAATCTGCCCACCCTGCTTGATCCGGATGCGGTTAAAATAGATCCGAATGTTGCGCAACAATGGCAAAAGACACTGGCCGACCTGCGCAGCCAGTATCGGCAATTTGTCGCAATTTTCGATCAGATCGAGGGCGGATCGGCCCTTGGGGCATCGGCGGTCACGGATTCCGGTCCGATCCTTGAAAAACTGCGCAGTCAGCTTGACGCCATCACCAGCGATCTGGCCAAAGACCCGCC
>NZ_LPVY01000003.1 GCF_001613805.1 Thalassospira lucentensis
CCCGCCGATCAGATCAGATCCGAAGTTCCGTTACCGGATCAAACAGACTGATCTGAGACATGTCGGCCGAGAATGTCATGATCTCGCCCGGTTGCGGTGCCCGGTCTGGCCGGACGCGTGCGACGATTTCCTTTCCGCCGATTTCGACAACCGTCATGGTGTCGGCACCGGTCGGCTCAATGACTTCGACCTTACAGTCGAAATTGACATATTGGCTGCCCGGTTGGTCGGAGCCGGTACGCTTGTGCGTAAGGCCTTCCGGGCGGATGCCAAAAACGACATCTTTGCCGACATAGCCCTGATAGCTCTCCGGTGCATCTTTCAGCGGCAGAATGATCGGGTCGTTATCGCGTTTGATCGATACGGCCAGATTGCCATTGTCATTGATCAGGGTTGCATTGATGAAGTTCATCGACGGCGAACCGATGAAGCCGGCAACAAAAATGTTGTTCGGGCGTTCGTAGATATTCTGCGGCGTATCGAACTGCTGCAGGATGCCATCTTTCATGACCGCAATGCGCGAGGCAAGGGTCATGGCTTCGATCTGGTCGTGGGTCACGTAAACGATGGTGGCACCGAGACGCTGATGCAGTTTTTTGATCTCGGTACGCATATCGACGCGCAGCTTGGCATCAAGGTTCGAGAGCGGTTCGTCGAACAGGAAGATATCCGGATCACGAACAAGCGCCCGACCCATTGCAACGCGCTGGCGCTGACCACCCGAAAGCTGGGATGGCTTACGGTCCAACAGGGCTTCGATCTGCAGCAGTTTGGCAACATCGGCAACGGCCTTGTCGCGTTCTGCCGCCGAAACACCACGGATCTCAAGACCGAAGGTAATGTTCTTGCGAACGGTCATATTTGGGTAAAGCGCGTAGGATTGGAACACCATCGCGATGTTGCGGTCCTTGGGATGCACGTCGTTGATCACGCGATCACCGATGCGGATTTCCCCGTCGCTGGAACCTTCAAGACCTGCAATCAGGTTCAGAAGGGTGGATTTGCCGCAACCCGACGGGCCGACCAGAACCAGGAACTCGCCGTCTTCAATAGCAATATTGATTTCTTTGAGAACCTCGACAGGACCGAAGGCCTTGCGAACTTTATCAAGGGTGAGTGATGCCATTTGCTTATCCCTTCACCGAACCGGCGGTCAGGCCGCGGACGAAGTATTTTCCAGCCAGAACATAAACAAGCAGGGTCGGCAGGCCGGTCAGCAGGGCTGTGGCCATATCGACATTGTACTGTTTCACGCCGGTCGTGGTGTTGACGATATTGTTGAGTGCGACAGTCATCGGCGCATTATCGCCAGAGGCGAAGGAAGCACCGAAAAGGAAGTCATTCCAGATCTGGGTAAACTGCCAGATGACCGACACGACGATGATCGGTGTCGAAATCGGCAGAATGATACGCCAGAAAATGGTGAAGAAACCTGCGCCGTCGATGGTGGCTGCCTTCACCAGTTCATCCGGGATCGAAACATAGTAATTGCGGAAGAACAGGGTGGTGAAGCACAGGCCGTAAACGACATGCACAAGAACAAGACCGGTGGTCGAGCTGGCAAGGCCAAGTGACCCCAGAACCTGTGACATCGGCAGCAGAACGACCTGGAACGGAATGAAGCAGCCAAACAGCAGCAGGGCAAAGACGATATTAGCCCCTTTAAAACGCCATTTGGTCAGGGCATATCCGTTGATCGCACCAAGGAATGTCGAAATCAGAACCGCCGGAACCGCCATTTTGACCGAGTTCCAGAAGTAAATTTTGATGCCTGAACATTCAACGCCAACACAGGCTTCATTCCACGCATAGTTCCAGGCATCGAACGTGACGACGCGCGGCAGCGAAATGAGTGAGCCTTCCCGGATTTCATCGAGCGACTTCAACGAGGTCGAAATCATCACGAAAAGCGGGAACAGATAGTAGGCTGCGAACAGGATCAGAACGAGATATAGCAACCCGCGCAGTATGGTATGTTTCCAGCCTGCGTCGTGGCTGTAATGCTGAATATCAGCCATTTTTCTTGCCTCCGCGCAGTTCGGAATACAGATACGGCACAATGATCGCCATTACGGTCGCCAGCATCATCATGGCACTTGCGGCACCAACGCCCAGCTGGTTGCGCTGGAAGGCCATCGTGTACATGAAGGTTGCCGGAAGATCGGACGAATAACCGGGGCCGCCACCGGTAAGCGCAATGACGAGGTCGAAGCTTTTAACGGCCAGATGGGCCAGAACGACGATCGCACTGAGGAAAACCGGACGGATCGACGGGATGATAATGCCGAAATAGATGCGGGGCAGGCTGGCACCATCCATATAGGCTGCGCGAATGATGTCCTGATCGACGCCGCGCAATGCCGCAAGGAACATTGCCATAACAAAACCGGATGCCTGCCAGACGGCTGCGATCACCACGGTATAGATCGCCATGTCCGAATTGACCAGCCAGTCGAATTTGAAGCTGGTCCAACCAAGGTCATGCATCATGCTTTCCAGACCAAGGCCCGGATTGAGAAGCCATTTCCAGACGGTGCCGGTCACGATAAATGACAGGGCCATCGGATAAAGGAAAATCGTGCGAAGTACGCCTTCGGCGCGAATGCGCTGATCCAGAAGGACTGCAAGCAGGCAGCCAAGAAACAGGCAGATAACGATAAAGAGACCGCCGAAAATCAGCAGATTCTCGATGGCAACATGCCAGCGTTCCATTTGCCAGAGGCGTTCGTATTGCCGCAGACCGGCCCAATCCCAGACCGGAAGCATGCGCGATTTCGAAAACGCCATATAGCCTGTCCACAGGATGAACCCGTAGACAAAAAACAGGGACGCAGCAAAGGACGGTGCAACAACGATCTTCGAAAGATGGCGTTGGATGCTGGCCGTCAGGTTGCTTTCGGTGCTTGATGAAGCCCCCATACCCTTTGCCTCAAACAATTAAAGTAGCGGGAATCCGGCCCCGGAAATTTCCGGGGCCGGCGCGTTGTCAGTCAATGTGACTGCACAGGTCAGATGAGATTAGTCTTTGGCCAGTTCAACTGCTTCGACAAGACGCTCGACGGCTTCGTCGGACGACATATCGGAGTTGAAGTGGGCGGTCACGACGTCAACGATCGCACCCGAAAGGTGGCCGCGAAGCGCCATACCGTGTGCCATGGACGGCAGGAAGCCACCAGCATCCTGTGCTGCCAGAAGGTCAGCTTCGGATTTTTTTGCGCAATCGTCGAATTTGTCGAGCGTTACGCCAAGACGTGCCGGAATCGAACCCTTGAGAAGGTTGAAGGTTTCCTGGAATTTTTCACCAACGATCAGTTCTGCAAGCAGTTTCTGACCTTCGACCTTGTCATCGCCGGAAACATTGAACATCGCGAAGCTGTCAACGTTGAACAGGTAACCGTGTTCAGACGGGGTTGCCGAGCAGATGAAGTCTTTGCCCGGGACTTTGCCAGCAGCAAGGAATTCGCCTTTTGCCCAGTCCCCCATGATCTGCATGGCGGCATCGCCATTCATGACCATAGCTGTTGCAAGGTTCCAATCACGACCCGGGAAGTCGGCATCGACATAACCGCGGATTTTACGCATCTGGTCGAACACGGCTTTCATCGTGTCTGATTTCAGCGCGTCTTCGTCGAGATCAACCAGGGCTTGCTGGTAGAATTCCGGGCCGCCAAGCCCAAGAACGACGGTTTCAAAGACGGTTGCATCCTGCCACGGCTGACCACCATGGGCGACAGGCGTGATGCCGGCCGCTTTGAGCTTGTCAGCAAGGGCGTTGAATTCGTCCCAGGTTTTCGGCGCTTCGGTGGCACCAACTTTGGCCAGCAATTCCGGGTTTGCCCAAATCCAGTCAACACGGTGAATGTTTACAGGAACGGCAACATAATCGCCTTCATACTTCATGACGCTCTGAATAGCTGGCGGAATGACTTTGTCCCAGCCTTCTGCTTCGGCAACGTCATTCAGATCGGCAAGTGCACCCTGTTCTGCCCAGTCCTGGATCGCCGGGCCTTTAAGCTGAACAGCGGCCGGGGCATCGCCCGACAGAACGCGCGAACGCAGTACGGTCATTGCGGCGTCACCGCCACCACCGGCAACCGGGCTATCAACCCATTTGCCACCACGTGCTTCGAAATCTTCTTTAAGGGCAGCGACGGCTTTGGCTTCACCGCCCGAAGTCCACCAATGAAGGACTTCGGCAGTCGGTTCGGCATGTGCAAAGCTTGCAGTCGCGAGAGCAGAGAACGCCACACCGGTGGCGAGAATGGTTTTGCGCAGATTCATTTAGGTTTCCTCCCTGGCTTTAAACCAATTGCAGCGACAACATGCTGCCAAGGGGGACCCTTTGCACTCACAAAACTGTAACAGGGCGTTTCCAGAATGCGAACTGAAACAAACTGTTACAAAAATAGCATGATAGTCCTGAATTATATTGCATGGCAGCAAAGGAAATTAGCCTATTTCGCCGCAAGACAGTTATTCCAGTGATGCACAACTGAATGAAATGTGTCCGTATTTGTAACAGCTTGGAACAGGCGTGCCGGTGCAATTTGAATTCAGCATGCGTCCTTCGTAGAAGGTGTGAAAAGCTCTGCGAGAGGGTGAGGGACTTTAGTATTGATGCTGTGCTGCTCTTGGTATCGTACCAGAGATGCCAAGATGCCTTGACATGGAAAGGTTTGGCATTATTAATCGCTACCATGAAAAACGTTATTTGCCTGTTTGCTGATTTCTATTACGGCCCTGCCACATAAGGCGGGAGAGTTTTTCTATGTTCAACCGCTGCGTCGTCGGCGGTTGATTTATAAGGCAGGCACCGGCATCGCAGCTCTTCGGAGACAGACGATGCCTTTTTTATTTCCAGATCACCCGACCATCGGGATTTTCGGGTTCGGCGCCTTTGGTTGTTTGACCGCCCGGCATCTGGCAGATCATTTTCCGGTTTTGGTACATGATGTTAATCCTGATGCGGTTTCGGCATACGTGTCGGAAGCAGCGCATGGAGACATTCGGGCGGCTGATATTCTAAGCGTGGCGAAATGCGATATCGTCATTTTGGCTGTACCGGTTACAGAGATGAGGGCGGTGATCGCACAGATTTCACCGCATTTGCGTGCGGGGGCGATTGTTCTGGATGTAGGGTCCGTGAAAATGGAACCGGTGCGGGCAATGCTTGAAGGGCTTCCCGATCATGTGGATATTATCGGAACCCATCCCCTGTTCGGTCCGCAAAGTGCCCGGGACGGTATTGCCGGGCTCAAGATCGCGATATGTCCTGTTAGGGGGCGCAGATTCCGCCGAATTGCGGCGTTCCTGCGTCACGTTCTTCGGCTTAAGGTGTTTGTTGTTACACCAGATGAGCATGACCGCGAGGCCGCTATCGTGCAGGGGGTGACACACCTGATTGCCAAGGTTCTGGTCCGGATGGATCCATTGCCCGCGCGCATGACAACGGCGAGCTTTGACTTGCTCGTAAAGGCGATCGAAATGGTGCGCTACGATGGGCCCGGCGTTTTCTGGGCGATTGAAAATGCGAACCCTTATGCCGGTGCCGTGCGGGAACAGTTCTTTGAATTGGCGATGGGCGTGCGTGACCAACTTGTCGGTGGTAAATGTTCTGTTGTCGCGGTAACGGCGGAATGAGCGGTGCGAACATGATTGACTATGTTGCGTTGCCGCATGCTCGGCGTACGCTGAAATATATGATTTATTTCAATTTTTCTTTTGATCGGGGCCATAGTGTCACAATTGAACCCATTCAATTGTGACATTTTGGAATAGATGATATGCAATCTTTGGCGGTTGAGACATATGTCACTTGGGGGCATATTGCATTGCAGAAAGTGAAGTGATGAACGCGCCGACCAAAAGCGGAAGACCCGCAGGCAAGCGTTCTTGTTCTTAACCCAAGGAGGTTCAACATGTTCCTGTCCAGTATTCTCGTTGCTGTTCGCCGTTGGGCCTATGCACGCTCTGTCGCGAACGAACTCTACAATCTCGACAAGCGTGATCTGGATGATGTCGGGATTTCCCACTGGCAGATCAAAGACGTAGCGCGCAAAGCTGCTCGTGACGCGATCGCTTAAGCCAGACTGAATTTCGACAGCGCCAGTTTGTAGGCAGCTGTGTAAGCAGAAGCCGGACAATTCGTCCGGCTTTTTGTTTGTCTGGCATTTGATCGGGCCGCTGTTTTGTCGGCAAGCTGGTTTACCACAGGCTCCCCTGACGTGATGGCTTTGGGTTTTTTCCGCGATCCATCTGTTTCAGGAAACTTTCGGCCTGTTGTATCAATGCTGTTTTACTGTTCCCATTCATGCGTGACCAGTTGCGATAAGGCATACCAAGGCGCGGATTTTTGCCGAGTTTTTCGGCATTGCGATCCAGAAAGTGCCAGTAAAGCGCGTTAAAGGGACATGCATCGGGGCCTGTGTTCTTATTGGGGCTGTATTGGCAATCCGAACAGTAATCGGACATCCGGTTGATGTATTTCCCGCTGGCGGCGTAGGGCTTGGACGCCATTTTCCCGCCGTCGGCATAAAGTGCCATGCCAAAGGTGTTGGGAAGTTCGACCCATTCAAATGCGTCGATATAAACGGCCAGATACCATTCACAGACTTCTTTTGGATCAAGTCCGGATAAAAGCGCAAAGTTGCCAATCACCATAAGTCGCTGAATGTGATGAGCATAGGCATTATCAAGTGTTTCGGTGATGGCGTGATGCAGGCAGTTCATCGCAATGTCACCATTCCAGAAAAAGTCGGGCAGAGGGCGCCTGGCATCGAAATAACTGCCTTTTCCATAGTCCCGCCCCATGTGCCAGTAAAGTCCACGCACATATTCACGCCAACCGAGTATCTGACGAATAAAGCCTTCGGCGGCGTTGATCGGCACTTTACCGTTGCGATGGGCATCTTCGGCGGCGCGGCATACTTCATCGGGAAGTAAAAGGCCCACATTGATATAGCCGCTTAGAAGAGCGTGATAAACGGTGCTGCTTTTTACCGTCATCGCATCCTGATAGTCGCCAAATAGCGGCAATCGATGTTCGATAAAGTGATCTAGGGCTTTTAGTGCATCCTGTCGGGTGACCGCCCAGCCGAAACCTTCATGCTTCCCGCAGGCGTTCGGGAAATCTTGTGCAACGTGTTCCAGTAATGTCTGTGTGATCGCGTCTGGTTTGAAAGTGAGGGGGCTTGGTGGTCTTTTATCGTCGGGAAGACGTTTGCGATTATCGTGATCAAAATTCCACTGATCGCCGGACGGTTTTCCTTCCGGTTCCATCAATATGCCGGTCGTACGTCGCAGTTGCCGATAGAAATACTCCATACGGAGTTCCTTGCGGTTCTCGGCAAACTCAGCAAATGCCGAAAGCGGGGCAAAGAAACGATCATCAGCACGAACATCAAGCGTGATATCAAATGTACGGGTCCATTTTGCGACCTCGCCAAATATTCGCCATTCACCTGGCTCCGTAATGATCACCTGTTTCACCGGGTGATGTTTCAACGCCAGTTTCAGGGCATCGGTAAAGCTGCTGGTAGGGTGAGTTTGGTAATCGAAATAACAAACCTCGAAACCCTTTTCGCGCAAATCTTGGGCGAAATGGCGCATGGCAGACAGAATGAAAACGATCTTTTGCCGATGATGCGGAACATAGGTCGCCTCATCACGAGGTTCTGCCATCACAATCACATCCTGCGCCGGATTGGCATCCCGCAGGCTTGAAAGAGTGGTGGAAAGCTGGTCGCCAAGAACAAAGCGAATGGTTTTACAGGCAAGCATTTCCAAGGTGGCTCCGACGGCATGAAGCTGGATCACGACTCGTACGAAGGATTTCGCCTCGAAGATCGGAAAAAAGATCAAAATCAGACGGTAAAGCGCTAACCGATTTTCATTCGCAGGACTAAACACGCGAATGATTTTTACTTGTATGCCGTGAATTGAGAATTAGCGTAAAAATCGGCTAAATTATTGATAATGGTAATCAAAGGCGTGGTTTTCCCTTGAAAAGGGGGATGGTCGATCCCACTATTTGAACAGCCCAATCATCAGGAGTGCCACCATGAAGGGTGATCCCAAGATCATCGGTTATCTTAATCGCGTGCTGACCAATCAGTTGACGGCGATTAACCAGTATTTCCTGCATGCCCGTATGCTTCGCGACTGGGGCGTGGAAGAAATGGGCGAGTACGAATACAAGCTTTCGATCAAGGAAATGAAACGTGCCGATGACACCATCGAGCGCATTCTGTTCCTTGAAGGACTGCCCAACCTCCAGAATTTGAACAAGCTTATGATCGGCGAGAATGTCGAGGAAATCGTTTCCTGCGATATGAAGTTCGAACTGGCAAGCCTTCCGCTTCTGCGCGAGGCGATTACCGCCTGCGAAAAAGCCGAAGATTTCGTAACCCGCGATCTGCTGGTCAAATTCCTTGAAGATCAGGAAGAACATGTCGACTGGCTGGAAACAGAGCAGTGGCAGATCGAAAATGTCGGTATGCAGAATTACATTCAAAGCCGTTCTGGCGACGGCGACTAATACAGCAGGAGCTTAAACGCCATGAAGGGTAACAAGAAGGTTATCGACGCGCTGAACAAACAGCTTACGGCTGAATTGTCTGCTGCAGACCAGTACAACACCCACGCCGAGATGTATCTCGATTGGGGCTTGCATGCGCTTTATACCCGGATGCACCATGAAAAGGACGAGGAACTCGAACATGCAAAACGCCTGATCGAGCGTATCCTGTTCCTTGAAGGCGTGCCCGATACCGCGTCGCGCAGCCCGATCAAGATCGGCAAAACCGTGCCCGAGATGATGAAAAATGATCTTGAGCACGAATATCATGTGATCGATCTTCTGAAAAAGGCGATCAAACTTGCCGAGAAGGAAGAGGATTACCAGACGCGCAATATGCTGACCACGCTGCTTGATGACAGTGAAGAGGATCACGCATATTGGCTGGAACAGCAAATCCGCCTGATCGATATGATGGGCCTGCCGAACTATATCCAGTTCCGCGCTGTGGGCGAACCAAACCCGCACGCCTAAGGTCGATACTTGTCATCAAAAGAACCCCGGCATTGTCCGGGGTTTTTCTTTTTATCCGATGTTTGGTGATGAATTGATAATGCAAAATCAATTCGCCAGTTTCCGCTTGACCTTCCAGTTGCTGGAATCTCTATGGTCGCCCATATCAAGTTATTGACCATGGAATGGTGATCAGAATGGACAGGCGATCAGAAGCCGATATTCCCGAAAACGATGGCAACGGTGCGCCCGGTGCAGTGAAAGCCGTACGCGAGGGATTGAAAGACGAAGTTACCCTGCAGATCGGTGGTATGAGCTGTGCATCCTGTGCCGGGCGAATTGAGAAGGCACTTGCTAAGTTGCCCGGCGTATCGTCCGAGGTGAACCTTGCGCTGAATTCTGCGCATATCACCTTTGATCGTGATCAGACATCTGTGGGGAAACTTGCCGACACCATTCGTTCCGCAGGATATTCCGTGGCGGATGAAAGCCGGTCCTTTGATATTGATGGCATGACCTGTGCCAACTGCGCGCTTCGTGTGGAAAAGGCATTGGGCAAATTGCCCGGCGTTACCGAAGCCAGCGTCAATTTCGCGCTGGAACGTGCCGATATCCGCACCTTGCCCGGGCAGGTGGGGGATGCGGATGTCATTGCCGCGGTTGAAAAGGCTGGCTATCACGCAGTTTCTCGCAACAAGTCCAACCCAACCGACGGGCAGCAGGATTCCGATAAAACCGGTTTTGATAAATCGCTTCTGTGGTTGGGCGCGTCAATCGTCCTGACAGCGCCACTGGTTGCCCAGATGATCTGGATGTATCTGGGGGTCGATTTTCATTTGAAACCGTGGGTCGAACTGGCCCTTGCGACGCCCGTGCAATTCCTGATCGGGTGGCGGTTCTATCGCGGTGCATGGATGGCGTTGCGCAATGGCAGCGCCAATATGGACGTGCTGGTCGCCCTTGGTACATCGGCTGCCTATTTCCTTAGCCTGTATAACATGCTGGTGGCCGGTCATGGCGGGAAGACGCATCTTTATTTCGAAGCGTCGGCTGCGATCATCACCCTGATCCTTGCCGGTAAGATTATGGAAGAGCGCGCCAAACGTGGTGCGTCGGCCGCCATTCGTGAACTGATGGCATTGCGTCCTCGTCGGGCCCGCAAACTTGTTCAGGCCAAGGGTGAAATTGAAATCGATATCGCCGAGCTTGTTATCGGTGATATCGTCCGGGTATTGCCTGGTGAACGGGTTCCCGTCGATGGCAAGGTTTCGGGCGGTGAAAGTGAGCTGGATGAAAGCCTTATCACAGGTGAAACGCGCCCCGTGGCGCGTGTGCCCGGCGATACGGTTGTCGGTGGTGCGGTCAATGGCACCGGGCGGCTGGATATTGAAGTGACTGCAATCGGCGAAGATACAACCCTGTCACGGATCATTCGGCTGGTTGAACAGGCGCAAACCGGAAAGGCACCGGTTCAGAAACTGGTCGACAAGGTGTCCGGGATTTTTGTGCCGGTGGTTATTGTGATTGCCTTGGTTACCTTTGGCGGGTGGCTGTTTTTCGGTGCAGGTATTGAGGCATCGATTGTTGCCGCGGTTTCGGTTCTGGTCATTGCGTGCCCCTGCGCATTGGGGCTTGCAACGCCAACCGCACTGGTGGCCGGGACGGGGGCGGCTGCCAAAAGCGGTATTCTGATCCGCAACTTCGATGCGCTGGAACAGGCGCATAACGTCGATACCGTTATTTTTGATAAAACCGGTACTCTGACAGAAGGCACGCCTACGGTTCGCGATATCATTCCCGGAGAAGGAACAGATAAAACCGAGCTGCTGCGTATGGTCGCAGCCGTTCAGGCCGCGAGTGAACATCCGCTGGCACGTGCCGTTGTCGATACGGCACGGAAACAGGGCGTCAAAGTTCTCGATATCACCGACTTCAGCAGCAAAACGGGTGCCGGTGTTCAGGCAATGGTCGAGGGCCATAAAGTCGTGATCGGGAGTGAGACAATGCTTGCCGATCTTGGTATAGCGTTGCCGGAGGGCGGTCTTGCCCGGCAGATTACCGATCACGAAGGTCGGGGCCAGACCGTTATTCTGGCGGCGATTGATGGTCGTTTTGCCGGGTTCATCACACTCGAAGACCGTATCCGTGCCTCTGCAAAGCAGGCGATTTCCGATCTGAAAGCGCGCGGGATCACCAGCATCATGCTGTCTGGCGATAGCGAAGATGTCGCTGCCTATGTTGCGGGTCAGCTTGGACTGGAACAAGGGCGCGGTCGCATTCGCCCGCAGGACAAGGCGCGGGAGGTCGAAAAACTTCGCAAAAACGGTCGCCATGTCGCGATGGTTGGTGACGGCATCAATGATGCACCTGCATTGGCAGCGGCCGATGTCGGCATTGCCATGGGTGGTGGGACAGATGTTGCCATGGAAACGGCGGGTATCACCCTGATGCGATCTGATCCGGCACTGGTCGCCGGTGCGATTGATGTATCGATCTCGACCCGGCGCAAGATCGCACAAAACCTGTTCTGGGCTTTTGCCTATAACGTTATCGGCGTTCCTTTGGCGGCGTTCGGTATCCTTAGCCCGGCGATTGCAGGGGCTGCGATGGCGCTAAGCTCGGTCTCGGTTGTCAGCAACTCGTTGTTGCTGCGCCGATGGAAAGTACGCGGAGAATAATCATGAACATTTCCGATGCATCACGCGATAGCGGTCTTCCGGCAAAAACCATCCGTTATTACGAGGATATAGGCCTGATAAAACCGGGCCGTCTGGAAAACGGATATCGCGATTACAGCGACGAGGACCTGCACAAACTGCGTTTTCTGCAGCGCGCCCGTGGCCTAGGTTTTTCGGTCGAGGATTGTCGGGTTTTACTCTCGCTTTACGAGGATCGCAATCGGGCCTCGGCGGATGTGAAACAGATTGCCAAAACGCATCTGATCGAGATTGAACGCAAGATCGCGGAACTGCAAAGCCTTCAAAAGACATTGGCGCATCTGGTTGACGCATGCCAAGGCGATCACCGGCCACATTGCCCCATTATCAATGATCTGGCTGGATAGCCTGTTCAGCATGAAAGAAGGAAGAAGTTCGGTGAAAAAGAAGTCGATTTTCGCCATCGGCGGAGCTCTATCTGCAATCTTCGTGATTGGTTTGGTCGTTTATGGCAACAGCCAGACAGAAGATGCCAAACAGGTACGTTTGCTGCCTGATGATTTGCAATTGGTGGCAATGGGCAAGAAAATCTATGATGTCAATTGTGCGTCCTGCCACGGACGCGATTTCAAAGGCGAGGCTAACTGGCGTGAACGGCGCGATGACGGGTTGTTGCCGGCACCACCCCATGACGAAACCGGTCATACGTGGCATCATCCGGATGACTTGCTGTTTGCAATGACCAAGTATGGTCCGGCAAAGATGATCGGCGATGGCTATCAATCGGCAATGCCGGGGTTCGAAGATGTTTTGACCGACGAGGAAATCATTGCGTCGCTGTCTTATATCAAAAGCCGCTGGCCTGAAGAAATCCGGTTGCGTCATGATCAGATCAACCAGTCGGCCACGCAGTAATGCCAACAAAACAAAAGGCCCGGCGATAACAGCCGAGCCTTTCTGATTTCTAACGGTAGATTTAAACGCGGGGCAGGGTGATCCGCACCGTCGTGCCCTTGCCAAGGTCGCTTTCGATGCTAAGCCGACCGCCATGCAATTCGACCAGAAGCTTCGCCAGCGGCAGGCCAAGACCCGTACCGGCACTTTCCTTGACCCCCGAAGGATGCAATTGTGAAAAACGGGCCAGTGCGCGGGGAATGTCATTCGGGCTCATACCGACACCATTGTCCTGCACCGCAAAGCAGATTTCGTCATCCAGTACCGTCAATGTCAGCGAAATCTGGCCCTTGTCGGGGGTGAACTTGGCCGCATTACTCAGGATATTGATCAGGATTTGTTTCAGTTTCAGCCGGTCGCATGGCATCACCAGCGGTTTTTCTGGCAAATTCAGGGTCAGTTTATGATGCCGTTTCTTGATATCGTCGCGAACAAGCTTTGCTGCTTCCTGCGTCACGGAACCGATGTCATCCTCGGCCAGTTGCAGCGCCATCGAACCGTTTGACAGTTTGGAAACATCAAGAACATTGTTCACGAGTTCCAGAAGGTGGGTTCCGGCCTCGTGAACATCTCGTCCGCAATCGCGATAGTTTTCGGAAAGCTCGCCCAGAACACCCTGCGCGATCAGTTCTGAGTTCCCGATGATAGCGTTAAGCGGGGTGCGCAATTCATGCCCCATATTCGCTATGAAGTCCGATTTCGACGCATTGGCATCTGACCGGTCGCGATTCTGTTCCATCAAGGTGCGTTCTGCCTGTTGCTGCCGGTCATTTTCCAGAAGCGTCATCAGGACCGCTGTGCAGGTTTCGCTTTCACGGAAATATTCCAATGGAGCAATGGAGAGATCGCACATATGGCTTTCGTTGCTGGCATTGACCAGCACGATATCCCCGCGCCACGTACGGCCTGATGCGAACACGTCGTCGATGTCATTGAGAAGTCCGGCAGACAGGAAGCCCGCCTTGCGCCCGATCATGCGGTCGCGGGCAACGCCGATCAGATTTGCCATGGCGTCGTTGCATTGCAGAACCTTGCCACTACGTTCGCAAATTACTGCGGCATAGGGCAGTGCATTCAAAACAACCTGATCTGCCAATGGCGCGGTTTCAGCGTCAATCGGGGAGTCTGTGGTCATGTCGGCCCCTGGTCCCATCGTTATCCAGTAATCAATCGTTTAAAAACGGTCGATGCCCAGTCCGAGAAGCGAGATGTCAGGTGTGCGACCGTCGATCAGATCGGCAACCGCCTTTCCAGAACCACAACTCATGGTCCACCCCAATGTCCCGTGCCCCGTGTTAAGATACAGATTATCATATTTGGTATCACTAATAACAGGGGCAGAATCCGGGGTTACGGGACGAAGTCCCGACCAGAACTCGATTGTCGACCGATCCCCGGAATTTGGAAACAATTCGAATGCCTTATCGGCAATCATCTTTTGGCGTCGTTCCGACATTCTGAGGTTGTAGCCGTCCAGTTCCGCTGTCCCTGCAGCCCGAAGCCGGTTTCCAAGCCGCGAATAGACCATCTTTACACTGTCGTCGATCAGGGCCACCTGCGGGGCGCCGTTATATCCCGTGGTATCAATGCTGATCGAATATCCCTTGCATGGGTAAACCGGCAAATGGATGCCAAGGGGCTTTAAAAGAAGCGGACTGTAACTGCCAAGACACATAAGATAGCGATCACCGGAAATATCGCCCTGATCCGTGACGACGGCGGTAATGCGGCCCTGATCCTGTTTCAGTCCGGTGATGATGGTGTCGAGTTTGAATACTGCACCCCGTTGACGGCACCGGTCCGCCAGAAGTTCGGTAAATTTGCGTGCATCGCCGCTTTCATCGTCGGGCGTAAAACTGCCACCGATGATTTTGGCATTGCTGTCGCGCAATGCCGGTTCGATTTCAAGGCATTCCTCGGCACTGACCATATGGCGGTTCAGGCCGAATTCCTGCATTTGGCGTGTTGCCTTTTCAACCGTTGCCAGCTCGTTCTCGTTGCGGCAGACGTGAAGAATACCCTGTTCAAGGTGATCATATTCAAGGCCAAGAGTACTGCGCAGGTCTTTCAGGCAGGCGCGGCTGTATGTCGCGACGCGCAATGCCTTTTCAAGGTTCTCGCGGGCCCGTTTGTCAGTGCAGTTGCGCAGGAAACGCAGGCCCCATGAAAACAATTGCGGGTCCCAGCGCATCCGGAACAGAAGCGGCGCTTCTTCGCGGCCAAGCCATTTCAGAATTTGTGCAGGGGTATGTTCATTTGCCCAGGGGGTAGCGTGGCAGGCGGAAATCTGCCCGCCATTGGCAAAGCTTGTTTCCTGTCCGGCGGCGTGCTGTCGATCAATGACCGTAACCTGATGGCCGTTTTCCAAAAGATACCAGGCCGCCGTCGTCCCGATGACTCCAGCGCCCATCACGACAACATGCATGCCGGAAAAGCCTCGTTGCAGATCGTTAAGTACGCGTTAGTCTCTGACTCGCGATTGCGTTTGCAATATACTGATCAGGAAAACAAATAGCTACCGGTGTCTGTTCGATTTTCGGATGATCGGGCAACTACCCCAAAGTACCGAATGTGACAGGTGAAAATGTTCGAAATCCTGACCACCGAACAGATGTATGAAGCCGACCGCAAAACCATCGACGCCGGAACGGCTGGCGATGTTCTGATGGAAAATGCCGGTGCGGCCGTTGTTGCAGAAATCGTATCGCGCTGGACGCCGCGTTCCGTAACGGTGCTATGTGGTCCGGGCAATAACGGTGGCGACGGATTTGTTGTTGCCCGTCTGCTGCGTCATGCCGGTTGGTCGGTGCGGTTAGGATTACTGTGTGAAGCTGAAAAGCTTACCGGCGATGCCGCATTGAATGCCGGGCGTTGGGACGGTGCGGTCGAGAGGCTTTCGCCCGCATTGCTGGTCGGGGCTGACCTGATTGTTGATTGCCTGTTTGGCGCCGGGCTCGCCCGATCAATCGAAGGTGAACTTGCCGAACTGGTTTGTGCCGTAAATGCCTGTGGCGTGCCGGTTATCGCCGTTGATGTGCCAAGTGGTGTTGATGGTAACGGTGGTGAAGTGCGCGGCGTATCGATCAAGGCGGATGTGACCGTGACATTCTGTCGTTCAAAACCGGGGCATTATTTGTTGCCCGGTCGCGTTTTGTGCGGGCAGTTAATTGTCTGTGATATCGGCATAACCGATCAGACCATCCGCGATATTCGCCCGTCTTTGATGCGGAACGAGCCCGGTATCTGGCGGGCGGGAATACATTGGCCGGGTGTTGACGGACACAAATATCATCGTGGTCATCTGTTGGTGGTGGGTGGTGCATCCATGACCGGGGCAGGGCGACTGGTAGCACGTGCGGCGCGGCGCGCCGGGGCAGGGTTGCTTACGGTTGTTGCTGATCCTTCGGCGCTTCCGGTCTATGCGGCAGACAGCCCGGGCATCATGACGGCCCCGATTGCCAGTATGGACGACCTTTTAAAGGATTGCCGCCACAATGCGCTGATCATCGGGCCGGGATTTGGTGTCGGCGATGAAACATGCAGTCGTATCATTCCGCTGCTGCATTATTGTCGGTGCACGGTTCTGGATGCCGATGCGCTGACAAGCTTTGCCGAACAACCAAGTACGTTGTTTTTCGCCATTCAGGGACCCACGGTCCTGACGCCGCACGAAGGTGAATTTGCCCGTCTGTTTCCTGATATCGAAGGCGATAAGCTAAGTCGTGCGCGTGCTGCTGCCAAGCGAAGCGGGGCAACTGTCCTGATCAAGGGGGCGGATACGGTAATTGCCGCCCCCGATGGCCGGGCAGCAATCAATGCGATTGATGCGCCGTGGCTGGCAACGGCCGGATCGGGTGATGTGCTTGCGGGGATTATTGGCGGACTGATGGCACAGGGCATGGAAATGTTTGATGCGGCCTGCATGGGGGCGTGGCTTCATGCCCGCGCCGGGGCCGATCTTGGCCCGGGGCTGATTGCCGAAGATATCCCGGAACATCTGCCGGTTTTGCTGGGCGAACTTTGGCACGCATTGCCCGAATGATTTAACAGATCGAACACAAATGGTCTGTGTTCCTGTCATTAAGATGGGATTGGATCGACGGCTGGCGGAATGTCGCCGCGATCACAATATCAATGGCAGTGGATATCGCCCGAAATGGGCTGGAAACAAAATAATGTGAAACGCCAAGGCTGTTGCAAATGCGCGGTGGTTCTGCACGGAGCCGACACAACAGGTTTTGGAGAATGGGATGTCGCAGACCTTTCTGGATCGAACGCTTGATAACCTGCGTTCTGCATGGCGCGAATTGCGCGACAGCACGGTCGCACGCGGGCTTGGCTTTGACGAAAACGAGAACCGCAAGGAAAGATGGCGCAACCAGATAGAGGCCTGTCTGGCACGGCGCGGTGGAGCGGTTTCGGCACGTGCGCGGGCGGCGACTTTGGGGCATGACTTTTTGCGCCTTGATGAAGCCGGAAAAAAGGAATTCCTGCACCTTCTGATCACCGAATTTGATGTTGACCGGGATCGGGTTGCCGATGTTGTTTCCGATTGGACGGCGGCGGACGATGTTGCCGAACGTGCCTTGCTGGAAGCAGAATTGCGTACAGCATTGGTACCGCCATTCCGGTCATTGCTGAAAGAATTCAATTCATTACCCCAAGGTGTTAAATTTCTGGTTGATCTTCGTGCGGATCTTTTGCGATGGTGCCGCGAGGCACCGGGGCTTGGCATTCTGGAACGCGATCTGAAAACATTGCTGGCGGGTTGGTTTGACATCGGATTCCTTGAGCTGTCGCGAATCACCTGGAATTCGCCCGCCGCACTGCTTGAAAAACTGATTGCTTATGAAGCGGTTCACGCGATCAAAAGCTGGGATGACCTGAAGGGTCGTCTGGCATCGGATCGTCGTTGCTTTGCGTTTTTCCATCCCGGTATGCCAGATGAACCGCTGATTTTTGTCGAGGTCGCATTGGTCAACGGGATTGCAGGCAGTGTCGACGATCTGATCAACCGGGACGAAGATGCGGCCGATCCCCGGCACGCCGATACGGCAATATTTTATTCGATCTCGAACGCGCAGGCCGGTCTGGCCGGTATCAGTTTTGGCGATTTCCTGATCAAGCGGGTGGTCGCAGAATTGCAGCGTGACCTACCGAACCTTAAACAGTTCAGTACCCTGTCTCCGATTCCGGGATTCCGGTCCTGGGTGCAAAAACAGGTCGACGCACGCCATCGTGGCGAAGTGACCGGTTTACCCGCAATTGCGGGGCCCAGTGTAACAGCCAAGTCGAATAGAGGACTTCCTGTCCATATCGAAGCGGCAATTACCGACTGCGAAGATCTGTTTGAACCGCAACCATCTGCGGAGCGGCCTGAGCAGGTAAGCCCGGAAACGCGCGAGGCACTGGAGCAGTTGTGTTGCTGGTATCTTCTGAATGCCCGGCGTCCTGATAGCGGGACGGCCTTTGATCCGGTTGCGCATTTTCATCTGACCAACGGCGCTCGGGTGGAGAGGCTGAACTGGCTTGGCAATGGAAACGAAGCTGGTTGGCAGCAGTCTTTTGGCATGATGGTCAACTATCTTTACGATCTTGCCGATATCGAAAAGAACCATGAAAGCTATGTCGGGCAGGGTAGAATAGCCGCATCTGGGGCTGTAAAGCGCCTAGCGCGATAGTTTTTTGTACCTTCCAAAAGCGTTGTGAAACGCAGAAATCCTGCCTGTCGGACATTAAATGCAGGCCTGAATGCATCTGTCTAAAAGGCGATGCTTGCATGAGGTGATCGAAGTTTGTATTAAGGCGCACCCACACCGGTACTTCCGGTGTGTTTGGTATGCTTGTGTGCGGGCGTGGCGGAACTGGTAGACGCGCTGGATTTAGGTTCCAGTGGAGCAATCCGTGGGGGTTCGAGTCCCTTCGCCCGTACCATAAGCTGACCATAAATTAAGACCAGGATGCATATTCGTTTAGTCATATTGACTTTCTGACGTCCGGACTGCGTCGCGTAACGGACATTATTCGAACCAAGCAAAAGAGTTATCTATGCAGGTTACTGAAACCAAAAACGAAGGCCTGGCGCGCGAGTTCAAAGTCGTTGTGCCCGCCGCTCAGATCGAAGAAAAAGTCGTCGCCAAACTCGACGAGATCAAAGACCAGGTTCGCCTTCCGGGCTTCCGTCCGGGCAAAGTACCGGCGAAACTGCTGCGCCAGCGCTATGGCCAGGCCGTCATGGGTGAAGTTCTCGAAGCCGCTGTAAACGAAAACACCGGCAAGGTTCTTAACGATAATGACCTGCGCCCGGCCGTTCAGCCGAAAATCGAAGTGACCTCGTTTGACGAAGGCAAGGATCTTGAGTTCGCCATTGCTGTCGAAGTCATCCCGGCCATCGAACCGATGGACTTCAAAAAGCTGAAGCTGACCCGCGAAGTCGTTGAACTTGACGATGCGAAAGTCAATGAAACGCTTGATCGTATTGCAGCAGCGCAGGGCACCACCGAGCCGCTTGCACGCAAGCGCAAATCGAAAGCCGGTGACGTTGTCGTCATCGACTTCCTTGGCAAAATCGGTGGCGAAGCTTTCGAAGGCGGTAAAGCCGAAGATTACGAACTCGAACTTGGTTCGGGCTCGTTCATCGAAGGTTTCGAAGACCAGCTGACCGGTGTTAATGCCGGTGACGAAGTTGTCGTCAAGGTGAAATTCCCGGAAGCCTATGGTGCGGCTGAACTTGCAGGCAAAGATGCCGAGTTCGACGTAACCGTCAAGGAAATCAAGGAAAAGAAACCGGCTGCTCTTGATGATGAACTCGCCAAGAAACTCGGCCAGGAAAGCTTTGACGCGCTTAAAGACGCAATCCGTAAGGATTACGGCCGCGAGTACGAATCGGTTGCCCGTCAGAAACTGAAACGCCAGTTGCTTGACGCACTTGCTGAAAACCACAGCTTCGAACTGCCGACCAGCCTGGTCGAGAACGAGCTGGAAGGCATCATCGGCCAGATCAAACAGGCGCGTGAAGCCGGTCAGGAAGATGACGAAACCAAAGGCAAGTCCGAAGAAGAACTGACCGCCGAGTTCCGCGAAATCGCAGAACGCCGCGTTCTTCTTGGTCTTCTGCTGGCAGAAGTTGGCCGTAAAAACGAAATCCAGGTTACCCAGGAAGACGTAAACAAGGTCCTCGTTGCCGAAGCCCAGAAATATCCGGGCCAGGAACAGCAGGTTATTGAATTCTATAAAAATAACCCGCAGGCCTTGCAGGCGCTTCAGGGCCCTGTATATGAAGACAAGGTCGTGGATTTCATCGTCGAACTCGCCAAGGTAGAAGACAAGACCGTTTCGGTCGAAGACCTTCTGAAACCGGAAGAGGAAGACGAAGCTCCGAAGAAGAAATCGGCTGCCAAGAAGGCGCCGGCTAAAAAAGCTGCAGACAAAGAGGCTCCGGCCAAGAAAGCTGCTGCCAAGAAGCCGGCCGCCAAGAAAAAGGCCGATAAATCGGAAGAGAAGTAATCCGTCCGACATACCGGTTTAGGATGCAGCAAGGAGATTGCAGTCGATGATTGAAGCACAGATGAACTCGCTCGTGCCGATGGTGGTTGAACAGACCAGCCGTGGTGAACGGGCCTATGACATCTTTTCCCGTCTTCTCAAGGAGCGGATCGTCTTCATCAACGGCCAGGTACATGACGGCATGTCGTCACTGATCTGCGCGCAGTTGCTGCATCTCGAATCGGAAAACCCGGACAAGGATATCTCGCTTTACATCAACTCCCCGGGCGGGGTTGTGACGTCGGGTCTGGCGATCTATGACACCATGCAATACATCCGTTGCGATGTTTCCACGGTGTGCATGGGGCAGGCGGCTTCCATGGGGTCGCTGTTGCTGATGGCCGGTGCAAAGGGCAAGCGTTACTGCCTGCCGAATGCGCGCGTCATGATCCACCAGCCGTCCGGCGGGTTCCAGGGGCAGGCATCGGATATCGAAATCCATGCTCGCGAAATTCTGGCGTTGCGTCAGCGTCTTAACGAGATCTATGTCGAGCATACCGGCCGTGATCTCAAGACGATTGAAGACGCGATGGAGCGTGATAACTTCCTTACCCCGGATCAGGCCAAGGAATTCGGCCTGATTGACGAGGTGGTTACGTCACGTCCGAAACCGGATTCTGATGCGAAAAAAGATTGATCGTTCCATAACGATCCGATGAAAACGCCCCGGTGTTTTGCCGGGGCGTTTTTTTTATGGCTTGCGCACATTCATCCTCTGGTCATAGACAGGAGGTATAAGTAGGTTCTGCGACATTGTTTGGAACATGCGAAATTCCATAACGTTCAGGTGATAATGGACAGGGGTTTCGCATCCTTGGGTGCGGTCCCATATCAAACATGTGGCCATATGGCCGATAAGCGCAGATTAAACGTTGAGATCGGTATCGTTTACCGGCTAACATGGCGATAAAAGATAACGTCAAACGTAATTGGGGTTTGTATGAGCAAATCGAATAGCGGGGACTCCAAGAACACTCTGTATTGTTCTTTCTGTGGAAAGAGCCAGCACGAGGTTCGCAAGCTCATCGCCGGTCCAACCGTGTTCATCTGTGATGAATGCGTAGAGCTTTGCATGGACATCATCCGCGAAGAGCACAAAACCCATCTCGTCAAATCGGCTGACGGGGTGCCTTCTCCGCAAGAGATTTGCAAGGTTCTTGACGATTATGTGATCGGTCAGGGCCATGCGAAGAAAGTTCTCTCTGTCGCGGTTCACAACCACTACAAACGCCTGCATCACGCCAGCAAGAACGAGGATATCGAACTTGCCAAGTCGAACATCATGCTGGTTGGTCCTACCGGCTGTGGTAAGACGCTTCTGGCGCAGACGCTTGCGCGCATCCTTGATGTGCCGTTCACCATGGCAGACGCCACGACCCTTACCGAGGCAGGTTATGTCGGTGAGGATGTCGAAAACATCATCCTCAAGCTGCTTCAGGCGGCTGATTACAATGTTGAACGTGCGCAGCGCGGCATCGTCTATATCGACGAAGTCGACAAGATTTCGCGCAAGTCCGACAACCCGTCGATCACGCGTGACGTGTCGGGCGAGGGTGTGCAGCAGGCCCTTCTGAAGATTATGGAAGGCACGGTTGCATCGGTTCCGCCGCAGGGCGGCCGCAAGCACCCGCAGCAGGAATTCCTGCAGGTCGACACCACCAACATCCTGTTCATCGTTGGCGGTGCCTTCGCTGGCCTGGACAAGGTGATTTCGCAGCGTGGCAAGGGCAGTGCGATCGGTTTCGGTGCGGATGTCCGTAGCCCCGAAGACCGTCGTACCGGCGAAGTCCTGCGTGAAGTCGAACCCGAAGACCTTCTGAAATTCGGTCTTATTCCGGAATTCATCGGTCGTCTGCCGGTTCTGGCAACGCTTGAAGACCTCGACGAGGATGCGCTGGTCAAGATTCTGACCGAGCCGAAAAATGCGCTTATCAAGCAGTATCAGCGTCTGTTCGATATGGAAGACGTGAAACTGACCTTCCAGCCTGATGCGCTGGTGGCGATCGCCAAAAAAGCGATCGAGCGTAAAACCGGTGCGCGTGGTCTGCGTTCGATCATGGAGGGCATCCTGCTTGATACCATGTTCGATCTGCCGACCCTTGAAAGCGTCGAGGAAATCGTGATCAACCGTGACGTCGTCGAAGGAAAGGCAAAACCGTTGCTGATCCATGCCGAACGACGTGAAGGTGTCGAGCACAGTGCCTGACTTCTGATCCCGCACCGGCATCCTATTGCGGTGCGGGAATTTCAGATTATCTTTTGAATGTTCGCGTTACTGGCGGGGCCTATGGCAGGACCCCAGCAACGTTTTGGCTCAGAATAGGGAATAGAACATAATGGTTGAATTGGCGCGTGGCGAAATTTACCCGGTACTGCCGTTGCGCGACATCGTAGTGTTCCCGCACATGATTGTTCCGCTGTTTGTCGGGCGTGAAAAATCAGTGCGTGCACTTGAAGATGTGATGCGCGAAGACAAGCAGATTCTGCTTGTTACTCAAAAAGATGCGGGTCTTGATGACCCGTCTGTCGACGATCTGTATGAAATCGGGACTGTCGCGACTGTCTTGCAGCTTCTTAAGCTGCCGGACGGGACGGTCAAGGTGCTTGTCGAAGGTGGCAAGCGTGCGGAGATTTCCGGCTTCGTCGACAATCCCGAATTTTTCCAGGCTTATGCCGCTGTTCGCGAGGAAGCGGACGAGGATGACAGCGAGCTTGAAGCGCTTGCGCGTTCTGTCGTGACCCAGTTCGAGCAGTATATCAAGCTTAACAAGAAGATACCGCCGGAAGTTCTGGTATCGGTTAATCAGATCGAAGAGCCCGCGAAGCTTGCCGATACGGTGGCGTCGCATCTGTCGCTCAAGATTTCCGAGAAACAGGAACTTCTGGAAACGACCCTTGTCGGGGACCGTCTGGAACGCATTTTCGGTTTCATGGAATCGGAAATCGGCGTCCTGCAGGTCGAGAAAAAGATCCGCAACCGCGTCAAGCGCCAGATGGAGAAAACCCAGCGCGAGTACTATCTGAACGAGCAGCTTAAAGCCATTCAGAAGGAACTGGGCGAGGGCGAAGACGGCAAGGATGAAGCTTCTGAAATCGAAGAGAAGCTGAACAAGGCCAAGATGCCGAAGGAAGCCAAGGAAAAGGCCCAGGCCGAGCTTAAGAAGCTGCGCAATATGAGCCCGATGTCCGCCGAGGCCACCGTGGTTCGCAACTATCTTGACTGGATGGTGTCGATTCCGTGGAACAAGCGTTCACGTGTTTCGCTTGATCTGAAAAAGGCCAAGAAGGTGCTCGACAAGGAGCATTACGGTCTTGAGCAGGTCAAGGAACGCATCCTTGAATATCTTGCGGTTCAGGCGCGTATCAAAAAAGTCAAAGGCCCGATTCTGTGCCTTGTCGGTCCTCCGGGTGTTGGTAAAACCTCGCTTGGGAAATCGATGGCCAATGCGACCGGTCGCACATTCGTGCGCATGTCGCTTGGCGGGGTGCGTGACGAGTCCGAAATTCGGGGTCATCGCCGGACCTATATCGGTTCCATGCCGGGTAAAATCATCCAGGGCATGAAAAAGGCGAAATATTCCAACCCGCTTTTCCTTCTCGACGAGATTGAGAAAATGGGTTCGGATTTCCGCGGTGATCCGGCTTCGGCATTGCTTGAAGTTCTTGATCCGGAACAGAATTCGACCTTTAACGACCACTATCTAGAAGTCGATTACGATCTTTCGGATGTGATGTTCGTTACGACCGCCAACAGCCTGCGCATGCAGCAGCCGTTGCTCGACCGTATGGAGATCATCCGGATTTCGGGTTACACCGAGGATGAAAAGGTTGAAATCGCCAAGCGCCACCTGATCCCGAAACAGGTCAAGGAAAGCGGCCTGCGTAAGGGCGAGTGGAGCATTTCGGACGATGCGCTTCGCGATCTGATCCGTTACTACACCCGTGAAGCCGGTGTGCGTAGCCTTGAGCGTGAGCTGGCGAAGCTTGCGCGAAAGGCAACCAAGCGCATCATGCTTGAGAACCTGAAAACGGTTCGCGTGACCCCGCGCACGCTTGGCAAATATGCCGGCATCCGCAAGTTCCGTTATGGCGAAACCGAAGGTGAAGATCAGGTCGGTGTTGTTACCGGTCTGGCCTATACCGAATTCGGCGGCGATCTGTTGCAGATTGAATCGGTCACCGTACCGGGCAAGGGCAACATGAAAACCACCGGTAAACTCGGCGAAGTCATGACAGAATCGATCCAGGCGGCCACGTCGTTTGTGCGTTCGCGCGCCACCCAGTTCGGCATCAAGCCGACCCTGTTCCAGAAACGTGACATTCACGTTCACGTTCCGGAAGGGGCGACGCCAAAAGACGGTCCGTCGGCCGGTGTCGGCATGGTGACGTCGGTGGTTTCGGTTCTGACTGGCAATCCGGTTCGCAAGGATGTCGCGATGACAGGCGAAATCACGCTTCGCGGCCGTGTGCTTGCGATTGGTGGTTTGAAAGAAAAGCTTCTTGCGGCATTGCGCGGCGGTGTCAAAACCGTCCTGATCCCGCAGGAAAATGAAAAGGATCTGGAAGACATTCCGGACAACGTCAAACGCGGCATGGAAATCATTCCGGTTTCCCATGTTGACGAGGTTCTCAGCCACGCGCTGGTCAATCCGCTGGTTCCCATCGAGTGGGAAGAAGAGGTGGATGACGTCGCTGTCAAATCCAAGGACGGCGAAGAATCGGAAGTCGGTGGTGTTACCACTCACTGATAAGCGGAAAAAACGTTCGAAAACCGGGGGGATGGCAGCGCCATCCCCCCTTTTCTGTGGATAACTTTGGCCAAGAATCGGCATTGATCCACAGCGGCAGGGCTGTAAAGACGAAAAAAATCAAAAAAACGTTCGAAACCGCAGAAAACTGCGTCTCTCGCATTGACGGGAACTTGGCGACCTGCTTACACTGCCCATGCAACAGGTTTGGGGCAAACCAAATTTCCTCATAACTCCGAACGTCCAATAAGGGGGCCAGGAAGTGAATAAAAACGATCTCGTTGGAAGTGTAGCTGCTAAAGCCGATCTGTCCAAAGCGGACGCTGCTAAAGCCGTTGACGCTGTTTTCGATTCCATTACCGAATCTCTCAAAGGCGGTGACGAAGTTCGTCTCGTCGGTTTCGGTACCTTC
This sequence comes from Thalassospira lucentensis, assembly GCF_001613805.1. GTDB lineage: Bacteria > Pseudomonadota > Alphaproteobacteria > Rhodospirillales > Thalassospiraceae > Thalassospira > Thalassospira lucentensis_A. The sequence continues at coordinate 25,345 of NZ_LPVY01000003.1, forward strand.
GCTGTCGCTGCTCGCGCTGCTTCAAAAGGTCGCAACCCGCGCACCGGTGAAGAAATCGACATTCCGGCATCGAAACAGCCGAAATTCAAGGCTGGCAAAGGTCTTAAGGACGCCGTCAACTAAGTTTGACGAAGTTCTGAAAAAAAATGCCGGTGACAAGCGTCACCGGCATTGCTTTTTCAAAAAAGCATGTTATGTTCCGCCCGCTTCCGCAAAACGGGGCATCAAAATACGGGTGATTAGCTCAGCTGGTTAGAGCATCTCGTTTACACCGAGAGGGTCGGGAGTTCGAATCTCTCATCACCCACCATTCTTGCAAAAGTCGGCCACGCGCCGGCTTTTTGCATTTCCGGGACATGCCATTTTCTTTTTGCGAATCAGCGCATTATCGCAGTGCACCGCGAATCGTCGATCAGAATCGAAACGCCATGCAACGGTTGACGCCATAGCGCCCGACAGGCAAGCTTGATCAAGCAACACCAGTCAGGATGACGCCGCGATGACCATGATCTTCGAAATCCCGTTTTCCGCGCTTGTGGCGTTGTTGCGAAGGGTTGCTGTCCAACGGGGTCAATTGATCGCGCGGGGGGCTCTGGTGGCGATTATAGCGCCCCTGATGCTGGTTGGCTGTTATCTGCCCGACGACTTCACCATTGATCTTAATGTCGAGCAGAATGGAGATTACCGGTTCAGCTATCGCGGGTTGCTGGTGCAGCCGACCATTACCGAAGCCCTTCTGAACGAAGAAATTGATGCCGACGAAGAAAAAGTGCGCGTCGACAAGGTGCTTGCCGATCTGAAACGCGATTCTGGTGTCAAGCAGCTGACCTATCAGGGCAAGGGCATTTTCAACATTGTCTATGAACGGCACAGCAACATCATGCGCGACAAAAGCTTTGTGTTTGTCCGGCGCAATTCGCGAATCCTTGAAATGTTTTTCCGTGCGGAATCGAACACCGTTGAAATACGCGGCGGCTTCGTGCCCGACCAGTATGAAGAACGCCTGACCGCACTTGGTTATCAGATGACCGGCAAGATCGAGTTGCGCACCACGGCAGGCATCCGCAGCCACAACGCCGCCGAATTTGTCAAAACCGCCGGTCAGAACAGGCTGCGCTGGGAAATCAAATCGATCACCGATCCGGTGCCGAATGTGATCATCGGATAGGGAGCCGGGCCGGGAAAGCTGGCAGGCTGATCTGGCTTAAAAGATCGGGAATTTTCATTGATCAGGATGCGGCGGGCTACATTTCCCGAAGGCGCTGTTATCCTGGATAATTTTGATGAACGCATATGCACACTACAGAGGCTTTGTATCCTGTCTTTGTCGATGGTATTCAATTTTGTTCTTGATTTGTTCTTTGTTTGGTGGTAAGGATATCTCATCAACTTGATAATTGCGCCCGCATCGCGGGCAAAAGGGGCCGGGATCTTTGGATTTCCGGCCCTTTTTGCGTTTCGCAAAGCCCCGGAGCAATGTCGTCACAGGATGTTTGCCATGCAAACGGAACGGATGGCGCATGTGTTGTTGGCAAAGGAAAGAGGGCCATGATTGTGAATGTCGATGATTTCGATGATGAGGGGCCGTGAGGCCGTGCGGGCGCAGGTTGAGTCACCGCAAGAGCGGGGCAGGCGGGGATATACCTGTCAGATCCCGCATAACGACCCCGGTGGCATGGAGGTTTCATACGGCGGGGTATCCGGACTGTCATGTAAGCGGAGGACGATTAATTCACGGCGCGGTGCCAGCCGTCTTGTCGGGCATCCATAACAGCGGCGATCCGCCTGAAACGGCCAAAAGTCATTACGGGAGAGGTGCGTCAATCGCACAAAAAAGGGGGGCGATAATCGGCCGTCCCGATTTGTGGTGCGATTGGTCGGGACCTGGACCTGGACCGGATGGCGAGACCGCGAGGCATCAAACGAGGACCGCGAACCCGAGACGACCAAAAGTCATTACGGAAGTGGTTTGTCCGCCTCGCAAAAAGAGGGGGACGACAAGCTGCCGTTCCGGTTTGGGGCGTGTTTGGGGCCGGGCTGGGGCGGAGGGGGGGACGCCGGAGGCGTCGGAAGCTGTTGGGAGCAACAAGAGCAGTAGGCTGCCGACCATCCACTTAGAGGATGATCTGGGCCTGTGCGACAGGTTCCTTGGCGGGCAGGGGGCGGTCATCATTCAAAGGGCCCGACGGTCGTCAGGCGTATGGCGCGGGGTGTTTGGGGCATCTTGGGAAGGAGCATTCAGTCTGGGGTGGCTAAAGGTCTTTGCCGGAGTGGGTTACCGATTGGGCAAAAAAGAAAGGGACGGCGATGTGCCGTCCCGTTTTTCGTTCGAGGTCCGAAGCGGATGCGGGGTCAGTAGACCATTTCGTCTTCGCCGCCGCCTTCGGAGATGACGATCTGGCCTTGGGCGGCGAGTTCCTTGGCGAGCTGGACGATCATCATCTGGGATTCCTCTACATCCGACAGGCGGACAGGGCCCAGTGCATCCATGTCTTCGCGCATCATCTTGCCGGCACGTTCGGACATGTTCTTGAAGAACAGATCGCGCATCGCATCGGTCGAGCCTTTGAGGGCCAGTGCGAGTTTGTCCTTTTCGACCTGGCGCAGCAGGGTCTGAACGCCGTTGTTGTCGAGACGGGCAAGGTCTTCGAAGGTGAACATAAGGGCCTTGATCTTTTCCGCAGAGTCGCGGTTGCGTTCCTCGAGTGCGGTGAGGAAGCGGTCCTGGCTCTGGCGATCCAGACTGTTGAAGATATCGGCCATCAGTTCGTGGTTGTCGCCGCGCGAGCCACGCGCAAGGTTCGACATGAATTCGGTGCGGAGTGTTTTCTCGATATTGTCGAGGACCTCTTTCTGTACGGCCTCCATGCGCAGCATACGCATGATGACCTCCATCGAGAAGTTTTCCGGCAATAGCGACAATACAGCGGCCGAGTGGGATGATTTCAGTTTCGAGAGCACCACGCCAACGGTCTGCGGGTATTCGTTTTTGAGGTAGTTGGCGAGAACCGCCTCGTTCACGTTGTTCAGCTTGTCCCACATGGTGCGGCCGGCGGGGCCGCGAATCTCTTCCATGATGCCGTTGACGCGGTCTTCGGGAAGGACTTTGGACAGCAGGCGTTCGGTCGTATCGAACGAACCGACCAGCGAGCCGGTCGAGGAAAGCTGATCTGCAAATTCCACAAACAGGCGTTCGACGATATTGGAGCTGATGGTGCCAAGGCCCGACATGGTCTGGGAAATCTCTTTGATTTCCTCGTCATCCATCATGCTGAACATTTTGGTGGCGTGTTCTTCACCAAGTGCCAGCATCAGAATCGCGGCTTTTTCCGGGCCTGCAAGCGACCTGTATTCTTCTTTTACGCGCCCCACTGGTGGTCTTCTCCGTCACTGCGTTCATTCGCCGGGTTTGTTCACCCGGGCGAACATGCCTGTTTCTAGCGGCAAAGAATATAATCTATTTATCAACAATTCTATAAAAGCTAAGCGCAGGATGCAAAGGTAACTGACGAAACCGTCCGTGGAAGTGATTGGAAAAGCGTTATTTGTCCAAAAGCCGGGGCCTGTGATGTGTTTCACAGGGTGATGATCTCCGGCGCAATTGACGAGATGGTTGAAAACGCTGGTATCAGCTTGACTTGGCATAGGTGCTGGTCTAACAAAGGCGCGCCAATAGCTGGTCATTTGGGGGCGTAGCTCAGTTGGTTAGAGCGCCGGCCTGTCACGCCGGAGGCCGCGGGTTCAAGTCCCGTCGCTCCCGCCATGATCACGCATCTGTTGTCTTTGTTCGGACGTTTCGTCCTTTCCGCGATCGCCTTTTCACGTGCAGCGCATGTTGCTTCGCAAGAAACGGACTTGATCATGACGTTACGCGACCCGATATCGGAGAGCAGAGAATGGCAAAAAGATTAGGAAGTTTCCGGCCTTAGGTGGTGTTAAAACCGCTTACGGGGCTGGAACTTGTGCGGTGCATACGTTATGGTGCGCCGGTATAGGCCAGGTGGGGACCTGGTCGGGTCAAAAGAGGCCTGTTCTTGAGAGGTCAGAGAGATGCAAGAGCTTCTTTCGGAATATCTTCCGATCCTGATTTTCATCGGGATCGCCGTCGGTCTCTCGGCGGTTATCGTCATCGCGTCGCTGGTTCTGGCCAAGCAGGCTCCTGATGTTGAAAAACTGTCCGCATATGAGTGCGGGTTTGCGCCGTTTGAAGACGCGCGCATCAAGTTTGATGTCCGGTTCTATCTGGTCGCCATCTTGTTCATCATTTTCGATCTCGAAGTTGCGTTCCTGTTCCCGTGGGCTGTGACCCTTGGCGACATCGGCACCTTCGGTTTCTTTTCTATGGTGATCTTCCTGGCTGTGCTGACGGTCGGATTTGTCTATGAATGGAAGAAGGGAGCATTGGAATGGGAGTGAGCACCAATACAGGCGCCCCCCTGGCACCCGGTCAGGATCAGGATACCCTGCTTAAAGGCGTGTTCGACGAGATGAATGACAAGGGCTTTGTCCTTGCCAATCTCGACAAGCTGGCAAGCTGGGCAAGCACCGGTTCGCTGTGGCCGATGACATTCGGTCTGGCCTGCTGTGCCGTGGAAATGATGCATGCCGCCGCGTCGCGTTACGACCTTGACCGTTACGGTCTTGTGTTCCGTCCGAGCCCGCGTCAGTCCGACGTGATGATCGTTGCCGGCACGCTTACCAACAAGATGGCTCCGGCACTGCGCAAGGTTTACGACCAGATGGCCGAACCGCGCTGGGTGATCTCGATGGGATCATGTGCGAATGGTGGCGGATATTATCACTATTCCTATTCGGTGGTGCGCGGTTGTGATCGCGTTGTTCCGGTGGACGTATATGTTCCCGGGTGCCCGCCGACAGCCGAAGCGCTGATTTACGGCGTGATGCAGTTGCAAAAGAAAATCCGCCGTACCGGTGTCCTGACACGCTGATCCTTAATAGGGGGCTTGCATGAGCGAAGTGCTCAGCGATAACAGCGCCGCGCTGAAAGATCTTAAAGATCTAGTGGTGTCCCAGTTTGCCGACAAGGTTCTGGAAACCCAGTACCGTTATGGCGAGCTGTCCATCGTGGTCAAACGCGATGCTATTCTTAAAGTTCTGACATTCCTTCGCGATGATGCGGGCTGCCTGTTCAAGCAGCTTGTCGACATTTGCGGGGTTGATTATCCCGAACGCGCCGAGCGTTTCGACGTCGTGTATCACCTGCTGTCGCTCAAGCATAACCTGCGTGTGCGTGTGAAGGTCCGTACCGACGAAGATACCCCGGTGCCCAGTGCCGTTCCCGTTTACAGCGCCGCCAACTGGTTCGAGCGCGAGACATGGGATCTGTTCGGCATCTTCTTTGACAATCACCCGGACCCGCGCCGTATCCTGACGGATTATGGCTTTGAGGGTCATCCGCTTCGCAAGGATTTCCCGCTGACCGGTTATGTCGAGGTTCGCTATGACGACGAGCAGAAGCGCGTTGTCTACGAGCCGGTGAAACTGGTTCAGGATTTCCGTAACTTCGATTTCGAAAGCCCGTGGGAAGGCATCCAGCATGTTCTTCCCGGCGATGAAAAGGCGGAGGGCAAGGCCTGATGTCGGAACAAAAAATCAAAAACATGACCATGAACTTCGGCCCGCAGCACCCTGCGGCGCATGGCGTTCTGCGTCTGGTTCTTGAAATGGATGGCGAGGTTATCGAACGCGCCGATCCGCATATCGGTCTTCTGCACCGCGGTACGGAAAAGCTGATCGAATATAAGACCTATATTCAGGCGACCCCGTATTTCGACCGTCTCGACTATGTCGCGCCGATGAACCAGGAACATGCCTATTGCCTGGCCATCGAGAAGCTGATGGGTGTCGAGGTGCCGAAACGCGCCCAGTATATCCGCGTCCTTTATGCGGAAATGGGCCGTATCCTGAACCATCTTCTGAACCTGACCGCCTTTGCGCTTGACGTTGGTGCGATGACCCCGCTGCTGTGGGGCTTCGAGGAACGTGAAAAGCTCATGGAATTCTATGAGCGCGCCTGTGGTGCACGTCTTCATGCCAACTATTTCCGTCCGGGCGGCGTTGCAGCCGATCTTCCGGCCGGGTTGCTGGCCGATATTGATGCCTGGTGTGATCAGTTCCCGAAATTCGTCAACGATTTCGACCGTATCCTGACCGGCAACCGTATCTTCAAACAGCGTACTGTTGATATCGGGATCGTTTCGCCCGAGGAGGCCCTTGACTGGGGCTTTACCGGGCCGAACATCCGCGCATCCGGTATGGCGTGGGATCTGCGTAAATCGCAGCCCTATGACTCGTACGAAGATTTCGATTTCGACATTCCGATCGGCAAGACCGGTGACTGCTATGATCGCTTCCTGGTGCGTTTCGAAGAAATGAACCAGTCGCTCAAGATCATGAAGCAGGCCATCAAGGAAATGCCGGATGGTGCTGTTATCGTTGAAAATAACAAGGTGGCGCCGCCGTCGCGTTCAGAAATGAAACGCTCGATGGAAGCCCTGATCCATCACTTCAAACTCTTTACCGAAGGGTTCCACGTTCCGGCTGGCGAATGCTATGCCGCGGTCGAGGCACCGAAGGGCGAGTTTGGCGTGTATCTCATTTCGGATGGCTCGAACCGTCCGTATCGCTGCAAAATTCGCGCACCCGGGTTCCCGCACCTTCAGGGCATCGACTTCATGTCCAAGGGCCACATGCTGGCCGATGTCGTTGCCAATATCGGGTCGCTTGATATCGTGTTCGGTGAGATTGACCGATGAGCCATTTGAGAAGACCAGCTCCGAGAGAGCTTCAGCCTGTCAGCTTTGCGTTTTCCCCGGAAAACATGGAGCGGGCAAACAAGATTATCGCCAAGTATCCGGAAGGCCGCCAGCAGAGCGCGGTCATGCCGCTGCTTGATCTGGCACAGCGTCAGACCGAAGGTAACTGGGTTCCGACTGTCGCAATGGATTACATTGCCGACATGCTCGATATGCCGGCCATTCGCGTCTACGAGGTGGCGACCTTCTATACGATGTATAACCTTGCCCCGGTCGGCAAGAACTTCATCCAGGTCTGCACCACGACGCCTTGCTGGTTGCGCGGTTCGGCGGATGTCGTTGATACCTGCAAGAAGGAACTGGGCATCGGTATCGGTGAAACCACCGAAGACGGCCAGTTTACCCTGATCGAGGTTGAATGCCTTGGCGCGTGCGTTAATGCACCGATGATGCAGATTAACGACGATTATTACGAAGACCTGACTGCCGATAGCACCAAGTCGATCCTTGATGCCCTGAAAAAGGGTGAAAAGCCGAAAGCCGGTCCGCAGATCGGTCGTCGCGGCTGCGAGCCGATCGATGGTCCCAAGGTTCTGAAGGCATTCTGTGGCTGCGGCGCTGCCGATCAGTCTGCTGATGCAAGCGAAGGGGAGGCCTGAGATGCTGCAGGATAAGGATCGTATCTTTACCAACCTGTACGGTTTTCAGGACTTCGGTCTTAAAGCGGCACAGGCACGTGGCAACTGGGACGGCACCAAGGCCCTGATTGAAAAAGGGCGTGACTGGATCATCAACGAGATGAAGGCATCCGGTCTGCGTGGTCGTGGGGGCGCTGGCTTCCCGACCGGCCTGAAATGGTCGTTCATGCCCAAGGAATCCGATGGTCGTCCGAGCTATCTTGTGGTGAATGCCGACGAGGGCGAGCCGGGCACCTGTAAAGACCGCGAGATCATGCGCAATGATCCGCATACCCTGATTGAAGGCTGCCTTCTGGCCAGCTTCGCGATGAATGCCCATGCCGGATATATCTATATCCGCGGCGAATTCTATCACGAGGCATCGAACCTTCAGCGTGCGATTGACGAAGCCTATGAAGCCGGTCTGCTTGGCAAGAATGCCTGTGGTTCGGGCTGGGATTACGACCTTTATCTGCATCTTGGTGCAGGGGCGTATATCTGTGGCGAGGAAACCGCGCTGATCGAAAGCCTTGAGGGCAAGAAAGGCCAGCCGCGTCTGAAGCCGCCATTCCCGGCCAATGCCGGTCTGTATGGCTGCCCGACGACGGTGAACAACGTCGAATCGATTGCCGTGGTGCCGGAAATCCTGCGCCGTGGCGGTGCATGGTTCACCGGTTTTGGCCGTGAAAACAACCACGGTACCAAGCTGTTTGCGATTTCCGGCCATGTCGAGAAACCCTGCACGGTCGAGGAAGCCATGAGCATTCCGCTGCGCGAGCTGATCGACAAGCATTGCGGCGGTGTTCGTGGCGGCTGGGACAATCTTCTGGCGGTTATTCCAGGCGGTTCGTCCGTTCCGCTGATGACCAAAGACATTTGCGACAATGTGCTGATGGATTTCGATGCCCTGCGTGAAGTGGGATCGGGTCTTGGTACGGCGGCGGTGATCGTGATGGATAAGTCCACCGACATTGTTTACGCCATCGCGCGTCTGTCGGAATTCTACCAGCATGAAAGCTGTGGCCAGTGCACACCGTGCCGTGAAGGCACGGGCTGGATGGCGCGCATCATGGCGCGCATGGTCCGGGGACAGGCCACGCTTGATGAAATTGACCTGCTGTGGGATGTGACCAAACAGGTCGAAGGCCACACCATTTGTGCGCTTGGCGATGCAGCCGCATGGCCGATCCAGGGTCTGATCCGTCACTTCCGTCCCGAAATGGAACGGCGGATCAAGGAATATCGCGCACGGATCGCGGCCTGAGAGGGGCCTGTTGAGAGGGATTGAGACATGCCGAAACTGACAGTTGACGGTATTGAAGTTGAAGTAGAAGCCGGGGCGACAGTCCTTCAGGCCTGTGAAGAGGCCGGGAAGGAGATTCCGCGTTTCTGCTATCACGAACGCCTGTCAATCGCCGGCAACTGCCGTATGTGTCTGGTCGAGATGGAACGCGCACCGAAGCCGGTCGCGTCCTGCGCCATGCCTGCGGCAGATGGAATGGTGATCAAGACGGATTCCGATCTGGTCAAGAAAGCACGCAATGGCGTGATGGAATTCCTGCTGATCAACCATCCGCTGGATTGCCCGATCTGTGACCAGGGCGGTGAATGTGACCTTCAGGACCAGGCGATGGCCTATGGTTTTGACGCGTCGCGCTATGCCGAGAAAAAGCGTGCGGTGAAGGACAAGGAACTGGGCCCGATCGTGAAAACGATCATGACCCGTTGCATTCACTGCACCCGTTGCGTCCGTTTTTCCGAGGAAGTCGCAGGTGTCGGCACCATGGGTGCGGTTTACCGTGGCGAGGATACCGAGGTCGGACCGTATATCGAAGCATCGATCAATTCCGAACTTTCGGGGAACCTGGTCGATCTTTGCCCGGTTGGTGCGCTGACGTCCAAGCCCTATGCGTTTACCGCGCGTCCGTGGGAATTGAAAAAGACCGACAGCATCGATGTTATGGATGCGGTTGGATCAAACATCCGTATCGATTCCCGCAGTGCCGAAGTCATGCGCGTTCTGCCGCGTACCAATGACGACGTGAACGAGGAATGGATTTCGGACAAAACCCGTTATGCGATTGACGGCCTGAAACGCCAGCGTCTGGATCGTCCGTATGTGCGTGTCGACGGCAAGCTGAAAGCAGCAAGCTGGGACGAGGCATTTGCCGCAATCAAGGCAAAGGTTTCCGGGCTTGATGGCAAGAAGATTGCCGCGATTGCCGGTGACACGGTCGATTGTGAATCGATGACGGCCCTTAAGGATCTGATGGGGACCCTTGGGTCGCCGAACCTTGATTGCCGTCAGGACGGTTCGAAAATCGGCGGCCCGCGTGCGTCCTATATCTTTAACACCACGATTGCCGGGATCGACGAAGCCGATGCCTGCCTAATCGTTGGGGCGAATGTCCGTGCCGAAGCACCGATCATCAACTCCCGCCTGCGCAAACGCTGGCGTGCGACGGCTGGTGACTTCAAGGTTGGCATCATCGGCGAAAGCTGGGACCCGACCTATAAGCACGATTATCTTGGTGCCGGTGCGGAAACGCTTTCCGCGGTTCTCGATGGCAAGAACGATTTCGCCAAGGTTCTGAAAGCTGCCGAAAAGCCGATGATCATCGTTGGTATGGGCGCGCTTAACCGTGACGACAGCGATGCGGTTCTGGCGACCGTCCGGGCGATTGCCGACAAATACGGCATGGTTTCGGGCGAATGGAACGGTTTTAACGTCCTGCACACCGCCGCCTCGCGCGTTGGTGGCCTTGATCTGGGCTTTGTTCCGGGTGAGGGCGGTCTTGCGACCAATGACATCCTTGATGCCGCGGCAAAAGGCGATGTCGAGGTTGTTTACCTGCTGGGTGCCGATGAAATCGACATGTCGAAACTTGAGAAGGCCTTTGTGGTCTATCAGGGGGCGATGGGCGATGCCGGTGCACAGGCAGCAGACGTGATCCTTCCGGGTGCTGCCTATACCGAAAAGAATGGTACCTACGTCAATACCGAAGGCCGCGCCCAGCAGGGCTGGCGCGCTGTTTTCCCGGTTGGCGACGCCAAGGAAGACTGGGCGATTGTTCGTGCGCTTTCGGGCGCACTTGGCCAGGCGCTTCCGTATGACAGCATTGAAGCCGTGCGTTCGCGCATGGTTGAACTCAGCCCGACTTTCACCTCGCTGAATGCTGTTACCAAGGCAGAGTGGGCCGATTTCGGCAAGAAAGGCGATATGAAGCCAGACAGCTTTACCTCGCCGGTTCGCAATTTCTATATGACCGACCCGATCAGCCGTGCATCGGTGACGATGGCCAAATGTACAGAGGCCTTTGTCAAGGATGCGGCTGCCGAGAAGGTTGCCTGAGTTTGGGGGGCGGCGATGACATCGTCGCCCGTCCCGCAAGGGGGTGTCCCAATTCAGGGACGAAACGCAAAAGATACGGTTTGACCGATGGAACTTCTTTGGGACGGATATATTGAACCGCTGGTCTGGATCGTCGCCAAGATTTTGGCGATTGTTGTCCCGCTGCTGGTTGCTGTCGCCTATCTGACCTATGCCGAGCGCAAGGTCATCGGTGCGATGCAGTTGCGCAAGGGCCCGAACGTTGTAGGGCCGTTTGGTCTTCTGCAGCCGCTGGCCGATGGTCTGAAACTGTTTCTGAAAGAAACAATCGTTCCGACCAGTGCCAACAAGGGCGTGTTTATCATTGCCCCGATGCTGACTTTCATTCTGGCGATCATTGCCTGGGCGGTTATTCCGTTCGACGAGGGCATGGTTCTGGCGGATCTGAATGTCGGCATTCTGTACCTGTTCGCGATTTCATCGCTGGGTGTTTACGGCATCGTGATGGCCGGTTGGGCATCGAACTCCAAATACGCCTTCCTTGGTGCGCTGCGTTCCGGCGCCCAGATGGTTTCGTACGAGATTTCGATTGGCCTGATCATCATTTCCGTTCTGCTGACCACCGGGTCCCTGAACCTGAGCGACATCGTTCGCGGCCAGGGCGGCGGTATCTGGGAATGGAACTTCATCTATCACCTGCCGATGTTTGTGGTCTTCATCGTGTCGATCCTGGCCGAAACGAACCGCGCGCCGTTTGACCTTCCGGAAGCGGAAGCCGAACTGGTGTCGGGTTATAACGTCGATTATTCGGCAATGACCTTTGCGCTGTTCTTCCTGGGTGAATACGCGAACATGATCCTGATGAGCGGTCTTTGCGCCGTTCTGTTCCTGGGCGGCTGGACCGCGCCGCTGCCGGTTCTTGATTTCATCCCGGGGCCGATCTGGTTCATCCTGAAGATCTGCTTCGTTCTGTTCATATTCCTCTGGGTGCGTGCGACATTCCCGCGTTACCGCTATGACCAGCTGATGCGTCTGGGTTGGAAAGTCTTCCTGCCGCTGTCATTTGCCTGGGTCATGCTGGTCGCCACGTTCCTGGTTGCTTTTGACAAGGTCCCGGCCTGATCGCCGCGCATCGGAAAGAGAGAGGTAAACGATGTCATTTATTGATCGGACGGCCCGGAGCTTCCTGCTGGTGGAACTCGTTTCCGGCATGGCGCTCACCCTGAAATACATGTTCAAGCCCAAGGTGACGCTGAACTATCCTTATGAAAAGGGTCCGCTGAGCCCGCGTTTCCGTGGCGAACATGCGCTGCGTCGCTATCCCAACGGGGAAGAGCGTTGCATCGCGTGCAAACTTTGCGAGGCGATCTGTCCCGCGCAGGCCATCACCATCGAGGTTGAGCCGCGCACCGACGGTTCGCGTCGTACGACGCGCTACGATATCGATATGACGAAATGCATCTATTGTGGTTTCTGCGAGGAAGCCTGCCCGGTGGATGCCATCGTCGAAGGTCCGAACTTCGAGTTCGCAACCGAAAACCGCGAGGAGCTTCTCTATGACAAGGACAAGCTTCTTGAAAATGGCGAGCGTTGGGAAGCCGAGCTTGCTGCACGATTGGAGGCAGACGCACCTTATCGGTAAGTGTCGCGTCTGATCGTTAAAGAGAGAGTTCATGGGCCGCCGTCTGCCATTGGGGCGGGGCGGCTCGCCAAGGGGGTACCTTATGGTCGTACAGGCTTTGGCTTTTTACCTGTTTGCTACTGTCGCGGTTCTGTCCGCGACTGCGGTTGTGACCGTTCGCAACCCGGTGCATTCGGTACTGCTGCTGATTTTGACATTTTTTAACGCAGCCGGGCTTTTCGTCCTGCTGGGTGCTGAGTTTCTCGCCATGCTTCTCGTCGTCGTCTATGTCGGCGCGGTCGCGGTTCTGTTCCTGTTCGTCGTCATGATGCTCGACATCAACTTTGTCGAGATGCGTCAGGGTTTCCTCAACTATCTGCCGATCGGGGTTCTGATCGCGCTGGTGCTGTTTGTGGAACTGGCCTTTGTCGGCGCGGGCTGGGCACTGTCTGATGACAAGGTTGCGGTTCTGGCGCATCCGACGCCCGCCGGACTGACCAATGTCGAGGCGCTTGGCCAACTGATCTACACCGATTACGCATACATCTTCCAGGCCGCTGGTCTGGTGCTGCTTGTTGCGATGATTGGCGCAATTGTCCTGACGCTGCGTACCCGTGAAGGTGTCCGCCGTCAGAAAATCTCCGAGCAGGTCAAACGCGATCGCGCTGACACGCTTGAAGTCAAAAAAGTTCCGGTCGGTAGGGGGATCTGATGGAAATCGGTCTTGCACATTATTTGACCGTCGCGGCGATCCTTTTCACACTCGGGATCTTTGGCATCTTCATGAACCGCAAGAACGTCATCATCATCATGATGTCGATCGAGCTGATGCTGCTGGCAGTCAATATCAACCTTGTCGCGTTCTCGTCGTTCCTTGGCGATCTCGTCGGACAGGTCTTCACCATCTTCGTCCTGACCGTTGCCGCCGCCGAGGCAGCGATCGGTCTTGCGATCCTGGTGGTCTATTTCCGTAACCGCGGCACGATTGCGGTTGAAGACATCAACATGATGAAGGGGTAAGGCAGATATGTATCCTCTGATTGTATTCCTGCCCCTGATCGCTGCCACGATCGCAGGCATCATCACGCTGGCCGGCGCCATGTCGTCCACGTCCGATGCCGGTCACGGTCATGACAGCCACGGCCATCATCATCACGGTGTTTCGACGTCTGACCGCATTTCCCAGCTGATTACGGTTGGCGGTGTGGTGACGGCCTTCATCATTTCGATTTTCGCCTTTGTCGATGTTGCTCTTGGCGGCAACCCGATCACGGTTCAGCTGTTTACCTGGATTTCTTCGGGGAACTTCACGGCCGAATGGGCGCTTCGTTTTGATACGCTGACCTGTGTCATGCTGATCGTTGTGACCGGTGTATCGTCGATGGTGCATATCTATTCCATCGGTTACATGTCGCACGATCCCGACAAGCCGCGTTTCATGGCGTATCTGTCGCTGTTTACCTTTGCCATGCTGATGCTGGTGACCGCAGACAACCTGATCCAGCTGTTCTTTGGCTGGGAAGGGGTGGGGCTTGCGTCCTATCTTCTGATCGGTTTCTGGTATTCCAAGCCGTCGGCATCGGCGGCTGCTATCAAGGCATTCATCGTCAACCGTGTTGGTGACTTTGGCTTTGCGCTTGGTATCTTTGCGGTTTACGTCCTGTTCGACAGCGTTCAGTTCGACGTGATCTTTGGCAATGCCGAAGAAGTTGCCGGAACGACCCTTCTGTTCCTTGGTCATGAGTTTTCGGCGCTTGAGATCACCTGTTTCCTGCTGTTCATCGGTGCGATGGGCAAATCGGCACAGCTTGGCCTGCATACGTGGCTTCCTGATGCGATGGAAGGTCCGACGCCGGTTTCCGCACTTATCCACGCGGCAACCATGGTGACGGCCGGTGTGTTCATGGTCGCGCGCCTGTCGCCGATCTTTGAATATGCCGAAACCACCCTTGCCATCGTTACGGTTGTCGGCGCATCGACCGCGTTCTTTGCCGCGACGATTGGTTGCGTACAGAACGACATCAAGCGCGTGATCGCCTATTCGACCTGTTCGCAGCTTGGCTATATGTTCTTTGCCTGCGGCGTGTCGGCCTATTCGGCAGGCGTGTTCCACCTAATGACGCACGGTTTCTTCAAGGCGCTTCTGTTCCTTGGTGCCGGTTCGGTGATCCATGCGATGTCCGACGAGCAGGACATGCGCAAGATGGGCGGCATCTATAAAATGGTTCCGCTGACCTTTGCGGTGATGATGGTTGGTACGCTTGCGATTACCGGTTTCCCGGGGCTTGCGGGCTTCTATTCCAAGGACCTTGTCATCGAAAGCGCGTTTGCGGCACATACCGCAGTCGGGACCTATGCCTTCTGGGCCGGTATCCTGGCGGCACTGATGACGTCCTTCTATAGCTGGCGCCTGATCTTCATGACCTTCTTTGGCACCCCGCGTGCGGACGAGCGGACCATGGCCCATGTCCATGAAAGCCCGGCCGTCATGACGCTGCCGCTTCTGTTCCTGACCATCGGCGCGATCTTTGCCGGCTGGTTCGCCAAGGACTGGTTCGGTGGTGGTGACTATGAAGAGATGCTGGCGTTCTGGAATGGCGCGATCTTCATGGCCGAAGGTCATCAGGCCCTTGAACATGCTCACCATGTTCCGGGCTGGGTCAAGCTGGCACCGTTTGTTGCCATGGTATCGGGCTTTGTCATCGCCCTTGTGATGTACAAGCTGGTGCCGTCGCTGCCGCGTCAGTTGGCCAATACCTTCAACGGTCTGTACCGCTTCGCACTGAACAAATGGTATTTCGACGAGCTTTACGACAAGATTTTCGTCAAGCCTGCCTTCTATCTTGGCTATGGCTTCTGGAAATCGGGCGATGGCGCGCTGATCGACGGTGTCGGTCCGGATGGTGTCGCCGCAGCATGCCGTAACATTGCACGTCGTGTCAGCGCCCTTCAGAGCGGTTTCGTCTATCACTATGCGTTTGCGATGCTGATCGGTATTGCCGCCTTGGTGTCTTACACAATTTGGAAGATGGGTTAACGGGCGATGAGCGATTATCCAATTCTTTCGATCGTCACCTTTTTGCCGCTGATCGGCGCACTGTTTGTGCTGCTGATCCGCGGGGAAGAGGCGAATGTCGCCCGCAACTCCCGTTGGGTTGCCCTTTGGACGTCGGGCTTTACCTTTGCCGCATCGTTGATGCTTTGGGTGAATTTCGATAGCACCACGGCCGATTTCCAGTTCGTTGAAAAAGCCGACTGGATGCCGGGCCTGAATATTTCCTATCACATGGGCGTGGATGGCATTTCGATGCTGTTCGTGCTTCTGGCGACCTTCCTGACGCCGATCTGCATTCTGTCGGCATGGGAAGCAATCCAGAAACGCGTGAAGGAATACATGATCGCGTTCCTGATCCTGGAAACGATGATGGTCGGTATGTTCAGCGCGCTTGACGGTCTGCTGTTCTATCTGTTCTTCGAAGGCGTTCTGATCCCGATGTTCATCATCATCGGTGTCTGGGGCGGTCAGCGTCGTGTTTATGCAGCCTTCAAGCTGTTCCTTTACACGCTGCTGGGTTCCGTTCTGATGCTGGTTGCGCTGCTTGCGATGTATTTCGATGCAGGCACAACCGACATCCCGACACTGATGGCGCATGGTTTCAGCTATAACATGCAGCTTTGGCTGTGGCTGGCGTTCTTTGCATCCTTTGCCGTCAAGGTGCCGATGTGGCCGGTTCACACATGGTTGCCCGATGCCCACGTTGAGGCACCGACTGCCGGTTCGGTGATCCTGGCGGGTGTTCTTCTGAAAATGGGTGGTTACGGGTTCCTTCGGTTCTCGTTGCCGATGATGCCGCTGGCGTCTGAGACCTTTGCCCCGCTGGTGTTCACGCTGTCGATTGTGGCGATCATCTATACGTCGCTGGTCGCGCTTGCACAGCAGGACATGAAAAAGCTGATTGCCTATTCGTCGGTTGCCCATATGGGTATCGTCACTATCGGTGCCTTCACCTTTAACCAGCATGGCATCGAAGGTTCGATCTTCCAGATGCTGAGCCACGGTGTGGTTTCCGGTGCATTGTTCCTGTGTGTTGGTGTGGTTTATGACCGCATGCATACCCGCGAGATCGATGCCTATGGTGGCCTTGTGCACCGTATGCCGGGTTATGCCGTTATCTTCATGTTCTTTACGATGGCGTCTGTCGGTCTTCCGGGGACGGGTGGTTTCGTTGGCGAAATCCTGGCATTGCTGGGCGCGTTCGAAGCCAATACCTGGGTGGCATTCTTTGCCGCGACCGGTCTGATCCTTGGTGCGGCTTATGCGCTGTATCTTTATCGCCGCATCGTGTTCGGGGCCCTTACCAAGGAAAATCTTAAATCGATCCTTGATATGAGCCCGCGTGAATGGCTGATCTTCGCACCGCTGGTGATCATCGTTCTGTGGATGGGGGTCTATCCGGTCTCCTTCCTCGACATCATGCATGTTTCGGTTGAAAACCTCGTCAACCAGGTCGAAACGGCGCAGGCTGCCGCAGCTCAGGCTGCGCAGCTGGCGGCGAATTGAGGGGAATGAACATGGGAGTTTCTATGCTCAACCTCGGGGCGGCATTGCCCGAAATCTTTATGGCCGTTTCGGCCCTGGCCCTTCTGATGCTTGGCGTTTTCGCCGGCAAGGACAAGGCATTCCGCACCGTTTCGTGGCTTGCGGTTGCAGCCCAGATCGTCGCCCTTGTGCTGGTGGTTCTGGGGGACGGCGGGGTGGCATTCTATGGCCAGTTCACGGCCGATGCCTTTGCCAAATTCACCAAGGTGATGATCCTGATCGGTTCGTCGATTGGTATCGTGATGGCGATGAATTATGCCGAACGCGAAAACATGGCCCGGTTCGAATTCCCGATCCTGATCCTGCTTGCCACGCTTGGCATGATGGCGATGGTATCGGCGACCGACATGCTGTCGCTGTATCTTGGCCTTGAGCTTCAGTCGCTGGCGCTTTACGTGATTGCGGCGATCCGCCGCGACACGGTTCGCGCCACGGAATCGGGTCTGAAATACTTTGTTCTGGGCTCGATTGCATCGGGCATGCTGCTGTATGGCATGTCGATGGTGTATGGCTTTACCGGTTCGACCAACTTTGCCGTTCTTGGCGATGTGATCAGTGCAGGCGGCCTTTCGGTCGGGACACTGGTTGGTCTGGCCTTCATGTTTGCCGGTCTGTGCTTCAAGGTTTCCGCGGTTCCGTTCCATATGTGGACTCCGGACGTCTATGAAGGTGCACCGACCCCGGTGACGGCGTTCTTTGCCGTCGCGCCGAAGATTGCCGGTCTGGCACTGTTCGTTCGCGTTGCGGTTGGCCCGTTTGCCGGTGTTGTCGAAGACTGGCAGCAGATCATCGTTCTGGTGTCGATCCTGTCGATGGCATGGGGGTCGTTCGCGGCGCTCCGTCAGGACAATATCAAACGTCTGATGGCCTATTCATCCATCGGTCACGTCGGTTTCGCACTTGTCGGTCTTGCGGCCGGGACGTCCGAAGGTGTTGCGGGTATTCTGGTTTATCTGGGTATTTACCTTGTCATGAACCTTGGCACCTTTGCCGTGATCCTTTCGATGCGTCGCAATGACCGCATGGTCGAGGAAATCACCGATCTTGCCGGTCTGGCCAAGACCAAGCCGCTGATGGCTGCCGTTACCGCGATCCTGATGTTCTCGATGGCCGGTATTCCGCCGCTTGCAGGGTTCTTTGGCAAGTTTTACGTGTTCAAGGCAGCGGTTGACGCCGGTCTTGTGACGCTGGCGGTGATCGGTTTGGTGACCTCGGTCGTCAGTGCCTATTATTATCTGCGGATCATCAAGGTGATGTATTTCGACGAGCCGGTCGAAGCGTTCGACAAGAACGGCACCGAGATGAATGTGATCATGGCGGTTGCGACGGTCATTCTTCTGGCTTTCGTTTTCTTCCCGAACCCGTTGATGGATAGTGCCGGCGTTGCCGCGACGGCCTTGCTCGGGCAGTAAGGATGACCAAGCCGACGATCCGGCTTCCGGAAGGTTTTTACCTTCATGAACTGGAAGTGATCGACAGCACCAATGAAGAGGCGAAACGCCTTGCTGATAAGGGCGCCCATAGTGGCGCCCTTATTTGGGCCCGCCAACAGACATCGGGCAGGGGACGGCGCGGCCGCGCATGGTCATCCCCGGTTGGCAATCTTTATTCTTCCCTTTTGCTGCGTCCTGATTGTCCGCTTTTTGAAGCGGCCAAACTGACATTCCTGGTTGCGGTCGCAATGGCCGAGGCGATTGAGCTGGTCAGTGGCAACCGGATCAGACCGGATTGCAAATGGCCCAATGACCTGATGGTCAATGGCCGCAAGATTTCGGGTATTCTTCTGGAAAGTGCATCGAACAACGGTTCGGAAACCGATTATCTGGTGATCGGGGCCGGGGTGAATGTTGCATTTTATCCCGATGATGCCGAACGTCCGGCGACGTCGCTTTCAGCCCTTGGCGCGCCGGTATCGGTGGGGGAACTTCTTTCGGCCTATGTCGCGCGGGTGGCAAGCTGGCTGCCGGTCTGGGAAAAGCAGGGGTTTGCCCCGGTGCGTGAGGCGTGGCTGACACGCGCATACGGTATCGGCGAGCCGGTGATTGCGCGCCTGACCGAAAGAACGCTTGAGGGCACGTTTGTCGGGCTTGATGATGATGGATCGCTTGTTCTAAGAGAAGCGGGCGGAACCGAGCATCGCGTCGGGGCTGGCGAAGTGTTCTTTAAAGCATAAATAAACACAGGACGATAACGGGGAGACGAAACATCATGTTGCTGGCGATTGATGCCGGGAATACCAACATCGTTTTCGCGGTGTTTGACGGCGATACGATCAAGGGGCAGTGGCGCTGTTCAACGACGGTTGAGCGCACGGCGGATGAACTTGGCGTATGGCTGCATCATCTGTTTACCCTGTCGGATGTGCCAAAAGACGCGATTACGGGCGCGATCATCGCGACCGTGGTTCCGGCGGCTGAATTCAGCCTTAAAACCCTGTGCCGGCGTTATTTCAATGTCGAGCCGATGGTGGTCGGCGATCCGGCGGTTGATCTGGATATGAAGATCATCATGGACCGCCCAAGCGAAGTTGGTGCCGACCGGCTGGTCAATGCGGTTGCGGCCCATCAGCTTTTTGGTGGGCCGCTTGTGGTGCTTGATTTCGGGACGGCAACCACGTTTGACGTGATTGATGAAGAAGGCAATTACCTTGGCGGTGTGATTGCACCGGGGGTGAACCTTTCGATCAAGGCGCTGCATATGGCGGCGGCCCAGTTGCCGATGGTGGCGATCGAGGCACCGCGCAACGTGATTGGCAAGAATACGGTCGAGGCGATGCAGTCCGGGGTTTACTGGGGCTATGTCGCGATGATCGAGGGGCTTCTGGCGCGCATTCGCAAGCAGCAGGGCATCGATCACATGAAAGTTGTCGCGACCGGCGGGCTGGCACCGCTGTTTACCAAGGCGGTTGACGAGATCGAACATCTGCATGGCGATCTGACGATGCTGGGGCTTTTGATGATTTATCGCCGCAACAGCGCAAAATCGAACTAGACTGTTAACCGACATTGACTGTGAAGTGACGCGGGTACGCCCCGTGATCGTATTTCTCACCGCTGAAAGACAAGGGTGATCATCCGTGGATTTGTATTTGCCGAAAGACGAATTGCTGTTTGTGCCGCTGGGGGGATCTGGCGAAATTGGCATGAACCTCAATTTGTACGGATATGACGATCAGTGGCTGATGGTCGATATGGGCGTTTCCTTTGGCGAGGAAGGATTGCCCGGCGTCGATGTTGTCATGCCCGATCCGTCCTTTATCGAGGAACGCAAAGACAAACTTCTTGGCCTTGTTCTGACGCATGCGCATGAGGATCACCTTGGCGCGGTGCCGTATCTTTGGCCGCGGCTGAAATGCCCGATCTATGCTACCCCGTTTGCCGCCGAATTCCTGAAGGCCAAACTGGCGGAAACCGATTTTGCCGATCAGGTGCCGATCCATGTGATCGAGCTTGGCGGGCGGTTCAAAAAGGGGCCGTTTGACATCGAATTCGTCACCATGACCCATTCGATCCTTGAACCCAACGCGCTTGCGATCCGCACCCCCAAGGGGCTTGTGGTACATACCGGCGACTGGAAATTTGACCCCGATCCCCAGATTGGCGAGGCATCCGACGTCAAGAAGCTTGAGGCGCTTGGCGATGAAGGGGTCATGGCGCTGATTTGTGATTCAACCAATGTCTTTTCCGAAGGCCAGACCGGATCGGAAGGCGAGGTTGCCAAGAACCTGTCGAAACTGTTTGCCGAAACGCCGCAGGGCCGGATTGCGGTTGCGTGTTTTGCCACCAATGTCGCGCGGTTGCAGTCAATTGTTGAAGCAGCACATGAAAACAACCGCTGTGTCGGGCTTGCCGGACGGTCATTGAACCGTGTGACCGAGGCCGCACGCGCGGTTGGCTATCTGACGTCGTATCCGAACCTTTTGACCGATGAAGACGCGATGGAGGTCCCCAAGGATCAGGTCTTGCTGATCTGTACCGGGTCGCAGGGCGAACCGCGTGCGGCGATGTCGCGCATTGCCAAGGGGGATCATCCGACCGTGCAGCTTGATCCGGGCGATACGGTTGTGTTTTCCGCACGTGAAATTCCGGGCAATGAAAAATCCATCGGTTATATCCAGAACCTTTTGATCCGGCGCGGTATCCGCGTGATTACCGCGCGCGATGAGCCGATCCATGTATCGGGCCATCCGGGCAGGCAGGATCTGGCGCGGATGTATCAGTTGACCCGCCCCAAAATCCTTGTGCCGGTGCATGGTGAAACCCGCCATCTTTGCGAACAGGCTGCCCTTGGCGCGGAATGCCAGATCCCTGAGCAGGTGATCCCGCATGACGGGACGGTCATTCGATTGTCGCCGGGCAGTGCGCATGTGATTGGCGTTGCCGAAAGCGGCGTGCTTTGCCTTGATGGCGGGCGGTTGCTGAAACGGGATTCCGATACCATCCGCAACCGCAATCGCATCGTCTGGAACGGTGTGATGTTCGTGACCGTGGTGCTGAACCAGTTTGGCGAGATGGTCGGCGAGCCGATGATTACGGCACCAAGCCTGTTTGACGAGGATGGCGATGATGTCCGCCTTGATCATTTTGCCGCCGAGATTGGCAATCGGGTCGATCAGCTTGACGATGACGAGGTGCTTGACGATGCGGCGGTGATCCTTGCGATCCGGCAGGCATTGCGCCGCCCGGTGCGCCAGCGGCTGGGCAAGCGGCCATTGATCGAGGTGCATCTGGTTCGCGTCAACGAGAAGAACTAGGCAGTCCGGGGCGCGGCATACGACCAAAAGGGCAGTTGTCTTTGTCGTGATGCGCGTCCTAGATTGGCGGTGATCGGGCAGATCACATTTCAGGAGTAGAACATGATTGGACGGCTGAACCATGTGGCGATTGCGGTGCCGGACCTTGAAGAAGGTATCCGGCTTTATCGCGATGTCCTGGGCGCGAAGGTTTCCGAACCGCAGGACGAGCCTGATCATGGGGTGACTGTGGTTTTTGTCGAACTGCCC
This sequence comes from Thalassospira lucentensis, assembly GCF_001613805.1. Classification (GTDB taxonomy): domain Bacteria; phylum Pseudomonadota; class Alphaproteobacteria; order Rhodospirillales; family Thalassospiraceae; genus Thalassospira; species Thalassospira lucentensis_A. The sequence goes on from NZ_LPVY01000003.1 coordinate 47,352, forward strand.
AACACCAAGATCGAATTGCTTTATCCGCTGGGCGAGGGATCGCCGATACAGGGGTTCCTTGATAAAAACACTTCGGGCGGCATTCATCATGTCTGCTATGAGGTTGAGGATATCCTGGCGGCGCGCGATCAGCTTTTGAAAAATGGTGCGCGCGTGCTGGGCACCGGGGAGCCCAAAACCGGTGCGCATGGCAAGCCGGTTCTGTTCCTGCATCCCAAGGATTTCAACGGGACGCTTGTTGAGCTTGAACAGGTTTAAGTTTCTTTCCCGCCGTATCGGCCCTGATTCCCGCAACCACGAAAAGAGTGCAGCATGAACTGGTTTTCCGCGATCCTTGTTTACATCGTGATCTGGTGGCTGGTGCTGTTCATGGTGTTGCCGGTCGGCGTGAAGCGCGAGGAAAATGTCCAGCCCGGCCACGATAGCGGCGCACCGCAAAAGCCGCATATGTGGAAGAAGGTTCTGGCGACCAGCCTGATTTCGGCAATTTTGTGGGTGGTGGCGTATTTCGTGATCACCAGTGGCATGATCGAAGTCCGTCCGCCGCAATGAGTTTTGGCGCAAGCCGTGTAAAAACAAACCCCGCACATTTGCTGCGGGGTTTTTGTTTGCAGGGCTGCACAAAAATCACGGGAAAGGGAAGGCGGGCCGGGATGCGGACAAAAAAAAGCAAGATCACAAGGATCTTGCCAAGATGCTATTTTTATAGCTGTTTTCCCGTAATCTTTTTTTGCTTCCTCCTAAGACCTGGGCACTTGGCACAGGTTTTATTTCGACGTCGCGCCTGCTTCTTGTATGCTTATTGGCAACAAAGCCTCCCGCAATTTTATGAGCGGCTGCGATACGTCTTCCGCAACGATCTTGCGCCGTTAGCGGAGGATCAAAAAGCCACATATTTCACTTTTGTGCAAGATGTTTTGACCAATATTCACAGATGATTCGATGCTGCACCGCACATAAATAGGATGGACCGGCGATATGAAGAATTTTGTAACGACCCGCTCTATGAAAATCGGGATTTATCCTGTGAATTTCATGGTTTCGATGTTTGTTGCTGGCGCGATCATGACCGGTGCGGGTGGCGTTTTGGCGCAAAGCGACTCCCCCTTGCCTGGACCGGCGGCAGGTGAAAATGCCGTACCTGACGCAGCCGGTGCTGCGAGTGCCGAGAAGGCGAAGCCAACCATCACGGTCACGCGGTCGGCCTGCCGGGAACTGGTCAGCCATGTGCCGGATGACGATGTTGCCTATAAGCCCGGTGTCGATGTTTATGGCCGCAAGGTCGCCCCGGCCGATCTGGATGGCGGCAACCAGATACTGAATTCGCTGCCCAAGGAAATCGAATTTCCGGTGACGATTGATTTCTTTGAATATGCGGGGATTTCCGTGCCGGACGGGATCAGTGGCGAGTCTAATATCGGCAAGATCACCTATCGCAACGGGCGGGTTTATTTCAACGATACGCCGCTTGGCAACGAGGCGGGGCAGGATGAACTGGCGGCTGCGTGCCGGGCGGCGGGCTTCCGGTAAGGTTGCACCTGAAAAAGCCTGTGTGTTTTCGCAAACCTGCCACGATTGGGCGCTAGATCACGTCTTGCCGATATAAAGCAAGTTCCGGCTTGCGTTTCGGGCTGTGCTGTCGCATTTTCCGGGCAAGGTCTTTTGTATACCTGATATTTTCAGCTTTGATCATCACGAGGCATTGATGCGTCTTTCCCAGTTCTTTCTGCCGACCCTCAAGGAAACGCCGGCAGAAGCACAGATCGCTTCCCATCGACTGATGCTGCGTGCCGGTATGGTGCGCCAGCTTTCGGCGGGGATTTATTCCTGGCTGCCGCTTGGCTATCGCGTGCTTAAAAAGATCGAGCAGATCGTGCGCGAAGAGCAGGACGCGATTGGCTGCAACGAATTGCTGATGCCGACCATCCAGCCAGCCGAACTTTGGCAGGAAAGCGGACGGTACGAGGATTACGGCCTTGAAATGCTGCGCATCACCGACCGTCATGACCGCAAAATGCTTTTTGGTCCGACCAACGAGGAAGTGATCACCGATATCTTCCGCAAGGATGTCCGGTCCTATAAGCAGCTTCCGCAGATGCTGTATCACATTCAGTGGAAATTCCGCGACGAGATCCGCCCGCGCTTTGGCGTGATGCGTGGTCGCGAATTCCTGATGAAGGATGCGTATTCGTTCGATGTCGATTACGAAAGTTCACGGCACGCCTATAACAAGATGTTTCTGGCCTATTGCCGGACCTTTACGCGCCTTGGCGTGAAGGCGATCCCGATGGTGGCCGATACCGGCCCGATTGGCGGCGATCTTAGCCATGAATTCATCATTCTGGCCGAAACCGGCGAAAGCGAAGTGTTCTGCGACAAGAAGTGGCTGGACAAGGATCTGACGGGCAAGGGTGTTGATCTGAATGATCGCACCGGGCTTGAAAACTGGGTCCAGACGACGCTTGAAGACTATGCCGCGACCGAAGACAAGCATGATCCGGCCAATAGCCCGATTTCCGGTGACGACATGATTGCGACGCGCGGGATCGAAGTCGGCCATATCTTCCATTTCGGTGCGAAATATTCCGAACCGATGGGGGCCACCATCCTTGGCCCGGACGGCAAGGAAGTGCCGGTCCAGATGGGATCATACGGCATTGGCGTTTCGCGCCTTGTCGGCGCACTGATCGAGGCATCGCACGACGAGAACGGCATCATCTGGCCGGAATCGGTTGCGCCCTACAAGGTTGGCCTGATCAACCTGCGCACGGGTGATGATGAATGTGACGCGGCCTGCGAAGACGTTTACGCCAAGCTGCATAACGCCGGGATTGAGGTGCTTTATGATGACCGCGACATCCGCGCGGGCGGCAAATTTGCCGATATGGACCTGATCGGTCTGCCTTGGCAGATCGTGATTGGCCCGAAAGGCCTTAAAGCCGGTGTGGTCGAGCTTAAAAACCGCAAATCCGGCGAGCGGACGGAAGTCACGCTTGAAGCCGCACTTAACCAGATCGGCGCCTGATAACGATTTTGCAAACGGGGCAGCCTTGGCTGCCCCGTCCTGATTTCCGGAATTCTTTCCGATACGCTTCCATACGCTTCCACGAGGATCATTTGCGCATGTTCAGTCCGTTCGAACGTCTGGTGGCTTTCCGCTACCTGCGTCCCCGTCGGCAAGAAGGCTTTGTTTCCGTCATCGCCATCTTTTCGCTGCTTGGCATCATGCTGGGCGTTGCGACCCTGATTATCGTCATGTCGGTCATGAACGGGTTCCGGGCCGAATTGCTTGGACGTATTCTGGGGCTGAACGGGCATATATCGGTTTATGCGCAAAGTCCGGATGGCCTGCCCAATTATGATGCGATTGAAAAGAAGATCGCGGAAACCGGCAATGTCACGCTTGTGACCCCGGTGGTCGAGGGGCAGGTGATGGCATCGAACAATGGCCGCGCATCCGGTGCCATCGTGCGCGGTGTGCGGGCGGCCGACCTCGCCAAACGTCCGACGATTGCGGACAATATCGTTTTCGGATCGCTGGACGATTTCAAGGGCGAGGATACCGTGATCATGGGCGCACGCCTTGCCATGAAGCTTGGTGTCGGGGTGGGTGACAATGTCAATCTGATCTCGCCCAAGGGCAATGTGACGGCGTTCGGCTCCGTACCGCGTGTGCGGGCCTATAAGGTGGTCGGGCTGTTTGATATCGGCATGTATGAATATGACAGCGGCTTTATCTTCATGCCGCTTGATGCCGCCCAGATTTATTTCCGCCTGCCGGAAAAGATCAGCCATTTTGAAGTGATGCTTGAAGACCCGTCGCGTCTGTCGTCGAGCATGAATGATCTGCTGTCGAACCTGTCGGGGGAACATCTGCGGCTGGTGAATTGGCAGCAATCAAATTCCAGCTTCTTCAATGCGTTACAGGTAGAACGTAATGTGATGTTCCTGATCCTGACGCTGATTATTCTGGTGGCGGCATTCAATATCATTTCGGGCATGGTGATGCTGGTGAAGGACAAGGGGCACGATATCGCGATCCTGCGCACGATGGGGGCCACACGGTCATCGGTGATGCGCATCTTCTTCCTGGCCGGGGCATCCATCGGGGTTGTCGGTACGTTAAGCGGGCTGATCCTTGGCGTTCTGTTCTGCCTGAATATCGAAAATATCCGCCAGTTCATCCAGAGCCTGACCGGGGCGGACCTGTTTAATGCGGAAATCTATTTCCTGTCGCAGCTTCCGGCTGACATGGATGTCAGCGAAGTGGTTCTGGTCTGTGTGATGTCCCTGACCCTGTCGTTCCTGGCGACGGTTTATCCGGCATGGCGTGCATCGCGCCTCGATCCGGTGGAGGCGCTGCGTTATGAGTGATATGGTCAAGAAAACCGCGCAGGAACGCGCGCAGAAAGTCGTTTTGCGGCTTGAAAAGATTGATCGCGTCTTCAATCAGGGGCCCGACCAGCTTGAAATCCTGAAATCCGTCGATCTTGAAATCCATCAGGGCGAGATCGTCGCCCTTGTCGGGCCATCGGGGGCGGGTAAATCGACCCTGCTTCAGATTGCGGGCCTGCTTGAAAAGCCTGATCGTGGCATGGTTTCGATTGGTGGGAAACGCAGCACGGACCTTTCCGATCTGGCGCGCACCGAAATGCGCCGTAAGCATATCGGGTTCGTTTATCAGTATCATCATCTGCTGCCGGAATTTTCAGCGATTGAAAACGTCGTGATTCCGCAGATGATCAATGGCCTGAAACGGCCGGATGCGACTGAACGCGGGCTTGAACTGCTGCGCTGTCTTGGACTTGAAAAACGGGCCGAACATCGCCCGGCGCGGCTTTCGGGCGGGGAACAGCAGCGGGTGGCAATTGCGCGTGCGCTTGCCAATGTGCCCGATGTGCTGTTTGCCGACGAGCCGACCGGCAACCTTGACCCGCATACTGCCGAAACCGTGTTCGGGATGTTGATGACGCTGGTGCGTGAAACCGGTCTGGCGTCGCTGATTGCGACCCATAACCCGGAACTGGCGCGCCAGATGGACCGGGTTGTGACCCTGCGTGACGGGCATCTGGTCGAACTTGATCCCGATACCCTTTCGTAATTCGTCGAAGTTCTTTAAGTTAGCAGAGCACCGCGCCCCGGAGTGATTCGGGGTGGCGGTTTTCCTGCCTTTGCCATTCTTGTTCCGGGGTTTTCTGAAATGGAAAACGGTTTCGTCCATCTTCGTGTTCACACCAACTACTCGCTTGCCGAAGGTGCCATCACGACGAAGGAACTGGCAAAGATGTGCGAGGCGGATGGTCAGCCCGCGGTTGCGATGACCGATAGCGATAATATGTTCGGCGCGCTTGATTTTTCCGGTGTGATGAGCGGGGCGGGCGTGCAGCCGATCCTTGGCGTACAGATCGGTGTTGAACGGTTTGGCGACCAGCCGGTTGTTGGCAGGATTTCGCGTGAACCCAACCCGGACAAGCTGGTTCTGATCGCAAAGAATGAGCGGGGGTATTTCAACCTTCTGAAAATCGTTTCGCGGGCACACATGACCAGCGAAGCAGGCAGCGAGCCCAAGGCGCTTTATGATCATATCGAACAATACAGTTCCGACATCATCTGCCTGACTGGCGGGCCGACCGGGCCACTGGCACGGTTGATTGCCGAGGGGCAGCTTGAGGCGGCGACCGAATGCCTGAACAAGCTTTCGGGGATATTTGGCAACCGGCTTTATATCGAACTGCAGCGCCACGGCGAGCCGGTCGAGGAAAAGGTTGAGCCGGGTCTGATCAAGCTGGCCTATGATCACAATATCCCGCTGGTCGCGACCAATGACTGCTTTTTCCCCAAGGCGGAAATGTATGAAGCCCACGATGTGTTTATCTGCATCGGGCAGGGTGCGGTTGTCGGGCAGGAAGACCGTTGGCGCCTGACACCGGAGCACCGGTTCAAGACTGCCGCCGAGATGCGCGAGCTTTTTGCCGACATTCCCGAGGCCTGTGACAACACGTTGACGATTGCCAAGCGGTGTTCATGGCATGTCGAGAAAATTGATCCGATCCTGCCGCCGTTTGATTGCGGCGAAGGCCGTACCGAGGTCGACGAACTGCGTCATATGTCCGAGGAGGGCCTTAAGGGCCGCCTTGCGAAATATGTCTTTACCGAAGATATGACGGATGCGCAGAAGGAAGAAATCGCCAAACCCTATTGGGAGCGCCTTGAATACGAGCTTGGCATCATCAATCAGATGGGATTCCCGGGTTACTTCCTGATCGTTGCGGACTTTATCCAGTGGGCCAAGGATCATGAAATCCCGGTTGGACCGGGCCGTGGTTCGGGTGCGGGGTCGCTTGTTGCCTATGCCCTGCTGATTACCGATCTTGATCCGCTGCATTTTTCGTTGCTGTTTGAACGCTTCCTGAACCCGGAACGCGTATCCATGCCTGACTTCGATGTCGATTTCTGTCAGGACCGGCGCGGCGAGGTGATTGAATATGTGCAGCAGAAATACGGCCATGACCGTGTGGCGCAGATCATCACATTCGGTAAATTACAGGCCAAGGCCGCGGTGCGTGACGTTGGCCGCGTTTTGAGCATCCCGTATGGCTATGTCGATAAAATCTGCAAGATGATTCCGGGGGACCCGGCCAAGCCGATCCCGCTTAAGGAAGCCATCGACATGGAGCCGGACCTGCGCCGGATTGCGCGCGAAGACCCGGATATTGACCGGCTGCTGTCCATCGCAATGCAGATCGAAGGACTTTATCGTAACTCGTCGACCCACGCCGCCGGGGTGGTCATCGGCGACCGTGACCTTGATGAGCTTGTGCCGCTTTATCGTGATCCGCGATCCGATATGCCGGTGACCCAGTTCAACATGAAATATGTTGAAAATGCCGGTCTGGTGAAGTTCGACTTCCTTGGTTTGAAAACCCTGACGGTGATTATCGAGGCCGTCAATCTGATGCGGCTTCGCAAAGACGTCCCGCAAGACTTTGATATCAGTGCTATTCCCCTTGATGATCGGGTGGCGTTCAAGCTGCTTTCGGCGGCCGAGACGGTCGGTGTGTTCCAGCTTGAATCGCAGGGCATGCAGGACGTTCTGCGCGGCCTGAAGCCCGATACGATCGAAGATATTATCGCTGTGGTGGCGCTGTATCGTCCGGGCCCGATGGACAATATCCCGCACTACATCGCGCGTAAGCATGGTCAGGAAGAACCTGATTACATGCACCCGATGTTGCAGCCGATCCTCGAAGAAACCTATGGCATCATGATCTATCAGGAACAGGTCATGCAGCTTGCCCAGACGATGTCGGGCTATTCGCTTGGCGGTGCGGACCTGTTGCGGCGTGCGATGGGTAAAAAGATCGCCGAGGAAATGGAAAAGCAGCGGTCGCTGTTTGTTGACGGGGCGGAAAAGAACGGGGTGCCGCGCGGGCAGGCATCCGACATCTTTGATCAGGTTGCCAAGTTCGCATCCTATGGCTTTAACAAATCGCACGCAGCGGCCTATGCGCTGGTGGCGTATCAGACGGCGTATCTTAAGGCGAATTATCCGGTCGAGTTTATGGCCGCGTTGATGACGCTTGATATGCACAACACCGAAAAGCTGGCGATTTTCAAACAGGAAGTCGAACGGCTTGGCATCGAAATCCTGCCGCCCTGCATCAATAATTCGCAAGTGGCGTTTTCGGTCGAAAATTATGATGGGGTTCGCAAAATCCGTTATGCACTGGCAGCGGTGCGTAACGTTGGTGATGCCGCGATGGAAAGCCTTGTTGCGGAGCGCGAGGCCAATGGTCCGTTCAAGGACCTGACCGATTTCGCATCGCGCATCGATAGCCGGGCTGTCAACAAGCGGTTGCTTGAAAACCTTGTGCGGGCAGGGGCACTTGATTGCCTGACGACGAACCGCAAGGTGATGTTTGAGCATGTCGACCGCGTGATGGCGGTTTCCCAGCGCGAAATGCAGGCGCGCAACAATGACCAGATTTCGATGTTTGGCGAGGATACCGGCTTTGGCAAGGATGCCATCCGGTTGCCCGATGAACGCGACTGGGTGCCGATGGAAAAACTGACCGAGGAATTTTCGGCCATCGGTTTTTATCTTTCCGCCCATCCGCTGGATACCTTTGGCAAAAGTCTTCAGCGGATCGGCATTGCGCCGATCAAGGAACTTCCGGCCCGCATGCGCGCCCAGAACAAGGGATCGATCAAGCTTGCCGGGACGCTGATCAATGCGCGTGAAATGATTTCCAAGAAAAACGGATCAAAATTCGCGTTTGTGATGTTTTCCGATCCGACCGGCAGTTTCGAGGTCGCGTTCTGGGCCGAGTCATGGGCGGCCTACAAGGAAATCATCAATGCCGGACGACCGGTATTGCTGGTGGTGGCAGCCGAAATGCGCGAGGGGCAGCTTCGCATCCAGGGGCAGAAGGTCGAAGACCTTGAGCATGCGGTTTCAGGGGCTGCCGAGGGTATCCGCATTCGACTGAACCGGCCTGATCCGGTGGCGGAAATCCGCGAACTGCTTGAAAAAGCGGGGAAAGGGCGCGGTCTGGTCAGTCTTTCGACGGTGTGTGCCGATGGCCGTATTGCCGAGGTCGAGCTTGAAGATACCTATAAGGTCGGGCCGTCCCTTATCGGGGCGGTCGGGGCCATTCCGGGTGTCGAACTGGCCGAGGAAATCTGATTGGTGCGGGCAGGTGGAAATTGTGATCGGGCTTCGGGTTCACTTTCCGGCGGTTTGAGCGTACTTTAAGGCTTGCATTCTTTGCAGGAGGGGGCTAAAACCCGCCCCGAACATCGCACGCGGGAGCGTGGCGAATAATGCTTTATGCAGAAATTCGTCCATCCGGTGTTTCACGCAAGCTGGCGTGAAATTCCCTTCCGCGGAGGTATTAACCGGAAAAAGGTAGGAATTTATCATGGCTTTGCCAACCTTTACCATGCGTCAGCTGATGGAAGCTGGCGTCCACTTTGGTCACCACACCCGCCGCTGGAACCCGAAGATGAAGCAGTTCATCTTTGGTGCACGCAATGACATTCACATCCTGAACCTTCAGGAAACCGTTCCGATGCTGCATCGTGCGATGCAGGCCGTTCGTGACGTCACCGCAGGTGGTGGTCGCGTTCTGTTCGTAGGTACCAAGCGTCAGGCATCCCCGGTCATCGCGGAAGCTGCAAAGCGTTGCGGTCAGTACTATGTGAACCATCGCTGGCTCGGCGGTATGCTGACCAACTGGAACACCGTTTCCAACTCGATCAAACGCCTGAAAGAACAGGACGAGATCCTGTCTGCCGGTGCAGAAGGTCTGACCAAAAAAGAAATCCTGAACCTGACCCGTTCGCGCGATAAGCTTGAGCGCGCGCTTGGCGGTATCAAGGACATGGGTGGTCTTCCCGACATCATCGTCGTGGTCGACACCAACAAGGAAGCACTTGCTGTTCACGAAGCCAAGAACCTGAACATTCCGGTTGTTGCAATTCTGGACTCCAATTCGGATCCGGCAAACGTTGCTTACCCGATCCCGGGCAACGACGATGCGATCCGTGCGATCCAGCTTTATTGCGACCTGTTCGTTGGCGCGGTTCTGGACGGTATCCAGCAGGAAATGACTGCTTCTGGCGCGGATCTCGGTGAATCCGAAGAAGTTCCGGCTGAAGCCGCTGCTGTTGAAGAAGCCGCTCAGGAAGCAGCTTCCGCATAAGTTTCATTTTGTACCTGATGAAACGGCGGCTAGCATGCCGCCGTTTCTTTAGGTGTTCACTGATCGCGTAATAGGGGCTTTAAAAATGGCTATTACCGCTGCTCTGGTTAAAGAGCTTCGCGAAACCACCGGCGCTGGCATGATGGATTGCAAAAAGGCGCTGTCCGAAACCGAAGGTAACCTTGAAGCTGCCGTTGACTGGCTTCGTACCAAAGGTCTTGCTGCTGCTGCCAAGAAAGCCGGTCGTGTTGCCGCCGAAGGTCTGGTGGGTGTTGCTGTTAACGGTACTTCCGGTGCCGTTGTCGAACTCAACTCCGAAACCGACTTCGTTTCGCGTAACGAAGACTTCCAGAAATTCGTCGCAGAAATCGCAAACCAGGCCGTTTCGGCCAATGGCGATATCGATGCGCTGAAAGCAACCCCGTTCCCGGGTACTTCGCGTAACGTCGAAGAACAGGTTACTCACATGATCGCCACCATCGGCGAAAACATGAACCTGCGTCGTTCGGCTGGTATCTCGGTCGAGAAGGGTGCTGTTGCGTCCTACATCCATTCCGCGATTGCGCCGAACCTCGGCAAGATCGGCGTTCTGGTTGCACTCGAATCCGAAGCTGATGCGAGCGTTCTTGAAGGCCTTGGCAAACAGATCGCAATGCACATTGCAGCAACCAACCCGGCTTCGGCCACGGTTGACGATCTGGATCCGGAACTGGTCGAGCGCGAGAAAGCCGTTCTGACCGAACAGGCCAAAGAATCGGGCCGTCCGGCTGAAATCATCGAAAAGATGATTGATGGCCGTATCCGTAAATATTACGAGCAGGTCGTTCTGGTCGAGCAGACCTTCGTGATTGACGGCGAAAGCAAAGTCAAAGACGTGATCGCAAATGCCGCAAAAGACGCTGGCAAACCGATCACCCTTAAGGGCTTTGTCCGCTTCGAACTCGGTGAAGGCATCGAGAAAGAAGAAAAAGACTTTGCTGCAGAAGTTGCTGAGCAGCTGAAGAAATAAACATCTGATCGAAATGGTGCGTCGTGTGTCATTTCGTGTATGATCCCAGACCGGCGAGGTCGGCAGCGCATAATCGCCCTGTTACTCGCCGGTCTTTTTATATCTGAATTTTGCTGAACCGGGTTTCGGGACAGTTTGAAATATCGGCAGTAAGAGGCAATCCAACATGGCAGAAAACGGCCAACTGAAATTTCGTCGCGTCCTCCTGAAACTTTCGGGCGAGGGGCTTCTGGGAAAACAGCAATACGGGATTGATCCCGAGACGGTTGACCGGATCGCAAGCGAAATCAAAGCCGTTCATGACATGGGTGCCGAGGTTTGCATGGTGATTGGCGGGGGGAACATCTTCCGCGGGGTCAAGGGTGCATCCCAGGGCATGGAGCGTGCCACGGCCGATTATATGGGCATGCTGGCCACCATCATGAATGCCCTTGCGGTTCAGAACGCGCTTGAGCGCCACGGGGTCCAGACCCGCGTGCAGTCCGCCATTCCGATGTCATCGGTTTGTGAGCCCTATATCCGCCGTCGCGCGGTGCGCCATATGGAAAAGGGCCGGGTGGTGATTTTTGCCGCCGGTACGGGCAACCCGTTCTTTACCACCGATACGGCCGCGGCACTTCGCGCGGTTGAAATGGGCTGCGACGCGTTGCTTAAGGGGACGCAGGTTGACGGTGTTTACACCGCCGATCCGAAAGTTGACCCGACGGCGGAACGTTATGATTCGCTGACCTATATGGAAGTTCTTGCCAAAGATTTGCGTGTTATGGATGCATCGGCTATTTCATTGGCACGCGAAAATGATATTCCGGTTATTGTATTTTCTTTGCATAATCCGGGCGCATTTGCCGACGTGGTTTGTGCAAATGGTACGTTTACGATTATTTCGAATGGAGACTGAAGGTGTCTGACGTTGCTGGCCTGAAAAAAGACCTTGCCCGCCGTATGGAAGGGGCTGTCGAAGTTTTGCACAAGGAATTCACCGGGCTCCGGACCGGGCGGGCCAGTGCAAACCTTCTTGAACCGGTCATGGTTGAAGCCTACGGCGTACCGACCCCGCTTAACCAGGTTGCGTCCGTCAGTGTTCCGGAATCGCGTATGCTTTCGGTTCAGGTCTGGGACAAATCGATGGTTAAATCGGTCGAAAAAGCGATCCGTGATTCAGGTCTTGGCCTGAACCCGGCGGCTGATGGTACGCTTGTTCGCGTGCCGATCCCGGCATTGAACGAGGAACGCCGTGCGGAACTGTCCAAGGTTGCCGGCAAATATGCCGAGCAGGCCCGTATTTCTGTTCGTAACGTCCGCCGTGACGGCATCGACCAGATCAAGAAATGGGAAAAGGACAGCGTGATCTCGAAAGATGACCTCCATAACGAGGAAAAAGAGATCCAGAAGCTGACCGACAAGGTCATTGGCGAGATCGACGAAGCGCTCGCCCATAAAGAACAGGAAATCATGCAAGTCTGATCATGACGGTGCTGGCATCTCAACCCAACCCTTCAGATTTGCAGGTTGTGCCGCGTCATGTTGCCATCATCATGGATGGCAACGGGCGCTGGGCGAAGCTGCGTGGCAAGCCCCGTACGATGGGACATCGTTCGGGGGTTGACGCCGTGCGTCGCACGGTTGAAGCCGCGGCGGAAATCGGCATCAAGTATCTGACCCTTTACGGGTTTTCGACCGAAAACTGGAAGCGCCCGGAAAGTGAAGTCAGCGACCTGATGGGCTTGTTGCGGCTGTTCATCAAACGCGAACTGGCAACCCTGCACAAAAACGGTGTCCGTATCCGGATCATCGGGGACCGCACACGTTTTGATGACGATATTCGTGTTCTTCTGGCCAATGCCGAGGAACGCACTCAGGGCAATACCCGTTTGAACCTGACCATTGCGCTCAGTTATGGTGCACGGGCGGAAATCACCGATGCGGTACGGCTGATTGCGCAGAAGGTTGCGGCCGGGGAAATTCGGCCTGATGCCATCGACGAAAACATGGTCGAGGCGCATCTGGCGACGGTTGGAATGCCCGATCCGGATCTGCTGATCCGGACCAGCGGCGAACAGCGCATCAGCAATTTCCTGCTTTGGCAGTCGGCCTATACGGAGTTCGTGTTCGATCAGGTTCTTTGGCCCGATTTCGGACGTGAACATCTTGAAAAAGCGATAGAAAACTTTGCCGGACGGGAGCGGCGTTTTGGTGCAGTCATCTGAAGCCCGACGCCAGGAAGATACAAATTCAGGATTGAAGCCACGGGTTATTTCCGCATTGGTCATGACCCCGATCGCCGTTGCGGCAGTGTGGTTCGGTTCCCCGTATTTCGAGTTTCTCGTATTGCTGTTTTCAGTTGGCATGATGTGGGAATGGACGCGGATGTGCGTTCCCGGTCATGTCAATTCGATTTCGATTGTTGCGGGGGTGGCGCTTGCGGTTGCCATGCTTTTGCTGACAACCGGGGAATATCCGTTTGTTCTGCTGTCGGTATTCGTCAGTGCGGCAACAGCGGCACTGCGTCCGGGCAAAGACCGGTTTCTGGCGGCGTTTGGCATCGTTTATATATCGTGTGCGGCACTGGCGGCACAGTGGCTGCGCAGCATGCATGGTGATGGCCTGTTGCTGATCATGTGGCTGTTCTTTCTGGTGTGGGCGACGGATACCGGGGCCTATGCCTTTGGCAAGGCGATTGGCGGTCCGAAACTGGCCCCGCGTTTCAGCCCCAAGAAAACCTGGGCTGGCCTGATTGGTGGCATGCTGTGTGCGATGGTGATCGGGGGGCTGATCACCTATTTCAGCAGCAATCAAATCCCGGTGTCCATTGTTCTGGCAAGTGCGGTTCTGGCGATTGTTGCGCAGGTGGGCGACCTTGGAGAATCTGCGCTTAAACGCCATTTCAAGGTCAAGGACAGCAGCCACCTTATTCCGGGGCATGGCGGGTTGCTTGACCGTGCCGACGGGATGTTGTCGGTTTTTCCTGTCGCGTTTGTTATTGTGTATTTCATTGGATTGTCGTTGCGCTAGGGCCTGGACCCTGGAGGCAGAAATCCGCGAAGCTGGTGTTTGATGACAATTAAGAAATCAGTCTGCGTGCTTGGCGTGACCGGATCGGTTGGCAGCAGCACGGTAGATATCCTGAAAGCACATGCAGACAAATATGCCGTGGACGCCATTACCGCCCATCGAAATGTGCCGGCGCTGGCAAAGGCCGCCATCGAGCTTGGGGCAGCCATGGCGGTTATTGCCGATGAAAGCCTTTATGAAGACCTGAAATCAGCGTTGTCGGGCACCAATATTCTGGTGGCGGCCGGTGATGACGCACTGGTCGAGGCCGCATCGCGCCCCTCCGATATCGTTATTGCCGCGATTATCGGTGCGGCGGGGCTCAGGGCGACGCTGGCGGCCATTCGCCGCGGGGCAAGGGTTGGACTTGCCAACAAGGAAACGCTGGTTTGTGCCGGTGATCTGATGATGGCGGAAGTCGCGAAATACAATGCGACGCTGATCCCTGTCGATTCCGAACACAGTGCTATTTTCCAGGTGCTGGAGCAAAAGTCGGTCGACAAGGTTGACCGTATTCTTCTGACGGCATCGGGTGGGCCGTTCCGGGAATGGTCGCTTGAGGAAATGAAATCGGTTTCGCCCAAGCAGGCGCTGGCCCATCCCAACTGGGACATGGGGGCGAAGATTTCGATTGATTCGGCAACCATGATGAATAAGGGCCTTGAATTGATCGAGGCATGCCGTCTGTTCCCCGTGCCCGAAGAACGTATCGAGGTGGTGGTGCATCCGCAATCCGTCGTGCACAGCATGGTGGAATATTCTGACGGATCTGTGCTTGCCCAGCTTGGCTCGCCCGATATGCGAACCCCGATTGCCTATGCGCTTTCATGGCCGGAAAGAATACGGGTTGATGTAGCGCGTCTTGATTTTGCCACGATCGGGCAGTTGAACTTTACCTCGCCGGATCTGAAACGGTTTCCGGCCCTGCGTCTGGCGCGTGAAGCGTTACGGGCGGGGGGCACGGTGCCGACTGTTCTGAATGCTGCAAACGAGATTGCCGTTGGTGCATTTCTGGGCGGAAAGCTTACCTTCCTGCAAATTGCCGAAACGGTCGAGCGCATGATGAACAGGATTGCCGCATCGCCGTTACGCGATCTCGACCAGATGTTTGATCTTGATGATATGATTCGTCGTGAAACGCTGGGCATGATCAAAACCGGTCTTTGAGTGCCAAAAATGCGGGGTTCGCCCCGAAAAAGGAACGTCTTCTATGGAAACCCTTCTTGCCTTTCTATTTGTTCTTTCGGTTTTGGTGTTTGTCCATGAATACGGGCATTACTGGGTCGCGATCCGGAATGGCGTGAAGGTTGAAGCGTTTTCAATCGGATTCGGGCCAGAGCTTTTTGGCTGGTACGATAAAAAGGGTACGCGCTGGAAAGTCAGCCTGCTGCCGCTTGGCGGGTACGTCAAAATGTTTGGCGACATGAACCCGGCAAGTGCCGGGCAGCGCGACGACCTTGACGACGAAGAACGCAAACATGCGTTTCATCACAAGGGACTGGCAGCGCGCGCAGCGATAGTTTTTGCCGGTCCGCTGGCCAATTTTCTGTTCGCCATCATTGTTTTTACCGTTCTTTTTGCCGCAGTCGGCCAGCAGCGCGCCCTGCCGGTGGTGGGTGAGGTTGTTGACGGCAGCCCGGCGGCGATTGCGGAATTGCAATCCCAGGACCGGATCAGCGCGATCAACGGGCAGCCTATTGACTGGTTCAGCGAACTTTCGGATGTGATCCGGGCCAATGCCGGTACGCCGGTTTCGCTTTCGGTTCTGCGTGACGGGCAGGAAATCGAGGTTCAGGTAACACCCGAGGCCGTGACATCGGGCGAAGGTGACGATGTTGAGAGTTTCGGCCGCCTTGGTGTGACCGCCGGTGCCTTTGAGACCCAGCGCGACGGGATTATCGATGCGACCGGCAAGGCGTTTTCATCGACATGGAACCTGATCGCGCAGACCATGTCGGCATTGGGTGAAATGATTTCGGGCGAACGTGACAGTTCCGAGCTTGGCGGCCCGATCCGTATCGCACAGATGTCGGGCGAGGTTGCCGAGGGTGGCATTGGCCCGCTTCTGTTCTTTATGGCGTATCTTTCGATCAGCCTTGGGTTGATTAACCTGATGCCTGTTCCGGTTCTTGATGGTGGTCATCTGGTGTTTTATGCCATCGAGGCGGTTCGCGGTAAGCCCTTGGGCGCAAAAGCACAAGAATATGGTTTCCGTCTCGGGGCAGGTTTGGTATTCAGCTTAATCATCTTTGCAACTTGGAACGACCTGACGCAATTGGGCGTCTGGAATTTCTTCAAAGGCCTGGCAGGCTGATGATATACGGCATCAGGGGGTTGAATTTGCTGCGTAATGTGAAAGCGGCTGCTTTGGCGGCAGTCTTGCTTGGTGGAACCGCGCCAACCATAATTCCGATGGTGGCCTATGCCCAGGGAAGCAGCGTTATCCGCGAAATCCGGGTGGACGGCAACAACCGTATCGAAGCCGCGACGGTTAACGCGTATCTGTCGGTAAAAGAAGGCGATCCCTATGATCCGCAAAGAATCAACGAATCGCTGAAGTCGTTGTTTTCGACCGGACTTTTTGCCGATGTTTCCATCGGTTTCGAGCAGGGTGTGCTGAAGGTCAATGTCGTTGAAAACCCGATCATCAACCGGATCGCCTTTGAAGGTAACGAGCGACTGAAGGATGATGCGTTGGGGGCGGAGCTTCAGCTGCGTCCGCGCGTTGTTTACACCCGCACCAAGGTGCAGGCTGATGTTCAGCGTATTCTTGATCTGTATCGCCGTTCCGGCCGGTTTGCCGCGACGGTCGAGCCCAAAGTCATCCAGCTTGAACAGAACCGTGTCGATCTTGTCTTTGAAATCGACGAGGGCGAGGCGACCGGTGTTCGCAAGATCAACTTTGTCGGCAACAAGGCGTTTGATGATGGCGAATTGTCCGAAGTTGTCCGGACAACCGAGAGTGCCTGGTGGAAAATCCTGACGGCGGATGACAATTACGATCCGGATCGCGTCACGTTTGACCGTGAATTGCTGCGCCGTTTCTATCTTTCAGCCGGTTATGCCGATTTCCAGGTTCTGTCGTCGGTTGCCGAACTGACCCCGGATCGTTCGGACTTCTTCATCACCTATACCGTCAGTGAAGGCCAGCGTTACCGGTTTGGCGATATCAATGTCGTATCGCAGATCGACAAGATCGATCCGGCGACATTGATGCCGCTGATCGAGATTGAAAAAGGCGACTGGTATAATGCCGACCTTGTCGATGACGCCATTGATGCGCTAACCACCAGCATCGGTGACCAGGGTTATGCGTTTATCGATATTCGCCCGAATGTCGAACGCGATCGCGAGACCGGTGTCATCAACATCACCTTTACGATTGCCGAAGGGCCGAAGGTTTATGTCGAGCGCATCGATGTGGTCGGCAACGTCCGTACCCTTGATGAGGTTGTACGTCGCGAATTCCGCCTTGTCGAAGGCGACGCATTCAGCAGTTCGAAACTGAAACGTTCGCGCCAGCGTGTTGAAAACCTGAACTTCTTCAAGACGGTTGATGTGAAAACGCTTCCGGGCAGTGCACCGGATCAGACGGTTCTTGAGGTCGATGTTGAAGAAAAGTCGACCGGCGAATTTTCCATCGGTGCCGGTTACGGTACGGATGACGGTGCGTTTGGTCAGGCCGGTATCCGTGAACGCAACCTGCTGGGTAAAGGGCAGGACTTGCGTCTTGGCTTTACGCTTGGCTCCTCGAGCCAGCAGATCGATCTGTCCTTTACCGAGCCTTACTTCCTTGATCGCGATGTGAGTGCCGGTTTCGACATCTATCGCCGTGAAGAAGACAACCAGGACGAAAGTTCTTATGACGAGAAGCAAACCGGTATCGGTCTGCGTTCCGGTTTCCGCTATTCCGAAGCATTGTCCCAGTCGGTGCGTTACGGGTTCGAAGTTAACGAATATTCGGACATTGATAGCGATGCATCGCGACTGCTGCGTGAAGAAGATCCGGAATTTTCCGAGTCAACGATTGGCCAGACGCTGACATACGATCAGCGTGACAGCACGATTTCGCCGAAGGAAGGCTACTTCATGCAGCTTTCCAACGATTTCGCCGGTCTTGGTGGATCGGAAACCTATCTTCGTACGCGTGTGAATGGCGGGTATTACTATCCGCTGGATCGTGAAAAAGAATGGGTGCTGTCGACCAAGGGATCTACCGGTTATATCTTTGGTATTGGCGACGACACGCGCATTTCGCAGCGCTTCTTTACTGGTGGTTCGAACCTTCGCGGTTTTGAATCTGCCGGTGTTGGCCCGCGCGATATTGCAACAACCGATGCGGTCGGTGGCAAATTCTTCTATACTGGTACGGTGCAGATGGACTTCCCGTTAGGATTGCCATCCGAATTTGCCCTGACTGGTCGTGTGTTCAGTGATTTCGGTTCTTCTGAAGGGGTTGATGGGGCAAGGCCCGGCGAGATTTATGACGAGGGGTCGCTTAGGGCGTCTGTTGGTATTGGGGTAGGCTGGGAATCGCCGTTTGGCCCGATTGGTGTTGACCTTTCGCAGGCTGTTCTCAAAGAAGATTACGACAAAGAGGAAGTGTTCCGATTGAACTTCGGGACCAGATTCTGATGAAAATGATGAAATCTATCCAGACTGCCATTGCCGCAATTGCCATGACATTTGCGGTCGGTGCCATGACTGTCGCCTCGGCCCAGGAAAATACCGGGGCGGAGGACACGACTGCTGTTGTGATGATCGTCGATTTTGAAGGCATCATGCGTGAAGCATCTGCCATGCAGGACATGACCAAGCAGATCAAAACGCGTCAGGAAGCTTATCAGCAGGAAATCGAAAAGCGTCAGCAGGCCCTGCGCAAGGAAGAACAGGAAATCGCCCAACAGAGAACCCTTCTGTCTGCCGATGTCATTCAGCAGAAACAGAAAGAATTTCAGCAGAAAGTGGCTGATTTTCAGAAGTTTGCCCAGGGACGCAACCGCATCCTTGACGAGGCGCTTAATTCATCGCGGGTGAAGTTCCAGAAAACGCTGATCGAAGTGATTGCCGATGTTGCCGAGCAGCGCAAGGCAACACTAGTTTTGCATAAAAGCCAGGTCATTCTGCATGCCAATGCCATGGATGCTTCCAAGGAGGTGTTTGACCGCGTGAACAAGGCAATGCCGACCCTTAGCGTCGAGTTCAAGGAAGCGTCCTGATGGCGGATCCCCGGTTTTTTAAACGCAAGGGACCTTTCAGCGTTCAGGAAATTGCCGATCTGACCGGTGCGGAACTGGTGAATGCACCAGATCCGTCGCGCCGTTTTGGCGATGTATCGCCGCTTCAGAATGCCGATGCGTCGATCCTGAGCTTTTTCGACAATCGCAAATATCTTGATGCCTTTGTCAGCAGTTCAGCGGGCGGGTGTTTTGTCCGGCCGGAATTCGTTGATCGTGCGCCAGCTGATATGGTTCTGTTTACGACGAGCGATCCGTACCGGGCATATGCCAAGGCCGCAACGGCCTATTATCCGTTTGACGAGGCGAATGGCGTTGTTTCACCGCATGCTGTTGTTGCCGATACCGCTAGGATTGGCAAAGGTGTCCAGATCGACGCCGGTGCTGTGATCGGCGAGAATTGCGAGATCGGTGATGGCTGTATCATCGCCAGCAATGCGGTGATCGGTGAAGGTGTTGTGATCGGGGCCGGAAGCAGGATCGGTGCGGGGGCGACGATCAGCCATTGTCTGATCGGCAATCTGTGCCTGATTTATCCGGGTGTTCGCATTGGACAGGACGGTTTCGGCTTTGCCATGGGGCCGCAGGGACATCTTAAAGTGCCGCAACTGGGCCGTGTCGTGATTGGCAATGATGTCGAGATCGGGGCCAATTCGACAATCGACCGGGGGGCCGGGCCAGACACGGTGATTGGCAATGGTTGCCGTATCGACAACCTTGTCCAGATCGGCCATAACGTCGAACTTGGCATGGGATGTGTCATCGTGTCCCAGGTCGGGATTTCGGGATCGACCAAGCTTGGCAACTTTGTTGTTGCCGCGGGTCAGGCCGGGATTACAGGCCATCTTGAGATTGGTGACGGCGCAAAGATTGCAGCGCAGTCTGGTGTCATGAAAAATATCGGCGCGGGCGAGACCGTTGGCGGAAGCCCCGCTGTGCCGGTAATGGAATATCATAAACAAACCGTGGCCCTGTCACGGTTAATACGGAAAAAGAAATAAGGGCAATACCTATGACCGAACTGGTAAGTGTTGATATTCAGCGCATTCTGGAAATGATTCCGCATCGTTATCCATTCCTGCTTATTGACAAGGTTGTTGATATTGCCGTCGACGATTCAGCCGTTGGCATCAAGAATGTAACGATGAACGAGCCGCAATTTACCGGCCATTTCCCGGAACAGCCGATCATGCCCGGTGTTTTGATCATCGAAAGCATGGCACAGACGGCGGCCATCCTTGTTGTCCAGACCCTTGGCGAGGATGCCGAAGGCAAACTGGTTTATTTCATGAGCATCGACAATGCACGGTTCCGCAAGCCGGTTGTGCCGGGTGACGTCATGCATATTCATGTGAAGAAAAAACAGAGCCGTGGTCCGGTCTGGAAATTCGAAAGTGAAGTTCGCGTCAACGATCAGGTCGTTGCAGAAGCTACCATCGCCGCGATGATCCGGGGCAACTGATAATGTCAAAAGTGCATCCAACCGCCATTGTCGAAGACGGCGCCCAGATTGGCCAGGATGTAGAAATCGGGCCATACTGTGTTGTCGGTCCGCAGGCGGTTCTGGGTGATCGCGTCAAGCTGCATAGCCATGTCGTGATCGCCGGAATTACGTCAATCGGCGAAGACAGTATGGTCTTTCCGTTTGCGTCGGTTGGTCATGCGCCGCAGGATTTGAAATTCAAAAACGAACCGTCGCGTTTGATCATCGGCAAACGCAACAAGATCCGTGAAGGGGCGACCCTTAATCCCGGCACCGAAGGCGGCGGGATGGAAACGACGATTGGCGATGATTGCCTGTTTATGGCGGGCGCGCATGTCGGCCATGATTGCCATATCGGCAATCATTGCATTCTGGTCAATAACGGGACGCTTGCTGGCCATGTTGTGGTCGAGGATTTTGCGATTGTCGGCGGCCTTTCGGCAGTGCACCAGTTTGTCCGTATTGGCAGACATGCCATGATTGGCGGCATGACCGGGGTTGAAAGCGACATCATTCCTTATGGTTCCGTGATCGGCAACCGTGCCTATCTTTCGGGGCTTAACCTTGTCGGGTTGAAGCGCCGCGGGTTTGATCGCGAAACCATCCATGCACTTCGCAAGGCGTATCGTCTTTTGTTCGCACAGGAAGGCACGCTTGCCGAGCGGGTCGAAGAAGTCGCCAAGGATTTCGAGAATGTCGGCCCGGTCATGGAAATCATCAGCTTCCTGAAAGCGGAAAGCATGCGTTCCGTATGTACGCCGAAATATGACAGCTCCGCAGGATAACCCCGCAGCAAAGCTTGGTATCATTGCAGGTGGTGGTGCGCTTCCCGCCCGTTTGGCTGCTGCCGCGACAGCAGCCGGGCGGGATGTTTTTATCGTGAAGCTTGATGCCCATGCCGATGATCCTGCACTTGACGACTATCCCCATACGTCGCTTCGCATCGGGGCAGCGGCCAAAATCCTAGATCGTCTGAAATCCGAAGAATGCCGTGATGTCGTGCTTGCCGGAAAGGTGGCGCGCCCGTCATTTGCATCGATCCGGCCCGATTGGCGGGCAGCGAAATTGCTGATGAAAGTCGGCATGAAGTCTCTTGGTGATGACGGGTTGCTGCGTCTGGTTGCCGGGGAACTTGAACGGGACGGGTTCCGTCTGGTCGGCGCGCACGAGATTTTGGGTGATCTGGCCGTCGAGGACGGCATTCTTGGCAAGGTGAAGCCCGATGATCAGGCCGTTTCGGATGCGCAGCACGGCTTGAATGTCGCCCGGATTCTGGGGGCGGCTGATGTCGGGCAGGGCTGTGTGGTGCAACAGGGGCTTGTTCTGGCACTTGAAGCCATCGAAGGCACGGATGAAATGATCCGCCGGTCTGCCGATTACCGTCGCGAGGGTGTTGGCGGCGTTCTGGTGAAGTCTGCAAAGCCGCAGCAGGACAGGCGCCTTGACCTGCCAGCGATTGGTGTTTCGACCGTGGAAAACGCGCACAATGCCGGATTACGCGGCATTGCGTTGCTTGCCGGTGGTACGATGATTATTGACCGCGAAAAAACCGTGAAACGTGCCGACGAACTTGGATTATTCATTATCGGGCTTTCAGTGCAGGAACCGGCACAGAATGACTAGGTCGGAAATCCTACAGAGCCCGAAAATCATGCTGGTTGCGGGCGAGGCATCCGGGGATCAGCTTGGTGGCAGGTTGATGGCTGCGATCAGGGTGCGCCTTCCCGAAACCCGTTTCATTGGTGTAGGCGGACCGCGCATGACGGGCGAGGGGCTGGATAGCCTGTTTCCGATGGACGAGATGTCGGTCATGGGCCTTGCCGAGGTCCTGCCACATATCCCGCATTTGCTGAAACGTATCCGTCAGACGGCGGAATATGCCCTTGAGCAGCAGCCTGATGTGGTCATCACCATTGATGCCCCGGATTTCAGTTTTCGCGTTGGCAAGAAGCTGAAAGGCAGAGGTATTCCTCTGGTGCATTATGTTGCGCCATCGGTCTGGGCATGGCGACCGGGACGGGCGAAGAAAATTGCGGGTTTCCTTGATCACCTGTTGGCGTTGCTGCCGTTTGAACCACCCTATTTCGAGCGGGTCGGGCTCCCGACCACCTTTATCGGCCATTCCGCGGTCGAGGAACGCCATGGCGGTGATGCCGGGCGGTTTCGTGAACGGCACGGCATTGCGTCTGATCGCAAGATACTGACGGTTCTTCCGGGCAGTCGCAATTCGGAAGTCACCCGCCTGTTGCCGGTTTTCCGTGAAGTATGCGAACGGCTGGCCTTGGATTTCCCTGATGCCCGTATCGTTGTGCCAACGGTGAGCAAGGTCGCGCAGGTTGTGAGTGATGCCGTTTCTGACTGGCCGTTGCAGCCGATTTTTGTTACCGGGGATCAGGACAGGCGCGATGCGTTTGCCGCGTCCCATGCGGCGCTGGCGGCATCAGGGACGGTGTCGCTTGAACTGGCGATCACCGGTGTGCCGCATGTGATCGGCTATAAGTTAAGTCCGATTACGGCATGGATTGCGCGGCGACTGTTGCGGATTGATACAGTGACCATCGTCAATCTGGTGCTGGGAAGGAAGCTTGTACCGGAATTCCTGCAACAGGATTGCAGGCCGGACCGGATTATCCCGATTCTGAAATCGCTGATGGCAGACGGCGAAGGCAGGACCACGCAACTGGACGGGTTTGATGTGGCTACAACCATGCTTGGCTTTGGTGATCGTCCGCCAAGCGAGAAGGCCGCGGATGTCATCATTGAAATCATAGAGAAAAATTCATCGGCCAAGGCTGGCATTGGCGGGCAATAACGCATAGTTTGGCTTCATTGACCCAATGAATGACGGAGCCATTTCCAATGCGTTATTTGCACACCATGGTGCGTGTCGAGGATGTTGATGCATCCATGCGTTTCTATTGCGATCTGCTTGGCATGAAGGAAACCCGGCGCATTGAAAGCGAGAAGGGGCGTTTCACCCTGATTTATCTTGCGCCGCCTGCCGACGAAGCCAGTGCGAAGGCCAACAAGGCCCCGGAACTTGAACTGACCTATAACTGGGACCCGGAAAGCTATTCCGGCGGGCGCAATTTCGGCCATCTTGCCTATGAGGTCGATGACATTTATGCGCTTTGCCAGAAGCTGATGGATGCCGGTGTCACCATCAACCGCCCGCCGCGCGATGGTCATATGGCGTTTGTCCGTTCTCCGGACGGTATTTCGATCGAATTCCTGCAAAAGGGCGAAAGCCTTGCCCCGGCGGAGCCGTGGGCCAGCATGGAAAATACCGGTTCCTGGTAATGCCGTAACCGGTTGATCAAAAAGCAAAAAGGCCCGGAAAACTCCGGGCCTTTTCTATGTCGGTATTGGCGCAGATTAGCGCTTGTTGACCGGAACGAACGGACGTTCGGAAACACCGGTGAACAGCTGGCGCGGACGGCCGATTTTCTGCGACGGATCTTCGATCATTTCTTTCCACTGGGCAATCCAGCCGACGGTACGGGCAACGGCGAACAGCACGGTGAACATGCTGACCGGAATACCCATCGCCTTGAAGATGATGCCCGAATAGAAATCGACGTTCGGATAGAGTTTCTTCTCGATGAAGTACTCGTCTTCACGTGCGATGCGTTCGAGTTCCTGTGCAACGTCAAGCAGCGGGTCCTGTACGTTGAGTTCCTTGAGAACTTCGTGGCAGGTTTCCTGCATGACCTTGGCGCGCGGATCGTAGTTTTTGTAAACGCGGTGACCAAAGCCCATCAGACGGAACGGATCGTTCTTGTCTTTTGCCTTGTTGACGAATTCCGGAATGTTTTTCACATCGCCGATTTCGTTCAGCATTTTAAGAACGGCTTCGTTCGCACCGCCATGTGCCGGACCCCAGAGGGATGCAATACCGGCAGCGATACATGCAAACGGATTTGCACCCGAAGAACCGGCCAGACGAACGGTCGAGGTCGATGCGTTCTGTTCGTGGTCGGCATGAAGGATCAGGATACGATCCATTGCGCGTGCAAGGACCGGATTGACTTCATATTCTTCGCACGGATTGCCGAACATCATCTGCAGGAAGTTTTCTGCATAGCCGAGTTTGTTGTTCGGGTAACGGAACGGCTGACCGATCGAGTATTTGTACGCCATCGCAGCGATGGTCGGCATTTTCGCGATCAGGCGATAGGCCGAGATCAGACGCTGGTTCGGATCGTTGATGTCGGTGCTGTCATGATAGAAAGCAGACATCGCGCCAACCACACCGCACATGATGGCCATCGGGTGGGCGTCGCGGCGGAAACCGTTATAGAAGTTGCGCATCTGTTCATGCACCATGGTGTGCATGGTGATGTCATTTTCAAATTGCGCCTTGTCTTTTGCGTTCGGCAGATCGCCGTAAATCAGCAAATAGCAAACTTCGAGGAAATCGGATTGTTCGGCAAGTTCGTCAATGGCATAGCCGCGGTGACGCAGAATGCCGACGTCGCCGTCAATATAGGTCAGCTCGGACTGGCAGGAGCCGGTCGAGGTGAAACCCGGGTCATAGGTGAAATATCCGGTATCGGCGTAGAGTTTCCGAATGTCGATTACAGACGGACCAACGCTACCCTCGATCACCGGCAATTCGATCGACTTGCCAGTGGCATTGTCGGTCAGTGTCACGGTGTGGGAAGTCTTGGAATTCTGAGCCATGACTATTTTTCCTTCCCTGTTTGAACGAACACGGTTTTCAAGTTGTGTGCAGCATAGTGCTGCGGCGCACAAAGCGCAAATTCAGTGTTTAAGTTTTTTATTCTACGCCGTTATTTAGCATCGAATTTGCGGATGCGTTTCAGCGTTTGGGATTTGCCAAGCACAATCATTACTTCGAAGATGCCAGGCGATGAGTTGGAACCGGTGAGCACGGCCCGCAAGGGCTGCGCGACTTTGCCGAGCTTCTGATCGAGTTTTTCGGCAATGTTGCGAACGCTTGCGTCAACGTTCTCTTCGGTCCAGTTTTCAAGCGCGTCGAGTTCCTTTGCCAGTTCGGCAAACAGGCCTTCGGGGGCGCTATCAATCAGGGACTGAGCTTTCTCGTTAAACGACGTGACGCCGTCTGTAACATAGAAGGCCGAAGAGTCGGCGAGCTCGATGAGTGTCTTGGCTCTTTCTTTAAGCCCTGACATGCCTTTGATCAAGATTTCTTTTTGCGCTGCGTCAATTGCATCGACGCCAATCTGTTTTGCGATCAGCGGTGCAATGTCGTTTGCAAGGCGGGTATCATCTGCCTGACGCAGATAAACGCCATTCAGGTTGGTAAGCTTGGCGAAGTCGAAACGGGCCGCACCCTTGCCAACATCTTTGATGTCAAACCATTCGATGGCCTGATCCTGGGAAATGATTTCCTCGTCACCGTGACCCCAGCCAAGACGCAGCAGGTAGTTGTTTACGGCTTCGGGCAGGAAGCCCATTTCATCGCGATAGGCGTCAACACCGAGCGCACCATGGCGTTTGGACAGCTTGGCGCCATCCGGCCCGTGGATCAGCGGAATATGGGCGAATGTCGGGACATCCCAACCCATGGCGTCATAAAGTGCTTTCTGGCGGAATGCGTTCGTCAGGTGGTCATCACCACGGATCACATGGGTAATACCCATGTCGTGGTCATCCACCACGACCGACAGCATATAGGTCGGTGTGCCATCGCCCCGCAGAATGACGTAATCGTCAAGCTGATCATTGGCAACGCGAACATCACCCTGCACCTGATCGGAAATTACGGCATCGCCTTCCTGTGGTGCCTTGAGGCGCACGACGGGCTTGACGCCAGCCGGGGCTTCGGAGGCATCGCGGTCGCGCCATGTACCGTCATATTTCATCGGGCGGCCTTCGGCACGCGCCTTTTCGCGCATTTCCTGAAGTTCTTCCTGCGAGCAATAGCAATAATAGGCTTTGCCGGCCTTGATCAGTTCATGGGCGACTTCGGCGTGGCGGTCGCGACGGGCGAACTGGAAGGTCGGTTCTTCGTCTGCGGTCAGGCCAAGCCAGTTCAGCCCGTCAAAAATGGCTTCGACGGCTTCGGGGGTTGAACGTTCCCGGTCAGTGTCTTCGATACGCAGCAGGAATTTGCCGCCGGTGTGTTTGGCATAAAGCCAGTTATAAAGGGCGGTGCGTGCGCCGCCGATATGCAGAAACCCGGTCGGAGACGGGGCAAAACGGGTAACAACCGTCATTCACTCTATCCGTTGGCTGGATGTTGTTGCTTGTCGTAATGACTTTTGGCGTGCACGCTATAACACATATGCGGCGGTGTTGCACCACAGCCGATGATAGATAGAAACTGTGTGCCGGGCAGGCTATTGTACATTCGTCGAATAAGTCGCAATGGAATTAATAAAAATCAATATGTTGCGGGATTAATTTCGCAAACTGGATTGTTGTTGGCCGCGCGCAGAAATTCCTGGATCTTGTGTGCGGTTATATTCTTCGGGTTGGGATGCGGGGCGTATTTTTCACTTCCAGCGCGTTTGACGGTCGAGCAAACCGGGCTTGCAGTGATTCTTTTGCTGTCGGGATTGTGGATTTCGCGGCGCTGGATTTTGCCATTCTTCGGCATTTTGCTGATGACCGGCTTTTGCAGCGGGTTGCTGATCGCGTCCATCCATCTTGAAATGGCGCCATCCGGGCTTCTGACCAAGACGCTTTACATGACAGAGATCGAGGGCGACATCACGCTGCTGGAGCCGCGCGGCGGGCGGATGCGCATGACCGTGGCGCCGATCCGGATCGCGGGGCTTGAGGACAGGGCATTTGACTGGAAGGTGCGATTGAGCCTGCCGGGTGGGGACGGGCTTGCAGTCGGGGACCGGATTGTTGCCAAAGCGCGGCTGTTTCCGTTGCGTGCGGCGTCCGTGCCGGGGGATCCGGATTTTTCACGCGGTTTGTATCTGGACGGGATCGGGGCAACCGGTTTTGTTTTTGGCCATCAATACCGTGTGGTGACGGCGGCGGGTGCGGGTTTTCTGCAACCGTTATCGGAACGGATCGAATATTTGCGTCTTGCGATCATGGAGGAAATCGATCGCGTTCTTGCGTGGCCTGAATCTGGCATTGCCAAGGCGCTGATCGTTGGTGAGCGCGGTGATGTCGGCGAAGAGACGGCGGATGATCTGCGTAAATCGGGGCTTGCGCATCTGTTGGCGATTTCCGGTCTGCATATGGGGCTTTTAAGCGGGACGGTGTTCTTTTTCCTGCGGTTTGGCCTGGCGGCAATTCCCGCCATTGCATTGCGGTTTCCGATCAAGAAATGGGCGGCCATCGGGGCGATGGTGTCCGCCGTGATTTATCTTGGCCTGTCGGGGGCCAGTGTGCCAACACAGCGGGCCTTTATCACCCTGACGATTGTCTGGGCGGCGTTGTTGCTGGACCGGCGTGCGATATCGCTTCGGCTGGTGGCGATTGCGGCGCTTGTTGTTTTGATATTGCGACCTGATGCGGTGCTGGGGCCAAGCTTTCAACTTTCCTTTGCCGCGGTATCGGTGCTGGTGGCATTTTATGATGGGCCGGGCAGGCGATGGTTTGAGGCGTCCGGCGACCGATCGTGGGCCTTCCGGCTTTGGCTGTTTTTTGCCGGGTTGGTGGTGACCGGGTTGCTGGTAACCGCAGTGACCGCCCCGATCATCGGGTTTCATTTCGGGCGGATTTCGATGATCGGGATCGTGTCCAACCTGATTGCCATTCCGGTTATGGCGTTTTGGGTGATGCCTTTGATTGTGGCGACGCTTGTTCTGATGCCGTTCGGGGCCGGGGCATTGCCCTTGTGGTTGATGAAACCCGGTTTGACCCTGCTGATTGAAACGGCCTCTCTTGCTGCCGATCAGGCGTGGGGGCTTTGGCATGTCGAGCAGTTCAGTGCCGTATTTGCCATCGGTATCATGATGGCGATTGCCTGGTGGCTGGTCTGGCGGGGGAACGCGACTGCTCGATTGGCTGTCATTCCGCTATGCGTGGCGATGATGGCGCAAATCCTGTATCGCCCGCCGGATATTCTGGTTTCTGGGGATCAGGAAAGCTGGGCCATCCGGGACCGGGAGCAAAACAGGCTTATCCTGCCCGAAGGCATATCGGATTTTCAGCAATCGGTCTGGATGGCGCGGTTTGGCATTGCTGATCATGATGCCGATCAGATTATCGACAAATGCGATGCCGCGGTTTGTTCTGCGAGTGTCGGGGGACAGCGGGTGATTGTTGCCAATGATTTTGCCAATCCGTTCTATGCGTGCCGCCATGCCGATATGATCATCAGCCTGAAACGCGATATGCCGCGTGATATCTGCGCGCGTGATGTGACGGTCATTGATGATGACATGCTGTGGTGGCAGGGCGGTGTATCGGTTTCCGTGCGACCGGGGGCTGCTCCTGTGATTGAAACCGTGCGCGCAACGTCCGGCACTTGGCCGTGGATTATTATCGGGGGCAGAGTGATCAAATAAAAACGCCGCCAGAGGGGGCTGACGGCGTTTTCGGTATCTCGGTATTTTTCTGCTGATCAGTATTGGCGCAGCAGACCTATCAGGCGTCCCTGAATGCGGACACGGTCCGGCGACAGGGCACGCGTTTCATAACGCGCATTGGCCGGTTCAAGCAGAACTTCGCCGCGACCGCGTTTCAGACGTTTCAGGGTGGCTTCGGCGTCGTCAACCAGTGCGACAACAATGGTGCCGTCATTGGCCTGCTCACACCGCTGGATCAGAACGGTGTCGCCATCAAGAATGCCGGCATCAATCATCGAATCACCGGAAACCTCAAGCGCATAGTGGTCGCCGGTTCCCAAAAGGGCGGCAGGAACCTGCACCATTGTGGTCTGATCGCGAAGGGCTTCGATTGGGGTACCGGCCGCGATCCGGCCAAACAGCGGCAGGGAGACGGATTCACCAGAGTCCGAGAAGGCTGATGGCACGGTTGCCGGCCGGTGGGCGGCCTTTCGTGCGGTTGCGATGGATGTCACATTGGCGGGTGTTTCAGCCGCGTCATCATCGTTATTATCGGGAAGACGCAGGACTTCGAGCGCACGGGCCCGATGGGCGAGGCGGCGGATAAAGCCGCGTTCCTCAAGCCCGGTAATCAGGCGATGAATGCCGGATTTGGATTTCAGGTTCAGGGCTTCTTTCATCTCGTCAAAGGAGGGCGAGATGCCATGATCGCGAAGGTAATTATCGATATAGACCAGCAATTCGTATTGCTTGCGCGTCAGCATGATTTTTCCCGAACCAGTAATAAGAACAAACCGAATACATAAATGTTCTACTTTGGTTCTTTCCATTCGTCAAGCACCACAACCCGAAAAATCGCTGTTTAAGGGCATTCTTTCGGTCAAGAAACGAAATTCCGGTACTTTCGGGGGTTAGTCGGCGGTGAAAAGACCCGATTTTCCGCCTTCCTTATGGACGACGCGGATATCGGTAATCCGCATGGCCTTGTCGACGGCCTTGCACATGTCAAATATGGTCAGTGCGGTAATGGAAACGGCGGTCAGGGCTTCCATTTCGACGCCGGTTTTGCCTGTGGTCTTGCAGGTCGCGACGATATCAACCGCATCGGTATCGGTTGCCAGTTCCAAGGTGACTTCGACCGAGGTCAGGGGCAGGGGATGGCATAGCGGTATCAGGTCGGGGGTTTTCTTGGCCCCCATGATCCCGGCAAGCTGGGCGATGCCAAGAACGTCGCCCTTTTTATGGCCGCGTTCGGCAATCAGCCGGGCCGTTTCCGCCGACATCAGGACACGGCCCTTTGCGATGGCGATGCGCGTGGTATCGGTCTTGGCCGAAATATCGACCATGACGGCATTACCAGCGGCGTCGATATGCGAAAGTTTGTCTGCCATGCCTGTATCTTGTTCCGGTATCAGGCCGCGAGGCCAAGGATATTACGGGTGGCGGCGGTGACGTCGTCCTGACGCATCAGGCTTTCGCCGATCAGGAAGCATTGCGCGCCGACCTTTGCCATGCGGGCGAGGTCATCGTGCGTGAACAGGCCGCTTTCGGCGACCAGCATCCGGCTGTCATAGACCATACCAGCGAGTTCTTCGGTCGTGGTCAGGGAGACTTCCAGCGTTTTCAGGTTGCGGTTGTTAACGCCAAGCAGCTTTGATTTCAGTTTCAGGGCACGTTCGAGTTCCGGTGCGTTGTGGACTTCTATCAGGACATCCATGCCAAGGCTGTGTGCGGCGTCTTCAAGCTCGGCCGCTTGGGCATCCTCGAGGGCGGCCATGATCAGAAGGATGCAATCGGCACCAAGGGCACGGGCTTCGGTCACCTGATAGGGATCAAGCATGAAATCCTTGCGCAATACCGGCAGGTCAACCGCGGCACGTGCCGCGATCAGATAGCTGTCATCGCCCTGGAAATAGGGTATGTCGGTCAGAACCGACAGGCAGCTTGCACCGCCAGCCTTATAGGCCTGTGCCAGAACGGGCGGATTGAAATCCGGGCGGATCAGGCCTTTGGACGGGGAGGCCTTTTTAATTTCGGCAATCAGGCCGTAACGACCGTCTGCAACCGATGTTTCAAGCGCCTTGATGAAGCCGCGTGGGGCGGATTGCGATTTGGCGGTTGCTTCGAGGTCGGCAAGCGATTTGCGCGCCTTGCAGGCAGCAATATGATCGCGTTTGTCGTTACAGATGCGTTCAAGTACGTCGCTCACGCTGCGGTCCCCTGATTGGAAATGCGGACAAGTGCCTGCAGGGTTTCTGCGGCTTTGCCGGAATCGATAGCAACCCGTGCCTTTGCGATGCCATCGGCAAGATCAGTTGCGATGTCGGTAACGACAAGTGCGGCCGCGGCATTCAGCAGAACGATATCGCGATAGGCACTTTTTTTACCGGCAAGAAGATCAAGAATGGCCTGCGCATTTGTCTGGGCATCGCCCCCTTTAAGCGCATCAAGGGTCACGATTTCAAGACCGTAATCTTCGGGATTGATTTCGAAGGTCGTGACCTTGCCGTTTTTGACTTCGGCGACAAAAGTCGGACCGGTTGTCGAAATTTCGTCAAGGCCGCTATGACCATAGACAACCCACGCATGTTCCGAACCCAGGCGGTTCAACACATTGGCAATCGGTTCAACCCATTCACGGGCGAAAACGCCCATAACCTGGCGTTTGGTTTTGGCCGGGTTGGCCAGCGGTCCCAGAAGGTTAAAGATCGTGCGCGTGCCCATTTCAACGCGGGTCGGCATCACGTGACGCACCGCCGAGTGATGGCGCGTTGCCATCATGAAGCACAGATTGATTTCCTTTAGCGCCTTTTCGAGAAGCGCCATATCGGCATCAAGATTGACGCCAAGCGCCAGCAGGACATCGGCCGATCCCGATTTTGACGATGCCGCGCGGTTGCCGTGCTTGGCAACGATGGCACCGCAGGCCGCCGCAACAATCGCTGCCCCGGTCGAGATATTGAAGGTGCCGCTACCATCGCCGCCAGTACCGCAGGTATCCACCGCATTGGGCGGGGCGATAATACCGGTCGCCTTGGAACGCATGACGCGCGCCGCCCCGGTGATTTCATCGACCGTTTCCCCGCGCAGCCGCAGTGCCATAAGGAAAGCCCCCATCTGAGACGGCGTTGCCTGACCGGACATCAGAACGTCGAAGGCCTGTTCGGCCTGTTCCTCGTTCAGTTTTTCGCCATTTGCGACTTTGGCCAGGATCGGCTTCAGGTCATATTCAGTCGACATACGGGTTTCCTCGGTTAGCGGTCCGGTGCGGTTTCATGCGCCGGGGAAGTCTATAAAATTCTTCAAAAGGGCATGGCCGTGTTCGGATGCGATGCTTTCGGGGTGGAACTGGACCCCGTGGATCTGATGCTGTTTGTGACGCAGCCCCATGATCAGACCATCCCTGTTTTCCGCCGTGATTTCAAGGCAATCAGGCAACGTATCGCGATCCACAACCAATGAATGGTAACGTGTGGCTTCAAACGGACTTGGCAGGCTGTTGAAGACGCTTTTGCCATCATGAACCATTGCATCGGTCTTGCCATGCATGCACTCGGGTGCACGCACGACATTGCCGCCAAATGCCTGACCGATCGCCTGATGACCAAGACAGACGCCAAGCATTTTGATCTTGCCTGCCGATGCCGTGATCAGGTCAAGACAGATACCCGCACGATCCGGGTCACAAGGGCCGGGCGAGATCACGATGCCTTCGGGCTTTAAAGCCAGCGCGTCTTCGACGGAAATTTCGTCATTGCGGCGTACTTCGACCTCGGGGCCGAGTTCGCGCAGATAGTGCCACAAATTGAATGTGAAGCTGTCGTAATTATCGATGAGGAGATACATCGTGGCGCCGGGCTGTGAATATCAGATCGCGCAGAGAATAAACGGCATTACCGCTACGTCAAGCGATTGCAAAAACCATTTTCCCAGCCTTTGTTCGGGCCTTTGGTTGTGGCTTTAACAGGGTGCTAACCGGATCGGGTATAAAAGCTTCCGAACACAAGCCGACATAATCGGTATATAATCACCATATGGGTAACACGACCCAGCAAACGAGACTGGAGACCAAAGCGTGGCACGCCGGGCACAACCCGTCAAAAAGAAAAAAGCGGCACCGCGAAAAAGAGGCCGTGGCAAGGTTGCACCGAAGAAGAAATCGGGCGGCATTGGCCGTCTGATGCTGGGCGGTGCGATTGTTGCGGGGACCATTTCTGCGTTTATTGCCGCAGGCAGCATGCTTGAGCTTGATCGCGCGTCGCGTGATCTTGGCGAACGCGTGACGAAAGCCGAACCCGAATATACGCCCGAACCGGCCCCCGTGCCGGAAAGCCGCAATTATGATTTCAGCGAGAGCAACGGTAATCGCGACCGGACCGGATATATGGTCGGTGAACGGACACCGGGCGAAAACCCCGCACCGATGACCGAACCGGAAAAGACACCGGAAACGCGATCACCTGATCCTGTAGCGCCGCCGAATACAGGTAACATCGGGGGCGGTGAATATAATGACGGGCCGCCGCCATGGCAGAAATTTGCAGCCCTTAGCCCTGAAACGGGAACCGCACCGGTTATTGCGATTGTAATCGATGATGCTGGTCTTGATCAGCCGCGTACTGCACGCACGACCGAATTGCCAGGGCCGGTGACGATTTCCTATTTGCCGTATGCGCGTGACCTTCAGCGTCAGGTGCGGGATGCGCGGGCACGTGGTCATGAAGTCATGCTTCATATGCCGATGGAGCCGTCTTCTGCGTCGGTTGATCCGGGGCCACATGCCTTGCTGGCAAGCTATGACCGGGAAAAGATCCTTCACGAGATGACATGGATGCTTGACCAGTTTGACGGTTATGTTGGGGTGAACAACCATATGGGCAGCAAGTTCACATCCGACCCGGAACGCATGCAGGTGGTGATGGAGGTGATGAAAGCACGCGGGCTTTTGTTCCTGGATTCCAAAACCAGTGCGAAGTCGGTCGGATTTTCGATGGCGCGCCAGTATGATGTTCCGGCGCTTGAACGGGACGTGTTCATTGACGACGCCGATGATGCCACAAAGATCGCTGAAATGCTGGCACGGATCGAAAAGGTTGCTGCCAATCAGGGATTTGCGATTGCGATTGGCCATCCGCGCGACCTGACGCTGGAAGCCCTGCACAAATGGATTCCCGCCATTCAGGCGAAGGGATTTGTTCTGGTGCCGGTGACTGACATCCTGCGGCGAACAAGCCCGAGTGCGACAGGTTGATCACCGCCTGCCTGATCATCGAAAAGGCCCGCAATAATGCGGGCCTTTTTTGTTGGGTCGGGCATGCGCGACATCAGGCGAAGCGATGGGCTTCGCGGGCGGCGGCCATGAGCGCGCC
The DNA here is from genome assembly GCF_001613805.1 of Thalassospira lucentensis. GTDB lineage: Bacteria > Pseudomonadota > Alphaproteobacteria > Rhodospirillales > Thalassospiraceae > Thalassospira > Thalassospira lucentensis_A. The sequence continues at coordinate 81,667 of NZ_LPVY01000003.1, forward strand.
TGCCTTGTTCTGGCATTCCTTGTGTTCAAGTTCCGGTTTGCTGTCGACGACGATCCCGGCGCCTGCCTGAATGTGGATCTGTTCGTCCTTGATAACGGCAGTACGAAGCGCGATGCAGGTATCCATCGATCCATCGGCCGAGATATAGCCGATACAGCCGGCATAAATGCCGCGCCGGACCGATTCCAGTTCATCAATGATTTCCATGGCGCGGACTTTGGGTGCGCCCGAAACCGTCCCGGCAGGGAAACCGGCCTTGAGCGCGTCCATCGCGTCATATTTTTCGTCGATCTGACCGACGACGTTGGAGACGATATGCATGACATGGGAATAATATTCGATGGTTTCGCGGTCGGTGACGCGCACGGTACCGGGCTTCGACACACGACCAACATCGTTACGCCCGAGGTCAAGCAGCATCAGATGTTCCGAACGTTCCTTGGGATCATCAAGCAGGTCCTGGGCCATGACCTTGTCGTCTTCGGGCGTGTGACCGCGCCGACGCGTTCCAGCAATCGGGCGAATGGTGACTTCGCCGTCGCGCAGACGCACAAGGATTTCCGGGCTGGCACCGACAACCTGAAACCCGCCGATATCCAGATAGAACATGAAGGGCGACGGATTGATCCGGCGAAGGGCACGGTAAAACGCGAAAGGCGGCAGATGATAGGGCAGCGTGTAACGCTGTGACAGGACGACCTGAAAGATATCGCCCGCACGGATATATTCCTTGGCCTGATCGACCATTTTATGGAAACCGGCTTCGTCGACGCTGACCTTTGGATCAGGCAGGGTAGCGGGAACCGATTTGGACCGGCGATCCAGAAACAGGTTGCGCTGGAACTGCTGTACGACATCGTTCAGGCGCGCGCAGGCAAGATCATAGGCCGCATCGGCATCAATCCCGTTTTCGGGGCGGACCGGTGTTACCACGGTGACGGTATCAGCGATGGTATCGAAGCTTGCCGTCACCGTCGGGCGGATAAAGATGCCGTCGGGGACGCCCAGTTCATCCGGATTGCTGTCGGGCAGCTTTTCCATCAGACGGACCGTGTCATAGCCCATATAGCCGACAAGACCGGCACTCATGGGGGGCAGGTTGTCGGGCAGGGCGATGTGGCTTTCGGCGATCAGCTTTTTCAGGCTTTCAAGCGGAGCATCGGGTTCGGCTTCGAACGCGTCGGCATCGGCAAGGGCGCGACGGTTCAGTTCGGCCTTCTGGCCAAAGCACCGCCAGATCAGGTCGGGGCGCAGGCCAAGGAATGAATAGCGTCCACGAACGGCACCACCTTCGACAGATTCAAGCAGATAGGTATTGGGCATGCCTTCGGCGATCTTGAGAAACGCCGAGACCGGTGTATCAAGATCCGCCGTAAGTGAGGTCCAAAGAACCTGTGAAATGCCATTATTGTAGTTCTGCTTGAAACTGTTGAAATCCGGTTTGATTTCCATGGTCTGTCCAATTTGGGTCGATTTGGGTGGGCGATGTCGGATAGGGCGGAGTTTAACGAAAAAGGGCGGCCCGATGAAAGGCCGCCCCATTCCGGATCGGGATCAGTTTGCCGCGGTTTGCGGATAAAGACCATTGATCACGCTGTTATTGACGCTGACCGAAATCTCGTCCTGCAGATAATCGAGATACTGCGCAAGAATGTCTTCGTTCAGGGCCTGTTTCAGTTCGGTCACCACCGGGTCTGCATCGCCTTCGGCAATGGTGGCGGCCTTGATCTCGTCAAGTTTCAGAACCAGAACATTTTCACCGGACTGAATTGCCTTTGCCTTGCCTTCGTCAAGGGTGAAGAGGGCAGCTGCAACAGCCGGGCTGACACCGTCTTCAAGGCCCTGGCCGGTACGTTTGGTCAGACCGCTTTCTGTGATTTCGGCATTCTCGCTGGTTGCGAGTGATGCGATATCGGCATTCTGGTCATTGATCGATGCGGCAAGCTGATCAGCTTTTTCAAGCATCAGGCGATTGCGTTCATCGGTTTTCCATGCGGTGACAACGTCGTCACGAACTTCTTCGAACGGACGCAGCGCGGCAGGGGTTACTTCGTCAACGCGCGCGACGTAACGAACGCCGGTCGAGGTTTCTTCAAGGAAGCTGTCCTCGCCCTTGTCGAGTTCGAAAATCATGGCGTTGATTTCAGCGCTGTCGGCGATGTCGGCATCAAGGCCTTCGCCACGAACAACATCGTTCAGCTTATAGGTCTTTGCGCCAACCGCGTTTGCGGCTTCTTCAAGCGGGGTACCAGCCCCCAGTTCATCGTCCAGTCTGGCAGCAAGGTCATAGATTGCGTCTTCTGCCTTGAATTGCTTGACGCCTTCTTCGACATCGTCGCGAACCTGATCAAGGGTTTCGGTCCGTTCCGGCGTAATGGCGGTTACGCGAATGATGTGCCAGCCAAGGGCGGTTTCGACCGGTTCGGAAAACGCGCCTTCTTCAAGACCAAAGGTCGCATCGCGCAGATCGGGCAGGATATTGTCGGCGGTGAATTCGCCAAGCTTCACAATCGACGGGTCCATGCCGGCATCCTCGGTGGCGACCGTCATGAAATCGGCACCGTTCTGAAGGGCCTTGTAGGCCTCCTGTGCGCTTTCCTTTTCATTTGGAGCAAACAGGATCTGTTCGACCACGCGTTTTTCCGGTGTCTGGAATTCCGGCAGGCGATGGTTGTATGCCTCGTTGATTTCGTCGTCGGTGACATCCATGTTCGCCGCGAGATCGGCCGCCGAAAGGGTGACCAGAGTCACATTGCGGCTTTCGGGTGCGGTGAATTGCGGAGCATTTTCTTCGTGATATTTACGAAGGGCTGCGTCGTCGGGCGTTTCGATATTGTCGAACTGCGATGCATTCAGGGCAAAGAAGCTGCCGCTGCGCTGTTCGTTGCGATAGGCGGCAATCTGCTGCGCCATGATGTCTGGTGCATTGACGGCACCGGCAAGGCTTCCGACAACCTGCTGGCCCATCATGTCACCACGCACGCCTTCGATGAATTCCGGTTCGGTATATCCGCTGGAATACAGCGCCTGAAGGAAACGTTCGCGGTCAAACTGGCCGGTGGTTTCGTTCTGGAAGCCGGGAGACGCAAAAATCGTATCGCGGACTTTTTCGTTGCTGATGCCAATTCCCATTTCCTTGGCGTTTTCACGCAGGATTTTCTGGGAGACCAGATTTTGAACCGTATTGTTCAAAAGGCCCATCTGGATGGCTTGCTGACGGTCGAAATTGGGACCGAAAACGCTGCGCATATTCTGGATGCTGCGCTGGAAGGCGCGATCCAGTTCGGCGGGACTGATGTTTTGGCTGCCGATTTCAGCAACCTGGCGTGAGGTACCAAGGTTGAGCATCGACGCATTCAGGCCCCATCCGACGAAGCTGATTGCGATCACACCAAGAATGATCTTGGCGAAGATTGATTTCGAAAAAGAGCGAATGCCAGCAAGCATATGATAAGCCTAACAATTCGTGGTTTGGTGCCAATGACAATGCAGGTGACATTGCATCGGCAGCGTTTCTTTTGTGTGCCAGGATATTATAAAATCCCGTCGCAATTGCCGCGCATCTTAATGGCGAGAGGTAAGGGCGGCAACATCCGATTGCATTGACCATGCCCGAAGTTCGGTTGACAGTGTTTTCCGGGGCTTGGCCGGGCCAAAGTCGCGTGTTAAAACCCGCGTCGAGCCGTGTTTGTAACAATACGTGTCGGATCGGTTCCCACATGGTAAAGCCATACCGATCCACAACCCGTCGCAGCAAGAGGTAGATAAACATATGTCACAGCGCCGTCCCCTGATCGCCGGAAACTGGAAAATGAACTGCCTGCGTACCGACGGGCTTGCACTTGCGCGGGGACTGTCTGATCGCGCGAAAGCCAAGGGTGATCTGGCATGTGATATTCTGGTCTGTCCGCCGGCAACCCTGATTTCGGATGTTGCCGGTGTGACAAATGGCAGCGCGGTCAAGGTTGGTGGACAGGATTGCCATGTTGCCGTTTCGGGCGCGCATACCGGCGATATCGCCGCGCCTATGCTGGCCGATATCGGCGCAAGTTATGTTCTTGTCGGGCATTCAGAACGTCGTGCGGATCACGGCGAAAGTTCGACCGTGATCCGTCAGAAAACAATGGCGGCCCATGATGCTGGCCTGATTGCGGTTGTCTGTGTCGGCGAAACCGAGCAGGAGCGCGACCTTGGAGCGACACTTGCGGTGGTCAATGGCCAGATTGCGGTTTCGGTTCCCGATGATGCGACGCCGGAAAATACCGTGATTGCCTATGAGCCTGTCTGGGCAATTGGCACCGGTCGCACGGCAAGCGTTGATGAAGTTGCCGAAGTCCATGCTGCAATTCGTGCAGAGCTGACGGCACGATTTGACGATGGCGACAAGTTCAGAATTCTGTATGGTGGGTCGGTAAAGCCGTCCAATGCGGCTGAATTGCTGGCTGTACCTGATGTTGATGGTGCACTGGTTGGCGGGGCGAGCCTCAAGGTTGACGATTTTTGGCAAATTATTGAAAGTTGCGCCTAGCCAACCGTCATAAAACACGTTAAATACGCATCAAATTTTTGCCCGATCCGGCCATAATCATGTTCGGATCGGAAGTTAGGACAAGAGTTTCGAGACCATGCAAACTGTCATTCTGGTAATTCACCTTCTTCTTGCGCTTGGCATGATTGCCGTCATTCTCGTACAGCGCAGCGAGGGCGGTGGGCTTGGTATCGGCGGAAGCGGCGGTGGCGGCGGCGGTAACTTCGGCGTCATGAGCTCGCGCAGCGCAGCAAACCTTCTTACACGTACCACCGCGATTCTTGCCGGGGCATTCATGATCACAAGCCTCGCCCTGGCATTGTTGTCCAACACTCATACCCGGCCGACATCCATACTGGACCAGGCACCGGCCCCGGCAGCTGAACAACAGCCCGCCGAGGATACCGGACCGGCGGCTCCGACCCGCTAAAAAATTAACCGACGACCAGAGGCGGCAAACTTGCCGCCTCAATTTTTGATTGTTGTATTCCCCGGTTCGTGATGCACTGAGCGGCATCGAACTGCGGCGTTTTGCTTTGAGATGAGGCAAAGACATGACCCGTTATATCTTTATCACCGGTGGCGTTGTTTCCTCGCTGGGCAAGGGCCTGGCGTCTGCTGCTTTGGGTGCCTCGCTTCAGGCACGTGGTTTCACTGTTCGCCTGCGCAAGCTTGATCCGTATATCAACGTCGATCCGGGCACCATGAGCCCGTATCAGCATGGCGAATGCTATGTGACCGAAGACGGGGCCGAGACCGACCTTGATCTTGGTCACTATGAACGTTTTACCGGCGTTTCATCGCGTCGTTCCGATAACGTGACCACCGGTCGCATCTATTCCAGCGTGATTGCGCGTGAACGTCGCGGTGATTATCTGGGCGGGACCGTTCAGGTGATCCCGCACATCACGGATGCCATCAAGGAATTCGTCCAGTCCGATGCGACCGAGGATTTTGTCCTTGTCGAGATCGGCGGTACGGTTGGCGATATCGAAAGCCTGCCTTTCCTTGAAGCAATCCGCCAAATGGGCAACGAGCTTGGCGATGGCCGCACGCTGTTCATGCATCTGACACTCGTGCCGTATATTTCATCGGCGGGTGAGCTCAAGACCAAACCGACCCAGCATTCCGTCAAGGAACTGCAAAGCGTTGGTATTCAGCCTGATATCCTGTTGTGCCGTTGTGACCGTGAAATCCCGGTCAATGAGCGCCGCAAGATTGCGCGTTTCTGTAACGTCCGCGAAGCGGCCGTTATTCCGGCCTATGACGTTGACAACATCTATCAGGTGCCGATCAGCTACCACCAGTATGGTCTTGATAACGAAGTGCTTCATCACTTTGGTCTGCAGGCACAGGACCCGGATCTGCGTCCGTGGGAAGAAATCTGCAACATCATCCGTAACCCGGAAGGTGAGGTCACCATCGGGATCGTTGGCAAATACATTCAGCTGCCCGATGCTTATAAGTCGCTTACCGAAGCACTGACCCATGGCGGTATCGCCAACAAGGTCCGTGTCAAACTGGAATGGATTGCGTCTGACGCGCTTGAAAAAGAAGGCGATGTTAGCGAAATCCTGTCCAAACTGGATGCGATCCTGGTGCCGGGCGGATTTGGCGAGCGTGGCACGGAAGGCAAGATTGCCGCTGCGCGCTATGCACGGGAAAACAAGGTACCGTATTTCGGCATCTGCTTTGGCATGCAGATGGCGGTTCTTGAGGCTGCACGCAATCTTGCGGGTCTCAAGGATGCATCGTCATCGGAATTCGGTCCGACGAAAACCCCGCTTGTCGGTCTGATGACCGAATGGGCCAAAGACGGCGGTTCTGTCGAGCGTCGTTCGGATGAGGATGATCTTGGCGGCACCATGCGCCTTGGCAACTACGAGTGCAAACTGGTTGACGGTTCGCGTGCACGCGACATCTATGGCAGTGAGACCGTTCTTGAGCGCCATCGCCATCGTTATGAAGTTAACGTAAACTTCATGGGGCAGCTTGAGGAAAAAGGTCTTAAATTCTCGGGCCTGTCGCCGGATGGACGTTTGCCGGAAATCGTCGAATACCCGAATCACCCGTGGTTCATCGGGGTTCAGTTCCACCCGGAACTGCGTTCGCGTCCGCTTGATCCGCATCCGCTGTTTGTGTCCTATATCAAGGCCGCCAAAGAGCGCAGCCGTCTGGTTTGATCAAACAGCCTGAATGAAAGACTGCAAAATGACGGAAATCAAAACTGTCAAAGTCGGCAAAATCGAATTCGCCAATGACAAGCCTTTTGCCTTGCTGGCAGGGCCGTGCGCGATCGAAAGCCGTCAGCATGCACTGGAAATGTCCGCAGCCCTGAAGGAATTGTCCGAAGGGATGGGGATCGGGCTTGTTTACAAAAGCTCGTTTGACAAGGCGAACCGCACCAGCAGCACATCCAGGCGTGGGGTTGGTCTGGTCGAAGGGCTCGACATTCTGGCAGAGGTCAAGGAAAAGACCGGCCTTCCGATTGTTACCGACGTTCACCTGCCTGATCAGTGTGCTGCGGTTGCCGAGGTTGCCGACATCCTTCAGATTCCGGCATTCCTGTGCCGTCAGGCCGATCTTTTGCAGGCAGCGGGTAAAACCGGACGTGCCGTCAATGTCAAAAAGGGCCAGTTCCTGGCACCCTGGGACATGGCCAATGTTGCCAACAACATTGCATCGACCGGCAATGAAAACATCATGCTTTGTGATCGTGGGACCAGCTTTGGCTATAACACGCTGGTAACCGATTTCCGCGGACTTCCCACCATGGCCCGTCAGGGCTATCCGGTCGTATTTGATGCGACCCATTCTGTTCAGCAACCGGGTGGGCAGGGGACAACGTCGGGCGGTCAGCGCGAATTTGCGCCGGTATTGGCGCGTGCGGCTGTATCCGTCGGTGTTGCAGCCCTGTTTATCGAAACCCACGATAACCCGGATGCGGCCATCAGCGATGGCCCGAACCAGATTCCGTTAAACAAGCTTCCCGAAGTTCTGTCGGTTTTGATGGAGCTGGACAAAGTGGCAAAAGCCAATCCGGTTCGTCTGGACATGTTTAACGATTGATATGCAAATGCCGCCATCAGAGATGATGGCGGCATTTCTTTTATGCTGTAACCAAAGTACCCCGCAGGGGTGCAGATAATCTCAGTGAGGAGAATGTTTCCGTCATGACCGCTATTATTGATATCCGCGGCCGCGAAATCCTCGATAGCCGTGGCAACCCGACTGTCGAAGTTGATGTAACCCTGGAAAGTGGCGCCTTTGGTCGTGCAGCCGTTCCGTCGGGTGCATCCACCGGTGCGCATGAAGCCGTCGAGCTGCGTGACAAGGAAGATCGTTATCTTGGCAAGGGCGTGACCAAAGCGGTTGCCGCCGTCAATGGCGAGATTTTCGAAGCCCTGGCCGGTATGGACGCCGAAGACCAGGTCGAAGTCGACAGTGTCATGATCGATCTTGATGGGACGCCGAACAAGGGCCGCCTTGGCGCGAATGCCATTCTTGGTGTGTCGCTGGCGGTTGCAAAGGCGGCTGCAGAAGAAGCGGGCCTTCCGCTTTATCGTTATGTTGGTGGTGCTTTTGCCCGCACCCTGCCGGTGCCGATGATGAACATCATCAATGGCGGCGAGCATGCCGACAACGCGATTGACGTTCAGGAATTCATGGTGATGCCGGTTTCGGCAGAAACCGGTTCGGATGCGATCCGCATGGGTGCGGAAATCTTCCATAACCTGAAAAAGGCCCTGTCGGCCGATGGTCTGAGCACGTCTGTTGGTGATGAAGGTGGTTTTGCCCCGAATATCGGGTCGAGCGAAGAAGCCATCAGCTACATCATGAAATCGATCGAAGCAGCCGGTTATCGCCCGGAAGAAGACGTTGTTCTCGCCCTTGATGCGGCATCGACCGAATTCTACAAAGGTGGCAAATACGTTCTGGCTGGCGAAAACAAGACCCTTGATGCCGACGGCATGGTTAAATACTGGGCCGATCTGGTCAGCAAGTATCCGATCTTCTCGATCGAAGACGGCATGTCTGAAGATGACTGGGATGGCTGGGCGGCCTTGACGTCGGAAATCGGCAACAAGGTCCAGCTGGTTGGCGACGATCTGTTCGTGACCAATCCGAAACGTCTTGCCGATGGCATCAAGAAGGGCGTTGGCAACTCCATCCTTGTGAAGGTCAATCAGATCGGTTCGCTGACCGAAACGCTTGAAGCCGTCGAAATGGCGCACCGTGCCGGCTATACTGCCGTCATGTCGCACCGTTCGGGCGAGACCGAAGATTCAACCATTGCCGATCTGGCGGTTGCAACCAATTGCGGCCAGATCAAAACCGGTTCGCTGTCACGTTCTGATCGTCTGGCGAAATACAACCAGTTGATCCGCATCGAAGAGATGCTGGGAACCGGCGCCTATTATCCGGGCCGCTCCATCCTGAAATAAGGGTTGAAAGCCGGGTTGATGCTGAAAGCCGTCCTGCAATGTCAGGGCGGCTTTTTGTTGTTCAGGATCAGCTAATTGAACGTAGTGGCAGCATAATAGCGCCGCTGTTTTAAGCTTATTTTTACCCTGTTGTGATTAGCTTTAAGCGTAATTTTGCGGGGATTTTATTGCGGCGATATTTATGCCTTTGTGATCAAAGGGAAATAACGCACGCAGTTTTTCCATTCCGGGTTCGGAATGGTGGGTTTCCTGTTGATTCTTTTCTCGCACGCACGGGGCAGGGGTAAATGTCGTCAACATCGCCGGTTATTCGCCGACTTGGTCAGGCAATTGCACCGGTTATTGCATTTACCATCATGGTCTATTTCATCTTCCACAGTGTGGAAGGGAACCGTGGATTGCTGGCTTACTGGTCGATGCAGGACCGCGTTGCCGAGATTGCCAAAGTCCGCGATGAAATCACGGAAAAACGAAAGCATCTGGAGCAGCGCGTAATTGCGATGCGGCCCAAGCATCTTGATCCGGATCTTCTGGATGAACGGGCACGTGCGATGCTGAATGCGGCCCATCCGGATGATCTGATTATCTTCCATCACAATGGTTATCCTGCGGACGATACCATCGCTGCCAGCCAGTAAGCGGTAACAGGGCAGGCAGTTTAGAATCCGGTTTCATTTTTGCAGACAAAGCAGTCGGCGCTAAATGTCATGGCGTCGGCTTTTGGCTTTGTCATTGCCCGTATTCGCGTCGAAATTGTTTCTGGCAAAATTTTCTGTTCCCGTTATGACGTTGTTTCAACTGCCTTTTGGTTCAGTATTGCCTTTTGGTGGCTTGAGATAAAACAGATGCAACCCTCTGTGTCTTCTGGCGGTTGCGAAATAAACGTGTCGGATCTGTGATATTCTTTTCAGGAAAGCATAGCATTTGTGACCTGCTGGAATGAACGGGGATGAAGCCGGTTCCTCAAGTCACTGGAAATGCTGAAATTATGTATATCTGCCAAAAATCATGAATTAACCAATATCAGGTTTATTTGTGATTGTGCGTTGCAAAACAACAGTTTAATGGTGGTTAGATTGCTTGCCTCTGCACGTGGTTTTAGGTAGTCATTTCGGTGGTCCAGTACCGAATTAAGCACTCATACATGATGCTTAAGCGATAGCCATCCACCGGGAGGAAACATGGCGACCACACCAAAACGCAAACGCGGCACGACGCGCGCCGACAATCAGGCGAGCAGTGACGATCTCCTCAAATATTACCGTGAAATGCTGCTGATCCGTCGCTTTGAAGAAAAAGCCGGTCAGCTTTATGGCATGGGTCTTATCGGTGGCTTCTGCCATCTTTATATCGGGCAGGAAGCTGTCGTTGTCGGCATGCAGGCTGCTGTAACCGGTGATGATGGTGTTATCACCAGTTACCGTGACCACGGCCACATGCTGGCATGTGGCATGGACCCGGCGGGTGTCATGGCAGAGCTGACCGGCCGTGAAGGCGGTTATTCCCGCGGCAAGGGCGGCTCGATGCACATGTTCTCCAAGGAAAAGAATTTCTATGGCGGCCACGGCATCGTTGGTGGTCAGGTGCCGCTTGGTACCGGCATTGCCTTTAACTACAAATATCGCGGCCAGGATCGCGTTTGCCTGACCTATCTTGGTGACGGTGCCGTCAACCAGGGGCAGGTCTATGAGTCATTCAACATGGCAGCACTCTGGAAGCTTCCGGTGGTCTATTGCATCGAGAACAACCAGTACGCCATGGGCACCTCGGCACAGCGTCACTCGGCCAGCCCCGATCTGTACCAGCGCGGTGCGGCTTATGGCATTCCGGGTGAACAGGTTGACGGTATGGATGTTCTTGCGGTCAAGGAAGCCGGCGAACGCGCCGTGGCGCATTGCCGCGAAGGCAAGGGGCCTTATATCCTTGAGCTCAAGACATATCGCTATCGCGGTCATTCCATGTCTGACCCGGCGAAATATCGTACCAAGGACGAGCTCGACAAAATGCGCAAAGAGCACGATCCGATCGATATGGTCAAAAAGCTGCTGATCGATGGCAATATCATCGACGAGGCAGGTCTTAAGGACATCGATAAAGACGTGAAAGCGGAAGTCGCCAAAGCGGCTGAGTTCGCGCAAAACAGCCCGGAACCGGATGTTTCCGAGCTGTTCACAGATATTCTGATCGACGCGTGATCGCGAAATCCGCGAACCGCTTTTGACCGATATTTCCCGGGAGAGAGGGAACAATGCCGATTGAAGTTTTGATGCCGGCCCTGTCGCCGACCATGACAGAAGGCACTCTTGCCAAATGGACCGTCAAGGAAGGCGATACTGTCGCGTCCGGTGACGTGATTGCAGAAATTGAAACCGACAAGGCCACGATGGAAGTCGAGGCCGTTGACGAGGGAACCATTGGCAAGATCGTGGTCGCCGAAGGAACCGAGAACGTCGCGGTGAATGCTGTCATCGCCTATATCCTCGAAGAAGACGAGGATGCTTCTGCCCTTGATAATGTTTCGGCGTCTTCTGCGCCGAAAGCCGAAGCCGCACCGGCCGAAGCCAGGGAAGAAGAAAAGGCACCGGCCAGCAGCGCAAGTGCTGCACCGGTTGCTGCCAGCGGTGCTATTGAGCGGGCCGAACAGGACCCGCGCGCCATGAGCGTTATGAACGCGACGCAGGACGAGAAAACTTATACCTCGTTCAAGACGCAGACCGTTCGTGAAGCCCTGCGTGATGCGATGGCCGAAGAAATGCGCACGGATGAAAACGTCTATGTCATGGGCGAAGAAGTCGCGCAGTATCAGGGGGCTTATAAAGTCACCCAGGGTCTGCTTGACGAATTCGGTGACAGACGCGTCGTCGATACCCCGATCACCGAATACGGTTTCACGGGGATGGCAACGGGTGCGGCATTCATGGGCCTGAAGCCGGTTGTCGAATTCATGACTTTCAATTTCGCCATGCAGGCGATTGACCACATCATCAACTCGGCGGCCAAGACGCTTTACATGTCTGGCGGCCAGCTTGGTTGCCCGATCGTCTTCCGTGGCCCGAACGGTGCGGCAGCACGCGTTGGTGCGCAGCACTCGCAGTGCTATGCATCCTGGTATGCACATTGCCCGGGTCTTAAAGTGATCGCACCGTGGTCGGCTGCCGATGCGAAGGGCCTGCTTAAGGCCGCCATCCGCGACCCGAACCCGGTTGTCTTCCTTGAAAACGAAATTCTTTACGGGCAGAGCTTCGAAGTGCCTGATGATGATGATTTCGTTCTGCCGATCGGCCAGGCAAAGATCGAACGCGAAGGTACCGATGTGACCATCGTTGCCTTCTCGATCATGGTGGGCAAGGCACTGAAAGCGGCCGAGCAACTGGCAGAACAGGGCATTTCGGCCGAGGTGATCAACCTGCGAACCATTCGTCCGCTGGATGTGAACACCATCGTTCGTTCGGTCATGAAAACCAACCGTATCGTCACCTGTGAAGAAGGCTGGCACTTTGCCGGTATCGGTGCCGAGATCGCATCGGTCATCATGGAACATGCGTTTGATTATCTGGACGCGCCGGTTGTGCGCGTTACCGGTGAAGATGTTCCGATGCCATATGCTGCCAACCTCGAAGTGCTTGCACTTCCGCAGGAGCAACACATCGTCGATGCGGCCAAGGCCGTTTGCTATCGCTAAGTAAAACGGACAGGGGCAGGGCGCGGCAAACCCGCGCCGCCCCGTTACCGGGAGATTGCGTTCATGCCTGTTAAAATATTGATGCCGGCGCTGTCGCCGACCATGACCGAAGGCACCTTGGCGAAATGGCTTGTCAAGGAAGGCGACACCGTTGAATCGGGTGACGTCATTGCCGAAATCGAAACCGATAAAGCCACGATGGAAGTTGAAGCCGTCGACGAAGGCAAAATCGGCAAAATCCTTGTTTCCGAAGGCAGCGAAGGCGTTGCCGTGAACGAGGTCATCGCCCTTCTTCTTGAAGAAGGCGAAGATGCAAGTGCGCTTGACGGTGCGGACACGTCTGCGGCGTCTACTGGCGGTGCTGCACCGGCCGCAGAAGCGCCGAAACAGGAAGAAGAGTCGAAATCAGATGCCGCCCCGGCCAAAGGTCAGGCACCTGCCGCACCGGTTTCCGGTGGGGATCGTGTCAAGGCAAGCCCGCTTGCGCGTCGTATTGCGGCGAACGAAGGCGTTGATCTTGGCAAGGTAGAAGGCTCCGGCCCGCGCGGTCGCGTTGTCAAACGCGATGTCGAGGCTGCGATGTCGTCCAAACCGGCGGATAAAGCTGCTGCTTCGGCGCCCGCTGCCGACAAACCGGCAGCAGCCCCGCAGGCACCGGCGGCGTCTGGCTGGAACCCGGATCTGACCGGCCTTCCGGAATACGAAGAAATCCCGAACAGCTCGATGCGCAAGGTTATTGCCCGTCGCCTGACCCAGTCCAAACAGCAGGTTCCGCATTTCTACCTGACGGTCGATTGCGAACTCGACAATCTGCTCGCGACCCGCAAACAGCTTAACGAGAAAGCCGGCGAGGGCGTTAAGGTATCGGTCAACGATTTCGTTATTCGTGCCGCATCCATCGCGCTCAAGCGTGTTCCGGCGGCCAATGCGGTCTGGACCGACGCAGCCATCCTGCAGTGCAAGCAGCAGGACATTTCGGTTGCTGTTGCCATCGATGGCGGCCTGATCACCCCGGTTATCCGCAATGCGGGTGGTAAGGGGCTTGCCGAAATCTCGACCGAGATGAAGGCGCTGGCTGGCAAGGCACGCGAAGGCAAGCTGAAACCGGAAGAATTCCAGGGCGGGACATTCTCTGTCTCCAACCTTGGCATGTTCGGTATCAAGGAATTCTCCGCCATCATCAACCCGCCGCAGGGCTGCATTCTGGCCGTTGGTGCCGGTGAACAGCGCGCGGTCGTCAAGGACGGCGCACTGGCAATCGCCACCGTCATGAGCTGCACGCTTTCGGTCGACCACCGTGTGGTCGATGGTGCGGTCGGTGCTGAATTCATGGCTGAATTCAAAAAGCTGATCGAAGATCCGCTGAGCATGTTGCTCTGAGGTTCGGAAATTGCGCGGGGACTTTAAACAGTCCCCGCAAGCATTTGAATTTCAAGACCTGTAACCGGTAACGGGCAGGCGAAGGAGATCTTACGATGGCGGATAACAATTTTGACGTAATCGTTATTGGCGCGGGTCCCGGTGGCTATGTCACGGCCATTCGTGCCGCACAGCTTGGCCTGAAAACCGCAGTTGTCGAACGCGAACATCTCGGCGGTATCTGTCTGAACTGGGGTTGCATCCCGACCAAGGCGCTGCTGCGTTCGGCAGAAGTCTATCGCAACATGCAGCATGCCAAGTCATTCGGTCTGTCATGCGAAAAGCCTTCCTTTGATATTGATGCGGTCATTCAGCGTTCGCGTGGTGTTTCAAAGCAGCTTTCGGGCGGTGTTGGCCATCTTCTGAAGAAGAACAAGGTCACCGTGATCAACGGCGAAGCCAAATTCGACGGTCCGAAAAAGATCAATGTCGAAGGCAAGGATGCCGGTACCTATACCGCAAAGAATTATATCATTGCGACCGGTGCGCGGGCGCGGTCCCTGCCGGGCCTTGAGGCCGATGGCAAGGTGGTCTGGGACTACAAAAAGGCGATGACGCCCGACAAGATGCCCAAAAGCCTTGTGGTTGTCGGTTCGGGTGCGATTGGTATCGAATTTGCCAGCTTCTATCACACCATGGGTGCGGATGTGACGGTGGTCGAGATCATGTCGCAGATCATGCCGGTCGAAGACAAGGAAGTTGCCGCACTTGCGCAGAAGATGATGACCAAGGACGGGATGAAAATCCTGACCGAAGCCAAGGTCGCAAACCTTAAACGCAATGCGGACAATGTTGTCGTCACGATTGAAACCAAAGACGGCAAGAAACAGGAATTGACCGTTGATCGCGTGATTTCCGCGGTTGGCGTGATCGGCAATACCGAAAATCTTGGCCTTGAAACGACCAAGGTGAAGGTTGATCGTAATGTGATCGGCACGGATGAATATTCAGCAACCGCAGAGCCGGGTATCTATGCCATTGGTGACGTTGCTGGCCCGCCGATGCTGGCGCACAAGGCAGAACATGAAGGTGTGATCTGCGTTGAAAAGATTGCCGGTGTCAAAGGCGTTCATCCGCTTGATCCGCGCAAGATCCCGGGTTGCACCTATTGCCATCCGCAGGTGGCAAGTGTCGGCCTGACCGAAGCCAAGGCCAAGGAAGCAGGTTACGACGTCAAGGTCGGTAAATTCCCGTTCATCGGCAATGGCAAGGCGGTTGCACTGGGCGAGGCCGAAGGTCTGGTCAAAACCGTGTTTGATGCCAAGACCGGTGAATTGCTTGGTGCGCACATGGTTGGTGCGGAAGTGACCGAGCTTATTCAGGGCTTTGTCGTGGCGATGGGTCTTGAAACGACGGAAGAAGACCTGATGCATACGGTCTTCCCGCATCCGACCCTGTCGGAAATGATGCATGAGTCGGTCCTTGACGCCTATGGGCGTGCGATCCACTTCTAGAATATTGCGTCGTACCGGGTGAACATGCCCGGTATGACCGTTTTGGACGATTGTCGGTTTGACAAATGCGTGACGTGGCGGCACATTGCCGCCCGTCCAATCCTTCGGAGGTAACTCTATGTCGACGGCGCGCAACGAAGCCCAAGCACTTCGTCACCCGGAAAAGCAGAAACGCCCGGATCGTCCATCCGGACGCAAGCCGGAATGGATTCGCGTCAAGGCGCCAACCTCGAAGGGGTATCAGGAAACGCGTGAACTTGCGCGTGGCCTTAATCTGCATACCGTTTGCGAAGAGGCAGCCTGCCCGAATATCGGCGAATGCTGGCAGAAGAAGCATGCATCCTTCATGATTATGGGGGATACCTGCACGCGTGCCTGTTCGTTCTGCAACGTCAAGACCGGGATGCCCGGTGCTCTTGACCCGTTCGAGCCGGAAAACCTTGCGATGGCGGTTGCCGACATGGCGCTTAAGCATGTCGTGATCACCTCGGTTGACCGTGACGATCTTGCCGATGGCGGGGCAGCGCATTTTGCCCGCGTGATCGAAGCGATCCGTCATAAATCGCCGGAAACCACCATTGAAATTCTGACGCCGGACTTCCGTGATAAACCCGGTGCGGTCGAAATTGTTGCCCGTGCACGGCCGGACGTTTTCAACCATAACCTTGAAACCGTTCCCAGGCTTTATACCTCGATCCGTCCGGGCGCGCGTTATTACCAGTCGCTGCGTATTCTCGATCGCGTCAAACAGATTGATCCGACGATCTTTACGAAATCCGGCCTGATGGTTGGTTTTGGTGAGGAACGCCATGAACTGGCTCAGGTCATGGATGATCTGCGTGTTGCCGATGTCGATTTCCTGACGATTGGGCAGTATTTGCAGCCAACCCTTAAGCACGAGCCGGTCAACCGCTTTGTGACCCCGGACGAGTTCAAGGATTATGCATCCATGGCACGCGGCAAAGGGTTCCTGATGGTGTCGGCAACCCCGTTGACACGTTCCAGCTATCACGCGGACCGCGACTTTGAAGAGTTGCGCAAGGCACGCGAAAGAAAGCTTGCTGCGGCGGATGAAGCCAAAGCCAGAATGCAGGCAAACGCTGCGGCACAATAAGTGCGCCACATTTCAGACGATACACGCGACGACAAAGGAGATCAGGGTGCCGACGCATGCGGAGCGCAGGAAACTGCCCTATACGCCGGAACAGCTGTTTGACCTCGTCGCGGATATCGATTCCTATTCGGAATTCCTGCCATGGTGTGTGGCATCGCGTGTACGCAAGCGTAACGGGGATGTTTTGCATGCCGATCTGGTGATCGGTTTCAAAATGTTTCGCGAGAAATACACATCAAAAGTCACCCTGCAGCGCCCGGATCGGGTCGACGTCGAGTATCTCCAAGGACCGTTCAAGTACCTTAACAATCACTGGGTGTTTGAACCGGCAGAGGATGGTGGCACTTGGCTCGACTTCTTTGTCGATTTCGAATTCCGTTCTGCCCTGTTGCAGAAGATGATCGGGGTTGTGTTCAACGAGGCCGTCAAACTGATGGTTGGTGCATTTGAAACCCGCGCCCATCAGGTTTATGGCGAGCCGAACAGCTCGACACCGTCCGGTTCGTAATTTCATGGTCACGTGTCGGGAATTGACTTTCCGGTACGGACCTATTTCGATTTGCCAGCCATTTCGGAAAGCATGTCATAGGCTTCGAGGATCGTTGCCTTGCGAACCACATGCCGATCGCCATCATAAATCCGGCGACGATGCAGGGCAGGGCGATCGTTCCCCGCACAGGCAAGATGGACAAGTCCGACAGGTTTTTCTTCCGATCCACCGCCCGGCCCGGCGATGCCGGTCACAGCAATCGCCATGGTCGCCAATGGTGCGCGGGCCAGAGCACCTTCGGCCATTGCGATGGCTACCGGTTCCGATACTGCGCCATGCTTGTCCAGAAGTTCCTGCGCAACGCCAATCAGACCGTTCTTGGCTTCGTTCGAATAGGTCACAAAGCCGCAATCAACCACTGACGAACTTCCATCAACCGCGGTTAAACCACCGGCAATCAAACCACCAGTGCAGGATTCTGCGGTTGCGATCATTTCGCCTTTTGCCCTGCAAAGGGTAATCAGCTTTGCCGCGTCAGCAAGTATGTCCGGTTCGATTTGCATGAGGGTCAAACTCCCACGAAGTAGCGAATGCCGATCAGTATGATCATGCCAAAAACACCGGCAAGGATGTCATCAAGCATGATGCCAAAACCACCACTGATCCGGCGGTCAATCCAGCGGATCGGCCAGGGTTTCAGAATGTCGAAAATCCTGAACATGACAAAAGCCGCGGCAAGCCAGGCAAGATCGGCGAACCCGTTACCCAAGGGTACAACAAGAATGCAAAGCCATTGCCCCGCAACCTCGTCGATAACAATTTCGCCCGGATCGTGAACACCGATCATTTCGCTGTATTTATGCGCAATGGGAATCCCGGCGACAAAGACGATGACAATCCCGGCCAAAAGGGCCGGATATCCCAAAAGGACGGCAATGGCCCAGCCAACGGGAACCGCGGCGAGTGATCCCATCGTGCCGGGAGCCTTGGTGGTTCGTCCGCTGTAAAACCATGTCGCGGCACAGGTCAGCATGAATTGGGATAAACGCATGTTTTGAACGCTGGTGATTGTATCGGAAGACCATTGAGTAACATATTGATGTGCAAAGCAGATGAATTTTTTGCCTTTAAGGATGTGTTAACGTGCTTGCCTGTCTTCGCGCTAACAGGTAGCGTAAAGAAAATAGATATTCAGCCGGGGTCTGAAAAAAAACTGGTTGTGCGTCGATTTCATATCGAACGGGCAATTTTGGGCAAATAGGGGTTAGACACTGAATATGTCGGCGTTGGAACGCGCGCGTCGCCTGTTGGAAAAATGGTTTCCGGATCGGCAGATACTTATCCGATCCAATGATTCCGTTTCCCAGCTACGTCTCGGTAAATACGCTCAGCTAATGCTGGCATCAATCGGGGTGATTGCGATCACATGGTCGGTCGGGGTATCGGGTTATTCCTGGTATCTAGACCAACGGCTTGCCGCGCGTGAAGAACAGCTGTTTCGCAGTGAGCTTTCCTACAACCAACTGATCGCCCGGGTGACGGAGAGTCAGCGCCGCTTTGGCGAGATCACGTCACAGATGGAAGATACCCATCGCAATCTTCTGTCGATGGCTGAAAAGAATTTGATGCTGCAGGCGCGGGTTCAGGATTACACCTCGAAGCTGGCTGTCAGTGAAAAGGAAAAGGTCCGGATTTCCGCGTTGCGGACATCAATGGATAACCAGATGAACGCGCTGCAGACCCAGATTGACGGTATTACCAACCGCAATCTTGCCTTGCGCGATGAACTGGAAACGGTTGAAACGGTTATGTCACGTGTGATGCGTGAACGTGACCAGGCCATGCAGCGTTCGAAAAAACTGCAATCGGAACTTGGTGAAGCACGTCAGCGTATTGCCGATCTGCACACCATCCAGAAGCAGGCGATGCAGCGCGTGGCGGAAACCGCAGACAGCACCATTCTGGAACTGGAATCGGTTCTTGAGATGACCGGTCTTACGGTTGACGAGATCATAACACCACCGATGAAGCCGCAGGCGCCGGGAAGTGCCGAAGTTGCCGGTGGTGTTGGCGGACCGTTCGTGGCGTTCGAGCCCGAGCATCCCGAGGACGAACAGTTTGTGAATGCCGCACTTGCCGTCGGGGATCGTATGGATCAGCTGGTAAGTCTGCATGACCGAATTAAAAGAACCCCGTTGGGGGAACCTGCGGATTCCTATTATCTTTCCAGTCCTTTTGGGAAGCGCAAGGACCCGATCAACGGCAAATGGGCTTTTCATTCCGGTGTTGATCTTGCCGGGCCCATGAAGACACCAATCCACGCGACGGCCCCTGGAAAGGTGGTGTTCGCCGGATGGAGCGGAAAATACGGGAAGATGGTTGAAATTGACCATGGTGACGGCCTTCGAACCCGTTTCGGACATCTATACAAGGTCCTCGTCAAGAAGGGCGACGAAGTGAATTTAAAGGGCAAAATCGCATTGATGGGAAGTACTGGCCGCAGTACCGGAAGCCACGTGCACTATGAAGTTCTGGTTCACGACAAGCCGGTAGACCCCATCAAGTTCATTGAGGCGGGACATTATGTTTTCAAAAACGAGCAAGACACAGCAGGGAACGAATAGTTCCCATAATTCGGCTTCCGAGAAAAAAGGCGGCCTGTCGATTATCAATTCCGACCTTCGGGTTACTGGCGACCTGATTTCTGAATCTGACGTTCAGGTCGACGGGTTTGTGAATGGCGACATTCGCACGCGCAATCTTACTATCGGCCAGCATGGCGAAGTGCGCGGCGAGATCGTTGCCGAAAAAGTCCGTATATGCGGTTCCGTCACCGGCCAGGTTCGCGCCCGTGATGTTTCACTGGCAGAAACAGCCCGTATGTTGGGTGATATTCTTCATGAAAGCCTGTCGATTGAGCCGGGCGCCCATATCGAAGGCCATTGCCGTCGTATCGAAGGTGCCGTTGAAGAGGGCGGTCTTACCGTCATTCAGGCAGGCCAGATCGTTGCGGCGAACGTGAAAAAAGAACACAAACAATAAACATCGCTGCTGGTGATCTTTCACCGATGCCAGCAAAAAGAAAAACCCGGAAAAGCGATATGCCGCTTTTCCGGGTTTTCTTTATCCGACCTGATTATACTCGGGGGCTTATGCTTTTTCCGGTTGTGCGACCAGGGGCAGCAATTCGTCCAACCCCTTTAGAACCACGTCTGCGCTATGCGACAGGCGTTCCATCGGTTGCTGTGTGCGGTTGATCCATGCCGTGCGGAAGCCGAAATGCCCGGCACCGGCAATATCCCAGCCGTTCGATGACTGGAACGATATTTCAGCCGGGGAAAGTTCCAGCTGATCAACGGCAAGCTGATAAACATCCGGGTGCGGTTTGTAGGTTTTAAGGTCGTCGACACAGATGATCTGATCAAACAGTGCCAGAATACCGGACGATTTGGCCGCCGATATCAGCATATGTTTGGCACCATTTGACAGGATCGCAAGTTTATGTCCCTGCGATTTAAGCGTCTTCAGTGTTTCGACGACTTCGGGGAATGTATCAAGCGACAGATAGGTTTCCATCAGCTTTGCCCGAAGGGCAGGGTCTTTTTTACCGATTGCCGCCATGGCGTAATCAAGGGCGTCGCCCGTGACGCTCCAGAAATCGGTGAAGTCACCCATCAGACTGCGCAACCACGTATATTCAAGCTGCTTTTGGCGCCAGATGCTTGATAGCCGGTCTCCTTCATCGCCAATCGTTCCCTTGAACCGGTTCACAGCCGATCCAACGTCGAAAAGGGTACCATAGGCATCGAAAACGAATGCGCGGCAGGACGTAAGTGCATTTTCTGACATTTTCTCTGGCCTCATCTGTCGGACAGGGTTCGATCAAATATGGTGTTATCTTTACCAAACCGCAAACGTCAAGTTAACGCCGTTCTATGCGGCCGGTTCCACAAGATCATTGGGAATCTGATGGTGCTTCTTCCTGTTGACCCATGGCGATTTCATCACGTGCGAAGCGGCGGCGATAGACATAGGTGCCTTCCATAACCCGCTGAACGTAATTGCGTGTTTCGCTATAGGGAATCATTTCAATCCAGTCGACGGGATCAACATCTGCATCCCGCGGATCACCATATTCGGCAATCCACTGACGAACGCGGCTTGGACCAGCATTATAGCTGGCGATGGTCAGGATTTCCTCGCCATCCCAACGGTCCAGCAGGCGTGTCAGATATTCCCGCCCGAGCGAGATGTTAAATCCCGGGTCGCTAGTCAGGCGTGATGTTTCGTAATCCAGTTTAAGATCCTTGGCCATGCGTTCTGCGGTTGCCGGCATCAACTGCATCAGGCCCCGTGCCCCGGCAGACGATACGGCTTCGGGGTTAAACAGGCTTTCCTGACGCATGATTGCATGAACCAGTGCCGGGTCGGGATTATGACCAAGCGGCACCTGTTCATGAACGGGGTAGGCTGCATCAAGATAGCCGCTGCCGGTACGGATGCTGCGCTTGGCGGCGATAATCGCAAGGTCGGCACGGCCGTATTCGCGCGCAAGATCGGTTGCCATTGCAAGATATTCGGGTTCGTCATGCGCATAGACAAGTGCCATGACAAACGGGCGAATGATATTGCCAAGCCCCATCTCGCCGAGCTTGCGGGTTACCTGTGTCAGTTCCTGTGATTCGAAATCGGCACGTTGCTGTTCTGTCGGGATCGGTTGCTCGACAGAGTAGCTTGGTTTGACGCCCAATGCGTCAATTGCCAGCTGACCATAGAAAGTATGGGCATGGTCGGCGGCAAGTTTGTACCATTCGCGCGCCTTGTCCTTGTCACCAATCGCATCATTGGCGCGCCCCGCCCAATAGGCACCGCGCGCCTGGCTGATCGGGTATTGCACCACGTCATACAGGTTCTGGAAATGGGTCAGGGCAATGCGCGCATCGCCCAGGAACTCCAGCGCGATCCAGCCGGCAAACCATTCGGCTTCGGCAATATCACCGGCATCGCTTTGGCCATGGTTGGCAACCAGACGATAGGAATCGGTAATGTGGCCTTTCTGAAGGGCACGACGGGCCAGAATGGCCTTTTCGATCCACCAGTATTGCGGGCGGATCGATATATAGGCGAGGTCATTGGCCTGCGAGAGCAGCAAATCACGTGCTTCCTGATCGCGGTCCTTGATCCGGCGCCAGCGAACGCGTTCATAGATAAGGCCCGGATCGTTCTGGTATTTCTTTGGGACACGGTTGATTGCGCCGTCAACACCGGGGTCGAGCGACCGCAGGGCTGCACGTGCCTTGGCCAGCAAAAGATAATCCTTGCTGACATATTTTTCGGTACGGCTCGCCGGGCCAAGACGGCCTTCCCATAGAAGGCGGTCAAGACGCTGCTGATGGGTTTCCTGATCGATATATTTGCCGTAACGATCCAGAAAACGTTTTTCCTGACCGGTTCCGAAATTCTCGTGTACCCAACTGTTGCGGATCAAAGTGGTCGCAGCGTCGGTTTCGCCAGACGCGAGGAGGGCCTTTATCTGCCGGGTGGCACCGTCTGCCGTAACCGGCGCAGACCGCTTGAACCATGCCAGCACCACATCGTTGGGTACGGCATCTGTCATGGCTTCTTCGGCGCGCTGACGCAGCAGAGCCTGACTGGGCCATTTCGGGTTGGCATCAATGAAATTTGTGATTTCTTCGAAGCTGCGACCGGAATTCGGGCTGATCAGCCACATCCATTCGCTGGCTTTTTGCAGCAGCGGGTCATCAAAGTTCGGAAGAAGTTTTTCGAATGTTTTTGTGCGGCCGTCTTCCAGCGCATCAAGAAACACATTAAGCCGCGCACGGCTGACAGATGAGAATGCCGGTGACGGCGGCAGTTCTGTCAGAATGTTTTCATCCTGACCTGCTGCGTATGCCTTATCGCCAATCGGCGCCAGAAAAGTGATTACACCGAGTGCCAATGCGCAGATCGAAACACCACGGAAAGACGCATGCGCCATTTAAATTTCCCCTTTTGCCTTGCGGCAGGTAATGCGCTCCAGACAGCCTTATTATGGCAGTGAAACAGTCAATTGCCAATCGGTCGTGAGAGGAAAGAGTAACCTTGATCAAACAAGGCGCGCTTTAATGTATACAGACGCTTGCGGGATGCCTTAACAGCCGCTATTTTCGCGTCGCTTTCAATCCACGATAAGATTTGGAGATATCGATGTTTAAGGGTTCGATTACCGCTTTGATTACACCGTTCACACAGGATGGTGCAATCGATGAGAAAGCGTTCCAGTCGTTTGTGGATTGGCAGCTTAAACAGGGCACGACCGGTGTTGTGCCGGTCGGAACCACAGGTGAATCGCCGACTTTGAGCCATGCGGAACACCACCGCGTTGTCGAACTGGCACTTGAAGTTGCCAAGGGCCGCGGCCCGGTTATTGCCGGAACCGGTTCAAATTCGACCGCAGAGGCGATTTCGCTGACCCGCCATGCCCAGAATGCCGGGGCGGATGCGGCACTTGTGGTGACGCCTTATTATAACAAGCCCGGTCAGCGCGGTCTTTATGCGCATTACAAGGCGATCCATGACGCGACCGACATTCCGATCGTGATCTACAACATTCCGGGCCGCTCGGTCGTGGACATGTCTGTTGATACGATGGCGCAGCTTTCGAAGCTGCCGCGTATCGTCGGGGTAAAAGACGCGACCAGCGATCTGGAACGTCCGGCATTGACGCGTTTGGCGGCAGGGGCGGATTTCTGCCAGTTGTCGGGCGAAGATGGCACCATCGTTCCGTTCCTGGCACAGGGTGGTCATGGCTGCATTTCGGTCACGTCCAACATCGCACCGAAGCTTTGCGCGGAATTGCATACCGCATGGGCAGCCGGGAACATCGCCAAGGTTCAGGAGTTGAATTATCGACTTCTGCCGGTTCACAAGGCAATGTTCTGTGAAACCAGCCCGGGGCCGGTCAAATATGCAGCCGAGCTTCTTGGCCTTTGCGGCAGCCACATGCGTTTGCCGATGGTCGAGATTACCGAAGAATCCAAGCAGCGTGTCGAAACCGCGCTGCGCAATGCCGGAATTTTGTCCTAAGGGATTAATTTCGGCCTACAAGTTGTTGTAATGGCACCGAAAAAAGAAGACAGCAATACCAAGGTCGTCGCGCAAAACAGGCGGGCCCGTTTCGATTTTTTCCTGACGGAAACTTTTGAAGCCGGGGTCGCCCTGCGCGGGACCGAGGTCAAATCGCTTCGTGACGGCAAGGGGAACATTCAGGAATCCTATGCCGAAGAAAAGAACGGCGAGATCTGGCTGATCAATGCCTATATCCCGGAATATCAAAGCAAGATGCCGTTCGGCCATGAAGAACGCCGTCCGCGCAAACTGCTTTTGCATAAACGTGAAATCACGAAAATGAGCGACGCCCTGAACAAAAAGGGGTTCACCCTTGTTCCGGTAAAGCTTTATTTCAATGACCGCGGCATCGCCAAGCTTGAACTGGCGATCGCGGAAGGCAAGAAAAAGGCTGACAAGCGCGAAGCGGTCAAGGAACGTGACTGGCAGCGTGACAAAGCCCGGATCATGCGGGATTTCGGATAATAGTCCTGCCTCGCAAGCATGTGTATTGCTTGCCAATGGCGATAGAATGCATAAATGGCGCAGACATGGTGAACATGACTGCGCCATTTTTCGTATGATGTGGTCAGGGAGGATGATGAATGGCTGATGGTTTCAGTGGCAAGATCAAGCAAAAGCTGATCGAAGCGAAACAGAAATGGGCGGAAAACGGCCGTCTTTTGACGGGAAAGGCCGATCATGCCCATGAAAATCGCCTGCCACCCGGCCAGCGCGAGGTCAAAGACTGGCCGGTGCTTGATCTTGGCATCACGCCACATGTCGGAACGGATGAGTTTCGCCTGACGATTGACGGCGAGGTTGAAAACCCGGTCACGCTTGATTTCAGCCAGTTGCTTGATCTACCGCCCTTTATGGCAAAGAACGATATTCATTGTGTTACCAGTTGGTCGCGTTACGACAATCACTGGCAGGGTGTGTCTGCCTTGTCGCTTGCCGATCTGGTAAAGCCGACATCAGATGCCCGTCATGTACTTTTCACCGCCCACGACGGTTATACGACCAATGTGCGGATTGATCAGTTTCTCGATGATGATGTTTTACTTGCCCATCATTGGGAAGATGCGCCACTGACCGAGGAACATGGCGGCCCGGTTCGCGTGATCATCCCCAAGCTGTATTTCTGGAAAAGTGCCAAATGGGTGAAGCAGATAACATTTTCCAAAACCGACAAACCCGGATTTTGGGAAGTACGTGGCTATCACAATAATGCCGATCCATGGACGGAAGAGCGATATGGCTAGGAAAATCAGAACTTTCGAAAACGGAATGCGGAATCTGTTGAAGTCCGGTTTATGTGGACTGATTTGCCTGATGATTGGAAATTCTGCCATGGCTGGCGATAAAGCGATGAATGCTCACGATTTTTCATTCCCATCAATTGACGGGGGAGAAATCAATCTTGCGGATTATCGCGGCAAGGCGGTTCTGGTCGTCAATACCGCGTCGATGTGTGGCTATACACCGCAATATACCGGGCTTCAGGCACTCTGGTCGGAATACCAGGCGGATGGATTGGTTGTTCTGGGAGTTCCATCGGGTGATTTTGGTGGGCAGGAATATGCCGATGACAGTGAAATCAAGGATTTCTGCACCGTCAATTTTGATGTCGATTTCCCGATGACCACCAAACAGTCGGTTCGTGGAGACGATGCGCATCCGTTCTTTAAATGGGCGGAGGCGGAACTTGGCAGCGATCAGGCCCCGAAATGGAACTTCCACAAATATCTGGTCGATCCGAACGGCAATCTGGTTGCCAGTTTTGCCACCCGGATCAAGCCGGAAGATGATGCGGTTGTGAGCGCAATCAAGGAAGCTCTGGCCGGGGCTTGATGCCGGTCCGGATCAGCGCCGTCCATCCATGACATCAAGAAAAACAAGACCATACTGGTCCAGTTTCTTGACGCCGACACCATTGATCGATGCCATATCCTGCAATGTCCGCGGTTTGAACCGGACCATTTCCCAAAGCGTTCTGTCACTGAAAATGACATAGGGCGGGACATTCTGGCTGCTGGCAAGCTCGCGGCGCAGGTTGCGCAGGCGTTCCCACAGATCGCGGTCTTCCTCGCTCTCGAACTCGGTATCGAAATCACGCAGCCGCTTGGTCATGGCACGTTTGCTTTCGCCCGGATCCTTGCGCATTTCAACGACTTTCTCGCCGCGCAGCACAGGACGGGATTCCTCGGTCAGGTAAACACCACCATGGCCTTCGACATCAACCTGAAGATAGCCCATGGCAAGCAACTGGCGGAAAACAGATCGCCATTGCGGTTGGGAAACATCCTTGCCGATACCATAGACGGAAAGATCGTCATGATTGTTTTGGCGGATTTTTTCGGTTTTACGTCCCATCAGGACTTCGATGATGTGGGCCGGACCGAACCGCTGTCCGGTGCGGTAGACCGCTGAGAGTGCCTTGCGGGATGCATCTGTTGCGTCCCAGGTATCAACCGGCTCAAGACAGGTATCGCAATTGCCGCAGGGTTTTGCGTCTTCTTCACCGAAATAGGACAAAATGACCTGGCGACGGCATTTTGTGGTTTCGGCAAGGCCGACCAAGGCATCAAGCTTGCGGCTTTCAATGCGCTTCTGACTGTCAGGTGCGTCAGATGATGCCAGCATGGAGCGGATGGAAACGATATCGGACAGATCGTAATTCATCCATGCATTGGCCGGAAGGCCGTCGCGGCCCGCACGGCCGGTTTCCTGATAATAGGCTTCCATGCTTTTGGGCAGGTTCAGATGGGCGACAAAGCGGACATTCGGCTTGTCGATCCCCATGCCAAAGGCAACCGTTGCGCAAATGATCAGACCGTCTTCGCGCAGGAACCTGTCCTGATGAAGCTGCCTTGTTTCCTGTGTCAGTCCGGCGTGATAGGGCAAGGCGGGGCGCCCGTTATCGGACAGCCATTGGGCAACGTCTTCGGTTTTGCGGCGAGACAGGCAATAGACGATGCCGGCATCTTCGGGATGTTCCCGGTTCAGGAACGACAGAAGGCGCTGTTTTGAATTGCCCTTTGTTTCGATCCGGTAGGTGATATTGGGTCGGTCAAAACCGGTCAGAAAACATTGCGCATTCGTCAGATGCAGGTTTTCGGCAATGTCCTTGCGGGTCGGGGTATCTGCCGTTGCGGTCAGGGCAACACGCGGCACATGCGGGAAGCGCGTTGGCAGCAGATCAAGCCTGCGATATTCCGGCCGGAAATCATGCCCCCACTGCGAAACGCAATGGGCTTCGTCAATCGCGAACAGCGATATGCTGATCCGGTCAAGCAGGTTCAGAAAACGATCCGTCGCAAACCGTTCAGGTGCCACGTAAAGCAGATCGATATCGCCATCAACCGCACGGGTTTCTATTTCGCGTGCAGCTTCGGGCGTAAGTGTTGAATTTATAAAGGCCGCCTTGACGCCAAGCTGGCTTAGTGCGTCGACCTGATCCTTCATTAGCGCAATCAGTGGTGACACAACAACGGCGGTTCCGGGGCGACACAGGGCGGGAATCTGATAACACAGGGATTTGCCACCACCCGTTGGCATCAGAACCAGTGCATCGTTGCCGGCAATCACATGGTCGATGATTTCGGCCTGCTGGCCACGGAAACTGTCATAGCCGAATACTTCGCGCAGAACGTCAATCGGCAGACGTTGCATGGGTCGGTCGAGCAGGTCGGGTAGGGGTGCTGTATCAGGCAATTTAACGGTCCAGATGTGCGCGGATATCGGCAAAGACGTTTTCAAACATCTCCGGCGTCAGGCGATAGGTCTGGGTGTTGTAGCGCGAACAGTGATAGCTATCAAACAGTGTGATGCCATTTTCCATTTGATGGGATGCACCATGACCGAATTTCAGGGATGAAAGCTTCAGGCCAAAGGTGCGCAACATGGCCTGATGGGCAACCTGTCCAAGGCACAGAATGGCCGAAAGGTTTTTCATCGCGCCAAATTCGCTGATCAGGAAGGGACGGCAGGTATTGGCTTCGGGGCCTGTCGGCTTGTTTTCCGGCGGCACGCATTTGACGGCATTGGTGATCCGGCAATCAATCAGTTCAAGTCCGTCATCCGGACGTTTTGCATAGGTGCCCTTGGCAAAACCGAATTTCCTGAGCGTGTCATAAAGAAGATCACCGGCGTAATCGCCGGTAAACGGGCGACCGGTTGCATTCGCCCCCTTTAAGCCCGGTGCAAGTCCAACCACAAGCAGGCGGGCATCAATGGGCCCAAAAGGGCGAACCGGACCGTTATAGAAATCGGGAAATTTTGCCTGATTGGCACGGCGAAAATCAACAAGGCGCGGGCAAAGTTGGCAGTCCCTGTCGGGTTGAAGATAGGTGGTCATGGCGTGTCCGACAGTTTGCCGGGCGCA
The DNA here is from genome assembly GCF_001613805.1 of Thalassospira lucentensis. Lineage (GTDB taxonomy): Bacteria > Pseudomonadota > Alphaproteobacteria > Rhodospirillales > Thalassospiraceae > Thalassospira > Thalassospira lucentensis_A. The sequence continues at coordinate 110,293 of NZ_LPVY01000003.1, forward strand.
ATTTGTTCTGCGCCCGGTCATTTAATCAACAAAAGAGGAGATTAATCGAAATCAATTTCATCAAGATCAGGATGTTGCGGATGATCGTCAAAATCCGGATGGTCATCTTCGCGACGTTGCTGAACCTTGCGCGCGATTGTGCCTTCCAGTTCGGTCAGTTCGATAAAGTTGTCGGCCTGACGACGCAGTTCGTCGGCAACCATCGGGGGATTCGATTTGACGGTCGATACAACGGTAACACGAACACCTTTGCGCTGAACCGCGTCGACAAGACGTCGGAAATCGCCATCGCCCGAGAAAATGACAACATGATCAAGATGCTGGGCCATTTCCATGACATCGATCGCAAGCTCGATATCCATGTTGCCCTTGATTTTCCGGCGACCGGCGGCATCGGTGAATTCCTTGGTCGGTTTGGTGACCATGGTGTAGCCATTATAGTCAAGCCAGTCGACCAGCGGACGGATGGGGGAGTATTCCTGATCTTCGATCAGCGCGGTGTAGTAGAAGGCACGGATCAGTTGACCCTTTTGTGCAAAAAGATCCAGCAAGCGTTTGTAATCTATGTCGAAACCAAGTGCTCTGGCCGCGGCATAGAGGTTCGAGCCGTCAATGAACAGCCCGATGCGTTCCTGCGGGTAAAAAATCATCTGAAAATTCCTCAAACATAGCTTTTTAATAATGCCGTTTCCAAAATTCGGGAAACGCCGACTTTTTTACCGTGCAACTGCACACAAAGAAAGGGCGAAAATATCGTGGACACAACGGGATCGCTTCCGTAGTTATGCGCCAGCATCCCCGCAAATGATGTGCAACAGCCCGTTTCGTGAGCAAGCCGACCATGAACAACGACACTGCCCGTAATGACAGGGTGATCCTGATCGCCTTTGGCGCCAATCTTCCTACCGAGGAATATGGGGCGCCTGCCGATACATTGAAAGCGGCCCTTAAACGATTGGCGGAGGATGGCGACATTTCTGTGGCAAATGTATCCCCGTTCTACGAGACCGCCCCGGTTCCGGTTTCGGACCAGCCCTGGTATGTCAATGGCGTTGCGCGGCTTGAAACGGTTTTGGGCGCGCATGATCTTCTGGCGCGTTTACACAAGGTTGAGGCCGAGTTTGGCCGCGTTCGGCGCGAAAGAAACGAGGCGCGTGCCATCGATCTTGATCTGATTGCCTATGGCGATGATCTGGTGATCGAGCAGGGTGGTATTCAGGTGCCCCATCCGCGCATGCACCAACGGGCGTTCGTTCTGCTGCCGCTTCGCGATATCGTTCCGAACTGGCAGCATCCGCAGCTTTGTCAGTCGATTGATGATTTGATCGGGGCACTTCCGGCGGATCAGGAAATCCGCAAACAATCCTGATATGCGTAAAGAACCGCTAAAAACCTTCCCATCCGGACGGCTTCGCTGTTGCAACAATCCAAATGCGACGCTATAAAGTCCGGTCTGGACACCCCAAAAGTATTTCTGGAGACATTTATGGCGCGCGTTACCGTCGAAGATTGCGTTGAAAAGATTCCGAACCGCTTCGAGCTCGTGATGCTGGCAGCTCAGCGTGCACGCAACATCTCGGCCGGTGCCGAACTGACCATTGATCGTGACAACGACAAGAACCCGGTTGTTGCCCTGCGCGAAATTGCAGAACAGACCGTTGATTATGACGATCTGCGCAATGGCATGGTTTCCGGCTTGCAGCGGCATGTGGAATCCGATGAGCCTGAAGAAGCCGAAGACGATTTTGGTCCGAAGCTGATGGCAGAAGCAATTGAAGATGCTTCGGTTGGCGTGACCATCCCGTCCGCTGACGAAGACGAATAAGGTCAAGTAACCTTGTTCTGAGACAACTTTCAAAAGAAAAGCCACGGTGATTATCTTCCGTGGCTTTTTTTTATCCAAATCGTACTATCTTATGAAGGGGTATGGATTTAGCCCCGTCAGACGAATACGGAGAAGCCACTGAATGATGCGCCAATACGAACTTGTGGAACGGGTTAAGGCCTATGATCCGGATGCATGCGAAACGTCGCTGAACCGGGCATATGTCTATGCTACCCAAAAACACGGTTCACAGAAGCGCGCCAATGGGGACCCGTATTTTTCCCATCCGATCGAAGTCGCCGGTATTCTGACGAACTACAAACTTGATTGCGACACGATCATCACGGCACTGTTGCACGACACCATCGAAGACACCGATGCAACACCGCAGGAAATTACCAAGCTGTTTGGCAGCAACATCATGAAGCTGGTCGATGGTGTGACCAAGCTGACCCAGATCGAGCTTAAATCTGCCGACTCAAAACAGGCAGAGAATTTCCGCAAACTGTTGCTGGCGATGTCCGAGGACATCCGGGTTCTGCTGGTGAAGCTTGCCGACCGTTTGCATAACATGCGCACGCTGCATTACATCCCGAAACCGGAAAAGCGGGTGCGGATTGCCGCCGAAACGCTCGAGATTTATGCGCCGCTTGCCGAACGCATCGGTATGCATGACATCAAGGAAGAACTTGAAGACCTTGCCTTCCAGCATATCAATCAGGAAGCACGTGATTCGATCCGTGCCCGACTGGAGTTCCTGCGCGAGAAGGACGACAATGTCGTCAACCGCATTGTCAGCGAGCTGAAAGAAGTCATCAGCCGTCAGGGGCTGTCGGTCGATATTTACGGGCGTGAAAAGCGTCCTTATTCGATCTGGCAGAAGATGCAGCGCAAGAACATCACCTTTGGTGAACTGTCCGATATCATGGCGTTCCGTGTTCTGGTCGAGGACATGCCGCAATGCTACGAGGTTCTTGGCTATCTGCATGCCAACTACAAGGTCGTGCCGGGCCGGTTCAAGGATTACATATCGACCCCCAAGCCGAACGGCTACCGATCCATTCATACCACCGTACTTGGCCCGGAAAATCATCGCATCGAGGTGCAGATACGCACCCGGCAGATGCACGAGGTCAACGAAAACGGTGTGGCTGCACACTGGGCCTATAAACAGGGCAGCGGGGATGAAAACAAGGAAGGCGTTCAGTATCGCTGGCTGCGCGATCTGCTTGATATCCTTGAACATGCCTCAGAACCCGAAGAATTCCTTGAACATACCAAGCTTGCGATGTTCCAGGATCAGGTGTTCTGTTTCAGCCCGAAAGGCGATGTGATTGCATTGCCGGCTGGTGCCACGCCTGTCGACTTTGCCTATATGATCCATACCCATATCGGCGACACCTGTGTCGGGGCGAAAGTGAACGGCGCGATGGTACCGTTGCGCACGACCCTGAATAATGGTGATCAGGTCGAAATCGTAACCTCGAAGGCGCAGACACCGAATCCCACGTGGGAACGGTTTGTCGCGACCGGCAAGGCGCGCGCGCGTATCCGCCGTTTCATCCGCCAGCAGCAGGAAGACCAGTACAAGGATCTGGGAAAGGCCATTCTGCAAAAGGCCTTCCGGCAGGAAGGTTACGATTATTCCGACAAGGCAATCGATGGTGTCCTGAAGATATTCAAACTGCCAAGTGTAGATACGCTTCTGGCGTCAGTCGGGGCAGGGCACCATACCGGCCGCGAGATTGTTCATGCGGTTTTCCCGGGCACGAAAGATGTCGAAACCGCGCGCAAGGTCGTGCCGCTGGAACGTGCGCGCAATCGCAAACATGACCACGCCATACCGCTTAAGGGGCTGATCCCGGGCATGGCTGTTCACTATGCCGGGTGCTGCCATCCGCTTCCGGGGGACCGGATTGTCGGCATCGTTACGACCGGCAAGGGTGTCACGATTCATACAATTGATTGCGATACGCTTGAAACCTTTACCGAGCAGCCTGAACGCTGGCTTGACGTTGGCTGGGACAATGATGGCGAGCCGGAACATTTCATCGGGCGCCTTGGCCTGACTGTCGGGCATGAGCAGGGGGCGCTGAGTTCAATTACCAGCGTGATTGCCAAGAACCACGGCAATATTACCAACCTTCGCTTCACCAACCGCACGCAGGATTTCTTTGAAATGCTGATCGATATTGATGTGGTTGACGTCAAACATCTGACCAACATCATCGCGGCATTGCGCGCGACACCTGTGGTCAACACCGTTGAGCGTGCACGCGGATGAAACAGGATTGTGAAGGAGTTCGCCTTTTGGGCAAATCGGGCGCAAAATCCTTGCCAAGCGGGCGCCTAACACTTACGCATATGCCACACCTGTTTTACGCCTGTCCCGTTTGGCCTATGAATTGATCCTGCATGTTCCGGCGCCGCATCAAACCGACATCCTTTGAACGCATAAGAAATGTGCTTTGGCCGCGCGGAGGCTGGCGCAGATCGTCGCGATATTTCGCCCATCGTGTGGCACGACTGCCGGGAACGCCCTACAGCATCGCTTCGGGGTTTGCCATCGGGGCCGCGGTATCCTTTACCCCTTTCATCGGCTTTCATTTTGTTCTGTCGGCGCTGTTCAGCATACTGACACGAAGCAATCTGGTTGCGTCTTTACTCGGAACCATCGTCGGCAATCCCTGGACATTTCCGTTCATCTGGTTGTGGCTTTATACGTGCGGCAACTGGATTCTTGGAACGAACCTTGCGACCGATACTGTCCATTTCAATATGGCGGTGCTCTGGGACTTTGTGGTCATGGGGCTAAACTATATCGGTGGGGGACTGATTTTCGGTCACTGGGATACGGCCGATCAGGCTGCCCTGGCGCGGCTTTGGGAAAGTATCGTCGACATCATCTGGCCGATGATGGTTGGTTGCGTTCCCACTTCACTTGTCGTCTGGATGCTGTTTTACTTCCCTGTACGCCGGGCCGTCGTCATCTATCGTCACAACCGCATCCTGCGCCGGATGAAAACATCCGAACGTCATGGGCTTGGCCCGATGCTTGAAAGTGCGAAAAAGAAAATCGGGACGGCTGCGGCCCACGCCACCAAAAAGCAGGACGAAAAGCAATGAGCGCGAAATTAAGGCTGGGTGTGAATATCGACCATGTTGCCACGATCCGCAATGCGCGCGGCGGTGTGCATCCCGACCCGGTAAGGGCGGCAATCCTGGCCGCAAAAGCCGGTGCGGATGGCATAACAGCCCATCTGCGTGAAGATCGTCGCCATATTTCAGATAACGATATCAAACGCTTGCGCGCCGAAATTGATCTTCCGCTGAATTTCGAAATGGCCGCGACGGATGAAATGCTGGCGATTGCGGTTGCGGCAAAACCGCATGCTGCCTGCATCGTTCCGGAAAAGCGCGAAGAACGCACGACCGAAGGCGGTCTGGATGCCGCAGGCGGGCATAATCACCTGCATAAATATGTTTCGGAACTTGGGGCAGCGGGGATTCGTGTTTCGCTGTTTATCGAGGCATCAAGGGCGCAGCTTGATGCGGCCAAACATCTTGGCGCGCCCGTTGTTGAAATTCACACCGGTGCCTATTGCGATAAAACGGGCGAGGCACGGGCGCACGAGCTGGAACGTATTCGGGATGCCGTTCGCTATGGTGCCAGTATCGGGCTTGAAGTTCATGCCGGACATGGTCTTAGCTTTGATACGGTTTCACCTGTCGCGGCGATGCCGGAAATTGCCGAGCTCAATATCGGCCATTTCCTGATTGGCGAGGCGGTGTTTACCGGCCTGGAACACAGCATTGCAGAAATGCGTCGATTAATGGATCTGGCACGCCAGGAAAGTGACAACGCACAATGATTATTGGCATTGGCACCGATCTGTGTGATATCCGGCGGATTGAAACAGCGCTGGATCGTCATGGCGAACGTTTCATGAAGCGCGTTTTCACCGAGATCGAGATCGCACGTGCCGTGCGCCGCCCGCACAGGACGGCATCGTCACTGGCGATGGCATTTGCGGCAAAGGAAGCATGTTCCAAGGCATTGGGAACAGGTTTTCGTCGTGGTGTGTATCACAGCACCATGGGGGTTGTGCATCAGCCCAGTGGCAAGCCTGACATGGTGTTGATTGACGGCGCGCTGAAAAGACTTGAAGAATTGACGCCAACAGGAAAAGTTGCATCAGTTTATGTAACGCTGACAGACGAATACCCGTTGGCGAATGCGGTCGTGGTAATTTCGGCCGATTGATTGGTAAAAAATGATTGGTTTAGATACTGAATGGAAAAGCTAGTGCAAAAGAAGAAAACGGGTGGACTTCTGGACACCTTGAAAACCGTTTTCTGGGCCATTGTGATCGCGCTTCTGGTTCGGACATTCGCCTTCGAACCGTTTAATATTCCATCTGGTTCGATGATCCCGACCTTGCTGGTTGGCGACTATTTGTTCGTGTCGAAATTTTCCTATGGATATTCAAAGCACAGCCTGCCATTCAGCGTGCCGCTGATTCCCGGGCGTATCATGTCGTCCGAACCGGAACGCGGCGATGTGGTGGTTTTCAAACTGCCTGCCGATCCGTCGCAGGATTACATCAAACGTGTTATCGGCCTGCCGGGCGATACGGTTCAGGTTACCAATGGTCGTTTGCTGATTAACGGCAAAACCGTCGAACGTGACCGGATCGAGGATTACATCCTGACCGATGGCAGCGGGCAGGCGATTGCCGTGCCGCAATATATCGAAACTCTTCCGAACGGTAAGGTTCACCGCATCCTTGAAATCTTTGGCGATCAGGGGCCGAGCGACAACACCGAACCCTTTACCGTTCCCGAAGGGCATTTCTTCATGATGGGTGACAACCGCGACAATTCGGCAGACAGCCGTGCCTTCCCGTCGCGGTTCCGGTTCGTTCCGATCGAAAACCTCGTGGGACGTGCGGAATTCCTGTTCTATTCCAAAGACAGCTCGCAGCCGATTTATGACTTGGGCAGCATCCGGTTTGACCGGTTGTTCCAGGGAGTTAACTAATGGCCGAAACTGCGCCATTGATTGCTGAAATTGATCACGAATTTGCGCAACCCGATCTGCTTCGGGTTGCGTTGACGCATCGCAGTGCCGCCAAAGGCAAGGATGCGTTAAGTGGTGGCAATGAACGGCTGGAATTTCTTGGCGACCGTGTCCTTGGGCTTGTTGTTGCCGAAATGCTTTACACGCGGTTTGGTCGCGAACGCGAGGGCGCGATGGCCAAGCGTTTTGTCGCCCTTGTCCGTCGTGAAACGCTTGCGAGGCTGGCGCAGCAGATTGGTCTTGGCAATCACATTCAAATGGCAAAAGGCGAACGTGCCGCAGGTGCAGACACCAATCCCGCCATTTTATCTGATTGCATGGAAGCAGTGATTGCCGCACTCTATCTTGACGGCGGGCTGGAGCCCGCGAGAGTGTTTATTGAACGGCTTTGGCTGCCGCTTCTCGATGAAGCGCCCAAGCCGCCGCAGGATGCTAAAACCCGTTTGCAGGAACTGTTGCAGGGACGCGGCAAACCATTGCCGAAATATGAAATGGTTGGTCGTCAGGGCCCAGCACATGCACCTGTCTTTACCATCGAACTAAGCACCGGAGACGGTGAAAGCGTAAAGGCCGAGGGCAAATCGAAACGCGAGGCGGAACAACTGGCCGCTCAATTGATGTTGGATACACTGAACCATGAATGAGGTTCCCACGCCTGTGAACGAAGACAGATTACCTTATCAGCAGCGGTGCGGATTTGTCGCACTGGTCGGTGCGCCAAATGCCGGTAAATCAACCCTTCTGAACCAGCTTGTCGGTACGAAAGTATCGATTGTGTCCCCCAAGGTGCAGACGACACGGACGCGCGTGCGCGGAATCGTCATGACCGACGACGCACAGCTTGTTTTCATCGATACGCCGGGTATCTTTGCACCGAAACGCCGTCTTGACCGGGCGATGGTCAAAGCCGCGTGGAACGGCGCGGACGATGCCGATCTGGTTGTGCTTGTCATTGATGCTGGGGCAGGGATCACCGAAGAAGTCCGCGCGATCATCGACCAGCTAAAAACACAGAACCGCAAGGCCATTCTTGCGATGAACAAGGTCGATAAGGTCGCCGACAAGGAAAAGCTTCTTCGTCTGTCGCAGGAGTTTTTCGCCGAGGAAGTTTTCACCGATGTCTTCATGATTTCGGCAAAGAAAGGTTCCGGCACACAGGATCTAGTGAATTTCCTGGCTGCGAAAATGCCTGATGGGCCCTGGATGTTCCCGGAAGACGACGTTTCGGATATGCCGTTGCGCCTTTTGGCGGCCGAGATCACGCGCGAAAAGCTTTATTATCAGCTACAGCAGGAATTGCCGTATTCGGCAACGGTGGAAACCGAACTGTGGGAAGAGCGCAAGGACGGATCGGTCAAGCTGGAGCAGACGATTTTCGTGGAACGCGAGGGCCAGAAAGCCATCATCCTCGGCAAAGGTGGCAAGCGCATCAAGGCGCTTGGCAGTGATGCCCGCAAGGAGCTGGAAGCCATTTTTGAACGTCGCGTTCATCTGTTCCTGTTCGTCAAGGTCCGGGAAAACTGGGGCGATGACCCCAACCGCTTTGCAATGTGGGGACTTGATCCCAACGCTTGAGGCATGTCCGGCAAGCGAGACGCGATTGTAGCCAGCCAACGGGTTTGGATATGGAAAACGGATCTTTATGGGGAATAGTGTTGATTGTCGTTGGCGCCGTTGCCGCGATGATCGTTGCGCGTGTTGCCCGCCGGCCATTCCGTTATCGGCACGACGGCAAACATATCGAGCGCGAGAAATCATTCCTTTCGCGCCCGGTTAATCTTCTGGCTTTGCTGGCGGCGGTTGCGACCTTCGTTCTTGGATTGCTTTGGCGTTTGAATGGAAATGGACCGTCGTAATGACTAGGCACCACAATGATCCGATTGATGATGCAATTGATGAAGTTGAAAACAGCAACACATTGAAACGTATTGTTTTTATTGTTGCGTTGATCTGCCTTGCATCCAGTCTTGCCGGTCTTTTCTTTCTTGTTACCCGACTGATCCTGCCACGCGGCTTTTTCTAGAGGTGCAGGATGGATTGGCGTGATGATGCAATCGTCCTGTCCACACGCAAGCTCGGCGAAAATTCGGTACGTCTTTCGGTTCTGACGCGCGACTACGGTCGATATGCCGGTATGGTACGCGGGGCGACCAGCAAATCCATGCGCGGCACGCTTGAGCCCGGGAACGAGGTTCGGGTGGGATGGTCGGCCAGACTGGCTGAACATCTGGGGCAGTTTCGCTGTGAATTGACGGGCGCGCATGTTGCCGATCTTCTGCTGTCTCCCGGGCCGTTGATGGCGTTGAGTTCGGCCTGTGCCATGCTTGAAGTCACTTTGCCGGAACGCGAAGCACATGCCGCATTATATCACGGTACCGTCGCATTGCTTTCGGCCCTTAAGACAGAACAATGGCTGGCATCCTATATCCGGTGGGAAGTCGGGTTGCTTGACGAGCTTGGATATGGGTTAAGCCTTGATCGTTGTGCGGCAACCGATGTCACGGATGATCTGTGTTTTGTTTCCCCCAAAAGTGGCCGCGCCGTTTCCGAGGCCGCAGGCACGGCCTATCGTGACCGTTTGCTGCCATTACCGGCGTTTCTGGCCGGTGGGAGGTCATCACAAAGCAGCCGGGAACAAGGGTTGAACGAACAATTCCGGCAGGGGATCAAACTGACCGGATTTTTCATTCATCGCGATATTTTCGAGGCAAAAGGTGTAAAGCCCGTTGCAGCCCGCGACAGATTGGTAAGCCATATCTGGCGATCAGCAGACACGGATTAAAAATAAATACCGTACTTTGATGCGGACTTGTGTTGACCAGAACCATACCCACCGTAGTATGTTGCCAAAATGGTGATTGAGCGCCGGACAACGGACTGAATTGCCGAATTGATTGCAACCTGCCAAACAACAAGAAAAATCGTTCATGAGCACCAAGACTTCCGATCCGGCCAATGCCGGCCAAATCAGGGAAACGCGCCTTGCGGACGCGTTGAGCGAACGTTATCTCGCTTATGCCATGTCGACGATCATGTCGCGCTCTCTTCCCGATGTGCGCGATGGTCTGAAACCTGTGCATCGGCGTCTGCTCTATGCCATGCGACAGCTAAAGCTTGATCCGGCGCAGGGTTTCAAGAAATGCGCCCGTGTTGTCGGTGACGTGATCGGTAAATATCACCCGCATGGTGATCAGTCGGTCTATGACGCGCTTGTGCGTTTGGCGCAGGATTTTGCCGTTCGCTATCCGCTTGTCGACGGACAGGGGAACTTTGGCAACATCGACGGCGATAACGCAGCGGCAATGCGTTATACCGAGGCCCGCATGACCGCGGTTGCCGCAGCCTTGATGAACGGCCTTGATGAAGATGCGGTTGACTTCCGGCCGACATATGATGGCGAAGATCACGAACCGATTGTCATGCCGGCAGCGTTTCCGAACCTGCTTGCCAATGGTGCCGCTGGTATCGCGGTTGGTATGGCAACCAATATTCCGCCGCACAATGTTGGCGAACTTTGCGCCGGCCTGGTTAAGCTGATCGATAATCCCGATACGTCGATTGCGGAACTGGTGCGGTGTGTGCCGGGGCCGGATTTCCCGACGGGTGGTGTTCTGGTCGAGCCGCGCGAAAACATTCTTGAGGCCTATGCCACCGGGCGCGGTTCATTCCGTCTGCGCGCCAAATGGGAAGTCGAGAAACTCAGTCACGGACTGTTCCAGGTCGTTGTGACCGAAATTCCCTATCAGGTTCAGAAAGCCAAACTGGTCGAACGTATTGCAGACCTTATGGTGCTGAAAAAGCTTCCGCTTCTGGCCGATGTCCGCGATGAATCGACCGACCTGATCCGTCTGGTGTTCGAGCCGCGCACCCGTGCTGTCGAGCCGGAACATCTGATGGAAATGCTGTTCAAGAATACCGAACTGGAAATCCGGTTTGGTCTGAACATGAACGTGCTGGACGGGGACAATACGCCGCGCGTGATGAACCTGCGCGAAGTGCTGCGTGCGTTTCTGGCGCATCGGCAGGATGTTCTTATCCGTCGTTCCAACCATCGACTGGCCAAGATCAATCATCGTCTTGAAGTTCTGGATGGTTATCTTGTTGCCTATCTGAACCTGGACGAGGTGATCCGGATCATTCGGTTCGAGGATGAGCCGAAGGTTTCCTTGATGACGACCTTCAATCTCACCGAAGTTCAGGCGGATGCAATTCTTAATATGCGTCTGCGGTCGTTGCGCAAGCTCGAAGAGATGGAAATCAAAAACGAGCATGCCAAACTGACCGAAGAGAAAGAAGGCCTCGAAGCGCTTCTTGCCAGCGAAACGCTGCGTTGGGAAAAAATCCGCGACGAAGTCGAGGAAATGCGCGAGAAATTCGGCAAGAAGACGACCCTTGGCAAGCGCCGTACCGAAATCGGTGATGCGCCGGAAGAAATCGAAGTCCCCCTTGAAGCCTTGATCGAACGTGAGCCGATCATGGTGATCTGTTCGAAAATGGGGTGGATCAGAGCCCTTAAAGGGCATACCGCCGATACCAGTGATCTGAAGTTCAAGGATGGTGACGAGGGGCGCTTTGCCCTTAAAGCCTTCACCACTGACAAGCTTCTGATCATGAGCACCGAAGGCCGGTGTTACACGATGTCATGTGACAAGCTTCCGGGCGGGCGTGGCCATGGTGAGCCGATCCGGCTGACAATTGATCTGCCGCAGGAACATGACATTGTCGCAATGGTCATCCATAAGTCTGGCCGGAACCTGCTTGTTGCAAGCTCGGCCGGCCGCGGCTTCCAGGTGGCAGAGGCCGACGTGGTTGCGCAGACCAAGAACGGCAAGCAGATTTTGAACCTTGGCAAGGATGAAGAGGCTAAAATCTGCCTGCCAGTCGATCAGGATCATGTCGCTGTATTGGGCGAAAACCGCAAGCTTCTGATCTATCCGGTGGCCGAGGTGCCAGAAATGACCCGTGGGCGCGGGGTCATCCTGCAGAAATATCGTCAGGGTGGCTTGGCAGACCTTATTCTGTTCAATCTTGAAGAAGGTCTGAGCTGGACAATGGGTGGCAGTGAAGGCCGCACACGTACGGTTACCGAACTTGACGAATGGATTGGCAAGCGTGCCGGTGCCGGGCGTATGCCGCCGACCGGTTTCCCGCGATCAAACAAGTTCGAGTGACACGCTCGCTTGATCTGATAGCCGAGAGAATAAAGGGATAAGGGCAGGGATGGCCTTATCCCTTTTTCGTTTTCGGGCACATGTTTGGCCATGTTCTCAGAAAAAGTGGCTTGTTTTTATTCCATATTCCGGAATGGCGCTCAAACAGGCAAAATATATAGCGTTTTGGGGCGTAAATATGTAACTTCGCAACCTGATTGGCAGGGAGCCCGCAAAATCCCTGTGATTTCCAAAAGGGCGTGGGAGTGAAAACGTGAATTTTCTAGGGAGTTTCGTCCGTTTTATCGACGGTCTGAATGACTGGATCGGACGTGGCGTGGCCTGGCTGATAATCCCGATGGTGGTGATCACATTTCTGGTCGCGACACTGCGTTACGGGTTTTCCATTGGCTGGGTTTCGATGCAGGAAAGCTATATGTGGCTGCACGGCATCGTCTTCATGGTGGGAGCCGGTTATACATTGCTGCATGGTGGCCATGTCCGGGTGGATGTGTTCTATCGGCCGGCTTCGGCACGCTATAAGGCCTGGGTTGACCTTTTCGGTTCCCTGCTGCTGCTGCTGCCGGTGATCATCATGGTGTATATTTATAGTTACCCCTATGTGATGACCAGCTGGCATCGCCTTGAAGGATCGCACGAAACCGGCGGCCTGCCGGGGCTGTTCCTTTATAAATCGGTTATTCTCGTTTTCTGCGTCCTGATTGCTTTGCAGGGATTGTCCCTTGCTGCGCGCAGCATTCTCGTGCTGGCCGGACATAAAGAATTTGAAATCAAAGAAGAAGAGCACGAGGGCGTTTGATGTCGGGGGAAATTCTTAGCCTTGTAATGTTCGCAGTAGCCTGCGGCGTTCTTCTTCTCGGTTTTCCGGTCGCATTTTCCCTGGCGGGGACGGGGCTTGCCTTTGCGCTGATCGGCAACTCGATGGGCGTGTTTGACATGCCGCTTCTGGGTTCTTTGCCGTCGCGCTATTTCGGGGTGATGACCAACGAGCTTTATGTTGCGATCCCGCTTTTCGTTTTCATGGGCGTCATGCTTGAACGTGCCCGAATTGCGGAAAAGCTGCTGACGACCATGGGGCTTCTGTTTGGTACCATGCGGGCGGGGCTTGGCATTTCGGTTGTGCTGGTGGGGATGCTGCTGGCGGCGTCAACCGGTATCGTTGGGGCAACCGTTGTAACGATGGGGCTTCTCAGCCTTCCGGCGATGCAGAAGGCCGGTTACAGCCCGCGTCTTTCGACCGGGGTAATCTGTGCATCCGGTACATTGGGGCAGATCATACCGCCGTCGATCGTGCTGGTTTTGCTCGGTGATATCCTTCAGGGGGCCTATGCCGAAGCACAACGTTCGCTGGGCAATTGGGCCCCGGAGCCGGTTTCGGTTATCGACCTGTTTGCCGGTGCATTCATTCCCGGCATGCTTCTGGTCGGGCTTTATATTTGCTGGATCATCATTCAGGCGTTTATTGATCCGAAATCGGCGCCTCCGCTGGTCACCGACAAACGTCCGGAAGGTCTTTGGGGCGAAGTTCTTCGTGCGCTGATACCCCCGGGATTGCTGATTGTCGCCGTGCTTGGCTCGATCCTTACCGGTATTGCAACCCCGACGGAATCTGCGGCCTTTGGTGGCGTTGGTGCCGTCATTCTTGCGGCTTTCTACAAACGCCTGTCATGGGATGTTCTGCGCCACGTGACGCGTCAGACCGTCCAGATCAGCGCGATGGTGTTCGTAATCCTGCTGGGTGCTTCGGTATTCTCGCTGGTCTTCCGTGGCCTTGGCGGGGATCACCTTGTCGAAGAACTGCTGCATAACCTTCCGGGTGGTGTTTTCAGCGCCATGCTGGTTGTGATGCTGCTGATGTTTGTCATGGGCTTCTTCCTCGATTTCATTGAAATCGTGTTTGTGGTTGTGCCAATCGTTGGCCCGATCCTGCTCAAGATGGATATCGATCCGGTCTGGCTTGGCGTGATGATTGCCATCAACCTGCAGACCAGCTTCCTGACACCACCGTTCGGCTTTGCCCTGTTCTATCTGCGTGGGGTGGCTCCGGCGGCAATCAAGACCTGGGACATCTATCGCGGGATTGTCCCGTTTGTCCTGATCCAGGTTCTTGGACTTGGCCTTGTGGCCGCATTCCCGGTCCTGGCAACCTGGTTGCCGGACGTGTTGTTCAAGTAGCAACCGTTTAAATCACAAGGTAAAAGGCGCCCATTACGGGCGCCTTTTCTTTGCTGTTTTTTCCGATATACGGATAAAAAAAGGGGTCGGCATTTGCCGACCCCTTTGTGCTTTCAATCGCTGAAAACCTAGTATTTGAACGGCAGAATACGTGCCTGGGCGAAAGCCGATTCCGAGAATTTCGACCAGCCAATCGACTGGGTACGGAACGCGATCAGGCTTTCAAAGACTTCCTGCGACAGCGGGTTTGAAGCAACGAGGTCACGCAAAACCGTGCCCGACAATGCGCCAAGGTTTGTCAGAATGTCGTCCGAGAACGGGCGAACATCGACATTGTGCTTGTCGCGCAGGGTCTGGAGCGCCTGATTGTTGCGTGCGGTGAATTCCGACAGAACCATCTGGTTCACGGCACGGTTGGCCTGCTCGACAATTGCCTTCAGGTCATCCGGAAGGCTGTTCCAAGCGTCCAGGTTGATGAAGTTGTCAAGCACGGTTGCCGGCTCGTGCCAGCCCGGATAGTAGTAGAACTTGGCTGATTTATAGAGACCAAATGCCAGGTCGTTATACGGTCCAACCCATTCGGTCGCGTCAATCGCACCGGACTGAAGGGCAGGCGGAATTTCGCCACCCGGAAGGTTCACAACGTTGCCACCAGCAGCTTTGACAACTTCGCCACCAAGGCCCGGAATACGCATTTTCAGACCTTTATAGTCGTCAATCGTATTCATTTCCTTGTTGAACCAGCCGCCCATCTGGGTGCCGGTATTGCCGGACGGGAAGAATTTGCAGTTCAGTTCGGAATAGACTTTATCTGCAAGTTCCTGACCGCCGCCCCACTGGAACCAGGCATTCTGTTCCTGAGCGTTCAGACCGAACGGCATGGCTGCGATATACTGGGTGGCGTCAACTTTACCTTTCCAGTAGTAAGGCGCGCCATGCCCCATTTCGACAGTGCCGTTACCAACGGCATCAATGGCCTCAAAAGCGGGAACAATTTCGCCCGCGCCAAAAACGGTCACATTCATGCGGCCGTTTGATGCCTTGTTGATGTATTCAGCCAGAAGGTTAGCCCCGGTCCCCAGACCCGGGAAGTTTTTTGGCCAGGTGGTGACCATACGCCATTCACGGACTTCCTGTGCGATAGCCGGTTTGGCAAAGGTAGACGCGACCGCTGCGGTCGCACCAGCTACCGCGGCGCCGGAGAGAAATTGGCGACGTTTCATAGATTACAGCCTCCCAAAGATGCAAGCTCATGATTTATTTTACTCAAAGCCGTCATGCGACTTTGGGCAAAGCTTATATGCGTCTGGAGAATGTGGCAACCGGGGATCGAGTAGGTAGGCACTACTTTAGTCTAAGTGTTTCGTGCCGGGTATTTTACCGGCAGATGTCAGTCATCTGAAACGTTCGACGAAGGGATTTTCACCCATTTCCCGCCGCGAAAACCTTCAAGAGGCTGAAAGCGCATCTTGTAGGACATTTTGCGGCATTCGCCGATCCAGTATCCCAGATAAACATGTGGCAGTTCAAGAATCTGGCACTCGTTTATGAGATCAAGGATGATAAAGGTTCCAAGCCCGCGGCGCTGTTCGCGCGGATCAAAAAAGCTGTAAACAGCCGATAACCCATCAGAAAGATTGTCGACCAGGGCAACAGCAATCAGGCTGTGGTCAGGACGTCTGTATTCGAAGATTGACGTATCAACGGTGCTGTCTTCGATCATTGCCCGGTAATCGCGGGCATCCATCCTTGCCATGTCGCCATTGCCGTGACGGGCATCCTGATATTCACTGAACAGCTGAAACTGTTCCTGTGTTGCGGCTGGCGGCAAAATCGTGCGGGTCAGGTCGTTATTTTTTGCGACAATCCGGCGAAACGACTTTGTCTTGCAAAAGTCGGCCGAACGCACGCGCACCGGAACGCACGCATCACATTCACTGCAGGCCGGCAAATAGGCGATGGAATGACTGCGACGGAACCCCGACCGTGAAAGCAGATCATGAATGTTGTTCGCTTCCGGTCCCCGTAATTCTGTGACCAGCTTGCGTTCGAACCGGCCTGCCAGATACGGACAGGGCATCGGAGCCGTCATGAAATAATGTTGGGTCAGTCGTCTTTGATTGACGGTCATTTATCGCGTTTGCCCGGGTTCAAGAGGGTCTTCTGATAATATGAGATTAGGTATAAATCATGACGGTTTAAAGGGCGAACCCGACGATTGTCGGAATTCGCCAGAAAGTTCCCTACCGGTTTGACGGGACAGCAAAGCTTGGGCGCCGGTTTGCCGGTGCTGGATTGCTGGTTCCCTGTTCGGTGGATGGAGTACCAGACTGGGCAGGGGCGGATGTTTCGCCATCTTCTGCCGGGCGTTCACCGGTTCCGCGCAGAAGCGTAATGCTGATACGGCGGTTACGCTCGTTTTCCGGTGCTTCCGGGATCAGCGGGTCGGTATCCGCAAGGCCCGCGACTTTGGCGAAGCGCCCTGTTGCAAGGCCCTGTGTTTCAAGTTCCCGGCGGGTGGCCAATGCACGATCCGAAGACAGTTCCCAGTTGCTGTAGCCGGTGATTGTCGTAAAGGGCACCGCATCCGTGTGGCCTTCGATCGAAATATCCTGCGGCATGCCTTTGATTGCTTCGACAACCTTTGAAAGCAGAAGCTTGGTATGTTCGGCCATGACAGCACTCCCGCTTGGGAACATTGCAGTACCGTCTTCGTCCAAAATCTGGATGCGAAGACCTTCGTCGGTTTCTTCGATCCGGATATTCTTGGCAAGTTCCTGGAGATCCGGGGAGCTTTCAAGAGCCTTGCGAAGTTCTTCTTCCGCTTCCTTGAATTCCTTGTCTTCTTGTTCGGCAAGGCGTTGTTCAGCCATTTCTTCCGGTGTTTTTACTGGGGGAATATCAATACTGACCGTCGGTGCCCCCATCTCGGAGCGTAAAGCTCCTTGTTCTGCAAGGCTTTGGCCACCCAGAATGCCCCCGGAACCGGACTCGCTTTGAGAAATGGTTTCCGGGGTGAAGTAGTTCGAAATACCCTGAAGCTGTTCCTCGGTCGCGCTGCTAAGCAGCCAAAGCAACAAAAAGAACGCCATCATTGCCGTCACAAAATCGGCATAGGCAACTTTCCACGAGCCGCCATGATGGCCACCGTGTCCGCCTTTTTTGACTTTCTTTATGACGATATCAGGCATTCTTTACGCGGATCCCGGTTATCAATAACGCTTGAAGATTGTTTTTCTTATTAGGCCGTTGGCGCATTCTGCAAGGCATCGTCCAGCTCTTTGAAGCTGGGACGAATGTCATGAGGAAGCGTTTTTCGGGCAAACTCGACCGAAACCTGCGGGGCATATCCCTGCATGTGACCAATCAGGGCAGCCTTCATGCAGCTGTAGAATTTTGCATCCTGATCAAGTGTCTTTTTGATGATGGCAGATGTCGGGCCAACGAAACCATAGGATGCCAGGATCCCAAGGAAGGTCCCGACAAGTGCCGCACCGATCAGGCCGCCCAGAACTTCCGGGGGCTCGGTGACCGAGCCCATGGTCACGATCACACCAAGAACGGCTGCAACAATCCCGAGGCCGGGAAGGGCATCACCTACCGTCTGGATGGCATCAGGAACCATGTGCTCTTCTTCATGATGAACTTCGAGTTCCTGATCAATAACGGCTTCCAGCTCGTAGGCGTTGGTTGTACCCAGCGTTAACAGGCGCAAATAATCGCACAGGAATTCCACGGCATGGTGGTCATGCATGACGCCCGGAAAGTTGCCAAACAGGCTTGAACTTTCGGGATTCTCGACATGGCTCTCAAGGGCAAGGTCGCCCTTCGATTTGGCAAGCCGGAATACGGCATAAAGGCAAATCAGCAATTCAAGATAAGCCGCTTTTTTCTTCGGCCCTTTTAGCGCCCGGATCGTATAAGCGATGGATTTTTTAAGGATGCTTAGCGGGTTGGCAATCAGAAACGTACCGAAAGCCGCGCCGAAAATGATCAGAACCTCAAGCGGCTGAACAAGTACGCCAAACTCGCCATGCGGAAGATAACCACCCAGAACGGCACCGATTACGATAACGTAACCAATAATCAGAAACATTATGTATTCCCCGCTACCCCATAAATTTTCACAAGTAACTCATCCTGAAACGGCTCGGCGAAATTCGCATTGGCTGATTTTGGGATACGATACCTGCAACTATATGATCCATATTAACTTTTAATCTTATTAATATAGCGTTTAAAACGCTGTCGCGTGGGGTTTGACAGCACAAGTTTTTCCCGCCATTTTCCCTGATCCTGTACGCAGGTCATGTCTAATAGGTTTTATCAGCAAGAGCATTCTTCAATATGTCATTTTCATCGCGCGATTTTCGGGACTGTCTGGGGCAATTTGCAACCGGTGTTGCTGTTGTTACGGCACGGGCGAACAATGGCGCAAAAGCAGGCATTACGATCAATTCGTTTGCGTCGGTGTCACTCGATCCGGCGCTGGTCCTGTTTTCGGTAGATCAGCGCGCGGCAACACATTCTTTGTTTGCAGGTGAATGTGACCGCTTTTGCATCAATATCCTTAATCGGGAACAGCGCGATCTGTCTGATCTGTTTTCATCACCGGTTCAGGACCGTTGGGAAGACCTTGTTTTTGAAGATGATTGTCATGGTGTGCCAAAGCTGACCGGTAATCTTGCGACATTTTCCTGCAAGCGACATGCAATTCACGATGGCGGGGACCACAGCATCATTGTCGGGCATGTGCAGGATATTTCGATGGGGAATACCGGCGATCCGCTTCTTTATTATGGTGGCCGCTACCACTCCCTCGGGGAATGATCAAAGGGCCAACGACGCTGTCGCTGGCCCTGATGCTTTTTAGTCGAGCGATGTGTTGCCCAGAAGGCGACTGCCAAATCCGGCACCCGTCAGTTTTTCGATGACCTGTTCCGCGTGGGTGGTGTCTCTGACTTCGAGAACCATATCAACGTCTGTCTGCTTTGCCGGAACGTCATAGAAATGGCGCTGATGATACACTTCGATGATGTTGGCTTCGGCGTCACCGATCAGCGCGCTGATGGTTGCAAGTGCGCCCGGCACATCCGGGATTTCGATGCGCACACGCACAAGGCGGCCTTCGCGCGCCATACCACGCATCAGAACCTGCGCCAGAAGGCGTGTATCGATATTGCCGCCACTGACAATCATGCAAACTTTCTTGCCCTTGAAACGGTCATGATGGTCAAGCAGGGCCGCAAGAGGGGCCGCACCAGCACCTTCGACAACGGTTTTCTCGATCTCGATCAGCATCTGAATGGCCCGCTCGATCGAGCTTTCCTCGACCAGCAGCACATCATCAAGCTTTTCCTTGCAGATTTCGAGGGTCAGGCCGCCGGGCTGCTTGACGGCAATGCCCTCGGCAATCGTCACACCACCACCCGAAAGCGGCAGGCCCTTGATGCCTTCATACATCGAAGGATAAAGCTTGGTCTCGACCCCGATCACCTCGATATCCGGACGTCGTGCCTTGATTGCCGTTACAATACCGGCCGCTAGGCCGCCGCCGCCAATTGGCACGATAATGGTGTCGATGTCCGCCCCATCATTAAGGATTTCAAGCCCGACAGTCCCCTGACCGGCAATGATATGCGGATCATCAAACGGATGAACAAAGGTCAGGCCGCGTTCTTCCTGAATTTTCGATGCGGCTTCAAGGCTTTCGGCGAAAACACTGCCTTTAAGGACAACTTCCGCTCCGTGTGAACGGGTGTGATGGACCTTGGTAAAGGGCGTGTTTTTCGGCATGACAATGGTTGCCGGAATACCAAGGCGCTTGGCGTTATAGGCGACCCCCTGGGCATGGTTGCCTGCCGATACGGCAATGACGCCTTTCGCGCGTTCCTCTGGCGTCAGGCTGGCAAGTTTGACATAGGCGCCGCGTTCCTTGAAGGATGCCGTATATTGCAGATTTTCAAGTTTCAGATGAACTTCTGCCTCGCAAATTCTTGAAAGTGTTTGCGATTTTACCAGTGGTGTTTTGCTGACGATGCCTTCAAGCAAGCCGGATGCGCGTACGATGTCGTGATAGGAAACGGTCATTTCCATACTCCTGCGGCCAGTCGCCTTTATATATGGCGTGCTGGCATTTTATCATGTGTGGGCAAAATTCGGATGTTTAACCAAGCCTGTCATCCGCAGATGACAGGGATCACATTCGCAGGGCGGAAATCCCGATAATCATGGCCATCGCACCGGCACGAAGCGTCGGACGGGGATGCGATGCGAGGATGTCAAGGCAAGCAGACATAGCCATGTTCTTTCGGGTTATGGATCGTTAATCGTGATGCAGCTTTGCGGATTAGGCGCGCAAGGTCAAGTTTGCAAACAAAAAAGCCGGGTTGCAAATGTTGCAACCCGGCCGGTTGGGGAACGCGGGCAGGGTTATTCCATATTCATGATGATGGTTTTCTTGTGCGTGAAATGTTCAAGCATGCTTTCAAGCGATGCCTCCTTGCCAAGACCCGAAAGCTTGACGCCGCCATATGACAGGTTGGGCTGCACGACAAGGTTCTGGTTGACCTGAACAAAGCCCGCTTCAAGCCGTTTGGTCGCGCTCAGTGCGGTTTTAAGGTCCTTGGTCCAGACAGTTGCGGCAAGGCCAAAGTCGCTGTCATTGGCAAGCTCGATCGCCTCGTCAAAGGTTTTGAACCTGAACACGCAGGCGACGGGGCCAAAGATTTCTTCGCGGGCAATCCGGGCATCGGGCTTGACGTTGGTAAAGACGACCGGACGGACAAACATGCCGTCTGTAAGTGCCGGATCGGTCGGAAGGGCGCTGAGTTCATTTTTGGTCGCACCTTCCTGTTCGCCGATCTCGATATAACCGCACACCTTGTCGCGCTGTTTGCGGTTGATGATGGTGCCGATATCGGTTTCCTCGTCCAGCGGATCACCCATTTTAAGGGTGTTGACCTTGGCCAGAAGGCGGCTGACAAACTCGTCATGCAGGCTTTCATGAACCAGAATGCGCGACGACGCCGTGCAGCTCTGGCCCTGACGGGTAAAGCGCATACCGCCAATTGCCCCTGCGATGGCCTTGTCCAGATCGGCATCACCCATCACGATCATCGGGGATTTACCACCCAGTTCCAGCGTGACCGGGATCAGCTTTTCGGCCGCCGCGCGGTAAACCGTACGACCGGTTTCGACCGATCCGGTGAAGGAAACCTTTTTGACATCCTTATGCGCAACCAGCGGGCCGCCGCATCCCGGACCAAAGCCGGAAAGGATATTCAAAACGCCTTTTGGCAGGATCTGCTGCATGATCTGGCAAACGCGAAGGACGGTAAACGGTGTGTCTTCTGCCGATTTAACAACGACGGTGTTGCCTGCGACCAATGCCGGGGCAACCTTGATCGCCATCAGGAGAAGCGGCACGTTCCAGGGAATTATCGCACCGACAACGCCAACCGGTTCTCGTGTCGTCAGGGTCATCATGTTCGGGTTGAACGGAATGGTTTCGCCCTTCAGTTCCGAAGCAAGGCCGCCAAAGAAGGTGAACATGTCGGCAAGAACCGATGCCTCGACCCGGCTCTCGGTACGCAGGGCCTTGCCCGATTCAAGGGCGACCAGGCGACCGAGTTCTTCAACATGCTGGGTCAGGATACGTCCGCATTCCGCCACCAGCTTGCCGCGTTCGCGGGCAGGGCGGTTGGCCCAATCCTTCTGGGCCTTCTTTGCAACCGAAACTGCGAAATCGACGTCATCGGCATCACCTTCGGCAGCCTGCGCAATGACTTTGCCGGTTGCCGGGTTCAGGACGTCGAAATTCTTGCCATTTTTGGCAGGCACAAGTTCCCCGTCGATCAGGTGACGGCGATCGAGTTCCTTAACCAGTTTATGGGGATCAAGCACGGGTTCGATAGACATTTCAGGCTCCCTGTCATATAGCTGCGCGCCCGTTTTCTGACTGAGCAGCGAAATAAGTGGTTATTCGGTATTGTTTTACCAATTTATCGATCCGATACCGGAAAGGCAAGGTCCTTTCACCATGTTAGGCATGACAGTCAGGAGCAGGATTGATAGGGTTAGAGTCATGACCCTAATTAAACGCGGGCGGCATTCCCGATTGTGAATGCGCCACAGATACAATTCCGTAAGGACAAGGGGATACCCATGCCGCGCCATTTCGACACGACGTTTGATGTTGTCCGTGAACTTAAGCCTTCTTATCCGGTTTACTGCCTGCGCCCCGACATCCTGCGTGAGTCGGCCAAACGGTTTGTCGATATGTTTCCCGGCAATGTCCTTTATGCGGTCAAATGTAATCCGCATCCGGAAATCATGCGCTACCTGCACGAAGGCGGTGTTCGCCATTTCGATACCGCCTCGCCCGAGGAAATTGCCCTTGTCCGCCGCCAGTTTCCGGGAATGAATGTCTATTTCATGCATCCGGTCAAAAGCCGGGACGCCATTCGCAGTGCGCACCGCGTTTTCGGCGTGAAGCATTACGTGATCGATACCGAGGATGAACTGGAAAAAGTCCGCGCCGAAACCGACGGCGAGACCGATCTGGTCATTCATGTCCGCCTGGCAACCCCGCCGGCAGGGGCGGCCTATAACCTTTCGGCAAAGTTCGGTGCGCGCCCGATGACGGCATCGGAACTTTTGAAAAAGGTCGATGGATACGGCTATGCCGCCGGGCTTTGTTTCCATGTCGGTTCGCAATGCACGACGCCGAACGGGTATCGCATTGCCGTCGAACTGATCCGACAGGTTGTCGATTTTTCCGGGGTCAAAGTTCGTTATATCGATGTGGGTGGCGGGTTCCCCGGCCAATATATGAACCAGCGCGCACCGGGGCTTGAGGTCTTCATGGAGGAAATCAAGGACTGCATCCGCTGGCTTGGCCTGCCCGATACCACCTTTATGTGCGAACCGGGCCGCGCACTTGTGTCGAGCGGTGTGTCGCTGATCACGCAGGTACATCTGCGCAAGGAAGATCAGCTATTCATCAATGACGGCGTATATGGCAGCCTTTCCGAAGCTGTTACCGGGCAATTGCGTTTCCCGGTCCGGCCGATGCGAATTGGCGGCGATTTCAACGAAGATGATACTCTTGATTTCACGATCTATGGTCCAACCTGCGACAATATGGATGTGCTTCCGGCAACGGTGACCCTGCCTGCGGACATCCGTGAAGGGGACTGGATCGAATTTGGCCATATCGGTGCCTACAGCAACGCACTGGCCACCCATTTCAACGGATTTTACCCAGAATTGCTGGTGACGGTCGGCGAAACATTCCCGTTCATTGATGGCGAATTTCCGCAGGTCGGCTGATCACAACCGGCCATAGCGGTAAAACAGTACTTGTTTGCGGATATTCTTGTGTGCACTATGCTGCCCGTTATGACACGGGCAGCATGAATGCCCGGCACAAGATCCGAAAACAGGGAAGATACGCCGTGACCAACAGCCTTTTCATGCGCATACAAAGCCGATTTCCATCCGACCTGTCCAAGGTCCTGATCGAAACGGCAGAGGGCAGAACATACAGTTACGGTGATGCCGATGCGGCATCCGCACGTATTGCCGGGCTTTTGACCGCGCTTGGTGCCAAAAAAGGTGATCGCGTCGCGGTTCAGGTCGATAAATCACCCGAAGCCCTGTTCCTTTATCTGGGCTGTATCCGCGCAGGTCTGGTCTATCTGCCGCTGAATACCGCATATCAGGCAGGCGAACTTGCCTATTTCATGGGGAACGCGGCACCGGTCATTTTTGTCTGCCAGCCGCATCGCGAAGATGAGGTAACGGCAATTGCCGACGCACAGCGCGTTGAAAAGGTTTTAACACTTGGCACATCGGGCGAGGGGACGCTGATCAGTCAGGCGGCGGATTTCTCCGCCGAATTTGCCCCGGTTGCCTGTGCCGATGATGAACTTGCCGCCATTCTCTATACCTCTGGCACGACGGGCAAGCCAAAGGGTGCGATGATGACCCAGACCAATTTGTGGTCAAATGCCGCGACTCTGGAAAAGCTTTGGGGCTTTGGTCCGGACGACGTTCTTCTACACGCGCTTCCGATTTTCCATACGCATGGGCTTTTCATTGCGTGTCATTGCGTGATGCTGTCGGGATCGAAAATGTTCTTCCTGCCGAAGTTTGATCGCGATCAGGTCATGGCGCTGCTGCCGCGCAGTACTGTCATGATGGGGGTACCGACATTCTATGTCCGGCTATTATCTGGTGATGATTTCAATGCCGATGTGACATCGGGTATGCGGCTGTTCATTTCGGGATCGGCCCCCTTGCTGCCCGAAACCTTTGTCGCCTTCAGGGAACGGACCGGGAAGGCGCTGCTGGAACGTTACGGCATGACTGAAATGGGAATGGCAACGTCCAACCCGTTAAATGGCGAGCGGATCGTGCATACGGTCGGCCCGGCCCTGCCGGATGTGGAAGTCCGGGTCTGTGATGAAAAGGGTAACGTGCTTGGAACCGACGAGATCGGCGTTCTGGAAGCACGCGGGCCGAACGTTTTTGCCGGATACTGGCAAATGCCGGAAAAGACGGCCGAGGAATTCCGCGAAGACGGGTTCTTCATTACCGGTGACATCGCGAAAATCGATGCCAAGGGATATGTCCATATCGTTGGTCGCGCCAAGGATCTTGTGATTTCCGGCGGGTTTAATGTTTATCCCAAAGAAATCGAAACGGTCATCGACAAGATGGATGGTGTTGTCGAAAGTGCCGTGATCGGTGTCGCGCATCCGGATTTCGGCGAAGCGGTTGTCGCCGTCATCGTCCGCAGTAGCGATAAACTGTCCGAAGACGATGTGGTGAATGCGATCAAGGGACAGCTTGCCAATTTCAAAGTGCCCAAGCGCGTTTTCTTCGTGTCCGAGCTTCCACGCAATGCGATGGGAAAAGTACAGAAGAATATCCTGCGCGAGGATTATAGCGCGCTATTTGCCAACTAGAACGGGGCGCTACAACGGGGCGAGGGGAGCAGCTTGCCCTGTCAGCACATTATCCCGAAAACAAGAAAAGCCCCGGCAATCAATGCCGGGGCTTTTCTTTTGGACGGCTACGGTCTGGCTTAGCGACCGAAAGCAACGCGATGTGCGACATCATCAATCATGTCACGGTTCAGGCCGATATCTGCCAGCTCACGTGCATCAAGTTTACGGAGCGCAGTCTGGGTCTGGTACTGAACACGAAGGGCGCGCAGGAAAGCAAAAATCTTGGTTACGATCATTTCATCACCTATTTCAAACCGGCCAATTTCAAATTGGCGCTGTCATTCAGATAACCGGCATGTGCTCACCGAAGATATTCCATCAAGGAATAGTTAACTGGTTTGACGTGTCGGTCTGCTTAATATGTACCGAATGATCATCTGCATTTCTTCGCATCAGCCAGTCGATACATCGTTTTTATCTCGTGAATGCAAACTACGCCCGGTTGATTGTGAAATCCAATGCATTTTTTGCATGGCTGGAGGTTGGAAAGCGCAGAAAGTCATGTTTTTGCAACGAAAACGCTTAAATAACGTCATAATACAGATTTGCTTCGTTGTTTATTGCTATGTTTTTAGCGCATAGCTAATTAAATTACCAATCGCTTTCCAATTGAGGGCGGAACCGCTACAACAGCAATCGCGATTTTCATATGAACATATCCGGATTGACGTTTTCAGACCAATCCATGGATGGCTTTCTATCGGACAGGAGACACGGACAGATGAGTATCAACCGCCCGAAGCTCAGCTTTGAGCAGGCAATTGCAGCTTATCTGCAATATGCCCCGCGTTTGCCGCAGGTTGATCCGGCATCTGTTCCTGCGAAAACGCAGTATGTCGGGAACCTTCTGGAAATCGCGGATCAATTTGATCTGATCGTGTTTGATGCTTTCGGTGTGCTCAATAGCGGCGCGCAAGCCATTCCCGGCGCGGTCGAAACGGTGGCCGCTCTTCAGAAATCGGGAAAGAAACTTGCCGTTGTCACCAATGATGCATCGAGTTCAGCCGAGGCAATTCTGGCACGGCATCGCGGGCGCGGGTTTGATTTCAACACGACAAACCTGATCAGCAGCCAGCAATTCGTCGCCCCGATGATGGAAACCTACAGGGATCTGTCCCATTGGGGGGCCATGGCGCCGGTTCACTGGCCATTTGATATCCTGCCGGGCAGGGTGGAACCGCTTGGTGCGGATCGTGCACTTTATGATGCGGTTGACGGTTTTGTTCTTATTGATTCTGAAAACTGGTCCGATATCCAGCAGAATCATCTGGAAGAAAGCCTTGCGGCCAATCCGCGCCCCATTCTGGTCGGCAATCCCGATATCTGTGCGCCGATGGGGGCATTCCTGTCGGTTGAGTCCGGATATTTCGCCCATAAGGCAGCGGATCGTTGCAACGTGATACCGGATTGCGTTGGCAAACCCTATGGTCACGTGTTTGATGAAGTCCTGCGTCGTCATCCGGATATCAGCCGGGACCGTGTTCTGATGGTGGGGGATACAATCCATACCGATGTGCTGGGTGGACTTGCAGCAGGCATCAAGACACTTCTGGTGCATCAGGGGGGATTCCTTGACGGCCAGGACGATATCGAAAGCCTGTTTGAAAAATCGGGTCTGCGCCCGCATTTTTGTGCGCGCGCGATTGGTCATGGCATTGACGTGTCAGGTGCCAAAAGCGAAGCCTGCTGTGCCTGATAATGGATAAAACGCCCCGGTAAAAAAAGGCCCGCTGACAGGGCACTCCCGACCTGATCGTCATTCCCGCAACGGCGGGAATCCAGCCTCTTTCAACAGGGCATGGATTCCGGGTCTGCGCTGCGCCCGGAATGAAGATTTTGATCAACCGACAAACCAATCCAGTCAATCCCACAAGCCGCCATCGATGACCGACCTTTCGGTACGTCCGAACGAACCATCGGCCCCGCCACCAATCCAATCCAGCCCGTGAACCCTGCTGCCCTCTGCATCGCCAAACGTCACCGACCGGGTAGGCCGGACGGGGTTGGGCTGGATAGAACTGGATTGCACCAGACCGACCACGCCCCAGTCCCTGCTGCCCCGAACAAACGCCGCGGGCTCTCGATGGACACTGCAAGCGCACCTCGCCCCAAGGACGAAGGCGTTGTCGCAGGGCAGGCACAAATCCCGCCATTGATGACCAGCCTTTCGGCATCTCCGAATGATCCATCTGCCCCATCGCCAAGCCTACCAATTCAGCCAGCCGATCCAATGCAGACGCAATTCGGGCCTGCTGATCCTCGGCATTGCCAGACTTCACCGACCGGTTGGGTAACGGCGGGATGGGCTGACCTCAGCCCGGCTCTCGCTGCCCCGAACAAACACCCTTGCCCCAAGGGCACATCTCTCCCATCATGACAAACCACAGTTTTTCGTAATTTCCGATGGCCTCACGGCCCGAACGCACCACCGCCGTAATGACTTTTCCATGCGCCAGAGATGCCCCTTTGGCGATACCGCCGTCGTCCTTTCAGACGATCAGATCGCTGCTCCATCATCATCCAATTCCTGTCTTTGCCGCCCGAAACGCAAAAAACCCGCAAAAGCGAATCACGCTTTGCGGGTTTTGTCTCCGGACCCATTTGTCCTGTTGACTTTATCTTTATGCCACAACAGAAAGAACAAATCAAGAACTTTTTGCGGAAAAGCGGAAAAAAGTTCCCTTGTTAAATGGCCTCGGCAACGTCAATTGCACTGTATGTCAGAATTCCTGACGCGCCGGCACGCTTGAAACAGGACAGCGTTTCAATGGCGCAGCCAAGATAATCAAGCCAGCCATTCTGGGCCGCAGCCCGCAACATGGCGTATTCACCCGATACCTGATAGGCGAAAACAGGGACGCCAAATTCTTCACGCACCCGATACAGCACGTCGAGATATGGCAGGCCGGGTTTCACGATGACGGAGTCTGCGCCTTCTTCGAGATCATAGGCGACTTCGCGCATCGCTTCGCTGCTATTGGCGGGGTCAAGCTGGTATGTTTTCTTGTCCGCCTTGCCTAGGGCCGAAGCCGATCCGATTGCATCGCGGAACGGGCCATAGAAGGACGATGCGTACTTTGCCGCATAGGCCATGATCTGGACCTTTTTAAGCCCTTCGGATTCCAGAACATCACGAATGGCACCGATACGGCCATCCATCATGTCGGACGGGGCGACGACATCGCATCCGGCCTGTGCCTGAACCAGTGCCTGGCGCACAAGGGCCTCGGTCGTTTCGTCATTAAGGATTTCACCGTTAATCACGATCCCGTCCTGACCATCCGCATTGAATGGATCAAGGGCAACGTCGGTGATGACACCAAGATTGGGGCAGGCGTCTTTGATCGCCTTTGTCGCGCGGCAAACCACGTTGTCGGGATTATATGCTTCGCGCGCATCCTTGGTTTTGAGGCCGGCATCAATATACGGGAAAAGCGCAAGGGCCGGGATGCCAAGCTTTTCGGCATGTTTTGCCGTTTCAACAAGCACATCGACGCTTTGGCGTTCGACACCGGGCATTGACGGGATCGGTGTCCGTTCGTTTTTACCGTCAATCACAAATACCGGCAGGATCAGATCATGTGCCGTCAATCGGGTTTCCGCCACCATGCGACGCGACCAGTCGCTCATGCGGGTACGGCGAAGGCGTGTACGCGGGAAAGTGCCATAGGTGACTGTTTTGGCCATGATCTGTTCTCTTGTCAGTGGGGCGGCATTCTGAATTCAGAAATGAGGTGCCCAATTT
Source organism: Thalassospira lucentensis (assembly GCF_001613805.1). GTDB lineage: Bacteria > Pseudomonadota > Alphaproteobacteria > Rhodospirillales > Thalassospiraceae > Thalassospira > Thalassospira lucentensis_A. The sequence continues at coordinate 139,304 of NZ_LPVY01000003.1, forward strand.
ATGGGACAGAATTGGCGGCGGATCAACTATTGCTGGCGCGATAAAGGCGTTTACGCATGGTCAGCATATAAACCGGTATGATCAAGGCCAGAAAACTTGCTGTCAGGACAAAAGCCGTAACCAGTCCAAGCTGTTGACCAATCGCCCCAATAACCGGTGGCCCGGCCATCAGGGCGGTGTAACCGGTTGCCGCAATGGTTGAAACGACCGCACCGCCGCTTCTGCCACTTGCCTCCGCCGCCGCAGAAATCAGAAGCGGCAGGATGACTGCCAACCCAATTCCGGCGATGGCACACCCGATCCAGGCAACGACGTAATGTGGCGCAAGTGCCAGAACAAAAAGGCCAAAAGACGCACATGCCGAACTGGATAGCAGGATTTGAGGGCGGCCAAATTTCGTAACCAGCCAGTCCCCCGACAGGCGGGTAATGGCCATGGTTGCTGAATAGCAGGCAAAACCCACGGCGGCCATCGTCGGGCCGGAATTGAGTTCCGTATTCATCAGAACCGTCGCCCAGTCGGTAATCACGCCCTCGCCAAACTGGCCGATGAAGGCGCAGGCCCCAAATGGCAACAGGGTCAGAAACATCGCGCGCTGTTTGGCAGATGATCCTTCATGCGTTTGGGCGGGATGGGGAACGGCTGCATCTGGCAGCAATTGACGCTGAAGGATCAGATGCAAAATCAGAAATAGGGTCAGCATGACGGGAAGGTGCCATTCAACCGGCAAGGGCAGGGCAAACCATGCCGCCGTCGTTCCGGCACCGGCAAAGCCCCCGAGGCTCCAGAAACCGTGCAGGCCGGACATGACGCTGCGTTTCTTAGCCCGTTCAACATTCAGGCCATTGGCATTCATCGATATATCAAGGAACGCGCCAAAAAAGCCAAGTGCGAACATGGCAATCGCAATCGACATAAAGCTTGGCATGAAGACAGGAATGCCAACGGAAATGAAATAAGCCACCCCGGAATAGCGTGCGACGCGTTCGCTGCCGAATTTGTCCGAAAGCCGACCGGCAACTGGCATAACGGCAAGAACGCCAACTGCGGCGGCCAGCAAGATGGCGCCAAGGTCATCATGACCAAAGCCAAGGCGTTCCTGCACCAGCGGAATATGCGGGACCCAGCTTGAAAAGGCGGCACCATGCAAAAAGAAAATGGCACGGATCCGGTTGTGGGCAATCTGGTTGGAGATAGGCATTTGGGGCTCGGCCTCCGTCAGGCGAGGATCACATTGATCCCGCGTTCGGTATAGTTGTTCAGATATCCGCTCGACAGCTTCCTGCCCGTGACCAGATGTGAAATCGCATCAAGGTCACAGACCCTGAATGGCAAGCTGGTTTCGAGTTTGTCGGCAGTTGTGACGGCAATCGCTTCGGCAGACTTTGCCAGCATTGCCGCCTTGGTGGCGCGCTCTTCGGCGGTGCTGGTGGTCAAACCAAGTTCGGGATGAAGGGCGCAGGTGCCCAGCAGAACAAGATCGGCATTATAGTTGCGTATTTCATCAATGGCCGTCGGTCCGCAGATCGCCAGATCACGTTTCAGAACCATCCCGCCAATCATGATGATATTCGCATTCGGATGATTGGCCAGTTCAACAGCAATCAGGGGATTGACCGTGATCACGGTACCACAAAATGACGGTTTCAGATTCCGGGCGACTTCATAAATCGTCGTTCCACTATCAAAAAAGACCACACCATGATCTGGAACAAGGTCATGGGCGACCTTGCGCGCGATTTCGGATCGTTCCGGCTTTAAATCCTGTGCCCGGTCATGAAATCCTTCGCGGGCAGTACTTGGCAACGTAGCACCGCCATGAATACGCCTGAGACTTCCGGCATCTTCCATCTGGCGCAGGTCACGCCGAATGGTATCAAGGGATGCATGAAAAAGAGCAGACAGGTCATGAATATGAACTGTGCCCTGGCTGTGAAGGAGTTTTTCGATTTCACGCTGGCGCGAATTGACACTCGACATCTATTTGCCTGTTTTGCATGTTTTGCCGATAATGCGCGTTTACCTTTGATCGGAAAAATGGTCAATAAAAAACCGGCCCCGTGCAAACAGGACCGGTTCCAGATTCAACGATGTGATGGCTCAGGCTTTATCAAGTGCCTGTTTCAGATCGGCAAGAATGTCATCGATATGTTCGATACCTATCGACAGGCGGACATAACCGTCCGTCACGCCAGATGAAATACGATCCTGTTCGGAAAGCTGGCTGTGCGTGGTCGTGGCCGGATGAATGGCAAGCGATCTGGTGTCGCCGATATTGGCGACATGATAAAACAGGCCAAGGCTGTTGATGAATTTCTCGCCAGCTTCCTTGCCGCCCGCAAGCTCAAACCCCATAAGCGATCCATATCCGCCCTTAAGGTAAGTATCGGCACGGCGGCGGCTTTCACCATCCTGTTTTCCGGGATAGATCACCTTGGTGACCTTTGGATGTGCGGACAGGAAATCGGCGACCTTGGCGCTGTTTTCGCAATGGCGTTCCATACGCAACGGCAGTGTTTCCATACCCTGGATGGTCTGGAACGAGTTGAATGGTGAGGCGGCCGCACCAACATCACGCAGCAATGTGCAGCGCAGCTTGATCGCATAGGCAACCGGACCAATCGGTTTGACGGCCTGCGTCCAGACCGCACCGTGATAGCTGGGGTCCGGTTCGTTCAGCAACGGGAAGCGTTTTGCATGTTTTTCCCAGTCAAATCTGCCTGAATCGACGACAATCCCGCCGACAGACGTACCGTGGCCAGCGATAAATTTGGTGGTCGAATACATGACAATGGTCGCGCCATGATCGATGGGGCGGCACAGCACCGGCGCGGCGGTATTGTCCATGATCAACGGAACACCCAGCTCGTCACCAATATCGGCCACCTCGCGGATGGGGAAAACATGAAGTTTGGGATTTGGCAGGGTTTCGGCGTAATAGGCGCGCGTTTTATCATCCGTCAGGCGTCGGAAGTTTTCCGGGTCGGATGGATCGGCAAAGCGTACTTCGATTCCCATCTGTTTGAACGTATTGGCAAACAGGTTCCATGTACCGCCATACAAATCCGTCGAACTGACGATATTGTCGCCAGCCTGGGCGATGTTAAGCACGGAAAAAGTTGATGCCGCCTGACCGGAGCCGACGGCAACCGCCGCGGCACCGCCCTCAAGGGCTGTAATGCGCTGTTCCAGCACATCATTTGTCGGGTTCATCAGGCGGGTGTATATATTGCCGAGCTCCTTGAGGGCAAAGAGATCAGCCGCATGCTGTGTATCGCGGAACTGATAACTGGTCGTTTGATATAACGGTACCGCAACCGAGCCGGTGGCCGGGTCAGCACGATATCCAGCATGTAAAACGATGGTTTCCGGTTTGGATGATCCTGTCATGTCGTTTCCCCTGATTATAGGTTGTATTGATTTTGCGGAAGTAATGCATATTCGCGCCATGGCGACAAGAAGATGGATGAAAAATCCGCAAATGACGGAATAAAAAAGCCCGATCAGAATACATTCACATAATTCGGTACTATTATACCGAATGAATTGACAAAGGTCCGAATTCACGTTTACGTAAAGGGAAAATACCAAAACATTCAGAGGCGGCGATCCAATGGAATTCAACCTGTCTGAAGACCAACAGGCATTTGCACAGGCAGCCCGCGATTTCGCGCAAAACGAAATGGCACCCTATGCGGGCGAGTGGGATGCAAACCACATTTTCCCCGAAGAAACCCTTCGCAAGGCGGCCGAACTTGGCTTTGCCGCCATATATACGCGCGAAGATGTCGGGGGATCGGGCCTTGGCCGCCTGGATGCCGCGGTGATTTTCGAAGAACTGGCAAGCGCATGTCCGTCAACGGCTGCCTATATCTCGATCCACAACATGGCTTGCTGGATGATCGACCGTTTCGGGAATGAAGATCAGCGCCAGAAATATCTTCCGAAACTTGTCACCATGGAACATTTCGCCAGTTATTGCCTGACAGAACCGGGGGCAGGATCGGATGCAGGGGCACTTTGCACCCGTGCCGTTCGGGACGGCGATCACTATATCCTGAATGGCGAAAAGGCATTTATTTCGGGCGGATCGCACAGTGATGTTTATATCGTCATGGCGCGAACCGGTGATGACAGCCCGAAGGGCATTTCCACCTTTATCATCCCGAAGGATGCCGAAGGTCTCTCGTTTGGCAAGCTGGAAGAAAAAATGGGCTGGAACAGCCAGCCGACATCCGCCGTCATTTTCAGCAACTGCAAAGTTCCGGTCGAAAACCGGTTGGGCGACGAAGGCGAGGGCTTCAAATTCGCCATGATGGGGCTTGATGGCGGACGGCTTAATATCTCGGCCTGTTCTATTGGCGGCGCACGTGCCGCGATGGATCATGCGCGCGATCACATGAAAGTCCGCAAGCAGTTTGGCAAGACACTCGATCAGTTTCAGGCATTGCAGTTCAAATATGCCGACATGGTAACGGAGCTTGAGGCGGCACGGTTGATGTTGCACAAAGCAGCCTGGAAACTGGACAACAAGGCACCGGATGCAACACAGTTTTGCGCAATGGCGAAACGTTTCGGCACGGATATCGGGTTCAGGGTCTGTAATGAAGCGCTGCAGCTTCACGGTGGATATGGCTATATCCGCGAATATCCGATTGAGAGACTTCTGCGCGATCTTCGGGTTCACCAGATTCTGGAAGGCACCAACGAAATCATGCGCCTGATCATCTCACGTGCCGCGTTAAAGGATTGATTTATGAGCAGCGAAAACGCGACAAGTCCACCGCATGGCAATGAGGCATCCGTTGTTTTCTCGAAAGACGGGGCCATCGGTCATATCCTGTTAAACCGGCCCAAGGCATTGAATGCGCTTGACCTGCCGATGGTTGATGCGATCACAGCCAAACTTCGTGAGTGGGAAAACGATGAGACGGTTGTTGCAATCGTGATCGAAGGGGCAGGTGAAAAGGCCTTTTGTGCCGGTGGCGACATTCGCGGACTTTATGACGCGCGAAAACGTGATGACGATGCACTGCTTGATGCCTTCTATCGGCGGGAATACTGCCTGAACAATTACATCGCCACATATCCCAAGCCTTATATTGCCTTGATGAATGGCATTACGATGGGCGGGGGCGTCGGGGTTTCGGTGCATGGGCATTTCCGGGTGGTGACGGAACGCACATTGTTCGCAATGCCGGAAACTGGGATCGGGTTTTTCCCCGATGTCGGGGGCGGATATTTTCTGTCCCGCTGCCCGGGGCAGATCGGCCTCTATCTTGGTTTGACGGGGGCCCGGATAAAGGCCGCAGATTGCCTTTATGCCGACCTGGCAACCCATAATGTGAATAGCGAAAATATTGCCGCGCTGAAGTCGGATCTGTCGGCCATAGAAGGCGGGAATGATCCGTTTGCAGCGGTGAAGAAAGTTCTGGATGATCATCATGTAAAAGGTGAAGAGGGGATTCTGAATACCCTACGCACCGAGGTCGACAAGCTGTTTGGTGCCGATACGGTGGCAGATATTTTTGCCGCACTTGATGCGTCCTCGACTGATTTTGCCAAAGAAACGGCCAAAATACTGCGAAGCAAATCGCCAATTGCCGTTTGCGTGACGTTCGAACAGATCCGCCAGGGACGCGACATGACGCTGGCGCAGGATCTGGCGATGGAATTCCGTTTGTCACAGCGCACCGTTCGTATGCCAGATCTGTTCGAAGGAGTCCGTGCGGTGATTGTTGACAAGGATCACAGTCCGAAATGGCAACACGCCGATATTGGTCAGGTCGATCCGCGCGATGTGGCGGCATATTTTGACCTTTTACCTGAAGATAAAGAGTTGAAGTTGCAGTTCTGACTGGTTCTTTAACTGATAGAAATCAAAATAGAATCTCGATCATCGAGAAATCAGAGGAGACTCCAAATGGCGAAAATCGGTTTCATCGGTCTGGGAAATATGGGGGGGCCGATGGCGGCCAACCTGATCAAGGCCGGACACGCGCTGAAGGTTTTTGATTTGTCCGAGGCCGCGGTGAGCAAGGCGGTTACAGAAGGTGCAACCAAGGCATCAACGGTTGCCGACGCGGCAAAGGATGTCGAATTCGTTGTCACGGTTCTTCCTGCTGGCAAGCACGTGCTATCGGTTTATGACGGGCCAGATGGCGTGATTGCCAATGCCAAGGCGGGCACTCTTTTGATTGATAGCTCCACCATCGAAGTTGATGCTGCGCGCAAGGCGGCCGACCTGGCGAAGGCCAAAGGTCTTGGTGCAGTTGACGCGCCGATCTCTGGTGGGGTTGCAGGGGCGACCGCCGGAACACTGACATTCATGGTCGGCGGCGATGATGGTGATTTTGATCGCGCGAAACCGGTTCTTGAAGGAATGGGCAGTAATATCATTCATGCTGGCACCAGCGGGGCCGGGCAGGCGGCAAAGATTTGCAACAACATGGTGCTTGGCGTCAGCATGATTGCGGTATCCGAAGCCTTCATGCTTGCCAAGCGTCTGGGGCTGGACGCGCAGAAGCTGTTTGATATTTCGTCAAAAGCATCCGGTCAGTGCTGGTCCCTGACGAGTTACTGCCCCGTGCCGGGGCCGGTTCCGACGTCGCCGGCAAATCGCGATTATCAGCCGGGATTTGCTGTGGACATGATGCTCAAAGACCTGAAGCTTGCACAGCAGGCCGCGGCATCGTCTGGCGCGACAACACCAATGGGGGCGTTGGCCGAAAGCCTGTATGCGCTTTATTCAAATAGCGGGAATGGCGGGATGGATTTCTCGGCGATTGTCAAAATGCTGGATGGCGACAAGTAACGTTACGGCATTATGAGGTATGGTATGCAGGCCCGGTATTTGCCGGGCCTGTTTTTTTATGAATACCGTGGCCCGCATTAGTGGTAGATTTGTGCTGGCTAGCGGTCAAGGCACCGATACAGAAATTCCCGGATTGACGAATGACAACAAGAAACAATGCCCCGCGTGAAATCTATTTCGAATTGAGACAGGTTGGAAACTATCTGCGGTGTACGGCAATTGACGGAAAAACGGGAATCGAGGTGACAGTTGCCGGTCCGGTTTCGAGGAATCCGGAGCAACTCAAGCGCGTCGCAGTACAAAAACTTGAATACGTCCTCAATAAAGGATAAAGTATACAATATAAAGAGCGATGCATTCGGTGGCGTTGGTGTTTTATTCTAAGAATGAAATACGATTTGGTGTTTTTGACCAATTTATCAAAGCCGCTTGCAGCCTTCGACCTCATGTGTCTAAGGTTTGCACTCTAATCGCGCTTTTGGATAATGAACCACAATAAGAATGGTCGTGCCCAAAAGCTAGAACCGGGGAAAACCCGATAACAAAAAGACGGAGGCTTCGGAGGTTTGCTAGGGGGCAATGGGGAGACTTGGTCTCATCCAATCAATACAGCTGTATCTTGTTTTGCACCTTCAGCCAGTCGGTCGAAGACCTCGTTTGTCTGTGCCAAATCTAAGGTTGTGCAATGGATTGGGCTTATTTCTTACAACAATTGATCAACGGTCTGACGCTGGGAGCCATCTACGGTTTGATCGCCATCGGTTATACGATGGTTTACGGCATCATCGGTATGATCAACTTCGCGCACGGCGAAATCTATATGCTGGGCGCGTTTCATTCCCTGATCACGTTCCTGATCTGTCAGGCAGCAGGGATTAGCGGTATACTTCCGCTTACACTTCTTTTGATGCTGTTTGTGTCAATGGTACTCACCTCTATCTACGGGTGGGGCGTTGAACGGATTGCATACAGGCCGCTGCGCGGATCATTCCGTCTTGCAGCGCTGATTTCGGCCATCGGCATGTCGATCTTCCTGCAGAACTTCGTTCAGATTTCGCAGGGGGCCCGCGTGAAGCCGATGCAGCCACTGATCGAGGGTGGCATCACCCTGATGGAAAGCCCGAATTTCAACGTTCAGCTCAGCTATATGCAGATCGTCATTATTGTTCTGACCTTCGTGCTAATGGTTGTATTCTCGACGCTGATTGCGAAAACCTCGCTCGGTCGCGCCCAGCGCGCCTGTGAGCAGGATCGCACGATGGCAGGCCTTCTTGGTGTCAACGTTGATCGTACGATCTCCACGACCTTCGTCATGGGTGCAGCCCTTGCAGCGGTCGCTGGCATGATGGTGACCCTGTATTACGGCGTGATCGACTTCTATATCGGCTTCCTTGCCGGTGTTAAGGCCTTCACTGCAGCCGTTCTGGGCGGGATCGGCTCACTTCCGGGTGCGATGCTTGGCGGTTTGCTGATTGGTTTGATCGAAGCGTTCTGGTCGGGCTATCTCACAATCGAATACAAGGACGTTGCAACGTTCGGTATTCTGGTTCTTGTGCTGATTTTCCGTCCGTGGGGTCTGCTTGGTAAGCCGGAGGTCGAGAAAGTCTGATGTCCGCTCTTATCACTTCTTCACGGATTTCCGGTGCAGAGATTGTTAAGGAACTTGCGTTCTTTGCTGTCATTGCACTGCTGATGTCAGTCATGATCCTGGGTGTTGAGACAGTTGACCGTCCAACCGGACTTGAACTGGCCGTTCGCTGGGATCTTGTTATCACCGCGATCATATCGACCATCATCGGCCGACTGGCGTTGATCATTCGCCGCGAAAATATTTCGCGTGTCGGACAGGCTATCCTGATTACTGTGGCAGCTGTCGCAGTCTTCGAAATGTTTGTCCGCTTCCGCGATATGGATGACCGCTGGGCTTCCCCTGTTTTCATTGATATGGCGTTTAGCAGTGTAACCAGTATCGTTCTGGCCATTGCGTTTATCGCCATCGTCTTTGCAATCGCCTATTTCAGCATGAAAAAGGCAACTGCCGAAGAGGAAGAAAGCGGATCAAAGCTGTCCGCCAAAATCCAGTTGGCTTACCGGACCAACACCAAAAAGATCGGGGCGCTGGGGATTGTATTCTTCATCATCTTCCCGTTCCTGTTTGGTGAAAACCGTTCGGCGATCGATCTTGCAACCCTTGTCATGATCTACATCATGCTGGGTTGGGGCTTGAACATCGTGGTTGGTCTGGCGGGGCTGCTTGACCTTGGCTACGTTGCGTTCTACGCGGTCGGTGCCTATTCCTACGCACTTCTGTCGCAGCATTTTGATCTCAGCTTCTGGCTTTGTCTGCCATTGGCTGGCATTTTCGCCGCAAGCTTCGGGATCATCCTGGGCTTCCCTGTGCTACGACTGCGCGGGGACTATCTTGCGATTGTTACCCTTGGATTTGGCGAGATCATCCGTGTTGTTCTGATCAACTGGTATGATCTGACCGGCGGCCCGGACGGCATTTCTTCGATCGAACGGCCGAGTTTCTTTGGGTTCGCCGAGTTTGATCGACGCTTGCCGGAAGGGGTGATGGGCTTCAACGAATTGTTCGGTCTGGACTATTCGACGATGCATCGCCTGATTTTCCTGTATTATCTGATCCTTGTGCTGGCACTGGTGACTGCGTTTGTCACCGTACGATTGCGCAAACTGCCGATCGGTCGTGCATGGGAAGCGTTGCGTGAGGATGAAATTGCCTGCCGTTCGCTGGGTATCAACCCGACAAACACCAAGCTGTCAGCATTTGCCATCGGCGCAATGTTTGGCGGTTTTGCCGGCGCATTCTTTGCCACCCGTCAGGGCTTCATCAGCCCGGAAAGCTTTACCTTCCTCGAATCTGCCGTGATCCTTGCCATCGTTGTTCTGGGTGGTATGGGCAGTCAGATCGGGGTGGTTCTTGCCGCGATTGTGATGATTGGTTTCCCGGAAATGTTCCGTGAACTGGCCGAATATCGCATGCTGATTTTCGGGGCTGGTATGGTTGCCATCATGTTGTGGCGTCCGCGCGGTCTTCTGTCTTTCCGTGACCCGACCATTCTGCTGAATATGAGCAAGAAAGAAAAAGTTGCCGGAGAAGTCAAATGACCGACAACGTACAGCTTGAAGTCGAACATCTCACCATGCGCTTTGGCGGTCTGGTCGCCATTGACGATCTTTCGTTCACCGCAAGAAAGCGCGAGATTACGGCAATTATCGGCCCGAACGGGGCAGGGAAAACCACGGTTTTCAACTGTCTTACCGGGTTTTATGTTCCGACCGAGGGGCGTCTGACGCTTTATGCCAATGATGGACCGCGTTTGCTCGAACGTATGGAAGGTTTCCGTATTCCGCGCAACAACGGCGTTGCACGTACTTTCCAGAATATCCGTCTGTTTACGGGCATGACCGTTCTGGAAAACCTGATTGTCGCGCAGCATAACCAGCTTATGGAGGCATCCGCCTTTTCGCTGGCGGGGCTTTTCAATCTCGGTCGCTATACCAGTGCCGAGAAAGAAGCACTTGAGACAGCCAAGTTCTGGCTTAACAAGGTTGGCCTGTACGAGCAGGCTGACTGGAATGCCGGTAACCTGCCTTATGGTTCCCAGCGTCGTCTCGAGATTGCGCGTGCGATGTGCGTCAATCCTTCCTTGCTGTGTCTCGACGAGCCGGCAGCGGGTCTTAACCCTCGTGAGTCTGCGGAGCTCAACGTTCTGTTGCAAAGCATCCGTGACGATCAGGGGATCGGCCTTTTGCTGATCGAACATGACATGAGCGTCGTCATGAAGATTTCCGATCATGTGATCGTGCTTGATTACGGTAAAAAGATTGCTGACGGCAATCCTGACGAAGTCAAAAACGATCCGGCTGTTATTCGTGCTTACCTCGGCGAGGAAGAAGACGATGAACTGCCGCCGGAAGTCGCTGCCGACCTTCATCTTGATCCGAATGCGTAGCGAGGGAGCAGATCGATATGTCCATGCTGAAGATTGAAGGTGTTCACACCTTCTATGGCAATATCGAAGCCCTCAAGGGCATTGATATGGAAGTCAACGAAGGCGAGATCGTCACATTGATCGGTGCCAATGGTGCCGGCAAGACAACCTTGCTTATGACATGCTGCGGATCACCGCAGGCGTCCAAGGGGCGTATTCTGTTTGAAGGTCAGGATATCAGTCGCATGCCAACGCATGAGATTTGCCGTCTTGGCATTCAGCAGTCACCCGAAGGGCGCCGGATTTTCCCGCGCATGTCGGTTTATGAAAACCTGCAGATGGGGGCAAGCACCCAGGATCCGAAATATTTCGAAGAGGATCTGGAAATGGTGTTTGATCTGTTCCCTCGTCTGAAGGAACGCATCAACCAGCGTGCCGGCACGATGTCCGGCGGCGAACAGCAGATGCTGGCAATCGGTCGTGCCCTTATGGGACGTCCGCGCCTGCTTTTACTGGACGAACCGTCTCTCGGGATTGCGCCGCTTGTCGTGAAACAGATCTTCGAGACGATCAAGAAGATCAATCGCGAGAAGAAAGTAACGGTTTTCCTGGTCGAGCAGAATGCGTTTCACGCACTCAAACTTGCCCATCGCGGTTACGTGATGGTCAACGGCAACATCACTCTCTCGGGTACTGGTGCAGAACTTCTGGCAAATCCGGAAGTTCGGGCAGCTTATCTCGAGGGTGGTCACTAGGAGGACGGATATGGAAGCGATTACAGGTACCAGCATTGGTGTCACGATCGGAATGACCGTCATCCTGATGGGGTTCTGCGCGTTCATGACAGGGCAGGCGATTGCTAACACGTGGCGACCGTTTTACCAGCTTTACCCCTACGCGTTATTGCTGGGGGCAACTGACCGTTTCATGACCTTCGCTCTCTTCGAAGGCGAGTTGCTTTCGTTTTCAGGATATATCTTTGATACGGTTATCCTGTTTGTGATCATGGCGGCTGCCTTCCGTGTTACACGGGTCAACAAGATGCTGTCACAGTATCCGTGGCTTTACGAGCGTATGGGACCGTTCGGTTTCCGTGCACGCGAAGGAGCGGATGTCTGAACTTTTTGATGGTGACGGTTTGCCGTCACCATCGCATTGCTAAATTATTGGCAATGCAGTGTTTAGTACTATTGCACACTAATTCTGGGGTGTTAAAGTACAGGGAGCCGAAACCGGTAATCGACAAAAAAACGAGCCGGTTTAGGGTCCGAAAAAGATGGTTCTGTCATGGTGACGGGGCCAACCTTTGGAACAGGGAGACTTCTCTTATGTCGAAAACCAAGCTCGGCCTTCTGGCAACTGCTTCCGCGCTTGTCCTCTCGATGGGTGCAGCAAAAGCAGACATCGTTATCGCGACAGTTGGTCCGATGACCGGCCCGTACGCCGCCTTTGGCGAACAGATGACCCAGGGTGCCCAGAAAGCGGTTGCAGACCTCAATGCTGCCGGTGGCGTTAACGGCGAAAAAGTCGTTCTCGAAATCGGCGATGACGCTTGCGATCCGAAACAGGCTGTTGCTGTTGCAAACCAGCTCGTCAGCAAGGGTGTTGCCCTTGTCGCTGGTCACTTCTGCTCGGGCTCATCGATCCCGGCTTCTGAAGTTTACTTCGAAGAAGGCATCGTGCAGATTTCCCCGGCTTCGACCAACCCGCAGCTGACCGAACGTGATATGGATAACGTTTTCCGTGTTTGCGGCCGCGACGATCAGCAGGGCGAAGTTGCAGGCAAATATCTTGCTGAAAACTATGGCGACAAGAAAATCGCCATCGTTCATGACAAACAGGCTTATTCCAAAGGTCTCGCTGACGAGACCAAGAAAAACCTGAACGCTGCTGGCGTTGAAGAAGTCATGTACGAAGCCATCACCCCGGGCGAGAAAGATTACTCGGCTCTGGTGACCAAGCTGAAATCCGAAGGCGTTGATGTCCTTTATTACGGCGGTTATCACACCGAACTTGGTCTGATCGTTCGTCAGATGCGCAGCCAGGGTCTTGAGACTGTTGCGATTTCGGGTGATGCACTCAACTCGCTCGAATATTGGTCGATCACTGGCGATGCCGGTGCGGGCACTCTTTTCACCGCCGGTCCGGCGCTTGAAAAAGACCCGCGCAACGCTGAACTCGTAAAATACTTCGAAGGTCAGGGTTACAAGCCGGAAGGTTACACCCTTTACACCTATGGTGCGGTTCAGGCTTGGGCACAGGCAGTTGAAAAAGCCGGTACCACCGACTCTGAAGCTGTTATCGAAGCTCTGCACAGCGGCGATGCATTCGACACCGTTCTTGGTTCGATTTCCTTCGATGCCAAAGGCGATGTTGCTGCACCGGGTTACGTCTTCTATGAATGGAAAGACGGTGGCTACGATTACGCCAACTAATCAGATATTCTGATCGGCAGAAAGCCCGGTATTATGCCGGGCTTTTTTGTTGCTTGCCGGGTAGAAGAAAAGCGTCTTCAGATAATCCCGAAGACGCTTTTTCTTTAAGATCAAAAGGGCAGGCGTTTACTTCGCCTTGCGACCCAGACCGATTTTCTTGGCAAACTGCGAACGCTGTTTGGCATAGTTTGGTGCAACCATCGGATAATCTGACGGCAGGCCCCATTTCGCCCGGTATTCTTCCGGGGTCAAGTTATAGGTTGTCCGAAGATGGCGCTTGAGCATTTTGAGCTTTTTACCGTCTTCAAGGCAAATGATGTAATCATCGCCAATCGATTTGCGGATTGGAACCGCCGGTTTCAACGGCTCTTCTTCTTCAACGGTTTCGACTTCACGCAAATCGTCAAGCGAATTGAAAATCGTCGAAATCAATTCGGGAATCTGTGCAGATGCAATTGCATTGTTGCTGACATAAGCAGAAACGATATCAACAGTCATCTGTAGCAGTTCGTCGCGGTCCAGAACGCTGTTTTCAGCATCGGTCATCTTGAAATAATTCCTTCGTCATTACGAATAGACAATGCTTTTGCATTATTTCGAAGATATAGTCAAACAAGACTGTTATTCAATATGTCAATTCTACTTAAATTTTATAAGCCGGATAAAACTAGGATGGATGGCAAAGAAGTCGCATATGGGACCCAAAAATAGACAATTCGGTTTGATTTGAACAAAGGATGCATGTTTTGTTACATCGATTTTGATCTGAAGTGTGTAGTGCTCTATATATCAAGGTATATATATCATTATTTTTCTTTAATTGACCTGTTTCTAACGTAACTGGTGTGAACGTCTTTCCTTAAGTGTAGTAGCCTTGTCGGGTGAACACTCAAAAGTTGTCCATCTAAAACTTTAAGCACAAAGGCCGCTGTCCGTTGGCAGTTACGAAGCTATGTGCTAAAAGGCGCTCCAAATTACTGTTTGACGTATTTACCAAGGGCTCGCATATGACAGCCAAGACCATTGCCATCGCTGCCGATCACGGTGGTGTTGAACTCAAATCCCAAATCATCAAATCGCTTGCCGATAATGGCTGGGAAGTGATTGATCTCGGTACTGACGGATCGGCATCGGTCGATTATCCGGATTATGCGCAGGCCGTTGCAAAATCGATTATCAATGGCGATGCGGCGAGCGGCATCCTTGTCTGCGGCTCCGGGATTGGCATGAGCATTGCTGCCAACCGTTATCCGCAAATCCGTGCCGCTTTGGTGCATGACCGACTGTCAGCCGAACTGTGCCGTCAACACAACAACGCCAATGTTCTGTGCCTTGGCGCGCGCCTGCTTGGCGATGCGACGGCACTCGATTGCGTCAATGCATTCGTAACGACTGAATTTGAAGGCGGTCGACACGGACGTCGTGTCGAAAAACTGTCGTCACTTCCTGATTGATTTCTTTCGCCACCTGGCAATAACCCGGTACGGGTTTCGAACTTTGCTGCGTTCGGTCCCGCCACATCGTATCGAGAGGCCCCATAATGTCGTTTAAAGGCTTTTTCTCTACCAGCTTGTCAGAAGCAGATCCGGCCCTGTTCAAATCAGTAACTGACGAACTGGATCGTCAGCAGAACCAGATCGAAATGATCGCCTCCGAGAATATTGTTTCCAAGGCCGTGATCGAGGCACAGGGAACGGTTCTGACCAACAAATATGCCGAAGGTTACCCTTCACGCCGTTACTATGGTGGCTGCGAGTTTGTTGACGTTGCCGAGGAACTTGCAATCAATCGTGCCAAAGAACTGTTCGGTTGCGAATTCGTCAACGTTCAGCCGCATTCGGGCGCACAGGCAAACGGTGCTGTCATGCTGGCGCTTTGCAAACCGGGCGATACCATTCTCGGCATGTCACTTGATGCAGGTGGCCATCTGACCCATGGCGCACGTCCTGCGCTTTCGGGGAAATGGTTCAATGCCATTCAGTATGGCGTACGTGAAGACGACCTGACCCTTGATTATGATCAGGTTGAAGCCCTTGCAGCCGAACATAAACCGACCCTGATCATCGCTGGTGGCTCGGCTATTCCACGCCAGATTGATTTCAAGCGTTTCCGCGAAATTGCGGACAAGGTTGGTGCGCTGCTGATGGTTGATATGGCGCACTTTGCTGGTCTGGTTGCCGGTGGCGTTCATCCGAGCCCGCTTCCTTATGCAGACATTGTCACCACCACCACTCATAAAACTCTTCGCGGTCCGCGCGGCGGCATGATCCTGTCGAACAATGTTGAAATCGGCAAAAAGATCAATTCGGCGGTCTTCCCTGGCCTGCAGGGTGGCCCGTTGATGCATGTCATCGCGGCCAAGGCAGTTGCTTTTGGCGAAGCATTGCGTCCGGAATTCAAGGAATATGCGCAGCAGGTTGTCGACAATGCCAAGGCCTTGGCCGAAGTTCTGGTAAAACGCGGTTTCGATATCGTAACCGGCGGCACCGATACGCACCTGATGCTGGTTGACCTGCGTCCCAAGGGGCTTAAGGGCAACAACGCGGAAGTCGCACTTGAGCGTGCAGGGATCACCTGCAACAAGAACGGCATTCCGTTTGACACCGAAAAGCCTACCATTACATCGGGCGTTCGTTTGGGTACGCCGGCTGGCACCACGCGTGGCTTTGGTGTAGAGGAATTCAAGCAGATCGGCGAATTGATCGGTGATGTGCTTGACGCCCTTGTAGATAATCCTGATGGCAATGCCCAGATCGAGAATGCTGTTCGCACCAAGGTCGAAGACCTTTGCAAACGCTTCCCGATTTATGCCTGATCCTTTCAGGAGCGAGTAAAAACAATGCGTTGCCCGTTCTGTGGCCATACAGACACCCAGGTCAAGGACTCCCGTCCGACCGAGGAACATCACGCTATTCGCCGGCGCCGGTTTTGCCCAGCCTGTGGATCGCGTTTCACGACGTTTGAACGTGTTCAGCTCCGTGAATTGATGGTGGTGAAAAAGGATGGGCAACGCGAATTGTTTGATCGTGACAAGCTTGCGCGATCAATCTTTCTTGCCTGCCGTAAACGTCCGATTGAGGACGAGCGTGTCGAAAAGGCGCTTAACGGTATTCAACGTCGTCTAGAAAGCAGTGGTGAAAGCGACATTTCAACCGACACGATCGGTGAAATGGTGATGGGGGCGTTGATCGCACTCGATCAGGTTGCTTATGTCCGTTATGCTTCGGTGTATAAGAACTTCCGTGAAGCCCGCGACTTCGAACAGTTCGTGGAAAACATGCATGATGGGGAAGAAGGGGCGGACGCAGAGTAATGACAACTCCCGCGTTTTCGGATGATGACCGGCATTTCATGCGGGTCGCTCTAAGCCTGTCAAAACGCGGTCTGGGAAATGTCTGGCCCAACCCGTCTGTCGGGTGTGTTCTGGTTTCACCCCAGGGAACGATTGTCGGGCGCGGTTTCACCAAGCCGGGTGGAAGACCCCATGCCGAACGTGTTGCTCTGGATGAGGCTGCAGAAAAGGCCCGCAATGCGACGGCCTATGTCACCCTTGAACCATGCAGCCATTTCGGCGTATCGCCCCCCTGTGCCGCAGGCCTGATTGAGGCCGGTGTTAAACGTGTTGTCAGTGCGCTTGAAGACCCGGACGATCGTGTATCCGGGCGAGGCCACGATATGTTGCGTGATGCGGGCATTATTGTTGATGTCGGGCTTTATGGTGACGAAGCGCGTCGTATTAATTCCGGTTTTCTGTCGCGCATTCTGTCCGGGCGTCCAACGGTGACGCTGAAACTTGCATCAACCATGGATGGTCGATCGGCAACAAAATCAGGCGAAAGCAAATGGATAACCGGTAGTGCTGCGCGCGAGCAGGGGCATGTGTTGCGTGCCAATCATGACGCGATCCTTGTCGGTGCAAATACCGTCTTGACGGATAACCCGACCCTGACGTGCCGTATCGCCGGGCGCTACGAACAATCACCTGTTCGCATCATCCTGGATCGCAAAGGCGAGGTGCCACTGTCGGCTGACATGGTGACAAGTGCCAATAATGTTCCTACCTGGGTCGTGACAACGGATGCACTTTTGCGCGAAGTTTCTGAAAAATTTACAAAAACCGGCGTGAAAGTACTTTCTGCCAGATGCGAAAATGATCATTTCGACCTAAATGACGTGATGAAACGTTTGGGCGAACTGGGGTTGACCCGTGTGCTGGTCGAAAGTGGCGGTATTCTTGCAGCCAGTCTGGTGCGGGATAATCTCGTTGATCGCATTATCCACTTCAGCGCCCCCTCCATTATAGGGGCGGATGGGAAGGCAATGATCGCGAATCTTGGTTTTGATCGCCTGTCAGATATATCGATGTTCCGGCGTGTTTCTATTCGCGCAGCAGGCAAGGATATCGTGACAAACTATGAGAAAATAACGGATTAATTGAATGTTCACAGGCATCATCACAGATATAGGTACCGTTCGCAAAATTGAAAAGCGCGGCGATACACGGTTTGAGTTCACGACAGGTTTCGATACTTCCAAAATCGTTCTGGGTGCATCAATTTCCTGCAATGGCGCCTGCATGACCGTGATTGAAACCGGGGCGGACTGGTTTGCCATCGAAGCATCTGCCGAAAGTCTGAGCAAAACGACGATGGGTGATCTTGGTATCGGATCACGGGTCAATCTGGAACAGGCAACCCGGGTTGGGGACGAGCTGGGTGGCCACATTGTTTCGGGGCATGTCGACGGCGTTGCAATCCTTACGAAACGCCTTTCGGAAGGTGACTCTCTGCGTCTGACATTCGAGGTTCCCGAGGTTTTTGCGAAATATATAGCGTCAAAGGGCTCCGTAACGCTTGAAGGTGTTTCTTTGACGGTCAATGAGGTTGACGGAAACACTTTTGGTATCAATCTGATACCCCATACCCAGACACATACGACGCTGGGATCGAAGCAACCGGGAGACCGGATCAATTTCGAGATAGACATGCTGGCGCGTTATGTCGCGCGCATGCTGGGGAAGGATTGAATAGCCATGCCACATCGCCACCTTTCGCCGATTGAAGATGTTATTGAAGAAGCCCGTAACGGCCGGATGTTCATCCTTGTCGACGACGAGGATCGTGAGAACGAGGGCGATCTGGTTATTCCCGCGCAAATGGCGACACCCGATGCCGTGAATTTCATGGCAACTCATGGCCGTGGGCTTATTTGTCTGACGCTTGAATCCGAACGGTGCGATCATCTTGGCCTGCCTTTGATGAGCGCGCGAAACGGTACACGACATGAAACGGCATTCACCGTTTCGATAGAGGCGGCAACCGGAGTCACAACCGGGATATCCGCCCCGGACAGAGCCAGAACAATTTCTGTAGCGATTGATCCAAAATCAACGGCGGATGATATAGTAACCCCGGGGCACATCTTTCCGCTTCGTGCGCGTCCGGGCGGGGTTCTGGTCCGTGCCGGGCATACCGAGGCATCGGTTGATATTTCCCGGCTGGCTGGGCTCAATCCGTCTGGTGTCATCTGCGAGATCATGAGCGAAAGCGGCGAAATGGCGCGTTTGCCAGAACTCGTTGAATTTGCCCAAAAGCATAATTTGAAAATTGCGCAGATTGCCGACTTGATCCGCTATCGCAGGAAACACGAAAAAGTCGTTCAGCGTAAGGCGACAACCAAAATCAATTCGCTGCATGGTGGCGAGTTTGAGCTTAATCTTTATGTAAACAATATCACCTATGCGGAACATATCGCGCTTGTTAAAGGCGATATTTCTGATAGTGCACCAGTCCTTACACGCGTCCATGCCCTGAATGTTCTTGAAGATGTACTTGGCGACCGGCAGGGAAGCCACGGTGGTGAGTTGCAGGCAGCAATGCGCCAGATCGGTGAGGAGGGACGTGGTGTGATCGTTCTGATCCGTGAACCGCGACCCAATACGCTTTCGTCATCGATTGCAAAACTGATCGAACGGCACGGTGGCGATGGCGAGGCACTTCGTCAGGAAATCGCGAAAACCGCTGGCGACTCTGATTTGCGCGATTATGGTGTTGGGGCGCAAATCTTGCTGGATTTGGGCATTCACGACATGATTTTGCTTTCAAACACCAAAAGACACATCGTAGGACTTGACGGGTTCGGTCTAAATTTGGTTGATCAGCGTCCGCTTGTCGTCTCGGAGGAATAAAACATGAGTAACGGTCCGCACATCCTGATCGTTGATGCGCCTTATTACACCCACATCGTCGAAGATCTGGTCAAAGGGGCTGCGTCGACTCTGGAAGCTGGTGGTGCGACTTGGGACCGGCTTTCTGTTTCCGGTGCCTTCGAAGTTCCGATAGCAATTCGCTATGCCGTACAGTCGATGGCTGACCTTGCAACGGGCCCTCGGTATGATGGCTATCTTGCTCTCGGGTGTGTTATCCGCGGTGAAACCACGCATTACGATCACATCTGCGAAGAAGCCAACCGTGCCTTGATGCAGCTTTGCCTTGATTATCGTCTGGCGATCGGCAATGGCATCCTGACTGTTGAAAATGAAGCCCAGGCACTTGCACGTGCCAAGGCCGATCAGAAGAATAAAGGGGGCGAGGCCGCCCGCGCCGTTCTTCGTATGATCGAAGTTCAAAACCACTTTGGAATACATCACAAGTAATGACCGATAAACCCAAGGCTTCAGCCGCCCAACGACGCAGTGCCGCGCGTTTTGCTGCCATTCAGGCGCTTTATCAGGCCGAGCTTTCACAGCTTTCGGCCGGTGACGTCGTGCGTGAATACTCCGACTTCCGCCTTGATGGCGAAGGTGTTCGCGACCTTGACGAGCCGAATGACAACCTTATTGACCCGGATCGCGGTTTTTTTGCCGATCTGGTTCAGGGGGTCACCGCGCGTACCGTCGACATTGACGGATTGATCGATTCAGCTTTGGAAAAAGGCTGGACCACCAAGCGTCTTGAAACCGTTTTGCGCAGTATCCTAAGGGCGGGAACCTACGAGTTGATGATGCGTGAAGACGTTCCGATGCGTGTCGTCATCACCGAATACGTGGATGCGGCCCATTCGTTCTTTGACGAAACCGAGCCGAAGCTGGTGAATGCTGTTCTTGACCGGATCGGCAAAACGCTTCGTGCAGGTGAAACCGGGCAGCAATAATATGGCAGGGCGGTCAGGAGAGTTTGATCTGATCGCGCGTCATTTTGCGCCAATCGCGCAAAAGTCAGAAGCCGCATTGTCTCTTATGGACGATGCGGCTGTTTTGTCCGTGCCCGATGGGCAGGAACTGGTGATAACGGTTGATGCTCTTGTTGCCGATGTCCATTTCCGAAGCCAGGACTACCCGGCCGATATTGCGCGCAAGGTAATGCGTGTTAACCTGTCGGATATTGCCGCAATGGGGGCATCCCCATTGGGCGTCGTATTGACAGCAGGATATCACCGGGATTTGTCCGAAGATTGGATCGCGGAATTTGCGAACGGTTTGGGACAAGATTGCGATGCCTTCAACGCACCACTTCTGGGCGGCGATACCGTTGGCACACCTGGTCCTACATTCTTTAGCCTGACAGCATTTGGCGCGGTACCGACGGGAAGAGCGCTCCGCCGTGATGCGGCCAAGCCTGGTGATCTGATTGCGGTCACGGGTACCTTGGGGGATGGCGCACTTGGCTTGAAGGTTCTGCAGGGCGATTTAAGCAGCCTTGATCACGAAGATGCAGCGTTTCTGAAATCGCGATACTGGGTGCCTCAACCACGTTTGGAAATCGGTCGAAAATGCGTAGCTGCCAACCGACGGTATGCCGCTATGGATCTTTCAGACGGACTGGCGGGGGACTGCCGAAAAATTTGCGCAGCATCCAATGTCGGTATGACCTTTGATCAAGAACGGATTCCACTTTCAAAGGCCGCCCGAAATGCTGTGCAGAATGATCCCACACTTTGGAATGCGGTATTTTGTGGCGGTGATGATTACGAACTTCTGATTTGTGCAGATCCCAATGAAATCAAAAAACTGGGTGATGATGTTGCAATTATTGGCGAAGTCACAAATCGAAGCGGGCAGGTTGATCTGATTGGTATGGATAAAAAAATGGCCGAACTCGCAAAGGGCGGGTTCGACCATTTTGGATACTAAGCGGACTTATTTCGTTTCGCTGAAGCGACCAAGGTTGCCAAACAACTGCTGCAGGATTGTGATTTCCTTGCCTGCAGTTGGCGTGATCCGGTCGGTTGGAATGACCGGCTTTCCGTCTTCAAGGTCATACTCGCTAAGAATATCAACCCGGTTTGCGGCATCAAAACTGATCAGAACGACTTTCTGTTCGACAACATCCGGCTCGAGAAAGGCAATTGTTTCTGTCCTGCGTGAAATATATAGCCAGACATTTTCGTCGAATGCCGCAACGCTGGATGGTGATCCCAAAAGGTCGGTGACATCACCCTTGGTCGATTCCCCGATCACGATCTGTTCGAGTGCTTCCGGTTCGGGGGCATTGCCGCGCGTCGCAATACGCGGGCTGCAGGCAGAAACGACTGCCATTGCCAGTCCGGCCAGCATCAGAAGGGAAATGCGTGTTGTTCTTTTATGCATGGAACTCACCAGAGCGATCCGCTAGTTGAAATCAATAAGGAATTGCCTTGAGTTTCAGCGCTGGGCGCATGATATTGCCGGGCAATGGTGGGGCAGTATCGCCCCGGGAAATTTACGGCATTCTGCGTGCCATGGCTGGAATGTCAACGAAGGAGTGTTGCTGTTGTTCGGCTGGTTGAAGAAAAAAGACCGCAAACAAAGTGCAGCCTTTGCGCTTTACACCAGAATGGTCGAGCAGGCGCGAGACCCTGCATTCTATACACGTCTTGGCGTTGCCGACACGATGGAAGGTCGGTTTGACCTGATTCTGGTGCATGCGTTCGTTCTGTTTCGACGTCTGAAAAAAGACAATGAAAGCCGGGAGCTGGCACAGGAAATCTTTGACGTGATGTTTTCCGACCTTGATCAGAATATGCGTGAGATGGGAATTGGTGACGTCGGAATCCTTAAACGCATCCGGAAAATGTCGGAGTCCTATCACGGTCGCATCGTCGCCTACGAGGAAGGCGTGCAAACTGGCGCCATAGAACTTGCAGCCGCCCTTAACCGCAATCTGTACGCAGATAATGACGCAAGCGACGCACAATTGATGGCCATGGTTGGCTATATCAATGATGCCCTTGCAAATCTTGATCGTCAGAAAACCGAAGAATTACACAACGGCGTCATTCATTTTCCGGCCGTGCCGGAAATCGCTGTTGCACAAACCGAATAGAAAGAGGCCCAAATGCCTGAGCAAATCGCACCTGAGTTTTCCCGTATCGTCAACACTGACGAACAGGTCGGGAAAAAGAACAAGATCGAGATTGAAGCGAACGAAAAAGAGTGTGCTGCACTTGCTGAACGCTTCGAACTGATTGCGATCAACAGTTTGAAGGCGACCCTGACAATCACGACGGCAGGCAACGGCGAAGTTACCCTGCGTGGTCCAATGCATGCCGATATTATTCAGCGTTGTGTCGCAACCCTCGAACCGGTTCCCGAGATTGTCGAAGACGAGGTGGAAGTTCTGTTTTCGCCGCATATTTCCGAAGATGATCTTCCGTCGAATCCCGATGATCTGGATGATCTTTCCGAAGAGGAACTTATGGCTCTTCTTGATCAGCCAGAGCCATTGGTTGATGGCAAAATTGATGTTGGCGAAGTCGTTTCGCAATTTCTTGCCGTGGCTATGGACCCATACCCCCGCAAGGATGGTGCAAAAGTCGCCGACGTGGTCAAATCCGAGGATGACGAAGAAGAGCGTCCGAACCCGTTTGCCAAACTTGCGGGCCTTAAGGAACAGCTTGAGAAGAAAAACTAAATTACCATTCTGGTTGCGTGTTTCGTCATGTAAGATATCGCTGAAATGCCGGTCGTTACCGGCATTTCACGCTTTTGAGCGAAAATACGGACCGAAAGCAGAACTGGACTGGCTTTGGGCTGCATATCGGCTTTACCTTGTATCTGGCTGAGAATTCCGGTAATTACGGGCGTTCCGGCATGCCGAAGACAAGTTTCGCCGATTGGCAAGCCTGCCGGTAAATTCCGGTTCAGATGTTTTAGAACAACCATAAGAGAATACATTGCCTGAACAGGTCTGCATATCACTTGACGCGATGGGAGGAGACCACGCGCCCGAGATGGTCGTGGCGGGTGCAGAAATTGCCCTGAAGCGGTTGCCTCATCTTAAATTTTTGATGTTTGGGGATGAAGCGCGGATCAAACCGCTGCTCGCCAAATATCCGGGTCTTGAGGCCGTCACTGAAGTTCGTCACGCCTCGCAAGAGGTGACAATGGATGACAAGCCGTCAGTTGCCTTGCGGCAACGGCGGGATTCCAGTATGCGGCTCGCCATCAATGCCGTGAAAGAGGGCGATGCGCAGGGCGTCGTATCTGCCGGCAATACCGGTGCACTGATGGCAATGGCAAAATTTGTCCTTAAAACGGTTCGTGGCATCGATCGTCCGGCCATCGCGACCTATATGCCAACCCAGCGTGGCGAAACCGTCATGCTCGATCTTGGTGCCAATATCGAATGCGATGAAAACAACCTGGTGCAGTTCGCGCTGATGGGTGAGGTTTTCGCGCGCATCCTGTTTGGCATTGAAAAGCCGTCTGTCGGTCTGCTCAATGTCGGGATTGAAGAACTCAAAGGTAATGAGTCTGTCAAAAAAGCCGCGGCCATACTTCGCGAAATCGATCTGCCGATCCGTTTCGAAGGGTTTGTCGAAGGTGATGACCTGGCCAAAGGTACGGTCGATGTGATCGTTACTGATGGTTTCACCGGTAACGTTGCACTTAAAACCGCTGAAGGAACTGCACGTTTGCTGGTGCATTTCCTGCGCGAAACTTTCAAAAGCTCATTCTGGGCGAAAGTTGGCTATCTATTAGCCCGTCGTTCATTGCAGCGTTTTCGTGAACGGATGGATCCGCGCCGTTACAATGGCGCGATGCTGCTTGGCCTGAACGGGATTGCGGTGAAGAGCCACGGTGGCACCGATGCGTTGGGTTTCTCGAATGCCATTGGCGTTTGTCACGATCTTATCGCTAACCGGCTAAATGAAACAATCAAGGGCGAACTTGCGGCCTTCGAAGAAGCAATATCCAAAGCGCCTATCGATGAGGAAACCATCGCCCTCGCAGCTGGCCAGGCCGACTGATACTGTCCCAACTATTCCCACTAAAACTGGCGGTTCTTAAATCATGACTGTTCGTTCTCGCATTATTGGTTGCGGATCATATCTTCCTTCGAATGTTGTAACCAATGATGAGCTGGCAAAGCGCGTCGATACGTCTGATGAGTGGATCGTTGCCAGGACTGGAATACGCCAGCGCCACGTAGCTGCGGAGGGTGAAACCACCAGTGATCTGGCGGTTGCGGCTGCCACGCGCGCTATGGAGCATGCGGGTGTAACTGCAGCCGATATCGACATGATCATTGTTGCGACGGCAACACCCGATAATACTTTCCCGGCCACGGCCACAAAGGTTCAGCATCGTCTTGGTGTTGTCGGTTTTGCGTTTGATGTTCAGGCGGTCTGCTCGGGCTTTGTCTATGCACTGACCACTGCCGATATGTATATTCGCAACGGTCAGGCAAAAACTGTTCTTGTGATCGGGGCGGAGACATTTTCGCGCATTCTTGATTGGGAAGATCGCCGTACATGCGTTTTGTTCGGTGATGGGGCTGGCGCAGTTGTTCTTCAGGCTGTCGAAGGGCATGGAACGATCAAGGATCAGGGTATTCTTGCAAGTCGGCTGCATTCAGATGGCAGCAAATACGAACTTCTTTATGTTAATGGCGGCCCATCTTCAACGCAGACCGTGGGGTATCTTCAGATGGAAGGCAAAGAAGTCTTCCGTCATGCTGTGACCAATCTTGCCGGTGTTATTCGTGAAGTTCTTGCTGATACAGGGCTGGAAGCATCGGATATTGACTGGCTGGTCCCGCATCAGGCGAACCGTCGCATTCTGGATAGCACCGCCAAAAAGTTCGGTATTTCCGAAGATAAGGTGGTGATCACAGTTGATCGTCACGCAAACACATCAGCAGCGTCGATTCCCCTGGCACTGGCAGAAGCGGTTCATGATGGACGTATTCAGCGCGGTGACATTGTCATTCTGGAAGCAATGGGCGGCGGCTTTACCTGGGGTGCGGCACTCGTTCGCTGGTAAAGCAGAAATTTCCCTGCAATATCCCTGAAAAACAAAGCATTTGCTTAAAAAGCACAACATTCTGCCTTAAAGCAATGTATCCTGTTGATATTGACTGATTTCGCTACCAGATATAGCCTTGTGTATAAAGTCCCGTTTTAAGGAGGCGGCCAGTTATGTCGGAAGCTACGATTACCCGCGCGGATCTCGCCGAAGCCGTTTATCAGGAAGTCGGTTTGTCGCGTAACGAGTCCGCCCAGTTGCTGGAAACGGTACTCGATGAAATTTCTTCTGCACTGATCAAAGACGAAGTCGTCAAGATTTCCTCCTTTGGCAGTTTCTCTGTCCGTCAGAAAGGGCAGCGCATCGGTCGTAACCCCAAAACGGGCGAAGAAGTACCGATCCTGCCACGCAAGGTACTTGTGTTCCGGCCGTCGCAGGTGCTGAAAGCACGCATTAACGCTTAAGAACCGAACTCATGAAAAATCACTTGGGGGCTGTGGCGGATAACCGCCGCACAGCAAAGTCTGACTCTGCGTTTCGTACAATTAGCGAAGCAGCAAAAGAACTGGGCCTGCAGCAGCATGTCCTGCGTTTTTGGGAATCCAAGTTTCCCCAGATCAAGCCGATGAAACGTGCGGGCGGGCGTCGTTACTACCGCCCGGAAGACTTGGTGTTACTGGCAGATATCCGTTCTTTGCTCCATGATCAGGGATATACGATCAAGGGCGTGCAAAAGCTGCTGGATCAGCACAAAGGCAAGTTGCCTTCCGAAATTGCAGTTGCTTCTTTGACGGAAACAGCTGATCTCGCTTCGGATCAAATACAACCTCCTGTCGCAGTGTCTGGCAACGTAACCGCATCCGATAAAATTGCTCTGACGAACCTTTTGGGTGAATTGGAAGACCTGCAGGGCATCCTTAACTCGGCCTTGGGGCAGGCGGAAAAAAATACGTAAAAACCATTTGCGTCTTTGGGCTTGCGCGGCTATTTATCGAGCCGCGCCAAACGGCGCATTTACGGTCGGAGCGTGGCGCAGCCTGGTAGCGCACCTGCATGGGGTGCAGGGGGTCGGAGGTTCGAATCCTCTCGCTCCGACCAATTTAATCTCTCTCAAAATTTGATCTGAACCCTGTTGTCCTGTCGAGGCTACAGCGTCAATCGCGCAAGCATGTCCAAGACGTCATTATCACCAAATCGGAACAGAATTATTTCGCCTGAGCTTGGATAAACACCGGTCAAGGCGGTAATGTTCACCTGATGGGTGATCAACAGGGCATTGCTGTGTTTGGGAAGTGCGCGAAGTCGGTCAATGATTTGATCTGTCTGTATTTTCTTGGTGCTACCATCGCGGAAAAACGAATTCAAAGCAGGTGTCTCAATCACGTTGCCAAGTCCGAGTAATTTGGCTGTTTCCAAACAGCGACACCACTGACTGCTGAGAACTACGTCCAGCAATATGCCCGCTTCACGCACGCGCCCCCCTATTGCACGCGCTTGATTGCGACCAGCCTCGTCAAGGTTTCGTTGGGTATTGCAATCGCCAATAACAAAGTTTTTGGGATCGCCAGTGCCCGGTGCGATGGCATGGCGCATCAGCGCGTGCACTCCGGGCTGGCGCCATATATCCAACGAATGGGGCACATCTGCTGCCTTGATGCTGTGGGGGACAAACGAGCAGACGAAAGTTAGAGCGACAATCATATTTCTGATAAATGAACGCATGATGCGGCACACTCATTGGCAAAAAGTTATTGAACTTGATACCCGAGAACGTACTGATCAGATCAGTTGAGCGGCAGCTGGGGGCTTGGATCTTTTAGGCCCTGTTATCTGTAACGGAGGTAGCAACCCGACGGCCTTCATCCGTCAGTTTGCAGATCAGCCAATCCGGTTTTATCGGGTTATCGAACCATGGTGCAGCCCATCCGTGATCGATGCAGCTTTTGACCGTTTTTTCACTAATCTGTTTGCCGTTGGTATCAAAAAGCGGCAGCTTTCCGCCAGGCTGGCTTAGGCCGCGGCGCAACCAATCGAGTTGTACCTGTGTCGGTTTCACCTGCTTTTTCCCCGTCATAGCGCCTTCGGACAGGATGTCGCGCCCGGTTGGCGTAATGTAATGACCAAGCTATATATTGCAGTTAAGTGTGACGGATAATCAACCGGGGAGCAATCATGATGACGAACGATCCCTTCGAGCAGAGCGATATGGTGTTTCTTTACGTGACGGTACCAGATATGGAAGTCGCACGCGTGATCGCAGGTGGTGCCGTCCGAGAGCGATTTGCGGCCTGTGCAAACATTTTACCGCAAATGGTCGCGGTCTATGAATGGGACGACGACATTGAGGAAGAAAATGAAATGATCGTCATTTTGAAAACAAGGTCTTCGGTGGCGAAGGACCTTGCCGGCTGGATCGCCGATCACCATCCATACGAGGTTCCTTGTATCCTTGAGATTCCCCTTGGCAGAGGAAACGCCCCGTATGTGAATTGGTTGCGAAATCAGGTTAATAAAGCAAAAGCCCCGAAGTGATTGCATAGGGGACACTTGGCCCCTAGGATGGCCGAAATTTTACATATTACGAAGTGACCAATGAACCAGCTTGCAAAATTGGCCCTTGAAATGGGGCCACTCATTCTCTTTTTCGCTGTAAATGCAACAACCAATCTAATGACTGCTACCGCAGTTTTTGTGGCTGCCACTGTTGTATCGCTGATCACTTCGTTCCTGGTTGCCAGAACGATCCCCGTAATGCCGTTGATTGGCGGGGTTTTTGTGATCGTGTTTGGCGGATTGACCCTTTATCTGGACAACGATCTGTTCATCAAAATCAAACCGACCATCGTTAATTTGCTTTTTGCGGCAATTCTGTTTGGTGGTTTGATGGCAGGAAAATTGTTTTTGAAGCTGGTTCTGGAAAGCGCGTTCAAGGCGACTGACGAAGGTTGGCGCATCCTGACCTGGCGTTGGAGCATATTCTTTATTGTCCTCGCCGTGATCAATGAAATCGTCTGGCGTAATTTCTCGACCGATACCTGGGTCGCCTTCAAAGTCTGGGGCATCATGCCTTTGACGATGGTATTCGGCATGGCACAGGTCCCGATATTGATGAAACATCAGTTGCCGGAAGAAGAGGGCGGCTCACCCGCAGCCTAATCAGCTCAAGCTTAACGAACAAATATAAGGCCGTGACACAAGTCCCGGCCTTTCACTTCATTTGTATGTGATTATTCGACTGGCAGGGCGATACTTACGACTGCCTGTGCCACTATACCTTCCTCGCGACCAGTGAAGCCAAGACGCTCGGTCGTGGTCGCTTTGACATTGACCCGATCAACATCAATCCCCAGTATTTCCGAAACCTTTTCCCGCATGCCCCTAGTATGAGGTCCGATCTTTGGGCGTTCGCAAATCAGCGTGATATCCGCGTTGATGATGCGGCCACCTCGTTCGCGGATAAGTTTGACCGCATGATAAACAAACTGGTCGGATGCCGCACCTTTCCATTTCATGTCGGATGGCGGGAAATGCTGACCGATATCACCGGCACCAATCGCCCCAAGCAATGCATCTGTAAGGGTGTGCAATCCGACATCTGCATCGGAATGACCATCAAGACGTGCGGTGTGAGGCACAGATACCCCACACAAAATACAATGATCGCCCGGCGCAAAGCGATGAACATCAAAACCTGTGCCAACCCGAAACTCTTCGCGGATCATTTTCTTATTTTCTTTCTTTAAATTAGAACCAGAGTACAACCGGTCATGCGCACGATCCATATCGTCAGGGCGCGTAATTTTATCGTTTGCAACATTACCCTCGACACAGATTACATCAAGGCCAAGCTGCTCGAGAAGGGCGGCATCGTCGGTGAACTCCAATCCTTCAAATTGCTTGTGCGCTTCAAGAATTGTTGCGAAATGGAAACCCTGTGGTGTCTGGGCGCGATGAAGTTGTGCGCGCGGAATTGTCTTTTCAATAAAGCCCGAAAGACCTGCTTGTTTTATGGTATCCATAACGGGCAGGGTCGGAATTGCACCAGAATGTTCTGACAATGCATTAACGACGCGCAAAATAACATCGTCGGAAATCCCGGGTCTTGCCGCATCATGTATCAGGACATAGTCCGGGTTTTCATCTGCCAGTGATCGCAATCCGTTCAGAACCGACTGTTGTCTTGTCAGGCCTCCGGCGATCGGTTCCGGCAGCGATAACCCGTTCATGGCGTCATCGTAGCGATCCCGATGGTCCGGATTATAAATCACCCGGATCATTTCAAGCGGCACAAGCTTTGCGAAACTCTCGATACAGTGCCGCAACAATGGCTTTCCGCCAAGCAGATGATATTGTTTT
This sequence comes from Thalassospira lucentensis, assembly GCF_001613805.1. GTDB lineage: Bacteria > Pseudomonadota > Alphaproteobacteria > Rhodospirillales > Thalassospiraceae > Thalassospira > Thalassospira lucentensis_A. The sequence continues at coordinate 169,091 of NZ_LPVY01000003.1, forward strand.
GGTATCGGGTCGCCAAATCTGCTACCGCTGCCTGCAGCAACGATGACAACTGCGATTTTTTTGGTCATAAACGTTCATGCCGTGACTTGTCTGAATTGTGCCGCAGGCTATCTTTCTGCGACGACTTTGCCAAGTCGCCATTTGCCCGACCTTATGACGTAAACAGCTTAAGTCCGGATCCGAACATGCTCGCTGCCGTTCTTCACATTTTGTGCCTGTTGCCGTTGACCACGCAAATCATGCGGCGTGATCCTCAACGTGATGTCTGGCTGTTTACCTCGATTTGCATAGCGGCTTTGGGCACCGTTGTGGTTCTTGGATTAACCGGCGAAGAAGTGCAATCGCGCGGCTTTACAGCGGCTTTGCATTGGTCTGAGCTTTCGGTAATCCTGATTTTTGGCGGGCTTGTTATTTGCAAAGGGCCGAAACAGATATGGCGCCTTGCCGGTTATATCGGGGGATATCTTTTACTGTTTGGTGGAATTGCCGGGTTTTTCAATGTGTTCGAGCCGGTTTTCGACCCATCAGTATCAGAACCGGTTCTTTATTCCGGTTGGCTATGGGTGCATATCGGAACGTCTCTGGTGACCTATGCACTCGTTACTTTGGCAGCAATAGCGGCAATGGCATATATCGTTCAGGAAAATGCCCTGAAGAACAGGCGGCCCAATCGCTGGAGCCGCCGCCTGCCGCCTTTGCGTGACAGTGAATATATGCTGGTTGGTTTTCTTAAATGGTCTGCTTGGGTTCTTGTTGTTGGCATTTTCACCGGCTTTGCACTACGTCAGGTCGAAGATCAGTCGCTTTTCTATCTTGATCACAAAATGCTTTTGACCCTGCTTGGCTTCGCTGTGATTTGTGCTCTGATCTTCATTCATGAAAAATCCACCTTGCGGGGCCGAATGGCGGTGCGATTTGTTCTTGGGGCGTGGCTTCTGCTTACGCTGGCATTCCCTGGGGTGCGATTTGTCAGTGGATATCTGATCGGTTGATCCGGGCCTATATATTCGACAATTCGCTTAGAGTTGTTGCAACGCCGCGCCAGTTTCATTAATCTGCCCAAGTTTTAGGCAATCGGATTTTCTTCATGTCTTTGCAGATCGGTTCTGTAACCGTGCCAGAGAATGTCATTCTGGCACCGATGTCAGGTGTGACTGACCTTCCTTTCAGGCAACAGGTGCGCCAGTTTGGCGGCCACCTTGTTGTATCGGAAATGATTGCGTCTGATGCCATGACACGCATTCAGCGCCATCAGAAGGAAGTGCGCAAGATGCACGGTGATTGTGCAGCCGAGAGCCCGCTTTCCGTTCAGCTTGCCGGGACCGAACCCGATGAAATGGCTTTGGCCGCAAAGATGAATGAAGATCGCGGTGCGATGATCATCGATATTAATATGGGCTGTCCGGCAAAAAAAGTCACAAAGGGTTATGCCGGTTCGGCCCTGATGCGCGATGAAAAGCTTGCTGCGGATATCATAAAGGCAACCGTTGACGCTGTTTCCGTGCCTGTGACGCTCAAGATGCGTTTGGGGTGGGACGACGATAATCGTAATGCGCCGCGGCTGGCGAAAATTGCCGAGGAACTCGGCATTGCGATGTTGACCATTCACGGGCGCACACGTTGTCAGTTTTACAAGGGTGATGCTGATTGGGGTGCAATTGGGCTGGTCAAACAGGCCGTATCGATCCCGGTCATTGGCAATGGCGATGTCAACAGAGAAGAAGACGCAGCAGAACTTCTGAAACGTTCTGGTGCTGACGGTGTCATGGTAGGACGCGGCGCACAAGGTCGACCGTGGTTTTTGGCGCAGGTTTCACATTACCTGAAAACAGGCACAAAACTGGCTGCACCATCGCTTGATGTGCAGTTGGAAACCATTCTTCGTCACTATGATGCGATGATTGATCATCACGGGCTGCAAGGTGTGCGGATCGCCAGAAAGCATCTGGCTTGGTACTGCAACAGCTTGCGCAATGCGACGGAATTTCGCCGTGTTGTTAATGAGTTAAGTGATCCATCTGAAGTCAGGAGTCAAATCAGGGCTTTCTATGAGCCACTGATTGAGAATACCGAAAACCAGGCTGCTGCCTGAGAATAACAAGAACCAAATAGCTATTTTATCGGGGAAACTTTGAATGAGACTTGGATTTGGCAAAGGGAACGGGGTAGATCCGACTGGCGTGCTTAATGCAATTGCCAGTGCGGTTATCGTTTCTGATCGGGATGGCAAAATCCGCTTCGTCAATCAGGCGACGGAACAGCTGTTCAATACCAGCGCCGCCGTCCTCTGCCGCAGCAATCTCAAGGATTTCATTCCAGGTGACAGCCCGGTTTTTTCTCTAATCACTCAGGCAATTGACGAAGCGACCCTGGTGGCTGATCATAATCTTCTGATCGAGAGCCCAAAAATTGGCAAACATACAGTAAACCTGACCGTGGGTTCGATGCCAGATGAACCCGACTGCGCCGTTTTGACGTTCGAGCCGCGCTCTATCGCGCAAAAGATTGATAATCAGCTGTTGAGCCGGAACTCAGCCCGCTCGGTAAGTGCAATGGCGGCAATCCTTGCACACGAGATCAAAAACCCGCTTTCGGGTATCCGTGGTGCAGCTCAATTGCTTGAGCAGACCTCAAACGAGGACGACAGGGTCCTGACGCGTCTGATCTGTGACGAGGCAGATCGTATTGTCGACCTTGTTGATCGTATGGAAATCTTTTCTGATAAACCGATGGAACGCGGTGCAGTCAATATCCATACCGTGCTTGAACATGTCCGCAGGCTAGCCGAAAACGGCTTTGGCAAACATCTGGCATTCGAAGAAATCTATGACCCGTCGCTGCCACCGGTTTTCGGGAATAGGGATCAGCTTATTCAGGTGTTTTTGAACCTTTTGAAGAATGCGGGCGAAGCGGTTGATCATGATAGCGGTCATATTGTGATATCGACCCGCTATCAGCACGGTGTTCGCCTTGCTGTTGCGGGCGGTGATGCGCGTGTGCATTTGCCGTTGGTCGTGTCTGTACGTGACAACGGACCAGGTATTGCACCCGACATGCGCGAAAGCCTGTTTGACCCGTTCGTAACAACAAAACCAACCGGCTCAGGATTGGGGTTGGCCTTGGTGGCCAAGATTATCAATGACCACGGTGGTGTGATTGAGGTTAAAGATGCACCGGGGGGCGGTGCCGAATTCCAGATCATGCTGCCAATCTATAACCGCACGCTGGCTGAAGATGTCGGTGCGGGCAATATAATTAAGAACAAGGAAGAAACCGTATGAGCCCGAGCCCGGCCAGAATTCTTGTTGCTGATGACGACCGTGCAATCCGTACCGTTCTGACACAGGCATTGTCGCGTCAGGGCCATGAGGTACGAAGCACCGGTCACGGACGGACCTTGTGGGACTGGATCGCTGACGGGGATGGCGACCTGGTCATCACAGACGTGATGATGCCGGACGAAAACGGGCTCGACATGGTTCCGCGTATCCGCAAACTGCGTCCGGACTTGCGTGTGATCGTCATGAGCGCGCAAAACACTCTGATGACAGCGGTAAAAGCAGCCCAGAGAGGGGCTTTTGAATATCTTCCAAAACCGTTTGATTTGAATGAGTTGATAAGCATCGTTGATCGGGCACTCGAAACACCACAGGCTGATGAGAATGCCAAATCCTCTGATGATGAAGGGGATGATCGTCTACCTCTGATCGGTCGATCATCGGCTATGCAGGAAATTTACCGTGCTCTCGCCCGTCTGATGAACACCGACCTTACCGTCATGGTGACAGGAGAAAGTGGCACCGGTAAAGAGTTGGTGGCCCGTGCGCTGCACGAATATGGCGGACGTCGCCACGGCCCGTTCGTTGCCATTAACATGGCGGCCATTCCGCGCGAGCTTATCGAAAGTGAGCTTTTTGGCCATGAAAAAGGGGCCTTCACCGGAGCTAACGAGCGCAAGGTAGGCCGGTTTGAGCAGGCTGAGGGTGGAACGCTATTTCTTGATGAAATAGGTGACATGCCGCTTGAGGCACAGACCCGATTACTGCGTGTTTTGCAGGAAGGCGAATATACCCGTGTTGGCGGGCGCACACCGATCCGTGTGAATGTCCGCATCGTCGCTGCAACCCACAGGGATCTGCGCAAGCTGATCCGCGAAGGCACCTTCCGCGAAGATTTGTTCTATCGTCTTAATGTCGTTCCAATCCGGCTACCGTCATTGCGTGAAAGGCTGGAAGACATTCCCGAGTTGGTCAATCACTTCCTCATGCAGGCCAGTGAAGAGGGGTTGCCTCGCAAGACACTTTCAGCCGAGGCCATGGCGCGCTTAAAAGCCCATCGATGGCCTGGAAATATACGCGAACTGGAAAATATGGTTCGCCGTTTGACTGCGCTCTATTCGCATGACGTGATTGGCGTCGATGTTATCGAAACGGAGTTTTCGGAAAACAGCATCAGTGAATCCGCACCGGTTGGGGAACCGCAGTCTCTAGCGGAATCGATCGAACGTCATGTTCGCGAATACTATGATGCCCATGACGAAGACCTTCCTTCAAGCGGCCTGTATGATCGTATATTGCGCGAAATGGAACGTCCTTTGCTGACTGTTACACTGGAAGCTACCCGTGGTAATCAGGTGAAGGCGGCCGAGGTTCTGGGACTTAACCGGAATACATTGCGCAAGAAAATCCGCGATCTGGGACTGGAAGTCGTCAGAGGCGCAAAATGACCGAAGCCGGACGACCCGTCACCAGTCGTCTGATGCGTTCAGGGTTTGTCAGATTTCTGGGTCGATTAAGCCAGTCGCGCAAGTTTGCGATTGGTCTGGTCTGTGCCGGGCTTGTATCGGTTCTGGCGACCTATCTTGCCATGACTGGTACTGCTCCGCTGCGGCCGGAACCACGTCTGATCATCCTGCTGTTAAACATTGATCTTATTCTTGTTTTGGCGCTTGCCACACTGGTTGCGCGCAAGCTCGTTCAGATTTGGGCGGAACGACGGCGTGGTACGGCCGGTGCCAAGCTTCACACAAGAATGGTTCTACTGTTCTCGCTGGTGGCGGTGACCCCGGCCATTATCGTTGCTATTTTTTCCGCATTGTTTCTGCATTTCGGTATTCAGGGATGGTTCAGTGATCGTATCAGAACTGCCGTCGAAGAAAGCATGGTCATTGCAGAGGCATACCTAAAAGAACACCAAGAGCTTATCCGGGCCGATGTTCTGGCAACGGCCAATGACCTTCAACGTCTTGGCGTCAATTTTGCGACAGACAGAGAACGTATCAACCGGATACTGACGGCTCAGGCCGACGCTCGTGGATTGCCGGAAGCCGTGATAATTGACGGAAGCGGTGCCGTACTTGCGCAGTCCGACTACAGTTTTTCCTACGATCCGGTCCTGTCACCAATTCCACAGGAAGTCTATGATCGGGCGCGAAACAATGATGTTGTTCTGCTTTTGGGGAATACGGACAACCGTATTCGCGCCATGGCGCATCTCGACAGTTTCATTGACGGGTATCTTCTGGTCGGCCGGTTTGTGGATCCCAATGTCCTTGAGCGTATCGACAAGGCCAGAAAGGCGGTAACTGCCTACGAAAACCTTGAAGGTGAACGGTCCGGGATTGTCATCACCTTCGTGATGATTTTCGTGCTGATTGCCGTTGTCTTGCTTCTGGCTGCAGTGACTTTGGGTCTTATGGTTGCAACACGCTTGGTCGAACCGATTTCCCAATTGATTGTGGGGGCAGAAAAGGTCCGTGACGGCGATTTGACCTTCCGTGTTCCGCTTGCAGGCCAGGAAGACGAACTTGAAGCACTAACCCGTGCTTTCAACCGCATGACATCCCAGCTTGATACGCAGCGTACCGAACTGGTAGCGGCCAATCGTCTGAATGACGAGCGCCGTCGGTTTACCGAGGCAATTCTGGGTGGTGTGACTGCCGGGGTGATCGGGCTTGATGCAGAATGCCACATCAATCTGCCAAACCGCAGTGCTTCCGACCTTATGGGGATTGATCTTGACGGGGCTATCGGGCAGTCAATCTGCGAGGTAATCCCGGAATTCTCCGAACTTTTCGACGATCTGCACAAGGAAGGTGATCGAAGCAAATCGCGGCAGATTGAAATCCGACGGGATGGTTTGGCCCTGATGCTTTTGGCGCGGGTAACGGTCGAGCGCGCGGAAGACCGGTCTATTTTCGGTTATGTTGTGACTTTTGACGATGTAACGGAACTTCAGACCGCGCAGCGTATGGCCGCCTGGGCCGACGTTGCGCGTCGCATCGCGCACGAAATCAAAAACCCGCTGACACCGATACAATTATCGGCAGAGCGTTTAAAGCGTCGATATCTCAAGGAAATTCAAAGCGATACCGAAGTGTTTAAAACCTGTACCGACACGATTATTCGTCAAGTCGGAGACATCGGACGTATGGTCGACGAATTCTCAAGTTTTGCGAGAATGCCATCACCGAAGATGAAATCCGAAAAGATTGTTGATCTGGTCAAAAGTGCGGTATTCCTACAAAAGCAGGCCTACAATAAAATAACGTATGATTTCGATCCGAAAGCAGGCCGTGATATTGAAGTTTCATGCGATGCTCGACAGGTCAATCAGTGCCTAACCAATACCCTTAAAAATGCCGCTGAGGCGATTGACGGACGTGAAGGGGGCGAAAGCGAATTGCCGCCGGGCCGTATTGAAATTTCTGTGACACGCTCTGATGAACATCAACGCATCTACGTTACGGTCTCGGATAATGGCAAAGGTTTGCCGGTTGAAAATCGTGAAAGACTAACCGAACCCTACGTAACAACGCGGTCAAAAGGTACAGGTCTGGGGCTTGCAATCGTCAAGAAAATCATGGAAGACCATGGCGGAGAGCTTATACTTGCTGACGGTGTTGAAAGCGGAGCAACGGTTACACTGGCCTTTCCAGTCGCAGGTAAGCATATAACTGCAGAAGAAACTGCAAATAGCACCTCTTTGAACAACTGATCCTGTTGTTTCATCAGCAATAATTTTAGATACGGGCATATTGGTCACGACATGGCGCACGATATTCTGATCGTCGATGATGAAGAAGATATCCGGGCACTGATCGCCGGAATCCTCGAAGACGAAGGGCACAAAACCCGCCAGGCAGGTTCAAGCCAGGAAGCGTTGTCAGAGGTTGCCGCACGGCGGCCGAGTCTGGTGATTCTTGATATCTGGATGGACGAAAGCGATCACGATGGTATCGAGACTCTGAAACTGATCAAGCGTGAACATAGTGAAGTGCCTGTCGTCATGATTTCGGGACATGGCAACATCGAAACGGCACTGGAAGCGTCACGTAACGGTGCATATGATTTCATTGAGAAGCCATTCAATACGGATCGACTGTTGTTGGTCGTCGAACGCGCAATCGACGATGCCCGCCTGCGCCGGGAGAACCGCGAACTGACCATGCGGGCAGGGGGAGACACCGAACTGGTTGGTTGTTCTTCTGTCATTAATGGATTGCGCCAGGCGATTGACCGTGTGGCCCGCACCGGAAGCCGAATTTTGATTTCGGGCCCGGCGGGTTCGGGAAAGGAAGTCGTTGCGCGTCTGATCCACAAAAATTCTGCCCGTGCCGAAGCACCTTTTGTTGTTTTGAATTGCGCGAATATTTCGCCCGATACAATGGAAGAATCACTGTTTGGTGCCGTCGCCGCGGCCAATCGGGAAGCACGTACAGGTGTGCTGGAACTCGCACATGGTGGAACCTTGCTGCTTGATGAAGTGGCAGATATGCCATTGGAAACGCAGGGTAAAATCGTTCGCGTTCTGCAGGAGCAGACATTCGAGCGTGTCGGTGGTTCTGTCCCCGTTAGCGTGGATGTACGCGTTATTGCAACAACTGCGCGAGATTTGGAAGAAAGGATTGCGGAGCAGCGGTTTCGCCAGGACTTGTACTATCGTCTGAATGTCGTGCCGTTGCAGGTTCCGTCCCTGCAGCAGCGTCGTGACGATATCCCTGACCTCGCAGAATGGTTTCTTGTACGCTATGCAGAGGCAACCGGGCTCCCAAAACGCAAGCTTTCCGCCGAAGCGCTCGCCGCATTGCATTCATACGACTGGCCTGGGAATGTTCGTCAATTGCGCAACGTAATCGAACGCCTGATGATTATGGCACCAGATGACAGTACGGATGTCATCAGTGGCAAAATGCTGCCATCGGAGTTGTTTGAAGATGTTCCGGTATCTTTGAATTTTGATAAAACCAGTGAAATCATGGCATTGCCTCTACGCGAAGCCCGCGAGATGTTCGAAAAGGAATATCTTCAAACGCAGGTGGAACGTTTTGGCGGGAATATTTCCAAAACTGCAAGCTTTGTCGGTATGGAACGCTCTGCCTTGCATCGAAAACTCAAAAGTCTGGGCGTGAATGGGGAGCGTGCGGAATAATCCGCCATCGCGATCCGGAGCTTTTGAACGGGAGACGAAACAATGAAGGTCATCATTTGCGGCGCCGGGCAGGTGGGCTTCCACATTGCCAAATATCTTGCTGCAGAAAACAATGATGTGACAGTTATCGATCAGTCGGAAGAACTTGTTCGCAAGATTTCCGATACGTTGGAAGTCAAAGGCATCATTGGCTTTGGATCGCATCCTGACGTTTTACAGCAAGCTGGTGCCGATGAAGCTGACATGCTGATCGCCGTGACCTTTGCCGATGAAGTCAACATGACGGCTTGTCAGGTTGCGCATTCCCTGTTCAATGTGCCGACAAAAATTGCCCGAATTCGCAGTCAAACCTATCTGCAACCGGAATGGGCCAGCTTGTTCGGCCGTGAAAAACTGCCGATTGATGTGGTCATTTCGCCGGAAATGGAAGTGGCCCGTGCTGTCGCACGTCGTTTGCGTGCGCCGGGCGCCTTTGACATGATCCCCTTTGCGGATGACAAAGTCAAAATCCTTGGGCTGAGGTGTAATGAAGATTGCCCGGTAATCAATACACCGCTTCGGCAATTACACCAGCTTTTCCCTGATTTGAATATTTCGATCCTTGGGATGATCCGCAATGACAAGCCGGTTTATCCCAAGGGTGACGATCAGATGCTGGCGGGCGATCTGGTCTATCTGGCCGTGTCCAGCGATCAGGTGGATCGTGCAATGTCGGCCTTTGGGCACGAAGATCCGGAAGCGCGACGGATTGTGATATTCGGTGGCGGTAACATCGCGCTGTTTCTTGCCGAGGAAATCAATCAGAATTTCCCCGGTGTAACCACGCGTCTGATCGAGGCTGATCCGGAACGTGCCCGTTTCGTTGCACAGAAATTACCGAAGAAAAGCGTGGTTCTGCGCGGTGACGTGCTTGATCCGGAACTGCTGGAAGAAGCAAATGTCGGAAACGCAGAAGCCGTTGTGGCACTGACCAACGATGATGAAACCAATATTCTGTCGTCACTTCTGGCGAAGCGATACGGCTGCCCGCGTGCACTGACCCTGATCAACAAAAGCACTTATACGTCGCTGGTGTCGGAACTTGGCGTTGACGTTGTTATCAGCCCGCGGATGACAACAGTTTCGACCATTTTGCATCATGTACGACGTGGTCGAATTCGTGCTGTACACAGTCTTTCCGAGGGATTTGGCGAGGTTCTGGAAGCCGAAGCACTCGAGACGGCGCCAATTGTAGGCAAGGCCATCAAGGATATCGCCATGCCCGCAGGCGTGGTTTTTGGGGCCATCCTCCGAGATGATGAAGTGGTTATGCCACGTGCAAACACTGTAATTGAGGCCAATGACCGGATTGTCGTCTTTGCTGGTTCGGAACAGATCAAGAAAGTCGAGAAAATGTTCGCTGTTCGACTTGAATATTTCTAAAAAAACAGCGGTGAGGAAAACATTCCTTGCACGAATGAAACCGACTTTGATGCGCGGATATTTCTATGTCAGATAAAATGCTTCTTCCTCCTAAAGCGGTTATTTTTGATTGGGACAACACGCTTGTTGATAGCTGGGAAACCATTCAGGCAGCGCTTAATCTGACATTTGATGATTTTGGCAAAGAACGTTGGAATTTGGTAGAGACCAAAACGCGTGTAGCACGCTCGTTGCGCGACAGCTTTCCAACCTTGTTTGGAGATGATCGCTGGGAGGAAGCCAAAGACAGGTTCTATGCCCATTTCAAGGCAATTCATCTTGAAACCCTGACCCCGCTGACGGGGGCCTATGATCTGTTAATGGCACTTCGTGAACAGGGGGCTTATCTCGGGGTGGTTAGCAACAAGAACGGAAATTTCCTGCGTTCCGAAGTTGTCCATCTTGATTGGGGCCATTTTTTTGGTGGCGTTGTCGGTGCGACAGATGCCCAAAATGACAAACCGGCGGCTGATCCAGTACATCTGGCCATGGGCGACTCTGCTGCGGCGCAATATGAGAATCTGTGGTTTGTTGGTGATAGTGTGGTCGATATTCAGTGTGCGCGGAATGTCGGTGCGACGGCGATATTGATCGGAGACGAAATTACCGGTCACGGGGATGCCACGAATTCCGCGACTCTTAGCCCAGATTGGCATTTCCCCGATTGCGAAGCGCTTGTAAGGCTTGTAAAAAGCTTTGCGAAAGTCTTATAGTTCAGTCAGGTCATAAAAATGGGGCCGGAGCCGTAACAGACAGAAAAGTCATCGGTTCTGCATTTTCCTTGACCACCCGAAACGATAAAAACGCTCATAAAAGAAGGCTAGGTCTAACCAATGGCGGAAAAATCACAAAATGTTCAGGACGTATTCCTGAATTATTGCCGTAAAAACAAAACGCCGGTTACCGTGTTTCTGGTCAACGGAGTCAAATTGCAGGGCATCATTACCTGGTTTGACAATTTCTCGGTTTTGCTGCGGCGCGATGCTCACACCCAGCTCGTTTACAAACATGCGATTTCGACAGTAATGCCGACGACGCCGATTAAACTGTTTGATCCGAGCCAGCCTGCGGACGAAGAAAATAGCTGACGAATCTCTGACTGCGGGGGCTAACGGCGAAAATGACAGCCCCCGGGTCCTCGTTTTCCATCCGGAACTTAAACGTGCGGATCAGGCTGGATCTTGGCGCGACGCGTCGTCGCGACTGGAAGAAGCCGTCAGCCTGACCGGCGCACTGGATTTTGATGTAGTGGGCGCAGATGTTGTGCCCATTGCGAAAACACGACCGGCAACCCTGTTCGGGACTGGTGTGGTCGAGCGTCTGGGCAATCAGATCAAAGCCGAAGAAGCCGACATTGTTATGATCAATGGTCAGCTTTCCCCGATCCAGCAGCGTAATCTGGAGCGTGAATGGAAATGCAAGGTCATCGACCGGACGGGCCTTATCCTCGAAATCTTTGCCGACCGTGCGCGCACCCGCGAGGGGCGATTGCAGGTTCAACTGGCGTTGCTAAGCTATCAGAAGTCTCGTCTGGTTCGGACATGGACACACCTTGAACGTCAGCGCGGCGGTCGTGGCTTCCTTGCCGGTCCGGGTGAACGTCAGATCGAAATCGACCGTCGATTGATTGGAGACAAGCTCGCAAAGCTCCGCCGCGAACTGGAAGAAGTCAAACGGACGCGTGAACTTCACCGCGAAGCGCGCCGTCGGGTCCCTTATCCGATTGTGGCGCTTGTCGGGTACACCAACGCAGGAAAATCAACACTGTTCAATCAATTAACGGTGTCTGATGTTTTTGCCGAAGACATGTTGTTTGCAACGCTTGATCCGACCATGCGTGGATTGGAGCTGCCAAGCGGTCGAAAGGTCATCCTGTCTGATACCGTGGGATTCGTTTCGGACCTGCCTCATGATCTTGTGGCCGCATTCCGGGCCACGCTTGAAGAAGTTCTTGAAGCCGATCTGATCGTGCATGTTCGCGACGCGTCTTCGCACGAAGCGGAGGCCCAAAAGCTTGATGTTCTTGAAGTTCTTAAAGCATTGGGACTGCAAAAAGCGATTGATGGCGAAGAACTGGTAGAAGCGCTGAATAAATGCGATCAGCTTGAAGGCGAAGACCTGACAGCGGTACAGGAATATTCATCGCGAAACGCCAACACAATCGCGATTTCCGCGATCAAAGGCACGAACTGCGATGCCTTGCTGGCATTGATCGAAGATCGTCTAACCGAGGATATGCCGATTTTCGAAGTGCTTGTTCCTTATTCGGACGGAAAGGCACTGGCACGGCTGTATGAGCAAGGAGAAGTCCTGAAGCGTCTGGATGGCGAGGATGGTATTTCGGTGCAGGTTCGCATTGATGATAGTCGCGTCGGGCGTTTTGAAGACTGGTGTGCAAAATCCGGGTTCGATCCTCACCTCGTATAAGCAGGATCGGACCCCAATTAAAAACTGGAAAGGAACAACGCGTGCGAAGCGTCGATATGGATAAGATTACCGAAATTATCCGCGAAGTATCGGCCGAGGAAATAGCACCACGCTTTGGCCAGTTGGAAGAAAGCGATATCGATACCAAGAGCCATGCCATGGACCTGGTGACAATCGCCGATACGGAGGCAGAACGGGTTCTGACAAGACGTTTTTGCGACCTTTTGCCTGGCAGTGTTGCGCTGGGTGAAGAGGCGGCCCACGCCGATCCAAAATTACCAGAACGTGTATTTTCCAATGATGCACCGGTCTGGATCATCGACCCTGTAGACGGGACCAAGAATTTTGCACATCATCGTCAGCCGTTTCGGTGCATGGTTGCCCTTTATCATGGCGATGAAACCGTCGCTGCCTGGATCATTGATCCAATTGAAGGTTCAGCAACAGTCGCGGAGAAAGGGGCAGGGACGCTCCATAACGGCACCCCTGTGCATGTTCGCTCAAACATTCAAGTGGCAAAAGATGCCAAGGGTTTCCTGATCTCGTTTGCCCGTGACCGTATCCGCAGGCATTACGGACATCTCGATTTCTTTGATGAGGTTGCCCACTATTCCTGCTGTGGGGCCGAATATCAGGAAATTGCCCAAGGGCTTTTTGACTTCTGTGCCTATCGCAACCTGAAACCGTGGGATCATGCCCCCGGAACCTTGCTGGTGCGTGAGGCGGGTGGTGTTGCCAAACATATCACCGCAGCAGGATCAGATGAATATCACGCCAATGGCAATGCACCTGGGTTACTATGTGCATCATCGCCGGAACTTTGGGCAGAAATGAACGAGATTCTGCTACCTTTGTTCGGATAGCATCGCCTTTTTATCCTTCAGCCGTTATTGCGCTCTGCCTTTTTGGCCTCATTCCATAGCGCATCCATTTCTTCCAGATCGGATTGGCTTGCACTTCGCCCATCACGGGCCAATTCGTTTTCGATGAAATGAAAACGGCGTGTGAATTTGTGGTTTGCGCGACGCAACGCGACTTCCGGGTCAACGCCCAGCTTGCGTGCCAGATTTGCCATGACAAACAGCATATCGCCAAGTTCGTCTTCAATCCGGTCGTGATTGGGGTTTTCGGTCAGTTCCGCCTGCAGCTCGCCGATTTCTTCGTGCAGCTTGTCAAAAACCTCGTCTGGAGAGGGCCAGTCAAATCCGACGCGCGCGGCCCGTTTTGTAAGCTTCTCGGCTCGCATCAGTGCGGGCAGGGCGCTTGCTACACCATCAAGAGCACTATGGCGTTCATGCCCTTTCGTCTCGGCCTTTTCTGCGCGCTCTGCGGCCTTGATCTTTTCCCAGATCTGATTGACGCCATCGGTGGTTTTGGCGTCACCATCACCAAACACATGCGGATGACGGACAATCATCTTTGATACAATGCTGTTTGCAACATCTTCGAAAGTGAAATGGCCTTCTTCAGATGCCATTTGCGAATGAAAGACGACTTGCAGCAGCAGGTCGCCGAGTTCTTCGCGTAATTCGTTCATATCATTCTGGGCTATCGCATCAGCGACTTCATAGGCTTCCTCAATAGTGTAAGGGGCAATGGTCGCAAAGTTTTGCTCCAGATCCCAAGGACAACCTCCATCCGGGTCACGCAACCTTGCCATGACATCCAGTAATGCATTGATTGCCTTGCTATTATGATCGGTCATATTTCTTTTGCCCCGGTGTCATTGGCATGTGATTGGTGTTCTGTCCTAACGTGCCTGATCCTGTCTGGCAAGCCGCCCGATATAGCAAAACAAAACCCGCCAGCGTATCTGCTGGCGGGTTTTGCTTTTTATAGAGAATAAACGTAATCAGGCAGCAGCAAGCTCTTCGGCTCTGTCGGAGCCTTTATCGTCAGATTTGCTTTTCTTGCCTTCGATAAGGCCGCGATGCAGTGCCTTGATTGCCTTGTTGAAGTCGCCTTCGGCAACCACGAACTGCAAGTCGACCCTGCGGCTGGGATAATGGCTTGCCACAAGTTCGATACCGTCTGTATCCAGAATGCTAACCGCACGGGCAAACAGGCCGGGTTGATCAATGTTCGCACCAATTACGGAAACAATCGCCACCTTACGTGTCTTTACACTGGCTTCGGGTTGTTTCGCCTCAATCTCGTCGACACAGCGACGGATTTGTTTGAGCGGGGCTGACACATAATGCGTAATCGTATTTGCATTAAGGTTTTTGGTGACAGTTGGAACCCTGAAACGCTTCAGAACGCTTAGAATGGTCTCTTCACCACCAGCAACACCAACCATGTCCTGATTGAAAACCTCGATCTCGAATGCCGTCGGCACACCAGTCACGATTTCCACACGGCTGTCATCCGGATCCCAATGATCATCAATTACAGTCCCCGGATGTTCCGGTTCAAACGTATTGGCGATCCGTAGCGGAATGTCATTCTGACGCAGCCCCTTGGCTGCACGCGGATGAATGGCTTCCATCCCCATATTCGACAGCTGATCGGCGACGTCATAACTGGTGCGACCAATCGGACGTACGGCATCCTCGCCAACGATACGTGGATCCGCACTCGACAGGTGGAACTCCTTGTGAATGATTGCTTCGCGCGCCTGCGTCAGGCAGGCGATACGCGAAAATGTCACTTCACTATAGCCGCGGCCATAAATGCTCATCAGACCTTCGCTGCACTGGGCATATCCCGTGGCAATCGGAAGCTGCTTGGAAATATCGATATCGGAAAATACCTTTTCGATACGACCATCAAGCGTTGATGCTTCCGGCTCACGCCAGCCGGAAAGGTCGGCAAAGACTGCGTTCACCCCCTTGGCACGAAGCAGCAGCATTGTATTGTGCGCGCTATGTGATTCACCGATCGCGCTCAGCATCTCACGTACCGTCAGCAAGTGCTTTTCAAGCTTGAAATGCCCAAAACTGCAAAGGCGGTGCAAATCCATCAGGCAACTGCGTGTGCCCTCGATACGTTCCTGAACAAAGGCGTTGGCCAATTTGAGTTCAGGCGCATCACCAAAGATTTCTTCGTTAATCGCACACATCTCCTCAGAAACCTTGGTCAGGGCATCACCCCATGCCCAATCGGTTTCAGAGCCCGCATAAAGTTGATAAACGCCAGCTTCGCCGGTTTTCTTGTTTTCCAGCAGCATGTCGGTAAAACCGCCATAAGCCGAAACCACAAAAACGCGGTTATAAAGTTCGCTGTCGCTGCGATTGCCGACAAGGATATTGTCCATCACGGCACTGACCTGCGACATCGACGTTCCGCCGATCTTGTGAACGCTATGCCCAGCGTCCGTTTTTGCGGCAGTCTTTTTCTGGGCTGAAAGCATGGTGCCTCCTTTGGGGGCGTTTCCTTGAAAATCTACGTCGTCAGAGCTTGGGGCGAACCGTGATGGCCGCCCCAAGTTCAAAGCCCTAGCTGGCAAGAGCATCACCATCAAGCGGGTAGACGCCGTTCTCATCATGCGTCTCACGCCCGTTAAGTGGCGGATTGAATGCGCAGGCTACAACCATATCCTCAGTACCGCCGCGCAAATAATGGCGGTCGTGTTTATCAAGAATATAAACAGTGCCCGGTACAATCTTGTATTTCTTGCCATCTGCTATGGTTTCAACTTCACCATTGCCCGAAATGCAATAGACCGTCTCGAAATGATTCGCATAGCAAATCTCGGTTTCTGTGCCGGCATAAATCGTGGTGATATGGAACGAGAAACCCATCCCATCATCGGCAAGTGAGAGGCGGGTGCTCTCCCAGTTTTCGGCAACGACCCGGCGCCCTGATGCTTCACATTCTTTCAGTGTACGAACAATCATATTTAACTCTTTGATTTAATTTCAGTTACGGGGCGGGGCAACGCCAATGCATTGCCCCGGCCAAAATCATTCGGCAGCAGCTTTTGCCGAAGAAATTTCCTTGCCCATTGCTTTGGCTGTCGCCATTTCAAGAATGTCCAGACCATGGGCCAGATCGTCCTTAGAAATGATCAGCGGCACAAGGCATTTGACAACCTCGTCTTCCGGGCCGCTGGTTTCAATGACTAGATTGTGCGCGAAGCATTCCTTGGTAACTTTAGATGCGAGTTCACCGCTTTCAAAGCAGATGCCCTGCATCAGTCCACGACCTTTGCGATAGATTTTGCCATCACCATAACGGTCGGCAATCTGTTCAAGACGCTTTCCAAGGAAATCAGCCTTGTCGCGAACATCATTAGCGAACTTGTCGTCCGACCAAAAATGATCAAGAGCCGCGGCCGCCGTTACGAAGGCATGGTTATTACCTCGGAACGTGCCATTATGTTCACCCGGATGCCAGACATCGTATTCTGGCTTAATCAGAACGACAGCCAGCGGCAAGCCATAAGCCGAGAGAGATTTCGACAACGTCACCATGTCCGGCTTGATCCCGGCGGGCTCAAAGCTGAAGAAAGTCCCGGTGCGACCGCAACCAGCCTGAATGTCATCAACGATCAGCAGGATGTCGTGCTTCCGGCAAACCTGTTCCAGTTTCTGTAGCCAACCGAAATCTGCTGCATTCAAACCGCCTTCACCCTGAACGGTTTCAACGATGATGGCAGCGGGCAGGGCGATGCCACTGGAATTGTCACCAAGTACGCGGTCCAGATACTCGGTCGTGTCGGCACCGTCGCCCATGTAGCCGTCGAATGGTACGGCAACCGCATTGTCAAGTGACACACCGGCCGCGCCTCGGTGGTGTTCATTGCCAGTAATGGCTAATGCACCAAGTGTCACGCCGTGGAAACCATTGGTGAACGAAATGACGGTTTCACGTCCTTTCACGCGGCGGGCAAGCTTAAGAGCCGCTTCAACTGCATTCGTACCAGTGGGCCCCGTAAACTGGATTTTGTAATCCATGTTTCTCGGCTTCAGCACTTTGCTTTCCATTGCTTCGAGAAAAGCTGCCTTGGCCTTGGTATGCATATCCAATCCGTGGGTAATGCCGTTCGACTTGATATAGTCGATCAGTTTTTCCTGCAGCACAGGATGATTGTGACCATAATTCAGACTACCGGCACCAGCCAGAAAATCGAGATAACGCTTGCCGTCAGTATCGGTCAGCCAAGCACCTTCAGCCTTTTCAAAGGTTACGGGGAAGGAGCGCGCATAGCTCTGAACTTCCGACTCAAGACGATCAAATACAGTCATAATTCCCTCTTTTTGATTGGGAAAATAAAAAATGGTTCTGTCATGCCAAACGTCCGGTCAAGCCGGTTGTTCCAATTAAATGGCATCAGAATTCAGAAAAGTAGGGGCGGATAATCAGGCCGCGACGCGTGCAACATCTGCGCGTTCGAACGGGCCGATCTGCCACAGTATTTCACTGGCAGCAGCACCATCGAAATGCGTTTCACGCTCGAACAGGACCTTGCGCTTGACCTCGGTTTCGAGTTCACGTGCAACAGAACGGAAAACACCCTGTGAAGGCGCATTGGACGATGTGATTGTCGTCTGCAGCTCGGTCACATTATGACAGATCGGGCGGTCCAGAATTTCGAGGATCATGGATTTCGCCAGTTTTAAACCGCGCGCCTTGGGCGATACGGCAACCTGCCAAATAAACAGGCGTTCAGGATTTTCCGGTACAATGTAGCCGGAAACGAAGCCCGCAGGTTGACCGTCAAGTTCGGCGATCACACAGGTGTCGGCAAAGTGCGAACACTGCAGGAGGTTGCAATAAACTGAATTTTCATCCAGTGGCTTGCATTCCGCGATCAGCTCATTGACTGCGGCACCATCTACGGCCTTGGGTTTCCGGATCGTAAGATTGGCTTTGTGGCCGCGATTGCCGCTTGTGGTGGCAATTTTCATCGGTCTATCTGCCTCATTATTTCGATATGCGATCTTTCATGTCGCGAGGAATATATAGAATATCGATGGAAAAACGTCAATATATCAACGGTGACGAAAACGTGAAACATTATAATAGATTGATTTTATTGTGGAAAAATTTGATTTTCACGCGCAGCATTTAATCCATAAACCAAAACATGGTCAGCTTTTAATTTAGCGAAATCCGATTGAATTATACTTAGAACATCTATGGAAATAGAGCGGAAAACGTTGCAGGCCACCGATTTGACCGCTATTACTTCAGTGAAATCAAAACAACAAATATCGGAACTGCAGCATGGATAAGTTGCACGAAGCGCTCATTTCAATTCGTCGGATTCTGCGTGCCAGCGACATTCACGCAAAAAAGCTGGGCAAGGTCACGGGGCTCAAGACATCGCAACTGATTGTTCTGCAATCCCTGGAAGAATTCGGTGAGATGACTGTTGGGGAAATCGCCGGCAAGGTCAATCTTGCCCAAGCATCGGCTACGGCATTGGTTGACAAGCTTCAGGCCATGAATTTGGTGAGGCGTGCACGAGGGGACACGGACAAGCGCAAGGTATTTGTTCAACTGACTGACCATGGTCGCAATGTCCTTGATCGCGCGCCTATGGCACTGCATGACCGGTTTTCTGATAAATTCAAGGCACTGGAGGAATGGGAGCAAAGCTTTCTAATCGCAGCACTCCAGCGTGTTTCCGGGATGATGGATGCCAGCGATTATGATGCCGCACCATTGCTGGATCATGAGGTAATTGTAGAGAAGGTGGCCGAGCCTCCAAGAACCTAAAATTTCTCATCAATAAATTGATGATTCTGCAACAAGGCCATGAAATAACGGAAAAACCCTGCATTATAAAAGTGTTTCCAAAGGGCCCAGATGCCTACAGTGTATTAATGGCGTGCGGTATGCTTGCTGCCATTTCCTCCGGAGATTTATCATGGCGGGTCGCCGCCAGTGCAACCGAGAAACCAAGGCTTGTTTCGTGCTCCCGTAAATCCGGACATACTGTCGTGCGCTGATCAATATAAGTTTCGATACGCGTCACTATGGCCGAAGCTGAAATTCGAATAACATACTGTAATTAAATAACAAATAATTTGTCATAATATATATTATAGAACTTAGCGGTATGCGAAATACCGCCCTCTGTGGGATCAGATTGCCCGTTATTGTCCGTTTCAGATTTCCTAGCCTTCAGTCCACATTTATAATGAGACCATCATATGCAGGCTCTACATGATCGGGCGTATCGCGCATTGCCTCGTCATAATCAAACAGAATGCTCATGTGGGTGAAGTAAGTCTGTTTGGGTTTGAATTCCGCAACCCATTCCAACACCTTCTCCAGATGAGCATGCGTGGCATGTGGTTTATGACGCAGGCAATCAACGACCCAGACATCTAGCCCGTAAAGATGTTCTAGTGATTCTTCCGGGAAATCGACGACATCCGTTGAATAGGCAAAATTGCCAACCTTGAAACCCAGCGTCTCGCCATAACCGTGATCCTGACGAAAAACGGTTATTGGGACCCCTGCGGCTTCGAATGCCCCGGATATGACATGCGGGACCAAGACTGGCTTATAGTAGAAGTCAATGCCATCGGCCAAAGGTTCAAACACATAGGCAAAGCGATGATCAATGTCCGAAATGGTTTCGGCTGCCGCATAGATATCCAGTGGACGATGCATAGCGACATTGATCCAGCGAAGTTCGTCTATGCCATGCACGTGGTCGGCATGTGCATGGGTGAACAGCACTGCATCGATATGGTTGATATCATGGCGCAATGCCTGTTCGCGAAAATCCGGCGTTACGTCGACAAGTATCTTTTTGCCCGCCTGCTCAATCAGGATCGAGCTTCTCAGACGCCGGTTCCTCGGATTTTCCGGATTGCACTTTCCCCAACCCAAGCCAACGGATGGGACACCGTTTGATGATCCGCAGCCCAGAATGGTGATTTTCGTCACTATACGCCTGCCTCCGGCGACAGAAGATGCTTCCGGTCCGCCTTGGTAAACAGAGCAAAGAAATTATCCGTGGTCGCACGGGCTATTTCATCCGGGCTGACACCCTTGATTTGGGCCAGTTTTGCGGCTGTATGGGCAACATAACTTGGTTCGTTTGGTTTGCCGCGTTTGGGAACCGGAGCGAGATACGGTGCATCAGTTTCCACCAGCAAACGATCAAGTGGTACGTCTACGATCGCTGCCTGAATTTCCCGGGCCGAATTGAAGGTTATAATGCCCGAGCAGGAAATATAGAAACCGATCTTAAGCGCTCGTTGCGCCAGTGCTGCCGAGCTCGAGAAACAGTGAATGACGCCGGTAAACGGCCCTTTTTCATATTCGTCCTCGAGGATATCCATGGTGTCGTCATCTGCATCACGCGTATGAACGATCAGTGGCAGACCGGTTTCGCGGCAGGCAGCGATATGTGCTCGAAAGCTTTCACGCTGCGCGTCCCGCGGGGCGTTGTCATAGTAATAGTCCAGACCGCTTTCACCGATACCGATGATTTTCGGGTCAGATGCCATTTCGATCAGGCGATCAGGCGATGAGAGCCCCTCCTCGCCGGCTTCATGTGGATGAACGCCGATCGTGCAATAAATATGGTCTGCTTTGGAGGCAACCGCGCGAACATTTTCAAATGTCGACAGCTTTACGCCGATACTGACCATCATGCCAACGCCAGCATTTCGGGCACGCGCGATCGTGCCCGAAAGGTCTTCGGAAAACTGGGGATAGTCCAGATGGCAGTGGCTGTCGACGAGCGCGACATTCATGCCTTCTCTCCTTCGTCCTCGGTTTCGACATAGCGCGGGAATACGCCTTCCGGCTTTGGCAAATCGGTCCCTGCGACCAAGGCATGGTCTGCGCCAAGCTGTTCAAATCCGCGCTGATCGATCGGCAGAACAAGCTGATCAAGGATTTTTGCAGCAGATGCCGGCATCAGCGGCTGTACCAGGATACCGACATGGCGAATGACTTCGGCCAGGACATACAGAACCGTTTCCATTCGTGCCGGATCTGTTTTTTTCAGGCCCCAGGGGGCCATTTCATCAACATACCGGTTCGCATCGCCAACCAGTTCCCAGATCGCTTCGATGCCTTTGTGGAATGCCTGTGCGTCAAATAGCGGACGCACGGTATCAAGCATGCCATATGCCTTGCCCAGAATGGCCTGATCGGCATCGGTGAACGTGCCGGCGGTCGGCACCGAAGCGTTGCAGTTTTTGTGGATCATCGAAAGAACGCGCTGGCACATATTGCCAAGATCATTGGCCAGTTCGCTGTTCATGCGGTTTACCATCGACCGATGAGAGAAATCACCATCGTTGCCAAACGGGACTTCGCGCAGCAGGAAATAACGTGTCTGATCCAGCCCGTAGCGATCCGTCAGATCATAGGGATCAATGACGTTCCCCAGTGATTTCGAGATTTTCTGCCCCTCATTGGTCCACCAGCCGTGCGCAAAAACACGTTTGGGCGGTGCAATGTCGGCCGCCAAAAGGAATGCAGGCCAGTAAACCGCATGGAAACGCAGGATATCCTTGCCAACCATGTGCAGATCGGCAGGCCAGAACTTTTCAAGCTTGGCCGGGTCCACATCCGGATAACCGATAGCAGTCAGATAGTTGGTCAATGCATCAAGCCAGACATACATGACATGGTCTTCATCACCTGGTACCGGCACCCCCCATTTGAAGCTGGTCCGCGATACTGACAGATCATGCATGCCACCTTTCACGAAGCTGATCACTTCATTGCGACGTGACTGCGGGGCGATAAAATCGGGATTGTCGTCATAGAATTTCAGCAGACGATCACCCCAGGCAGACAGCTTGAAGAAATAGCTCGGCTCGGAAACCCACTCTACGGGGGCACCGGTCGGCGCAACTTTCTCGCCGTCTTTTTCAATCAGCTCTTTTTCACCGTAAAACGCCTCATCGCGAACGGAATACCAGCCGTCGTAAGAGCCAAGATAAATCTCGCCCTTTTCAAGTAATGTATTCCAAAGCGCCTGACAGGCTTTTTTGTGGCGTTCTTCGGTCGTGCGAATGAAATCATCATTCGAGTAATTCATATGCACGGCAAGATCGCGGAAATTCTGCGAAACCTGATCGGTAAAGGTTTGCGGATCAATGCCCTTGGCCGCGGCCGATTTATCAACCTTCTGACCATGTTCATCAGTGCCGGTCAGGAACATCACGTCATAACCGTCCAGGCGCTTGAAGCGGGCCAGCACGTCGCATGCCAGCGTGGTATAGGCATGACCTATATGCGGCTTGTCATTGACGTAATAGATCGGTGTTGTGATGTAATAGGGCTGTTTGTGCCCGGTCATGATCGCAAATCCTTCGCGCAAGTCGTGAAACAAAACGGCCCGAAATGGGCCGTTATGGTCATAATTTCGGTTGATTGGTGCTCGTTTCAGTTCCGCATGGTTTCTTCAAGCATGAAGAATGCATTCAGCAAAGCCTGTTTGCGATCAAGATGCAATCCACGCGTGGCACTCATCAATTCGCTGATCTTTTCCCACACCTCAATCCATTGATCAAGCGGTTGCGCAGCAGCCATGCGTTGCATGGCGGGCAATTCACCTTCAATGACTTCGCGTGGTGCCTGCCCCGTTGCGGCAAATCGGATCAGACGCCCCAACCACCAGTGCAGAAGATCGGTTACCGTGGCAAAGGCAGCATCACGATCAGCCGGGGAAAACCGTTCGGCGAATTTATGTTGTGCCAGCACGTCTGCATCTGGCAGTGCAGCCAAAAGACGAACCATTTCGGTATAAAGTTCAAGCCCGCCAACATCATGCAGTTGCAGAGCCCGGCCAATGCTGCCCTCGGCCAAACCTGCCAAGGCATCACGATCCCCCAGATCAATATCCGGACAATAACGGCCCAGCAATTCAACCACCTGATGATCCTCAAGCGCGCTAAGGTTCATACGGCGGCACCGCGACCGGATGGTCGGCAACAGCCTGCCGGGTTGATGGGCGATCAGGATCATCATTGCATTGGCTGGCGGTTCTTCCAGAACCTTCAGAATTGCGTTGGCAGCATTACGGTTCAGCTCGTCGGCTGCATCAACGATCACGATACGCCAACCACCTTCTGCGGCGGTTTTTGACATGAAACTCCCGACAGTGCGGACGCTATCGACTGTAATTTCACCCTGAAGGCGTTTTTTCTTTTCGTCATATTGGCGCTCAATAACTTTGAGATCACCGTGCCCGCCGCCTGCAATACGACGAAAAACCGGATTTTCCGGATCGATATGCAGACCTTTCGGGGCATCGCCAAACAGCCCGCACCCCTGATCGCCACCACCAGATAGAACGAAACGTGCCATGCGGTAAGCCAAAGTTGCCTTCCCGACACCGCGCGGCCCGCACAGCAGCCACGCATGGTGCATGCGTTTGCTATTCCAGGCATCCAGGACCGTTTGTTCCGCGTCGATATGGCCAACAAAATGGGCATTCCGCCGAGGTACCGGAAACGCACCCTCTTCTTCTTTTTCTTCAACGGCCATCGATCAAATCCCCCGTCCGGATAATCTGGTTGAAACAACCGAAATCATCCGTTCGCAAACCAGATCAATGTCACCGTTTGCATCGACAATTTCGCACCGTTCCGGGTTTTTCCGGGCAATTTCAATGAAACCGTTTCGAAGCCGTTGATGGAATTCCGTTCCCATACGCTCGAAACGGTCTTCTGCTGCACTGACATTGGTAAACCGCGCCCCTGCCCGTTCCAAACCTACCTCTACCGGGAGATCGAAAATCAGGGTCAGATCAGGTTTGAAACCGTCAATCGCGATTTGCCAAAGATTGCGGATAAACTCGGCGCCAAGACCATGCCCAAATCCCTGATATGCAACCGAAGAATCAGCAAAGCGGTCACACAAAACAACCTTACCCTCTGCAAGAGCCGGGCGGATGGTCCGTTCCACGTGATCGCGGCGCGACGCAAACATCAACAGGGCTTCGGTCACGGCGTCCCAGCGTCCGGGGTCACCGGTCAATAACAGGTTTCTGATTTCTTCCGCACCGGGGGAGCCGCCAGGTTCGCGCGTGACGACAACCTCGCGTCCGCGCTGACGAAACCAGCTTTCAAGTCGGCGTATCTGGGTTGTCTTGCCGCTACCTTCACCACCTTCAAAGCTGATGAACAAACCTGGTACCGAACTCAACCGTTCGCTCCCCACAGCAGATATTTGATTGCCGCACCGATGCGTCCGATGAAACCAAGACGATCAACCTCGGTTGCGGCGTAAAGCGGGAATTCATGTGGTTCGTTACCGGGAAGTTCAACCTTCAGCGTTGCGACTTGCTGCCCTGCGGTAATCGGTGCCGGGATCGGGCCTTCATAAACGACCGAAACTTTCATATCGTCACGGTTCGTGCGGGGCAGCGTCAACAGGATATCCTGATCAGTGACCAGATCGACTTTGGTTTCTGACCCCAGCCAGACATTCGCGCTGCTGACGACTTCGCCTGCATCAAACAGGTCATAATTGTCAAACTCGCGGAATCCCCAATCCAGCAGTTTTTGTGACTCTGTTCTGCGTTCGCGCACAGAACCAAGACCGTTAACGACAAGAATAAGACGACGCCCATCGCGTTCCGCAGTTGCCGTCAATCCATAGCCTGCTGTTTCCGTATGACCGGTTTTCATACCATCGACGCCGGCACTGGTACCCAGCAAAGGGTTTCTGTTCGGTTGGCGGATCCCGTTATAGGTGAATTCCTTCACCGCATAGAGTTTATAAAGTTCGGGAAAGTTCTTAATGGTATCACGGGCCAGGATTGCCAGATCATGCACCGTAACAAGATGCCCTTCGTCCGGCCAGCCAGTCGCATTTTTGAAAACAGACTTCGTCATACCGATCTTGCGCGCTTCAGCGGTCATTTCCTCGGCAAATGCCTCTTCGGTACCAGCAAGCCCTTCTGCAACAACGATAGCAGAATCATTCCCAGACTGAACAATAATACCATGCAGCAGGTCATTGACCGAAACGTCGGAATTCACTTCGACGAACATTTTCGATCCACCTTTGCGCCATGCTTTTTCACTGACGTGGAATGTATCGTCAAGCGATACGCTGCCGCTTTTGATCCGCTCGAACAACAAGTGAACCGTCATCATTTTGGTCATCGACGCAGGTTCAGTTAAAACATCCCCATTCTTGTCGAGCAGAACAGTGCCGGTGTCATAATCCATCAAATAAGCTTCGCGCGCGGTCGTCTCAAGCGCGTGCACGCTGGTCAGGGACATCGCCATGGCAGAACCAAATATCGCGGCCCCGGCCACTACCCGGTTCAGTTTCGTTTTGAACGGAATTGGCGGCATCAAACTCATAACGTCCTAACCTTGTTCTTTAAATTAACTGTCATACCGCTCTGTTTTTCAGCGGGATAAGATCGGTCTCTATGTCGCAAATCCGGCAAAATTGTGCAACCGCTTCAACTTTTCTGCAAAATTCGAACTATCGTGACCAGATAAACCCTAGCAACCGGAAACACTGTTTTGCAAAGCGCCGTCAGCACATTCCACAACGACTTTTGCGCCATTCTGTCCTGTCGCGATTACCCGTTCGAGCAGAATGTCCGCTTCGGGAACGGTGTTTAATGGTCCAAGTCGAACGCGATAAAAGGTTGTCCCCTTGACCTCGACCGGCTCTATCTTGCTTGGGGCCATGTCATATAAGCGGTTCCTGAGGTTAAGTGCATTGTCGTAAACCGAAAATGCGCCTGCCTGCACATAGATCGAAGACGGCGAAACCGGCTCCACACGAACCACTGCACTTTCTTCCACCGTACCATCAAGAGGCGATTGCGAGACAGCCTGTGATGCCCCATAATCTGTCGGCGGGGTTAGTTTAATGGTCGATTTCGTCGGTTCTCCGCTGTCGGTAATCGGCCCGTCATTATCCAGACTAACGGTTTCGACCGTATCACGCGGTGCCGCGGAAACCGTTTGCTGCTCGGCAACAGTCACAGCCGGGGCAGCTTTTCCTTGGGCTATGGCCGCGATCTGGCGGCTTTCATCTTCGATGACTTCAACCAGGACTTTGGCTGTGCCTTTCTGCTCGAAACCAAGCAACTGAGCAGCACGACGGGACATATCAATGATTCGACTGTGCGCAAACGGACCGCGATCATTGATGCGCACCTTAAGCGAACGTCCGTTTTCAAGGTTGGTCACACGTACCACACTTGGCATGGGAAGTGTACGGTGGGCTGCAGATACCTCGTACTGGTCAAAGATTTCGCCATTCGCGGTCTTCTTGCCATGGAATTTCGGGCCGTACCAGGAAGCAATACCGGTTTCCTTGTATTCATAGTCAGCAGCGGGATAATACCACTGCCCGGCAATCTCGTAAGGATTACCGACCTTATAGGTACCAACCTGTACCGGCTGCTGCTGTGCACCGCCAATACGTTTAACTCCATGGACAGCAAGCTGCGTTTCGGCGCAACCGGCCAATAAAACGGTAATGGCAAGTGCACCAGCAGCCCAACGCCCTTTGTTCCAGCCCTGCATAAACGCCTTGCGCACGTTTTTCGGCATTCAGTTGTTCCCGTCCAGATAGTGAACCGCGTATGATCGGCTAAAGCAATTAACGACCGGCGATCGCATCAGCAAGTGTACCAACTGCAATTGCAAAATAGGTCGACCGGTTCCAATGCATTATGGTGTGGAAATTGTTATAAACCATATAAGCGGGTCCGGCATCGTCATTTACGATGACAATTGACGCTTCCATGTCAGCAGCAGGAAGACTGGACCCATCCGGCATACGAACACCAAGTTTCTGCCATTCACTGATCGGTTTGCGAATTTCGCGTCCAATAACTGATTTATCAAGGTCAGAAGGAATACTGACTTTGCGGCCCCATCGTTCGTCGGCTTTCCAGCCAACCGTTGATAGATAGTTCGCGGCAGATGCGAAAACATCTTCTTTGGCTCCCCAAAGGTCAATCTTTCCGTCTTCGTCTCCATCACGGGCATAGTTCAGGAAAGTGGAAGGCATAAATTGCGCCTGTCCCATGGCCCCAGCCCAAGAGCCTTCCATTTTTTCAGGAGCGATATGTCCTGCGTCAATAATCTTGAGCGCATTGATCAATTCCGTGCGGAAATACTCTGCCCGGCGGCCTTCAAAGGCAAGGGTTGCAAGCGAATCAACGACAGAATATCCGCCAGTATGACGCCCAAAACCGGTTTCAATGCCCCAAAATGCGGTCAAGTAATGTCCCGGAACACCGTATTTTTTGGCAGCAGCATCAATAATTGCACGGTTTTCGGCATATTTACGCCGACCTTCATTTATACGTGACTGCGGCACAACCCGTTGCAGATACTGCTCGAATGTCAGTTTGAACTCTGGCTGGCTGCGATCATACTCAATCACTTTCGGAATTGGTTGCGTATTGGCAAAGGCAACATCCAGTGTCGACTGGGAAATGCCCTTTGATGCCGCATCTTTTTTGAAATCAGCCAGCCAGGCATCAAAGCCTTCTGTCGTAAAGGCTGGCAACTCGTCCGTATTGGTCTGGGCGAAAGCTGGTGAAACCGTCACGAGCATGCCGATAATTGAAGCCACAGTACAGATGGTCCGATAATTCATTTTGCTCGCCTCGTGCCGGTTTGGTTTGACGTTCCCGGTTAATGCTTTACCAGGCTGATATACTTGTTTTGAGTTCTGTGTATTGCTGATACCGCCCCACACGTTAAGACTTGTTAAATGTCTGGCACGAACCTTCGCGTAATTTGGGTACGCAAGAAACTTTGCAAAGCAGAAACTGACATATTGACAGGTGCAGCCCGGCAATTTATTGAGGGCGCGCAGGGCGATAAACGCCACCACAATGCGGAGAGATGGCAGAGTGGTTGAATGCACCGGTCTTGAAAACCGGCGTGCCTTTACGGGTACCCAGGGTTCGAATCCCTGTCTCTCCGCCACCTCCCTGATCAGTTGTCGAATGTTGAACCACGCCAAGACAAGTGTTTGTCATGGAGCTTACTTGCACGTCTAAACCGGTTCAGCTCAATCACACGACTCAGCCAGATAAATTTACACGCCTTTTATCAATATTTCGGGCACTTAAGTACTCTTGTAACCGGATTACATGATGCCAACCTGATACAAACAGGGCGAGTGTATCACCGGAGAAAACCTGATGTCACTGAACATTGGCAGCCGTATTCTTTTGGCTGCGGCATTGATTGTTGTGACCACATTTGTGGCATTCATTCTGTATTTCGACCTTCAACAAAAATCTGCGATTCAGGCGTCACTTCAGTCCAAACTGGTTGAAACGGGTTCTCTGGCAACAACCGGGATCGCAAATTGGATTGATGGCCGGAAGTTGCTTGTAGAAAGCCTCGGTCAAAATATTGCGCAGAAAAATGACAGTGACAGTGTGAAGGATCTGGTCAGTCGCCCTGCCCTCGCTGATACATTCATGTTCTCGTATTTTGGTAGCGCATCGGGCGAGATGCTGATGTTTCCCCCGGATGAATTGCCTGCCGATTACGATCCGCGCAAACGACCATGGTATGCGGACGCGGTTGCCGCTGGTGGCAGCACGCTAACAGAGCCATACACCGATGCATCAACCGGAAAACTGATTGTTACAGCAACCACACCGGTTTCTTCTGATGGGAAAATTCTCGGTGTCGTAGGTGGTGATCTTGACATCACCACCCTGGGAGAGCTGGTGCGCAGCGTTGATCTGGGCGGGATCGGATATGGGTTTCTGGTCAATGATCAGGGAACCATCCTGATCCATCCGGATGCCAATTTCACGCTTAAGCCGATGGCGGAAGCCTTTCCGCAAAGCACCCCGACTGTTCGAGAAAGTATGGATGACGTCCTGAATAGCACTGGTGATCAAATTTTCACTTTCTTCAAGGTCGAAGGCCTGCCCGCTGTAAGCTGGTATCTTGGTTTTGCCATTGATCGCGACCTTGCTTATGCATCACTTACAAATTTCCGACAGACATCGATTATCACAGCAATTGTTGCGGTTCTTGCGATAATGGGACTTATGGGCGTTCTGGTACGCCAATGGGTATCCAGACCAGTTCTGAGCATGACAGATGCCATGACACGCCTTGCAAATGGGGATCGCAGTGTTGAAGTCCCCGGAACTGAACTTAAGGATGAAATCGGTTCAATGGCTGCTGCCGTCGTTGTGTTCAAGGATAATGCAATCGAGATGGAGCGCCTCGCCAAAGAGAATGAGGAATCGACAAAGAGGTTGGCCGAGGAACGCAGGCGAGCACTCAGTCAAATGGCGGACAGCTTTGAGAAAAATGTCCTTTCTATTGTTGAAACTGTCGCACATGCGTCCGAGCAAACCCAGCATGTTGCCAAACAGCTGACGGCGAGCGCAGAAGAATCCAATGCGCGGGCATCCGCTGTTTCCGAGGCCGCAGCCCAGACGACCGAAAGCGTTCAAACAGTTGCAGCCGCAACCGAAGAGCTATCAGCCGCGATCAGAGAAATAGGTGCGCAAATTACGCAGTCCATCCAGGTTGCAAGCATGGCGGTTGAAGGCGTGAATAACACCAGCCAGACCGTCACGGAGCTTGCCGATGCAGCAGAACGAATTGGAAAGGTTGTCGGCTTAATTCAGGATATTGCTGGGCAGACAAACCTCTTGGCTCTGAATGCCACCATCGAAGCTGCGCGCGCCGGAGATGCCGGCAAAGGATTTGCCGTGGTAGCAGGCGAAGTGAAGTCCCTTGCCAATCAGACAGACAAAGCAACCGGCGACATTCAGACACAGGTCGATGGCATTCAATCTTCGTCTACCCGCTCCGTAACGGAAATCAGCGATATCACCACAACAATCGAACGGATTAACGAGTTCTGCAATGCGATAGCAGCCGCTGTCGAGCAACAGGGAGCTGCAACGCAGGAAATTGCGGATAGTGTGCAACGCGCCGCTTCGGGAACGCAGGATGTGTCCCGGAATGTATCAGCCGTTTCCGATGCTTCAACCATGGTCAGCGACGAAGCCCGCGCTCTTTTGCAGTCGTCAAATGAAATGCAGGCTTTGGCCGGAAAGCTTCGCCGGGAAGTGATTGGCTTCCTCAAAACAGTTCGCGATAATTGAGCCGGAGCAACAATCAAAGCCCGCTTCGTACATTGATCACGGTGCGGGCCTTTTGCTTACTCTCTGGTTGCTGCAAAAATGGTCGAAAACTAAAATGCCACGTTCAGGTGCAAAAATTTGCGCCAAGACCAAGTGTGATTCGGCACTCTCGGAAATGTTGGGAATTTTTATTGCGTAAAAACACTTAGGGCAGCAGTATATTTGCTAAGGTTTCCCAACCCCGGCCAAATATAATGCGGAGAGGGCTGTTTTCTTCATATAACTGCAAAAAATCAGTAGAATTACAGTGCCCGGAAAGGCAATTATTCAGGGGAAGAATGTGATTCGGATTGTCCAAAGGGGTGAAGCATCGATTTGGTGCGGATCGGGCAGGCCCGAAACAACAAGAACTTTCAACAGGGGACTCTTTATCTCGATATGAGCACAAACATACCCGCCCTAAAGGTCGAAGGGATGTTCAAAAGCTTTGGGGAGCATGAAGTCCTCAAAGGTATTGATCTGACCGCGAATACCGGTGACGTTATTTCGATCATCGGTTCATCCGGTTCTGGCAAAAGTACCTTTTTGCGCTGCATCAACCTTCTTGAAACACCGAATTCCGGCACCGTGCATGTTCATGGCGAACTGATCAAGATGCGCGGCCTGAAAGATGGAAGTC
The DNA here is from genome assembly GCF_001613805.1 of Thalassospira lucentensis. Classification (GTDB taxonomy): domain Bacteria; phylum Pseudomonadota; class Alphaproteobacteria; order Rhodospirillales; family Thalassospiraceae; genus Thalassospira; species Thalassospira lucentensis_A. The sequence continues at coordinate 200,077 of NZ_LPVY01000003.1, forward strand.
AGGAACCGGCCGACAAAAAACAGCTTCAACGCATTCGCACCAAACTGGCCATGGTCTTTCAAAGCTTCAACCTTTGGAGCCACCTGACCATTCTGGAAAATGTGATCGAAGCGCCGGTGCATGTTCTTGGCATTCCGAAAAAAGAAGCCGTCGAACGTGCCGATGCTCTGCTTCACAAAGTGGGCATGTATGAACGCCGCGACTATTATCCCGGCCACATTTCCGGCGGGCAGCAGCAACGCGCCGCAATTGCCCGCGCCTTGGCAATCGAGCCGGAAGTTCTGCTGTTTGACGAACCGACGTCCGCGCTTGACCCTGAACTTGTAGGGGAAGTTCTTCGGGTCATGACCGACCTTGCCGAAGAAGGCCGTACGATGCTGGTCGTTACGCACGAGATGGGTTTTGCCAAAGGGGTATCGAGCCACGTCATGTTCCTCCATCAGGGACTGGTGGAAGAGTTTGGAGAGCCGAAAGAGGTATTCGAAAATCCAAAATCAGAACGTATGAAACAATTCCTTCAGCGTGATTTCTGATCTGGAAGGGCTGGTTCCGCGAAAGAACCGACCGACAAGGACAGTGTCGATACGGCCTGTTCTCAACAACAAGGGAGACTATGAATGAAAAACTGGATCAAGGTTGCGACCGCAGCAGCCGTAGGTGTAGCACTGAGTGCATCGGCAGCAAGTGCAGCCTGGGAAAAGGTCGTTATTGCGACCGAAGGTGCATACCCTCCGTTCAACTATGTCGACAAGGATGGCAAACTGCAGGGGTTTGACGTCGATTTCGCGGTAAAACTTTGTGAGACGGCTGGTATCGAATGTGAAATCGTAGCCCAGGACTGGGACGGGATCATTCCGGGTCTGCTGGCAAAAAAATATGATGCGATTATCGCCCAGATGTCGATCACCGAAGAGCGTAAACGCTCCATCGACTTCACCAATTACTACAGCACCACGCCGGCGGTATTCGTTGGTAAGGAAGGAATGTCTGTGGAGGCATGGAAAGATGGCGCGGTTGTTGAAGACGCGCTTGACGGTCTCGTAATCGGCGTTCAGCGCTCGACCACTCACTCTGCTTTCCTCGAAGACAATTTCCCGAACGCCGAAATTCGTATGTATGACACGCAGGACAACGCTCTGCTTGATCTTACGGCTGGCCGCATTGATGCAACACTGGCAGATTCCGGTGTTCTCGTTGAATGGGTCAAGTCCGATGAGGGCAAAGGCTATGCTTTCGTGTCGGAAACTTTTGCGCCTAAAGAATTCTTTGGCGAAGGTGCCGGGATCGGCATTCGCAAAGAAGATCAGGACCTGAAAGAAATCCTGAACAAGGCACTGGCCGAAATGCTTGCCAATGGTTCGTATCAGGAAATCAACAAAAAATATTTCGAAGAAATCAACCTGCACCCGAATTGATCGGAAGGCAGTTTAGGGCGGCACCAGTGTGCCGCCCTTCCCTTATTGCCCGACGTTGATGTGGCATGAAGGTTTGCAGGAGATACCATGTTTGATTTATACGGCCGCGGTTGGCAGATGCTTGAAGGTGGGCTTGTGACAGTCCAGCTTTGCCTGACCGTGCTGCCATTCATGATTATTCTCGGTTTGCTGGGCGCTTCGGCAAAATTGTCGCGTTACCGGAGCTTGCGGATAATCGGGGAAAGCTACACCGTTATTATCCGTGGCATTCCCGAGCTTTTGGTTATTTTATTGATCTATTTTGGCGGCACGATTGCCGTGCAGAACCTTGCCGAGCTTATTGGCGGTGAAGCTGTACGCGTTGATATCCCGGCATTCTGGTCGGGGGTGGCGGCTCTTGCACTTGTTCAGGGTGCATTCGCCTCTGAAGTATTTCGCGCAGCCATGCAATCTATCCCGGTTGGCCAGATTGAAGCAGCAACCGCTTGCGGCATGACACCAGCGCAAATATTCCTTCGTATCAAGTTACCACAACTCTGGCGGTTCGCCCTGCCCGGGCTTAATAACCTATTTCAAGTTCTGATCAAAGATACGGCCCTGATTTCAGTCGTCGGTGTCGAGGAAATCCTGCGTAAAGCAGCGGTTGGTGCAGGAACAGAAAAAGCGCCCTTTACATTTTATCTGGTTGCAATGGCGATGTTCCTGGCTTTTACCACTGTATCGCTGTTCGTCTTCAACCGACTGGAAAAGCGGGCTTCCCGCGGCATTGCGAGGGCGTAATCGATGTTTGAAGATCTGATATACGTCCTGACCAAATATGATAGCTGGCTGTGGCAGGGTTTCCTTCTGACACTGCAATTGTTGGCAGTTTCTGTTGTATTTGGCACACTGATTGCCATTCCGCTTGCCATCGCCCGTGTTTCAAAGCTTATTTGGGTTCAGGCCCTGCCCTTTGCGTTTATCTATGTGTTTCGCGGTACGCCGCTGATCGCACAGCTGTTCATGATGTATTACGGTTGTGGGCAACTTATCGCCAACATTGAAGGTATACAGGATCACTGGTCCTGGACCTATCTGCGTGATCCCTACTGGTACTGCCTGCTGACATTCGTCCTGAATACGGCGGCCTACATGGCCGAGATCATGCGTGGTGGTATCCAGAACGTTCCGAATGGCGAGATTGAAGCTGCTCGCGCGTGTGGCATGCGGCCTGCCACCATTTATCGCCGGATCATCTTCCCGCGTATGTGGCAGATCATCTGGCCTGCCTATACCAACGATGTGATTTTTACGCTTAAGGCAACGTCACTGGCATCAACAGTCACCATGATGGAATTGACCGGTGCCGCCCGCAAAATTGTTGCGCGTACCGCATTGCCATATGAAGCCTTCATTTCGGCAGGCGTGATCTATCTGATTATCGTTTATGTCCTGACCTTTGGCTTCAAGGGTGTTGAAAAATACCTGCGCCGGAACGAAAACCGGAAAGAAAACAAATCCACCATTGCGAAAGCCGGTGGACATATCTGATTTCCAGTCAAGTCCCGGGCTGTTCGATGTCGAGAAGCCACAAACATTGATTGTTCGGGACATGAGTATTTCTGGCAACTGCGTCACCTGTTGTTGCCAGAGTTGCTTCTAACGCCGCCACCAACTCCCACAGGAATATCATGCAACAGGAACGCATTGAACTGCTTCGCCCGCAAATGGGTACTGCCCGCGCGCTTACCGTCCGTCGCTACGGCACCCCCGGCAAAGGACCGAAAGCTTATCTTCAGGCAGCACTACATGCCGATGAACTGCCCGGAGTTATCGCCCTGCACCATTTGGAAATTCTTCTGAAAACGGCCGAAGAAAACAACCAGATCAAGGGGGAAATCGTTGTTGTACCATTCGCCAACCCGATCGGTTTCACCCAATATGTTGACATGAAGCCGCTTGGTCGCTTTGAAATGCGCACCGGCCAGAACTTCAACCGGCACTATCCTGACCTGTGCAAGGAACTTATTGCTGCAGTTGATGGGAAACTTGGTCAGGATCCCGATGCCAACGTCGAATGTGTGCGTGCCGCACTTCGCCGACTGATCAAAGAGCATCGCGTTAATGCCGGGCCCTTGACCGACCTTGAGGATTTGCGTCTGACGCTGGCGGAACTCGCAATTGATGCAGACTATGTTCTTGACCTGCATTGCGACTGGGAAGCTGCAATGCACCTTTACACGAGCGATTCCAACTGGCCGGACGCAGCAGACCTTTCTGCCCAAATCGGTGCGGAAGCATGTCTGATTGCCGAAGAAAGCGGTGCGAACCCGTTCGACGAAGCTTTCAGCCGCCCGTGGGTCGAACTGCGTCGTGTCTACGGTGACAAGTTCCCTATCCCGATGGCAACGCTCTCAACAACCATTGAATTGCGCGGCGAACAGGATGTTTATGATCACCTTGCCAGTCAGGATGCCAAGAACCTGTTTGCCTTTCTGCAACGTCGCGGTGTTATCGGGGGCGATCCCGGTCCCCTGCCCGAGGCAAAATGCACAGCAACGCCACTTGCCGGCGTTGATCGCGTAACGGCAACCCATGGCGGGATGATCGTTTTTTCCGTTGATGCCGGCGTGCATGTCAAGGCAGGTCAGGAACTGGGTTATGTTCTTGATTGCGAAACCGGTGACAAAACACCGTTTTCCAGCCGCACGGATGGTTTCATGTATGCCCGCGTTGGTGGGCGCCTTGTGGTGCCGGGTGGTTTGCTGTGCTCGGTGGCCGGGGCAGATGTTCTGCCAGGGCGTGAAGGACTTCTGCTGACCGCCCGTTGACCTTCTTTAGAGGACGCGATAGCAAGAGTTCGGTATAATTCATGCCGATCTCAACACTTCGCGTCCTGCGCGTTTTAAGGATACCGACATGTTCGACCCGAATTCTGTTTCAGAAGTCATTACAGCTGCCAAAGCTGCCGCAAAAAGCGATGCGGATACCGCGCGTCTGGCCATTTCTGTTCTTGATCTGACCAGTCTGAATGACGATGACACGGTCGAAAAGATCGAAGCACTGTGTGATCGCGCACAAAGCCCAGCAGGCAATACTGCCGCTGTTTGCGTTTACGCCCCTTTCGTCGAAACCGCATGGCGGGCACTGGGACAAAGCGGCGTTAAAACCGCAACCGTAGTCAATTTCCCGGCTGGTGGTACCAATGCGCAGCGTGTCGGCGACGAAACCGCTGACGCAGTTGCCAAGGGTGCGGACGAGGTTGATCTGGTTCTGCCTTACAAAGCTTTTCTTGCCGGGGACATTCAGACCGTCATTGATGTGATTGAGGCAACCCGCATGGCTTGCGGCCCGATGACGACGATGAAGGTTATCCTTGAAAGTGGCGAGTTTGACGATCTTTCAAAGGTTTATGACGCAGCCCGCCTTGCGATCAAGCATGGTGCGAATTTCGTCAAAACATCGACCGGGAAGGTGCCGGTTGGCGCAACGCCCGAGGCCGCGGTGGCAATGATCACAGCCATCCGCGACGCCCGCGAGGAAGATGGCCTTGCCTGCGGTTTCAAGGCATCTGGCGGTGTCAAAACAACCGATGACGCAGCACTCTTTCTTGCCATTGCGGACGAGATCATGGGTGAAGGCTGGGCAGAGCCTGCAACGTTCCGCTTCGGTGCTAGCGGCGTCTTGACAGCCTTGTTGGAAACTTGCGGTATTGATCAGGCATCGGTACCCAGAACGACTGGCAACTACTGAGAATAATGACTATCTGCCAATCAGCACGAATGGCAGATACAGCTGAAGGAAGACGGAATGGCGCGCGCCATCATCATTGTTGCAGACAGTTTCGGTATCGGTGCAGCCCCGGATGCGGCCAAGTTTGGTGATCAGGGATCGGACACCTTGGGCCATATTGCAGAAAACTGCGCCAAGGGGCTGGCAGACAATGATATTCGTAAAGGTACCCTGAACATACCAAACATGACGGCACTGGGCCTTGGCGAAGCTGCCAGGGATGCAACCGGGCGTGTTCCGCCGGGGCTTGAGCATGGGGGTGCGATCATCGGGGCCTATGGCCACGCCAAAGAACTGTCCCGCGGCAAGGATACGCCAAGCGGACATTGGGAAATAGCCGGTGTTCCTGTTGATTTTGACTGGGGCTATTTTCCACTTGAAGTCCCGACCTTCCCCAAGGAGCTAACCGATGCCCTGATCGAACAGGCAAAACTGCCCGGCATTCTGGGCAATTGTCATGCGTCTGGCACGACGATCATTGCCGAGCTTGGTGAGAAACACATCAAAACCGGCATGCCGATTTGCTATACCTCGGCCGATAGCGTGTTTCAGATTGCCGCCCACGAAGAGCATTTCGGCCTGGATCGATTGTACGAGGTTTGCGAGATCACCTTTAAACTGGTTGCGCCTTACAATATTGGCCGTGTTATCGCCCGCCCGTTTGTGGGTAGCAGCCCTGCTGATTTCAAACGAACGGCAAACCGCCGCGACATTGCCATTCCGCCGCATAAACCAACCCTGCTGGATAAATTTAGCAAGGCTGGCGGGACGGTCATATCGGTGGGTAAAATTGCAGATATCTATGCGCAGCGCGGCATTTCAAAAAAGGTCAAGGCATCGGGCAATATGGCCCTTTTTGACGCCATGATGACCGAAATTGATCTGGCCCCTGATAACAGCATCGTTTTCACCAATCTGGTCGATTTTGATATGGAATTCGGCCATCGTCGTGATGTACCTGGCTATGCCAACGCACTTGAAGAATTCGATGCCCGTATTCCCGAACTGCGTGCGGCGCTGAAACCCGGTGATCTGGTCATCGTTACTGCCGATCACGGCTGTGACCCGACATGGCGCGGCAATGACCACACACGTGAGTTCGTGCCGATTATGGCGTTTGGTCCGGCCATTCAACCCGGTCCGATTGGCATGCGCGACAGTTTCGCTGATATCGGGCAAACCATTGCAGACCATCTTGGTATTGCGCCACTTGCGGCGGGTACTTCTTTCCTGAATGGATAAAACATGAATTGGCAACTTGGACATAGCGAAGCATCGATGGCGGCGATCCGGATTGAGGCGATCATCGATACGGTATGTCCCTGGTGCTATATCGGCAAAAAGCGGCTGGAAAAGGCGCTCGCGCGCGAGCAATTGGACCACATGCCGATTACCTGGCGTCCATTCCTGTTAAACCCCGATATGCCAAATGGTGGTATTGACCGGAAATTGTATCTTTCAGCCAAATTCGGTGGCACAGAAAGTGCAACCCGTGTCTACAAGGCGATCGAAGCTGCAGGGGCAGCCGTTGGGATCGACTTCAATTTTGATGCCATTCGCCTGACACCGGACTCAACAGATTCCCATCGTCTGATCTATAAGGTTTGTGCCGAACGTCCCGCCGTCGGCAACGATCTTGTTGAAGACCTGTTCACCGCTTACTTCCTTGATGGACGCGATATTGGTGATCATGACGTTCTGTGCGAAATTGCCGTCTCCCATGGCGAGGACAGAAACGAAATCCTTGATTATCTTGGTGGTGATATGGATCGTGAATTCGTATCGCAGGAAAACCGTGTCGCCCATCAAATGGGGGTAACCGGTGTGCCCTGTTTCCTGTTTAATAGCCGCCATGCTCTGTCCGGGGCACAGGAACCCGATATCCTGCAACGTATGATCCGTCTGGCGCGCCAGGAAGAAACCCCCGTCTGACATACGCCTCATTCGGAAAGAAAAAGGCAGGTACCGTTTCCGGACCTGCCTTTTATTTATGCCTTTGCCGCAATATCGGCCAAACGACGCATCAGACGCTTCAAACCCTCCAGACGATCTGTCGGACCATCCCAACCAGCGGCATAGACGATCTTGTGATCCGGACGCAAACGTGCCACGCCAACCTGTTGCTGGATAAAACCAACCAGACCGACCGGATTCGGGAATTCATTATTCCGAAGCGTGATCAACGCACCTTTGGGACCGGCATCGAGTTTTTCAACATTGGATGTCCGGCACCACTGTTTGATCGTGACCACATCCAGAAGATTTTCAACTTCCTTCGGCAATTTGCCGAACCGATCAATCATCTCGGCGGCGAACTGATCGACTTCCTCGCGTGAACGTAATTCCGAGATACGACGATACAGACCAAGTCGCACACCAAGATCAGGCACATAGCGATCCGGTATCAGAACCGGCATTCCGACATTGATCTGCGGGACGAAGGATGTCGCATCATCGGCTTCGATCTCTCCCTTGGCCTCTGCCACGGCTTCTTCGATCATTTGCTGATAAAGTTCGATCCCGACTTCCTTGATATGGCCCGATTGTTCCTCGCCAAGCAGGTTCCCTGCCCCACGAATGTCAAGGTCATGGCTGGCAAGATTGAAACCGGCGCCAAGACTGTCAAGCGTCTGCATGACCTCAAGTCGCTTCAGCGCCGTTGCGGTGAGTTTCTTGCCATTCGGCAACGTCAGATAGGCATATGCACGCTGTTTTGATCGACCGATACGCCCGCGCAACTGATAAAGCTGTGCCAGCCCGAACATGTCAGCACGATGGATGATCATGGTATTGGCGTTCGGAACATCGATGCCGGACTCAATGATGTTGGTCGCAAGCAACAAATCAAATTTGCGATCGGTGAAATCGGTCATCACCTGTTCGAGGTCGCGCGCGCCCATCTGACCATGTGCGACGTCAAACTTGATTTCAGGCACAAGCGTTTCAAGTTCTTTGGCAATCCGTCCAAGTTCATTGACCCGCGGACACACATAGAAGATTTGTCCCCCACGGTGACGTTCACGCAGGATCGCTTCGCGCACGACTACCGGGTCATAAGGCGTGATATAGGTCCGAACAGCCAGGCGATCGACCGGCGGTGTTGCAATAATCGAAAGTTCTTTAACTCCGGTCAGCGCAAGCTGCAATGTGCGCGGGATCGGCGTCGCCGTTAGCGTCAGAACGTGAACATCGGTTTTAAGCTCTTTCAGGCGTTCCTTGTGCTTTACGCCGAAATGCTGCTCTTCATCGATAGTCAGAAGCCCAAGGTCCTTGAACTTTACACCGTTACCCAAAAGCGCGTGCGTACCGCATACGATATCTACATGTCCGCTTTCAAGGTTGTCCTTGACCAGTTTGGCGTTCTTGCCGGTTACCAGACGCGATAGTTGTTCAACCCGGACCGGAAGCCCGTCAAAGCGCTGCCTGAAGGTCAGGTAATGCTGCCGGCACAACAACGTTGTCGGGGCGACAATCGCAACCTGCTTGCCGGACATCACTGCGGCAAAGGCAGCACGCAATGCAACCTCTGTCTTACCAAAACCGACATCACCACACACAAGACGATCCATAGGTTTGCCCGCCGCGAGATCGTCCAGCGTATCACGAATGGCACGCGCCTGATCCTCGGTCTCTGCAAACGGGAAACTTGCGCAGAACTCGTCATAACTACCTTCGGGGGCGGTCAAGGCCGCCCCTTTGCGCAGGTGGCGTTCGGCGGCAACCTTGATCAGCTTACCAGCCATATCACGGATACGTTCGCGCAGCTTGGCTTTGCGGGCTTGCCATGCAACACCGCCAAGCTTGTCAAGAATCGACAATCCCTCGTCGGAGCCATATCGCGACAGAACTTCAATATTCTCGACCGGAACAAAAAGCTTGTCCCCGCCGTCATATTCCAGTTCCAGACAATCGTGTGGCGCACCACCTGCGGTAACGGTCCGAAGACCAAGATAGCGACCGATCCCGTGATCAAGATGAACGACGAGGTCACCCTCTGAAATCTCGGATGCTTCCCGCAGGAAGTTTTCGGCCTTGCGACGGCGTCCGCCCGGGCGGCTCATGCGGTCGCCCAGAATATCCTGTTCCGATAGGATCCAAAGGCCTTCGCGGCGGAAACCATGCTCTAGGTCAAGAATAACAATGGCGAGCTGTTCCGGTGTCAGATCATCGGTGATGTCTTCCCAACATTCCGCGGTTACAACCTTGGCAACACCATGTTCGCGCAAGACGGAAACCATACGGTCACGTGATCCGTCAGAATAAGCCGCAATAACAACCTGCTGATTTTTCCCACGCTGGACAGAAATGAAATCGCGTAGCTCGTCATAAAGGTTAGTATCGGCGCGTGCCCGCACATCACCAAAATCACGTCCCGGTCGTGCGCCCATATCAAAAACGGCACGCTCAGGACTCTCTTCCTCGTAATAGGGGGAAAGCTCAAGAACCGTGCGATCATTCAGCATCCGGTCAAATTCGGCCTGATCCAGATAAAGCCGTTCGGGTGGAACAGGTTTGTAAACATTGTCCCCCGAAAGCCCACCGCCCTTTATGTTCAGGCGCGCCTGATAATAATCGTCAATCATCTCAAGGCGGTTTTCGATAACCTCGCCATATTGATGATCAAAACTGACCATTACATCCGGCAGATAGGCAAAAACAGTGTCCATACCGTCGTGGAATAGCGGCAGCCAATGTTCCATGCCACCATATTTCAAGCCGTTACTGATCGACTCATAAAGTGGATCAGCTTGCGATACGACACCAAAAAGTTCGCGATATCCACTGCGGAACCGGGAAATGCTGTCCTGATCGAGGAACACTTCGCCAACGGGCAAAAGGGCGATTTCATTGATCCGTCCGACGGTACGCTGCGTTTCAACGTCAAATCGGCGAATACTTTCGATCTCGTCCCCAAAGAAATCAAGCCGCACGGGCTCTTTCATGCCGGGTGCAAAGATATCAACAATATCACCGCGAACCGCGTAATCACCTGGCTCCATAACCTGTTCGGCACGGTTATAGCCCATCCGGTCGAAATATCCGGTCAGATCGGCGCGCGAATGTTCCTGTCCTGACTTAAAGGTCAGTTTGCCATCCCGCATGACGTCGACCCGCGGAACCCGCTGCATGATCGCGGCCGCTGTTGCCAGAACAATACGTCCCTGCCCACTGGCCGGTTTGATATCCTCGGCCAGTGTCGTCAATGTTTCAACACGGCGTGCCGTTACTTCGGCAATCGGCGAAACCCGGTCGTAGGGCAAGCAATCCCATGCAGGCAGGGTTAAGACCTCGACCTCGCCCGCAAAGAAAGCAAGTGCCTCCGCAAGCTGGGCCATGCGCTTATCATCGCGCACGACATGCAGGATTGTTGAGTTGTTTACCGATGCATCCAGCAATTCACGCAGCAGCAAAGCGTCGGCACCCTCTGGCACGCCACACAGCCGTTTGCGACCTTTAGTCGAAATAATTTCTTTTAATTTGCTCAATGTTTTAACGTGCGTTGCTCAGTTCCTGAATCATGTGCAGCACATCGGTATCGTATTCTTCCGGTGCCGGTTCTTTACCCGTTGCCCATTTAAAGAAATCGGCATCGGGAACGTCATTCATCAGTGTTTCAAAACGTTCGAGTTGCGCCTCTGACAGGGTCGCGAGGTGTGCATCCATAAACCGGCCGATCAGGATATCGTTCTCCTTGGTGCCGCGATGGCCGCCGCGAAACAGCAACTTCTTGCGTCGTACTTCAAGTTCTTTGCTGTCGATACTCACGTTCGATCTCCTGTCTTTTCTGGTCCCATGCCTTGGCACAAAACCAAAGGCACAGATTGTCTTTTGTGGCATGGTTTGTACGGTAAATTCACCGATTGGTCCATGCTGTCATCCATCCAATTTGCATTGGCTCGTGACTTGTCGGTTGTCGCACGATAATTTTGTTGTATACCCAGCACGTAAACCGATTTGTTCTATTAACGTTCTCATCTGAAAACTCAACGAAAACTGTCATGCGTCCGGAAATTTTATTCCCGCTTTTTGCTGAAATCGACAGCCTGCCCGGTATTGGTCCGCGCCTGAAGCCTTTGCTCGCGCGGTTGATTGGTGGTGAGCATGTTGTCGATTTGCTCTGGCATCTGCCATCCGGGCTGATTGACCGGCGTTTTTCACCGCCGCTAACAGAAACAATTGACGGGTCGATTGTTACGCTTGATGTCTGGGTCGAACGCCATGACGCTCCGCCGAACCGCCGCCGTCCATATCGGGTAATTTGCAAAACCCAGAGTGGCCCGGTGGTTTTGGCATTTTTCAATGCGCGCGCCAAATACCTGAATGAAGTTTTACCAACAGGTGAAAAACGAATTGTATCGGGCAAAATTGATCACTATCGGGGCGAATATCAGATCACCCATCCTGACCGGATCGGGACCGAGGCCGAGCGCGAGGAAATTCAGACGGTCGAGCCTGTTTATCCGATGTCTGCCGGTGTTACAGGTAAAACACTAACCAAATCGACCCGGGCAGCCCTGACAATGGTGCCAGAACTGCCGGAATGGCATGATCCCGCTTTACAGGCACGCCACAAATGGCCGAACCTGAAATCCGCCCTGCATCAGGTTCATAATCCTGAAAATGAGAGTGATCTGTCACCTGACCACCCTGCCCGCAAGCGACTTGCCTATGATGAGTTGCTGGCAAATCAGCTTGCCCTTGCGCTTATCCGGGCCAAAATGCGTAAACTGGGCGGAATATCGACAAAGGGTGATCGCCGTTTGCGCAAGGCGCTTGAAGCAGAACTGCCCTTTGCCATGACGGGTGCGCAGCAACGCGCCCTGAAAGACATTTACGAGGATATGAGCAGCAACGGTCGCATGTTGCGCCTGCTTCAGGGGGATGTTGGTTCGGGGAAAACGGTTGTCGCGCTGATGGCCATGCTGAACGCAATCGAAACCGGTCGTCAGGCCGCATTAATGGCGCCGACAGAAATACTTGCCCGCCAGCATTTTGAAACCATTGCCCCCCTCCTGGAAAAGATCGGCGTGACCTGCGCCATCCTGACAGGGCGCGATAAAGGCAAAAGTCGCAAGATAGCACTTGAGGGCTTTGCCAATGGAACTTTTCAGGTTGCTGTTGGTACGCATGCGCTGTTCCAGGAAGACGTGCAGTTCCACGACCTGGCCTTTGCCGTTGTCGATGAACAGCATCGATTTGGCGTACATCAACGCCTTATGCTGGCTGGCAAAGGACAGGCAGTCGATGTCCTGGTCATGACCGCAACACCGATCCCCCGAACTCTGACCCTGACAGCGTTCGGGGATATGGAAGTATCGCGGCTGGACGAAAAACCGCCGGGACGAAAGCCGGTTGATACTCGTGTTCTACCTGCGGACAAGGTTGACGATGTCATATCAGGCATCGGTCGCGCCATGCGCACCGGGACCAAAATCTACTGGGTTTGCCCCTTGGTCGAGGATTCCGAATTCCTCGATTTGCAGGCTGCAGAAGAACGGTATCGCATTCTGGTCGACCTGTTTGGCGAAAGCCGTGTCGGACTTGTCCACGGAAAAATGAAAGCCAAGGACAAGGATGCCGTGATGGAGCGCTTCGCCCACGGTGATCTGTCTATTCTTGTCGCGACAACGGTGATTGAAGTTGGGGTGAACGTGCCCGACGCAACAATCATGGTCATCGAACACGCCGAACGGTTTGGTCTGGCACAACTTCATCAGTTGCGTGGGCGGATCGGGCGCGGAGACGCGGCATCAACCTGCCTGCTGCTGTATGGTTCACCTTTAGGCGAGATTTCCAAAGCCCGTCTCAAGATCATGCGCGAGACAGAAGACGGCTTCATCATTGCCGAGGAAGATCTTCGCTTGCGTGGTGCGGGCGAAGTTCTGGGCACCCGGCAAAGCGGATTGCAGGCCTATCGCCTTGCCAGTCTGGAAATGCACGGTGATCTTCTGGCAATCGCCCGCGACGACGCCCGCCTGATTGTCGAACTTGATCCTGACCTGCAAAAGCCACGCGGAGAAGCATTACGGTTGTTGTTGTATCTTTTCGAACGCGACGAAGCCGTTCGCTATTTCCGATCAGGATAAAAACAAAGGGCGCTTGCAAATTGCAGCGCCCTTCTCATTCTATAGATTTCAGGCCGCTTCAAGCGTCTTCTCGGCTCTTGTCATCTGCATTTTCGTTTCCCGGTTCCGGGTGCTTGGAAACCAGAACCGGTGTATTTTCTTTTTCGCGCAGAACATCAAGGTCTTCGTATGTTTTGGCTGATACGACCGGTTTGGCTTGTGCCTCTGCCGAGCGGCGATCCGGTGGCGTTACAATCCCGCCGGACATAACCATTTTAATCGCTTCCTCGACCGTCATATCCAAGATTACGATATCCCTGCGCGGCACGAACAAAAGGAATCCTGATGTCGGGTTCGGTGTCGTCGGAAGAAAGATATTAATCACAGTATCTTCCGTCAGGTTTTGCACTTCACCTTTGGTTTGGCCTGTAATGAAGCCGATTGCCCACATGCCACGACGTGGGTATTCAAGCAAAACCGCCTGTCTGAATGCATTGGACTGATTGGCAAGAACCGTTTCAAGGATCTGCTTGACCGCGCCATAAATGCTACGCACGGCAGGAATACGAGCCAGAATACGCTCATAAAGCTTGATCAGGGCACGACCGGCAAAGTTGGTGGTGAACCAGCCGACGACCGTGATGAAAATCAAGATCACCAAAAGGCCAAATCCCGGGATACCATATTCCTGATAGCCTTCGGGCAGGTAATAGACCGGGTTATAATGTCCCGGGATCAGCGGCATGACCTTGCTGTCAACGAATTCGATAAACCACCATGCCAGTCCGAATGTAATGACAAGCGGAGCGCTAACGAGAACACCGGTCAGAAAATAGGCACGCACACGGGCGAAAAGCCCCGGGCTTGGCAGTGCATGACCGGAACTTTCATTGTCCGTTTCATGCTGGTCGTCACGATTGGCAGTCATTGATCACCTGTGAAGATGGGTCGCATTACATGGCACTGCCTGTAATACATGTTTGCATTCACCATTTGTCAGTAGGAATATGGCAATGCTGCGACTATTGATCAGGGGAAACTCCCCTTTCCTGAAGTGATAGCAGCATTCAAGTTTGCGGCGCAACCAAACAAACCGGGTGACACCAAACCGCCATCGTATAGGAGTTGTTTTGCAGGTCTGGATTGTTGAATACATATATGATGACAATGGCTCTGTTGGCATACGAACCGCCAAAGTTACGGCTCCTGATTATGAGACTGCCCGGCATTTTGCTTTGGGGGATGCACCAAGCGTCGATTTTGTCATGTCGCTACGTCCGGAGTCCGATGATCAGTTTCTCGGGCGACCAGCTATCCGGGCCCGTGAAATGACAGGCCAGGTCGTCCATGATGTTGTCGATCCTGATGAAGACATCGAAGAAGACGATGACATCTGATATCGACAAACGCGACTATCTGACACGGCCCATCATTGGCATTGGCGCTGTTGTATGGCACGGCGATAATGTTCTTTTGATCCAGCGCGGCAAGGCGCCAAACAAAGGCAGTTGGAGCCTTCCGGGCGGTGCGCAGGAACTTGGGGAAACATTGCGTGAAGCGGTTCATCGCGAAGTTTTTGAGGAAACTGGAATCACGATTTCCGAACCGATCCTGATTGATACCGTCGATCTGATAACACCCGATAAAAACGGTCGGGTGCAATATCACTACACCCTGATCGACTTTGTCGCAGAAGCATTGGAAGCAGATTTAAAAGCCGGTGGTGACGCCGCGAATGCCCGGTGGGTATCACCGACAGAACTTGGTAATTATCAGCTTTGGGATAAAACCCGTGATATGATCAATCGCTCTCGCGCTTTGCGCCGATGACCCGACCATGATCCCATCGTGAAGCAAATCACATTACCATAAAGAAAAAGGCGACATCCTGTGATGCCGCCTTCTCTGTTTGCGTTCGGAGTCTGGTTATGCCGCAGCATGCTGCGTCAGAACGGATTCCTGAATTTTCTTGAAAGCGCGTGCTTCAAGCTGACGCACACGTTCACGACTTACACCGAACCTTTCGCCGAGCTTTTCAAGCGTGATCGGATCGTCGCTCAGGAAACGGGCTTCGATAATTTCACGCTCGCGCTCAGGCAATTCACCCATTGCACTTTTCAGCATGTCGTTATGCAGAACACGTTCCTCGGCGTCGGCCACAATGCTTTCCGGGCTGGGTGCATCGGATGACAGGGTATCAAGATACTCCATGCCTTCGTCTTTGGGCATCGGCGTATTCAGCGAGAAATCACGCGCTGCAAGGCGACGATTCATTTCCAACGCTTCCTTGCCGGTTACACCAAGCTTTTCTGCAACCGCATCGGCCTGCTCGGGTGACAGTTCACCATTATCATAAATGTTGAGCTGCTTTTTGGCTTTTCGCAGGCTGAAAAACAGCTTTTTCTGTGCGGCCATCGTGCCGAGTTTCACCATAGACCAGCTGTGAAGGATATATTCGGTCACAGCCGCTTTGATCCACCACATTGCATAGGTCGAAAGACGGAAACCGCGTTCCGGGTCAAACTTCTGAACGGCACGCATCAGGCCGGTATTGCCCTCTGCAACCAGATCAGCCATCGGCAAGCCATAGCCGCGATAACCAAAGGCAATTTTCGCAACAAGACGCAGGTGACTTGTGACCAGCTTGTGAGCTGCATCGGTGTCATCATGCTCGTGATAGCGGCGTGCAAGCATATATTCTTCGTCTACGCTGAGCATCGGGAACTTCCAGACCTGCCTCAGGTAACCAGAGAATCCGTCATCCTGCGGTACTGCAGGTAATTTAATCGTGCTCATATCATGTCCTCCAGAGAGGTTTACGCATCACGCCTGACAATTCTTCCTACGAATTCAAACAGACTCTAGATGACGCGCAAACACTGTCAGTTGTGAACTTAATCACTCGGACGACCGGCAGTCATTTTGGGAAATGGTTCCGTCCGGTCGCAATTTCATCCCATAGGCCCTATGGGAGAGGACAGCAGACGCAAAGATAACTCATATTCATCGTGTCTCTTCCTTCCTCGAAGCAAATCGACAATTTACATGTCCGCCATTAGGCCGGAACACTATCCGGCGGTGCCATTGGGCCCCCACCCGCAAAAGTTAATATATCTAAACCCGAGTAAATTCGTCAAGATAAACCTGACCGGATTTCAGCTATATTTAACTTTCAATATCAGCATTTTACATAATTTACCCGATAAATCCAGTCGGATATTATCAATGCTGACAAACTCACGCTAGGATCGATATGCGGCAAAAAAAAGGCACGCTGTATTGTTTTTCACAGAGTTTTTGCGCTTTAGATAAAGTCTCGCTTATTCGCGTGCCCCGCGCGAAACCTGTTGCCATTCCCCCAGCATCAACCCTAAGACCATTTTGACCGGCAACAGCATACATGACCAAAGGACAGCTATAGATGAACATGGCGAAAGCAGACGCAATATCCCCCTGTCCATGTGGTGCCCCCAAAATCTTTGGCAAATGCTGCGGTGAACTACTGTCTGGAAAGCGCAAAGCCTCAACGGCAGAGCAATTGATGCGGTCTCGGTATAGTGCTTTTGTCACTAGCGATGCCGATTACCTGCTGGCGACCCTTGCTCCGGAAAAGGCATCCGGATTTGATCCTGAGCAGATAAAGGCAGATCACAATGAATGGCTAGGCCTAGAAATTATTGCCACTCACAAAGGTGGCATCCTCGATCAGCACGGGATGGTCGAATTTATTGCCCGATTTCGTGACAACGGGCGGGATCACGCGCTACATGAAATATCCCGGTTCGAACGGCGTAATGGTCACTGGTTGTATATCGATGGTGAATTTCCCGAAACATCGCCCGGCAATATCACGGCCAGCCCAACAAATACCGGTCGAAATGATCCCTGCCCGTGTGGCTCTGGGAAGAAATACAAAAAATGCTGCGGCTAGGATGACGCTTGTTCGCCCATAACACCGATCTCAAGGGCCCAGCGATGAAACGGACGGATTAGTTGTTGATAGGCTTCGTCATAGGTCAACCAGATTAATTCATGATCTGGTTCAACCGGAGGCCCCAAACGTTCGGTAAATTTGCACAGGAAAAACACACCGCGTTTTAGTCGAAATCGACCCTTGGCAAAGTTATTGACGTATTGTGACGCAATACCAAGGCGATTATGGATATCGATCTTGTAACCGGATTCTTCATAGGCTTCGCGATGCAATGCATCGCGTTCACTTTCTCCGCGCTCCACCCCACCACCAATAAGCACCAGCCCCTTTGGGGTACGCGCAACGGCAACTTCGCCCGCATCGTTCAGGATGACGGCATAGACACAGTCTTGCACGATATAATTTCTACCCATGTCAGGGTTGCCAAAGATCGGTCCAACCAAATTGATGTTCCTGGATTGCGGCCTTGCAAATATGTTCAAATGAACACTTCAGATGTTTGAAGTTACGACAATTTCAAATTGTCCGTGCCTGATCAAGCAGCAATTGACACCGAACTGCATCCAGACGCAATTCTGTGCGGCGAGCATCCGAGAAGTACTTTTTAAGGTCATCATTTGATACCGGTATTTCAAGACCACCGAACTCGGACGACAGACGTTTGACATGGTGTTCAGGCAATATCCGATCACGAAACCTGCCCTTGTTCAGGAACTTCTCGGCCAATGCAAAATCAAGCTGCATATTCCGATACAGGATGGTCTGGTAATTTGCGTGCATCTGCAAGTTTCCCTCGGCCGAAACGAACAGGATCGGGAACATGACGGCAAGCTCCGGTAAGTGCCGGTTCGGATATACCTGACCGTTCCAGTACTTTTCCGCCAAGCTGCCGTAAATATCGTAATCAGAAATCGAATGGAATCTGGCTTTGCCAAGTGGAAGAATTTCCACCTTTGGCTTGGTGATCGTTACAGTATCGTTGGAAACATCGACATAAAGATCTCCGAACTGGAATGCGTTCTGAAAATATTCGTGGCGCAGATTGCCCCAGACCCTTTTGGCAATCCCCCCCCCCTGCAGACAGAAATCGCGCAACGCCGCAAGTCCTGCTGTCTTTGGTGATCGGAGTTCATGTTCCAGCAGGTCTTTGACCCCCTTGGTTATCTCGTAACAATAGCCTTTCGGATAAATCCCCTTTTGTGGATGGTTCGCCGGGTCGAATTCCTGATCGAACTGCAGTCTCAGACGCAGCATGTCGTCATAAAGTTCCTTTAAACGGGGCAGCAGGTACTTTTTCGTCAGTTTGACCTGTTTGAAGTTCGTCGGCAGGATTTGTTCCTCTTCTGCCTGACGCTTTATGAATTCAAGACTTAGCTTGCCGCTGGATATCATTTTATGTGCAACTTCTCGCCAATCACGATCCGGAACACTAACACAGACCTAAAAAACCTAGTGTTGCTTAGCATTTAAACAAAGATGCCCCCGGACAAAAGCATGTTCGGAGGCATCAATGAAATCTTGTAATCAAATATTTTCTTAGAATGGAATCTCGTCATCAAGATCCGGTGCGCCAGCCGGTGCCGAACCGCTACCCGAGGAGGATCCGCTGTTACCCCAGCCAGCATCGGAACCGCCGCCGTATCCACCACCGTTATCTGCACCGTATCCGCCGCCCGATCCGGAACCACCACCCATTCCGCCACCTTCGCCGCGGTTATCCAGCATGGTCAGGTTCGAGTTAAAGCCTTCAAGAACGATCTCGGTGGTGTAGTTGTCCTTGCCATCCTGTCCCTGCCATTTGCGGGTGCGGAGCTGGCCTTCGATGTAAAGCTTGCTGCCTTTTTTCACAAAGCGCTCGACAACGTCGGCAAGGCCTTCGTTGAAGACGACAATACGATGCCATTCGGTGCGCTCGCGGCGCTCACCCGACTGACGGTCACGCCATTGTTCCGAAGTCGCAATGCTGAAATTGGCAATCTTTTTGCCCGCCTGGGTGAAACGGATTTCAGGGTCGCGGCCGAGGTTCCCGACGAGAATGACTTTATTGACACTGCCAGCCATGGGTTATCTTCCAAAGTTTGTGTTGTCCGCCGTTTCGTATGTACGAAACTGGTGAGTTATCATTGCGCAAAAATGCGCTGCATTAAAGTTTCAAGTGCAACGCGATCAGTCTCGTCGAACGAGCCGATGTCGACACTATCGACGTCAAGCACCGCAATCAACTGTCCTTGCGTATTCAGAACCGGCACCACGATTTCTGAGTTCGACCGGCTGTCACAGGCAATATGCCCGGGAAAGGCATGAACATCTTCAACAAGCTGGGTTTCAAGCGTCGCAGCAGCCATACCGCAGACACCACGGCCAAACGGAATGCGCAGGCAGCCCAAAGTTCCCTGATACGGCCCAACGACCAGTTCATTTTCTTTTTCCGGATCAACGATATAGAAGCCTGTCCAGAAATAATAGTCGAACTTTTGCGCCAGAATGCAGCTAACCGTTGCCATCAGGGCTGTGACGTTTTTTTCGCCCTCGGTGATGCTGATCAGTTCTTTTTCGGCTTCCAGATAAAGAGCCTGTTTCTGTTCGGCGTTCACGTGATGCTCCTGCGTTTATAAGCGCCTAGGAACTACCTGTTTGCCCGCATGGAGACAAGAACAAAATCACCCTTTCCAAACAAGTGTGATCTTATAAAACAGCCCCGGCGCAATGAATGCACCGGGGCCGCTGCAGACCGTCTTGCGACGGACCAGGGAACTCGAAAATCAAAGGCGTTTACCACTGTCCTTGTCGAACAGGTGAACCAGATTTGCACTGGTTGCCAGCGACAATTCCTGCCCTTTATCAAACTGATGTGTGCCTTGCATACGCAAGGTCACATTTTCATTCTTCTTGCCGAACTCAAGATATATCAAGGTTTCCGCCCCCAGTGACTCGATCATGCGAACCCGGGCTTTCAATGCACCGCTACCATCGGCCTTAAGCGTGAAATGTTCCGGGCGCACACCAACGACAAGATCGCGGCCTGCGTCAATTACGTGGTCGAGATCAATCTTACTGCCATCGCCCAGAACAACATGGCTTTTGTCATCCGCAACCTTACCATCAAGGAAGTTCATTGATGGTGATCCGATGAAGCTTGCAACGAACAGGCTGGCAGGCTTTTCATAGATTTCAATCGGCGTACCGATCTGTTCGGCGATACCGGCATTCATGACAATCAGGCGATCTGCCAATGTCATGGCTTCAACCTGATCATGAGTCACATAAACAGATGTAATACCAAGGCGTTGCTGAAGGTTCTTGATTTCAAGTCGCATATCAACACGCAATTTGGCATCAAGGTTGGACAACGGTTCGTCAAACAAAAAGACTTTGGGTTCACGCACGATCGCGCGGCCCATCGCAACGCGCTGGCGCTGACCGCCTGAAAGCTGCTGTGGTTTACGTTCCAGATAATCGTCAAGTTGCAAAATCTTCGCTGCATCACGAACGCGGGTGTCGATCTCGACTTTGCTGTATCCGCGGTTCTTGAGCCCATAAGCCATGTTGGCGTAATTGGTCATATGCGGATAAAGCGCGTAGTTTTGAAACACCATGGCGATATCACGATCAGCAGGGGCGACATTGTTCACCACCCGGTCGTCAATCTTGATCTCGCCGCTTGAAATGCCTTCAAGCCCGGCAATCATGCGCAGAAGTGTCGATTTTCCGCAGCCGGACGGCCCCACCAGAACGGTGAATTCCCCGTCACCAATTTCTAGATCAATACCATGCAGGGCCTTAAAGCCGTTGGCGTAGGTTTTTTCAGCCCGATTAAGGGTAACAGTTGCCATTTTCGTATCCTGTATGCGGATCTGTGTATTTTAAATCACTGACATCAAATGATTGATCGAGCCTATTTTTCGGTTTCGACCAGACCTTTGACGAACATGCGCTGGAAAATTACCACCACCAGCACCGGCGGGATGGTAGCCATGATCGTCAATGCGAATGCCTTGGGGAATTGCGGTATCTGCCCGCCTTCATAGAGCGAGTTGTATACCTGCTTGATCCCGATCACGATGGTATAAAGCTGATCATCGGTAGTCATCAGCAACGGCCAGAGATACTGGTTCCAGCCAACAACGAACATGATGATGAAAATCGCTGCGATCATGGTGACCGAAAGCGGCACCAGAATATCGATGAAAAACCGTAACGGCCCTGCCCCATCCAAACGTGCGGCTTCGAGCAATTCATCGGGCACCGACCTATAAAACTGCCGGAAGAAGAATGTGCCGGTTGCCGAAGCAATCAAAGGCAGAATCAAGCCCGTATAGGTATTGAGCAAACCAAGATTAGCGACGACTTCGTAAGACGGTACGATACGAACCTCAAGCGGCAGTAAAAGCGTCGCGAAAATGACCCAAAATAGTGGCACCGCCAGTCTGAACCGGAAATATACAATCGCATAGGCCGCCATCATTGAAATGATAACCTTGCCAATTGCAAAACCAAGCCCGAGGACCATGCTGTTAAACAACATTTCAAGTGCGGTTACCCGCCCCTTGGTTGCGGCGCTGTCAAACAGGATTGCCCCATAATTCTCAATGAAATGCCCACCAAACCAGAACTGCAAACCATGCTGGAAAAGATACTCGCGAGTATGAGTTGAAGACACCAATGCAATCCAGACAGGCAGGATCATGAACAACGATCCAATGATCAAGATCAGGTGATTGGTGATTGTACGCCACTTTGACTGATACATGACGCGTCCCCCTAATAGTGCACTTTGCGTTCGATAAAGCGGAACTGGAACACGGTAAGCACACTTACCATAATCATCAGCAATACCGATTGCGCCGAACTGCCGCCCATATCCGCGCCAAGGAACCCGTCAACATATACCTTGTAAACAAGGGTCGCGGTTGAACCGCCGGGCGATCCTTTGGTCGAAACGTCAATGATCCCGAATGTCTCGAAGAACGCGTAAGTCAGATTAATGACCATAAGGAAGAAAGTCGTCGGCGCCAGAAGCGGAAATGTAATTGTCCAGAAACGGCGTTCGGCACTTTTACAATCCAGTGTCGCCGCTTCGGTTACCGATTTCGGAATCCCCTGCAAGCCCGAAAGGAAGAAGATGAAATTTACACTGACCTGTTTCCAGACGGCAATCAGCGTCACGACAAAGGCGGCATCGCCAGCATTCTGGATGTGGTTGAATTCGAAACCGAAACTGTTGAACAGCTTGTAAAGGTCGCCCATCAGCGGATTGAACAACATATTACCCAGCAAGCCGGCCACAGGCGGCGCAACGGCGTACCCCCACATCAAAAGCGTCTTGTATGACTTGGCTCCGCGAATAACTTCATCGGCGCGAACCGCCAGAAACAGCGAAATCGCAATGGAAATAAAGGCCACAAGGAAGGAAAAGACTGCGGTGAATATCGCAGACTGAAGCCAAGCCCCACTGGCAAGTACATCTTCGAAATTTCGGAACCATACAAACTGGGAAGACAGACCGAATGCATCTTCAAGCAGAAAAGACTGATAAACGGCCTGGGCCGCGGGCCACAGGAAAAATATCGCAATAATCAGAATTTGTGGTGCGATAAAAAAATAAGGAACCGGGCTATGCCCGAATTGTACGCGTTTCATTGCTGACGCAACCCCAAGACTGGTCCAGGAATCGAAAAACAGGGCGGCTGTTTAAAGCCGCCCTGTCAGCGAGATACTGATTAGTTCGAATAGGTGTCGTTGAAGCGTTTCAGCAACGCATTGCCTTCTTCCTCAATCGCGGCAAAGGCCTGATCAATGGTTGCTTCACCATTCATCATCTTGTCGACTTCGCGATAGATGACCTCACGGATCTGGACATAGAAACCAAGACGGTAACCCTTTGTCCACTCGCCACCTTCTTCAGACAGCTGCTGGATGCCCACTTCAGCGTCCGGGCTTTCCTTGTAATAGCCATCTTTCTTAGCCAGTTCGTAAGCAGCGGTCGTGATAGGAACGTAGCCGGTTTCCTTGTGCCAGTAATACTGGGTTTCCGGCTTTGTCAGGAATTCGAAGAACTTGGCAACGCCTTTATATTCTTCATCCGAGTGACCGGAAAAAGCGAACAGCGACCCACCACCGATAAAGGTGGATTTTGGCGCATCACCAACGCCTTCCCAATATGGGAGGGTCGAGGTACCGAATTCAAACTGTGCAGATTTTTGCAAACCACCGAACGAGCCGGACGAACCGATCCACATTGCGGCTTTCTGCTGCAGGAAGGCATCCTGGTTTGCCCCCCATGCACGGCCATAATAGCCAAAGTAACCGGCATCTTTCCACTCTTTGACGTGCTGCCAGTGATCTTTCAGCGCATCGTTGTTATAGAGCAGCTTCACATCGGTGCTGTCGTAACCGTTATTAGCAGTTGCCATCTGCAGGTTATGACGGGACATGAAGTTCTCGAAGAAAATCCAAGGGCTGTGCGATTCAGCAAGACCTTCATAGCCTGCTTCTTTCAACTTTGGCGCTACCTCTTCGAATTCCTGCCAGGTTTTCGGAACTTCGACACCGGCTTTGGCAAGTGCATCCTTGTTGAAATACAAAAGCGGGGTCGAACTGTTGAACGGCATGCCGATCATCTTGTCGTTCGAGTCAGCATAGAAATAGCGGACACCCGGGATATAATCATTGATGTCGAAGCCAACACCATATTTCTGCAGCAAATCGGCAACCGGATAGGTCGCACCCTTTGCGTTAATGATGGTTGCAGCACCGGCATCAAAAATCTGGATGATATGCGGCTGGTTTTTCGCGCGGAACGCCGCGATACCGGCAGTCATCGTATCTTCGTAGCCACCTTTATTGATGGCAACAACCTTGTACTCGTCCTGGCTGGCATTGAAGTCGGCTGCAATCTGGTCAACGACACCCCCAAGTGCGCCATCCATTGCGTGCCACCATGTGATTTCGGTTGCGGCATTGGCGGTGCTGCCAAGGGCAAACACTGCTGCTGCAGCCATCAGGGTTTTGCGAAACATGATCTTCTATCTCCCAAATAAAAACTTGTCCGCACCAAAGCCGCCTGTTGTCCGGCTTGATACAACGCATTTGTTTTCATTCGAGGGGGACGTTTCCTCAAGTGACAGTTTTCGGAAATTTACTTTTGATGCGCGAAATGACCGATAAAACTGCCGTTTTTTAGTTTTTAGTGTGCATTCGACCCCTTCAAATGTTCATATGAACATCTCATAAATCGAACATCTTGCAAAGGTTTTCAATTATTGAAACCGACCTTGATTCTCGCTGATTCCATTCATTCGATGCTTTTCAAGCATTTCAGCCGTTTTCATAATTATTTCGATGTCGTGCATCTGTAATATTCTGGTGCAGAGATTTGGCTTTGATGTGCAAAACGGGCAGCCTTTCGACTGCCCGTTCAATGTTCATTCGCGAACACGGCTTCATGCTGTCGACTTGCCCGGCTTACGAGGTATTCTTGTCTCGCTGAACAAAGACTGAAAGCAATGCCAAACCGCCGGAAACAATCATCAGCAACAGCGAAAGCGCATTCAGTACTGGCGTTGATCCCTGTTTGAGCCGGTCAAACATGGCAATGGTCAAAGGTGCATCCGAGCCGACAAGCATCAATGTTGTATTGAAATTTTCAAACGACATCAGGAATGCAACGATCCCTGCCCCGACCAAAGCCGGTTTCAGGAATGGAATGGTAATCGTCCAAAGCGCAGCCTGCCGTGTTGCCCCCAGATTGAGGGCGGCTTCTTCCAGGCTGATATCAAATTTCCGAAGACGTGCGGATATCACCAGTGTGGTTATCGTGGTGATGAAAGCAAATTGGCCAATAATCACCAGAAACAATCCCGGGCGCAGGAAATCAAGATCCCACCCAATCGTTTCTTCAACACCATTTGCAATGGCATTGGAAAAAACGAGGATGGATATGCCCAGAATGACCCCCGGAATAACCAGTGGCGACAATGCAACGACATAAAGAAGGTTTTTACCGGGAAACTGAGCACGCTCAAACAGGAACGCATTACAGGTTCCGACCGTAACCGAAAGCAATGTCACACAAAGTGCGACAAACGCGGAAACCCCGACGCTTTCAAGCAGTTTGCTATCATTGAAAATGCCTATATATGGCCCCTCGCTGCCAAAGAACCATTTTAGCGTGGCACCTTCCCACGGCATGGATGGAAACAGGCTGTCGTTAAAGGCAAACACGCCGACAACAATCAGCGGCGCACTGAGATAGATGAAAAACAGTGCGATATACCCGGTATAGATGCCCTTGTAGAAACGTGGCTGGGGAATACTTGGAATCATGATAACGCCTCCTCAGCTCACGGTTTCTGAAAGCGTCTGGCGGCTAAGTTTCAGGCCGATCCAGACAATCAGGGATGAGAGAACCAGCAACAGGAACCCGAATGCCGATCCGGATTCCCAGTTAAACCGGGTGATGAACTGGGTATAAATCTGTTCCGTGAACCAAAGGCTATCTTTGCCGCCCAAAAGGTTGGGCGTCAGGTAGTTACCAAGTGTCAGCATGAAAACAACTATGCAACCGGACGCAATACCGGGCATGGCATGCGGAATGACAATATCGCGGGTTACGGTAAAGGCATTGCCGCCAAGGTCGTATCCGGCTTCGATCAGGCTGTCGTCAAGGCTATCAAGTACCGACACCAGCGGCACAACCATGAACAGCATTGATGTATAAACAAGCCCCACCATGATGGTCGCATCATTGTAAAGCATCTCGACCGGGCCATCCACGATCCCGGTCCATTGCAGGAAATTGCTGATCACGCCGCTTTCGCGTAGGAGGATCATCCAACCAAAGGTACGCACCAGCTCCGATACCCAGAACGGGATCAGGCATAGAAGGAACAAAACATTCTTGCCTTTGCCCCGCATGACCTTGGCAATGTAATAAGAAACCGGAAAACCGATGATCAGGGTCAGTGCTGTCGCCATAAGCGACATCACCGCGGTACGGACATAGGTATTCCAGTAAAGCGGTTCGACGAAAAACTCGATATAGTTGATCAGGCTAAATTCGTACTTGCCGTATGAAATCCGTTCACGCAACGACACCAGAAGCAGATCCACATGCGGCAGGATCACAAGCAGGAACAGCCAAAGCAGCAAGGGCATGGCAAGCAGCAAGGCACCAAATCGCATCGCCCCTGCCTTGCCGGTTGACGCGGAGGTAGTCATGCTGCGGTCCCCAGTTTTTCAGGCGCGGCAAAACAGCGTGTTTGTTCCGCAGCCCACGTCAGATTGACAGTATCACCCGCTTTCAGATTGGCGAATGCGCCTGTTTGCGGCAAGGCCACCGTCATTTCGTGCCCGGTTGCGCTATCGCGAACCTGCACACTGCTGGCGGCACCGTTAAACAGAACATTCTCAACCTTTGCTCCGATGGCATTATCGGTTTTGCCCTGCCCGTCAATTGCAATGGCCTCGGGACGAACAAATACATCAACCGTTTGGCCCTCGCTCAGTTCCGGATGAACCGTGCAGGATGCGACAACAGAACCACCGGTCGGCAGATTGATCATAATCTGATCGTCTTGTGTCGTGCCGACCGTTCCCTTCCAACGATTGCTTTCGCCAACAAAGCCGGCGACAAAAGCCGTCTGCGGATTGTAATAAAGGTCCTGCGGTGCGCCGACCTGCTCAAATCGGCCGGCATTCATGACCGCCACCTGATCGGACATCACCAATGCTTCGGACTGATCATGCGTGATGTAAACGAATGTTGTGCCAATCTCGTGCTGCAATTGCTTGAGTTCGACCTTCATATGCTCTCGTAATTTAAGGTCCAGAGCACCGAGTGGCTCGTCAAGAAGCAGCACCGCCGGTTCCAGAACAAGACAGCGTGCGATCGCAATACGCTGTTTCTGGCCGCCTGAAAGTTGGCTGATCTGTTTGGGACCTGAGTCCGGCAGTCCGACACGTGCCAGCGTATCATTGACCTTCTTCTCGATTGTCGACCGGTCAACACCGCGACGTTTCAAGCCATATGCCACGTTTTCCGCAACATTCATCATCGGAAAAAGTGCCAAATGCTGGAAAACCATATTCACAGGCCGACGGTTTGGCGAGACACCCAGCACCGATGAACCATTAATCAGAATGTCACCGGATGTAGGTGCCTGAAAACCGGCCAGCATGCGCAATAGCGTTGTTTTACCGCAACCGCTGGGACCCAGAATGGAAAAGAAAGACCCTTTGGGGATCGCGAGTGAAATGGAATCTACCGCGGTAAAAGCATCAAATTTTTTGACCACGTCGCGACATTCAAGGTCGAATTGATCTGCCATGGGAGCCTGCATGAAATGAATTGCCGATGTCCGCCTGAAACCGGTCATCGCAGAAAGGAAAAAAATGCAATGTCCCCGGCATCTTCTGCCGGGGACAATATCATCCGATCCAAACAGGACCAGAACATCTTGGCTTACGACTGTGCTGCTTTCACACGGTCAAGCGTTTTGCCTTCAAGGGTTTCCAAACCTGCAGGAACTGTCGGATACCATTTAATGTTATCAAGAGCTTCGGCCGGGAAGCTGCTCTGGAACTGTGCCTTCAGCTTGTCATCGGCAAACTCGTCTGCACCTTTCGATGCGGTAAAGTTACCGGCACTTGCCGTAATTTTCGCAGCAATTTCAGGCTGCATAACGAAGTTGATCCACTTGTAAGCGGCATCTTCGTTTTCGGATTTGCGCGGCAGCACGAAGGTATCGATCCAGCCCAGAGCACCAGATGCCGGGGCAACAAACGTGATATCGGCGTTGTCGTTATTGAGCTTCCAGCCACCGGTATCCCATGCCATTGCAGCAACCACTTCGCCCGAACGCACAAGGTTCAGAAGCGCATCGCCCCCTTCCCAGTAGGTTTTGACGTTCGGTTTGCATTCGACCAGTTTCTTTTCAACAGCATCAAGAATTTCCTGATACTTCGCTTCGTCGCCATAAGCCGCGAACGGGTCCATCCCCATTGCAAAGGCAAATCCGATCAATGTCGGACGTTTCAGGCGATAGGAAACCTTGCCAGAAATGTCGGCATTGCAAAGATCGGTGTAATCCTTGACGTCACCAGCCTTGGAAGTGTCAACGATCAGGCCGCTGGTGCCCCAGACATGCGGAACACCATAAACCTCGCCCTCAAGCGTGGTGTTTTTCTTGGTTGCTTCAAGCATCGACGGAATGAATTTGGCGGCATCAATCTTGGAAAGGTCGATCGGCTTATAAATGCCGTATTCAAGCTGTGCACCTGAAATGCGATCCTGTGACGGCTGAGCGAGGTCAAAACCGCCGCCACCCGTTGCACGCAACTTGGAAATCATGTCTTCGTTGTTCGAAAGCGTGACTTCAACGTCGATGCCCGTCTCTTTTTCAAACATCTCGACGACGTCATCCGGTGCATACCCACCCCAGGTCAGCAACCGAAGTTCTTCGGCCTGTGCGGTTTGGCCAAGCATCACCATTCCGGCAAGGGCGGTAAGCCCAAGCAGAGAACCGCGCAGTGCGCCATGCTTTTTCGACATTATTTTACCTCTCTGTTGACGTGACGGCACTTCCCCTGTCCGGCGTCAATGTATTCTGTGACATTGCAAACGTTCCGGGACCGCACCAGTATCGCAAGAAACTTTGTTGAAACGAAAGCAAAATCGATCATTTTGCGTTCTTTTGAACAATTCATTTCAATTCTCGCTGCGGAACCAGACTTTCCGCAAGTTAAACTTCTGCAACAATTTTTCCGGGTTTCAGCACCGAAAGGTATCTGTTTGCGAATAAAAAAGGGGCCGCCAAACCGGCAGCCCCTTCATATCTAAACATCTGGAAGCTAAGCCCTATTCGTCGGCACTATATTCCGCTGGGCATTGAAGCTTGTCATAGGCCTTTCCGTTGGCATCAAACAGGTGAGAAGCCCCGGCTTCGGCTGCTGCACTGACAGTTTCGCCAATTTTAATACGGCTGTGGCCAGGCGCGCGAACTGTGAAGCGGTCCCCGTTCTCCAGCTTGAGGTACAGATAGGTAGAGTCGCCGAGCTTCTCGACAACATCGACCTCGCCGGAAATCGACAAATCCCCCTGCTCACCCGGTGAAAGATGCTCCGGCCGGACTCCCAGTTCGACATCCTTGCCGACATCACCAGCAGGCACGTCAAACGGCAGAACAGCCTTGGCGCCTCCCGGCACGGTGACGGTTACCTTGCCCTGTTCGACGGCATCAATATGAACCGTTGTGAAATTCATCGCAGGCGATCCGATAAAACCGGCAACAAAGCGTGTTTGCGGATGATGATAAAGCTGCATCGGAGATCCGACCTGCTCGACATTGCCAGCATTCATCACAACAATCTTGTCGGCAAGCGTCATCGCTTCGACCTGATCATGCGTGACATAGACAATCGTCGACTTCAGTTCCTGATGCAGCTTGGCAATCTCGATGCGGGTCTGCACACGCAATGCGGCATCAAGGTTCGATAGCGGTTCGTCAAACAGGAATACTTTCGGTTGGCGCACAATCGCGCGGCCAATCGCCACGCGCTGGCGCTGTCCACCCGACAATTCAGACGGACGGCGATCCAGAAGCTGGTCCAGTTGCAGAATGCGGGCGGCCTCGCGCACGCGCTGATCAATTGCGGCCTTGTTGTGATTGGCCAGTTTAAGGCCAAACGCCATGTTCTTGTAAACCGTCATATGCGGATAAAGCGCATAGGACTGGAACAC
This sequence comes from Thalassospira lucentensis, assembly GCF_001613805.1. GTDB lineage: Bacteria > Pseudomonadota > Alphaproteobacteria > Rhodospirillales > Thalassospiraceae > Thalassospira > Thalassospira lucentensis_A. The sequence goes on from NZ_LPVY01000003.1 coordinate 230,002, forward strand.
CATGGCAATCCCGCGGTCGCGCGGGCTTTTGGTATTCACGACGTCCCCACCGATCATCAGATCACCACCGGTGATGTCTTCCAGACCGGCGATGATGCGAAGCAACGTCGATTTTCCGCAGCCCGACGGCCCCACAAAGACAACAAACTCGCCGTCCTTAACATCCAGATCGATGCCATGCAGCACATCAACAGCGCCATAGCTTTTTCGGATCTGGTCAAGTTTCAAATCAGCCATTTAGGTAAGCTCCTGTCACACCAATACTCATTTCACCGCGCCAGATGTCAGGCCGCGAATGAGTTGTCGGGAGAAAATCAAATAAAGGATCAGGATCGGAATGATCGCGAGGCTCAGCGATGCCAGAACCGCATTCCAGTCGGTCACATACTGCCCAATGAATTGTTGGATCCCCAGCGTGATGGTTTGCTTGCCATCACCCGGTGCCAGAATCAGCGGGAACCAAAGGTCATTCCAGATCGGGATCATGGTAAATACTGCGACCGTTGCCACGGCCGGCCGGATCAGCGGCAGAATAACCGCAAAGAAAATCTTAAATTCACCAACCCCATCGCAACGGGCGGCTTCTTTCAAATCCTTGGGTATCTGGTGCATGAATTCGGTCAGGATAAAGATCGCCAACGGCAGTCCCTGCGCGACATAGACAAGGATAAGAGCAGTCAGCGTATTGATCAGGCCCAATTCAACAATCAGGTTCAGGATCGAAACCGAGCCCAACCGGATCGGCACCATGATGCCAATCGCCAGATAAAGCGCAAGCCAGGTATTGCCGGGAAACTTGTATTCCGAAAGCGCCCAGGCAGCCATGGAAGCAAGCAGCAGAACAATAACGATGGTCACGACCGTGACGGTGAAGCTGTTAAAGAAAAACAGCTCGAAATTCGATCTCGCCAGAACCTTGGTGAAGCCTTCAAGACTGAAGGTTTCAGCGTTCGGTAGGCTCATCGGGGCGCTGAAAATCCCTTTGCGGGATTTGAAGGCGTTGATGATCACAAGAAAGATCGGATACAGCGCCACCAGCGTGTAGGTCAGCAGGATCGCATGCACGATCACGGCACGCGACATGTCTTCACGACGGATATTTTTAGTCATCATGATCTTGCCGCCTCCTTACAGCTGGTAGCGCGCCAGACGGCGCTGCACGGCGAACAGATAGAAAAGAACACCGGCAAGAATGATCAGAAACATCAGCGAGGCAACAGTGGCACCAAGGCTTGGATCGCCAAGCTGCAACTGGTAGCCAAAGAATGTGCGATAGAACAGCGTACCCATGATGTCGGTCGAGAAATTCGGTCCCGCCAACGCACCCTTTACAGCATAAATCAGATCGAACGCATTGAAATTACCAACAAATGTCAGGATCGATACCATCGCAACCGTCGGCAGAACCAGCGGCAGCTTGATATGCAGGAACACCTCGAAATGGGTTGCGCCGTCGACAATTGCCGCGTCGACAAGATCGTCGGGGATCGCCAGAAGTGCCGCATAAATCAGCATCAGCGGAATACCAACCCACTGCCAGACCGAGATAAAGGAAAGCGTGATCAGGGCCGAACCTTCCTTGCCAAGCCACGGACCAAACAGCGATTTCAGGCCGAAAATATCAAGGATATCGACGCCAACACCCCAGACAGGGCTCAGGATCAGTTGCCAGATGAAACCGACAATCACCACCGACAGCATGGTTGGCATGATCATCATCGTGCGATAGGTATTGCGGAACCTCAGTTGCGGCAGGCTCAAAATACCCGCAAGCGCGATCCCGATAGGGTTCTGCACCAGCATGTGAACCGCAAAGAATTTCATATTGTTCCAGAAACTGTTCCAAAACGTCGCAGACCAGTCCGGATCGCCCAGAATGGTTCGATAGTTATCGAGCCCGACAAAGGCCATTTCCCCGCCGTTTGGCGTGGAATAAAAACTGAGGCGAATGGAATCGATCAGCGGATAGATCATGAACAATGTGTAGATGATCGTCGCTGGTGCCAGAAAGGCAAACACAGGCAGTTTTGCCTTGCGCCAATCGGTCATGGGCCCGGAATGCGCCATACCTTATCCTGTCTTTCTGAGATTAAGCGTACGGGGAACGCGTCCCCGGTCGAAAGCGTTCATCTGAGCGCCTGATTGCAGTCCTGTCCGCCCCGTTTGTCAATCGGCGTGATGTTCGAAACTGCAAGATACCCGGTAGATACAAGGATGGCAGGCGCAAGAAGTCACCTGCCATCTGTAGTCAGGTCTTACTGATGCGGCGCATACCACTTCGCAAGTCCGGATTCAGCGGCTTTACCTGCTTCTTCCGGAGTAACTGTTCCGTTGATAACCTGTGCGGAAATATTCCACAGTTCGTTTTCAAGGTTCGGCGTGCCACGCGATAAAATCTGATACGAGTTACGAATGGTTGATTCGCATTTCTGACGCCAGCTCACGAACTCGTTGGCAACCGGATCGGTGATTTCGACCTTGTGGTTCGACAACGAGAAGAAGCCTGGAAGCGCGTTGGAGTAAAGCGACGCAAATTCCGAGCCAGTCATCCATTCGAGGAAGACCTTTGCCTCGGCAGCATTCGGCGATTTGGCATTCAAGCCCAGCGCGATATCGGTGTGGTCACTGATATAGCAGGTGTCCGAACCCTCTGCCGGGGGCGGCGGGAATGCGCCAAATTCAAATTCGGCTTGGCTGTTAAACAGCGAAATATCCCACGACCCAGCCGGATAGACAGCCGCACGGCCAAGCGAGAACAGGTTCTGCGCATCCGGATAGGAAATGGCTTCATAACCGTCCGGAAGATAGTTTGCCCAGCTTGCCAATTCGGTAAAGGTGTCAACATACGGTTTATCGGTGAATTTCTGGCTGCCATCGATCAAGGCTTTGCGGCCCTCTTCGCCTTTCCAGTAATTCGGACCAATGTTCTGGAAACCCATGGTTGCGGCCTCCCACTGATCGGCAGTCCCCATCGCCATAGGGATATAGCTGCCTTCTTCCTTGATTTTATCAAGGGCAGCATAGAATTCTGCACGGGTCTTCGGCACTTCTACACCGGCTGCCTCAAAGGCTTCCTTGTTATAGATGAAGCCATGAATAACCGACGCCATCGGCAGGCAAAAAGTGACGGAACCATCATCCGTCTGCCATGCGGATTTCGCGACATCGGAGAAATTGTCCATGCCCGCTATATCGTCAAGCGGAACAAGATTGCCCTGCTTGTAAAGTTCAAGCGACGCATCGAACGGACGGCACGTGATCAGATCGCCAGCCGTGCCGCCAGCGAATTTCGCATTGATCAGCGCGTTGTAATCGGTCGGCGGGGTCGGCGAGAAAGTCACCTTAATTTCCGGATGTTCCTTTTTAAAGGCCGGAATAATCTGATCATTCCAGATATCGATATCGTCGTTACGCCAGCTCTCGATCACGAGTTCGCCAGCAGATGCCATCAACGGAACCAGGGCGACACTTGCCGCCAGAGCCACTGCCAGGCCTTTTGCAAACACTTTATTCGACATTTATGCCTCCTCTGATCAATGTCGGTGGACTACTATCTCTGCAGATGTCAGTCCTTATACTCAAGCGCTGCCCGGAGATTTCCGTTAAACATCGCAAGAATTTCTTTGGCTTTCGCGGCCTCGTGCCCTTTGGCAATCAGGACCGCGATGCGGATATCAAACTGCGCTTTTTCAAGGGCGCTTTCGGCGTTATGCCCATCGCAACCGGCAATATGGCTGGTAATGCGGATCGCGCGACCATGTAACTTGATGTTTTCGGCACGCATGCCGACCATCAGGTTGTCGAAAAGACGCCCAAGCTTGTTCATGACAAGCGATGAAAGGATATTGATGGCGGCCTTCTGCGCAGTCCCTGCCCCCATGCGGGTTGAACCGGCAATAACTTCGGGCGCACTATCAAGAAAGATACCGCACGCTGCCGCGGTCAAAAGTTTGCCATCGGGGTTGTTGCAAAGACCAACTGTATAAGCACCGCGCTTGCGCGCCAGATCAACCGCGTACAAGGTATAAGGCGTCGAGCCGCTGGCGGCGACGGCAATAACCGCGTCACCTTCACCTATGCAATGTCGGGTAATTTCGTCTTCGGCGGCTTTGCTATCGTCTTCGGCGGAATTGAATACGCCCGGCTCGCTTTGCAAGCCACCGGCCAGCATGACGATGGTCATGTCTTCAGGCCAGCCAAACGTTCCGCCAAGTTCCTTGGCATCCTGCCATGCCACCGTGCCGGAAGTTCCGGCACCAACATAAACGAGACGCCCGCCGCCCCCCAGGCGACCTGCTATCCCGTTTGCGGCTGTCGCCAGATCCGTCAGGACCGGCCCTAGCGATGCGACCGCGCGCATCTGGCCTTCCCACAAAGCCATAAGGAAATCGGCGTCGGACCACTGATCCAACCCGGCAAAGCGCATATCAAATTCTTCGGTGCGTGATGCCATTTTCCAATCTCCCTCCACCAATTAAATACCATTATGATACCAGCAAGGCAAGGCACTTCCTGCACACACCCCGAAATTTACATAACTTCACCTCATATTTTACTTATTTTCAAATAGATAAAAGGCATTTTCAATTTATTACTGTGGCATCGACTTCATCAGCATAATGCCAAAATGGGACCAGAAACAACATTAGTGGATTTATATTGGTATTGCTTTTTAAGATACCACTCTGCTATGATCCCATCAGTTAGGGATGGTCGGAATGCAAAACGCACAAAAAGAAAAGCTTTACCTTGGCATTGATGGTGGCGGCACGCGCTGCCGCGCACGCATTGTAAATGATGCAGGCGCCATACTTGGTGAAGCCGTGCGAGGTGGTGCGAATACCCGCCTTGGAATCGATCATGTCTTTGGCGAAATCATTGCCGCAGCAACCATGGCACTCGAACAAGCCGGGCTTTCGGATCGTCGCCTTTCGGATTTGCATGCAGGCCTTGGACTGGCCGGATTACCGTTAGAGCGCGAACGCAAACTTGCCGAATCCTATGCTCACCCGTTTGCCAGTGTTTGTTTTGCGACCGATGCCTATACCGCGTGTCTTGGCGCACATGATGGCGCAGACGGTGCTATTTTGATAGTCGGAACCGGCACCTGTGGCCAAGCGATTGTTGCCGGTCGCGAACTGGCGCTTGCCGGTTGGGGGTTTGAAATTTCCGATATCGGAAGCGGTGCCCGTATTGGGAGAACAGCCATCGAAACCGCCCTGCTCGCCCACGAGGATTTAGCCCCGTCATCCGAACTGACACGCACCATCATGTTGCATTTCCATAACAGTCCCGAAGAAATCGTTGCCTTCGCCGAGAAGGCCCGACCGGCGGATTATGGCGCATTCTGCCCGATGGTTTTCGATGCCGACAGCCATGGTGACACCATTGCCGCCGACATTATCAATGTCGCGGTAACCGCCAATCGCAACATCCTGCACAAGCTTCAGGAATTTGGGGCAAAACGGCTGAGTTTGATGGGGGGCCTTGCCGAACAAATGGCAAAACGCATGCCCGATGATATCCGGCCCGATCTGGTTCCGGCGCAAAACGATGCCCTGCATGGGGCAATCCTGATGGCCAGGAAACATCAAAAGGTGCACGCATGATCAGTACAGCCGACGTCATTGCAAGCCTGCGTGCCCGAGACATCGAAAATATCGGTCATGGCCCGCTTTATCGCCGCCTACAAACGGCCATCAAGGCCGTTATTGATGATGGTATCCTGAAAGTAGACGATGCGCTGCCAAGTGAACGCGACCTAGCCAATGAACTTGGCATTTCACGCGTTACCGTTCGCAATTCGATGCGGGCCCTTGTCGAGGAAGGCGTCCTTGTCCAGCGTCATGGCGCAGGAACCTTTGTTGCCCCACGTGTTGAACAGGCATTGTCACGCCTGACCTCCTTCACCGAGGACATGATCACACGCGGCATGAACCCGGGGGCAGTCTGGATTGAAAAGACCCTTGGTCATGCATCGCCCGAAGAAGCTATGGCGTTAAACCTGTCACCCGGCACCGAAGTAACCCGGCTACGGCGCCTGCGTACAGCCAACGAAAAACCAATGGCACTTGAATATGCGGTCGTGCCAAGGGCTTTTCTGCCAAGCCCCGATGAAGTCGAAAAGTCGCTTTATGATGCGCTGGCAAAATACGGCAAAAAGCCGGAACGCGCGCTTCAGCGTCTACGGGCTGAATTGTTTGACGGGGAAACCGCCAAAATCCTTGGCGTTCCCGATGGCAGTGCCGCCCTTTATATCGAACGGCGTTCCTTCCTTGCCAACGGCACACCGGTCGAATTCACCCGTTCCTATTATCGCGGCGACAGTTACGACTTCATTGCCGAAATGCAGGTCGACGCACGCTGACAATTATCTCGTCTTGCGCCACCTCAAAAAGCTTTAAGGAAACCAAGGATATGAGCACACGCTGGACTCCAAAAACCCAGATGGGCCGCGAACTGGCCGAAGCCCCGGTCGTCGTTGCCAAGCAGCTTGATCACAACAAGGCTGCAATTGATGCTCTGGTTTCTGATCTGCGCGCCAATCCGCCGAAATTCGTTGTGACCTGCGGACGCGGCAGTTCCGACCACGCAACGCTTTATGCAAAATACCTGATCGAAAGCCAGCTTGGCATTCCCGTGGTGTCAGCGGCCCCGTCTATTGTTTCGATTTATAACCGGTCGATTGCCAGCAAGGACGCCCTGTTCATTGCCGTATCCCAATCAGGCAAAAGTCCTGATTTGGTTAAAAATGCCGTGGCCGCCCGTGATGCCGGTGCCCGCACGGTTGCATTGGTCAATGTGACCGATTCCCCGTTGGCCAATACTGTCGATCACGTCATTCCGCTGATGGCGGGCCTTGAAACCAGTGTTGCCGCGACCAAATCCTATATCGCAACATTGTCTGCCATCGCACAGATCGTTGGCGGATGGACGCAGGATCCGGCATTCAACAAGGCACTTGTCACCTTGCCCGCATCACTTGAAAAGGCACTTGGCAAGGATTGGCTTGATGCTGCCGATGCGATTGTAAAATCAGACGGTCTTTATGTGATCGGTCGCGGCCCTGCTTTTGCCATTGCACAGGAAGCTGCCCTTAAATTCAAGGAAACCAGCGGCCTGCACGCCGAAGCTTTTAGCGCGGCCGAGGTCAAACACGGCCCGATGGCACTGGTGACCAAGGATTTCCCTTTGCTTGTCTTTTCCCAACAGGATGCGTCGCGCGAAAGTGTCGAGGGTTTCCTCGAAGAAATGCGGGCGAAAACCGATAACCTTTTTGCGGCCGAAACCGGTCACGCCGATATCAAGGGCCATCTTCCTGTGGTCGAGGATATCCACCCTCTTCTGGCCCCCATCGCTATGATCCAGACATTCTATACCTTGGCAGAACATGTTGCCTTGGAGCGCGGGTGCAATCCTGATGCGCCGCCGCACCTGTCCAAAGTCACGGAGACGCACTGATGACCGATTTTGCAATCACCAATGCGCGCGTTTTTGACGGCACCGATTTCCAGTCCGAAAAGGCCGTCATTGTTCGCGACGGGAAGGTCGATGCGATTGTCGGAAACCGCCATATCCCAGAAAATATCTTGGTGATTGATGCAGGAAATCAGATACTTGCGCCCGGCCTTATCGATGTTCAGGTCAATGGTGGCGGCGGCGTCTTGCTAAATGACGAACCAAATATCGACGGTATTCGCGCGATCATGGCGGGTCATCGTAAATACGGTACAACCGCCATGCTGCCGACCCTAATCACCGATCACCGTGATAAAATGGAATCCGCGATTAAGGCCGTCACCGATGCAATCAATCAGAACATTCCGGGTATTGTCGGCATTCATCTTGAAGGTCCGTATCTGAATGCCGAGCGCAAAGGTGTGCATGACGCCAATATCATCCGCCCGATGGAAGATGACGCGATTGACCTTCTGACCCGCCTGCCCAATGGCCGCGTTCTGGTGACCATGGCCCCGGAAAAGGCCGCCAAAGGCACAATTAAAAAGCTGGCCGATCGTGGCGTTCTGGTTTGCGCCGGTCATACTGCGGGCACTTATAGCCACATGCAGGCTGCCATTGCCGAAGGCATGCGGGGCTTCACGCATTTGTTTAATGCCATGAGCCCGATGACCCACCGTGAACCCGGTGTTGCCGGTACAGCGATGGCCGACGACAACACTTGGTGCGGCCTGATTGCTGATGGCTATCACGTGCATCCGGCCGTTCTGAAAGTGGCCATTCATGCCAAGGCCAAAGGCAAAATCATGCTGGTGACCGACGCCATGCCAACGGTCGGAGCAGACGAAAAACGTTTTGTTCTGGGGGGCGAGGAAATCATTGCCGCCGATGGTCGCTGCGCATTGGCTGACGGTACATTGGCTGGATCAGACCTCGATATGATCGCCGCGGTTAAAAACTGCGTTGAAATGGTCGGCATTGATCTTGGGGAAGCCCTTCGCATGGCATCCCTGTATCCGGCCGCATTCCTGAAACTTGATGACGTCATGGGGCGCATCGCACCGGGTTATCAGGCCGATATGATCCTGTTTGATGATGACTACAACGTCACGCGCAGCTGGATCAAGGGCACAGAATAATCTCAGCATAACAAAGCATTAAAAACTTATCAGGAGGCACAGCATGAAGCCGGTTCGTATCCTTGTCGTCGGTCTTGGCAATATGGGTTTGTCCCACGCCAAGGCCTATCATGCGCTTGACGGCTACGAAATTGTCGGACTGTGTGCACGCTCCGAAATCCCGGCAGAAAACCTTCCGGATGGTTTTGCCGCCTACCCGCAATTTACCGATTTTCACACTGCGTTGGCGGAAACCAGCCCCGATGCGGTCTCGATCAATACCTATACCGAAACCCATGCCGAATTCGCCATCACGGCGTTTGAGGCGGGGGCGCATGTCTTCATTGAAAAGCCATTGGCAGCGACCGCCGAAGATGCCGAACGTGTAGTAAATGCCGCCAAAAAGTATGATCGGAAGCTGGTGATTGGCTATATCCTTCGCCATCATCCGTCTTGGGCAAAATTCGTTGAAGTTGCAAAGACACTTGGCAAGCCGCTGGTCATGCGCATGAACCTGAACCAGCAAAGCAGCGGCGCCTTTTGGGAAACCCACAAACGGTTGCTTAACAGCGTTTCCCCGATTGTTGATTGCGGCGTGCATTATCTGGATATGATGTGCCTGATGACCGGCGCGAAACCGGTATCGGTCAGTGCCATCGGCGTACGTCTGTCTGACGAAGTTGCACCAGAAATGTATAACTATGGCCAATTGCAGGTGCGCTTTGATGACGGATCAGTTGGCTGGTACGAAGCCGGGTGGGGCCCAATGATCAGCGAAACCGCCTTTTTCGTCAAAGATGTGATCGGCCCCAAGGGTTGCGTTTCCATCACCGATGTTGAAGAAAAAGGTGCCGGTTCGGCTGATATCGACACTCATACAAAGACGAATGCCTTAAAGCTTCACCATGCTGCCACAGATGCAGCCGGAAAATTTACACAATCTGACGAAATCATCCGCACAGACGACGAGCCCGATCATGACGGCCTGTGTCTGCGTGAACAGCAATTTTTCCTAAAGTCTATAACGGAAAACCTTGACCTTACGCAGCATATGGAAGATGCATTGGGCTCCTTACGGATCGCCCTCGCTGCGGATCAGTCGGTACGCACGGGGGAAACAATAATACTCTGACCCCCAGGAGGAGTACCCACATGCCTTCCGTTAAACCCGGTGTTGTTACCGGTTCTGCCTACCGTGACCTTGTTGCTGCCTGCAAGCAGGACGGTTACGCCCTTCCCGCCGTCAATATCACATCGTCCAGCACGATGAATGCCGCCCTTGAAGCCGCTGCAAATGCCGGTTCTGACATCATCATTCAGCTTTCGAATGGCGGTGCACAGTTCTTTGCCGGCAAGGGCATCAAGGACGCTGCAGCAGCCCGTGTCGTGGGCGCTATATCGGCAGCACGTCATGCCCAACTGATGGCTGAGTATTATGGCGTTGCTGTCGTCATGCATACCGACCACGCAAACCGGAAATTCGTTCCGTGGGTCGATGAAATGCTGAAATGGAGCGAAAAGGCCTATGCCGAGACCGGCAAGGCGCTTTACAGCTCCCACATGCTGGACCTGTCCGAGGAATCGCTCGAAGACAACCTGTCAACTTGCGAAGAATTCCTCAAACGCATGGCCAAAATCGAAATGAGCCTAGAGATTGAACTGGGCGTGACCGGCGGTGAAGAAGACGGCATCGGCCATGATCTTGACACCAGTGTCGAGGAAATCGATCCGCGTCTGTATACCCGTCCCGAAGAAGTCGAAGAAGCATATCGCCGTCTTGCTCCGCTTGGCCATTTCTCGGTCGCGGCGGCATTCGGCAACGTTCATGGCGTTTACAAACCAGGTAACGTAAAACTTCGTCCGGAAATCCTTCTGGAATCCCAGAAATACGTTTCGGAAAAGCATAATCTTGGCAACCGTCCTCTGGACTTCGTGTTCCATGGCGGTTCGGGTTCGGAAAAAGAAAAAATCGAAGAAGCAGTCGGCTATGGCGTCTTTAAGATGAATATCGATACCGATACCCAGTTCGCCTATTCGCGCCCGGTTGGTGAATATGTCGAAGCCAACGCACGCGCGTTCAAGTATCAGGTCGATCCGGATACCGATCAGCCCTACAAAAAACAGTACGATCCGCGCGTCTGGGTTCGCGAAGCCGAACTTTCGATGGCAGCCCGCCTCGAAGAAGCTTTCAAGGATCTTGGGGCAACCGGTCGTTCGGTTACCAAAGGCTGATCGTTCAGGATTGCAAAAGCCAGATCAACCCGCCGGTTTGTCCGGCGGGTTTTTTCGTGCATTGTCTTGCGCTACGACAAAAACAAACCACTCCTGACAGATACTGACAGGAACTGTCAGGGGTGCGCTTGCGTATCAGGTTTGGCTCCTCTATACCTTTTCCCGAACATTACAGGAACAAAAGGCCCGACATGCTGACGAAAATTTCGGTTCGCGGTGCGAAAGAACATAACCTGCAAAATATCGATGTTGAACTGCCCCGCGATTCCCTGGTGGTGATCACCGGTCTGTCGGGGTCGGGTAAAAGTTCGCTGGCGTTCGATACGATTTATGCCGAAGGACAGCGTCGTTATGTCGAAAGCCTGTCAGCATATGCGCGCCAGTTCCTTGAACTGATGCAGAAGCCCGATGTTGAATATATCGACGGCTTGTCTCCAGCCATTTCCATCGAACAGAAAACCACATCGCGCAACCCGCGTTCGACCGTGGGAACGGTTACCGAGATTTATGATTATATGCGTCTTCTTTGGGCGCGCGTCGGCATTCCCTATTCCCCGGCAACCGGTCTTCCGATTGTCAGTCAGACCGTATCACAGATGGTTGACCGCGTTATGGAAATGCCCGAAGGCACTCGGCTTTATCTGTTGGCACCGTTTGTTCGTGGCCGCAAAGGGGAATACAAAAAGGAACTGCGCGATTTGCGCACGCGTGGTTTCCAGCGCGTCAAGATCGATGGCGAAATGTATGACATCGACGAAGCGCCTGAACTGAACAAAAAGCTCAAACACGATATCTCGGTCGTGGTGGATCGTCTGATCGTCAAGGACGGGATTGCAACCCGCCTTGCAGACAGCTTTGAAACTGCCCTTGAACTGACAGACGGTATCGTCCTGACCGAAGATGCCAAAACCGGCGAAACAACCGTGTTCTCGGCAAAATTCGCCTGCCCGGTTTCCGGGTTCACGATTGAGGAAATCGAACCGCGCCTGTTCTCGTTCAACAATCCGTTTGGCGCCTGCCCGGCCTGTGATGGTCTTGGCACCCAGATGGAATTCGACCCGGAACTGGTCGTCCCCGACGAAGGCAAAAGCCTTGATGATGGCGCCGTTGCGCCTTGGGCCAGCACCACGTCGAAATATTATTTGCAAACGTTGCGCGCAGTTGCCAAGCATTTCGGCTTCAAAACCAATGTCGCATGGGAAAAGCTTCCGAAAACAGCACAGGACATCATCCTGTATGGTTCGGGTGATGAAGACGTCACGGTAACCTATGATGACGGTTCACGCAGCTACAAGGTATCCCGCCCGTTCGAAGGTGTCATTCCCAACATGTCGCGCCGCTGGCGCGAAACCGATAGCCAGTGGGCACGCGACGAACTGTCGAAATACCAGACGGTTTCAAGCTGTCCGACCTGCGAAGGTCATCGCCTGAAACCCGAAGCGCTGGCCGTAAAGATCGATAAATGCACGATTTCGGAAATTACCGACCTTTCGATTGGCAAGGCTGCCGACTGGTTCCAGGCGCTTGAGGGCAAACTGAATGAAAAAGAAACCGAAATCGCGCGACGTATCCTGCGTGAAATCAATGATCGCCTGCGATTCCTGCGCGATGTCGGGCTGGATTATCTGTCGATGTCACGCACATCTGGCACCCTCTCGGGCGGCGAAAGCCAGCGTATCAGACTGGCGTCGCAGATCGGGTCGGGCCTGACCGGTGTCCTTTATGTTCTGGATGAACCATCCATCGGCCTGCATCAGCGCGACAATGATCGGCTGCTTGATACCCTGAAACGTCTTCGCGATCTGGGCAATACCGTCCTGGTTGTCGAACATGACGAAGACGCCATTCGTGCCGCCGATTATGTCGTCGATATGGGCCCAGGGGCCGGGATCCATGGCGGACGGATCGTTGCCGAAGGAACCCCTGAACAGATCCAGCAAAACCCGAATAGCCTGACCGGCAAATACCTTGTCGGGGTCGAACAGATCGCCGTTCCCAAGGAACGCCGTAAAGGCAATGGCAAGTCGATTGCGATCAAGGGGGCACGCGCCAACAACCTGCAAAATGTTGATGCCGAGTTCCCGCTTGGCAAATTTATCTGCGTTACCGGTGTTTCGGGTGGTGGCAAGTCCAGCCTTGTTATTGAGACGCTGTATAAGGCGCTTGCAAAACGGATGCATAATGCGCGCAATCATCCCGGTGCGCATGACACCATTACCGGCATCGAACATATCGATAAAATCATCGATATCGATCAAAGCCCGATTGGCAGAACCCCGCGTTCCAACCCCGTGACCTATACCGGGGCCTTTACACCGATCCGTGACTGGTTCGCGCAATTGCCCGAAGCCAAAACGCGCGGTTACAAGCCCGGGCGTTTCTCGTTCAACGTCAAGGGCGGACGGTGTGAAGCCTGTCAGGGCGATGGCGTGATCAAGATCGAAATGCACTTCCTGCCCGACGTTTACGTCACCTGTGATCAGTGCAAGGGCAAACGATACAACCGTGAAACGCTGGAAATATCGTTTAAAGGCAAATCGATATCTGACATTCTTGACATGACAGTTGAAGAAGGTGCCGATTTCTTCAAGGCAGTTCCGTCCATTCGCGACAAAATGGAAACCCTGAAACAGGTGGGGTTGAGCTACATCCATCTAGGTCAGCAGGCAACAACACTTTCAGGCGGCGAGGCACAGCGCGTAAAGCTGGCCAAGGAGCTGTCAAAACGCGCAACAGGCCGCACACTTTATATCCTTGACGAACCGACCACCGGACTTCATTTCCACGACATTCGCAAGCTTTTGGAAGTGCTGCACACCATTGTCGATCAGGGCAACACGGTGGTTGTGATCGAACATAACCTTGATGTCATCAAAACCGCCGACTGGATCATCGATATTGGTCCCGAGGGTGGCGATGGCGGCGGCAAGCTGGTTGGTTGCGGCACGCCCGAGGCTATTATGGCTAACGAGGGAAGCTATACCGGAAAATACCTTAAACGTCATCTCGGCCTGAAGTAATGTCTTGAAACGAAGCGGGCTCCCTAGCCCGCTTCGACCCGATCCTCGACCCGTTTGACCAGTGCGGAACTCAGCCGTTCGCTAAAGCCTGACAGGAAGGCCAGCACCAGCACGATGGAAATCTGCTGTCCGGCACCGGGGATCGTTCCGATCTGGTCCATGTCAGAAATATTGTGCAACTGATCCAGCGGTATCGGCAGAATACCGGCACGCAGTGCCAGTAATACGATCAGCGCAAAGCAAAAACCAAGGCAAGGTCGAAACAGGAAATTGAAGAAAACCGACGCCGGTTCCATCTCCGCCCAGTCGACATCCTTACCCAACCGCATCATCATGCTGACCAGCGCCCCTATCGCGCCGAAACTGCCGACAAAAAACAAAAGGTCATAGCTGAACCCGAACAGCTTACCATTCCCGGTACTAACAACCTGGTCTGCCTGCAAAAACAGCATCACCGAAACGACAAGCAATATCGGTGACAGAGCAAGTGCGATTGCGGCCACGCGCATTGATCGGAAAAATGCTCGCTGTGTGCTGTCCAGATGATCGCGCCCGCCTGAAAGGTCGGAAAGGTAGCCATGGACAAACCCGTCGCGCCCCTGATTGAGCGCCAGCAACATGACAATGGCATCTGATGTTTTGCGCACCTGCGCATCGTCATCAAGCCCCTCATCCCTGCGCCACCAGCGTAGAAAAGACCGCATGACAAGCGAGGCCCGCCATCCCTGCCTTGTGGCGACAACGTAATCAATCATGTTCTCGACATCAGCGCAGCCAAACTTGTTGGCGCCGATATCGCCAAAAGGAAAGGCGATCCGTCCGATTGCCGCCGCGGGGCTGTTTCGGTTCGCACCATCTTTGTTTGGCGCACTATTCCCGCCATCGGCATCAGGAATGCAGTCAATCGTCATCGTCTGTCGGGATCGCCGGATCGGAACAAGTCCCATCACGGGGCAATGGGCCGGATCGTAACCATAGGGTCGATGCGGATAGCTCATGATGCCGTCCTTGTGATGGATGTGTATGGGATCAAGGACGCAGAAGCGGACAATTTGTGAATAATTTGTCGCCGCATGGGTGATATGAGACAGCGAAATGGTGCAATTCACTTGAAATCAAACCATCAGCACCGCTATGTGTGTGCCAGAAAGTTTAACCCCGTTTTGCTGAGGAGTTCGCAACCGTGAGCACGGTCAAACCCGTCCATATCATCGGCGCCGGTCTCGCCGGTAGCGAAGCCGCCTGGCAGTTGGCCGAGGCCGGCATTCCGGTCATCTTGCATGAAATGCGGCCGACCCGCCCAACCGACGCCCATCACACCGACAAATGTGCCGAACTGGTTTGTTCCAACTCGTTTCGGTCTGACGACAGGGAATATAACGCGGTCGGCCTGATCCATGATGAAATGCGCCGTGCCGGATCGCTGATCATTCGCTGTGCCGATGCGCACAAGGTCCCCGCTGGTGCAGCCCTTGCGGTTGACCGCGAAGGTTTCTCTCAGGCAGTTACTGATGCACTGATGAACCATCCGCTGGTCACCATGGAACGCGGCGAAGTTGATGGCCTGCCGCCGGTCGAATGGGAAAGCACGATCATTGCAACCGGCCCGCTGACCTCAAGCGCACTGGCCGAAGACATTCGCAAGGTAACCGGCGAGGAAAGCCTTGCCTTCTTCGATGCGATTGCCCCGATCGTCTATAAGGAAAGCATCGATTTTTCCAAGGCATGGTTCCAGTCACGTTATGACAAGGGCGATGGCAAGGACTATATCAATTGCCCGATGAATGAAGAGCAATACAACGCCTTCATCGATGCCCTGATCGATGGCGATAAAACCGAATTCAAGGAATGGGAGAAAGACACCCCCTATTTTGATGGTTGTCTACCAATTGAAGTTATGGCAGAGCGCGGACGTGAAACACTTCGCCATGGCCCGATGAAGCCGGTCGGCCTGACAAACCCGCATGATCCTACCCGCAAACCACGCGCTATCGTACAACTGCGCCAGGACAATGCGTTGGGCACTCTCTACAACATGGTCGGTTTCCAGACGAAACTGAAATATGGCGCACAGGCCGATGTGTTCCGCATGATCCCGGGGCTTGAAAATGCGGAATTCGCCCGTCTTGGCGGCATTCATCGCAACACCTTCCTGAACTCGCCTCGCCTGTTGGACGGTACGCTCCGCCTGAAGGCGCGTAACGACATCCGTTTTGCCGGGCAAATTACCGGTTGCGAGGGTTATGTGGAAAGTGCCGCTGTCGGTTTGATGGTTGGCCGTTTTGCTGCGGCAGAAAAGCAAGGAAAATCCATTCCAACCCCACCCTTGGCAACCGCGATGGGTGCGCTTTTGAACCATATCACCAAGGGTGCAGATGAAAGTACCTTCCAGCCGATGAATGTCAATTTCGGGCTTTTCCCGGAACTTGAACTGACCAAACGGGTCAAGGGCCGTGATCGCAAGAAACTTTATAGCGACCGCGCCATTCCGCTGTTTGACGAATGGCTTGCCGATATCAACGCTGCATAAAAAAACAAGGCCGCATCATCCGATGCGGCCTTTATCGATTTAGTACTTGCTCTGGCGTTTGAGCTTGCCGGTAACATCGCGGATCGGTTCCCCATCTCGGAACCGTTTGAACACCAAATCCATGTCGCCATTTTCATCAAGACTGCGTTCATAGACCTGCATTTCGTAACCACCGTCATCGGTAATGTAAAGGGCATGCACGGTCAGGGTTTTGTCAACGATACGCGCCCAGACAAACGGTTCACCCTGCAAAGGATCATTGGGTACACGTTTGCCAAACAGGCCTGATCGCATTGCGCTGCCGTAAATGTCCGGGCGATCGGTGGCATAAAACTCGATGCTAAGCGATACGTTTTTTTCACGACCATCTGCCTTGTGGATCACAGTTGACCAATCGATGGTAAATCCGCGGCCGGTTTCCGTGATCTTAACATCGAGATCGCGCGCTTTAAGCTCTTCCTCGGCATTATAGATCGACGTTCCGTGATAATCGCCGACAAACGGCCCAATATTTCCGGCATGGCACGGGGCTGGAACGACAAGCCACACGATCAAAAGCACACCAAACAGCCCCAAAGCTTTCATCGGTGCATGCAAATTCATCATGTTCGACCTCGTTATGTTCATGTCCGTAGCCCCGTTTGAAGCCAATAGGCAGCAGGGTCAAGCAACGCTACCACAGACCTTACGAAAATATTGTATCCATTACATCTATTTAGATGAGATTTTGCCAATATCTAGGGCACGAAATCAGTATCGATGCAGCATGGCCTTCACGGTCAGCCGGAAACTTGCCGGACGGGCAAGACCAAACTCGGCACTGAAGGGATCAAAACCGGCCTTTGCGAGCTTGCGCAAATAACCATCCGCCAGAACTACCGGCAATGCCGCGGCCAACGCATTTGACGGCAGTTTTTTTCGAAACTTCCGGGCTTCGACAATCCGGTCTTGCGCCAGATCGGCGATTTCACGTGTCAGCGACTTGACCGCGTCGGTTTTTCGAAATTCGAAAATATCGCCCTGCCCGACACCATGCTTTTCCATCCGATCCTGCGGCAGATAAAGCCGTTTTGCCCGACCATGGAAAACCATAGCGCGTAAAATCCCGACCAGGCCATAGGCATTCCCGGCAAGCCGCGCGGCATGCCTTGCATCGTTATCAGCTACACCAAGCAGTTCGGCGGCCATAACGGCAAGATGCCCAGAGGTCTGGTCAATATAGTGATCCAGTTCCGCCTGATTTGCCGGTGCCTTGTCGGCAAGGTCAAATTCGCGTGCCGCAATCAGTATCTCCAGATCGCGTGATTCAATCTGTCCGGACTGGATCAGAACCGAAAGCGGCTCGACAACCTCGTGTTTACGAATTTTGCCCTGCTCGATCTCCGCCAGTGTATCACGCCACCATTGTAGCCGAATGTGTCCCAACATGGTTTCGCTAACCATTTCACGGGTTTTGGACACTTCCTGATTAAAAGCGTAAAGCGTAGAAAGACCTTCACGTTTTTCCGGAGCAGCAAATAGCGAGCATAAAAAACGGTCTTTGTCATTCCGACGAACATAATCTGCGCAATAGGAAAGCTTTGGCGTATCAGTCATCGCGCATCATCCGATTTGTCGCGTTGTTTTGGCACGGTCATTATTGGTTTTGTTTGCCATGTCTTCAGGCATTTTTTCCGGCAGGGTTTCGACATAAAGTGACTGCGACGGGAAGGCAAACGCGGCGTCGTTATCTTCGACAATACGCTTGAATGCAATGATATGGCGATTGCGAATATCACGCCATTTCACCCAGTCAGTGGTGGTTGTAAAGTAATACAGATCGATATTGATCGAACTTGCCCCGAAATCCGATAAATGCACCATCTGCGCAACATCGGTTTGTGCGACGTCATCATCATTTTTCAGAAACGAACGGATATCCTCGACAATCTTTTCAATCTGATCGGCAGTGGTACGGTATTCGACACCGATCAGCATTTTGATCCGGCGATGGGTCATTCGTGACCAATTGATCACCGGGGAATCGACAATCTGCGCATTCGGCATGGTCACCAATGCCTTGGCAAACGTACGCACCTTGGTCGCGCGAAGGCCGACAACCTCGACGGTCCCTTCGAAATGAGGCGTTTCGATCCAGTCTCCGCGTTTGTAAAGATTATCGGCAAGAATGGTTAGCCCGCCGAAAATATTGGCGACCGAATCCTTGGCAGCCAGCGCCACAGCCATCCCGGCAAGACCAAGGCCGCCCAGAAACGCCGAAACATCAATGCCCCAGTTTTCCAGCAGGACAACAACACCGATCACAACGATCAACGTTTTAACCGCCCGGATAAAGAACTGGCGCAAATCATCGCCAAGACCGCCACCAAACCGACCTGCCAGATTGTTGAACGACATGGCAAGCGGCTCAATCGATCTGAACAACGCCCAGAAAACCGAGAAGGTTGCAAATATGCCGATTAATTCGAACAGAACGGCATCGACATTTTTCGGCATATCAAGAATTTCGACGGCAAAATACACGCCACCAAGAATAACCAGAAGCTGAACCGGGGCCTCGAAAGCATCCAGAACATGGGCAGCGGTGCTGTGTTTGCGCTGATGAGCCAGCTTCCGCAGCCCGCCAATTACACCGTGAGCCAGAACCCGCTTTAGAACGAATACGAACAGCAGGACAACACCAGCAACAACATATCTGCCGATTTCACCGCCCCCCAGCATATCGACCCAATTGGTCATATGGTCAATGACTTCGCTATTCAGGCTGTCAATCTCGGTTGTAATTTCATCCATGACTTCACGTGTAATCTGCTGTTAAGGTTTCCGTCCAAACAAAGACTTAACGGTTCCGCTACGGATTGTTTCTTGCGGCCCCTGTATAGCAACTAAAACAGGACAGGCATATGGCATCCTTTGCTGCACCAAGACTTCATGTCATTGGAGCCGGACTGGCCGGGTCCGCACTTGCAACTCAGATGGCGCAGGATGGTGTATCCGTAACGCTGTACGATTCCGGTGAACCATTCGCCAGTCGTTGGACACGCGGGATGAAAACCGCCCCCGAAGACCACAAGGTTGCCGAACCGGAAATTTTCTATGATCCAGAGGATCTGGTTAGGCATTTTTTCGCCCAATGGCCGGAAATACCGCGAAAACTGATAAGGCCGGCTCATGCGGTTATCGGTCTTAAACATCCTGGACGCAGCCCGGCCATCATTGACCTTGATCATGGTATTGCCGCGGCTTTGATAGCACGCAGACCAACAATCTTTGCCCGGTTGTTCACGGCCTGGAATTTATGGTTGTCACGCTATGCCAGCGAAGACAAGCGTGTCCGTCAACACGTCAGAATTGCCGCTGATACCATCGAGAACCAGCAGGCACCGACAGCGACCTATCATCAGGATGCACTTGCGACGCTGGCCGAAGTCCTGTTTTCGATGCCGGCACATAATTGCTCGGCCTCGTTGCTGGGGCGTGTTTTGCTGCCAACTTGGCGGGAAATGCAACGCCATAATGCGAGTCATGCCTTCGCGGCTATTGATCCGATCATTCTGAATGATATTGCACTGCCTGCCCTGCGTGATCACTTTATCGCTGCCGGTGGCGACATCATCAGCGGCATGGAACTTGGTGATATCGACAGTACGGCGGATTTCGCAACCGACCTGTTTTTCGGCGATGAGCAGATTGAAGTTCGTCCACAGGATGCTGTGGTACTTGCCCTTCATCCACGACCGCTTTGTGATGCAGTGCCGGATATCGGCATGCCACCTGCCCCGGCTCATCGGCGAACATTTGTCTTTCAGGCTAGTAAAAGCTTTGCCGAGCCATGTTGCGTTCTAGCTGACGATGATCTGGTGCGCGCGATCTATTGCAATCGGCGTCACATACAGGTCAGCATGAACAGCAGTCTGATCCTGCCAAGTGACGGAACAGCGGATCAGTTGGCAGCAACCATCTGGCAACGCGTCACGGAATTATGTGACCAGCACTTAAATCTTGATCTGTCCCAGCGCACAAAAATCGAAAGCAACGGCGAGTGCCCGGCATTCAGTTATGTCGATTGTGAAGCACCGTTTCCGGAACTCAGCCCCGGCGTCGCAGCCCTTCGCCACCGGTTGACTCCCCCTTGGCGAAACCTGTTCTTATGTGGTGATGCCTTTCCGCCTGACTATCCGCCCGGACCGGCTGCTGTTATTGCGAGTGTAAGGACGGTACGCGCACAGTTGCACGAATATATGAAACTGCGCGACTTGTAGCAGGATTGGTGAGGATTAAACTGCAATCAGCGCCGCAGCAACTCGGCGGGCTTCCGATACCAGCACGTTATAGGTTCGGCACGCTGCCCCCGTATCCATAGGCTCAATTACGATACCATACTTGCGCAATACAATACGCCATTCAGTCGGCAGCGGTTTCATGCCACTTCCCATACCCAACAGCAAAATATCGATCTCGTCTGATGCATCAATGACACGCTTGAAGGCATCGACATCAATCTGATCAATACTTGCATAAGGCCAGGAATAGACATTCTTGGGAAACAGCAAAACCGACCCGGTGACAGTTTCCTCACCAAACCGAAACAGGCCATCACCATAGCTGGTAACGATTTTTCGGCCCTCGGCGACCAGCGGACTTACTTCCAAAGACATATTATTCCCTTTTGACGTAACCTAGAATTTTCTTCGGGTTAGCTGTGTTCCAGCGCAGTCGCATCTGCCTTTACTTTTTTACCGCGCCATAAAATAAACAACCCGGAAAGAACAACGATGCTACACCCGATCAACATCGGTATGTCGAGTTCCTCGCCGAACAGGAATACTCCCAAGGCAAGACCGAACAAAAGCCTTGTATATCTGAACGGCGTAACCGATGAAACATCGCCGCTGCGCATTGCCTTCATCAGGGCGGCATAGGCAAAAATTCCCATCATGACCGCCCCCGCGAAATAGAAAAGACTTTGACCATCCGGTGTCGTGAAAGCTTTTCCATCCCAAACAGAAAATACGATACCAGCTATGATGACGGCGATAAAACCGTAGAGTCCAAGAATGGCTGTTCCAATTGATATCGGCGCTGCACGACTGGCAAGATCACGCCCAGCAAATCCGATTGTCCCGATTACAGCAAACATCGACAACGCAGAAAAACCATCCCCGCTTGGACGAAGAATAATAAGGACACCGATCAAGCCGATAAAGATCGCCAGCCATCTTCGCCACCCAACCTTTTCCCCGAATATGACCGCCGCACCAAGAACTACGAGAAGCGGTGTCGCCTGCAAAATGGCCGTGGTCGAAGAAAGAGGCGTAAGTGCAAGGGCAAGCACATAAAACAGACGCCCGACAACCTCAAACACGATACGTATGCACATCGGGCGCGAAAGAACGGCAGGGTCCAGCAAACGCTTGTTCTGCACCTTGGCGATAATTGCAAACAGAACGGCACCGCCAATACCAAACAGGATCAATACCTGACCGACAGGATGCGATCCAGAAACAGCCTTTACAAATGCATCTTCGACGGCGAAAGCCGCCATTGCCGTCATCATCCAAAGGCTACCAAGCACATTTGCACGATTACCATTAGTCGCGTCGACGTTTTGCGCCACGGGCAGGAACCAGTTTTCAAAAGGGTTATTCAGCCTGCAAAGGTCTCGCTTGCCTTATTGGGCCAAAAGAAAAGGCCGAGTTGTTTTTGCACAAACCCGGCCTTTTTGTAAATGTCTCTCAGCAGATCGGAGCGATCAGGCACCCGCTTCCTGGGTTTCTTCGCCTTCCGGGATCTTGCGGCGCAGACGCAGCACCATCAGCAATGGCGATGCTACGCAGATCGACGAATAAGTCCCGATCACAATACCGAAAATCAACGCCATCGTGAAACCGCGAATCGCTTCACCACCGAACACAAACAACGCGATCAGCGCCAGCAAAGTGGTAAACGAGGTCATAGTGGTACGCGACAGGGTCGAATTGATCGAAAGATCCAGCAGATCGGGAATGTCCATCTTGCGAAACTTGCGGAGATATTCACGAATACGGTCAAACACAACGACCGTATCGTTGATCGAATAACCCGCAACAGTCAGAACCGCCGCCAAGGTTGCCAGATCAAACTGAACCCCGGTGATGACAAAGAACCCGATCGTGATCAGAACGTCATGCAGAAGCGCCACAACCGACGCTACGGCAAACTGCCATTCGAATCGGAACCAGATATAGATCATGATCAGCAGCAGCGATATGGCAACCGAATAGACCCCGGCTTCCTTGAGCTCGTCACCGACTTTCGGCCCAACCAGTTCACTGCGACGAATGGTAACATCATCACCAAGCGCCTTGGTTACTATGGCAAGCGCCGCCATCTGGGCCTGCTCATCACCGTCCTGACGCTGCAACTGGATCAGAACATCATCGGGCTCACCGAATTCCTGGATCGAAACATCACCAAGACCAAGCGAACCAAGATTGTCACGTAGCGCGCCAATATCGGCCGGACCGTCGGTTTTGATCTCAACCAGAATCCCACCCCGGAAATCGATCCCGAAATTCAGCCCTTTGGTCAAAAACAAACCAACGGATACCAGCACCATGGCCAGCGAAACGATATAGAAAATTTTCCGGAACTTGAGGAACGGGACGTTCACGTCGTCCGGAACAAGATGCAATGGTTTCATATTCTTCCTGCTCCCTTCCTCAAATTACCAGTTCCGTCGGGCGACGGCGTTTGACCCAGACCGCAATCAACAGTCGGGTCACCCAGATTGCCGAGAACATCGACGTGACAATGCCAATCGCAAGTGTCACGGCAAATCCCTTGATAGGACCGGAACCAAAGCTGAACAGCACAAGCGCTGCAATCAGCGTGGTCAGGTTGGCATCAAGAATGGTCGACATCGCACTTCGATAACCGGCATCAATCGCATTGATAATGGTGCGGCCATTGTTACGTTCCTCGCGGATACGTTCAAAAATCAGCACGTTCGCGTCAACCGCCATACCAACCGTCAGAACAATACCGGCAATACCCGGCAAGGTCAGGGTCGCTTGCAAGACCGACATCACCGCCAGCACAAGGATCAGGTTGATCAAGAGCGCGATATCGGCATAGACCCCGAACCGGCCATAACTGATCACCATAAAGGCAACGACGAAGACCAGACCAAGGATCGCTGCAATTTCACCGGCTTCGACCGAATCTTGGCCAAGCCCCGGACCAACGGAGCGTTCTTCAAGGATCTGCATCGGTGCCGGTAATGCACCAGCACGCAGCAGCAGCGAAAGATCGTTGGCTTCCTGGACACTGAACTGGCCGGTAATGATACCGTTGCCACCAAGGATCGGCTCGTTGATCCGCGGTGCCGAAATCACCTCGCCGTCAAGAATAATGGCCAGTCGACGACCGGCATTTTTTGACGTCATATCGCCAAAACGTGCCCCACCGGCGGCATCAAAGCGGAACGAAACAACCGGTCGGCCTTCGTTGAAGGTCGGCTGCGAATCAACGAGGTTGTCCCCCGAGACAACGACACGGCGATCAATAAGATATTCGTTGATACCGGCAGCCCGGTCACCGGCATCGGCCGATGGCAGGATCATCGTTCCCGGCGGCAGGCCCGTGGCACGCGCCTCGGACGCGGTCTTTTCCTCGTTCACAAGGTGGAAGTTCATCTTTGCGGTGCGGCCAAGGATCGCGCGCAAACGCGACGGATCGTCAAGACCAGGAACCTGAACCACAATGCGGTCTTCACCCTGACGCTGGATCGACGGTTCGGTCGTTCCCAGTTCGTCCACACGACGGCGAACAACCTCAAGCGATTGGCTGATTGCGCGATCAACAAGCTCTTTGCGGGCTTGATCGGTATAAGAAACGATAATGTTGTTACCCTCGCCGCTCATTACGGTATCGGGTTCGACATTACGGATCAGTTCGCGGGCTTTTTCAACCTCGTCGGCGTTGACCACGGTGACCTCTGCCCCGTTCAGGCCAGCATCGCGCGGACGGTAACGAATGCGTTCCTCGCGCAGGGTTGACCGGATCGTATCGCCAAGTGCCTCATAGCGCTCGCGAATGACGCTGTTGATATCAACTTCAAGCAGCATGTGCGAGCCACCACGCAAATCCAGACCAAGATTGATCTGTTTACCCGGCAGATAGCTTGCATCCGTCGCGAATGTGCCCTTTGGCAGGAAATTCGGTGCGGCGTATATAACGCCCAAAGCACACACCAGAAGAACCAGTGCTGCTTTCCATTTCGTAAAATAAAGCATGTGTCCTTTAACCAGATTTGTCTGGAAAACCTAGGTCTGGTTCTATCGAACATCGGGTGCTGTTCGCCCCGCAGGCCACCGGCTGGAAACAAGAAGGCGGAGCATTTTGCCCCGCCTTGCAAGTCATCAAAGAGATCAGTCTTTTTTGGTCTCTTCAGCTTCTTTTGCGTCGTCTTCGTCTTTGTCGTCACCTTTGGCTGGCTCGGTTTTCGACAGAACGGTCGAAACCATGCCGCGTGCAACCTTGACCTTAACGCCTTCGGCGATCTCGACCGAAAGCTCGTCATCGCCAATAACCTTGGCAACGGTACCGATCAGACCACCCGCAGTGACAATCTTGTCACCACGACGAACAGCAGCGAGCATCGCTTTATGCTCTTTCTGTTTTTTCTGCTGCGGACGAATAAGCAGGAAATAAAAAACGACAAAAATCAGGATCAGCGGCAGGAAGCTGGTAAGCATATCTGCACCACCTGCGCCACCAGCGGCCTGCGCATAAGCCGGCGAAATCAACATTAGGAACTCCTAATCCCATACAACAAAACAAATCAACTGCCGGAATATAACGGTGTGCTACGTCAACGCAAGGAAGAACAGGATTTTTATCGGTTTAATCCCGTATTCTGTGGTTCTGTTCACGTCAATGAAAGCAAGCTACATCATATGGCACTGTTATTGCCAGTTCGCCTTGTGATAGCGTTTTGCATGCATATGCCACCACCACGACAAAAAGAAACATCCAAGAGGCTTTGATGACCAACGATTTCGATAAACTTTTGCCTGCCCTGGAGCGCATAGCCGATGCGCTGGAACGTATGGCCCCACCTGCGCGCAAATCCAACGATCTGTCGGCTGCCGATGCTTTTGTCTGGCAGGCAGAAAGCGGTTATTTGCAACCGGTCCGAAATGTGAACCGCATTGAAATCGGTCTTTTGCAGGGAATCGAACAGCAAAAGACGATTCTTTATAACAATACCAAACGGTTCGCCGATGGCCTTCCGGCCAACAATGCCCTGCTTTGGGGGGCGCGTGGCACAGGTAAAAGTTCGATCGTCAAAGCAATGCATGCCAGGATCAATGCCGAACGGTCCGGTGCACTGGCGCTGGTCGAAATCCATCGTGAAGACATCCCGACACTGCCCCATCTTTTGCATATTCTGGAGGAAAGCGGGCGCAAGACAGTTCTGTTTTGCGACGATCTTTCATTCGATATGCAGGATGAATCCTACAAGTCTCTGAAAGCAGTTCTTGAAGGTGGAATTGAGGGTCGCCCCAACAATGTTATTTTCTATGCCACCTCGAACCGCCGCCATCTGATGGCACGCGATATGATCGAAAATGAACGCTCAACCGCGATCAATCCCTCTGAAGCCGTCGAGGAAAAAGTATCTCTTTCGGACCGTTTCGGCCTGTGGCTTGGGTTCCACAATATCTCGCAAGACGTCTATTTCGAGATTATCGAAGGTTACGCCAAGGAATTTGGACTGGATATGCCGGTTGAAGACCTGCGTGCACGCGCCAAGGAATGGACGGCTACACGCGGCAGCCGTTCAGGTCGGGTAGCATGGCAGTTCATTCAGGAAATTGCTGGTGAAATGGGCAAAAGGCTTGGCTGAGTATATTGTCTAACCTAAGCGCACCTAGAAAAAGAAACGCCCGGACTGCATGGTTCCAGGCGTTTCTTTTACCGTGATACCATCATCTGTGGCAGATATTTCATCGGGTCGGCGGATTTGCGTCCGCGCCGGATTTCAAAATGCAGTTGCGGCTGATTGACTGCCCCCGTACTGCCGACACTTGAAATCTTTTGACCGCGTTCAACCATATCCCCGCGCGCCACCATCGGGTTTTCTGTGTGCGCATAGGCCGTCACATAATCATCGGCGTGCTTGATAAGGATCAAATTGCCAAATCCGCGCAGTTCGTTGCCGACATAGGTGACAACACCATTATCTGCTGCAAGTATCGGTGTACCACGATCCGCCTTGATATTGATCCCGTCATTGTAAAGTCCGCCCGCGCTGGCACCGTATTTCAGCACGATATCCCCGTGCACCGGCCAGACAAATCCTTTGCGGTTTTCAGGTTCGGCAATAACCACATTCTTGCGAACCGCACTGCCCTGTCCAGCGACCGGCGTTGTTGTTGGCATTTCACGTGTATCGGTTTTCCATGTATTGACCGATGCATAACGCTGTTCGGCGCGTGCGGCAAAGTCCTGTGGCTTAAGTCCTGGTGTCGGAATACTGCCACCATTGTTCGGACTCACGCGGGCCATCTGCACCGTTGTCGAGCGTTCCGGCGCAACGGTTGGTTCCGGCGTCCCTAGTGGCACGCTGACAACTTCGCGCTTGCCGCCAATCGTAACCGTCTTGCTCGGCGCCGAACTTGTCGTGCCTGACGATGAACGGCTGGCAACTGCGGTCTGGGTGTTGCTGTCATAGGATGGATCCCAAGGCGGCAGGACAAGACGCTGCCCAGGATATATCACATAGGGCTGTTCAAGCTTGTTGCGCGCGGTAAACCGACCAAAATCGGTACGGTAACGGCTGGCAAGTGCAGAAACAGTATCGCCCGGCTCGACGGTAATGACCCGTTCGCCGTTATTGAGTTTCGGCATACTGTACGGACTGTATGTCGCACCGTCGCCGTAAACCACCGGCACAGGGACGGAATTCAGCAAACAGCCCCCGAGCACCGCCGTTGTCCCACAGACAAACGCCAGCGTCCGTATTCTTCGAACTGCCTGTTTGACACTATTTTCCATCATGCCAAGGATTGTCTGCGATCAGCCGTTAACAATCCGTAAGCAGATGCAATAATCGGCTCAGAATTCTTCGGTGCCCGGCAACATCGGCACAAACCGTACTGGCATTAGTTCGGTCACATCAATTCCTGTAGGTGTACGCAGAACACGTAGCAACAACTGGGTGTGGGATACCTCACCGACCGGCACGACCATGATCCCGCCAATCGCCAACTGATCGACCAAAACCGGTGGCACATCCTGGGCTGCGGCCGTAACGATAATACGATCAAACGGCGCCTGTGCCTTCCAGCCAAGCCCGCCATCGCCATGCAGCGTCGAAATCGTATGCAGGCCAAGCTCGCGGAATTTGTCTTCGGCCTCACGCAGGAGCGGCTTGTGACGTTCAAGCGTATAAACCCGGCGTGCGAGCTTGGCGAGAATCGCCGCCTGATATCCCGACCCTGTTCCGACCTCAAGCACCTTCATGCGATCGTTAAGCTCAAGCGCCTGCGTCATCAGGGCAACGATATAGGGCTGCGAAATCGTCTGCCCCTTGCTGATAGGAAGGGCGACATTTTCCCATGCACGGCTGACAAACGGCTCGGCCACAAAAATTTCGCGCGGAATACTGGCCAAAGCACGTAAAACGCTTTCGTCATGGATCCCGTCATTGCGCAGGATCGCAAGCAGATTTTCGATTTCGGCTTCTCGGGCAATGACAGGCTCGTTCACGGAAATGCCTTTGTCAGTTTTGCATGCGTCTCGTAATGGGTAAAATCGAGACTGATCGGAGTTACCGAAATATCGCCCCTCTCGATGACCCGCAAGTCCGCATTTTCATCCTTGGGCAATTCCGACTTGATAGCTCCGATCCAATAATAAGGCTCGCCACGCGGATCAAGGCGCTCGGCAATATGATCGCCAATCTTGCGCTGCCCCTGTCTGGAAACCTCGATCCGGGCTCCGCCTTTGCGTTCGGTTTCCGGGAAATTCACATTGATCAGGACCCCCTTGGGCCAGGTCGTGCGAATGAGGGTCTCAGCCACTGACAAAAGGTGCTTTTCCGCGACCGACCAGTCAATCAGGTTGCCCGAGAAATATTGCGAAAACGCAATCGCCGGCACATTTAGCAAGGTTGCTTCCATCGCGGCCGCGACAGTCCCGGAATAGGTCACATCCTCGCCAAGGTTACCGCCCCGGTTGATTCCCGATAAAACAATATCAGGCGGACTGTCGCGCATGATCTGCTGCAGAGCAAGCAGAACGCAATCAGTCGGTGTCCCGTCGACTGAAAAATGCCGCTCGTCACGTTTTCGTATCCGTAACGGATGACGCAGGGTAAGCGAATGTCCTGCCCCGCTTTGCTCGGTTGTTGGTGCAACAACCCAGACATCGTCGGAAAGCGAACAGGCAAGCTTTTCCAGCAGCCTGATCCCCGGCGCATCAACCCCGTCATCATTGCTGATCAGGATGCGGGCATTTTTCAGATCGACCATATCGGTCCCCTATCCGCGCGGAGAAATAACCTCGACACCGCCCATATAAGGCTTCAATGCGTCAGGAACGCGGATCGAGCCATCAGCCTGCTGATAGTTTTCCATCACCGCAATCAGGCAACGGCCAACAGCAAGTCCCGATCCGTTCAGGGTGTGAACAAAGCTGGTTTTCTTGTCACCTGCTGCACGATAACGTGCATTCATGCGGCGTGCCTGGAAATCACCCGTATTCGAGCAGGACGAAATCTCGCGATATTTTCCCTGCCCCGGAAGCCAGACTTCAATATCAAACGTTTTGCGCGCGGCAAAACCGATATCGCCCGAACACAGAACTACTGTCCGGTATGGAAGCCCAAGACGTTCCAGAACCGTTTCCGCACAGCGGGTTTTACGGTCAAGTTCCTCATTCGATTTCTCGGCGGCCACAACCGACACCATTTCAACCTTTGAAAACTGGTGCTGCCGGATCATGCCGCGCGTATCACGCCCCGCCGAACCGGCTTCCGACCGGAAACACTGGGTCAGTGCGGTATAACGCAGCGGCAATGCGGCTTCGTCTATAATCTCGCCCGCCACCTGATTGGTAAGCGTTACTTCGGATGTCGGGATCAGCCACATATCATTGGTGGTTCTAAACGAATCCTCGGCAAATTTCGGCAGCTGACCGGTGCCAAACATTGCATCGTCACGCACCAGCATCGGCGTGATGGTTTCTTCATAGCCATGTTCGTTCACATGAAGGTCCAGCATGAACTGGCCAAGTGCACGTTCAAGTTTGGCAAGACCACTACGCAGAATAACGAAACGCGATCCCGAGAGTTTGGCTGCGGTTTCAAAATCCATCATGCCAAGCTTGTCGCCAATCTCGAAATGCTCAAGCGGCTGAAAGTCAAAACTGCCGGGTGTTCCCCATTTGCGCACTTCAACATTGTCATCTTCGTTTTCGCCCTCAGGTACGTCGGCATCCATAACGTTTGGCAGCGACGACAGCAAAAGATCAAGCTGCTCGTTAAGGCCCGCCTGCCCGTCCTCGGCATCCCTGATCCGGTCTTTGAGCGTGCCCATCTCGGCCATCAGATCGTCGGCATTGCCGCCACTTTGGCGCAGTTTGCCGATTTCACCGGAAATGGATTTGCGGCGCGCCAGCATTTCCTGATGTTCGGTCATCAGACGACGACGGTCTGCATCGATATCGATCAGACGCTGGGCGGTCATTTCGACCTTGCGCGCGGTCATCGCCGCGTCAAAGGCCTCGGGATTGTCACGAATCCATTTAATGTCGTGCATGAAACGGCACCTTATACTTCAACTATTCGGGCAATTATTCGGGCTTTTATACGATGGGGTGGACGCTTGGTCCACCCCGTCAGATCGGTCTTTCGAGAACCGGATAATTCAATCAGCGCGCACTGTTGAAATCATCCTCGTCATCGTCGCCTTTCGCAGAGCCCGACGATCGGGATGACGAAGGCGTACCAGACTTTGACGCAGAACCGGAAAGAGCCTTGAAGTCGCTCTTGTCGTCCGGTTTTCCGTCGCCATAATCTGCGGCCGCAGCA
The DNA here is from genome assembly GCF_001613805.1 of Thalassospira lucentensis. Classification (GTDB taxonomy): domain Bacteria; phylum Pseudomonadota; class Alphaproteobacteria; order Rhodospirillales; family Thalassospiraceae; genus Thalassospira; species Thalassospira lucentensis_A. The sequence goes on from NZ_LPVY01000003.1 coordinate 260,440, forward strand.
GCCGACCCCTGGGAATCGACGTCGTTTTTGCTGCTTTCAGTATCTTCTTCGTCACCGTCAAGCTCGGCGTCTTCTTCCGCTTCGCGCTTTGTTCGTTTACGTTCCGATATCCGTGCCATCACGATGGAAATTTCGTACAGGATGATAATCGGAATAGCCAAACCAACCTGAGAAATCAGATCCGGTGGCGTCAGGACCGCAGCAAAAACGAACGCGATCACAACCGCATATTTCCGCCGCTTGGCAAGTGATTCTGCGGTCACGATCCCGGCACGCGCCATCAGCGTCAGCAACACCGGCAACTGGAAACACAGGCCAAAAGCGAAAATCAGCTTCATAACAAGCGAAAGGTATTCGCCAACTTTTGCTTCAAGTTGAATGGCAAGCCCCGCTGCGCCACCCACACTTTCAAAGCTGAGGAAGAATTTCCACGCCAGCGGCATGATCAGGTAGTAAACCAGCGCCCCGCCAGCCAAGAACAGTATCGGCGTTGCAAACAGGAACGGCATGAATGCCGAACGTTCATTCTTGTAAAGTCCCGGTGCGACAAACGCCCATAACTGCCCAAGAAATACTGGTGCCGAAACAAAGCAGGCTGCAAAAAACGAGACCTTCACATAAGTGAAGAATACCTCGGTTAACGCGGTATAGATCATGCGCCGGTCCGGCCCCATAACGTCGGCCAAAGGCCGGACAAGGAAGCCGTAAATATCCTCGACGAAGTAATAGCAAATACCGAAAGTGATAAAGAGTGCCAGAACCGCCCAGGTCAGACGATTCCGAAGCTCGATCAGATGCTCCATAATGGGCATCTGCTTGTCATGCGACTGCATGTTCACGCCTGGCTCTCCGGATGATCAGTCTTCTTATCCGCAGCAGCAGGTTTCGCCGATGCAGCGGCATCGGGCTTCGGCGCTGTGGTATTGGTTTCCGTTTTGCTATCGATCTTGCCTGCCGGTTTATCCGCCGGTTTGGGGGCGGCTTTCGGTTCGGCAATCTTGTTTTCAATGAAGTCCGATGTGCTCGAACGCGCATCTGTAACCTGCTTGCGCAGATCATCAAGTTCGGCTTCACGAATCAGATTATCGATGCCGCCCTGAAATTCGCGCGCCATACCGCGTACTTTTTTCCAGTACCCGGCAAGCTTGTACAGCACATGGGGCAAATCCTTGGGGCCGACAACGAACAACGCGACGACGGCCACAAGTGCCATTTCGGTCCAGCCGATATCAAACATGGAACACGCCTATCTGAAGGAAATCCGACAGACGATCAGGATTTCACGGAATCCTTGTCTTTGCTTTCGGCAGAAACCGAAGCAGACGTGTTGTTTTCGATGGTTTTGGCCGAAGCAGCGCTGTCTTCGTCTTTTTCGTTGATGCCTGCTTTGAAGCTCTTGATCCCTTTACCCATATCACCCATGACTTTCGGCAGCTTGCCGGCACCAAAGATGATCAGGACAATCGCCAGAATCAGAACGATTTGCCAAACGCCAATACCCATAACTTCTATCTCCAATGATCCTATCTGCCATAAGGCGAGAATGCCCGGATAATGGCAGAAAGCCCCCCACTGTGCAATGCAACGATTGTGAATATACCGCGCACCGCTACGAATCTGTAAGTTTGTTTCTTAGTCTCATCATGCCGATATTCACGTTTGAAACCAGCCTAATTCATAGGAAACACAAAGGTCATGTCAGGATCAAGCGTAATAGCGACTGGACCCTGATTTACTAACGAAAGTCTACGAGGCACGCGGGCATGAACATGGCCGCCTTCATGCAAAGATAAATGCATCAGGCTTATTTCACCAAGCGAACGGACCGCATCGACACGCGCCAGAACGTCATGCCCATTCATCGCCTCGCCGACATGCAATCCTTCTGGCCGGACAAGCACTTCGACCTTGGTGCCATCAGCAAATGCATCATGGGACACTTTGCCAAGCGGTGTTGCGATGACACCGCTTTGCACTGTTCCGGAAAAACGGTTCACCTCGCCAAAGAAGGACGCAACAAAACGGTTCTGCGGACTGAAATAAAGGTTTTCGGGTGTGCCATCCTGCATCACCTGCCCTTCGTTCATCACGATGATTCGATCCGCCATATACATCGCTTCTTCGGGATCATGGGTCACCATGATCGTCGCGATCCCGGCATTTTTCAAAACATGCAATGTGGTATCGCGCAGTTCTGCACGGCGCGCAACGTCAAGCCCCGAAAACGGTTCATCCAGAAGCATCACACGCGGGGTCGGTGCAAGTGCCCGCGCAAGGGCTATGCGCTGCTGCTGCCCACCGGACAATTCATGCGGATAGGCATTGTAATAATCGGCCATGCCAACCTGCCGAAGCGCGCGCTCGACCGCTTCTTTGCGTTCCGCATCATTTTGGGATCGCAAACCAAACCCGATATTCTTTGCAACGCTTAAATGTGGAAACAGGGCGTAATCCTGAAACACCATCCCAACACCGCGCTTCTCGGGTTCAAGATATTCTCCCGGCCGCGCAACAAGCTGATCATTGATGGAAACACTGCCCTGCTGAAGCTTTTCGAGCCCGGCGGCAATGCGCAATGCGGTTGTCTTGCCGCATCCCGAAGGCCCCAGCAGACAAACAAGTTCGCCCGGTGCCACATCAAAGCTGATATCTTTGAGAACCTGGGTGCTGCCAAAATCATGGCTGACATTGGACATTCTCAAGCCGTCTGGCATCAGATCTCTCTTTATTTTTTTGCCGGGGAAGCCCTGCAAATAAGTTGCAAAATCTTTCCCAGATTTAATCCTACCGAACAGTGCATGCAAGAAGCCGGATCAAAGAAGCTTGATAAAAGATGGCCAAAGAGCCTCTTTAACGGTTCTCTGCGTCGTATTCTTCTTCCAGATTGGGATTGTCGCTATAGATGGTTTCATCGAGATCGGCCAGATTGCGGGTCGTAAGGGCTTCCTCGACAACAGCATCCGTGACCTCGCCATCGTCAACAAGATCGGGCAATGCTTCCTCGTCGGAACTGGCCCCATACCGCCCCATACCCGGACGGCTATCAAGCAATCCTGCGGCCTTCAAATCAGCAAGCCCCGGCAGATCGTCGCGATGTTCAAGCCCGAAGTGATCAAGAAAATCATCCGTCGTTGCCCAAAGAACCGGACGTCCCGGCACGCGTTTACGCCCGCGTGGCCGTATCCATTTCGCTTCCAGCAGGATATCAAGCGTCCCCTTGGACAGGGCGACACCGCGGATTTCTTCAATCTCGGAACGCGTGACCGGTTCGTGATAGGCAATGATCGCCAGCGTTTCCAGCGTCGCACGCGTCATCTTCTTGGCTTTTTCGACCTCGATATGCAGATCACCCGCAAGGTCGGCCGCTGTGCGAAACGCCCATTTCTCGCCAACGCGGTTCAAATTTATTCCGCGTTCTGAATAATTTGCCTGTAATTCTTTGAGCAAAACGGAAACATCCGAACCTTCGGGCAAACGCGCGGCAAGAACCCGTTCACTGACCGGTTCGGCAGATGCAAACAGCACAGCTTCAACAATTCGAAGATGCTGAAAATCGATTTGCGGACCATGTTCGATACCGTCGATTTCAAACTGCGGGTCGGTTACTGTCTCAGTCGCCATTATTATCCATCCCTGCCCCGGATTTGACTCCGAGCTTGTCCATATCGCTGTAATCGCCGGATGTGATGTCCAATTCGGGATCGCGTCTTTTTTGCGGTGATCTCAACATGATCGGGCCAAATACCTGCTCCTGCGAGATTTCCAACTCGCCATCGCGGCACATTTCAAGGCTGGCGACAAAATGCGCTGCCAATGCTGACCGTGCCTTTAACGGCGTACCAAGTCCGTGGGGCATAAATTCCAAAAGCTTGGTCCAGGTTGGCACCACGCGACGCCCGAACAAATCACGCAACCGCCGAATCGCATCATCCATGGCATAAAGATCAAATGCCTCGATCTCCAATGTCTTGGATTCAGATGTCAGCATAATCTGCGCATAGGCTTTCAACAGGTCATAAAGCGACGCATCGTAAACCGACGCCGTCGTGACCCGGACTTCTTCCGGATCACCGCGACCAAAGAAATCCCGACCCAGATTGGGCCGCTCCAGCAGTTTTTCACCGGCCGCTTTCATCGCTTCCAGACGTTTCAGCTGAAACGCCAGAAGTTCGGCCATTTCCTCGGCACTAAGTTCTTCCTCGTCGCTGTCCTGTTTTGGTAGCAGCAGTCGCGATTTCAGATATGCCAACCAAGCGGCCATCACCAGATAGTCCGCAGCCAGTTCCAGCCGCAATTCACGCGCGGTATTGATGAAATTCAGATACTGTTCGGCCAGTTCAAGGATCGAAATCCGGATGATATCGACCTTCTGATCACGTGCCAGCTCCAGCAAAAGGTCAAGCGGCCCCTCAAACCCGTCCAGATCCAGCATAAGGCGTTCGGCAAGGCTTGGCCCATCATCAACGGGCGCCTGGTCAAATATCTCATCCGGAATATCGAGCTCGAACTGTTTGGCCATAATCCCCCCGGACCGTCTGCCTGTTATCAGGCAAAAATACCGGCCAGAAAATCAACAAGTGCCGATGCCGGTTCAATCACCAGCCAATGGAAAATCGGCAGATCGACGCCAAGAAGCCCCGTGACATAAGGCAGTAGGAAAATCAGCGCGATCAAAAGGATCATGCCGGTTTTTTCCATACGCGCCAAGACCCGCGCGATGGGCATCGGCGATATCGCCGTCAAAACGCGCCCACCATCCAGCGGCGGGATTGGCAGCATGTTAAACACCGCAAGGATGCAGTTCAGCCAGATCGACTGCTGCAATGTTGTTGCCAGCCAGTCATTAACCGCCGGTGAAAAGGACGGCAGCCCGACCAGCAATAGGATCGATACAATCGCCAGCAAAACATTGGTTGCCGGTCCTGCAATCGCAACTCCGATCACGCCAAGACGCTGTGGATGCAGACGATGGAACGCAACCGGCACCGGCTTGGCATAGCCAAACAGGAACGGTGCACCGGTCAATAACAGCAAACCGGGGATCAGAACCGTCCCCACCGGATCAATGTGGCGGATCGGGTTCAGGCTAAGCCGACCGGCGCGCTGTGCCGTATCGTCACCAAACAGCTTGGCGGCAAAGCCGTGTGCCGCCTCGTGCAGCGTCACTGCCAGTAATACGGGCAAAACCCACGTGGACGCGGAAATGATAATCTCGATAATGTCGTTCACGTATTGAGCTTCCTCTGCGCTTAAACCTCGGCCGACCAGACCGGTGACAACAACTCATCCAGTCGGGCCTGCCAGTCGGCAATCTGCGCCGAAGATGGCTGCGCAACGTTAAAACCGGCAATCTGATTGCTCAGCAATTGCGAACGTGTCAGCGCCTCGCCGGCAAGTTTCGGAGCCATCGAGACGACTTCTTCCATTTCCGTGCGTTTGCCATTGCAATGAAGCGCGATATCACAGCCTGCGGCAAGGCATTCATGGGTCCGGCTGGCAATCGAACCACCAAGGGCTTCCATCGACAGATCATCACTGATCAGAAGATTTTCAAACCCGATATCACCGCGGACAATTTCGGAAATGACCTTGGCCGATACGGTGCCCGGACGCTGATCATCTATCGCGGTAAACAGCAAATGGGCCGACATCGCCGCAACCACATCCTTCATCTGACGAAACGGTTCGAAATCAAGGCGGCTCAGTTCTTCACGCGATGCGGTCACGATCGGCAAATCCTTGTGGCTGTCAACCGACGCGCGGCCATGACCGGGAATATGCTTGATGACCGGCGCGATGCTGCCGTCAAGCAATCCGGCTGCAACCGCGCTTGCCAGCGGCACAATCTGTTCGACCCTCTCCCCATAGGAACGATCGCCAACCACGTCACTCATGCCAGGAAAACGGATATCAAGCACCGGTGCACAGGTGATATTAAACCCGGCATCACGCAGGTCGACGGCCATCAGGCGCGCATTGATATAGGCGGCTTCGCGTGCATCTTCAGGTGCGGATTCAAATAATTGGCCAAACACACCGGCCGCCGGAATTTTGCGCCAGTGTGGCGGCTTCAGACGCATGACGCGTCCGCCTTCCTGATCAACGAAAATCGGCACATTGATATTGCCGACAACCTCGCGCAGCTGATTGTTCAGTGCCCTGACCTGCTTCTGATCCGCGATATTGCGGGCGAACAGGATAAAGCCATAAGGATCGGCTTCACGAAAAAAGCCCTTCTCCCAATTGCTTAACTCTGTACCTTCAACACCAAGAATACAGGCGCGCGGTTTTCTTACCTCAAGGCCGGACAATCAGGCACCCCACATTGCGTTGTTTTAATTTACCACAAAGCGTTTCAGCCGCAGCAGCATCTGACAGTGGACCGGCCTGCAGCCGATAAAATACGCCCTTGTCGCCAAGATCGGCACGTTTCAGATACATCTGAAGACTACCAAGCAAGTCCTTGTTTTTCGACGATAATCTTTTCCATTCCGCTTCGGCACCTGATGTATCGCGAACCGACGCTAATTGAATGCGGAAATCCTGTTCCGATACGCTGCCTGTACTGGAGACATCCGGTTGGGCGTCCTGCTCTCTGGCTTTGGCGGCGGCAATCGCCTTTTCTGCGTCACTTGGGGCAGCTGTCGTCATCCCGACCGGTGCTGTCGCAGCCGCATTATCATCCCCGTTCGAACCATTTGACACGGCACCGGCAACAATTTCTGCCTCTGGCGTCTGTTCGATCACGGCGGGGGCTTCAGCACTATCAAGGGATGGCATGACATCGGGGGCCTTCGGCATATCCGGCAATTCCTGAAGAACCACCTGATCCTCGGGCTGGCTACTGTCTAGCTGCTCGTAAATTGTCGTATCCCGGTGCGGAACTTCCATTCCGCCGGGATCATCAGGCCGCAACTTGATCGGTAGCGGATCGGGCAAAAGGATCGGCAACTTGCCTTCTTCCTGTGCCGGTTGCCCCTGATTATAGAACCAGTAACCCGCACCACCCAAACCACCAACAACAATCACAAGACCAAGAACGATGGTTCCAACCCCATTTGCCAAGCCCCCACCCGGGGCTTTTCTGCCTGCCTCCTGGTGACGTTGCTCCGCACGAAGGCCGAAACCCTGTTCTTCGTTCATCGTGATTACATCTCCTCGACCGGGGCAACGCCCAGTACATCAAGCCCCGACGCAATCACCAGTGCGGCGGCACGGATCATAGCAAGGCGCGCCTGCGTCACCGCAAGATCATCGGCAACGATAAAGCGCAGTGCAGTGTTATCGCGCCCCTTGTTCCACAATGCATGGAATTCGGCGGCAATTTCGCTCAGGAAGAATGCGATACGGTGCGGTTCGTGGGCAACGGCAGCCTGTTCAACGATACGCGGCCATTCCGCCATGCGACGCACCAGCATCTTTTCGTCTTCAGACGCCAAGGCCGACAGATCAGCCCCGACCAGCGCCGCATCCGAGAAATCCTGATTAGGGAACGCTTCACGGGCCTGACGGAACACCGAATTGACACGTGCATGGGCATATTGAACGTAAAAGACCGGGTTGTCCTTGGACTGTTCGGTGACCTTGGCGAAATCGAAATCAAGTGTCGCGTCGTTTTTACGTGTCAGCATGATGAAACGCACGACATCCTTGCCGACGCGCTCGACAACATCACGCAGGGTCACAAATGTCCCGGCACGTTTTGACATTTTAACCGGCTCACCATTGTCAAACAGGCTGACCAATTGGCACAGCTTGACATCAAGGTCGCCCTCGCCGCCCGTAATCGCCTTGGTCGCTGCCTTCATGCGTTTGACGTAACCGCCATGATCGGCACCGAAAATATCGATCATGTGGTTAAAACCACGTTCGTATTTATCGAAGTGATAGGCAATGTCAGACGCGAAATAGGTCCAGCTGCCATCCGACTTTTTCAGCGGGCGATCAACATCATCGCCAAATTCGGTCGCCCGGAACAGGGTCTGCGGGCGCGGCTCCCAATCATCGGGGGTTTTGCCTTTTGGTGGTTCCAGAACGCCGACATAAATGTCGCCCTTCTTCTCAAGATGTTCGAACGCAGCCTGTACCTTGCCTGCGGCAACCAATCCTGCTTCGGATGTAAAGACATCATGATCAACGCCCAGAAGACGCAGGTCTTCCTTGATCAATGCCATCATCTCGACAATGGCAAAACCGCGGAATTCTTCCAACCAGTCTTCTTCGGGTGCATTGACCCATTTATCACCATCACGTGCCGCAAGCTTTTTGCCCGGCGCGACCAGATAATCCCCCGGATAAAGACCTGCCGGGATTTCATCGATGGTTTCGCCAAGCGCTTCGCAGTAACGCAGATGCAGGGAACGCGCCAGAACATCAACCTGTGCACCCGCATCGTTGATGTAATATTCCTTGGTCACATCATAACCGGCCTTGGCCAGAAGATTTGACAGAACATCACCGACAACCGCCCCACGACAATGGCCGACATGCATCGGACCGGTCGGGTTGGCCGACACATATTCGACATTCATCTTGGTGTTTGCACCAAGATTGCTGTTGCCATAGGTCTTGCCGTTTTCAAGCACTTCAGTGATCTGAGATAGCCAGAAATCATCGGCCATGCGCAGATTGATGAAACCGGGTCCGGCGATCTCGACCTGTTCGATATGGTCAAGCGAGCCGAGCTTTTCAGCAAGCTTTTCGGCCAAATCACGCGGCTTCATTCCCGCAGCCTTGGAAAGCAGCATCGCGGCATTGGTCGCGGCATCGCCATGCGCGGCATCGCGCGGCGGTTCGACCGTGATACGTGCGGTATCGCTGCCAGCGGGCAAAACGCCGTCTTTTTCAAGGGCGAGAATCTGATTCTCGATGTCGCTTTTCAACAGGCTGAAAACATTCATCACTTTTGGTCTTTGCAAATTTCGTTCATGGTCCATCACGACCATTTTGATGTGGCTGTTTTGGGACATTTCGCATCAAAACGCAAGCAACCGCTTGGTTGCCCTGATCACAGGTTTTGACATTTCTGCCATGCACGCTAAATAGAGCCTTAAGGAACACGATCAGGCTGTGCTAAAGTTGGCACCATGATCGTCAATATACCCGTTGGGTTGCCCGTGGATGGTCCGCTAAATGGAATATCGCGGGATAGCACATCAAGGAGTGTCGAATGACGGAAACTGCCCGGCAGGTCCAGATGACCGAAAGTGCGGCAAAACGCATCCAGGAACTGATTGCCAGCGACGGCAAATCGGACATGATGTTGCGCCTTCAGGTCTCGGGCGGCGGATGCAGCGGTTTTCAGTATGAATTCTCGCTCGATTCCGACAAGACCGAAGAAGACCACATTTTCGAAAACCACGGTGCGAAAATGGTGATTGATGACGTGTCGCTCGACCTGCTCGGCGGCGCGGAAATCGACTTTGTTCGCGAACTGGTCGGTGCGGCCTTTCGTGTGAATAATCCGAACGCAACGTCATCATGCGGTTGCGGATCCAGTTTCTCGATTTGATCCGCATCGGAAAAACGATTTATAAAACGGGGTTCGTGTTTTACGAACCCCGTTTTTGCTTGCGCATAAAGCCGCAAAATTAATCCCGAACACCGAGGCCCTTATGAAAATCGCCACCTGGAACGTTAACTCGATCAAGGCCCGTCTGCCCAACATCCTTGAATGGCTTGGCGACGCAAAGCCCGATGTTGTCCTGCTTCAGGAAACAAAAACCGTCGATGAAGGTTTCCCGGCCATGGAAATCGAGGATCTCGGCTATAACATCGCCCTTCATGGCCAGAAAACCTATAACGGGGTCGCGATCCTATCAAAGTTCCCCATTGAGGATATTGAACGTGGCCTTCCGGGCAATGATGGTGACGAACAGGCCCGCTATATCGAAGCCGTTATAGCCGCTCATCGCCCGATTCGCGTGGCTTCGATCTATGTCCCGATGGGAAGCGAGGTCGGATCGGAGAAATTCGAATACAAACTGAATTTCCTGGACCGCCTGGTCAAACGCTTTGAAAAAATCCGCGAAAGTGGTGATGCGGCGGTCATGGGCGGCGATTACAATATCGCGCCCGATGATTCCGATGTTTACGATCCGATCAAACTGCACGAAACCGTTCTCTGCTCAACCGTAGAGCGTAAGAAGCTGCGGACCATGATGAATATGGGCTACACCGATGCCTTCCGGACCTTCAATCCGCAGGGGCATCAATATAGCTGGTGGGATTATCGCGCCGGGGCATGGAACAAGGATAACGGCCTTCGCATTGATCACCTGCTGCTGACCCCGGCGGCGACCGACCGTCTTAGCGCATCGGATATTGATCGCAACCCACGCGCCAAGGAAAAGGCATCGGATCACACCCCGGTCTGGTGCATGATCGACGAATGATTCGAAAACCCGAATCAACCGGGATTTGATAGCGAATATGAAATGTAAAGGGCAGCAGGACTATCTGCTGCCCTCTTTGATTTGTAATCGGATTGGCTACTTTGAACGCAAATGGTCGAAAATCCGGTTGTCTCTGCGTTTACAAAGCCACGACCGCTTTTCCCTATTCTGCGGCCTGCTGCAGAACACCGCGATAGGCAACGATATCCTCGATGCTGATCACGACGATGTCGTGCTGTTGCGCATAGGCAATCAGTTCTGGCAAACGTGCCATCGTGCCGTCCGGATTGGTCACCTCACAAAGCACGCCAGCCGGTTTGAAACCTGCCAGACGCATCAGATCAACCGTACCCTCGGTATGACCACGACGTTCCAGGACGCCACCTGCACGCGCACGCAACGGGAAAACATGTCCCGGACGAGCCAAATCACCCGGTTTTGCCCCATCGGCAATCGCAGTTTTGACCGTGGTCACGCGATCAGCAGCCGAAACACCGGTGGTAACACCGACCTTGGCCTCAATCGAAACGGTAAAGCCGGTTCCCATGCTCGATGTGTTGTTGGCAACCATCGGCGGCAGATCAAGTGCCGTTGCCATTTCATCTGTCAGGCACAGGCAGACGATCCCGCTGCAATCGCGGATCAGCATCGCCATCTGTTCATTGGTCAGATTTTCTGCGGAAAAAATAAGATCGCCTTCGTTTTCGCGATCTTCATCATCGACGACCAGAACCCCCTTGCCATTGCGCAAATCCGAAAGCGCACGTTCCATACGCGTAATCGGGTTGCCAAAGATCGAAAGTTCCGGTTCCTGATGAACACTCTGATTCATAACGGTTCTCCGTTTAAGGAGCTTACGAATCAAGGCATCAAAAGAAAGGCCTGAACGTACGTCAACGCCGCACGTCAGTCATAGGCAGACGACAACGGGTTCCCCCGTTATCCGTCACGCTTTATCCTCTCCCATCCGGACTGTTACCGTCGGCTCCGGAGTTACACCGGATCTGCTGACCCCGCCAAATTGCTTTGGCAGGCGCTCGCGGGCTTTCCTGAAATCAGAATTACCGCCGGTCAGGAATTTCACCCTGCCCTGAGAATAAGCGCCGTGTTTCAACGACATGCCTGATCATCCTTGATCAAGCATCCGCACTTTAGAAAATGAAAAGATAGTTGTCAAACCTGCTGGCGCAACATTCCAGGAAACACTTTGTTGCTGACAAAAGATTTGCGCGCGTCAAATCTCTGCTAGGATTTTTCCGGCCTTGAAATGGAAATCACACCCGTTTTTGCGTAATTCGCGCGGTGCCCATTGGCAAACCGCACATTTGCGGTCTGACGTTGTACCCCGCGATTTGCATTCCTTGTTAAGGTACTTGCCCAGAAGCGCATCAATGTAACTGCCCTGGAAGGCATCCACACCAAGGCTTCGGCCCATACGCAATGCCGTACGGCTGTCGCACCTGGTCAGGATCAAATTGCGATCTGCAAAAATGGACGCAAACTCGCGCAGACGGTCTGTTGCCTCCGCCCGTTTCGATCCTATGATGTTTTGATCCCATATGACTTTGATAAAATCGACATTGATCTTGCGCGGGGAAAGGAATTCGAGTGATGGTAGGGTAATGCGATCAAGTCCGACCCGGACCCCCGCAGAATGCAACAATTTGCAGGCATCTTCAAATTCCCACCAATCAGCAATCGCGTTTTCAAGTGATATCTCGATCGACAGATTTTCGGCGAACCGGCTGTCCTCCGACCCAAGAAACTCGGCAAAGCGATCGCTGAATATCGTCTGCACCATCATATTTAGATGCAAGGTATCTGGTAGCATCTGCGGCGCCAGACCTTTGGTGATATCCATCACCTTTTCATCAAGAACCCGCGATAGAATTTCGACTTCGCCGGAGCCCTCAAGCAGAAAACTGGCCAGATGATGCTGGCGCAGATAATCCAGTGAACAATATAGTTCATGGCCAAGAATTTCGCGGCGACTGTCATGGAACTCGAGGATCGCCTGACGACGACAGGAGTCAAAAACCGCTTCCTCGGTGACCGCCCCGCGCAGCATTTCAGCCATGTCAAAACGTTGCAGGCTTTCGTTTGCGAAATGGTTCTCTTCGGGCAGGTCAAGCAGATTGTAAAGGGTGTTACGATCCTCGGGCCAGCGCAATTCATGCCAAAGTTTAACGGGCAAATCACCCAGCCCCTGACGACTGATAACATCCTTTAGCGTTTCGTTGACACTGGTAATGAATGTATCAACATCGCCGAACGCTTTGACCAACCTGATAAAAACGACCATCCCGTTTTCAAGGCGGTATTCCTGTGTCTTTTCTGGAAGATGATGGAATGCGTCACGTGAAATATCCTGATAGTCCTGCGGCTCAAGACGCAAGGATACCGAAATATCAAGAAGACCAACAATCGGCCTTTTACCGTTCGCCGCATATTTGCGAAGGCTTTCAACAAACCTTGCGAGGCTGAGTTCAGATTTTGTTGAAGACGCGGTCATATGCATTCCCGTCCAAAGGCGTGGGGGATGAACATGCCTTATTGAAGTTAATTTTAGCTAAACATCTATACCAAGGCATAGGGATTTTTCGATATCGTCTGCCAATTGCATAAGAATATCTGTTTTGATCAGATCAGACTTGAAAGCAACCTCATCAATCGACCGAACAAATCGTATTCCTTGCAAGGCATTACAGACAAAAACCGATTCCATGGATGACAGTTCATTCGGAAGAATAGATGTCTCATGCACAACAACGTCAAGATCATTACACCAATCAATGACGAATTGCCGGGCCAGTCCGGAGAGAATACCACTATCGGTAGGTGGCGTGTAAAATGCACCATCGCGAACACCGAACAGATTGGCAATTGTCGTTTCCGCAACAGAACCGTCGACCGATAGGACAAGCGCCTCTTCCGCACCGCAAGCAGCAGCTTCACGACGCGCGGCAATATTATCCATATAATTCAGGCTTTTGATCCGGTTTGCAACGGACCACGGATTGCGCCGCACCTGTTTTGATGTCGCTAGGGCCAAACCGTTATCGTGTGCCGGTCTAGAAAATGGGGCCGCCGTCATCAAAACTGTTGGATGGCATTCCACGGGCGGCAACAAGCCGCGCGGACCGCTGCCTCGCGTAACGGTCAGGCGAATAACGGCACCTTCCCCGTCAATTTCAGCACAAAGTAGACGAACAGCATCCGCGATCTCGGAAATGTTTGGCAGCAAATCCGGGGTAAGCCCGATTAATTCCGCGTGGCTTTCAAGGCGTTCATAATGTCGGTCAAGCCATGCGACCCTGCCCCTGTGTGAACGCATGGTTTCAAAAAAACCATCCCCCAACAGCAATCCGCGATCCGTAACCGCAATATGCGCATCCGCCTGATCAATGATATTGCCGTTAAGCCAGACTTTCATCACGACGTAACCTTTCGCTGAACGGCTGCCCCGGCAATAGTTAGAAAGTTCGCTAGCAGATCATGCCCTTGCTCGGTAAGGACGGCTTCCGGATGGAACTGAACGCCAAAGATCAGCAGGTCCCGATGGGCAAAGGCCATTATTTCGCCGTTTGGACCTGTGGCGGTCTGCACCAAAGAGCCATCCACCGGCAGATCAACAATCAGCGAATGGTACCGCGTCACCGTCAACGGAGATTTGATGCCGTTGAAAAGTGCCGATCCATCATGTGTTATCGCCGATGTCATCCCGTGAACGGGACGGTTCGCACGTTTGACCGTACCACCGAATACCTGAGCGATCGACTGATGTCCTAAACAGACCCCCAGCATCGGATATTCGCCCGCCAATGCGGTAATCAGAGCAATACTGTTTCCCGCCTCGTCCGGGCCGCAGGGACCGGGGGAAAAGACAACAGCATCCGGGTTCAACCGGCGAACTTCCTCAACGTCAATCCGGTCATTACGCACGACTTCAACCTGCTGGCCAAGTTCCACGAAATAGCGTGCCAGATTGAAAACAAAGGAATCGTAGTTGTCGATCAACAGGATCATTTCGATCCAATCCACCTATGATGTTGTTCAAGGCATTGTTTAAGCGTGGTGATCTTACATCTCATCGGGATTAATTCTATATATCCCGCAGCGGGTTATCTGCGTTAGGCAAAAGGAACGAATGGTATCCGCTGACGATGGGCAGCCAGAGAAACCAGTTCATCAACAACGTCCAGGAAGTGAGGTGCATTGTTATGCGCTTCCCATCCGGCCTCGTCGACATAGAGCTCATAAACAAAGAATGACAAGGGATCAGTTGGAGAACGATATGGCACAAAGAATTTCACACCTTCTTCCGACATTGTCGGTTCAATCAGCCCCCGTAGAATCTCGGCCATGGCATCACCCTTGCCTTCTTTGGCCACTATATTGATGGCAACAGCAAACCCATGATTGAGGTTTGAGGCAGCGGAATTAGTGTAGGGCATATTATCTTCCCCTGATTGCTAGAATATAAAGGCCTGTAAACACGAAAACGTTCCGAGAATACTCTGGCTAATACAGCACATTTTACCGTGCAGACGAACCATCGCCGGATTTGGAAACCGGTATAAGTATTCTCGTCCGGCTTGATATGTTCCCATTATGTTCTTAATTATATCTAGCAGCAACCTCATTGTGCCCGCGGCCGCAATCCTCCTGACAGAGGAGTAAAAATGGCGAAAACCTAGCTTAGGTTTGGTTCAGTGAGGTTTTAATCCATCGGGATTAATCCCCAGCGCTTCGAAAAGCTTGGCAGCCTTGACCAGCGTTTCATCATATTCCCCTGCCGGGATACTATCGGCAACGATACCGCCGCCGACATTGAATGCCATGCGCCCCTGGTTCACGCAAATACTGCGGATCGCAATGTTGGTATCCATACTGCCATCAAAGCCGATGAAGCCGATTGCTCCGCAATAGGCGCCGCGTGTAGCCCCTTCAAGTTCGGTGATGATTTCCATCGCACGGATTTTCGGTGCCCCCGTGATGGATCCGCCCGGGAAACAGGCGGCCAGCAAATCCACGGCAGTCTTGCCATCCTGCAATTCACCGGTGACGGTCGAAACCAGATGATGGACGTTGGCATAGCTTTCAAGCATGCAAATCTGTGGTGTTTCAACTGTGTGCGGCTTGCAGACTTTTGATAAGTCATTGCGCAAAAGATCAACAATCATAATGTTTTCTGCACGATCCTTTGCAGATAACATCAATTCCTGTGCCAGCTCAGCATCTTCGACGGGCATGTTGCCACGTGGTCGGGTACCCTTGATCGGTCTGGTTTCAACATGGCCGTTGGTGACCTTCAGAAACCGTTCTGGCGAGTTTGACAAAACCGCGACCTCGCCAAAATTCAGGAAAGCCCCGAAAGGTGCCGGGCTGGCAAGACTTAGACGACGATAAAGGTCAAACCGTTTCGGGACAGCATCATGGGCATATTCGGCCCGGAAGCTTTGCGACAGATTGGCCTGAAAAATATCTCCGGCATGAATGTAGTCGACAACGGTCTGAACTGCGTTTTCGTACCCGGTGCAGTCAAAGTTTGATTGCCACGGCATTATATCGGGCACATGCGGTACATCGGGAATCTCGCCCATGGGGCGTGCCAAACGCAGGTATTTGCGAATCAATTCCATGCGATCCTCAGCGCGCTTTTCCCGTGCTGACGCAGATGCTTCGGGAATCCCCGTCGAAATAAGCCACATGCGGCGTTCAATCTGATCGAATGCGATGACCAGATCATAAATACCAACCGCCATATCGGGCATATTGAGCCAGTCTTGCGGGGCTTTGGGAAGCGATTCGAGCTGTTGCGCAAGCTCATATCCGAAATAACCGACAGCCCCGCCTTGAAACGGCGGCAAATCCGGAGCTGATTCCATACGATACCGCGCCATCAGATCGGCAAAAACCGCGAAGGGATCACCGGGAACAGGAAAACCGTCAAGCACCACCTGCCCGTTCTTGGTCGTCAGTTTATGGAGCGGAGATGCAACGACATAAGCAAAGCGGTCCCGGTCACCAGAATCAAGAAAATGACTGTCTGCGAATCCGGAAAAAGCGCCATAAGCGTCAAGCGGTTCGATATAGGGGCATTCTTCAATCAGCATTTTACGGTTTCGACCTGTGGTCTGGATAACGTTTCGGCGGATCGCGGTGTGACGGAATGGCCGCCAATTTATGCGATTCTGGCATTCTGGCGAGGATGAATTTCAAAAATCTGTCAAAGATATTGATGTGCGCAACGCAAAAGGGCCAATCCGATGGACTGGCCCTTTGACGTAATGACATCAACCGGAATTACATCGCCGCGATGCGAGCATGTGCTTCCTGCAGTTTGGCAAGGGTATCGCGGGCTTCCTCAAGCTTGGCTTTTTCGGTCGCGACAATATGTTCAGGTGCGCGGCTCACAAAACTTTCGTTGGAAAGCTTGCCTTCCTGCCCCTTGATATATTTGGTTTTGCCGTCGATTTCCTTTTCAAGGCGGGATTTTTCAGCCGCAATATCAATGAAATCGGCAACCGAAACAAATACGGTCACACCATCAACAACGGTCTGGATTGCCCCTTTGGCGATGGTTTCGACATCGCCCTGCCCGTTGAATTCAACCGCGGCCACACGTGCCAGACGTTTAACCTGGGCTTCCTGTGCGGTCACCGCAGCCTTCATGGCATCAGACGCATCGACCAGATAGATCGGTACTTCGGCCGCAGGCGGTACGTTCATTTCGGAACGAACACCACGGATGTTACCGATCAGTCGGATGGCAAGATCGATTTCATCTTCGGCGACACGGTCGATCAGCACATCGTCGAATTTCGGATAAGCCTGCGACATCAGAAGTGTTGCACGATTGTCGGCAGACTTTTCCCAAAGTTCTTCGGTGATGTAAGGCATGACCGGATGCAGAATCAAAAGAATCTGATCCAGAACCCATGCAGTCACCGCGCGAATTTCGGCCTTTGCTTCTTCGTCCTGCCCCATCAGAACCGGCTTTGCCAGTTCCAGATACCAGTCGCAGAAAGTCCCCCAAACGAACTGATACGCACCATTTGCGGCATCGTTGAAGCGATAGCTTTCGATACCCAAAGCAACGGTTTTGGCAGCCTCGGCGGTTTTGCCAACAATCCAGCGTGCCAGTGTCGAATTGACATTGGCAGGATTGAAACCGTCAACCGGTTTGCATTCGTTCATTTCCGCAAAGCGGGCCGCATTCCAAAGCTTGGTCGCAAAGTTCCGGTACCCTTCGACGCGGGACGCGGCAAGTTTGATATCGCGCCCCTGTGCAGCCAGTGCCGTCAGGGTCAAACGCAGAGCATCACAGCCATATTCGTCAATGAGCTCCAGCGGATCAATCACGTTACCCTTGGATTTCGACATCTTCTGACCGTGTTCATCACGGACCAGTGCATGGATATAGACATCCTTGAACGGAACTTTACCATCCATGAAATGCATGCCCATCATGATCATGCGGGCAACCCAGAAGAAGATGATGTCAAAACCGGTAACCAGCACATCGCCCGGATAATATTTGTTCAGTTCCGGGGTCTTATCCGGCCAGCCAAGGGTCGAGAACGGCCACAATGCCGACGAGAACCATGTATCAAGAACGTCGGTTTCCTGGGTCAGTTCAACATCCTTGCCGAAATGCGCCTTGGCAGCAGCCAGAGCTTCTTCTTCGGTTTCCTCGACAAAGATTTCACCATCCGGACCGAACCATGCCGGAATGCGATGGCCCCACCACAGCTGGCGCGAAATGCACCAAGGCTGAATGTTGCGCATCCATTCAAAATACGTGTTCTCCCAGCTCTTGGGCACAAACTTGATACGGCCGTCTTCAACTGCCTCGGTCGCCGGTTTGGCAAGAACTTCAGCATTCACGAACCACTGATCGGTCAGGTAAGGCTCGATCACGACGTTTGAACGGTCGCCATACGGAACCATGTGAACGGTATCCTCGATCTTCTCCAGAAGACCGAGCTCTTCCATTTTGGCAACGATCAGTTCGCGTGCCTTGAAACGATCAAGACCACGATATTCATTTGGCGCTTCATCATTGATGCGCGCATGGTCATCCATGATGTTGATTTTTTCCAGATCATTGCGCTTGCCAACTTCAAAGTCGTTGAAATCATGTGCCGGGGTGATTTTAACCGCACCCGACCCTTTTTCAGGATCGGCATATTCATCGGCAACGATTCTGATGCGGCGACCGACGATCGGCAGAATGCAATATTGCCCGATCAGGTCCTTGTAACGTTCATCATCCGGATGAACCGCAACACCGGTATCGCCCAGCATGGTTTCCGGGCGGGTGGTGGCAACAGTGATGAACTGGCCTTCTTTGCCCTCGATCGGATATTTGAAGTGCCAATAGTGGCCTTTGACTTCTTTCTGAACGACTTCAAGGTCAGAAATCGCGGTCAGAAGTTTTGGATCCCAGTTGACCAGACGCTTGTCGCGATAGATCAGGCCCTGTTTGTGCAGGGTCACGAACACCTTGCGCACGGCAGCCGAGAGGCCATCATCCATGGTGAAACGTTCACGCGGCCAATCCGGCGATGCGCCCAAACGACGAAGCTGGTTGGTGATGGTACCGCCTGACTTTTCTTTCCATTCCCATACTTTTTCGACGAACTTTTCGCGGCCAAGGTCATGGCGCGTGACGTTCTGTTCGCCCAGCTGACGCTCAACAACCATCTGCGTTGCGATACCTGCGTGGTCAGTACCGGGTTGCCACAGGGTGTCTTTGCCCGACATCCGGTTATAGCGCACCAGGATATCCTGCAGCGTAAAGGTCAGCGCATGCCCCATATGGAGGCTGCCGGTCACGTTGGGCGGCGGCATCATAATGACATAGGGATTGGCATTCGATGCCGGATCGGCAGCAAATACCCCCGATTTTTCCCATTTATCGTAAAGTCTGCCTTCAACGTCGGCCGGGCTGTATGTCTTCTCCAACATGGTCTTTTGATCCGCTGCGGGTTTTATCACTGTACAAAGAAAAAGCGGCGCACCGGTGGCGCGCCGCTGTGAATCATATTTCGGCTCGCCTACAGGTCTTCGGCGCGGTTCACGATCCGCTCGATTTCCTTTTTCACAAGGCGTTCGATCATATAGGGAAGGTTTTCGTCAAGCCATTCCTTAAGTAACGGGCGCAACATATCACGCACCAGATCTTCAAGCGTGATATGGCCCGCATTAAGGCCGAGAGCAACAGCGCGTTTCTTTGCAACTGCTTGCGCCAAATCCGAGATGGTTCCGGTTGCCGTGTTTTCGGTAACACGCGAAATCAGCGGCTCGTCATCTTCGTCGTCCTCATAAACCGCCGGCATTGCCGGTTCGGGTTCATCGAAGTCATCAATCGGATCTGGTTCGGGCTCTTCGAATTCGTCTTCTTCCGGGGTTTCGTCGAAATCGAGCATGTCGTCGAGTTCGAGCTCTTCCTCGGGTTCGTCAAGTTCGAGTTCTTCGGGTTCTTCGTCGAATTCAAGTTCTTCGGGCTCTTCGTCAAGTTCGAGCTCGTCGATCTCTTCTTCTATTTCCGGTTCGGGCTCTGGTTCAGGTTCCGGCATCGGTTCTGGTTCAGGAGCGGCCTGTTTCTTGTCGTCATCCCCTTCATCAGCAAGAATCTTGCGGATGGACTGGAGGATGTCCTCCATTGAAGGTTCTTGTTGCCCGTCACTCATTTTTTAACTTCCGCACTAGATTTCATTACCGAACCGCCCTTCTCCCCAAGGTCTAACAGGGCCCGAAGGCCCTGTCAGTATTCAGGTCAGTCCGTTCCCCACCACTGATCCTTGACTTTATTGTAGTTGGATTCAGTGTCATAAATTTCGACCGGAAGGCCGAGAACCTGCGCATTCAAGGCACCCATCGCTGCCTTGACCTGGAATTCGGCAACCGCGGCATCACGGCGCGAACCAACAAGGTTAACGCGTGCCTGCAGCAATTCCTGTTCCTGATCAAGAACATCAAGAACGGTACGCGAACCGACAGATGCTTCGCGCTGAACACCATCAAGGGCGACTTCGGCTGAAGCGACCTGTGCCTGCTGTGACTCGATGCTGGCACGTGCCGTCACAAGGGTTTCCCAAGAGCTGGTGGCGTTCTCAATCACCGCACGACGTGCTTCGTCGACCTGAACACGGGCCTGACCGGCAGTCTGTTTAGCGGCACGAACCGATGAATAAACCGCGCCCTGCTGATAAAGAGGCACAGTGACCTGAGCGAGGACTTCGGCGCTGTCAGCCGTCAAATCCTCCTGCGAGGATTCGTAAGCACGCTGAACACCGGCGGTGAAATTGACTTCCGGATACAGCGAACCTTCGCTCAGGCGAATGTCAGATTTCGCCGCGTCTTCGGTATATTGGGCCTGAACCACGTCCGGATGCTGTTCCTGGGCAATAGCCAGAACATCCGTAACACTGGTTGGCAAACCAGACAGCGGGTTCGGAATTTCAAGGTTATCGGGCTTGTTCCCTACCAGACGCTCGTACTGCGCGCGGGTATTTGCAAGGTTTCCCTGAGCCGAAATCAGATCGGCCTTGGAACCGGCAAGACGGGCTTCGGCCTGTGAAACGTCGGTACGGGTCACTTCACCAACCGAAAAACGGTCACGCGTTGCTTCAAGCTGACGTTCCAGAACGCGAACGTTGTTCTGGTTCAATTCGACAACAGCTGTGTCACGCAGAACGTTGAAATAAGCAGTCGCCACCTGCAGCAGCACATCCTGTTCAGAAGAACGAAGGGCTGCACGTGCCGCACGGATACGCGATTCCGCTCGATCAGTTTCAGCAACGGTACGACCACCACGATACAGTGGCTGAACAACTTCTGCGCCAACAGTATAAGGCGTCAGACTGTTGTCGGTTTCAGTACCATTTTGATCAGTATTCAAGTCCCGGAAGCCAGCTTCGCCCGAAAGCGAAACGTTCGGGCGCCAGTTTGACAGCGCCTGCGAGACTTCTTCATCCGTCGCACGGAGCGCCGCACGACCGGATTCCAGCGTCGGGTTGCTCTGATATGCCTTGATCAAAGCTTCTTCAAGGCTCTCTGCAGAAGCCCCATTGGCAGCGATACCGCCGGTGGCCAGAATACTGCAGGTCAGCAAGAACCGTTTTAACATTTATCTACCCTTGTAAGATCCTACACCAAGTCCCGACCCCGGCGCAGTTTCGCATATGGTAACGACGGAACGAAAATTTTCCAAGAAAAGAGGCAATTGTTTGAGAAAAAATAAAATTGCCGTCTTTTCCCACCGTCAAATCATCAATCGTAACGTGTCATATCCGGGTCAATTTCCAGCGCCCAGACATCTATACCGCCCGCAACATTAAAAACATCTTTAAATCCGCGATCCTCAAGCAGCATCGCGGCATGACGACTGCGAACACCATGATGGCAAAGAAGTGCTACCGGCTTTTCCGGGGCAAATTCCCCTGCCCTGTCAGCCAGTTTGCCAAGAGGAATATGGATCGCGCCCGCAATTGCGCAAATCTCGATTTCCCAATCTTCGCGGACATCGACCAGTAAAAGCGGATTGGTTCCGTCAAGGCTCGCTGCCAGTTCACTGCATCGGATATCGCGCACCATTTGCCTGCCTTGGTTTCCTGATAGGTTGTTCGGCTGGTTTAGATAAAATTTTGCCCGGAGATATCCCCGGGCAAAACAAAGTCATATCAGAATATGAAGCTTTCCGCCGGCTCGAACCCGGGAAGATAGGGAATGTTCGCATCGAAAAGATCACGATGCCCGACAACACCATTTTCACGTTCATAAAGACGTGCCACGCCAACCTTGCCCGGTGCGCGGACCACAACCAGCAAACGACCACCTTCGGACAACTGACCAAGAATATTGGCCGGAACCTCAGCAACCGCACCGTCAAAGACGATAACGTTATAAGGTGACTGCTTGGCATAGCCGTCGGCCAGATCGCCTTCGACCACGATGACATTGTCATAGCTGTGAGCCTGGAAGGTCTTTTCGGAAATCGATGCCATTTCCTTGTCGCTTTCGACCGCAACCACGGTTTCGGCAACACGTGACAGAACCGCCCCCGTATAGCCATATCCCGCACCGATCACCAGGGCGACGTCACTCCGTAAGATTTCGGCAGACTGCATCAGGCGCGCAATTACCATCGGCTCCATCGCATACCGGCCATTTCCGACAGGAATATCTTCATCGACATAGGCAATGCCACGTTTGCCTTCCGGCAGGAACAGTTCGCGTGGAACCTCCTCCATCGCAGCGATGACCAAGGGATCGGTGACCTTGTTGGTCCGAACCTGATTTTCCACCATGTTACGGCGCGCGATTTGGTAATCCATGTTTATCTGACCTGAAAATTCTCGCGAGAAAAAGCCTGCAACCGGTCTTTGTCCCCAAAACCACGTCACAGATGTTGCCCTGTTTATAGTCAGCACATGGGCAACTGACAACAACGGATCAAGAAGATCGGAGCAATTATTCGCTAAAACATGTTGAAAACATATCCAGAATGGATTTACCCGGGCGCAAATTGTTTGTTGGCGATCCCCCGGTCTGCATTCTGTTTAAAAATGTAAAATTGGGTGCTTGACGGCCTGTATTCGATAGGGCTATACACCGGCCAGCCAACGCTAAGGCGCGATGGCGGAGTGGTTACGCAGAGGACTGCAAATCCTTGCACGCCGGTTCGATTCCGGCTCGCGCCTCCACTAATCCGGCATAGCTCAGTTGGTAGAGCAAATGACTGTTAATCATTGGGTCGCAGGTTCGAGTCCTGCTGCCGGAGCCACAAACCCCTGGAACTCTGTTCCGGGGGTTTTTGCTTTTGTGCCCTGCCCCGCAAATTGCTACCAATGACGCAACCAGTCGCAATAAATTTCCCGAAGGATCGATAGATGTCATCTCCTGTCTCACGCCGCCAAATGGCCAAGGATCTGAGTTTCTCGCAACTGGCGTGGGGGGCATGGCGTCTGCGCAACAGCGCGGATATCAGGAATACCGGGGATATTCTGGAACTGGTCCACGCCTGCCTTGATTCTGGCATTACGACATTTGACCATGCTGATGTTTATGGTGGTTACGAATGCGAGGCCTATTTCGGCGAGGCATTGGCAAAAGCGCCGGAATTGCGCCGCAAAATGGAAATCGTCACCAAATGTGGCGTGGCATTGGTCAAGGATACGCGGCCCGATCACCGGATCAATCACTACAACACGACCAAGGCCCATATCCTGCAATCGGTTGAAAATTCACTGCGCAATCTGGCAACCAGTCATATCGACATGCTTTTGATCCACCGCCCCGATCCCCTGATGATCGCAGACGAGATTGCCGAAGCCTTCAACGAACTTCGCAGGGCGGGAAAAGTACGCCATTTCGGTGTTTCAAACTTCACTCCGTCACAATTCAATCTTTTGCAAAGCCGCCTTGATGTGCCGCTTGCCACCAATCAGGTCGAATGTTCGGTGCTAGAACTTGCTGCGATCTTTGATGGCACATTCGATCAGATGCAACAAAACCGCATTCACCCGATGATCTGGTCGCCACTGGGCGGCGCACGCCTGTTTAACACCGAAAACGACGTGGCAGCCAAACGTCTGCGCCCCGTTCTTGAAAGAATGCGCGACAAATACGCCCTGCCCGGCATTGCCGAAGTAGCGATAGCCTGGTTGCTTCACCTGCCCTGTCAGCCGGTGCCAGTACTTGGCACCATGAAAGCCCATCGCATTGCAGACGCGACACTGTCTTGCAGCACTCAGTTTGACCGTCAGGACTGGTTTGAAATTCTGGTCACCGCACAATGTCATCCGGTCCCGTAAGCATTTAAAGGCACAGGAAACCTGTATTCAATAAACCGGAAAGCGACGGATATCCCGGTACAGTTAAAAAAGACAAATTTCGGGTCATTTTTTCACAAAAAGGTCTTGCGGGAACAAAGCCGTTTTATTATACCCCTGCCACGCGCTTCGAACGGAGCGTCAACCCTGATCCGGCATAGCTCAGTTGGTAGAGCAAATGACTGTTAATCATTGGGTCGCAGGTTCGAGTCCTGCTGCCGGAGCCAATTAAAAAGGGACCGAACAACTTGTTCGGTCCCTTTTTCTTTTGATATTGTTACACCTGCCCCAGAAATCGGACTGATCAACCATGAAAACAGCCAAAATCGAATTGAAGCAAGTGAAGCTTGGCACGCTTGCCGGTGCAACGGATGGCTGGATGATCATCGGTGAAGATGATGTCATCCATGGCCTTGTGCACCGGATCGATGGTGATCTGTATACGATTTCATCTACGACAGATGAACGTATTCAGGCATTTGGCTGGTGCCCGATGTTTGACAGTCTCGCCCATGTTCAAAACGACCTTGAAATTGCGCTGGCGATGCAAAGTGCCCACGAGGTCGAGGAATGGATAGAACAGTCCGATCGTTTTGATGACGAAGGCAACCACGGGCATCTTCACTGACGATTATGGCCGTGCCGGCCGCCCGACGACCCGAACCTTGCCGCTGGGACCACCACCACAGAAGAAACGCGCGATACCGTCGCTTTCCAAACCGGATACACCAACACCGGCTGGCATTGTCAACCGATCCAGAACCATGCCGGTTTGCGGGTTAATCCGGCGAACGTCGCTTTCATCACCTTCCCACGTTCCATGCCAAAGCTCGTTATCGATCCAGGTAACACCGGTGACAAAACGATCTGATTCAATCGTGCGTAGGACTTCGCCCGTTTGCGGATCGACCTGATGGATTTTCCGGTTGCGATGCTGCCCTACCCAAAGACTGCCTTCTGCCCAAGCCATGCCGGAATTGCCACCTTCGGGTGCCGGAATGGAATCCAGAACATGGCCGCTTTCCGGATCGATTTTGTAAATGCGATCCTCGGCGATCTGGAAAATGTGACTACCGTTAAAGGCCGTACCAGCATCGGCAGCGGCTTCAATCATGCGTATCGGGGTTCCGTTGTCGGGATCAATTGCATGGATCGTTTCACCAGCAGCAATCCACACATGGCATCCATCATATGTTACCCCATGCACCTTATCTATACCCGGGAAAGGCCCATATTCGGCAAGAATCTCAGCTTTTCGATCAGTCATTTTCAAGCCCTTTCTATGATTGTGTTTCGCTTACGCAAGACACAGCCTAGTCAACGGGAAGTCGGCCAGGGAGTAACAATGTTGTCGTGAAACCGGGCGGTGGTGGTGACGTCCATCGCCGTGCGCGTCCGCGGCCAATTGCACGAACTTTGCCAGCACGCGCCAATTCTTCAAGCGCCCTTTGCACGGTCCGTGCACTGGTATCAAGCACGATCGCCAATGCCGAACTCGACCATGCTTCGCCATCAGCCAAAAGCGCAAGAATGTTCGCGTTATTATCCTCCATCGGAGGAAGCAGAACCATTACCGACTGATTTTTCCCAACAGATTTGGGCTTCAGGATAAAACCGGAATCCGTTGCCGTAATATTTGCGAAAACCCGGATCAGTTTACGCAACCGACCGATTTCGACCCGCAATCGGGCACGATGCGTTTCGTCAACATACCGGACACCAAATGCTCCCGATAAAAGAGAATCTCTGGGGGCATCTTTGGGCCAGCTTTCGCCAAGAATACGTAGAAGGTTGAAAAGCACCGGCCGGGTTGAAAGCGAAATTGCTACCTGCCCCTGACGAACGCCATACCGGCACGCATCAATAACAAGCATGTCCGATGCCATCAGGTCTTCGACTTCCTGCAGGATGACAAGCCGCTCCTCGCCCTTTGCAATAAGCCGCGCTGCCGGTGCATTCAAAGTTACATATGCTTTTTCGATTTCCGCGATCAGGACCGGCAGTTTTGCCGCCTGCGCCAAATGATTTGCCCGTTCAAGGGCCGCGCGGGCCACCCCCGCCTGAAGACGCCGCACAGCGATCCCAAAAAGGATCATTTCATGAGAAATCTGCAAAATCGGGGGCAAAATGTCTGGATTGATTTCGCTGAGCATTTGTTCGGCCTGTTCAAGCTGTCCTGTCAGTAAAACATGCCTGATTTCAAGCTGCCTTGCATGCGCGGCATTCACATGATCACCACGCTGTTCAAGTATCCGGCGGGCGCTATCAAGGGCCTTTTCGGCCCATGCCAGATCACGAGACACCAGTGCAATTTCAGCTTCGGCAACAACGCAACGCGCACGTGCCACAGGTTCCAATGCACCAAAACCGCGTGCGGCCCGTTTCAGAAGTGCCCTGGCACGATCGAAATCCTCCAACTGGGCCAAGGCAATACCGCGCAGTGCCAGTGCCGGCGGATCATCCCGCAGACCGACGCATTTTAACGCGCCAAGCGGATCACCGGCTGACAAGGCTCGTGCGGCAGCTGTGATCAGGGAATCCATTATGGCCATTCAGGCATCCCAAATTGCGTCACGTTTGTTACTCCCCGGTTGAACGTCCCTTCGCCTAACCTTTGCCTATCGTCAACCGAAAGATAGGAAAACAGAAATGACGAATGCCAAAATGATTTCCAAACCTAACACGGAAAACCTGCGTATCGTCAGCCGCAATGAATGGCTTTCCGAACGCAAGGCACTTCTCGTCCGCGAGAAGGAACTGACCCGTCTTGGCGACGAGATCGCTGAAGCACGTCGCGAACTGCCATATGTCCGTATCGATAAAAACTACGTGTTCGATACGCTTGATGGAAAACGTTCTCTTACTGATCTGTTTGACGGTCGCAGCCAGCTACTTGTCCAGCATTTCATGTTCGGACCCGATTGGGAACAAGGCTGCCCGAGCTGTTCGTTCATGGCGGATCATATGGACGGTATAACGGTCCATATGGCGCAGCGCGATGTCACTTTCACCGCCGTTTCACGTGCGCCGCTTGCAAATATTGAACGGTTTCGCGCACGCATGGGCTGGAAATTCAACTGGATTTCCTCGCATGAAAGTGACTTTAACTATGATTTCCATGTCAGCTTCACCCCGGAAGAAACAGCCAAAGGTGAAATTCACTACAACTATGGCAAATGGCCATATGCCTTCGAAGAATGGCCGGGGCTGAGTGCCTTCATCAAAAACGATCGGGGCGAGGTTTTTCATACCTATTCGACCTATGGCCGCGGGGTCGACGCCATGATGGGCACATACAGATTGCTTGATCTTATGCCCAAGGGGCGGGACGAAAAAGATGTCCCGAACAAAATGGAATGGGTGCGGCACCATGACCTGTATGAAATGGCAGCAATGAAAACCGAAACTGAAACCGGTTCGGTCGAAGGCCTGTTTGACAGCGTCAAGAAAACCGCATGCCACTAGGCCCATCAGGCAAGAGATACAAAATGGGCAAAGAGCATCGCCAAGGCAGATATATTGGCGGCATGGCCTCGAAGGATGGTGGATATACCGCCATCCTCCGGATAGCTCGGTTGCTTCAATTTGCCGCATCCCCGGCATTTGCGCTCATGGCGCTTGTCACCGGCATATCTGAAGCAGGCAGCACGAATATAATTTGCCTGACAACAGACGATAGATCGTACTTTAACGACATGTTTGTAATGTATCTGCTCATGAGCTTTTTTCACCTGCCACCGTGGCTGAACGCCCTATCCGATGGCACGCAGCATCGGTCGAAAAACACCTGATCATTTCGATACGAACAAGATGTGACACTCCTGTAAAATCTTTGGGTCATCAGTGCTTTATTGACTCATAACAAATCAATATACTTGTCACCGTAATACGATCTCGCACGTGCACACATGCCATCCGCCGGGTGGTTTGATGCCAAACCAATTTTATCCGGGCTGCCGTCCTGTCAACAGGACGCGCAGCCAAAGGCAAAGCGGGAATTCGGTGATGAGTACCATTAATCTCGACCATCTTTTCAAACCCAAGTCCGTCGCAGTCATTGGCGCATCGAACCGGCCCCATTCCGTGGGTCAGGTGATCATGCGCAATCTGCTCGCAGGCGGGTTTGACGGCCCGATCATGCCGGTTAATCCGCGCAGCCAGTCGATTGGCGGTGTTCTGGCCTACCCTGATGTTGAAAGCCTGCCGGTCGTCCCCGAACTTGCCGTGATCTGCGTCCCACCCAAGGCCGTTATTCCGACCATGGAATGTCTTTCTGCCAAGGGATGCATGGCAGCCATTGTCCTGACGGCAGGCCTTGGCGCCGAGAAGCATGACGAAACCCGCAGCATCAAACAGGCAATGCTTGAGATTGCCGCGCGCAACAAGATGCGCCTGCTTGGTCCGAACTGCCTTGGCCTGATGGTGCCGGGTATCGGGCTTAACGCCAGTTTCAGCCATCAAAGCATCGGCAGTGGCAAAATCGCGTTTGTGTCGCAGTCCGGGGCACTTTGTACCGCAGTTCTCGACTGGGCGGCGGCACGCGGCATCGGTTTTTCACACTTTATATCGCTTGGTGAATGCGACGATGTCGATTTCGGTGATGTGATCGATTATCTGGGTTCCGATCCCAACACACGCGCTATCATGCTGTATATCGAATCCATTCAGGAACGTCGCGGCTTTATTTCCGCCGCCCGCGCCGCATCGCGCAACAAACCGATCCTGTGTATCAAGTCGGGCCGCTTTGCCGAAGGTGCCGCCGCTGCTGCTTCACATACCGGCGCGCTGGCGGGTGCCGATGACGTGTTTGATGCAGCTATCAAACGTGCCGGTGTTCTGCGCGTTTACACGGTCACGGAAATGTTTTCGGCCGCCGAAACACTTTCTCGCATGCGTCCGTTCCGGGGCGATAAGCTTGGCATTATTACCAATGGGGGTGGCATTGGCGTTCTGGCAGTTGATGCTCTGATTGAACGGCACGGCCAACTGGCCAAACTCGAAGACAGCACCATTGATGCGCTTAGCAGTGTTTTGCCGTCAACCTGGTCACATGCGAACCCCGTCGATATTATCGGGGATGCCCCGGGCGAAAGATATGCAAAGTCGATTGATGCGGTTCTGAAAGATCCCAATATCGACAGCCTTCTGGTCATGCATGCGCCGACCGCCATCACAGACCCGGTTGAAGTTGCCCAAGGCGTAATTAATGCCATCAAGGACAGCCGCAAGAACATCCTGACAAACTGGGTTGGCGAGGCAACGGTCGCCAAGGCCCGTAACCTGTTTTATGCCGCCGGGATTCCGACCTATCGTACACCAGAAAACGCGGTCGCGGCCTTCCAGCATATGGTGAATTACCGCAAATTGCAGGAAGTCCTGATGGAAACACCACCATCAGTTCCGCAGGACTTTACGCCGGAAACGGACAAGGCACGCCAGATCATCCATACGGCCATCCATTCGGGTCGCGATATGCTGACCGAGCCGGAAGCAAAAGCCGTTCTGGAATGCTATGGCATCAATACGGTCAAAACCGTAGCCGCAGAATCAGTTGATGACGCCGTCGAAACGGCGGATGCCATCGGCTATCCGGTTGCACTTAAAATCCTGTCGGATGATATCAGCCACAAATCCGACGTTGGCGGTGTGGTTCTGAATATCGACAGTGACGAGGAACTGCGCGCTGCCGGCAACAAGATGCTGCGGACCGTCAAACAGAAATTCCCGAACGCCCGGGTGCGTGGCTTTACCGTTCAGGAAATGATCAAGCGTGCAGGTGCGCGTGAATTGATCGTTGGCATGACCACCGATCCGATTTTTGGCCCGGTGATCCTGTTTGGTCATGGCGGGGTCGAGGTCGAAGTGGTCCGAGACCGGGCCATGGCCTTGCCGCCATTGAACATGAAGCTGGCACGCGAACTTGTTGAAGGTACGCGCATCTATAATCTGCTGCGCGGTTATCGCGATGTACCGCCGGTCAACCTCGAACAGCTTTACGTCACGCTGGTGCGGTTGTCGCAGTTGGTCGTGCATCTTGGCGAAGTCCTTGAACTCGACATGAACCCGCTTCTGATTGATCAGACCGGCGTGATTGCGCTGGATGCCCGCATCAAGGTAACCCCGAAAGTGGTTAGCGATGACCAGCGTCTGGCGATCCATCCCTATCCGCGTCATCTGAAACAGGAACTGATCCTGGATGACGGAACGAAATATCTGCTGCGCCCAATCAAACCCGAGGACGAACCGAAGCACTATGAATTCATGTCGAAACTGACACCCGAAGATATCCATTTCCGGTTCTTTGGATCCGTTCGTGAATTGCCGCATTCGGAAATGGCCCGCCAGACACAGCTTGATTACGACCGAGACATGGCCTTCCTTGCCATCGTGCCAAATGGTCTAGAAGAAGGCGAAATCCACGGTATTGTTCAGGTCGTGATCGATCCCAATAATGAACATGCCGAATATGCGATTATGGTGCGCTCGGACATCAAGGGTCGTGGCCTTGGCCGTCTGCTGATGGAAAAGATGATCGAATATTGCCGCCAGAAAGGAACAGAGACCTTTATAGGACAGGTTTTACCAGATAACCGCCGGATGCTGACGCTTTGTGAAAAACTGGGATTCTCGCGCAAATATCTTGCCGACGAGGAAGTATTCGAGGTCACCTTGCCCTTGCAACGCGACGTTGCCTAATATCGGCTTGATCCATCATGAAAAAGCCCGGTCATATTGGCCGGGCTTTTGTCTAATTCGATAGTGTCAGCAAGTCACACGGTTTCAGGCATCAGTTTGGCTTTGATATTTGCCAATGCCTTTTCCGGGTCGATCCCCTTTTCGCGCAACGCATCGGCAGCTTCGCTTTCAATTTTACGAAGTTCGCCCAAGGTTGTCTGAACGTCTTCAAGCTGCTGTTCCAGTTCGGAAATGCGACGACGCCCAACCAGCATCAGATGCGCCAGCTGATCGGCACCCGACCGTTCGGCGTCGTATAGATCAATATATTCCTTGATGTCTTCAAGCGAGAAACCAAGGCGCTTGCCACGTAGCACCAGCATAAGGCGCGCACGATCCCGGTAATTGTATACGCGCGTGGCACCCGCCCGCTGTGGCGACAGCAGGCTTTTGGTTTCATAAAACCGGATGGCACGTGGCGTGATGTCGAACTCTTCGGCAAGCTCGGTAATGCTGTACAGCTTATCGTTCATGTTTTTTCTTATTGAATGAATGCAATAACGCAGCATCGCAACAACGGGACTTACAAGTCAATATATTTACGCTTACGTCACCTCGCTGCAAGCCATACCCAATATTACGACAACGTCGCCAGATAACCTAATCCCCTGCGTTTTAATTGTTTTCGTCGATCCTGGCTCGGACATATGCCAAATCAACCGGCACGTAGTCTGGCCCGGTAACCAGCCTTTTACCAGTTAATGCCCCTGGCCAGCTTTTGGGATCGGATTTCCAGACAGTGCCGTCTGGCATTGGAACTTCAAGTGCATCGTCATATCCTTCGGCATGGCCTGAAACCAGTTCCAGATCACCGCAAATGCCCGCCTTGAATATCGGCCCGAGAGCCGGGCGCGGATTATAAAGCACGCCGGGCCAAGCATCGAATATCGCCGGATAGGTCGCATGATTGCATAAATCGCCGGAAAACATCACGCTGCGATCTTCTCCAAGATCAAGTTCATCGGTCGGACCAAACAATGTCTGATCTACTGACATCAGATTGATCGGCAATGTCACCGGATCGGCATAACCTATGGCATTGCGACGGTTCTGCCACATTCTGGTCGCGCCCTTTTTGACGTATTTCTGGCGTAGGAAGAAGCTGTTGTGGAAGCATTCAAATGGCAGGTTTGGCTGCGCGTGGCTTGCTTTGCCGAATTTGAAAACGGCACCACCATTATTTTCGTCACCTTCCGGCCCCGGGCGGCTGTCGAACCAGCCGCGATTGCCAAAATAATACCAATACCCGCCAGCCAGATTATCCTGCGAAAACAGTTTGTGGCAGTTATAGAACTGGTTATAGGCCACCCACCAGCCAACAGCAGTTGCTTCGGGTTCGACCGGGTTATCGCGCACAAAACTGAACCGGTTATTGATTATCCGGACATTGCGATTAAAACTGCCGATAGGCTTTTGCATATTAGCCGCGGATACATCCATTCGAATGGCGTTATAGCAATGTCGAATATCATTCCCACGGATCAGAATATCGCCCGCAATGTCATCCGCACCAAAGAATGCACCGTTAAGATATCGATATGGGGCTTCCTTGCCCGGCGTGATTTCACCATCATGGATCATCGCCCAGTGAAGGTAACGCCAGATCACGTCATCCTGAATCCAGTCGCAATTTTCGATGGTGATGCGTGATGCATGCTCGCCCGTTGCATAAAAGGCATATGTTCCACCACGGATTTGCATGTTTTTGAATGTCAGATCGTTGCTGTCGCGGATATAAACGGCACTGGGCCATGCGCGTTCGATACGGATATTATCAAGGCGGATATGGCGCTTTCCGATGATGCGAAACGCCGCATATCTGGCACATTCAGGATCGGTTGCCGAGACTTCCGGATCGGGCGGGCGACGACCGTCCAGTGTCGCACCATATTCACCGCGAATGATGATTGGCTGATCTTCAAGCCCGCTGATCGGAATATCGACTGGCTCGGGCAGGAAATAGTTTCCCGGCATCAAACGGATCAGATCACCAGGCGCACAATTGGCAACCGCATTATGAAGTGTCGCGGTTTCCCGCCAGGCAGAATCCACCCAATGACGCCCGCCATCCGGCGTGACATAAACCATCCTGAGCATTCCGTATTCCTCTTGTTTACCCCGGACTCCCCGATAAGATTTTTATTATCGGGCTTGTTTTTTTTGGTCGTCACGCCATATCTGGCGCTGTTTCATCGCGTGCCGGATCATCATGCCGCAACCAGTCAGCCAAGCCGCAGAGGCAACAGATCATTCCGAGCGCAACCAGTCCCTACCGGGTCTGTTGCGCCATGTTTCATTTTGCCTGATCGCTTGCGCGCTTGTTCTGTTTGGTGGTGGAACCTCAATCACCGCCAAGCCGCTTTCCGATGGGGTGACTTTCCCCTATCCGTTTAACACCGTCAATCACGATAGCGGTCCGTCGCAAGCAGTCCTTCCGGTGGCACCAGATCGTGCCATCGCAGGCAATCGCCAGACCCCGGACGATGTACCGTCCCATCAGCCAACCCTCCCCGATGATGCCGCAGTTGTGCCGTCGGTCACACCGCATGCCGCCGCGCAATGGGCGATCCTAATCTTTGTGGCGGGTACGATCACGACACATGGCGCAGAAACTCTTCCGGTTTCTCCGCGTGCTCCGCCCTTTCGGGCCTGATTTCCGTTAATTAAAACTGCGGCCAGATCAGCGCCGTGTTTCCAGAAATATCAGGTGACAGCACCGCCGGGCATCAAACTGGCCCGGCTCGAATGCTGTGCGGAGTTAATTTTTCATGCGTACATCAAGATGGCGTGTGGTTGTCTATGCCCTTGTCCTTCTGACAGGATTCCTGACAGCCCTGCCTAACCTTTTCAATCCGGCCCAGCTTGCCAACTGGCCAGCCTTTTTACCCACCCGACAGGTTGCCCTTGGGCTTGACCTCAAAGGCGGATCGCACCTTGTTCTGGAAATCGATACCGCAGCAATGATTGCCGAACGGCTTGAAATCGCGCGTGACGATGTGACAACGGCCCTCCGCAAGGCCCATATTGCGACTGATAACATTCAGATCAGCAAAGATCAGGTGATTGTAACCCTGCCTGACGCCAAGGATCACGACGCTGCCCTTGATGCCCTAAAAGACCTTACCAATGCGCAAGTTGATACACCGCGACACGGATCGACAGCGGAATTTGTCATTACAACACCGCGCGATAACAGCATTTATATAGCACTTAGCGAACAAGGCATTCGCAATCGGGTTGACGCCAGCGCCCAGCAAAGCCTAGAGATCATTAGAGGCCGGATCGATCAGATCGGTGTGTCCGAACCCACTATCCAACGGATTGGCAGTGATCGTGTCCTGGTGCAGTTACCGGGCATTCAGGACCCGTCTCAGGTCAGAAAACTTCTGGGAAGCACGGCAAAGCTTGGCTTCTATATGTTGGCCGACCGTAACGGAACAGACAGGCGCGACAGTAGTATCCTTACATTGAAAGACAAGGACGGCCAAAGCTATCACCTGCATCGTACTCCGGCCCTTTCGGGCGATCATCTTACAGATGCACATGCCGGTTTTGATCCGCAAAGCCATCAGCCGGTTGTCAATTTCCGGTTTGATACGGCCGGTGCGGCAAAGTTCGCCGATATCACACGTGCCAATGTCGGAAAACCCTTTGCCATTGTTCTTGATAACGAAGTCCTGAGTGCGCCGGTTATCCGGGAGGCAATAACCGGTGGCTCAGGCCAGATCAGCGGCAGCTTTACGGTCGGCGAAACGACGACACTGTCAGCCCTATTGCGTGCGGGCTCCCTTCCCGCCCCAATGACCGTAATCGAAGAACGAACTGTGGGCCCTGACCTTGGAGCCGATGCAATCGAAATGGGCCTTTATACCGGATTGATCGGGTTGGCTCTGGTAACCGGATTGATGTTTTTCCTTTATGGCCGCTGGGGTCTTATTGCCAATCTGGCATTGGGTCTGAACGTCATGCTGACATTCGGTGCCCTTGGTCTTATGGGTGCGACACTTACCCTTCCCGGTATTGCCGGGATTGTTCTGGGGATCGGGCTAGCCGTGGATGCCAACGTTCTGATCAACGAACGTATCCGTGAGGAGACCAAACGAGGGCTTTCTGCCTTCATAGCGCTCGATTCCGGGTTTAAGCGTGCCTATGCCACGATTGTGGATTCAAACATCACAACCCTTATCGCCACTGCTCTTTTGTTTGAGTTCGGATCAGGCCCGGTGCGCGGCTTTGCCATTACGATGGGTCTTGGCATTCTGATTTCCATGTTTACCGCGGTTGCCGTTGTTCGGGTCATCATGACCGAAATCGTCTGGCGCACACGGATGAAAAAGCTCGTTATTGAACCGCTTTGGCGTTTCATGCCCGAAAAAACCAGCATTTCCTTCATGCGGGCACGTTTTCTTGGCATCGGTATGTCGCTTTTGCTGTCAGCCATTTCAATCGGGTTGTTCTTCAAACCCGGTCTTGATTACGGCGTTGATTTCAAGGGCGGTATTCAGATCGAAGTTGCAGGAGGCAATCTGGATGACGGCAGCAGTCCCCTTGACCTTGGAACCTTGCGACAGGGACTTTCAACATTAGGGCTTGGCGATGTCAGCCTTCAGGATATCGGCAAGGATGGCCATATCCTGATCCGGGTTGAACGTCAGCCGGGCGGCGAACAGGCACAAACCGCAGCCGTCGAAACCGTCAAGAAAGCAGTTCAATCCGTTGATCCGGCAGCGGATTTTGAACGCACCGAAGTCGTTGGCCCCAAAGTCAGCGGTGAACTCGCTCAATCCGGTGTCAGTGCCGTCATCTTCGCAAGCCTCGCAATGCTGGGCTATATCTGGTGGCGGTTCGAATGGCCGTTTGCCGTTGGCGCGATTGTTACATTGGTCCTTGATGTGACCAAAACAATCGGCTTTTTCGCGATTATGGGACTCGACTTTAATCTGACCGCCATTGCCGCCCTGCTGACCCTGATCGGCTATTCGGTCAATGACAAAGTGGTGGTCTATGACCGGATGCGTGAAAACCTGCGACTTTATCGAAAAATGCCGATGCGTGAAATCATCGACATGTCGATCAATCAGTCACTTGCGCGCTGCCTATTCACATCGCTTACAACCCTGTTTGCGATGGTGCCTATGGCATTCTGGGGCGGGTCTGCCGTTGAAAGCTTTGCCGTTCCGATGGTGTTTGGTGTTGTGATCGCCACAACGTCGTCGATCTATATCGCGGCACCAATCCTGCTGTTCCTTGACACATGGCGGCAGAAACAGCGCCAGAAGCATGTGGGATTGGCATCGGAAACCAATAACGAGCCAATGGTCGAGGCATCTACCAGCCAACAATAGTCTCTGGCGATATCGAAACCGGCCTTCATCGCCGGTTTCGATACATCCCGAAAATCATACGTTTTTAAATATTTTATGAAATATTTCATTTCAATGGATTGACCCGACAAATCGGTCGCCATAGGCTACGGCATCATTTCAGCATCACAGGACAGAAAGATGTCGTTTCCTTTTCGGTTTATCACGACCATGGGTTTCTCATTTGGGTTGCTGATCAGTGCACAACATGGTGCTCAGGCCCACTTCCAGAAGATGATCCCGTCAACCAATGTGGTGACACAGGAAACCGGGCGCGATGTTGACGTCGATCTGACCTTTACCCACCCAATGACCAATGGCCCGGCTATGGAAATGGCCCGCCCGGTTCAATTTGGCATCCAGACCAACGGCAATAAAACCGATCTTGGCGACAGTCTGGTGGCAAAGACGGTCGATGGCAAAGCAGCGTTTGACGCAACAATCAGCATTGATCGTCCGGGCGGATATGCCCTTTACGTCGAACCGGTTCCCTATTTCGAACCATCCGAGGGCAAATACATCATCCAGTACACCAAAACGATCATTGATGCGTTTGGTGCGGGCGAAGAATGGGATCAGATGGTCGGCTTCCCGGTGGAGATAGAGCCCCTGGCCCGCCCCTATGGCATCTGGACCGGAAATGTGTTTAGCGGGATCGTCCGTCATAACGGCGAACCGGTACCATTTGCCGAGGTCGAGGTTGAATATGCCAATGATGGCAGCATCACGCTGCCGAACGACAGTTTTTCAACACAGGTCATCAAGGCCGATGGCAATGGTGTTTTCACCTATGCCATGCCACGTGACGGTTGGTGGGCGTTTGCTGCCCTGATCGAAGATGGCACGATGGCCGCCCCCGGATCGAATGATCAGGTTCCGGTCGAACGCGGCGGTGTCATCTGGGTCAAAACCGACGCGATGGACTGATGCTCCCGACCAGACGCACAGCATCGTCATACTTATTTATAAAAAATATGAAACCTGCTTGACTTCGCGACAGCGAAATCGCTACGCTTTTCAGGCAGGTTTTACCGCCTGTATGCCCCACCGCAATAAAATCAATGCGCCGTTCCATCCGTTTGCACACCTGCCTGCAAGCTGATGGATTGCAAATGCGCTTTACAGGGATTTGACCATGCACATCGTCGACGGAGCCCTATCGAGTGAAGTCGTTGTCACTGGTGCGGTTTTGGCTGTTGCCGGCATCAGCTACGGGCTTCGCAAAATCGATATTGATGCGATGCCCCGCGTGGCGATGATGAGTGCCGTCTTCTTCGTTGCCTCCCTGATCCATGTTCCCGTCGGGCCAAGCAGTGCGCATCTGATTGTCAATGGTTTGGCTGGCTTGATGCTGGGCTGGTCCGTTTTCCCGGCGATATTCATCGGACTGTTGTTGCAGGCAGTTTTCTTTGGTTTCGGCGGCATTACGGTTCTGGGTGTCAATACAGTCAATATAGCCCTGCCCGCCGTTTTGATGTGGTGGCTGGTTTCACCGTTTCTGGCACGTGCCGAAGGAAAATCGGTGCTGCTGGCGGGTTTTGTTGCCGGGTCCGGTGCCATTGCCCTTTCAAGCATGATGGTCGGCCTGTCACTTGCCGCCAGCGGACAGGAATTTGTTCCGACGGCAAAGCTTGTCGTCATGAGCCACATCCCGGTTATGGTGGTTGAAGGTATCCTCACCGCGGCAGCCGTTCATCTCGTCAAGAAAGTCCGTCCAGTCATGCTGGCACCCGCCGGTTCGCTTCGAAGCGTTGCCTGATAGATGCCCCGATTTCCCGCTTTATATACAATTGCTGTTCTGATCGGCACGCTGTTCACATGCGTCAATGCACGGGCACACAGCCTGCACGTTTTTGCGATGGGAAACGGTGACGTCATCGACGGCTATGCCTATTTCGGGGGTGGCGCCCGGCCGCAAGATGCAGAAATCCAACTTCTCGATAATACAGGCCGCGTTGTCTTCGCCGGAAAGACAGGTGATCAGGGCGAATTCAAACTTCGCGTCAGTCATCGGCAGGATTATGTCATCGAAGCCAATTCCGGTGATGGCCATATCGCCAGCTTCAAAATCAATGGTGATGAGCTTTCCGCTCAATTGCCGTCAGGTAGCGAAGACATCAATATTGATGTCAGCCAGATTGACACGGCGTCATCTTTCCAAAGCAGAAAAACACACCCCTCATCGACAACCATTGCCACGGCCACTTCTGACGCGATGGTCACCCTTTCACGGGACGAGTTGGACAGCCTGATTGACGCTGCTGTATCCCGCCATGTCCGGCCCTTGCGCGAGCAGTTGGTTGCCTATGAGGACAAGGTCCGATTTTCCGACCTTCTGGGTGGCATCGGTGTCATCGTCGGAATATTCGGGGTCTTTGCTTGGTTTCAGGCCGTAAAATCACGCCCCCGTCAGCAAAATAAAAACCCATGATCGGAGAGACAAATGTCCTTGTGCCGTCACGATCCAGTTCGGCTCTGTTGCGGATTGATCCACGGTTTCGTGTACTGGCAGCTCTCGCGCTGATCGTAACCGCTATCAGTTTTTCAAGCTGGCAACCATTGGTAATGCTGGTTCTGGTAGCTGCCATCATTACCGGCTTTGCCAAACCGGACTGGTCCAGAACGCTTAAAATGGTTTTGGCCATGGATGGCTTTATCCTTGTGATGCTGATCATGTTGCCCTTTACCGTTCCCGGTCAGGTGATGTTCACCCTTTGGGATTTTGACGCCAGTTATCAGGGGCTGTTTCAGGCCGTGCTGATCGCGCTTAAGGCAAATGCCGCGATCCTTGTTGTGATTGCACTGGTGGGCGGAATGGATGCAATCCTTCTGGGGCGGGGGTTGCAGGGGATTTACGTACCGGCAAAGCTGGTGACGCTTTTCATGTTTACCGTTCGCTATATCGATCTTTTGCGGCGGGAATATATGCGCCTGCGTCTTGCCATGCGGGCACGCGCCTTTGTCGCGCGCAACAATCGCCATAGCTGGCGCAGTTTTGGATATTTGCTGGGGATGCTGCTGGTACGCGGCCATGATCGTTCGGAACGCATTCTTTGGGCGATGAAATGTCGTGCGTATCACGGTCATATGCATTTCGGCTCCTTGCCCCGGTTAAGCCCGCAGGATTATCTGTTTGCGGCGGCGACCATTATTCTCATCGGTACTTTGATCGGGCTGGAGGTCGCATGTCCGGCGCTGATCTGATCACTGCCAAAAACCTGCATTTCACCTTTCCCACCGGGCGCAAGGTGTTGAATGGGGTCAACCTGTCTCTGCGCACTGGGGAAAGACTGGCACTGCTAGGCACCAATGGCGCTGGTAAAAGCAGCCTGTTGCATTGTTTGATGGGTTTGGTCCCGGTGGAGAACGGCGAGATCGCCATTCTTGGGTCAAGATGCGAAACAGAAGCCGAATTCCGCGCCATTCGTGGTCGGGTCGGATTGCTGTTTCAGGATTCTGATGATCAGCTTTTCTGCCCGACTGTTATTGAAGACGTGATGTTTGGCCCGCTCAACCTTGGTCAATCACGCGAAGATGCGCGAGAAATTGCCCAGCAAACCCTATCGGATCTGGGGCTGGATGGATTTGAAAATCGGATCACCTATCAGCTTTCCGGTGGCGAAAAGCGACTGGTGGCGCTTGCGACCGTGCTAGCGATGTCGCCCGAAATTCTGCTGCTTGACGAACCAACCAACGGGCTTGATGCCGATGTCGAAAAACGTCTGATCGAAATTCTGCGTTCCCTGCCGCAGGCAATGCTGATCATTTCACATGATCGGCTGTTTCTTGATCAGGTCGCGACGCGTTCAGTCCGCCTTCAGGACGGCGTCATATCCCAAGCCTGACTTGCTGGCGCCTGCATGCTCGCCTATGCTGCGCCAACATCAAAAAACGGGAAGCCCTCATGAAACCTGAATCCATCCTTGTTTTCTGGTTCAAGGAACTAGAACCCAAACAATGGTTTGAAAAAGATATCACGCTTGATCGTCATATCACTGAACGCTTTGCCGATTTTCATGCTGCCGCGGCAGCCGGGGAGCTATATGGTTGGCGAAAAAACGCACATGGTCGACTGGCAGAAATCATCATTCTGGATCAGTTTTCACGCAATATCTATCGCGACAAACCCGATGCGTTTGCCTGCGATACGATGGCACTTGTTCTGGCCCAGGAAGCCGTTGCCCAAGGGTTTGACGCGAAATTGACCAAACCCGCCGAAAAATGCTTTCTCTATATGCCTTATATGCATTCGGAATCAGAAGCGATCCACGAAGTTGCACTAAAGCTGTTTGATCAGCCGGGCCTGGAAAACAACCACGACTATGAAATCAGGCACAAACAGATCATTGATC
Source organism: Thalassospira lucentensis (assembly GCF_001613805.1). Classification (GTDB taxonomy): domain Bacteria; phylum Pseudomonadota; class Alphaproteobacteria; order Rhodospirillales; family Thalassospiraceae; genus Thalassospira; species Thalassospira lucentensis_A. The sequence goes on from NZ_LPVY01000003.1 coordinate 301,125, forward strand.
GTTTTGGGCGTTACCCCCATCGCAATGCAATCCTTGGCCGGGAATCCACTCCCGAAGAAACAGCGTTCCTGAAGGAACCGAATTCTTCGTTCTGAACATCAAAAAGGGGATGGCGTTGACCATCCCCTTTTGTGTTTTGAATTTCACGTGCAGGCCGTCACTGTTAGCCGATCTTGCGATCGCGCTTCTCCCACCAGCCTTCGACCAATGCCTCAGCCTCGTCCATGTAGTCGGCTTTACCGGCTAGGAACGCGCCCATTGCTGCACTGCCTTTGATGCGCGCAATCGCAGCACTGTCTTCGACCTCGCCGCGCCAGACGGCCAGAAAATGCTGCAAGGTCACCGGGCTGTTATCTTCGTCGTCCTTTTCGGTCCGCGATAGAAGAGCGGGCCAGCGAACATCGCTGAGCTCGCCATTATCAAGCATACGCAGATCAACATGCTTAAACGGTGTACGTTCCGCCTCGCCGCCACCGCCCTTGATTACACCAATACGCGGCAATTCCAGAAGCTTGCCGGTTTCCCGGTGGACATCAAGAAACGCCGGATGGAATACGCCAAGAAATGCTGCACGCGCCTGCAACGGATTAAGCAGACGCAGCAGAGTATTGACCGGACTGCGAAGGCCCAGCAACGGTCGCAAACCAATCAATTCCTGAAGTTTCGGGTGAATATGGCGCAACGGCAAATAGGCAAAGCCCTTGGATGCGATATCCGAACGTGCTTCATCTGCAGACATTGCCAACGGCAACTTCAGGGCCTTGACTGCGGCCTCAGTCCCGACGCCGTTGGTCAGATGCGAGTTATAACCATGCATAAGAACCGGTATGCCATTGCGCGACAGCAACATCGCCGACAGCACGAACCACGGCAAGCCACGCGAACGCCCTGCCGCATAGGATGGCCAATCCAGCATAGGATGGCATTTTTCCGGAACCAGGCTTTCGTCATCAAGTTCAAGACGGGCAGCCTTGCGCACGGCTTCGATCATGCCAGCCAGTTCATCGGGCGTTTCCGCCCGATAACGCAGCATCAAAAGAAACGCGCCCAACTGGATCGGCTCAACCTCGTCACGCAGGATCATTGAAAAGGCGTCAAATGCCTCTTCACGCGTCAGGCTGCGTGAACGCCCCGGCCCGCGGAAAAAGGTCCGCAGATATCCGGAAAACGGATGAGATTCCGGCAGATGATTGTCATCTTCAAGCTGCTCGAGATGATCGTCGGTCATACGATCGCACCTGTTCTGTTGTCAGTCATGTTCGCGTGTAAAGACCCACTCGTTATCATTCGACTGGTCTTTTTGATAGCGATAACCGTCCACATCGAACGATTTGAGGTCTTCGGGCTTTTCCAAACGATTGTCGATCATGTAGCGCGCCATCGTGCCACGTGCACGTTTGGCCGAGAAGCCAATGACCTTGCCAACACCGGCTTTGACCTCTTTGAAGACCGGCGTGATCACCGGACCGTCAAGCACATCCTTTTTCACCGACTTGAAATATTCATGCGACGCCAGATTGATCAGGCTGCGGTTCTTGTGATCAGCGGTGATCGCATTGACCTGTTTGGCAATCTTGTCCCCCCAGAAGGCATAAAGATCCTTGCCGCGCGGGTTCGAAAGCCGCGTTCCCATTTCAAGACGGTAGGGCTGCATCAAATCACGCGGCTTTAAAAGCCCGTAAAGGCCCGAAAGCATCCGGAAATGGTTTTCAGCCCAGTCGATGTCTTTTTGATTCATCGTATCGGCATCAAGCCCGATATAGGTGTCGCCACGGAACGCGTAAATTGCCGGTTTGGCGTTCGTGCGATCAAAAGGACGTGAAAAATGCGCAAACCGCTGATAGTTCAGATCAGCTAGATTTTCGCTGATGCCCATCAGCTTCATCAGGTCGCTGCGACTTTTTTTACGCGCAACTTCAACAAGTTCTTCGGTGTCGTCGAGAAATTGCGGTTCTGAAACGACCATTTCAGGTGCATCGGTTTCGAAATCAAGTTTCTTTGCCGGAGAAACAACAGCAAGCATTAAAACGCCTCTTCTCTTTCATCTCTGATCATTTTGTCGTAACAAGCCACAAGGCATGGAGAAAGTCTAGGGCCCAAGCCCATGTACACGTGAATATACGCCTGCACATCGGTTTGGACCCTTTGCCTTCTCCATAAACTTCTAATCTTGCAGAAAATCCGCGGTGTGCAAGCCGCCCGCGGAAGAAAGGACGAGTTATGAGTGAACAAGTTCGCGCATCGCACATTCTTCTGATGTATGCCGGTTCGGCACGTTCCAGTGCAACCCGCACCAAGGAAGAAGCGCTTACCGAAATCAACGCACTCAAAGACCAGATTGCCAATGGTGCCGACTTCGCTGAAGTCGCCAAAACAAACTCTGACTGCCCGTCTGGTCAGCAGGGCGGCGATCTTGGCTTCTTTGGCCGCGGCATGATGGTTCCGGAATTTGATGCGGCTGCCTTCAACATGGAAGTCGGCACCACGTCCGACGTGGTTGAAACCGATTTTGGTTACCACCTGCTGCAGCGTACCGCCTGATTAGCGTTCGCTGGAAAAATAAAGGGCCTGCAATTCTTTGCGGGCCCTTTTTGATTTTGTACTTACGAACTTTGGTCCATCAGAAATCAACCAACGGCGCATCAAGTTCGTATTCGCCCTTGTGATCCTCCACCTCAAGCACCCAGACATCGCGATCAAATTTCACCTGCTTGCGCCAGTATTCGTCACAAGCAAATTCTGTTTCGCGCCCGCCATCCGGTCCGCCAGCTACCTGCATCCAGCCCATATCGCCATCAAGTGTCGTGACACGCGAATAGACATAGCATCCAGCGGCAAAACGATTGAGCTTCAGCAGAACCGCACCGGCATCTTCATTGCCCTTGTGCGCGACCATCGCCGTAATCAGCTTTGACTGGCAGATGGCAATCTGCCCGCGCACCCAGATACCAGCCTTAAGTCGCGGCTGCATTACTGGCCACTCCGGTTTGCGGTCACATTTTCCGGTATTTGCAGGATCAGGTTGGCATTGGGACAGATACTTTCCCAAATGTCCCACTCCGATGGCTTGGCCGCCCCGAAATAATCGCCCTTTTTGTCCAGCATATCGAAAATGATCTGGAAATGCAGATGCGGGATCCAGTCACCATTGATCGGGAAATCACCAAAGGTGCACAGAAGATGGTCTTTTTCGACCGGCTGGCCGACATACAATCCGTCAAGCGACTCACGGCTGAGGTGACCATACAACGTGTAAAAAGTCACACCCGGTTCCGGGTTGTGTTCAAGGATGATGGTCGGTCCGTAATCAAGGTGAAGATTGTTGTCATTAAAGCTGTGCACGACGCCATCAAGCGGGACATAGACAGGCGTTCCCGCCGGGGCGAACAGATCAATCCCCAGATGCTGGCTACGGGCCTCGCCATCATTTTTGAACTGTTCCGATTGATAGCATATCCGGTCTTCGCGATAACGCCCGATACCGACCGGCGCATTGGCATCGGCCATCTGCCGCCACATGATTTCGGTCTGCCGGGCCGGATCGCTGGTGCCGCCAATCACGACATCCCCGTTACGTGAAAAGTCATAGACGATTTTCGGACAGCTTTTCAGATCGCAATCCATGATCGCGGCAAAATCGGCCTGATGGTCAATGATCCACTGCCGAAGACGCGGCGCATCTTCCTTCGGTTCCTGCCCGTTTGCGTGGCGATCGATATAGGATTGAAACCGCGCAGATGCGCCGTCTATGGTGGTTATGGTCACAGCGGTGGCTCCGGCAAAGAAAAAGGCAGGATGAAAACATCCTGCCTTTGCCTACATGATATTTCGCCACAAGGGCAAGCACCAAGACTTACCAGTTGGTGACTTCGTACTCGCACGCGACATCGTCATCATCGGTGTCGGTCAGCGCCACCGTCAGGCGACGCATCTGCGGATTGAAGCGTTTAACGAAGTTCAAAAGCACCAGCGCTTCTTCCGAAAGTTCGCCGGCATCTTCATCGTCTTCGTCAAGTTCGCAAAGCTCGACCAGTTCAAGGAACAGAGCCGCCAGCGCACGTTTGACATCTTCGCCGCCTTTAAGGCCGCCGGTCAGTTCGCCAAGCGGGCCCAGATCCACATCAAGCTTGCGAAGCGTCTTGCTCATCTGGTCGATGGCATCTTCGTCTAGAACCATCTCGGCCGCGATCATATGCGTGCCGACTTCGTTGATGTTCAGGAAGCCGATAAATTCGAACAGATCGTCCTTGTTACGGCCTTCGGCCAGAAGCTGTTCGGTATGCGCTTCGAATTCTTCGAAGTCTATGTCTTCGCCAAGATCGTTTTCGAGGTCGCTCATGTCGCTCTCCAGTGAAAATTTGCGCCGCTCATACTCTGTATCGGTGAAAAACACAACCCGCACCGGGTCATCAGGGATCAGACATGCGTGGATCACAGATCGGAATGGATACAGGAAACATTAAAGCCGATTGCGAACAATCATGTATCCTCAGTAGGATGGCATCGCCAATCAATGTGTTTTATGGCCGAAACGATTTCAAAGACGGATCACATTATGCCCGAATTTACGTTACTCGACATCGCCGCTGTCAGCTGGGCATTCATCTGGTGGGTGGGCTATACCATATTCGCCGATGCAAGTTCGCGACGACGCAATTCGATTTCGGCCCATATGGCGCGCAATCGCCATCGCTGGATGGAACAGATGCTTCAACGCAATCTGCGTATGGTCGATACCTCCATCGCGGGCAACCTGATCACCGGTATCAGCTTTTTTTCCTCGACCACCATTCTGGTGCTGATTGGTCTGATCGCACTTCTTGGCTACACCGAAAAGGCAATCCAAACGGTATCCGCCCTGCCCTTTGCCGTTGAAACCACGGCGGCAGTCTGGGAATGCAAGGTCGTTCTGCTGGTTCTGATCTTTATCTACGCCTTCTTCAAATTCACCTGGGCGTTTCGCCTGTCGAACTATTGTTCGATCCTGATTGGTGCAGCCCCGGACCCGAGCGCACCGGATGCGGCAAAGGCCGCCGCCCGGGCATCGCGCATGAGCATGATGTCGGCCCATAACTTCAATCGTGGCATTCGTGCCTATTTCTTCGCACTATCAGCGCTTGCCTGGTTCTATCACCCAGTCGCCTTCATCATTGGCGCCGCATGGGTCACGCTGGTTCTTTACAATCGCGAATTCCGATCCCATGCGCTTGATATTCTCGCAGGGCATCACTGAAACGAAAAAGGCCGCATCAAGCGGCCTTTTTGTTTACAGTCCTCTTATCATCAGGCGTGCTGGCGACGGTAACGCAATGCATAACCGGCAAGAACCAGCATCACCAATCCAACCGGCAGTGCCGCGGAATACAGCAAGGTTGCCCAACCGGCCCCAGCATAAATCGAACCGGCGGACAATGACGCAACCGCGACTGTCCCGAACACGACAAATTCGTTGATCGCCTGCACGCGGGCCTGCTCGGCCGGACGATAGTTTTCCGTAAGGAACGTCGTGGCACCGACAAACATAAAGTTCCATCCGACCCCAAGCAGCACAAGAGAAGGCCAGAAGTTGCCGATCAGATCCTCGCCTGCCAGACCGAATGCCAGACAGATCAGATTGAGCACGGCACCGACCTGAATGATGGTAAGAGCGCCAAAACGGCGGATCAGGTTGCCGGTAAAGAAGCCCGGCGCATACATGCCCACCACATGCCACTGAATGATGAACGCGGCATCGCCAAATTCGTAATTGCAATCAAGGATCGCAAGCGGTGTTGCTGTCATAACAAAGCTCATGACCGCATAGCCAAGCGCTCCCGCAATCATTGCTATTATCACCGCGGGTTGTCCTATCACCATTTTAAGCGGACGCGCAGGTTCATCATGCTTAGTGCCGCGCATATCCGGCAAGCGCAACTGGCCAATTGCAATAACCAGCAGAAATTGCAAACCGATCAGAGCCACGAAAGTCCCCAGGAACGGAACCGTTTCGAACCAATTGCGGGCAAAACTTGCCAGATTTGGTCCGACAAAAGCGGCGGCAAGCCCGCCCAGCATGGTCAGTGAAATTGCCCGCGAACGGAACTCTGGCGGCGCCGCTTCGGCGGCCGCGAAACGATATTGCATGGCGATGGCATTGGCAGACCCGATACAGGCACAAGCCACACACAAAAGCCAGAAACTGCCAAAATAAACCGTCCCCATGCCGGAAACAGCACCCAGCATCCCGATCACCGATCCGATCCAAAACCCAACCCGCCGACCGAACCGGTTCATCATCAACGCGGACGGGGCGGTCGTTACCATCATCGCGATCATGGTGAAGGCAACCGGCAATGTTGACAGTGACTTGTCCGGCGCCAGCGAATAACCGATCACGGCGGCAACGGTAAACAGCAGCGACATAGCACTTGCTGACAACGCAACGCATAAACTTAAAAACAGAATGTTTCGACGTACTTCGGGGCTGGACATGCGGGGCTTACCTTACGAGGCTTTGGCGTGGTGGCGCCGTTTCAATCTGGTATTTTGGCAAAGTACAAGAACAAGGAACTACTGTAAAATCTTAACCGGGTTACGGCTTGCCCTGCTCTTTTTTGATGCTATATTGGCTTCTCAATTAACGGAATAGCATCAATGCACGGCATGGCCGACAAGAAATTGATGGAATGCACAATCACTGCACGTCTTTTTGGCGTCGCGGCTTTTTGTGCTGCTTCCCCAGTCGCTTTTTTCAAAGAGCGAACTTGACCTCATCCTGAAATTCCTTTTCTTGTGCCTAAAGCCCGCGTAAACATGCGGGTTTGAAAAATGCGCACATGACATTTATGCCCGCAGATAAAGCAGAGTTGAGCCAGACATGATTGCCCTCACCCTTCCGGACGGCGCCGTACGCGAATTTGACGGTCCTGTATCGGGTTTCGATGTTGCCAAAAGCATCAGTCCCTCGCTGGCAAAGAAATCCTTTGCCATCATCGTTAACGGCGAATTGCGCGACCTGTTGCGCGAAATCGACACTGATGCCGCCATCGAAATCGTGACCAAGGGGCACAAGGAAGTTCTGCCGCTGATCCGGCATGACTGCGCCCATGTCATGGCCGAAGCGGTTCAGGAATTGTACCCTGACACGCAGGTCACAATTGGCCCATCCATCGAAAACGGTTTCTATTACGACTTCGCCCGCAAGACGCCCTTTACGCCGGACGATCTGATCAAGATCGAAAAGCAGATGCACAAGATCGTCGAGCGTAACGAGAAAATCGAACGCGAAGTATGGGATCGTAACGAGGCTATCAAGTTCTTCCTCGAAAAGGGTGAAGACTACAAAGCCGAGATCATCCGAGATCTGCCGGAAACCGAAACGATCACCTGCTATCGTCAGGGCAATTTCATTGACCTGTGCCGTGGCCCGCATGCCCCGTCGACCGGCAAGATCGGCAAGGCTTTCAAACTGATGAAGGTTGCAGGTGCTTATTGGCGTGGCAACTCGGATAACGAGATGCTGCAGCGTATCTATGGCACCTGCTGGGAAACGCAGGAAGACCTTGATGCCTACCTACACATGCTTGAAGAAGCCGAAAAGCGTGACCATCGTCGCCTTGGTCGCGAAATGGACCTCTTCCACATGCAGGAAGAAGCCCAAGGTTCGGTTTTCTGGCACGACAAAGGCCTGAAACTGTATCGCAAGGTCGAAACCTATATCCGTAAACGTCTTGATGCCGAAGGCTATCAGGAAGTCCGCACGCCGCAGCTTGTCGACCGTATCCTTTGGGAAAAATCCGGCCACTGGGAAAAGTTCCGCGAGAACATGTTCACCACGACCCCGGATGAAGACGACCCCGAAAAGGTTCTGGCTCTCAAGCCGATGAACTGCCCGTGCCACGTGCAGATTTTCCGTATGGGCAGTAAATCCTATCGTGACCTGCCGCTGCGTATGGCGGAGTTCGGCTGTTGCCATCGTAACGAGCCATCCGGCGGCCTGCATGGTATTATGCGAGTGCGCCAGTTCATTCAGGATGATGCGCATATCTTCTGTACCGAAGACCAGATTGTCTCGGAAACCAAGATTTTCTGTGACCTTCTGAAATCGGTTTACAAGGATTTCGGTTTTACCGACATCCTCGTCAAATTCTCGGACCGCCCGGAAGTCCGTGCCGGTTCCGATGAAATCTGGGACAAGGCCGAAACAGCCCTTCGCGAAGCTGCTGAAGAAGCCGGTCTGACGCTTGAAATCAACCCGGGTGAAGGCGCGTTTTACGGGCCGAAGCTTGAGTTCGTTCTGCGTGATGCGATTGGCCGTGACTGGCAGTGTGGAACTCTTCAGGCCGACTTCGTCCTGCCGGAACGTCTTGATGCGTCCTATATGGGTGAAGACGGTGAAAAGCATCGTCCGGTCATGCTGCACCGTGCGATCCTTGGCTCGCTTGAACGCTTCATCGGCATTCTGATCGAAAACTATGCCGGTCGCCTGCCGCTTTGGCTGTCGCCTGTTCATGCGGTGATCTGCTCGATCACCAACGAAGCAGATAGCTACGCGGAAGAAGTGAAAAAAACACTTCAAGCCAAAGGCTTGAACGTTGAACTTGACCTTCGCAACGAAAAGATCAGCTACAAGGTTCGCGAACACAGCCATGCGAAAATCCCACTGATCCTCGCCCTTGGCAAACGCGAGGCAGAGGAAAAAACAGCATCGGTCCGTCGCCTTGGTTTCCAGCATCAGAAAACCATGGGGATCGACGAACTGGCTGAAGCCATGGCAACCGAAATCCGTGATCGCATGATTGAGGCCGACTTCTGATTGACTGATCGACGCTAAAACAGCAAAGGCCCGCAATGTTTACTGCGGGCCTTTTTTTTGTTTCCCGAAACCACAGATTTCACCGACACTCCCCGGGTCTTCATATATTTCAGTATTTACCGATTTAACGCTTTCACCAACTCGTGACTGCACTTAATGCAAAGTTATGCTAAATCCGAAACTGAAACCGCGTCCCCAACGTATCTGATGCATGTGTTTTCTTGAAAAAGGTAGCGACAATGAATTCCAAAGGTAAAATCCGTCATTTTGTTGCATCGCTGGCGATGACGTTTGCATTGGGCACCGTATCCTCCGCTGCCTTGGCAATGGGCAGCGGCAGCAGTTGGGGCAGTGACACTCCCGATCTGTCCACAATCGTCGAAATGATTGATGCCGGAAAATATGACACGGCGATCGAAAGCCTTGAAGCGATGCTCAAAGAAGATCCAAAGGACGCCAATGTGCTGAACTATCTTGCCTATAGTCAGCGCAAGTCTGGTGACTTTGAAAGTGCTGCCCAGAATTACGAACGCGCATTGATGATTGATCCCGAACATAAAGGCGCCTTGGAATATCAAGGTGAATTGTTCCTCCAAACCGGGAAACCGGATATGGCGCGCGAAAACCTCGCCCGGTTGGAAAAAGTCTGCGGCATGGATTGCGAAGAATACAAAGAACTGGCTGCCAAAATCCCGCAATAGGTTTGCACCACGAAAGACCTCCCAAAACTATTCGTTAGGATAGCTTTGCAACAGGCATGTTTGTCGCCATGTATTACCCCTCTTGTGGGTAATACATGGAATTGGACTTGGCCATGCCTGATGCTGTGATGCGGAAAAGCTATACTGTTGTTGTCGTGCGCAGCACCGGGCAGCAAATGGATTTGGAAACGCTTTCGGATTATCAAAGCGCAATCAATTCCGCAAAAAATGCATTAACCAACAACAACAATACCGAAGTCCGCGTCGTCGAAAGCAAATATGACGACGCTACAAAGCGCGATAAGAAGCAGGTCGTGAAAATCCTTACCCGTCAGGAAAGTGGTACAGGTAATGGCGGAACGGCAAAATCACGTTCAAAAAACTCCGGCGTCAGCCACGACGTTGCCAGCCAGTTTAGTAAGGGCATCGTCAATATCGTCCTTGCAATTACGGTTCTGGTTCTCCTTGCCGGGATTATCGTTCCATTAATGAACCGCTGATATCCTGATTACACAGTCAATCCTGTCTAAAAAAGATACCCTGCCAAACGCGGAGCTAAATCGATTATCTGTTTTCGCTGACTGCTTGACAGTATGCCGCCCGATTGCAAAATTGGTGACGTCCATGCATTGGACCTCCGGGGGCTCAAAGGGAAATCAGGTGCCAATCAATTGATCAATAAAAGCGCCAAGTCTGTCATCTTGTCACGCTGGAAATATGGCTGCCTGACGATAGCCCTATTTACCCCCCTGCTTTCCGGATGCTCGTCAGACGATATGATGTCGTTATTTGGTGATGATGACGCATCAAACCAGATCAAGATAAGCGATACCAACCGTCCGTCAGAAACCGCAATGACAGCCGGGATTGACAGTGCGGCCTGCGGACTGTTCTTTGACGGCTCTTCTAAAGACACAGCATCTCTCCTGCCTCAGGTTGACAACACAGAAGATCCGATAGCACTTCAGGGCAAACCGGCAGACGATCTCCGCCATGCAATGGCACTTGATCTAGAAGGGAAGCACGCGAAGGCACGTCGTCTTTATCTCTGGCTGACGGCGGCTGACCCGAATGCCTCAATCGCGATCAATTGCGGTAACGGCATCATGCTGAGCGGCACGATCACAAGTCTTGCACAAAAGCGCATCAAGGCAATGGACGCCGCCAATCCGGCTCTTGCCCGATCACGCGAGATTGACACGGTCGTCGCCTCGGCGATTGTTGCGCCCGGGCCAGAACTTCCCGACCCACCGACGGTGCAAAGAAATCGTGACTTCTACAAAAATACCATTGCCGTCAATGTACAGCCTGAAGATTCGACAACAGCTCTCCCTGAGATGCGAATGGATGTGAGTAGTAATACCGCACGCCTCACATCTGTTGATCGCTCTGCCAAACAAATAGCTGCCCCATCTGCTTCAATGGCGGCCTCCAGGGGGACAACCACAACCGTCACAACGGCTTCAGCAACGACACCGGGCATCATCAAGGGGGATGCAGTTACCCCAAGCGCGTCAAACAAGGCGCTGCTGTCGACAACGCGCCCGGTTGAAAGTGGCTCGCTGGAGCTCGCCGACGAAGCAGCTGCCACCAATAATAATCTGATCGAAGTTCCGATGGTGGATGCGACGTCAACAGCCGCAACCAGTAGTACACCAGCGACAATGCAACCAGAACCAGAACCAGAACCCGACACAAAATCAGTCCCGCCATCCTCTGCCCCCAAAGCGGAACCAATGCAACCTGCCCCGGTACTGAATTCTTACTATACAGTGCAGTTGGCAGCGTATCGGTCCCGCGAAATGGCAGAGTCACGCTGGCTGAAATTTGAAACCATGGGCGACGGTACTCTTCAGGGGGCAAGCCACGAGGTGCAAAGCATTGCGATTGAGGGTCAAGGGCTGTTTTTCCGTCTGATGACCGGTCAATATGCCAGCCAGTCCGAGGCACAGTCTGCCTGCAACGGCCTGAAACGGGCGGGGATTGATTGCCTTATCCGGCACATGACACCCTGATCCCTGCCTGAACGGTTCGCTTACGACCCGGACTTGTTTCCGGGAGATGTACCGATACTTGACGACTTATCCGACCATTGACCGAATGAACGATGCCGGTGAAGAGCTTCGGGTCGCGTCTTACGACCGTGTCGACGAAGAAAAGCCGGCAGTCGTGCGATAATCGCCTCGATCTTGCTGTTATGTCGGTAATATCGCCATCGCAGGTATTGAATGAAACGTCTGGTACGCTTTGATCCCGCAGCCAGCATCGGTATGCCGATTGCGATGAAAACCATTCCAAAAAATGGCGGGGGCAATGGCAGAAACACACATCCGATGAACAGGTTGATCCCGCCGCCGATCATTAACATGGTCGATTTCAAATGTCTCGAGCGTCTCAAATTGGCGGTATCCGGCGCTGATGGCGTTGGTAAACACGATTATCGCGCCCGTTAAAGCTGCCGCCAAAAGAATGTTCAAAGACAATTTACCGTGAAGGCGATTGCCAAAGTGACGATCTGGGTTAAATTGCAGGTCAGCCCATCAACACAAGTCAGGTTTTGACATGTTTTCTTCGACCTCCCCTGAAAAAATCACAATCCCGTCGGCCGAAACAGCACTGCCCGGCCGCGCCGAGAAATTGCAGGTAGCTGACCGTCATGTGGTTACAGGTAATCCGATGACCGGTCCGTTTCCCGATAATCTTGAAACGGCTGTATTTGGTATGGGCTGCTTCTGGGGGGCCGAACGCCTTTTCTGGAAACAGGACGGCGTCTATACCACAGCCGCAGGTTATGCTGGCGGTTACACTGAAAACCCTACCTATCGCGAGGTTTGCAGCGGCATGACCGGTCATGCGGAAGTTGTTCTGGTGGTCTATGATCCGGCTGTTATCTCGTATCAGACACTACTGCGTCTGTTCTGGGAGAACCACGACCCGACCCAAGGCATGCGTCAGGGTAATGACATCGGCACCCAGTACCGGTCAGTAATTTACACCCTGAATGACAAGCAGAAGATGGGTGCTGAAGAATCCCGCACTCAATACCTGAATGCTCTCAGGGCCGCAGGTCGCGATGCAATCACAACCGAAATTCAGACTGCGCCGACCTTCTTCTACGCCGAAGATTTTCATCAGCAATATCTGCACAAAAACCCGGACGGCTATTGTGGCCTGGGTGGAACTGGCGTGTCCTGCCCTGGAATGTGAACCCGCAAACATTACAGCAGCCTGTGCAAAAACCGTCACAGAATGATGAAAAGCCTGACAAATTCTGACAAAACGTGTGTCTTGTTGAGTTCTTTTCTTGAAGGTATAAGCTTTCCCTGATGTCAGGGGGAAAAGCTATACCCGGGAAGATCAAACATATTCGGCCCCATAGCCGCTATCTGGTCGCTCTGCTTCTGTTCTGGGTTGCACTCGGACTTTGGCTGGGAGTCTTTGCTCCTTATTTTCTCGAACTGGAACCCGGTTACAATGCTTCACTGACCTTGTTGGGTGAGATCATCCTGATGGGTGGCGGCATATTTATCATTGTCGCAATCACTTGGCTTTGGTCCCGTTACCGGGCAATGCGCGATAATCTGTACGCCCACCTGCCCGGCCTGGTATTTGGCATTACCCCGCAAGGCAAGATCGAATTTGCATCAGATCTTGGACTGAAATGGCTGGGCATTGACGAAAAAGCTGGAAGTTCACACCACCGTATTCAGGATGTTCTATCTGCCAACAAGGACTTGGCTGATCTGCGTGAACGCGCACTACTTACAGACGGGCAAATTGTCGAAGCCGAAATTGCGGTATTTACCGTTGCCGAACAGAGACGCTGGCTTCGCATTCAGTGCCGAACCATGCCACCTCATACACCCGACAGCATGATCGAATGCATTGCCTGGGACATTACCGAACTGGTTCGGGAACGCACGCTACGGACCGAAAGCGAGCAACGCCTTGAACAGATGGCCAATCTGTCGAGTGAAGGTTTGTTTTTGCATGATGCCGGCAAGTGCGTTGATGCCAATATTGCGGCCGAACGAATGTTTGGCCACTCGCGTGACGAGTTACTGCTGATGAGCGCAGTGGACATTATCGCCGAAAGCAGCCTGCAAATGGTTATCGACAACATTCAATCCGGGTACGATAAACCTTACGAGGCGACAGCCATGCGTAAAGACGGAACGCTTTTTCCCTGCGAAATCAACGGGCGCAATGTTGTGATTGATGGCGTCAAACTGCGCCTGACCAGTTTTCGCGATATATCCGAACGCAAGATTGCCGAAGACCTTGTGCGCTATCAGGCCACACACGATGCCCTGACCGACCTTCCAAACCGGTATCTGTTTGTCGACCGGCTTGAATATGCCATCAAGCTCGCGAAACGCCGCAAGGAGCGTTTCGCGCTAATGTATGTAGATCTGGATGGTTTCAAACAGCTAAATGATATGCACGGTCACGTCATCGGGGACAAAGTTCTGGTGGAGGTGGCACAAAGGCTTCGTCACAGCTTACGCGAAGTCGATACCGTCGCCCGGATTGGTGGCGACGAATTCACGGTTATTCTTCCCGGTACGGAAACACTCGAAGATGCTGAAATCGTTGCACGCAAAGTTTTGCAATCACTGACAAGCTCACCGATCAACATTTCAAGCCAGAAACAGACATACAAAGCATCGGCATCAATCGGAATTGCCCTTTACCCCGATCATGCCGACAATTTCGATGACATGATTTCTGTTGCCGACAAGGCAATGTATCAAGCGAAAAAAAGCGGCAAAGACCAATTCAGATTTGCCGCACCAGTCACATCACACACCTGATCGCGTCATACCGGCTTGCCGCCATATTCGCGGCTGAGATCGGCACAAACCCGACGCACTTTCAGGCCGAACTGCTCTATCCGGTCATTCGGGATGCGCGCGGCGGGTCCGGAAAGGGAGAGCGCTGCAATTGGCAATCCGGTTTCATCGCGCACGACACCGGCAACACACCGCAAACCGACGGCATGCTCTTCATCATCAAGCGCATATCCACGCTGCCTTGATCTATCCAGATCGGTTTTCAAGGTATCTTCGCTGATCAGGGTGCGTTCGGTGATTTTCGGCAAGCCGTGCTGCGTAATGACAGCAGTCACTTCCTCTTCCGGCAAGAACGCCAACAACGCCTTGCCAACCCCCGAACAATGCATAAGTGCGCGCCGTCCCGGAGTGACCAATGCACGCATCATCTTGCGACACTCGACCTGCGACAGGAAAATGACTTCCCCGCCATCGGCGACGGCAAGATTAACCGTTTCTCCGCTGTCTTCCATCAACGCCCGCATATAGGGACGCGCAATCTGGCTAAGATTGCGGTTTTTGGTAAATGCATTGCCAACGCTGAATGCCTGCACCCCGATTGACCAGAGTGTTCGTTCTCCGTCAAAAGTCACATAGCGTTCGTGCTGCATCGTTGTCAGCAAACGATGGACGGTTGAAGGCGGCAAATGCACCTGATGAGCGATTTCGGTCAAAGTCATTCCATACTCGCTGTCTGCAAGTGTGTTCAGAATGCTGATCGCCCTTACCAATGACTGAACCTGCTGCATGCAGATCATCCTTCCGGTCGAAGGCTTTGATGCCTTGGGAACTGATATATCGTAATGTTATGGGATTGGCGTCATGCGCGCACGGACTTTTCACGCATCCAGACCAAAGTGGAATATGCGATTAGATAGATCGTCGCAACGGCGAAAGACAGGAGCGTCCCGATATTGATCCCCCAAAGCGGATAGGTCACCGTCACCGCCAGAATATAAATCCAAAGCGCCCCCATTCCCCTTGGAAAGTTGCGGATTACGGTATGAAGGGGACCGGTGCCATAAGACACATGCAGGATCAGCATCATCGGATAAAGTGTTACAGGGAAACCGGAAAACAGCCCGGCCCATTTGGGACCGATCCAGGCGGCTATGCCACTGATACCAAGAACAATCAGCGATGCCAGAATAGCACGGAATAAAACCACACGCCTTGTCAGCCGGACCCGGTTAAGAATCCGGACATTCTCTATGCCGCGAAATAGTATCAGGGCCAGCACCATCGCAACCAGCAAGGTAACCGCCCCGGAAAGACGGGTAAACGCAATCTGCTGACAAATCCAGGATACGAACATGAATGCGCCGAAGGCCGCAAACGAGCTTATCGGCAACTGAACAATCAGCCTCCGGTCGACCAGTAACCGAGAGGTCATATAATACGCGTAAAGGAAGGCGAGTGTCGCAATCAATCCAGGCAGGGCATAAACCGCACTTTCCGATGCAAAGGCAATTCCCTGTTCCAGGCCGATGAAATACAGCAAGATCGCCGTTCCAAGTGGATAACCTGAGAGGACGCCTGCGGCACGCGGACCTGCCCGTTCCGCAAGGATCGATAATCCCAGCACAACAGAAATGGATACTGCAAGCTTGGCAAACAGTAACGTCACAGGAACCTCCCAAATCTTATTTTAACAATTCATCGATGAATTGTCGTAATATTATATTTTACCGCTATCTCCTTTTTCGTGACGGCGCAAGCCTGAACCAATTTCAGGAGGCCAAACAGTCAAGCAAATAGGCAACGAAAAAGCGGGCCCCGAAGGTGCCCGCTTTTGTTCTGTTTTTGCCGACCGGCACGATATCAATAATCTGCTAGGATGCCACAGCAAGTTTCGGTGCCGGTTTATCTGCGGCCTTTGATCTATTTCGTGATTGCTGGACAATCACCCCGCGCCAACCGAGCCCCTGATAGGTTTCATAACCCGGCGTCAACGCATAGGCGACAAGCGCCCCATCCGCCAAAAGATAAGAGCCGCGCTTTGGGTCTTTGACCTCCAGCTTCATCTGTTCAGACAAGACACCCTGACCATCCGAGGCCGCAATGATGCGATTTTTTGAATCAATAAGCATCACACGCGTGCGTGCGCGCTCTTCATCATTGAAATTCAATGCTCCGACAACCATCGGAGCCTGATTTTCCCAATCGAAGAACACACCCATAACACCGACAACCTCGCCTTTGGCTTGGCCGCCTCGTCTTACGGCGGTGGCATAGGTCGCCGTAGCAGCGTTATCCAGCAATTCATTACGTGCGATATCTGCAACCGCATATTCACCGCCGTCCCGGCACCGCATGGCATCGCGAAACCAAGGCATTTGACTTATATCCGTCCCGACAAGGCGATATTTATCAGGACGACCATTGGCGATGATGCGGCCGTTACAATCAGCAACCCACAAATCAAGATAAACAGTATAAGAATCCAGGATTATTCCCAGACGCTGTGATGTCTGCACACCGACATCCGCATTTCCGGAATTCTCGCAGACATCGACAACAGCAGCGTCGGTTGCCCACCAACGAACATCGCAGGATCGCTCGTACAAATTACGATCCATAAGCTCAACAATATATCGCGACAGATCCGAAAACCGGTCACCGCGTGCCGTCTGAGCAGTACGCTCAAGATCAAGTGCCAGCCTGTCGAACATCTGCTCAAGCTCTTCGGTGATTACGGTAACCCGCTGCGAAATTTCTTTTACCTCGTTGGCCACAACGCCAAATCCACGCCCGACTTCCCCCGCACGGGCAGCTTCGATCAGCGCATTCAGCGCCAGCGTTCGTGTCGCCCGGGTTACTCCTTTGATTTCCGTAATCTTCTCATTGGCAAGCTGCGACATGTCTGTTGCCACCTGCAAAATTCGTTCGGGCATTCCTGCAAGCTCCACTTGTGAAATTCGGTTTCACCCTGTGCTGATGCTTTTTTTTTACGCATCATTCTTATGCGTGCAATTTATATGCAATTCATGCGCAATTGGTTAATGAAAAAATGCTTACATAAAAGGATTGCTATCATTTGTCGGTCAGACCAAGCCAAACGAAAAAGGACGGGATAATTCCCGCCCCTAAAATCAACTTTTGATAAAATCACGCCCGGAACAACAGATCAAACACTCGCGAAATGCAATACGGCATCAAACAACAGCTTCAGACCGGTCACAAACAGTAATGTATAACACACCCGATAAAACAGCTTTGCATTCACCTTATCGTGCGCCCAAAGCCCAAGCCAGGTTCCGAACAGCGCCACAGGTACAAGAACCAGCGCGGTGCCAAGATTGGCACCACCAAATTGCCCGAGATACCAGTACGGGATCAGCTTCACGTAATTGACAACGATAAAGAACATGACGGTCGTGCCGACAAAAACCGTCTTGTCCATTCGCTGAGGTAACAGGAAAACAGAGACCGGCGGGCCACCAGCATGCGCGACAAAGCTGGTAAAACCAGCAATGGTCCCCCAGAATGATCCCTTTGCCCAATTGGCAGGTCTGGATTCATCACCACGTTTCTTTCCGCGAAACCAGTGATCAAGCGTAAATCCGATGGCAATCAGGGCAATGATCAACTTCACGGCATATTCATTCAGATAACTGAACGATAATGTGCCGATCAAAATACCAAGGAGTGCGGCCGGAATCAGGATCATCATATTGCGGCGATCCCAGTTCTTCCGGTAGGCCCAGACATTCGCAACATCCATCAGGCACAATATCGGCAACATGATCGCCGCCGCAGCCTGTGGCGACAGTGCCAATGCCATCAGGGGCACCGCCATCACACCAAGCCCGCCACCAAACCCGCTTTTTGACACACCGGCAATCAACACAGCCGGGATGCCGACAAGGTAAAAGAAAGGATCGGTGATAATTTCCATGAAATCGTCCTAAGGAAAGCTGATCGTGTCTGACACCGGTCAGACCAACGAATTACTTTTCGGTCAAACGCGGCATCAGTTCGACGAAATTGCACGGGCGATGACGAATATCGAGCTGATAGAATAGAATATCATCCCACGCATCCTTGCAGGCTCCGTTTGACCCCGGCAGCGCAAACATGTATGTCCCGCCCGAAACCCCGGCGGTAGCCCGCGACTGAACCGTTGACGTACCGATCTTGGCATAAGAAAGCCAGCGAAACAGTTCGCCAAATCCCGGTATTTCCTTGTCATAAACCTTCTGATGCGCCTCTGTCGTTATATCGCGCCCGGTAACGCCAGTGCCGCCTGTACTGATGATTACGTCAATTTCCGGATCATCACACCATTGCCTGAACTGTGCGACGATCACATCAAAGTCGTCCTTCACAATAGTACGCGCAGCAACCTTGTGCCCCTTGGCCTTGATCCGATCGACAAGGATTTGGCCGGATGTATCGTTTTCCAGCGTTCTGGTATCGCTCACCGTCAGAACGGCAATATTTACAGGCACAAAAGCGCGGCTTTCGTCGATTCTGGACATCGCAATAACTCCGGATGGTGGCATCATTGGCGACAGAGTAATCAGCATATCGACAAGCGCAAGCCGTTTCAGGATACCGCATCGCACAACGCCATCCGATCGCATCACAATCGAACAAAATTTCGGATTTCTCAGTTATTTAATTACCATATTTCACGAAATTTGACGGCGCCATGCACCTTCTCGAAAACAAGAAACAATCAAAAAATAACCATTATTTTCAATAAACTATATGGCCATCTCGGCACACAAGAGCAGGATAGGCTGCAAGATTATTCATGCTTCGCGTCACCTGCCCCATGACTTTTCTTGCCGTGCAACATAATTCCCCGTAAAAAAGTGGTAGGGAGATACCGATTTCACACTGAAAAATAGTCGGTAGTTGCAATAAAACAGGCAGGAAACAAAGGATCCATCATGAGCGATTTGCTTTGGCAGCCCAGTCCGACCCGCGTTGAAAACGCCAACGTTACCCGTTTTCGCAACTGGGTGAACGAAAAGCACAGCTTGAAACTGGATAGCTTCCACGCGCTCTATGACTGGTCTGTTACTCGCAAGGAAGATTTCTGGCCTGCAATTATCGATTATGCAGGCCTGAAAGCCGAAAGCTGGGGCGACACGGTACTTGTCGATGGCGACAAAATGCCCGGCGCCAAGTTCTTCCCCGATGCACGTCTGAACTTTGCCGAAAACCTGCTGGTGCGCGATGACCATACCGACGCGCTTGTGTTCTGGGGCGAAGACAAGGTCAAAACCCGGATTTCGTGGTGCGATCTGAATATTGCGGTATCGAAATTCTCGCAGGCACTGCGCGCCGAAGGGATTACCAAAGGCGACCGCGTCTGCGGATACATGCCCAATATGATCGAAACCGTTATCGCCATGCTCGGTACGGCGGCAATCGGAGCGACATGGTCATCGGCCTCCCCCGATTTCGGTGTTCAGGGCGTCGTTGACAGGTTTGGCCAGATCGAACCCAAACTCATGATTACGGTCGATGGCTACCACTATAACGGCAAAAGCCACGACATTCGCGAAAAGGTCCGCGATGTAATTGACCGCATCCCGTCGATCCAGAAGGTTGTGATTGTCAAATATGCCTTTGACGGCACCAACACGACCGGCATTCGTGGCGGCATTTCCTGTGATGATTTCCTAGCCCCTTTCAGAGCGGAAAAAATCGCATTTGAACAGGTCGAATTCAATCATCCGCTTTATGTAATGTTTTCTTCCGGTACGACCGGCAAGCCGAAATGCATCGTGCATGGCGCAGGCGGCACCCTCCTGAAACAGGTGTCTGAACATGTCCTGCACTGCGATGTGGTTCCAGGTGATCGGGTATTCTATTTCACCACATGCGGCTGGATGATGTGGAATTGGTTGATGGGCGGCCTCGCAGCCGGTGCGACATTGCTGCTTTATGATGGATCGCCCTTCTACCCCAGTGGCAATATCCTGTTTGACTATGCGGACGCCGAAGGCATGACCCTTTTCGGGACATCGGCCAAATATATAGATGCATTGGCCAAGGCCGAGCTCAAACCGCGCGAAACCCATAATCTGTCGACCGTGCGCGCCATGACATCGACCGGGTCGCCATTGGCACCTGAAAGCTTCGATTATGTCTATCGCGACATAAAGCCGGACATCCATCTGGCATCGATCTCGGGGGGCACAGATATTCTCGGATGTTTCGTCCTTGCCTGTCCGGTCTTACCGGTGAAGCGCGGTATCATCCAGACCCGCGCCCTGGGCCTTGCTGTTGATGTTTTTGACGATGACGGCAAATCAATCCGGAACGAAAAGGGCGAACTGGTCTGTACCGCCCCCTTCCCGTCCATGCCGATTGGCTTCTGGAACGATCCTGATGGTTCACGTTACAAAGATGCCTACTTCAATCGCTTCGATAACATCTGGTGTCACGGCGATTATGTCGAACTTGATGACGATGGCGGTATGGTTATCTATGGCAGATCCGATGCAACGCTGAACCCCGGTGGTGTTCGTATCGGCACCGCCGAAATTTACCGTCAGGTCGAAAAGCTGCCCGAAATTCAAGAATCCATCGTCATCGGCCAGGAATGGGATAACGATGTCCGGGTCGTTCTTTTCGTTGTGCTGCGCGAAAAATATCAGCTCGACGAACTTCTGATCCACCGTATACGCAAACAGATCAGGAACAACTGCACCCCGCGGCATGTCCCGGCAAAGATCATTGCAGTGGCAGACATCCCGCGCACCAAGTCGGGAAAAATCACAGAGCTGGCCGTGCGCGATGTTGTTCATGGCCGCCCAGTAAAGAACCAGGAAGCGCTTGCAAACCCCACTGCTCTTGAACTTTTCTCCAATTTGCCGGAACTGCGCAGCTAGCAGAAACCTCCGGAATGACACAGCAAAACCCCGTCGTGTGCGCGACGGGGTTTTCATTTTTGCGAAAGATTAATCAGAACTGCAACGTGTCATGATCAGGGCCAGGCCGACATCAGAAGTCGATTCCGCGTCGCAACAGAGTTTATTTTTTGAGCAACAGTTAACTTTGTTCAAAAATTGCTCATTTAATTGCTGGCAACAAAAAAATTTTGAGATTTGTTTGTTTTTGGAACCTGACCATTCGAACAGGTTTTTAACCTTTTGAAATATGGCGACTTTTGGGAACCGACGAAGGGTGTAGTCGCTCAAACAATGTTTACCAGCCCAGTACCAAAGCATGGAAATCACGCGAATCTGATGAACAAGCCCCCAGCGTGAAATTTTTCAGACTTGACACATAGCAGCCGAAAATTTCTTAATTTGGAGGTCCGATAAAAAAACAGGACAGTAGGATATGCTGCTCTGGCATATCCAGGGTGGCATAAAAGTTACCAAAGCCATAAAGAATGCTTTGCTAATGAGGGAGCTCATCTAATGAAAATCAAAACGATCCTGGCCGCTGGCGCAATGTCTGTTGCCGCCATCGCCGCGAACAATGCCCAGGCGGGCGCTGTACTTGACGGCATCAAGGCTAAAGGTTTCGTTCAGTGTGGCGTGAACACCGGTCTTCCGGGTTTCTCCGCTGCCAATGCCGAAGGTAAATGGGAAGGTATCGACGTTGACGTTTGCCGTGGCATTGCTGCTGCACTTCTGGGCGACGCCAACAAGGTTCAGTACACCCCGTTGACCGCTGCACAGCGTTTCACCGCGCTTCAGTCCGGCGAAATCGACATCCTTTCGCGTAACACCACGGCGACCCTGACGCGCGACGTCAAGCTTGGTCTGACCTTCCTTGGTATCAACTACTATGATGGTCAGGGCTTCCTGATTCCGAAAGCTCTGGGCGTATCCAGCGCGACGGAACTTGACGGCGCAACCGTTTGCGTCGAACCGGGCACCACCACCGAACTCAACCTGGCCGATTACTTCCGTGCCAAAGGCATGAGCTTCGAGCCGGTCGTTATCGAAAACATCAACGAAGCAACTGCTGCCTTCTTCTCTGGTCGTTGCGACGTTTACACCACTGACGCATCGGGCCTTGCCTCGATCCGTACCACCATGGCACCGAACCCGGACGACTATGTGATTCTTCCGGAAATCATTTCCAAAGAACCGCTTGGTCCGGCTGTTGCACAGGGTGACGAACAGTGGGCAGACATCGGTCGCTGGGCTCTTGCAGCCATGATTGAAGCCGAAGAATACGGCGTCACCAGCGCGAATGTCGACGAAATGAAGAGCAGCACCAATCCGGGTATCCAGCGTCTTCTGGGTGTCTCCCCGGGCATGGGCGAAGCTCTTGGTCTTGACGAAGAGTGGGCATACCGCATCATCAAGCAGGTCGGTAACTATGGCGAAAGCTATGAGAAAAACGTTACCGCGAAACTGGGTGTCGAGCGCGGCCTGAACGCTCTCTGGACCGATGGTGGTCTGCAATATGCTTGGCCGGTTCGCTAATATTTAGCGTAGGCTGAAAAGCACCTAACGAAGCTCCGCCCCACTGCCTGAACGCATGGGCGGAGCTTTTCGTTAAGGCACATATATATTGGATACAATCTACACCTGAGGGTCAGATGAGTAAGACTCAAAATGCCCCGGGGGGTGTTCGTTCCAAGACCGTCGTCGATTACCTGAATGACGAGAACGTTCGCGCAATACTATACCAAATCATTGCGATCGGACTTGTCTGTTTGGCGGGCTGGTATCTGGTTTCCAATACGCTGGTAAACCTGGAACGACAAAACATCTCAACCGGTTATGGCTTCCTTGATCTCGAAGCTTCGTTCGAAATCAGTGAAAGCATGGTCCAGTACAGTGCACAAAGCAGTTATGCAACGGCACTGTTGGTTGGCCTCCTGAACACCGTAAAGGTGTCTTTGCTCGGAATTATTCTGTGTACCATTATCGGTACAATTTTCGGGATCGCACGCCTGTCGTCGAACTGGATCGTTCGAAAACTGGCAACTGTTTACGTGGAAACTTTCCGTAACATCCCGGTCCTGTTGCAGCTTTTCTTCTGGTATGCAGTTATTCCGAACGCGTTCCCGCATCCGCGCGACGCCTTCGAACCACTGCCCGGTGTCCTTTTGACATCGCGCGGCATGTATATGCCGGTTCCAGTTGCCGACAACGCCTATACACTGATGGGGATTGCTGCGATCATCGCTGTCGTTGCGATCTTCTTCATCAAGAAATGGGCAAAAAAGCGCCAGGATGAAACTGGCCAACCATTCCCGATATTCCTTGTTGGAACGGGTATTTTTGTCGGCCTGGTCTTTATCGCCTATCTGATCGGTGGTGCACCGACGGATATGGATATGCCTGAACTCAAAGGCTTCAACATTCGTGGCGGTTATAATATCTCGCCGGAATTCCTTGCGGTTCTGATTGGCCTCACGGTTTACACATCAACCTATGTTGCCGAAGTCGTACGTTCCGGTATTCAGGCCGTCCCGCATGGCCAGTGGGAAGCAGCCGACAGCCTTGGCATTAAACGTTCGGTTGCCCTTCGCAAGGTGATCCTGCCGCAATCCATGCGCGTCGCCATTCCGCCACTGACCAACCAGTATCTGAACCTGACCAAAAACAGCTCGCTTGCCGTCGCTGTCGGTTATCCGGATCTGGTGTCGGTATCAAACACGACCATGAACCAGACCGGTCAGGCGATCGAAGCAATTTCGATCTTTATGTCGATCTATCTTGGTCTGTCCTTGTTGACCTCGCTCTTTATGAACTGGTTCAACAAGAAAATGGCACTGGTGGAGAGGTAAGATGGCAGATAACGCAAAATTACCTCCGCTTCCCACAGGTACTTTTTCTGCCCGTGCCGTTGCATGGTCAAAAAAGAACCTGTTTGACGGCTGGTTCAACACCCTCCTGACACTGGGCTCGATTGCCTTTCTGGTTTGGCTTATTCCGCCACTCGTGAACTGGGCAATCGTCAATGCCACGCTCGAACCGACGATTGAAGGCTGTGCCGAAGTCACCGGTGCGTGTTGGGGCTTCGTTAACGCCAACTTGCGCCTCATTCTGTTCGGAACCTACCCGTACGATGAACAATGGCGCCCCCTTCTTGCGATGATCGTCCTGATGGGCATCATCTGCTTTAGCCTTGGCGGGGTTAAATATCCGTCCCTCCGCAAGGCGATCATCCCGATGTGGGTGATCGGGGTTCCGATCATTGCCATCCTGATGTGGGGTGGCGTGCTTGGTCTGACCTATGTCCAGAACAGCTATTGGGGTGGTCTTCCGCTGACCCTGATACTGTCGGCGATCGGCATCATTTTTGCCTTCCCTCTGGGTTTGCTTCTGGCGTTGGGCCGTCAGTCAACAATGCCGGCGATCAAGACGATCTCGGTTGTCTATATCGAGGTGATCCGTGGCGTACCGCTGATTACGGTTCTGTTCATGGCATCAGTGATGTTTCCCCTGTTCCTTCCGGACGGTGTGACCATCGACAAGCTGTTGCGTGCGCAGATCGGTATCATCCTGTTCACTGCGGCCTATCTTGCCGAAGTGTTCCGTGGCGGTCTGCAGGCTGTTCCGCGTGGCCAGTTTGAAGCCGGCGACAGCCTTGGCCTGTCCTATTGGCAGTCCATGCGTCTGATCATCCTGCCGCAGGCTTTGCGTCTGGTGATCCCGCCAACCGTCAACAGCTTCATTTCGATGCTTAAGGATACAACGCTGGTGGTCATCATCGGTCTGTTCGACTTCCTTGGCACCGTCAAGCTGGCACTGCGCAGCGACCCGGCATGGACGAAATACTACGTCGAGGGTTATGCCTTCGCCTCGGCAATTTTCTTCCTGATCTGTTTCTCTATGGCCAAATATTCGGCCTATCTTGAAAAAGAGCTCCGCAAGGGCGAGCAGCGGTAAGGAGAGAGGAAAAAACAATGACAGCTACAGAAGCACAAACCACCAATGGCGTTGTCCCTCCTCCGTCGAACGAGGAAGTGATTACCGTCAGCAAAGCCAACAAATGGTATGGCAACTTCCATGTTCTCAAGGATATCGATCTGCATGTCCGCAAGGGCGAGCGTATCGTTATCTGCGGTCCGTCCGGCTCAGGCAAATCGACCCTGATCCGTACGCTCAACCGTCTTGAGACCTATCAGAGCGGTGAAATCACCGTCGATGGCATTCTGCTTGGCGACGATGTTAAAAACATTGAAGCCGTTCGCCGCGAAGTCTGCATGGTGTTCCAGCACTTTAACCTTTTCCCGCACATGACCGTGCTGGAAAACCTGACGCTGGCACCAATCTGGGTTCGCAAGATGCCCAAGAAAGAAGCCATCGATCTGGCGATGCATTATCTGCAGCGCGTTCGGATCGCCGAACAGGCCCACAAATTCCCGGGCCAGCTTTCCGGTGGTCAGCAACAACGTGTGGCAATTGCCCGCTCGCTCTGCATGCAACCGAAAATCATGCTGTTCGATGAACCGACCTCGGCGCTCGACCCGGAAATGGTCAAGGAAGTGCTAGACGTTATGGTCGAACTCGCCAAGGAAGGTATGACCATGCTTTGCGTCACCCACGAAATGGGCTTCGCCAAAGAGGTCGCCGACCGCGTCGTGTTCATGGATGCTGGTGAAATCGTTGAAATGGCAGGTCCGCAGGAATTCTTTGCGAACCCCAAAAGCGAACGGACCAAGCTGTTCCTCAGCCAGATCCTGTCGCATTAATCAAAACGCATTGCGGATTTCCGCTTATGACGTACCGGAAACGGCCCCAAACGGGGCCGTTTTCTTTTTTGTAAATTTCGGACTTGCCCCCTGCCCGTCAAATGCCGAAGATCGGCGGGCAAACAGCAATGGATAAACATCTTCATGACCACGCCTTCCGCACCTGCATCCACTGACACGACATTGGACTTCATCACTGTCCAGTCCCTGACCAAAAAGTTCGGCCCCAGCACCGCACTTGATGATGTCAGCCTGTCGCTTGGCAAGGGGGAAACCATGGCGGTCATCGGACCGTCGGCTGCGGGCAAAAGCGTGTTGATGAAATGCATCGTCGGCCTTCACGGCGCGGATGGCGGCAAAATCATGCTGGGTGGCGATGATGTCAGCCAGACCAGCTCCCCGGCCCGCAAACAATGGGCAGAACAGATCGGTATGCTGTTTCAGCAGAACGCCCTGTTTGACAGCATGAAGGTTTGGGAAAATATCTGTTTCCGTCAGATCGAGCGCCGGACACTGACACGCAAGGCCGCGAAAGACCATGCCATCGAATTGCTTGGCCATGTCGGCCTGTCCGAAGACAGTGCCTTTCTATCTCCTGGTGATTTGTCTGGCGGCATGCAGAAACGTGTTGGCATTGCACGCGCCATTTCAACCGATCCAGAAATCCTGCTGCTTGATAATCCGACGGCGGGTCTTGATCCGGTTCTGTCGAACCATATCGAACTTATGATCAGCAAGATCGCAACCCAGCGTGGCACCACCGTTATCACCATCACCAATGACATGCATATCGCACGCACGCGATACGCAAATCTGGTGATGATGCATGCGGGCAAAGTTTATTGGTCGGGTCCGACGAACGATATAGATGACGCCCATAATGAACATCTGACCCAGATGCTCAATGGCTCGTCACAAGGCCCGATCACCATGCGCATGGGCAAGCGCGGCGACCATATGGTCGCCTGATCACCCATTCTTGCCAATCAGTTGGCGGTATAAACCGACACATCTGCTTCACGGATGACATCTGCCCAAACCGGACCGGGATGACGGTCGGTAAACAGAGCATCAATTTCCGACAGATGCCCCAGCCGAACCATCGCACGCCGCCCGAATTTCGATGCATCGGTACACAGGAATGTCTGGCGCGCATTGGAAATAATCGCACGCGCCACCCGGACTTCACGATAATCGAAATCCATCAGGCTGCCGTCTTCGTCAACGCCCGAAATCCCGACAATCGCGTAATCCACTTTGAACTGGTTGATAAAGTCGATGGTCGCCTCACCGATCACGCCAAAATCGCGCTGGCGAACAACACCACCTGCGATGATCACCTCAAACCCCGGATTGGCGGCACAAATCTGCGCGACATGCAGGTTGTTGGTAATGATTTTCAGGCTCTTGTGGGACGATAATGCACGCGCGACTTCTTCATTCGTCGTCCCGATATTGATGAAGATCGACGCCCCTTCGGGAATATGCTGTGCCACCAGCTTGGCGATTTCGCGCTTGCTGCCAAGGTTAAGAACCTGACGGTCTGTATAGGCTGTGTTTTCTGTGGTCGAAAGGCTGGCCGCCCCGCCATGATAACGCGCAACAAGGCCTTCTTCGGCCATTTCATTGATATCGCGTCGAATGGTCTGAGGGGTAACGGCAAAATGATCGGCCAATGTATCAATCGTCATGAAACTGTTGGCCGCGACCAGTTCCAGTATTTCACGACGCCGCCGATCAAGCTTGCCCATATTGCTTCCTTCCGCCCTGAATTTTCGTCTTTGATTGTTAATTTTCGTTATCGATCAAAATGACGCTAATGACAACAAGATGCAAGCCTTGTCATACAACATCACCAATTGCATTTCCTGTCATTCAATGCTCAGACAAATTGCTTGGGAAATCCGTTAAACCATTCGCGCGCCGTATTAGTTTCCCGACGAATGAATTCGATCAACGGTCGGATACGTGCTGCATCTATCATGTCATTATGACAAACAAGCCAGTAATCGCGATGAATTGGAATAATCCGGGGCATCACGGCAACCAAATCGTCAAACATTGCCCCCATATAATACGGCAACACACACAGCCCATAACCCGCACGGCAGGCTTTAAGCTGCGCAAAAACACTGGATGTCTGATAAGACGGTCTCAACCCCGGAATAATTTCACCCAGATAGTTGAGTTCCGGGGTAAAAATCATGTCCTCGATATAACCGATGAACGGGTGCCCCGCGAGGTCCTCGCGCTGTTTGATAGCCCGGTTGCGGGCAAGATAATCTCGCGATGCATAGACATAAAGAATGTAACTGGAAATTTTCTCGAAGTGATAGGAACCGGCCTTTGGCGTACTGAGCGAAACCGAGACATCCGCCTCGCGCCGCGATAACGAAACGATCTGCTGGATATTGACCATCTCGATGGTCAGGTTCGGATATTGACTGGCAAAATGAGGCAGCTTTTCTGCGATGAAAAAATTGCCATAACCTTCAGGAACACTTAGCCGGATCACCCCGGTTAACGGTAATGCACCATCCCCGACCACACTAAGCATTTTGTCCGCTTCAAGCGCCATTGCCTGAGCTGGCTCCATCAGCCTTTGCCCCATCGGCGTCAATGTATAACCTGTCGGACTGCGCTGAAACAATTTTGCCCCGATCCCCTGTTCAAGCCTCTCAATCCGTCGTGCAACCGTCACATGGCTGGTTCTCAATCGCCGTGCCGCAGAGGAAAGCTTGCCTTCCTGAGCGACGGCAAGGAAATACTGTAAATCATCCCAAGGGAACTGGCGCATCCACATTCCTGTTCATTTTTGTACATGCATTGTCCAAAATTATATATTTGACCGGGTTTTGGTCAATGTTAGCGTAAGTCATGGTCCTGAACACAAGAATAGAATCAGAAATGAATCGTTCTTTTTCAGATACTTAATCGGATAAATCACAAGGCCGATTAAAATAACAAAATTGTGCAATCAAGGCACATCCCAATCATCCGGTCTGTAACAATGGTTGAACATCATTCGGCCCGGAAGAGTCGTCTGGTTTGCCAACAGGCATACTGGAAAACATAGTTCCATCAGGGAGGAACCTAGATGAAGAAGATTGCAATTGCATCTGTTGCGATAATGGCTGCCGCTGTAGCATTGCCCGCACATGCCGAAATCTCCGATGATGTTGTCAAAATTGGTATCCTGAACGATCAATCCGGTGTCTATGCCGATTTTGGCGGCACCTGGTCCTTTGAAGCCGCAAAAATGGCTGTTGAGGATTTTGGCGGCACCGTTCTTGACAAGAAGATCGAAGTCATTACCGCCGACCATCAGAACAAACCCGATGTTGCCGCCAACATTGCGCGTCAGTGGTATGATCAGGATCAGGTCGATACGATCATGGAACTGACAACCTCATCGGTCGCTCTGGCCGTACAGGGCATTTCCAAGGAAAAGAAAAAGATCGATATCGTAACCGGTGCGGCCACCACGGCCCTGACCGGTGAACAATGTTCGCCCTATGGCTTCCACTGGGCGTATGATACCCATGCACTGGCAGTCGGCACCGGCGGTGCATTGGTGAATAACGGCGGTGATAGCTGGTTTTTCCTGACGGCTGACTATGCTTTCGGTTATTCGCTGGAAGAGCAAACCGGCAACTTCGTCAAGGAAAACGGTGGCTCGGTAGTCGGTGCGGTTCGACATCCTTTGGCAACAACTGACTATTCCTCGTTCCTGTTGCAGGCGCAGGCATCCGGCGCAAAAGTCATTGGCCTTGCCAACGCCGGTCTCGATACCGCCAATGCCATCAAACAGGCTTCGGAATTCGGCATCGTTCAGAGTGGCCAGCGTCTTGCAGCACTGCTCTTTACCCTTGCTGAAGTCCATGGTTTGGGCGCAGAAGCCGCACAAGGGCTGTCACTGACCGAAGGGTTCTATTGGGATCGCAACGATGAAACCCGCGAATTCGGCAAACGTTTCTTTGATCGCACCGGGCGTATGCCCAACATGATCCAGGCTGGCACCTATTCTGCCGTCCTGCAGTACCTCAAAGCGGTAAAGGAAACCGGGACGGATGAAACCGAAGCCGTCGCGAAAGCTCTGCATGAAATGCCGGTTAATGACGTTTTTGCCAAAAACGGCAAAGTCGGTGCAAATGGCCGCATGATCTATGACATGTACCTGATGGAAGTCAAAGCTCCTGACCAGATGACCGGTGACTGGGATTACTACAACGTTCTTGATACCGTCCCCGGCGACAAAGCTTTCATCGATCCGGCGAAAAGCGGCTGCTCATTGGCATCGAACTAAGAACATGACAGCGACCGGAACTCACACGAATCCGGGTAACCATCAAAACGAGACAAAGGCACGGGTGGTCCTTACCGCCCGTGACCTTCGTCGCGATTTTGGCGGGTTCACCGCGGTCAATAACGTCAATCTTGACGTTCATCACGCCAAAGTGCATGCGCTGATCGGCCCGAATGGCGCAGGCAAAACCACCGTTTTCAATCTTCTGACCAAATTCCTGCAACCGACCAGCGGGAAGATCACCCTGCTGGATCATGATATTACCAAAACAGCACCTGCCCGCGTGGCACGTATGGGCCTGGTACGATCATTCCAGATTTCCGCAATTTTTCCGCACCTGACGGTTATGGAAAATATTCGCGTCGCGTTGCAACGTCCGGGCAATCTGGCGATCCAGTTCTGGCAGCCGCTTGGTAAACTTGACGTTCTGAATGATCGCGCAATGGAACTTCTGGAATCTGTCGGTCTTCAGAATGAATATGACAGTCAGGCTGCTGATCTTTCCTACGGCCGCAAACGTGTGCTGGAAATCGCGACGACACTGGCACTCGACCCCAAAGTTCTGTTGCTGGACGAACCGATGGCGGGCATGGGGGGCGAAGATGTCGGTATGGTTGCTGAACTGATTCGCGAAGTTGCCAAAACCCGCGCGGTCCTGATGGTTGAACATAACCTCAATGTTGTCGCCGATCTGTGCGATCACATCACCGTTCTGCAACGCGGCGAAATTCTGGCGGAGGGCGATTACGCCACCGTCAGCAACGATGAACGCGTCAAGGTCGCCTATATGGGAACGGATCATGACTGACAGAAAACCACTTCTTTCAGTACAGGGCCTGAATGCCTGGTACGATGAAAGCCATATCCTGCATGGTGTGAACCTTGAGGTTTGCGAAGGTGAAACGGTTACCATCCTTGGCCGTAACGGCATGGGTAAGACCACGACTTTGCGCTCAATCATGGGCATTTTGCGCAAACGCACCGGCACAATCGAATTTGACGGCAAGGACCTTATGAACCGGCCGCTGCATCACACAGCACGTGCCGGCATCGGGTTTGTTCCCGAAGAACGCGGGATTTTCGCAACCCTCAGCGTCGAGGAAAACCTCACGCTACCGCCTGTCGTCTCGCCGAACGGCATGTCCATCGATGAAATTTATGATCTGTTTCCCAACCTTTTGGAACGACGCAACAGTCAGGGAACCAAATTGTCCGGAGGCGAGCAGCAGATGCTTGCCATGGCTCGCATGCTGCGTACCGGGGTCAAGATGTTATTGCTAGACGAACCGACCGAAGGCCTTGCTCCGGTCATCGTCCAGCGTATCGGCGAGGTTCTGCAGACCCTGAAACAGCGAGGCATGACCATTCTTCTTGTTGAACAGAATTTCCGGTTTGCCAGCAAAATTGCCGACAGGTTCTACATCATGGATCACGGCGTGGTGACAGAAGGTTTCGACGTGGCGGAACTGCCCGCCAGAATGGACACCTTGCACGAAGTTCTGGGGGTATAGCGCCGTGACTATGATATTTGGAATTCCGATCCAGGCGTTTCTCGGCCAACTTCTGATCGGTCTGATCAACGGATCCTTCTACGCAATGCTTAGCCTGGGTCTGGCGATCATTTTCGGCCTTCTTCGCGTGATCAACTTCGCACATGGCGCCCAATACATGATGGGAGCCTTTGTCGGTTTCCTGCTGCTGTCATGGATCGGGGTAAATTACTGGCTGGCATTGCTGGTAGCACCGGTCATTGTCGGCATTACCGGCATTGTAATCGAACGCTTTGCCTTGCGTCGCCTTTATAATTTGGACCATCTGTACGGGCTTCTGTTCACCTTTGGCCTTGCTCTGGTGATCGAAGGTGGATTCCGGTATTTTTACGGTACTTCCGGTCAACCCTATGCCACCCCCGCCCTGCTTTCCGGCGGGGTTAATCTTGGCTTTATGTATTTGCCGATTTATCGCGGCTGGGTAGTCGTTGCATCGCTGATTGTCTGTATCGGCACGTGGCTTTTGATCGAAAAGACCAAACTTGGCGCCTATCTTCGTGCCGCAACCGAAAATCCGACACTGGTCCAGTCATTTGGCATCAATGTACCGTTCCTCCTGACGCTGACATATGGGCTTGGTGCCGGTCTGGCTGCACTGGCCGGGATCATGGCCGCACCGATTTATCAGGTCAGCCCGCTGATGGGATCGAACCTGATCATTGTGGTGTTCGCCATCGTGGTTGTCGGCGGGATGGGATCGATTATGGGGGCGATTGTCACAGGCTATATGCTTGGCATCCTCGAAGGGTTGACCAAGGTCTTTTATCCCGAAGCGTCAAATATCGTGATTTTCGTAATCATGGCTATCGTTCTTTTGGTCCGGCCTGCGGGTCTGTTTGGTCGGGATGCGTGATATGACAGAAATAACAATGACATCGGAACCCCGCCAATCGGCATACCGGATACAGCTTGCCTTGCTCGCTGTATTGATCATCGGCCTTGTGATTGCGCCCTTCGTCCTTTATCCGGTTTTCCTGATGAAGGTCCTGTGTTTTGCCCTGTTCGCCAGTGCCTTCAATCTGCTTTTGGGATTCACGGGCTTGCTGTCGTTCGGCCACGCAGCCTTTTTCGGCGGGGCGGCCTATTTCACTGCTCATGCAGTTAAAGAATGGGGCTTCGCTCCCGAAGCCGGTATCCTTTTTGGCGTTGTGGGTGCCGCCTTCATGGGGCTGATCATCGGATTTTTCGCCATCCGGCGCCAGGGCATCTATTTTGCGATGATTACACTCGCCCTGTCACAGATGTTCTTTTTCTTCTGCCTGCAATCGGAATTCACCAAAGGTGAAGATGGCTTGCAAGGTGTACCGCGCGGGCATCTGCTTGGCCTTATCGATCTGAACCAGCCATTAAATATGTATTTCTTTGTTCTGGCAGTCTTCGTGATTGGGGTGTTCATGGTCTGGAGGATTGTGCACTCTCCGTTTGGCATGATCCTGCGATCCATTCGGGAAAATGAAAACCGGGCAATTTCACTGGGCTACTCGGTCAATCTGTACAAGCTTGCCGCCTTTGTCATGTCGGCGGCTTTGGCCGGTCTCGCCGGCGGTCTCAAGGCACTGGTGTTCCAGTTTGCCACCCTTACCGATGTGGCATGGCAAATGTCAGGCGAAGTCATCCTGATGACCCTGCTTGGCGGGATCGGAACGATCTTCGGCCCGATCTTCGGTGCGGCTTTTGTCGTGACCGTGCAGAACTATCTGTCAACCACCGGCTTCCCGGTAACGGTGCTGACCGGCCTTATCTTCATTGTCTGTGTGCTGGTGTTCCGCCGTGGCATTGTCGGCGAGTTCAACGCGTCACGCCTCGCTGACAAGCTGGGCCTTCGGTCCAGAAACTAGGGAAGCAGCATGACCACGCAACAATTCGACTATATCATCGTCGGCGCAGGATCGGCTGGCTGTACTCTTGCAAACCGGCTGTCCGAAATCGAAAATGCCACCGTCCTTCTGCTGGAGGCCGGTGGCAAAGATACCAATCCATGGATCCATATTCCGGTCGGCTATCTTTATTGCATCGGCAATCCAAATGTCGATTGGTGCTTTAAAACCGAGGCCGAAGAAGGCCTGAACGGCCGATCATTGGGATATCCGCGCGGCAGGGTTCTGGGCGGATGTTCGTCGATCAACGGCATGATTTATATGCGAGGTCAGGCCGCTGATTATGACCAATGGCGTCAATCGGGATGTGACGGTTGGGGCTGGGACGACGTGCTGCCGCATTTCAAAAAATCCGAAGATTACTATCTTGGCTCCGATGACATGCACGGATCAGGCGGCGAATGGCGAGTTGAACAGGCGCGCGTGCGCTGGGAAATCCTTGATGCGTTTCAGGACGCCGCCGAACAGGCCGGCATCCCGAAGGTCCCGGACTTCAACCGCGGCAATAACGAGGGTTCAGGCTATTTCGCGGTCAACCAGAAACGCGGCATTCGCTGGAACACTTCAAAGGCATTTCTGAAGCCTGCCCTGTCGCGAAAAAACCTGGAACTGCGAACACATGCGCAGGTTCGGCGTCTAATCATTGAAAACGGTCGCGTCACCGGTGTTGAATATGACCGCAATGGCGTGATTGAAACCGTCTCGGCACGTCGTGAAATCATTCTGTCGGCCGGTGCCATCGGCTCGCCCCATATTCTGGAACTATCCGGCATCGGTCGGGGCGATGTCCTGCAAAAACATGGCATCCAGACTATCCATGAAAGCACGCAGGTCGGTGAAAACCTGCAAGATCACCTTCAATTGCGCTGCGCATTCAAGGTCAGAGGCATCCGCACCCTGAACGAACAGGCCAGCAGCCTTGTCGGCAAGGCCGGGATCGCGCTGGAATACCTGTTCAATCAATCAGGACCGATGTCGATGGCCCCAAGCCAACTTGGCATCTTCACCAAATCGGATGCATCATTCGAAACACCAAACCTGCAATATCACGTGCAGCCGCTATCGCTTGAAAAGTTCGGCGATCCCGTCCATCCTTTCCCAGCCTTTACGGCAAGTGTCTGTAACCTGCGTCCGCAAAGTCGCGGCAGCATACATTTGAAATCACCCGATTTCCGCAATCAACCGGCCATCGCCCCCAATTATCTGAGTGCGGATGCCGACAAAAAGGTTGCTGCGGACTCAATCCGGCTGACCCGCAAAATCGCCAATCAGCCCGCCCTTGCCGCCTACAGGCCCGAAGAATTCAAACCCGGCCCGTCATACGAGACAGAGGATGATCTGATCAAAGCCGCAGGCAATATCGGCACGACAATTTTCCACCCCGTCGGTACATGCCGCATGGGCGCGGACCCGGCATCGGTGGTTGATCCACAATTACGGCTGCGTGGGCTTGACGGGCTTCGGATTGCTGATGCCTCGATCATGCCCACCATCACATCGGGCAATACCAATTCACCAACCATCATGATCGCGGAGAAAGCCGCGGCCATGATTATGGCAAGCGTACGCAACTAGCCACAAAAACCAGACAAAAAGGCCGGGCAGTCACCCTACCCGGCCTTTTGCATTCTCAGTTGTGTGATCACCCATTGGTGCGGGCAACTATCCGTTCGCGCACTGCCGCGGCAGAACCGGTTCTGGCGACCTCGCCATCGCCAATTACGATTGCCTCGCGCAACAGCGCCGTCGCCTCGTCAAGCTGTGCCTGATCACGGATATGAGCGATACAAAGCGGCGTATCGGCCGAAACGGCCTGCCCGACCTTGATGAAATCGGTAAAGCCGACAGCAAAGTCGATCTTCTGATCGGCACGCGTCCGGCCACCTTTCAACGCAACCAGCGCCAGACCAACCTTGCGGGCATCCATCGATACAACCCGCCCGGTCTTCGCCGCGCTGACGGACTTAATCATCGGAGCTACTTCAAGATGGGCCGATGTGTTTTCGATAAAATCGGCTGGACCGCCAAGGGCCGATACCATTTTGCCAAATACTTCGGCTGCCTTGCCCGATGTCAGGGCGTCACTGGCTTTTTGCAAACCATCGGCAACATCACTGGCAACACCGGTCAGCGACAGCATTTCGGCTGCCAACGCCATCGTGACATCATAAACACGCTGTTCCTGATGCTTGCCGGTCAGGAAATCAACCGCTTCATGCATTTCAAGCGCGTTGCCGACCGTATCGCCCAGAACCTGTTCCATATCGGTCAAAAGGGCCGTTGTCGGCACACCATTGCGGGTTGCGACTTCGGTGATGCTTTCGGCCAGTTCGCGCGCACGATCATATTCATTCATGAAGGCACCCGATCCGAATTTGACATCCATCACCAGCGCATCGAGTCCCGCCGCCAGCTTTTTCGACAGGATCGATGCCGTGATCAACGGAATGCTTTCAACCGTCGCGGTGACGTCGCGAATACCATAAAAGCGCTTGTCCGCAGGGGCAAGATCGGCGGTCTGTCCGATGATGGCGCAGCCGACTTCGCGCGTGACCTTGGCAAATTCATCCAAGGTCGGTGCGGTACGATAGCCCGGGATGGAATCAAATTTGTCCAGCGTTCCGCCTGTATGACCAAGGCCACGCCCCGAAATCATCGGAACAAAAGCACCGCACGCACCAACAATCGGCCCCAGCATCAGGCTGACCTTGTCGCCAACCCCACCAGTAGAATGCTTGTCGACAATCGGCCCGTCAAGGCCAAGCGCCTTCCAATCAAGTACGGTCCCAGAATCACGCATATTGCGCGTCAGCGCCGCGCGCTCATCCATGGTCATGCCGTTAAAGAAAACCGCCATGGCAAGGGCTGCAACCTGCCCCTCGCTGATGCTTTCATCGGCAATGCCCTTTACGAAAAAGGCGATTTCGGCGTCTGTCAGAACTTCGCCTTCACGTTTACGGCGAATGATTTCCTGCGGCAGCATATGCTGTCTCCTGCGCGCTTATTATTAAATTACGTTTTCAAACTCGTTTGAAACAGGCTCATGCATCACTTGAAAAATAACGCAGCAGGATCTTGATTAAATTGGAAGATCCTTCTTTCGCCATTTCAAGTGTCTGTTCATGACTAAGAGCGGTCGGGCTCATGCCAGCGGCCAGATTGGTGATGTTTGAAACTGCTGCAACCCGGAATCCCAGACGGCGGGCAAGAATGTTTTCCGGTACGGTCGACATGCCCACCGCATCCACCCCCAGAACCTTAAGCGCACGAATTTCGGCCGGTGTTTCAAAACTTGGCCCGGTGCACCAGCAATAAGTCCCTTCAAACAGGTCAATGCCAAGCTCTGCCGCAGTATTTTTCAACCCCGATCCGATTTCCGGGTCATAAGGCACATCCATCCCGACAAAGCGATCATCACCATGATATCCGATCAACGGATTGGGCCCGAACAGGCTGATATGATCCGTAATCAGCATCAGGTTCCCCGGTGATGCCTCGGAGATTAGCGAGCCCGCCGCATTGGTCAGGATAAGTCGGTCTGCCCCCAATTCACGCAATGTATCAAGCGGCTCGTTCATCAAATCCGAACGGCCATGTTCATAATAGTGCGCCCGACCCTGCATGACGGCAACCGATACACCGCCAATCCGGCCAAGTACCAACTGCCCCCCATGGCCCACCACCGTCGGCTTGGGAAAGCCCGGCAGGTCGGCATAGGAAATCCTGATCGCATCACTGACGGCGTCAATAACGCCCCCCAGCCCACTGCCAAGAACAAGTGCAACCTCGGCCTTAAAGCCCGGTGCCTTGGCGGCAATGATGTCCAATGCGGCTTTGACGTTACTCATTTCAAATTCTCCGGCCCGAAGGAATGGGGAATAAGTTCTTCACGCGTCAGGGTCAAAAGCGTTTTGCCAGCATCATTGATGATATAAATCGTCGCATCCGATCCGGTGAATTCCCGGATTTTCTGGCGACACCCACCACAAGGCGTACAGGCAACATTGCCAAGCCCGACAACGACGATTTCGTCAAACTTGGTTTCACCCGACAGAACCATTGCCGAAATTGCCCCGGCTTCGGCACACACACCTTCGGGATAGGCCGCATTTTCAACATTGCATCCGGCAATGATCTGTCCGCGTTCCGTACGAAGGGCTGCGCCAACGTGGAATTTCGAATATGGCGCATATGCCCTGTCACGCGCGGCAAGTGCCGCATCAATCAAATCGCGCGGGGCGTCGGTTACAGTTTGCGATGTCATGTGTCTTGATCCTGTTTTTCCTGCCGCTTATCGCGGGCAGGTTCCGTCCTGCATATAGTCGTGAACAATAATCCTGCCGTTGATGATGTCGTTGCGCGCCGCATCGGCCGCATCCTTCATCGCAGACGTGATCAGGTCCCTGTTAAAATCGTCAAGCGCCCAGTCGATCCCACCTTCGGCAAGTCCAAGACTGCGAATACCCGGCTTCCAGTCCCCATTGCGCGCCGCCTTGAAAGCCTCGAACACCGCAACATCGACATGTTTGACCATCGATGTCAGAACCGAACTCGGATGCAACCCATTCTGGTTTGCATCCGATCCAATTCCAAGCTTTCCGGCATCCGCAGTCGCCTGCAAAACACCAATTCCCGTACCACCGGCCAGTTGCAAGACAACATCCGCGCCAAGACCGATCTGTGTGGTCGCCAGTTCGGCACCACGGGCCGGATCATTCCACGCAGCACCGGTGGTTCCCGTCATGTTTTCCAGTACCTTGATGCCCGAAACCGCCTGCAACGCACCCAGGGCATAGCCACAGGTCATTCGACGGATCAACGGAATATCCATGCCGCCAACAACACCAATCGTTCCCGATTTCGATGCCATGGCCGCAAGCATCCCGACAAGATACGTGCCTTCATGTTCGCGAAACACAACCGACTGCACATTAGGTTGATCAACAACCATATCGACAATGGCAAAACGGGTATCGGGAAATTCCGGCGCAACTTTGGCAAGCGACGTCGCCTGCTGAAACCCGATCACAACAATCGGGTCCCGTCCCTCGCGGGCAAAATTCCGGATCGCCTGTTCGCTTTGCGTGTCATTACGCAATTCGAACTCGCGATAATCAATGCCGGTTTCCTGTTTGAAACGCTCCGCCCCTTCGAAAGCCGACTGATTGAACGAACCGTCAAACTTGCCACCGGTTGAATAAACAACTGCTGGCGTAATTTCGGCGGCCTGCACGGCAAAAACCGTGGCAGGCAGCGCAACAGCCAGAACGGCAATGATGGAAAAGACCTGTTTGCAATTCATCACAGCCTCGTTTGCCAGATATGCCGGATCGGGAAGCTGACCGCAGCGCGATCAGCGTTCCTTCACATACGGACGACCAAGCGATTTGGGCGGAATGGCGCGGCCAATAAAGCCCGCCAACAGGATCACCGTCAAAACATAGGGTAGTGCCTGCACCAGTTGCACCGGCACCTCGCCGATCCCCGGCAGGATAACACCCTGCATGCGGGTTGCCGCGGCATCAAGAAAACCAAACAGCAAGCACGCAAACAATGCCGGGAAAGGTCGCCATTTGCCAAATACCATGGCTGCGAGCGCGATGTAGCCCTTGCCCGCTGTCATATCCTGAAGGAAGGACGCACCCTGCGCGGTCGAAAGATACGCCCCCGACATGCCGACAAGAATACCACTGCACATCACCGCACG
The DNA here is from genome assembly GCF_001613805.1 of Thalassospira lucentensis. Taxonomy (GTDB): domain Bacteria; phylum Pseudomonadota; class Alphaproteobacteria; order Rhodospirillales; family Thalassospiraceae; genus Thalassospira; species Thalassospira lucentensis_A. The sequence continues at coordinate 340,521 of NZ_LPVY01000003.1, forward strand.
ATAACGCATGGCGACAACTCCGATACCGGCGGTATCAACCGCCCCCGGATTTTCACCAACCGCACGCAGACGCAAACCGAAACGGGTGCGATACATCACCCACCACGCTGCCGGAACTGCAAGGAACGCGACATAAACAAGAATGTTATGACCGCTCAGCAATTCCGAATAAATTGATCCAAGTACCGGGACATCGGCAACGGCATCCGCACCGGGCAGGGTAATCGGTTGGAACCGCGATTCATGATCAAGCGACGGCGTCTTGCCGCCTTGCGCAAACAGCGCAATCCCGACAAGTGCCGTCAGGCCCGACATCAGGATATTGATCGCCATGCCTGATACAACCTGATTGCCTTTATGCGTGATGCAGGCAAAACCATGCAGCAGCGAAAGGCAGATCGTGGTTCCGATTGCCGCCAGCAACCCGACCCACGGATTTCCGACATAATAAGCCACGGCAGCAGCCGAAAACGCCCCGCCCAGCATCATGCCTTCAAGTGCCAGGTTGATCGTGCCGGACCGCTCCGAAAACATCCCGGCCAGTGCGGCAAGAATAAGCGGGGTCGATGTCCGAAGTGTCGCATCCAGAAGCAGGATAACCAGTTCAAAATTATCCATTATACTGCCTCCTGCGCACGGCGGCGCAAATGCCACGCTGTATAAATCCGGGTCACACGCGGACGAAACATATGTTCCATCGCACCGGTAAACAGGATCACAAGCCCCTGAATAACCACGACCATATCGTTCGAAATCGTTGGGATTTCAAAGCTGAGCTCCGCCCCGCCCTGATACAGCATTCCAAACAGCAATGCCGCCAGGAATATACCAAACGGGTGATTGCGTCCCATCAGGGCAACTGCAATTCCTACAAAGCCGTAACCGGCGGTAAAGTCGATCAGCAATCGGTGCTGAACACCCATCACTTCGTTAAGCGCCATGAAGGCCGAAAGCGCGCCTGAAATCATCATAGCCATGATAATGTAACGCCCCGGCTCGATCCCGGCATAGGTCGCGGCAACCGCATTGGCACCCACGGTGCGGATCGCATAACCCCATCTTGTATGCCAGATGAACAGCCACACCAGAACACTGCAGACAAGCGCGTACACAAATGAGAGGTTCAGCGGACTGCTTGCCATTTCCAGACCAAGGCCTGCGGCGATATCATGAATGAACGGCAAACGCAGATGTTCGGCGATCTGTTCGCTTTCCGGGGTCATTGATCCCTGAGGCCGCAGAACATTGACCAGCAAATAAACCATCAGTGACGATGCAATGAAGTTGAACATGATCGTGGTGATCACGACATGCGACCCGCGACGCGCCTGCAGATATGCCGGGATATAGGCCCAGGCCGCACCGAAAATTGCCGCCGCCAGAATGGCAACAATCAGCATTATCGGGAATGGCAGAAAATCAAGGTAAAGGGCGGCCAGAATAACGCCAAGACCACCGACATAGGCCTGCCCTTCGGCACCGATATTGAACAGCCCGCAATGGAATGCCACGGCAAAGGCCAGACCGGTAAAGATGAAGTTGGTGGTGTAATAAAGCGTATAACCCCACGCCTCTTCATAGCCGAACGCACCATAAAGCAGAATTTCAACAACTTGTGTCGGGCTTTCACCGATCGCCAGAACAACAAGCCCCGAAACGACCAGTGCCAGCAGAAGGTTGAGCAGCGGCAACGCACCAACATCAATCCAGCGCGGCAGTTGAACGGTATCACTCATGCGTGGCCCTCCGCGGCTTTGGCTTCATGGGGGTCAACCCCGGCCATCATCAGGCCAAGAACCCGTTCATTTGCTTCGGCAGCAGAAACTTCACCGATGATGGAACCATCACACATCACCAGTATGCGGTCGGCAAGAGACATGATTTCGTCCAGTTCGACGGATACCAGCAGGACGGCCTTGCCGGCATCGCGCATCGCAACAATACGTTTGTGAATGAATTCGATGGCGCCGATATCGACACCACGCGTCGGCTGACCAACCAGAAGAAGTTCCGGATCACGCATGATTTCACGCGCCAGAACCAGCTTCTGCTGGTTGCCGCCGGAAAAATTGGCCGCTTTCAAATCAGGATCATTTGGTCGCACGTCGAATTCCGACATCATATGTTCGGTCGCACCGGAAATCGCATGCCAGTTCAGGAACATGCCTTTCTGATAGGCTGCATCATCTTCATAACCGAGAATAGCGGCTTCCTTGGCCGAAAATGACGTCACCATCGCCATGCGATGGCGATCCTCAGGCACATGGGCCACACCGCGTTTACGCAGTTCGGCGGCATCAACACCGCGACCGGGTGTCACATCCTGCCCGTTCAACAGGACCTGTCCCTCGCTTACAGCACGTATCCCGCCAAGCGCTTCAAGAAGTTCGCTCTGCCCGTTGCCGGAAACCCCGGCAATGCCGACGATTTCACCAGCACGAACCGTAAAGCTGGCATTCTTGACCTTGCGCACACCCTGCGATGTTTCAACGCACAGATTATCGACCTCAAGAACCGTCGCCGCCGGTGCGGCCTCACCCTTTTCAAGGCGCAAAAGCACCTTGCGGCCGACCATCAGTTCGGAAAGTTCTTCGGGGCTGGTTTCAGCCGTTTTGCGATGGGCCACCATTTCACCCTGGCGCATCACGGAAACATTATCCGTTGCCGCCATGATTTCACGCAGTTTATGCGTGATCAGAACAACCGTCTTGCCCTGCTGCTTCAGGGTTTCCAGAATGCGGAACAGATGATCCGCTTCCTGCGGGGTCAAAACGCCCGTCGGTTCATCCAGAATAAGGATTTCGGCCCCGCGATAAAGGGCCTTCAGAATTTCAACGCGCTGCTGCAAACCAACAGACAGGTCACCAACAATGGCATCGGGATTAACGTCGAGCGAATATTCACGCTCCAGACGTTTAAGCTCCTCGCGGGCCTTGTCTACGCCCTCGCGCAGGATTGCTCCGCCCTCGACACCCAGAATAACGTTTTCAAGAACCGTGAACGGTTCAACCAGCATGAAATGCTGATGAACCATGCCGATCCCGACCGCAATGGCATCTTCGGATCCCTTGATGTCGCAAAGTTTGCCATCGACATGGATGGTGCCCCCGTCCGCCTGATAAAAGCCGTACAGGATACTCATCAGGGTCGATTTGCCAGCACCGTTTTCCCCGACGATGCCGTGAATCGTACCCTTTTCAACTTTCAGATCGATTGATTTATTCGCGTGTACCGCCCCGAACCGCTTGTCTATACCGCGCAGTTCAATAGCGGGTTGCACGGCACCGGTCTCCCCGGCGCCGTGCATTTGATGCATCGTATCCGACACTACAAATCCCCGGTTTGTTCGTCCTGCCTTACATCGGGCAGGCGCTGTCGCTCATGTAATCATGGACTTCAAGGTTGCCGGAAATGATTTCTTCCTTGGCCTTGGCAACAGCCGCTTTCATGTCGTCGGTGATGAGTTTCTCGTTGTTCTCGTCAAGCGCCCAGTCAACGCCGCCTTCTGCAAGGCCAAGAACGGTTACGCCCGGTTCCCATGTGTCGTTGGCAGCAGCGTCGAACGCTTCGTAAACAGCAACGTCAACACGCTTGAGCATCGAGGTCAGAACCGAACCCGGATGCAGGGCATTCTGGTTTGAGTCAACACCGATGCCAAGCTTGCCGGCATCCGCCGCCGCCTGCAGAACACCAACGCCGGTGCCGCCAGCCGCGTGATAGACAACGTCCGCCCCACGGTCGAATTGCGATTTTGCAAGTTCGCCACCTTTAACCGGGTCATTCCATGCCGCACCGGTGGTGCCGGTCATATTCTGGAAGACTTCGGCATCGGCATTGGCGTGTTTAACACCCTGCGCATAACCACAGGCAAATTTGCGGATCAGCGGAATATCCATGCCACCGATGAAGCCGACCTTGCCGGTTTTTGATGCCATTGCTGCCAAAACACCAACCAGGAACGAACCTTCATGTTCCTTGAATACCACCGACTGAACGTTCGGCAGGTCAACAACCATGTCAACGATCGTGAACTTGATATCAGGGAATTCGGTTGCAACTTTCTCAAGGGCTGATGCCTGCGAGAAGCCGATTGCAACAATCGGGTTCATGCCGCGGCGTGCGAAGTTGCGCATGGCCTGTTCGCGCTGCGAATCGTTCTGGATTTCGAAATCGCGATACTCGGTCCCGGTGTCGGCCTTGTATTTCTCGGCACCGTTATATGCGCCCTGGTTAAACGAACGGTCAAAACGGCCGCCCAGATCGTAAACGACTGCCGGTTTGATTTCTGCTGCGCTCGCTACACCTGCATAGCATGCAACAGCCGCGACCATGGTGGTCAGAAGCTTTTTCATTCCGATGCCCTTCTATTGCTTGATTCTCTTTTATATCCCGCCAGTGCCCTTAACCGGCAGGACTCCCTCATCGAAAAAGTGTTTCATGCAGCAGCGCCGCTTTTTGCCCCGGATGCCGGTATGCTTTTGTGCGTCTCTGCTGCAGAACGCCTATGGTAACTACAAAATACAGTACTCTGTAAATAGCAGAGCACGGACCATAGGCACAAAACCTGTCCATTCGGTCAGAATTCATTCTACCCCAGCTTACCTTTTTACCGTCTATCTGCGGGGTTTCCCTTAGTTTTTCACGCATTAGAAAACGCTGACATTTCAATCGCTGCCGATACTATTTCTCAAAGAATTTCATAATCGCGACTCACGCTATTTCTGTAATCCTGCCTGTTGGCCCGAAAACAAAGGCGTCCGATTCTGCATTGCAATGAAAATGTGTCCTCCATCGCCCTGATGCGGATCGACAATTTAACCGTCACGTCATCAACCGGACGTACCCCCAAAAGAATTTTAATGCTAGGGTCACGTGCGTTCAGGGATTTGACTTTTCATGCCACACCGGGTCGAGGGATCCCGGTGCAACGGCTTGTTCGGAGATAAAAAATGAAACGGAAAATTGCGGGGCTTCTTTCGGCCTGCACGATGCTGACTTTCGGTGCCGGTTCGGCACTTGCGGATTATGATCTGCGCATCCTGCATACCAACGACGTTCATGATCGTGTTGAATCGGTTACCAAATACAATAACAGTTGCAGCGCCGAAGACGAAACAGAAGGCAAATGCTTTGGCGGTTATGCCCGTTTGGCAACCGCCATTCGCGAGAATCGTGCCATGGGCGGCAATGTCCTTGTTCTGGACGGCGGCGATCAGTTCCAGGGATCGCTTTATTATTCGACCTACAAGGGCAAGCTGACCGCCGAACTGATGGCAATGGCGGGTTACGATGCCATGACCATCGGCAACCATGAATTTGACGACGGCCCCGAAGTTCTTGCCGCCTTCATCAAGGCCAGCAAAATTCCGGTCCTATCGGCCAACGTCAAGCCGCTTGGCGGTTCCGGCCTTGAAGGGTTCATCAAGCCCGACACCATCGTCGAAGTCGGGGGCGAGAAAATCGGCCTGATCGGCATCACCACCGAGGAAACCCCTGATATCTCGAGCCCGGGCGACCATGTCAGCATCACCGATTCCGAAATGGCGCTGCGCTATTCGGTTGCCCGTCTGCGCCTTAAAGGCATCAATAAAATCATCGTCATGAGTCATTCCGGCTCCTACAAGGATTTTGAACTGGCCAAAACCGTCAGCGGCATCGATGTCATCGTGGGCGGTCACGATAACCAGCTCTTCTCGAACACCAATGAAAAGGCCAACTATCCCTACCCGGTTGTCGAAACCGCACCGGATGGCAAACCCGTTCTGGTCGTTCAGGCCTATGCCTATAGCCGCTATCTCGGCGCACTCGAAGTCACCTTTGATGATGACGGAGTGGCAAAGGCATGGTCGGGGGAACCGATCACCCTTGATAGCAATATCAAACCGGCCGATGACGTTCTGGCAAAAATCGCCGAAGTTAGCGGTTCGGTCGATGCCGTCCGTACCATCGAAGTCGGCAGCTTTACCATAGCGGCCGATGGATCGCGCGAAACCTGTCGCGCAATGGAATGCTCCATGGGCTCGCTGATTGCCGATGCGATGCTTTGGAAAGCTGGCGAAGGTTACCAGATCGCCATCCAGAATGGCGGCGGTGTCCGCGCCAGCATTGACGAAGGCACCGTAACAATGGGCGAAGTTCTTACGGTTCTGCCGTTCCAGAACGCCCTGGCAACCTTCAAACTGTCAGGTGCCGATGTCATTGCATCGCTTGAACATGGCGTGTCGATGGTATCCGAGGGCAAGGGCCAGTTCCCGCAGGTTTCCGGCCTGAAATTCGATCTGGATCTTAACGCGCCGGTCGGGGCGCGCGTATCCAACGTCATGGTCAATGAAGGCGGTACTTTCGCCCCGATTGATCCGGCCAAAACATATGGCGTTGTATCGAACGACTTCATGCGCAATGGCGGGGATGGCTATGCCTTGTTCCGCGACAACGCAACTGATGTCTATGATTTCGGTCCGAACCTTGAACAGGCTGTTGCGGAATATATCGGCATGAATTCGCCGATGACCCCGGCAACCAGTGACCGCATCATGATTAAATAAGCCCGAACCAACGGGTTTGACCAAAGGGCAGCGCACAATGATCCCGTGCGCTGCCCTTCTTGTTTTGCTTGCGTTGCGTTGGCCCTGCGGCTTATGACTTCGCACCTGTCGCCAACGACCCATTCAATAAGAAACAGAGCATCATCTTGATCAACCCGGCCAGCAATATCCTTTGCCTTGGTGCAGCCCATTTTGACCGAACACTGCAATGCACGGAAACATTCGTGCCTGCGGCGTCAAACCCTGTGCGGACCCTGCATCGCAAACCGGGTGGTGTCAGTCGCAATATCGCGGTTCACCTGCGGTTGCAGGGATGTAATGTCGGCATGCTGGGTGCGGTCGGCGACGATGGCGACGGCGATCAGATCATCCGCTCCTTATCGGAAATCGGTATCGATACACGGCAAATCCGCAAAATCCCCGGCGGCCATACCGCGGGTTACACTGCCATTCTTGACGAAACCGGTGAACTGGCCCTTGGCCTGATGGATGCCGAAGTCTATGACCGCCTGACATGCGACCTTCTGGCTGATCAACTGGCAAATATTCAAAACTGGCCCTGGTGGCTGGTCGATGCCAATCTGCCGACCGAAACGCTGACCTGGCTGGCTAACCAGAAAGGTACATCGCGTTTTTGTGCCGCGACCGTATCCCCGTCAAAATCGGCCCGTTTCAAGCCGCTTCTGGACAAACTTGATGTCCTGATTGCCAACCGCGCTGAAGCAAAAGTCCTGTCAGGTATTGAAATCAACGACATCGATGACGCGGTAAACGCGATCAAATCCCTGCGTGACCATGGTATTCCCCATATTGTCGTCACACTGGGTGCCAAGGGTGTCATATCCGCCGATGACCGTGAAATTGCGTTCTGGCGCCCCCTGCCCACCAAGGTTGTTGACGTCAATGGTGCCGGTGATGCGTTTTATTCAGGCTTTCTGTCGGCTTTCAGCAAACCGGAAACCAGCTTTGACGCCGCGATTGGCACCGGCCTTGCCATGGCAAGTCTGACGGCGGAAACCCACGGCACAACAGTCTGGAACCTTGATAGCAAAACGGTTCAGGAACGCGCGTTAAACGCCTACAAAGAAACGATCTAACTGCGAATTTTACCGACTGAATATTTCAGCCAGTTGCCCAGTTCGATCAATCGGCGTTCATAGCGCAACGCATCATTATCAATGCCATATTGCCATGCCAGATCGCGTCGGCCCGGGTTCTCATGCAATGTCATCCAGTTGGCCGCCATTGTCTCAAGCGCGCCCTGATCGGCAAACAATCCAGCATCAATCAACCGTTGCCCATACCGCCGGAAAATCGCGGCAAGTTCAGCCAGCGTATATTCGGGATGGTATTGCACGCCCCAGAATTTCAGACCGTCATATTCCATCACCAATGCCTGAATATGGCTGTGTTCGTTCCCCGCAAGGATTACCGCCCCCTTTGGCGGAACCGATACTTCGTCCATATGCACCGTCAGTGCCGAAAAACAAATCGATTTCCCGCGATACATCGGATGCGCAACCCCTGCCCGATTCAGGCGGATCATGCGGCCCACGCCGATCTCGCGTCCATTGGGCGATGCACGCACTTCGCCGCCAAACGCACGGGCAACAATCTGCATGCCCCAGCAACTGCCAAATACCGGCACACCGGATTCAACCGTCGCCCTGGCCAATGGTAATTGGTTTAAAACGGCATCTTCATCGATATAGGCATTAAGCGCCGAACCGGTCCAAGCGATGCCGTCAAAATCGCCAAGCTTCACACCGTCGGGAAGACAGTCCGGCCCATCATCTGCAGGCCGGACAATCGTAACATCAAGTTCAGGATCAAGGCGTCGCAGGGCCGTTTCATATCCCTCGCCCGATGGCGATCCCCCCAGTGAACGGTTCAATTCATTCACTTCGTGGCGATTGCCATCGACAATCAGGATTTTTCTGACGTTTTCCATGATAACACCCTGATCCCGTTATTGTTCTGGTTATCGTTTCTTGAACTTAGCCAAGTTCGCCGACACAGGCCCGACGGAAGATTTCGGCATAATCAGCCACCGAAAGTTCAATCGGGTTGCCTCCATCGGACGGATCACCCTTGGCTTTGGTCGCGACTTCTTCGGCACGGTTTACGTCAACACCGATTTCCGCCAGCGTATTGACGATGCCAAGACGGGTACGGAACGCCAGAATCCATTCAAACAGGGTATCAAAGCCCGGTGCGGCAAGGCCCAGCAAACGACAAATCGTTTCACAATTGCCTTCAATCGCGCGGCGGTTGGCACGCATGATATACGGCAGAAGGATTGCGTTGGTCAGGCCATGGTGGGTATCAAAAATCGCCCCGATCGGATGGGCCAGTGCATGAACACCGCCAAGTCCCTTCTGGAAGGCTGTTGCCCCCATCGACGCTGCCGAAAGCATATCAGCGCGCGCCTCGATATCCTTGCCATCGTCATAGGCACGCGGCAGGGCATCAGCAATCAAACGCATACCTTCAAGGGCCACACCATCCGCCATCGGATGATAACCCGGCGCACAATGGGCTTCGAAACAATGCACAAACGCATCGACACCGGTCGCGGCCGTCACATGCGGCGGCAGGCCAATGGTCAGTTCCGGATCGGAAATCACGATGGCTGGTAACATCTTCGGATGGAAGATGATTTTCTTTTCGTGCGTATCTTCCTTGGTGATCACGCTGGCACGACCGACTTCGGAACCAGTCCCCGATGTAGTCGGAACGGCAACAATCGGCGCGATACCGGCCGGATCGGCACGGGTCCACCAGTCACCGATATCTTCGAAATCCCACATCGGACGGGTCTGCCCCGCCATCAAGGCAACTGCCTTGGCCGCATCAAGGCCCGAACCGCCACCAAAGGCAATCACACCGTCATGACCGCCTGCACGGTAGACCGCCAGACCGTCTTCAACGTTTTTGCCTGTCGGATTGCCTTTCACACCAGCAAACAGCCCTGTCGGAAGTCCTGCGGCTTCGTTTGCGGCAATCGCATCGCGCACCATCGGCAGGTCTTTGAGCCCCTCGTCGGTGATCAACAACGGCTTCTTCATGCCGGTTGCCTTGCAGGCATCTGCCAGTTCTGAAATACGGCCCGGACCAAAACGCACGGAGGTCGGGAAGTTCCAGTTTCCAACAATCTTCTTGGTCATCTCTGTATCCTTTGCGCGCAAACGCGACGTTAAATCTTGGTCCGCAGGTGGAAGCTTTTCGGCCGGGTCAGTGATTCGTAACCCAGTTTCGAAAGCGTGCATCCACGTCCCGAATTTTTCACCCCCGTCCAGGCCAGTGCCGGATCAAGGTAATCTGCACGGTTCATGAAAACCGTTCCGGTCTGAAGCCGATCACCAATCGAAAGGGCGGCATCCTCATCCGCCGTCCAGACCGATGCCGTCAGGCCGAATTCACTGTCATTCATCAGGGCAATGGCTTCCTCGTCGGACGTCACCTTCATGACGCCGACCACCGGGCCAAAGCTTTCCTCGCTCATGACGCGCATCGAATGATCGACATTGATCAAAACCTGCGGCGCCAGATACGGGGTGCCTTCCTTGTTGGCAGCAAATTTCGACGGATCGATCAATGCCTTTGCCCCGTCGCGGATGGCATCGGCAATCTGGCCACGCACAAAGGCCGCCGATGACGCCCGCACCATAGGGCCAAGGTTGGTTTCCGTATCAACCGGACTGCCAAGGCGGTATTGCGACACAAGGTCGGCTGCCTTTTCGACAAAAGCATCAAATACGCTTTCATGGGCGTAAATACGTTCAATCCCGCAGCACGACTGCCCGCTGTTAAAGAACGCACCATCAATGACGTTTTCCACCGCATGATCGATATTGACGTCCGAACGCAGATAGGCCGGGTCCTTGCCGCCAAGCTCCATACCTGTCGCGATGAACTTACCACCCACCGCTTTCTGGACCGCGTGACCGCCTGGAACCGAACCGGTGAAATTGACGAAATCAACACGGATATCGCCCATCAGTTTTTCCGCATCCGCATGGCTCAGATGCAGATATTGGAACAATCCCTTGGGCAGACCGGCGACTTCAAAGGCCTCGGCAAAGCGTTCCGCGCAAAGTGGGGTCTGGTGCGAATGTTTCAGCACCACCGCATTCCCTGCCATAAGGGCCGGAACAACGCCATTCACGGCCGTCAGATACGGGAAGTTCCACGGTGCGATGATCGCAACAACGCCCAATGGTTCACGGCGGATGAAACGGTTAAAACCGGCCTTCTCGCCCGGATTGTAATCGCCAATCGCCTCTGGGGCGATATCGATCATGTAATCTGCACGTTCCTTGAAACCGTTGACCTCACCACCAGCCTGCGAAATCGGGCGGCCCATCTGCCAGCTGATTTCAGTCGCGATTTCATCCTTTTTCGCGACAAAGGCGGCAACCGCCTTGCGCAGAACTTCCTGACGAGTTGCGACCGACACAGTTCGCCATTCGGCCTGTGCGGCGCGGGCAACATCAAGTGCCTTGTTGATCTCGGCAGCACTGGCAAGCGGACGCTCGACATAAACGGATCCATCAACGGGCGAGATGGTGCGTAAACTCTCGGACATAATGCCTCACAATTGGAGAATGAGTTAGGGCGCTAAGATATGTGATCGGGCGCGAAGCGACGATGCGTCGCCGCGTGCAACAGATCAAATGATTTCGAAGTAACGCTGCATTTCCCAGTCGGTAATCGCCTTGCGGAATTCGCGTTCTTCCCATTCCCGCGATTGGGCGTAATGGGTCACAAATTCTTCGCCAAACAGTGATTTTGCCGCCTCGGATTTGCGCAAACGTCCGGCTGCCTCGTAAAGGGTCGCGGGCAATGTCGTATCTTCGGGGAATTCCTGCGCATAGGCGTTGCCAACGACCATTTCGCCCGGCTCCACCTTGTTTTCAATGCCCCAAAGCCCCGAGCCGATGGCAGCCGAAAGCGCGATATAGGGGTTAATATCCGCCGCAGCAATGCGATATTCAATGCGTTGCGACTTCGCACTCCCCGGAATGACGCGAAGCGCCGTGGTCCGGTTTTCAACTCCCCATGTTGCCGTCGTCGGTGCCCAGAAACCCGGGATCAGTCGCGAATAACTGTTTACCGTACAGGCCACCATCGACAGCAGTTCCGGCATAAGTTTCTGCTGCCCGCCAAGGAACCAGCGCATTTCATCGGACATGTTGTGCGGTTTATTGGCGTCATAAAATGCCGCCCGGCCATCCTTGCCCTTTATCGAAACATGCATATGCCCCGACTGCCCCGGCCAATCGGGCGACCATTTCGCCATAAAGGTCGCCATCCATCCAGCACGCTGGGCCAGAACCTTGGTAAAGGTCTTGAACAATGCGGCTTTGTCGGCCGCCCTTAATGCATCGTCATGACCGATGGCGGCTTCAAGCACACCCGGGCCAGTTTCGGTATGAAGTCCCTCGATCGGGAAATCCATGCTTTCGCCCAGTTCAAGCAGGTCATGATAGAATTCCGAATGCACGGAATTACGCAGCATCGAATAACCGTAAAAGCCCGGCGTGATGTTCTTAAGATTGCGATAATTCTTCTCGCGCACAGAATGCGGATCTTCCTCGAACAGAAAAAACTCGAATTCGCAGGCGGCCGAAACGTCATACCCCATGCTATCGGCTTTTTCGAGAACACGGCGCAATGTGCCACGCGGGCAAACCGTTTCCGCCCGTCCGTCGAACTCACCAAGGAACAGGACTGTATCGTCCTCCATCGGCAATTCGCGGCAACTTTCCGGGATCACGCGCACCGGTGCATCCGGATATGCCGTGTGCCAGCCAGTAAACTCGGACTTGTCATAAAGCTGGTCATTTGAATCCCAGCCCAGAACCACATCACAAAAGGCAAAACCGGAATCGAGTGCCGACAAGAATTTGTCGCGATGCATGTATTTGCCGCGCATGATTCCGTCGACGTCGAAAATACCGATTTTGACGAATTTGATGTCTCGTTCCTTGATCAGTTTTCGTGCGTCATCGGCGGTTTTGACATCCTTCGCCTGCATCGGCGGCCTCCTGTGATTTGGGCTTTGTTATTGTGTCGGATTGACCGGTTCCTGCCCGTTTATATTTCGCGTCTTGTGACGTCTTGGTCTGTAATGTAAATTACAACATTGAACATTTAAACAAATATTTTGCCATTTTGTATTATTTGTTACATGGACAAAACTCGCATAAATACAAAAGAATACCGGTTTACAGGGCAGCAGGTGCCCAATGAAACATCTGCTGCCCTGCCCAATCAAAATTGACCGTTCCCGACGGGCTTAGCTGTAACGATACGGCTTGCCGGCTTTTTCCATCACCGCAGCATACTGCTTGAAGATATCCACGACCTTCGCGCAACGCGGGCTGGTCTGTGCAATCTCGTCCCAGAATTTATGTGCTTCGGCTTCAACCGTCGCCCATTCCGCATCCGGGATCGAGGTCAGCTTCATCTTCGTGCCTTGGGTACGAAGTTTGGCTTCACCACCCCAGTACCAATGCTGGCGATAATAGTGCGAGCTGTCCATGCACAGCTTGAACAGAACTTTCAGATGTTCCGGAAGTTCGTTCCAGCGTTCTTCATTGGCGAAGAACGAGCCACACCATGCACCAGAAATGTTGTTGGTCAGGAAATAGTTGGTCACATCGGCCCAACCGACCGTGTAATCCTCGGTGATGCCCGACCATGCAATCCCGTCAAGTTCGCCGGTCTGAACGGCAACCTCGATGTCTTCCCACGGCAGGGTGACCGGAACAACGCCAAAGCGCGACAGGAATTTACCAGCCGTCGGGAAGGTAAAGACACGCTTGCCTTTAAGGTCTTCCAGACTGTTGATCGGATCAACCGTTGCAAAATGGCACGGGTCCCACGAACCGGCCGAAAGCCATTTGACACCTTCGACTTCGCTATATGCTTCGTCCCAGATTTCGTTCAGGCCGTATTCTTCAAACAGGACCGGAACGTCAAGGCTGTAACGGGTCGCGAACGGGAAATAGCCGCCAAAGACCGAAATATCCACCGGAGCCGCAATCGAGTCATCATCGGACTGAACCGCATCAATAGTGCCGCGCTGCATGGCACGGAACAACTCGCCGGTCGGAACCAGCTGATCGGCATAGTAAAGTTCGATTTCCATTTCGCCATTGGCGACCTTGTTAAAGGCATCAATCGCCGGTTTGATCACATGTTCGCCCAGCGCCGGACCGGCATAGGTCTGCAAACGCCAGGTGATCTTGGCGTTCTGCGCCTTGACATAAGGTGCGGCAAACGCCGTGGTACCGGCTGCTGCGGTTGCAACACCGGCTTTCTTCATAAAGTCGCGTCTCGTCGTCATTGTATCATCTCCCTGATCGATGAAGTTCGTTAACGCATTAATTAGCTGCCCTGCCCGCCTTACGGGTCTGGCAGCGCCTCCTCTTGTTGGAAATTTGAACCTCCCCTGAATTGATTTTGTTTTGAACGGCGGGGCCTTGCGACCCCGCCGGTATCGGGTTCATTTGCTTACCGCGCGTAATGCCATTCCGGCAGCCACAGCGCGATCTGCGGGAACGCCATCACGATGCCAAGCGCCATCGCCATGATGATCACAAACGGTGTGATGGATTTATAGATGTCCTTTAACGTCACCTCTGGCGGGGCCATGGCTCGCATCAGGAACAGGTTGTAACCAAACGGCGGTGTCATATAGGCGATCTGACAGGTGATGGTATAAAGCACGCCATACCAGACCAGATCGAAACCAAGTGCACCAACCAGCGGCACATAAAGCGGTGCGACGATCACCAGCATTGCGGTGTCATCAAGGAACATGCCCATCAGGATGAAGGAAATCTGCATCATGATCAGTATCTGCCACGGGCCAAGGCCCATCTGATCGACAAAGAAGCTTTCAATCGCCCGGACCGCACCCAGGCCGTCAAAAACGGCACCAAAGGCAAGGGCCGCCAGAATGATCCACATGAACATGCAGCTGATCGAAAGCGTTTTGCGCAGGGTTTCTTCCATGACAACGCGGGTCAGGCGGCGCTTGAACAAGGCGGCAATGGTCGCGGCAAGCGCCCCCACGGCTGAACTTTCAACAAGCGATGTAATCCCCATCAGGAACAGACCGGTCATCGAGAAGAAGATGAACAGCGGAACGATCCCGGCTTTCAGCAGGCCGACCTTCTCGCCCCATGTGATTTCCGCGCGTTCGTCCTTGCTCAAGGCCGGGCCCATGCTGGGCTGCAGCCAGCAGCGAATGGCGATATAAATGATGAACATGCCCGCCATCAGCAACCCGGGGAACACCCCCGCCAGCCAAAGCTGCCCGACCGGCTGACGCGCGATCATGCCATACAGCACCAGAACCACACTTGGCGGCACCAGAATGCCAAGCGAACTGCCCGCCTGGATCACGCCGGTCACCATGACCTTGTCATAGCCACGCCGCAAAAGCTCCGGCAACGCAATGCTGGCACCGATTGCCATGCCCGCTACGCTCAGCCCGTTCATGGCCGAAACCGCCACCATCAAAACAATCGTCCCGATAGCAAGACCACCGCGCACCGGCCCCATCCAGACATGGAACATCCGGTAAAGATCATCGGCCAGACCGGATTCCGAAAGCATGTAACCCATATAGACAAACAGCGGCAACGTCAGAAGCGGATACCACTTCATCAGCTTCATCGCGGCACTGAACGCCATTTCAGAACCGCCATCCCCCCACATACCAAGAGCAAAAACAACGGCAACAAAACCGATGGCACCAAAAACCCGTTTCCCGGTCAGAAGCATCAGCATCATCGTGGAAAACATCAGAAGAGCGATCATCTCGTAACTCATGAAAGGCTCTCCCCGCGGGCGGCTGCCACATCTTTAAAGAAGGTTGCAATTGCCTGCAGCAGCATCATGAACACGCCAAATGTCATGATCGCCTTGATCGGCGACATCGGCGGTGACCACGCGGAATAGCTGGTTTCGCCATACTCGAACGCATAGGCGGTCGATGACACGCCGCCATACAGCAGAAATGCCAGATAAAAGATCAGAAACAGGATCGTGATCGCATCAAGCCCGGCCTGTTTGCGCGGCGACAATGCGCCATACAGCAAATCCATCCGAACGTGCGAGTCCAGCTGCATGGAATATCCCCCGCCCAGCAGGAAATAGGACACCATCAGGAACTGAGCCGTTTCCAGTGTCCAAAGGGCCGGAAATTCCATCAGCTTGGTCGCGGCGGAATACAAAAGCACCGCAAGCATCGCAAAAATCAGATACATCGCAAACCGGCCGATGATGCGGTTCACACAATCGACCCATCTGACGTAGGTCTTGATAAATTCAGGCATCTAACGCCACCCCAACATCTCCCTGTTTTATCGGTCGCAACAGCGGTTGGTCTGCCATCTGCAAATACGATCCCACCCGTTCGCATCCGAAGGACACGAACGGTGATCTGAAATGCCTTACCGCCCGGAAAAACCCGGCAGGTTCAACATCGACACCAAATCTGGATGGAAATATTCGCAGCCCTGACAACCCATATTGCATCCCCCTTGTCTGCACCACCTTTTACAAGGCCGTACCGTGTGATGAACCGCCTCCCAGGCGACCGACTCTTGCCAAGTCGTTGAATTGTTGCACCGCTTTTCGCGGTACGGGTTTTATCCCTTCTGTAATGAACGTTACATGATTTCAATTTTGATGACAAGAATATCAAATATTGTAAAATTCGTTACAATCATTGTATTTGTAGGTCAGACAAGGTAAACCGCGCCCGAACAATGCATAAGCGCAATTTGCGGGTGTTTGGCCATTCCGTGCGAATGGCATAACCGGGGAAATATCGCCTTTGGATGCGAAGCAGCAGGCAACGAAACCGACAGTCGCCGAACAGATCACGCAAAAAGCCGATACACTGACCGCGTCGGAACGCAAACTGGCCCAGGCGCTGCTTGGCAACTATCCGATGGCCGGCCTTGAAACGGTGGCAACCTTTGCCGAAAGGTGTGGCGTTTCCGCCCCGACGGTGCTGCGCTTTGCCAGCAAGATCGGCTTTGACAGCTATCCCGATATGCAGGCGCGCCTGCGCGGTGAACTCGAAGCTCGCCTGCAATCACCTTTGACCCGAAGCAGCCTGCCACGCTCGCGCAATCATTCCGGTCATCCGATGGGTGAATTGCTTCATGAAATGACCGAAGCAACCATTAGCAACATTCGCACAAGCCTTGCCAACATCAACCCGGCCGAACTGCAAAGTGCCATTGAACTGATCGGTGATTGCAAGGGATCGGTTTATCTGCTGGGCGGGCGGTTTACATCCGCCCTTGCGGTTTATGCCTATGAACATCTGCGCACCATGCGAAGCCATGTTCGGCGCGTCTCGGGCCAAAGTGCCAAATGGGCCGAAGACCTTCTGGATATCGGCAAACGCGATGTTCTGCTGGTTTTTGATGTCCGACGTTATCAGGCTGATGTCATTGCCTTTGCCGAAGCCGCCGCACGGCAGGATGCCAAAATCATTCTTTTCACGGACCAGTGGCTCAGCCCGATTGCGCAATTCGCCCGGCATGTCTTTCCGGTCCGTATCGAAACCGGCACGACATGGGATAGCTCTGCTGCCAGCATGGTAATGCTTGAAACCCTGCTTGAAGGGGTTGGTCAACATAACCCCGAGCAGGTGCGTGCGCGCATCAAGCATCTGGAAATTCTGCGTCGCCCGTCTCAATCTTAAGACGCCGCGTACATTCGCCGCAGTAATGATTGAAACCACCGCCGCACCGCGATAGCTTGGGGCATAATTTTTATCACCAAATACCGGAGCCGCACCGATGCATCCCTTCTTCATTTTCGTGAAATGCGATCTGGGCAAAGCCTATGACGTTGCCACCTCACTGGTCGAGGAAATCGAAGGTGTATCGGAAGTCTATTCGATCTCGGGTCCGTTCGAGCTGCTGGTAAAGGTCTATATCGAGGACGGTCAGGATATCGGGCGCTATGTGAACGAAAAAATCCATCTGCTGCCCCATATCAAGGACACCCAGACCATCATTACCTTTAACGCCTTCACCTGATTTACCGAAAATGCAAAAACGCGATGACATGGCTCATCGCGTTTTTTGTTTTATTGGTTTTGGCAAAAGAAAAAGGCACCCTGTTCGGGTGCCTTGATCAATGGCGGACAAGGAGGGATTCGAACCCTCGATGGGGCTTTTGACCCCATACTCCCTTAGCAGGGGAGCGCCTTCAGCCACTCGGCCACTTGCCCTTATCTCTTTGGTGTTCCGTGCGGAACGACGCCTTTCTTAAACATCGCATCAGCCCATGTCAATGCCGGAAACAGGCGTCCTGCCCGTTTTCTTTTATCAAATCCGTTGAATGAAACCACCAGCTTTTTGAAGGGCTTTGCCATTGCCTTTTCCGGTTGAGGACCAAAAGAGTCTCCAAACCATCATATTGCTGTCATCGCAGCGAAAAACTTGGCTGTCATAAGAACAATGTAAGCTTCTTTTTCCCGTTTGAGCCCGTTCGAGACAGAAAGCAGGTTAAAGCATCATGCGTACCGTTTATCAGAGCACGGATGACCTTGGTCATACCCTTCGCGCCCTGAAACTCAGCAAGGAAGGCCACAACAATCCGGTCTATCTTGGCCTTGTAATTCACGATCGCGAAGTCCTGTTTCGCACCCGTGAAAATTCATCACGCGAATTTGTTCTGCAGAAGATCAAGGAATTCGTCGCGGCCAACAGCCCGACATTAAATGCCCAACCGGCCTGATGGCCGGTTTTTTATTGCCCGGATCGCGGCCGGTTCATCCCGCCCGCCATACCACGCGAAACGAGATCGCGCCGGGGCGAAACTCCCCGTTCGCCCTGCAACTCGAACCGCCGGTCCATGGACCGGCGGTTTCTTTATCTGGCTTATGCCCGCTGCGTCACCGCCAGCCGCCCGCCAAGCCACATCAGGATCATCGCCATCACCAGTACAGGCAAAACACCGAAATTAATGATGTTCCATCCCGCCCCGGCAATCAGCGCACCTGCCACCAGCGATGCCACCGTCCCGGTGATGCTGTTGCCAAGTTCCATCAGGCTTTGCGCATGGCCGCGTTCCGATGCGTCATGCCCCTCGCCCAAAAGCGTCGTCCCCGCCAGCAGCATCAGATTCCAGCCAATCCCCAGCAGGAACGAACTGATCAGGAATGCCGAAAAACTGATCCCCGATACAGCAAAGGCGACACTGAACACGAGTGCGATCGCGCCAACCATCGCCATCAAACGCGCACCAAACCGGTCAATCATCGGACCGGCGACAAAGGCCGGTAAAAACATACCGATAATGTGCCAGCGAATCACATTCGCCGCCGTATCAACATCAAACCCGCAAAACTTCATCGCAAGCGGTGTTGCCGTCATAACAAGGATCATGATGCCATGCCCTGCGGCACTGACTGCAATCGCCCCGCGCAGCCTTGGCCGTTTCAGAAGTTCCAGCATAACCGCCCCGCCCGTCTTGGTTTTTGCCGGAACCCCGCCATCCCGCAACATCAACATGATCAACGCCGCCAATGCCGCCAGCCCGGCGAGTGCCAGATACGATCCGGTAAAGGGGATCGCGACCATATTGCGGGTATGACTGGCAATTTCCGGCGCAATCAGGGCCGCAAGAACGCCGCCGCCCACCACAAGCGCAGCCGCCCGGCCCTTCTGATCGTCACGCACCGCTTCTAGTGCGGCATAACGGTAATACATCGCCGATGCCTGATAGCCACCAATCAGCAATGTACCGAGACACACCAGACTGAACTCTGCCTGATAAACACCACCCGCCACCACGGCACCGCCAAGCACGCCGCTGACCGCGCCCAGAAACAATCCGGTCCGCCTGCCATAACGCTGCATGATCATCGCCAGCGGATGCACACAGGCAAGGTTGCCCAGCAACAATAACGCCAGCGGCAGGGTCGCCAGCTCCGGCACAGGGGCCAGATCAATCCCGATCAGGGATGTAAGGGTGATCCCGATCAGCGAGCAGGACCAATAAAGCGCCTGGGCAATAAACAGCAGACGCACCGATCCATTGGTCAGTAACAGCATGTCGCCAACTCCAATAAAAACAGATGATTACGAAAATATCTTCGCCGTTCGCCTACACCGGAACGGCCATCGGCCTTCGTCCGAAACGGTCGGCATATTCCTGCGGACTGACCGACAGATGGCGTTGAAAGGCCCGGCGCAGGGTTTCCGGATGACCAAAGCCGCACAGCCGCGCTGCGCGCGTCACGGTCATCGCATCATCCTGCAAAAGGGCACGTGCGGCTTCAATCCGGACCCGTTCAACATAACGTGCCGGTGTCATGCCAAGATCGCGGGTGAATACCCGCGAAAATGTCCGGGCCGACATCCCCGCACGATTTGCCAGAACTTCCAGCGACAAATCACCGTCCAAGTGGCCCGGCATCCATTCCAGCAGCCCGGCGAGCTGCGCGGTCGCCCCGATGGCAGGCGTCAGATAGGCCGAAAACTGCGCCTGCCCGCCTGGCCGTTTCAAAAACATCACCAGCCGCCGCGCCACGGCAAGGGCAATGGCACGCCCGTGATCGGCTTCGACCAATGCCAGCGCCAGATCAATGCCCGCCGTTACTCCGGCGGATGTAAAGATATGCGGATCACCGTCCATACCGGTCGCGTCATAGCTATGCAGTCGATCCTCGATCACATTGACCTTCGGGAAATGCGCGCGCATCTCGTCGCAGCGTGACCAATGCGTGGTGGCCATCCTGTTGTCCAGAAGCCCTGCCTCGGCCAGGATCAACGCACCGGAACAAACCGAGCCAAGTCGCTCGACGTGGCATTCTGCCCGCGCCAACCATTCCAGAATATCCTGGCGCTGGCGCAACCGGTTCACACCATCGCCACCAGCAATCAGGACAGTATCGGTTTCATCCAGATCAAGGTCCCGCCAATCCAGATCGGCATAAAGCCTGAACCCGCCTGATGTCTGCACCGGCCCGGCGGCATCGGCAATCACCAGCAACTCATAGGCCCGTTCGCGCCCCTGCCGTTCCAGTTCGGCATTGGCTGAGGCAAAAACCTGCAACGGCCCGACAACGTCAAGGCTCATGACATCGTCAAAGGCAAGGCAGGCGACGGTTTTCGTGCTGGTTGTGCTGTCAGGCATGGCAATCCCCGTTCATCAGGAATACAGCATGCCTCAGGTTACTGTTGGCAACAATGACAAACACCCCACGAATCTTGCCACAACATCTGTTGCCACAATCTTCGCGGGGTGTGCCTCTTCGCAGCTTTACTGCGTCTCCCCACCAAACTCTGGATCGGCCGCCCTAAAAACCGCTTCGCTGCAAAAGGGCATAGAAATCACGTATCGTGCCTTCCTTGGCCGTCATATCCTTGATGTCATCAACAAGCTTGTCGGTAAAATTCGGCTGTTTCAGATAGCCGACGACCCTTTTTCGGGCCATGGATGCCGATTTCCCCTCAATCAGAACACCACTCGAACAGAATTGCACCAGCATATAGGCACGCTTGCGCAGATGAAGCGACGGATTGTCGATCCGCTCAATCACTTTTTCACGC
The DNA here is from genome assembly GCF_001613805.1 of Thalassospira lucentensis. Lineage (GTDB taxonomy): Bacteria > Pseudomonadota > Alphaproteobacteria > Rhodospirillales > Thalassospiraceae > Thalassospira > Thalassospira lucentensis_A. The sequence continues at coordinate 361,666 of NZ_LPVY01000003.1, forward strand.
ACCAGATAATCCGCCAGCCCCTCGTCAAGCTTGTCGCCAATGCGCTGTTTCTGTTCGTCGGAAAGTTTCGATGCCTGAAGCGCATCATTCATCACGGTGACCGTCGCCATCTTGTCACGTGGTTTGGCATCACTGTCGCAAAATGCGCGCAATGCCCGCATATCCTTGACCGTATCCATCAGCATATCGAAAACTTCGTCCCCGAAATCTTCGACAATCCCGGAATTCATAACTGCCAGCAGCCAGGCCATCTTGCGGCAATTCGGCCCCATGCGACCGTTGATTTCCGCCACCCCGTCAATCATGGCACGCGGACCACCAACATTGCGAAGACGCGCGCCGCGCTCGGCCAGGGCCGATACCATCGGCGCCCCGTAAACAACGCCCTTCTCGCTCACCAACCGGTCCAGAATACCGACCAGCGGATCAGGATCGCTTTCATGGCGGGTCAGACTGTTCGCACTACGCAACTCGCGAACAATATAATCAAACAGGGCTTCCTGCGATGTCGCCAGCAAGCCCGAACCAAACAGCGGGTTCAGCAATTCAAGAATATCATCGGCTGAACCGCGATTGCCACGCGCCCGCCCCAACGCCAGATCGATATGCAGGATTACGGCATCGCCAAAGCTGCGCGAACTGCCAAGCAATTCTTTCAACGCCACTGGCGATCCCAGAATGTCGGCAATAACATCGTCAAGCAGCTTGCGCGCGGCCTCATCTTTCTCGTCACCCTTAACCTTCAACGCCAGGTCAAGCTTGCCAACCCAGTTTCGGCTTGACGACAACACCCGCGTCAGCGCAACCATGGTCAGAAAGTCGGTATCCTCCGCAAGATTCAGACGGCGAATTTCATCACGGACTTCGGAAATGGTGGCATCTTCAAATGCCGGAAGGTCGACCTTTTCGACCTCGCGCGCACGCGCGGCCAACTGCTCGATCGCGCCATGCAGCTTGTTCATGGCCTCGATATGGTCGCCATCGGTCGCCTTGGCATGAATGCCGGCCACCTTGTCGACAGCAGTCGGCATCAATGTATCATGAAACATCAACTTGCGCAGATTCTGGTAATTATACATTACCTCGCAAGGGGTCAGGATTTCCTGTTCGAAATATTTGCGTAGCAGACGATTGATCGTCGCACGGCTTTCCGACTGCAAAAGGTCGTTATCGGAATCACAAAGCGGTGCATCCTCAATCGCCGAGACACGAACATCCTTGTCGTCGTCTTCGCCTGCACCCTGCTTTTCCAGAAGAACTTTTTCGATATGTCGACCGTCGGCGCGTTCCCAATCACGAACAACCCTAACGGCGGAGACCTTGGTCTTTAAAAGCTTTTCAGCCTCGTTAACCGCCTCTTTTTCGACATCAAAGGTCGAATGAATGATCCAGCGTTCCCCACGCTGAACCCTTACTTCAAAGGTCGTATCCGACATAACGCGCACTGGCTCCCTAACTTCCTGTATGGGGGCGGCATTTGCATGCCCTTACTCAGTCAGGCGCGTGTCCCATCATTTTTATATTTATACTTCTTTATAAGGCAATTCTGTTTCTGAAAACAATAGGGCGAATTCGAACTTTTCAAATGTTATCGGAAATCGTGGTATTCCAGCAAAACAGCTACCATTCTGAATACATCAAAAAACAATCATACAACCGAAAATACACATACCTTGGTATGGCCGGCTATACCAAACCTATCCTTTCGGCAAATTTCAGCGATAAGACCGGGCAATGGAATCGCTCAGTCGCGCCAAAAGATCACTCATGGCAGCAACGGTTGCCTCGGTGGTTGTGTCTTTCGGAACCACGGTGTCAGTAAACCGTTCGGACACGGCAACTTCGCCGGAATTGAAATTGACGATTTTCCAGCGTGCCGCCATCTGCACGGAACCGTCCGGTTGGCGCTCAAACTGCCCAAGATCCACCACGATCTGCCAGACAACCCCGTCACGTGAATTCCACGGGAATGTCTCGATCCGTTGCGGGCTCAGTCGATGATCCAGATTTTCCACCAGGACACGCTGAATGTTTTCATCCAGCGGCTCGGCCCAGCGATCAAACTGATTGATCACCAACCGGTTATCGCTGCTGCGTGTTACGATCTGGCTGCGATCCAGATGACTTGGGATAGTGATAGGACCAACGCCGACCACCGCCGTTCTGGCCGCCCCCGACGGCGCAGAAACATCATCCGGGGACAACAGGAAATAACGTTCCTGAACCGGTGTGCTGCATGCTGCCAGAACTCCCAGCGATGCTACAAACATTCCCGCCATCACACGATTGCGAATTTTTGCCATTGCTTTCGGTTTCATCTGCAATTCCTGCATCATTCTTCCTCCCGGCGGCCCGGTTTGCCCAGGATCAGGGCATTCGGATTTTGTTCAAGGAATTCGGCAAGATCACGCAACGACCGGGCTGCTGCCGACAATTCCTTCATGGTTTCCTCGAAATTATAGCGGACCGGCGAACTGGGCGAGGTCACATCACGCACCCCGCCAAGCGCAACCTGCGCGGTTTCCAGTGCTTTCTGGGTTGCCGGCAATACGCTGGTATCAAGGTTCGTCACAAGCTGGTTCACCCCGGCAGCAGCCTGTTTCAGGCTATCCATTCCTTCGATGATTGCCGGTGATGTAACGATATTCTCCATTCCCTCGACAGTTCCCAGCAGGCGGATACCGATTTCCTCTATCGGGAATGTCTCGACCTTTTCAAGCAGCGAGGACAACGAATTGCTGATCTCGTCTATTTTCTGCGGCAATGTCGGCAGTTCGGGAATTCTCGCCTGCCCGTCACCCAGATACCGGGCAGGTGTCACCGGATACATGCCAAGATCGACAAACAGTTGACCGGTAATAAAGCTTCCGGTTTTCAGTCGCGCCCGCAAGCCGCGCTCGACCAGAATATCCATGATCTGCGCATAGTCGGTATTTTCGGGATTCTGCCCACCAACCATCTGTACCCGTTCCGGTTCCAGCGTGACTTCGACCGGCACCCGGAATGACTGGCTCGGCACAACATATTCCAGATTGACGCTGTTGACCGTACCCACACGGATGCCATTGAACTCCACCGGCGCCCCCGGCGTCAGTCCGCGAACGGATGAATCGAAATACAGCATGTATTTCTGGGTGATGCCATGTGCCAGAATTTCCGCCTGTTTGCGATTATCATTAAGCCTGAATACCGTATCGGATTTCGCTGTTTCGGAATTAAGGCTTTCTTCCGGCGTATAGAAATTGATCCCGCCAGCCAACACTGAGCGCACCGATTGTGCACGCACCGAAAAACCTTCCGCATTCAGATCAAGGCTGATGCCGCTTGAATTCCAGAACCGCGTATCGCGCTTGACCAATGCATCAAACGGCTTGCGAATATAGATCGGGATAGACACCTTTTCGGCGGCGGAATCCAGGTTGGTATCAAGGACCTCGCCAACCTCGACCCCGCGCAGCAGAACCGGGGTTCCCGACGCGACCGAACCGAGCTCCTCCGCCATCAGGATAAAGCGTGTTCCATCCGTACCATCGGGCACATATTCCGGTTCTTCCGATCCGGTAAATTCGCGCGCTTCCTTCCCCGATTTATCGGGTACAACCTCGATATAGGCGCCTGAAACGATGGTTTGCAGGCCGGAAATACCCTGTGCAGAAACACGCGGGCGCACCACCCAGAATTTGGTGTTCTCAGTCAGATAGGGCTCGAACTCCGAAGTCATGCGCAGGGTCAGCACGACATGATCAAAATCCTTGCTCAAATTGATTTCGGTCACCTGTCCGACATCGACGTCACGATACCGCACCGCGGTTTTGCCCGCTGTCAGTCCTTCGGCCGATTCAAATGTTACGGTGATTTCCGGGCCCTTGGCCGACGCTTCGCGCCATAACAGCCAGCCGCCAATGATCAACGCGACAATCGGCACGATCCAGATAACCGGCAGGTTCTGAAATGCCTTTTTCACCTCGGGCCTGCCCGGCTGCCCCTGATCGGCATTCCGGCTGGTGTCGTCCGTCATGATGACATCCCCTGTTCCTTTTGCATTCCCGCCCGATCCCAGATCAGCCGTGGATCAAACGCCATTGCCGACAGCATGGTCAAAATAACCACGGCACAGAAGGCCACAGCACCAAATCCCGGTGCAACGGTTGCAATGTTACCCAATTTCACAAGTGCTGCCAGTATCGAAACCATGAACACATCAACCATCGACCATCGGCCGATCAGTTCCGTGATCCGGTAGACCAGCGTCCGCTGCCGAAGCGGCCCGCTCAATCCCAACCCTGTTGCAACATAAACCCACCCCAACAGCACGATTTTCAGGATCGGCACCACGATGCTGGCCGTAAAAACAACAATCGCAATCGGCCATTCACCCGATTGCATCAAAACCGCCACCCCCGACAGGATGGTATCGGATTCTGCGCGTCCCAAATATGTGATCGTCATGATCGGGAAAATATTGGCCGGGATATAAAGCACCATCGCCGCCACCAGAAGCGCCCACGCCCGCGACAGGCCTCCTGCCTTGCGATGATGCAGATGCGTCCCGCATCGTGGACATTTCCCGCCGGTTTCCCGTGCAGCACTATCGGTTACGACAAACGCGCATGTTTCGCAGGTCATCCAGCCAGTTGCCTTTGTCTGCCCGGCATTGGCACGCAGCTCTTCCAGATCCTCAAGCGTCGCATAACGCAAATTTTCCGGCGCCAGTCGCCGCCAGATGGTCCTCGGATCCAGCGTCGTACTCATCAGCAATGTCGCCGGGATCAGCAGACAAACCGCATAAAAGGCAGGCCCGGCGATGACATCGGCAAAATCCGTCAGCTTGGTCAGCGCGACCAGAAGCCCGATCAGGAACACATCCAGCATCGACCAGGGCCGGATCACCGCCAAAACCCGCCAGACCGCCCGCAGGCCCGGCACGACAAAGCCGAAATAAAGCGGCATCAAAACATAGATATATGCCCCGATCAGCATCAGGGGGGCTGCAATCGACGTTAACGCCACCATAAAGGCCAGGAACGGAAAACCTTCCTGCCAGAAGGTCACAACTCCGCTTAGCAGTGTGTTGCTTTCGGTGCGCCCTTCCATGGCAAAGGTCAGGATCGGAAATGAATTGGCAATCAGAAACAGGACAAGTGCGGTAATGGCGAAGGCCAGCGGCCGTTCCACAGTGCCCTTCTGCGCCTGATACAAGGGCGACCCGCAGCGCACGCACCGCGCCACAAAGCCCGGTGGGATGTCGTCTTCAACATGCAGGTAATCGCAATGTTCACAGGCAACAAGGCGATGCGACATTCAACCTTCCTGTTTCCATAAGGCGTTAGCGCACAGTCTGGAAGTCATGTGAGTAAGCGGCAGAATTCATCCCCTGTCAAATCTGATTGGCAAATCGGATCGTCCTTATGCCATATGGCGAAAACCGAAAATAAACGCGATCCCAACCCTTTAGTTCCCGATTTGGGGCAAATAATGGCGCGCTTCACCCAGAACGATCTCATTGACCTGCGACAGCAATCCGCTTTGCATATTCCAGTGATGCCAATAAAGCGGCCGTTCGATTACATGCGGGCATGGCTGCACCAACCGTCCGCTCTGTAAACCTTCCGCCGCCTGATGCTCCTCAACCACGGCATAGGCGATACCCTGCTCGGCCACGGTAACGAAACCTTGCGAACTTGGCACCGTATGGGCCGGAAATTCCCCCGGCACCAATCCGAAATACCTGTTTAAGAACTGGTTTTGCAATTCGTCATGGCGCGAAAAATTCACCGCCGGACAGGATCGCAACACATCCGCCGTCACCCCATTGGCAAAATACCGGTCCCGGAATTCCGGCGCTACCACCATGATATAGCGCATCGCCCCCAATGGCCGCACCCGGCATCCCTGTATCGGATCGGGCCGTAAACTGACCGCGCCCAGCACGGTGCCAGCCTGAAGCGCCTCGTGATTAAGGGCCTCGTCATCGACCGTCAGATGCACCAGCAGGTCAAGCTCGTGAAATAACCTTTTGGGAACTTTGACAAACCATGTCGCCAGACTGTCGGCATTCACCGCAATCGCGATCTGGCCGAAACGGCTGGCAGAATGCAGCTTTGGCAGTTCATCATATAATTCCTGCTCAAGCAGGCTGACCCGCTGATAATGCTGCAACAGCCGCTTGCCCGCGTCGGTCGCGGCAATCGGTTTGGACCGGACGATCAATGGCTGCCCCAACCGGTCTTCCAGCAACTTGACCCGCTGGGATATCGCCGACTGCGTCAGGCCAAGATCACGCGCCGCCTTCTCAAAACTGCCATGCCGGATCACCTCGGCACTGGCCTGCAACAGCTTGTAATCGATCATTTTATTATCCCAACTTCATCCACCAGCCACACACATATTCATCAATGGATCACCCGCCACCAATAATGCATCACGGACACGAATCAGCCTCGCCTGCCACCAAGGATGGATCGCCTCATCAGAGCTGCATCACCCTTCCACACAACCATGCTCCCCTGCTGCTTAAACAGCTTGCGAACCAAATGATACCGGGGCTGGTCATACGCTGCCCTGCCCACCTAGAACATAAAATTTCCTAATACTATATCATGATAATTCTATTTTTTTATTTATCAAAGCTGCTATCCCTGCCGCATCGACAACGATTTTGCGGGATGAAAAATGCTTCTGACCTTTGCGACCGGATTTGGCCTTGGCGGCGGGTTGATCATTGCGATTGGAGCACAGAACGCCTTTGTACTGGGACAAGGATTGCGCCGAAACCATCCGGTGATGGTGGCATTTGTCTGTGCGTTGTGCGATGCCGTGCTGATTGCGGCCGGGGTTGCCGGTCTGGGAACGCTGGTTGCCACCTACCCGATCCTGACCAAAGCCGCGGCATGGGGCGGTGCGGCCTTTCTGATCTGGTACGGGTTTGGCGCGCTAAGACGCGTATTTGAAACCGAAACCCTGTCAGAAAGCGATGTCAGGCAGGCGGGCTGGAAGGCGGTTCTATCGACCACACTGGCCGTAACCCTTTTGAACCCGCATGTCTATCTTGATACCGTTGTCATGCTGGGCGGGATTGGCGGGCAGTTCCCCGCCGAGGAACGGTTGACCTTTGCGCTTGGCGCGATGAGTGCGAGCTTTGTCTGGTTCTTTGCCATCGCCCTTGGCGCGGCGTGGCTGGCGCCCTATGTCGCACGGCCAATCACCTGGAAAATCATTGATGGCGTAACCTGTGCGGTGATGTGGCTGGTGGCTTACAAGCTGATCGCACCGGAAATCGCGCCCCTGATTTATTCCTGAGTGAAAATGAATAATCGACGTGATTAAACATTTTTTGTGAAGAATAGAGATTCGGGCGGCTTATTTGCCCATCGCTTCCTTGAAATGCTGACGGCAGACGGAGACATATCGATCATTGCCGCCGATTTCGACCTGGGCTCCCTCGCGCACGGTATTGCCGTTTTCATCAACGCGCAGAACCATCCCGGCCTTGCGTCCGCAATGGCAGATTGTCTTAAGCTCGCTTAGTTTGTCGGCCCAGGCCAGAAGCCATTTAGAACCTTCAAAAAGCTGCCCCTGAAAATCGGTACGGATGCCATAGCACAGCACCGGTACGCCAAGCTTGTCGGCGACATCGGAAAGCTGCCAGACCTGATCCTTGGTCAGAAACTGCGCCTCGTCCACCAGCACGCAATCAATCCGGCCTTCATCAAGCTTTTCCCCGATCAGGGCGCACAGGTCGGTATTGCCGTCAAACAAGACGGCCGGGGCTTCAAGGCCAATGCGCGATGCGATCTTGCCAACACCAAAACGATCATCAAACGCCACGGTTAGCAGAAGCGTCTGCATGCCGCGTTCCTGATAGTTGAAGCTTGATTGCAGAAGTGTCGTCGACTTGCCCGCATTCATCGACGAATAATAAAAGAACAGCTTGGCCATGGTTCCCCCTGAAGAGCGTTATTGGGGAATAGCCGATCAATCAGGATTGATCAATATGACAACAGCAGCCAAAACCGGTTATCCGCCATTGCGGCCCATATCGATGTCGCGCAGTTCGCGCCGCATAAAATCAAGCAGCGACTGAATTTTGGCACTGCGCGTCACACCGGCCGGAAAAACTGCAAAAACTTCAAGATCGGGCAGTTTGCAGTTCGGCAACACATGCACCAGATCACCACGCGCAATTTCATCGGCAATATCGCAAAACGGCACAACCGCAAGCCCGTGCCCGCCGCGCAGGAATTGCAGGCGGGCGGTTGCATTATCAACCCGGACACTGCCCGAGACCCGAATGGATTTTTCCTGATCATCGCAGGTCAGACGCAGCGTTTCAGGAACCCGGCTATACATCACCCAGTCATGATCGGCGAGCTGTTCGGGGGTTCCGGGCAGTCCAGCCCGCGCAACATATCCCGCCGACGCCGCAATGATACGGTGGGTCTGATAGAGCTTGAAACTTTTAAGGTCCGAGCTTTTGAGCGGCCCGGACCGGATGCCGATATCAATCCCGCGCCCGATCAGATCGACAACCTCGTCAGACAGATGAACATCAATCGCCACCCCCGGATAGGTCTGGCGAAACCGGTCAAGGATCGGCACGATCCGAAGTGTGCCCAGATGCACCGATGAGGTGATCGATATCTTGCCGACCGGCTCGTCACGCAGGACTTCGACCCGCTTGCGGGCGGCCTCGGCCTCCAGCGCAATCGTCCGGCAACTGTCGTAATAACGCGTTCCGGCATCGGTCAGGCTGAAATTACGCGTGCTGCGCCGAAGCAGCGGCACGCCAAGTTTGGCTTCAAGCTGCCGGATCTGATGGGATACCGCAGCACGGCTCAGCCCCATCTTGCGCGCCGCGGCAGAAAACCCGCCATCCTCGACCACACGGGCGAAAATTATCATTGCCCGAACTTCATCCAGTGCCGACATTTCATACGCTCATTTAATTTGACAATCTGTCCAATTCTTCGACCTTTCGCAAATTAGATCAGCATCCTATCCTTGGTGCAAATCCTATTCACATATCGAGGACCAAAACGATGCGTATTCTGATGATTGTGACGTCCCACGACAAAATGGGCGATACCGGCCACAAAACCGGTATCTGGCTGGAAGAACTTGCCGCCCCCTATTTCCGGTTCCGCGATGCCGGTGCCGATATCACGCTGGCATCCCCCAAGGGTGGTCAGCCGCCGCTTGATCCCAATAGCCAGGTTCCCGATGCCCTGACCGAAGCGACCAAACGGTTTGAAGGTGATGCCGATGCCCAGAAGGCATTCGCCAACACCGTGAAACTTGATGGCCTGAAAGCCGATGATTACGACGCGCTGTTTTATCCCGGCGGTCACGGGCCGCTTTGGGATCTGGCGATTGACGCCAAATCCATCGCCCTGATCGAGGCATTTGTCGCACAGGACAAACCGGTTGCCGCCGTCTGCCACGGCCCGGCTGCGTTCGTTAATGCCAAAACCAAAGACGGCAAGCCGCTGGTGTCGGGCAAAAAAGTCACCGGTTTCACCAATGACGAGGAAAAGGCCGTCGGCCTTGAAAAAGTCGTGCCGCTTCTTATCGAGGATGAATTCACCAAACAGGGCGGTCTTTATGAACGCGGTGATATGTGGGCGTCCCATGCAGTTGTCGATGGCAAACTGGTGACCGGCCAGAACCCGGCATCTAGTGACGCGGCCGCCGACGCAGTTGTCAGATTGCTGGGTAAATAATCGCTTGACCTTCCAGCGACTGGAAGCCCCATAGTCGGATCATCGAATCCAAACGAACGGAGCCACCGGAATGCTGAAACTGAAAGTCGATGAAATGAGCTGCGGCCATTGCGCCGCAACTGTTACCAAAGTCGTCGAAGGCGTTTCGGGCGTTGAAAAAGCCGATATCGACCTGGCCAAGGGCGAAGTAACCGTGACCGGCAATACCGATGTCGCAGCCCTGATCGCCGCCATTGACGATGCCGGTTACCCAGCCCGTGAACTGGCCTGATCGCACATCACACCAATGAAAAGGCCGCCCCGATGGGCGGCCTTTTTTGTTCCGGCATGCGGCATTCAGGCGTCAGGGACGTGTTCGATATCGGGCAGGAAAATCGCAAGGAAGCCGATGGCTGGTAACCACGCGCAAAGCTGATAGACCGGCCCCAGCCCAAAATGATCGGCCATCACGCCAAGAATGGCCGCGCCAATCCCGCCAAGTCCGAAGGCAAGGCCAAAGAACAGACCGGAAATCATGCCAATGCGCCCCGGCACAAGTTCCTGCGCATAGACCACAATCGCCGAAAAGGCCGATGACAGGATAAGACCGATGGCAATCGAGAGCATCACAGTTGCCCCCAACCCGACATAGGGCAGGATCAGCGCAAAGGGCAGTGCCCCAAGGATCGATCCCCAAATCACCTTTTTGCGGCCAATCCGGTCGCCAACCGATCCACCGATCAGCGTCCCCACCGCGACCGAGGCCAGGAAAATGAACAGATAAATCTGGGCGTCGCCTTCTGACAGCGGGAATTTTTCCATGAGGTAAAACACGTAATAGCTGGTGAAACTGGCAAGATAGAACCATTTCGACAGCATCAGACAGAACAGAACCGACAAGCCGACAATCACCTGGCGTCGGGCCGGAAGATTTGCCGCCAGATGAACAACACGCGGGCGGCGCACGGCATGGCCGTTGCGTTTATACCAGCGCCCGAGCAGCGTCAGGATCACAGCACCGGCCAATGCAGCAAAGGCAAACCATGCCAGACTGCCCTGTCCGTGCGGCAAAACCACGGCGACCACCAGCAACGGCCCGATGGCTGAACCGACATTGCCGCCCACCTGAAACAGCGACTGCGCAAAGCCATGCGCCCCGCCCGATGCCAGACGCGCCAGACGCGAGGATTCCGGGTGAAAGATCGATGATCCCACGCCGAGCATCGCACTGCCCATAATCAGTATTCCATAACTGGTTGCCGAGGACAGCACCAGAAGCCCCGCCATCGACATCCCCATACCAAACGGCAGGGAATAAGGTTGCGGTCGACGGTCGGTGAAATGACCGATAAAGGGTTGCAACAGTGATGCCGTCACCTGATAGGTCAGAGTCAAGAGGCCAAGCTGCGCAAACGATAGATCAAAGCCGCCCCTGAACACCGGATAAGCCGCGACAAATAGCGACTGGATCATATCGTTCAGCAAATGACAGAAACTGGCCGCGCCCAGAACCGGCAAAACGGTTCGGGCCACCTGCGGACGGTTAAGAACGGCTTCGTTCATCGTTGACCTCGTTGAAATGACATTAAACGCACGCCTTGGTGCGTTGATCGTCATTATAAAAATTGCAAAACGGCCCACTACCGCGTTAGGGTCAATTTATTACCAGACTGGGCCAATCATCGCAGACAGGCATCAATGTCATCATTTCGCGAAGTTCCAAGACCGGTTATCGCATTGGGTACGGATTATCCCGACGGTCACGTGATTGCCGCACACCGCCATGATCGCGATCAGTTGCTGTATGGCATGACCGGGGTTTTGATGGCATCAACCCCGCAAGGCGCATGGATGATGCCGCCACAGCGCGGCATGCTGATTCCCGCCGGGGTGATCCACGAAGTCCGCCTGTTTGGCGATGTCAAAATGCGGTCGCTTTATCTGCGCCCGGACCGGCTTGGGGATACAGACAACCAATGCAAGGTGGTCGGCATTTCATCGCTGATGCGCCATTTGCTGATCGAAGCGGTTACCGTCCCGCCGGAATATAACATGGCGGGCCGTGATGGTGCATTGATGGCGCTGATTGAACATGAAATCAAACGGTTGCCGGTCCTTCCGCTGTCGCTTCCGTTGCCAGAACAGGCGGGATTACGGGAAAAATGTCGGGCGTTTCTGGCCTCCCCGACCCCGCATGAAACCATTGATGACTGGTGCCATCATCTGGGTATGAGCCGCCGAAGCTTTACCCGGCAGTTTCGCAAGGAAACCGGATCAAGCTTTGTCGAATGGCGTCAACAGGCCTGCATCCTTGCCGCCCTGCCAAGACTGGCCGCCGGCGAAGCCGTGACAACGATTGCGATGGACCTTGGCTATGACAATCCCGCCGCGTTCAGCAATATGTTCAAACGCATTCTTGGTGCATCACCGCGCGATTACAGGACCACAGACACTTAGGAAGATATTTGACCTGTGAGCTTACAAAAACCTAGAACATCTGGATTAATTCACCAGACAACAAGCCAATACGCATAGAAAATGGTTAAGCCCATAAATTAATCGAGCTTAACCATTGAAAAATAAGGCTGATAGAAGTTCGTTTAGCGCTCATCAGCCATATCTGGGTCTGAACTTTGGCGAAATGCCGCAGACAGCTTAAGCTGCCTTTACCGCCGACAAGAAAGTCTCGACTTTCTGAAGGAGTATTTCAGCTTGCTGAGACATATTGTTTGAGGCAGATAGCACTTGCTCGGCCGCAGCACCGGTTGATGCCGCTGCTTCGTTGACGCCGTGAATATTGACCGTTACCTCGCCGGTTCCAGCTGATGCTTCCTGGACATTTCGATTGATTTCATCGGTTGCGGCACCTTGCTGCTCAACCGCACTGGCAATTGCCGATGCGATTTCGCTGATTTCGGTGATGGTTGTTCCGATGGAATCAATGGCGACAACAGCACCTTCTGTTTCGCTCTGGATGGCAGAAATCTGACTGGTGATTTCTTCGGTGGCCTTGGACGTGGCGTTGGCAAGGTTTTTGACCTCCGCGGCAACGACGGCAAAACCTTTGCCGGCTTCGCCTGCGCGGGCCGCTTCAATCGTGGCATTCAGTGCCAAAAGATTGGTCTGAGCTGCAATATCACTGATCAAACCAACAACATCACCAATTTTCTGGGCCGCTTCTGCAAGCCCTCGGACTTGTGCATTCGTACTTTGCGCTTCCGCAACAGCCTTATCGGCCACACGGGACGACTGGGTAACCTGATGACTGATTTCAGAGATCGATGCACTCAATTCTTCGGAGGCACTGGCAACCGTTTGAACGTTATTAGATGCCTGCTCGGCCGCCGCGGCAACCACCGTTGACTGACGACTGGTTTCTTCCGCAGTCGCCGTCATTGATGTCGCTGTATGCTGCATTTCACTCGCAGCATCCGCAACCGTTTTCAGAACGATCGATACATCATCTTCAAAATCACCAGTTAGCTTTTCGATCAATCTGGCGCGGGCTTCGCGCTGCTTTTGAGCTTCTACTTCCTGGGCGGCCAGTTCCTCTGCCTTGATCATGTTTTCTTTAAATACCAAGACAGCCTTTGCCATGTCACCGATTTCATCCTTGTGATCCTGCCCTGGAATATCGATGGTTTTGTCACCACCTGCGAGAACTCGCATCGAGTTTGTGATCGTAACAATCGGTCGTGAAATACCAACACCGATTAGCCACGCTGCGGCCAAACCGACCACAACAGCAATTGCAGAAATGATTGTGGCAAGCGAAATGGCAAAAGCGTTTTCTGCTTTTGCTTTCGGACCAATATCATCCTGTTTGGCTTTGAAGGACAGTTTGAGTTCTTCGATGTCGCTTGCAACCTTTGGCCCCAGAACGTTCAGGATTGATTCAGCGATATGTTGTTGTTCCGCAGGATCCTTGGTTGCACTTAAAGCGCGAACCGCCGCAGCATACGCCGCAATATCCTGATCCACAGCTTTCGCACTTTCAAGGTAGTCAGGATCTTTAACAAGAGACAAAAATTCGACGTTAAGCTTTTTGGTTGTTTCTAGTCTTTGATTTGCGTTTTCAAGAACTTCAGGAGACTGCTTCATCTGAAAACTCAAAACCGAGACACGAGCTTCAAGCATATTGGCCTGAACACGTGAAGCTTGGTTTGATTGCAGTGCAATCTGCCGATACTCGTTGAAATTACTGTCTGCATCCATCAATGCAATAACGCAGATCGCCGACACCGTGATCATCAAAACCAACATCACGCCAAAACCGCCAGCAACTTTGATGGCAATTTTAATTCGCTTTAGAAGCCCCATATTACTACCCCACACCCCAATAACTATCCTTTAGTATTATCCTCCCAAAAAAGAACCACACATCTAGAGGGAGCCTTGATACAAAAGAATGAATTCATTTCACGCAGCAATCAGAGGAAACTGTTTCGCTCTGAGCAAAATTGTCCCATGCAATCAATGGCTTTGAATGAACATGACCTGCCAGCACGCAACTTGAGATGAAATATGCGAAATTGCCTCAAGTCATCACGAAGGTTTTCTAAGGGTTCAGAATGCTTACAGGAAATAAACACTGTGCGACGATCATCCTGAGCACTTCGCCAAGCTGCGTAAATCACGTCTCACACTTTGCTTGAGATTAACCAACACCCCAGTCGGAAAGTTAACAGTCAAGCGCAGATAGATCGCGAATGCCAAACATCGCCCGGGCAAAACATCGCTTATGCACGGATACAGGCGATCATTTCAGTTTGGCACTGAAGTTCACTCTGCACACACCATCAAAGACAGAGAAGTAATGGTACATTAATGAACCAAAATCAAGAAAAAATACCTTTAATGGTATTTTTTTAAACCAAAACCCCAAAAGTATCAATTTTGAGAATCTAAATAAACCAAAGGTTTATGTTTTTTTGATTCTTCACACTCCAATTCCATACAGGAACAGCAGTTATGATAACCAACCTTAGTGGGCGAATAAGAGAGGCGAGAAAGCATATAGGGCTTAGTGCATCGGAAGCAGCAGACCTTGCCGGACTTACACGCAAATCGTGGGAACGTTACGAGCTGGACAAAAATGAACCAAAAGCATCATCTTTGGCTGTACTGGTTGATAATGGCATAGACGCAAGCTGGTTGCTGACAGGAAGAGGCAGCATGCTGAGAAGCGAAGTGCAGGATCAAGCGCGCGTGATTGACGCTGATTTACTACGCATGATTCTCGAGGAAATTGAATCCTATCGCTCACAAAACAATAGGACATGGGACATATCGGAGGCGGCTCGCGTTATTGTTCTAAGCTATGAAATGCTGCAAGCAGAAAGGGAGCGGGGTATTGAGCCATCTCCAAGAAACCTGAGCCTACTCTTACAGGCAGCAAATTTGTGATTTAAAGACAAAAGTTCCGACGCCTCCCAATTCTAAAAAAATATGTTTTATGAAATCTTCAGGCAGCATTTGGCTCATTAACTTTGAAGATGATTAGCGACACATAGAACCCAACAAAAAGCCGCCCGTTTCAGATCGAAACGGGCGGCTTTTGCACATCGTCTGATGATTGAAATCAGCCGAGGATTTTGTCGCGGAGCATCTGGTTGACCATGCCCGGGTTGGCTTTGCCGCCCGTGGATTTCATGACTTGGCCAACGAACCAGCCCAGCATGCGGTCCTTGCCGTCGCGGATTTCCTGAACCTTGTCCGGGTTGGCCGCAATGACTTCGTCAATCGCGGTTTCAATCGCACCGGTATCGGTGATCTGCTTCAGACCTTTTTCTTCGACGATCTTTTCCGGGTCATTGCCGGTTTCGATCATGATTTCAAAGACGTCCTTGGCGATACGGCCCGAAATGGTGTCATCCGAAATCAGGTCCAGAAGCTTGCCGAGATTTTCGGCCGTGACCGGGCTTTCGGTGACGGGAACTTCCAGCTTGTTGAGCGCACCAAACAGGTTGGTGATCACCCAGTTCGCGGCAAGTTTGCCATCACGGCCCTTGGCAACGGCTTCGTAATAGGCGGCCTTTTCCTGATCGGCAACGAGAACGCCAGCATCATAAGCCGACAGGCCGTTTTCACGCATGAAGCGGGCTTTTTTCTCGTCCGGTAGTTCCGGCAGGGTCTTTTCGATTTCGGAAACGAATGCCTGATCGAATACCAGCGGCAGCAGATCCGGATCCGGGAAATAGCGGTAATCATGTGCCATTTCCTTGGATCGCATCGAACGGGTTTCACCCAGACGCGGATCGTAAAGACGGGTTTCCTGAACGATTTCGCCACCGGCTTCGATGACTTCGACCTGACGTTTTGCTTCGATCTCGATCGCCTGCATCACATAACGGATGGAGTTGACGTTCTTGATTTCGCAACGCGTGCCGAATTCAGCGCCCGGACGACGGACCGAAACGTTGGCATCACAGCGCATCGAACCTTCGTTCATGTTGCCATCACACGTGCCAAGGTAACGCACGATTGCGCGCAGCTTGGTCAGGTATGCACCAGCTTCTTCCGGAGTGCGGATATCAGGCTTGGACACGATTTCCATCAGGGCAACGCCCGAACGGTTCAAATCGATATGCGAATATTTCGGATCCTGATCGTGCATCGATTTACCGGCATCCTGTTCAAGATGCAGGCGTTCAATGCCAACCGATTTGGTCGAGCCATCAGGCATATCGAGGATAATGGTCCCCTCGCCGACGATCGGTTTGTCGAACTGCGAAATCTGATAGCCCTGCGGCAGATCGGCATAGAAGTAGTTCTTGCGCGCAAAGACGCTTTCAAGATTGATCCTGGCTTTAAGGCCAAGGCCGGTCTTTACGGCCTGCCGCACGCATTCCTCGTTGATGACCGGCAACATGCCAGGCATGGCCGCGTCAACAAGGCTGACATTGGTGTTCGGTTCGTTACCGAATGTGGTCGATGCACCGGAAAACAGTTTGGATTTGGAAACCACCTGACAGTGAACTTCCAGACCGACAACGATTTCCCAAGGGCCGGTTGAACCTTCGATGATATAGGTCATGGATCAGCCCTCCTGCCCGGCCGGTTTCGCGGTAAAGTTGGCGGCAGTTTCAAGCACGCCACCGACACGCAGAACGGTTTCTTCGTCAAACGGTTTACCAATCAGCTGCAGACCAAGCGGCAGACCATCGGCAGACAGGCCGGTCGGCAGCGACAAGCCCGGAAGACCCGCAAGGCTTGCCGGGACGGTAAAGACATCGTTCAGATACATTTTGACCGGATCGTCTTCGTTTTCGCCAATCGCAAAGGCCGCCGACGGTGCAGTCGGTGCCAGAATGGCATCAACGGTGCCGAATGCGGTTGCGAAATCCTCGTAAATGCGACGACGGACTTTAAGCGCCTTGTTGTAGTAAGCGTCATAGTAGCCAGCCGACAGCACATAGGTGCCGATCATGATGCGGCGCTGGACTTCCTTGCCGAAACCAGCCGCACGGGACTTCATATACATGTCGTCCAGGCTGTCACCTTCATCCATGACGCGCTGGCCGTAACGCAGGCCGTCATAACGCGCAAGGTTCGAGGATGCCTCGGCCGGGGCGACGATATAATAGGTGCCAAGCGCGTATTTGGTGTGCGGCAGGGTCACATCGACCACTTCGGCACCCGCATCGCGCAGCATCGCAATACCGTTATCCCACAGCCTGTTGATTTCTTCGGGCATGTTATCGACGAGGTATTCTTTCGGAATACCGATTTTCATGCCGCGAATGTCACCCGTCAGGGCGGCTTCGAAATCAGGAACCGCAACCGGGGCGGATGTGCTGTCCTTGGCATCGTGACCGGCCATTGCGCCCAGCATGATCGCAGCGTCGCGAACGGTTTTGGTCATCGGACCTGCCTGATCAAGCGAGCTAGCAAAGGCAACAATGCCCCAGCGCGAGCAACGGCCATAGGTCGGCTTCAGGCCTACAATACCGCAATAGGATGCCGGTTGACGGATCGAGCCACCGGTATCGGTACCGGTCGCCGCCAGCGCCATGCCTGCGGCAACAGCCGCCGCCGAACCACCAGAAGAGCCCCCCGGAACCAGATCCTTGCCATCCTTACCCTTCCACGGGTTGATGACATTGCCATAATAGGACGACGTATTGGACGACCCCATGGCAAATTCATCAAGGTTGGCCTTGCCCAGCATCACCGCGCCGTTATTAAACAGGTTGGTGGTGACGGTGGATTCATATTCCGGTTTGAAACCTTCGAGGATGTGCGAGGCCGCAGTCGTCTGGACACCTTCGGTGCAGAACAGATCCTTGATCGCAATCGGCAGGCCTTCCATTTTACCCGCGTCACCCTTGGCGCGCTTGGCATCCGAAGCCTTGGCCATGTCGATGGCCTTGTCCGGGGTTTCGGTGATGTAAGCGTTCAGATTACGGTGCACTTCCATCGATTTGATGTGGGCTTCGGTCAGTTCGACCGATGTGTAATCACCCTTTGCCAGCCCGTCGCGGGCCTCGGCAAGCGTCAGATTTGTCAGATCAGTCATTATTCAACCACCTTCGGCACAACAAAACAGCCAGCATCGGTCATCGGTGCGTTTGACAGCACTTTTTGCTGGATATTGCCATCGGTGACTTCGTCCTTGCGCATCGGCAGGGTCAGATCGGCAACCGACGTCAGGGGATCACAACCCTCGACATCAACTTCTTGCAGTTCCTCGACGAAATCGAGGATACGGGTCAAATCTCCCGCCAGTTCGCCAAGCCCTTCTTCGGACACGTTGATACGCGACAGAAAGGCGATCCTGCGAACTGTTTCCTTATCCAAAGACGACATGGATGAAAGTCTCTCTTAAGGAATGACAAAACACCCGGCAAGCAGCCAGCCTGCCGGAACTTGAAATTACAGCGCGGAAACTAGCACCCCGCTGCCCCCGCCGCAAGGGCCGGAGACAGCCAATTTCGGCAACTTTTCCAACAGCTGGGAAAGTTGCCACCTGATCATGGCGGACATCGGGGGCAAAGCCATGCTTTCACCGACGTTTCAGGCATGTCAGTATTGCGTTTCGCCGGTTGAAATGCGCTGGCGTTTTTCGGGCAACGCACCTATAAGGGCGCCATGATTTGCAATGACACACAGGAATTGCTGCGGTTTTTGACACCGGCAGCACGCGTTTTGGGGCTGGATCTCGGCACCAAGACCATTGGCGTGGCCCTTTCGGATGTCGGGCTACAGATCGCGTCCCCCTATTCGCTGATTTCGCGCAAGAAATTCACGCGGGATATTGCCGAACTTTCGGCGATCATCACCAAACAGAATGTCGGTGGTATCATCATCGGTTTTCCGCGTGAGCTTGACGGCACGATCGGCAAGGCCTGCCACCGGGTTTATGCCTTTGTCGACGAAATGCAGAATTATATCGATCTGCCGATCCTGCTTTGGGATGAACGTCTTTCGACCAACGCGGTTGAACGCATCCTGATCGAGGATGTCGACATGACCCGCAAACGCCGTGCGGAAGTTGTCGATAAAACGGCTGCGGCCTATATCCTCCAGGGTGCGCTTGATAACCTTAATCTTCACACCGATCCGTATGAAAATCCGGACGATGACGATGAGGACGAAATCGGCGACGAAGACGCCTGATTTTTCGCCCGATCAAACCGGGCCATTTCAAGATTTCCGATAAGGCCGTCTGATATGTCAGGCGGCTTTTTCTTTGGCCTTGAAGACAATCAGGGTCCCGAAGAATTTGGATGGCGGCAGGATCAGTCGCCCCTTCTTATGAATTGCCCCCATGGATTGGGCGGCCTCGGCGATGGCATCAATCCGGTCAACGATGATTTCGTACCCGGCAAATCCGTCGGTCGGGAAAAGCGGATCATCAATGCCAAAACGGGTGACCATTTCATCGCTGTGAAGGGCTTCGACAATCTTGTCGGTGCCTATTTCGGCGACAAAATCCGATACCGCGTCGGCCGCCCAATGCATCAGGAACACCTTGCCAATCGCATAGGCCCCGTTCGCATGCGTCTGATATTCCGGATAATAGAAATTCTGCGGCGGGTGGCGATGCTGGCAAACGAATGTTACGGCGTGACGCAGCAACGGGTGATTGGCAAAGGCAAGCGAGAATGCCACATCGGTCAGAGAACCATCCGGGCGGGTGGCTTCGCGTTCGAACTTGAAGACACGCGGAACGGCGGCACCGGCAGCAATGAAAGCCTCCCGGTCTTTTTCCGCATCGCGTGATTGCAGCGCCAGCATCGACATGCCTTCACGCTGACGCAGATAATCGCGATTATAAATCGGGAAGGAAAACGGTGCTGCGAGATCGGTTTCGGCGATTTTTTCCGGCTCGATCACGGCAAGCAATTCGATATACATGCCATCAAGCTGGATCAGGGCGTTGCCGGTGCCAAACGGATGATTGGCGCGCGGGGTGGCAGTAAAGCCCAGCTTGCGATAGGCATCACAGGCCGCATCAAGATCATTGACACATAAAACCAGATGATCGATTGAGCGGCTCATGGGCATTCCCCTGATTGCATTCCTGTTTGCAGTGCTAACAGCGCAGGAATTTCTTTCAATTGATAAATCAGTGCGTTGCACGCATTATCTGACCCATGCTCATTATCACAGGATGGACATGCAATGAAACAAACAGTCTTGTCGATACGATGTCAGACAGGATCGTCGCAATGCAAACCATCACAGCAAATCACATAACAACCGATTAATAACCGGCCCATCGTGCCGCAAGATATTTTCGAAAGCGCCCCATGTTAGCCATCCTGTCCGCCCTGATCCCGACCTTTGCCCTGATCGTGCTTGGTTTCATCCTGCGGCAACGCAAATTCCTGCCTGATGCGTTCTGGCCTGGGGCGGAAAAGCTGACCTATTATGTGACATTCCCGGCATTGCTGTTTTCCAATACTGCGCAGGCCGATCTGGGCAGCCTGCCGCTGGCGGGGATTGCGACTGCGATGCTGGGCACGGTTTTCATCTGCACCGTTCTTATCCTGATCACCAAACCGGTTCTGAAAGTCAGCAACCCGGCCTTTTCATCGCTGTTTCAGGGAGCGATCCGACCCAATACCTATATCGGGCTTGCGGTTGCCGCCGCCCTTCTGGGCGAAGCCGGATTGACGGTGACCGCCCTTTGCGTTGCCTTGGTCGTGCCGACGGTCAATGTGCTCTCGGTTCTGGCCTGCGCGCATTGGGGGGATAATGAACGCACGCCCGGTGCGGTGTCGCTTTTGCGCGATGTTCTGCGCAATCCATTGCTGATGGCGTGTGTTTTGGGCATCGCGATCAATATGACGGGATTTGGCCTGCCGCCAGTGATCGGGCCGTTTCTGGAAGTTCTGGGGCGTGCGGCATTGCCAATCGGGCTTCTGGCGGTTGGTGCGGGGCTTGACCTTTCGGCGGCACGACGCGCCGGGGGGCCGGTCGGGTTTTCAACGTTTGGCAAGCTTGTGATCAGCCCGGCGATTGCAGCGGGGCTTTGTCTTTTGCTCGGCCTGCCGCCGGTGGAACTGGCGGCAGTTGTGCTTTATGCAGGGCTCCCCTGTTCGGCCAGTGCGTTTGTACTGGCCCGCCTGATGGGCGGTGACGCACCGATGATGGCCAGCATCATTACGGTTCACACGCTTTTCGCGATTATCACCATACCGATCCTTGCGGTTTTGCTGCATGTAGTCTGATGTAAACCAGATGAAATGCTGACCATCCGGTCAGCTTTTTGGGGCAATATTTTAACTTTCCGTGACAGGGGCAATTGGGTATGCTCCGCGCGAAATTCTGCCCATACCATTTAAGGAATATGTGCAACGCCATGAGTGTCATGGGACCAGCGGCGGATCACTATCCGCACCCTCACCTCCTCGGTATCGAAGGTCTTACCCCGGGGGAAATCACCCTTATTCTTGATCGTGCCCAGCATTATGCGGAAAAGAACCGCACAGCAGACAAGACCAGCAACATTCTTGCCGGGGCCACGGTCGTCAATCTGTTCTATGAAAACTCGACCCGAACGCTGACATCGTTTGAGCTGGCCGCCAAGCGGCTTGGTGCGATGGTGATCAACATGACGGTCGGCACCAGTTCGGTCAAAAAGGGTGAAACCCTGATTGATACCGCGATGACGCTCAATGCGATGAACCCGGATGCACTTGTGGTCCGCCATGGCGACAGCGGCGCGGTCAAGCTGCTGAGCGAGAAGGTCAATTGCGCAGTTCTCAATGCCGGGGATGGCCGACACGAGCACCCGACACAGGCATTGCTTGATGCGCTGACCATTCGCCGTCACAAGGGCCGCCTGCATCGGCTTAACGTTGCGATCTGCGGCGATATCGCGCATTCGCGCGTCGCCCGTTCGAACATACTACTGCTTAATACCATGGGATCGCGGGTGCGGCTTGTTGCCCCACCGACCCTGATCCCGTCCAAGATCGACCGGATGGGGGTCGAGATTTTCCATGATATGGAAGAAGGCCTCAAGGATTGCGACATCGTCATGATGCTGCGCCTTCAGCTGGAACGCATGGAAGGAAGCTTTATCCCGTCCGTCCGCGAATATTTCCATTTCCACGGCCTTGATCGCGCGAAGCTTGCCAATGCCAAGCCCGATGCGCTGATCATGCATCCCGGCCCGATGAACCGCGGCGTCGAGATCGACAGTGAAGTCGCCGACGACGTCGAACGATCCGTCATCCGCGAACAGGTTGAAATGGGGGTTGCGGTGCGCATGGCCGCCCTTGAATTGCTGGTCCAGAACCACAGACAGCTCGGAGGCCAGGCATGACCCCAGCCATTCGTGTAAAGGGCACGGGCCGCAAGGCCATCATCAATGCCCGCCTGCTTGACCCGGCCGCACAAACCGACAGCACGGGCGGCATCCTGATTGAAAACAGCAAGATCATTGATTGCGGCGCAAAGGTCACGCGCGACAATCTGCCCAGGGATTGCGAGATCATCGATGCCGCGGGTGCATGCCTTGCGCCCGGACTTGTCGATATGCGCGCGCAATTGCGCGATCCGGGGTTCGAACATCAGGAAACCATTGAAACCGCCGGTCGTTCGGCGGCAGCGGGTGGGATCACCACGATCATCGCCCTGCCCAACACCGATCCGGTGATTGACGATGTTGCAGGGGTCGAGTTTATTGCGCGTCGCGCCCGCAAGGTTGGCCTGGCCAAGGTTTTTGCCTATGGCGCAGTATCAAAGGGCATCGAAGGTGGCGAAATCACCGAGATGGGCCTTTTGCATCAGGCCGGTGCCGTCGCGTTTTGTGATGGCGTGAAAACCATCGCCAGCGCCCGGTTGCTGCGGCAGGCATTATCCTATTCAACCTTCTTTGACGGTATGATCGTCCAGCATCCCGAGGAGCCGGAACTTTCCAAGGGTGCGGCAATGAATAGCGGCGAACTTGCCACCCGTCTTGGCCTTAGCGGTGTGTCCCCCCTTGCCGAAGTCATGCAGATAGAGCGCGATTTGCGGCTGGTTGAAATGACGGGCGGACGTTTGCATTTTGCCCATATTTCGACAGGAGAATCGGTCGAGGTGGTCCGCAAGGCCAAGAAACGTGGCCTTAAGGTCACGTGCGATACCGCGCCGTTCTATTTTGCACTTAACGAAAATGCGGTTTCGGATTACCGAACCTTTGCCAAGCTATCGCCACCGCTTCGATCCGAGGATGACCGTCAGGCGATTGTGGCGGGCCTTGCCGATGGCACGATTGATGCCATCGCATCCGACCATAATCCGCAGGATGTTGACTCCAAACGCCTGCCTTTTGCACAGGCCGCCGCCGGTGGCGTTGGCTTTGAAACTCTTCTGCCGATCACGCTTGAGCTTTATCACAACGGGCATATGTCGATGCTTGACGTGATTACCAAGCTGACGACGGCTCCGGCGGGACTGGTGCGCATCAAAGGTGCCGGTACGCTTGAAATCGGGACGGCTGCCGATCTGGTGCTATTTGATCCGGATCGCCCATGGAAGATTGATCCCTATCAGTTCGAGTCAAAATCGAAAAACTCGCCATTTGACGGTCGCCTGACCCAAGGCCGTGTCCTTCGCACCATCATTGATGGTCGCGAGGTCTTTGCCGATCCCTCTGTCGCGGAAGGCGCGTGAATATGGAACTTGATGCCACTTACAAGGCAACCCTGATGTCGCTCCAGATTGCAACTGTTTGCGGATATCTGCTGGGCTCGATCCCGTTTGGCCTTGTTCTGACGCGGATGGCCGGACTTGGCGATATCCGCAAGATCGGATCAGGCAATATCGGTGCGACCAACGTGCTGCGTACCGGGAACAAGTTTCTGGCGTTCCTGACCCTTGTCGGTGATGTCGGTAAAGGTGCAGCGGCAGCCCTGCTTTTTACCCACTTCGTCAGTGCAGAAGCCGGCATTTTTGCCGGTGGCGCCGCGGTTATCGGGCATATGTTCCCCGTCTGGCTGCGTTTCAAGGGCGGTAAAGGTGTTGCCACCACCCTTGGCACCCTTGTCGCGGTAAACTGGATCATGGGGCTTGTCGCGGCAGCGACGTGGCTTGTGATGGCGCTGATTTTCCGCATTTCGTCGCTTTCGGCGCTTATCGCGATGATCGCCGCCCCGATTGCGGCCTTCCTGATCGCCAATGATCCCGGTGCCGGATGGCTTGCGATCTTCCTTGCCGTGATTGTCTGGGGTGCTCATCACAGCAATATCCGCCGCCTGATCAAAGGCGAAGAACCCAAAATCGGCCAGAAGAAAAAAGAAGCCGCGGCTGCCAGCGAAGAATAGGCCGCAATTCGAATAGCTTGACGAAACAACGCCCGGATGATCACAATCCGGGCGTTATGGTTTCAGACACACAACAACCCATACGATTAGCGCAATCCGAACGCCTCGCACGCATGCGACTGGCGCGCAGTGCCAATGTCGGACCGGTCACCTTCCGCAAGCTGATCGAGCGGTTCGGATCAGCACGCAACGCAATTGACGCCCTGCCCGATATTATCGCACGCACCGGTGGCAAGCGGCAGATTGTTCTGGCGACGCGTGAAGACACGATTGCCGAAATTGATCAGGCGCGGGCCTGCGATGCCAAGCCGGTAATTATCGGCGATCCTGAATATCCGGCGATGCTGGCCGCGATCGAGGATGCCCCACCCTATTTTTATGCACTCGGACGCGTTGAACTTTTAACCAGACCAACCATCGGGATCGTCGGAGCCCGTAATGCATCGGCCAATGGATGCGGGTTTGCCCGGCGTTTATCAGCCGCCCTGTGCGAGGCTGGATATGTCGTGGCATCGGGTATGGCGCGCGGGATTGATGGCGCGGTTCACGATGCCTGCCTGCAGGTCGCCAATACTGTTGGTGGCACCGTTGCGGTTCTGGGCGGCGGTGTTGATGTGGTTTATCCGCAGGAACATGCCGATCTGTATCGCAAGCTTTGTGAAAATGGCTGTGTGATTTCGGAAATGCCGCCGGGATTAAATCCGCAGGCACGGCATTTTCCAAGGCGCAACCGGATCATTTCCGGACTTTCGCACGGCATCGTCGTGGTCGAGGCCGGGCGCAATTCGGGATCGCTGATCACCGCGCGTTTTGCCGGTGAACAGGGTCGCGATGTTTTTGCAGTTCCAGGCAGTCCGACCGATCCCCGCGCGGCAGGTCCCAACAGCCTGATCCGGGATGGTGCGATCCTATGCGACTCCGTTGACGTGATTTTGGATGCCTTGCATGTTTCGCTGCAAAACAACCATCTGCGTGAAGGAATTCATCATTTTGCCATCGACAGCCGTGCGACAATCGTAAACGGCCAGTCAGATGATTTCAGCGACATCACCAAATCCATCGAACGCGATGCCAGAACCGGCACCATTGATGACAGCTCTGAAAGCGTTGATAACCAAGAAGAAACCGGGGTAAATGACCGATCACGAAATGAGGGTCGCGGAACAGAAGATGTTCTCGAGCTATTGTCGACCAGCCCGCTACTGATTGATCAGCTTATCCGGGCATCGGGCATGCCTGCCGATGTGATTTCGACCATGCTGATTGAGCTTGAGCTTGCAGGAAGGGTTGAACGTCACCCCGGAAATAGGGTATCGCGTATCGCCGAATGAGTGTCGCAGACATCCGTGCTGCGACAATATTGTTGTGATTTGCCGCAATTTGCGCAATCTGATCTGAAAGACGGTCACACTATATATAAGTGTCGGACATTCGGATCATTCGCAGCACGACATACATTATCGCCCCAGGGCGCAAGAACCGGACACGAAAAACGTAATGAATCTTGTCATCGTCGAATCCCCGGCCAAAGCCAAGACGATCAATAAATATCTCGGTGACGATTACAAGGTGCTGGCCTCTTTTGGTCACATCCGCGATCTTCCGTCGAAAGATGGATCGGTTGATCCCGACAATGATTTTTCGATGGTCTGGGAAACCGATGGCCGTTCGGAAAAACAGATCCGCGAGATCGCATCGGCCGCACGCGATGCCGACACCATCTATCTCGCGACTGACCCGGATCGCGAAGGGGAAGCGATTTCTTGGCATATTCTGGAAGTTCTGGAACAGAAAAAGCTTTTGCGCGGTCGCGACGTTCATCGTGTCGTGTTCCACGAGATCACCAAAAAGGCCGTAACGGACGCGATTGCCAATCCGCGCGAGCTTAATCAGGAACTGGTCGATGCCTATCTGGCGCGCCGTGCCCTTGATTATCTGGTGGGCTTTAACCTGTCGCCTGTCCTGTGGCGCAAATTACCCGGTTCGCGGTCTGCAGGTCGCGTGCAGTCCGTCGCCCTTCGTCTGATCTGCGAACGCGAGATCGAGATCGAAGCATTCCGCCCCGACGAATACTGGTCGCTGGAAGCCGGTTTCAAGGTGCCTGAGGGCAACTTCACCGCGCGCCTAACCCATCTGAACGGTGAGAAGCTGGACAAGCTGGCACTGGGCAACGAGGGTGCGGCAACGATTGCCAAGGAAAAGGTCGAAAGCCGCAGCTATACGGTTTCAAAGGTCGAACGCAAGGACGTCAAACGCCGTCCGCAGCCGCCTTTCACCACATCGACCCTGCAACAGGAAGCATCGCGCAAGCTTGGTTTTGGTGCAAAACGCACCATGCAACTTGCGCAGCGCCTTTATGAAGGGGTTGATATCGGTGGCGAGACGGTTGGTCTGATCACCTATATGCGTACCGACGCCGTGGTTCTTTCTGGCGAGGCACTGGCCGCAGCACGCCGCCTGATTTCAAAGGATTACGGCGAAAATTACCTGCCGCCAAGCGCACGCAGCTTTGCCAACAAGGCCAAGAACGCACAGGAAGCCCACGAGGCCATCCGTCCGACCGACCTGTTCCGTCGTCCCGATCAGGTTGCCCGTCATCTTGATAAGGATCAGTTGAACCTTTATACCCTGATCTGGAAACGTACCGTCGCCTGCCAGATGGAAGACGCCAAATTCGATCAGGTTGCGGTTGATCTGTCATCGAATGACAATCACGTGGTTCTGCGTGCCAATGGTTCGGTCGTCAAATTCGACGGTTTCCTGAAACTGTATCAGGAAGGCAAGGATGACGAGACCGAGGACGAAAATGATCGCCGTCTGCCGCCGTTAAAAGAAGGCCAGAAGCCTGATCTTGGCAAAGTCAGTATCGACCAGCATTTCACCCAGCCCCCGCCCCGCTATACCGAGGCAAGCCTGGTCAAGAAGATGGAAGAGCTGGGCATTGGCCGTCCGTCGACCTATGCGTCGATCATTTCGGTGTTGCAGGATCGCGATTATGTGACGCTGGACAAGCGCCGCTTTGTCGCACAGGATCGCGGCCGTCTGGTCACGGCATTCCTGTCGAAATTCTTTGAACGTTATGTGCAGTACAACTTTACTGCCGATCTGGAAAACCAGCTTGATGACGTTTCAAACGGCAGTCTTGCCTGGCGCGATGTCCTGAACCAGTTCTGGTCGGCCTTCAAGGGCAATGTCGACGAAGCCAAGGAACTGAAGATCACCGATGTGCTTGATGCGCTTCAGGTGATGCTTGAAAATTACCTGTTCCCGGCGCGCGAAGACGGCACAGACCCGCATAAATGCCCGAAATGTGCCGATGGCACGCTGAGCCTCAAACTCGGTAAATTCGGTGCGTTCCTCGGCTGTTCGAATTATCCGGAATGCAACTTTACCCGTCCGCTGGTTGCCAATGAAAATGGCGGTGATTCCGAACTTGATGCCGGGCCCAAGGTGCTTGGCATCGATAAGGAAACCGGTAAGGAAATCACCCTGCGCAAAGGCCCGTATGGTGTTTATGTGCAGTTGGGTGAAGAAGAGGAAGTCGAAGGCAAGAACGGCAAACCCAAAAAGGTCAAGCCGAAGCGGACATCCCTTCCAAAAGGGCTGGAGCCATCGGTTGTCGATCTGACCAAGGCGGAAGAATTGCTGACATTGCCACGTCTGGTCGGCGTATTCCCCGACACCGGCGAGGAAATCAAGGCCAATGTCGGTCGGTTTGGCCCCTATGTTCAGGCCGGCAGCATCTTTGCATCGCTTAAGGCCGAGGATGACGTTCTGACGGTTGGTGAAAACCGTGCGATTGCACTTATTGCGGACAAACGCGAAAAGGCCGGCAAGGAAATCGGCAAACATCCGGATGACGGCGAGCCGATATTCCTGGCTGATGGCCGTTGGGGACCGTTTGTCAAACACAAGAAAACCAATGCCAACCTGCCGCGTGACACCAACAAGGAAGATGTCACGCTGGAAATGGCCATTGCGGCGCTGAAGGAAAAGGAAGCCAAATCCGGCAAACCGGCCAAGGCAACCAAAGCCGCCGCCAAAAAGACAACAACAAAAAAGGTGGCCGCGAAGAAACCGGCCGCCAAAAAGACCGCTGCAAAAAAACCCGCAGCCAAGAAAACAACGAAGAAAGAGGCGGCGAACTAATCGCCGCCTTCCTTTTCTTGACGATACAACTGAAAGGACGCCGCGAAGTTGGCGAACGACACAGAAAATAAAACCCCGTTCCCAACACGGGAACAGATCATGGAATTCATCGATATGAGCCCCACCCCGGTGGGCAAGCGCGAAATTGCGCGCGCCTTTAACATCAAGGGTGCAGCAAAGATCGAGCTTAAAAAGATCCTGAAGGATCTGAAAATCGGTGGCGACGTGGTCAAGGGTCGCAGACGGTTTGACAAACCCGACCGCCTGCCGCCTGTCGAGGTACTGGAAATCACCGGCATTGATGACGAAGGCGAAGTGATTGCCCGTCCCAATGTCTGGAAAGAAGATTATGAACCGCCGGTAATTTACGTGAAAATGATCCGGCGCGGCGGACCAAGCGCACCGGGCATTGGCGACAAGATCCTTGCCAAACTGCGCTATACCGGCAAGCAGACCTATGAAGCCAGCATCATGCGGGTTCTGGGCAGCGGCCCGCAACGGGTTCTGGGCATTTTCCGCCCCAATGAACGCGAAGGCCGGGTTGTCCCCACCGACCGCAAGGATGCAGGCGAGATTGCCGTACCGCTGGATGATCATCCCGATCTTGAAGGCGGGGCACTGGTTCTGACTGAAATTCTGCCGGGCAAGCATTTCGGCCTGCGCAAGGGCCGGATTACCGAGGTCCTTGGCAATATCAACGAACCGAAATCGATCAGTCTGGTATCGATCCATGCGCGCGGTATTCCGTTTGAATTCCCGCCGGAAGTCGAATTGCAGGCGCGTGAGTCC
Source organism: Thalassospira lucentensis (assembly GCF_001613805.1). Lineage (GTDB taxonomy): Bacteria > Pseudomonadota > Alphaproteobacteria > Rhodospirillales > Thalassospiraceae > Thalassospira > Thalassospira lucentensis_A. Next base: position 391,064 of record NZ_LPVY01000003.1, read on the forward strand.
AAGGCGACGCCAATGGGCAAGCGCACCGATCTGCGCGACATTCCGCTGGTGACGATTGACGGAGCCGATGCGCGCGACTTTGACGATGCCGTCTGGGCCGAACCCGATCCTGATCCAGAAAACGAGGGCGGCTGGCACATCATGGTCGCGATTGCCGATGTGTCCTGGTATGTGCGCCCGCATGACGCGCTCGACCGTGAAGCGGTAAAACGCGGCAACAGTTGCTATTTCCCGGACCGGGTTGTGCCAATGTTGCCGTTTGAACTGTCCAACGGCTGGTGTTCGCTGGTTCCGCACGAAGATCGCGGCTGTATGGCCGTCGAGATGTGGCTGAACAAGCATGGAACCAAGTTGCGGCACAAATTCTGTCGCGGGATGATGCGATCAGCAGCGCGCCTGACCTATGATCAGGTTCAGCGCGCGATGGATGGTTATCCTGACGACACCACCGGCCCGTTGCTTGACACCATTATCAAGCCGCTTTACGGGGCATATGAAGCATTTCTTGAAGCGCGCAAAGGACGTGGTGTTCTGGAACTTGACCTTCCGGAACGCAAGATCGAGCTGAATGACAAGGGCCAGATTATTGCCATTGCCCCGCGGGCACGCTTTGACAGCCACAAGCTGATCGAGGAATTCATGGTCGCGGCCAATGTCTGTGCGGCCGAGGAACTTGAACGGATCAAGCAGCCCTGCATGTATCGTATTCACGATGCCCCAAGCGAGGAGAAGCTTGAGGCGCTTTATGAATTCCTTGAGGGTGCTGGTTACAAGCTAAACAAGGGGGCGGTCCTGCGCCCGCGTGATTTCAACCGCATCCTTGAACAGGCCAAGGACACCCCCGAGGCAGAGCTGATCAATACGGTTGTGCTGCGCAGCCAGTCACAGGCGATGTATAGCCCGGACAATATCGGGCACTTTGGTCTCGCGCTTAAGAAATACGCCCATTTCACATCCCCGATCCGGCGTTATGCCGATCTTCTGGTGCATCGTGCCCTGATCGCGGGCCTGAAACTTGGCGAAGGCGGATTGCCGCCCGAAGATGGCGAACGGTTCGAACAGATCGGCGAAGACATTTCCGGCACCGAACGCCGGGCGGCGATGGCCGAACGCGATGCGGTTGATCGTTATGTTGCGGCCTATATGGCCGACAAGGTCGGTGCGGAATTCCCCGGTCGTGTTTCGGGGGTCACGCATTTTGGCCTGTTCGTGTCGCTCAACGAGACCGGCGCGGATGGTTTGATCCCGATATCCACCCTGCCCGATGATTATTATGTGCATGACGCCATCGGTCATGCGCTGGTCGGGCAAAATCGCGGCAAGACATTCCGCCTGGGCGATGATGTCGTTGTTCGCATTGCCGAGGCAGACGCGGCAACAGGGTCGCTTGCGCTTCGTCTGGCGGGACATGCCGATATTACCGACCGTGATCTGATCGAACGGCCACGCGGGCGCGGCAAACGCCGTGGCAGCCCAGGCGACCGCAGCCATCGCCATGGGACAAAACCGGGATTTCGCGCCAATCCAAAGGATAAAAGCGGCGCATCTGGTGGTGGTCCCCGCGGTGGAAAACCGGGTGGCAAGCCTGGTACCAAGGCCGCGAGCAAGAAGAAAACCACACCGAAAAAACAGCGCAAGCTGGTGGCATCAAGCCGGGTCGCACGAAACACGATCAAACGCGATAGTTAAACAAAAAGGGCGACCACGATGGTCGCCCTTTTCATTGGTATCGGATTTATCAATCAGTCCAGCGTTTCGATGAACTTCGCCAGATGTTCCGCCGTTTGCTTGCCCCGGTTGGAAATGATCGCGACATTTGACGGCAGCCCTTCGAGATCAGGGTGGGATGCATCGAAGCTGGTCAAAAGGCCAAGTGCCTTGCCTTTCAGTGTTTTCATAGCGGCAAGAGCACGGATCAGTTCGATACCGCTCAAACCATCAAGGACCGCGGCAGTGATGATTGCATCCGGGCGCGATTGAACGACGGTTTGAAACGCCTCGACTGCGGTGCGTGCGGTAATGGTCCGGAAGCCTTTTTCACGCAATTCACGTTGCAGGAAATGGGCCTGCACCGTGGTTGCGGTAACGATCAGGACTTCTTTATCGTGCGCTGCCGGTGTGTCTGCGGCCGCGCCTTCTTCATCCTTTTTGGCACTTCGCGTCGGAAGTGACCGGAGGATGCGGGTTTCTTCCTCCGCCGGGGGATTGGTACCGCTTTCGATGATTTCGCGGATCCATGTCGTGAAATCGACAAGCGACGCGGCTTCGAGATCGTCGATCTCGGTCAGTTCGGCAATATAGTCTTCCATGCGGTGTGCAATCGCACCAACCAGCGGGAAACCGAATGAACCGGCAAGACCTTTGACAGTGTGCGCCTCGCGCCTTAGTTCGGCAATACCGACATCGGCCTTGTCCATGCCACCGGCGACACGATCAATGGTTGTTTCAATACGATCGGTGCGTTCAAGGGTGTCTTCAATGAAATCCTGTTTCAGTCGGGCGACGATATCGTCTGCATTCCCCATCTGGGCGCTCCTGTACCGGGTTGAAGACATCAGTATCAAAGGATCGTCATTATAACGGTTTTCAGCACAGTTTTCAGCCATGCCGGAAAAGCACTTGCCCGATCACTTCAACTTCATGATGATAGCGAACCGTTTCAATGCCCCTTTTTTCCGGCCTGATCAAGGGGCTGGATCAAGAAACAGGAACGAATGCCACCATGCAGCCAGAATATAGCGAACAAAGCAGCGGATCGCGCCTGCTGACCGGTCTTAGCCGCGGATTTCGGCGCAAATGCCCCAATTGCGGACATGGCTTTGCCTTTGGCGGGTACCTGAAACTGCGCGATGAATGTGATTGCTGCGCGCATCCGATCGGCGAATATCGCTGTGATGACGCCCCGCCCTATTTCACGATTTTCATTGTCGGTCATATCGTTGTTGGTGGTGCGCTTTCGATGGAGCAATCCATGCAGCCATCAATCCCACTGCAATTGTCTGTCTGGCTTCCAACAACCGTCTTGCTCTGCCTTGCCTTCCTGCCCTTCATCAAGGGGGCGGTGCTTGGCACCCAATGGGCGATGAAGATCAAGGGATAGTCATTGTCGACTGCGCGCCATTCGCAGTAGAATGACTTTTACGTTGAGCTATCTCCTTTCGGATTGAGCACATTTTGGCATCAGCCACACGAGATATCGGTCCTGTTCTCTCCCGCCCGGCGTCGCGCCCGATCATGCGCGTTGCGGGAATGGTTGGTATTTGCCTTTTGCTGGCGGGCTGTGCCACCCAGCGTGGTGACGCGATCATTTCAAATGATGATCAGCAAACCCGCGATGTGATGTCGCAGGCGATCGAACTGGTGGCGACACGCTATATTGATCCTGTGGGACGCGAACAGATTGTTGTCAATGCGCTGGACGGACTTTCGGCAATTGATCCGAATATCCGTATCGGCATGACGCCGGACGAGATTATCCTTGGCTATAATGGCAAAACTGTTCGCAACCTTGCCCTGCCCGACGCCGACAGCGAAGAACAGGACACGCTTTTATGGACCGAACTGACCCTTAAGGGTGTTGGTATTTACCGGGTTTATTCGCCCGATTTGCGGCATGCGGATGCGCTTTCGGTACAATCGGCACTGGTCAGCGGATCGATCAAGAACCTTGACCGTTACAGCCGTTATGAGGGGCCCAATCAGGCCGAAACGGCACGGACACGGCGCGATGGCTATATCGGGGTTGGTGTGCGGCTGATTGGCGGCGATGGCTATCCAGTGATCAAAAAGGTGCACGAAGACAGCCCGGCGGCCAAGGCAGGACTGGATATTGGTGACCAGTTGATTTCTGTGAACGGGGTCAACCTTTATAACCGAACGGCGGCCTATGCCAGCGATCTTCTGCATGGTGAGGAAGGCACGCGTGTTACAATCGAAATCAATGGTGCCGACAGCCAGGTCATCACCCCCATTGAAATCATGCGCGAACGGGTGATCAGCCGGACCGTATTTACCGAAATTCGCGATAATGTCCTGATTGCCCGAATTGCCAGCTTCAACAGCGCGACCGCACAGTCCCTTGGCGATGAAATCCTCAAGGCTGACCTTTTCCCCGGCGGCTTGCGCGGCGTAATCCTTGACCTTCGCGGTAATCGCGGCGGGCTTTTACAGCAGGGGGTCGAGGTTGCCGATCTGTTTATCGCAGGCGGCCCGATCGCCAATACGCGGTCACGCGTGATGGCTGCACGGCATATCTTCAAGGCAAATCCCGAAGACCTGACCCGAGGGGCGCCGCTGGTTGTGCTGATTGATGGCAGGACGGCGTCCTCGGCCGAACTGGTGGCGGCGGCCCTTCAGGATCGCAACAGGGCGGTCCTGATCGGTTCGACAAGCTTTGGCAAGGGATCGGTTCAGGCTATCAATGATCTGTCGAATAAAGGCACGCTGACCTTTACCTGGTCGCAGATGACAGCTCCGTCGGGTTATACGTTCGATCGCATTGGACTTTTCCCGTCGATCTGCACGACGTCTGGCGGAATTGCGCCGAATGACCAGATCAGATCTGCCCTTGCCCATCGTAATGATATGGTTGCCGTCATGGCCAAATGGCGCAAGCTTGATTATCAGAATGAAAAAGCGCGACAGGACCTTCGAAATGTGTGTCCGGCCCGTCAGGGCATTGATGAAAACGACATTGATATCGCTCTTGAATTGATCAAAAACCTTCCGGGTTACAAGGATCTGGCTCAATTACCAATCAATGAAATTGCCGATACCTTTGCCTCACAATAAAAATGGCATTCTTTTTTGCCAAAATGGCTTGACACCCGGCGCATAACCTTTATGTTCCGCGGCCTGAGATACACCTGAACACAGGAAGCTGAGATATGGCGAAGCCCGCTTCGATCCTCGTAAAGTTGGTAAGCACCGCTGATACCGGTTACTTCTATGTCGTTAAGAAGAACCCGCGGAATACCACCGAGAAATTCTCGTTTCGCAAGTACGACCCGGTCGTGCGCAAGCACGTCGAGTTCAAAGAAGCGAAAATGAAGTAATCTTTCAGCTAACGCTGACTGGATTATCGGAATTAAAAAAAGACGTGCCCTTCGGGTCGCGTCTTTTTTTATTGCCTGACTGGATCGAATAAATCGCGTCAGGCGGAAAACCGTTTCCACCCTGCCCCGGCCAGCATCAGCCAACCGCTTATGAATGACAGCCCACCAATCGGGGCGATCATGCCAAAGGTGCTGATCCCGGCAAAGGCGATGACGTAAAGCGCCCCGCAAAAGAACAGAATGCCCGCCAGCATTGCATAAGCCGCCCAGCGCAGAAGCCGTTCATCGGGCACCTGATGGGCAAGAGCCGCGATGGCAGCCAAACCCACGGCATGCACCAGTTGATAATGCGCACCGGTTTCCACAAGCTCGCGCGCACGGTTCATTTCCTCGCCCGCCATGCCGTGGGATGCAAATGCACCCAGCCCAACCGCGATTGCCCCGTTCAACCCCGCCATAACAACAGATAACCGCATGAAGTTGTTTTCCGATTTCATGATGCTTTGCACTGGCGACACTTTATCGCCCCGCAGACAACCACGCTATGATCAAACACAAAAAAAATGGCCGTACAAAAATGTACGGCCAGTAAACTCTCTTGGGGGAGATGTGCCGGACCAATTAAATGCCCGTCACCCTGTTTTTCTATCCTGAATAATCAATCGGCTCTGTGACATTCGTCACAATTTGTGAAACATTTTCAATTTTCTGCCGATAATTCATCACTTTGCCCTCAATTTTGATCTAATGGATCGATTCACTGAGGAATTCTTCAAGACGCTGTACATTGGGCACATACAGACCCAGCTCGACTTTGGCGATCAAACCATTTCGGGCAAGCGTTCCCATGACACGGGCAACGGTCTCGCGAGATGTACTGACCCTGCTGGCAATTTCTGAATGGACGGGCACAGGACTTAACATCGCGGATCCGTCTTCTGCGATCTCGATCTGCGAGCAACGCAGGATTTCCGCAACAACCCGTTCATTTGCACCAAGTGTGCTGACGTCGACAATGCGTCGGGTCGATGTTCTGACGATCCTTGCCAGTTCCCTGATGACACTCCAGGCAACAGAAGGATGGTTTTTGACGATTTTTTCGAAATTGGCGGGGCTTACAATCGCGACATCCGTATTTGTAACAGCCAGGACACAGGCTGAACGCGGCTCGCCATCTATTGCCGAAAGTTGCCCGACACAACCGCCTGCCCCGATTTCTTCCAGCGTGATCTCGCGACCGGACAAAGAATAATTCACAATTCGGACCTTACCCGACAAAATCAGATAAACATCCGAACTGTCGGATTCGGGTTCAATAATCTGCGCCCCAGCCGAAAATGTTTTCCGGTTGATGTGCCGCTCGACATCTGCGAGTGCGACCTGATCAAGCCCCGCGAGAATACCGACCACCGATAATTCTACCATCTACCCCAGCTTTTCTATGCTTTCGCTATCATTTTCGCGTCAATGCGATGGTCAGACTTAACACCATGCACTGCTTTTGAATGCTGTCCCGTAAAGATCATATGCAAAGCAGACAACACTGACAATCATCCGCGACCAAGTCCCCAAGGCAATTTACAATACAATTGTATGACTATACAGCATCCAAACGAATGCTGCGGATGCGAAGTCCGGATTTTCATGTTACGTTATAGTGATCCCCACACAGTTCGCATGCAGGAGGCCTGCCATGAGTCCCGAATTGGAGATTTTTCGCCGCAGCCCAAGCGACAAACCCAAATGCAAAACGCCGGTCGTTTTCGTCCATGGTGCATTTACAGGCGCATGGTGCTGGAACGAACATTTTCTGACCTGGTTTGCCGATCAGGGGTTTGAAACCATTTCATTTTCGCTGCGCGGCCATGGTGGCAGCGGCGGGCGCGAGCTGCGCAGCCTGGCATCGATTGACGATTATGTCGAAGACCTCGAAACGGTTGTCGATACGCTGTGCCAGAAGCCGATCCTGATCGGTCATTCGATGGGCGGCTACATCATTCAGAAATATCTTGAAAAGCACAAGGCAACCGCCGCTGTCCTGATGGCATCTGTCCCGCCCGAGGGACTTCTTGCCAGTAATACCATGATGGCAATGGCACAGCCCGATCTTTATCTTCAGATGTTCTGGCTTCAGGCGATCGGCCCCCACACGCTGCTGCGTGACCGGCTGGGACGCGCCATGCTGTCACCCGATATTGCCGAAGACGAAGGCATGATCTATTTCGGCCGGCTTGAAACCGAAAGTCACCGGGCACTTATGGACATGATGGGGGGCAATCCGGTGTTTCTGTCGCAAACCGATCTGCCGCCGATGCTGGCAATTGGGGCACGCAATGATGAAATCATTCAAAGCGAGGTGGTCAATCACACCGCCCGACGTCTTAGGGCGGATTGCGTGCTGCTTTATAATATCGCACACGCGATGATGCTGGATGCGAATTGGGAAAAGGCCGCAAGCAGCATTGTCGAATGGCTTGAAAAGCACGTGATCGAAAAACAGGACAATACGACAAAGAAGTCTGCGGCCTGATTGATCGCAAAAACGAAATACAGGTTTAGAGGCAGGATGTTAGCGCATCCTGCCTTTTGTTTTTTGAGTGCTAAGGAACTGTTTTCTTTTCAATCTCTGCAATTTCTGGAAGCATGATCTTACAAAGCCACAACAAAAAGGTTGGTGACATGGTACGTATGACAGGATGCTTCCGGCTCAAAACATCAATCGTCACATTCGGGATCACGGCCCTTCTTGCCCTGCCGGCAACGGCACAGCAGGCAACAGATGCCATCGCCCCGGAAAGTTCAACGATGCGGATCGGATTGCGCAGTTCGATACAATCGGAAAACTGGATGGTCAGTGCCGCCAACCCGCTGGCGGTCGAGGCTGGTGCCAATGTTTTACGACGCGGCGGCAATGCAATTGACGCCATGGTCGCCGTCCAAACCATGCTGGGACTGGTCGAACCGCAATCATCGGGTCTGGGTGGCGGTGCGTTTCTGGTTTATTACGATGCGCGCAGTGGCAAGCTGACAACGATTGACGGTCGTGAAACCGCGCCGATGGCAGCAACCCCGACCCTGTTTCAGGATACAAACGGCCAACCGATGGAATTCTATGATGCCGTTGTCGGCGGCCGTTCCGTTGGGACACCGGGGACACCTGCATTGCTGAAAGCCGCCCATGAGAAATGGGGACAGCTTGAATGGCCGACATTGCTTTCCCCAGCCATTGAACGCGCTGAAATCGGCTTTAACGTTTCGCAACGTCTTGCCGCACTGATTGCCGAAGATCGTGAAAAGCTTTCGCGTGATGATACGGCAAAGGGATATTTCTTTGATGCCAGTGGAGAGCCTCTTGAAGAAGGTGCCCTTCTGAAAAACCCGGAATATGCCAATACTCTTAAGAGTTTGGCGCAAAATGGTACGGACGGGTTTTATTTTGGCCCCATCGCCAATGACATTGTGGCCAAGGTTCAGGGTGCAAGCTGGAACCCTGGCGTTCTATCGTTGAAAGACCTTGCCAACTACACGGTCAAGGAACGCGATCCGGTTTGCAGCGATTATCGCGGGTACGAAATCTGTGGCATGGGACCACCATCGTCCGGGGCTTTGACCGTCGGGCAGATTCTGGGCCTGATCGAGCCGTTTGATATTGGGGCCCTTGGCGCGGAATCGCCGGAAAGCTGGCGCCTGATCGGCGATGCATCGCGACTGGCATTTGCCGACCGTGGGCGTTACATGGCCGACATCGATTTTGTGCCGATGCCGTTGACCGGATTGCTGGATAAAGAATATCTGGCGCAAAGATCGAAACTTCTGGAAAGCAACCAGGCGCTGGAAAGTGTCGAACCGGGTATGCCCGCATTCAGCCATGCCATGCGGCTTGCCGATGATGAAGCAATCGAATTCCCCAGCACCAGCCATTTTTCCATTGTCGATGCGATGGGGAATGCGGTGTCGATGACAACCACGATTGAAAACGGCTTTGGGTCACGCCTGATGGTTCGGGGCTTCATGTTAAATAACGAACTGACTGATTTCTCGTTTGCCACCCACAGCGACGGCGTTCCGATTGCCAATCGGCTGGAACCTGGCAAACGGCCAAGATCTTCGATGGCACCGACGATTGTGATGCAGGACGGCAAACCGGTGATCGTTACCGGATCACCCGGTGGATCACGGATTATCGGCTATGTCGCGCAATCGTTGATCGCGCTTATCGACTGGAAAAAAAGCCCGCAGGGTGCAGTCAGCATGCCTCATCTGGTCAACCGGTTCGGAACTTATGACATTGAATCCGGGACAACAGCCGAAAGGCTTGCCCCTGCCCTTGAAGCCCTTGGTTATGAAACCAGCATCAGGGATCTGAATTCGGGACTGCATATTATTCAGATCACCGATCAGGGATTAATCGGCGGCGCTGACCCGCGGCGCGAAGGGATTGTAATCGGAGAGTAAGAAAAACCTTACCAACCGCATATTGTAAGAATTTTTCTTGCCGGACAATAGACGGGCGGTCCTGACCACAGTGCCGCCCGATACCTGTAATTAGCGTAACCAGCTTGCCAGCATATCGCGCAGAGCCAGATGGTTTTCAGCGGTGTAATGCGCCCCCGCATCGCGAAGCGCGTCACCCGGTGTCAGGTCAACCAGACCAATTGTTGTCGCCCCCGAAGCCACACCGGCACGAACACCACTGATGCTGTCATCGATCACAACGCATTGGGTAATATCGACACCGATTTTTTCGGCTGCCAGCAGATAAACATCCGGTGCGGGTTTGGCATGTGCAACGTCATGGGCCGAACAGATCCGCCCGCGAAAACGATCCAGCAATCCGACCTTGCCAAGTGACACATCCATCTTGTCATGCGGACCGTTGCTACCAACCGCCATCGGGATGGCATTGCGGTCCAGAAGGTCAAGAACCGCACCAAGATCGGCGTATGGCTTCAGGTCTTTTTCAAATGATTTGAAGGTTCTGGCATAACATTCCTTAATCCAGCCGTCAGGAAGCGTAACACCAAAAGATTCTGCCATTTTGGGGGCAACGGCCGCCAGCGTACCACCGATAAAGAATTCGTGACTTTGCGCCGGGGTCATGTCACAGCCATATTCGCACAGCAGATCGGTCAGGACCCTGTTGGCAAGATTTTCGGTATCGACCAGCACACCATCGCAATCAAAGATCACGCCGTGCACAACCGGTTTCGTCACGATAGCATCCATCATTTCCCTGCTCATGCTCCGGCCAGTTCGGACCAGCGCCCTTCGTCATAGGCCACGGTTCGGGTTGTACCGAAATCGACAACCGGACGTTTGATCACGGTCGGATTGGCAGCAAGGATTTCGGCCGCAGCCGCATCGCCATTTTCAAGCACTGCCTTGTCGTCATCGGAAAGATTGCGATAGCTTGGACCGCGTTTATTGATCAGGGTCTTGCCGCCGACTTCGGCAAGCCAGCCTTCGATGGTTCTGGCATCAATTCCGTCAACGCGGAAATCATGGAACTTGTGTTCAAATCCCTTGGCGTCGAACCATTTCAGGGACTTTTTGACTGTGTCGCAGTTTTTGATGCCATAGACGGTGATCATGAATTCTTCCTGTATTTCGCAATGCGCGATGCAGCCATGCATCGCCGAATGAGTTTTGACCCTAAATCCCGGAACATATATAAAGACCGCGCCCGGAAAACGGCAACCCCAATCAGATATGCAGGATCAGGAACAACTCGGTATGACTGTCAATCGGCGTATTTCCGTCGCCCCGATGATGGATTGGACGGATCGGCATGATCGCTATTTCTTGCGGCAGATCAGTCGTCATACGTTGCTTTATACCGAAATGGTCACCACAGGGGCCATCATCCATGGCGGCGCGGACCGGCATTTGCGTTATGACGTGGTCGAACATCCCGTTGCCCTGCAGCTTGGCGGCAGCAACCCCGATGATCTGGCGCGCGCCTGCGAGATTGCCAATGATTATGCCTATGACGAGATCAACCTGAATTGCGGTTGCCCGTCGGACCGCGTGCAGAACGGTGCCTTTGGTGCCTGTCTGATGGCTACCCCCGATGTGGTGGCAAATTGCGTCAAGGCGATGATTGGCGCCAGCGACGCGCCGGTAACGGTCAAAAACCGTATCGGCATCGATGATCAGGAAGGTTACCCGTCACTGAAACGATTTGTCGAAACCGTGGCCGATGCCGGGTGCAAGACATTCATCGTGCATGCCCGCAAGGCGTGGCTGAACGGGCTCAGCCCCAAGGAAAACCGAGAAGTTCCGCCGTTAAAATATGAACTGGTTTACCAGTTGAAACAGGAATTTCCGGAACTTGAAATCCTGATCAATGGCGGCATCAGGACACTGGACGAAACCGAAGAGCACCTTAAACAGGTTGATGGTGTGATGATCGGGCGTGAAGCCTATCAGAACCCCTATGTTCTTTCGGATGTCGACCGTCGTTTTTATGGCGATGAGACCCCGGCCCCAAGCCGCCATCAGGTGGCCGAGGCGATGCTGCCCTATATTGACGAACATCTGAAATCGGACAACGGGACGCTTGGTCATGTGACGCGGCATATGCTGGGACTGTTTCAGCATATGCGCGGAGCCAAACAATGGCGCCGGTATCTAAGCGAGAACGCCCATCGCAAAGGTGCGAGTGTTGATACCGTGCGCGAGGCACTGGCACTTGTGTCCGACGAAGAAGATGCCGAGGCACTGTCTGCATGAGCGCAGATGAACCATCCGGCGATAACGCCGAAATAGCCGACGGCATTATCTGGCGCGACGGAAACGTCCCCTATTCCCCGCAATTTGGTGATATTTATTACAATCCGAAAAACGGATTGGCCGAAACGCAATATGTGTTTGTGGCGGGCAATAACCTTCCCGCGGCTTGGCAAAACCGTGAGAATTTCACGATTGGCGAAACCGGCTTTGGCACAGGCCTGAATTTTCTTGCCGCGTGGGATTGCTGGCAAAAGGACCCGGCGCGGTCCAGACGGCTTCATTTCGTATCGGTCGAGAAATTCCCGCTGACGCGTGATGCGATGGCACGCGCACATCAGAACTGGCCGGAATTGGCCGATATTTCAAGGCAACTGGTCGCGCAATGGCCGACCGGAACCATGTTGCCCGGTGTGCATCGTTTGGGATCGGATGATGGTTCGGTCACGCTGACACTTCTGATCGGGGATGCGATTGACTGTTACCGTGATTATCACGGAACAATCGATTGCTGGTTCCTTGATGGTTTTGCGCCGTCGCGGAATCCCGATATGTGGCGGCCGGAATTGTTCAATGCTCTTGTCGCGGCATCAAGTCATGATGGAGCGACCCTTGCGACATTCAGTGCGGCACGCATCGTGCGCGACGGGCTGGAACAGGCCGGGTTCGAGATCAGCAAGCGCAAAGGATATGCCTATAAGCGCGATATGATTACGGCCAGACTTGCGCCGAAGGATGCACCTGATCAGGACACCAGCGGCAAAGGGATTGATGAGAGTCCCTGGTTTGTTTTGCCAAAGACAACCGGCAAAAAACATATCGCCGTCATTGGCGGCGGCATGGCAGGTGCAGCCTGTGCGCACGCCCTGCACAATCGCGGATGTGCGGTGACGCTTTTTGAAAAATCGGATCATTTGGCCGACGCGGCATCCGGCAACCCGATCGGGATGCTTGAACCCTACCTTACCGTCGATGACGCAATCACTGGGCGGTTTTACGAAGCGGGTTTTCGCTATAGCCAGCGATTGGTAAGGACACTTGCAGAATCCGGACATATCGAAGCCGGTTTCTGTGGCGTGCTTGATCTGATATCGGGCCCGCGTGATGAAGAACGTCAGGCAGGACTGATCAATAGACTGGGGCAAAGTCCCGATCTGGTCCGTTTGCTTGATCGCGAAGCAGCCAGTGCAATCTTTGGCCTGCCGCTGCCGCATGGCGGGTTGTTTTATCCAGATGCGGGCTGGGTCAATCCGCCGTCACTGGTGTCGTACCTTGCGCACGGGATTGAATGCCATACGGGGGCCAATATCGTCGGCATTTTTGACGATGGCGACGGCAAAGTCGTGAAATCCGCCGATGATCGTGAATTTGGTACGTTTGATGCCATCATCATCGCAGGTGCCACCGAAACCGGCGCATTTGACCAAACCGGCTGGCTTGCGGATTACCTGCGTCCGGTACGTGGGCAGATCAGTTATTTTGACGAAGGCGTGCTTCGGGACTGTTACGGGGATCATCCGATCCGTTGTGTGTTAAGTCACAAGGGATACCTGACCCCGGCGCGAAATGGCACTCATGTGTTTGGCGCGACATTCGGGCGCGACGATAGCCAGACGGATTTACGCGAAGACGATCATGCCTTCAATGTCGGGCAACTGGGCAAGGTATTGCCAAAGCTTGCCGATGTGCTTGATCCGGCGGCACTGTCTGGCCGGGCGGCACTTCGGACCACAACCCCGGATCATTTGCCCGTAGTTGGTCCTGCACCGGACTATGGTGCCTATCTTCTGGCTTATGCCGATATAGACAAAGGGAAAAAGGCGGCACGATATGTCGATGCGACTTACCACAAAGACGTGTATATCTGTACCGGATTTGGCGCACGCGGGCTGATTGCGGCTCCGCTCGCCGCCGAAATAATTGCCAGCGAGATATGCAATATGCCCCTGCCCCTTGAAAAGTCCCTGATGGATGCGATCCATCCTGCGCGGTTCATCGTGCGTGGTCTTAAACGGCGGCAGATCACGGCATGATCAACAAGCCCATCCTTCCGTCATTTGACGACCCGCGCATGAAAACCGCAACGATCCTTGCGCTGTTTTTCGTGGGGCTTTTCCTTATTCAGGGTGTGTTTCTGCCCTATTGGCCGGTCTGGCTCAAAAGCCAGGGATTATCGGCAGGCGAAATCGGCATTCTGCTGTCCCTGCCCAACTGGGTTCGGGTTTTTGCCGACCCATTGATTGCACAACGCGCGGACCGTACGGGCAACCGTAAAACGCCGATGCTCTGGCTGGCGGGGATTTATGTCGTTACGGTTCTTGCCTTCCCGGTATCAAGCAATTTCTGGTGGCTGGCAGGATTGTCAGTGATCATCGGCTTTACCTTTGCGCCGTTATTGCCGCTGGGCACGACGATTACGGTTCATGAATGCAAAGCCAAGGAACTTGATTACGGGCGGGTACGGCTTTGGGGGTCGCTAGCGTTTATTGGGGCCTCTTATGGCGCGGGATGGGTGCTGGACGGGACATCGACCGCCTGGATTGTCTGGCTGCTATTCATTGCCGGGATTGTCAATTTTGCCATCGTCACCCGTATGCCCGATCCGCAAACCGACCGACCGTTGCGGTCCGGATCATCAATCATCTATCTGCTGCGGAAACCCGTTTTCCTGATTTACCTCGGCTGTATCGGTTTCGCGCAAGGATCGCACGGCACCTATTACAGCTTTGCCTCTGTCCATTGGGAAAATGTCGGTTATCCCCATGATGTGATCGGTGCGTTCTGGTCCATTGGGGTGATTGCCGAGATCGCCCTGTTTGCCTTTGCCGGGAAATATGTCCGGGGGCGGCATCCAGGGATCCTGTTTGCCATTGGGGCGGCATCCGGTGTTTTGCGCTGGACAGTTCTGGGCATGACCGACAATTTCTGGCTGATTGTTCTGGTGCAGCCATTGCACGCCATGACATTTGGTATTACCCATCTGGCGGCTGTCAGCTTTATTGCCCGTGCAGTGCCATCCCAATTGGCGACGTCGGCGCAAAGTCTGATGGCGACATTGTCGATGGGTGTTTTTCTTGGCAGTGCGATCTGGGCATCCGGTCCGCTTTATGATCATTTCGGGTCGCATGCCTATTACGCCATGAGCGGACTTTCGATTGTTGCGTTCTTCTTTGCGCTTTGGCTAATCCAGCGCTGGCGCGGCGAAGACAACACGTTTTGTGACTGACCGGGGTGCCCCGGGGGGAAATCTGATGAGCAATCTTCCGCTTTCACGGAAATGGCGCCGTTTGAAACTGGGGCTTAAGACACTTCTGACGGCATCACCAGCCGGTTATTTCATTCCGTATCGCTATGCCGCAGAAACGGCCAATGCCGTTGGTCGACCGCATTACCCGGCCATCGAGGAAATGATGGATCAGGCCGCACCGACCATGAAGGCATGGCTGACCAAAGCCGCCAAATATCAGGATGCGTTTGCCAGTTTCGGCAATGCCGCCCCACCCGATCCGCGCTGGCAACAAAGCTGGTTCCCGCGGCTGGACGGGATGATGGCTTATGTGCTGACGCGTGAATTTCGCCCGGAACGGATTATTGAAATCGGATCGGGTCATTCGACGCGATTTTATTATCGCGCCATTCTGGATGGTGAACTTGAAACCCTCTTTCACGCGATAGATCCGGCACCACGTGCCGATATTGCAGCCCTTCCGATCACGGTTGAACGGACCATCGTGCAAAAAGCCGATCCGACCGTGTTCAGGTCATTGTCGGGTGCAGATATTCTTTCGATTGATTCAAGCCATATCCTGATGCCCGGAACGGATGTTGATCTGCTGTTTTCAACGGTCATACCGTCATTGCCCAGTGGGACGATCATTCATATTCATGACATCACCCTGCCCGATGATTACCCGGGAATCTGGCAATGGCGCGGATATAACGAACAGCAGGGCGTCGCGGCGTTGCTTGCCGGGAACGGGTTTGAAATCCTGTGGTCCAGTGCCTATGCCACGACACGCCTGAAGGATATTGTGAGCAAGTCGATTGCCAATGGCATTCACCTTCCCGAAGGTGCGCATGAGACCAGTTTATGGTTGCGCAAAAAGTAATTCCGACCAGATAAGATCAAGCCAAGCCGTAATTTACGGAAACAACGGGGCGCCAAGCCCCGCCTGCCCACCGGGAAAACGTCCTTCCACCCGACCCGAGATTAGTCAGGATTAAGTCGATGTCGCGAACAGATGCTCCGGGTCTTGGCCGGGGACTGACCTTTGTCATGGCGATCGCTGCCGGTCTTGCCGTTGCCAATATCTATTATAATCAGCCGATGCTTGGCATCATCATGGCGGAATTCGGCCAAAGCGGCACAGCGGCCCTGATCCCGACGGCAACGCAGTTGGGATACGCCATCGGCCTGTTTTTGCTGGTGCCACTTGGCGATTTGTTTGACCGGCGCAAACTGATCGTCCTGCAGTTTCTTCTGCTGGCCCTTGTGCTTGTGATCGAGGGATCGGCACCAACAGATTACATTCTGTTTGCCTCGTCAGTCCTGCTGGGTGCCTGTTCGACTGTCGCCCAGCAGATCATCCCCTATGCGACCGCACTGACTCCGCCCGAAAGCCGTGGCAAAACCATCGGAACGGTTATGGCAGGCCTGCTTTGCGGTATTCTTTTGAGCCGCACGCTGGCGGGGTTTGTTTCAACCCATCTTGGTTGGCGCGAAATGTTCTGGCTTGCCGCCCCGGTGGCGGTTCTTGCTGCGATCCTGATGGCGGTGATGTTGCCAAAGGACAAGGCACGCACATCCATCGGATATGGAGAGGCGCTTTTATCCGTGCTGTTCCTGTGCAAACAACAGCCTGCCCTTCGCCGTGCAACATTGACGCAGGCCGCCCTGTTCGGATCATTTTCGGCCTTCTGGACCATATTGGCACTGCATCTTCAGGAACCGGACTATCAGCTGGGTGCCGATATCGCCGGGCTGTTCGGTGTTCTTGGGGCGATTGGCGTTCTGGCAGCGCCCCTTTCGGGCCGGTTGGCGGATCGATATGGCCCGTCACGCGTCATTGCCGCAGGTGTCATCATTTGCGTGATTTCGTGGCTGGCATTCGGGCTTTGGACGGCGCTGGCCGGGCTAATCCTTGGCGTGATCATTCTGGATTTCGGCGTGCAAAGCGCAATGATTTCCAACCAGCATGTGATTTTCGGTCTGGTCCCCGAGGCGCGCAGCCGGATCAATACCGTTTATATGACCGGCATGTTCCTTGGCGGATCATTTGGCTCGGCCGGAGCCACTTACGCCTGGGGGCTGGGTGGCTGGCCTGCTGTTTGCGGCTTTGGGCTGACACTTTCGTTGATCGCGATGGTGCCTTCCATGGCCCAACTGCGATCAAATCCGGTTCCGCGTTAAAACAAAACAGCCCGCCACACACTGACGGGCTGTTTTGCATTTCGCAGAAAGATCAATTCTTATAGGGATCAGCAGCATCCCGCAGGCCATCACCAAGGAAGTTGAACGCCAAAACAACGATTACGACCGGTACGACTGGCAACATCAGCCAAGGATAAACCGCAACGGCGTTGATGTTCTGCGCCTCGTTCAATAGCACGCCCCAACTGGTGACAGGTGCGCGAAGGCCTAGGCCAAGGAAACTGAGTGCTGTTTCGCCAAGGATCATGTTAGGGATCGAAAGGGTTACCGATGCGATCAGGTGGCTGGCGAAGTTCGGCAGCAGATGGCGGGCGATGATGCGTTTTGGTTTTGCCCCCATCAGGCGTGCGGCAAGGGCATAGTCTTCTTCGCGCAGTGCCAGAAGTTTTGATCGCACCGCACGGGCAAGTCCTGTCCAGTCGATCAGGCCCAGAATGATCGTGATCCCGAAATAGATCAGAATGGGGCTCCATGTTACCGGCAAGGCCGCCGATAGCGCCATCCATAACGGGATTTCGGGCATGGAACGGATGACTTCGATCAGACGCTGCGCGGTTGCATCGACCCAGCCGCCGTAATACCCCGCCGCCCCGCCAATCAGAATGCCGAGAACGAAACTGACCGCGATACCAACCAGACCAATGGTCAACGACACGCGTGCGCCGTAAATCATTCGTGACAGCATATCGCGCCCCAGCCGATCCGTGCCCAACAGGAACAGGGTTCCGTCCTCGGCCGGGCACATCACATGAAAATCGGCTTCGAACAGGCCCCAGAATTCATAGGGATCACCAGAACAGAAGAAGCGGATTTTTTCAACGCGGTTCTCGCTTGGCGT
The DNA here is from genome assembly GCF_001613805.1 of Thalassospira lucentensis. Lineage (GTDB taxonomy): Bacteria > Pseudomonadota > Alphaproteobacteria > Rhodospirillales > Thalassospiraceae > Thalassospira > Thalassospira lucentensis_A. The sequence continues at coordinate 409,116 of NZ_LPVY01000003.1, forward strand.
ATAGATCGGTTTTAGCGTTTCCATATCAATCGAGAAGTCGGTGCCATAGGTAAAGGGTCCGACAAATTTCCCGTCATGAAACAGATGGATCGCCTGTGGCTGGTGATGGATATATTCCGAATTCCGCGTTTCCTGCGCATAGGGCGCAAGGATTTCAACGATGAAAACGGATGCATACATGATCGCCAGAATGATCAGCGAAACATAAGCTAGCCGATGACGTTTAAGCCTCCACCAGATCAGCTGCCACTGTGACGCAAGATAGTATTTTTCCTGCGCGGATGTCAGCTCCTCGCGATCCCAGGGATCAAAAGGCGCGGTATCAATGAAATGCTCGTTACGTTTATCGTCGCTGCGGCTCATTGTGATACCCCTCCCTGCAGGCGAATTCGGGGATCAAGCCAGGCAAGAAGCAGATCAGATACAAACATGCCGACCACAGTCAGAAGCGCCAGAAACATCAGGAATGATCCGGCCAGATACATGTCCTGACTTTGCAGGGCGGCAAGCAACATAGGCCCGGTGGTCGGCAGCGACATCACAACAGATACCAGCACAGAGCCCGAGACAACCTGCGGCAGGATATTGCCAATGTCGGCGATGAACGGATTCAGGGCCATGCGCAGCGGATACTTGAACAGAACCCGCGCTGGCGACAGGCCCTTGGCGTGGGCGGTAACGACATATTGTTTGCCCAGTTCATCAAGCAGGTTGGCACGCAGACGCCGGATCATCGACGCCGTTCCCGACGTACCAATCACCAGAACCGGTGCCCAAAGGTGTTCGGCGACCGACATGACCTTGGCAAAGGACCAGCCCTGATTGATGAATTCCGGGTCCATCAACCCACCGATAGAGGTTCCGAAAACCACGTTGGCGTAATAAAGCAGAATCAGCGCAAACAGGAAGTTCGGCATGGCAAGACCAAGAAAGCCGAGCAAGGTAAAGCCATAATCGCCCCAGCTATATTGACGGGTGGCCGAATAGATCCCGATCGGGAAGCTGACGATATAGATGAACAGTACCGTGCTGAAATTCAGAACGACCGAAAGCCAAAGACGGTCCCCGACCACCTCGGTGACCGGAAGATTATATTCGAAGGAAAAACCAAGATCGCCATGCAGTAATCCCCAGGCCCAATCGAAATATTGCTGCCAGATCGGCTGATCAAGGCCGTATTGCTGTTTGAGGAAAGCAATCTTGGCCGGATCGACCGCCTCGCCCTGCGCCTGCAATTCATTCAGATAGGTGGACAGGAAGTCGCCCGGCGGCAATTGAATAATGATGAACACCAGCACGCTGATAAAAAACAGCGTGGGCATCATGACAAAAAGCCGTCTTGCCAAGAAAGTCAGCATCGGCGGTTAAGCTCCCCCTGACGCATCGCCCGGTTTCCCTGCCCGGAATGATGCGTTCGATTTCAGACCACTGCGATCAACGGTCCCACCAGAATGTATCGGGACGGTAAATTCCAAAGAAGGCGCCCGGTTCCCAACTGTGTATCCCTTTCTCTGGCACATTCCGCAAATCATTGCGGACCACAACCGGCTGCGGCACATTACCAATCAGACCAATCGAAAACATGTTTTCCGCATTAATATCAAGAATGCCTTGCCAGGCCTCCTTGCGGGCAGCGTCATTGCCCTTCACCCATTTGCCGTAAAGTTCCATGAGTTCCTTTGCAGCAGGTAAATCCGGTGCCTCGCCTGCCTCGCCATTAGTCTGGAAATACTGCCCCCATTTCGGCCATTGCAGGCTATCCTGCTGGATCGGAACGAACTCGGCCGGAACGGTTGCAGGCGTAGCAAGGCCGCTATCGACACCATTGAAAATCGACATGACGGTCTCACCGCTATACGCACGATTACGGAGAACTTCGCGCTGCAATCCCTTGACGAACAGTTTCACACCAATCTGTTTCCAGCTGTCACTGATCAGTTCCAGCATGTCATCATGTTCAGGATTTTCCCCCATGGTTTCGACGATGATTTCAAGCGGACGGCCATCGGGCATCAAACGGATACCGTCATCATTGCGCTTGGTCAGGCCAACTTCATCAAGCAGCGCATTGGCTTTCTTCACATCAAACTTAATGTAGCTTTCGCGATATTCCGGCTTGAAAAGCGGGCTTTTGGGAAGGACCGTATTGTTGGTTGGTGTCGCCAGACCAAAGAACATCACCCGGTTGATCTCGGTTCTGTTAATGGCAAGCGACAGTGCCCGACGAAAACGCACATCACGCAGCAATTTCCTCCAGACCGGGTCGGAGCAGGTCAGGTTCGGGTAAAGTGCGGCATAGGCACCGTAACCAACATCCCAAAGATTAACCTTGAAGTTTTGCTGAGGCTCGGACTGTTTGAGGAAGGTATAATCCTGCAGCGACAGAATGCGGCTTTGCAGGTCGACCTCGCCCGCACCAACCTTGGCCGGAACCAACTTGGCGTTGGAGATGTTGAAGATCATCCGATCGATATAGGGCAACTGATTGCCGTCGGGATCAACGCGATGGTAATACGGATTACGTTCAAAGATGAAGCGGTCAGACGGTTCTTCGGTCCGGATCAGCCATGGCTCCAGCGATGGACGTTCAATATTTTCAAGCCTGTAGGGGCGGTCCTTGTCAGTATGTAGCACCGCCCAGCTGCGCAAACCACGTTTTTTGACAATCGCATCAAGTTCGGCTGCATCACGGTAATTTTCGTGAAACTGTTTGAGGTAATGCGCCGGACGATAAATGAAAGGCGGACGCGTTGCCGCCAGCTCCGTCAGGAAGAACGGATTGGGCTGGGACCAACTGTAACGAACGGTATATTCGTCCAGAACCTCGAATGTTGCCGGTTCATCGCCTACGAACAGGAAGCGGGGCGGACCAACGGGAAACAGTTCATCATTATTGACGATATCTTCCCAGAAATAGCGGAAGTCCTCGGCCGTGAAGGGCTCACCGTCAGACCATTTGTGGCCTTTGCGAATATGCAGGGTAAATTCATTGCCCGCATCGTTAACATCCAGACTTTCAAGAATGTCAGGCTTCAGATTGAGATCTTCCTCATAGCCGATCAGGCGGGTATACGCATATACCACCGCCATGCGAATATCGCGTGAACGCCCCATGATGGTAACCAGATCACCACCATATTTACCGATTTCCTTGTTTTCGGCGGTAAAGTCGATGACTTTGGGATGTTCGGGCAGGCGTTCCGCCATCGGTGGCAGTTCACCTTTTGACACGGCATCCTTGAAATACGGGATTTCAGCCTGTGCCGGGCTGCCAAGCGATATTATTCCAGCCAGCATCATCGCCCCAAGGCCAGTGCGTGCAAGTTTATTGCGTGACCTGTTGAACCAGCCCGCAGAGAACGCAGGAACATTAATCGGGTTCATATGGCGATCTCCTGATAATCGGCACGTGCGGCACGGACAAAATGATCTTCGGCAAACTGGACCATACGGGGATCCGACTGCGCATCAATGGTAAAGGGTGCCGGCCAGCGGCGCGGATCTGAAGCCTTGCCATCGACGATCTTGGTGAAATCCAGAAGATGATCAAGATCGGCAAATGGCACGGCATTAAGCAATGCCTGGGTATAGGGATGAACGGGGTTTCTGAACAACTGTTCGCGCGGTGCCGACTCAACAATCCGCCCAGCGCACATCACCGCAATCCGGTCCGCGATATAATCAACCACTGCCAGGTTGTGCGAAATAAACATGTATGTCAGTTTAAGTTCACGCTGCAAATCCTTTAGAAGGTTCAGGATTTGCGCCTGAACAGACACATCAAGTGCAGATGTCGGTTCATCAAAAATCAAAAGGTCCGGCTTAAGTGAAAGGGCGCGCGCGATGCCAATGCGCTGCCGCTGCCCACCGGAAAAACTGTGCGGATAGCGGTTCAGGAACCGTGGATCAAGCCCCACCAGTTCCATCAGTTCCAGCACCATTTTCTTGCGATAGGATGTGTCACCGATACCATGAATGATCATCGGTTCCGTGATGATATCCTGCACGGTCATGCGCGGATTAAGCGAGCCGAACGGGTCCTGAAACACAAACTGGATACGCTTTCGATACGGATTGAGCTGATCTTCGTTCAAACCGGTCAATTCGGTCATCTGACCGCTTTCACCGCGAAACAGGATTGAACCGCTATCAGGTGCCATCGCCCGCATGATCAATTTGGAAAGAGTGGTTTTACCGCAGCCGCTTTCCCCAACCAGACCAACACATTCGCCGCGATTGATCGTCAGCGATACATCGGCAACAGCGGCAATTTCCTGTTCCTCGGCCTTGAACCAGTTGCCCTTGCGGACGGCAAAGCTTTTATAAAGGTGACGGACGGCCAAAACCGGTTCGCTCGCCATTGCCGGATGCAATGCCAGAGACGGTGGAACATCCCCCTCGCCCGAAGAATCCTTGTCCCCGCAGAAAGTCAGCAGACTATCGACTTTGGGCTTGATTTCGCGCAACGGGCGCAGGCGTTCATCGGGCCCCATATCGAAATGCGGGACGGCAGAAAGTAGCGACTGGGTATAGAGGTGTCCCGGATTGACAAAAACATCATGCGTCAAACCGCTTTCCACAACCCGACCGTCATAAACCACCACCATTCGGTCTGCCATATTGGCGACCACACCAAGATCATGGGTAATCAGCAGAACAGACATTTGCAGTTCCGACTGCATATCCTTGATCAGGCGAAGTGTCTGGGCCTGTATCGTCACGTCAAGTGCAGTTGTCGGTTCATCCGCAACCAGCAGGGCCGGACGACATACCATCGCCATGGCAATCATCGCACGCTGGCGCAAACCACCAGACAGTTCGAACGGATATGTCTTTAACGACCTTTTCGGATTGGGAAACCCGACAAGTTCCAGCATTTCGCGGGCAAGCTCCTTGGCCTCGCCCGTCCCGACCTTGCGATGAAGGCGGACTGCCTCGCAAATCTGATCACCAATGGTATGAAGCGGCGAAAGGGAACTCATCGGTTCCTGAAAAATCATCGAAATACGGCCACCACGAATGGAGCGCATTTCAGCACCCGAGCGATCCAGCATTGCGATGTCGACCCGTGTACCGGGCTTTTTCGGATCAGCGAACACAATTGATCCGTTGGTAATCTGTGCCGATTTGGGTAGCAATCCCATAATTGCTTGGGAAATGGTGGTTTTTCCCGATCCGGACTCCCCGACAAGAGCCACGGTTTCCTGCGCGCCAATGCGAAAGCTTACATTTTCGACCGCCTTGACCCGCATATGGGGCAAAACGAATTCGACTTTCAAGTCACGGATACGCAGTATATCGGTCATCTTCCCTCGCCAATGCCGCCTGCCCGACTTGATGCGGCTGCCTGGACCATTGTTTCGGCCTCATCCATGCGCATCAGATTGGTTCTTGTTATGTCGTCGACCAGTAACTGGTTATCTTTGGCCCAATCCCGGGCAATTTCAAGCAGATCATCAAAACCGTCCAATGTTGATTCTGTGACGATTTTTGCATCCCCTGCCTGCAGGGTAAGTTCAAACCATCCCTTTTTGCCATCGCGACGGGTAGAGAAATAACGCAACCGGAATTTGGAAAGTTCCGACCACGCGAACGCCGTACCACCACGCAGGTTGCTGATTCGGATACCATATTCCGATACATAAATCTTTGATTGAAACCTTAGTAAGGTGCGCACGAAATAGACAACAAACAGCAAGGCAAGCCCCGCGGCAGTCCACTGAATGATCGGCAACATTTCAGGGATCAATGCGATAACACCACAAATCAGCAGGCCAGCCACCGATTTCGCCATATCCGGTGCCATGAGTCTTGGTGGATATCCCATGATCTGCACATCACGATCACGCACACCAGCCGGTTTGACCGGATCGGCTGTTTCAACACCGCCGGTTTCTTCAGTCGGGCTTATTGCCATGGGAAAACTCCGGGAATTCGCAGCCATTTGAGCGCCGCATGCTCAAACGAAAACAGGTTTTCAAGAAATCTTGTCGTTGCATCATCATGAACCAGATGATGGGTTAGAAGCCCCGTGGCTTCCGCGTCATCCACCACACCGTTCCGACGCGCGGACAAATGGGAAATCATCGCATTGATGCATTGATCTTCGCCCGCAAAACCACGCGTTCCGCGCCAGTCAATCACGTCGACATGCGTATTGACCATCAGGAGCCCCGGAACGGGATAGGCATCTGATCGCGCGTTAAACGTGCTGATACCGCGCAGACCAAGTGATGGCAAAGCCCTCATGACGTCATCGGCGATGCGGTTCCATGGCGGCACCATGACGGGCAGGAAACGGTTGCCAAACTGTGATGACAGGACGTCAAACCCACCGCGAATATCGGTGACAACCGCACCGATATCACGAACATCGTCCAGTTCCTGCTTTTTGCGACCTGCAGGCATATGGTTGGTATGCGACCAGCCGTGTTGCAACACCCGGGTATCAAGTGTTTCTGCCAGACGCAGAACAAGATCATGTTCAAGATCAGCCGGGATCACGGCAAGAGCCAAAGGAACCCCATGATCCTGTTCGAAGGCAAGAAGGGTTTCCAGGGCTGGCGTAACTGCAACCGCGTCGTCGTCGCGCCACCACATCGTGGCAATCCGTTCTTCGGACTGCCACAGATCCAGCTCTGCGCGAAGTTGATCCCAGGTGCTCATGCCTTCCCTCTTATTCTTTCTGCGAGTTTAGCCGCAGTTATCCCTGCCCCGTCCAGAGATATATCTAATTTAACAGGATTCTTCGCCCGATCTATTTGATTTGCCAATGATTGTGGATTCAAATCGTCGGGATCAAGCAACGACAGTACGTTCTTTCCCGCCAAAATAGCAGCACGTTCAGCCTGTTCGCTTTCACCACCATCGGCGAATGGAACCATGACCGATGCGGTTTCCGTCGCCAGAACATCCATCAAGGTATTATAGCCTGCCTGCGAGACGGAAACACAGGCATGTGCCATGCGTTCACGGAAATCCGGCAAAAAGCGATGCAAGTTTATCCCTGTCGGCAGGTTTTCCTCAAGGCGCTGGAATGCTTCACGCGGGAAATGCGGCCCGGCCACGATATCCCAAGGCTGACCGGCAAAGCGGCTGGATAGTGGACGCGCCGCAATTGCAGCCTCAATCAATGCAGTTCCGACCGCGCCACCACCGGCAGAAACAAGAACACCCTTTCTTTCGCCTGCCGCAAAATCGGCTTTGGGTGCGACATAGCCGGTATATTCGATCAAATCGGCGATATCATCGGCAAACGGGAAGCTGCGACCGAAATCAAAAAGCGCCGGATCGCCGTGAACCAGCACACGGTCAAAATGGCTGCGCGCGATATCACGCATCCATGCTTCTTTCGAACGATCAGATTTGCGCACCAGAAGGTCACGAACGGAACAGATACGGGGAATCCCCGCATGCCCGGCCTTATCGAGTAACGGCAACAATTCAAACCGGAAGGCTCGACGGCCAAACGGGAACATTTCGACCATTAAAAGCTTGGGCGCAACGACATTGAACGCATCAAACAGAGCCTGCTTTCGCTGTTGCTTCCATGCCTCATCAACCGGGTTGCCGACTTCATCGATCAATCCGGAAAAACCGCTATCTGCGGTTCGGCAAGGGGGAAGCTGGATCACATTATCGCTGCCAAAATCCAATGAGGCATCCGGGATACCTCCGGTGACAACAGTTGTTGTCATGCCAAGCCTGTCAAGTTCCGCATTGATCAGGGCAACGCGTCGGACATGGCCGATGCCAAGCAGATGCTGAACATAGATCAGAATGTCGCTCATGTGGTTGTTCCGTCCCGTTCAAGCAGGGGACAATTCAGATCAACGATGCCAAGCCCGTCATCGGAAGACCAGGAAAAGACATGAACGGCTTTCCAATCGAGTTTGTCTGGGCTTTTTCCCATCATATTCCAACCGCATGCCGCAGCATAAACTGCTCGAATAATGCCCTTATGTGTCACGACACCAAAATTACCGTCACGATTGCTAGCCAATGCGGCCTCAACTCGGGAAAGGACATCGCGCGGGCTTTCGCCTCCATCCGGACGAAAGTCCCAGCCGCGATCTTCATTTTCCTGCATTTGCGCACCAAGATCACGGCGCAGATCAGATAGCTTTTTCCCTTCCCAATCACCCCAGTTCATCTCGATCCAATGCTCATCGGGTGAAAAACCGTCAATCGCCAGTGCGTCTGCTGTTTGGATTGTCCGGATCAACGGACTGACTCGCCATGGAACAGCACACCATTTTTGGGGCAACTGAAGGCTGCGATATTCGTCAACGGTTTTGGGAAGCAGAGGAATATCGCTTTGGCCCTGAATACGTCTTTCTGCATTCCACGCGGTAACGCCATGCCGTAACAGGGCAAAATGAAAGCTGCTCATCCCTGTTTCCGTTTCCCGTGACTTTCCATCACATCATGCAGGACATTACCAAGCTCTTTGGCCGCAGCGGTTATTGTATGCATCTGTTCTGCTTTCTGCGAGGCGGATTGTCCCATATCGCGCAAGGCACTGTATCGGTCTGATGCCAGGCACTCGGCAAGTTTGCCTGCGAACGCATCAATATCTCCAACCGGTACCAACCATCCGGTTTTGCCATCCGCGACAATACCCGAAACACCACCACAGTCGCCCGCCAGAACAGGCAATGCTGCCGCCTGTGCCTCAAGGAGGGCCATACCATAGGCCTCGTTGATCGCTGGCCAGACAAACATATCAGATCGCGCAAGAATGATACGCGTGTGATCGGCATCGCAAAGACCGGCGAAATCAAGTTGATTGGGGTTGATGGCGTGCCGTTCAAAAGCCGCTTCAACGTCGGCGCGGGCCGGACCGTCGCCGATTACGGTCAGATGCCAGTTTATCAAATTGTACGCATTGAGCCTGCCAAGTGCGGCTGCCAGCAACTCGTAAGATTTCAGTTTATCGCCCGGCCGCATCATTGCGGTTGTCACCAACTGAACCGGTTTATCGGGATCGATTTCACCGCGATCGGCAGCATGCCAGTTTTCGGTATGAGTAAAGGGTGCCAGATAATGCAACCGGTCCTGAGCACATATCGGCGCCAGACATTCCATATCCGCCTGATTTAGGGAGAATACCGCACTGGCACATCGCAGGGCATGTTCAACGGCTGCGTGGCTTTGCGCCCAGGGGCCGTTTGCACGTTTAGGGGCAAAGGATGCCTCGGCTAAGACATAGGGGATATCCAGCGCTTTAGCGATCACCGGACCAATCCAGTCCGGGGCCTTGTAATAAAGATGGTAGGTAAACCAGATATCGGGGCGTTTGCGTTTGCCGTTCTGATATTGCCGCAATAGCCGCGCAACCAGCTTTGACGCCAGTTCGGCGATTTGCGCCTGACGCAGGATATTGCCATCGCCAACCCGGCTGCGCAGGCGCGATGCGATATCAACTTTATGTCCGGCTTGCGCTAGCGCTTCACACAGAAGGCGCGCCATCAGGCGATCCCCGGATGGTATCGGATGATCAATCGGCTTTAACGGTGCATAAAAGGCGATCTGCACGTTTGCCGTCCCCTACTCCGCTGCCGGTTGTTGCGCGGCAGTTCCGGCTACCGGTGCATCAACACCAAAGCGATGTGCCAGTTCCTTCATGCCGGTATAGAATGAGAAATCCCGTCGAACGATTTCGTTGCCCTTGCGCCCCATCTGATCGCGCAACGCCGGATTGGCAATCAATTCAGCCATTGCCAAGGACAATGATTTGGGATCACGTTCGGGAACAAGTTTGCCGTTAAGGCCATCGGTAATCAGTTCCGGAATGGCTGAAATTGCCGTTGAAACCGCCGCCAGACCGCAAAGCTGTGCTTCCATCAGGACGTTTGGTAATCCGTCACGATCACCATCCTGTTCCACCCGGCTTGCCAGCACGAACAGATCGGCGGACTGACAGGCCCCAATCACTTCTTTCTGGTCACGCGGCCCCTGCCAGTCACAATGATCGGAAATTCCAAGATCGGTCGCGAGAGATTTGTATTTATCGCAATTGCCACCACCAATATGAACAAACCGCCAATGCAGATCCTTGGGTAAATCAGCAAGTGCACGCAGAAGATCGTCATAACCCTTTTTGCCGACCAGCCGACCAACCGACAGAATCGTTACCGGATGATCGGGATCCCGGCCGTCACGGGGCATCCGGCCCGGCAAATCTTCGGGGAAACGGGAAAAATCAAGGCCGTGATAAAGCAAATTCACCTTGGTCGGATCATCGGCCAGCTTTTGCAGATGGTCGACATTGGCCTTCGTGCAGGTCACCAGCCAATCCATATCGGCCAGCTTTTCACGCATGTCCCAATCTTCGCTGGTATAGATATCCTTGGCATGTGCAGAACAACACCACGGAAGACCGCGCATCATCGCTGTATATCGCGCAACCGATGCCGGGGTATGCAGGAAATGGGCGTAGATGCGCGTGATATCGTCCGGCAGCTCCGCCGCCATTACCAATGCTTGCGCAAAACGACGGGCGCGGTTCGGCGTGCGATCCCGGCGATAGTCCTGCCACCAGATATTTCTCGCCCGACGATATCCCGGCATTTTGCGGGCCTTTAACCAGCCGCGAAACACGCGCATCGGTTCCTGATAGACATATTCCGGCAGGTAATCGATTTCAGCGGTGATCCTTTCGTGGACCGGATGGCGTTTTTTATCGGTCGGATGACGCAGTGATACAATACGATAAGGAATACCTGCCTGCTGAATACCGAGGATTTCCTGGGCAATAAAGGTTTCCGACAATCGTGGATATCCTTTCACCACGATTGCAAGCTTGTCGCATGTCATCTGTTGTTATCCCGGAAAATCTTACTCGGCAGCGAGCTGCGGTGGCAGCCAGCGTTCAACCTGATCGCCAACACTATCAAGGCCACCCATCAGGTTTGGCACGGTTACATGTGACGGCTTTGGCTGATCAATCAGACCCCGAAGGGCTTGGGCCATCTGCATCGGCGGACGACCGCCATCTTCGGTCAGCATTTTGACCAGACCAAGTTTTTCGGCAGCCGACGCGCGAACATATTGTTCAAGCCGCGGCACGGTGCGCGGCACGATGATTGCCGGTTTGTCAAAGGACAGGATTTCACAAAACGTGTTGTATCCACCCATTGCGATCACACCGGCGGACCGATCCATCAGCATTTCGACATTGGCATCGAAGGTAATGACCGAAAGCTTGTCGATCTTTTCCGCGCGTTCCATGAACGCCTGCTGGTCATTTGGTGCCATGAACGGCCCCAGCACGACAAGCGAAGGAACAGGAATATCAGGATCGGCCTCATAGGCACTGATCACCCAATCGACCAGATTAACCCCGTCCCCGCCGCCACCGGTCGTGACGAGATAATAGGGTTCCTCAAGACCAAGCGCGCCATGTTCCGGGGTCGGTTTGCGCGTCGCGGTACGTGGCAGATAACCGGTATAGGTCATTTTTTCTTCGACACCCGGCGGCAGATCAATGCCTTCAAGCGGATTGCAAATGTCTTTGAGGCCATAGACCCAGATTTCGTCGTAAAGGTCGGCCAGAGCCGGAACGCATTTTTTGCGATCCCATTCTTCACGCAGATTGACCGGATCATCCATCACGTCGCGCAAGCCCATGACAAGGCGCGTGCGACGGTGGCGCAACATCTGAAGTGTCGATTCAACTTCACCGCGCAAGCCAAGCGGTTCCTTGTCGACGATGAACAGATCGGGATTAAACACATCGGCGGTATGCTGAATAATGGATTCACGCATCGCCAGAGTCTGATCGACGTCGATATTCAGATTAAGCGATGTGTATTCACCATTCGAGAGCTTGATCACGCCCGGAATACGCACAAAATCGACTCGTGAACGGAATTCGAAACTGCCGATGATAGGCGATCCGGAAAGGATGAGCACAGATACATCGTCCCGACGCGAAACAAGCGCATGCGCAATGGTTCGGCAGCGGCGCAAATGGCCCAAGCCGAATGTATCGTGGCTATAGATCAGAACACGATAGCCGGTATTCCCCACGATCGACATATATCCGCCCGCTCTCGTAGTGTCCCTCGATACCTTCTCAACCCGATATAGGGTGACATGATATCGCCCGTTGGCAAGCATTTCCGTATTTTACGGTATTTCCAACCTGCCATCGGGCTATTGCTCTCATGCCGATGCGATATCTTGCAAGACTTTTTCTAGCAGTGCTTCGCGTTTTTCGTTGCTGTCGAGTGCGCGAAGTTTTTCAGAAAGTTCTGTAACACTATGGGCATAGCGGTTGTGCCAATCATCACGGGACATCTCGCCAACAGGCAGGCGCGGTTTGAATTCGGCCTGTTTTGCCTGCCCGCGTTTGAGCGTCACGGTGTCATCAAGCATCGGGAGTGCGATTTTGCTTTCTTCGATCCCGTTATTGATCATGGCCTGTTGCAAAGCGGCGCGCGCCCCGTCTTCGCCGTGGGTCAGGAAAATGCGCCGCGATATTGGCATCCTTTCCTTTGTCCAGCGCAGCAGCATGTCCTGATCGGCGTGTCCGGAATAGATATCAAGCGTCCTGATCCGGGCGTGCACATCGACTTCATCACCATGAATGCGCACATGCTTTGCCCTGCCCTGCAGCACACGGCCCAACGACCCGGCAGCCTGAAAACCGACCATCAGCACCGTGCATTCCGGCCGCCAAAGATTGTTTTTCAAATGATAGCGAATGCGCCCGGCATCGCACATGCCACTTGCCGACAAAATGATCGCGCCGCTTCTGACCCGTGCCAACTGCATGCTTGCCTCAACATCGGGCACCATATGAAAATTGGGATGGGCCAGAGCACGTGCATCATCATGGGAGAGATGTTTGGCAAAAACCTCGGTCGCGCGCTGGGCCAGCGGGCTATCGACAAAAACATCCGCCTTGGGAAGTTTTCCACGATTAAACAGGGTCGCCAGATCGACAAGCAGTTCCTGTGTACGAGCCACTGCGAAACTCGGGATTACAAGATTACCGCCGGCCTGAATGGCTTGGCGAACCTCGACAGCAAGCATTTCGCGGCGCTCTGCGTCGCTGACTTCGGGGCGATTGCGATCACCATAGGTGGATTCAACAAACAGATAATCGATGTTTTTCGGCCCTTCGGGCGCATCGTTAAACACCGCCTCACCCGTACCGATATCGCCGGAAAACAGCAGTCGCAGGGTACGTGGCTCACCGTCTGGGGCCTCATCATCCACTTCGATTTCTATCGAAGCGGATCCCAAAAGATGCCCGGCATCCCAGTAGCGCGCCCGTAAGCCCGGCAGAACTTCACGCCATTCATGATAGTCAACGGGCTGCAACCGTTTGAGAGTCTTTTCCGCGTCTTCACGGGTATAGATCGGGGTGACTTCCGGCCGACCACGCCTGACATTGCGGCGGTTAAGGCGTTCGACCTCGGTTTCCTGAATGTAACCGGAATCAGGCAGCATATAGGTCAGTAGGTCGCAGGTCGGTTCCGTCGCATAAATCGGCCCGTTAAAACCTGCCTTTACCAATTTGGGAAGTAAGCCGGAATGATCGATATGGGCATGGGTCAAAAGCACCCCACGAATGTCAGCAGCCTTGAACGGGAAAGCCCCATAGTTCAGTTCGCGAACTGTCTTGCTGCCCTGAAACATACCGCAATCGACAACGATGTCGCCACTGTCGGTGCGCAGTAGATAACATGAACCGGTAACACCACCCGCAGCCCCGCAAAAAGTCACTGATACAGTCATCCGCTTTCCACCCCTGTTCCGTTGTTTTGTTAAACATCACCGGAAAAGGATGCAAATTCCATGATCTGGATCAGTTTTTAAAATGCCTGCAAACCACCAAATGGCAGATAGAGTACCTGATCACCCGTTCTGACCTGCCCGCAATCCTCGGCGATTTCGATCAGGCCTTCGGCCCACACCATCGAGGATAACATGCCGGAACTCGCCGAATGGTAAGGCATGGCAACCCATTGCCCATCGTCATCCTGCACCAGACGGGCGCGCAGCCATTCGCGACGCCCCGTACCACGTTTGAAGTCAAACCCTGCGATGGCCGGCAATCGCAGGGGCGCACAAACGTCGTCCGATGCCCCCATCATATGCGAAAGAAGCGGCATGGCATAAAGCAGCCCAGAAACCATCACCGAAACCGGATTTCCCGGCAAGCCGATGACAACACAATCCCCAATACGACCGCGCATCAAAGGTTTGCCGGGTTTGATTGCCAGCTTCCATGCCTGAATTTCACCAAGACTATCGACAACAGGCTTCAACAGATCCGCCTTACCAACAGATACCCCACCCGATGTCATGATGACATCATGTGTTTGCGCAGCCCCCTTTAAGGCGGTTTTCAGCACATCAAAATCATCAGCCAGAAGGCCAAGATCAGTAACCGCGCACCCGCAAGCGCGCAGCATGCCGATCATGGCAAACCGGTTAGAATCGTAAACGCCACCGGGCGGCAGCGGATCTCCGGGCTTTGCCAGTTCATCCCCAGTCGAGAAAACGGCAACCGACAAGGGCTTAGACACCGGCACTGACTGATACCCCTGCCCGGCGGCAACCGCGATATCCTGCGGGCGCAAGCGTTTACCGGCTGGGAGGATAACCGCACCAGTCGCAACATCTTCGCCGCGACGACGGACATGTTGATGCTGGCGGGTCTTTGCGACCACATCCTGCGAAACGGTCAAAAGCGTTTCATCGGCATTCGCCGCGACATTTTCCTGAATGATGATGCAATCTGCGCCCTCAGGAATGGCAGCCCCCGTCGCGATGCGGATTGCCTGCCCACGCGGGATTTTCCCCGTAAACGGATGCCCCGCCAGCGACACACCGCCGACAGTGATTTGCACATCCCCCTTACCGACAAATTCCTGCAGGTCGGCATGATAGAATGCATATCCATCCATTGCCGAGTTATCCGCAGACGGGACGTCGATCCTGGCAACGATATCCTTGCGCAGGATCGCCCCATAACAATCATTAAGAGGCGCCTCAATTACCGGTGCACGAACAGCGACTTCGTCAAATGCAATACGCAGCGCATCTTCAAGCCGCGTCAGTCCCGGTTGGTGGCAAATATCTGAATTGGCAGGATTATTTTGTGACATGGTCATCAGAAGCCTGTCGAACTTAACGGGATCATATAGCGGCGATAGTGATCCGCCGGAACGGGAACGTCAATGGCGCGACGATGCGCCATCATGCCCCGGGCGGGATCGCGAAATCGCCCGACTTAACATAATCACCGGAACGACACCGACAATGACGATGGTCAATGCACCAAGGGCTGCCTGTTCGATCATTTCATCCTTGGCGAACTGATAGACATGCGTCGCCAGTGTTTCGAAATTGAACGGCCGAAGGATCAGCGTGGCCGGGAGTTCCTTCATCGCGTCCACAAAGACGAGAACCGCAGCTGCCAGAATCCCGCCCCGCACCATCGGAAAATGAATGCGCTTCAATGTTCCCCAAGGGCTTTCGCCCAATGTGCGGGCCGCGTCATCCATGCTTGGTCGGACCTTGCCAAGCGCAGCCTCAATAGAGCCATAGGAAACCGCCATAAAACGCACAGCATAGGCAAAAACAATGGCAAAGACCGTCCCGCTCAGAAGCAGGCCGGTAGATATGCCAAACGTTTCGCGCATCATGGCATCAACCGCATTATCAAACCGCGCAAACGGGATCAGAACCCCGATCGCCAGAACCGCCCCGGGCACGGCATAACCAACCGATGCCATGCGAATGCAGAACCGCAAAAGAGGTTGCGGGAAAAGACGCAAGGCATAGCCAAGGAACACAGCACAACCAACCGCAACAAAGGTTGCAAGACCCGACACCAGCAAACTATTGCCAGCAAATTCAAAGAAATCTGCGGTCCAGCTTTGATCAAAATAGCCAACGGAATAATAGACCAACACTAATGATGGGATCACAAAACCCAGCACAATCGGCAGGATGCAGACAGCCAGCGCAAAAAATTTGGCGACCGGACCAAGCTCATAACCCGGTAATTCTTGAAAGCGGTTGGTCGTATCGTGGAAACGCTGGCGACGGCGCGAATAACGTTCAGCCACGATCAGGACAATCACTACCGCCAACATAGTCAGCGCGATCTGGGCAGCTCCGCCGGCATTTCCCATACCGAGCCAGACATTAAAAATACCGGCCGTCAGGGTATGAACAGCAAAGAAATCGATGGTCCCGAAATCATTCAAGGTTTCCATCAGCGCAATGACGACACCAACCACGATAGCCGGACGCGCCAAAGGCAAGGCAACCGTTACGAACGAGTTCCAGGCCGAACGCCCGAGAACACGTGCAGCTTCGAGAACACAGACCGACTGTGCCAAAAAGGCAGCCCGGGCCAACATATAAACATAGGGATACAGCGTCAGGCTAAGCACCAGTATCGCACCACCCTTGGTCCGGATATCAGGAAACCAGTAATCACGCGCGGTTTGCCAGCCGAAAATCTCGCGTAGAAGACGCTGCAACGGACCGGCATATTCCAGAAGATCGGTGTAGACATAGGCAACAATGTAGGCCGGAACTGCCATCGGAAGCAGCATCGCCCATTCAAAGAACCGTTTGCCCGGCAGGCGACACATGGTTACGACCCATGCCGCCGAAACACCGATCAACGTCACGCCAATACCAACACCCAGCATCAGGATACCGGTATTTTTCAGGTATCGCGGCAACATGGTGGATGCCAGATGCGGCCAGATGTTTTCCGTCGGGAACAACGCCAGATAAACAACCGCAATCAACGGTGTTGCGACAAGAAGTGCGATAATAAATGCCCCGGCCAGCCAAAGACCTGATTGGCCGCGCGGCAGCCAGCGCATGGAGGTTCCAAGCGAACGTTCGCGCAACGGATCAAGCGTCTCGGTTACGGCAGAAGGCCGGATATCGCGATCGTCTTCGGTCTGGCAGGAATTGTTCACGCGAGTTGCGCCCTATTCGTTAAAGCCGACTTCGTCGATCAGACGAATGGCCGCACCACGGTTATTGGCAACTTCGTTAAGCGGCAGGGTATCGGATTTGAAGGTGCCCCAGGAACGAACCATTTCCGACCAAGCCACCCCCGGCTTGACCGGATATTCAAAGTTCACGTCTGCATACATGTGCTGCGCCTCGTCCCCGGACAGGAATTCGACCAGCTTGATCGCATTTTCCTTGTTCGGCGCATTCTTGATCAGGGCCACACCCGAAATATTCACATGCGTGCCGCGGTCTCCCTGATTGGGGAAAACAATCCGGACATCCTTGGCAGCATCGGCTTTGTTTGGATCATCAAGCATCTTGCCGTAATAATAGGAATTGCCGATTGCCAGATCGCAAACGCCTTGGGATACGGCCTCGATCTGATCGATATCCGCCCCTTGCGGTTTGCGCGCAAGGTTGTCCTGCAGTCCCTGAAGCCAGGTTTTTGTATATTCCTCGCCATGATGGGCAATCATAGAGGCAACCAGTGCGATATTGTAGACATGCATCCCGGAACGCACGCAAATACGTCCCTTCCATTCCGGATCGGCAAGTTCTTCGTATGTCGCAATGGCGTCGGGCTTCACACGGTCAAGCGACGTATAAAGGACACGCGCACGGGTGGTCAGGCCGACCCACAGGTGATCCTGATCACGAAACTGTTCGGGGATATTGGCATCAATCATATCGCTTTGAAGCGGTGTCGCGATATCGGCATCAACGGCGTCCTGAATACGACCAATATCAACAGTAAGCAAAAGGTCGGCCGGACTGTTACGGCCTTCATGCTTAATGCGTTCAACCAGACCGCTTTGGGAAAACAGTGTGTTGACCCGAATGCCGGTTTCCTTGGTGAATTGTTCGAACATTGGTTCGATCAGGAAAGGCTGTCGCAGCGAATAGACATTAACTTCCTCGGCAGCATTCGCATGAAATGCCGTCAATCCGACCACCGCGCCCATCATGCCAAAGACCTTGTTGCGCAGTGAAGTCATCATGAATCTCCTGAAATGGTCGCAAAGGGTGAAGGCAAGTAAGAATGATTTGTACTCGCTGCCCGGGAAATTAAAGGGCAGCCGCCCTGTTTTGCAAGAGCGAATAGAACATAACCGCCTTGTCGGCCTCCTGCCTCTGCACGGAGCCGGACCCGTTTTGCCAACAAAAAAAGGGACGGTAATGGTTACCGCCCCTTTCCGGAATTATTCGAAAAACGAAAATTCAGTTATTCGTCGTAGCCGACCTGATCAACCATGCGAACCGCATCGGCACGCAGACGGGCGATTTCGGCCAGCGGAAGCTCGTCAGCCTTGAAGGTGCCCCACGACTTTACATAGTCGGACCATTCAACACCCGGCTTGACCGGATATTCATAGTTCACTTCGGCGTAGATTTTCTGCGCTTCGTCACCCGAAAGGAATTCCATCAGCTTGACAGCGTTTTCCTTGTTCGGTGCACCCTTGATCAGGGTCATACCGGAAATGTTCATCGACATGCCGCGACCATCCTGATTCGGGAAAACGATGTTTACCGATTCAGCCCATGCACGCTGTTCCGGATCATCAAGCATCTTGCCATAGTAATAAGTATTGGCGATGGCAACATCGCATTCGCCTTCCTTGATCGCCTTGACCTGACCGCGATCATTGCCCTGTGGCTTACGTGCAAGGTTTGCTTTCAGGCCCTCGAGCCACGTTTTGGCTTCTTCGGCACCATGATGGGCAATCATCGAGGAAATCAGGGCAACGTTATAGTCATGCGAGCCTGGACGAGTGCAAACGCGCCCCTTCCATTTCGGATCAGCAAGATCTTCGTAGGTGGTGATTTCACCTTCGGCGACACGATCCTTGGAGGCATAAAGCGCACGACCACGCTGGGTCAGGGCAAACCACTGATCGTTTTCATCGCGCAGATGGGCCGGAATGTTGGTTTCGAGGACATCACTGTCGACGGCCTCTGTAACACCCGCATCAACGGCTTCCTGAATTCGGCTGATATCGACCGTCATCAGAACATCGGCCGGGCTATTGGCCCCTTCCTGCTTGATGCGTTCAACGAGACCTTTTTCGGCGAAGATCACATTGACCTTAACGCCAGTTTCCTTGGTGAAGCTTTCAAACAGCGGTTCTACAAGAAAAGGCTGACGCAAGGAATAAACGTTAACTTCCTGTGCCGACGCAGCCGTAGCAGCAACGGTGGCGGCTCCCAACACCGTACCGCAAATAATCTTTCTGATGTCCATGTGAACGTTCCCCGTTGAAATCCATGAAATCCGCATGCATCTGCAAATCAGTTGCAAACGCAAAGATGCAATTAAGCGCCCTGCGCCACGATTTCAACAGAGATCACCCTAATTCAACCCGACGATGTGATGTATTTCACATATAGAAATATCGACCTGATCCCAAAGATTGCAGCAATCCGGAAAATGCAACCTAAAGCAGGTTGAACGACCCCTTACTTGCACTTTTCCAGGCATCAAGGAATTCCTGATAGGCTTGAATATCGCCTGCGCGTTCTTCAAGCCATGCAACGGTCAGATTGATAGCATGATTATAGCCGTCATGGTCGCTTAGACCAGTGTGAAGCACATAGCGCAGATAAAGAAGATAGGTGTTCAGGACATCGGTTTCGCAATAACGACGAATGCCTTCGATTTCGCCATTGTCATACATATCCGAGACCTTGCTGCCATCAACGCCGGTCTTGCCGGGAAGATCAAGTGCGGCACAGACCTCGTTCATTTTGGTTCTTGCAGATGCCCCATAGTCGGAAAGAACTTCGGCAAGATCACAATGCCAGTTCGGCGCATAGCGCGATGTATAATTTTCCCATTTATTCGCCGACTGATGTAGCCAGCGCGCAGACACACCATGCTTCATCGCGCGATACTTCAAAACCGGCAGATCGAACCCGCGTCCATTGAAGCTGACCAGCCTGGGATACAGCTTGCCGCAATAGGCAAAGAAGCCGTTCACGAGATCCTTTTCCTCGCTGGTCAGATCGCCACCGGAACGCAGTTCTTCAATCTCGTAGGTTTCCAGATTGCCATCGCGTTGTATCGTCGCACGCAGGAAGCTGATGGCAACGACCTTGTGAAACGGCTGGCGCGGGAAGCCGTTCCGGCCATCGGTGATATCAAGATGATATTTTTCAAGCATTTCACGCCCGGTCACTGGATCAGGTGCGGTTTCACCGGTCAGTTGCGGCAAGACATCGATATCGGGAACGGTTTCGATATCAAAAACAAACAGACTGTCATGTGTCATGGTGCCCCCGGCAGAAATGCGTTTCGCGCAGCATAAACATGCTTGGCAGAAGTTTCACGAACTTCCGGGCAAAATTCATCCTCGCAATCACATCCGCACTGACATCTCCTGACACGGCTGTCAGGAGATGCAGTTTAGACTTCAAATCATTATGGCACATCACAAGTCCGGCAAATGTCGGCAAGCAGGGTTGCGTCACCTTTGACCCCAAGGTTAAACTTCACATCACCTGTATCAGGGGCAAAGTCCAGTCAGGGGATCGAGCACACAACCACTGGTGACATGGCGGCATTCAACCGCCGGACATTGCATTTGATGCGCTTCCGGACCGTAGAAGATAGTCAAAGGGAAAAGTGATGAACATCCTGCCTACCGGAGCCGCAATGCTTATGGCCGCTGGCCTTGCATTCTCTACCTACACAAGCGCACAGGCACAGGATGCCAGTTGCGAGATCGACCGTCCGGTGATGTTCGCCGGACTGAATTATGACAGCGCGCTTTTCCATAACGCGGTTGCACGCTTCATCATTGAAAAGGGCTACGGATGTAAAACCGACGCCCTGCCCGGTGACGTCATTCCGCTTTTGACCGGTGCGGGCAAAGGTGACATCGATGTCGTCATGGAAATCTGGCGTGACAACGTCGCTGACGCATGGAAAAAGGCCGAAGCCGCCGGAAATGTAACTCAGATAGGTGTGAATTTCGATGACGCCGTCGAAGGCTGGTTCGTGCCGCGTTACGTTATCGAAGGTGACAAGGAACGCGGGATCGAGCCGATGGCACCGGATCTGAAATCCGTCGATGACCTGCCGAAATATGCCAGTCTGTTCGAAGATGCCGAAGAACCGGGTAAGGGCCGTTTTTATAACTGCCCGGCAGGCTGGGTGTGCGAAAAGGTCAATTCGGGGAAACTCGCGGCCTATGGCCTGAATGACAGTTTCACCAACTTCCGACCGGGCACCGGTGCCGCACTTTCCGCAGCAATCGCATCTGCGCACAAGCGCGGTGAACCAGCACTTTATTATTACTGGGGACCGACTTGGGTGATGGGTCTTTATGACAGCTATCGCCTTGAAGAACCTGCATATGATCAGGCAATTTTCGACAAGCTGAAAACGGATGAAAATCCGACAAAGGCCACAGCCTATCCGGAAAGCACGGTCACAGTCGGGGTGAATACGGAATTCATGAAATCAGCCCCCAAACTGATCGAATTCCTGACGCATTATGAAACCAGCAACGCCATGGTTTCGGAAATGCTGGCCTATATGCAGGAAAACGGTGAAAAACCCGAAGATGCGGCCCTTTATTTCCTGAAAGAAAAGCCGGGCGTGTGGAAAGCATGGGTGCCGGAGAAAGTCGCAGAACGGGTTGAAGCTGCGCTGTAACAACACAGGTAGCAACACCTGATCGCTGTGCGATCTTTTAGATATCGATCACGGGGCAGGTTTCGATCTGCCCCCTTTTTACTGCCTGTTTGCTACCGGTTCCGGGGGCCGTCTTGTCATCTAGTTCACGGAGAACCGATCCGATCCCATCCGGTCGGCGGTCTGGGGTCGACTTCTTCGGTATCCATCAGGCGGGCCACGTGCTGCAGTGATGCGAGGATACGGCTGCGTTCGTTCTGATCGAGTCTTTCATAACGCTGCATGAATTCACCATCCATCAGCGGCGGCGTATCACTTAGAACCGCAAGCCCTTTGTCAGTCAAACGGCTGTTGACCACCCGTTTATCATCGGCATTTCGGGCACGCTCGATAAAACCGCGTCCTTCCAGCCGGTTCAGGATCGTCGTTACGGTCGCCTGACTCAGCGATACATGACGGGAGATCTCCTTGACGGTTACCGCACCAAGTTCCTCGATCGCCAGAAGCACGACGAGTTGCGGAACCGTAAGACCACAAACCTTCATCACATGTTTTGAGTGCAGATCTGTTGCACGAATGATCTGCCGCAGAGCAACCAAAACATCGAGAAACTCGCGTCTTTTCTGCTGATCCGAGATCATGTACGCAATCCTCCCTGTCATATTATCCGCCCAACTTAGCGCCATTATAATTTGACATCAAATGTTTTGATCTGTAACTATCAGATTACAGAATGTGACGAAATTGGGGGAGCAGGCGCGATCCGGCGCAACGATCACACCTGTCTCGACATGACATTTTCAATGGATGGCATCGCGCGGTTTCCGGAACCCGGGATACACGCCGCCTGTTGTCCGATAACAACAAATGACAAGGGCCAATGACCGATAAAATCGTTGTAAAGGACCTTTATAAAGTCTTTGGCGACCGTCCCGATCAAGCCATGCAGATGATCAATGACGGGATCGACAAAGCCGAAATTTTTGACAAAACCGGACAAACCGTTGGCGTTTGTGGTGCCAGCTTCACTGTTCGGGAAGGCGAGATTTTTGTTGTCATGGGGCTTTCGGGTTCCGGCAAATCGACGCTGGTTCGACTGTTAAACCGCCTGATTGAGCCGACATCTGGCCAGGTGCTTTATGACGGCACAGATATAGCAGCCATGAGCGACGAGGAACTGCGTGAACTGCGCCGCAGGGATATGTCCATGGTATTCCAGTCCTTTGCCCTGATGCCCCATATGAGCGTCGTCGACAACGCGGCCTTTGGTCTTGAGCTGGCCGGAGTTGCCGAGGAAGAACGCCATCAGCGCGCCCTGAATGCGCTTGATCAGGTGGGACTGAAAGCACAGGCGAATTCATACCCCGACGAGCTTTCCGGCGGCATGCAGCAGCGCGTTGGCCTTGCCCGCGCTCTTGCCAATGATCCGTCCGTCATGTTGATGGATGAAGCGTTTTCCGCCCTTGATCCACTGATCCGAACCGAAATGCAGGACGAGCTTCTGACCCTGCAACGCGAACACAAGCGCACCATCATCTTTATCTCGCACGATCTGGATGAAGCGATGCGCATCGGTGACCGGATTGCGATCATGGAAGGCGGCATTGTCGTACAGGTCGGAACGCCAGAGGAAATCCTCAACAATCCGGCCAATGACTATGTCAAATCCTTCTTCCGCGGTGTTGACGTATCAACAATTCTGACGGCCAAGGATATCGTCGTCAAACGGCAGGTTACTGTTATCGAACGCGAAGGCGTTGGCCTTAAAACCGCCCTTAACCGTCTTCGCAACGAAGATCGCGAATATGGTTACATTGTCGGCGACAAGCTTGATTTCCACGGAATTATTTCCGTCGACAGCGTCGACAAGGCAATCAAATCAGGCGCTGACAAACTTTCCGCAGCGTTCCTGCCGGATATCAACGCTGTTGCCCATGACACACAGCTTTCCGATCTGATCGGAACCGTAGCCCATACACCTTGTGGCGTACCAGTCATTAATGAAAACGGCAAATATCTGGGCGTAATCAACAGGGCCAATCTTTTGGCGACTCTCGACCGCGAAGGAGATGGCGCAAATGGCTGACAATAGCAATCCATGGGGTGCCGCCACCGATAACGGCGCGGCAGACGCAGCAAAAGACGCAACCACATCGGGGGCGGCCGATGCTGCCCAGAGTGGTGCCTCCAACCCGTGGGGCAGCGGTGCCTCTGATACGGCAGGCGACTGGCTTTCCAATGCCGCCCCTGCCCCGGAACAGCATTTCGACATCCTGCATCCGTTTCAGGACGCGGTGATCCCGCTCGATATCTGGGTCAATCAGGGATTGGAATGGATTGTCGATAATTTCCGCAGCGTGTTTCAGGCGATCCGCTGGCCGATTGATGCAGTCCTGTCGGGCGTCGAGGCCGGTTTGCAGGCAACGCCGGCAATTATCGTCATTGTCATTCTGTCGCTGATTGCGTGGCAGGTTGCGGGCCGTCGCCTTGCCATCGGAACGCTGATTTCGATGATTGCCGTTGGCCTGATCGGCGCATGGTCGGAAGCCATGGTGACCCTGTCGCTTGTGATCACGTCGGTTCTGTTCTGCGTGGTGATCGGCCTGCCGACCGGTATCTGGCTTGCCCGCAACGAGCGGGCATCAAATACCGCACGCCCGATCCTTGATGCGATGCAGACGACACCGGCATTCGTTTACCTTGTGCCGATCGTAATGCTGTTTGGTATCGGCAATGTGCCGGGCGTGGTCGTGACGATCATCTTTGCCCTGCCGCCTCTGATCCGCCTGACCATCCTTGGTATCCGTCAGGTGCCCGGCGATCTGGTGGAAGCAGCACGTTCCTTTGGCGCCAGCCCGAAACAGCTTCTGTTCCGTGTCCAGCTTCCGCTCGCCATGCCGACAATCATGGCCGGCGTGAACCAGACCCTGATGCTGGCCCTTTCGATGGTGGTAATCGCATCGATGATCGCGGTTGGTGGCCTTGGCCAGATGGTTTTGCGCGGCATTGGTCGCCTTGACATGGGCCTCGCCACGGTTGGCGGTGTCGGGATCGTGCTTCTGGCGATCGTGCTGGACCGCATGACGCAGGCCCTTGGTCAGGATAGCCGCAGCAAGGGCACCCGCCACTGGTACGAGAGCGGCCCGGCCGCACTTATCCGTTCCCTTATGGGCAAGAAATAGCCGGCACGCCGGTTTGAAAACAAGGGCAGAAAACTGCCCCAATCAACCAACAAGGAGAAGCTAATGACGATCCTGAAGAAACTTTCCACCGGTGCCGCGATTGCGGTGACCAGCTCGTTTCTGATCAGCGGTGCTGCATTCGCCGACGATATGAAACCGGGTGAAGGCGTTGAAGTCCAGCCGCTGAAAAGCTCGATTGCCGAAGAAACATTCCAGACCGTTCTGGTGATGAAGGCACTTGAAGAGCTTGGCTACGACGTCAAGGACATCCAGGAAATCGAATATGCGGCTGGTCACGTTGCTATTGGCAATGGCGATGCAACCTTTTTGGCCGACCACTGGAACCCGCTGCATGCCGATTTCTACAAGGCAGCCGGCGGTGACGAAAAAATCTATCGCGAAGGTGTTTATTCACCGGGTGCGTTGCAGGGTTACCTGATCGACAAGAAAACCGCTGATGAACACAACATCACCAATATCAGCCAGCTGTCCGATCCGGAAATTGCCAAGATTTTCGACAATAATGGTGACGGCAAAGCCGATCTTGCCGGCTGCAACCCGGGTTGGGGCTGTGAAGGTGTGATCGAACATCACCTTGATGCCTATGACCTGCGTGACACGGTAGCCCACAATCAGGGTTCCTATTCGGCCATCATCGCCGATACCATTACCCGTTACAAAGCTGGCGAGCCGATCCTGTATTACACCTGGACCCCGTATTGGGTTTCGGGCGTTCTGGTCCCGGGCAAGGACGTGACCTGGCTGCAGGTTCCGTTCTCATCCCTTCCGGGTGAAAACAAGGATGCCGACACCGCCCTTCCGGACGGTTCGAACTATGGCTTCCAGGTGAACAACCAGCAGATCATCGCCAACAAGGCATGGGCCGAAGAAAACCCGGCCGCGGCGAAGCTGTTTGCCATCATGGAACTGTCGGCCAACGATATCTCTGCCCAGAACCTTCGTATGCGCGACGGTGAAAAGTCGGCCGAAGACATCAACCGTCATGCCGATGCCTGGATCAAGGCAAATCAGGCAAAATTCGACGGTTGGCTTGAAGAAGCACGCAAAGCTGCGATGTGATCGTTTCGAAGATCACGAAATGTGCATTCGATGACGAATGGAATACCCCGCACCCTCGGTGCGGGGTGTTTTCTTTTGGGTACCATTACACAAAACTGTCAGGAGATGTCAGGCACCCAAGCATTTAATCGTGCGTTGGCGGGATCATATTGCTAGGCTCCTACGTTCATTGGTTTTCTGAACACAACCGGCCGGACGCGCACGATGTTTCCAGAACAATTGAATGTGCCCTTGGGCAAATGGGTCAATCGCTTTGTCGACTGGCTGGTGGTGAATTATGGCGACGCGTTCGAAGCGTTTGCCGACAGCCTGCTGACAGTACTGGTCTGGCTGGAACAGATCCTGCGCGGCACTCCCTGGTGGATCGTTGTGATTGCCATCGCCGTGATCGGGTTTCATGCCAGTCGCAACTGGAAAATTGCCGCAGGGCTTGCGATTGCGATGGTCGCCATCGGGTCACTGGGGCTTTGGGACAAGGCGATGCAGACCCTTGCCCTGATGATCGTTGCCACGGCCCTTTCCGTTATCATCGGTGTTCCGGTCGGAATTGCCATGGCAATGTCAAACCGCCTGCGCGCTGTGATGCTGCCGATCCTTGATACCATGCAGACGATGCCGAGTTTTGTGTATCTCATCCCTGCCCTGATGCTGTTTGGGCTGGGAAAGGTTCCGGCAATCCTTGCCACCGTGATTTACGCAGCCCCGCCGGTCATTCGACTAACCGATCTTGGCATCAGACTTGTTGATCCCGAGGTACTTGAAGCATCCCGGTCATTCGGGGCCAATCGCAGGCAAATTCTGTGGAAAGTACAGCTTCCCCTTGCGCTGCCCAATATCATGGCCGGGATCAATCAGACGACGATGATGGCGATTTCGATGGTGGTGATTGCATCCATGATCGGCGCGCGTGGACTTGGCGAACAGGTACTGATGGGCATCCAGCGCCTTGATGTCGGTGCGGGCACGGAAGCAGGCATCGCGATAGTGCTTTTGGCGGTTGTGTTTGACCGGATCGGTCAGGCCTATGGCAAGCGATCACATCGCAGCCACAAGGCGGAGGGAAAATCATGAGCTATATCGAAATCCGCAATATTTTCAAAATCTTCGGCCCCGATCCAGAAAAGTCGCTAAAGCTTGCACGAGACGGTGCAGACAAGGATGAAATACTTGCCCAAACAGGCCATACGGTCGGGCTGCATGATGTGTCTCTTTCTATCGAACGCGGTGAAACATTTGTGGTTATGGGACTTTCGGGGTCTGGAAAGTCAACTCTGATCCGCCATCTTAACCGGCTGATTGACCCGACATCCGGCGAAGTACTTTTTGACGGCACCGATATCCTTGCCATGAGCATCAATGAGCTGAATGCGTTCCGGCGAAAGCGGCTTGGTATGGTGTTTCAACGCTTTGGCCTTCTGCCACATCGCAGTGTGATGGATAATGTCGGCTATGGCCTTGAAATTCAGGATGTGGACCGCAACACGCGCGAGAATGCGGCACGCAACTGGATCGAACGGGTCGGTCTGGCCGGATACGAGGACAAGTTTCCCGATCAGTTATCAGGCGGGATGCAGCAGCGCGTCGGCCTTGCCCGCGCACTGACCACGGACCCCGAAGTTCTTTTGATGGACGAGGCATTTTCCGCTCTTGATCCCCTTATCCGCAATGACATGCAGGATGAACTGATGAAGCTTCAGGGAGAGCTTCACAAAACCATCGTGTTTATTACCCATGATCTGGACGAGGCACTTAAACTGGGCGACCGGATTGCGATCCTGAAAGATGGCAAACTGATCCAAATCGGTCGACCGGAAGAAATCATCATGTGTCCCGCTGATGATTATGTCCGCGCCTTTACCCGTGATGTGAACAGATCGCGTGTGTTGCGCGCCAAAACATTGATGCAACCGTTGGTCAATGGCGGTGAAGTTAATGCAAGCTGGCCCGAGATTACCGGTGATATGCGCCTTGAAGATATTCTGCCTGTGGCGCTGGCAACAGGCGGATCAATGGCGGTGATCAATGGCAAAAAGGAACCAATCGGGATATTAAGCAAGGAACAGGTGATAGCTGCGCTGGCAGCATAATTTTGTAATTAGTGGCTTATAATTGCTTGATAAAATTCTTATATTCAAACGAATATCAAAGATAAAATCAGGCGGAAACCACTGTTATGGCCACAAATTGAACACCGGCACCCCCAACATACTGCATGTCGTTTGCGAAAGAGATCGCACGGATTTGATGCCGGCATCCCTGCTTGGCTTCGACATCCGCACATCATCGATGGCAGATAAAATTCCGCTGGATGCCGATACCATCGTACTTGATGTCGACCTTGGCAACGGTGAAAACATCGCCAAGCTTGCGGCATTCCGCAAGGCTGCCCCTGCCCGGTGCAAACAGATTTTCGCGATTACAAAAGGCAACCTACAGGAAGAATTGCAGGCAACTACCCTTGGCGCACGCAAGACAATCCACAGGCCGGTAGGCGATGCCGGACTGGCAAAGATCATCGAAGACATTCGTGAAACGGCGGGGATGCTCACCCCGACAGCCAGCAAGGCCGTCAACGGGGCCGCAAAAACACTTGAAAATACCTTCGCCCGGTTTACCACCAACAAACCGGTTGATCTTGGCGAGGTTGCGGCAACCGGCGAAGAAATCGCCAAGACCATTAGCAATATTGGCGTTAATGAATGGCTATCCACTGTACGGGCCTATCACCATACGACATTTCAGCACATTCTGATCGTAACCGGATTGGCCTGCGCATTTGCGACCAATATGGGGATGCGCAAGGCAGATATTGAAAAACTGACGACCGCAGGACTGCTGCATGATATCGGGAAGGTGGATATACCTGCGTCAATCCTTGATAAACCGGGCAAGCTGACAGCAGAAGAGTTTGATGTCATCCGCACCCATCCGGGGGCAGGATATAAATTTCTGGCCCGGCAGGACGGCATTGCCGAAGATGTTCTGGATGCCATCCTGCATCATCACGAATTTCTGAATGGCAGCGGGTATCCTGACGGTCTGGCAGGTGACCAAATTCACGATCTGACACGTATTCTGACCATCTGTGACATTATGGGCGCACTGCTGGAACGTCGCACCTACAAGGAACCCTTTACCGTCGCGGAATCACTGGCAATTCTTTTACAAATGGCCAATGACGGCAAACTGGAAATGGTTCTGGTCCATGCCTTGGGCAGGACACTGGAAAAGAATGTCAATTCCATTCAGCAAACTCCGGATGAAAGCCTGATTGCCCTGGCACCGCTTTATCAGTCGCCCGTCGAAGCCCGATAACGCCCTATGTCATGCACCATCGCCCGGTGCGCCTCCGCAGCCCGGGCAACATCTATCGAAAACAGCTCGACCAGTGCTGGTTGATCTTTGTCCTTTTCCGATAATACCGGCTGTTGCCCGTACAGTTCCCAGTCAATGTGAATATCTGGGTCATTCCAGGCGATCCCTCGATCATGCTCGGGACTGTAATAATCCGATACCTTGTAAATCACGGTCGTATCGGGACGCATCGTGCGAAAACCATGCGCAAATCCCGGCGGGATCCATAGCTGATACCAGTTTTCTTCGGACAGCTCGATCTTGATATGCTGACCGAATGTCTGTGAATGCAGGCGCAGATCAACAGCGATATCCATGATCGCTCCGGTGGTCACGCGCACCAGTTTCCCTTGCGCGCGCGGTTCGGATTGATAATGCAAGCCCCGAATGGTGTTGACCGGTTTGCTGATCGACTGGTTTTCCTGCACCAATGTCACATCGCCAATTGCCGCACGAAATTCATCCTCGCGAAAGGTCTCGGCAAATGTCCCGCGCGGATCACGATGACGGTTCGGTACAAACAGCACCGGCCCGTCAATATCAAAGCGATCAAATTCCATGGCCTTGTCCTTTACTTCGTAATGGAAACGGGGAACCGCACCAATTGCCGTGGCACCCGCCACTTTCCGTTATGGGGCTTTGGGATCAGACGGACGAAAACGAGGCTGGCCTCGTCATCGACGGTGCTGAAAAGCCGGTCCTGGCTGTCTTCGTCAATCATGGTGGCATAGGCGGCAAACGGGTCCCCCGGCCCGGCATCGGGATCAAGATCCTCATCAAGCAGAAACTTCGGCTCCGACCAGTTTTTCATATCCGGCGATGTCGAATAAAACATGCCGTGCCGATTCGTGCCGTCCTTGTTGCGCTGACGGTGCTGATAGATCGCGATGAAGGTATTTGTACCTTCATGCCTTACAAACCCGCGGATCGACGTAATTCCCTTGGGGCCGACGCGCGCGCAATCGGTTTGCTGTACCTGCCATCCCTGATCGGTCAGGTTTGCGGCCTCAATAAAGTCATTACCGTCCCATACCTGCCAGCTTGACGGATCATTGGCAGGTGCTCGCACCAGACAATTGCGCGAGTTTTTCCATTCCTCCTCGCGACGCCAGACAATCGCATACAGATAATTCTGCCAATTGATGATGTTGGTGACCGTCACATAGCTTGGTGCACGCTTCCGATCATCCCGATACGGTTCCGGCGGCGGGAAAGGTGCATGATGGGGCGGCTGACCAAGATAATCGAACGTTTTCCCACCATCGGTCGATTTCAGCGTCACCAATCCATTGATCCAGCAATCAATCCGCTTTGTCCGTCCCTTGCAGGGCATTTCGTGACGATACGGCATGAAACTGGCACTGCCGAGTGCGTAAACATTTCTTCCATCTTTGGTGTAAATTGCATGGATCCAGGTGCGATCATCCAAAAGATCGGGCTGCGCTTTCCCGGCGGCCATGAACCGGCTGTCACAATCGGGTTTCAGACTGTCAAAGCCATAACCAACAAAAGCACGGTTTTGGAAATTTGGCGCAAACAGGATCATGCGCCCCCTGTCATCACGAAATGCGCGCGCGGGCGCGTCGGGCAAATGATGCGAATCACATCCCGCAACATCGCTATCAAAAATGATCTTTTCCGGCCCGGTGACTTTAAGTTCCAGCGCCGCAGAATTCGGTGATGAGAATGCAAGGATGCCGCCGCCTGACAGCACTGTTGCAATCAGGATCGTCGCGTAGCGGATATGCGATTTGTTTAACACTTATCCATCCATGGCCGTTCAAAATGAAAAGAAAACCGGGCATGACCGGAACTAGGAAACCGGCCATGCCCAAGCAGCATGGTTACGCCGCCTCAACCACGTAAGGGGTCGGGGTAGTGCCGAGGCGATGTGCCATGCCGTTTTCTTCGAGGAAGGTTTTCAGTTCGCCAAACCGCATCTGGTAGGTTTCCTCGAAATGGCCGAAATCTGCCTGATCCCATGCTTCTTCGAAGGAAAATTTGTCGATATAGCGACCGTCGATATGCGGAATACCAAGCGTTTTGACAAACTCACGGGTCCGCGTGTCATAGGTGATGTAAAGGGCTGGCACCTCATTGGCGAGCGCCAGAAGATTGCCGTGCAAACGGAACCCGGTCACAGCATCAAGATGCCGCTCGGCTTCCTCGAAATCGGCCACCGTCTCGAATACTGCGAGTGACGATTTATAAATTTGCAATAACGGATCCGTTTCACCGTATAACCAGCCTTCTGTAATGAGCTGATTGACGGCCTTTGACATCACTTCATCCGCATTGGCAATCTGGTTGCAGCGCGCATAGAAGATCGCCTTTTCTTCCAGCTCGCCGGCACAAAGAAGTTCGGTTTGATATCGTTCGGCGAGTGTCCGAATCAGATATCGTTGAAACATGACGCATCTGGGTGTTTTGCGCCGCAGGGTAAAGCCAAGTTTTTTGATATCGGTCGACTTGAGACGCGGCAGCGTCAGTTTCGGTTTGCAGTGTCGAAATGCCGTCGGGCACCCAAAAATACGGACATTTTTGATCCCGATCGAATTCAACGCTTTTTTTGAAAGATGGCCGCGCACGCCAAGAGTGGTTGAACGATGCGAAACGACCTGCAAAAAGCGCTTGGTCGATTCATTGACATATTCTTCCGAATTATCAGGGGTCTGCACACCAATCCCGAATGCGATAACCGGAACATTGGTCTGTTCCAGGACACGTGTGATCGGATCCCATTGACCGTTGGTATGAATATAGTTCGATCCGCGCAAAAAGATGTAGTCGAGCTGATTGATATTCTCGACCTGAGCCGGTGTCAGGTCGCCGCTAGCCGGGGCATAAATGGGTTGCAGTTCAGCATAATCGAGAATTCGCAGGGACGAATCATAGACAAAGCAATCACCGATATTGCTGAAATGCCGCGTTGATTTTTCGGGGGAACCGAAATTATGCGTTACCACTCCTACATTCTCGACAACTCTGCCTGCCGGCATGAGAACGCCGATACGAGGTTTCTGGCCAGTTGAGGGGATATTCTGGCTCATGTCTGGTACTCCTGCTGTGGCGGTTCGGGCCTTTATTCAGTCCTTCTGAACCGCTTGCTCGTAATGGACGTTTCCTCCCTTTCTGGCGCGTGGGTGTTATGCGGCGTCAACCACCTGACGGGTTTTAAGGCTTTCTTCCCAATCAAGGGCGTGGCGCACAATCATCTCAAGATCATCATGTTTCGGCTCCCAGCCGAGCTTCTCGCGAACACGATCCGCACCCGCAATCAAGGCAGCCGGATCACCCGGGCGACGTTCCGCCAGTTTGACGGGGAAATCGACACCCGATACTTCCTTGACCGCCGAAATTACTTCCTTGACCGAGAAACCGCGTCCGTAACCGCAATTCATCACGTCGCTTTCACCGCCATTTTCCAGATATTCCAATGCAAGCACATGCGCATTGGCAAGATCTGAAACATGGATGTAATCGCGGATGCAGGTGCCATCCGGAGTCTCGTAATCTTCGCCATAGATTTCCAGATGTGAACGCACACCTGTTGCCGCCTGGCTGGCGATTTTGATCAGGTGGGTTGCTTTGCGTGATGTCTGCCCTGCCCGTCCTTCGGGATCAGCACCGGCAACATTGAAATAGCGCAACGCGACATAGTTCATGTCATGGGCAACAGATGCATCGGCCAGCATCTTTTCCGTCATCATTTTCGACGTGCCATAAGGCGAAATCGGTTTTGACGGGAAATCTTCAAGGATTGGGGTTTTGGCGGGTTCACCGTAAACACCCGCAGTCGAGGAGAAGATGAAATACCGGATGCCCGCATCAACGGCGACCTGTGCCAGAGCACGGGAATTCACCGTGTTGTTATAGTAATAATCAAGCGGATAAACCACCGATTCCGGCACGATGATCGATCCTGCAAAATGCATGATTGCCTTGACGTCGTGATCCGCGACAAGCTTGCGAACCAGTTCATAATCACCGCAGTCACCTTCGACAAAGGCAGCCCCGGCCGGAACGGCCCAACGATACCCCTGACTGAGATTATCGAGGACGACGACCTTTCGCCCGGCATCCAGAAGTGCAAGCGCTGCGTGGCTACCGATATAACCTGCGCCACCCGTTACAAGTACAGTCATTGCCGTGTCTCCTTGTTATCGCTGTCCTTTTTCGGACATGCTTGTGGTGGCACAGTCTTCCCGCCCGATACCGGTGCGGGATGACTGCACCGGGTTTGATCAGGCGACCTTGCGCTCGGGCTGAGCGTCTAGGGTCATTACATCGACCATTTTGTGATCGATATTGTTTTCCGTCAGGAACGTTGCCATCTCGCGATAGGTCTGGAACCAGGCGCGATTGAATTTGTCGAACAAATCCTGATTCCAGTAATCCTCGAGCACGAACTCCTTCTTCGAGAACACGTCATAGGACGGGATCTGATAGGTTTCGGCAAATTCGACTGTGCGGCTGTCATAGGTGAAATAGATCGACGGAACACCGTTCGACAGCGCCATCAGATTGCCGTGCAGGCGATAACCCAGAACACAGTCTTTCTGGCGTACAAGGTTTTCGTAATCGGCAACCACGTCGGAATAGAACATCTTGGAGCGATACAGGCGTTCCATCTCGTCATCCATGTACCATTTGCCGACATTCGGATTGCCACGCAGCTCGGCAATGGCCTGTTCTTTCTGTTCGTCGGTGCCAAAGACCAGTTTCTTTTCTTCGGGTTCGCCCTGTGCCATCAGTGTGACATTATCGAACCGGTGTGCGAGGTCCTTGACCAGATCGCGATGGAAGGTCAGATAACGTTCGATATTCTGTGCATAGGACGACGAAACTTCGCGGCGAAGCGTGATACCGACATTCTTGACCGTATCGAGTACCGGCAGCTTGATACGCATATTCGGATTGTTCGAACGGAAGGCAGTCGGGCAACCGACAATACGCACATTGCGAATGCCGATATCCCACAGAACCTGCGCGGTATAGGCACCACGCACCCCGATAGACGTGGTTGAATCTGCCATCATGTGCAGAACGGTTTTCGTCTGTTCGGACAGATTGATCTTGCCTTTGACCGGGGCCTGAGCGCCCAAGCCAAAACCGAGAACCGGCAGGCGTAAACGTTCAAGTACCTCAATGGTGTTGCGCCAGTCCATCTGGGAATGGATGTAATTCGACCCGCGCAGGAAGACATAGTCATATTCCTCACGCAGCTTGTCGATCTGGGCCATATCCGGGTTGGCAATCTCGACAACGCCAAGCTTTTCAAAATTCATCAGTTTCAGCGACGAATCATATACGAACGCATCGCCAATATTGTGATAGTGATCGATATAGCGTTGAATCTGCTGATAATTGTACCAACGGACGTTGTCGTGGTCGTAGACTTCGCCCGATGGAATCATTACGAGAACGCGCGCCATAGTGTTTCTCCTTGGCTAGGTGACTTCTGATTATCGTTATGCCGTGCTGGCGACGGAGTGCTGCGACACAGGAGTCACAGACATCGGGCGGGTCTCGAGAACCTCCCGGTACTGCGCGAGATGTTGCTCGGCGCAATCGATATAGGTCGGCGGGCGTGGAATTCCCTCGCGCATCCGATCCCAGATTTTGTTGTCGGTAAGGGCATCGACAAGACGGTCAGCAAGGTCTTCGGCACTGCCAACACGGAAATGCAGACCATTAACACCGTCGGTGATTTTTTCAGCCATGCCACCGATATTCGAACAGATCATCGGCCGCCCGTGGAAGAAGGCTTCCTGGATGACGATCGGGGAATTTTCCCACCAGATCGACGGAATGATCGTCCAGTCGGCAAGCTCCATCAGTTTGGGCATTTCGCTGTTCTGATAGGCGCCATAGAACCGGACACGTTCACCGGCCCTCTCGATCAGGTCGCGAACTTTTTCCTGATATTCAATGGGTTGCCGCTCAAGGTTGCCACCAAAGATCATCATGCGGGCATCATCACCCCAGATGTCGTCAGGTACGCGACCCACCGCATCAAGCAGGATGTCCGCCCCCTTGAACATGGTCAGTTGTCCGAAAAATGCGAACCGCGACCGGCGCGGCTGCGCCTTGGATAATGGGCGTGTATTTGCCGCTTCCTTCACGTCCAAGCCGTTCTCGATCACCGACATCTTGTCACGATCCAGCCCCCAGTCGACAAACCGGTCGGCGAGAAAATCACTGGGCGAAACGTAATGGTCGGCCAGATTAAGCATCGCCTTGATGAACCGTTCCCGACGCAGGAAGGACGCCGGCGAGATATTCTGGAAACAGCCGTTGCATTCAATCGGGCTGGCCCGGTTGCAAAGCTTCGTGCCACCGCTTTTGACCATCTGCCCATGGTTGTGGCAGATCGTCAGGAATTCGTGGAAGGTAAAGAAGATCGCCGCATCGGGCATGGCTTCTCGGATCGCATAGATCGTTTCAAGACCAAGGCCAAGATAGTGATGGAAATGCACCACATCGGGCTCGTAATCACGTACGAACCGCAGCAAATCGCGGTCTATTTCATCGGTATTTCCGTTCGACAGCAGAAAATGATCGTAATTTTCAGCGTGATACAGGATTTCGTTATCTTTCTGGCGCAGGCTCATCAGTGCTGACGCACCATGGCGCGGTACCGGATGACCGACACGGGCCAGATAGAAACTTTCCACCCCGTCCAGTTCGTTCAAACCTTTATGCAGGTTGTAGGAGGCCACTTCGGCCCCGCCCAGCGACATGCTGGGATGTCCGTGCGAAATAATGAGGACACGCAGGTCAGTCGACGGCATGATTGTGGCTCCGCAAATTTGAGACGACCAATGACCAGCGGCGATCGAACGCCCAGCGGTCAAGACGATGCGAAAGTTCCTCCCAGGCGGGTGCGCTTGTTATTGATTGTTCGCTCCCCAAGACTTCGATTTCAGGAATCCACCATGAGGCAGTTCCGCCCATGCGCAGCTTCAGAGCGAGATCGAGCCCCTTCTCCGACGGACCGATATAGCCACGGGTAAAGCCGTTGATGTCTTCAAAAGCCTTGCGTGGCATGATGCAGCATTCTGGAGTTCCGGCGCTGACTTCCGTCGGTTCGGCATCAGACAGAACCGCACGCGGATAGCCGACATACCGATCCGATAGATACTGCCCGTCGACATCGCCTTCGATCCATGTACCTGCCCAACGGACAGAGTCATCTTCAAACAGGATCGTCGGGCAGACGACGCATTTACTGCCCCGCTTGCGATAAGCCGTGAGTAAAGGTTCGAACCATCCCGTGTCGTGCGGCAGAATATGGGCGGAAACAAGGGCAATCGTCTCGGAATTGGTTGAAGCAACCCCGACTTCAAGCGCGTCGCAGAAATCTTCGACACCCTCGGCAAATACGATGCGGACATTAAGCTTGTAAAAGGCTGCCAGTCGCATCATGTCGCTTCCGACCTGATCAAAGCTTTCAGCAGGTCCGGCAATCACAATCGGCAGATGACGCGTGACTTCATCGAGCCCCAGCAAGGCAATTGTCACACCGATATCGCTAATCGTATCGTCAACACCAACTATCAGGGTAACCGGCGCATCTTCATCGAAATTGCCAATATCATGGGTATCAATGGCGAACGGGCTTTGCGCCGTCATGTTCTGCAACATCGGGCCAAACTGGCGTTCGATACTGTTTGAAGCAGTAACCGAACGCGGGTCAAGGGACGGCAAAACACGCGATAAAGCCTGTCGTGCCGATGCGCGGGTCGGATTTAGCGGACAATAGGCGGGAAACGCATCAGATATGGCCAGTTCCAGATAAACCGGCTGATCGGATGCCGGGGTATCTTCCAGCGGACAGAACACCAGAAAACCATGGCTGTTACGTGCCGGGTTAAGCCCCGAGAACATCGGATCGTTGACAAAGGCATTGGTGACATCAGGACGTGATTGGCGGGTCCATCGATCATCAATGCGAACCGCTTCACCACCAACGCGCAACATGACGGTTTCAACTGCGCGGTCAGGATCCAGCATCCAGCCGGAAACCAGAATGCCACTGCCTTCGATTACCAGCGAAAAATCAATCCCGATACGTACAGGCCGATCCAGTTCAGAAACAGTATCGCGTCCGTCAAATCGATGGGCTGCCATACGGATCTGTTCAAGAATATTATCGGGTGCCTTTACCCGATCCAGAACAGAACGAATATGTGCAGGTACGTCTGGCAATGCGACCAATACGCGTTGCTGATAAACCTCGATCGAAAACCAGCCATCACGACCACGGAAATAAACGCGTTGCAGCTTGTTTGGATTGATCCGGGTATCGCCGGCCATAAGCCCTGTAACGCCCGTGGCATGTTCGCCAAGATCGTCACGCACGAACTCGGCACTCGTTAGTTCGGCCAGAACCGGGCCTTCGTCGATTGCAATAACGCGGGTACGCCCGGTAGGGAAATTGCTGGACCAGCCCTGTATGTAAATATCGCCTTCTTCCAGACCGCCAAGAACTTCGATAAAACCGTTACTGCGTGCAGCAATTCGAACAAGAGCCGCCACAGTGCGCAGACGTTTCTTGTTAGGATTGCCCGCCAGAAGGGCTTCAATAACGCCATCAATCACGGTGGCAAATGCCGCCCCGGATTGTTCTGCCACGGCAGACAGAATGGATTCAAGTCCCTGCGACCGGCTTTCAATCCGGTACTCTCCGGGTTGTCCCGGCGCCTTGAACAGGGCCGTTTTCAAGCGGCGCTGCGAGACATTCTGCATCGGCAGAAGTGCAACAAAACCATAAGCCGCCTCGGGCGGGCCATCGGCACGGCGCCAGCTGATGATCGATGCCTGAACCTTGGCATCGGATTGACCGTTCAGGAATACATCGATTGTCGCCGGCATTGCAGCACCGACACCAGCCATAAGCGCAAGCCCGTCATCGACCAAAGCAGCCACAACGGTCCTGCCGTCCAGCGGCATTCCAGACGGTTCAGTCATGCCCTGCCCTCCTTGTCATTTCTTGTGGTTGTGAATTGAAAAACAGCTCGGCCCAACCCGACGACAGCGGCATTCCAAATGATGGCACTGTAGAATTTGCATTCGTGGCACTTTCAAACAATTGGCTAAGATCCGTCGTGCGCACCATAATGCCCTGCCTCACCACACCATCGCGCCGATGGAAATCCCGACGGTCACACCGATCAGGCAGGCCAAAACCAAAAGCGGTGTTTTCAGGTCGTTGCGATGCTGCTCGGTAAGTGCGGAAAGCCGTTCGTCGAAGCCGCCAAGTGACTTGTCAAAACGGACAAGGAAAACTTCGAGTTCCTCGACACGACTGTTCAATTCTTCCTGCCCGGTACGCACCAGTTTCACACCGGCTTCGATCCCGTCATCGGCAGATGCCAATTCATCCATACGCCTGGATGCGTCGACGAGACGCTTGGCTGCTTCGCGTTGACCATTTTGCAAAATGTGCTGGGCCGCCAGCAGCCGGTCAAGCCGGTCCAAAATCTTGCTAAGGGGTGCATTAACCGCTGATTGCGCCTGCTGTTCGCTTTGCGACGGAATGCGCAATTCGATCTGATCACCGGTTTCCGGTGTAATTGCAAAAACGGTAACATTTTCAACGCTGGCTAACGCTGCTTCGGGTAGCTCTGCCTCAAACGCATGGGCACCATCGCCAATACCGTTACGACGAAGATCAACACGCTCGTTTTCGGCTTTCACGCGCAGCAGGGTATGCCCGTTCAGACGCACGATAACCTCAATGCGCGCATCCGGACGTTCCGGGGACCACACCCAGCCAAACAGACGTTCGCGGTCAATTGCGTCAACGCGGCCCTCAATGGTCGGGATAGCCTGCTCGGCATTGGCCTTTGCCGAGTCATTGGCAACCGGTTTTGCAGACGTCGTCTCTGTCAGGTCTTTCTGGGCAATCGCCATGAATGCCTCCTTTTATCTGTGTCAGGCCGCGACGAAATCGGGACGGATCATCTTGCGAAACAGCATGAGGTGCTTTTGCGCGACGTCGTCGATGGCGGCCGGCGGGCGCACATGGCCCGACAGCTTTTTCCAGAGTTTCGGATTGGTGGCGCAGTCCTTCATCACACGGGCCAAATCGGCCGGATCATCGGCACGCACATGAATGCCGTCATGCCCGTCACGCACCATTTCAGCCATGCCACCGATGCCGCTTGTAATGACGGGACGGCCATGCTGGAATGCTTCCTGAATGACCAGCGGGGCATTTTCCCACCAGATTGATGGCACAACGACCCAGTCGACCCGTGACATCAGTTCCGGAATATCGGCCCGTTCATAGGCCCCCATCCGGTGTATTTTCGAACCGGCCACCTCGAAAAGACCGTCGATCTTTTCATTGAAAGCAACCGTCTGAAACGGTGCAGCGCCATGAACGCGCAGTTCGAAATCGACATCATCGGCGGCCAGTTTCTGACTGGCTTCAAGTAGCACATCCGCGCCTTTCCAGGGGTTCAGGTTGCCAAAGTAACCGAATACATTGGGCATACCCGTGCCCATATCGCGTTTCGGCGCAGCAGGAACCGGCGGACGGCCATTGTGCATGACCTCGATCTTTTCCGGGTTGATACCCCAATCGATGTAACGGTCACGCAGGAACGCACTGGGCGACAGGAACCGGTCGACAACACGCAGATGATTGCGCAGATTGACCGACCGCATCGAAAAACGATCCGGTGCAATGCCATCCAGGCCACAACGTTTGCCGATACGATCTGCTTCCAGATAACGCTGCCGCGTGCCGCGATGGATCATCAGTCCGTCATTGGGACAGATCGGATAATAGTCGTGCAACGTCATCACGATCTGGCAATGCGGCAGGACACGCCGGATCAGCATCGGCAGTTCGATGCCCCAAAGAACCAGATGATGGATATGCACCACATCCGGATCCCAGGTTTTCAGAAGCTCGGTGAAATTCGGCGCGACGGCATACAGGTCCGTTTGCGACATGTTGAACCGGTCAAAATGCCCGGCCCAGAACAGCATTTCATCGCCAGCATCATTAATCGCCTGAAAGCTGGTTCCCGGACGGCGTTCACGGTGGATATCGTTGGTCGCACCGACAAAAATAGCTTCGCACCCTGCCCGCTTATAGGCATTGAAAAGATCGTGGGCGAAAATCTCGGTCCCGCCGGGATGCAGGTCGGGATGATTGTGTGCCAGAACCATGATACGGGGGTTCATGCGTTCCTCCGCGGTTTTTCAGCAATCAGGAAGTCCTGGTAATGGTCGGACTGATCGCCATGCCAGGTACCGAAACTTTTTGTCATCAGGCTAAATCCGGCGGCGCGCATCGCACCGTCAATAAAGCCGTCATCAAACCCCACAGCCGCCATCGGGTTTTCACCCTTGAGGTGCCAGCATGGCTGGTTTTCAAGTTTTTCCAGACTGGTCAAACGCGGGTCACAACCGGGCATTGACAGCTCTTCCGGATCACGGATGACAAATGCTGTTAAAAACAGCTTCCCGCCCGGGCGCAGCACGCGAAACACCTCGGCGCAATAGGTTTCGATTTCTTCGGGCGGCAGATGGGTTGCCACCGAGATCATTGCCGTGAAATCGAATGCACCGTCCTGAAAAGGCAACCGCATGCCACGCCCGCCGATGGATCCTTCGGGATTGTACAGCGCGTTTTTGACATCCTGTACCTGGAAGCCAAAGTTGGAATAAACTGGCGAGATGGTTCGTTTGCACCACTCGATACCGTTCGCAACCGGATCAATGCCTTCGTAAATCGCCTTGTCCGCATCAAGATACTGGGTCAAAGGCACTGCCATCCGGCCAATACCGCACCCGATATCAAGCACATCGTGATCGGGCATCAACCCGGCACGGCGTACAAAATGCCCAAGGAATTCGGCACCGATGGCACGATAGTCGCCATCGCCGACAAAAACGGCTTCCTCAGGCGGCACCGGCAGAAAACGATTGGCGATGATCTGCTGGCAAAGCCAGTCAAGATGCTGTTCGCCTTTGGCGTCCAGTACCGGTTCATCGTGATTGGAAAATGCCAGAACCTGGCTCATGCCGCTTCTCCCTGGTCGTCTTCATCCGAAACGCGGTTTTGCGGCCGGTTCTGCGGAACATCGTTTTCATGAAAATCTTCGAGCATGTCGCGCCAACGCGAGGCATGAAGCCACGCATTGTATTGCGTCGCCACGCCGAGCATGTAATCGGTGTGGGTTGAAATCGACTTGCGCTCGAAATGATAAAGGCTGGCGTCGGGGACATATTTGATGTCGAAATCGGCCTTGCGGATCTTGAGGCACAGATCGCTGTCCTCGTAATCGCCGATCACGTAATCCTCGGTAAAGCCACCGACGTCATCGAATGCACCGCGATGCAGCAACATGCAGGCCCCGGTAATTCCCGGAACGGAACGTTCGATATTGGCATCAGGGAACTGATCCGGAAGCCCCTTGTAGAAATGATGATTAAGCCACTGCCCGCGTTCATTTTTGGCAAAATACATTCCCGCGTGCTGCAACGAACCGTCTTCAAACAAAAGCTTCGGCCCCACGGCAGCGACTTCCTGTGGACCACCCATTTTCGATGCCAGCAATTCCAGCCAGCCGATCTGATGGGGAATGACATCGGAATTGAGCATTGCAATCAGGTCCGCACGGGCATGTTCCGCCCCGGAATTGCAGGCACGCGCATAACCACCGTTACGACTCATAACCACCAGACGCATCGGCATGTCGTAAAGCAGATGCAAACCGCGCAGAAGATGTTCGCATTCCTCCGCCTGTTCCGGGGAATCAAGCACATAGATCACGTCGCAATATTGCGAAATCCAAGGGTCACAGGCAAAGGCACCAACCTGCGCACGCAGAAAATCCAGGACCCGATACAGTGGCACGACAATGGAAACCGCCGGCTCCTTGCGCGGCTCTCCGAACTCGATGGTCCGGTCAATCTTGGCTGCTGCCAGCAACTTCTGCTGCAAATCACCAATGACCGGTGACAGACAGTTTTCAATAATCTCGTCGGTCAGATGTTGCGGCGGGACCGCACGCAGGATGCGGGCCCGTGCCTCGGCCGGATCAATCGGCTGTGCTGTCGGCACCATCAGATGACGGCTGCCAGATGTCAGCCGCATCAAACTGCGCGGCTGCAGGATCGGCACCTGACTTTGGATTTCACGATAAAATCCGACGAAACCGGTTGCCGAAACGGTACGATCATCATCCATGACATTACCGGCATAACGGTAGAAACCCTCGCCGAATGGGTGTGCCGTTCCCTTGCTGTCAAGAATATCGATCCCGGCAATCATTTCAGCCGGATCACGATACCAACCGCCAATCAGGGTGCCGCGTGCCGTGGTTACGGCAAGGTCGACCTCGCCGCTCGGCAATCCGCCGCCACCGGTTACCCGCTGGCTTGAAAGCGGACA
Source organism: Thalassospira lucentensis (assembly GCF_001613805.1). Taxonomy (GTDB): domain Bacteria; phylum Pseudomonadota; class Alphaproteobacteria; order Rhodospirillales; family Thalassospiraceae; genus Thalassospira; species Thalassospira lucentensis_A. Next base: position 451,786 of record NZ_LPVY01000003.1, read on the forward strand.
GCGCAACTGGAATTCAAGGGCGGCCTTCCGGGCCTTGGTGTCGCCACGAGCCATCGCGCCGATGATATATTCGCGCAGATCGGCATCGGATTTGCCGCGCGCCAGCCACCATCGCGACAACGAGGGCAAAACTGGCGTCGCCGCCAGATGGCGAATGGCCAGCGCGCGTCCGCCGGTCACGACGAGATAGGCACCGTTCTCGGTGCCGTCGCGATCAGCGATCATGTAGGTCTGTTTCTTGCCCTGCGGACCTTCGCTGCTTTCATGCGGCGGAAGCGCCAGGCGGCGGAAACCAAAGGAGGAAACGATGTAAACGGCTTCGATTTCGCCAAATGCCACCGGCAGCCCGGCCGAGATCAGGATTTGCTGATCGGACAGCTTCGCGACCGCTTTGGCGCGTTGGGGCGTATCGACAATTTCGGAAACGAGCTTATTGAGGAATATGGTGTAACTTTTGCTGCGGCGGGTGCGGAACATGCTGGCCCATGCACCAAGCAAGGCAGACATCAGCGACAATCGCCCTGATGGCGTAACATCTTCCAGCAGCATGCCTGCGCTGGCGAATTCAAAATCACCATCCGGATCAATTGTAATTTCATCTTTGCGGCCAAGGGTCCCTGCTTCAGCCAGAAATGAAACAGGTGCATCTTTGGGTCTGCGGATAACACGCAGCAGGCGGGTTCCTCCGCCGCCAAGAGGCAGACGCAATGTGGCTTGCGGCGAAATTGCTTTGCCTTCGGTAGTTTCAAGCTTGGGCACCGCCCACAAACGGGTCGGCATATCCCATATAAGAAGCAATGTTTCAGGGTTAAGCAGGCAAACTTCCGGCGCGTCACCGGTCGTCCGCACAGCTTCGGACGAGGCAAATTCGAGCATGGCGATTTTCACTTCACAAGAAGTTCAGGGTGACGCCCGCAACATAAGTTGCGGACGCCATCATTCGGATTACTGGACGCTGAAGAAGCTGTCCGGATTGTCCTGGACGTCTTCTGCATCGACATTGTTGAGGGTGATGGAATCCCCATTGCCAAGGTCGATAACAGTGTTGGCGCCATCCTGCGTTGCACGCGCAGCAACATCGTCGGCACTTTCGATGCCGGTGTCGTTGATGTTGTTGCTAATGGAAAGCATGTCTTCGCCAACCGTGAAGTCGAGTACGACGTCGTTACCGCCGCCACCGGTGAAGACAAAGGTATCGCTACCCGAGCCACCGATCATCAGATCGTCACCGGCACCTCCGTCAAGGACATCGTCCCCTGCGCCGCCGAGCATAAGATCATTGCCTTCGCCGCCCTGGAGAACATCGTCACCAGAACCGCCCAACATCTGATCATTGCCTTCGCCGCCAAGCATGATGTCATCACCGGATCCACCGATCACGAGATCATCGCCTGCGCCGCCATCGAGGACATCATTGTCCGAACCGCCAAGCATGGTGTCGTCATCGACACCACCTGACAAAACATCTTCACCAGAGCCACCCATCATCAGGTCGCTGCCGGAATCCCCCATCAGTACATCGTTACCCGATCCACCGAACAGGATGTCGCTACCTTCGCCACCAATGGCAACGTCGTTGCCTGCGCCACCGAACAGGACGTCATCGCCCTCTTCGCCGAACAGAACATCATCATTACCTTGTCCGAAGATTGTATCGTCACCGCCACGTCCAAAAATCACGTCGCTGAAACGAGACCCTAGAAGCGCATCATCAAAGGCGCCGCCTTCGAGAGTTGCCATGTAATCCTCCTTCGTGTCCCAACATTATTGACATCGCGGGGGTTATCCCCTCACGAGAGGTTGGCCGTTCCCTCAAGGCGCTAGAGGCCCCCTGAGATCGGCCACACAGCAACCCTATATTCTTTTCTTTTATCTTAGGAAGATATTCTCGTGTTTTTATTGTGTCAATATTATGGATTAAGGCATGAATTACATTATAATTCCTGAATTATTTCACAAGTATTCATTTTTTATTTTATTTATATTTAGTTTTATTTTTGAACAATACTTGAAAAGAAAAAGCCGCAGACGTTTCAATCTGCGGCTTTCGCGCCTGCAGCATTTCTGAAAATCAGTCCTCGCGGAACGCTTTGCTCATGCTTTCGGTGATCGGATCTACCAGATAGTCAATCGCCTTTCTGGGCGATTTCAGGATCAGAATATCTGCTGGCATACCCGGTCGAATTTCAATGTCATCGCGCTCTGCCAATGCACCAGGGTCAATTGCGGCCCGAACGATGTAATAGGAAGAATCGCGCTGCTCATCGACCGTCTGGTCTGCTGCAACATATTTAACCTCCCCATCAAGTGGTGCCAGGCGACGCTGACTATATGCCGTCAGTTTGATCTGGGCCTTTGATCCGACATGAACTGAATCAATATCCTGGCGATTGATCATCGCCTCGATCAAAAGCGGTTCGTCTTCGGGGATAATATCCATGATCGGTTCTGCCGGACTGATCACGCCGCCCGGTGTGCGGACCTGAATATTGGCAACAGTTCCGGCCTGCGGTGCCTTGACCTCCAACCGGTTCAGGACATCTTCGCTGGCACGAAGACGCTGGCTGACATCGTTCAATGCCAGTTGGGCTTCCTGAATTTCAGTTGCTATGTCGCTTTGCCATTCCATTTCAATCGACGCAAGATTGATTTCAGCTTCGGCTTTTTGCTGTTCTGCTGCGGCTTTTTGCGCTTTGAACTCGCCCATATCGCCAACAAGATCTGACCAGTTATTCTCGATTTCGACCAACTGGGTACGCGTTGCGAATCCCTTCTCGGCCAACTGACGAATGCCTTGCAATTGCTCGGCAACCAACTTTTCCTGCCGGGTGCGGGCATTGATCTGGGAATCAAGCGCACGGGCCTCGGCGTCAAACTGTTCTATCTGTTTGGCCTGAGCATTCCGTTTGGCTTCATAAACCTCGTTACGCTTGCCAAACAGACGCTTTTCATCCTGCAAGATGTCATCAACATATTCCTGTTTCGCATCCATCAATTGCTGCGGAAAGTTGATTTGGTCGCGACCTTCCTGCTCCGCACGAAGGCGTGCAAGTTTTGCAAGAAGTCCATATCTTTCGCCGCGCAACTGCCCGAGTTCGGACTCGCTTCGCGTCCCGTCAAGCAGCATCAAAACCTGGCCCTGCTTTACGCGTTCCCCTTCCTCGACCAGCAGCTTTTTCAAAATGCCGCCCTCGAAATGGTTCACGACCTTTTTGCGGGAATCCACGATTACCGAGCCTGACGCAACCGCAGCGCTATCAAGTTCAGCTGTAAAAGCCCAGGAAAAGAAACCGCCAAACCCAACAGCGATCACAATAATACCTGCCATGATCGGCTTGCGCAGACTTTGGCGAGACGCCGTCCTCTCTTCATCAAGCACCTGATACCATGCAGGTTGCGGATCTTCCGGGATCATGACCTCGCCACGATCATCGACATTGATTACACGGTTCATGCCGCACCCCCGTTTTGCTGATTGCGTTTGATCGACGGCAGGCTTTTGATGTCATTGTCATCCTGCGTCATCGAACGGATCACATCGGTGCGTTCACCAAACTGCTTGACCCGACCATCCTGCATGACAAGCAGCTTGTGGGCGTATTGCATGATGCTTTGGCGGTGCGCGATCAGCACCACCATCGCCCCCGCATCCGCAGCCTGACGTACCGCCCGGATCAGAGACGCCTCGCCTTCGGCATCAAGATTGGCATTAGGTTCATCCAGTACCAGAAGACGGGGCCAGCCATACAATGCACGCGCAAGCGCGATGCGCTGCTGCTGCCCACCGGACAATGTATGTCGCCCGGCCCCGATCGGCGTGTCATAGCCCAACGGCAAACGGCCGATCATTTCATGAACGCCGGCCGCACGGGCTGCATCAATAACCTTGCGCGGATTTGCCTCGCGCATGCGACCGATGTTTTCACGGATGGTTCCGTTCAGAAGTGACACGGATTGTGGAAGATAACCGACCATGTTGCCAAACGACCCGCGCTCCCAAAGATAGGTACTGTGCCCATCAAGGAACACACCGCCTGCCGTCGGCTTTGCAGCCCCCACCAGAACACGTGACAGGGTTGACTTACCCGCTGCGGATGGCCCGACCACCCCAAGAATTTCGCCGGGATTAAGGTCGAAATTCACACCGCGCAAAACCGGAACATTCGATCCCGGCACCGCATAAACCAGATTGTCGACAACAAGCGGGCCTTCGGAACGCGGCGTTGGTTCTATCTCACGCTCGGACTGACGTTCTTCAAGGATATTTCGAATACGCTTCCATGACGACAGGGCTGAAACCCAAGCCCGCCAATCGCGGGTGACATTATCGAACGGCAACAGAAGACGCCCCATAATGACCGTACCGCCAATCATCGCGCCAGGTGTTGTTTCACCCTGAATGACAAGATATGCGCCCATCGCCAGCACACAAATCTGCATGCCGAAACGGGCAGAACGCGAGACAGAATACATCCCCTTGCTACGCGCATTACCGATATCAAGTAGCTCGCTGGCATGGATTTGCGATTGACGCCAACGCATAGCAAGAGCCGGCAACATACCCATCGCCTCAATGGCTTCGGCATTTGATACGGTTGACCCGATATCGCCGATATTGCGCAGATTGGCGTCAGAACCCTCCTTGGTGATCTGGCGTACCAGCAAATCCCCCAACAGGCTAAGCCCGATCAGGATCAGCACCGCCACAAGGCCGGCAATCCCGTAATATGGATGCAGGGCAAACATCACACCGAGGAAAATGGGCGACCAGATCGCTTCAAGCGGTGCACCAATGGTATTGCCATTGATAAAATTACGCAGATCGGACAGGTCGCGCAGAACCTGCGTCCCCTGTACCGACCCTTTTTCAAGCGCGACGCTCATTGCTGCCGAAATCGCAGGCAAGTTCAGGCGACGCAGTAATGATTTGGCCATTTCCTGAAAGATCAGGGCCCGAATGAAATCAAGGATGCCGTATAGAATGATGGCACCGACCGCAATTGCCAGCAGCAATTTCAGCGTATCGGTGCTTTGACTGTTGATGACGCGATCATGCACCTGAAGCATGAAAAGCGGCACGGTCAGTTGCAGAACATTGATAAAGCCGCTCAGGACCCCGGCCCATCCAAGGCCACGAACAAAAGTGTATCTTGCCTCGCGGATGACGGACTTCGCATCCAGCGATGGTCTGACAGCTTTGCTTTCTGCGGTTTTTGGCGTGTTTTTACGACCAAAATGCATTGATTTTCATCCAATCAGCCAAAAGTCATAGTTTTTCCGCAATCTAATCACATAGTTGCGATGTCATGATGATCTACAATAAAATCAAATATGTCGATCTCATGTTCATGATCTGACAATGTAAAAACAGAAGAAGACGAAGTAATTTAAAAATGAAAATACTTTCAAATTACTTCGAAATTACGAGCAAACTGAGGGAAGAATTGGGCGTGCGGAAAAACCGTTCAAGAGCAACGTCCTGTTATCTTCCCCACACGAAAGGCCTGCTACGGTCGAAAGACCATGGCATCAACTCTCGCTTGGGACCAGATAACGGATCAAACAACATGACCGTCACTCATCTTGAACTAGCAAACACCGTCGAGCGTATTTATCGGCGTTTTGCTGATCTGCTTCGTGTAGATCTTATTCGACTCGGCAAAGATGACATCAGCCCCGCACAAGTTGCGTTGCTGTTTACCATCGGAGACGATGAACTTTCGGTCCGGGATCTTCTTGATCGCGGCCATTACATGGGATCGAATGCATCCTATAATCTGAAGCAATTGGCTGAATCGGGCTATGTTGAACGCCATGTGATGGCCCGTGACCGACGGTCTGCCAGAATCAAACTTACCCGTAAGGGGCATGAACTGTGTGAATCCCTGCATGAATTCCACGAGGAATATCACAACGCACTGACCAATGACCTGCAAGACCAGCAGGAAATGGAAACAGCACTTCGCACCTTGCGGCGCCTGGAGGAATTCTGGACACAGACCCTCCGCTATGGCGGTGTGCCGGTAACAAGCGCTGTCATGACACAAGAGCTTCGCAGTCGCCGATGAAAATTGTCTTTGTCCACCGCCATGGACCGGGACAATTTGTTCACCTGGCCTGTCATCTGGCAAATGCCGGATGGCAGGTTTCCTTCCTTTGCGAAGCAATGAACGTTCAACTTCCCGGCATTCGTGTCCTGCGTCAGCGGGCTACCCCGCCCCCGCCTGCCACCCCGTTCCCCCAATATCACCATCAAATCGGCATGCAGGCCGCCACAACACTCGATTCACTCGTCGCACAGGAGGGGCCACCCGATATTGTCTACGGGCATATTGGCTGGGGCGGCATGATGTTTGCGCGGGATGTCCTGCGCAAGACACCACTGATCGGTTATTGCGAACATTACTATCATGCCGAGGGGCGCGATGTCGGTTTCGATCCGACCGAAACGGTTACATTGGCCAAGCGAACCCAGCTTCGGTTGCGCAACAACGCGCAGCTTTCAAGTCTGGAAACCATTGATGCCGGGATCAGCCCAACGGCTTGGCAAAAAGCTGCCTTCCCGCAAAGCTTCCACAACAAGATCGGGATTTGCCATGATGGTATTGATATCCATCGCTGCCGCCCGGATGAAAAAGCAGAACTGATCCTGCCCGATGGCCGCGTTGTCCGGCAGGGTGATCCGGTAATCACCTATGTCGCGCGCGACCTTGAACCCTATCGCGGGTTCCCGCAGTTCATGCGTGCTGCGGCAAAACTGTCCAGTCAAAACCCGGAGGTTACTTTTGTCGTCGCGGGTGGTGACGGCATCAGTTATGGATCCCCCCGCAGTGACGGAAAGAAATGGCGTGACGCCATGATGTCAGAAACCGGCATGGATCCGTCCCGAATTGCCTTTCTTGGGCAAATTCCGCATGACCAGCTGATCCGCCTGTTCCAGATCAGTTCGGCCCATGTCTATCTGACATATCCGTTTGTTTTGTCATGGTCAGTCCTTGAAGCCATGGCATGCGGAACACCTGTAATCGCATCGGATACCGGACCGTGCCGAGATATCATTCGTCATGGAAAGAACGGATTGATGTGCGGTTTTTGGGACGAGGATCAGCTTGCCACAACAATGGCGGAAGCTTTGGCACACCCTGAACGTCTTCGCGAAATCCGCAAGCTTTCGCGCCTTACGATCACACGAAACTTTGCCTTGCAGCAATGCCTTGAAAGACAGACCGGTCTGATTGAACGGATGGCAAAGCGGTGATCAGGTTTCGGAAATCTCGCAACGCATGAAATGGCGCGGGCCTGCATCGCCGGAATGTTCAGGCATCCGGCGATATAACCCGTATCCGGCAAGGCCCGTTTTATCGGTGGCGATGATCAGCCACAGGAAACCGGCTTCCTCGGCACGTGACAAATCTGTTTTCGACGGCTGCCAATCGCCATTAGGGTGCGAGTGATAGCACCCGGCAATCACCTCGCCGCGATCACGAACCGAACGATACGTTGCAATCAGGGTTTGCGGATCGATTTCAAATGTCTTCAGGGGATCGGCGGCAATATTGCTCGAAACAACAAATCGGGTAATCGTGGTCGGATCATCTGCGTTTGCAACCAAAAGGCCGCAGCATTCCTCAGGCCAAGCATTGACTGCCAAGGCCGAAACCTCGTCACGCAGACTTTCTGGCAACGTCACAACATACCCGGATCCGGTCATCGAACCACCTTGCAGAAAACGGTCTATTGCGGCTCCACCAGCAGGATTTGCCCAAGGATCGTGCCATCTCGCAAGGATACGACGACCAGACGGCTTCCCTGACGACCCTCAAGGCGCACGGTTGCCTCGCTTCCCTGCCGGGAAAAATCAACCAGCGTTTCACCCGGCGCCAGATCAATATTGATCGTTCCGAACGGTGCCAATTGCGCAACCGGTTTCGGATCAAGACCGGACGATGCGTCAACCTGCCCGGCAACCGGTACAGACGGCGTTGGGTCATCGGTTACAATGCCACCATCTTCCTGACGCGATACCCCATAAACCACAAGTGCGACGCCCGCGACGATCAGCACCCCCATAAAAGCGACCAGAATCTTGATAACGCGCATCACATTTCCGATTGATAAGTTGATCAACAGCCTGATCTTGCATCACGCTGCCACTACAGCATGCCGAACAGGACAACATTGAAGGCCATACCGACAAGAAACACCAATTGCAAGTTTGCAAAGCGGGATTGCATTTCATCGTCAAGCGATTAAAACCGCCCTGCAACAGACATCACCGGCCCAAATGGCCCCGAACAACAGCAGATGTGAATATGGATAGCGGCCCGAACGCGGAACATCTTGAATATATCGCCCTACCCTCGGATGAAGGTGCGAGGCTCGATAAGGTTCTGGCAACCGCATGGCCCGAGCAATCACGTTCACGCATCAAAAGCCTGATCGAGGACGGACATCTGATGCTGAATGGTAGTCCGGTTGCCAAAATGTCGTACAAGGTCAAATCCGGTGATCAGTTTGCGCTCGAAATTCCACCTGCTGTTGCGGCCGATCCCGTGGCCGAAAAAATCGCGCTCGATATCCTGTATGAGGACGACGACCTGCTGGTAATCAACAAACCGGCCGGGATGGTGGTGCACCCCGCAGCGGGCAATGAAAGCGGTACACTGGTCAATGCATTGCTGGCCCATTGCGGTGACAGCCTTTCGGGCATTGGCGGCGTAAAGCGCCCAGGCATCGTGCATCGGCTCGACAAAGACACCAGCGGTGCCATGGTGGTCGCCAAGAACGACGCAACCCATAGGGCACTTTCGACCCTGTTTTCCGAGGACAAGGAAAATATCGAACGCGCCTATATCGCCGTGGTCTGGGGTGTCCCCCGCCAGAGCGAGGGCATAATAGAAGGCAATATTGGCAGAAGCCCACGCAACCGTAAAAAGATGGCGGTGCTGCGAAATGGCGGAAAACCGGCCCTCACCCGGTACAAAGTTTTGGCAAAACGTGACGACTCGTTGGCTTCACTCGTCGAGTGCCGCCTTGCAACGGGTAGAACACATCAAATTCGCGTCCATATGACCCATCTCGGTCACTCACTTATTTGTGATCCTGTCTATGGTAGAAGCAAACTTACCCAGAAGTTCAACTCGCGGGTGCACGAGGTTCTGAACAGCTTTGAGAAACAGGCGCTACATGCCAGAACACTGGGATTTTTGCACCCAAAAACAGGCGATTACGTCCTTACCAAAGCCCCCCTTCCGGAAGACTTACAAGAACTCATCACCTGCCTAGACCTACCCATTGGGATAGTTTGACCTAACCTTTTTGGTCGAAAATCTATTGACGCCTTCTAATACCCACGTATACCCTGTCTAAGGTGCTAGGGGATAAACCGCACCTTATACGAAGCGTAACGGGAGGCTTCAATGAAACAGGGAAATGCACTTCCAATCATCTCCCAAGATGGTCTGACAGTCTATTTGCAGCGCATCCGCCGTTACCCCATGCTTACACCTGAACAGGAAACGACGTTTGCGTGTGAATACCGTGACAATGATGATGCAACTGCCGCAGAAAAGCTGATTACCAGCCATTTGCGACTGGTTGCCAAGATAGCCATGAGCTATCGCGGTTATGGACTTCCGATAAACGAATTGATCTCCGAAGGCAATGTAGGCCTGCTTCAATCGGTCAAGCGCTTTGACCCGGACAAAGGGTTCCGCCTTGCGACTTACGCAATGTGGTGGATCCGCGCCGCAATACAGGAATACATCCTGCATTCCTGGTCGCTGGTGAAAATGGGCACGACCGCCGCCCAGAAAAAGCTTTTCTTTAATCTGCGGAAACTCAAAAGCCAGATGCAGGCAATTGATGAAGGAGATCTGCTACCGGAACAGGTGGAACTGATCGCGACAAAGCTGAACGTTTCCGAAGATGACGTGATCATGATGAACCGCCGCCTCGCCGGACCAGATCATTCTCTGAATGCGCCGGTACGCATTGACGGCGACGGCGAATGGGTCGACTGGATCGAAAGCGAAGACGAAGATCAGGAAACCCTGTATGGCAAGCGCGAGGAATTCCTTCAAAGGATGAACCTGCTGAAAAGTGCGATGTCACACCTGAATGCACGTGAACGTGACATCCTGACCCAGCGTCGCCTGCTCGATTCACCTGTAACTCTTGAAAACCTTAGCGTCGCATACGGAATATCGCGCGAACGCATTCGCCAGATTGAAGTACGTGCCTTTGAAAAAGTGCGCAAATCGATCCACACCGATTTGCCGATGTGAGTCCCAACCTTACCCTCGTCAATGAATATGACTGCGGCGGACAAATTGTCCGCCGCTTTTTTGTGTTTAAGATATATCATTCAATGAACCGGTCACTTCCCGGAACGATCAATTTCCTTGATCAGGCTGTCACCCCAAGTTTTGATTAATCCGCGCTGTTTCTTGCGCAACTCGGAAACCCGACGCTGGGCCGACAGGTTAAGAACATTGGCAACAATCGGTGGCATCGCCAGATACAAAAGCCAGCCAAGACCGGCTGCGCCATACATGATCGACAAGGCAACGGGCTGGAAAATTTCCTGCGTTGCAACACCAACGGTTTGCGCCCCCTGTTGCCAGATTTCCATGATATAGGGCGCAACCCCTGAAAAATTCAGACCGAAAATACAGCGTGACATGGTCCGTCCCTGGCTGCGATCAAACATGAACGCGACCATAGAAGGCAAAAGCCCGACCGCCAAAGTAATGAATGTCGGCAGAGCTACCATGAACAAAAGCACGGCGGATGCCACCACCGACAAACCGGAAAAGGCACTTTTCTTTTTACTGCCAGACTGTCTTGCCATCCCCGTCCCCTACCAGATATGCATCAGAAACAGTGCCGACACCGTCAGCAATGCAATCATGGTCGACGCAAAAGCTGCCGCCTGCTGACCGACTTTTTCTGCCAGTTCAAGCCGTGCGGGACCTGATGATTCAAGATCAAAAACCTCGCTTTCCGCTTCGGAATATTCCTCGACCGCGGTGATGAATTCGGTCTGGTCCTTTCTGCGTTCCTGTTCGTCATTGATCAGATTATAAAGTTCGACCAGATTGCCGCGCTTGGCCAGCTTCGGGATTTCGTGCTCGACCCGTTCCCGTCTGGCTTTGCTGTGAAATACCTTGACCGCGGGCTCCATCAAACGTGCGACCCAATGGGACAGGTTCTGAAGGTTATCGGGGCCATGTCGCCATTGAACAAGTGCCAGCATACTGATAATCGCACGACTGTATTCAACTTCATCAGATGGATTCTGCAGAGCAAGAAGCTGTGCCTCGACATCATCCTCAAGGCGGGTCGCGATAAAGGCCGCGATATGTCGGTCCACTGGCCAGCTATCGTCAGGCAAATCTGCGGCAGCTTTTTCCAGTGCTGGCAAAAGCTGCGTTATATCGACAACATAATCTTTCTCGATCATCGGGCTCAGACAGTGCTGATTGCGCACGATGGCATAAAGGCACCGCTCATAGCCATAACCGGCACTTTGCTGCTGGATATAGTATCGCAGGTTTTTGTACGCCTGCTGCAGCTTCTGAATTTCCGGGCTGTACCCGCCCTGACGGCCAAACCAGAAGGACGGAATATCGCGGACCACAACATCGGCAAAACGCTGCGGCCCACGACCGTGCTGAACATCATAGGACAGCATGCTGCCCAGACCATCAACCATCGCAGAAAAGCCCTTGAACCGGATTGCTCCGGATGGATCAAGGATGATAATTGATTTGGCAACCAGGATATCCTCGGCCGCGCGCTTATCCGCACCAGCCCACTGCAATTGCCGTATTGCTTCAGACATGTGTTTGGCGCGGTCATTATCCGCAAGTCCGCGGCGCAACCATATTTCAACAGTACCATCGCGAAGCGGTGCAAGCGAGTTGACCCAGTTCTTTGCAATCCCCTGCGCAAGTGATCGCGCAGTATAATAATCCTTGCCCGCCAGGTTCTGGGATCGGGCCGCTCTTCGCTCGGTATTTGACTGGACCGGTTTTGCTCGACGGCCATCGATCCAGGCATTCAGTTCGGCAAATCCCCATCGTTCTTCAGTGTCATCACATAAAAGTCCACGCACTGGTTCAATCAATGCCAATGGCAGTTTTTCATTCATGACCACGGCCTGGAACGACCCCTTGGACAGTTTAACGTCGATAATGTCCTGTTCGCGCAGCTTTTGAAGAGGCGTATGCCCAATACCAAGGGCGGCAATCGTCATGCCCAAGGCATAAAGATCGTCAAGCAGCGTTCCCAACCCGCGACCGGCAGGGTCGGCAGTCATTCGGGATATGGTCTCGTAAACCAGTGGCTGATTGAAACCGGCAGGGGCAGCACAACAATCCCCAACGACAACCTTCTCAGCCATCGGATCGCCAAAGAAAAGATTGTCTGCACGAATATTCCGATGCGTCAGCCCTTTGTCGGCCACAGCCTGCAACACATGCATCAACGGTTCGATAACAACTTTGGCAAAATCGTGCTCGTCTATCTTTCTCTGTTTTTCGCCGGGCACCAGAACACGACCACCTGCTGGCTTTTCATAGAAAAGCACCATTGTCTTGCGGTCCAATAGCGGCCAGTGGGCAATTTCATGGTCCAGAAGATCGATCTGCCCACCGATATGCACCCCCGTCAGAAATCTGATCAGGTCTTGACGCGTTGGAACAGTCGGGTCGGTGACAAGTGCGAATGCACCACCTTCTTCGCGGCGCAGATTATCCGCAGCATAGGCCTTGCAATTACCCATATCGTATTCAGGAAGCCGAAGATCCGAAAACACACGGAAATTGCCAATTTCGACACTGCGTCCGCCACCGCCACTGGCAGCGGGTTCCTCTCCGCCCAAGCCTGGTCCCTGCGCCCGGGAATCCTTTTTCTCCCCGGCGCCATCCTGTTCGTCAGCGCCGTCGGAAACATCCTGTTTCTGCATTTCCGCTTCTTGTGCCATGAGCCCCGGTTTTTCTTTGTTGGAGGAAACACGTTCAAAGCCCCTACTTGGAAAGCTGTTTTGTCGTGTCCTCTGGTCCCCTGAAACGATACTGCCGATAACAAAACGGAGCAAGCCGTTATCCGCGCTGCAAACAAGGACCGGATCGGCCAAATCATTCACCTGAAACGAAAAAAGCCACCGGAAGAACCGGTGGCTTTTGCATTTTCATTCAAACACGCGATCAGGCGCTGAACGGGTCGTGAACCAGAATGGTATCATCACGTTCCGGGCTGGTCGACAGCAACGCAACCGGTGCCTCGATCAGCTCTTCGATCCGGCGAACATATTTGATCGCCGCCGCAGGAAGATCGGCCCAGCTACGCGCACCCATCGTGGTTTCCGACCAGCCTTCAATGGTTTCATAAACCGGTTTGGCTTTGGCCTGAAGACGCTGGTTCGCCGGAAGATGGTCATAGATTTTGCCATCAATGTCATAGCCGGTACAGATCTTGATTTCCTTGAACCCGTCAAGAACGTCAAGCTTGGTCAGTGCAATACCGGTAATACCGTTAACCTTGACCGACTGTCGGACAAGGGCTGCATCAAACCAGCCGCAACGACGTTTACGCCCGGTGACAACTCCAAATTCATGACCACGTTCACCAAGACGTTCACCATCCGCGTCAAACAGCTCGGACGGGAACGGTCCCTCGCCAACGCGTGTGGTGTATGCCTTGGTGATCCCCAGAACATAACCGACACCCGACGGCCCCATACCCGAACCAGCCGCAGCCTGACCCGAAACCGTGTTGGAAGAGGTAACGAATGGGTACGTGCCATGATCGATATCAAGCATCGTGCCCTGCGCACCTTCAAACAGGATACGCTGACCGGCTTCCTTGAACTGGTTCAGCGACTTCCAGACAGTGTCCGAGAATGGCAGGATTTTCGGTGCGATTTCCTTAAGCTGCGCCAACAGTTCCGCACCATCAACTTCCGGCTGGCCCAAACCGCGCAGAAGCGCATTGTGGTGGGTCAGAAGGTTTTCGACCTTGGCTTCAAGAAGTTCAACATCGGCCAGGTCGCCAACGCGGATTGCACGGCGGCCAACGCGGTCTTCATATGCCGGGCCGATCCCGCGACCGGTCGTACCGATCTTGTTGTTGCCTGTCGCCGCGGCTTCGCGTGCCTTGTCCAGATTGCCGTGCAACGGCAGGATCAGGCAGGCATTTTCGGCTACGCGCAGGTTTTCCGGCGTAATTTCAACGCCCTGCCCTTTAAGGCGGTCAATCTCGGTCAGAAGCGCCCACGGATCAACGACAACGCCGTTACCAATAACCGACAGCTTGTTCTTGCGAACAATACCCGACGGCAAAAGGCTCAGCTTATAGGTGGTTCCGTCGATCACCAAAGTATGACCGGCGTTATGACCGCCCTGGAAACGCACAACGACGTCTGCCCGTTCGGACAGCCAGTCGACGATCTTGCCTTTCCCCTCGTCCCCCCATTGGGAACCGATCACGGCAACATTGGTCATCGCAAAACTCCTTGCGCGATAAGAAATGGTTCTGGGTTACGCACCCAGCGGCACAATCTGGCCGCCAAGATAAATAAAACTGCATCCCATGCGACGTGCTTCCTTGCGCGCCGCATCTTCTGTTTTGGCTTCGGCCGCACCTTCAAGTGCTGCCACGGTATAATGGCCGTCTTTGCGCAATTTGCGCGCTTCGCGCTGTGGCGTGCCCAATGGCAGATACACACGTTCGACCGGCTTTACATCGGCAAGACCGCGCAAAATCGTATCCATGAAAAGCGACATACCGGTTGCGGCTTCGCCGCCCGAACCACCCGCCCGATAACGGCCGCCGCGCCCCAGCTCACCGCGCACATGCTTGGCAAACAGGGTAAAGCTGACACCGGTCTGATAGCGGAAACCGGCCATTTCAACCGGATCGATGGTCAGGGCTGCATCAAGATCGGATGCCAGAATGCGTTCGGCAACCTCGATCAAACGGTGCAATTCTTCGGATGCGCCCAGCGGCAATTCAAGTTTTCTAAGCTTCGGCAATGCCGCCTGCGCCGGACCGGCCGCCTCAAGCAGGGCAACAAGCACATCGGTTACATTGCCACTAACCGCTTTGACCGCGGCAACATCGCGATGTTCAAGGGCCGCGATCAGCGTTTCGCGATCATCGGGCGCGACGCCAAACGCATCAAACAGGCGTACCGGCAGGGTCGGCAAATTCAGATCAACCGAAACATCGGGCAGACCGACATGCTCCAGCGCCTCAAGCGCCAGCAACACAATCTCGGTATCCGCTGCGGCACTGGACACGCCAATAAGTTCCGCCCCGACCTGGGCAAACTGACGTTCAGGACGCAACTGTGTGCCCTTGATGCGCAATACATCGCCGGAATAGGAAAGACGCAGCGGACGCGGCGCATCCCCCAGACGGGTCGCGGCAATGCGGCCGACCTGCGGGGTCATATCGGAACGAACCCCCATCATCCGGTGCGACACCGGATCCATAAGGCGGAACGTTTGGGTGGCAAGTTCGGGAGCAGCACCTTCCAGAAGGCTTTCTTCGAATTCGACCAGCGGCGTCTTGACCCGGTCATAGCCCGCATGTGCGAAACTGCTCATCAGCTTTTCGCGGATGTCAGCTTCCCGTGCGGCGGTTCCAGGCAGAACATCCTGAAGGCCGGCGGGCAAAAGAGCTTTCCTGGCAAGTTCGGTCATTATGTGTGCTTTCCGGACAAGGCGCGCAAAATCGGTTCAGGTCGTGCCTGATCTATATATCCGGTAGCGGTTACTACCGCTTTGTGCCGGACAGGGCAACGGGAAAACCCCCGAAGACGCAAATAATACTTACGAAATGCCGTTCAGCCAGCCTGAATTTCAGCTTTGACCGTCGCATAGGCCCAGTCGAGCCAAGGCAGCAACGCCTTGACATCACTGGGTTCCACAGTCGCACCGCCCCAAATCCGAAGCCCCGGAGGCGCATCACGATAGCCATTGATATCCATCGCGATTTCTTCGGCTTCAAGGATTTGCGAAATGCGTTTTGGCAATGCTGCCTGCTTTTCCGTCGGCAACGACAATGCCCACGGATCAACAATCTTGATGCACATCGATGTATTGGATGCCGTTTCCGGCTTTTCCGACAAATCAGCCGCCCAGTCACTTTTGGCAAGCCATTCATCAAGATAGGCGCGATTCTGGCGGGTACGTTTCAGCAAACCTTCAAGACCGCCGATGTCTTCGGCCCATTTCAGGGCATCAATGGCATCTTCGACCACCAGCATCGACGGGGTATTGATGGTCTCCCCGCGGAAAATGCCATCAATCAGCTTTCCGCCCTTGGTCATGCGGAAGATTTTCGGCATTGGCCAGGCCGGATTGTGGTTTTCAAGGCGCTCAACCGCACGCGGGCTCAGGATAATAATTCCATGGCCACCTTCACCGCCCAGAACCTTCTGCCAGCTATAGGTGACAACATCCAGCTTGTCCCATGGCAGTTCCATGGCAAAAATCGCCGAGGTTGCATCGCAAATTGTCAAACCTTTGCGGTCCGATGCGATCCAGTCGCCATTGGGCACCCTGACACCTGCAGTCGTGCCGTTCCATGTGAAAACGACATCCCGGTCAAAATCAACGGCGCCAAGATCGGGCAATTTGCCATAATCGGCTTCCATAACACGAACATCTGGCAGGTTAAGCTGTTTCAGGACATCGGTCACCCAAAGCGAACCGAAACTTTCCCATGCCAGCATATCAACGCCGCGCGGCCCCAAAAGCGACCACATCGCCATTTCCACCGCACCGGTATCGGACGCGGGAACAACGCCAAGCAGATAATCATCAGGCAGGTTCAGGATCGCGCGTGAACGGTCAATGACCTCTTCCATGCGCTCCTTGCCGAACTTGGAACGATGCGACCGGCCAAGAACACGGGTATCAAGTGCATCCGCCGACCAGCCCGGACGTTTTTTGCATGGGCCCGACGAAAAATTCGGGCTTTCGGGGCGCTGATTTGGTTTGGCAAAGGCATCAGTGGAATTGGCAGTTACATTGGCGTTCTGGGCCATCAGCATATTCCTGAGATAATCGAACGATGCAGGCGCATAATTCTTCGTCAAAATCGGAGCCCGATCCTATTGCGACATGCGCAAAAGTCAAACGCCTTTGGCGCATCAGAACTGCCCGTATTTGCATGACAGATCAGCCGATTTCTCATCCGAAATCCGGATCAGAACGGGATGTCGTAATACCACGGGGCAAACAGACTGAACACCAGCCACAAGATGATGATCAATGGTGTCCCGGCGCGCAGGAAGTCGACAAATCGATAGTGCCCCGGCCCCATCACCAGAAGGTTGGTCTGATACCCGACCGGTGATGCAAACGAACAGTTCGCCGCCATCACCACCGCAATAGCGAAGATATGCGGCTCCACCCCAAGGTTTTGGGCCATGCCAATGCCGATGGGTGTGAACAGAACAGCACAGGCATTGTTCGACAAAACGTTGGTAAAGAGCGCCACGATCAGGAAGAACAATGACAGGATGATCGGCGCCGGAGCCCCGCGCGTTGCCGCCAACAATTGATCAGCAACGAATTCGGCCCCGCCGGTTAGCTGTAAGGCATTGCCAAGGGCAAGAGCAGCCGCCACCAGCAGCACGATCTTTCGATCAATTGCACGCGATGCCTGACGCAGATTAAGCGCCCCGGATGCGATCATCAGTGCCGCACCGATAAAACTTGAAACCATGATCGGCACAAGGCCGGTCGCGGCAACCGCAATCACGCCAAGGAAAATGGTCGCGGCACGGCGCGCATGGAACGGGCGCGGCAAGGTGCGCGTCGACCATTCCAGCAAAACCACATCGCGAATGGTACGAAGAGCTTCAACATCCTCGGACCTTCCCTGCACCAGAAGAACGTCACCGGCTTCAAGGCGTATTTCGGTCATCTGCGTGCGGATCATGCGCGAACGGCGCTGGATACCAAGAACAAGGCACTTGTACTGATATCTGAAACCGATCTGTTCAAGGTTGAACCCGATCAGGCGCGAACCCGGCGGCAGCATCACTTCGGCCAGAAGCTGCGTCGACTTTTGCGGAATCTCCTCGCCGCCTTCGTGAACGGCGGCGGCTTCTGCATGCAAAAGCCCCGGGTCTTTCTGAAGCGCCTCGGTCAGGGCCTTGCGCGTGGCGGCAACGACAAGAACGTCACCTGCCTGGATTTCCATGTCCTCTTCGAACGGCGGCAGGTCGGCATGTTCGCGCCGGACGATCATCTGGATCGTGATGTTGGGCAGGTTCTTAAAGAAACCCGCAACCGGGCGGCTGCCGATCATCTGCGATGCCGGACCAACCGTAATCTGGGCGATAAACTGTTTTCCGCTGCTGTCGGGGTTGGCAAGCTTGCTACGCATCGATGCCAATGCGGGCAAAAGACGCGGCGCAATAAACAGGACGTAAATAAACCCGGACAGGGCAAGCACGCTTCCAATCACGGTGAATTCGAAGAATTCTAGCGCAGGCATGCCAAGTTCGATCAAGGAGCTTGATACCAGAAGGTTGGTCGAAGACCCGATCAGGGTCGTCATACCGCCCAGAATCGCAACGTAAGAAAGCGGAATCATCAAAGCACTTGGTGAACGCTGGATACGTTCAGCCAGTGCCTGAATGATCGGTATGAAGATAACAACAACCGGGGTGTTGTTCAGGAACGCCGACATCAGCATCACAACAAACAGACCGATAAAAATCGCCACGGATGCGTTCTTGCCACCATGTTCGGTAATCAGACCGGCGATATAGCTGACCCCACCGGTCAAAACCATGCCCTGCCCAACAACAAGCAAGGATAACACGGTCAACAAGGCGGGGTTGGCAAACCCCGACATCAACGCGCCAGCATCCAGAAGGTTGTTGCCCTCGGCATCGGGCAGCGGGAAGAAATTGAAGAACAACAGCAATATGGCAATCAGCGCCATGCTGGTCAGTTCGAGCGATATGCGCTCCAGCCCGTACAGAACCAGCGATCCGGCGACCAGTGCCAAAACCACCCACATCTGTAATGGCGTCGCAGAACTGGCGACAACACTATCGATCACGATCTATCTTCCCCTGCAACAGCGCTTTGATACGGGGTTGTGGCAGACAATTTTGAAGGTCTGTCCATTCCCCGAAAGTCGTATTTTGTCCTTACTTAGACGAAAGCCCCTGCAAGAGGTCAATAAAAATCAAACGTGTGATCGCGGCCCTGCGCGATAGTGGGTAGATCAGCCAGCCACGTAAGGTCATAGAAAACCAGCGACTTTCCATAAAAATGGCGGGCAGTGTTGTGCCCTGCCCGCCATTGCAATGATCGCTTTTCGACAATCTGTCCGACGTCAATCAGGCAAATAAATCTCGCCCTTGAGATACAAAAGCGCATTGCCCTTCAGATGGACACGATCACCATCAATCGTACAATCAACAATCCCGCCGCGCTTGGACGCCTGATAGCCGACAACATTGGATTTCCCGTTGCGTTCCGCCCAATACGGCGAGACAACGCAATGCATGTAGCCGGTGACCGGGTCCTCATCGATGCCAAGGGCGGGCAGGAAATACCGCGATACCATATCGATGCCCGGCTGATCGCCCGGTGCGGTAACGATCACACCGCGTTCGGCGAGTTTTCCCAATGCTGACATATCGGGGGTCATGTTCCGCACCACCGATGCATCATCATAGACCACGACAAAATCCGTATCCCGGCTGGCAACCCGGAATGTTCCTGTCGGCCTTGCGTCGGATATGGCGGCAAGGACGTGCGCCGGAACATCGTCAGGAGCAATCGATTGCTTGGGGAAATTAAGCACAATCGCATCACCATCACGGCGCGCAGTCAGAATTCCGCTAGCACTTTGCAGGCGAATCAAATCACCGCCAAAGCCCAGCATATTGAAAATGACAAACGCACTTGCCAGCGTCGCATGCCCGCAAAGCGGCACTTCGACCGTTGGTGTGAACCATCGGATATGAAAATCAGCTCCGTCATTCTTTGCCGGATCAAGCTTCACCACGAAGGCTGTTTCCGACAGATTGTTTTCCAAGGCGATATTCTGCATTACCGCATCAGACAGCCAACTATCGAGCGGCACCACCGCCGCCGGATTACCGGCAAACATCCGGTCTGCGAACGCGTCAATCTGGTAAATCGGAAGTGTGGTCATAAGTCGTCTATCCTGAATGATCTCTACATATGTCAAAAAACAACGCTGTTACAGGACACCGTCAATTGCGTTTCTTACAATCTCCATATCGTGATCCTGCATGCGCCAGTTGCTGAACGCAGCACGGAACCCGAACCGGCCACCATAAATCGTTGGCGTCATAAACAGTTTGCCGGTCGCATTGATTCGCGTCAGCAAGGCGCGATTGTCATCATCGCTTCCCGGACCGGTCAACATGGTCACGTTGAGTTTGGGTTCGCTCAGCAATTCAAGCCGTTCATGACCGCGCACCCACTGCGCCAGATCAGCAGCCTGATCACAGTTCGCCCGAACAATACCGGCAAATCCGTCTCGACCATAGGCCACCATCGCCAACCAAAGCGGCAAGGCCCGGAACCGGCGGGAGTTTTCCACCCCGCGATTGATATACATATTACCGACTGCCTCGGTCTGCAGATAAGGCGCAAATGCCCGGCAGCAGGTTTCAAGTACACGGATATGCCGGGTCAGGAAAATTCCGCAATCATAGGGAACATTCAGCCATTTATGACCGTCGGACGTGATGGAATCCGCACGGTCAAGCCCCGCCAGCAAATGGGCACGACGATCATCAAGGGCAGCAAACATGCCAAACGCCGCATCTACATGCAGCCACGCCCCAAACGCCGCACATAAATCGGCAATAGCGACCAGATTGTCGAAATCGGTGGCGTTCACCGTTCCGGCAGATGCAATGACCATCTTGGCCTTGGCCGTACTTGCCGCAAGCTTCGCCTTAAGATCGACAATATCGGTTTCTTCGGTCCCGGGTTGGGTCGCAACCTTGGTAAAGCTATTACGACCGATACCGGTGACCGATAAATCCTTGATCATGCTGGCATGCGGGCTCGCCGCAAAGATTTCAAAACTCGGAAGAACACCGGCCCCATCAGCGTCAACATCAACACCGATCTGCTGGCCGCACCACTGGCGACCGGCAACAAGCCCCAAAAGGTTGGATACCGTCGCCCCGGTGGTCAAAACACCGTCAAACCGCCCCTTGGGCAAACCGGCCAAGTCGCACAGCCAACTGATCACCTGTTCCTCGACCGCCGCCGTAACACTGCCTTCCGGTCCGGTGGCGTTCTGGTCAACCGCAGCGGTCAGCCAGTCACCGGCAAGGGCGGCGGGTGTGGTTCCACCGGTCACAAAGCCAAGATAACGGGGACCGATTGATGCGGCGAGCAGCGGCAGAATTTCTTCCTTCGCTGCCCGCAACGCATCAAGCGTACCGCGACCCTGCCCCGGCATCGGGCGCGAGGGATCAAAGGCAGAAAAGTCGCGGCAGGTTACATCCATGTCATCGGCACCCTGAACAAACGCCCGTGCCATATCGCTGGTTGCGGCCAGGATCTGGTCAAGCTGTTCAAGATCGTCAAACATCAGATGACGCGCCGTTGGTGCAGTGGGGCTGCTTTCGGCACGATTTAAGGGGCGGCTCATTGGGTATCTCCGTTCAGGATGCGGGCATAGTCGGCCCGATCAATATTGGCGCCGCTCAGAATGACAGCCGTCTTCTTGCCGATATTGCGTTCACGATCCGCAATGGCTGCCGCAAGCGAAACGGCTCCGGCCCCTTCGGCAAGGGTGTGGCAGGAACTGAAATAAAGGCGCATTGCATCACGGATTTGATCGTCACTGACAGCGACGATATCGGATGCACCGGCTTTGATGATTTCAAACGCAGCCGGATCAGGACTGCGACAGGCAACACCATCCGCAAACGTATTCGCCGTTGGCGTTGTAATTACCTTGCCCGCCCGGAAGGATTGCAGGACGGCATCTGCACCCTCCGCGACAACACCGATAATTTCGGTATCAAGGCCCAGTGCATCGCGCACCGTAATCAACGAACAGATCCCTGATCCCATGCCAATCGGCACATAAATCCGGTCAAGCTTTTTGACCGCGTCAAACAGTTCCAGCCCATATGATGCAACACCACGCACAAGTTCCGGGTGGAATGGCGGCACCATGACCAGATCCTCGGCCACGGCATGTTGGGCGGCATATTCGGCCGCGTCCTGAAAGTCATCGCCATGCTCGATGACCTCGGCCCCCCAGGCCCGCATCGCTGCGTTCTTTTCAACCGAATTGCCATGCGGGACGATAATGGTTGCCGAAATACCCGACTGACTGGCCGCATGCGCAAGGCTTTGCCCATGATTGCCGCGTGTGGCACTTATGATACCGCGCGATACGCCAAGCGAGGTTTTCAGATAACGGCAAAATGTCAGCCCGCCGCGAATTTTGAACGCCCCAAGGCGTGTATGGTTTTCATGTTTCACATACAGGGACAATCCCGTCGCCCGATCCAGCAACGGCCAGCGAATAGTCGGCGTCGACGCCACATATTCATGGACATAAGCCGCAGCCTCGCGAAGTTCGTTTACCGTAAACAACGACATTGTCACCCTTTAGGATAGTTTATGAGTACAATCGAATGTGAATTATTGGTACAATTCCAGACAAGGTTCGAACGGAGGCACGAGGGAGCGTAAACCTCCGTTCGGCGCAACTTCACCTAGCTGCGCGGGGGGAACCCTATCCAGAACGGCCTTGACAATTCACGATCCAGATCAGACCGCGTCATTCCGACATCTTTCAAAAGATGATCGTCAAGTTGCTCTAACATTCTGCGATTGCGTGCACTTTCTTGCCATACGCGAACACGTTCCAACACGGAGACAGCGATGCCGGCAACAGCAGAACGCCAGGTAGTCGCCTTGACGGCGCCTTTGGTGTTCATCTGTGCATTTCCTTTGATATTGATTTCGGGAAACCGGATTGTATCGTTACAATTTACCATCACTTCCTCCTGTCGATTAATTGTACCGATTTCGTTTTGTCATTGACATTGTCACTGTGTCAATTTAAACATTGTCACCATGACAATATGGCTTCCAAACATTGAAGGCGGCAGCGGTCCTGTTTATCGGCAGATCGCACACGCCATCCGCAGCGCGGTTAATGACGGGTCACTCAAACCCGGCGACCGCCTTCCCACCCATCGCGATCTCGCCTATCACCTTGGCGTCACCGTCGGCACAATCACCCGGTCCTATCGCGAGGCGGAAAGACTGGGGCTTGTCGCAGGCGAAGTCGGGCGCGGCACATATGTGCTGGGCGGATTGCAAAGCGAACTGGATATGGCGGTAACGGTCCCCGCACCGGGCCATTTCAGCAACAATATCGGCGCGATGACCCGGGAAACGGCAAATGACGACGCCGAGGATATCGGCCCGGTCAACTTCCGGATGAATTGCCCCCTGCCCCCACGTGAAGACCATATTCGCAATGTCCTGATCGACGTTGCCAAATGCACGCCGTTAAATGACATGATCACCTACAAGTCGGAATATGGCATGCCGGGCCATCGGCGTGCTCTCGCTTCGATGGCAGGTGCCCTTGGGCTGGATGACAATCCCGAACGCGTCCTGCCAACCGCAGGCGTTCAACACGGCATGACGGTTTCATTGCTGGCAACCGTACGACCAGGTGATCTGGTCCTGTGCGAGGAATTGACCTATCCGAACCTGCGCAGCCTGGCCAATCTTCTGCAATTCCGCCTGCGCGGTGTTTCTATGGACGAAGAAGGCATTATTCCCGAAGCACTGGAAAATCTGTGCCGCACGCAAAGCCCGCGCGCGATCTATCTGATGCCGACACTGCATAATCCGCTTTGCAGCACCATGAGCCAGAAGCGCCGCATGGAAATCGCAGAACTGATGCGCAAATACGATCTGCTTTTGATTGAAGACGGAATTTATCATTTCCTCAATCCCGACGCCCCACCCCCGCTGTCATGCTTTGCGCCTGAACGCAGCATCTATCTGGACGGCGTATCCAAAAGCATCGGTGGCGGCCTTCGGGTCGGTTATATCCATGCGCCGGGCGAAATGATCGCCAAACTTGCCAGCGCCATCCGATCCACCTGCTGGATGGTGTCAGCCATCAATCTTGAACTGGTTTCACGGCTGATCGAGGATGGCAGTCTTAAACGATACGAAGCCTGGCATCGCGAAGAAGCCGCAAGACGTCTTTCGATCATTCTTGGCACACTCAAGGGATATGACGTGCGGTTCCATCCCACCAATTATCATATCTGGCTCGGCCTGCCTGATCATATTGATCCAGGCGAACTGGTGATGAATGCGGCCAACAACGGTGTTCTTTTGACCGCTGCACAACAGTTTTCCGTTGGGCACCCGCCACGCGGGCTACGACTTTGTTTTGGCGCGGAAAAATCGACCGAACGGCTACGTGAAGGCGTTCAGATTGTCGAACGGCTTCTGCAAACCAGCGAATTTGGCAACACGGTCGTAATGTAGGCCAGATCAGGTAATCAATACCACAGATCAGGGTTTTCAAGCGGGACCCGGTTGCTCAGGTTCGGGTTTTCGAGACGGAATATCTTGCGATTTGCAAGATTTGCCCGCCGGATCAGATCGCCGTGATATTCCATGAACAATTTATCGAAACTGCCATCGGCGATCATTTCGCGCAGACCAAGTTCGATACGTTCGGCCAGCTTCGGTTTTGTCGGTGTCACGAAAAAATACACTGGCAACGGTACATGAAGAGCCAGTCCGGTTTCGATATACATGTCAGGATATTTGTCCGACATGGTGTCGAGCTCAAAGAATATTTCGTTGATGCCCCGACTGAATGTCTGAAAACGGCGCAAGCTGAACATATCAAACATTGTTTCGTAATCGTGCCCGGTTACAACATCAAACCCCGCATTTTCAAGGATCAGGGTAGTCGACCATTGTGCACCGGATCCGGTCGAAAACCGTCTGAGATCGTCAAGTGTTTCAACCTTGTCCATCAAAGGCTGGAGTTCGCGGTTTATGAAAAACAACCGGTACCCCTGAAGCCCTTTGCGAAGCGGAATGTAAATCGGGATCAGATCGTTTTCCCAATTCGGTCGCGGGACTTCAGCCATGACATGCAAATACCGACCTTCTTCAAGAAGAACCTTGCTTCTGTCGCGCGAAACGGTGGCAAAGGCCTGCGTAATGCGCACATCGCCGTATCGATCCGCTGTCCGGTTAAGGGCCTCGGCCAGAAGTCGTTGTGGGTAAACATGATTTTCTGCCGCTTCTGGCGGAGGGCGATAGGTAATGACGGTTTCCTGCGCGCCGGAAACGCCAATTCCTCCGCCAATCGAGGCAAGCAGATACAAACCAAAGATTGTACCGCTTCGAATGCGAGACAAATGCCCCATGCCGTCCCCGATTCCCCTTCAAAGCTTTTTTGAGTTTATTACTCAATCAATGGGGATAGCTGTTCGTAACGTCAAGGTCGACAGAAGGATGATCCACCCCTGCCAGTCATCGGTAAATGCAAAATCAGCAAGCTGCACTTGACCGGCCTATCGCGTTGCTTCCAAGATAAGATTTCGTGATCGGCGCGCCTGTCTGATCACATCCTTTTGGGCAGCAGAAAGACAGCAAATGCCAGTTTCCCGCCTCGACGCTGATGATTGTGGTTTCCCACATTTCCGGATTCGCAGCCCACACAAAGACCAGTCACCTGAAATTTTCGATTTTTCATCACATTACCGCGCCGCAGAAGCATTGAAGTTCGGTCTTTCGATGTCCGAGCCAGGATTTAACATCTTTGTTCTGGGCCTTGATCGTGCTGGTCGCATGACCGCAACGCTCGATTATCTGAAGAAATCGATGGAAGAACGCCCGGCCCCACAGGATTGGGTATATCTGAACAACTTTTCGCGTACCAATCGCCCGCGTCCCTATGCCCTTCCCGCCGGTGAAGGCCGCAAGCTGGCCGATGCGATGGAAACGCTGGTATCGCACCTGCGCGAGGCATTTGCATCCGCCTTCAACGCCCCGGCTCATCTGACCGAAACCCAGACCCAGACGGAAGAAGCACGCACCCAGCTGCGCGAAAAGTTTGATGCGCTGCGTGAATATGCCCGCGAACGTGGTCTTGACGTTCAGGAAAACGAAAAAGGCGTAATGATCGTCGCGCTGAACGAAGAAGGCGAGCCGGTTTCTCTTGACGAAATCCCCAAGGAGCGCCGCGCCGAAGCCGAAGACGCATTTGAAGAAGTCGCCGAAGAAGCTCGCAAGACGCTGCTTTCGACCCGCGATCTTGAAGAACAGATCGCCGATACGCTTGATGCGCTTCGCCGCGGGGCAGCCAAAGTTGTTCTGAAACCGCGTATTCGCAAAATTCGCGACAAGTTCACATCACCGGGTATGAAGGCCTGGTTCGAGGCACTTGAAAAAGACATTCTGGATAATATCGACGCGTTCGAAGAAGCCAGCGACCAACCTGCCATCGACAGTGGCGACGGCAAAATGCCCGAAACCGTCGATGACCGTTATGCGGTCAATCTTCTGATCGACCATTCGCGCGACAAGCATCCTGATGTCGTTCTGGAACCAAGCCCAAGCTATGATAACCTGTTTGGTCAAATCCAGTACCGCCCGGTGGCCGGTGGCATGCACCCGCATTTCAGCCTGATCAAGCCAGGTGCCCTGCATCGCGCCAATGGCGGCGTTCTGGTTTTACGCGCGGAATCGCTGGTCGAACACGAAGACAGCTGGGCGTTTCTTAAGGCAGCCCTTCGTGATGGCGAAATCCGCATCGAGGAAACCCATAAATCCGGCCCGCCAACTGCCGGTGCACCGGAACCGCGCCCCATCCCGCTTGACGTCAAGGTCGTGATCGTCGGCGCACCGAAATATTACTATACCTTCTTCTCGCTGGATGTTGATTTCCGCAACCATTTCCGGGTCAAGGCTGATATCGACGCCGATATGCCCGCAGCGGGTCGCAATATTTCGATTTATACCGGGTTACTACGCGAGTCTGCCTTGGCACGTACCGGTATCCCGCTTGATAACGGTGCAATCCGTCAATTGCTGGGTCAGGCGGCCCGCTGGGCCGGGGAACGTGACAAACTGACAGCCCAGATCGAACGGGTCGAAGATGTTGCAATCGAGGCCGGTGCATTGGCCAAGACCGACAAACGCAGCAGCATCCGGGCTGCCGACGTCCGCCGCGCCATCGAAGAACGCCGCCACCGCAACAGCCGCCTTGAAGACCGGTCCCATGAGCGGGTTCAGCGTCGCGAAATCCTGATCGACAGCTATGGTGCGGTTGTCGGGCAAGTCAACGCCCTGACCGTTCTGGATTATGGCGATCATGCCTTTGGCCTGCCCGCACGTGTTTCGGCACGGTCCTATGTCGGCAGTCTCGGGGTTTTGAACATCGAACGCATGGTCGACATGTCCGGCCCCCTGCAACAGAAATCGGTCATGACCATCGAAGGGTTCCTGAAGTCCCGCTTTGCGCAAGAATTCCCGCTCTCCTTTGCCTGCAACGTCACGTTCGAGCAGAACTATGGTGGCATTGAAGGTGACTCCGCCTCCATGGCAGAGCTTTGCGCGATCATCTCGGCAATCTCGAACATCCCCATGCGCCAGAATATCGGTGTCACCGGATCAATGAACCAGTTCGGACAGGCCCAGCCGGTCGGCGGTATTTCGCACAAGATCGAAGGGTTCTATCGTATTTGCGCCGATCAGGGCTTTACCGGCGATCAGGGGGTGATCATCCCGCTAGCCAATGCGGAAAATGTCGTGCTGCGCGAAGAAGTCGTTCAGGCAATCCGCCAGGGCAAGTTCAATATCTGGACGGTCGAACACATTAACGATGCCATTGAACTGCTGGCAGGCAAACCGTGCGGCGACCATCCCGAAGGCCAATACACTGCCGACAGTGTGTATGGCAAGGCCATGGAACGACTGCGCCAGAATGATCGCATCCTGCGTGAACGCCATGCTTTTCCGGCATGGACGGAGCAGTAAATGACGAAAGCGGTAATGCCCCCTGCTCGCAACCTTTGCTGGTTCGACATGACCAGCACAGCAACAGGGTGCATTGCCGCCGGTCTTTTTCTGATCATGACGATGGATAGTGTTGGTGCGCAGTATTTCGGCAATCTAAGCGACAGAGCGGCCCCCGCAACCGAAGAAATCAAATCAGGTCTGGACGCCATCCCGACTGATATTCCGGTTCATGCCAGCAGCCCTTCCCCGATCAATCAGCCCCTCAGCCTTTTACCCGGCACGATCCGAACCGAACCGGTTTTGCTTGAAGATACCGAACGGCCAAGCCTTGCCGAACAATATCGAATGGAAAGGCAGGGCTTCAAACGTGCGCCGTCAAAGGCAACCGTTGTGAAACGCGCTCCTGAAACCAGTCTTGCGCCAACTGCTGCCCCGCAACCGGCATCCGCCAAAACGGTTTCGGCTGCCAATGCGCCCCAGCCAGCGATACCCGCAACAATGCCCGAAAGCGGCCCATCCCAAACTGCGGCAATAACGGACTCAAGCACATTTCCGACCGCAACGGATAATGCATTTGCGATTCAGCTGGGCGCATTTCACGACACCATCAGCGCACAGACCTATTGGGCAAGCTTCATGATCCGCTATCCGGATTTGGCAAAATCCCATCAACGCAGTCTTTCGACGGCGGATCTGGGCGCCAAGGGTATCTTTCACCGGCTTCGCCTTGGCGGCTTTGCCGATATGACCAGCGCCGAAACACAATGCCGCCAGCTTTTGGCTGACGGCACGGATTGCTTTGCAACGCTGGATCAATAGAGTCGGGGTTTGGCTCTAGTTTGATTCACCACCCAACAACACAATCTTGTCGACGATCAGTGTTTCGGCTTCGGTACAGGTGGTCATCAATGCGCCATGACCTGTCACACGGACCTTGTCACCGGGACGGAATCGGGTTGCCTTGTTTGCCAATGCATAAAGCGTTCCGTCATCAGCACGGAATGTAACGCATTCCCGGCCATTATCGGTGATTTCACCGGTCAGGGTCATATTTTCTTTCTGAAATGCCGAGCATGCCGACAACAGCATTCCCGCGGCCAGGATCGCAGCAAACTTGCCAGAAACGGCGCCTATTCCGGTTTTCATTATGGTTCTCCTGTGCTCGTGCGGTTTCTTATCGTCACAAAACCTTATGTCCCTCGTTAAGGATGTTGTAACGCACTGGATTTTAAAAAGGATCCTGCAAACGTTTTACGCGTTTCAATTCGCATTGTCATTGATAACAAGATCAAAGATGAACAACTCGCATCTGGAACTTTTGAAACAACTGGCTGAAGAATTTCAACCGCGCACGGACGTCAATACCCGTGCCACCGTTGAAACCGAAAGCACAGATGCGTTTGCAACACTTGTCGATCTTGCACGTGACATGCAAAACCGCCTTGATCAGCAGCAGAACCGTATCCGCCAGCTTGAACAAATGGTCGAGACCGACGAACTGACCGGTCTTTACAATCGCCGCGGCTTCCTTCGCCGCACCCGCGAAGCAATGGCACGCGCCGCCCGCTACAAAGAAAGCGGGCTTCTGGTGATTGCCGATCTGGACGGCTTCAAGATGATCAATGATCATCATGGTCATGCGGCGGGCGATGCCATTCTGCGCCATTTTGGCCAGAACCTTCGCACGCACACACGTGCCGACGATTTTGTCGCCCGGTTTGGCGGGGACGAGTTTGCCATCCTGATGGTTGGCAGCAACCCCGATGTCGCCGAACCCCGGATCAGAGACCTTGAAAAAGCCACCTTACGCTTCCCCTTGATCTGGCAGGGCACGGCTCTTCCGATCCGGGCCAGCTTCGGTTATACGATTTATCACGCCAACAGCGATGTCACCGACCTTTTGAAACAGGCCGATGATGCGATGTATGCCAACAAGCATGCAAAACGCGCCCTTCCCCAAAACAGTCATAACGCCGCCTGAACACGCTTATCGGGCCTAAAACCATCCCACCGACTTCCCATATCGGATATCGGCAGGCATTTTTTGTTTATTAAATGCTTTTCCTTCATATTGCCCCTCAAGATCGCTATTTATAAAAAACGGGGAAAATGACTTCGGAGCATATCCGAAGCGTTTTTGGGGGCAGGCTGGTGATGGTTCTCTTATGACAGACAATATTGGCTACTCAGCAGAAATGAACGACAGGGATCTTCTGGCTGCCATGGCCTTCTGCTGGGCGGACATGTTGCTTGAAGTCGACGAGAACGGATATATCCTGTTTGTGGCTGGCGCGACCGAAAGCCTTCTGGGCTGTCCACCGGAACGGTTGATTGGCGAAGCACTTGATAAACTGGTTATCCGTTCGGAACGGCCCCTTTTGCGGGCCTATCTTCATGCCACTTCCGGGATCAAGCGCCTTGAGGAGCTCGACCTTGATTTCCAGTTGATCGAGGATGACGACACCGCCCTTGGCAACCCGGTTCCCCTGTCACTGAGCGGCTATATGATTTCCGAACCGATCGGACGCTATTTCATTGCTGCCCGTCATCGGGCGATCCGCCCACGTGCGCGATCCGGGATTGACCGGCTGATCCTGCAAAACACGCTGTCTTCGGCAAATTCCTCATCCGGCAAAACCGAACAGCATTCCGAAACAATGGCGCGCGTGGCATCAAGCCATAGCGAGGCCCTTGTTGTGCTTGAAAACCTTGCCGCCCTTCGCAGCCAGGCAGAAACCGACGCCACCAACGAACTGGCCCGGTTGATCGGGATCGGAATTGGTTCCCGCAGGAACACTGAAGACTTTGACACCAATAGCAACCATCTGGTTGACGAGCCGATGATCGAACTGGAACGGCGTATTGTCGCTTATGCAAGTGCCCTGCGCGCCGATCTCGACGATCCCGATTGCAGCGACGCGGAAAATACCGTTGATCCTTTCAAAAACCTGAACCTTGCCACCGGTAGTTCCGGCACTTCGGGTGGCTCAACATTGTCCACCAACGATCTGTTTGGACGTGATTACGATCTTGCCAGCGGTTTTCATCGCCTGACACAAAATGTCCGCCAGCCAATGGCAGGCGGGGAAAAGGAAACCAACCTGACACGCGCTGTGGCCTATGCGCTTAACCGCCTGCAACATCGCAGCGATGCGAATACGGATGTGTCGGCCGAACGGCTCTCGGCCAGCCTGCCCCATCTGATTCAGGAAACCCTGAAATCGGTCCGCGCATTTCGCGAAATTGTTCAGAACGGCTCATTTGCCGTGGCACTGCAACCGATCGTGCATCTTGGCAGTCTTGAAATGCACCATTACGAGGCGTTGGCACGCTTCCACGACGGCAGCAGCGCACTTGCCGTTGATCAGATCATCCATTTTGCCGAAGGTACCGGCCTGATTACCGAGTTCGATCTGGCGATGTGCCAGAAAGTACTTGATCATGTAACGCTTGAACCGGAACTTGTAACTCATTCTGTAGCGGTTAATTTGTCAGGCCATTCACTGGAACAGCAGGATTTCCTGCCGGCATTGGAACAAATTCTTGATCGTTACGACATTGACCCGGCAAAAATCATGTTCGAGGTAACCGAAACATCGCGCATTCGTGGCCTTCGGGACGTGAATGACGGTTTGCAACGGCTACGTGCACGCGGGCACCTTGTCTGTCTTGATGATTTCGGTGCCGGAGCCGCCAATTTCGAATATCTGAGCGCCCTTGACGTCGACATCATCAAATTTGATGGCGGTGCAATGCGCACGGCTTTGGCCAAACCCAAAGGCCGCGCCTTTATCAAAGCCACAGCCCTGCTTTGCCGCGATCTTGGCATCCATACCATTGCAGAAATGATCTATGATCAGGCCAGCTTTGAACTGGTTCGTGATCTGGGCATTGATTTCGGTCAGGGATATCATCTTGGCGCACCGGTAACGCTTGCAAGTGTGAACACCGGATCATCAAGTAACGCGAAGACCGCCAACGCGACCGGAGGCGGGCAATGAAACAGCATCACAAGGATGCCGACAAGGAAATGTCCGCATATAACGATATGACATCAGATCAGGGTTTCATTCTTGATCCGCAGACCATGGCAGATGCCGAGGCACCCGTCATGGTCATGGACAAGAACGGCACCCCCCTGTTTGCCAATAAAAATGCCCGAAGCTTCGCCGAAGGCATTCGTGATGGTCTGTTTCCGGAAATAAACAAGCTGGTTTTACGCGCCATCACAACGCCGGGCGGGGTTGTCGAACTCCTGACATTCGAGGTACAGCGCGGCACGGCAACGCTTGAACTGACGGCATTGCCGATGGCAGATGACCGGGTTCTGCTTTTACCGCGCGACGTAAGTATGGATCGCAATCTGCGCGATGCGCTGATTGACTCGCGGCAGCGCTATCGTGACATCGTCGAAGTATCATCCGCCTTTGCGTGGGAAACCGACGATACCGGCAATTTCATTTTTGTCTCGCCGCGTGGCGCCTTGGGTTACAAGGCCGATGAACTTGTGGGTCGGTCACCGCTTGATTTCCTTTTGGATACAGCGGACCAGGACAGCGAAATTGTGTTTCGCAGCCAGAAGGCCGTTCGCGATGTACCGATCTGGCTCAGACGGGCCAATGGCAATGCTGCCTGCCTCGCCGTTTCATCGACCCCGGTATATACGCGTGACGGTCGCTGGACCGGTACGCGCGGCCTTGCCCATGACATCACCGAACAGCGCCGGCGCGAAAGCGAAGTCGCCACGGCACGAAACCGCGACCGGTTGATGACCTACATTGTTCGCACCATGCGCGATGAAATCGACCCGACGCTTGTGCTTAAGGGGGCGGCCGATGCCAGCGCGCGTGCCCTGGCCTGTGCCGGATGTGCCATTTTCCGCCGCAACGAGGAAACCGATAGGATCGAGGTGGTCGCATGTCATGGCCCCGAAGACCTTGATCCGATTGCCAAACAGGCATTGAACCAGCTTGGCAACACCGATGAGGTGTTTGAAGCCGAAATCGAGAATTATCGCGTTCTGGCCCAGCGTTGCCATTATCATCAGCAGGTGAATGGCGCGGTTATATTTATCTTCAACGCCGATCACCCTGCCCCTAACGAGGGCGAACGCGCCATCATGTCCGAAGTATCGGACCAGATCGGGATCGCGATTGAACAGGCAGCCCAACATGACCGGATCGTTACCCTGTCGCGAACCGATGGTCTTACCGGGCTTTTGAACCGGCGCGCCTTCTTCGACGAATTGGGCCGCCGCCACGCCCGCCTTGTGCATGATGACATGCCTGCGGCCCTGATGTATGTCGACATGGACAATTTCAAGCTAGTTAATGACGTCCATGGTCATCAAACCGGGGATCAGGCCATTCTGGCGCTCGCCCGCATCCTTTTGGACAACACCCGCCCGATTGATCTTGTCGCGCGCCTTGGCGGCGATGAATTCGTGGTCTGGCTCGACGGGGCGGATATGGCAACCGCATCGCAACGCGCGCGCATCCTGCTTGACAAAAGCGCCACCTTGTCGTCGTTTTCCGGTAGCAAGGATCGTCCGCTTGGTATTTCGGTGGGCATTGCCGTGCGTGATGCCGGTTCGAAAGAACCGCTTGAACAGCTTGTGCTTCGTGCCGATCAGACCATGTATCAGGTCAAAAAACACGGCAAAGGCAGTTTCGGCATCGCCGCCCCTCCCGGATCGAGCAGTCCGGCAAGAATAGAAGATCAGGAGACGCCCCTATGAAGGGTTTTTTGCAGCGGGTCTTCACCAAACGTCGGGAAACCCCGATCACGTATGATGAAGCCAAAGACATGGCCGCCAGCCCGGATGCGAATGTTCGCGGCGTGCTGGCGCAACGTCATGATACCAAACCGGAAATTCTGTATTACCTTGCAAGTGATGCAGATTCCCAGGTGCGGCGCC
This sequence comes from Thalassospira lucentensis, assembly GCF_001613805.1. Lineage (GTDB taxonomy): Bacteria > Pseudomonadota > Alphaproteobacteria > Rhodospirillales > Thalassospiraceae > Thalassospira > Thalassospira lucentensis_A. The sequence goes on from NZ_LPVY01000003.1 coordinate 485,767, forward strand.
ATATTGCAGCAAACCACGCCACTCCTGTGCAAGCCGACGTCCTGCTAACCGATGACAAGGACGACAGCGTTCGTGGAAGCCTTGCCGAAAAGATTGCCAATCTTTCGGCCGGGCTGACACCGAATGAAACCGATAAACTGCGCCGGATGACCTATGAAGCGCTGGACAAGCTTGCCCGCGATCAGGCCGTCCATGTCCGCCAGGTTATTTCGGAAACGCTCAAGGATATCGCCAACGCGCCACAGCCGATCATCCAGCAGCTGGCGCGCGATACCGAAAGTGTCGTCTGCGGACCGGTCCTGCAATATTCGCCGGTTCTGACGGAAACCGATCTTCTGGAAATCATCGAAGGCAGTTCGGGAAGAGGATCGCTTAGCTTTATCTCGCGTCGTCGCAATGTTGGTGAAAAACTTGCCGATGCGATTGCCGCCAGCAGCGACAAGGATGCGATCTCGCATCTTCTGGGCAACAAGTCGGCACAGATCCGCGAAGAAACCCTTGATCAGCTTATTGATCGTGCGCCGGATTATCCGGAATGGCACAAGCCATTGGTTGAACGCCCGCAACTGCCACCGACGGCAGCAGGTAAACTGGCACGTTTTGTCGCTGAAAACCTGATCGGCGTGCTGGAACGGCGCAAGGATCTGAAAAAGGAACAGCTCGACGCGGTTCGCGAAGTCGTCAATCGACGCATTTCATCTGGCGAGTTCGACAAACGCGAAGATGCACCGGTTGAAACCCGCAAGGCCAAACAGAAGCAGGCAGAACAGAAAGCAACGACCAAGTCCGGTGGTGCCGAGGCCGCAGCGACGAGCGAGGAAGAAGAATCTTCTTATGAAAAGGCATTGGCCCTGCATAGCAAAGGCAAACTGACCGATAAGGAAGTTGCCAAGGCGTTGGCAGCCAACGATGTCAAGTTTGCGCGTGCGGCCCTTGCAGTCCTTGCCGGTATTCCGCCAGAAGCCGTGACCAAAGTCCTTAACACCCATTCAGCCAAAGGTGTCGTATCGCTGGCATGGAAGGCCGGACTTCCGGCCGAACTGGCCGTGAAGATTCAGGTCAAGCTTGGGCATGTCCCGCCCGGGCAGACGCTTAATCCGCGTGGCAACGACTATCCGCTGAGCGAAGAAGACATGAAATGGCAGCTTGAATTCTTTACCGGCATGGCAACGGTCGGGCTGCGCTGATCAGTGCAGCTGATCCTGCCTGCTATCGGGCGAGCGCAGCATTGAAATATGGGCGATACCATCTTCATAGAAGGCTTCGCCGAACTGCATGAAGCCCAGTGCCTCGTAAAAGTTTTTGAGATAAAGCTGGGCATTCAGGAAAATCCCCCTGCCCGCAAAGGTATCGTGGCAGGACGCGATGGCCTGCAACATCAGTTTACGGCCGATACCCTGGCCACGCAAATCGGGGCTGGCAACGACACGGCCGATCGCCGGATGCTGTCCCTGTGCGGAATGATCGGGATCGATACCCGGTGCCACAATGCGCGCAGCGGCAACAACCTTGCCGTCCAGCAATCCCAGAACATGCTGACAAAGCGGATCAAGCCCGTCGATCTCGGGGAAAATGCATTCCTGTTCGATGATGAAAATCTGTTGCCGCAATCGCAACAGGTCATGAACCTGAAGCGGTGTCATCTCGTCAAAGGCGCAATGCACCCACTGCAGGGTCGAGGATGAGGCAGACATGGCGGCAACTTTCATTTCCGGACGTGATGGACGCGCTTGTTCTGGTTATTTCGCGGCCAGATGCTCGATATGATAGATAAACACATCATTTTCCTGTGTCGATGACAACAGGCGGTTTCCGGTCATTTCGCAAAAGGATTTCATATCTGCGACCGAGCCTGGATCGGTCGCCAAAACCTTAAGCACACCGCCTGCAGGCACATCGCGCAATGCCTTTTTTGCCTTCAGCACCGGCATCGGACAAATCAATCCACGGGCATCAAGAACAAGGTCAAAGGGATCTTCTGGAGTAAGCGACATGAAAAACCTTACAAAAAATCGGATTATCCCGGCCAATCAGTGAATTGGCGATTGTTGCATTTGCACAATATGTTAGACTGATTTCTCAGAATCAATCAAACGCTGATGCCCGCCTGCGATGCAAATCTATTTGCCTATTGCCGAGATGTCGGTAAACATTTTTCTGATACTGGGGCTAGGCGGCGGCGTCGGATTTTTGTCCGGGTTGTTCGGGGTTGGCGGCGGATTTTTGATCACGCCGCTTTTGATTTTCTATGGTATCCCCCCTGCTGTATCGGTTGCAACCGCTGCGAACCAGATTGTCGCATCGTCGGTTTCAGGCGTGTTTGCCCATTGGCGACGCGGTAACGTCGACCTGAAAATGGGCCTTGTCCTTCTGGCGGGTGGTATAGCCGGGTCCACAATCGGGGTCTGGGTTTTTGCATGGTTACGTTCCCTCGGGCAAATTGATCTGGTCATTTCGCTTTGCTATGTGATCTTTTTGGGGATCATCGGCGGCATGATGCTGATCGAGGCATCGCGTGCCATTTTCCGCACCCGGCGCCGCGGCGGGCCATTTCGTCGCACCAAGAAACACCAGCACAGCTTTGTCCATGGTCTGCCCCTTAAAATGCGGTTTTACCGCTCCGGGCTTTATATCAGCGCCTTGCTGCCGCTTCTTGTCGGCTTCTTTGTCGGGCTTCTGACCGCTCTGATGGGGGTTGGCGGTGGCTTTGTAATGGTTCCGGCGATGATTTACATCCTGGGCATGCCGACCAGTGTCGTCATCGGGACATCGCTGTTTCAGATCATTTTTGTGACCGCCAACGTTACTTTCCTGCAATCCATTCAGACGCAAACCGTTGATGTTGCCCTTGCCATCCTGCTGTTGATCGGCGGCGTCATCGGGGCACAATTCGGCGCACAATTCGGATCGCGCCTTAAGGCGGAACATTTGCGGGCAATGCTGGGGCTTCTGGTTCTTTCGGTTTGCCTGAAACTTCTGTTCGATCTCGTGATCACGCCGACCGAACTTTATTCCATCGCGCCGGAGAATTTGTAATGAACAAATCGGGCGCGATCATTCGTACACTGCTTGCCACCATGGCGGTGCTTGCCGTGGCCGGACAGGACCGGGCACGCGCCGATGCGCTGGTTGTTGATCTTTCCAACCATCTTGTTGCCATCACCACCGGCTTCACCGGAACCGACGTGCTTTTGTTTGGCGCGGTGCAAAGCGAAGGCGATGTGATCGTCACGGTCAGGGGCCCCGATCAGGATATGGTCGTGCGGCGCAAGGAACGCAAAGTCGGCATCTGGGTCAACAGCGAAAGTGCCACTTTCCGCAATGTGCCTGCCTATTATGCCAGCGCGTCGAACCGGCCGATGGAAATCATCGCCAATTCACAGCTTTACAATGATTACCGTATCGGGCTTGAACATCAGCGCTTTGTGACCGAAATCGATGACAAGGATCGCAACAGCAGCGATTACCGCGATGCCCTGTTGCGAAACATGCGTGCCGCAGGCCTTTTCAACCAGCGACCGGCAAAAATCAGCTTCCTGTCCAATCAGCTTTTTCGAACCGACATCCATTTTCCGGCCAATACCCCGACCGGTACATACACCATCAATGTCTATCTGATCCGGGACGGTCGTATTGCCAGCGTCAAGACAACGCCGCTGGTCGTATCCAAAACCGGCGTCAGCGCCGAAGTTTATGACTTCGCACATCGCTATTCCGCGCTTTACGGTATCATCGCCGTGATCATTGCCGTCGCCGCCGGATGGACAGCAAGCGTCATGTTCCGCAAAAGGTAATCTGACCTTCAATCGTTGCTTGAACGATTGCGAAGCGTCCTTGTCCGGGCAATGTTTTCGCACATGCACCATCATGTTTTGCAGTTGCGTAAAGATAATTTCTTTGCCGGGATGCTTGAAAAATAACTTGGAAACGGTCCTTAAGTTACGGCAAACTTTGCTGATCCGGTGTGACAGCCCCTCGCCCCGCAAGTTGGCGCAACACATTCGGAACCCGTTTTCATTCAGGGCAGGACGACATGAATTCATTTGATGCCGACCGAGAACTGCGCGCTGCCACCACGGATCGCACGTTCCTTGTTGTGGTCGACGACAGTGACGAAATGACCAAGGCACTTCGATATGCCTGCCGCCGTGCACAGCATACCGGCGGACGCGTCGCATTGCTAAGCGTGATCCAGCCAGCCGAATTTCAGCACTGGATGGCTGTTGGCGATCTGATGCAGGAAGAAGCGCGCGAAGACGCCGAAAACCGTATCAACGAGCTTGCGGCCTATGTGCATGAACAAACCGGCTCCATGCCGCTTCTGTTCATCCGCGAGGGTCGCCTCAAGGACGAACTACTCAAGGTTCTGGACGAAGAAGAACAGATTTCCATTCTGGTTCTGGCAGCCGGCACCAACAGCGATGGCCCCGGCCCGCTGATCACGGCGCTGACCAATCGGGATGTGGTCGGTCAATTGCGCCTGCCATTGACCATCGTCCCCGCCGCCCTGTCAGAAGCCGATATCGACGCGCTTAGCTGATTACCTAGCCCCGAACCGGACCACGACCGAATATGCGCCGGAATATCGCCCCCCACAGTTCTAGACTGTGGGCGGGTTTGGTCGCATTGTCGATCCCGCTGGTATAAAGCGCGCGTATCAAAGCATCGCGTTCTGCATCCTGCGGTTCAGGTTCGAAATCCAGTGTAAAGACATGCACTCCGTCATCGCGTTCGAACGAACGCGCCAGAATTCCGGTCAAGGGCGGTAAATCTTCTGCATGCAGTTCAATTTTCCGGTTCTTGCCAAAGGCGGCAGCCTTGGCATCAGGCAACCGGGTTTCAAGACGGACCCCGCCAAGCGACATGTCTGTAATCATGACATCAAGCGGTTCCGGATGTTCATCTGCCTTGATCTTTGCCGTCAGGCTGACCGGAAAACGTTCCTGTTGCCGTTGCACCGGGCTTTCAAAGCAGATCAGCAATGCCACAAGCAGTGTCAACGCGTTGATTGATGCCCACAAACCACCAACGAGAAGGAAATTGGCATTGTCGATGATCCGGATGTCGGTATCGATATTGAAAAAAAACCCGCCGACCGTCAGCAGAAACAGGACACCAAGAATGATCGCCTCGGTGAATGAACTTCCTGCTCCCGATTGCGATCCCTTTGGTGTCACCTTAAAGGGACGCCCAAATGGCCGAATCAGGGATGACACAACAATCGGGAATAACCGAAGTGACACCAGCACCGCTGGCCCCTCGTTAACGACGGGATAGGCCTGTCTGCCATTGTGCCACATCGCTGTTCCCCATCCGCCGATCAGAACAGGTAACTGCCAATAGAATATTTCCCAGCTCCGCGCATTTTCGAGCGGTTGCAGCCCGAACCAGAAGTAAAAAATCGGGATCATGATCACAAGCAATCGGGCCGGAATGTGAAACACCCAATAGATCGGAAACAGCAGTATACGTTGCCAAACCGAAAGCCCCGGTCCTAATGGCCCGGCCTTGAGAAACAGGGTCTGTATTCCGCCCTGACACCAGCGTTCCCTCTGGGTATGGAATGCCAAAAGACTTTCGGCAGCCAGACCGATTGACAGCTTTTCATTTAAATATCGGGTTCGATACCCTTTGCGCAGCATTTCAAGCGAAGTCAGGATGTCTTCGGTAATGGATGCGGTCGGCACCCCGCCAATCTCGTCAAGCGCCTTGCGGCGCATCACCATGCAGGACCCGCAACAGAACATTGAGTCCCACGCATCAAGCGATGGCGCTATGTGATCGAAAAACAGTCGTTGTTCATCAGGCCAGCGATCTGCAATCCAAAGATTGCGCTGCATCGGATCCTTGTTGAAGAAATGCTGCGGCGTCTGAACAATGCCAATGTCGGACTCTTCAAAAAATCCGACAACACGTTTCAGGAAATTGCGATATGGAACAAAATCGGCATCAAAAATGCACACCAGATCACCGTTAGACTGCGACAGGCCATTATTGACATTTCCTGCCTTGGCGTGAGTGCCGTCCTTGCGAATGATGTAATTCGCACCTTTCTTCTCGCAAAACTCCCGCAGCCAGTCGCGTTTGCCATCATCAAGCACCCAGACCTTCAGTTTCGGATAATCCAGCGCCAGCGCCCCGACGATACTGCGTTCAAGCACATCAAGCGGTTCGTTATAAGACGGAATGAAAACATCGACGATCGGCCATGCCTCGACCGGGCGTGCCTGCAATCGTTGCAGGGCAGCATCTGCCTCGGCACTACGATTGACGATCTTGCAATGGATCAGCGACTGGCGGAGCATATCGCACAGAAAAACGATCTCAATTGCGAACAGAAAAACAATCCACCAGCCTTGCGCGGTTGACAGGTCCGCAGGAAGAACGGTTTCCGTAATACGCCAAGGCAGATAACGGGCGATAAGCGCAATCAGAAAGATCACCACCAGCCAGCGTGCCCATAACCTGTCACGCGGCAGAATTGGCGACACAAGCATCATGACACCAATAATCAGTGCCAAAGGGGCAAACTGCACCCAAAGGTTCATCAGCTTTCCTCACTGCTGGTGAACCAGCCGTCAAAACGCCCCGGTATCTGCACTTCGGCGCGGCGCCCCACATTGCAAAATGTTTGCGGGCTGCTGGCAAAGTCGGCTTCCGGCACCTCGACCACCAGAAGAACCTCGTCCTTTTTCAAAAGCGGCGGGATAGCCGCATATTCAAGCTCCGGTGTTACGGCACGGGTACCGCGAATACCAACCACAACTCCGCGATAGATTTCCGACGAACCCTGAAGTCTTACGCTCACATCGCTTCCGGGCAGCAACGTATCGGACATGCCTTCATCGACCGGAACTTCAATATGAATTGCCGAACAATCCAGAAGCTTTGCCAGATCGTTATTCTTTGTCACCGTTGATAGCTCGGATGCCATTCGACGCCAGACAAGGCCATCAATCGGGCTGCGGACCTGCATCGACTCACGTCGGCCCGCCCGCATGGTCTCCTCGCGAAACTGCCGGTCAATCGCGCCCATGCGCCCCCGGGTTTCTGCCAACTGCACGTTCAGATCGGCAATTGCAAGAACCACTTCATCAAGACGTTGCTGTGAATAGGGAACATCATTTTGACCATCACCGACAAAAATGCCCTTACCGACCGCCTCGCCCTCCTCGCGGAATCGCTCGGCATCGGCTTTGGCGCGTTCAACTTCCTGCTGGGCTTGTTCCAGAAGTGACTCTGCTTCGTCAACCCGGACACGGGCAACATGACCATCCCCAAACAGGGTGCGTTGCCGTGCCAATGTCAATTCACGTTCCTTGACGACCGATTGCCAGCTTTTGCGACGGGCCTCGGCCTCCAGAAGACGAAAACGCAGGTTAAGCTGCGACCCCGAAATCATGTCTTTGACACGGGTGGTAAGTTCGGCTTTCAGGGCATCCAGCGCATTAAGCTTTTCAAGCAAGGCCGTTTCACGCGAACGCAGCAACTGGTTTTCACCGTCAAGCTGGGCAAGCAACGCCTGTGGTTCGGTATCATCAGTAATACGCGTTACAACCTGGCCCGCTTTTATCGGCTCGCCAATATCTGGAATGGCGCGCACAAGTTGACCGCTGATCGGTGCCTGGATGGTCACAAGCTTGGCGTTAACAACGCCGTTCGGCCGAATATCGGCAACAGTCAGAGGCGCTAGCTGCCAAATCGCAACAACAATAATTACGGCGGCAACAGCCAGTCTTACCGTCTGGCCGCGCGTCAAACCGAACTTCATACTGTCTCTCCGATCCATGGGGAATGATGCAATGCGCAACACTTATAGATTGAGAATGCTATACGAAGTTTTCAAGGCTATGGATTGAAAAACAAGGAACTTTTGGCAAATTCATATCGCAAAAGGCGAATATTAAGCCGTGCGATCTTCAAGGAAGTTCATGTAAGAATCAAAGGAAGACCGCTGCCCGAACAGGACGTGAGCGCGGTTGCGGATGGCCTGTGAAACGACCGAACGCCGTCGTTTATCCATCGCCAGCGTCAGCGCGGTTTCAACATAGTCGGCTGAATGATAGGCAACACAATCAAACACCGATATCTGGCGATAACAGGTATGGCTACGCCGCGATCGCGCCCCCTTGCCCGGCAGGGTCACAAGCGGCACACCAAGGCCAAGACAATCAAATGCCAGCATCGCATCGTTCCATGCCGGGCTTTCAAGAACGACATCCACCGCACAAAGCAGGGAATGAAGATCGGCACGGCTATGAACAGAAACAAACCGCATGCGTCCGGCCACATCGGCATAATTGACCGCAAAACGCCGCCCCCATGCCGCGTCCCAGCTATCGCGCTCGGGTGCGATCAACAGAAGTTCAGCAGTTTCATCAAGACGCAGAATTTCGGCAATCAGCGGATCAAAATCAGCCGTCAGAACATCAAGCGGCTGCGGACAAAGATACGTATTCCGGTCCTGATCAATGCGCCAGCGGCGCTGTAGATCACCCGGCGACAGCTTAATTTCATCTGGCCTTGTTGCATTGACAAACAATCCGGGCAGACGGATCAATTCCTCGCTAAAGCGGGTTTCACCGCCCGCCGTTTCCCAATCCTCGGCAATCAGGTGGCAATCAATGTTTGAAAGGCCCGTCGTCGCGGCAATTCCGCCACCGGCAATCTGCAACGGTGCCAGCCGCCAGCTTGCCAGCAACATGGTATATGCATCGGCCTGCGGATCGACATAATGCAAGACGTCAAGGTCAAGGCCCGCAATCACCCGGGCCGAATGCAACGGATCAAGCGGCAATGGCACCACCAGATCGGCCTCCGCATCTATGCGCGCGGTTATGTCATCCTCACCCAATGGCGGACGGATCACCGTGATATCAAACCGGTCGCGGTCAATCGCACGGACCAGCCCCGCAATCCATCGCCCAATACCGTTATCGCGCATATTGGCCGATACAACGCCAAGGCGGACCTTGCCGCCCTTTGGTCGGGCCCGCGCCGCGACATGGGGCACGTCATAACCAGAAACCAGCCGCTCCCAATAATGACCAACCGCGCGCAATTGCGCATCGCCTTCGGGGCGAAGCGCCGCACGCCATACCGGCGGGAACCGTGTCAGGGTGATCGGATCAATCAGATCGCTTTGGCCAAGATCAAGGTCGAGATCGTCATCATCCAGCGTATCGTCGAGAAGATCGCGAACAACTTCGTCATTCTGTGCCGCCAGATCGGCAGGAACCGGGGCGAAAAGCAGCCGGCGGGCTGTTCTGAACAGCGCCGTGTTGTCCCCCATGGCAATCTTGCGATCTATTGCGTTTTGCAGAACCGATTGGGCGGATGCCGCATCGCCTTCTTCTGCCAGCTCGACAGCCAGCCGGAAGACGGCATCATCACCACCTCCCGCACCAATCGCGGCACCAAACCGTTCCACGGCTTCGCTATGGCGCCCGGCAAGGCTTAATGCCTCGCCCATCATCAAAAGAAGTTCGGGGTCTTCTGGATTTGCGCGCAAAAGTGCTTCCAACGCGCCAATGGCCTCGGTCCCCTGCCCGGTCCGCAAATACAGCAGGGCCAACGTGCGCCGCGCCCCCGCATCCTGTGGATCAAGTGCCAGAACCTGGCGCAGGCAATGCAGCGCCCCGGCGAACTGGCCCAGTCGGAAAAGCGCATCGCCATAGGCCGTCAGGGCACGCTGATGCCCGGGTTGCAGTTCAAGGGCACGCAAAAGCGGCTCGGATGCAGAAACCGTCCGTCCCTGATCCAGCCTGATCTGCCCCATCAAAACCAGCGCATTGACGATATCGTCACGCAGCTTAAGTGCGGTTGTGCAGGATGCCTCTGCGCCTGCGATATCACCCATGGCATATTGGCAGGCACCAAGATTGGCATGAATTTCGGCAACATCGGGTGCCAGTCGAAGAGCCAGCATGTAGTTTTCATGCGCCAGTTCAAGTTCATCAAGCTGGCGATAGGTATTGGCGATATTGCAATAAAGCGCCGGGGAATCCGGGCATAGGCGAATCGCGCGCTTGAAGGCACCGACGGCCTCGCGCAGCTTGCCGACCGCTTTCAGGGCCTGCGCATGGTCATGCTGGATTTCGGCGTTATTGGCGTCGGCTATTGCAGCGCGGCCCATACGTTCGGCTGCGATATCACCATTACCCTGTTTCATGGCAACCAGACCGGCCAGATGCATGGCTTCTGCCGCCTGCGGATAGGCAAGCGTCATCTTGCGGCAGGCGCTTTCAGCCTCCGCCAGTTGACCCGTTTCAAACAGGTCGATTGCAAACCGGAACATCTCGCCAAGTTCAGACAAGGATCGTATCGCCACCCGAGAGTTTGTTTAATCGGTCACCATAGTGACCAAGCGTTAACAAACCACGTCTTTGCCACAAAATATGGGTCGTGACTATGGCAAGGACGCACAAAAAACCACCCGGCCTGACAAGACCGGGTGGCAAAGTTCATCACCATGCCAAAAAGCATGATGCGGGAGTTATAAATCAGCCCTCGTGGCTGAAGTAACGGCCGAAACGGTTGGCAAGAAAATCATCAAGTGCGACCTGCTCCTGCCGGATATATCCCTTGCCCGCAAGCGTGCCGGTCAGAACCATATCCATGACGGCACAAAGCCCCGCCGATGTCGTAATCTGGATCGCAGACCAGTTCCTGCCACCGATGGCCGTGCCATGAACCTTGCGGATGAAGTTTTCCTCGCATAGCTCGCCGTCGCGGGTGCCGATGGTATCGGCAAAGATCACAATCACGTCCTGGCTTGTGATCGGCAGTGACTTTTCAAAGATTTCCTTCATCAGATCGGGACGTTTGCCAAGCCCAAGGTCTTCGATCAGGATTTTCAGGATTTCCTGATGCCCCGGGTAACGCACCGTCTTGTAATCAAGGTTCTCGACCTTGCCTTCCAGCATGTCACAAAGCGCACCGACCCCGCCCGAGGTATTGAAAGCCTCGTATTCCGTGCCATCAATCGTGAAACGTTCATACCCTTCAAGCGGCAGAACTTCTATTCGCTTGCCTTTGTGGATGGCTTCGCACGGGTTCAGATATTCGTTGATCAAACCATCTGTCGACCATGTCAGGTTATATTTCAAACGGTTGGTCGGATTTTGCGGCAGGGCACCAACCCGAAGACGCAGGTTCTGAACACTATCAAACCGCTTGAACAGATCATGGGCTGCAATCGAAATAAAACCCGGTGCCAGACCACATTGCGGCACAAACGCCCCATCGGCATCCTTGGCAATATCGCGGATCGCACGGGTGGTTTCGACATCCTCGGTGACGTCGAAATAGGATGCACCGACCGCCCGCGCCACACGCGCAATCGCAACATTAAGGTAAAACGGACAGGTCGACAGGATGGCATCATGGCCTTTGGCAACTTCCGTCAATGCGACCTCGTCGGTGACATCGACCTTTACCAGCGTTGCCGCGTCATCCTTGGCACAAATTTCAAGCATATGCCCGTTGGAATCCGCCAGCGTCACCGCATAAGCGCCACTTTCATTCAACATGACTGCGGCAATGCGACCGATTTTACCCGCCCCAAGGATCAGAACTTTTTTCATTTCAGCAAACTCCCATTTTGACGTCTGAGACCGCATGTGATGCGTTGCCCCGCCTGATTACGGCCCTGATAACGTTATTGTTATGCTGCCTTGATGGTCTTCCGCTGGACTGCCGGTTACAACCCGGCGATACTGTCATTTCCAATGATTTAACCGTTAAAATGACGGGCAATTCCGATGAAACGTAACCTTGATGAAATTGACCGCCGCCTGATCGCCCGGTTACAGCAAAATGCCCGGACCCCGATCGCGGCACTCGCCCGTGATGTCGATCTGTCGCGCAGTGCCGTTCAGGAACGCCTCGAACGACTTGAAAAGTCAAAAATCATAACGGGATACACCGTGCAACTTGGCGAGGAAGCCAGATCACTTCTGCTTGCCGAAGTCATGATACAGGTCGAACAGAAACAATCCGCCGGGGTTGTTGGTGCGCTTCAGAGAATCACCCACTGCATTCGCTGCCTTGCGATTTCTGGAGAATATGACCTGATCGCGGAAATAGCTGCCGATACGTCCGAGGAACTTGATACCGTTCTCGATCAAATCGGTGCCCTGCCCGGAATTAAACGCACAGCAAGCTCAATCATCCTTTCCACAAAATTTGATAGACGATAGACTGCCTTCGGGTTGGGGGACCTTTGTTCGGGAATTTTCAAAAAATTGGCTGAAAAACGCAGATATTCCGTCCTGACTGTTCTGCTTGCCGGGTTTTCTGTCACCAGCATTCTTGGTGTCGGCATTGCACTTTATGTCGGACTTGGCGCGGCCTATCAAAACACCCGCAATCTTTGGGTCATGCTAAGCGATCTGGACCTGACATCGGTCCAGCGCACCATGCATGAACGGATGGAAAATGTGGGCAAACGGGCCATATGGGTCGCCGATCAGGTCGCCAGTGGTGCCCTTGATCCAAGCTTTCAATACGGCTGGAACAATGCGATGCGCGCACTTTCGGCATCCCAAATGGATGTGATGGCCTATGGGCTAATCACGGGGGATCGCCAGTTCATCGGTTATGACCCCGAAGACATGCGCGAAATCCGCCGCACCCTGCCCGTTGATGATGTGCTTTTCTCGGAACTGGCGCATTTGCGCGGGCCAACCGTCAATCACACCAGCTTCCCGCGATGGGATCCCTACTTCAAACAAACAGTGATTGCCGACTGGATTCCCCTGTTTGCCGACGGGCGTTACCTTGGCACGTTCATTCAGTATCTGTCACTTTCAAACCTGTCGAACAGCCTGATCCGCGGGCGCGAAGACCTGCCGGGTGTGCCTTTCGTCCTGATTGCCGGAAACCGTGTGATGGCCCACCCCCGACTTCGCGAATGGGGGGATAGCACCGCATCGGCACTCGTAAATGGTGCTGATATCGCGCGCAGCCCCATCCCCTTGCCGACGATCAATGATATTGGCGACCCTGTACTGGCAAATATCGGAAAATCCGAATCCATCGATATCGGCAATGAAAGCAAACAACGCCCCGAAACCAGCAATCTTCGTCTTTCCGGCCTTGATCTTGACGGCCGTTATTCAATGATCGTCACGAAACAGATGATGGATACGCCTTTCTCTCCGATCATCATTGGTCTGCATTTCGAAGAAGAACTGTTCGATGACGAATGGAACCGGCTTGTTCTGGCATCGGTGATGGGCGGTGCGGTCCTGCTGCTGTCGATCATTGTTGCAGTAATCATTGCGCGTCACTTTACCAAACCGATCCGGCGCTTTGCCGCTGCTGCCCGGGCGTTTGAGGAAGACGGCATCGAAAACCACGATTTCCCTGACCTGAAAGGCAGCCGCATTCGCGAATATGATGATGCGGCCCGGTCCTTCAATCACATGATCAAGGCCGTGCATGATCGCGAACGGATCAGCAGCCTGTTTGGTAAATTCCTGCCGGCATCGATTGCCCGCAAACTTCTGGCATCGGGAACCGATTCCGGCGTCCTCCCGCCCCAGCAGTGCGAGGCAACGGTCCTGTTTGTCGATATCGAGAGCTTTACAACCCTGTGCGAAGAACTCGAACCGCAACAGATCATTTCGATGCTGAACGCCTATTTCGACTGCGCGACCGGCATTATCGAAGAACATGGCGGGATCATCACCCAGTTCCAGGGCGATGCCATTCTTGCAGTGTTTAACGCCTTTGACGAATTGCACGACCATGCCGATGCCGCACTTGATTCGGCCATTGCCATCCAGCATGCCGTTGAAACCCGCCAGTTTGACGGGCTTTCCATTCATTGCCGTTGCGGCGTCAATACCGGGCGCATGATCGCCGGGAATGTCGGTGCCAGTGCCCGCCTGTCCTTTACCGTGCACGGGGATGCCGTTAACACCGCATCCCGACTTGAACGTGAAAACAAGGAACTGGGCACCCGCATCCTGCTCTCAGACAGCACACGCGACCTGCTTTCCAATCCGGAACGGGTGGTCAAAGCCGGTCAAATTCAATTGCGTGGTCGCCATACTCAAACCCAGCTTTACACCTGCCGTCGCTAAAACACGCGATATTCTTTCCATCGTGATCAATCATCAGTAAGCTTTGCCGACAACCCGGCAACACAAGCCGGGTCTTCGGGGGCATACGGGGAATGTGATGACTGAACGCAGGGGGCGTTTTTCAATACTTGGCGTATTGCTGGGTGCGTTTTTCATTACCAGCGTACTGGGTGTTGGGCTTGCACTTCATCTTGGTCTTGATACGGCCTATGACAATACCCGCAATCTCTGGATTACGATGACACATGCCGATCTGGAAGACGCGCAAGACGCCATGCGCGACCGGATCAAACGCATGCAACGCCGCAATATATGGGTTGCACGCGAAGTGGCGCACGGCGATCTGTCACCGGATAATGTTGCCATATGGGATAATACCCTGGCCGCCCTTGTCACCAATGAACTTGACGTCACAGCCATCGGGCTTTTGACCCCCGATGGCCATTTCCGGGGCTATGATCCGAAGACGGACAAACCTCTTTCCGGCAAGGCCGACCCCGAAGAAGACATCATCGCCCGATCCCTGATCGCCTATGGCCCGGGTCAAAGCATCACGCAGTTTCCGCGCTGGAACAGTCTGGTCAATCAGGTCGTGATCAGCGAAATGATCCCCCTGTTTCAGGAAGGGCTATATGTCGGCTCACTTGTGCAGCTTGTTTCGCTTGGCGATTTTTCACATGATCTGAAAACCGACCCGACCGAGGCCGGACGCACCCCCTTTGTCATCGTCAACGACCATGTCATTGCCCATCCGTCCCTGTCGGACTGGCACCAGTTGCACCCACCCAAGAACACGGGAACCGATGATGTTCTTGGCGTTCTGCCCCGTGTGGATGATCTTGCCGATCCGGTTCTTGCAAATATGGGCCAGTGGCAGGCATTTGATTTTGACGATGTCCCGTCATCAGGCGGAACCAACGGGTCACAGGCATCGTCACTGGAAACCGAAAACGGCTATCACGTTATCATCACCCGAAAATTCGAAGAATCGGCAGGCCTTCCTGTCCTGATGGGCATGCATTTTGATCCAGCCGTTTTCACCCGCGAATGGGACCGCCTGCAACTGGCGACACTGATCGGAACGGCAATCATGGTTCTTGCCGTCATTCTGGCGATCCTGATCGCGCATTATTTCACACGACCGCTTAAACGGTTTTCGGCCGCCACAAGGCAACTTGAAACCGGCATTCTTGATGATCTGCCGGTCCTGCCCGGCAGCCACATCATCGAATTCAACGATGCGTCGCGATCCTTCAACAATATGGCGATTACCCTGCGCGACCGCGAACGCATCGGGCGGCTGTTTGGTAAATTCCTGCCTGTCGCCATTGCCCAACAACTGCTGGCGTCTGATGATGACACCGGCAATGTACAATCGCACCAGTGCGAGGCATCGATCCTGTTTGTCGATCTGGTGGGCTTTACAACACTTAGCGAAAAGATCGACCCGCAACGGATCGTGACCATCCTGAATGCCTATTTCGCGAAGGCCACCGCGATCATCGAAGAAAACGGCGGCATCATTACCCAGTTTCAGGGCGATGCCATCCTTGCCGTGTTCAATGCCTTTGACGAGGTGCCCGGTCACGCCGATGCCGCGGTGCGAACGGCAGTCGCCCTGCAAAAGCTGGTTCATAACGAACTGTTTGACGGCGAAGAACTGCGCTGTCGCTGCGGGATCAATACCGGCCTTCTGGTGGCGGGTAATGTCGGGGCGCCGGACCGTCTGACATTCACCGTACACGGCGATGCGGTCAACAGTGCCGCCCGGCTGGAAGCCAAGAACAAGGAACTCGGCACGCGCATCCTGATCGCAAGCACCACATTCGAACAGCTTTCAGACCCGGCCCAGGCCCGCCTTGCCGATGAAATCCTGCTGCGCGGGCGCAGTGAAACCACCGCAGTCTATACCATTCCGATTGACGGCATTGATTAGGAAACCGGTCGGCACACCACAAAACACAAAACGCCGCATTGGATGAACCGATGCGGCGTTTTGTAAAACCTGTGAGAACAAGGTACCGGGAATTAACCCTGGCGCGCCTTGAAACGCGGGTTCTTTTTATTGATCACGTATACGCGGCCACGGCGGCGCACGATACGGCAGCCTTTTTCCCGCAGCTTCGCGGATTTCAATGAGTTCCGGATCTTCATAATAGTAAACCTTAGAAACTTGGCCCCTTCGAGGAAGCCGGAAAATAGAAGTACACCCTGCCCCTGTCAACACCTAAAACAGGTTGCAGCGACAGAATTCCAGACAAAGTCCATTCATTCGTCGCCAACAGCAGACATCAAACCGGTCGATCACCTGATCGTTGCGTAGAACCGATAAAATGCCAGCGTTCCGTTTTCAAGCATTTTTACGCGATTCATCCACATTTCCATCTCCGGCACCAGATATGCCAGAACATCCGGGTCCAACCCGCTATTCTGGATATCGGCAAGCATCGCCATCCAGGCTGCCTTGATCTGCTTTACATGGACATCTGACTCGTCCTTGGCGATGCGAATGTCGAATTTCAGCTTGCCCAGCGCATTCTTGTAATGGTCCGCCGTCCAGGGGTAAGGCCGGAAATCCTCGTGCCTTGCCCATTCGGCAATGGCATCTTCGTGCCCTTCGGATGTCAGAACATAGTCTGTCAGCAATATCTGGCCGTGATCGCGCAATGTTTCCGCCAGCGACACCAGCAAAACATCCTTGTTTTCAATGTGGAAGAGGTCCCCAAACGAATAGACCACGTTGAAATAGGCTTTGCGCAGTTCCGGGTTGGACGGGTCGAATGCCTGCACCGGGACCTTTTTCTGAACACCAGCCTGAACGGATCGCTCCATGCCCAGCAACGCCAATTCACCATCACGTTCATAGGCTGTGACCCAGACCCCCAGCTTATCGGCAAGCAACCGCGCCACCCCGCCAAGCTTCGCACCGATTTCAAGGCAGCTCATGGTTTCGTCAAGCGCAAGCGGCTTTGCCAGTTCCAGTGCATAATCATGGCCACCGGGGATCATGATCCCGCGATCAAACAGCTTGGCATAAAGCTTGACCCGTTCTGGCGGCCAGCGACCAATTTCATCATCAAGGTCAAGCTCGCCCAGTTCCGGCTCGACCGGCCTCGCAAGAAACAGGCGCATTCTGTGGAGCCACGCCCGGTAATCATCGATTTCTTTTTGCAAAAGATAATATTCGACCGGGTTGTCATAACCCTGCCAACGGGCGCGAAGCTTTGTCGCAAGGCTAAGCCTGTGGCCATCGGGCATCACAAATTCGGGCATATCACCACCATAACCACCACCGTGGTCAAGGACATCGCCGTCATGGTCGGCATTGCGTTGCCAGAATTTAAGTTTCAAGGCAGATACTCGCTAAGCGGTTCGCGGTGGACGGATCAATTCTTGCAAAATATGGCAAATACGCAAAAGTGACAACGTGTTAAGATTTCAATCATATGATCCCGACGTCGACACGAATATAAATTGAACATGTTTTACCAGTCCGGCTTCGGGACAATATTTATGTGCAGGATGCCTTTTCACGAATGAGCCAGGATCACCTCGGGATCTATTACCGCCTGCTTAAAATTGCGCCGGGTGCCAGCGCAAAAGAGATCAAGCTTGCCTATCGCAAACTGGCGTTTGAATTTCATCCTGATCGAAATACAGATATCGATGCCGAAGAAAAATTCAAGGACATCACCGAAGCCTATGAAATCCTGATCGGCATACGCAAGGCTCCCCCAAATGCGCCTCGCAACGGTAAAAACAGCACAGGCGACACGGCAGGCAAGCAGCAAAACGGCCCCTATGGTCCGCAGGCTGCCGGGGCCAAAAATGCCAGTTCGCAACGCACCCGACAGGGTTTTGCCGGTACCGGGCGCAAGGCCGAAACCAGCCGCGAAAGCGAAGAAGACAGGTTTGCACGTGCCAACGAGGCCTATCGCCAGCAGCAGGAACGCAACGCGGCGCGCAAATCAAACATCCATCCGGGGGCCAAACGCCATGCAAAAAACCGCACGACCCCGGATCAGGCCGGATTTGTACGCTGTGCGGTCACCGAAGTCGTATCAGCCCAACCCCGTCAGGTGGAATTCACCATTGTTCGCGGTTTTCTGAATTCCCTGAAAATCGAAAAGATCACCGCCAACCTTGCCCCCAAGGGGGCAAAGCGCATGGCACTCAAAGCCAGTTTCAAAACATGGCTACGCGGTTTCTGGGGCTGGCGCAGTTTCATCCCGGCATGGCGGGCCATTATTGGCAATATGCGGGGCGGCACCCTGCCCCCGGAAGGCAATGCAAAACTTCTGTTCACGCAGGCCACCGCATTCGAACGCAGCGGTAACAAGCCGCTTGCGCGTGCCGTCCTGTTACAGGCCAATGATTTCATCGGCACCAACCGGTCGGTGCTGGCCGAACAGATTCGCGCCAATCTGCGGCGTCTGGATGACGGAAAGCCGCTTCGCCGGGTGCGCAGCGAATGGAAACAGGCCGGGATGCTCGATGCCCTTTTGCATCTAAGCCCGCTATTTGTTGCCATTTTCTGTCTGCTGGTGGCGTTTGGGCCGGGACAGGGCTTTGTCAGTCACGACATTCCAAAACTTGTGTCCGAAAAGACCAGTGAACTGACGCGCAAAGTCGAACAAATCATCGGCGAGGAACGCGATCCCTATTACATCGACCGTGATCTTCTGAACATGCGCGAAGGTCCCGGTGTCGAATATCCGGTCATGCGGCGTCTGGCACGCTTTGAAACCGTCTATGTCGACGGACCAAGCGAGGATTTCTGGATCGAAATTGAAACCGCCCTTGGCGAGACCGGCTTTGTCAATCTGGATGCGCTGGTGCCCGGAAGCGGCGCAAAGGCACGCGATGAATGGTGTGCCACAAACAGTTGCGACTGACCGCAAATACGGTCAGTCGCAACTGACTTCTAATCTGTAGGTTACCAAGTAACCAAAATCAGTTTTTGACCGGAATCGCCTTCAGCGCCGCCAGAAGATAATCCCAGAAACGCAGGACACTTGGCACATGGACGCACTCGTCCGGGCTATGCGCGCGTTTGATGGTCGGGCCGAATGAAACCATATCCCAATGCGGATATTTGGAGCCCAATACACCACATTCAAGCCCGGCATGAATGACCCGGATTTCAGGGTCTTTGCCAAACATGTCGCGATGAACCGCTTTCATCATATTGACGACTTCGCTGTCCGCATTAGGCTTCCAACCCGGATAGGCATCGCCCCACTTGACCGTCGCACCGATATTTTCAAACACCGATGTCGCAACCTCGCGAAGGGCATCACGCGCCGAATTGATCGAACTGCGCGCCGACAGGGTGACATCCGCCTTGCCATCGGCCAGCTTGACAATCGCCAGATTGATCGACGTCTCAACAACACCTTCAACACTGGTGCTCATGGCGTGCACACCGTTCGGTGCTCCGACAACCGCATTATTGAAACGTTTGGAATCCGTCGCGCTCATCGCCTTTGCGGGCACTTCGGCATCTTTGGCTGCAATGGCAAAGTTCGGCTCGATCACGCCGATCTCGTCTTTGACCTCGGCTGCAAAGGCGCTCAGTGCACCATCAAAGGCCGCTGCCTTGTCAGACGGCAAAACGACCGTTGCAAAGGATTCCCGCGGGATCGCGTTACGCGCCGTACCGGCATTGATGGTCACAATCCGCGCACCAAGATCACGAATGGCGGTGCGCAGGAAGCGCGCCATCAGCTTGTTGGCATTCCCAAGTCCAAGGATGATATCGATCCCCGAATGCCCGCCCTTAAGACCGGTCAGGGCAATTTCACGTGCAACCTGCCCGCTTTCAACGGCTTCGGGGGTATAGGCAAAACTCGCGACCAGATCGCCACCACCGGCACAGCCCACGCAAAGCTCGTATTCATCCTCGGTATCAAGGTTCAGAAGGATTTCGCCCTTAAGCCGACCGGGCTCCAGATTCATCGCACCGGTCAGACCGCGTTCTTCATCAACCGTGAACAGCAGTTCCAGCGGACCGTGTTCAAGACCTTCTTCGGTCATGAATCCCATCATCGCCGCCGCACCGATGCCGTTGTCAGCACCAAGGGTGGTGTTATCCGCCGTGATCCATTCGCCGTTCATCAGCATGCGGATCGGATCGGTATCAAAATTGTGGGTCGAACCACTATTGGCCTGCGTCACCATATCGACATGGGCCTGAAGGATCGCCATCTTGCGATTCTCGAATCCCGGTTTCGCCGGAATGGAAATAACAAGGTTGCTGCCGCTGTCGCGGAAATGCTCAAAACCCTTGGCATCGGCCATCTTTTCCAGAAGCTGCAAAACGGCTTCTTCCTTGGTCGACGGGCGCGGGGTGTCGCAAAGTTTCTGAAAGTTCTCCCAGATTGCAACCGGGGCAATTTTGCTGATTTCATTCACGGTGGCGCTCTCCTGTATCGTTTATTTGCCGCGTATGTGACGGGCATTTCGCGGGTGCTCTAGCTGCTTAACGCATCGGCGGATCAATTTCCAGATCATCTAAGGGATTTTACGCAAACTCCCTTCCGGATTGGTGGCGGCGCTAACTAGTCGATCCCGATCCGCCTGCTGCGCCGTTCAAGCAGCAACACATCGCGCCATTTCCCCTGCATCGGCCCGTATCCCATACGTCCAAATCCGGTACGGCGGCACAGGACTTCGAACCCGTGCTTTCGATGCAGGGCAACACTTCCGGTATTTTCGGGAAATATTCCGGCTTCCAGTGACCAAAAACCGTTTTGTTCAGAACCTTCGATCAATGCCTGCATCAAACGGCTTCCGATCCCCTGCCCCTGACATTGCGGATCGACATAAACCGATACCTCGGCAACACCGGCAAAGGCACACCGCCCCGAAACGGCAGATAACCCGGCCCAGCCGGTTACCTGTCCGGCATCGTCAAGCGCGACATAGCGGCATTTCGTCAAATGCCCGCCGTCCCAGTCGGCCCATGTTCCGCCATGTTGCTGAAAGGATGCATGACCGGATTTCAGCGCCCGGTCATAGATATCGACAACCGCGTTTCCATCCATCGCCTGCATATCGCGAATGTTCATTTTTCGCCTGCCACTTTACGCAAAGCGATACGGTAATTCAGTCCGGATCAACTGTCGATATCGTCATCAAAGGTCAGGAATTTGATACAGTCACGACCGGCTTCCTTGGCCGCATACATCGCCCGGTCTGCCGTCAGCATCGCCTGCTCCAGCTCGACAAACTGCCCGCGCAATTCCCCGCCAACGGTGACACCAAAACTTGCCGTGATGGTAACGTTCTCATCACCGCTGTTACCAACCGGTATTTCGATTGCACGGATCATTGTTGCCAGCCGTTCGGCGATCCGTTTGGTCACTGCTGCTGTTGCCGACGGCAACAGAACGGCAAATTCCTCGCCGCCCAGACGCACGACAAGATCATCATCGCGAAGCGCCTGGCGCAGGGTTACTGCAATTTTTTCAAGAACCCGGTCACCGACCGAATGCCCATAGGTGTCATTGACATATTTGAAATAATCAACATCCAGAACCACCAATCCGAACTGCCAGACCTTGCCCTTCAATTGCCGGATTTCGCGCAGTCGGCTGACTGCTGATTCAAATCCGCGCCGGTTCAATGCCCCGGTCAGCGGATCGGTCGACGCCAGCGCATCAAGATGCTGTTCCTTGCGTTTATGGCTGGAAATATCCAGTGCGGACACCATCACGCCGCCATCTTCCATCAGGTTCATGCGGATATCGGCATGGCAACCGGATGGTGTTTTGACACTTTCATTGTTGGCGTGCCCGTGGCCGCTTTTGATCATGGCGTCATACATCTCACGCAGGATCGTGATATCAAAGACGGGCGCATCATCGCTGTTACCCTGTTCTGTACCGAACAGACGGGCAAATTCGCGGTTGTAATTCACAACATTCTGACGGATATCAAGCATTGCAACGGCTGACGGCACCATGCGGATGACTTCGGTCACGGCTTCTTCAAGACCGGCCTTCGTGCGCATCAGGGCTTCGTTCATTTCGACTTCTTCGCGCACATCATGTGCGGTCGTCAAAATAGCCGGGCGACCATCATGCCACAGGATGCGTTCATCGGTCAGATCCCGCCAGACGATATTGCCGTTATCGAGAACATCGCGCACACGATGGCGTTCGCCTTCGCGTTCGCCATGCAGAATATCGGCAACATGCTTTAAGGCGCGTTCGCGATCCGCTTCGGGAATAAATCGCAATATGTTGGGCTTTTCCATGAATGCACTGGCATTTTCCGCCCCCATCAGGCGCGCAAAGGCATCATTGACATAAAGCGCTGTCATGTCGCGATGGACCATCACACCGATAAAGGACCGGCCCAGCATATGATCGACCTGCATCGCGGTCGTGCCGTTATCAATCAGCTGCGCTGTTGTCAGCACAGCGTTTTCATCGGCCCATTCAACGGTTTCGTCGCTGATCTCCATCCAGACCGGCGTGCCATCGGTACGAAGGTTATAAACCTTTTTCCAGCCATGGAACCCGGTGGCTTTTTGGAATTCCGCCACCAGCTTGGCCGCTTCGTAATGGAAACTTGGCGGGATATATTGCCGAAGGTCAGGCTCCGACATGAAATCCTTCACATCCTTGCGACCAAGCATTTTCGCGTAGGCATCATTGACATACACAGCGGTCAAATCCCTGTGCACGACAACTCCCACCCGCGACCGCCCGTAAAGACGCGCGATTTCTGTCGGTTCGAATCGCATCAAAGCCCCATCATCCCCGCCAATGCGATCTAACGCGCCATCTATCCTGTTTGGTGGCGTTTATTCCGCGCGCTAATTGATCAAATGCTATACTATATTAACAATAATTAAAATACGGCACGGTCGCTTTCACCCTTGCGAATAGTTGCATTGCAATATTAAGGGGTCCTTCTGCGTGCGATGCCATAACTTCTTTCGCCAATTGCGAATTTCCGCTGCCCTCTTCTCTTCACAAAGCTGTTGTGAAACCATGGGATATATGTTGTCGACGGAATAGAAATTCCAGAACCATGACCGGGCAAAATTGATGCAACAGCAAAATAATTACGAAATTATCCGTCACAGACGCGGCTGGGATGGCCATTTCAAACTCGATGTCTATGAACTCCGCCACAAGTTGTTTAACGGTGGCCAAAGTGCCGTTTTACAACGCGAAGTCCTTGAACGCGGGCATGCCGTCGCGGTCCTGCCCTATGACCCGGTACGCGATGAAGTTGTTTTGATCGAACAATTCCGCCCCGGTGCCATTTCGGTCCATCAGCGTTTCCCTGAAATGCCGCTTTGGCTGACGGAAATTGTCGCTGGCATCGTCGAGGATGGCGAGGAAATGCAGGATGTCGCGCACCGCGAAACCATGGAAGAATCCGGTTGTTCGGTCATCGGCGACCTTGAACTGATTTCGCGCTATTATGTCACCCCCGGCTGTTCGAGCGAGACGGTGACAATGTATTATGGCCGGGTTGATGCGTCCAAAGCGGGCGGCCTGCACGGCTTGGAAGAAGAAAGCGAAGACATCCGCGTTTATACGGTATCGTCCGAGGAATGCTTTGCCATGTTGCGTGACGGACAACTCTGCAATGCAACGGCGACGATTGCCGTTCAGTGGCTAATACTCAATCGCGACCGTATTCGCAGGGAAGCCGGGGTTTCGGGCGTGTGAACGTGTTTGCCGGATACCAGTTAATTAACACACAAATTTAGTGGTAATTTTTAATCAATCTTGACTTTTGTGTATAAAAGACCCAATCAACAGGTAACAAAACACATTCTAACCACGCTTGGAGTCTGTCATGGACATTCGCAATGGCACCATTGAAGCCATTGGCCGCACCCCGCTTGTGAAACTCAGAAAGGTTTCCGAGCTAACGGGCTGCACCATTCTGGGCAAGGCGGAATATGCCAATCCGGGCGGATCGGTCAAAGACCGTGCTGCCCTTGCCATCATTCGTGACGCGGAAAAACGCGGCCTTCTGAAGCCGGGCGGCGTGATTGTCGAAGGAACGGCTGGCAATACCGGCATCGGTCTTGCCGTTGTTGGCAACGCACTTGGCTATCGCACCGTGATCGTCATTCCCGAAACGCAAAGCCAGGAAAAGAAAGACCTGCTGCGTTTGCTCGGTGCTGATCTTCGCGAAGTCCCCGCCGTCCCCTATCGCGATCAGAACAACTATGTTCACGTTTCGCGCCGTCTGGCCGAAGAACTGGCAAAGACCGAACCGAACGGTGCCATCTGGGCCAACCAGTTCGATAACGTCGCCAACCGTCAGGGCCATATCGACACCACCGGCCCCGAAATCTGGGAACAGACCGACGGCAAGATTGACGGCTTTATCTGTGCAGTCGGTACCGGCGGGACGCTTGCCGGTGTGTCGATGGCGCTTAAGGATCGCAACAAGGACATTCAGATCGGTCTTGCCGATCCGATGGGGGCTGCCCTTTACAGCCACTACAAGTTTGGCGAACTGAAATCCGAAGGAAGCTCGATCTCCGAAGGGATCGGTCAGGGCCGAATCACCGCCAACCTAGAAGGCATCGATATCGATCACCCGTTCCAGATTTCAGATGATGAAATGCTGCCGATCGTCTTTGACCTGCTCAAGGAAGAAGGGCTGTGCATGGGCGGTTCGACCGGGATCAACATCGCCGGTGCGGTACGTCTGGCACGTGAACTCGGCCCAGGCAAAACCATCGTCACCATCCTGTGCGACCTTGGCACCCGCTATCAAAGCAAACTGTGGAACCCGGCCTTCCTCAAGGAAAAAGGTCTGCCAAGCCCCGATTGGCTCTAAGCCCGACTGCGACAACCAGCAAACAAAAACCCCCGCCTTCTGGCGGGGGTTTCTTTTTGTGTGTCAGGCAACAGCCTCAGCCCGTCTTGCGGCCTGCCAAAGGTAAGTTCCGCAAATCGCCGCACCAATCAGAAGTGCGCCAGCAAATGCCGCCACCGCGTCCCAGCCACCATGCGACCAGAACCAGCCGCCAACCGATCCCATGATGCTAGACCCCAGATAATAGGCCAGCAGATAAAGCGACGACGCATGTCCCTTGGACTGTTTCGCCATCCGCCCGACCCAGCCACTTGCCACCGAATGAGCCACGAAAAAGCCGCTGGTCAGGACCATGATGCCGCCGATCATGCCCCAAAGACTGGAAAGTAGTGTCAGGGCAACCCCTGCCCCGGCAATCAGGACCCCCGCCAGCAAAACCGGGCCCCGGCCGATCCGGTCGGACATGGCACCGGCAATGGAAGACGTCACCATCCCGCAAAGATAAACCACAAAAATCAGACTGATCTGCCCCTGGCTCAGGTCATAAGGGGCCGCGGATAAACGGAACCCGGCATAATTATAGACCGTCACAAAACAGCCCATCGCAAATGCCCCGATCAGGAACACGAATGGCAGACCGGGATGGCGCAGATGTCCTTCCCATGCCCGGACATGATAGGACAATTGAAAGCCGGGGCGGCGCACGAAATTACGCGATGCGGGCAACAGGATGACAAATCCAAGGGCGGCGAGCAAACCAAGTGCGCCCATCGCACCAAGTGCGAGATGCCAGCCAAACATATCGGTCAGAATGCCGATCACCACGCGCCCGCTCATCCCGCCAAGGGCGGTCCCGCTGATGTAAATTCCCATCGTGGTGCCAAGGCCGCGCGGATGCATTTCCTCGGCCAGATACGCCATCGCAACCGCCGGAACCCCGCCCAAAATCAGGCCTTCAAGCGCACGCACCACCAGAAACGCATGCCAGTCGGAAAGCACCGGCGCAATCAGGTTCAAAAGCGACGCCCCGCACATGGATGCAAACATCAACTGCTTGCGCCCGAACGCCTCGGATACCGCCCCGGCAAGCAGGATGGCAAAGGCAAGGAAGCCGGTCGTCAGCGACAGCGCAAGCGAACTGGATGCCGGGCTGACGGCAAAATCCCGCGCCAGTTCCGGTAAAAGCGGCTGCACGCAGTAAATCAGCGAAAAGGTCGCATACCCCGCCAGAAACAGCGCCAGACTGATCCGGCGAAATTCCGGCGATCCCGGTTCGGTATAAACCGGCTCGGCCCCGGCGGTCGATGGCTTGATATCATCATTGGCAGCCTGCGCTGCGGGGCTTTTCGCCCGTTGGGCACTCATATTCCGGCCTCGTTTTGAAGAATTCTGATCTGACCGAAAGGATTGCAGCTTTCCCGATATCCGTCCAATATATGTCGCAGTCATTTTCGATATGTTTTGGAGATACCGGATGGAACTGCGCCATATTCGATATTTTCTTGAAGTCGCCCGCGAGGGAAACTTTACCCGTGCCGCAGCCCGCATCGGCATTGGCCAGCCGCCGTTAAGCCAGCAGATCCGCGATCTTGAAACCGAAATCGGCACCCAGTTGTTTCACCGCGTCCCGCATGGCGCGGAACTGACCGAGGCCGGAACTGCCTTTCGCGATATCGTGCAGCATTTCCCGGAACTGGCGGAACGCGCCATTCGCGCCGCACAGCGCGCCGGTCGTGGTGAAATCGGCTCGATCCGGGTGGGCTTTACCGCATCCGCCGCGTTTAGCCCCAGCGTCCCGCGCGTTTTCCGTGATTTCCGCCGGTCCTATCCCGGTGTTGAAATGACGCTGGAAGAAAACAATTCCGCCCGCCTTTTGCATGCATTGATGGATGAACAGCTTGATGCCGTCTTCCTACGTCAGGGTGCCGCCAACAGCGATGACATCAAACTGCACCGCCTGACATCCGAACCGATGCTGATTGTGCTTCCGGCCGGTCATCCTGCGGCCCGGCATGAAACGGTGGCGCTTGAAACCCTGCGTGATGATGCCCTGATCCTGACCCCGCGACAGGTCGGACCAACCCATTTCGATATCGTCGTTGCCGCCTGCCGTGCCGCCGGGTTTGAACCGGTCATGGGGCAAAGCGCGCCGCAATTGGGATCGGTGATCAACTTTGTCGCTGCCGAACTTGGCTTCTCGCTTGTCCCCGCCGCCATGGCACAATTGCAGGTCAATGGGGTCGTCTATCGCAAGGTCGCGGGGGATGTCCCGATGGCGCATCTGGCGCTGGCCTATCGCAGCAACGATATCTCGACCGTGCTGCGCAACTTCGTCAGCCGCACGCTGAATGCGCATCGCGCAGAAGATCAGGAAAATGATACAAATTATTGAATATTATCTGTTTTTATTGACGACCTCACAGATCGCATCAACGGCCTGATCGACCGTCATCTTTGCCGTATCGATAATCAGATCAACCCCGTGCCATGGCTCGTAGTGGCGGCCAAGGACCTTGTCCCAGTCGGGTTGATGCAGGTTTTCAATGTCGCAGGAACGCGTTTCGACACGGTGGCGATGTTCCCCCGGATCGGAACAGATCAGTTCAATCTGCACATACGGTTTCCCGGCGCGCTCTGCTGCCAGTCGCCATTCGCTTCGGGTTTCTTCAACCGAATTGACCGCATCGCCGATCACCGTCAGGCCAAGCTTAAGGTTATCGGTCGCCTGCCGGTTGGCAACCATATAGCCGACCGGGCCGATATCATCATCGGGCGGCACCCCGGCATCAAGGATCGCCTGCTCTATCGTGTCGATCCGAAGATGCACCGCACCGATTTTTTGCGCCAGTGCGCGTGCAATGGATGTCTTGCCAACACCGGGCAAACCGCCAAAAATGATCAGCATATTCTATCCTTTCTCCGGTCCTGACCCTAAAACCGACACTCCCTGACTGGCAAGCACCTGATTTTGGGCTAGATTAATCCCAACACTGAAATCCGGCGCGCCGTTTTCGGCCTGCGCCCAACTGGGATTATGCCTATGCCCCGTTTTTCCGTTCTTGATCTTTGCCCCGTTAACGAGGGCGAACATCCGCGCGATGCCTTGCGCAATACGCTTGAACTCGCCCAGCATGCCGAAAATCTCGGCTTTCATCGTTACTGGCTGGCCGAACATCACAACATGCCCGGCATCGCCAGTGCCGCAACCTCGGTTGTCATATCCCATGTCGCGGCGGGCACCAAAACCATCCGCGTAGGTTCGGGCGGTGTGATGCTGCCCAACCATGCGCCATTGGTGATTGCCGAACAGTTCGGCACCCTTGATGCACTGTATCCCGGCCGTATCGATCTTGGTATCGGGCGCGCACCGGGTACCGACCAACGCACCGCCGCCGCCCTTCGCCGTGATATGCACGGGACCGAGGAACGCTTTATCCAGGACGTGCTCCAGGTTCAGCAATTCCTTGCCCCGCTTGAAGGCAACCCGCCAATCCGGGCGGTTCCGGGTTATGGCTCCGAAGTTCCGATGTGGCTTCTGGGCAGCAGCCTGTTTTCGGCTGATCTGGCCGCACGTCTTGGCCTGCCCTTTGCCTTTGCGTCACACTTTGCGCCCGATATGCTGATGGATGCGCTGTCGCTGTATCGTCACCGGTTCGAGCCCAGCAAACAGCTTGATAAACCCTATGCGATTGCCGCAATGGGCTTCTTTGCCGCCGATACCGACGAGGAAGGCGAATTTATTGCCACCTCCATGCAGCAGCAATTCCTGAATTTGCGGCGCGGCTCGCCGGGCCAGTTGCCCAAACCGGTCAAATCGATGGATGACATCTGGAACCGGGTCGAAAAGGCCGGGGTTGATCATGCCATGCGCTGTGCCGCAATCGGCTCGCGCGATACCGCACGCAAGAAACTGCGCGATTTCATCTATATGACCAAGGCCGATGAAATCATGGTCACCGCCAATATCTTCGATCACGCGGCACGGCTGAAATCATTCTCGATTGCCGCCGAACTGCGTGACGAACTTGACGCCGAACAGGCCGAAAAAATCGCATGAAACTGCGCCTGAAACACTTCATCAGGTAATCACCGGGCCCGATCCATGCTGATCGGGCCTGTTCTTGTATTTCATCATATGAAATGCATCCGCACTGACGCCAACTGTTTTCTTGCGCTTGCAGATGCGCTGGGACAAGATGTCGACCCGGTTGAAAATCAACCGCAACACATTGTTCCAAAAGGTTTTGGCTCGCCCCCATGACAGACTTCCTTCTGGCTGCCCTGCCAATCGCCACCATTCTGTTTCTGATGATCAAGGCAAACTGGGGCGCGGCACGCGCCGGTGCGGCCGCATGGTTCGTCACCGTTGCCATCGCCATGATCGCGTTTGGTGCGCCGACCGATATGCTGATCATCGCGCAGGCCAAGGGCGTGATGCTGGCGCTTTACATCCTTTATATCGTCTGGGCCGCCCTGATCCTTTATTTCGCGGCCGAAGAAGCCGGGGCCATCAAAACCATCGGGCGGGCCATCCGCCAGTTAACCGACGACCGCCCGCTGCAATTGCTGATCCTGGGTTATGTGTTTGCCACCTTCCTGCAGGGCGTTGCCGGGTTCGGGGTGCCGATTGCGGTGATCGCCCCGCTTTTGCTTGGCATGGGGTTCTCGCCCGTCATCGCGGTTGCCGCCCCGATGATCGGCCATAGCTGGTCGGTGCTGTTTGGCAATATGGCAACCTCGTTCGAGGCCCTGATCGGCGTTACCGGCATTCCCGGTACCGAGCTCACGCATTATTCCGCCATTCTGCTTGGCCTGTCGGGCTTTACCTGCGGGGCGGCGGTTCTGTGGCTCGATGGCGGTTTTCGCACCGTGCGTCGCCGGATCGTGCCGCTGGTACTGATTGCCGGTGTCATGGGTGTTGTTCAATATCTGATGGCAAATTACGGCGTCTGGACGCTGGGCGGGCTGACTGCCGGGATTGCCGGGCTTGTCACCTCGATCATCGTTACCCGGTTCTGGAAACCCCATCCCGATGACGTTGCCGAAACCACCGAAGACGACCATCATCACATGCCTTTGATCGAGGCATTGACCCCTTACCTCGTTTTCATGGTGATTGTCGGCATCGCAACCTTCATCCCCCCGGTCGAGGATTTCCTGTCCGGCCTTCGCCTGACCTTCGATTTCCCGGCGGTTTCAACCGATCTTGGCTGGAATATCAATGCCGAAAGCGCCAAGCCGATTGCCATTTTCGGCCATCCCGGCGCGTTGCTGCTGTATACCGCCGCCATCAGCTTTGCCTTTTTCAAAATCCGCGGACGCTATGATAACGGCATCGCCAGACGCATCTGGCAACGCACGGTCAAAAGCGGCCTTCCGACCAGCATCGGCATGGTTCCGGTCATCGGCCTTGCCATCATCATGGATCACGCGGGCATGACCTACGCGCTGGCCGAAGGCGGCGCTGCGCTGTTTTCCGGCTCCTTTGCCATCGCCTATCCGGTGGTGGCACCAGCCATAGGTGCCCTGGGTGCCTTCATGACCGGCAGCACGAATAATTCCAACGTGGTCTTTGGCATGTTCCAGCGCCACACCGCCGAACTTTCGGGCATTTCCACCGCCCTTGTTCTCGCCGCACAGGCAACCGGTGCGTCACTTGGCAGCATGCTGGCCCCGTCAAAAATCTTGGTCGGCTGTTCGACGGTCGGGCTTTCGGGCAAGGAAGGACCGGTTTTATCGGTCGTGCTGAAAACCGGTGTACTTCTGACCGCCCTTTGCGGCTTCATGGCGCTGGGCCTGTTGCTGATTGCGATGATCGGGGGTTAAGACCATGAAAAACAAACTGTTCAATCCGGTCTTTCTGTTTCTGGCATCCCTGATCCTGCCGCTGGTCGCGTTCGAAGCCCTGATCAACGAAGATGCCGCCCTTTCCGGCATCCTGTCTGGCATACCTGTGGGCGGCATTCTGTTTGGCCTGTTTGCGGCCATCATGGCCCTGATCGTCATCAAGAAATAGCTGCTAGCCGGTGGGAGTTGCCCGCCGGATTTCAGGATCAACGGCAACCCGTTTTTTGCGTGTTCTCATTGTCCCGGCCAGAAGGCCAAGACAGGCAAAAATAACTACGGCACTATCTGGCCCCATGCGGTCCAGCAGGAACCCGAAAACCGGTGCGCCAGCCGTCTGACCGATGGCAATGGTCAAAAAACCGATCATCAGGCCAGTGGCGGGCCGATCCCGAAGTGCCCGTACACCCCACACCAGATACACACCCGTTAACGTGACATAGGCCCCGCCAAACAAAACCCCGCCTG
>NZ_LPVY01000004.1 GCF_001613805.1 Thalassospira lucentensis
AGGTCATCCGAAGCCAGCGTCCAAGTGCCATCACCATTGTCAGTACCCGCCGACAAAGTCGCGCCTTCCGGCACGCCACTAATCGTGACCGTCAGGACTTCGGAACCATCCGTCAGAGCCGTATCGATATCCAGTGCGATAGCACCGTCTTCGGTACCCGAGGCGTTCGAAACTTCCAGCGTCGGAGTGTCAGCAACACCGGAAACATTCACCGTGACAGAAGTCTGGGTCGTCGCACTATCTGCGCCTGCAACAGATGTTGCCGTTACCGCCAGATCAAAGCTGCCCGCGTAATCTTCCGGTGGCGTAATTGTAAGCCCTTCAAGCTGTTCCGGGTTTAACGTCCAGCTGCCATCACCGTTGTTGGTTCCCGCCGACAAAGTGGCACCTTCCGGCACGCCCGAAATCGTCACACTCAACGTCTCGGTCACATCCGAAAGCGCGGCATCAATATCGAGCGCTATTGTCGTATCCTCGTTGCCCGAGGCATTGTCCACCTCAAGCTCCGGTGCATCAGCAAGCGGGTTGAAAGCTTCACCATCAACAAAGACCTGAAGCTCTTCTATATTGGCAACTTCAACGCCAAGTGCGGCGAGTGCAAGACTGCTCCTGTCGCCGCCATTGATATGATTCTGCAGTTCCTGCAACGCGCTCAGTACATCCGGATCGGAAAGCTGCTCTCCTGTCAGATGAAGCTTGAGGATGTCGGTATTACCGCTGCCATCGACAAGGCCGGTCTGTCCGCTTTCGGGCTCGATCGTATATTCCAGAATGTCGTTGCCCGATCCGCCATCAAGCGTGTCGCCACCCGATCCGGTCAGCGTATCGTCCCACGAACCGCCCGACAGCACATCGGTGCCTTCGCCCCCATCAAGCGTGTCGTTGCCACTGCCACCTTCAAGGGTATCATCACCCGCACCACCAGTAATGATGTCTTCGCCACTGCCACCGTCGAGGTAATCATTCCCCTCGCCACCGGCAATCGTATCGTGCCCGGTACCACCATGAACGCTATCGTCTCCGGCACCAGCATCAATCGTATCATGGCCATCACCACCATAAATCGTATCGTTGCCCGCACCCGATGCGATACTGTCGTGATCCCAGCCGCCTTCGATGTAATCGTCGGTATCACCGCCAGTGATCTGATCCTTGCCATCGCTGCCAATGATGGTCTCTCGCCCGTCCGATATGACATCAACAGTTATGGTATTCGAAACGCTCTGGCTGTCCGTTCCATCAGTCGAAGTCACCGTCACACCGAGGTCAAATGATCCCCAATATTCGTCTGGCGGGGTAATCGCCAGGCCATTCAGGTCTTCAGCAGCTAGAGTCCAACTACCATCACCATTGTCGGTGCCGGCAGACAAGGTCGCACCGTCCGGCACGCCAAAGATCGTGACGGTCAGGACTTCGGATCCATCTGTCAGGCCTGTATCGATATCAAGTGCTATGGCAGAATCTTCGTTGCCAGATGCATTCGCAACATCAAGTGTCGGCGCATCGGCAACGCCTGCAACATCAACCGTAATGCTGCCTGTTGTGGTCGCAACATCGTCACCATCCGCTGACTGCGCGGTCACGCCGAGATCAAACGAACCGCTGAAATCATCCGCCGGGGTAAGCGTCAGTCCTGCAAGCTGATCGGGACTTAGTGTCCAGCTACCGTAACCATTATCAGTACCCGCAGACAGGCTCGCACCTTCCGGCACACCGGAGATGGTGACTGTCATAACTTCACTGGCATCGGTCAGACCGGCATCAATATCCAGAGCGATAGCAGAATCTTCAGAGCCATTGGCATCTGACACACCCAAAGTCGGCGCATCGGCTACACCAGCAACATCTACCGTGATCGTGCCACTACTCGTCGCAACATCTTCGCCATCGGCAGACTGGGCGGTCACGTTGAGATCAAACGAGCCGCTGAAGTCTTCAGCAGGCGTGATCGTCAAACCGTCAAGGTCATCCGAACCCAGCGTCCATGTGCCATCACCATTGTCGGTGCCCGCCGACAGGGTTGCGCCTTCCGGAACTCCGCTAATCGTGACGGTCAAAACTTCGCTAGAGTCCGTGAGACCAGCATCAATATCCAGCGCGATGGCGGAATCTTCCGAACCACTCGACTCAGAGACGTTCAAAGTCGGCGCATCGGCGACACCGGCAACATCAACCGTAATGCTGCCTGTTGTGGTAGCAACATCGTCACCATCCGCTGACTGCGCGGTCACCGTCAGATCAAACGATCCACTGAAATCATCCGCCGGGGTAATCGTCAGACTGTTCAGGTCAGCCGCCGACATTGTCCAGCTACCGTCACCGTTATCGGTACCGGCAGACAAGGTCGCACCATCCGGCACGCCACTAATCGTAACGGTTAGAACTTCGGAGCTATCCGTCAGGCCTGCGTCAATATCGAGCGCAATAGCCGAATCTTCCAAACCACTGGCGTCGGAGATCTCCAGTGTCGGCGCATCGGCAACACCTGCGACATCAACAGTAATCGTACCCGCAGTTGTCGCAATGTCGCTGCCATCCGCAGATTGCGCGGTGACTGTCAGATCAAACGACCCGCTAAAATCATCCGCTGGTGTGATCGTCAGGCCTGCGAGCTGATCGGAACTCAGAGTCCAGCTACCATCACCATTATCGGTACCTGCAGACAAGGTCGCACCTTCCGGAACGTCGCTAATCGTGACGGTCAAAACTTCGCTAGAGTCCGTGAGACCCGTATCAATATCCAGCGCAATAACCGAATCTTCGGAACCACTTGCGTCAGAGAGCTCCAATGTCGGCGCATCAGCAACGCCTGCAACGTCAACCGTAATCGTATCCGTCATGGTGGCGACGTCTTCGCCATCAGCAGACTGCGCAGAAACTGTCAGATCAAACGATCCGCTGAAGTCATTCGCAGGCGTGATCGTCAGACCGTCAAGATCATCCGAACCCAGCGTCCATGTCCCGTCACCATTGTCTGTACCCGCCGACAGGGTAGCACCATCCGGAACACCAGAGATCGTGACCGTCAGGACTTCGGAACCATCCGTCAGAGCCGTATCGATATCCAGTGCGATAGCACCGTCTTCGTTACCCGAGGCGTTCGAAACTTCCAGCGTCGGAGTGTCAGCAACACCGGAAACATCAACAGTAATGCTGCCCGTGGTGGTCGCGACATCTCCACCATCTGCAGACTGGGCGGTGATCGTAAGATCAAACGATCCGCTAAAATCATCCGCTGGCGTGATAGCCAAACCGTTCAGATCCGCAGCAGACAATGTCCAGCTGCCGTCTCCATTATCGGTACCTGCAGACAAAGTCGCGCCTTCCGGCACGCCACTAATCGTGACGGTCAATACTTCAGATGAATCTGTAAGACCCGCATCGATATCCAGTGCAATGCCGCTGTCTTCGGAACCAGTGGGGTTCGAAACTCCCAGCGTCGGAGTGTCAGCAACACCTGCAACATCGACCGTGATCGTACTGCTAGTCGTCGCAACGTCTTCGCCATCGGCAGACGTCGCCATCACGCCAAGCTCGAAACTGCCAGAAAAGTCATTCGCAGGCGTAATCGTCAGACCATTCAGGTCCTCGGCAGACAGCGTCCAGGTGCCATCACCATTGTCAGTACCCGCCGACAGGGTTGCACCATCCGGAACGCCACTAATCGTGATAGTCAGGACTTCAGATGCATCTGTCAGCCCCGCATCGATATTCAGCGTAATAGCCGAATCTTCGGAACCACTTGCATCAGAAGCCGCCAATGTCGGCGCATCCGCGACACCGGCAACATCAACCGTAATCTCTTCGACTACGACTGCGCTATCCGTGCCGTCAATTGTCGAGACAGATACGGTCAGGTCGAAGCTGCCGCTGAAATTTTCACCGGGTGTGATCGTCAGGCCGTCGAGGTCGGCGACATCAAGGGTCCAGGTTCCATCTCCATTATCGGTTCCGGCAGACAGGGTTGCACCATCGAGCACGCCTGAGATGGTGATCGAAATGCCCTCG
This sequence comes from Thalassospira lucentensis, assembly GCF_001613805.1. Taxonomy (GTDB): domain Bacteria; phylum Pseudomonadota; class Alphaproteobacteria; order Rhodospirillales; family Thalassospiraceae; genus Thalassospira; species Thalassospira lucentensis_A. The sequence goes on from NZ_LPVY01000004.1 coordinate 4,009, forward strand.
TTCGCGTCAAGCAGTTCGGTATCAATCGACAGCGCTATCGCGCTGTCTTCCTCGCCAGATGCATCGCTGACATCCAGCGTCGCACCATCCGCAACAGCCGCGACATCAACCGTGAAGGATGTACTTGTGGAGGATTTGCTGCCGTTTGCCTCGGTGCTGGTTGCGGTCACCGAAAGATCGAAACTGCCATTGTAATTTTCGCCCGGCGTTATCGTGAGGCCCGCGAGCTGCCCTAGCGTCAGCGTCCAGGTACCGTTACCGTTATTCGTGCCCGCTGACAAAACCGCGCCATCAGGCACACCCGAGATCGTGATCGAGAGTGTTTCGTTTCCACCATCAAGGTCACGAAGAGCTGCGGACACGTCAAGCGAGATCGCGCTGTCTTCATCGCCGATAACATCTGCTGCCGACAGGCTGGGTGCATCGGCAACTTTTGCCACTTCGACCTGAGGCTCCTCCTCCAGAGCGTCATTTGCGTCGTCAGAGGCAACCGCGCCTGCAGGTACCGCGTTTTCGGAAGCTTCTGGCGTTGCCTGCACAACGAAATCGGGTTCAGAATTTTCTCCCGATCGGCCTCGACCACCTTCACGCGCGCCAGGAATCGTTGTTGTGTCCGGTGTGGAAACCGGTTGCAGGTTCTGCGGATTGCCTGTTTCACCACCACGAAGGGAGATCGGCTCCCGGCCGGAACTGCCATCAGCGGTTTCAGATCCCTCGCCAACCGTGTCTATGTTGTTTTCAAGTTCTGTGCGCTCGGACTCGGCCAGAGTCTGCTTTTCGGTCGCCTCGGCCTGGATTGTTTCCTCTGCCCGCTTGTCACCGGCATTGCGGCGGCGAAACTCGCGCTGCTGTTCGCCTTGCGGGTTATTGACCTGATTGCCGTAATGAACATTGCCAAGCTGTTCGTTGGAACCGGCCCCGTCCCCATCCTGATCGCCATGCAGTTCGACATGTTCGTCCGCATCATCGTCACCGCGATCATCACGCATAAGATCATCACCGCCGGTACCGGTGTCTGACCGGTTGCCGTCCAGTTCATTGCGAGTGTCTTCTGCGTCGCGAGGATCGTCCGCCATCTAACCCATTCTCCGAGAAATGCGGGAAGGGAATCCCTGATCCGCATTTCTATACAAAAGTATAGAATTCTCTGTTTTACTAGAGAAACTTGCGGCCAGGCAGTAGAAATGAAATGAACATTTCCAGCGGGACCATTTATGAAAACTCAGCGTTCGCTAAATGCCTGATCAAGCGAGACATAAACCGGCTTGAGCAGATATTGCAGCAATGTCCTTTCACCCGTCTGGATGTCGGCCTGAACCGTCATGCCAGGGATAATCGGCTGAGCGCGGGCACCCTCACCGACCCGGTCGGAATCAAGTGCCACCCTTCCTTTATAATACGGTCGGCCTTCTTCATCAACAAAAGTAGAGGCCGATATCGATACCAATTCACCACTTATACTACCATATCGTATATAATCAAACGCACTGACTTTAACAGTCACCGGCTGCCCCAAATGGACATGGCCGATATCCTCGGTCGAAATCCGGGTTTCGGCGACCAGCGCCTCGTCAGTTGGCACCAGTTCCATGACCACCTGTGCCGGAGCAATAACCCCACCAATCGTCGTAAATTGCAGCCCCTTGATATAACCTTTGGATGGCGCGCGAATTTCAAGTCGCGCGACCCTGTCCTTAAGCTTGCGCAGGGCCTCATCAGCCTGGGCAATTTCACCACCAAGCCGACCGAGTTCACTCAGCGCTTCCTCGCGCTGACTGTGTTCCAATTCATTCTGACGCAAGTTGGCTTCGGCGATGGTTTCGCGTGCACGTGCCATTTCCGCAACCACGCCCGAAAGATTGCCCTGCGCCTCGTTCAGTTCGCGCTGGATATTCAGGAACAGCACCTTGGAGTTCAGGCCCTGTTCATAGAGCGAGCGACGCATCGTTACTTCCTGATTGAGCAGGTCGACAGAACGGCGCAATGTAGCTTCCTGTTGCTGGAGCTGGGCCAGTTCGGCATTGCGCTCCTTGATCTGGACTTCGAGGATTTCGCGCTGACTGCTATCAAGATCGGTCTTGATCCGATAGATTTCCTGCTGATTCTTTGCCAGTTCAGGATACCGGTCTATCAGAAGGGTAAAATCGGGTTCACGCGATTCTGCAAGTGCGCGATAACGTTCGGCTTCAAGACGCAGGCTCGCCAGTTTGGTTTCGGCCTGCGACAATTCTGCCTGCGATGCCTCGGGTTTCAGGCGCATCAGAACCTGATCTTTCTCGACCAGATCACCGTCACGTACCATGATTTCGGAAATGATCCCGCCTTCAAGATGCTGGATCTTGTTGACCGCACCGGTCGGCATCACCTGCCCGAAGGTGGTTGCCGTTTCCTTGATCTGAGTGGTTGCCGCCCACGCGACCAGGGCGATGAAACCAACCGAAAGCATGACCATTGCCGAACGGACAAAGACAGAAATTCCGCCTTCTTCCAGCAATACAGCATGTGACAGATAGCGTGCCATGCGGCGCGACTGGCGGAACCGTTCTATTGCGGTGTTCTGAACTGCTTCGCTCATAGGAAACCTCCGTCAAGCACCTGCTGCTTGATGCGAGCAGGCGGTGCATCGGCGCGCACCTGCCCGGCTTCAAGAACAATTATGCGGTCGGCCAGATCAAGGTGGCTGGGCCGATGGGTAATGAGGAAAATCGTCGATCCGCCGCGCAGGCGATTGATCGCATGCTGGAATGCCCGATCCGCTTTCTGATCCAAACCATTGGTGGGCTCGTCAAACAGGATGATCGGAGCTTCGCGGACAAAGGCACGCGCCAGCGCAAGTCGCTGCAGGAAGCTCGCCGAAAAGCGCGACGAATGCTGATCCCCGATCCGGGTTTCAAAACCATCTGGCAATGCCTCGATTTCGGAAAGAATGCCCGCGGACATACAGGCCATCCGCAATTCATCCGGCGATGCGATCGGGTTGGCAAGGCGCAGGTTTTGCGCAATTGATCCGCGGAAAAATTCAACATCCTGCGGCACATAGGAAATCGACTGACGCAGGGTTTGCGGGTCCATCTGGCGAATATCCGCCCCGTCAATCAGGACCGCCCCGGCCTGTGGCTGATACATCCCGGCGATCAATTTGATCAGCGATGACTTGCCGGCCCCGTTCGATCCAACAACCGCAACCACCTGCCCGGCCTTGATATCGAAATTCACGCCAACAAGTGCCGGATCGGAGTCCGGCGTATAACGGAAACTGACACGCGAGAAGGTGACATTGCCTTCAAACCGGCGTTGACCAACGGTACGCGGCACCAGATCACGTTCCGGCGCAAGGGTCATCAGACGGTTTATCTGCCGGACAGACCCGCGAAGCTGGGCAAGACGCGGCATGCCGACAAATGCCTGATTGATCGGGCCAAGAACACGCCACGCCAGCATCATCGATGCCACCAGCGCACCGATAGTCATTGAACCGGCCATCACCTGCGCTGCACCAAAGGCAAGAATAAGCGCACCGGCAGAAATCATCAAAATCTGGGCAGACGTGTTGATCACATTATTGACCATCGCCACCCGGAATCCGGCATAGGCCGTATCGGCCGAAATATCGCGAAACCGCGACAACCAGCGATGTTCTGCACCGGTATATTTCAGCGCCTGCATTTTACCGACTGTCTCGACAAGGAATTCCTGCCGGTTCGCACCATTGCGGCCAAGTTCCGAAACCCGTCGCGATACGACCGGGAAGGACACCATGCCGATCAGCACAAAAACAACAATCAGCCCAATCGGAATAAGGGCAAGCCAGCCTCCAAGGATTGCCAGCACGATCAGGAAGATCGGCAGGAACGGCATTTCAAGAATGACAAGCGCCATTGGTCCGCTGAAGAATTCACGCACGCTTTCAAAATCGCGAATGCGCGATATCTGCACCCCGACCGGTGCCCGTTCGGTAAAGGCCGGAGGCAGGGACAAAAGACGTTCGAAAATGGCACTGCTGACAAGGGTATCAAGGCGCGCACCAAAATGGCAGACCATCTGACTGCGCAAATTGCGCAAGACCCAGTCAAGGATCAGGACAATACCCATGCCAATCCCGAACTGGATTAGCATCGGGATGGATCGCGTGCCGATAACCCGGTCATATATCCCCATGACAAACAGCGGGCTGGCCAAGGCCATAAGATTGAGCGTCAGGGTAATCAGCAAAAGCTGTCCACCAAGAGCAGAAAACCTGTCCGTAATTCCGCCGAACCAGCCACGCTTGTCATCTTCAAAGAATCGCTCGTTCCGGCCAGCTTGGGTGAACTGAAACAACCGCCCGGGCAGATTGCCAGGTTGGATCACCTTTTCGCGGCTGGTGCCGCCATCAAAGACACGGATGCCAACATTTTCCGGCTTGATCACCACAAGGGCTGTGCCGTTATCGGGCACAAACAGGCAGGGCATCAGGCGATCATCAATCCGGTCAAATGTGGTATCAATCTCGCGCGAGCGGTAATTCAGGTTCGCCAGCACATTGCGAAAATCGGTAAGATCAAGTGCCTCATCCATATGCGGCAATGCTTCAGCAACCTGACGGGGCAGCCCGCGCCAGCCAAGCGCCTGCAATAGCGGCCAAAGACAGGCATCGAAATCCGACTGGGCGTCGTGGCTCGCAAGCCCCATACGGTAGTTCAGCGCGAAATCCATGTTTTCGATATTCATGACCGGGCCTCCGCGCGTTCGACTTCTTCCGCCTCGATCACCGGCTGGGTTCCGCTTCGCCGCAAAACCGGCACCAGACGTTTTTCAATCAGGCGATATTGCCTGTCGGCAAGGGCGATCAACGATGGGCGGTGCGACACCATCACCAGCGTACAATGCTTGCGAAGTTCAATCAGCAGACCAGCCAGAATGTTATCGCCAGCAATATCAAGCGAACTGTTGGCTTCGTCGAACAGTACAATCCGCGGATAATCGATCAGTGCACGGGCAATTGCGATACGCTGTTTGACACCGCGCGGAAGGGTTTCGGATGCCTGTCCGCCCACCTCGGTGTCATAACCGCTTGGCATACGCATCACGATTTCATCAAGCCCCAGACGTTTGGAAATTTCAACTACGCGATCACTGCCAATTTCCTTGCGGAAAGATGTGATGTTTTCAAGGATCGTTCCCTTGAACATCACACCATGTTGCGGCAGATAGGCAATCTGCTTGCGGATCGATTCCGATGCGTATTTCTGAGGATCCCGGCCATCAAGCCGCACCGTACCGCTATCGGGGCGCAAGGCCCCCATAAGAAGCCACAGCAAAGTGGTTTTGCCGGTTCCATTCTCACCGGTGATCGCCACTGACTCGCCCGGCTGGATCGAAAGTGTCAGATTTTCAAAAATTTTCTCCCCACCAGTATGCGAGAAACTGACACCGTCAAGCTCTATACGTCCGTCGAGTGGCGGCATTTCAGCAGCATCTTCGGCGTCTTCGGGGGGTAATCGGAAAAGTTCGCGACAACGATCACGTGCAACGCGAATATTCTGAAACTGGGTCCAAAGCCCCATGGCACGTTGCAGCGGCTGGATCGAACGCCCGGCCAGCATGGTGCATGCCGCCAGACCGCCGACCGTCAGATCGGCATCAATAACAAGAAGACTGCCAACACCGGCAACCAGGATCATGGTGATCATCGAAAAGCTGGCACTGGAATTGATCGCGGCGTGGGCACAGCGCGCCGCGGAAAGGTCATCCTCGGAACACTGGTTCTGCAACTGGTCATGACGACGGATCATCATGTTTTCCATCGCCATTGCCTTGATGGTGTGAATACCGGTCAGGGTTTCGATGATGAAATTGTAACGCCGCTCGTCGGCCTGACTGCGTTCATCAAGAGCCTGGCGCAATCGCCGCCCCAGTACCATCGCCGTCAACATGAAGGCCATCAGAATAACCAGGGGAACAATGACAAGCTTGCCCCCGATAATCGCGATCAGACCAAGGAACAGAGCGATGAATGGCAGATCAATGACGGCCCCGATAGCCTGCCCGGCATAGAAATCACGCAGGACATTCAGACTGTTCAACCGCTGCAGATGCAAACCCGGCGCTGTTTTCTCGTAGTCGGAAAGACTGGTCGCCAACAGATGGCCAACCGCAGATTGCGAACTTCTATGTTCGAACTTGGCTGCCGACAGCGATGAAATATAGGCACGTCCCAGACGCAGGATGGCCTCAAGCGCCAGCGCACCAAACACCCCCAGCACCAGCAGGGTCAAAGTCGGAATGGCATTATGTGGCAGCACACGGTCATAGACCTGCAACAGGGTCACGGGCAAAGCCAGCGACAAAAGGTTGATCACAAGTGCTGCGAGCAGAATGGTAAAACGGCCCGCGCCCAGATGCGACAACGTCCCTATATGCAGGCCAGGCTTGCGTTTCATAACGCCGTTATTCTCCAAGTCCGAGCGAAACCATACTAAAGTGGGTGTATTATACCTTAATATAGGATCAATAACCCAAGCCTAAGCCCGAGGCAAGAAAATCCTGAAGGTTCTACAACCCGATATATTGTTCGCGCCGTACCTGGCGTTAGATCAGATTACTGCGTGTAAAATACTATTCATCGCCACGCAACCGGTCTGTTGCGCGCCTTTCGGCTTTTGTCGGACGACCGCTTCCGGCTTCACGTTCGGCAATCGGGGCGGTTCGGATATCCGATGCAACTTCCTTTTTCGCCACACGCGGCGGGGAATGATCAACATAAAGCAACTGGGCTTCGGGGGCTGGTCCGCGACGCTCCCCCGGTGCCACCACCTCGATCACCCGCAAATGCGGCCCCTGAAAGAATTGCAGCCTGTCCCCGGCCACAACCGTCACACTGGCCTTGGACACCGATTGCCCGTTCAGCACGATATGGCCCGACTGGCATGCCTTGCTGGCAAGCGAGCGGGTCTTATAGAACCGCGCATACCATAGCCATTTGTCTATACGGACCTTGCCGCCTGTCTGATCAATTGTCATGGATTGTTTTTACCATCCCCAAAGCAGAACGGCGACCCCCCAAAGGGTCGCCGTGGTGCCGAAAACAGTTCGGGGTTACCCCTTTGCCGCCAGCATTTCCTTCAGCTTGGCGAAAGGTGAATCCTCGTTGATCTGGTTGTTTTTGGCCGGGGCGTTATTAGGACGTCCCTGCCTGCCGCCGGAACGGTCGTCACCCTTGTTCGGGCCGCCACGATTCGGGCGCTGCCCCCCTTTACCTTTGGGGGCACCTTTGCCGCGCGCGTCCTGACGTGGTCCACCACGCTGGCCTTTGCCGCTGGGACCACCGCGCTTGCGGCGATCAACACGGACAAAATATTTCACCTCGACGAATTCCGGCTCAGCCTCGGCCTCTCCGGCTTCCGGTGCAGCTTCGGTTGTCGTTTTACTGACTTCTTCTGCAGTCTCGGCAGGAGCTTCTTCCGCGACTTCCGCCGGAGCTTCGGTATCAGTCGGGCCATCGGCAGCTAATGCAACAGGTTCAGCAGCCTTTTTCGCAGCTTCCTTGGCATCAAGTTCAGCCTTGCTGACCTTGACCACCTCGGCACGCCAGCCAAGGGCGGTGAACACACCTTCTGCCTGCTCGACCGTGCAGCCAAGAAGCGACAGCAGATCCGGATCCGGTTTGACCTTGCCATCATTTTCGCGTGCCTTCTGGCGCAGCAACGCAGCAAAACGTTCCAGCATGTCTACACGTGCGGCAAGCGGGCCAACAGGCATGTAACCTGCCGCCAGATAGAAGCCCTTGGAATTGCTGCGATCATTTGGAACCGACGTCCGGCCTGCCGGCGGCAGTTCCGGAAGCGCATCCAGTTCGCGCGAAATCGCCCAAAGAATACCACGCAGTTCCACAGGATCAGGTTTCAGCGCATCCAGCACATGAACCGTTTCAACGCCCAGACGCACGCCAAGCTTGGCCAGCGCCTTGCGATCCTCGTCTGAAAGATCCTTGATCAGGCTTTCAAGATCGGCACGCGGCACACAGCCCAAGCCTTCGTTCAACTGGAACAGAAGGCCACGAATCGGGCCTGGCAACTGACAATCGCGCAGGCGGGTCAGCATTTTCAGACGCGCTTCGATATGGGCGTTGACGAAATTCTGAAGACGGGTACGCACGCGTTCGCGGGTCGGACCATCAAAGAACTCGCTGTCAATGACCTGGACATCAGGGCTGAGGACGGTGTCGCCCTTTTTCAGTCCACCGACAACCGCCCCGTTCCACAGGACTTCCAGTTGGCCATTCACCGCGAATTTATCGTCTTCATCGGTTTCCAGTTGTTTGACACGCTGGGCAATTTCGCCAGTCAGTGCACGACGTGCAGCACTGGCGATAGCCTTGCCTTCAAACGCAGCATCGGTTTCATCGGCGATGAAACGGAATCCTTCCAGTCGGCCGACGTATTCACCTTCGACCTGGACTTCACCATTCGCAGTGATGGTAGACATGAGTTCAGACTTGTCCTTGAGACTTTTCAATAAAACCGAAGTTCGTCTGTCAACGAACCTTTGGGTCAGGCGTTCATGTAGCACATCAGAGAGCTTATCCTCAATGGCCCGCGTACGTTCCTGCCAATGATTGGCATCTTCGAGCCAGTGATGCTTGTGCGATACATAAGTCCAGACGCGAATACCCGCCAACCGTGATGACAACTGATCAATATCACCATCATAACGGTCCAGGCGCAAGACTTGTTCGCCTAACCAGTCGACCGGCAGTTTGCTATTTGGTTTTGCCAGATAGCGATAGATGGATGTTAGCAGCCTTGGATGGGCATCGGTATGGATATTTCTGAAGTCCGGAATCTGGCAGACTTCCCACAATAGTTGCACCCGATCCGGGGCCGATGCGATGCGCGCAACGTCTTCGTTGTGCGCCAGATGCGCCAGCATGACTTCATCGACCGGTTCGCGCGCCAGAACAAGCGTCGGATTGTCCGACCGCTTGCGCAGCGATTTCTGCAGGGCATCGACGGTTCTGAAATCTAGTCGCGCATTGCGCCAGAAGACTTTGGCAAGCGGTTCGAACTCGTGGGCTTCGATCTGTTCGATAATATCGGGATCAATCCCCGAAAGATTACCCGTAACGCCAAAGGTCCCGTCATTCATATGACGTCCGGCACGCCCGGCAATCTGGGCGGTTTCAGCCGCCGAAAGCCCGCGATTGAATTGGCCGTCAAACTTGTGAAGGGCAGCAAAGGCCACATGGTTCAGTTCAAGGTTAAGGCCCATGCCGATGGCATCGGTCGCAATCAGATGTTCGACCTCGCCATTCTGGAACATCTCGACCTGGGCATTACGCGTGCGCGGGCTAAGCGCGCCAAGCACAACAGCCGCCCCGCCCTTTTGGCGGCGGACCAGTTCGGCAACGGCGTAAACTTCCTGTGCGGAGAATGTCACGACGGCGGACTGGGATGGCAGGCGCTGGATCTTTTTCGATCCGTTATAGGTCAGAGTCGAAAATCGTGCGCGCGTATCAAATTCGACATTGTCGATCAGCTGGCGGATCACCGGGCGGATCGTTTCCGCCCCCATGAACATGGTTTCGCTCATACCGCGCGCATGCAACAGCCGATCGGTAAAGACATGCCCGCGTTCGGGATCGGCACACATCTGGATTTCATCGATGGCCAGAAAATCAACCTGCTTGTTGATCGGCATGGCTTCCACGGTGCACAGGAAATAGCGTGCTGATTTCGGAAGAATGCGTTCTTCACCGGTGATCAGCGCCACCGCCCCCTTGCCAACACGGGCGACCGCGCGATCATAGTTTTCCCGTGCCAGAAGCCTAAGCGGAAAACCGATCATACCCGAGGTATGCGCCAACATCCGTTCCATGGCCAGATGGGTCTTGCCGGTGTTGGTGGGGCCCAGTATGGCAAGGATACGGGGACCGGTTCGGGTTGAAATCTGCATCAAACTTTTCCAGCAGGCATCGCGGATGATCTCGCGCGCCTAGTTCAATGCGCTTTTCAACACGCCGCATCGCACAATGTCAAGCATTCTGCCGTATCGGTCAGAGTATCCCAATGCATTCCGTTACGGATCAAGACGTTCCATCTGAGGGTTCGTGATCCTGTATGTCATCAAGTTCAAGCAAACGTGCCCCGGGACCATCCGTTGCCAGTTCATCCGACGGGTTGCGAAGCGGACAGTCGTTGATCGAAAGGCAGCCACACCCGATGCATTTACCCAGTTGATCGCGCAGCAGGGTCAATTGTTCGATCCGGCTATCCAGATCATCACGCCACCGCGACGAAAGCTTTTCCCAGTCCTGTGTTGTCGGCGCCCGGTTATTTGGCAGTCCTGATAACGCATTGCCTATTTCCGCCAAAGGAATGCCGGTGCGTTGCGCCACCTTTATGATCGCGACCCGGCGCAGGACACCGCGCGGAAAACGTCGTTGATTGCCATCCGTCCGGATCGAGGAAATCAGTCCCTTGCGCTCGTAAAAATGGATCGCCGATACCGCAAGTCCGCTTCTTTTTGCGACCTCCCCGACACTCAGATAGCGATGCAATACCCCGCTCTTTTCCATTTCCCTGCCCTTTTGTCATTCTTTTGTGATGCATTTCTGCATTCGAAATCTGCTATTGACCTAAACCAATGTTAAGGTTCTATAGAATGACTCCTTGTTGCAAAATAATCAAGGAGCCACGCCATGAAAGAGTCTTTCAATCTTGCTGTCATCTATGGCAGTGCCCGTGAAAACCGGTTCTGCGATACGGTTGCCGGATGGGCCGTCGAAATCCTGAAAAGTGATCCGGACTTGTCCATCGATGTGATTGATCCCGCCAAACTCGATCTGCCTTCGCGCCATGTTGGCAATACACATCCCGGCGTTGCCGAATTGCAAGCCAGTCTGGCCGAAGCCGACGCCTTTCTGGTTGTAACCCCGGAATACAATCACAGCTTTACCGGCGAACTGAAACTGCTGATCGATTCAGCCAAAGCCGAATGGCGGCGAAAGCCTGTGGCTTTTGTGTCCTATGGCGGAATGTCGGGTGGTTTGCGTGCCGTTGAACATCTGCGGCATGTTTTTGCCGAACTGCACGTCGTGACGATGCGCGACGTCGTCAGTTTCGCCAATGTATGGAACCTGTTTGATCCGGACGGCTATCCAATCGACAAGGCAGGAAGCGAAACAGCCCTGAGAAACATGGTCACCGATCTGAAATGGTGGGCCCGCACATTGCGCGATGGGCGCTATCCGCAAGTCAAAGCCGAACTGCTCGAAGTCGCAGCATCATGAACAGCGAAACCGAAACCGGCGATGAGATTGTCACAGTAAGTCTCGTGACACCAAAACCCGACAGAATTGACGAATTTATCGAAATTCAGACCGGCTTTCAGAAAAGTGTCGCGGGCCGGGTCAATGGATTGCTCGGCGGACGGCTGTTGCATTCAGAGGATGGCCGGTCGCTGATCATCATGTCGCGTTTCAAAACGCGCGAAGATCTTGCAAACTGGAGCACTTCGGAACTGTTTGCCGGTCACTTGGCCCGTGTCGGGCCGATGCTGGAACAGGCTGTGCCGGGCCGTTACACAGCACTCTGGCGTTCGGGCGATGTATAGCGGCCCCAACCACATCACATTGCCCAGAACATAAACGGAGCGGTCAGCCGACCGCTCCGTCATTTCATTTACTCGCTGTTGTTAACAGGGACCTAGTGGGCGCGCATCCGGTCGACATACTCCTTGAGCTGTCGGCGCGCGGCCTGATAGCTGTTTTTGAGCGCGATATAGACATCCTCATGGGCATGATCGGCACTATCGCGCTTAACCATAATCTCCTTACCCGGCACATTAATTCCGAAATGAACCGCATAGCGGTTTCCCTGTGCGTGGGATGCATGGGGTCTTTCCACGATGACATGACAACTTGTCATGCGGTCGAAGGTTTCTTCCAGTTTTTGCACCTTGAAGCGGATACGCTCGTCCAATGCATCTGATTGATCAACATCACGGTAGGTGATTTGAACGGGAACCTTCATATTGCGGCCTCCTGTTATAGAGCCTGAGACATTCACAAGGCATTGCACCTTGCAATTATCCGAAACGTTTGCCGTTTCGGGGCAGGACAGGACCTAAGACAACTTCCGCAAGCCTCACGCCCTGTAATGAAACCGTCTTTTTATATACTTAGGATACAGGGCTTGCGCTGCAAGATGCGTTGACGCATATCAAGCACTGCCTGACGGTTGCCAAATCGGGACCTGATCGCGCAAATTGCACATAGTGGATTGAAATTACAGGAGAACACAGAGGTCATGACGGAAGAAAAAATGCGGTTCGAGGCTGAAGTCAGCCGCCTGCTCGATATCGTTGTCCATTCGCTTTATTCGAACAAGGACATCTTCCTGCGCGAGCTCATTTCCAATGCTTCGGATGCCTGCGACAAGCTGCGCTACGAAGCAATTGCCAAGCCAGAACTGCTCGCCAGTGATTCGGAATTCAAGGTCCGCCTGCTGACCGACAATGTCCGCAATGTTCTAACGATTGCCGATAACGGGATCGGGATGAACAAGACCGACCTGATCGAAAACCTTGGCACGATTGCCAATTCCGGAACGGCAAAATTCGTCGAAGCACTGTCGAAATCTGACAAGGCCAAGGATGTAGACCTGATCGGTCAGTTCGGCGTCGGCTTCTATTCTGCCTTCATGGTCGCGGGTCAGGTCGAAGTCGTCACGAAAAAGGCCGGTGAAGATCAGGCGTGGAAATGGTCATCGGACGGCAAGGGCGAATACACCATCGCCGAAGCCGAAATGGAAGGCCATGGCACCCAGATCACCCTGCATCTGACCGATGATTTCAAGGAATTCACCGAAGAATACCGCCTGCGCCATATCGTCAAAACCTATTCCGATCATATCGGCATCCCGGTTGTGCTGATGAAGGCGGACGGCAATGACGAAACCCTGAACGAGGCATCGGCACTCTGGACCCGTCCGAAGTCCGACATCACCGACGAACAGTACAAGGAATTCTACAAACACAATTCGCATGCCTTCGACGATCCGTGGAAAACCATCCACTATCAGGCCGAAGGTGCGATTGAATATACCGGCCTTCTCTTCCTGCCGACCATGCGCCCGTTCGATCTTTATGATCCGGCGCGCAAAGGCCATCTGAAACTTTATGTCCGCAAGGTCTTCATCACCGAGGGCGCAGATGATCTGCTGCCGCCTTGGTTGCGCTTTGTATCCGGTGTTGTCGACAGCCAGGATCTGCCGCTGAACATTTCGCGTGAAATGCTGCAACACAACCCGGTCCTGACGAAAATCAAAAACGGCCTGACCAAAAAACTCCTGTCCGAACTTGAAACCGCATCGAAGAAAGACACCGAAGGTTTCGAAACCTTCTGGGAAAACTTCGGTTCTGTCGTCAAGGAAGGCCTGTATGAAGACTACACCAACCGCGACCGCATCCTGAAACTGGCACGTTTCCGTTCCACCCATTCCGATGGCTGGACAACGCTTGCCGACTATGTCACCCGCATGAAGGATGGTCAGAAGGCGATCTACTATATCAGCGGCGAAGACGTCGATGCGCTCAAACGCAGCCCGCAGCTTGAAGGTTTTGCCGCCAAGGGCATCGAAGTTCTGCTGCTGACCGACCCGGTGGATGAATTCTGGTTGCCATCCGTTGGCCAGTTTGAAGAAAAAGACTTCAAATCGGTCACCCGTGGCGGTGCAGACCTTGCTGATGTCAAGTCGGACGACAAGGACGACACCAAGGACGAGGAAAAAGACGATGCCGCATCCGACGCGTCACTGGACGCATTGATCGCATCGATCAAGATCGCACTTGGCACCAACATCAAGGATGTCCGTGAATCAGATCGCCTGACCAGTTCTGCCTGCTGCCTGATTGCCGATGAAACCGGTATGGATTTGCGGATGGAACGCCTGATGAAGCAGCACAACCGTGTTGACGAAATCAGCCCGCGCATCCTTGAAATCAACCCGAAACACAGCCTGATCAAAAAGCTGTCGGACATTGCCATCAATGACGCCAAGGCCCCGATCCTTAATGACGCCGCCCTCCTGTTACTTGATCAGGCCCGGATTCTGGAAGGCGAATCCCTGCCCGATCCGGTCAGCTTTGCCCGTCGCCTTGATCTGGTGATGGAAAAAGGTCTCGGTAGCTAGGCTCTCCCTGCCCACACCGTACAAAAGATGGCGGCGCGTCGATGGACGCGCCGCTTTCTTTTTGGCTATAACACCGAAACCGGCAAAGGCCATCAAAGGCCGAACAGGGAACGAAGCGACCATGAAACGACTTGAAAACCGGATTTGCATCATAACCGGTGCGGCGCGCGGCATTGGTGCTGCGATTTCAAAAGCCTTTATCAAAGAAGGTGCTGACGTCATAGCAACCGACCGAGACGAAGGTGCGCTTCTGGCATTTGCCAAGGAGACAGGTTGTAAAACCATGCGCCTTGATGTCGGCAACGAGGATGACTGGCAAAAACTTGCCGATGCCTATCCGGCCATTGATGTCATGGTCAACAATGCTGGCATTACTGGTTTTGAAGACAGCATCGTCGCACATGATCCGGAAAATGCATCACTTGCCGACTGGCGCGCAGTCCATCAGGTTAATCTTGACGGTACATTTATGGGGTGTCGCTACGCCATCAGGGCCATGCGCCAGCGTAAATCGGGCTCGATCATTAATGTTTCATCGCGCTCGGGAATGGTTGGCATTCCGGCTGCGGCGGCCTATGCCTCGTCCAAGGCAGCCATTCGCAATCACAGCAAAACTGTCGCGCTATATTGCGCACAACAGGGTTACAATATTCGCTGCAATTCAATCCATCCCGCCGCCATTCTGACACCGATGTGGGAACCGATGCTTGGCAACGGTCCGGATCGCGACGCCCGCATGGCAACCCTTGTCGCTGATACACCGGCCAAGCGTTTCGGCACCCCGGACGAAGTCGCGGCACTTGCCGTTTTGCTGGCATCGGATGAAGCCACTTACATGACGGGAACGGAACTGACAATTGATGGTGGATTGCTGGCCGGTTCGGCGGCAACGCCGGGATAATGTAAACGAGCATGAAATGAAGCATCGCCCGACATTTTAAGCCCGTCACTTTACGATTATGTCATGAAGTTTGCGCCATAGTGCGACACGAACATGTATGCGACCGATAGACTCAGGATGCAAAACCGATGATGAACTGGCAAAAATTGCTGTCGCCTGAACGTCTGGGCACACGACATTCAAGCGTCGGTGCGTTCGGTCGATCCGATTTTCACAAGGATTACGACCGGATCATTTTTTCGTCGGCATTCCGGCGTCTGCAACGCAAGACGCAGGTTCATCCGCTGCCTGAAAACGACAATGTCCATACCCGCCTGACCCATAGTCTTGAAGTATCCTGTGTGGCACGGTCCATGGGACTTATGGTCGGCCATCAATTGGCCGAAAAAGGCCACCTGCCCGACGGAATTGAACCCGATCATATGGCCGCCATTGTTCAGGCCGCCGCCCTTGCCCACGATATCGGCAATCCACCATTCGGCCATGCCGGGGAATATGCCGTGCGTCAGTGGTTTCTGGATGCCGACCCCAAATATCTTGCGCCGTTGTCAGAGGCCGAACGTGCCGATCTGACCACCTTTGAAGGCAATGCGCAGGGGTTCAGGTTACTGACCCATAAACGAAGCGGCCTTTATGACGGCGGCATGCGCCTGACCTATGCGACGCTGGCAAGTTTTGTAAAATATCCGTGGTCGGCGATTGGCAGTCCCTATCCTGAAAAAATGAAATTCGGTGCATTTCAGCGTGAAATGGATTTGCTGACCGAAGTCGCCGATGCCACCGGCCTGATCCGCACCGGGGCGCAATCATTTTGCCGTCATCCGCTGGTTTATCTGGTCGAGGCGGCCGATGATGTCTGTTATGCCCTGATTGATATCGAAGATGGCGTCGAACTGGAACTGGTTGATTTCAGCGTCTTTGAAAACCTGTTATTGCCCTGCATCCCGGGCGACATTCCCGCCGAATATCACCGTGAAACCAACATCCGGCGCAAGATGACCTTCCTGCGCGGCAAGATCATCACCGGGCTGCTCGATGCCCTGACCGATGCATTTGTCACCCGCGAAGAACTACTGCTGAACGGGGCCGTCGATGGTGATCTTCTGTCCTGTGCCGATGGTCCGTTCAACGAAATGATCGCCACCGCCAAACAGTTTTCCGAAAAGCAGATCATTCTGAACCGGCGCAAAGTCCAGATCGAGGTCGGCGCATTTGCCTGCCTTGAAACACTGCTTGATACCTTCTGCAAGACAGCACTTGAAATCCATCAGGCCAAGGATGACGCCGAGCTTTCCTATCGCACCGGGCGGGTTCGCGAACTGATCGGCAATGATTCAATGCCGGTCGGCGCACCGCTTTACAACCTGTATCTGACGATCCTAGATTACATATCGGGCATGACGGACGACTTTGCCGCCCGCCTTGCGCGCGATATCGGCGGCGGGCAGCATTGAAGCCAGACAGCAATCCTGACTGCCGGTTGAAAGCATAGGAAAGCGGGGCGATGTGGTTATTTGCACCTTTTATCGGCCGCTATCGCAGGCGTCTGGCTTTTCTGGCGGGCGCAGGACTGGCAGCCATCGTTTACGGATTGGTTGAACAAAGCACCCGACCGGAAGTGCAGGCATGGTACTGGCCCGGAATTGCTGGCTTTGTCACATTTGTGATCACACGCTTTACCGTCTCACAACTGATATCCCGGTTTATCGGCGGTGTTCGCCGCCACATGCATTAACAAAAAAGCAGGCCCGAAGGCCTGCCTTTCAGATGCAATGCGGTTACCCGCCAATCCTCAAAATACCTGAACGCGTTGCCGGGATTTAACCCTGCCCACCGCCCATGGCCTGACTGATTTTTTTGTCGGTATTGTACTGGCTCAGCGCATAAACTGCCCAGATCGCCGCCGGAATCCAGCCCAGAAGAGTAATCTGAAGGATCAGGCAGATGATGCCGGCGATTGGCCGCCCGATAGTAAAGAACAACAACCACGGCAGCAGAAGTGCGATGAGTAACCGCATGAATTCATCCTCTTTGTTGTGTCGGCTTACATGCCGTCTTCAAATTTGACTGTAACGACCCTGTTGCCCTGTTCGGCGACCCCATCGGCCGTCGGAACCGGTACATTGGCCTCACCACTGATGCTGATGGCAAGCTTGCTTGGGCTGATACCATGATCACGCAATGCCTTGACCACCGCATCGACACGCGATTTGGCAAGCATATCGTTATACATCGCATCCCCGGCACGGTCAGCATATGCCGTCAGACTGATCATTTTCGGATCGTATTTTTCATATGCCTCGACAATTCCGGTCACGACCGGCATTGCCTTGTCACCCAGAACAGCGCTGTCGAACGCGAAATAGATATTCATCGGTTCGGGCATCATCATTGGCGCGGCTTTGGCCATGCCCTCCGATGGGGCGATATCGGCCTGAACGATGGCAAGTGCCTGATAGAAAGCCGCACGGCAATTGTCGATATCTTCCTGCTGGATGTTTTCTTCAAGTTCCTGCATCCAGCAATCGAACCCAACCTGCGTACGCCCGGCCGCCTGTGGCGACTTGTCACGACCGCCGGCGTCGAATGCTGCCATCATATCAGCGCGTGCAACGCTGATTTCCGAGAGGCCATTTTCCGGCAGATCACGGTCTGCCAGCGGCTGTGGACCTGTATCCTGTCCCTTTGCCGCCATTTTCGCGCGGTTGGTGAAGTAACGTGCATCCACCCAGTCCGCCTCTTCATATTCTGCCTGGGCAAGATCGGAATAACCCTGATGAAGGGCTGCGTCGAAGGCCGAACCTTCATCGGCCATCCCGCGAACGCCCGGAATGTCCATATTGGCGCAGGCACCAAGAAATGCCGCAGCGGAAACAGCGAAAAGCAGTTTAGCTCTCATTGGTCTTCACTCCTTGTCTGGATGACGACAATAATGATCCCAATCCCAATCATTTTGTTTTCAGGATGCGCAACCAACCGGTTTATCCGGCTTGATGGCAAACGCCCCTGTGACCGGCACAAGATGCCGATCCGTATTTGGCGGTGCAAATCGTTGTCGATGACCAGATCGGAAAGGTGACCCGACCCCGAAAATAACCTTGTTCGGTTCGTATTACCGAACAGGGCTCCCCAAGACGACACCAGCCTTTGGTGAAATGTTTCCACACCCCAAAATATATGGAAACCAAATTCATGAAAAAAAGCAGGGGGATAGAGAAAATCGCACATCAGTAATATGCGGACTATCCTTATGCCGTGCGGTCAGGCCGTGAATTCGTTCCTAAAAAGAAAACAGAAGAAGCGATAACCGCTCCTTCCGCCAAGACATTGATTATACGGGTATTATTGAAATATCCCGTAATTCTGGTTCCGAGTCCCGTTATTCGGACGAACCGCCAAACAGTCCCTTGACCGCTTCACCAACTGCACCCGCACCGTTCTTGACCGCGCCGCCGGTCCCGGTGGCAGCACCTCCAATCAATCCGGTGACACCTTTGCCAAGGTCACCGACCCCCTGCAAAAGTCCATCGACATTCAGACTGGAAACCGATTTGAACACCGCGGTGTTAAGGGCGGTGATGATTTCTTCGGCGACTTGCGCCGGGGTCGCCCCGCCTTCTTCCTTGCCAATGTCCTTAAGGTGGATTTCAGGAAGTCCCGAAGACAGTTTTTTACCCTGCAGCATCGCGGCCGACACACTGACATTGCCGTTGCGGATATAGACATTATCAATCACGACCTTGGTACCCGAACCGTCATCGGCGGCGGTATCTGCCTTGTCGCCACCTGCACCGGTCGGGCCGGAGACACGCTGGACAAAGCTTTCAACATTGCGCTGAATGGTCGCGATGTTTGACGAACCCTGCCCCAATTCGTAGGTCACACTGGGCGCATCCACGATCACCTCGATCACGCGGATGGTATTGCTGGTAAGGGTCGAACCATCCAGTCGCACCGAAATATTGCCCAGCGAAAAGGCATGGTCGGTTTCAAAACCATCCGGGTTCCCGACAACCAGCCCGCCAATGGATGCCGTGTTCTGGGTGGTTTCAATCTTGACATTATCCACCGTCACATCGGCCAGCGTCACACGGGTTCCAGCCTCTTCGATGGTTGCTTTGACGATATTGTCAAGATTGACATAGACATACACCAGTCCGGCAACGACCAGCAAAATGATGGCTGCCAACGCGATGAGGATCTTTTTCATTGCCCGTATCCTGTTTTTTGTTTCATCGGGATAAAATTGCTTAAAGAATTGGGGACGTTCGTTTCCGGGTTCAATCAGAAGCTTCACCCCGGCACGCCCCGTGATCAAGACCTTTTAGACGAAAAAACAGCGGGCTGGATAAATCCGGCCCGCTGTTTGATGCTGAAAAAACGGTATTCAGATATTGAACTCGACAACCACCGGTGCATGATCGGATGGTTTTTCCCAGTCACGGGCAAGGTCATAGACCGATGCGGTACGAACCGATCCGGCCATATTCGGTGTCATCCAGACATGATCCAGACGACGCCCCTTGTTGCTGGCCCGCCAGTCGCGTGAACGATAGCTCCACCAGCTGAACAGTTTTTCCGGCTCTTCGACGATTTCACGCACCGAGTCCACGAAATCACCGGATTTACGGAATGCTTCGAGCTTTTCAACTTCAATCGGTGTGTGGCTGACAACTTTCAAAAGCTGCTTGTGCGACCAGACGTCATTTTCCGACGGGGCAATATTGAAATCCCCAACCAGAATGGCCTTGCGATCCGGGTCGGCAACCCGGCGTTCCGCCCACCAAGCGGTCATTTCATCAAGGAAGGAAAGTTTGTGGGCGAACTTTTCATTGATCGTCACATCCGGTTCATCGCCCCCGGCCGGGATGTAGAAATTGTGCAGCTCGACCCCGTTTTCAAACGTCACCATACAGTGACGGCGGTCTTCCTTGCCGCAGAAATGCCTGATATCGGTTTTGGCAAACGGCAAACGCGACAGGATCGCAACACCGTTATAGCTTTTCATGCCATGGTTATGACGATGAATGTAACCGGCGGCTTCGAATGCCTCGTGGGGGAAATGCTCGTCCGGGCATTTCAGTTCTTGAAGACACAGCGCATCGGGTTGTTGTTCTTCTAAAAACTTTATGACCTGTTCGATGCGCAATCGAACGGAATTGATATTCCAACTGACGATTTTCAAAACGGACTCCGTTTCCTGATGAGGTGAATTGGGCCCTGACCCTTTAATCCCGGTATCTCGATATCCTGATGCTATTTCAGCGTGACCGACAGTTCCGCAACACCAGCAATGACAACATCCATGCGATCACCGCGAACCACCTGACCGACACCTTCGGGCGTTCCGGTAAACAGCAGATCGCCGGCTTTAAGTTCGATCAGTGTCGAAAGATGCACCAGCGCATCAACCATCGGCCAGATCATCTTGGCCGTGGTATCATCCTGTTTGACCGATCCATTGACCGACAGTTTAAGATTGGTTGCCTGCGGATTACCGGCATCGGACTTGGGCCGGATTGCCGAAATCGCGGCACAATCATCAAAGGACTTTGCCATATCCCATGGCAAACGACGGTCCTTAAGACCGGCCTGCACATCACGGCGTGTCATATCAAGGCCTGCGGCATATCCGAAAATGGCGGCTTCAACCGCTGCACGATCCAGATTCTTGCCACCCGCACCAAGGGCCACAACAAGCTCGCCCTCGTAATGCAGGTCTTCGGTACCCGACGGATAGGCAAGATCGCCATTCCCGACTTTAAGGCAGTCGGTCGGCTTCATGAAAATGCAGGGCGGAGTATCGGCGGGGTCGGAACCCATTTCGCGCACATGGTCGGCATAGTTCTTGCCGATGCAGAAGATGCGATTGACCGGAAAAAGCTGATCCGAATTCTGCACCGGAACGGTAACAGGTTTGGCAGCAGAAAAGACGAAACTCATGGTGGCCCCCTTGAAGGAAATCCTGATGGTAATATTGTCCTTACTGATACCCAAGCTGCTGATAAATTGAAATGCTTTGAGTACGGATTTAATCCGCCTCCCTGTCAGAAGCTGTCAGGAGGATACTGCACCATCAAATCAGGTGACCTCAAATGGCCGGTTGCTTGACCGGTCACTGATTTAGTGACCTAGTTTGCTGGTGCCTGCCCGTCTGCTCGTTGCTGGTTGCAAAGGTTTCTGCATGTCCGATCATCATATTCAGCCATTACCGGAAATCCTTGCACATCTGAATGTTTCCCCCGAGATCGGCCTTTCGGAAACGGACGCCACAGAACGCCGGAAGAAATACGGCAGGAACAGCCTTGAGGACCAGAAGCACGTCTCTTTCTGGACCATCCTGATCCGGCAATTTGTGGGGCTGATTGTCTATATGCTGGCCGGTGCCGCGGCCCTTTCATTTTATTTCGGCGACCTGACCGAGGGCATTGCCATCGTCGTGGTGCTGATCATCAATGCAGCCATCGGCTTTACATCCGAATTCAGGGCCATCCGTTCGATGGAGGCATTGCTAAAGCTTTCAAGTGTTCACGCCAAGGTAAGGCGGGATGGGCAAATCCACGTGCTGGAGGCCCGCGACATCGTACCGGGCGATATTGTTATCTTTGAAGCGGGCGACATTATTCCGGCTGATATCCGTTTGATAGAATGCAGCAACCTGCAGGCAGATGAATCTGCTTTGACAGGGGAATCCGTTCCGACGGACAAAACCATCAACCTGCCCGATGATGCCAGAACCGATGAAAACCTGCCGCTTGGTGATCGCACGAATATGGTGTTCAAGGGCACAGCCATCAGCCGCGGGGACGGATCGGGTGTCTGTGTTGCCACCGGAATGACAACCGAACTTGGTCATATCGCGGCGATGACCGAAATGGCAGAAGCCGAAACATCACCGCTTGAAAAACGTCTTGATACGCTGGCTGGTCATCTTATCTGGGCCACTTTGGGACTGACCATATGCATCGCCATTGTCGGCATTTATGTCGGCAAAGACATGGTGATGATGCTCAAGACCGGTATCGCCCTTGCGATTGCCGCCGTCCCAGAAGGATTGCCGATTGTTGCAACGGTTGCCCTTGCCCGCGGGATGTGGCGGATGGCGAAACGCAATGCCCTGATCAAGAACCTGTCAGCCGTTGAAACGCTGGGTGCGACCACGGTTATCATGACCGATAAAACCGGAACGCTTACCGAAAACCGGATGACGGTCGTGGCCCTCAGGACCTCGGAAAACGAAGTTGATTTTACGTCATCTCCTGGCGCATTGCTGGCAGCAAACAGCCCGGAAGAACTGGCCATACGGATTGCCGTTTTGTGCAACGATGCAATTCTGCTGCCATCCGGCAGCACGGAAAAGCATATTGGCGACCCGATGGAACTGGCCCTGCTTGAAGTCGCCCGGAATGCAGGCATTGACCAGACAGAACAACAAGCCAGATACCCCGAAATCGCCAAAGAAGCTTTCAGCGCGCAGACCCGCATGATGGCAACCTTTCATCGCGATCAAAATAACCCCGATACCCTGTTTGTTGCGATCAAGGGCGCACCCGAAGCCGTCATAAAAAACAGCACCGGCTTCCTTGAAAATCATGGCTCGCGTGAAATGGACGAAAAAGCCCGGCGGCGCTGGTCGGATTTAAGCAATGACATGACGCAAAAGGGCTTGCGCGTTCTTGCTCTCGCCATGAAAAATGCCCCTGCGGTCGATACGCCCCCCTATCAGGATCTGATCCTGATTGGCCTGATCGCCCTTCTTGATCCCCCGCGAGAAGATGTTCCTGCCGCAATACAGGCCTGTCATGCGGCGGGGGTTCGGGTCATCATGGTAACGGGCGATCATATCGGCACCGCCAGAAATATTGCGACGCAAGTCGGACTTTGCGATGCAACGGCATCCGGGCTTGAAGGCAGGATGCTTCAGGCAACCGACCTGACACAGAAAACAGAACGTGACCGCATTCTTGCCACCCCCGTTTTTGCAAGGGTCAGCCCCGAAGCAAAATTAAATCTGGTTTCCCTTCACCAGCAGGCAGGTGCCATTGTTGCCATGACTGGCGATGGCGTTAACGATGCCCCCGCGCTTAAAAAAGCCGATATCGGCATCGCAATGGGCAAAAGAGGCACAGACGTCGCCCGCGAAGCCGCAGACATGGTTCTGCGTGACGATGCCTTCCCGTCAATCGTAACCGCGATGCATCAGGGAAGGGTTATTTTTGCCAATATACGCACCTTTGTGCTGTATCTGATGTCATGCAATCTCAGCGAGATACTCGTGATCGGCCTTGCCGTGCCAAGCGGTCTTCCCTTACCGCTTCTGCCGTTGCAGATTTTGTATCTTAACCTTGTAACGGACGTGTTTCCGGCTTTCGCACTTGGTATTGGCGAAGGAGACCGGCATGTGATGAACCAGCCCCCACGCGATCCCAAAACACCGGTTCTGACCAAACAGGATTGGGGCGGCATTCTTTTTTACGGCGCATTGATTACGGTCGGAGTACTTGGTGCTTTCGCCATGGCACTGCATGTTTTCAACCTTGGGGATCAGGAAGCTTTGTCGGTATCATTCCTGACACTTGCAACCGCACAGTTGCTGCATGTTTTCAACATGCGTGCCCGATCTTCCGGCTGGATTTTCAACGATGTTACCCGCAACCCTTTCATCTGGATTGCCTTGGGAATTTGCGTGCTCCTGATCGGGTTGACGCTTTATGTTCCCGCACTGTCCCGGCTGCTCATGATTGCACCGCCAAGCGGCACGGGATGGCTTCTGGTGATCGGGGGAAGTCTGGTACCGCTGGTTATCGGGCAGGCCGCGAAAATATTCACCAAACCGGCAAAGCAACCTGTGTCGTCTTAAGGCCAATCACCCTACGAAACGCAATGTGCCGGATAACATTACCCGGCACATCAATTCCACCACAGGTATCGCCAAAGGATATATATCAGGTCCTTACAGAAGCCCTTCAATCACCCGATCCGGCGGCGTGTGACCATCAACAAAGGTCTTGATATTGATCAGGACCTTTTCGCCCATATCAACACGCCCCTCAATGGTGGCCGACCCCATATGCGGCAGCAAAACAGCGTTCTGCAGCTCAAGCAATTTCGGGTTCACTGCCGGTTCATGTTCGAACACGTCAAGCCCGGCCCCGGCGATCTCGCGATCAGCCAGCATTCGGGTCAGTGCCGGTTCGTCAACAATCTCGCCACGCGCCGTGTTGACCAGAATGGCATGCGGCTGCATCAGTTTAAGGCGACGGGCCGACAGTAAATGATAGGTTGCCGGGGTGTGCGGGCAGTTGACCGACACGATATCAACATGCGCCAGCATCTGAT
Source organism: Thalassospira lucentensis (assembly GCF_001613805.1). GTDB lineage: Bacteria > Pseudomonadota > Alphaproteobacteria > Rhodospirillales > Thalassospiraceae > Thalassospira > Thalassospira lucentensis_A. The sequence continues at coordinate 28,420 of NZ_LPVY01000004.1, forward strand.
CCAGGCTTTCCCACCAGGTCGCATCCAGTTCCGCCTCGGTATCGGGATGAACACGACGGCGGTTATGGTAATGCACCGACAGGCCAAAACCTTTGGCACGGCGCGCCAATGCCCGGCCGATGCGCCCCATGCCAACAATGCCAAGCCGCTTGCCCCAGATACGATGCCCCAGCATGGATGTTGGCGCCCAGCCGCTCCATTCGCCGCTGCGGATCATGCGTTCACCTTCGGCCACGCGACGCGATACCGCAAGAATCAGCGCCATCGTCATGTCGGCGGTGTCTTCGGTCAGGACATCGGGTGTGTTGGTCACGGTGATGCCGCGCGACCGTGCGGTTTGCAGATCGACATGGTCAACACCCGTCCCGAAATTGGCGATCAGGCGCAAATTCGGCCCCGCATGGGCAAGCACGGCGGAATCGATCCGGTCGGTTACCGTCGGGACAAGGACATCTGCCTGTTTGACCGCTTCGATCAGTTCGGGCTTGGACATCGGCACATCGTCGATGTTCAGGCGCGCATCAAACAGTTCCATCATGCGGGTTTCAATCGCTTCCGGCAGTTTGCGGGTCACGATGACGAGCGGTTTTTTCTTGGTCATCTGCCGTTCCTATGCGGTCTTTTAACTCTTTTGCTGACAAGATGGGTTTCATGCGCCAAATGCGCTCTTGCCGCAATGCAGTGATGCCACGGCACAGGGTATTAAAGCAAGAATTTTGACGTCATTTTTGTAATTTTATTTCTTAAAGACTGAGGTTAGCCGATTTCCGGCAGCAGAAGAAAGAGCAGGGAAAACCGTCACAATGCCGCGGATCAGCCGTAAATTCCTTCATACTTTTATCGCCATGATGATCCTTGGCAGCCTTGGCGCGCCGATTGTCGCCAGCGCACAGGAGTCAGGTCTGCCGATCCCGCGCTTTGTTGCGTTGCGATCAGATAAGGTTCACCTGCGATCCGGACCCGGTCTGCGATATCCAAAGGTCTGGATTTATCAGCGCCGCAACATGCCGATGGAAGTGATTTCGGAATTTGACACCTGGCGCAAGGTTCGCGACTGGGAAGGCAGCGAAGGATGGGTACATCAAAGCCTTTTGCTTGGATCGCGCCATGTGATTGTTACCGCCGATACCATCACGCTTTATTCCGCAGCCGATGAAAATGCGCGCAAGATCGCCCTGATTTCCAATTCCGTCATCGGCAAGATCGAAACCTGCCCGCGTTCTGTTGACTGGTGCCAGTTACAGTTTGGCGACTTCGAGGGATGGGCACCGCGACAGGGTTACTGGGGCATCTATGACGGGGAATATATCGAATAGAGGTCTTTTTAGGTCTCTGTCAGGGGCAAGGACAAGAACATCAGGCTTCTATCGATACACGCGATCCACTGGTTCCACTCGCACCACCTGCCCCGCCGCCTGATGAAGCCCCGCCAATTCCCGTGCCACTACCGTTGCTGTCATAGCCACCAAACCCGGTGGATAGAGGCGGATTACTGGTATTTGTTCGCGCATCCGGCGTGAAGTATTCCGTATCATCCCGGTCAAACGGATCCGCATTTGGATCATAGGCAAACGGATCATCCCGTTCGGTAACAGGTTCTGGCCGCGGTTCTGGCAGGCTGATGCCCCCAACGGTCACGGTCTGGTCCTGCAACCGTGCGGATACCTCACCAAGATAGCCCTGGAATGCCTCTATAATTCCTGACCGTGCCTGATCGGTGATGTTTGGCTCGGCGGCGGCAAGCTGCGCCTGCAGGATATTATCCCCCGCGACCTGCGAAACGCGGCTGCGATCTGCGGCACCGGCAATGCTTTGACGATCCGCCTGTAATGACAGTTCCCGGCTGGAAAGCGCTTCCTGCGCGGCATCGACAAGATCACGCGCATTCGAAACTGCCGCATCATCCGAAACATCAATGGCGGATAAGCCGGTGGCCAGTCCCTCGGTACCAGATGCAAACAGTTCGACATTCAGGCGATCACTGGATGTCGTGCCGGACCCGATCTGCAATTCAATTGTTCGGTCACTAATAAGCAGATCTTGACCATCGTAATTGCTGCTGGCCGCAATATCGTCGATCTGTTCGAGATAATCCTGAATCTGTGATGAAATAAATGCGCGCTCTGTCCGCGAAAGCGATGAATTGTTTTCAACGCTGGTGACCAGCGTATCAATCTCATCAAGAACGGAACCGATCCGCGAAAGATCGTTGGCAGCGACATCAAGAAGATCATCTGCGCGCCCAAGTGATCCGCGCAAATCCTGCGATGCCGAACTGCTATGACGCAGGGCATCATTGCTGCGGCTGGTATTCTGGGAAGTACTGCTTTGGATGCTGTCGACGGACGCAAGCAGACGGTTCTGCGGCGCAATCGCGCGCGCGGTGTCAGTATAGACCGGATAGGGACTACCAACTGCCTGCAATGCCGTTTCCGCACAAACAAGCCGGTTATGCAGCTACATGCCGCGTCCCGGTCCGAACCACAATGGTTCAAATCCGGGCAGCCCATCCTGGAAGTCCGGCGGAAAAACCAGACACAAGTATAGCGTATTTGAGGTTAAATATTAAACCAAAACAAGCAACTGAAGAAGTTTACGACAAAGCCGACTTCGGGCGATGCAAAACAGCAAACAATTCAAGATGCGATGACCATAAAAACTGGTCTACCGGCACCACCTGTTTCAGCTCATAGCCACCATTGCGCAACACCCTGATATCACGCGAAAAAGTTGCCGGATTGCAGGATACCGCAATCAGCCATTCCGGCCCGTCGACAGCAAGATACTCGCACTGCGCCAACGCCCCTGCCCGCGGCGGATCAAACAGCACCAGATCAAGCCCCGAAAGATCGGATTTATCCAGCGGCCGCCGGAACAGATCGCGTTCGACAACCTTGATCGGACTCGACGATTGCCCCACCGTATACTGCAGGCTGCGCACGGCACGTGGATCACTCTCGACCGCCACGACATTGCGTCGATCCCCGCCGAGTGCCAGCGCAAAGGTAAAGCTGCCAATGCCGCAAAACAGATCGGCAACATGGCGGGCCGGAATGCGTTGCAAGGCCGTCTTGATGGCATTGACAAGCGATGCCTCGCCACTTTGCGTCGCCTGAAGGAAACCACCGGGTGGAACCGGGACATCAATCCCCTCGAATGCAACGGTCGGCGTACGGCGTGCGGCAACCGGCTCATCATTTGCGTCGCCGACTTTCCAGCTTAGCCTTGCCAGATCAAGATTTTCGGCAAACTCGGCCAGATCCTGCCGCATATCGAGCCCCGGCTCGACCCCCGCATGTATCACCACATCAAGGCCATTATCGGCACGGGTCGCAAACACTTCCTTGATCGTCTTGGCAGCATCCGGATCACATTTGCCAAGAAAGGTTTCAAAGGCATCACGAAACGCCATCAGGTCCGGATGCAAAACCGCGCAGTCGGTAATGTTGACAACAGTATGGCTGAACCGGCCATGGAAACCAACATGAACACCGGTTGCCCCCACATGAACCGCAAAACCGGCCCGGCGGCGACTTGCCGGCGGCGAAATTTCGACTGCCCCCACCAGTTCCTCTGCCTCGTCGGGATCAATTCCGGCACGCTGAACTGCGATAATTGCCTTCTGGCGCTTCCAGTCGCGATAACTGTCATCATCAAGATGCTGCAACGCACATCCGCCGCAGCTTTCATAATGGCTGCACCGCGGGGCACTGGCAGGCGTACTGCGCGCGATCAGTTCGACCAGCTCCGCACCATACCCGTCACCGCGTTTTTGGCGCAGCGCCACACGCACTTCATCCCCAGGCAGCACGCAATCGACATAGGCGATGATACTGGAACCATCCGGCCCCGTGATGCTTGCAATACCATCACCCCGCGCACCGATTTCACGGATAGTCGTCGTCGCCTCAAACCCGATCAACGGATCGCGACGCGGCGCGGACTTACGACGCCCACCGCGGGCACGTGGATTACGGTGATGATGTTTCATGAACTCTCTCTTTGGATCGATATTTCTCAGCACCGTGCGGGATGGCGCTTCGGGCATCGACATACACCAGATATGCTATGGCGAACAGACCCGCACAATGCATGGCTGCCCAAAGGCCGGAAATCCGCCTTTCGCTCCGGCAAGTGACCTGCCGGTCAGTTGAAATTTGGCTTTTATTGTCTTTTGCGCACGCTCAAACCCTTAAAATCGTGTAAGAATGCCCCCATAAACAGCGTAGTGGATTAATCTGGGGGCCACAAAGCGCGGTGAGGCTATTTTCGATAATCACAAGAACGCCGTCCCGTCAGTGCAATCATTGTGACAGTTGCCCATAGGAGCAATCTGTCCCTTGCGGTCGAGACGCAGAATAATATCACGGTCCGCCATAACCGTGAGACTTGGGGAAGACATGGAAGACGATAACCGGCCAACTGAAGAAACAGCAACCGAGCGCAAAACCGGCATTCGCAAGCAGGCCCTTCTTGCCAGCTTCATGACCGCTGTGCTGCTGGCACTCTCGACCTTCCTGCTCTGGAGCAACGCGCTTCAGAACCGCGATACAATGCTGCTGTCGTCTGCCCGGATCATGTCTCTTAGCATCGCACGGCAGGTCAAACAGATCGTCGATAACAATCTGCATGTGCTGGAAACTTTCGCCGATAACTGGCAGGACGGTGCACCGACGGAAGAACGCGATTATCTGAGCCTCGCCACCCCACTGCAGGCCCGCTTCCCTGCCCTTCAGGCCGTAAACTGGGTCACGCCCAATTACATCATCATGTATGTCGCCCCGATCAAGGGGAATGTTCCGGCAATGGGTGCGGACCTTAAACGCCATCCGCTTGCCGGTCCGGTTCTTGATATCGCACTTGATCAGCGCCGCACACAGATCACCCCGACCCTTGAATTGCTGCAGGGTGGTCGCGGCTTTGCCGTCTATACCCCCGTACTCAGCCGGGATGGGCAGATCATTGGCGTGATCAACGGTGTTGTGCGCATCCGGACCATGTTGACATCGGTTATCGATGACGAGGGTATCATCGGTTATTCGGTCCGTGTCCGCGAAGGCGATACCGTCTTGTTTGACCTTCAGGGCGAAGGTGATGATCCCAGGCTGGAACAGACTACCGCCGTCGACATTGCCGGTCGCCAGTGGCATGTTGATGTCACGGCTGATCCGGCCCTCGCAAATCAGGCCATGTTCAGCCCGGAAATGGTTCTGTTTATCGGGGCGGTCATCACGATCATCATGACCATCGTGGTCTTTGTTCTTGCCAATCGGCAACCGCGATCCTCGGGCCGCATTATCCATCACATGCGTGCTCCTGATGATATCAGCGACCTGTCGCTTGCCATCACGCGACTGGACGGTCATCTGAAATCCATGACACCCGAAACCGCAGATTTCTTTGACCTGCGTGAAGAAGACTACGGTTTCATACGGTTCTATAATCTGGCGCCGGAATTCCAGTCCGACGGCACCGCATCACGCCGGGCACAGGAAAAGATGTTATTGGCACTCAGCCGCGGTGACGAGGAAATCCGCCGCGAATGGGTGGTTCGCAGCGCCGAGGGCGTCCATGTCGTTTGCGATCTGTCCATGCGTCCGTCGGTCAATCATGACGATTGCGTGGATATCACCCTGCATCACAATCCGGCGGCCAACGCATCGGTCAATCGCCTGCGCTATCTGGCAACGCATGACCCGATGACCGGCCTTCCCAACCGGGCCCTTTTTGACGACAGGCTTAACCAGGCCGTCGCCCACGCCAAACGCTATGAAAAACTTCTGGCTGTTCTGGTCGTTGATATCGACAATTTCCGTGCCATCAATGACCGGTTTGGTTCCGATATCGGGGATGAAACACTGCGCACCGTTTCTGGCCGTCTGCGGGCGACCGTTCGGGAAAAGGATAGCTGTGCGCGTTTTTCCGGCGATATGTTTGCCGTGATCGCAACCGATCTGTCCGAGGCCGAAGGTGCCGCCCTTGTCGCGGAACGGATCGTCGAAGCCATGTCCCAGCCAATTCAGGCGGGTGGCAACGATGAAATCCGCCTGCATGTCAGTGTCGGGGTTGCCCTTTATCCCAACGATGCACGGGCACCGTCACAATTGCTGGCAAATGCGGATGCCGCGATGTACCGCGCACAAAAATCCGCGGAATCGTCCTATTGCTTCTTTGTGGAAACGATGAACAGCGTCATGCATGCGCGCCTGTCGATGGAAACGCAGTTGCGCCGTGCAGTCGATGAAAAACGCTTTATTCTGGAATTCCAGCCGCGCTATCGCACGTCGGACAGGACACTAACCGGGTTCGAAGCTTTGCTGCGCTGGATTGATGAAAGCGGCAAACGACGTCTGCCGCCCGATTTCATTGCCGTTGCTGATCGCACGGGCCTGCTCTCCCCATTGGGGCGCTGGATCATTGAAACGGTCTGCAAACAGATCGCGCAATGGCGGGATGATGGCTACATCCCGGTTCCGGTCGCATTGAACGTATCAAGCCGCCAGTTCATTCAGGCAGACTTGCTCAAAAGCATTGTCGAATTCACCAAGGCGCACGAAATCGATCCCGCGATGATCGAAATAGAAGTATCCGAAGAAATTGCGATGCGCGACCCGGAACGGGCACTTGGTCAGTTCTATCGCTTTGCGGAGGCGGGCATTGGTCTGACGCTGGATCATTTTGCCGCGGCCAATACTTCGCTCAGATATCTGAAACGGTTCCCGGTGCAGCGGATCAAATTGTCCAAGGCATTGTTTAATATCGCCCTTGATGAACAACCCGAAAACAGCATCCTGCAACCGGCCATCCGGCTGTGCAAAAGCCTTAACCGCAAGGTGGTTGCTGTCGGGGTCGAAACCGAGGACCAGCTTGCCGTCCTGCAATCCGCCGATTGTGATGAATTACAGGGCTTCCTGCTGTCGCCGCCAGTCGATGCGATTGAAACGACCGCACTGCTCAGCCATCAGAACCCGACGGACAAATCACCATCGCGAAGCTGAATTTCGCGGACTTTCGGGATAAACCACAAACAATAGGGCCGGGTCAGATATCCGGCCTTTTTTTTCACGTTGTTACAGCAGGAAGGTCGCCGCCAATCCCAGGAAGGCAAAGAAGCCAACCACATCGGTAATCGTCGTCAGAAATACCGATGAAGACACGGCCGGATCAATCCCGGCCCGCTCCAGGCCAAGCGGGATCAATGCGCCAAACAATCCCGCAAACAGCAGATTGATGATCATGGCAGCCCCGATCACGGCACCCAGCAAACCACTATCAAACCAGAACCATGTCACGGCCCCGGTCAACACGGCAAACGCGAGCCCGTTCAGGCCGCACACGGCGACTTCCTTGCGAATGACACGCCAGGCGTTGGTGCTGGTCAGTTCACGCGTGGCAATCGCGCGTACGGCAACTGTCAGGGTCTGGGTCCCGGCATTGCCCCCCATCGAGGCCACAATCGGCATCAGAACCGCCAGCGCAACAAGCTGCTGGATGGTTCCCTCAAACACGCCAATGACCATCGACGCTGCAATCGCGGTAAAAAGATTGACCAGCAACCAGGTAAAACGGGATCGCGTCGTATCAAGAATCGCGCTTGAAAGGTCGTCTTCCTCGCCAACACCAGCAAGGCGCATCATGTCTTCTTCGTATTCTTCATCGATAACGTCAACCACGTCATCGACCGTGATCACACCGACCAACCGACCGCTATCGTCAACAACCGGCGCCGAAATAAGGTCGCGCTGACGGAACAGATGGGCGACATTTTCCTGTTCCTCGGTCACGACGACCGTGCGCATGTTCTCAGAATCCATGACATCACGGATCAGAACCGGGCGGTTCGTGCGGATAGCCCGTGAAAGCGGCACAATCCCGACCGGGCTGTAGCGCGGATCAACCACGATGATGTCATAAAAGTCATCCGGCAGATTTTTCGCCGAACGCAGGAAATCGATGGTCTGGCCGACCGACCAGTAATCCGGAATCGCCACCAGCTCGCGCTGCATGATACGGCCGGCGGTATATTCCGGATAGGACAGCGCTTCTTCAACGCGCGCACGTTCGATATCGGAAAGGGCCCCCAGAAGTTCTTTCTGGTCCTCTTCTTCCAGATATTCGACAACCTCGACCACGTCATCCGAATCGAGTTCAGAAATCGCTTCGGCCACCGCCTCGGTACCGAGCAGCGAAATGACCTCTTCGCGCAACTCATCATCAAGTTCGGTCAGAAGTTCCGGATCAAAATCCGGACGGATCAGATCGACCAGCTTGACGCGCTGGCTGCTGCTGGCCCACCCCAGAAGATCGGCAATATCGGCAAAGTGAAGTTCGGAAATCAGTTCTTCGGCGCGCGATACATCATCGTCGCCCAGTGCATCAAGAATCTCGCGCGCATATTCAGGAGTAAGATCGACATACTCGTCACCAGACGACGTATTTTCCGCCGGACGTTCCAGTTCTTCGACCTGATCCGTCATCTGCCCCTCCCCTGATTGTGTTGCGCGCTAAGTCCGTTCCTGCACTTCAATTAAAAATGCCGTGCCGGACCAGTTGTCCGGCACGGCTGTTTCTGCGCTATCGCTCAGGCCCGGTCAAGGGCCGCGCGATAGCAATGTGCGGTTTAATTGTGTTCCTGACTGCGATTGATGGCATCCACCACGGCAATCGCACTCATATTAACAATCCCACGCACCGTGATCGACGGACTGACCACGTGGGCCGGCTTGGCCGCACCGACCAGAATCGGACCAACCGGCAAACCATCGCCCAGCATTTTGACCATGTTGTACGAGATATTCGCCGCATCAAGCGTCGGCATCACCAGAAGGTTTGCCGAGCCTTTCAGCATCGAATTCGGGAAAATGCGGGACCGGATTTCTTCGGAAATCGCGGCATCGGCATGCATTTCACCCTCAACCTCGAGATCCGGTGCCAGGGTACGGATCAGCTGCAACGCATCGCGCATCTTGCAGGCCGATTTGTTTTCATGGCTGCCAAAGTTCGAATGCGAAATCAAGGCTGCCTTCGGCGTGATCCCGAAACGTTTGACCACGTCGGCGGCCATGATCGCGGTTTCCGCAACATGTTCCGGCGTCGGATCAACCGACACATAGGTATCGGTCAGGAAGAAGGTCCCCTGCTTCATGATCATCATATTGACGGTCGAGAAGTCGGTAACCCCTTTCTGCACGCCAACAAGGTTCCGCACATAGCGCAGATGACGCAGGAAACCACCCTGGCAACCGCACAACATCGCATCCACCTCGCCGCGACGAAGCATCAGGGCGGCAATCACGGTCGGCCGGGTCCGCACGATGGAACGCGCATATTCCGGGTTGATACCGCGACGGCCCATGATGTTGTGGAAATCCTGCCAATCCTGTTCGAAATGCGGATTGTCTTCCGGATCATGGATTTCAACCTGCTCGTCCGGGATCAGGCGCAGGCCAAGTTCGGCAATGCGTTCAAGGATCACATCACGACGACCGATCAGAACCGGATGGCACACACCGTCATCGACCAGAACCTGACAGGCCTGCAGAACACGGCGCGATTCGCCTTCGGGATAGACAACGCGTTTCTTGTGCGCGCGTGCCATATCAAAGACCGGCTTCATCACCAGACCGGACCGGAAGACAAAGCCTTCAAGCTGCTGACGATACGCGTCGAAATCCGTGATCGGCCGTTTGGCAACGCCACTATCCATCGCGGCTTTTGCCACGCGTGGCGGGATTTCAAGCATTAAGCGCGGATCAAACGGCTTCGGAATAAGGTATTCCGGGCCGAAACGCAGCTCCTGCCCGCCATAGGCCGCGGCCACAATGTCGGAAACCTCGGCAGTTGCCAGATCGGCAATCGCTTCGACCGCGGCGATTTTCATTTCCTCGTTGATCTCGGTCGCACCAACGTCAAGCGCACCGCGGAACAGGAACGGGAAACAAAGAACGTTGTTAACCTGGTTCGGGTAATCCGTACGGCCAGTCGCCATCACGGCATCCGGGCGAATTTCCTTGACCAGTTCGGGTGACACTTCCGGGGTCGGGTTGGCCAGCGCCATGATGATCGGGCGTTCGCCCATCTTGCGCAGTTCTTCCTCGCCCATAATGTTCGGCGCCGAAAGACCAAGGAACACATCGGCCCCTTCGATCACGTCATTCAGGGTCCGTGCATTGGTATCGATGGCATATTCCGCTTTCCACGGATCCATCTCTTCCTTGCGTCCCTTGTAAACAACACCGAACCGGTCGGTTACGGTAATGTTTTCACGCGGCATGCCCATGGAAACCAGAAGGTTCAAACACGCAAGTGCCGCAGCCCCGGCACCCGATGCAACAAGGCGCACCTTGCTGATATCCTTGCCAACAACCCGAAGCCCGTTGCGCACTGCTGCGGCAACGCAAATCGCCGTACCATGCTGGTCATCGTGGAAGATCGGAATGTTGCAGCGTTCGCGCAATGCCTTCTCGATAATGAAGCATTCCGGTGCCTTAATGTCTTCCAGGTTAACACCGCCAAATGTCGGCTCAAGTGCCGCAACGATATCGATGAATTTCTGCGGGTCGGTCTCGTTTACTTCAAGGTCGAAGACATCGATATTGGCGAATTTCTTGAACAGAACCGCCTTGCCTTCCATCACCGGCTTGGATGCCAGCGGACCAATCGGGCCAAGACCCAGAACCGCCGTACCATTGGAAATCACGCCAACCAGATTGCCGCGCGCGGTATATTCGGCAGCGGTTTCTGGGTCTTTGACGATTTCCTCACAGGCGAACGCAACACCCGGCGAATAGGCCAGCGCAAGGTCACGCTGGTTTGCAAGCGTCGTGGTTGCCGTAACGGACAGCTTCCCCGGGGTGGGATACCGGTGATAGTCCAAAGCCGCTTCGCGCAGCTTGTCATTTCTGTTTGCCATAAGAATACCTTTTAATTTCAGGTATTTGAGCCAAATTAACCTTAAATTGGTTAAATCCTGATTATTTTGTCTTTAAGTGGGGCGCACAGCGTAGAGCACTTTCAAGCCGGTTTGAAGCATTCAGTTCAAAGAACCACCCAAACACGACAAAGGTCAGCATTGCATAATTTTCAACGCCACACCGCAACTTTCCACGTTCCCGATCCGATAGCGGTCCCGTTTCATATGGGGATCATCAGAAACGAAAAAACCCGCCATCTCTGGCGGGTTCTTTTCGTGAGCCTTCCCGAAGGAAAGATCCAGATAATGGTGCGGTCGAGAAGACTCGAACTTCCACGGGGGTTAGCCCACAGCGACCTCAACGCTGCGCGTCTACCAATTCCGCCACGACCGCATATGTCTTGTCTGCAAACCCATGAGGTAATTTTGCGGGCTTGCCTTGGTGCGGAAAGGGAGATAGCAAAAAGGTTACCCCTGATCAAGGGCTCATTTCACTTATTTGACAGGAAAAATGCAAACCATCGCCCCTGCCGCGCAAATTCCCGACTGGCGCACCGCCTCCGGGTTGGTTTCCTACCCCGAAGCACTGGCCGAAATGGAAGCACGCGCCGAAGCCATCCATGAAGGCAAAGCCACGGAACTCGTATGGTTTCTGGAACATCCGCCGCTATATACGGCCGGAACCAGCGCGCATGCCGAAGATCTTGTCGATCCGGATCGCTTCCCCGTCTATGACGCGGGACGCGGCGGCCAATATACCTATCACGGCCCCGGACAGCGCACTGTTTACCTGATGCTGGACCTCAAAAGGCGCGGTCGGGACGTTCGGGCCTATGTCCATAACCTTGAAGAATGGGTGATTCGCACGCTGGCACTGCTTGGCGTTGCCGGCGAACGCCGTGATGGCCGGGTCGGAATATGGGTTACCCGTGAAGGCGGACGCGAAGATAAAATCGCCGCCATCGGTGTGCGGGTACGACGCTGGGTCACGTTCCACGGCATTGCAATCAATGTGAACCCCGATCTGTCGCACTTTGGCGGGATTGTTCCCTGCGGTATTTCCGATCACGGCGTCACCAGCCTTGCCGATCTTGGCGTCGATATTTCTATGGCGGAACTCGATAGACTGTTAAAACAGACTTTTGTCGAAGTGTTCCCCGGATTCGCAGATGAGTGACAGCCCGAAAAAGGTTGCCAAAAACAGCAAAGCCAAACCGGGCAATTCCCGGAAGATGGGCGAAAGCATCGCCGAAGTCGGTATGGCCGACGCGGAACGCGATATTCTGGCAGAACTCGACAAGGCGTTAAGCGAGCATATCTCGCTTCTGCTGGGATGGAGCCGTCGCCTTACCCTGCCTGCTGGCAAGACTGGTCCAGCCCCCCTTCATGACCACAGCGATGATCACGATTGCGACTTCGGGGCATGGTATGCGCTTAATCGCCACAACAGGCTCATAGACCAGCCTGCGATGCATGCGCTTGCCGCCACTCATGAACAGCTTCACGCGTCCGCCAGACGGCTTCTGGAAGGCCACGAGATCGACGGCGATGTCGACGAAGCCGAATTTGAAATGCTGTCACTGCGCGCCGAATCGTTTTTTGCGCAGCTTCGCCGCCTTGAACGTGCGTTCCGGACGGCGCGCTCCGATGTTGATCCGTTGACGGGGACCTACAACCGGCAAACCATGCTGGGCGATCTTGGCACCGAACGCGAACGCGCGGTGCGAACCGATACACCAACCGCAATTGCCCTGGTCGATCTGGATCATTTCAAGGCGGTCAACGATACCCACGGCCATCAGGCCGGTGATCTGGTTTTGCAATCGGTTGCCGGTATCTTGCAATCCCATGTCCGCCCGTTCGACAAGGTCTATCGGTATGGTGGTGAAGAATTCCTGATTTGCCTGCCAAATGCCGATATGAAGCAATGCGCACGTGTCCTTGAACGCCTGCGTCGCGTCATCGAAGCATCCCCGGTTACGCTTAATGACGGCACGATTCTGCCTGTCACCGCCTCCATCGGGGCCGCCCCGATGACGAAAACCCGCACCATCGAACAGATCATCGAAAAGGCCGATCAGGCCCTTTATGCCGCCAAGGAAGGCGGGCGGAACAAGGTCCGAGTCTGGCGCAATCCCGATGGTGAAAAAGACACCGGCAAGCCCGACAAATCAAAATCCCGCGACTGAACCCGACACGCCTTTGCGTTTTCCAGCGCAGGAAAGGCCCCTTGTCGCGGGGAATAGCCCAGACCACCCACAATATCGAAAATGTGATCGACTTCCCAACCAGCATCAAATCGCCGGCACTTCACAAAATTTTCCATATTTTTCATCGGCTAACGCGTAACCCGTGGCAAAAATCCGTCCGGGAAACAAAAAATTCTACTAAAGCGCAATCTTGTCTTCACAAGATGGAAACATATCTGCAAACTATAATAATAAAAGGCAGCAGGGTTCCGGCGACGGACCTGAAAACGAGAGAGAGAAGCTGCCAATGGGAGGGAATTCGGTTCGGACAGAACGGAGGCTCCTGATGTCCACTGCGACTGATTTCGTGCCTGGCGATCCCGCCTTGATGTTGACGGTACTACGCGGTGCCGAAGGCAACCTTGACCAAAGCGTCCTTCTTGAACGCATTTTATCCCTGTTTTGCACGGATGATGATGGCAACCAGATCATTGTCGAAGACACGCCCGATCTTAGGCGGCGGATCAGCATAGCAATTTCACATTTGAAAATTGCTGGTCTGGTCCACACCGAAACGGATGGCAGCCTGTCCATCACGTCTCTTGGCCGTGCCATGATGATGGCCTATCCAATGGGCATTGATGACGGGGTATTGTGTTCGCTACCGGCATTCCGTAATCAGATTTACGACACCAATGCGCCGGTTGTGCATGAACGCCATCTCCCCAATCCTGCTTATGGATCGGGCTTTTCGGCGGGACTGGGTTCCCATCGTCTGACCGAAAACCCCTATCCATCAGACAGCCGCGACCATGAAGACTGGCTGATGGGCTGGGACGAGGCCCTTGACCAAAGCAAACGCGAAGCCGAAACGCTCGTAAGCTAGGGGACCATCCCGGACGCCCAAGGCGATCCGGCATGAAAGATTTGCGGACCGGCACCATTTGGGGGAACCAGGGCGGTGCCGGAATTGACCAAACCGGTATCAATCCGGTCGGCCCGGATGCCCGTCCGATGGCCACTGACTTGCCCGCCGACTGTGTCCGGGTACGCATCCGTACCGCCACAGCCAACAGCCGGGCAACGTACCCTCGTCACCCTGTTTTCCCGATAATACGATGCTTGTGATGTTATCGCGCGACAAGGCGAATCAACCCGGCCACGGTGTCGCCATTTCTAGTCGTTGTCGGGTTTGGAATTCGGATTGGCTGCCCGAAAGAATGAAACCACATTATCCGTATCGGACGACGCGGCATCGGAAGCACCGGCACCGTCATCGGCGCGCTCACTATCACCGGCATCTTCGCCGCGCTTGGCCGCTTCGATGTTATCGTCCGTTCCATGGGGCTTGGTATCATCGGCGGGCGACACGGCACCTCGATAATGGCCGTCATGCTGCCTGTCGGCCTTGCGGTCCTCGGCGTCCTTTTTCGTACGCTCGCCCCGCGTGCGGCCATGCAGGGCCCGATTGGCATCGGCCTGCCTTTCCTTGGCACTGCGTTTCTTCTGCTTGCGCACCTGCCGCAGATTGACAAGATCGCCCATGCGAACGTCCCCTTTCATCCCGGTCCAAAATGACAAACGGGCACCCCGATTGATCAGGGCACCCGCCTAGAAGCTTGGCAAACCGTTGATAAAACCTGCCTCAATCCGTCTTAGCGGACGAAGACGTGGACCTCGTTGGCCGAAACCGAGGCACTGGTCGCATCAGAAACACGAACACGCGCGCTGGGCATTCCCATATCTGTCAGGGAACGCAGAACCGACTGTGCATTGCGTTTTGATTTGTTGCTGTTCAGCGCAACCTGCGCCGGGGTCCCGCGATTCGGCGTTACCGCAACAACATCAAAGCTGGCCTGCGGGCGGCGCTCCAGAACGCGGTTGACCGCGTTATAAAGCGCCTGCTCGTATTTCACGCTCGGGCTGTCGAAACGGATAACGACCAGCGGACGATCGCTGGTCGATGCCATGCTGCTACCGGCGGATGCCGGTGCAGCCTGCGACTGGAAGACACGCTTGGAAAGCGCGTCACCGAAAATCTCGCCATTCTTGACAGCCAGCGCCAGCGCATTGAGGTTCGCACGCTCGTTGCTGACATAAGACGTCTGACGGGCAAGGCCTTCGCTGATTTCATTGAGAAGACGATCAATCAGCACTGTGGTGCGGTTGGTTTCGTCTTCCAGCAGCGCGAGCTGACGGTGATCTTCGTCAACCGCGCCGGAAACCTGATAGGCAGACCGGACAGATTCCAGAAGGAAAGTCGACAGCGTCGAATCAGCGGCCACTTTATTGGCCAGCGAATTCATCGCTGCGATATCGTCATTCACACGATCAAGTTCCTGCTGTGCAGTATTCCACTGCTGCACCAGAACCGGGTTGCCCGGCGTGGTACCAACCTGAAGCCGCGCGCTGATCGCTGCCACAGTCCCGTGATAGGCCTGCGAGTTGCGAACGGTCTGCGCACGAAGCTGCTGCAATTCGTTGCTGTGGTCACTCAGCGCCGATTTCAGGCGATTGAGTTCGGCCTGCATGTTTTCGACCTTGGACCCGACAAAGGTCCCGGTCTGCGACATGCCGGTCAACGGTTGAGAGCTGCGCGCAACATCAGTCGACGTCGTAGCATCTGCCCCGCTTGTATCGGCCATTGCGGCCGAGTTTTCAGTGCCGGCATTCTCTTCGCCAGCCAAAGTCGGCCAAAGGGCCTCTGAAGAAAAAGAACATCCCCCCAGCAAAAGGGCGGCGCCGATTACGGCGAGGTAGGTTTTACGAACGGCCATTTCGATCTATTACCTAAGTAGGAATAAGCGAATCTCCCTGGGCCTGCTTTTTTATGAATTGAAACAAGCCCCTGCTCCCCCGGGATTGAATGCATCTTAGTCCACGACCACTTGTGGAACAAGACGCATTTGCCCCTTTTTTAGCCATAGTTTGTCATATCCGTGTCAAACGCAACAAACCGGGGCAGAACAAGGCCCTAGCAGCGTGAAAAAACCTGCTCTCGGAAAAAATACGGTTTTTTGAAATTTACCGCTTGCAATGCCCCGCTCGTTTGCATAAGTTCCGCTCCGCCGACGGGGAGCACCAAACGCAAACCGGCGGAAACCAAGGCAAAGCGCCCGTAGCTCAGCTGGATAGAGCATCTGACTACGAATCAGAAGGCCGGAGGTTCGAATCCTTCCGGGCGCGCCATTCAAAGGCTCGACGTTAACGCGTCGGGCCTTTGCCATTTCCGGATCATGCCGCACAGCGACCCCGCTTTCATCCGATAAAACCGCCGAAATGTGAACCAGATTACACCTTTTGGCCAATTCCCCGCCCTTATCGTGCAACTTTTCCCCGCCATCCTTGCCCCTGCCGATCCCTCAAACATATCAGGGGAACGGCCCCGTAACCCGCAAGGAGACAGGAATGGATATCGGAAAAATTCTCGGTGGCGTACTCGGCTCCGGCAGTACCGGCCAGATCGGCGACCGGATCAAGCAAGCCACTTCCGGCGGATCGTCCGGCGGGATCGGCACGGCACTGGGCAATAGCAGCCTTGGTGGCGGTCTTGTCGGTGGCGCGCTAAGCGGCGGATTGATGTCTGCGGTTCTCGGGTCGAAAAAGGGCCGCAAGATGGGCGGCAAGGTGCTGGCGTACGGCGGCACCGCACTGGTTGCAGGCCTCGCCTACAAGGCATGGCGCGATTACAGCAACCGCCAGAAACCGCAAAGCCATGCCCGTGATACCGATCTTGCCAGCATTCCAGCCGATAGCGGCTTTGCCCCCGAACAGGAACGCGGCGAAGGTGATGTTGATTTCCGCCTTGCATTGGTGCGCGCGATGATCGCTGCTGCCAAGTCGGATGGTCATATCGATCAGACCGAACACAAACGCATTGCAGCCCAGATCGAACAATTCGAACTGGGTGCATCGGAAAAGGCTTTTCTGTTTGATGCCTTTTCCGCCGATGCCGACCCATTGGCGATTGCCCGTCTGGCCCGAACCAGCGAACAGGGTGCGGAAATCTATCTGGCATCCAGCCTGTCGATTGATCCCGATGATCAACTTGAACAGCAATATCTTTCAAGGCTCGCCGGATGTCTTGGCCTGCCCGATGAATTGCGCACCCACCTTGATACGCAGGCCGAAGGTGCGCGGCAGGAATTCGCAAACGCTTAAGCCCAGACAACGAAAAACAGGCCCGAACAGTGTCGTTCGGGCCTGCAGTTGCAATATCCTGTCAGCCCGGCTCACATCGCAGGCATGATGACCGTATCAATCACGTGAATGACGCCGTTGTCGGCTTCGATATCGGCCTGGGTGACTGTCGCACCATCCACCATGACGCCGCTTGTGGCATTCACATCAATGGTGTCGCCCTGCACGCTGGCAACTTCCATTTCCTTACCCGCGATATCGGCTGCCATCACTTTGCCCGGTACAACGTGATAGGTCAGAATGGCGACCAGCTTTTCCTTGTTTTCCGGCTTCAGAAGGTCTTCGACCGTGCCCGCCGGCAGCTTGGCAAAGGCTTCGTCGGTCGGCGCAAACACGGTAAAGGGTCCTTCACCCTTAAGGGTATCGACAAGCCCGGCTGCCTGAACCGCGGTAACAAGCGTTTTAAAGGATCCGGCAGATACCGCCGTATCAACGATGTCAGCCGCCTTTGCCGGAAGACTTGCCAATGCAAATGCCGCTGCGGCAACGGTTGCGATCACGGTTTTCTTCAAAGCAGTCATGTTTCGAACTCCTGTCCATATATTGTCGGATGTGCCCGACATCTCTGCTGTCGAAAAACCTACGCGCAGTGCCCGGTAAACGGATCCATCGTGATGCTTCATTTAATTGTGATAGCCGCCCTGACATCCACATCAGGCTGGCTTGCGTACAGGAACGCTTGTGCAAGTTGAAAACGGGAAAAAGCCCGTGCCCGGAAGTGGCAAGGAATGCTATGCTTGATGCCATCTGACGACCGCCTCAAGGAGCCCCACGCATGAACGCCAATACGCGCATCACCATTTCCTGCACCGATCGTGTCGGCCTGGTATCGGATATATCCGGTCGTCTGTTTGATATCGGGGCCAATCTTGGTCCGACCAGTTTCATGCTTGATCAGGGACGCGCAAATTTCATTACCACCTGCGAACTTCCCGACACCTGCCCGATCACCGAATGCGAAGCCGCCCTTTTTGAATTGCCGATGGAACAGGCCGAAATCACGGTCGAAGAAATTCAGCCCGCCCCGCTTCTGACCCGCGCACCGGGGGCCACGCACATGATTGAATGTTCCGGCATTGATCAGCCCGGCCTGATCGCCCGGCTGTCGGAAATTTTCATCGAATTCAACGCCAACATCGTGCAACTGGCGGCATCGGCAACCGATGAAAAGGATGCACGCATCTATACTACCCGCTTTGCGATTGCCATTCCGGCTGACCGTGCTGCCGCCTGTCTGGCGACACTTGCCAACACCGCCGGGTCAATGCGCATGCTGTTCCGGTTTGAAGAACTTTAACAGTGTAGCTGGTTACAAAGTCCCGTAATCATCTACGTCAAAGACCACATTGTCAGCGACCAGATCGCCGATCTCGATCCCGTCGATCTGAACGCCATAGCTGTAATGTCGGCCACCACTGAAATCGACGTAAACACCCGTGTCGTTCTGTTCTGCGTGATTGATGAAATCACCAAAATCGTCGATGCCACTTTTTTCCTGGAATGTTTTGCCAAGCAGAAAGCGATCGCCGTTTTCGCCCGCTTCAAAATCGGTAATACGGTCTCGTTCCGCCCCGCCTTCGAACGTAGCCCAGACGAAACTGTCCGACGATTGGCCGCCCGTCAGAAGATCATTGCCATCCCCACCAAACAACAGGTCTTCGCCATGCTCTCCCCTCAGGACATCATGACCGTCCTGCCCCAACATCCGGTCATTATCCCGGCCACCTTCCAGAAGGTCACGTCCTGCGCCACCCGATAGCAGATCCTCCCATTGCCCACCCCGCAAGATGTCCTGGCCATCACCGCCATACATCGCGTCGTCACCAAGACCACCTTCCATAAGGTCGTCCCCGGCACCGCCATAAAGAAAGTCATCCGCATTATTGCCTCTGACAATGTCATCACCGTCACCACCATCGGCATGGGTGCCATCCGGCGGGAAAAGATCGTCCCCGTAATATGTGTAACCGGCGAGAACTGTGTCATTGCCCTCTCCGCCATACAGACGGTCGCCACCTTCATTGCCCAGAATGGTGTCATCACCGCCATCACCGTAAAGGTAATCGCGATCAGGTTGTCCATACTCCGAACCCGAAAGAGTATCGTTACCATCGCCACCATAGGCGGTAATGCCGGTTAACGTGTCGTCACCGCCATTGCCATAGATGGTGTCGTAGCCGAAATAGCCATCAATATTATTATCCTGTTCATCACCGATCAAAAGGTCGTTGTAGCTGGTTCCGAAAATGCCCTCGACATCCGTCAGCACATCCCCGTCCGCATCCCCGCCTTCGGCAATGCCAGCACCAAGGTCGATATGCACACCTTCGGCCGAAGTCTGATAGCTGACAGTATCCTGCCCACTGCCGCCATTAAGGAAATCAGCACCGCTGCCCCCTGTCAGAAAATCATCACCGGCACGTCCCATCAGGGTATCGTTACCGCTATCCCCGGACATTGCATTATCACCGCCCCGGCCGATCATCATATCGTCGCCACCGGCACCAAACAGGGTTCCGCCCCGTTCCTCACCACCAATCAGCAGATCATCATGATTTGATCCGCGTATATTCAGATCGCGCAACTCGCTATCATCGGCAAAGGAAATCACATCCCCCTCGGCATCCCCGCCATAACCGATCATGCTGTCCTGATCGAAATAAATGGCTTCGGGCGAACTGCCATACGCAACAGTCGGCGCATAGCGGGAGTAGGAACTGGGAAATATATCGCGAAAATCAAAGTTGATGGTATCGGCACCGCCGCCACCTTCGACCGCACTTATTTCTCCTTCAAAATAGTCGTCTCCGTCAGTACCAATCACGCCCAACTTCTGGGAAACATGGTCGCCATACTCCCCAACAATCAGCTGATCGCCATCCGCGTCACCACCACTAACGTCAAGCTGCGAGACCTGTTCGCCTGATGGGGCATCTTCATTATTGTAAAACTTGAATGCCAGTGGCTCCTCAGAGGTCGCATATGACAGCACGTAATCGTCAGATAGCCCACTGACGAAAAAGCTGTCGCCCCCGGCCCCGCCAATCACCGTGTCTGATTGGCTGAAATGGATTTCATCATCACCATCCAGCCCATAAATAATATCACGACCACGAGAGGTATGGTTCAACACGTCGTCTTCGTTTGTACCGATGATCCGTGCCATAGAAGGCCTCCTGTCGTTAAATGAAACGACCCCACGGTACGCCCTATAGGTGATTCAAAAAAGAAAAATAAAACCTAAAATATAGTTCTATTTTCAACTGGTAATGCACATCTTCTGCAAACAACAGCAACGCCGGGCCGTTGCCCTCCTAAACCACAACCCGGTTACGTCCGGCCTGTTTGGCGGCATAAAGTTTTTCATCCGCCTGCTTCAGCACCGCCCAGGGATCATCAATATCCTCATCCCGTTCCGAAAGACCGACCGAGATGGTGACCGAAACGGTCTTGTTTTTGTCGGGCGGAGTAATTCTGGTTGCGGCAATCCGCTTGCGAAGGGCTTCCAGCGGTTCGTGGGCTTTCTCCGCACTGCGTCCGGCAAAGACAACGGTGAATTCCTCGCCGCCATAGCGGAAGGCTTTTCCCCCGCCGCCAACGCGCGCCAGTTCGCGCGAAACCTTGCGCAACACGATATCGCCGACATCATGGCCATAGGTATCGTTGAATTTCTTGAAATGATCGACGTCGAGCATCGCAATCGCATACTGGTTGCCAAGTTCGGCCAAGGCATGGCCCAATGCCCGACGACCGGGCAAACCGGTCAGATCATCAACAAACGCCATCCGCCACGCTTCCTGCGCCAACCCGGCCAGAACCACACCCGTCGCCGCCAGATAACCGAACTTGATGAAACCCGGGCCCATAACGGTCGCCACCGCAATGGCAATGATCGCGGCGGCAAAGCTGGTTTCAAGCGGCCGATGCAGCGCAAGCAGAATACCGACCGAAACAACCGCCAGAATCAGGGCCGACTGCGGCATATCGGCCATAAAGGTTCCGGTGTCGATCAGCCGGTAATTCAGCACCTGATAAAGCGCCGCGCCAACATCGGCCTTGCCAGCCAGCATCAGCATGACAAAAAGCTGCAATCCCAGCACCAGCATTCGGGCAATTCCGCGCGGATTAAGAACGCCGCGTTCCTTGGTAAAACCGAGCACCAGCAGATTGACCGGGATCAGATAAAGCGTCGCAATGCGCATGAAGGCGAGGCCATCGGCGGAAAAACCGCCACCATTCCCCACCAGCAGCCAGTAGCATACCAAAAGCAGGATCATGACGAAAACCGCCCGCCCGCGGTTAAACCACCACCCGATTGCACCGCCAAGCACCGCCAGGATGAACGGCCCGTATCGCACAAGCCCTGCCAGCTCACCCGGAACAAGTCCGGGCGACAGCGCAAGCACAAGACAGGCCCCCAATATCAGAAAGGGTGCCAGCCCGGCCGAGACAAGAATGGAATAAGCGCGACGCATGGGCCGTTTGGTTCTGCCTGAAATTCCCCCAAGGATACGGTATCGGGCAGGCCCGATCCGTAATATCGCCGGTAATCTAACCACTGCATCCTTAAGGGGCCATTGCTTTATGCCGTGTTTCTGCGTTTTTTCTAATTCAGCCGCAAGGACCCGTTTCGGTGTTGCCTTCCGATAGGCATCAGACAATGGTCGTGTGCGCAAAATGGCTTGCATCTGTTAGCATGCGCACCATAAATTGGATCAAATTCGCTCTATCTCACTGCGGCGCACAATGATCGCAGGCGCAGAATTCTGTCACGGCGGCCACGGTACGATCCCGAAAACGGGACAAAAGCATTTAACGCCGGAAGCTTGGCCCAAACACAAACAGGCCGATCCTTCCAGAATGACAGGCTTTGGAGAGAGTTACCATGAGCTTCACCACACCGACCCCGGCACCAGCACGTCTGAACCGGTCCGAACTGGCCGTTCCGGGCAGCCGTATCGAACTGTTTGAAAAGGCCGCCAGATCAAAGGCCGATGCCATCTTCCTTGACCTTGAGGACGCGGTTGCGCCAAACGACAAGGAACAGGCGCGTAAAAACATCATTGCCGCGATCAACGATATCGACTGGGGCGACAAGGTGCTTTCGGTCCGCATCAACGGCCTTGATACACATTATATGTATCGCGATGTCGTCGATTTGCTCGAACAGGCCGGTGACCGGCTTGACCTGATCATGATCCCCAAGGTTGGAACGGCTGCTGATGTCTATGCGCTTGATATGATGGCAACCCAGATCGAGGCTGCCAAGGGCCGCAAAAAACGCATCGGGTTCGAACTGATCATTGAAACCGCCCTTGGCATGCAGAATATCCACGAAATTGCAGGTGCATCCAAACGCAATGAAAGCCTGCATTTTGGTGTGGCCGATTACGCAGCCTCGACCAAGGCAATGACGACCGGCATCGGCGGCCCGAACCCGCATTATGGTGTGCTGACCGACAAGGATGGCGATAATCCGCGCGATTATCACTGGGGCGATATGTGGCATTACGCCATTGCCCGCATGGTGGTGGCCGCACGCGCCAATGGTCTGCGCCCGATTGATGGCCCGTTTGGCGACTTTTCCGATCCGGATGGCTATCGTGCACAGGCCGCGCGCGCCATGGTTCTGGGCTGCGAAGGCAAATGGGCCATCCATCCCAGCCAGATCACCCTTGCCAACGATGTCTATTCCCCGTCCGAGGCCGAGATCACCAAAGCCAAACGCATCCTGGAAGCCATGGCCAAGGCACAGGCCGAAGGTGCCGGTGCCGTCGCACTTGATGGCCGTTTGATTGATATCGCATCGATCAAACAGGCCGAAGTCATGGTCCGGCAGGCCGAAGCGATTGCCGCACGCGACGCGGGTTAGGCCCAAAGCCAGACAAGATTGATCAAAGGGCCGAACACGCTGCCTCGGCCCTTTGATACATTATGATCACGATGCCAGACGCCGGACCGTACCGCGCAGGATTTCTTCCGGATCACCAGATTGCACCAGATGCATGCCCGTGCCGCCCGCCCCCTGTCCCAATCCGGGCTTAAGGCGCTGTTGCGCGTCATAGTGACCGCCATTTTGCGCGCGATAGGGGATCGGCGCATCGGTAAACAGACCCTGCAGGCGCTGCTTTAAATCCTTCACCGCATCATGCCATCCGGCCTCATCCATCCGGTCGGTGTGATAAACCGCGAATGGCGGCATGATATCCATCCCCGGATAGAACAGCCCCCCGTGTTGGATCGGCCAAAGAATGTCTTCAAGACTACCATTCACGCCACGTTCACTGTAATGCGGTGCCCGGCCACCAATCGGCACAATCACCATCGCGCGGCGCCCGGCAAGGGTTCCCTCGCCATACCGGTCTCCCCAGTGCTTGTCATTATGCTCCCCCACGCCATAGGCAAAGCCATAGGCAAACACCCGGTCAAACCAGCCTTTCATGATGGCGGGCATCCCGAACCACCACATCGGAAAGCTCAACAGAACCGCATCGGCCCATAAAAGCTTTTCCTGCTCGGCGACGATGTCCGCACTTTGGGTGCCACCGGCATAGGCATGCTTGGATTCGGCTACATAGATCAGCCGATCCGGATCTTTCGGCTCGGTAAAATCGGCCTCATCGGCGACGGCCTTCCACTTCATTGCATAAAGATCACTGACTTTGACCTTGTGCCCCTGCTCGCGCAGAGTTTCAACAGCAACGTCTTTCAACGCGCTGGTCAACGATTTGGGTTCGGGATGGGCATGAACGATCAGAATATTGGGCATGATACCGGTCCTTTTCCTATGGATCATGTTCGATGCGTGATCATGGACCCGGCATGTGGTATCTTTGAAATTCAAAAATTTTTGTTTTGGTATAAATGAAATGGATATCGACAAGCTTGATCTCAATCTTCTGGTCACCCTTGATACGCTGCTTGTCGAACGCAATGTGACACGCGCGGCCCAGCGCCTTGGCATCAGCCAACCGGCCCTTTCAACGCGGCTGACCCGTCTGCGCGATCAACTGGGCGATCCGTTATTGCTGCCCTCCCAGCGCGGCATGATCCCGACCGAACACGCGCTTGAATTACAGGAACCCCTGCATGCCGCCCTTGAAGGCGTCCGTCAGGTCGTTCTGCAAAACAGCCGGTTTGATCCATCATCCATCTCGGCAACCATCGCCATTGCGGCCAGTGACTATGTCCAGTATTCGGTGTTGATGCCGCTGCTTGATGTTCTGCGCGTCGAGGCACCGGGCATCCGGGTGGCATGGCGCACGATTGATACGGCAAACCTCGAAACACAGATGATCCGCGGGGATGTCGGTCTTGCCCTGACCACGCCGGAAACAGCCCCGGAAACCCTGCGCATGCGCAAAATCTATCGCGAGGAATATGTCACGATTGCCCGGCTCGACCATCCTGCCATTGGTAATGGTCTTGATATTGAGACATTCTGCCAACTCGATCATGTGATCGTGTCGCCCCGGGGCGGCGGCTTTTATGGGCCTGCCGACGAAGCCCTCAGCGCATTGGGGCAAACACGACGGGTTATGCTTTCCGCCCCCGGTTTTCTGGTTGTCCCGGAAATTGTCGCACACAGCGACATGATCGCACTTGTGCCCGGTCGCCTTGCCCTGAACCGGGAAGACCAACTGCAGCAATTTGCACCACCCCTGCCGGTAACCGGGTTTGACATGGCAATGGTCTGGCATGATCGGACCACCACCCACCCCATGCACCGTTGGCTGCGTGACAGACTGATCACATTGGTAAAACAGACCCAATAGCGATCAAAACAGGTCGCAAGGCACATGAAAAAGGCCACCCCGCATTCAAGCAGGGCGGCCTTCGTTTGTTTGATCAACAGGGCCGCGGCCGTTATGCGCCCAAACCGTCAAACGTGATCTTGCCAATCGCCTTGCCGGATTCCAGCAACGCATGCGCCTTGCGCAGGCTTTCGGGTGTTAAGGCCCCAAAGCTTTCATTGGCAGTATTTTTAAGGGTCCCGGCATCGATCAGATCAGCAACGATCGACAGCAGCTTGTGCTGCTCGATCATGTCCGGGGTCTGGAACATCGAACGGGTAAACATGAACTCGTAGGAAAAGCTGGCCGATTTTGCCTTCAGCAGATCGACATTATGGTTTTCCTTGGCTTCGGTAATCGTCGCGATCCGGCCTTGCGGGGTGATGATTTCGGCCATGACATCGAAATACTGATCGGTTTCCGACGTGCACAGAATGTAATCGACATGGGTAAAGCCAATTGCCTTCAGCTCGTCATTCAACGGATTGCGATGATTGATCACCTGATCCGCACCAAGATCTTTGACCCAGTCGATGGTTTCCGGGCGCGATGCGGTCGCGATAACGGTCAGACCGGCCAGTTTGCCAAGCTGAATCGCGATCGAGCCAACCCCGCCTGCACCGCCAATCACCAGAAGTGTCTTGCCCGCATTGGCATCCTTGGCATTGCGATCAATCATCATACGGTCAAACAGGGCTTCCCATGCCGTAATCGCAGTCAATGGCAATGCCGCCGCATCAGCAAAGCCAAGCGACTTGGGTTTTGGCGCAACGATGCGTTCATCGACAAGCTGGAACTGGGTATTGCTGCCCGACCGGGTAACATCCCCGGCGTACCAGACCTCGTCGCCCGGACGAAACAGGGTGACATCCGCGCCAACGGCCTCAACGATACCGGCCGCGTCCCAGCCAAGGATTTTGAAGTTGCCGTCATCCGCCTTGCCGCGACGCACCTTGAAATCAACCGGGTTGACGGCAACACCTTTGACCCGAACCAGAATATCCCGGCCTTCGGCCTTTGGAACTTCCATATCAATTTCACTAAACAACCCGTCCGTCTCGACGGGGGCAGCTTTATAAAGTCCGATAGCTTTCATTGTCGGCATCCTTTGTGAAAAGGTTTGATTTGCGAATGCCCAAGACCTAACGCATAATATCGATAAACGTAAGTACGCACAATTCAAGCCAATAGTGTCAATTTGTATACTATTGGCGTTTTCTGCAGATTTTAAGGAATAGATGAATGGCAACGACATTCAATTGCCCACCGAATCGCAGCCCCGGCTGCCCGGTCGAAGGCACGCTTGATGTGATTGGTGGCAAGTGGAAGGGTGTCGTCCTGTTTCACCTGCTCGACGGCACCAAGCGGTTCAATGAATTGCACCGTCTGATGCCCGGTGTCACACAACGCATGCTGACCCGCCAACTGCGCGAGCTGGAGGCCGACGGCCTGATCCATCGCGAAGTCTATGCCGAAGTCCCGCCACGCGTGGAATACAGCATGACCGCAAAGGGCGAAACGCTTCGCCAGATCATCCTTGCGCTAAAGGATTGGGGCGAAAGCCACGTGCCCTATTATGCAATCAAACCCCAAACCGACGTCGCCTGATTACCTGTGTGATCAGGCCGTTTTTGCCAACTGTAAGGGCCGCGCCATTTTCCAGAATGTCGTGCGATCATATCCATCATGAACGCCTTCACCGGCGATTTCAAAACCGCGCGATTTGAAAAAGGCAATATTGCCAGTCAGTTCAACCCGAACATGAAGTCGCATGTTTTCCTTGCCCGCACTTTCGGCATGGGCGCAGGCGGCCTCGACCAGTGCCTTGCCGATGCCACCGCCCTGAATGGACGGATCGACCGACAATTTATAAAGATAGGCGTCCTTACCGACATCCTCGACCCAGACCTGACCGATGACACGGCCTGCTGAATCATGCGCCAGAAACAGCGTATCACGGGCAAACCGCCATTGAAGTTCGGCAATATTGACCGATTTTGCCGAACTGGGCGGATCGACGATATCGTCCTGAAAGGCAAAGGCGGCCAGCAGGATTTCAACAAGCCGGTCGAACGGAACAAGGGCTGGATCGCGGGGCGATGTGATCTCGATACTGGATGTCATGGATTTCCGTATGCAAAACTGTCACTGTGCAGGATGAAATATACGATATAACCCGTGTATCGATGGAATTTATATGCGTATCGGACCTCAACCCTTGACGTGACGGGTTGATCTACTATGTTCCGCCTCATTGTTTCCCAGCCGGATATGATGCCCTGATGCATAACTTTCTGGATTTTGAAAAGCCGATCGCCGAACTCGAAGGCAAGATCGAAGAATTGCGCCACCTGACCGGCAATGATGAAGTCAACATCGCCGACGAGGTTGCGCGCCTGCAGGACAAGCTGACCAAGCTGCTGCAAAGCACCTATGGCAAGCTGACCCCGTGGCAGAAGACACAGGTCGCCCGTCATCCCGACCGGCCGCATTTCACCGACTATGTCGCCCACCTGTTCGAGGGTTTCACCCCGCTTGCCGGCGACCGCCTGTTTGGCGAAGACGAGGCCATCATTGGTGGTCTGGCACGCCTGCAGGGTCGCACTGTCATGGTGATCGGTCACGAAAAAGGCCGCGATACTGAATCGCGTGTGAAACACAATTTCGGCATGGCCAAGCCCGAAGGCTATCGCAAGTCGATCCGCCTGATGCGGATGGCCGAACGTTTCGGGATTCCGGTTGTGACGCTGGTGGATACCGCCGGTGCCTTCCCGGGTGCCGACGCCGAGGCACGTGGCCAGTCCGAAGCCATCGCACGGTCAATCGAAGCCTGCCTTGATATCAAGGTGCCGCTGATTTCGATCATCATCGGCGAAGGTGGTTCTGGTGGTGCGATTGCACTTGCCGTTGCCAACACCGTCATGATGCTTGAAAATTCGATCTATTCCGTCATTTCGCCGGAAGGCTGTGCCTCGATCCTGTGGCGTTCGGGTGACGAAGCCAAAACCGCTGCTGATGCACTGCGCCTGACGGCACAGGATCTGCATCAGCTTGGTGTCATTGATGAAATCATCACCGAACCGCTTGGCGGCGCACAGCGTTCACCCGTTGATGCCTGCAAACGCGTTGGCGATGCCATCATCAAGGCACTTGAATCGATGGACAATGTCGAAGGCGGTGTGCTGAAGGCACGTCGTCGTGACAAATTCCTCGATATGGGCCGTCACGGCCTGAACTGATTTCGCAGGGCGCAGTCATCAGCACGTCTGACCTGCGCCCTGTTTGTGTTTTCTTTCCGGCGCTGTCCCGCCCGTCGGTGAAAACCCCGGTCGCTGCGCCTTTTGAACCGGCACCCGCCGGGAGGGCCTAATGGAAAAGCTGCGCCGGATTGTCGAATCTTCAAAGTTCCAGAATTTCATCACGGCCGTGATTGCGATCAATGCCGTCATTCTCGGACTTGAAACATCCCCGACTGTTATGAATGCCGCCGGATCGATCCTGCATCTGCTTGATCAGATCGCGGTTGCGATTTTCGTTGTCGAACTTCTGATGAAACTTGCCGTATATCGACTGGGCTTTTTCAGGCGTTCATGGAACATCTTTGATTTCACGATTGTTGCCATCACCCTGCTACCGATGGGACAGGGTGTATCGGTCCTGCGTGCGCTTCGCATCCTGCGTGCCTTCCGCCTGATCTCGACCGTATCGTCGATGCGCAAGGTCGTCGAAGCCCTGATGAAAGCCATCCCCGGCATGGTTTCGGTTCTGACCCTGCTGTCGCTGGTATTTTACGTTTCGTCCGTCATGGCAACCAAGCTGTTCGGATCGGGTTTCCCCGACTGGTTTGGCACAATCGGCGCATCGCTTTATTCCCTGTTCCAGATCATGACGCTGGAAAGCTGGTCAATGGGAATCGTCCGCCCGGTTATGGAAATCTATCCACTGGCGTGGATGTTTTTTGTGCCTTTCATCCTGGTTACGACTTTTGCCGTCCTCAACCTGTTCATCGCCATTGTCGTTGATGCGATGGCGACCCATGTTGACGTCGAAGAAACGCAGACTCGCAGCGAACTTGGTCTTGATCACCATGAAATCCTTGCAGAACTGCGGGAATTGCGCGCCGAAGTCACCCGGCTTGCCGATGGCAAAAAAGACGTCGACACGGTTCGCCAACCCGGCGAATAGCGCATAATATCTTGCTGAACGACGGGTCATCCCGCGGCTTTTATCGGGAAAATTAGCATTTCTCTATCAAAGGGGGTGGTTCTTTGCCCCAAACCTCGTCTAATCTTTCGGCAAAATGTCGGGAGATCGGGGAATGAAGCTTACTTTTGCGGGGACAGGTTCGGCATTCTGCATGGCGGCTGACAATTTCCAGAGCAACATGGTTCTGGAAGCAATTCAGCCCGGCAGTGACCAACCGACGCGCATGTTGATTGACTGCGGTTCAGATGCGCGGCACTCGTTGCGCAATCTGGGTCATATGCCCAATGACTTTGATGCTGTCTATATCAGCCACCTGCATTCGGACCATATCGGCGGTCTCGAATGGATGGCGCTTGCCAATTATTTCATTTTCGAAGGTCACCGGGTCAAACTGCTTGCGGTTCACGATCTGATCGAACCACTTTGGGAACACAGCCTGCGCGGCGGCCTGCAAATCAGCGACACTGGCAATAGCAGCCTGTCATCCTATTTCGACATCAATGAACTAAGCCCCGCCACGGGATTTGACTGGCAGGGTGTGCATTTCGATGTGATCCCGGTTGAACATGTCGTTACCGCGCAAAACACCATGCTGTCCTATGCGCTTTTCGGGCATGGAAAAAAACAAAGCTTTTTCCTGACGACAGATGCGATTTTCAATCCTGATGCCCATATGCCGTTGTACCAAAAAGCAGATATTATCTTTCAGGATTGCGAACTTGGCCCCCGCCATTCCGGCGTTCATGCACATTACGAACAACTTGTGACCCTGCCCGCCGATATCAAAGCCAAAATGTGGCTCTATCATTATCAGGCCTATCCGAGGCCCGATGCGGTTTCTGACGGCTTCTGCGGATTTATCGAGCCCGGTCAAAGTTTCGAGCTTGGCTAACGCCTTACAGGCCGGGTACATTTTGCGCCAAACGAGCAATAGGAACATGCGATAACGCGCGTTCCGACAAAAATATGGGACCCGTGAATGCCGAAGTCGGTTTTTGCCTATATCTGGCGCCACAGCAGTATGCAGCAGATCATCCTGACACTGGTCACGATGATCTCCTTTCCTTTTCTGTATTACTCGCTGGATTTGCCGAAACTGATCGTCAACGAGGCGATCGGTGGCGCAGGCGAACCTTATGACGTTCTCGGGATCGAACTGAACCAGATCGAATACCTGTTCACCCTGTCTGGTATTTTCCTTGCGCTGGTTTTCATCAATGGCGGGTTCAAGTATTTCATCAACGTCTATGTCGGCGTGATGTCCGAACGGCTTTTGCGCCGGTTGCGCTATACCCTGTTTGAACGGGTTCTGCGTTTTCCGTTGCCGCATTTCCGGAAAACCAGTCAGGGCGAAATCGTTTCAATGATCACCGCCGAAGCAGAACCGCTTGGCGGTTTCTTTGGCGAAGCGTTTTCGCTGCCGCTGTATCAGGGCGGTATTCTGGTCACGATCACGGCCTTTATCTTTATCCAGGACCCGTTGATGGGGCTGGCCGCGATTTCGTTTTATCCGTTGCAAGGCTACCTGATCCCGAAACTGCAACGTCGCGTAAACCAGCTTGGCAAACAGCGCGTGCAGAATGTGCGCCGGATGTCCGAACATATCGGCGAAGTCGTCGCCGGTGCGACCGATATCCGCGCCCACGAGACCCAAGGATACGAACTTACCCATTTCACACAGCGGATGGGCCGGATTTTTGAAATCCGCAAGGAAATCTATTTCCGCAAATTCTTTATCAAGTTCCTGAACAACTTCATCGCCCAGATCACGCCGTTCTTCTTCTATTCCATCGGTGGCTATCTGGTGATCATGGGGGATCTCAGCTTCGGTGCGCTGGTCGCAGCCCTTGCCGCCTACAAGGATATGTCCGCCCCCTGGAAAGAGCTTCTGGCCTATTACCAGCGCCTTGCCGATGCCCGGATCAAATACGAACAGCTTCATGAACAGTTTGAACTGCCCGATCTTGGCCGTGAACACGAACTGATCGCGCCGAAATCCGAACACCTGCCCGGACCGCTGGATGTCGCGGCCCTGTCCTGGGTTGATGATGACGGTACCCGGGTTGTTGAAAATGTGTCCTTCAACATGGCACTGCCGGGGACGGCCCTTCTGACCGGCTCGGCCGATAGCGGAAAGTCACAACTTGCCCGCCTGATCGCCCGGTTGCTGACACCGACCGGTGGCCGCATACAGTTTAATGACCGCAATGCCGAAGACCTTCCGGCATCGACACTGGGGCAACGCCTGGCCTATATCGGCAATGATGCCTATCTGTTTAATGGCACCATCGCCGACAACCTGTTTTACGGGCTGAAACATCGCCCGATCCTTGCGTCCCGATCAGATGACGGCGATGACGGCTCGGACAACCTGAAACTGCCATTGCCGAAATTCGTCGATAATGTCGAACTTGCCGACCCGGCCGATCTGCCATGGCGTCTGACCGACGAGATGTACGACGAAATCAAGCGTTCGGGAAATATCCCCTATGACCCGGCAGCGGAATGGATCGACTATGTCGGGCCCGGCTTCAATTCGATTGATGAATTGAAGGCCGAACTGATGCGCCTGCTCGAAGTTGTTCAGCTTGATCGCGACATTTACCGCATCGGTCTGCAACGCCGCATTGATCCGAAAGAACGCCCCGATCTGGTCGAAGCCGTTCTGGTTGCACGCCCGAAACTGAAGGAAATTCTTGCGGAACGCGGCCTGTCTGATCTGGTCGAACCCTATGACATTGACCTTTACAACGACAACGCGCCGGTCGGCGTAAACATTCTTTTTGGTGCCCCGGCCCGGTCCGATTTCGAACGCACGGCATTCCTGTCGCATCCCTATATGCAGGAAACCCTGCGCGAAACCGGGCTTTACGAAGTCATGATCAGCATCGGTCGCGATACGCTTGATCTGATGATCGAACTGTTTACCGGCCTGCCGCCCGGACACGAATTCTTTGACCGTTACAGCTTTATCTCGGCCGACGAACTGCCCGAGGTCAAAAACATGCTGAAACGGACCGACGGGGTCGCGATCAAGGATATGCGCGCCGAGGATAAGCTGAAGCTCCTTGACGTCGCCATGAACCTGACCCCGGCACGCCATCGTCTGCGCGTGATCGATGACGAATTCCGCCAACTGGTTTTGAAAGCACGACCGAAATTCTACGGCAATCTGCCCGACGATCTCGCTGAAATGATCGATTTCTTCAAGGTCGATGAATATGCCGCTGCCGCCCCGGTCATCGATAACCTTCTGTTCGGTCGTTTTGCCTATGGCCGTGCAAATTCCGAAGAACGCGTCGGCGAAGTACTGTTTGAAATCGCCCATGAAGGCGGCCTTTACGAGGCACTTGTCGCACTCGGCCTGGAAAGCCAGGTCGGTGTCGGTGGCAGCCGCGTTTCGCAAAGCCTGCGCCAGAAAATTGCGCTGGTCCGTGCCCTGATCAAGAATCCCGACCTGATGGTCGTGGACGAAGCCCTTTCGGCACTGGACCGTGAAACGCGCGAACAGGTCATCGCCTGGCTGACCGGACAGGCCGAACATCGAAGCGTGATCTGGGTCGATGGCGATGACACCGACAGTCAGCGTTTCGGGACTTATCTGCACATGGCGAACGGCAAGATCGTCAAACGCCAGAGCCATGCAATCGACGACGCCACCGCCGAAGAGGCCGAGGAAGAAGCCGCCGAAGCCGCACCCGATACAAGCGATGGCAGCATCGAGGAAGAAGTCCGGTTGCTTCGGACCATTCCGCTGTTTGCCGGTCTTGACCCCAGCGTGATCAAGCTGCTGGCCTTTACCAGCCCGCGCCTGACCTTCAAACGTGGCGAGGTGCTGGTCAAACAGGGTGATCCGGGGGATGCGGCCTATATCGTGATTTCCGGTCGGGGCGAAATCTGGCTGACGACCGAGGAAGCCCAGACCATCAAGCTTCGCGATGTCGAACCCAAGGAAGTCATTGGTGAAATCGCCCTTCTGGTCGATGCCCCCCGCTCCGCAACCATTCGCGCGGTCGAGGAAATGACAGTCCTGAAACTCGATAAAAACGAGTTCCTTGGCCTTGTCCGACAGGACCAGGCGGTTGCCGTCCAGTTGATCCGTGTTCTGGCACACCGCGTTGATGTCACCACCAAACAGCTTACCAGCCGGAATAACTGATTGATTTTCGCCCTGTCTGATCCGTCATGAACAAGATTGCCTCCATCATTATCGCCGCCGTTTTCGCCATCGCTTTGCTTGGCGGAATGGCGGCAATGATCGGTGGCGGCCTTTTGGGGGCAATTGTCTTCATCATCGGCATCCCGGTCGCCTTTCCGATGTCAACCAGCATCGTTGTCCTGTTCTTTGCCGTGATCATCATCCGCACCATCATCCAGAAACGGCGCGAACGCCGCGAAATGCGGGCTTTTCTCAAAGATAACGCCGACGATTGAATATCCCCACGGTTGGCCAGCAGAAAAAACATCTGCTTTCGACCGCGGCTTGCCAAAAAAAGCGCATCAAATCGCATCGAGTTCGGAAACCTCCTCTGCCAGCTTGTTGATAGCCTGCTGGCAGTTCAACAAACAGGCTGACGCCTTATGCGCAGCCTTGTTTCAAGGAGGTTTTCATGACGGCACAACTCAAAGAACAGCGCTGCGTGTCGTTAAGCCAGCTGTCCGATCTTCGGCTTCTGCGCGAACATGCTTATATCGACGGGCGCTGGTGCTCGGCCGACAATCGCCAGGTTATCGAAGTCACCAATCCGTTTGACGGTGCGTTTCTTGGAACCGTGCCCAATATGGGCATTGCCGAAACCCGTAACGCGATTGCCGCGGCCCATGCGGCCTTTCCGGCATGGGCGGCTCTTCTGCCGCAGGATCGTGCGGCACGTCTGCGCCGCTGGTTTGACCTTCTGATCGAAAACAAGGAAGACCTGGCACTTCTGATGACGCTTGAACAGGGCAAACCGATTTCAGAATCGCGTGGCGAGATTGACTATGCCGCAAGCTTCATCGAATTCTTCGCCGAAGAAGCCAAACGGGTGAATGTCGAAAACATTTCGTCCCACCTGCCCGGTCGCAATATGACCGTCAAACGCGAACCGGTTGGCGTCACCGCAGCAGTAACACCATGGAACTTCCCCTGTGCGATGATCACGCGCAAGGCCGCCGCCGCCCTGGCGGCGGGTTGCACCATGATTGTCCGCCCGGCAACCGAAACGCCGTTTTCGGCCACCGCCCTTGCCGAACTGGCCGAACGGGCCGGTATTCCGGCCGGTGTGTTTAACGTCGTGACCGGTGATCCCAATCCGGTGGTCGGCGAGCTTTGCGGCAATCCGGTTGTTCGCGCCCTGTCCTTTACCGGTTCGACCGAAGTGGGCCGGTTGCTTCTGTCGCAGGGCGCACAGACCGTCAAAAAGATGTCGATGGAACTGGGCGGACATGCACCCTTCATCCTGTTCCCCGATGTTGATCTGGATGAAGCCGTCAAACACGCGGTTGGTGCCAAATTCGCCACCAGCGGGCAGGATTGCCTTGCGGCAAACCGCATCTTTGTCCATCGCGACATCTATGACGCGTTTCTTGATCAATATGCCAAGGCGATTGGCGAACTCCGCGTTGGCAACGGACTTGATGAAACCACCGAAATCGGTCCGCTGATGCATGATCGTGCGGTTGCCAAATGTGATGAACATGTCGCAGATGCCCGCGCCAAGGGTGCCCGTGTTCTGACCGGTGGCAAGAAAATGGGCGGGCTTTTCTATGCCCCGACCCTTCTGGCCGATGTGACCGAGGATATGAACATCTATCATCAGGAAACTTTTGGTCCGGTTGCTCCGGTGATCCCGTTCGATACCGAAGAAGAAGTGATCAGTCGCGCCAATGATAGCGAATATGGCCTTGCAGCTTACGTCTATACCAGCGACCATGATCGCGCAGCGCGTGTTTCGAACGCACTTGAATACGGCATGGTCGCGCTGAATTGCGTGAAGATTACCGGCGCCCCGATCCCGTTTGGCGGGGTCAAGCAGTCCGGCCTTGGCCGCGAAGGGTCGCGCCACGGCCTCGAAGAATTCACCGAGCTTAAATATGTCTGCGCCGCGTTCAAACCGTAACGCGCGCAGCGGCCACCGCATTCACATGGGAGAAGCACAATGAATGTCATCAAAAACACCACCGCCGATCTGCAGGAAATGGATCGCGCCCATTTCATGCATCCCTCGACCCATATGCGCCAGCACGCGGCGGGTGAAACCCCCAACCGCATCATCAATGGTGGCAAGGGAATTTACATTCATGACACCGAAGGCAGGGAATCGCTTGATGCCTTTGCCGGTCTCTACTGTGTGAATGTCGGTTATGGCCGTACCGAAATCGCCGATGCGATCTATGCCCAGGCCAAGGAACTGGCCTATTACCACACCTATGTCGGGCACGGGAACGAGCCGGTCATCCGCCTGTCGGATCGTATCGTCAAATCCGCGCCAGAAGGCATGCAGCGCGTCTATTACGGCATGTCGGGTTCGGATGCGAACGAAACCAACATCAAGCTGATCTGGTATTACAACAATATCCGCGGCCTGCCGCAAAAGAAGAAAATCATCTCGCGCTGGCGTGGCTATCACGGTTCCGGCATCATGACTGGCAGCCTGACGGGTCTGGCAGCGTTCCACAACGCGTTTGACCTGCCACGCGCGCCGATCCTGCACACCACCTGCCCGCACCATTACTGGAATGCCGACGCGGGCGAGACAGAGGCCGAATTTGCCAAACGCTGTGCCGATGATCTCGAAAAACTGATCCTGCGCGAGGGCCCGGAAACCGTTGCTGCCTTCATCGGCGAGCCGGTCATGGGCACGGGCGGCATCATCACCCCGCCCGAAGGATACTGGGCCGCGATCCAGAAGGTTCTGAACAAATATGATGTGCTTCTGGTTGCCGACGAGGTCGTCACCGCCTTCGGCCGCACCGGGTCCTATTTCGGTTCGCACCATTACGACATCAAACCCGACCTGATCACGATTGCCAAAGGTGTGTCTTCGGGTTACCTGCCGCTGTCAGGTGTGATCATCGGCGAACGCGTCTGGAAGGTTCTGGAACAGGGGTCCGATAAAATGGGGCCGATTGGTCATGGCTGGACCTATTCCGCCCATCCGGTATGTGCAGCCGCTGCCAACGCCAATCTTGATATTGTCGATGGTGAAAACCTGACCGGCAATGCCGCCGAAACCGGTGGCTATTTCCAGAAACGCCTGCGCGAAACCTTTAACGAGCATCCGCTGGTCGGCGAAGCGCGCGGTGTTGGCCTGATGGCGGCACTGGAATTTGTCGCTGATAAAACCAAAAAGGAACGGTTCGATCCGAATGCGAAAATCGGCCCGCGCGTTTCGGCCGCCTGCCTTGAACGCGGCATGATCGCACGTGCGATGCCCCATGGTGATATCCTGGGCTTTGCCCCGCCGCTTTGCATCACCAAGTCCGAAATCGACAAGGTCATCGACATCGCCAAACAGGCCGTCGATGCCGTTGCCGACGAGGTCGCAAGCGGCAAATAATCGGCATCACCGACAAAGAACGCTCCCATCCGGTCGGCGCATTCTCCCGACCGGATGCCTTCAGAGGCCGGACCCATGCCGGCCTCTGTTTTTTTGGTGCACCATATCTGCGGGGTTATTGTGCTTTCTGCCCGCAAGTTGCCTGATATGGCCCATTCAGTGCGGTTTTGAACGAATAAGCGTGGCAGGTTTTGACGTAGCTATTGTTCTTGTAGACCTCGATCGTGATGTGCTGCCACGTCTTGTCGTAATACATATCCCCACCGATATGCCAGAACTTGGTCACCAGAAGTTCGGTACCACCTACTCCGTTATAGGCATTCAGGATGGACTGCTCGTTTGAATTGGCAATCGTCTGGGCGACCGTTGTTTTCTCGCTGTCCGTCGATGCAAGTGCCAGCTGGGTGGTTGTGATCTGCACGTAATCATTCGCACTGCCGACATGGACATTGTTGTAATTCTGCGCAAATGCCTGGCTTGCAAAACCAAACAGCAAGACGATTGCCAGCATCAGATATCTTTTCATCAGCATTCCTTTCAAGATTGCATGAATTTGCCGATATCTGACGCAAGGCGGGATTGGCTGTGATCTGTTTGGATTGCTGATCTCGGTAGCACTTTATGAAATCACGGCGGAAAACCGACCGCGTTTACCGCGTCCTCGATCCGTTTGACCATGTCATCCTGTTCAAGCACAACCGGGCCTTTGCAGAAATAGCCAAGCTGGATGCTGCCGGTCAGCATGTTGATGAACAGTTCGGCAAACTGGCGCGGGGCAATCGCGCGCAGGTTTGACGGCAAATGGGTTTGCGTCATCAGCTTGGCCGCTTTTTCATAGGTTGCCTCCGGCCCGGCATTCCAGAAGATTTCACCCAGTTCCGGGTGGGTCGGGGTGCGCGCAACAACATAACGATGCAGATCCATCACCGGGGTACGTAAAATGCCATCCGCAAAGGCCGTGGCTATGGCGATCAGGGTCGCGCGCGGATTGTATGGCCAGACGGTGACCCCTTCCAGAGGATCGCGGGCACGTTCGCACAGCCACGCGACCATGGCGCGTTCAAGCCCGATCTTGTCCCCGAAATACCGATAGATGGTCGCCTTTGACGTCCCGGCACGCGTGGCTATCCGATCCACCGCCGTGCTGTCATCACGCATATCAAGCAGTTCGGTTGCAGCCGCCTCAAGAATCCGGGTGCGGCGTTCCTGCTGCTTTGGGGTCAGGCGTTCGACAGACATATAGCCGGGTTCCTTGTTGCTGGTTTCGTCATCGGCATCGTCACAGACATCAAGCGGGCGGGCTCATTCCGTATCGGAAATTCCCCAAGCGCGGCGCACCGCCAAACAGAACTGTACGGTTTCGTTTCACAGCTATCCGCTTTGTAAATCCCTGGGCACGATCAGACCACATTTTTCATTTGTCAAAATTGAAACTGTACCGTACAGTTTCGTTTTGAGGGATCATTCTTAACATATGTCGGGGAAACCGCGATGAATAATTTGCCACGCATTTGCTGGACAGTTTCCGCCTGTCTGGGGCTTGCAGGTATGGTTTGGGGCATGCAGATGGCCGGAAGCGGCGATCACAGCAATCTTGCCGCCCATGCCCATCTCAATCTTCTGGGCTGGGTCGGTCTGGCGCTGTATGGCACCTATTACCGGCTGATCGGACTGACACGCTCTAGGGTCGCAAGCATTCAGGTTGGCTGCGCAATCGTCGGATCGGTCATTATGGGCATCGGTATTGCCATCGCCCATCAGGGCGGCACCGAAGCCATCGCCATCATCGGATCGCTTCTCACACTGGCGGCGGGTGCGCTATTCGCCGCCATCACATTCCAGCGTCCGCTTCGGATCAATAGCGGCCTGTAACCGGCACCCCACCCCGCCAAAAGCAGACAAAAAGAAACCCCTGCGGCCAACATTGCAGGGGTTTCAGATATCATCCCGCGAAGGGGAATGGCATCAGAGACGATTACATCTCGGTGCCAAATTCCTTGCGGAGCGCATTCAGCACTTCTTCGGTGTCACCACCGACTTCGCTGACAAGGCTGTCGCCGATACCGGCCGATGCCTCTTTGAAGGCAGCGCGCTGTTCTTCGTTCAGCTTGATGACTTCGATGCCCGGCTTGGCTTCCTTGATACGGTCAAGTGCCTCGGCATTTGCCTTTTCCTGGGCTTCATAGATGAAGTCGTCCAGTTCGGATTTCACTTCCTTGAGCATCTCTTTGCGCTCGTCCGACAGACCTTCATAGAAGGCCGCGTTCGACACCACGGTGGTGGTGTATTGCTGCTGACCGGCATAGATCAGATAATCGGTCACTTCATAGAATTTGGCACTTTCGATGAAGAAGATCGGATTGACCTGTGCATCAATCACGCTGGTCTGAAGACCGGAATAAACTTCACCCCACGGCAATGCCACCGGATCGGCACCGAAAGATTCATAGCTTTCGATCAGGATCGGCGATGTCATGACACGGAATTTAACCCCGTCAAATTCGGACGGCTGGGTCACCTTTTTCTTGGTGGTCCAGACCATCTCGCCTTCCGGATACATGGTGTAAAGCTTAAGCCCCTTGGACTCGAAATCCTTCGCCAGACCATCATAGATCGTCGGGCTGCTCGACAGGACTTCCTTGTTCACCTCGTTATCCTGCGACAGCAGATAGGGAACACCGAAAACCTGGATTTCCGGAACAAAGGTGCCAAGGTGGCCCGGCGACGCGTTCGAGAACTGGACAGCCCCCGCCGCAGTCAGCTCGGTAATGTCGTTTTCGGTACCCAACTGGCCATAGGTGTAGATGGTGACTTCGACCTCACCATCGGTTTTTTCCTCAACCAGGCGTTTGAATTCCTGTGCATACAGATCCTGCACATCGCCCGGGCTTTCCTCGTGCGCAAATTTCCATTCTTCGGCATGGGCGGCTGTCCCGGCAACCGCAAAGATTGCGGCGGCAGACAGGGTCGCCTTGAAGAGCTTGTTCAAACTCATATCGAAGTCTCCCTTATTATGCCGCGACGACCGGGATTGAACCCTGGACCGGCGGCGATTAGTTGGCACATCAATGTCATGAACGCGCAAAGTGTTGAAATGTTCCTGCATCAGGTCAATGTTAGTTTTGTATCATGACAAAATAACATTGACGTCTACACATTAACCCACAGGTCATGTTAGGGTCGGAAAAACCCCCAAGGAAGCACAAGGGTAGACAAGGGTAGGAATCGACAGGATGTGGCTGCCAAATATTGACCTGAGCGGCGATACGGGACCGAAATACAAGGCCCTTGTCGAAGCAATCATCACGGATATCGAGGCCGGACGCCTTCGGCACGATGTCCGGATGCCGACCCATCGTGAACTGGCCTATCGGCTGCATGTCAGCGTGCAAACCGTCAGTGCGGCCTACAAGGAAGTAGAACGACAGGGTTATCTCAGATCGGAACGAAGAAGGGGCACATTCGTTCAGGCACGCCTGACAGATCGCGCATCGACCTTTATTCTGGATAACCGTCAGCCCGACCTGATCGACCTGTCGATCGTGCGCACGGCCTATACTGATTTCCACAATGATCTGTCGCGCCAGATACACAGCAGACTGGCCGAGGAAACTCACCATAACTGGATGGAAAGCTGCCGCCCGGTTGCCGGCTTTGAATATCATCGCGAAATCGGCAGCAAGTGGCTGGAATCCATGGGAATTTCGGCCGAACTTCCCAACATCCTGATCACCAATGGCGCCGCCCAGGGGGTGTTTACCGCCCTTGCCACGGTGGTTCAGCCCGATGATGTCGTCCTGACCGAAAGCCTGACCGATCATGGGGTTATCGGCACCGCGAGCATCCTGCGGTTCAAGCTGGGCGCGTTGCCCACCGATGACGAGGGCATCCTGCCCGACGCGTTCGAACGCGAATGCCGCGCGCGCCATATCCGCGCCCTTGTCGTTACGCCGATCTATACCAACCCGACCAACTGCCTGATGGGACTTGAACGGCGCAAACGAATCGCCGAAATCGCCGAGCATTACGGCGTTTACGTCATCGAAGACGATGTATACCGCCCGCTTCTCGAACAAAACCTGCCGCCGATCACAAGCTTCCTGCCGCGTCTGGGCTTCCATGTTTCCAGCCTGACCAAGATTGTCATGCCGGGGCTTCGCACCGGTTTTCTCATCGTGCCGCAGCATCTGTCGATCCGTGCCAGCAGCGTTCTGCGAGTCACCGGCTGGATGGGCACACCATTAATGGCCGAGATCGGCGCACGCTGGATTGCCGATGGCACCGTCGATCAGGCGGTAACGGTCCAACGCGCCCTGATGCGCGAAAGACAGACCCTTGTTGCGGAAATACTGGGCGATGCCGTGGTTCGCCACCACCCCACCTCGCTAAGCGCCTGGGTGCGTATTCCGCATCACTGGCAGGAAGAATGGTTTGCCTCGGAACTGCGGAAAAACGGGGTTGCCGTGACGATTTCCGATCCCTTCATGACCGTCAAGGTCCCCCGCCCGAATGCCATCCGGATTTGTGTTGGCGGGGCGGTTGATACCCCGTCCCTGCATCACGGCCTGATGCAGATCCGTCACACGATGGAACAGATGCCGGGTGTGCATGCCTTCGACGTTATGTATTGATTTTTGTCTCATGACAAAAATCTGATTGAACCGTCACAAACCGTTTTTATTCTGGCAGTCTGGCGTGAAGCGAGCAGGAAAACGTGTGGGAGGGAACCAACAACCACACACAACGTTCAGCAAGAATGTCTCGCACGCGCATCATGGAGGTCGTATGTCGGATTCTAACGGGGAGGCTCCCGCGCCGAAAGGCGGGGTGCTGTCGGTGCTGAAACGGCTCGATGATGGATTATCTGTCGTCGAACGTCAGTTGCTGGGGTGGAGCATCGTGATCATGGCCGTCAATACGGTCGCCAATGTGATCATGCGTCTGGGTTTCAGTTCGAGCATCTTCTTTTCCGAAGAGCTCAATCAATTTCTGATCATTCTTGTCACATTCGTCGGCATCAGCGAGGCCGCCCGCATGGGGCGCCATATCCGCATGTCGGCCTTTACCGATATGCTGGGTCCGCAGGCCAGCAAGATCATGATGATCATCATCACGCTGGGCACGGCGGCCCTTCTGTTTCTTCTGGCATGGTATTCTATCGGCTATGTTTCATCCCTGATCCAGTCCAACCGCCTGACGCCTGCCCTTCGCATCCCATACTATCTGACCGTCCTCATCGTACCCTTTGGCCTGACCGTCACGGGGATCCAGTTCGTACTTGCCGCGGTAACGAATATCGTCAGACCCGGAACGCATCTGTCGTACCGGGTTGAAGATACGTTCTCCGAAGCTGACGACCATCATCTGTAGGGGGACGGAAAAATGGATCTTGGAACCACAATTCTCATTGTGATGCTCGTCCTTCTGGTGCTGGGTTTCCCGATGATGGTGCCGCTGACCATGGCCAGCGTTGTCGCCTTTACCTTCTACATGCCGATTGATCCCAAAATTCTGATCCAGCAAATGGTGACCGGGATTTCGCCGGTGGCACTGATTGCCGTGCCGATGTTCATCTTTGCCGCCGATATCGTGACAAAGGGACATACGGCCAACCGGCTGATCGACCTTGCCATGACCTTTGTCGGTCATGTGCGCGGCGGCCTTGCCGTTACCACCGCCCTTGGCTGTACGCTGTTTGGCGCGGTATCGGGTTCGACACAGGCAACCGTGGTGGCGATGGGCGGACCATTGCGCCCGAAAATGCTTAAGGCAGGCTACAAAGACAGCTTTGCGATGGCCCTGATCATCAATGCCAGTGACATCGCGTTTCTGATCCCGCCCTCCATCGGCATGATCGTGTTTGGCGTGGTCGGCAAGGTATCGATCGGCGAACTGTTCCTGGCCGGGATCGGCCCGGGCATTCTGATCCTTCTGATGTTTTCGGCCTATTGCGTCTATTACGCAAAAAAGAACAACATCCCGACCATCCCGCGCATGAGCTGGGCGGAACGCGGCAAGGCCGTTATCAATGCCGGCCCGGCCATCATGTTCCCGGTTCTGATTGTTGGCGGCATCTATCTCGGCTGGGTCAGCCCGACCGAAGTCGCCGCCGTTTCCGTGGTCTATGCCATCATTCTTGAGGTTCTGATCTTCAAGTCGGTGAAATGGTCGGAAATGCTGGAAATCGCCCGATCGACCGGCCTGATCACCGCCGTGGTCTTCATCCTTGTCGGCGCGGGTACAACTTTCTCCTTTGTGATTTCCTTTGCCCAGATCCCGCAGCATGTGATCGGTGCATTGGGCCTTGAAGGCGCGAACAGCTATCTGATCCTTGCCGCCATCTGCATCGCCTTCTTCATCGGCTGCATGTTCGTTGATCCGATTGTCGTCATTCTGGTTCTGACACCGATCTTCATGCCGCTGGTACGTGATGCCGGGCTTGATCCGGTGCTGGTCGGTACATTGGTGACCCTGCAGGTCGCCATCGGGTCGGCAACACCACCATTTGGCTGCGATATTTTCACCGCCATCGCGATCTTCAGGCGACCTTATTACGAGGTCATCCGCGGAACGCCGCCCTTTATCTTCATGCTTCTGCTGGCCGCGGTGATTCTGG
Source organism: Thalassospira lucentensis (assembly GCF_001613805.1). Lineage (GTDB taxonomy): Bacteria > Pseudomonadota > Alphaproteobacteria > Rhodospirillales > Thalassospiraceae > Thalassospira > Thalassospira lucentensis_A. The sequence continues at coordinate 71,874 of NZ_LPVY01000004.1, forward strand.
TCTTTGTTCCGCAGATCGCATTGTTCCTGCCGACCATGGCTTTCCGTTAATCGGCAGGTAACCGGGATCGTCCCGGAAAGAACAACCACAATATCAAACCGGGGTGCGGGCATTCATTGCCCCGCCCCATCAAGGAGTTCAGGACGATGTCCGTTGCCCCCGCGGTCACGCCAGAGCCGGTAGACCTGTCCTATTTGCCCGATCCGGTTGCCCCGGCCGGGCGGATCGGGCTGATTACGCTCGCCACCGATTTCAACAGCGAGGATGACCTGCGTCGCATCATTCCCGACGATGTTGGCCTGTTCACCACCCGCATTGAAAATGCCAATCCGATCACCGTCGACACCCTGCGCAGCATGGCCGACGATCTGCCGCGTGCCGCACGCACCCTGCTGCCGGGCTATGGGGTGGATGTCGCCATTTTCGGCTGCACGTCGGGAACGGCGGTCAATGGATCGGACCGGATCGAAGCCCTGATCAACAAGGCAATGCCGGGCACAGCCGTGACCAATCCGCTGCTGGCAACAGATGTCGCATTGCGAACAATCGGTGCGCAAAAAATCGCCGTGGTCGCCCCCTATGTTCTGGATGTCACCCGATCCGTTGCCGAACAACTGATCGCGCGCGGTTTCGATGTGACCCGGCTGATGGGGTTCGGGCTTGAAAACGATATTGATATGACTGCAATCCCACCCGACGCCCTTTTGGCTGCGGCCCTGCAGGTCAACAGCCCGGATGCCGATGCCGTGTTCATTTCCTGCACTGCAATCCGGTCCGCCGAGATTGCCGAACGTGCGGAAAAGCTTCTGGGCAAGCCCGTGATCACCAGCAACCAGGCAATGATCTGGCACGCGCTGCATCTGATGAAATACGACAAACCGGTCGCGGGGTTCGGAACCCTGTTTGACCACGCCCCACACAAATCGTAACGAGGTCGCCATGAAGGAACCCATCACGCTTGGTGATGTGCTTTCTGCCCGCAAAAACATCGCGGGCCACGTGATCCATACACCACTGCGCCCGTCTGCCAGCCTGTCTGAGCAGATCGGATCGTCCGTGTGGCTGAAATGCGAACACCAGCAATATACCGGCAGCTTCAAATTGCGCGGGGCGGCGAATGCCGTTCTGAAACTGTCGCCCGAACAAAAGGAAAAGGGCGTTGTCGGCGTATCGACCGGCAATTATGGCCGCGCTCTTGCCAATGCGGCACGCAATGCCGGGGTGCGCGCCGTCATCTGCATGTCCGAACTGGTCCCGAAGAACAAGGTCGAAGGCATCCGCGCCCAGGGGGCAGAAATATGCATTTCCGGCACGTCACAGGACGAAGCCCAAAAGGAAGTCGACCGTCTGGTATCGGAAAAGGGCATGACCATGCTGCCCCCCTTCGACCATGCCGACATCATCGCCGGTCAGGGAACCCTTGGCCTTGAAATCCTTGAACAGCTTCCCGAAACCGACACGCTTCTGGTGCCATTGTCGGGCGGCGGGCTTCTGGCGGGTGTGGCACTCGCGGCAAAATCGATCAATCCGGCGATCCGGGTTGTCGGCATTTCGATGGAACGCGGCTGTGCGATGATCACAAGCCTGCAGGAAGGCAAACCGACCGCGGTCAAAGAACTGCCGACACTGGCCGACAGTCTGGGCGGCGGCATCGGACAAAACAACCAGTACACATTCGATATGTGTGCCGATCTGACAGATGACTTTGTTCTGGTGAACGAAGCCCAGATCGCGGACGGCATCCGGGCCGCCTATCACGATGACCAGCAGGTGATCGAAGGAGCAGCGGCCGTTGGTATCGCGGCCCTTCGCGCCGGATTGATCGACAATCCGGGCACCACGGTCGTTTTGTCGACCGGCTGCAATATCGACATGGATTTGCATAAACGTATTGTCGGCGGCGAAGACGTCGACCTGATGGCGGAGTAATCATCATGCCCAACATCAGAATTCTGACCGAAACCGACCTTCGCAACGTGATCACCCTTGATACCGATGCGATTGCCTGTATCGAAAACGCCTTTCTGGCCCTGGCGACCAAGGATGTGCGGATGCCGCCGATCCTTCGGCTTGATATCGACGACCACAATGGCGAGGTCGATGTCAAAACCGCCTATGTCCCAGGACTGGACAGTTTCGCCATCAAAATCAGCCCCGGCTTCTTTGACAATCCGAAACTCGGCCTGCCATCTGTCAACGGATTGATGAACCTGTTTTCAGCCAAAACCGGCCTGCTCGAAGCCGTCATGCTCGATAACGGTTATCTGACCGATGTCCGCACCGCTGCCGCCGGGGGTGTCGCCGCCAAACATCTGGCACGCAAGGATGCAAAACATGCCGCGATCTTCGGGGCCGGTGTGCAGGCGAAATTGCAGCTCAAGGCGCTTAAACTGGTACGCGGCATCACATCGGCCACCATCTGGGCACGCGACATGGCCAAGGCCGAACTCTGTGCCGCCGCCTGCGCCAGCGAACTTGGCCTTTCCGTAACCGCAACGCCCGATGGCCGGGCGGCGGCACAGGATGCCGATATCATCGTCACCACCACGCCTGCCCGCGAACCCGTCCTTTTGTCGGACTGGGTCAAACCCGGTACCCATATCACCGCGATGGGGTCGGATGCGGAACATAAAAACGAAATCGACCCGGCATTGATTGGCCGGGCAGACCTTTATGTGTGCGACAGCCTTTCGCAATGCCGGATTCTGGGCGAACTGCATCACGCCATTGATGCCCGGATTATCAAGGCCGACCACACATTTTCACAACTGGGTCAGGTTATTGCCGGATCGGCATCGGGACGTACGTCCGATGATGCGATCACGGTTGCCGATCTGACCGGTACGGGTGTCCAGGACACCGCAATCGCCACCCTCGCCCGCGCCCGCTGCGACGCAGCCAAGGCCGGGACCGAGATCACGTCGTAATAACAAAGGGAAACAGGGTCAGGAAAAACTGAAACCCCGCCTTTTTTTGGAGGCCTGCGATGAGCCAGGTTGAATTGAATTTCACGCGCGAGGAATATGCCGAGCGTTTGGAAAAAACAAAAAAAGCCATGGTGGAAAAGGGGCTCGATCTTCTGATCGTGACCGATCCATCAAACATGGCCTGGCTGACCGGCTATGACGGCTGGTCGTTTTATGTTCACCAATGCGTCCTCGTTCCGATCGAAGATGATCCGATCTGGTTCGGCCGGTCGCAGGATGCAAACGGGGCAAAGCGCACGGTCTATATGACCCATGATCGCATCATCCCCTATGCCGATTATTATGTGCAATCCACCACCCATCACCCGATGGATTACCTGTGCGAGGTGATCGAATATCGCAATTGGGGCACGCGCAATATCGGTGTTGAAATGGATAACTACTATTTCTCCGCCAGATGTTACGCGCAATTGCAGGCCCATCTGCCCAACGCAAAGTTCCATGACGCAACCGCACTGGTAAACTGGCAGCGCGCGGTAAAGTCCGAGACCGAGATTTTCTATATGCGTCAGGCCGCCCGCATCGTCGAAAACATGCATGAACGCATTTTCGAAGTTGTCGAACCGGGCATGAAGAAAAACGAACTGGTTGCCGAAATCTATCGTTCCGGGATCGTCGGCATTGACGGGATCGGCGGGGACTACCCGGCAATCGTGCCGTTGCTGCCATCGGGTGCAGATGCCGGTGCACCGCATCTGACCTGGGATGACAAACCGATACCGGGCGATGCCGGAACGTTTTTCGAGATTGCCGGTTGCTATAAACGCTATCACGCGCCGCTATCGCGCACGGTGTATCTCGGCCAACCCGAACAGCGTTTCCTTGATGCTGAAAGTGCCCTGATCGAAGGCCTTCAGGCCGGGCTTGAAGCCGCCAAACCCGGCAATGTCTGCGAAGATATCGCCGTTGCCTTCTTTGGCGTCTTGCAAAAATACGGCATCCACAAAGACAGCCGGTGTGGCTATCCCATCGGGCTTTCCTATCCGCCCGACTGGGGCGAACGCACCATGAGCCTGCGCCCCGGTGACCGCACGGTTCTTGAACCGGGCATGACATTCCATTTCATGCCCGGCCTCTGGTTTGATGACTGGGGTATCGAGATCACCGAAAGCATGATGATCACGGAAACCGGCAGCAAGACGCTGACCAGTTATCCAAGGCAGTTATTCGTCAAAAACTGACGCGAATACCGCCGATCAAAATCGCATCGCAGATATATGCCGGTGCAAGACTGCCACGCAGGATACCGACGGTCGCGGTATCCTGCCTTTATGCAAGGAAACGGCCATGACAAAGAAATCCCCGATTACGCCAACGATCCCGTTCGATCAGGATGGCGTTCATCACGGCTTTTTAAAGCTGCCCTATTCGCGTGATGATTCCGCGTGGGGGGCTGTGATGATCCCGATTACGGTCATTCGTAACGGTAATGGCCCCACTGCCCTTCTGACCGGCGGCAATCACGGTGACGAATACGAAGGTCTGGTATCGCTGTTCAAACTGGCGGGGAAACTGTCACCTGCTGAAATCACCGGGCGGGTCATCATTTTACCGGCGATGAATTTCCCGGCATTCCTGAATGCGTCGCGGACATCCCCGATTGACAAGGGCAACCTTAACCGCAGCTTCCCCGGCAAGGCCGACGGCACGGTGACACAGAAAATCGCCGATTACGTCCTGCGCCATCTGGTGCCGGAAGCCGACATCGTCCTTGATCTGCATTCCGGCGGCAAGACACTGGACTTCATCCCGTTTGCCGCCGTCCACGTCCTTGACGACAAGGAACAGGAAGCCCGCTGCGTAAACGCGATGAAGGCCTTCGCCGCCCCCTATTCGATGATGATGCTCGAACTTGATTCGGTCGGAATGTTCGATACGGTTGTTGAGGAAGCCGGCAAAACATTCGTCACCACCGAACTGGGTGGCGGCGGGTCAACCACGGCCGAACGGGTGGCGATTGCGGATCGCGGGGTGCGCAACCTTCTGATCCATGCCGGTATTCTGACCGGTGAACCGGACGTCCCCGACGATAGCGGCGTCATGCTGGATATGCCGGATGGCAACTGTTTCGTTGCGTCGGTTTCAAGCGGCCTGTTTGAACCCTGTGTCGATCTGGGGCAGATGGTCACACGCGGTGATCTGATTGCGCGCGTTTACGATGCCAACCGGACCGGCGGTGTTCCCACCGAATACAAGGCACCGCGTGATGGCATCGTCGCCTGTCGCCATTTCCCCGGCCTGATCAAAACCGGTGATTGTCTTGCCGTCATTGCCGAGGTGGTCGGGAAATGATCAGGCTGGATGATCAGGATCTTAAAATCCTGCTCACGCTGCAACGCGAGGGGCGCATCACCAAGGTCAAACTGGCCGAGGCGGTGAACCTTTCGCCAAGCCCGTGCTGGGAACGGCTCAAACGCCTTGAGGACCTTGGTGTCATTTCGGGCTATCACGCCCATATCAATCTTGAAATGCTGGTCAAACCAACGCTTGTGATGACCGAGGTAACATTGCGCCATCACCAGCACGAGGATTTCACGATTTTCGAAAAGGCCGTTCAGGATATCCCCGAAATCGTCGAATGCTATGCCCTTGGCGGCGGGGTCGATTATATGCTCAAGATACTCTGTCGCGATGTCGATGCCTATCAACGCCTGATCGACGGACTTTTGATCGCAGGCATCGGTATTGACCGATATTTTACCTATATCGTGACAAAAAAGGTCAAAACCACACCGGTCCCGCCAATCGACGCCCTTTTGGATCCCTCGATCCGGAAATAACGGCCGACTGGCAGCATCCGGAAAGGCAAAACGGGGGTCATCGGCATGAAGGATGTGATGGAAAGCTGGCAATTATGGGCTGCCCTTGCCGCCTGCTTTGCTGCACTGACCGCGATTTTTGCCAAGGTCGGGATTGAAAACATCAATTCCGACTTTGCCACCTTTATCCGCACCGCAATCATTTTCATCATGGTCTTTGCCATCCTGATGATTGGCGGTCACTGGCAAAACCCGGCAACCGTATCGGCCAAAACATGGTGGTTCCTGATCCTGTCCGGGCTTGCGACCGGGGCATCGTGGTTATGTTACTTCCGCGCACTCAAGATTGGCGAGGCCGCAAAGGTCGCCCCGATTGACAAGCTCAGCGTGGTACTGGTTGCGATTTTTGGCGCAGCATTTCTTGGTGAAAAACTGTCCCCCGCAAGCTGGCTTGGCGTCGTGATGATCGGCACCGGTGCCGCGCTTATTGCCTGGAAAGGCTAAATTTAAACGCTTCCCAACCTGCCAAAGTTGTGGCGAAATCGGTTTTATCATTTGGCCTATGGGGGAATGGGTGATGAAACCGGGCGTTACCATGATCAGGACCGTGACGATTGGCATTTTGGGCATAAGCCTTTCTGCCTGCCAGACAGTCAATACAGCCCCCGCTCCCTCGCCCATGCCATCGCAAACATCCCTTGCCCCGGCCAGTGTTTCCGATCCCGGCAGCATCGCATTCCGGATCAATCCATCCGGTAACGGCGCTTACTACGGCTGGCAGATGCAGGTCGTAAAGGCTTCCCGCAACAAGGGGTTCAAGCCCTTCACCACCGAACAGCTTTCCGCCGGACAGATGAAGGAATACACCCTGTGGCCAGACAGCTATCTGGTCAGGGTCTCTCGCCTGGGCGAACTGAAATCGGAGAGCTGGGTTGATGTGCTCCCCGGCGAGGTCACGGTGGTCTATGCCGATTACGGCCTGTTTTCCGAAGACGTCAAAATAAGCCGCGAACCCGATCCCGCCCGGATTGACCCCAATATCGACACCACGATATGGCGCATACCGATCACCACCACCTATGGCCCCGAAGTCATGTTTGCCCATGACGGCTACCGGGCGGAATATATCGGCCCGCAAAATAACGGCAATCCGGTCGGCACCGGCACGGTCGAAATCACTCGCAACGAACAGCCCTTTGCCGAAATCGACAATGCCGACATTACCGGCGACAAAATCACCGGTGACATCGAATATGCCGATGGCCGCGAGGTGGACGGCGAATATCTAAGCGACAGCCGCCAGATCGAACCGGGCAGCACGACCAAATGGCCCGATGGCACAAGCTTTACCGGCACCTATCGCGTGTTTGACCCGCGTGAGGGTGAATTGCGCATGGCGGACGGCAATGTCTGGCAGGGGCCGGTGCGCGAACGCAAGCCCGCCGGTCAGGGCCGCCTGACCTGGTGGGAAGGTGGCTGGATGGAATTGCCCGAAGGATCCGCATTCCCAAGTCAGACCGGCCAATTCGTCTGCGGCGGTGAAACGGTCGCGGCCGGTGATTGCTATTATTACGGCGGCAAAAAGCTCTCGGGGCCGGATGAACTGGCCACCCTGATGGAACGTGATCGCCAGCTTGCCGCAAAAGCCGCTGCCGAAGAAGCCGCCCGGAAAGCCGCATCCGAAACCACCCAACCGCAGGCCACGGCCCAAAGCGGTTGCCGCAATGCCAGTGGCACATTCCGCGACAATACCGGTAATTCCACCCTTAAACTCGACTCGCCCGGTCAGGGGAACGGTAATTTCGTCAGTTACACCTATGGCAGCGCGCAAAAATTCCGGTTCGAAATCGGCTTCACCTATGTCACCACGCCCGACAGCATTTCGGTCACCTATGGCAACGGCACCTATAGCGATGCGGCAACCGGACAGGTTCTGCAACGCATGAGTGCACCGTCAGGCACTGTTTCGTGCCGGTTTGACGGTAATCTTCTGGTCATGGACGGGGTGGAATACCGGCAGTAATCAAACAAACAAACCGCCCGAAAACATCCCAACTTACAATTAAACTCTTGGGCGAAACAAAGGCGAAAAGCGGCCAAACCGCCCCAATCCCCTTGATACTGGCCGTAAATTTGCCCGGAGGCCCGCGTAACCTTTTTGTCAGATGACAAGGAGATTACCGCGTGCCTGCACCTCAACAGACAGATGAATCCGCGGAAAACAACCGCGGCGATAAAATCTTTTTTGCTGCCTTCATGACCGGCGTTGCCGCGATCAGCTTCGGTATTGGTGCGTTTGTCATACTGGCCGAAGTACCGCCCTATCAGTCGATGAAAAACGCGTGGCGTGCGGGCACGGCCCTGTGGGAACAACGCACCAAATACAGCAGTGTCGAACGGCTTGATTTCTGGTCCCCCGCCCGGACCGAAGAAACCGGTGTCACGATCAATAAAGCCGACAAGACCCAGAAAGGCCTGACCCTGTATTCGTCGGGTGACGGGCCGCATGCCGTGCTGGTCGATATGGACGGTAACATCGTCCATGAATGGCGCATGCCGTTCAGCGAAATCCACGATGAAACATCGCCGATCCCCAATCCGCAAAAAGACGATTTCATGCATTGGCATACCGCCAAGATGGCACCTGATGGTGACCTGATCGTGCAATATACCGCGGCGGGCGACACGCCATATGGCTATGGCATGGCCAAGATCGACCGGGATTCCAAACCGGTCTGGAAATATCTGGGAACCGCACATCACGATTTTTCGATTGCGCCCGATGGCCGGGTTTATGCCCTGACCCAGGAATTCCGCTTTAACACATATGACAACCGCAAACAGCTCACCCCGCCGCGGCTTGACGATTTCGCGGTGATCCTGTCGCCCGAAGGCAAGGAAATCAAACGTGTCTCGATCCTCGATGCGCTGATCAATTCCAGCTACGCCAACATGGTCGATTTCGCGCCCTATTTCTCGAACGAGGATGTGCTGCACACCAACACGATCCAACTGATTACCGAAGAAACGGCGCAAAACTTTGAACAGGGCAAGGCGGGCGATGTTGTTCTGTCCTTCCGTGATCTCGGCATCATTGCCGTGCTTGATATGGATGCGGAAAAAGTCGTCTGGGCAACACGTGGCCCGTGGCTGGGGCAACATGACCCGGATGTCCTGCCAAACGGCGATATCCTGCTATTTGACAATCAGGGCCAGCTTGCCGATCCGGACGCCGGTCAATCCCGCGTGCTGCAGATTGATCCCGCAACCAACGGCATCACCTGGGAATACAAGGGCACTGCCGAACACAGGTTCGACAGCAACATCCGTGCTGATCAGCAACGCCTTCCCAATGGCAATACGCTGATTACCGAATCAAGCGGCGGACGCCTTTTCGAAGTCACCCCGGAAGGCGAGATCGTCTGGGAATACCACAACCCGATCCGCCGTGATGATCCCGACAACCCCGGCCAAAAACTGATCCCCGTCGTATCGCAGGCCGAGCGCATCAGCGATGAACGCGCAGCCCTTTACAGCGATACCAACTTCACCCCGACCTCCCCTGATGGAGAAAAGCAATGAAACAGAACATGAAACTGCTTTCGATTGGAACCGCGACCATTGCCGCCGCAACACTTCTGACGGCCCTGCCTGCACAGGCCTATGTCGGACCGGGTGCCGGTCTTAGCCTTCTGTCTGCTTTGTGGGCTGTTCTGGCCGCCGTATTTGTCGCGGTTGGCTTTGTCCTGCTATGGCCGATCCGCAAAATGATGCGCAACCGCAAACGTGCGCAGCAGAACGGCTCTGGCACCACCTCGCATTCAACGCATTCGGCGCATTCGCACCAGCCGAAAGCCTGAACGGTCAACGACCAACAGGAACGATGACGCATGGGAATACTCGATTGGCCCGCCCCCGCCTTTAGCACCCTTGATGCCCTGATGGCAGATGCCCTCGGACCGTTTGGACGCGTCCTGATCTGGGCGCTGGTCTGTGCGGTGATTTCGATGCTGCTTTATAAGGTGCTGTCGCCGCAAACCCGCATCAAGGCGATCAAGGAACGGCTGAAAGAAGCCCGCAAGGCCATGGCCGAAGACGATGGCGAGGATTTCGGCGAAGGCATGAAGCTGGCCAAGGCACAGCTTGCCCAGTCGCTGAAACTTGTCGGTTTCGTCATCGGCCCGGCGGTTGTCGCATCCCTGCCCGCCCTTGCGATGATCGTCTGGCTGGACGGGCAGTACGGTTATAGCTGCCCGGCACCGGGGCAGCAGGTTTCCATCAGCGCCCAGCCGGAAAATGTCGCCATCGAACAGGTCGGCATCAATCCGACAGGCCTTGAAGACGGTGCCTGTCCTGTTGTTCAGGTGCCCGGTGCCAGTGACGGTGAAACCTATCTGGTGGCACCAGCCGCCGCCATTCCCGTGATCCATCAAAAACAGTGGTGGAACCTGATTATCGGCAATCCGGCGGGCTATCTGCCCGACGACAGCCCGGTAACACAGCTTCGTTTCGAATTGCCAACCCAACAAATCATCAGCGCCGGCCCGGATTGGGCACGTGGCTGGGAACTGACTTTCTTCCTTGCCCTCGTATTGGGGTCGCTGGCGATCAAAAAAGGATTTCGCATCGAATGACTGGCCAAACGACATCCGAAAAATCAACCACACCCGCGTCTAATGGCGCCGCCTTCCATGTATCGGGCTGGGATAACTGGCTAAGCGGCCTGATTGCCCGCCACCCGATGCAATGGATCAGACTTGGCAATTTCGAAACGAAACTTGCCGGTGATGCGATTGAAGATGTCCAAATAGAAAAGCCGGTCTTTGTCGCAGGGCTCGCCCGATCCGGCAGCACGATCCTTCTGGAAACGCTGGCACGCCATTCCGATGCAGCAACCCATCGCTACCGCGACTATCCGCCGGTTTTCACACCCTATCTGTGGAACAAGTTTGTCGATCTTGCCCCCAAGGGCAAGGAGGTTGCGGTTGAACGCACCCATGCGGATGGCATCAACATCACGCCCGAAAGCCCCGAAGCGTTCGAGGAAATGATCTGGATGGCGTTTTTCCGTCACCTGCATGACGTCAATGAAAGCAACGTCCTTGATGGTCAGATCAGCAACCCGGCGTTCGAGAAGTTCTATCGCGATCACATCCGCAAACTGATCCATGTGCGCGGCGGCAAACGCTATATCTCCAAGGCGAACTATCTGGTCACCCGGATGGAGTATCTGCTGTCGATCTTCCCCGATGCCAGATTCGTTCTGCCGGTGCGTGATCCGCTGTGGCATATCGCATCCCTTGCCAAGCAGCACGACCTGTTCTGCAAGGGCGAACAGGATAACCCGCGCGCGGTCGCCCATATGCAGCGTGTCGGCCATTACGAATTCGGCCTTGATCGTCGTCCGATCAATACCGGCGATCTGCACGCCACCCGCCAGATCATGAAACACTGGAACGAAGGCGACGAAGTCGCCGGCTGGGCCCATTACTGGAGCGACCTGCACCATTACATCGCTGATCGTATGACCGTGAACAAGGCGCTTGGCGATGCAACACTGGTGGTCCGTTACGAGGATTTCGTCGCCGACCCGGCAAATCAGTTACGCCGCCTGTTTGATCATGTTGATCTGCCGGGTGCCGAACCGATCATCAATGAAGTCGCCCCCACCATTCACGCGCCGACCTATTACCGGCCGAAATTCAGCGACGAAGAAATTGATCTGATCCGCGATGTCACGGCAATTGCAGCCGCCCGTTTCGGGTATGACAGCAAACCGGAACAAGCTGCCCACATGGCCAAAACAAAACGCGCCTAGGGATTTTGAAATCCCCGGCGCGCCCCGAAACAATCAGCGTGAATTAAAAGCGATCAGTGATGGTCGCTTTTTCGCCCTGTGGCCATATGCCAGAAATCCCATGCACACAGCGCCAGCGTGATCCCGACCATAATGCCAAGATCCCAGCGCGTGACATATCCAAACAGAATGCCAAGAAAGCCCCCAAAGACGATAAAGGCCAAAATCGCCATTGCCTGATCAAGACGTGACGGTATCATGACGATGCTCCTTCATTTTCAGAATTCGTAACAAATTCAACGAGCCAGCGCGCCGTTCGAAGCAACCGGGCATCATCACCGCGCCGCCCGACAAGCTGCACGCCCATCGGCAACCCGTTTTCCGCCCAAAGCAACGGCAGCGTAATCGCAGGCGTCCCGCACAACGTCCAAAGACCGTTAAAAATGGCATTCCCGGTCGTATCAAGGCTTCCGGGGGCCGGGCCCGGTGCCGCCGGGGTGATGATCACATCACAACGCTGGAACACTTCATCAAGCGCAACATTGTAAAGATCGCGCCAGTCCAGTGCGGCAAGATAATCCCGCGCCGTGACCTTGTTCCCCGCGTCAAGCGCCTCTGTCATCTGCGGGGATAATTGATCGCGTCCGCGCTTTTCATAGCTGTAATAACATTTCGCCATTTCGGCAAAATTGATCTTTGCCCGCAGGTCGGCGGCATCATCAAATGCCTTCGGCAGGGGTGCCTCAAAGCACTGTTCGCCCAAAACGCTCGTCAATTCGCGAAATGCCATGACGGTATCGTCATCGGCCACACTGTCAAACTGTGGTGGGCGGACAAAGGCCAGTGTCGGCGTTACCAGCGGCGTTGATTTGGCGGCTTCCTGCAAACGCGGGGTGGGTTGCAATGTCGTCGCCCGGTCACGCGCGTCATGCCCGAACAGAATTTCGGCAATCATCGCCGCCCCTTCGACGGAACGGGCAAACACACCAATGGTATCAAGCGACGGTGACTGGGCCAGAACCCCGGTACGGGAAATCGCGCCAAAGGTCGGCTTTAACCCGACCACCCCACAAAACGATGCCGGCCGGATAACCGACCCGCCTGTTTGCGTTCCTACGGCCAAAGGCACCATCGCCGCGGCAACTGCCGCCGCCGACCCAGCCGATGATCCCCCCGGCGTATGGGATGTGTTGTGCGGGTTGCGTGTTTTGGACGGGCACATGAAGGCCATTTCGGTCGAAACCGTCTTGCCCATGATGATCGCGCCCGCCGCACGCAGCTTTTCAACCAGCACCGCATCCTCGGTCGGCACCCGTCCCTTATCAAGCGGCGTGCCATTTTCGGTTGGCATCCGGGCCGTATCGATAACGTCCTTCAGCCCAACGGGCAGACCATGCAACGGGCCGATCGGCATGCCCGACTGGCGGCGCGCGTCAAGCGCACGTGCCTGTGCCAGGACATAGTCACCATCAAGATAGGCCCACGCCTGAATTTCCGGTTCAAGTGCCGCGATCCGCTCAAGGCAGGCCTCGGCATACTCGACGGCCCTCACGGCACCGGATGCCAGCCGGTCACGCAGTTCGACCACGTCAAGGTTCAGCAACGGATTAAGTGTCATACCGACGGCCTCCTAACGTGCGCCATAGAACAGATCCGGCAGATGGAACACGATCTGGGGGAAGGTATACATCAGAACCATGCTGACAATCACCATGAACAGGAACGGCATGATCCCCTTGAAGATATCCGTCAGCAAAATACCCGGAGGCGAAACACCCTTAAGATAATAGGCCGACATTGCCATCGGCGGCGTCAGGAAGGATGTCTGCAGGTTCAGCGCGACGAGGATACCAAAGAACAGCGGATCAATATCAAACAGCGGCAGCAGCGGCAGGAAGATCGGCACAAAGATGATGATGATTTCCGACCATTCCAGCGGCCAGCCAAGCAGGAAGATGATCAACTGCGCCAGCAGCAGGAACTGAAGCGGCGTCAGGTCAAGCCCGCCAACGAACTCGGCAATGACATGCTCGCCACCAAGATACGAGAACACCGACGAGAACGTATAGGACCCGACAAACAGCCAGCACACCATCGCCGATGTCCGCACCGTCAGGTAAACGGACTCGCGCAGCCGGTCAAAGGTCAGCGCACGATACGCCAGCGCCAGAACCATCCCGCCCAGCGCCCCGATGGATGCCGCCTCGGTCGGGGTTGCCAGACCAAACAGGATCGACCCCAGAACCGCAAGGATCAGGAATGCCAGCGGGAAGAACGACGTCCCCAGCATCCACAGAACCTTGGGCAACGGCACATCGGGAATTTCATCGGATGTCGGACGCGGTGCGGCTTTTGGCTGCAACAAGGCACGCCCCACGACATAAAGCAGATAAAGCCCGACCAGCGTCAGGCCCGGCAACAGCGCACCGGCATAAAGCCGCACGATCGACACACCCGATGCCGCGGCATACACAATCAGCATGATCGATGGCGGGATCAGAATGCCCAGCGTCCCGCCGGCACAGATGATGCCAGTGGCAAAGCTTTTGTCATAACGGGCCTTGATCATCGCGGGCAGTGCCAGCATCCCCATCAGGGTCACCACCGCACCGACAATCCCGGTCGCGGTCGCAAACAGCGCACAGGTCACAAGGGCGGCAACGCCAAGCGAACCGGGGACATTCTTGGCGGCGATATTCAGTGTCGAAAACAACCGGTTAACGATATTGGCGCGTTCAACGATGTAGCCCATGAACAGAAACAGCGGAACAGCGGTCAGGACCTCGTTGGACATCACGGTGTATGTCTGGTTGATAAACAGATCGAATATCCGGTTATTCACCGCCCCTTCGATCCAGGTTATCGCCGATGTCAGGGTATCGCTGTCCTCGGCCAGACGGTCAAAGGCACGCCACATGCGTCCTGCGTCAAAATACGCGTAGTAACCAAAACCAATCCCCAGCGCCATCAGCGTAAACGCGACGGGAAAGCCAAGGAAAACAAGCATAATGAAGATGCCAAGCATCATCAGGGCGACATGTGCGTCAATCACGTTTGCAGCTCCGTTCGGACCGGTTATCGCGGGTTTCGATTTGGTTAGTTGTCTTTTGCGACATGCTGCTTCATCAGCAATTCTTCGGTTTCTTCGACATCGTCATCGGCACCGCGCCAGTATCCTTCACGCATGCACATGATGCAGCGCATGACCTGCGCGATCCCCTGAATGAACAGCAGAATCCCCGCAGCCACCATAATGGCCTTGAACTGAAAGATCGGAACGCCCGCCGGGCTGTTCACGCTGACTTCCCCGTATCCCCAGGACCGCGATGAATATTTCCAGCCTGTCAGGATCAGGGCCGTAATGCCGGGGAAGAAAAAGAAGATGTAAAGCACAAGGTCGACAGTTGCCTGTGTTCTTGGCTTCCAGAGACGGTAAAGGAAATCACCCCGCACATGGCCCCCGCGCGACAGCGTATAGGCTCCGCCCATCATGAATAACGAGCCATACATGATGAAGGAAACGTCGAGCGACCATGTCGTCGGCGCATTAAAAACATAACGCGCCATCACTTCGTAACTCATTCCCAACGTCATCAGGATGATGAGCCACCCGAAAGCCTTGGCAAACCAGGCCGAAAGCTTGTCCGCGAATTCAATAAAGCTGATCATGAAGTCTTTTCCGTTACCGTAGCAACCGCCCCGGAGGCCATATGGCCTCCGGG
Organism: Thalassospira lucentensis; assembly: GCF_001613805.1. Taxonomy (GTDB): domain Bacteria; phylum Pseudomonadota; class Alphaproteobacteria; order Rhodospirillales; family Thalassospiraceae; genus Thalassospira; species Thalassospira lucentensis_A. The sequence goes on from NZ_LPVY01000004.1 coordinate 87,139, forward strand.
GCAGCCTTTGGGTCAGACAAACCGTATGAAACCGGTGGGTTTCATTACAGTTTCAGTTTGCCCGGGAAGTAGTGGTCATAGGCAAGCTGATAATCGGGCGAGTTCATCAGTTCATAATAGGTCACGCGCTCAACCCAGGCACGCTGGCTATCAAGAACCTTCTTCATGAACGGATCTTCTTCAAGCTGCGGGATCAGTTTGTCCCAGGCATCAAGCTGGGCAGCCAGAATTTCCTTCGATGTACGATGGATGGTAACGCCTTCGTCTGCAAGTTTCTGCAGGTCGGACGAATAATTGTCCATCGCAAGTGCGGTGTTCGACGTCGAAGCCGCTTCCACGCCATACCGCAGGATCGCCTGCAGATCAGGTTCGAGGTCTTCATAGAAATCACGGTTGAAGATGAACTCGAAGCTTTCGGATGCCTGATGATAGGACGACAGATAGTAGTTCTTCGCCACATCCTGCGCGCCAAAACGCATGTCCGAAGACGGGTTGTTGAATTCGAACGCGTCAATCACGCCGCGTTCCATCGCCGGAACGATCTCGCCACCCGGAAGCTGTGCGACCGACATGCCCATCGATTGCAGCAGATCGGCAGCCAGACCCACGGTACGGTATTTGAAGCCCTGGATATCGGCGACAGAATTGACCTCTCCCTTGAACCAGCCGAACGGCTGGGCCGGCATCGGGAAGCCAAGAAGACCAATCACGTTCAGCCCCATAACGTCCTGGGTCAGTTCGCGATAGAATTCTTCACCGCCACCGGCATAGAACCAGCTCAGCATGGTGGTTGCAGAACCACCAAACACCGGACCGGTACCAAACAGCGACGCCGCCTTGTTCTTGCCGTACCAGTAAACCGGCACGGAATGGGCGATATCAATCACGCCGTCATTGACGCCATCGAGAACCTGGAACGCCCCGATAACGGCACCGGCCGGCAGAAGGTCAACCTTCAGGCGACCACCCGACATGGCTTCGACACGATCGGCATATTGCTTGGCAAACGTCATCCAGATATCGGATGACGGCCAGGACGTCTGCATTTTGACGACCAAAGGTGCAGGTTGTGCATGAACTGCCGGGGCGGCGAACAGCCCCGAAGCAGCAGCGCCACCGGCAACAACACCGGTAGCACCCTTGGTAAGGAACGAACGGCGGGACACTTGCTTGGACTTCACGTCTTCAGGCGTAGGTATCTTTTTCATTACTTCCTCCCAGAATTATCGCCGCACCCGACAACTAATTGGCGGAAAATAGGCGATGATTTTCAGCCTTACATAGGCCCTGACCTGATACAAGGGACATCGAATATTTGGCCTTCCACCATGTGGAAAACTTTTTTCGATTATTATTTTCCGAAACATGACGTGTTCCGGAATTTAGCAAGTTCTTGTTTTTGGCGCGCCGTCAGGCAACGCGATCCTGCGGTTGCCCGCCGGAAAAGAAGGCATCAAGATTATCCAGCGCCCGAAAGCCCATGGCATCACGCGTTTCTTCAGTCGCAGAGCCTATATGTGGCAACAGGAAGACGTTTTTCAACGACGACAGATCGGGGTTTCCACCGGGTTCCTTGCGGAACACATCAAGCCCGGCCGCAAACAGCTTGCCGCTTTGAAGCGCGTTGATCAGGGCATCCTCATCAACCAGATTGCCACGCGCCGTATTGACCAGAATGGCCCGATCCGGCAGCAATGCGATGGTTTTCTCATTGATGATGCCGGTCGTATCGGGCGTCGCCGGACAATGCAGCGACAAGACATCCGATACCGCCAGAAGCCCCTCGACCGTGTCGTGGAAAACAGCACCCTTCTCAAGGTGACCCGGCAGACGGGACCGATTGTGATAATGCACTTCCATGCCAAAGCCACGTGCGCGTTCGGCGGCAACCTGCCCGACGCGGCCCATGCCCAGAACGCCAAATCGCTTGCCGGTCACCTGCCGCCCGACCATAAAGGCCGGCGACCAGAAATCCCATTTCCCGGCCCGCACCATGGCATCACCTTCCGCACCACGCCGGGCCGCGCCCAGCATGCACAGCATGGCGATCTCGGCCGTCGCATCGGAAAGCACATCGGGGGTATTGGTGACCGTGATCCCGGCCTTCTTTGCTGCCTCAAGATCAACATGGTCGACACCGACCGAATGATTGGCAATGATCCGCAACCGATCACCAAGATCGGCAATGACATCGGCACTGAAATGTTCGGAATGGCAGGGAAGAACCGCGTCAACATCCTGACAGCGCGCAATCAGCTCATCACGCGAAAAGACGTGATCCGCGTCGTTCAGAATGACCTGATAATCACGCGCCGCACGCGCCTGGACCGCATCGGTCAGGCGCCGGGTGATCAGTAGCACAGGCTTCTCCGCCATCGTCTACTCCCTGTTTCCTGCATGGATTGCAGTTTTCTTTATACCGCATTGAAACACTTTCGCGGCAGATAGAACAATAGCATATCAACCCAACAGGGTGACTTTTCCACCAGATGGAATACCAGACCGCCTTGCCCGTCATCGCAAAATCCCCGGACGCCCCCTTTCCGTAACGGCACCCGGCCATAAAAAAGCAGGCGGTCGATCACAAGGATCGCTGGCTGAACTGAACTGCACCACAGCCTCGACAAATTTCATGTCGTTGTGTTTGCCTTTGCCTCTTCCCCAATTCACCCTTCTATGCACAAATATTGATATGTTCGATCTGCATTGGGGGGGGATCTATGCAGAAAGCTGTTTTCAAAGCACGCCGTCTGTCACATGCAGGCACCCTGCTTGTCGCACTCATTGCCCTTGTCGGCTGCCAGACGACCGACATCACCACCGCGACCAGCGACTTTTTCAGTACGCTCACCAATGCGAGCGAAACTTCAGGAACTGCGCCTGCAACAAAGCAGGCGGCCTCCGGTGAATCGACTGCCGCGTCTGCAACGCCTGAAAACACGATAAAAAAGTCGCCATACAAATGGGGATTACTGACCCTCCTCGTTGGCGGGGGTGGACCAAGTGGGGACGATTGGTATCTTTTTGTCTATCCTACCGCCAACACCCAAAATTTTGTTGGCGTCAACGGGCCAATGCTGACCATCGCCAATACGCATAGCGTTCAGCTATGGCCGGGCGATTATCGTGTCATCGTCCGACATAATACGGTCGATAAATTCGACAAGGTCGTTACGATTTCGGCCGGAGAAACGCTGCGCCTGACCGGGGAATACGGCTATTTCTCCAACTCCGTAAAATCCGAACGCTTTCCGTTTTACAACGAATTCCAGCTCCAGTTGGCCACTGTACTCAACAGGACCGAAGACATCTTTCTGCCTGTCGTCGTTGCCTGGAGCGGGCAATGGAAGTTCGAGTTTTTCGGCCCGCAACTCAATGGTGAGGTCAACGGCCCCGGCCCCGTTCGGATATCGAAGGATGGCAATGAAGAAGCCCGCATCATCGAGGCTGAAGTCACCCCCGAAAGCATCACGGGCACGTTCGAACTGTCCGATGGCGGCAGGTTTGAGGGACGCTTTGACCAGTCAGAATTCAGGCTGGCCCCCAGCCCCATCGTAAAATGGAAGAATGGGGAAACCTTCGAAGGCACATTTGATGTTGTTGTGCCCAAATCAGGAAAACTTACCCGCCGAAGCGGCTCGGTGTGGGAAGGCGAGATCGCCAATGGCAACCCGACGGGCAAGGGCCGCATGACCGCCCCCGATGGTCACTGGGTTGAATACGACAATTATGAAATGAAAGAAAATTTCATCGGATTGCGCCCGTGTGGTTCGGTCTCGCAGCCTGATGGAACCTGTCCGTATTACAAGGGCAAGGAACTGGCATCAGAAGCCGAACTCAACGCAAAGATTGCCGAAGACAAACGCCTTGCCGAAATTGAACGTCAGAAACGCGAAGAACAGCGCAAGGCTCAAATGGCCGCCGCCGCTGCGGCAGTAGAAGCACAACGAAAAGCCGCCACCGAACAGGCCGCGCGCGAAGCCGCCATGCCCCAAAAGGCTGATGACTGCACCACCGCTACCGGCACCTTTAGCGCCGATGGCAACCTGACCACCTACACCATGAACGGATCAGGCAGCGGCAGTGGGCATTTCCGGCAATTCACCTATGGCGGCGGGGCGCAGTATCAATTTGATATCGATTTTCGATTTGATACGACCCCGGACAGCATCACCTTCCAATATGATGAGGGCATATATCGCGATGCATCAAGCGGTGCGGTTCTGCAACGAACCTCGATCCCCGGCGGCAGTGCACGATGCAGCTTCAATGGCCGAATTCTGACCATTGATGGCAAGGAATTTGTGCAGAACTGAAAAATATGGGCCGCTACCATGCTGGCGGCGGCCCGATAGCCTGACACAGGATCAGACGGGAAGAACCCAAAAACGGGAACAGAATGTCTGGTTTATTTTCCCGGATAATACCCGGGCAATAACCGTTTAAATCTTGGTCCAGACTGCGCCGCTCTTTGCAGAACGTACCACTGCCTCGACAAATTTCATGCCTTTGACGCCTTCATTGATGCCCGGGATCAGCATCGATGCAGGATCGGCCTTGCCGTTGGTAATCCGCGCGATCAGCTGATCGGCGAAATCGGTGTAAAGATTGGCAAAACCTTCAAGATAACCTTCCGGGTGGCCCGGCGGCACGCGGACCCCACGCAATCCGGCTGATCCGATCCCCGCCCCGCCGCGCGTCATCAGTTCCGGGCGGCCGTCAAGCGGGCGGAAATGCAGATGGTTGGGATGTTCCTGCGCCCATTCAATGCCGCCCTTGTCGCCATACACCCGAAGCCGAAGACCGTTTTCATGGCCAATCGCCACCTGGCTTGCCCACAGCATCCCGCGCGCACCATTGTCGTATCGCAGCAGGATCTGGACATTGTCGTCAAGCTTGCGGCCCGGCACGATGGCATCGATATCCGCGCACAGTTCCGAAATCTCAAGCCCGGTGACAAAATCGGCAAGGTTATGGGCATGCGTTCCGATATCGCCCAAGGCCCCGCCCATCCCGGCCTTGGCCGGATCGGCACGCCAATGAGCCTGTTTGTTGTCGGTATCCTCGACACGGGTCGCCATCCAGCCCTGCGGATATTCAACCTGTACCAGACGGATATCGCCAAGCTTGCCATCACGCACCATCTGACGGGCTTCGCGCACCATCGGATAGGCGGTGTAATTATGCGTCAATGCGAACAGAAGCCCGGTTTCGCGCACCTTGGCCGCCAGCAATTCGGCTTCTTCAACATTCAGGCAAAGCGGCTTGTCACAAATCACATGAATACCGGCATCCAGCATCGCCATCGCGGCTGGAAAATGCAGGTGGTTTGGCGTGACAATCGCACAGGCATCAATGCCATCCTCGCGCGCGGCTTCCTGTTTGGCCATGTCGGCAAAACTGTCATAGGACCGGTCGGGTGCAATAAACAGTTCCGCCGCCGATGCGCGTGCAATATCGGGTTTGGACGACAACGCCCCGGCGACCAGTTCATACCGGTCATCCAGACGGGCCGCGATGCGATGCACCGCCCCGATAAACGCCCCCTGTCCGCCACCAACCATGCCAAGGCGGATGCGCCGCGCCGGATTTTTCGTCTCAGTCATGTCAATCTCCGTCCTGAATGGTTTTCTGCCGCCGACTTAATCAAGCCCCAGCAGACGCCGGTTCGTTGCCTCGTCCGTGCCGCCATCGGCGAAATCGTCAAACGCCTTTTCGGTCACGCGAATAATGTGGTTGCGAATGAAATCGGCCCCTTCGCGGGCACCGTCTTCGGGATGTTTAAGCGCGCATTCCCATTCCAGCACGGCCCAGCCATCAAAATCAATCGCCGCAAGCTTCGAAAAGATCGCGCCAAAATCAACCTGCCCGTCGCCAAGCGACCGGAACCGCCCCGCACGCCCGACCCAGCCCTGATAACCGGAATAAACGCCCTGCCGCCCGGTCGGATTAAATTCGGCATCCTTGACGTGGAACATCTTGATCCGGTCGGCATAGATATCGATGAAATCAAGGTAGTCCAGCTGCTGCAGGACAAAGTGGCTCGGATCATAAAGGATGTTGCACCGTGCGTGGTTCTTGACCCGTTCAAGGAACATCTCGAACGTCACACCATCAAACAGGTCTTCACCCGGATGGATTTCATAACAGACATTGACGCCATTTTCCTCGGCCACATCAAGGATCGGCAACCAGCGTTTTGCCAGTTCATCAAACGCGGTTTCAATCAGCCCGGCCGGGCGTTGCGGCCACGGATAGACATAGGGCCACGCAAGCGCACCTGAAAATGTCGCATGATCGCCAATGCCCAAATGGCGTGACGCCCGGATCGCGGCCTTGACCTGATTGACCGCCCATTCCTGGCGCGCCTTCGGGTTGCCGCGCACTTCGGGGGCGGCAAAACCGTCAAACATCTCGTCATAGGCCGGATGAACCGCCACAAGCTGCCCCTGCAGATGGGTCGAAAGCTCGGTAATCTCGACACCATGTTCGGCCAGAATACCCTTGGCCTCATCACAGTAATCCTTGCTTTGGGCAGCCTTTTCGACATCGAACAGGCGCTTGTCCCAGCTCGGGATCTGCACCCCTTTATAGCCAAGCGACGCCGCCCAGCGTCCGATATTGGAAAGGCTGTCAAACGGGGCCTCGTCCCCGGCAAACTGGGCAAGGAAAATCGCCGGTCCCTTAAGCGTTTTCATACTGACCTCGTGTGTTTTCTTCCGGGTGGCCCGGATGTCATCTGGTGACGAAAGTGATGTAAAATTCGAACCCCGCCCGGCCTGTCGTGACAGGGCGGGGTTCCTTCTGCTTGCTCGCGTTTATTCAACAACGCCAATTCGCATCAGAACAGCCGGATCAGAACGGGCTATCCGGGAAGTAGAAGTTCTCGGCATTTTCCTGGGTCACGACGGTCGCCCCCAGAATGTAACGGCCTTCAACCGCCGCATTGGAAACGAACTTCATCGCGGTGATGTCCATCGCGGTTGCGATCATCGATGGCGGATACAGAACGTCAATCGGGGTCAGTTCATCGCCATCCATCACGCGTTTGATGATGTCCTTCATGCCAGCCCCGCCAACGATGAACAGTTCATCGGTCCGATCGGCCTGCTTGACGGCTTCGATGACGCCAAGCGCGATGTCATCATCCTGCGCCCAGACAGCATCGATTTCCGGGAAGCGCGACAGGAAGTCCTGCATCACTTCATACCCGTCATCACGGTTCCAGTTGGCGTGCTTCATATCAAGGACCTCGATATCCGATCCTTCGATTGCCGTCATGAAACCTTCGACGCGTTCTTCGTCAATCACGGTCGGGATACCGCGCAGGATGACGATCTTGCCTTTGCCATCCAGACGTTCCTTGATGTATTCGCCCGATACACGGCCGAGTTCCGGGTTGTTACCCGCAACATAAACATCCTCGATCCCCGGCAGGGAAAGACCACGGTCAACCACGGTCACAAACTTGCCCGCTTCCTTGACCTGCTGGACCGGCACGGTCAGCGGATCGGATTCAAACGGCAGAACCACCAGTGCATCGATATTCTGAACCGATACCAGATCTTCAAGATCGTTGGCCTGTTCACCCGCACCATTGGCGGTAACAACAATGATATCAAGGTTCGGATAGGTCGCCTCAAGGCGCTTTTCGGCCTGTTCCGCGTGGTAGTTCAGACCACCGGCCCAGCCATGGGTCGCCGCCGGGATCGAAACCCCGATCTTTACCTTTTCCTGTGCCAGTGCCGTGGTCGATGCCAAGGTCGATGCAAGACCAAGACCCACAACGCAGGCCGCCCCGAGAAACTTTGTAATCGTTTTCATTCAAGCTTCCTCCTGATCAAAAAATGATTCTGTACGTCATCTTGAGCCGGACGTTGATCGCCGGTTATTTGCTTTTCTTGCGTCGCCAGTCCCCGCGCTGCAGGAACACGGCAACGATAATGATCAAGCCCTGAACAGCCCCGTTCAGGTAATTGCTGATCGCATCGGTAAGGTTAAGGATATTGCCAATCGTGGTCAGCATGATCGCACCAACCACCGTGCCCCAGATGCGGCCATAGCCACCCTTAAGCATCGTGCCACCGATGATCACGGCCGCGATGGCTTCAAGTTCCCAAAGAACACCGGTCGAACTGGATGCGGAACCAAGACGGGGCACATAAATGATGGTCGCAATCGACACGCAAAGCCCCTGAATGACATAGGTCATCGTCTTGACCCGGTCGACATGGATCGCGGAATAACGCGCAACCTGCTCGTTCGAGCCGATGGCAAAACATTTCCGCCCGAACGGCGTCATGTTCAGCAACACATAACCGGCAACCGCCACCGCAAGGAACACCAGAACCGGCACCGGAATGCCCAGCAATTCGCCGTAATAAACCGGGCGATAGGTGCCGCGCACCTCGAAATCAAGCGAAAGCGTGCCGCCATCGGCCATATAGGTCACAAGCGACCGATAAATCCCCATCGTGCCAAGCGTCACGATAAAGGCCTCGATCTTGCCCTTGGTACTGACCAGCCCGTTGACCGCCCCGGCCCCGATGCCAAGAATGATGCTTAACACGATCCCGATCAGAACGGTTTCAAGCCCCGGTCCGAGTGTCTCGACCAGCGTATTCATAACGACAATCATCGCACCGGATATGAACGCCGCCATCGAACCGACCGAAAGGTCAATCCCGCCCGCCGTGATCACAAAGGTCGCACCAACCGCGATAATGCCGATAAAGGCCGCACGGGTGAAAATATTCGAAAGGTTGCCGCCACTCAGGAAGGCGTCATTGATCGCCGTTCCCAGAACAAACAGCACAACAAGGGCCATAAACGGGCCAAGTGCCTTGAAATCGACGGAAAAACGGGGCGAGGCACCTGCCTCGCGGCGCTCAAGGCTACTCATGAACAGACACTCCCTCCTGGCCTGATATTCCTGTCGCGTGCCGCATGATTTCATGTTCGTTGCGGTCGTTTCCTTCAAGAATGCCGGTAATGCGTCCGGCCGCCATGACCGCGATGCGGTCCGACAGGCCAAGCATTTCGGGCATTTCCGACGACAGAAGAATGACGGATTTTCCGCGATCGGTCAGACCGCCGATAAAATGGTAAATCTGGCTTTTGGTGCCGATATCGATGCCGCGTGTCGGCTCGTCGATAATCACGATATCCGGATCGGTTTCCATGACCTTCGCCAGCAAAAGCTTCTGCTGATTGCCACCGGAAAAATCACCAACCTTTGCCTTGCGGTCGGCTGCCCGGATATCAAACGCCTCAATCGCCTTTTCAAGGGCGGCTTCTTCCGCCTTGCGATCAACGATCACGTTGCCGAATTTTTCCAGCGCCAGCAATGTCAGGTTGGGCCGCATATCCATATTCAGCAACAACCCGCTGCCTTTCCGGTCCTTGGTCAGATAGGCGATGCCGCTGTTTTTGGCATCCTGCAAACTTGCGATCCGCACCGGCTTGCCATCGCGTTCAATCGTCCCCGACGATCTTTCGCGAAGGCCGATAATTGCCTCCATCAGGGCGGTCCGTCCCGCCCCGACGATCCCGGCGAAACCAAGGACCTCGCCCTTATGCAGGTCGAAACTCGCATCACGCACCTGTCCGGGCACCGAAAGATCACGCACCGATAAAACAATCGGCGCGCTGGTATCCGATACCCGATGCGGGAACATCTGTTTGATATCGCGTCCGACCATCAGGCGCGCCATGTCATCCTTGCTAAGGTCAACCACCGGCTCGGTCACGATGTGGCGGCCATCGCGCAATACGGTGACGCGGTCGGCAATGGCTTTGATTTCATCAAGCTTGTGGGAAATATAAAGGATCGCAACACCCTGTTCGCGCAGACGCCGGATCTGATCAAACAGGATTTCAACCTCGCGCCCGGTCAGAACTGCGGTCGGTTCGTCCAGGATCAGGATATCGGCCTTTTTGCTCAGCGCCTTGGCAATTTCGACCATCTGGCGATCAGAAACCGAAAGATCACGAATACGGGTACGCGGATCGACATCGCATTGAAGCTGTTCCAGAAGCTTTTTGGCTTCGGCGCGCATCGCGGTTTTATCAAGGAACCAGCCGCGTTTGATTTCGCGACCCAGGAAAATGTTTTCTTCAACGGTCAGTTGCTCGGCAAGGTTCAGCTCCTGATGGATCAGGATCACCCCGTGCCCTTCGCCTGCCTCGCTATCGGCAAAGCTGATGGATTGGCCATCAAGGACAAGCTCGCCCTCGGTCGGTTCGTGATAGCCCGACAGGATTTTAACCAGTGTTGATTTGCCCGCACCGTTTTCGCCCAAAAGCGCGTGCACCTCGCCCGCATGCAGATCGATGGGCACATCGAAAAGCACCTGTGCCGGGCCAAATGATTTGCAAATCTTCCGGCCGGAAAGACGTACTTCGCCCCCGATACCGGGATTAACGGCATGAACAGCCGCATCCGTCATTTATGTAGCCTCCCTAGCGTCGCATTGATGCGATCAACTTTTGATTGCCTCTTGTGTAAACGTTTTCATTCATTATGTAAACCTTTACATTTTTCATATGGTGATGAAAATCACACCGGTTATCAGGGCCATTACCGCGCCATCAATGCCGCTGGACAGCTTGCAAGCGGCAGAGTAGGAAGAAGAATGATCGAAAAAATCGCGACGATTGAAGATGTTGCCGAACATGCCGGGGTATCCATTGCCACCGTCAGCCGTGCCTTGCACAAACCCCATGTGGTTTCCGAAAGCACGCGCGAAAAAGTGCAAACCGCCATCGCCGCGACCGGTTATACCGCCAATGTCATGGCCCGAAACCTCCGCCTGAACCGGTCCGGCATGATCCTTTTGCTGGTCCCCGACATCGGAAACCCCTTCTTTTCGGAAATTCTGTCGGGAATCGAACAGGGCGCCAGCAAGGCGGGCTACAACGTCCTGATCGGCGATACCCAGAACGAACCCGAACGCGAAGCCACCTATGCCGCCTACCTGCGCAGCAATCAGGCCGACGCCATGATCCTGCTGAACGGGCGCCTTCCGGCACCGCTTGCCAATACCCCGCGCGGGATCATTCCGCCCGTGGTCATTGCCTGCGAACGCATTCCGGGCTGCAACCTGCCGACCGTGATCATCGACAATGAAAAGGCCGCCTATAGCGCGACAAAACATCTGCTGGACCTTGGCCACAGCCGCATCGCCCATATCGCAGGCCCCGCCAGCAACATCCTGACGACCGACCGCGTTGCCGGTTATCGCCGCGCGCTTTCCAGCAGCGGCATCGAAGTCAACCCGTCGCTGATTTATCGCGGCGATTTTTCGATTGAATCGGGGATTTCGGCGGCCCGTGCCCTGCTTAAAGACAGCAAAAACCGCCCGACGGCATTTTTCTGCTCATCGGACGGTATGGCAATCGGCGTCATTGTCGCGGCCAAGGAACTCGGCCTTCGCGTGCCCCACGATGTATCCGTGGTTGGTTTCGATGATATTCATCTGGCCGCCAATTACGACCCGCCGCTCACAACCGTGCGTCAGCCGCGCCGACGATTGGGTGAACAGGCGATTTCGCTGCTGCTTGCCCGGCTTGATAAAGCTGGCGCGATCCCGGAACCGGCGGAAAACCCGGTCATTGTCCCGACCGAACTGATCATCCGCCAAAGCACCGGCCCCTGCCCGACCTGACCTGAAGCCCAATCACAAAATCTGATCAGCGATTGGCGATCTTCTGCCATTCTTCATAAACCGAACGTGCCCGATCTTCGTGATCGTCACTGTATTTCGGCTGATCGGCGGCAAAGATTTCAAACCGGATGCCGTTCGGATCGCGGATGAACAACCGGCGCGATTTCCCGTCATCCTCGTTATGGTAAACCACCTTGTGCTGGAACAAATGGTTCTGCCAGGCAATCACATCACGCGGCGTATCGCACCGAAGCCCGATATGAAACACGTCGTTGGGCATGTCGGGATCATCGGGATACGGTCCGGTATCGGCTGGCCAGTCAAAGAATGACAGCCGCGTTCCATCGGTCAGCGCAAAGGTAATCAGCAGAAAATCGCTTTTCCATGACGGGCTGTAACCGCTTTCGGCATGAACCAGCCGCGCCTTCAGAACACGGGAATAAAAATCATCCGTCGCCGCAAGATCGCGGGTCGGAAAGGCCAAGTGATCGACACTGACGGGTGCAGGCATGGACGCCTCCTCATTTGTCGCTTGGAATGATCCGGGGTCAGGCCCCTAAATCACTATAAAACTTAATCATCGCATCCCGATGATCAAGGGCCGCACGGTCGGCAATTTGTCATTTTTTGATACCGTGATGGTATCATACCCCGTCAGGGTTCCGTGCGCCCGCTTCCCTGATCCGGCCCCGCCAGCAACCCGGTTTCAACCCGCGCCATGGCGCGCTCAAACACCGCCGTATCGTCCATCGCGCGCGATAAAACCAGCGCCCCCTGGATCGATAAAATCGCATCTTCGGCAATGTCCGATGCCCGGTCCGCATCATGCCCGATCCGGACAAGCGCCTGCTGCAACGACCGCTGCCAGACCGCAAAATAATCGCGGATTGCGTCTGAAAAACGGTCGCGCACATTATCAAGCGCAAAGGCCCCGATCAGGCACACCCGCTTGCCCGACCAGAAATAGGTCGCGACCGAACGGCACATTTCCAAAATCGCCGCCCGTGGGTCATCCCCGTCACGCAGCGGCTTGTAAACCGCATCCTCGAACCAGCCATCGATCTCGCGAAGCACTTCGGATGCCATCTGCTCTTTGCCGCCCGGAAAGAAATGATAAAGGCTGCCCTTTCCCAGACCCGTCCGGCTGGCAATCAGCGAAAGGCTCGCCCCTTCATAGCCATACTCGCGGAAAATCTCCGCAAGGACGGGAATAACATCGGAACGCTCCGCGATAATCTTTGGCATGGCTTACTTATAATCCCAGATCGGACAGGCCCGGATGATCGGCCGGGCGCGGCCCCGAACGGTCCCAGAAGAATTTGCGGTCTTCTTCGCGGATCGGCATGTCATTGATGCAGGCAAACCGGCGATGCATCTGGCCATTCTCGGCAAATTCCCAATTCTCGTTGCCATAGGCCCGATACCAGTTCCCGGAATCATCACGATATTCATAGGCAAAACGCACCGCGATCCGGTTGCCGTCATGCGCCCACAACTCTTTGATCAATCGATATTCCAGTTCCTTGTTCCATTTGCGGGTCAGAAAGGCAATGACCTCCTCACGGCCATTGGCAAATTCCGCACGGTTCCGCCAGATCGTATCGGGCGTATAGGCCAGCGACACCCGCGCCGGATCACGGCTGTTCCAGCCATCTTCGGCCATGCGGACTTTCTGGATTGCGGTTTCCCGGGTAAAGGGCGGCAGGGGTTGGCGTAGCTCACTCATCGTCGGCTCCATCAGCTCTATTGTACCAATCGGTAAACAATTATCCATTCGGTACAAAAAAGCAATAGCGCAGATGCCATCGCGGGCTTTTTGCCCCGCAACCATGCAAAATCCGCGATTTGGTGATAGTGTTGGAAATCCGGCTTGCGCAAAGCCCCGCCGGGCAGACCCAAGTTTCACGAAACGGAAACCTGCATCTGATTGTCGTCTGTTTCCCTATGGAATCAAACTGTTACCCTTGCAAATCCTGCATCAAAAGGCCCAAAGGCCCCGGTAATTTAAAGGCCACGCGATCAGACAATGTGGTCACACTGTTGACCCGTATGCGCCCCGCTGCTATTGGGTCGCGGCGCATGCGATACAGGCACAAAGTGCCTTCGCATCGATGGTATGAAATTCGTTGGCGCAAACCGGGCTTGAATGCCGAACCTTGCGGGGAATGTTTGCCGGTCGACGGACGTTTTCCGTGTTGTCTTTTCGGTCCCTGAAAACAGGGCCTTCGGTCGAGGAACCAGAATACGATGCCGCATACGCCTTATTATCTGATCGATAAATCGAAACTGCTGCGCAACATGGAAAAGATCGCCTATGTGCGCGAACATTCCGGCGCAAAGGCGTTGCTGGCATTGAAATGCTTTGCAACCTGGTCGGTCTTCGATTTCATGTCGGACTATATGGATGGCACGACATCCTCGTCGCTGCACGAAGTCAAACTGGGCCGCAAGAAATTCGGCAAGGAAACCCATGCCTATAGCGTGGCCTATGCCGATTCCGAAATCGACGAAGTGATCGAAAACGCCGACAAGATCATCTTCAATTCGATCAGCCAGCTTAACCGCTTTGCCGATGCTGCGTCCGGCATCGTGCGCGGCCTTCGCCTGAACCCGCAGGTTTCAAGTTCCAGCTTCGATCTGGCCGATCCGGCCCGCCCGTTTTCGCGTCTTGGCGAATGGGACGTCACCAAGGTCGAGGCCGTCATGGACCGCATTTCCGGCTTCATGATCCACAATAACTGTGAAAACGCCGATTTCGATCTGTTCGACAAAATGCTGGGCGATATCGAAACCAAATTTGGCTCGCTTCTGTCGCGCGTCGAATGGGTCAGTCTCGGCGGCGGCATTCACTTCACCGGCGACAATTACCCGCTTGATAAATTCTGCGCCCGCCTCAGGGCCTTTTCGGAAAAATACGGCGTTCAGGTTTATCTCGAACCGGGCGAAGCCTCGATCACCAAAAGCACGACGCTCGAAGTCACCGTGCTTGATACGCTGTTTAACGGCAAGAACCTTGCGATTGTCGATAGCTCGATCGAGGCCCACATGCTCGATCTTCTGATCTATCGCGAAACCGCCAAGATTGAACCGAACACGGGCGATCATGCCTATATGATCTGCGGCAAGTCCTGCCTTGCCGGTGACGTTTTTGGCGAATTCAATTTCGAAAACGAGATCAAGGTCGGCGACCGTATCTCGGTACAGGATGCCGCCGGTTACACCATGGTCAAAAAGAACTGGTTCAACGGTGTCGGCATGCCGTCCATCGTGATCAAGGAACTCGACGGCAGCGAACGCGTTGTACGTGAGTTCACCTTCGATGATTATGTTTCGAGCCTTTCGTAAAAAGGCGCTTTGGGTTTCATCTATTCGTAAAAAGGGAGTTTTTGGCCCGAAATGAAGAAGAATGTTCTGATTATCGGCGCAGGTGGCGTCGCACAGGTGGTCGCGCATAAATGTGCACAGCATAATGATGTGCTTGGCGATATCCATATTGCGTCGCGTACTGCGGAAAAATGCCAGAAAATCATCGACAGCATTCATGAAAAGAAAAACCTGAAGAATGCCGGCGTCCTCGAAGGTCATGCGCTTGATGCAACCGATATCGATGCCACCGTCGCCCTGATCAAAAAAACCGGCTGCGAAATCGTCATCAATGTCGGCTCTGCCTTCATCAACATGCCGGTCATGTCAGCCTGCATCAAGGCGGGCGTTGCCTATCTCGATACCGCCATCCACGAAGAACAGGACAAAATCTGCGAAACCCCGCCCTGGTACGCAAATTACGAGTGGAAACGCCGTGAAGAATGCGAAAAGGCCGGTGTCACCGCGATTTTGGGCGTCGGTTTTGATCCGGGCGTGGTCAATGCCTATGCCAAACTCGCGGTCGAGGATTACTTCGACAAGATTGACTCGATTGACATCATCGACATCAATGCCGGCAGCCACGGCAAATATTTTGCCACCAATTTCGACCCGGAAATCAATTTCCGCGAATTTACCGGCACGGTTTATTCCTGGCAGAACAACGCCTGGCAGGAAAACAAGATGTTCGAGGTCAAGAAAATCTGGGATATGCCGGTTGTCGGCGAAAGCCAGACCTTCATGACCGGCCATGACGAGGTCCATTCCCTGTCACAGAACCTTGACGTCCCCAATGTCCGTTTCTGGATGGGCTTTGGCGATCATTACGTCAATGTCTTCACGGTCCTGAACAATATCGGCCTGCTGTCGGAAAAACCGGTTACGACGGCCGAGGGCCTCGAAGTCGTGCCGCTCAAGGTCGTCAAGGCCTGCCTGCCTGATCCAAGCTCGCTGGCACCCGATTATACCGGCAAAACCTGCATCGGTGATCTGGTCAAGGGCAGCAAGGATGGCAAGGAAACCGAAGTCCTGATTTATAACGTCGCCGACCACAAGGACGCGTACGAGGAAGTCGGAAGCCAGGGCATTTCCTATACCGCTGGCGTTCCGCCGGTCGCAGCCGCCATGCTGATCGCCACCGGCGAATGGGATGTGAAAAAGATGGCCAATGTCGAAGAACTGCCATCCAAACCGTTCCTGAACCTTCTGAACGGCATGGGTCTTCCGACCCGCATCAAGGATGCCAACGGCGACCGTGCGCTTGATTTCGCCTAAGCCACGATCCTGATGATCCAAAATGCGAACGGCGGGCTTTGATGCCCGCCGTTTTTATTTAAGCGATCCCAGAACCGCCAGGCTTTCATAGCGCTTGATATAGGGTTCATGAAAAACCCGATCCACAAACGCGCTATACTCATCCATGTCGGCGACCTGAATACGCAGGACAAAATCATGCGCCCCGGTCACATGATGGCATTGCACGACTTCGGGCATTTTGCCGAATTCCTCGCGCATCAGCATATACCGATCCGGCCGGTCGCGATCCATGGTCAGCAAGACAATGATCATCATCCGTTTGCCAAATACCTTGGGCGAGACAATCGCAACGTCGCGTTCGATCACGCCGGTTTCGCGCAAACGCTGCACCCGGCGAAGACACGCCGCCGATGACAATCCCACCTGTGCCGATAATTCGGTTCCGGTCAGACGACTGTTCTGCTGCAACAGTTCCAGCAGGCGATAGTCGAATTTATCAAGTTCAGTCAAAATGCCCCTGCCCCAAACGCATGGTCGTCAATACGCCCGAAACAATGACCGAACCGGGCCGATAAGAAAAATCGTTTTTACGCAAAATTTGCGGAAATTTCGCACGCTTTTGCGATCTTTGCGCACCGAAGTCGTCAAAGGCGGGCTAGTTTTTACCTGTGTTCGAAACCGATTTCGAACCTCATTAGCAAAGCAAACTAGCGAGCCAGCATCATGACAATGCACATCACGACCAACTCCCTCGCCGCCACCGCCCCCCATGCCGGGTCGACCGCGAATGCGTCGTTCGGCAATGTTGTCTGGCGCTGGCTCGTCCTTTCGATCCGCCATATCGCAACACAGCGCAAAATCGCGCGCGATGCCGCATGGCTGCGCCAATCCCCGAATGCCATTCTGCGCGATATCGGCATCAATCGCGACGAGATTGATCAGACCTGCCGACATGGCCGCCTGAAATAGCGTCTTGCTGCCGGGCCGGATCCACGGCACCCTTGCTGTCAAAACAAATGATCAGTCAGGGAAGCTAGGGAAGCCAGATGTCCGATTTCATCTTTGAAACCACCCCGCGTGCGATCTGCCGGTTTGGCGGTGCACAGGAACTTGGTAAACTGTGCGCCGAAACCGGGGCAAAACGCGCCTTCATCCTAAGCGACCCCGGCCTTGAAAAGGCCGGGCTGACATCGGGCCCCTGTGCCTCCCTTCGGCAGGCCGGGGTCGATTATCTCCTCTGGACCGGTGTGCAGGCCGACCCGCCCGAGGAAAGCATCCTTGACGCCACCCGCCATGCCCAGGAATTCGGTGCCGATATTATCATCGGGCTTGGCGGCGGCAGTTCGATGGATACCGCCAAACTGGTGGCGCTGCTATGCGGCAAACCGCAAAATCTTGCCGATATTTACGGGATCGGTCTGGCGACAGGCCCGCGCCTGCGTCTGATACAGGTCCCGACGACGGCTGGCACCGGGTCCGAAGTCACCCCGATTTCCATCGTCACCACGCCGACATCGGAAAAGAAGGGTGTCGTTTCCCCGCTGCTCTATCCCGATCTTGCATTGCTTGATGCGGAACTGACCATGGGGTTACCGGCCCCGATCACGGCGGCCACGGGCATTGATGCCATGGTCCATGCGATCGAGGCCTATACGACAAAACACAAAAAAAATCCCCTGTCCGACAGCCTCGCCATCCGGGCATTGCAACTGATGACAGCCCATATCGACGATGCGGTTTCGGCAAATCCCGGCCGTGCCGCGCGCGAGGCAATGCTGCAGGGGTCCATGATGGCCGGAATGGCCTTTGCCAATGCCCCAGTGGCGGCGGTCCATGCGCTGGCCTATCCGCTGGGCGGGCATTTTCACGTGCCGCACGGATTATCCAATGCCCTCGTCCTGACCGAGGTCCTCAAATTCAACCGCGATGCTGCGATGCAGCATTATGGCGAACTCGCCAGTGCCGTCATGCCGGACCAGCGTTTTTCCAACGATGCCGAGGCCTGCGACGCCTTCATCGCCTTTATCGCGGCAATGGTCGCGCGCATGCCGTTTGCGCAAAAACTGCGCGATGTCGGTGTTGCGCAAACCGACCTTGATATGCTTGCGACCGATGCGATGAAAGTCGAACGGTTGCTGATCAATAACCCACGCGAGGTCACGTTTGACGATGCCCGCGCGATTTACGCCCGCGTTCTTTAGGGTCCTGACCCTAATCCCTCGGCTTTGCAAGATCAGGATGGGCGCGCGCAAACGCGTCCATCGCAAGGCACCGCTCGGCAATCTGGTTGATCATCGGAAGGTGGCTTAAATCAACTTCCCACCGCCGGGCATTATAAATCTGCGGGATCAGACAGATATCGGCCATTGATGGGCGATCACCGTGGCAAAAGCTGCCCGTGCCCGGATGGTCCAGAAGCCGCTCAAACGCTTCAAGCCCCTC
Organism: Thalassospira lucentensis; assembly: GCF_001613805.1. Classification (GTDB taxonomy): domain Bacteria; phylum Pseudomonadota; class Alphaproteobacteria; order Rhodospirillales; family Thalassospiraceae; genus Thalassospira; species Thalassospira lucentensis_A. The sequence goes on from NZ_LPVY01000004.1 coordinate 105,867, forward strand.
GCCGATATATTTCCCCATCCATTCCAGCCGCACCTGCGCCGGGTCCTCGCCGTGGGCTTCGGCCTGCTTCATGATATTGCCGACAACACCCAGATTACAGACCGGGTGAATATCCATCGCAATCGCGTGTGAAAGGGCGCGCACGCGTTGCCGCCCCACCGCATCCTTCGGCAGGAAACCCGCATGGCTGCGGGTCTCATCGAGATATTCGATGATTGCGAGTGACTGCGTCAGAACAAGCCCGTCAATCTCAAGGGCCGGCACCAACCCCTGCGGATTACGCTCACGGAAATCAGGCGCTTTATGCGCCCCCGCCAGAAGATCAACCGCAACGGATTGATACGCCATATCCATCAGCGAAAGCGCAATCCTGACCCGATAGCTGGCCGAAGACCGCCAATAATCATACAGGACGACATCGCTCATGGTGCGTACTTCACAACGCTCTGATCAATCGCGCCAAAGATTGATTGGCCATTGCCATCAAGCATCTCAATCCGCACCCGGTCGCCAAACTGCATGAACGGCGTTTCCGGTTTGCCATTTTCAATGGTTTCGATCATGCGGATTTCGGCAATGCAAGAATATCCCGCCCCGCCCTGCGCAACCGGCTTGCCCGGCCCACCGTCAAGCTTGTTCGAAACCGTACCCGACCCGATGATCGATCCGGCACAAAGCGGGCGGGTCTTGGCGGCATGCGCGATCAATTGGGCAAAATCAAAGTTCATATCGACCCCAGCATTGGCGCGCCCAAACGGCTTGCCATTCAGATCAACGCAAAGCGGCAGGTGAACCTTGCCACCATCCCACGCATCGCCAAGTTCATCGGGCGTCACCGCCACCGGCGAAAAGGCCGAGGACGGCTTGGACTGGAAGAAACCAAATCCCTTGGCAAGCTCGCCGGGGATGAGGCCACGCAACGATACGTCATTGACCAGCATGATCAAACGGATCGCATCGCGCGCCTGATCAAGTGATGCGCCCATCGGCACGTCACCGGTCACAACGGCAATCTCGCCTTCCATATCAATGCCCCATGCCGTATCGGCCATGCGGATATCATCACGCGGTCCCAGGAAACTGTCCGAACCACCCTGATACATCAGCGGATCGGTCCAGAAGGTGTCGGGCATTTCCGCCCCGCGCGCCTTGCGCACCAGTTCGACATGGTTGACATAGGCCGACCCATCCGCCCACTGAAACGCGCGCGGCAGGGGTGAATGCAGCTTGGTTTCATCAAGCGTAAAACGTTTGGCAATCGTCGATCCGGCGGCGATTTCATCGGCCAGTTCTTTCAGGCGCGGCGCAACTTTATCCCAGTTATCAAGCGCTGCCTGCAATGTCGGCGCAATCGCGCTGGCATCGACATATTCGCCAAGGTCTTTGGTCACCAGCACAAGCTGGCCGTCACGGGTGCCGTTTTTAAGGGTTGCGAGTTTCATCGGTTTTTATGCCTCCGGCATTCCTGTCGTTAAGTCCTGTGATGTTCTTTTTACCGGTCGCCGTTTACGGGCGACCTTCCGGCGTGCCATCAAACTTGCGTTCCAGCCCGTCCCAGCACTCAAGATAATCATCCTGAAGCGTTTCAAGTTCGGCGGCAAATTTCGTCAATTGCTGCGGAAAACGGGTTTCAAACATGAAGGCCATCGTGCCCTCAAGCTTCTGCGGGCCAAGCTCCCCGTTTGATGCCTTTTCAAACCCGAACGCATCGGGGCCGTGCGGCAGCATCATGTTATGCAGGCTCATGCCACCGGGAACAAATCCCTTTTCCTTGGCGTCATATTGCCCGCAAATCAGCCCCATGAATTCCGACATGATATTGCGGTGATACCATGGCGGGCGGAAGGTATGTTCCGCCACCATCCAGCGCGGCGGAAAGATGACAAAATCGATATTTGCTGTTCCCGCCTCGCCCGACGGGGCGGTCAGTACGGTAAAGATCGACGGATCAGGATGATCAAACAGGATCGCCCCCACCGGCGAAAATGTCCGAAGATCATATTTGAACGGCGTGTAATTGCCATGCCACGCCACCACATCAAGCGGCGAATGACCGATCCTGGTTTCATGGAACTGCCCGCACCATTTGATCAGGATCCGGCACGGCGTTTCCTTATCCTCATAGGCAGCCATGGGTGTCTTGAAATCACGCGGATTGGCAAGGCAGTTGGCCCCGATCGGTCCACGTTCCGGCAGGGTGAATTTCGCCCCATAGTTTTCGCAGACATAGCCCCGCGCCCCGCCCTCAATCCCGGGTGTTACGATCGACACCTTGAACATCATGCCACGCGGGATCAGCGCGATTTCAAGCGGTTCGACATCCATGATGCCAAGTTCGGTAAAAATCCGAAGCGTGCCGCTTTCGGGCACCACCAGCAATTCGCCATCCGCATTGAAAAAATAGTCATCCACCATATCGGTGTTGCACACATATACGTGGCTTGCCATGCCGGTCTGGGTCATGGCGTCCCCGGCCGTGGTCACCGTGCGCATACCGGAAATGAAATCGGTGGGTTTGCTTGGCATCGGCACCGGGTCCCAGCGCAACTGACCCAGTGCAAGGCTATGGTCATTCACGCACGGGGCGGTTTTCCATTCCGGAAGGGCAAAGGATTTGAACCGCCCGTTATGGCGCACGCTGGGCCGCATGCGATACAGCCACGACCGTTCATTGGTGCCGCGCGGCGCGGTAAAGGGCGATCCCGAAAGCTGTTCGGCATAAAGGCCATAGGCGCATTTCTGCGGACTGTTCTGCCCCTGCGGCAAGGCACCGGGCAGACTTTCGGTTTCAAAATCATTGCCAAAACCGGGCATGTAACGCAGATCGTTTGTAACGCCGTTTGCAGCATTTCCGGCGGTTCCAGTCGTAACCTTGTGATCCGTCATTGCCTTTTTCCTACCAATCTTCGATATAGTTACATCCGTAACTGTAATTTTTGTAACTATCAAACAGCCTTTTAAAGCCATGAAATCCGAATTCGATCTGCACCGCTTTCTGCCGTTCCTGATGCACCACGCCAGCGAAAAGGTCAGTCTTGGCTTCCGCGACATCTATCGCGACCGATACCGGATGACGCGATCCGAATGGCGGGTTCTGGCAACCCTTGGGCAATATGGCCGACTTACCGCGACCGAAATCGTTACCCATACGGGGCTTCATAAAACCAAGGTCTCGCGCGCCGTTTTTTCCATCGAACAACGCCGCTGGCTCCGACGCGTCCAGAACGAAAATGATCGTCGCGTTCATCGCCTTGAACTGACATCACAGGGCCAATCGGCCTTTCAGTCACTGTGCGAGGCGGGCATTGCCTATGACAAAAAGGTCCGCGATTTTCTGGGCGATGCGGATTTCAAACGCCTTTCCGACCTCCTGACAAAGCTGAACGATCTTTGATGGTCCCTGTGACATTTCCTGTGACAATTGCTGTTTGAATGTCCTCGGCCTCATCACGCGGCTGCCCGCCCCAGCTTTGGGTGAAATCGGCAATCGCGCGCAAAAACACGTCAAAGGCCGGTTGCCCCGGCTGAAAATAATTGGCCTTCGGGTTCATCAATGTCACGCAACACGCCACCGCCCCGTCCAGATTATAAACCGGCGCACTGATCGCCGATAAACCCGGCACGATATCGCCTTCGATCACCGCCGCACCGCGTTCGCGCGTTTCAATGATCAACCGATCCACCGTCGCATCATCCCAATGCAGGATATCCTGTTCGGCCCGGATCACATGCTCAATCGCCCCGCGCGGCATGGTCGATAAAAACGCCTGCCCGGTGGCCGACCGCAATAACGGCATCACCGTGCCAAGCCCCATGGTCGATATGATCGGTGGCCCGCCATGCTCGGTCCGGATCAGGACCGGCCCGCGTTCGCCCCAGATCGCCAAATGCCCGGACGACCGCAAATCAATCGCCAGATTGCGCAAAAGCCGCCCGGCCCGCATCACCACATCATTGCGTTCAATCGCCGAAATCCCCATCCGCAACGCCATCGGCCCCAGGCCATAAAGCCCGGTCAGATCATCCTGCCAGGCAAGACCGATGCGAACCAGACTCGCCAGATAGCGATGAACCTTTGCCGGTGGCATATCCACCGCCGCCGCCAGATCCTTTAACGGTACCGGGAATTTGAAGTCGCACAATGCCGCGATAATCACGCCACTGACCTCGACCGACTGAATGCCCTTGCGCGTATCCGCCGCATCAACCGCGTCCGAAATATCGATGTCGCTATCCGCAACCGGGATGTTTTTCGATGGGGCTTTGGTCAAAATTTACCTGCATAAATTTCATATTGCGTAATTGATTATATATATCATAATTCCAATTCAAAGAAAAAACAGCACTCCACACCGATGATCAGAACGTGGAAAGCCCATCAGCGGCCGTGATGCGCCCTTGGCACCGGACCGATCAAAAGCACGATCAAACACATGATCAGAAAACAGGGAGAGGAACATGAAACCGATGAAACTTCGCAACACACTGCTTGGGCTTCTGGCCGGGGCAACGATTCTGGCCGGTGCGGGCATGGCACAGGCCGCCGATATCACGCTGAAGGTCAGCCACTATCTGCCGCCAAGCCACGGCTTCCAGAAAGACTTCCTCGAAAGCTGGGGCAAGGAACTGTCGGAAAAAACCAACGGCAAGGTCGAAGTCGAAATTTATGACGCGACATCGGCCTTTGGCAAAATCGACCGTCAGGCCGATCAGGTCCGCGCAGGCGTGATGGATATGGCCGTTGGCCTGAACGGCATCCCGCGTGACCGCTATCCGGCCGCCTCGATCATTGAACTGCCGTTTCTGGTGAAATATGCCGATTCCGGGTCTGAAACCCTTTGGACGCTTTACAAGGAAGGTCTGCTTGGCAGCGACTATAAAGACTTCAAGCTCCTTGCCCTGTTCACCCATCCGGGCGGCCTGATCCATACCCTTGATAACCCGGTTCGATCCCTTGACGACCTCAAGGGTCTGCGCCTCAGAACGCCAAGCCCGGCGATTTCGGCCATGCTGGAATCCTTTGGCGCATCCCCGGTCGGCCTGCCGCCATCGGCGATTTACGAAAACCTGCAAAAGGGCAATATCGAAGGTCTGGTTGCCACCTGGGATCTGGTCAACGCGGTCAAGGCCAACGAACTTCTGAAATATCACACCGATGCCGCGGCCTATACCGCCGGCTTCTATTTCGTGATGAACCAGAAAAAATATGACAGCCTGCCCGACGATGTCCGTGCCGCCATCGACGAAATTTCCGGCGACGTCCTTGTCGGCAAATTTGGCGACTGGTGGACCAAATGGGAAGCCGTTGGCAAGGCCAATGCCGAACAACACGGCAATGAAATCATCACGATTGATGACGCCACCCGTACTCAATGGCAGGAAGCATCCCAGCCGATGATCCAGGAATATCTGGCCGGGCTGAAGGAAAAGGGCGTCTCCGACCCCGAAGCCATCTATAAACGCGCGCAGGAACTGATCGCGGAATTTGATGCCAAATATCACGCTGGCGACAAATGACGCATCGTGCTGAAAAATCCGGTGGATCGCGGCTTTATGCCGCGGTCTGCCACATTGATCACTTCATGAACCGACTGACCGACATTCTGGCCTTTGTCGGCATGGCGGCCCTGATCGGGGCGATTGCCATTGTGGTTGTCGATATCATCTGGCGGCGCATTGGCGGGCAATCGCTGGTCGGGGCAGTTGACCTGACCCAGTTTTGCGTTATGGCCGCCGCCTCATGGGCGATCCCCTATGCCTTTAGCGCCCATGCCCATGTCACGGTTGACCTGATCGGCAAGAACCGCCTTCGCATCCTGTTTAAAACCATTGATCGATTGATCCCGCTTTTATGCGCCGGGCTGATGGCCTTCCTGCTTTATCTGTCGTGGGGCCGTGCGATGGAACAATGGACCTATGGCGATGTGTCGCAGAACCTTGCGATCCCGATGATCCTGTTCTGGGCCTTCCTTCTGACCGGCATGGCGATCTCGACACTGGTGTGTCTTGTGCAATTTCTAAAACTGCTTTTAACGGACGAGAAGAGCTGATGGCGACGGAATGGGCGGGACTGATCGGGTTTGTGGCGGCTCTCGCACTGGCCCTTTTGCGGGTGCCGGTCGCGGTCGCAATGGCGGTTGTCGGCATCATCGGCACCCTGCTTCTGACCGACTGGATGTCGGCAAGCTACGTCATGGCAAGCCTCCCGTTCGAGGCGATATTCCCCTATGGCCTTTCAGTGGTGCCGCTCTTCATTTTCATGGGGGTGTTTGCATCCCATTCCGGGCTATCGGGCAATCTGTTTCGCGGCATCACCGCATTTTCCGGCCATCGTCCGGGCGGTCTGGCCGCATCCAGCATCGGCGCCAGCGCGGTATTTGGCGCGATTTGCGGATCATCGCTTGCGACCTGTGCGACCATGGGCCGCGTCGCCCTTCCTGAAATGCGCGAACGCGGCTATGCCAAAAGCCTTGCCGGGGCATCGATTGCCGCGGGCGGAACACTTGGCGTTCTGATCCCGCCCTCAATCCTGCTGGTGATCTATGCCCTGATGACCGAACAATCCATCGGCGCGCTGTTTGCCGGTGCGATGATCCCGGGCCTTCTGGCGACAGTGCTTTACATCATATCCATCCGCATTCAGGTCATGCGAAATCCTTCCCTCGCCCCGGTCAGTGACTATGTCCCCTGGTCACAGCGTTGGGGTGCCTTGCTGCGCATGTGGGATGCCATCGTCTTGATCGTTCTGGTGATCGGCGGGATTTATGCCGGCCTGTTTTCCCCCACAGAAGCCGCGGCTGTTGGTGCCGGTGGTGCCCTGCTGTTTGCGTTTTTGCGCAAACGGCTGAACTGGTCGGTTTTACGCACCGGCATTCGCGAAACCGCTGGCATGACCGGGATGATCTTCCTGATCCTGATCGGGGCGGCCCTGTTCAATTTCTTCATCGAAACCAGCGGCCTGACCCAGACACTGGTCGACTGGATCACCACGCAAGGCTACTCGCCGCTGGTCGTTCTGATCGCCCTTCTGGTGTTTTATGTCGTGCTGGGCTGCTTCATGGACAGCCTCTCCATGATCCTTCTGACGGTGGTCCCGGCATATGGCGTGATTACCGGCGTCGGCTATGATCCGGTCTGGTTTGGCGTGGTTCTGGTATCGGTCGTTGAAATCGGCCTGATCACGCCGCCGATTGGCATGAACCTGTTCATCATTCAGGGCGTGTCATCGGACATGACCATCACCACCCTGTCCCGCGGCATCCTGCCCTTCCTCGCCGCCGATTTCATCCGCGTCATCCTGATGGTCGCCATCCCCGGTCTGGTCCTGTGGCTGCCCCATCTTCTGGGGTTTGGTGCTTACTAGCGCCCCCTCAACCTGATCGCTTTCGAATGGCGGGCCCACACCCCGCCACCGATCAGCCGCCGCTTGTGCCGCCTCAGGTCCCGTTTCCAAGCACGCAGCATGAAATCCCCTGTTCTACGGACGAATAACGTAGCGATGGGTTGCCGCAAGGTCCCAGATGTCCCCGATTTCGCTTAAAGGCCGGACTTCATGCGGTACGGAGAATCCAGCCGCCTGTGCCGCGTTTAAAAGCTCCGCACAGGCGGCAAGATAGTCCCTGACGGGAACCGAACCGATGCCTGAACCAACGATCTCGATACCCGAACTTTGCAGGCCGTATCCTGCCAGCGGTACCGTTTGGCCCGCGATAGTGCCGATCACGGCATAGCGCAGGCGCGGTTCTCCGGTCGGTGCGCCGCGTCCTGTCGTCGCGGCCGCAAAAATGCGCTCTGCCACCCCACCCCAGGCGAAGTCGAGGACGATATCCACGCCCTCGCGGAATGCGTCCTTCAGCACGTCGTCGGCATCCGCCGCATCAAGGGCGATGCCCTGATCCGCAGGCAATCCTTCCAGCCCGGTAGCTGTGCGGACAACGGCAATGGTTCGACCCGCACCGTGATGGCGCGCGATCTGCAATGCGAGATGGCCAGCAGCACCATTGGCACCCGTGACAAGGACCGTCTGGCCGGGTTCAATCGGAACACGCCGCGTAAGCGCCACCCATGACGCAAGCCCCGCCGTCGCCATGGCAGCCGCGGCCGTGTCGCTCAATCCATCTGGAACCGGCACTGTCATCGATGCAGGCACCAGCGTTCGTTCGGCCAAAGAGCCGAAAGGCTGCTTTGGGAACAGGAAATAGACGCGCTCCCCGAAGGTATTCGTGCCAACCCCGTCGACACCGATGGCAAGTCCCGTCCCTTCGGGGGAAACTGGTGCGGAGGCGCGCAGTCGCACAACCGGGCTGATCGGTGCTGCGGTCACATTGATGACGATCTCCCCTTCTTTGGCTTCGGGTTCGGCAGTGTCTCCATAGACAGGAGCACTCCCCGTCCTTGTGATAATTGCTGCTTTCATGGTTGCATCTCCTTGGTCTCAGAGCCTGAGATCGGGGTTCTCGGCAGGTGACCCGGCGCGCGCTGTTTGTGTGCGGTATCCGCGCTTGTTGCCGTTCTCGAACGCTCAGGACCTGGCAAAATAGGCCTGCATGTCTTCTATATCCCGCTGATAAATTCCCCGGACCCAGGCGCAAACTTCATCCTGTTCAGCTTCGCTGACGGAAAAATTGCCGCACCAGTGAACGAGAGAACGATTGCCTTCGACGACCGGAATGACTTGAACCTTGCCGTTGTAATCACTTATCGGCAGCTTCTCGGTTGGCAGCACGGCATAGCGGAAATATCGGTCGTGATCGGAAAGCGCGATGAGCCGCTCACGCAATTCGTTGCCGTTATCAAAGACAAGTCGGCGGATGGCGCTAACCTGATCGCCGGCTTGATTTCCCTCGATTTCGCTCGTGGCAATATTTCGAACCCAGCGCGCCGGGCCAGAGAAATCCCTGAGTCCCGCCCAAACGGTTTCGGGATCGGCGTCGATGATCCCGCTGGCAATAACCTCAGTCATTGGGCTTTTCCTTTCTGGTTGTGATCAGATACCGTGCAACCGCGTGGCATCGCGTGTCCGTCGGCACTTTGATATGGACCACCAAACCCGAACGACCTATGTTTCCAAGTCCGCATTTTTTACGAATTCGTCCGGGGAATATATGGACCCGCTGTCCGACCTGCTGTCATTGTTGAAACCGAAAAGCTACATCACCGCCGGTTTTGATGCGGCAGGCGACTGGGCGCTTGCGCTAGACGACCTCAAAGGCCGCATCAAATGCTATGCGGTGATGCGCGGCAGCTGCTGGGTAAGGCCAAAACCAGGTGAGGCCGTATGCATTAAGACAGGGGAATGTTTCGTTTTGCCCAGCGGACGCGAGATTGTCGTCGCTGGCAGTCCTGATGCGACACCGCGCCCGGCAAGCGAGGTGCTTGACCCCAACAGCGGTGGGAATGTCATCACCGTGAATGGCGGCGGTGACTGCTATCTTGTCGGCAGCCGGTTCGAGGTGAATGGTCGCCATGCAGAAATGCTTCTGCAATCGCTTCCCTCGCTCATTCACATCCGGACTGCGGATAGCACGGCAAGGCTGCGCATCTGGCTTGAAATGATGATGGAGGAAATGCGCGCGACGCGTGTTGGTTCATCGCTCATGGCACAGCAGCTATCACACATGATGCTGATCGAGGCGTTGCGCCTGCATGTGGAGCAGGTGGGTGCCAACGAGGTCGGCTGGCTCGCAGCCCTCGCCGATCCGGCAATCGGCCAGGCAATCGGCGCGATCCACGCAGCCCCTGGCTCCCCCTGGACCGTCGAAAGCCTTGCGCGGCGCGTGGGACTGTCCCGCACCATCTTTGCACAGCGGTTCAAGGCGAAGATGGAGATCACCCCGATGGCCTATTTGACCCGCTGGCGGATGATGTTGGCGGCTGAACGCATGCTGGTTACGCGCAACAGCATCTCAGAGATCGCAATCTCGCTCGGCTACGCATCGGAATATTCCTTTGCCACGGCGTTCCGGCGCGAAATGGGCGCACCGCCCCGCCGCTATGCACGTGGCTCTGCCACAATGTCCCATCCTTGAATGGCCTGCCGGCATTGCCTCACGCCAGAACACATCCCGGTCAGGCGGATCAAACAAACCGATCAACACCACCCCAAGCCCGACACCCGATACCAGCGGCATTGCCAAACACCATCGACCGGGTGGACTGGACGAGAGGGGGATGGACTGCATCAGACCAGCCTCGCTCCCAATCCCCGCTGCCCCAAGCAAACACCTCTGGCTTTCGATGAACGCCGAAAACGCACCTCACCCCAAAGCAGGAACGTTGTCGCATGGCAGGCACACGTCCCGCCCTCGATGACCGGCCTTTCGGCATGTCCGAACGATGCATCGGCCTGCCGGCAATCAATTCCGCCAGCCAATCCCGGCACCCCGGCCAGCCGATCCAGTGCCGACCCAATCCGGGCGCAATTCGGGCCCGCTGATTCTCGGCATTGTCACGCTTCACCGACCGGACTGACCGGACGGTCCCGGCTCTCGCTGCCCCGAACAAACGCCCTTGCCCTAAGGACACATCTCTCCCGTCATGATAAACACCCGTTTTTCGTAAATTTCCGACGGCCTCACGGCCCAAACGCACAACCGCCGTAATGACTTTTCCATGCGCCAATGGCGTCCCTTTGACGACGCTGCCCCCGCCATTCCATCCCGTCAGATCGCTGTCGCATCATCGTCTTATTCCTGTCTTTACCGCCCGAAACGCAAAAAACCCGCAAAAGCGGATCACGCTTTGCGGGTTTTGTCTCCGGACCCATTTGTCCTGTTGACTTTATCTTTATGCCACAACGAAAAGAACAAATCAAGAACTTT
>NZ_LPVY01000005.1 GCF_001613805.1 Thalassospira lucentensis
GATAAAGTCAACAGGACAAATGGGTCCGGAGACAAAACCCGCAAAGCGTGATTCGCTTTTGCGGGTTTTTGCGTTTCGGGCGGCAAAACAGGAATGGGATGATGACAGGGCAGCGATCTGACGGGATGAAATGGCGGGGGCGGCGTCGCCAGTGGAGCATCACTGGCGCATGGAAAAGCCATTACGGCGGTGGTGCGTCCGGGCCGTGAGGCCGTCGGATATTTGCGAAAAACGGGTGTTTATCATGACGGGAGAAATATGTCCTTGGGGCAAGGGCGTTTGTTTGGCGCAGCGAGAGCCGGGGCGAAGTTGACCCGGTCCGTTCAGTCCGGTCGGTGAAGCGCGACAATGCCGAGAATCAGCGGGCCCGAATTGCGCCCGGATTGGGTCGGCACGGGGTCGGCTGGCCGGGTTGCCTGGGTGGCTGGCGGGGAGCGGCTGGCAGGATCGGTTGTCAGCGGGCCGATGGTGCGTCGGACATGCCGAAAGGCCAGTCATCGATGGCGGGATTTGTGTGCCTGCCATTCGGCAACGCTGTGGCCCTTGGGGTGAGGTGCGTTTTGGGGCAACCGAGAGCGAGCGTCGTTCGGGGCAGCGGGGGCCGTCCGGTCGGTGGCGTTTGGCGATGCCGGAGGCAGAGGGGTTGGTTGGCTGGCGGGATTGGTTTGGCGATTGACCAAAACCGTCATTCCGGGCGAAGCGCAGCGCAGACCCGGAATCCATGCCCTGTTGCAGGAGACGGAATTGCTGCCCCGCTTTCACGGGGGCAGGCTTTGCGGGAATGACGATCAGATCGGCTATGCTTTGTCAGCAGTCCGAGGCAGCATTCAATGCTGCCTTTGTTGTTTCGGACCCGGGCACCATCAGCCTATTTGGTCTGCGCAATCTTTTCCGCGGCAAGACGTGTTGCCAGCTCATAGCCATAGGCACCGGCACCTGCCATCACGGCATTGGCAACCGGGCTGATCCAGCTGTGATGGCGGAATTCTTCACGAGCGTGCGGATTGGAGATATGCAGCTCGATGATATAGCCATCGAATGTTTTAAGCGCGTCATGAATGGCGGCCGATGTATGGGTATAGGCCCCGGCATTGATGATGATCGCAGCCGATTTTTGCCGTGCATCATGGATGAAATCGACAATGCTGCCTTCGTGGTTAGACTGTTCAAACCGGACAGAAACCCCCAGCGTTTCTGCAAGCGATGCGCATTTATCCGCGATACTTGCCAAAGTGTCATAGCCGTAGATTTCCGGCTGACGCTGCCCCAGAAGGTTAAGGTTCGGGCCGTTAATGACAAGAATTTCCGAAACGCTCATGATTTCCTTATCCCCTGAAATGTTTGCTTATTTCGACGTCTGACTGCGCCGGTTCATACGGGTTTGCGATGCCAGCCTGATCGGCGCATTGGCCGCGCCAAACCCGCGATAATCGCGACGTTCGACCAGCTCAAAGAAGAACCGGTTGGCGAAGGTCTTGGTATAGACCTGAAAATACTCGCCGTCATCATCACGATCGTAAAGGATGTTAGCGGCCTTCAGTCGATCCAGAAGATCAGGATCAAGCCCGAAGCGCGCTTCGATGTCGTCATAGTAATTTTCCGGTATTGGTAAAACTTCAACACCATTTTTCCGGCAAAAATCAACACTGGCAAAAATATCGCCACTTGAAAGTGCGATATGCTGGACGCCGCTTCCAAAGAACTCGCTTAGGAATTGTGAATGCTGGGTATGGGGGCTTTGCGATCCGTTCAGGATCAGCCGCACCCCGCCATCATCACCCTGAACCACCTGACTTTGTACCAGACCACCGGGATCGGGCACATCGACCGTTGGCATTTTGCCAAGGTCAAAGATCGAGGTGAAATACAGCACCCAGGTCAGCATTTCCTCGTACTGCATCGAATAGGAAACGTGATCGACCGATTTCAGGTTGGCGTCATTTGCCGGTTTGCCTGCCGGTTCCGATGCTTCGAACTCGACATCCCAGATGCGCGCCAGTTCGCTTTGATCATCAAGGAAATAAACCAGACTGCCACCAACGCCGCGAATGGCGGGCATTTCGATCTCGCCCGCACCCACCGGCTGGGTAAAGGGCGACGCCAGCAACGATTGCGCACGCTTAAGCGATGCACCGGCATCATCGACCTTGAGCCCCACCGCACAAACCGACGGGCCATGCACAATGTTATAGGAATGCGCAAAACCGTCCTTGTCGCAATTGATGACAAGATTGATATTGCCCTGCTTCCACCATGTCACAGCCTTGGATTTGTGGCTGCCGCGTTTTTCAAAACCAAGCCCGGCAAACAGGGCGGCAAGCTTTTCGGCGTTTTCTTCTTCGACCGCGAATTCAACAAACTCGACATTGCGGGCATGTGCCTTTGGCGGCAGGGCAACCGCCTTTTCCCCGACTTTTACACCATCAATGCCATCCCCCAGATAAATCAGGGAACGCAAGCCATCCTTGGCAACGTTTTTGGTCGAGCTTGACCGGAATTGATCATTGAAGATTTCAAGTGATAGCGGCCCGTCATACCCGGTTTGCGCCAGATTGCGCATGAATTCATCGAGCGGAAAATCGCCCTGTCCGGGGAAGCACCTGAAATGGCGGCTCCAGGATAACGGGTCCATTTCGAGGATCGGTGCATCTGCGACCTGCACAAGAAAAATCCTGTCGCCGGGAATTGATGCAATCGCATCAAGCGGTACCTTGCGTGCCATGATATGGAAGGTATCAAGCACCAGACCGACATTGGGGTGATTGGCGCGCCGCACCACTTCCCAGCTGTCACGATAGTCGCTGATATGCTTGCCCCATGACAGGGCTTCGAATGCGATGCGAAGCCCGCGCTTGGCCGCGCGGTCGCCAAGTTCGGCCAGATCCTTTGCCGCACGGTCAAGCCCGCCAAGTGAATGCGGTGAAACATTCGAACAGACCATCAAAAGATCGGTACCCAGTTCTTCCATCAGGTCGAACTTGCGCTCGGCACGTTCAAAAGCGCGGGTACGCTGGGGTTCGGGCATGCCTTCAAAATCACGGAACGGCTGAAAGGTTACCAGCTTCAGGCCAAGGTCACGAATGGTCTTGCCAACGTCCTCGGGGGAACCATCAAAGGTCAGAAGATCATTTTCAAAAATCTCGACCCCGTCGAAGCCAGCGGCGGCAATGGCATCGAGTTTTTCCTGAAGATCGCCCGATAGCGATACGGTCGCGATGGAAGTCAGCATTTTATCCCTCCGGGATGGTCGTGGGCATCACGGCGCACAGGTTCGGAAGGACGCCGGGCGGAACAATCCCCCCGGCAAGATCATGCGATCAGTCCTGCGAACGGCGCCGATAGGTTTCAATGTGGTCGGTCAGTTTTGCCAGTGCGGCATTCTTGTCGCGCGCCAGCGCCAGATCACAGATGCTGCGATGTTCATCAATGATGTCTTCGGCACGGAACCCATGCGTTTTCAGTTCGATCACCACATAGCGGCGGAACTGGTCAAAGATTTCACGATGCATGCGCATATGCAGATCTGATCCGCAGGCCGAAATCAGTGCCTGATGAAATTCGCGGTCATACTGGCTCCAGCGGACGGTCAGTTCGCGGCTATCCTCGGTCAGCATTCGTTTTTCGATCGCCGAAAGTTTGTGATGGGCGGCAGCAACGCGGCCCTCCCACTCGACATCCCCGGCATCGATAGATTTCCCAAGCCCATCTGTTTCAAGCAGCAACCGCATCGCGGTCAGTTCCTTGAAATTCGAGGGCGATGTTTCGACAACCCGAAAACCTTTCTGGCCTTCGACAAAAACAAATCCCGACGCGACAAGACGGTTCAGCACTTCGCGGAGCGTATTGACACCGGCATTATAACGATCCCGCAGCGCATCAAGCTTCAGCTTCACACCCGGCTGGAGTTCGCCATACAGAATGTCATCGCGAATTTCGTTATAAACTGTCTCGGCAACTGTGCTGCTCATGGACTTTCCCCTTACCCCGTCAATGCCTCGGGATAGGCATTGAAATATTCGATCCGCGCGGCATCACCGTCGATCTGCGCACCGCTGAAAACCTCGAATGCTTCAATACCCTGAAAAAAGAACAGTTCAAAGCCGGTCATGACAGAAAGCCCCGCCTTTTGCGCGGAATGAAGGAACGCGGTTTCAACCGGTGTATAAACCGCGTCAAACGCCCATTTCTGTCCGCCCAGTAAAGCAGCATCAATCGGACTGCCCGGATACTGGTTCATGCCGACCGGGGTGCAATTGATCAAGCCGTCCGCATTGCGGATCGCATCGGAAAGATCGGCCTCCGCGATAAAGGCAACGTTGGCCCCGCCTGCCTTCAGGGTCGCAACCAGCTCATGACCGCGGTCGGCATCCTTGTCATGAATAAGGATGCGGTCCGCGCCAAGCCCGTGCAATCCGAAGGCAGCCGCAAGGCCAACGCCACCAGCCCCCATCTGTAATACCGTCCCCGGTGCCTGATCGCCAAACTGCCCGCGATATCCGCGCATGAAACCGACATAGTCGGTATTGTCCCCGCGCCAGCCATCTTCGCGAAACACCACCGTATTCACCGCACCAAGGGCTTCGGGCAGACGTTTACGGCGCTGGATCAGCTTGCGGGCTTCGGTTTTGTAGGGATGGGTGACATTCACCCCGGCATAACCGTCTTTGGCACAGACTGTTAGCTGCCCGATCAGATCAAAATCGGCGATCTTTTCACTGTCGAGATAATCATAGGTCACTTCAATTCCGCACATCCGGCCAAGCAAGACATGCAGTCTCGCTGACTGGCTACGCGATATGCCTTTACCGATAAGACCGAGTTTCAACATGGGGCGAAATCCTAAAATCCGAACAGGTTGGGCATAAAGGTGACGAGCTGCGGCACGAAGGTGATCAGGATCAAAACCGCCAGTTCCACGAGGAACAGCGGCATGATCGATTTGATCATCCGGGCCATTCCAACATTGGCGACCCCGTCGGCAACGAACAGGCACAAACCCATCGGTGGTGTGATCAGGCCGATCATCAGGTTAAAGATCACAACGATGCCGAAATGAGTGGGATCAATACCAAGGCTGATCGCTATCGGATGGAGGATCGGCACCAGAACCAGCATCGCGGCAATGCCTTCAAGCACGAGCCCGACACCCAACAACATGACATTGATCAGGATCAGGAACATCGCCGGACTATCGACATAGCCCAGAACGAATGAACTGACGGCCTGCGGAATACCGGCAAAGGTCATGAACCAGTTTGCCGCCGCAACCGAACCCATAATGATCAGGATGCTTGATGAATCACGCATCGAATTTGCAAAAATGCCCGGCAGTTCCGATGGTTTGAGTTCACGGAAAACGAACAGCCCGACAACCAGCGCATAAAACACGGCAAAGCTTGCGGCTTCGGTCGGAGTAACAATGCCTGCCAGAATCGAGCCAATCACAAAGACCGGCATGAAAATCGGAATGAGACCATTCCAAAGTGCGCGAAGCTTTTCACGAAAATTCATTCGGTCGCGTGGTATGGCATAACCACTGGCAAAGATACGCACATAAATCGAAAGTGCCACCGCCAGCAAAACGCCGGGAATAATCCCCGCAAGAAACAGGGCCGGAACCGAAACATTGGTCGTGATCAACGCATAAATAATCACGGGAATACTGGGCGGAATGATTGGACCGATTACCGAGGATGCCGCTGTCAGCGATGCCGCAAAATCACGCGGATAACCTTCCTTTTCCATTGAGGGAATAAAAATACGCCCCAACGCGGATGTATCGGCCACCGCCGACCCCGAGAGGCCTGCAAAAATCACGGACGACCATATATTGACCTGTGCCAGACCGGCTTTCGCATGCCCCACCAACGCGTTGGCAAGATTGATAACCCGGTTGGTGATCCCGCTGGCGTTCATCAGTTCACCGGCAAGAACAAACAGCGGAATTGCCAAAATAGTAAAGCTGTCAAGCCCGGCAAAAATACGCTGGGGCAGCAAATCGATGCCAAATGTTGCACCACTGATGTAAATCGCAATCGCCAGCGCGATGGCAAAGGCCACCGGTGCACCAATCGCAAGCAGTGCCAAAAGGCCAAAACCTGTGATCATGCTTCATACTCCGGGCGATTCTTATTCATAAGACGGGCCAGTCGAAAGAGGGCTGCCAGAACCAGGCAAGCGCCCCCAACTGTCATGGCGATCTGCGCCCAATACATCGGGATGCCAAGACCGGACGCCATAATGCCACCGCGCTTTCCCGCAAAAATCAGCCCGGCATAGGCAAGTATTCCCCCAAGAACAAGAGTGGACACGTCAACGATAACGGTCAGCCGCGCGCGCATTTGCTTGGATAAAAGATCGGTCACAAGCGTAAAGTTGATTTGCCTGTCCTGCAGATAGGCATAGGCGATGCCAAACATGCAGCCATAAATCATGGCATATTTGGCAACTTCCTCGCTCCATTGCAGCGGAGCAGAAAAGGCATACCGGCTGACACTACCGGCAAAAACAACGCCGAAAACGACGAGGATACTGATCCCCGAAAGTCCGGCAAGCAGATGGCGAAATGCTGTCTCTGCTCGATGCATGGTTACCCCCAGGGTGATCACGGGAAAATCGGCTGCCCGGTGGGCAAGACGTTATTCAGAGAAAAAGGACAGGCCGGGGGCAAAGGAGGGAAAACCACGAGACGGTGTCCCACCCGGCCTGCCAAAGCCAGTTACATCGAGGTTTCAGCGTCGCTGACGGCTGTTTTCAGCTTGTCGATCCACTGCGCATCGATTTCGCCCGAAAGCCATTCAATTACAGCGGGTTGAGCAGCATCACGGAAAGCTGCAAGCTGTTCGGCGGTCGGTGTGGTCACTTCCATTCCCGCCTCAGCCAGTTTGGCAACACCTTCGGCAGAATTGAACTGCTGAATGGCACGACCAACGTTGGCGGCAATTCCAGCAGCTCGACGCAGCAACGCCTGATCACCATCAGACAGACCGCTATAGATATCTTCGTTGATCAGAATGAAATCCGTGCCATAGACGTGACGGTCCAGTGTCAGATATTTCTGCATCTCGTAGAATTTGTTGGCATAGATCACGCTGATCGGATTTTCCTGCCCGTCAACTGTGCCAGTGGTCAGGGCGGTCGGGACTTCCGGCCAAGGAATCGGGGTCGGATCACCGCCCAGTGCCTTGACCATTTCCACATAAAGCGGAACGGTCATCACACGGATTTTAAGCCCATCCATATCTTTCGGCTCGGCAACGGCACGTTTGGAGTTGGTAAAGTTGCGGAAGCCTGTCTCGCCATAAGCCAGCGTACGGAGCCCGGTTTTTTCAAGGCAGTGTGCGGCCAGTTCCTTGCCAAAGTCCCCATCCAGAACTTTCCACGCCACATTGGCATTCGGGAACATGTAGGGCACATCAAGGACGGCAGCCTCAGGGCAAACCTGGGAAAAGGGACCAGATACCATCGACATTGCCAATGTACCGTCCTGGGTATTCTGGATCAGATCGGTTTCACCGCCGAGCGAACCGGCAGGAAACAGTTCGACCGCGATGCGGCCTGCGGATTCAGCTTCAACAATATTTTTGAAGACCTGCGTGGCTGCCCCTTTTTTCGAGGTCGTCCATTCCGCCGGATCAACATGGGCAAAATTCAAAGTGATGTCCGCAGCCTGTGCCGGTGCGGCGAAAGAAGCAGCTGCGAGCGATACAGCACCCAGCAGTGCACTTTTGGAGACGAATTTCATTTTTTCCTCCCGAATGAAAACAATCCCGACAGCCCGATATTATTCATGATCTTCTGCATCGGACCTTTACGGAATAGGGAGACTTTAAAAAATATAGGAGATTTTGTCAAACATTCTAGAATCAGTATAAAGTAGAGTATGTTGACGCCAGAACTCCCGAAACCGGAACCGCACCAAGACCTGGACGCCTGAACGCTTTTGTACATTTCGATATCGGGACCAACAATCCGATCTTCCATGGCAAAAGCATGATCAATTCACCCTAATTCACAGCCATCCCCCTGCCTTCGCAATGGAATTTGCTGTAAAACACTTGCGATGCAGCCGGTATTTCATGCTACTTTGGCCTAGCAACGCATCGATTCGATGATCGAAACGACGCCCTTTTCAAAAGTGAATTCAGTGAACAGCGTTACCGGTACCGCAACACCCCAACTGGCCAAAATTGCCTCACGCATTCTTGCAGGCAGTTTCCTGTTCGAGGACCTTGATCCCGAACTGCTCGCCCAACTTTCAAACCAGGCAAGCGTTCGGCGGATGGATGATGGGGAGTTGCTGTTTGAAAAGGGTTCTCCGGCAGACGGACTGTATGCTGTCGAAGCCGGCAAGATCCGCATTTCAACCGTTTCAGATACCGGCAAGGAAATTGTTCTGAACGTACTGGCACCCGGCGCTGTATTTGGCGAAATCGCCCTTCTGGATGGCGAACCCCGCACCGCAACCGCGCGTGCCGTTGGTCCGACACGGCTTCTGTTCATTTCACGCGACGATTTTTTTGAAATCTTTGATCGCGAAGCACCGTTGCGCCGCCATATTACGGCACTTCTGTGTCGGCGGTTGCGCTGGGTCAGCGACCTTCTGGAAGATGCCAATTTCCTTGATCTGACCGGGCGACTGGTCAAACGTCTTTTATGGCTGGCCGAACGTCACGGCGGTCCCGACCCGGAAGGAATCCGCATCGCGCTTCCGCTTTCGCAACAGGAACTTGGCCTTATGCTGGGCGTAACACGCGAAGCGGTAAACAAAAAGCTGCGTGACCTTGAAAAACGCGATCTGATCACGCGCCGGGATGGCCGTCTGGTTATCCGTGACAGGGACGGCCTGAAAAACCTTCTCGCCGATGCAATCAAAAGCTGATCCTTCCCCCAGTTCCCTGTTTGACCGGCTGGTCGCCCGCGAAGAGCAGCGTGGCCTGATACTTGTTGCGTTTCTGCGCATCTGCATGCTCGCCTTTATCCTGCTGCTGTTTTCCAAACCGGATTCCCCGACTGGCGAGCTCTATTCTCTTCTGGAAGTTCTGGGCTGGTTCATCCCCGGGGTTCTGATCCAGCTTTTTGTGGCTTTTAGGGGCAGAAGCTGGCGCTGGCTTCTTTATGTTCTGGCCATCGTTGATGCAGTCCTGATCGTTTATGTATCGGTGGTTCCCGATCCTCTGAGCCCGCTAACCGATCATCCGGCATGGATGTACAGCTTTGTCGTTCGTGATCGCGGCGTGGTGTTTTCCATGATCATGATGGCCTTGGTGATCATGACCTTTTCGCCGCGCCTGATCATCTGGTTCGGCTTCTGGCTGTTCATTGCCTGGAGCACGAGCATCGTCTGGTTGATGACACGCCCGGGCGTCATCATCTCGCAGCATTTCGGGGATGACTGGGCGCCAACCCAGGATGAAATCATTACCACCTATAATCTGCCTGAATTCATCGATATTTCTGCTTTGGCAGAGCAGGTTGTGATTGTTGTTGTCTTTACACTGGCATGTGCGGTGATGGTTTCGCGGTTACGCGTCCTGATCAATCAGTTTGCGGCCGCCGAACGTGCACATGGCAATCTGGCCCGCTATTTCCCTGCTGCCCTTGCTGATCAACTGGCAGATCGTGACGAGCCGATCCGGATCGGCGCAAGGCGCGAATGCGTTATCCTGTTTGCCGACATTATCGGTTTTTCCGGTTATGCGGAAAAACGCGATCCGCAGGATGTCATGCGATTGCTAAACCAGTTTCACCAGATCATGACGACGCAAATCGGGGCTTATGGCGGTATTGTTGAAAAATATATCGGCGATGCGGTCATGGCGAGTTTTGGCGCGTTTGACGATATGGATTGCCCGGCTGCAAATGCATTATCCGCGGCCCAATCAATGGTTTGCCATGTCCGCGACTGGCAAAACAGTGATCTGACGGACAGCACCACACCACTTCAGATCGGTATCGGCCTTAACTTCGGCCCGGCCGTTGTGGGCGATATAGGCGAAGGCGAAGCCGTCACACCGGCAGTCATCGGTGCCAGTGTCAATCTGGCCGCCCGTCTCGAACGTGCGACCAGAACGCTTGATACCGACATCATCATCAGCGACAGTTTTGCGCGAAAACTCCGGTCAGAAACATCTTCTGCAGGATCCGCCCTGCTGCGAAGCTTCGGAAAACAGGATGCCATCCGGGTAAAAGGTTTCAGTCAACCGGTCACGGTTCATTTTCAGTCCCGATCAGCCACTTGAAGAATTCGACCGTCGGGATATGCCAACCCCTTGAATTCTGGTGAAACCGGTCCAAAATGCCATTTACTCGTAAAAGCATCAGAATAAGGGAGGACGGTATGGCGGATTCCGCAACACCGCAGTCACCAGAAGCGGGCAGCGTACCGACTTCTGTTACAATCCGCACATTGTTCGGAGACAAGGAATTCTTGTGGGATAAGGCCATTTATTTCCCGACAGGAATCAAGGGTTTTCCTGATCACAACGTCTTTGCCCTCGCCAATTTTCCGGGCGAAAGCAACAATACCTTTATCCTGATGCAAAGCCTGACAGAGCCGGAACTGGCCTTTATCGTTGCCCCCTACAATATGGAAAGCAACAGCATCAAGCCCGAACACCTAGCTCAGGCCTTTACCATCCATGGCATCAAAAAAGACGAAGGTGCGGTTTTGCTGATTGTGACCCTTCACAAACCCGATGACGGTGGCGAGACCAGCATGTCGGTCAATCTGCGTGCACCAATCATCATCGATACATCCCGTCAGGCCGCCTACCAGCATCTGCTACCCGATACGAGTTATTCCTACCATCAGACACTGGGCGGATAACTTTTCGCCAGCCGACCAGGGAAGGACCTTTTGCGGTAATGGTCCTTCCGAAACCTTCATACGTCCTTGATCCTGCCACTTTTTCGCGTAAAGCTCGCTCAAGAACAATACGCAACAAGCGACACAAGGGATTCGAGATGTCATCAGAAATGCGCAACCGTTTTGCCATGGCCACGCTTCTTAGCGCGGCCCTTTTTGTTGGCCCGGTCATAGAACCGGCATCTGCACAGTCCGGTGACGAAAAAACCGAAGAAACCATCACGCTTTCTGGTGAAAACCGCAGCAAGATGCAGCTGACCGTTTACCCCGGCAACCTTGGCATGATTGCCGAGCAACGAAACGGGACGATCCCCAAGGGGGTCAAAACACTTCGGATCGAAGACCTGCCGCAAACCATCATGGACGACACGTTCCTGATGGGCGCGCAGAAAGACGCAAACCTTGTCTGGCATTCGCTGCGCAATACCGCGAACGGTCCGGCAACCATGTATCGTCTGCTGCAGGATCAGGTCGGCAAAACCATTATCATCCGGCGCAAGGATGACGAACTGGTCGAAGGTACGTTGCTATCGATTGACGGTGGCGCACTGGTTCGCACCCTTGATGGTATCGAACAGATTCCTGTTGAACAGATCATTATTTCCGACCTGCCCGGTAACTTCGCCACCAGTCCGGCAATAGAGGCCACCATCGGCTCGGATGCCGCACTTGATCACATCTCGCTTGCCTACCTTCTGGGTGGCGTTTCCTGGCAAACAGCCTATGTCGGACAATATGACAGTGCCCAGAATGTCCTTAACCTGTCGGCAATGGCACGTGTCACCAACCAGACCGGCACCGCGATCAACGATGCCCAACTGCGTCTGGTTGCCGGGGATCCCAACCGGGTAACGCACACACCAATGGCGAAGGCGGCCCGCGGTGAAATGATGATGTCTGCCATGGCCGATAGCGCGCCGGGCGGGAATGCACCGGATCGTGAAACCATGGAAAACCTGCATGTTTACGGCCCGTTTGATGGGCTTTCAATGCGCAATGGCGATGTCGTCATGATGCCGCTGATCGCATCCCAGGCCCTGCCCGCGACCCGCAAGGTGATTTTTAACGGCAGCGCCAATCTTTACTATGCTGGTCAAAGCGACGTGTCTGAATTTAGCCGCCCGGACCTTGAAATCGAGATCGAGAATGATGGCGGGCCGGACGAAGAAAGCCCGTGGCCCGCTGGCACGGTACGTGTATTTGGCCAATCTGAAAGTGGCGTGACCGGCTTCCTTGGCGAAGACAATCTGTCTTTGACCCCGGTCGGTCGCAAGGCGACCATTCGCCTTGGTCAGGCCAGCAACATTTCAGGGACCCGTAAAGTCACGGCATTTGACCGCAAGGCACGACCGAACATGCCCGATGAAATTACGGCAAATATGGAATGGTCGATCACCAATGGTGGCGAACGTACCGAAACCGTCACGATCCGTGAAAATGTCCCGGCCGACTGGGTTGTGACCGGCGAAGATCACAAACATACCAAACCGCAGCCAGACCTGATCGTCTGGACGATAGAGGTTCCTGCCGGTAAGGAAGTCAATCTGAGCTGGTCAGTGAAAAGCACCCGCTAAGTGTCAGGTCGGAAGCATTATCCGGTCTGATTGCTGTCGTAAAAGGCTTTCGCCAGCGGCAGCAACAGAACCGGATCGGGATTTTCGTCGGTTCTGCTGCAAAGCTCGGTATAAAGACAGATCAGTTTCGCCAGCAGGATAAATGCCTGCTGGTTTTTCTTTCCGGCGAATATCGCAAGATTGCCAAGCGCCTCGGCGCAGGTTTCCCGTGCGATCCCGAACCGCCCGGCACCCCGCAATGCCAGAACAAGTGCGCCCTGCGAATAACCAAGATCAAGGCGGGCGGCTTCGCTTTGGCCCGATGGCATATTCGCCAACCGGTCACGACGCAGTTCCACAGCCTGTCGCGCGGCATCAACCGCGTCCGCCCATTGCTGTCCATCAATTTCAAGCGCCGCCCGATTGTTCAGGCTATGGGCCAGCCCGGCACGCGCGGCATCCGGTGCCGTTTGCAGATGAGCGGCAAACAGATGATCTGCCTCGTCAAATAGGGAAAGGGCCATCATCCGTTCGGATTTGTCGAGTGCGGTTGCCATTTCAAGATAAAGACGCGCCAACGTTAACGAGCCGGGTTCCGTCGTCTGCAGGAATGACAGACGCGGCAAATATCCGGCAAGTTTGTCCGACATGTCTGTTTCCTGCTTTTGCCTGAATTCCGGGATCAAAGTGCGCCGGTTAACAGACGGACACGTACCCGTCTTGTGAAGCAGGGTCAAACGGGGATAAGCTGCAAACCGGCCAAGTGGCCATGCCCCGGCTCCGAGCTTTCGCCCCCTTATCTGGTCCATTTTGTTTGAAACGACTGCCACCCATGACCATGTCGACTGAAACCCTACGCGCTCTTTACGGAACCTGGCGCATTGCACGTGGCGATGCCAAAGGCCTTGCCTTCTTTGACTATTCCATCGAGGCGTTCTGGCGCTCTTTCCTTGCCGCCTTTATCGTTTTTCCGGCCTTTGCACTTTTGCGCTGGCATGATCTCGACACGGTTCCTGATGAATTCCCGGTCGGGCGTTACATGCTGGTGGAAACCATTGCCTATGTCATGAAATGGTTCGCCTTTCCGCTGCTGATGCTGCATGTCGCACCGATGATCGACCGGTCGAACCGTTACATCGCATTCATCACCGTTTATAACTGGTCAAGCGTGTTGCAAATGGGGGTCTATTTGCTGGCGCTGTTTCTGGGCGCAATCTTTCCTATGCTCGGTGCGGGCGGCTTTGTGCTTGTCGCGGTTATCGCAATGCTGATTTACGGGGTTTATATCGCAAAGCTGACCCTTGTGGTTCCAACGATGACGGCAAGCGCGATTGTGGCGGCAGACTTCCTGCTGTCATTGACCATCACGACAATCGGCATTCGGCTCGCCCTTGGCCAGCTATTCTGACACAATCGGCAAATAAGCCAGAAAATTCAGGGAGAAAGATCAGAATGAAACCGGTACTTGCCATCACCAGACGTCTGCCGGATGCCGTCGAAAAACGTGCACGCGAAAGTTATGATCTGCGCATGCAGGACGGCGATGATCCGCTGTCACGCGATCAGATACTTGATCTGTGCAAGGACGCGAACGCCGCCCTGGTTTCGGTCGGTGACCCGATTGATGCCGCCTTCTTTGCGGCCCTGCCCCAGAAGGTCGGCATTGTCGCCACCTTTTCGGTGGGCACCGACCATATTGATCTGGCTGCGGCCAAGGCCAACGGCTTCGTGATCGGCAATACACCCGGGGTTCTGACCGATGCAACGGCAGATATTGCATGGCTTCTGATTCTGGGTGCCGCGCGCCGTGCAAGCGAGGGCGAGGCCGAGGTCCGCAATGCCACGTGGTCAAGCTGGCGCCCGACGCATATGATGGGCACACAGGTTACCGGCAAGAAACTGGGCATTATCGGCATGGGCCGGATCGGACAGGCTGTCGCCAAACGTGCGCGTGGTTTTGATATGGAAGTCCATTATTTCAACCGTCGCCGCCTGCCCGAAGATCAGGAGTTTGGCGCGACCTATCACCCATCCATTGATGACCTGCTCCCCCATTGCGATTTCCTGTCGCTGCATTGCCCGTCAACACCGGAAACACGCGGCATGGTCAATCGCGATTTCATCGCCAAGCTGCCAGATGGGGCGATCATTGTGAATACGGCACGCGGCGATGTCGTCAATGACAAGGATCTGATCGCGGCACTCAAATCGGGCAAACTGACCGCCGCCGGGCTTGATGTTTTTGCCGGGGAACCGAATATCGAACCGGCCTATCGCGATCTGCCCAATACGTTCCTGTTGCCCCATCTGGGGTCGGCAACTGTGGAAACACGCAACGCCATGGGGTTCAGAGCCCTTGATAACATCGATGCTTTCATTGCCGGCAAGGAAGTGCCGTTCAGGGTTTGATGACTGTTGGTATATCCAGAATGCGAAAGGCGCCCGGTGGGGCGCCTTTTTTCATTCCAGATCGCTTTCCTCACCCGCGGGCAGGATGCAGGAAATCTCATGACCATCCCGGCTGACCTTGACCCGGCCACCATGGATTTCAACCACCGCACGAACCATCGCCATGCCGAGCGCCCGGCGTGCAGATGGCGATTCGCCCTCGCGCAATCCTTCAAACAGCATCGGTTGCGGTGCCTCGTCCGACAGTGAAATGCTGATATCGATATCCTCGCCCCGACGACGGGCAACCACGGAAACCTCACTGCCCTCGGGAGCGGTACGCAGGACATTGGTCACCAGAATGAACAATGCCTGTTTAAGGCGGCGTTCATCGGCAATCATCCAGCCGATATTGCGCGAACAGTAAAGCCGTAGCGAAACGTTAAGTTCCGCCAGACGCGCCCGCGTCAACGCCTCGAGCGAGCGCAACAACCGCCTGGGGTCGACCGTATCAAGTTCAAGTGCGACCTGCCCGGATCCCAGCGTTGCAAGGTCCCGCATGTCGTCCACCAGTGCCAGCATGCTTTGGGCTTCGGCGCGGATGGTCTCAACCGACTGCGCAACATTACCCTGCAGATGGGGAATAAGGCGATCTGCCTCGCCATTGATATGGTCAAGCGGCCGGGTCAGTTCGCGCGATACAGTCGAAATGAAGTCCGACTTCATCTGATCGGCGGTCCGCAGGGCTTCGTTGCGTTCACGCAGCGCCCGTTCGACCCGGATCGTGTCGGTCACATCGATATAGGACATCATCACCGCCCCGTCAGGCAGCGGCACGATGGCAAAATCGATGATGCTGTTATCGGCACGTTCGATACGACCGCTCATGGGTTCATGATTGGTGATACGCGCAACCATCCGGCTTTTGAATTTGTCCCAGTCTTCGCGATCATGCCAGTATTCGCGCGCTTCCTCGACCACTTCGCTGATATGAGGCGCACCCGAAAGGAAGCTGTCTTCAAGCCCCCAGACATCAGCAAAGCCATGGTTATAAAGCCGCAGCCTTCCATCGCCGCTGATCACGCCAACCGCTTCATGCAGGTTTTCAAGCGTTTCGCGCTGTACTGCGATCAGGGTGTTGTAACTGCTTTCGAGGACCAGCTTGTCGGTCACATCTTCGTAGGCGAACATCAGCCCGCCAAACGGGTGGGGCGAAATAAAGCGCCGCAACGTCATGCCGTTTGGCAGATGCATCAGGTCTTCTTCGGGTTTGAGAAGATCGGTAAAGCGCTGGTTTTCGATATTGCGGAACTGCGTAAAGTCGGTGACTTCCGGCAATTTTCGTTCATCGCGCATCCGACGTAGAACATCGTCAAGCGACGGTTCTGCCCATAGCCAGTCCTCGTCCATATCCCAAAGCTTGGTGAAAGCGGTGTTAAAGAAAATAAGCCGCTTGTCGCCGCCGTAAATCGCAATAGCGGTTCCAAGGTTTTCCAGAACTTCGGCATGGGCACGAATATGACGCGACAGGTCTGATTGCAATTCCTCGATCGCAGTGCAATCAATCGCAAAGCCAATCAGACCGTCAAGGTCTTCGGGCGTTTGTGACGGACATTCGGTGATTCGCAGAAGCTTGCGGTCGCCCTTGATCACGATGTGATAATCGCGTGTCATGGTTTCGCTGTTGCGCAATGCCGATGCTGCAAGCGATTTGCCGTGATCGGGGATCACGCCCGTGCCAAGCTCCGCCTGTTTGGCAAGTGCATCACTGACTGTCGGAAGCTCCACCGCCGCCGCATAGGCCGCATTGCAATCGATCAGGCGCAAATCGCCATCGCGCCGCCACACCGGGAAAGGCAGACTGTCGATCAAAAGCCTTAGTCCGCTAACCTCGTGCTTAAGGGCTGTAAAATCACCAAACTGGCTTTCACGTTCGCGGGTATGGCGGGTTTCATCGCGGAACCACAACGCATGTGCCAGAACCGGTGAATTGCGGTCCTTGCGGGCCATTGCCCCGGTAACGTGGAACTTGCGTTCATCAACTGCGGTCACCCAAAGTTCAAACCGTTCGTGGGTGGATTTCAGGTTTCGGACACGCTCCTTGAGTGCTCTTGCGTCATCATCGCGCAACTGGTCAAGCACATCGGGAAAACGCCCATCCTTGCCAAGCTGAAACGCACGTTTAAGCGACGGGCTGGCACCCTCGGCAAAGCCGGCCTGGCTCCAGTAATAAACCGGGTCAGGCCCGGCAAAGAACAGATGGGTAAATTGTTCGGTTGAATCCGCAAGTTCGGATTCGTGGTCTTCCGCCTCTTCAAGATGGCGGCGCATGCGCAACGATAAACGCCATCCGATTCCCCCCGCGATCGCCGCCCCGCCAATCGCCGCCAGGCCAACGACAAGCCAGTCCCGGTCACTCAGATCCGCGAGACCGCCAAATATCGATGTGCCAGCAGGTTGCGTCGCCGCATCGGGTACGGCATCAGCAGCATTGCCAACACGAAACTTTTCCTGCGCATGCAGGTCGGCTGCGATGAAAAGCGACGTCAGGCCATAGCATCCCCACTGCCACAGTCTGGACAAACCAAACCTGTTTGATTCCCCTTTGCGGGAACCAATTGGTTCTTTCCCCCGTCGATGATCGGATGCAGGCCGTGTCACGTGTTGTTAACCGTTTGTGTTTATGAGCTATTATTATGGTGAAAACGTCTGGCTTTTACCACTGTTTCACGACGTTTTCCCAATACCCGGTCGAACGCCCGTGATCGCAGGAAAAACCGCGATGACATATACCCCAAATCGGGCTATGTCTGCGCTATTGTCGAAACAACAGCTATAACGATCTCGTCATTTCAAAAATGAGTCCCAAACCGCAGCTAGACCTTTTTGCGCCGCGCGTGGCAGCCAGACCGGCCGCGCCCCAAAAGGAGTCTGTCGCAGCCAAACCGACGGGACCGGAAATCCGCGATCTGTTCGACACCAACTTCAGTGCCGATGACATCGCCGAATGGGAACTGCTGTTTCGCGACGCCCCGCAATATAACTATCATTTCAAACGTTCGCAGATCGCATCGGCCTTTGACCGCCCATTGCATAAAAAGCTGATCGCGTCACACGCGTTTGAACGGCTGCGCGAAATTTCGTTCCTTGGTGCCATTGATTACCTGTTTCATCCCAACGGACGCCCGGCCAATATCCGCCATTCCCGATACGACCACACCATTGGTGTTGCCCTGCTGTCGCAGCAATATTGCCGCCTGATGGGCCTTTCGGAAGCTGACCGCGACCTTCTGGGGGCAGCGGCCCTTTTGCATGATATCGGCCATGGCCCGTTTTCCCATACGCTGGAACCGGAATTTGCCCGCCGGTTCAACCTGAACCATCACCAGTTGACCGAAAAGATCATCACCGGCGAAGTTCAGCTTGATCTTTCGGTCAATCATTTACTGGTGAAACATGGTGTTGATCCGGACGAGGTCATTGCCCTTCTGTCGAAAAAATCGACCCACCCCCATGCCAGCCTGCTGTCGGGCCCGGTCAATATCGACACACTTGAAGGCATCAGCCGCACCAAGACCTATGTGCATCCGAACTATGTCCATTGCCATCCGCGTCTGTTGCTTGAGGCGGCGGTAAAGCTTGATGAAGACGCCCTGAAACGACTTGATAAGTTCTGGCAGCTTAAAGAAGACATCTATCGCAATTTCATTTTCGGCCCGATGTGCTTTGCCACCGATCATCTGTGCCGCGAATTTGTTGTGAAAAATGCGCCGGATTTTGCCGCAAACGATTTTCTTCTGACCGAAAAAGCCTTCCTGCAACGCCACCCGGCTTTCAAGAAGTTCCTGTTCAGCCTGAAAAACCGGATCGAACTTGACGGTGTTGCCGAGGTCGTCGACCCTGAAATCAGCGCTGCTGCTGCAATTCTGGACCACAATGCGACCCAGGTCCCCAAACGCGAGTTTCACATCAACACAGATGCCGAAGTCAAAAGCTTTGCCGATCTCGGCAAACGCTATTACGAGGAAAAGAACTCGTTCCTGCGACGTGTCGGCAATCTGACAGACCCGGCACAACAGGCTGCTGCAGCAAGCCTGTTTGACTGATTTGCATGCCATCCGGTCCGGAAATTGACCGGGCGAAAATTGCTGCATCGGGCAATCCATTTACAAGGGAGCCAGCGATATGGCCCGTAAGCATCACAGGACGTTCGTCATCATCGGGCTTGGAACCGTCGGCAGCACGGTCGCCACCGATCTTGCGCGCAATGGCAATCACGTCATGGGTATCGATATCGACGAAAAATCCGTATCCGCCCTATCCGGTATTCTTTCTGAAGCCGTCATTGCCGATGGCCGTGATGAAGAAGCACTCCGCGAAGCCGGGGTCGACAAGTATGACGTTGCCCTGATCGCAATTGGCGAAGACCTTGAGGCCAATATCCTTTGCACCATGAATGTCAAAATGCTTGGCGTGAAAACGGTTTGGGTCAAAGCCATCAACAAAACCCATCATCGGATCCTGACCAAACTGGAACCTGACCGGGTCATTCTGCCGGAACAGGAAATCGGCCAGCATATCGCCCAAAAACTGCATAACCCCGCCGTGCGTGATTATCTAAGCCTTGGCAACGGCATGCATGTCATCAATCTGCAGGTACCCGAATCCCTTATCGGTCAAACCGTTGAATCCCTTGATCTGGAGGCATCGCATGAATTGCGCTGCCTTGGCATCTTGCGCGGGTCGGAATTTATCGGTTGCGAAACCGGATCGGTCACGATTGAAGAAAACGACAAGGTCCTGATCCTTGGCCGTCGCCAGAACCTGCGCGATTTCAGCGACGGCATCTGAGGCATGCAGTTCTATTTTCCGAACCGCCCCGGAAAACCGATCAGGATCGCGCCACCGCTTTTGCTGGCGATCCTGTATCTTGTGCTGATCCTGATCGGGGCCGTGGTTCTTTGCCTGCCCGTGTCGCTAACCAAAGCCATCACTTTTTCCGATGCGCTATTTACCGCAACATCAGCGGTAACCGTCACGGGGCTTGCCGTGGTCGACACCGGATCAAACTTCACGCTGTTTGGGCAGGCGGTCATCCTGATCCTGATCCAGCTTGGCGGGCTTGGCCTGATGACCTTTGCCGCCCTTGTTCTGTCCGTTCTTGGTCTGCCGATCGGGTTGCGCCATCACAGTTTCCTGCGCGAAGATTTGAACCAGACCTCGCTGCATCATTTGGGTGGGCTGATCAAAACCATCCTGATGGTCGTTCTGATCTGTGAACTGATCGGCGCGATCCTGTTGCTTTTAGTCTTCGTCCCCGATTTTGGCTGGGCGAAGGGACTCTGGTTTTCAATATTCCATTCGGTTTCGGCATTCAACAATGCGGGCTTTGCCCTGATGCCGGACAGTCTCAGTCAATGGGCAACCAATCCGGTCCTGAACCTGACAATCCCCGCCCTTCTTGTTATCGGCGGGATCGGATTTAGCGTGATATCTGATATTTTCATCCATCGCGGCTGGCGCCATCTGTCACTCCACAGCAAGCTGATGCTGAGCGGTACCCTTGTTCTGGTGATCTGGTCGGTATTGATGTTTGCCGTACTGGAATGGAATAACCCGGCAACCCTTGGCGCATTCTCAAACCCGCTGGACAAACTGCAAATCAGCTGGTTTCAGGGACTGACCACCCGGACCGCAGGGTTCAATACTGTCGATATCGGATCCATGCACGATACCACCGCGCTCATGTTCATTCTTCTGATGGTGATCGGGGCTGGTAGCACATCGACCGCAGGCGGCATCAAGGTTACCACCTTTATCGTGCTGGTTCTGGCAACCATCGCCTTCTTCAAACGCCACAGCCAGCTGCATGCCTTCGGACGCAGCATCGGGCTTGAAGAAGTCATGAAGGTGCTTGCCCTGACCATGATTTCGATCTTCGTCGTCATGACAGGCATCTTTCTGATCACCCTTTCACATGACGGCGATTTTCTTAATCTGGTGTTTGAAGTCACGTCCGCCTTTGGCACCGTCGGACTGTCGCGCGGCACAACCGGGGAACTTGATACAATGGGTCGGATCGTGATCGAACTTACGATGTTTATCGGTCGTGTCGGGCCACTCACATTGGGCTTCTTCCTTGCCCGTCGTGTTCCGCCGCGCATTTCGTATCCGTCAAGTCAGGTGTATCTGGGGTAAT
Source organism: Thalassospira lucentensis (assembly GCF_001613805.1). Lineage (GTDB taxonomy): Bacteria > Pseudomonadota > Alphaproteobacteria > Rhodospirillales > Thalassospiraceae > Thalassospira > Thalassospira lucentensis_A. Next base: position 21,008 of record NZ_LPVY01000005.1, read on the forward strand.
TTCCGAAACCTTCAGTCTTTCGGTTTTTCGGCTTTTTCACGGATCAGGCATCGATCAACCATGACGAAAAGTTCTTTCGTGGTTGGCGGTTGCCGATCAAACAGAATGCGATAGGTCATGGGTGCGATAATACCGTCAACCAGCTGATCGACGCTGGGGGTCCATTGTCCGCGTTTTTGCGCGCGTTCGACAATCACCGCCAGTCGGCACCGCGCGATTTCCGCGCAACGCATCGTCGTGCCGTTATCCCCGGATGCAACAACATCACGAAGCATCGTCTTGCCAAGCTCGGAACCGGTTTCATCAAGATAGGCTTCTGCGAACTGTTTAAGATCGGTCGCAAGCGCCCCGGTATCCACCGGATCGTCATCCGGGCGCAATCGATCCAGTGCCGCATCCGCCAATAAGGATGGCAAATCACCCCAGCGACGGTAAATCGTTGACGGTGTTACACCCGACATCTGTGCAATCATCGGCACCGTAAGAGCCTCGCGATCATGACTCGATAACAGTTCATGAACTGCTTCATGAACTGCCTTCTGGACGCGAGCACTGCGGCCACCAGTGCGTATGCCTTTATGGACTTTCATGAAACCGACCTTAACACAAATAATTTGCGTTAAGGGAGAATTTCACGCAAACTGCATTAAACGCAAATATTTCGCTTTAAGGACGTTCCCATGCACGCCCCGTCGTCACCACCGACAAATGCACCGGCCAGATGGTTTCTGGCTTTTGTCATTATCATCTTTACCGCTGCGTCATCGGTCCCCACGCCGATGTATCAGCTTTATCAACAGAACTGGCATTTCTCGCCAACCATGCTGACACTGGTCTTTGCGATCTATGTTCTGACGTTACTGATTTCACTTCTGGTCTTCGGATCATCTTCCGACTTTGTCGGACGCAAGCCGGTTATTTTCGCCGCCCTGATAATTGAAATCGCGGCGATGACCCTTTTTATCACGGCGGAAAATCTTACGATGCTGCTAATCGCACGCGCGGTACAGGGCTTTGCCACCGGTCTTGCCACTGCCGCCCTTGGCGCGGCACTTTTTGACAATGACCACCACAAAGGGCCAATCACCAACAGCATCGCCCCCCTGCTTGGCCTTGCCAGCGGTGCTGTCATTGCCGGCGTTCTGGTTGAATATGCCCCTATGCCCCTGCATCTAAGCTATATCGGTTTGATGCTGCTGATGATTGTGCTGGCCCTGTTTCTTTGGGGCTTACCCGAAACCGCTGCACGCCGACCTGGCGTTCTAAGGTCCCTGACACCGCGGGTTTTTGTCCCCCCTGCGGCACGATCAACCATGCTGGAAATTGCCCCGGCAAATGGCAGTGCATGGGCACTGGGTGGATTTTATCTGTCGCTCGCGCCATCCGTCATCGCCAGCGCAACCAATGCTCCACCATCTCTAAGCGGCGGAATTGCGGTCGCCTGCTTGATGTTGTCAGGTGCTGTGTCCGTTCTGTTTGCGCAAAAAAGACAACCAGCTGATGCCCTTCTTGCCGGAACATTCATTCAGACACTGGGCATTGCAGTATCGGTTTCGGGTATCGGATTGGGAATGCTTTGGCTTTTTCTAGCCGGGTCACTTCTGGCCGGTTTTGGCTTTGGTGCCAGCTTCCTTGGATCGGTCAGAACCCTATTGCCCCGCGCGCAGCCGCACGAACGCGGTGGCCTGATGGCAGCGTTTTACGTGATGTCCTATCTGTCATTCTGTATTCCGGCACTGCTGGCCGGCAGGATGGTATCCGTCTTCGGCCTTGTCAGAACAGCCGAAGGATATGGCATCGTACTTGTATTCGTGACGTTGCTGGCACTGATACTGCAAATACGCAGGCGCCAGCGCCACCTGGCAACTGCGGGCAATATTTGACCTGAAAATATCTGGCGGCCCTGACAAACCTGGGCCGCCGGATTATCAATATCAGTCAACGACAAACAATGTTGCACCCGGCTCTGTTGATGAGCGATGGGCCTCGGCGTTATCAGCCACCTGATAACTCATGCCCGGTGTAAGGGTGAAAACCCGCCCGTCTTCCAGTTCGGTGACCAATTCACCTTCAAGACACAGCAGGATATGCCCCTTCTTGCACCAGTGATCGGCAAGATAGCCCGGCGTATATGTCACCATGCGCACCCGGATCGGACCGAATTGCTGTGTCCTCCAGTATGCCATACCGGTATCGCCGGAATGTTCGGTTGGCGTGATCGACGACCAGTCGGTCGTCCCGAATGGCAGGTTGGCAATGTCCATTGGGGCGTCTTTCAGCGGAATTCATAAGGCAAATATCACCCGGGACCGGATAATATGGCACCGAGGCTATCGCGTTACCTGCCTGAACGTCAACAAATGCCACCAATGAAAAGCCCGGCATTCGAGCCGGGCTTTCTTCAGGTACGGACAGGCGAATTTACCGGTTTTCCAACCCGTTTTCTTCACGCTGTTTGCGGATTTCATCTGCCTTTTCGGTAATCATCTCGCGCAACTCACCAAGCCCGGCACGCTCGGCGGTGAGAATCTGCTCGCACTCGGCCTTGCTGACATAACCATTGGGATGTTCCGCATCCCATTCCAGCACGTCCTCAATCGTAGTGCCAAGTTCATCGACGTCCCCAAACGCATAACCGTTAAGCGGCCTGCCGACTGTTTCGTTCAGCGACGCAAACAGGGCCGGGTCCTGATCGGGTGCCAGATCGGGTTTGCAGCCCAGAAGCGTGCGATAGCGCAACTGCCCGGTATAGAACCAGAATACCGCGTCATCGCGTTCGCCCTCGTTAAACAGTTTGGCCGCCAGGATGTAGTAAGCCGATGGATGGCGGTTTTCTATCCCCTCGCGTAACGCATCCGGGGCCATATCCTTCATCACCTCGGGTGATGTTGTATCGGGCGATTGGGCATAGGCAGGCATTGCCATCAGGCCAAGAAGCGGAACGGCAAGCAGAGTGCGATAAAGATTTTTGATCGGACTTCTCCGTAATCTGAGGTGATTTCCAATCGGGGAGATATGCGAACAGTATTTTGGCCAACGGCCCCGACGAATGATGTATGGCATCATGGTCATTCACGTTTGAGGCCGTTTTATCGGCAAGTGATGGCAATTATGTGCCTGTCCTCACATTTGGCGGGGGTTCCTTACCTTTCGCCATAAACCCGGTTTTAATCTTTCGGCTTTAGGTCGATACTGGATTTATCAGTGACTTCAATCGGAACCGCTTCAATCTTGTTACCAGATACGATCGCAAGCAATCAGGCCTACACTGCCGCCCGGCTGGACGAGATGCGCAGCGCGCTGGCCAATCAGCTGCATGGCAGCGCCTTTTGCGTGGTCGTGACCGGCTCGTTCGGGCGGCACGAGGCATCGGAACAATCCGACCTTGATTACTTTATCATCGGCCGCGAAGTTGATCGTGATCTGGCTCCGCACCGCGATGTTTCCGAAATCCTCGGTTCCATGGTCACCAAAAAGGCAGCCGTTAACGGCCCGTTTTCATCCTATGTCCCGGCCGAGGAACTGGTGAACCGTATCGGACTTGATGGCGACACCAATTCGATCACCACACGCCGCCTTTTGTTCCTGCTGGAATGTGAATGGCTTTATAACGAAGTCGGCAAACGGGCCTTCTTTGATGAATTGATTGCCAACTACGTTACCGAAACGGTTACACGGGAATCCATCGCACGCTTTCTGGTCAATGACGTCATCCGCTATTACCGCACCATCAGCGTCGATTTCGAAATCAAAACCCGCGAAGGCGATGCCAGCAAGGCATGGGCACCCAGACGACTTAAACTCGTCTTTTCGCGTAAGATGCTTTATTTTGGTGGTATTATCGCGGCGGCAGAAACCGCAGGTCGTGATTATATCGGCAAACGGGCGAAGCTATCGGAACTTTTACAGCTTCCGCCGATCACGCGCGTACAGACTGTCTTTGGTAACAAGAGCCTTCCCGCACTTGAACTTTATGATCGGTTTCTGCGCGAACTGAGCGATCCCGACGTTCGCAAGCGACTGGAAAAAGTCGGCCCGAATGATCGCAGTGATGCGGAACTACGATCATTGCTGGATGCGGGAAAACAGTTTTCGCGCGAGCTGATCAAACTGATGAATGATCGTTATGGCCCCGATCATCCGATCCACGAAGCGCTTCTGATGTAATCAGCCAACCTGATAATCAGGCCGATGTCACATGCTTGTGGTAGTTGGCCCGATCCAGATCGTGCACTTCCACGGTGAATTGCACATCGAAATCACCAACCAGATTTTCCAGATGCGCGCGCAGGGTTTCAAGGGCAATAGCCCCGACATCGTATTTGACGTTGTCCGAACGCCCCGACAGAAGACGCACATCAAGGTGCACCATGCCATGCTTTGGTCCGCCATCGGCAATGACAACATTTTCAAGCGGTGACAACCTGGTCTTGAAACTGGCCGGATCGGCATCGGCGGTCTTGGCAATTTCGCGATGCAGGCTGATTGCCAAACTGCGAAGCTGCTCGGTAATCGGCAAGTTGGCGGAATATTCGATTTCAAGCTGGGGCATGGCTCGTTTCCCTGTTGTGGTCTTTTTTTCTTACCCGAACTGAACGCCACAAAACACAAAAAAGCCGGCCCGAGTGAACGGACCGGCTTTGATGACAAACGCGTTTGCGCTTAGTAGCGGTAATGATCCGGCTTGAACGGACCAGCCTGCGGAACGCCGATATATTCGGCCTGTTCGCTGGAAAGCTTGGTCAGTTTCACGCCAAGACGGTCGAGATGCAGGGCTGCAACTTTCTCGTCCAGGTGTTTCGGCAGGACATAAACCTTGTTTTCGTAGTTCGCGTGGTTTTTCCACAGTTCGATCTGGGCCAGCACCTGGTTGGTGAAGGATGCCGACATCACGAAGCTCGGATGACCGGTTGCACAACCAAGGTTCACAAGGCGGCCTTCGGCCAGAACGATCAGACGTTTGCCATCCGGGAATTCGACTTCGTCGACCTGCGGCTTGACGTTGTCCCACTTGTAGTTGCGCAGCGAACCGATCTGGATTTCGGAATCGAAGTGACCAATGTTGCAAACAATTGCACGGTCTTTCATCGCACGCATATGATCGAGCGTGATGATGTCGATATTGCCCGTGGTGGTGACAAAGATGTCGCCAACCGGTGCGGCATCTTCCATGGTGGTGACTTCGTAACCTTCCATCGCGGCCTGAAGCGCACAGATCGGATCGATTTCGGTCACAAGAACACGTGCACCCTGGCTGCGCAGCGATGCAGCCGAACCTTTGCCAACATCACCAAAACCGGCAACCACACCGATCTTACCGGCAACCATGACGTCGGTTGCGCGTTTGATGCCATCAACAAGTGACTCACGGCAGCCATACAGGTTGTCGAATTTCGACTTGGTGACCGAGTCATTGACGTTGATCGCCGGAACCTTGAGCGTACCTTTTTTCGCCATTTCATAAAGGCGATGCACACCGGTGGTGGTTTCTTCGGAAAGACCTTTGATGTCTTCAAGAAGTTCCGGATACTTGTCGTGGATCAGCTGGGTGACGTCGCCGCCATCATCAAGGATCAGGTTTGGTTTCCAGCCGTTCGGGCCAGTGATGGTCTGCTCGATGCACCACCAGAATTCTTCCTCGGTCTCGCCCTTCCAGGCAAAGACAGGAACGCCGGTTGCCGCAATTGCCGCAGCAGCCTGATCCTGAGTCGAGAAGATGTTGCACGACGACCAGCGAACTTCAGCACCAAGTGCAGTCAGGGTTTCGATCAGAACCGCGGTCTGAATGGTCATGTGCAGGCAACCGACGATGCGTGCGCCAGCAAGCGGCTTGGCCGCACCGTATTCTTCGCGCAACGCCATCAGGCCCGGCATCTCGGTTTCGGCAATCGCGATTTCCTTGCGGCCCCAGGCGGCCAGCGAGATGTCTGCGACCTTGCAATCGGTAAAGTTCGACATGTCGTCTCCAATCAAACAAAAACAGCGCAACCGCCGACCACATGGATCTTGCAGATACGCCCGAAAATTCCTGTGCGACGGTTTGCCCGTTCGCGATGGAAGACATATAAAGATTTCTTTATATCGATTTCAAGTCTTTTCTTCGATGAATTTTCAATGCCGGAAAAATAAACGCAAATACACAGCGCCCATGCTGCATGGGCCCATTTCATAACCGATTGATTTATTAAGTATTATGATCGCCGGTCAGGCAAGATCGTTGAAATCATCCAGCATCATGGCGATGCGTGCAGAATCCCATTGTTCCATCACACGCGCGGCCTGATGTTCGGTATTACGCGTATCAAGACGGCGCAGGCGCTGCTTGACCGGCAAAAGGCTGACCGGGGACATCGAAAGATTGCGCAGTCCGAAGCCAAGGAAAAGCGGTGTATATCGCGGGTCACCGGCCATTTCGCCACAAACACTGATCGGGATGTCGCGATCCCGCGATGATTTGATCACATCACGGATCAAGCGCAAAACCGATGGATGTAACGGATCATAAAGCCCCGCCACCTGATCGTCGGTACGATCAATCGCCAGTGTATATTGCGTCAGATCGTTGGTGCCGATAGCAAAGAAATCGCTTTCGCGCGCCAAGGCATCAATCGCCAGTGCGGCTGCTGGTATTTCGATCATCGCGCCCAGTGGCGGTAAAACATCCGGTATGGCATGGCCTTCCTTGCGCAGGCGCCTTGCAACGGCTTCGTAAATCTGACGCGCCCGGCTCATTTCATGAACGCTGACCACCATCGGGATCAGAACCCGGATTGGCCCGTGCAGGGATGCCCGCAGGATGGCGGCCATCTGGGCTTCCAGCAATTCGGGCTTACGCAATGACAAACGAATGCCACGCAATCCCAGGGCCGGGTTTGGCCCGGACCCGATTTCTGCCTGCAATGACACCGCAAGCTTTTCACCCCCGATATCAAGGGTACGGATCGTCACCGGCTTGCCATTCATCCGGGTCACGATATCGGCCAGTTCGGCATATTGTTCGTCTTCGTCCGGCAGATAGTCCTTGTTCATGAACATGAACTCGCTGCGCAGAAGTCCGATGCCGGTCGCCCCGTTTTCCAGCGCCGCCGACAGTTCGATGGGCAATTCGATATTGGCATGCAGGTCAATTTCGACCCCGTCGCGGGTCGCCGATGGCACATCACGCAGGCTGGCCAGTTTGGCACGCGCCGCCCGCCAGTCTTCCCGGCGCTGGGTATAATGGGAAAGGTCATCCTCGGTCGGACGCAGGATCACTTCACCCCGGCCACCATCGACAATGATCAGATCACCGCCCGAAACCCCGCGAATGATGTCGGCCGCCCCCAGAATGGCGGGGATACCAAGTGACCGGGCCATAATTGCCGTATGACCCTCCGCCCCGCCAAGAGCGGTGACAAAGGCTGCAAGCTGTCCGGGCTGAAGGCGGGCCATATCGGCCGGACTGACTTCTTCGGCAATCAGGATCGCACCCTTTGGCGCGGTTTCAAATGCCCTGTCGGTTTCACCGATCAGGCAGCGCATCAGCCGCAGGCCGACCTCGCGGATGTCGGATGCGCGCGCGGCGATATACCGGTCATCAATGCCCGAAAACTGGCTGGCGATGGCGTCAATAACGTCGCTGACCGCGTGCACCGCATTCATGTTGCGGGTCCGGATCAGTTCCTCGGCCCCGCGGACAAGGCGCGACTGGGTCAGCATATGAACATAGGCATCCAGCAGAAAACCAAGTTCCTCGGACGCGGCCCCGCCAACATTGGCTGATTGCGATTTCAGACGTTTAAGCTGTTCAATGCTTTCCGAAACGCCTTTATGCAAACGTTCGGTTTCCGTCGGGATGGCCGCCGCATCGATACGCGCGCGACTGACATCGACATATTGCCGGTCCATGACAAAAGCCCGGCCGATCACAATCCCGCCCGATGCCCCAAGCCCGCTAATTACCCGGCGGCCGGTCGTCGATTGGTCATCAATTGTGGTCTGGTCTTTTGGTGGAACTTGCAAGCCTGGTTTGCTGCCAACTCGTTCTTGTTGTTTCCAGAAATCCCGCTTTCCGTCCGTGCGGAAATCCTACTTATTCTTTGTATTATTCTTCGTGGAACTTGGCATCGACAAGTTCGTTAAGGGCATCTATCGCCTTTTTTGCATCGGGGCCGGCTGCCTCTATCTCGATTTCCGTGCCGGTCGATGCCGCAAGCATCATCAGCCCCATGATCGATACGCCCGAAACCTCGGTGCCACGATTGCGCACCATGATCCGGGATTCGAATTCACCGGCAAGTTTAACAAATTTTGCGGCCGCCCGCGCGTGCAATCCACGTTGATTGCTTATTGTTACGATCCGCTTTTCCGTCTGCGCCATATTTGTCCCGCCTTAGTCCCGACCTTAAATCCCCGTCGGCAAACTTTCAAAAGATCCGGGCCATCCCCGATCGCCCGACCTTCTGTTCTTGTTGTTTATTCCTCGCCGCTTAGCAGGCGCGACGCCACATTGATATATTTCCGGCCCGCTTCCTGCGCGGCATTGACCGTCTGGGCCAGCGTGCCATCGATGCGCACCGAAGCCAGTTTGATCAACAAAGGTAAATTAACCCCTGCGATTACTTCGACATTGGCCTGTTCCATAATGGAAATCGCCAGGTTCGACGGGGTCCCGCCAAACATGTCGGTCAACAGCACAACGCCCTTGCCATCATCGACAGCCTCGACACTTGCAAGGATGTCGGCACGGCGTTGTTCCATATCGTCGTCCGGCCCGATGCACACGGCGGCGATATTTTCCTGTTCACCGACAACATGCTGCAAGGCCGACACGAATTCCTTCGCGAGATCGCCATGGGTGACGAGCACCATCCCGATCATGCAGTTTTCTCCATCAATTCACTCCCCCGGTTTTGGTTCATCTGGCTTGTCGCGATGGCTGAGATGAACATCATATCCCAGACCGGCAATCCAGTCGTCTAGCATGCGTGCGATATAAACGGAACGATGCTGGCCGCCCGTACAGCCGATCGCGATAGTCAGATAGCTTTTCCCTTCCTGCGCATAACGCGGCAGAACCGGGCCGATCAGGCCTTTTAACCGATCCATGAAACCGGTGAAATCCTGATCCTTCTCGATATAGGCGCCAACCCGGTCATCAAGCCCGGTCAGCAAACGAAGTTCGGGATCATAATGCGGGTTGCGCAGAAAACGAACGTCAAAAACAAGGTCGGCTTCACCGGGCACGCCCTGACGGAACGAAAAGCTTTTGACAAAGACCGCCATCGCATCCTTTTCGCCAATGGCAAACTGGTCCTGAAGGATCTTGCGAAGCTCGGCCGATTTAAGCCGTGAGGTATCGATAATCATGTCCGCCGTCGCCGCAATCGGCGCCATCAGGCGTTTTTCATGTTCAATCGCATCGACAAGTGGCCGGTCATGGGTCAAGGGATGAGGACGCCTGCTTTCAGTAAAGCGGCGCTGCAAAATGCCGGTTTCCGCGTCAACGAAAACCACCATCGGATTGACACCTGGCTGCTTGCGCAAATCGCTGACAATGTTGACAAACTGATCGACACCAAAATCGCGTGTCCGGATATCAAGGCCAATCGCCAACGGCTGATCAAGGTCCGTCCCCCCGCTCAATAATGCGGGCAACAACCGCAGCGGCAGGTTATCCACCGCGTCAAAGCCGAAATCCTCAAAGATTTTCAACGACGTCGTCCGACCGGCACCGGAAACTCCGGTCACCAGCACAAGTCGCGTATCCCCGGCAGTGTCGCCGGTGCCATTACCCTCTTGTTTCGGGCCTATTGCATCTGCATCGGTCATGTTTCGAGCTGCATCTCACCTGTTGCCAAAGCCAAGGCTACTTCAATCTTGGCCTCGACGGCCATATCGAATGGCCAGATTTTCCAGGACGGAATCGAAATACCACAAAACGTTTCTGATCGGGGTTCAGGCATCCGTTCGACCCCGGCCGGGTCGGCCACCAGATCAAACAAAACCCGCACATCGCCTGCCGCCTGATGGGCAAGCCCGCGGACGATACCAATCCCGCGCACTTCGCACAATCGTGCAATCTGTATCGGCGCGCTGGCAATCAGTTTGCCCTCATGCGCCACAAGATCGGTTCTGTCATCGGAAACAAGCCGCCCGCCAGCCCGGACAAGCCGCAGAGCAAGGTTGGATTTGCCGCTGCCAGATGGCCCGCGCAAAAGGATCGCATGAGGGCCAAGCGCGACACAATTTGCATGGATTTGTGTCATATCGGGCAAAACGATGCGCGGGTCATCCAGCCTTGTCAAATCGGAAACATGCATATCTATCCTCACGGATAGAAATTACTGCCAATCGGGGAACTCATGCACCTTCTTCAAGCGGCAGGCGCAGGGTAAAGATCGCCCCTTTGACCTCGCCGTTGAGGATTCGGTTTGTCGCCGTCAGGTCGCCGTTATGCGCTGCGGCAATCCGTTTGGAAATCGAAAGTCCCAGACCGGAATGCTGGCCGAATTTCTCGCCCGAGGGACGCTCGGTATAAAAACGATTGAAAATCGCTTCTTCCTTGCCTGGTGGAATACCCGGTCCGTCATCCTCGACCGTCACCACAGCCTGATCTTTGTCACGCCATGCGCGCACCCGCACCGACCCACCTTCGGGGGTAAAGGTGATCGCATTTGAAATCAGATTTCGGAACACCTGCACCAATCGACTTTCAAGGGCCGGCACAATCAGGTTTTCGGGAACGGATGCCTTAACCGGCGGACCGTCTGCGTCAGCGTTATAAAGCTCACACAGGGTTTGCAACAGCACGCGCAGATCAACCTCCTCGGTCTCGGCGCGCGACAATTCGGCATCCATACGCGAATAATCGGAAATATCACTGATCAGTCGATCAAGGCGCTGCACGTCTTCGGCAATGATTTCCATCAGACGGCGCTGGCGTTCCGGGTCTTTCAGGCGGGTCGCGGTTTCAACCGCACTGCGAAGCGACGTCAGCGGGTTCTTGATTTCATGGGCAACATCGGCGGCAAAACGTTCAATTGCATCCATGCGATCCCAAAGCGTTTCGGTCATATCGCGAAGCGTCGTCGAAAGATCGCCGATTTCATCGCGACGATCCGAAAGATCGGGAATGGTAAACTGACGGTTCTTGCTGCGCCGGACGCGTTCGGCCGCACGTGCCAGCCGATTCAACGGCCGGGTAATCACCCCGGCCAGATAGATCGACAACAGAACCGTGATACCAAATGCAAAGACAAAGATTTTTAGGATATCAAGCCGCACCGCATGCAGGGCATTTTCAATCGCATCGCCATTCTTCGTCAGCATGATCGATGCCAGAACCTGCTTGAAGCGCTGCACGGGTACGGAAACCGAAAGTACACGACGGCCCTGGCTATCGACCCGGACCACCCCGCGCGAATAACCGGCAAGGGCAGCGCGCACTTCGGGATAATCACTGGCACTGGCAACCGGTGGATCAACGTAAAGCGGAAGCGGCTGTTCGCCTTCGAAAATCGAAAGCACGCCTTCGGTCAGCTTGCGCATGATTTCCGCAAGCTTGTCATCTTCACCCGGCGCTGGAAGTTCTTCTGCCTGAACCGCGCCGGTACCAAATGTCCGGACATTCCGGCTATCCGCAATCAGCTGGCCATTCGCCCCGAACAGTCGCGCCCTGGCACCGGTAATCCCGACCAGCCGGCGCACCATTTCACGCGCGACTTCAAGCTTCACCCGGTTGGTGGCGTCATCCCCCTGTCCGACAGCCGATGTCGACAATGCAGCCGCATACATTTCCGCCTGTACGGCCATGGCTTCAAGTTCGGAATGGATCAGTTCCTGCTTGTAACGCCCTAGATAAAGAATACCCGCAACAAGCACAAAAAGAGCCAGCGCATTCACGGCCAGAATGCGCCAAGTTAACGGGGAAAAAAGACCGTGACGTTCCTCTATCCGTGCGACACGGATTTCGTGTTGCGGCACGGATTGCTGTTCAGCCGAGGCAGGTAAATCGCTCATTCAGACCCGCAATTCTGGCCGGGCCAACCGGCCCGGCACTGCGACAAGAGTGTTATGCTATCAACCCGCAACCGTTGCCGTATCGCGGTAACGGTAACCGACACCATAGAGGGTTTCGATTTCCTTGAATTCCTTGTCTGTCTCGCGGAATTTCTTGCGCAGACGCTTGATGTGGCTGTCGATGGTGCGATCATCAACATAAATATGTTCGCCATATGCCGCATCAATCAGCTGATCACGGTTTTTCACGTGGCCCGGATGTTTTGCCAGCGCCTGAATCAGAAGGAATTCCGTGACCGTAAGGTTCACATGCTGGCCTTTCCAGCTGCACATATGGCGCGACGGATCAAGAACCAGTTCACCACGCTGAATGACATCTTCCGAACCGCTCGGACGAACACCGCCTGCGCGCATGATTTCGGCACGGCGCAGCAAGGTACGGATACGTTCGATCAGCAAACGCTGCGAGAACGGCTTTTTAATATAGTCATCCGCCCCAAGACGCAGACCGGTCAGCTCGTCGACCTCGTCATCCTTGGATGTCAGGAAGATGACCGGCATCTGGGTCTTTTTGCGAAGATGGGTCAGAAGTTCCAAGCCATCCATGCGCGGCATCTTGATATCGAGCACGGCAAGATCGGGTTCTTCCTTGGTCAACGCATGCAGCGCCTCGGACCCGTCGGAATATGTCTGGACCTCATAGCCTTCTTCTTCAAGCGCCATCGAAACCGATGTCAGGATATTACGGTCGTCATCAACAAGTGCGATCTTACTCACCTGAACCTCGTCAGTTGGACAGATTAAAATTTGAAACAAGCGTAACAAAATACATCCCATTGTGGCGAAAAAATAACCACTTGAGGCATATTTGAGGCTTTGTTCATGTACAATACAAAGACCCTACCTGATTTCTGCCGTTCCACCCTATGGGAAAGCGACATTCAATACCGGTATTGCCATGCGTCTTTATTGACTCCCCGTCCCGATGCCACATAACTATCGTGCACCCGAACAGGAAGCCGGAGTCCCGTCACCCGACAGGGCAATCAAAACGTCTGGCCGGGTCAACGAACCACACTCTAACGCGCGGGAGGCAGGATTGTTCTACTGGTTAAGCACCTATAGCCGCGCGTCGCTGAGTTTTGCGGGGATTGTCATTGCCGGCCTGGTCGTCTGGCTTGCCGTCAATTCGACCGGAAACCTTGCCATCAGCCAGTTGCAGCAAACAGCCCAGGCCCGCCTTGCACTTTATGAAAGCACACTTCGCGCCGCTGTCGACCGGTATCGCTATCTGCCTTATGTCGTGGCCCGCAATCACGAAATCGTCGATGTCGTTACTGGCAATGGCACTGTGGATATAGCCAACCAGTATCTGCAAAAGGTCAATCAGCGCTCGGGCGCTGCTGCGCTTTATGTCATCGACAGGTCCGGCAACACGGTTGCGGCAAGCAACTGGAACACCCCGGACAGTTTCGTCGGTCAGAATTACAGTTTCCGCCCCTATTTCACCGAAGCCTTCGCAGGGCAGGAAGGCTTTTTCTATGGGATCGGCGTTACCACCGGGCGATCCGGCCTGTTTATTTCCCACCCGATTGCAAAATCCGGTGAAATTGTCGGCGTGGTCGCAGTCAAACTTGAACTCGATGAACTAGAGCGGAACTGGCAGGACGGGGGTGAAACCGTTTTCGTCTCGGACGCTGACGGCGTCATCATGCTGACCAGTCGCGGGGACTGGAAATATCGGACCATTCGCCCGCTAACCGATCAGGAGCGCGAGCGGATTCTGCGCAATCGCCAATATTCCGGACAGGAACTTTTACCCCTGAATATGGATGAAAATCCATCTGGCGAGGATGGTTTGCTTGAAATCGGCAATGAACGCTTTCTGTTCGACGTCAAACCGATCAGTGGCAGCGAATGGAACCTGTTTTACCTGACCCCGATGGATTATGTGTCCGAACGGCGCACCAGTGTCATGCTGATCACCCTGATCGGGTCGGGCCTGATCATCCTGATTGTCCTATTCTTGCGCGAACGTGAATTGAAACTGGCGTCACAGCGCAAATCCATGGAATTTGCCCGCATTCAGGCACTTAACACCCGCCTGGAACAGGAAATAACCGAACGCCGCAAGACAGAGGCCGAGTTGCGCGGCACACAGGACGAGCTGGTTCAGGCCGGAAAACTGGCGGCATTGGGTCAGATGTCGGCCGCAATTGCCCATGAAATCAATCAGCCAATTGCCGCGATCAGAACCTTCTGCGCCAGCGCCAAACTGATGCTTGAACGCGGAAAATCCGAAAATCTCGGCCCCAATATCGAACAGATTTCCGCCCTGACCGAGCGCATGGGATCAATCACTGGACAACTTAAAACCTTCTCGCGCAAATCGACCGGCGTGCTTGAACCCGTCAATATCCGGGCCGCCCTTGATAATGTGATACAGCTGCTGTCATCGCAGTTGCATAACGAGGGCTGCGTGCTTGAACAGTCCGATTTTGCTGGCGATCTGATCGTCCATGCCGACCTGGTGCGGATCGAACAGGTTTTTGTCAATATCATCCGCAACGCGCTTGATGCGATGGCCAGCATCGATGACAAGGATCCAAAGGCAAAAAAACGGATCATCATCGACCTGTCAGGAACACGCGATCAGGCCACCATTCGCATTTCCGATACCGGTCCGGGCATTGGCGAGGAAACCCTTGGTTTGCTGTTCGACCCGTTCTTCACCACCAAGGATCCGGGGCAAGGGGTAGGGCTCGGGCTTTCGGTGACTTACGGGATTGTTCGTGACTTTGGCGGCAGCATCCGTGCCTATAACCGTGCGGGCGGCGGAGCCTGCTTTGAAATACAATTGCCACTGATGCGGGGGACGCAGAAGTAATGCCGCAATCGACAATCGATACCGCCACTGCAAATCCGCAAACGGCACAGGTAATCATCGTTGATGACGAAGAAGCCCTGCGCCTTTCCCTGTCCCAATGGCTTGATCTGTCCGGATACACCATCAGTGTCCATGCCGATGCGATTTCGGCACTTGAACATATCACACCCGATTTCGCCGGCGTGATCCTGACCGATGTTAAAATGCCAAAGCTTGATGGCATTGCCTTTACCAAATCGGTTCTTGAGATCGACCGCGACATTCCGGTGATCCTGATGACCGGTCATGGCGATGTCCCGATGGCCGTCGAGGCGATGAAAAGCGGGGCATATGATTTCGTCGAAAAGCCGTTTGAACCAACCGACATTCTCGAAAGCCTCGATCGCGCGATTGAAAAACGCAAACTTGTCATCGAAAATCGCACGCTCCGTTCACAAATCGCCCAGCAGGGCACGCTTGACAGCCGCCTGATCGGCAACAGTCCGTCGATGCGTGCCCTGAAGGCCGAAATCGCCAATATCGCCCCGACCGAAGTCCCGGTTCTGGTCTCCGGAGAAACCGGCACCGGCAAGGAACTGGTCGCGCGTGCCATTCATGACCTCAGCACCCGGAATGATCGGCGATTTGTTGCCGTTAACTGCGCGGCAATTCCCGAAAGTACCGCAGAAAGCGAGCTTTTCGGTCATGAAAAGGGAGCCTTCACCGGTGCTGCCAGCCGCCGGACCGGCTGGATCGAACATGCCGATAACGGCACCCTGTTTCTTGATGAAATTTCAAGCATGCCGCTGGCGTTACAGGCCAAGCTTCTGCGTGTCATCGAACAGCGCGAAGTCGTGCGCCTTGGGTCAAACACCCCGGTAAAGGTCAATTTCCGGCTGATCTGTGCCACCAACGAAGATTTACCCACCGCCGTTATCGACAAGCGTTTTCGCGAAGACCTTCTGTTTCGGATCAACACATTCGAACTGGAAATCGTACCGCTCCGCCAGCGTAAGGATGACCTGCCGTTACTTTTCGATATTTTTGCCGAACGCGCGGCGGAAAATTTTGATCGCCCTTATGAAAAACCGCATGCAAGTCTGTGGGGCAGTCTTTTGGGGCATGAATGGTCCGGCAATGTGCGCGAACTTAAAAATCTGGCGGAACGCTATGTGCTTTTGACCGGCATGCCCGAAGAACGCTGGGCACGGTTGTTTGGCAATAATGCTGCGATGGATGCATCTGCTGCATCCGATAAAACCGGATCGCTGGCCGATCAGCTTCGCCATTTCGAGCAGCACATAATTCGTGATGCCCTGATCCGCCATAACGGCAATGTCAAAACGGTCATGGATGAACTCGACATCCCGCGCCGGACTTTGAATGAAAAAATGAAGAAGCTGAATATCCGTCGCGACGATATCGAATAGCAGTAATTTATCATGCGGCCATAAAATGTTACGATGGCTGCAAATCGGATCAATCGGCAAGATTTCGCCGACATGAAAACCATCCATCGGCAACAATCCGCCGAAACTATCGGGCATATATTTGTATCTGCCTGATATATAAAGATAAAAAATCATCTTTGGGTTGGCACAACAATTGCCAGTCAGAAGGGCAAAACAATAAAAATATTTCGCTAGGGAGAATAACCAATGTCCGGGAAGGCATGCTTTCATTGCATGACATTTGATCGGCCCATATCCGGGTCAATCGCATCATACCAGCATCGTGCGCTGTCAGGGTTCTGACATCTGCCTTGTGAAGCTGTTTCACGAGGTGTTTGCGCGTGCCGTATTTTGCAACCTGATCGGACAGGATTTTCATCCCCGACACGATATTCGTTAGAGAAGTAAGACGACCAACAACTGAGGAGATACCAAAAGATAACTGCCAATATTCGATTATTGACCGTTTCTGTTGTTATCAATGCAGTGAACATTGATCCTAGGGAGGACTAAGTATGAAATTGCGGAATCTGCTTTCTGCAGCGGCAGCACTGATGATGTTCGGTGCCCCGGCATTCGCCCAGACCCAGCTTTCCATCGCGACCGGCGGTACCGGTGGCGTTTACTACCCGTATGGTGGTGGTCTTGCCGAACTGATCGGTAAATATATTGATGGCTATGACGCCGTTGCCGAAGTTACTGGCGCGTCGGTCGAAAACATGGGCCTGATCGCACGTGGCGACAGCGACCTTGCCATCGGTCTGGCTGACACCGTTTATGCCGCTTATCACGGCACCGGCAAATTCGAAGACCGCAAACTCGACAATATCCGCGCAATTGCGTCGATCTATCCGAACGCAGTCCAGCTCGTGACTCTTGCTGACAGTGGTATCACCAGCCTTGCCGATCTGAAAGGCAAACGCGTTTCTGTTGGTGCACCGGGTTCGGGAACCGAAGTTTCGGCAAAAGTTCTGCTCGAAGCCAACGGCATCACCTATGACGACATCGAAGAACAGCGTCTGAACTTCAACGAAACCGCCGATGCAATCCGCGACGGCGATATCGATGCAGGCTTCTGGAGTGTCGGCCCGCCCACCAGCTCGATCCTCAACCTTGCAACCACGCGTGACATCAAACTGGTCGCTCTGACCGAAGAAGAGGTTGCTGCTGCCATCGACGCGGAGCCGACCTTTGCACCTTACTCGCTGCGTAAAGGCATCTACGAAGGTGTCGAGGCACCGGTTCTGACGATCTCCACCCCGAACGTTCTGGTCGTCAATGCCGACATGGACGAGGAACTGGCTTATCAGATCACCAAGACCCTGTTTGACAAGGTTGACGAACTGATCGCCATTCACCCGGCTGCAAATGACACCACGGTTGATTTCTCGGTCGGCTCGACCCCGATCGTGATGCATCCGGGAGCAATTCGTTATTACGAAGAAGCTGGTGCACCGTTCCTGGATCACCTGCGTCCATGACCTCTGCCATGTGGGGGCGGCCGTTTCTGGCCGCCCTTTTCCTCCTTGCTTTGGCACCCTCCGGTCATGCCGGTGACGCCGCCAAAGAAGAAACCGACAAAACCGATCGCCTTGAAATTATCGGGGCGGATGGTCGCATTCTGGCTGAAACCGGCATCCCGCGTCAGGGGGAGTGGTGTCTTTACTGGAACCATTCAGTCACCGGCGATGGTGTGATCGATTGCTATGTCGACGATCACGGCAAGATGGTCCTGCACCGCGCCTATCAGCCCGATTTTGCTGCAGGACTGGGCCATTATCCGGGACGCGGCAAACTGACCAGCGCGGAAAATGGTGGTTATTGGATTGAAGACATTGATGAAGCCGTGCCGGGAAATGCCTATGTCCTTCGGGTCGGCAGCCTCGCGGTAAATCATCGCATCGTCACCGAAAATGACGAGATCAATCTATCGAAAATGGCCGAACATACCCGTGTCACCATACGGCTTGATACCGGGGATTAAGGATTTTAATTGATGACTGAACCGGCACCTCTTCCGTCCATGCAGGACACAGTTGCCCAGCCCAAAATTGTTCTGGGGCTGATCACCGTGGTCGCAGTTGCGCTTTCACTGTTCCAGATGTATGGCGCGGGTATCGAACCGCTTGGCCTGTTTTATCAGCGCTCGATCCATCTGGCCTTTGTGATGTTTCTGGCTTTTCTGATGTTTCCGGCATTCGGATCGAACCGTAAACGGGGCGTCCTTGGTTGGGTCATCGATCTGGCATTTCTGGCCGGTGCGTTCGTTACCGGTTTCTATCTGTCCTTCTATCTGGACGAGATTTTCAACCGTGCCGGTTTCTGGACCAGTACCGATCTGATCGTCGGCATCATCGCAACCGTTACCGTCCTCGAAGCCAGCCGCCGTGCTGTTGGCCTTGGCATGACCGTAATTGGCATCGTCGCCATCATTTATGCGCTCTCGGGTCCACGCGGTTCGCTGCCATGGCTTGGCGAATGGCTGCCCGGTATTCTTAGCCACCGGGGCGCTGATATAGACCGCCTTGTCGGTCAGCTTTACCTTGGACAGGAGGGTATTTACGGCCTGCCGATGGGGGTTGCAGCAACCTATATCTTCATGTTCGTGCTGTTTGGTGCGTTCCTTGAAGTGACCGGTGCTGGTAAATTCTTTATCGACATGGCCTATGCCGCGACCGGCAGAAAGGCTGGTGGTCCGGCAAAGGCCGCTGTTCTGGCCTCGGCCGGAATGGGTTCGATCAGCGGTTCGGCCATTGCCAACGTTGTTACGACAGGCGCCTTTACCATTCCGCTGATGAAGCGCCTTGGCTATCGCCCCGCCCAGGCCGGTGGGATCGAAGCAGCCGCATCGACCGGCGGGCAAATCACCCCGCCACTCATGGGGGCGGGCGCCTTCCTGATTTCCGAATATACCCAGGTGCCGTATCTCGAAATCGTCATGATTTCGATCTTCCCGGCGATCCTGTATCTCGGCACGGTTTATCTGTTTGTGCATATTGTCGCGCTGAAGAACGGTATGCGTGGCATGCCGGTCTCAGAATTGCCGGACTGGAAGCAGGTACTTAAAGAAGGCTGGCAATTCATCCTGCCGCTTGGCGTTCTGATTTACCTTCTGGTGCTGAACATTTCTCCGATGCGCGTCGGTTTCTGGGCGATTATTTCGGTCCTTGCGGTTGCCGCCCTACGCTACGCGATCTGGTTCTTCTATGTCGCGCCGCAGAACGGTGAAAAGGCCAGCCATGACCGCCTCAAGGCTGCACTTGCCAATGGCGTCAGGATTACAATCGCTGCCCTTGAACTCGGCGCAAAGAACGCGGTTGCCGTCAGTATGGCCTGTGCCGTTGCCGGGATTATCGTTGGCGTTGTTGGCTTGACCGGTCTTGGCCTGAAATTCTCGTCGATGATGATCGCGTTTTCGGGTGGCAATATCGTCCTCGCACTGGTTCTGGTGCTGCTCGCCAGTCTGATCCTTGGTATGGGCCTGCCGGTGACGGCATCCTATATCGTTCTGATCGTTCTGGTCGGCCCGGCCCTGTCCAACGAGTTCGGCATTCCGTTGCTGATCGCGCATCTGGTGGTGTTCTGGTATTCCCAGGACAGTAACGTGACCCCACCCATTGCCCTTGCCGGCTTTGCCGGGGCCGCGATAGCCGGGGCCAGTCCATTGGAAACCAGTATGCAGGCCTGGAAATTTGCCAAGGGCCTGTATCTGATCCCGGCCTTCATGGTGTTCAATCCGGAAATCATCACTGGTGGCCCGCTGCCGCTCGTGCTGTGGACCGGCTTTACCGCGATCCTGTCGCTAGCTGCCTTTGCCGCAGCACTCGAAGGGTTCATGTTTGCCAAGATCGATCTGGTATCACGCATTCTGATTGTTCCGGCGACCATTGGCATCTTCTATCCGGACCTTCGGGCAGAGATCGCAGGGACAGTCGTCATTCTGGCGATACTGGGCCTGAACTGGTGGAAAAGCCGTCATTCGGATGGTCCGGCGGCCAAAATAGCTGCCTAATTTCCCCGCTGAAACGACTTAGTTTTGATCCGAAAGCCCCCGCAAGGCATGTTCTTGCGGGGGTTTTTTCGTATTATTTGCTTAGATAATACCTATGCATTCGGGCAGTAGACGCTTTTCACCGCCCTAGATAATATCGCCGGAAGAATTCCTCATACTATTGATTGAACCTCATGCAATTCCTC
Source organism: Thalassospira lucentensis (assembly GCF_001613805.1). Lineage (GTDB taxonomy): Bacteria > Pseudomonadota > Alphaproteobacteria > Rhodospirillales > Thalassospiraceae > Thalassospira > Thalassospira lucentensis_A. The sequence continues at coordinate 41,522 of NZ_LPVY01000005.1, forward strand.
AGTCTTTTGCGTCAGGCACCCCGCCCGTTGGCATTCGGGGCGCTTCATAGTTTTGGCTCGTCATTCGGCCAGACCTTTCTGGTCGCCCTTTTCGTTCCGTTCATTGGCGCCAGCCTTTCGATCAATGAAACCGAGTTTGCCAATATTTATGCCGGGATCACCATCGCAAGTGCGTTGTGCCTGCCTTTCATCGGGCGATTGATCGACCGCATTGATATGCTGCGCTATAGCCTGGCGACCATGGTGTTGCTGACCATGGGCTGCCTTGTGATTGCCTTGGCTCAATCGGTCTGGATGCTGATCGTGGCCTTGTTCATTCTGCGTCTGGCCGGGCAGGGATTAATGAGCCATGTCAGCATGACTGGCATTGCGCGCTATTTTGATCGCAGCCGCGGACGTGCCCTCGCCATTGCAAGCTTCGGCTTTCCGTTGGCAGAGGCAATCATGCCCGTAACGCTGCTGGCACTTATCGCCGGATTTGGCTGGCGGGCGACCTATGCAGGGGCCGGTATTTTTATCGTGGTGATCCTGATGCCGATTGCGATCCTGCTGATCCGTGATAATGCAAAATTCCGCGAGGCACCGGGCAAAACAGAAAAAGATGGCAAAGCCGCCAGTACTGATCACAGCGCCGATCAGGACGCATCCCCCGCAAGCAGTCATCCACGCCTGTTCCGGTCACGCTATATCTGGTTCTGCATGCCGATGCTGGCCGCCCCGCCGCTGGTGATGACCGCCCTGTTTTTCCATCAGGGATCGATTTCAGCCAGCAAAGATATCGACCTTGCCTGGTTTGCCGCCGGTTTTACGGTTTTTGCCATTACATCCGTGATCGGGGCGTTTGGTAGCGGTCCGCTGATTGACAGCCATACTGCACGAAAGCTGTTCCCCTATCACCTGATCCCGGCCATCGGGGCGGTGTCGCTACTGGCGATCACTGAAACACCGGTCATGATCCCGGTTTATATGGGGATGCTGGGCGTCACCACCGGCTTTGCCACAACATTGCGCACCGCGATTATCCCGGAACTGGTGCCACTTAGTGAAATCGGCGCAGTCCGCAGCACATTGACCGCGGTCATGGTTCTGGCATCTGCGATTGGACCTGCGATCTATGGCTGGATGTTTGCCGCCAATATCGATATCGCGACGACGCTTTGGATCACCATCGTCGCAATGGCGGTTGTGTCAATGCTGTCCTGGATGTCGGAACGGCCCGGATTTTATATCCCGCCAGGCGTCGCACGCCAAACCGGCGAATGAGACAGCGGGATTGCAAAGCCGAATATCCGCGATAGGACAAAAAAATGGCCCGGAGCTCAAAAGAGCCCGGGCCAGTCGGGAAAACAGCGTCGTCTAGGGAGGAAGACGCTAGAAAAAACGCGGTAGTCCATCGCGGGAGCGTCGTTTGGGGAGGAAGATCAAACGTCGCTCGACCACGAGGTCATCAATTAGGCAGCACCGCCAACGGTGCCAGCCGGATGCTTGATGTCGGCGGACTTGTCAGAGCCTTTGAACAGGCTGCGGAACAGGCTGCCGATATATTCAGCGCGAAGCTGTTGGCCTTTGCGCACGCCAGCTTCAATCTCGCTGGTTTTGATGTTCAGCTTGGTGATGTCAGCATAAGTGGTCATGGCAGACCTCCTTTGAGAATTTGGTTCATTGCGACAACGTGTCGCGTTTGATGAACCCAATCTAATTTCCTTTACGGCAGAAGAGAATTACCTCAATATGCACATTACTTGTGAATATGCGTCATAAATAGGAAACATGCCGATGGATCGCGCCGCAGAAATGGAAATCTTTGTCCATGCCGTTGAAGAAGGCAGCTTTTCAGCTGCTGCACGGACCATGCGTCTGTCACCTTCGGCGGTTTCAAAATACATTTCGCGCCTTGAAGACAGGCTTGGCGCGCGTCTTTTGATGCGCACCACCCGCCAGCTTAGCCTGACCGAGGAAGGCCGTGCCTTTTACGAGCGCGCACGCACGATCCTAAACGAGATCGAAGAAGCCGAAGAAGTCGTAACCCAGCTTTACGCGGCCCCGCGCGGAACGTTGCGTATCAACGCATCGGTGGCCTTCACCAAGTATCAGGTCGTGCCGCTGATTCCGGAATTTCTGGCGCGTTATCCCGATGTAAGGATTGAATTGACGCTGGATGATAAATTCACCGATCTGGTCAACGATGGTTACGATCTGGCGATTCGCCTGTCCGCGCTTGAAGATTCATCCCTGATCGCACGCAAATATGCGGTCAACCGCCGCATGATCGTCGCATCGCCGGAATATCTGGAAAAGAACGGTATCCCCCGCAAGCCGCAGGAACTTGAAAACCACGACTGTCTGCATCTGTCATCGCGCGAAAGCTTTAACGACTGGCATTTCGACACACCCGAAGGCCATGTTTCATTCCGCGCACAGGGCAGCTTTTCCGCCAATGACGGCGACGCATTGCACGAAGCGGTGGTCGCGGGCCTTGGCATGGCGAGACTGGCAGAGTACCTCGTGCATGAAGATATCCGGGCAGGTCGCCTGACGCCGGTTCTGACGGAATATGTACACGATCTGGCATGGATTTCGGCGGTGTATCCACACAAACGCCACCTGTCACCAAAGGTCCGTGCCTTTGTGGACTTCCTGGCCGAAAAATTCACCCCCATCCCGCCATGGGAGCTCGGCCTGCGCGATGCGCGTTCGGTCCGCAAACCCGAAGCCGTTGCCGAAACCAAGGCCATTGCAGCCCCGGTAACCGAGCAGCAAGGCTAGACGCAGGATAGGTTAGCCAATTCGAAACCGGATATCGCCCGGACGGGCTTTGAAGCAATATTCAGACGAAGCGCTAAGATCATCAAGAGTGCGGGTTTCGCCGGTTCGGGCGAACCCGCATTTTTCATAAAAGCGATGCCCGGCTTCGAACCGTGTGTCGGTCCAAAGGACAAGATCGGTGCAATCGGGATGGGTTTGCTCCAGCCAATCAAGGGCGGTTTTCAACATGCGCTGGGCAATGCCCTTCCCACGGGTGGCACGATCCAGATAGACCTTGTGCAATTCGGCCTGTTTTTGTGCCGGATCGAATTTGATGCCAAGACATCCCAGGACACGTCCATGCCCTTCGACCACCCAGATGCAGCCGTGATCAGCGCTAAAATCATCAGCGATGGCATCAAGTTCGGGAAACTCGCCCGCACGATCAAAGATGCAACCGGGATAATCAGCAAAGACCTCGGCAATCAGGGTTGCGATTTGATCACCATCCCGATTGGTGGCTTTGCGAATGTCGAATACCATTTCCATAGACCTAACCCTGTAAGACAACGCCCTTGGCAAGCTTGTCATAACCCCGCAGAACGGCATCGGTATCCATAACCGCCTTACCCGGCCGTTGAATGCGGGTCGGGCGCAGGGCGCCGGTACCGCATGCAATCGTAAGATGATCGTCAAGGATGGTGCCTGCCGGACCGGATTGATCGGTAACGACGGCAGCCTGCACCTTGATACGTTCTTTGCCGAATTCGAAATAGGCACCCGGCCATGGTGTGAAAGCACGAATTTTGCGTTCAAGTGCGGCGGCATCATCGGTGAAATCAAGCTTGGCCTCGGCCTTTTCAAGCTTGGCAGCATAGGTCACGCCGTCTTCGGGCTGCTTGGTTGCCCGTAATCCGCCGAGCGGAAGCTTTTCAAGCGCCTCGACAATCAGTTTGCCGCCGAGATCGGCAAGATCGTCATGCAGGGCATTGGCATAGGTTTCGGACGAGATCGGGATATCACCAACCAACAACATATCGCCTGTATCAAGTCCGACATCCATCTGCATGATGGTCACACCGGTTTTGTCATCACCGGCCAGAATGGCCCGCTGGATCGGGGCCGCACCGCGCCAGCGCGGCAAAAGAGATGCGTGAATGTTCAGACAACCATATTTCGGCGCATCGAGAATAGCCTTTGGCAGGATCAGGCCATAGGCCGCAACCACCGCAACATCAAGATCAAGGTCGGCAAAGGCCTTTTTCTCGTCATCGGATTTCAGGGAAACAGGTGTGCGGACCTCGATACCCTGTTCTTGCGCCCATGCATGAACCGGGGTCGGCGTTTCCTTTTGCCCGCGACCGGCAGGACGGGGCGGCTGGGAATAGACGCAGACAACATCATGACCGGCTGCGACCAGTTGCTTTAACGCCACAAGGGCGAAATCCGGGGTTCCCATAAAGGCAATGCGCAGCTTGGTCATTGGTCACGTCCTATCGTCATCAATCAGGTGATTGGCGGCAATTTGGCGTTATCTTGGCGAAATGACAAGCCAAGCCTTAAATGGCAGGCGCCCGCTTTGTCAGATTTCCAAAACAAAAGGGCCGGAAAATCCGGCCCCTGAATTCTGTGATGCGTTTTTGATCAGGCAGATTTTTTCGTCTTTTGCAGCTTCTGCACTTTTTTCAGGATCATGTTGCGCTTAAGCGCACTCAGATAATCGGTGAACAGGATGCCATCAAGGTGATCAAGTTCATGCTGGATGCAGGTTGCGAGAAGGCCGTCGGCCTCGATTTCGTGTTCCTTACCGTTTTCATCCAGATAGCGCAGGCCGACTTCGGCCGGGCGTTCGACATCGGCATATTGTTCCGGGATCGACAGGCAGCCTTCCTGATAAACCGATGTATCTTCGGACTCCCAGATGATTTCCGGATTCACGAGTTTCAGCGGCTGGGGCTTTTCCTTGTCATCGGAAACGTCCATGACAACCACGCGTTTCATCACGCCGATCTGGGGCGCGGCAAGTCCGATACCCGGTGCCGCATACATGGTTTCAAGCATGTCATCGAGCAATTCACGGATTTCGTCATTCACCTCGGCCACCTCTTCGCATTCCTGCTTGAGGCGGGGATCGGGAACAATGAGAATGTCGCGCAGGGCCATGTGTCTTTTGTCCGGATTTGGAAATCTATGCGTTCATCGCATTATAGCGAAATCAGCGCTTCGAGATAAGGTTTCGTCGCACGTTAGTCAAGCAAACAGCCCTGTATTAACGCGCAACTCACCCATGATCGGTACCGGTATGGGCCGTTTCGTCGTCATCATCACGGGTTTGGCCCGTCAATAAATCGGAAGGCGCCCCAAGCAATTCGGTCTTGGTAATTTCACGGACATGGGTTTCGGCATGAAGCGGTTCTTCGATGGCGCGATCATCGGCAACGATATGCTTTTCCTTAAGCTTCCGAGCCGAAACCAGTACCGTGCCTTCAAGCGTGCCAAGAGTCTTGTTGTAGTTTTTGACCGTGCTTTCAAGCGACTTGCCCATAGAGGCAAAGTTCTTGGCAAGGGTCCCCAGACGATCAAAAAGCTGCTGACCGATTTCGCTGATATCGCGGGCATTTTCGGCAAGAGCTTCCTGACGCCAGCCATAAGCCACGGCCTTCAGAAGCCCAAGCAGGGTCGTCGGCGTTGCCAGAATGACGCCATCGCGGAAGCTGTCTTCGATCAGACGGGGATCGCGTTCGAGTGCTGCCGAGAAGAAGCTTTCACCGGGCAGGAACAGAACAACAAATTCCGGAGAATCGACTGATTTCCAATAGGATTTCTTCGAAAGGTCCGAAATCACCTTGCGCACATTGGTGACATAAGTGCCCATCAGGGCCTCGCGGCGGATATCGTCGTGCTTTTCCTCGATCGCCTCAAGATAGGCCGATGTCGGGGCCTTGGCATCGACGACGATGTTTTTGCCGCCCGGCAGATGAATGACCATGTCGGGCTTCTGCGCGCCTTCGTCGGTATTGAAATGCACCTGCTCTTCGAAATCGCAATGTTTGAGCATCCCGGCCAGTTCAACGATCCGGCGCAACTGCAATTCACCCCATTTACCTGATACCGACGAACTAGACCGCAGGGCGGAGCTAAGCGTCTGGGTTTCCTTGGACAGGCGGGTTTGCGATTCAACCAGCTGGCCGACCTGATTGCGCAATTCGCCGTAAGCTTCCTTGCGCGAGTTTTCCAGTTCGTTGACCTTGGTATCGAAAGCCTGCAATCGTTCCTGGATCGGTTTGACAAGCCCGTCAATTGCCTGCTGGCGTTTTTCCAGATCGCCTTTGGCCCCTTCCTGCATCCGCGAGAAATTCTCACGCGCCAGCTTCATGAACTCGTCATTGTTGACTTTAAGCGCGTCAGACGACAGCGCCTTGAAGCTATCAAGCAGTTTGGTGCGCGCATCATCAAGCATCGCGAGCTTTTCAGTGGTGGCTTCGCGTTCTTTTTCCAGTCTGGTTTCGGCGATGGCGCGTTTTTCGGCTTCTTCAGAAAGCCGGTTACGCGTCATTGCCAGTTCAGATACCAGTTCGCGACGGGCTTCATCAGCCTGATCAAGTTGCGCCGCCAGCAGGGCGGTTCGCGACTCTGCCTCGGCCATCGCGGCTTCTTTGGTGCGTTTGACCATCAGCACACTGAAAACCAGTGCAACGACAAATGCCGCAATTGCGCCCGCTGCAAGAGAGATCGGATCCATATTCCCACCGTTTGGTTATAACCTGATTTCTTTGTATCTGTTTTGTTCCATTAAATCCAGAACGCAACCGCATTGATGTATCGGTGTGAAACGTGGCAAATCGCCAGATCGTGACTGGCGGAATCACAATAATATCACTATGTTTCAATCACCTATTTCAGGGTGTGCACTTTTGTCGGCATCCAGACAGGACGACCGGAACGGTTTGGCTGTGATCCCATAATCAAACCGCTCGCAAGACAGGGAAATCAGGATTGTATCGCGGTAATTGCGGTGCATTTTGCCCCCCGTCTTAAGTTGTATTCCCTGAAATCCATCAGCGCACTAGCATAGGGCGCAAGCGACAGGAACCGATTTACGCCATGCCGTCCGGCTGATCTTGCATCGCCCGTTCGGTTATCCTGCACCGGTTGTAATAACTGTTATTGCAACTGCAAAAATCGGCATCTGGCACGCACAAGAATATCGTACCGGCCCAAAGACCTTTCAGCGGGCAGGTGACCGGTACGAGCGTACAGACAACAGGAAACGAACAAGAGGCCACATATGTCTGCGAACGTTTATCCCGTCTCCGACGACATCGCGAAGGGCGCGCTGATCGACAAGGCAAAATACGACGCCATGTACAAGCAGTCGGTCGAAGATCCCGAAGGCTTCTGGGGCGAACACGGCAAGCGCATCGACTGGATCAAGCCGTTTACCAAGGTCAAGAATGTCAGCTTTGATGCCAAGGACCTTTATATCAAGTGGTATGAAGACGGCACGCTGAACGTTGCAGCCAACTGCCTTGATCGTCATCTGGCGAAGCGCGGTGACCAGACCGCGATTATTTTCGAAGGCGACGATCCGTCCGTTTCCGAACATATCACCTACAAAGATTTGCATGAACGTGTCTGCCGGTTTGCCAATGCCCTGAAATCGATGGGTGTCGGCAAGGGTGACCGCGTTGTCATTTACCTGCCGATGATACCGGCCGCAGCGGTTTCGATGCTGGCCTGCGCGCGCATCGGTGCGATCCATTCCATCGTGTTTGGTGGCTTTTCGCCCGAAGCCCTCGCGGGCCGCGTGGAAGATTGCGGTGCGAAGGTTGTTATTACATCGGATGAAGGCCTTCGTGGTGGGCGCGGTGTGCCGCTGAAACGCAATGCGGACGAAGCCCTTTCCCACCCGGGTGTCAAATCCGTCGAAAAGCTTGTTGTCGTCAAACATACCGGCAAGGACATCGCATGGAATGATGCCCGTGACGTCTGGTATCACGAAGTTTGCGAGGCAGCATCACCTGATTGCCCGCCGACCGAGGTCAATGCCGAAGACCCCCTTTTCGTTCTCTATACCTCGGGTTCGACCGGCAAGCCGAAGGGCGTTCTGCACACGTCGGGCGGTTACCTTGTTTATGCGTCGATGACCCATCAGTATGTCTTTGATTATCACGAGGGTGATATTTACTGGTGCACGGCCGATGTCGGCTGGGTTACCGGGCACAGCTATATCGTTTACGGGCCGCTTGCCAACGGGGCGACGACCCTGATGTTTGAAGGTGTGCCAAGCTATCCGGATGCATCGCGTTTCTGGCAGGTGTGCGAGAAGCACAAGGTCAATATCTTCTATACCGCGCCGACCGCGATCCGTGCGCTGATGCGCGAAGGCGAAAGCTTTGTGAACAAGGCCGATCTTTCGAGCTTGCGCATCCTCGGCTCGGTGGGTGAACCGATCAACCCCGAAGCCTGGGAATGGTATCACGAGCATGTCGGCAAGCGGAATTGCCCGATTGTCGATACCTGGTGGCAGACCGAAACCGGCGGCATCCTGATTACGCCGCTTCCGGGGGCGACCGACCTTAAACCGGGTTCGGCAACCTTGCCGTTCTTTGGTGTTGAACCGGCCCTTCTGGATAATGAAGGCAAGGAACTGACCGGCGCAACCGATGGCAACCTTGTGATCAAGGATAGCTGGCCGGGTCAGATGCGCACGGTTTATGGCGATCATGAACGGTTCATCCAGACCTATTTCAGCACATTCGCCAATGTCTATACCACCGGCGACGGTGCACGACGGGACGAAGATGGTTATTACTGGATCACCGGCCGCGTTGATGACGTGATCAACGTTTCGGGTCATCGCATGGGCACTGCCGAGGTTGAAAGTGCACTGGTCGCACATGCCAAGGTGGCGGAGGCCGCCGTGGTCGGCGTACCGCACGATATCAAGGGACAGGGCATCTATGCTTATGTCACGCTGAATGCCGGTGAAGAACCGACCGACGAACTGCGCAAGGAACTGGTTCAGTGGGTGCGCAAGGAAATCGGCCCGATTGCCAGCCCCGATTATATCCAGTGGTCACCGGGTCTTCCGAAAACCCGTTCGGGCAAAATCATGCGCCGTATCCTGCGCAAGATTGCCGCCAACGAATATGACCAGCTTGGCGATACATCGACCCTTGCCGATCCGGGCGTGGTTGATGATCTGATCGAAAACCGCCAGAACCGGAAATAGTCTGATCTGCCTAAATCGCAGAGATCAGAACTTCAGGACAAAACCCGCCGCTATTCCGGCGGGTTTTTCCATTCCAGACTGGGTTTTGCACAAAATGCCCGGCAAAGATCACGCCCCCTGCGGTTGTGCCATATTTTAAATTGGTATAGGTACAGCCTTCTGCATTGCAATACTGACCGTTAGGGACGGCTTTCATGCCGCCAGATGACACTCCAGCCCCGGGGACAGACTGGGCTGTTTGATACGGAGAAGTTCTGTGAATACCGATTTCCTTCCGCGTTTGCGGGCCGAATGGCTTGGCAATATCCGTGGTGATGTGCTTTCGGGCCTTGTGGTGGCACTTGCACTGATCCCCGAAGCCATTGCGTTTTCCATCATCGCCGGGGTCGATCCCAAGGTCGGGCTTTATGCATCCTTCTCGATTGCAGTGATTACCGCGATCTTTGGTGGACGGCCGGGCATGATTTCGGCTGCCACCGCGGCAACCGCCGTGCTGATGGGATCGCTTGTGCGCGATCACGGACTTGATTACCTGCTGGCGGCAACCGTGCTTGCCGGGGTGATCCAGATGCTGGCCGGGGCGCTTCGGCTTGGAAACCTGATGCGGTTTGTCTCGAAATCGGTGATGACGGGCTTTGTCAACGCGCTCGCCATTCTGATTTTCATGGCGCAATTGCCGGAACTGACCGGTGTCAGTTACATGACATATGTGATGGTCGCGGGCGGCCTTGCGATTATTTACCTGTTCCCGCGGATCACGAAAATTGTCCCCTCGCCATTGATCTGCATTATCGTTCTGACGATCCTGTCCCTGTTTATCGATGGTGATCTGCGCACGGTCGGCGATATGGGCGCGCTGCCCGATGCCTTCCCGGCGATTTACCTGCCTGATGTGCCGCTGAACCTTGATACCTTCCTGATCATCCTGCCCTATTCGGCGGCGGTGGCGGCAGTCGGGCTTCTGGAAAGCCTGATGACGGCACAGATCGTCGACGAGCTGACTGATACCCCGTCCAACCGCATTCGCGAATGCTATGGTCAGGGGATTGCCAACTTCTTTACCGGTTTCATCGGTGGCATGGCCGGTTGTGCGATGATCGGCCAGTCGGTAATCAATGTGAAATCGGGCGGGCGGTGCCGCCTTTCGACCTTCCTTGCCGGTATTTTCCTTCTGATCCTGATTGTGGTTCTGGGCGATCTGGTGGCGATCATTCCGATGGCCGCCCTTGTCGCGATCATGATCATGGTATCAATCGGGACATTCAGCTGGTCCTCGATCAAGAACCTGCGCGAACATCCGCGCAGTTCATCCATCGTGATGCTGGCAACCGTCGTAACCGTGGTCGGCACGCACAACCTTGCAATTGGCGTTCTGATCGGTGTTTTGCTTTCCGGGATATTCTTTGCATGGAAAATCGCGCAGATCTTCCGGGTTACCAGCACGCTCTCAGCCGATGGCACGCAGCGGACCTATGAAGTGCGCGGGCAGATTTTCTTTGCCTCGGTCGAGGATTTCACCAAGGCATTCGATTTCCGCGAGGCACTTGATAAAGTCACGATTGATGTCAGCCATGCCCATATCTGGGACATCTCAAGCGTTTCAGCTCTTGACATGGTCGTGCTGAAATTCCGCCGTGAAGGGGCCGAGGTCGAGTTGATCGGTCTCAATGAAGCCAGCGAGACAATTGTTGATAAGCTGGCGATCCATGACAAGCCCGGCGCACTTGAACGCCTGATGGGCCACTAAGGGGAACGTTCAATGACACATCTGATCGCACTGATCGATGGATCGGGCTATTCGCAAAGTGTACGCGACCTGACCTGCTGGGTGGCGGAACGGACGGCAGCATCGGTTGAACTGATGCATGTCCTGGGCCGTCGGGGGGTAGGTTCTGAACCCGCCGACCTTAGTGGTAACCTCAAACTTGGCGCACGTAGCGCCCTTTTGCAGGAACTGGCCGACCTTGATGAACAGAAGGCCAAGCTGGAGCTAAAACGCGGTCGTTTGCTACTTGAAGAAGCCAAATCGGGCCTTGAAGAAGCCGGACTTTCATCGGTTTCGACCAAGCTTCGCCATGGCGATCTGATTGATGCGATTGGCGAATTTGAAGGCGATGCCGACCTGATCATCATTGGCAAGCGCGGCGAGGCCGCCGATTTTGCCAAACTGCATCTGGGATCAAATCTTGAACGGGTTGTCCGGTCTGCGACCAAACCGGTTCTGGTCGCATCGCGCACGTTCAAACCGATCAACAAGTTCCTGATTGCGTTTGACGGCGGCGAAAGTGCGATGAAGGCCGTACGCCACATTGCGAACGGCAAGCTTTTTACAGGGCTTCCATGCGTTTTGCTATGCGTTGGCAAACCAACTGACAGCCTTCAGGAAAAGCTTGATAATGCGGCGGCCCTTCTGCGCAAGGCGGGTTACGAGGTCGAGGCCGGTTTCGAAGCCGGTGACCCCGAAGACGTGATTAAAAACCGCATTGAAAGCGACAATATCGATCTTCTGGTCATGGGCGCCTATGGCCATTCGCGCATCCGCAACCTGATCATTGGCAGCACGACGACCGAAATGGTCCGATCCTGTCAGGTGCCAGTAATGATGTTCCGCTAAAGACCAAAAGCCCGGCAGTTTCCCTGCCGGGCTTTTGGTATAGCAATATGGATACCGGAACTTAGCGCAACAGGAAACGCCCGAAATTGGCATTGATCTGACGTTCGAGTTCACGATCAAGGTCCATCAGGAGCGTTGCGGTTTCATCATAAACCGCCTTTTCACGTTCGGCGACGGACATCGATTCCGCAAGGGTCCGGGTGCGAACCGCGGTTGCAGCAACTTCGCCCTTCTGGGTGCCATTCGGATCAAGAACCTCAAGCTTGGCCGAAACTTTCATTTCGACCTTTTCGGACTGATCATCGGTAAAGACGCCCGAAAAACCCTTGGTGGTTTTAAGCGCGTTTGAGGTGATGGATGCCTCGGTCACGCTATAACGCAGAATATCACTGGTGCCTGCCGTCTGGATACGGTCATCGGGCCAGTTCATCGCCATCTTGCCAAGGCTGAACGGCAGATAGGCTTCAAGGTTGTTGTCACCCCCGGCCGGATAGGCCGCCACTTTTTCAATCGGCCCGGCTGCAAATACAATCGGGTCGAGATGGCGCCAGGTCACATCGGGATAGGTCTGCACCGGTGCGCTAGTACAGGCCGCCAGAAGGGCAACAACTGCACCCGCCAGGGCCACGCGCATTCCATTGATGGACAATGCCTTCATCAAGTCTTTCTCCTGCCTCAAATAAAAACGCCACCATACCTTTGTGTGGGCATGGTGACGTTGCTTGATGATTAAGGCAAGGCTGTGACAATCAAAAACCGCGCCGATGCAGCAAGTTATGCGTCATCGCCGGATTTAAGCGCACGCAGGTCGGCCTCGTTGAAGCCATATCGCGTGTTGCAGAACTGGCAGGAAACCGCGACTTCGCCGCTATCGGGTTCGCGCATGTCCAGAAGTTCTTCAAGCGGATAGGACACAAGCGCACCTTCGATTTTCTGACGCGAACAACGGCATTTGAACTGTAACGCCGTCTGATCAAACACGCGCGGTTCTTCGTCGTGGAACAGACGCCAGATCAGGTCATGCGCCGAAAGCGAAATATCGACCAGTTCGTTTTCGGTCGCACTTGCCATCAGGATCTTGGAGCGGTTCCAGTCCTCTGTAATTTTTTCGGCTTCTTCCGGAGTTGCCGCATCGCCCGAAGCACTGGCCGGAAGACGCTGCAGGAACAGACCACCAACCCACCAGTCATTGGCCTGTTCGCCCTGATGGACTTCAAGCTTGAAGGAAGCTTCGATCTGCTCGGACTGACGGAAATAGGACTCGGCGCATTCCGCAAGCGTATTGCCTTCGAGCGACACAATACCCTGATAGCGTTCGTGATCGCCGCCCTGATCGACGGTGAAGGCGATGTGGCCATGCCCCATCAGCTTGTGCACCTGTCCGCGCAGGGCGTCTTCACCACCGTCTTCGGCCGCAATCATGGTGCTGAGGCGGTCTTCGTCAACACGCGCACAGGCGCGAATGTTGCCGTCGCTATCGACGTCGACAACCATCATGCCAATCGGACCGTCAGACGAGGTCTGAAGGGTAAACAGGCCTTCATATTTCAGCGCCGAGGACAGCAGAACAGCAAGCCCGATAATCTCGCCCAGCAGATGATTTGCAAGCGCAGGATAGCTGTGCTGACCAATGATGGTCTGCACGGTCGGGCCAAGCCGTGCGAAACGGCCACGAATATTGGAATGATCCAGCGTGAAGGGCTGACAAAAATCGACAGCGATCTGCATTTTCGGGTTCCGCGTTTTTACGTGTTCCGGGGCGTATAACAACAGCAGAACCGCATTGTCCAGCCATGTCACGCCAAAACAAAGGGGCGAACATCACTGTCCGCCCCGAAATTCTGATGCTTATTTAGTCTGCACCATCAGGAAGGCAAGCCATTAAAGCAGTATAGCAGAACCCCTTTCTGCGCATGCAGACGGTTTTCAGCCTCGTCAAACACCACCGATTGCGGCCCGTCGATCACATCGTCGGTGACCTCTTCGTTACGATGGGCAGGCAGGCAATGCATGAAGATCGCATCCTTGTTTGCCTTTGCCATCGCGGCGGAATTGACCTGATAGGGGGCCAATGCTTCCATGCGGGCGTCGGCGTCCTCGTCCCCCATCGAAACCCAGCAATCGGTAACGATAACGTCGGCCCCGTCCAGTGCGCTGTCCATATCGGTCATGCGGACCTTGCCACCCTCGGCATTGGCCGTTTCGATCAGACCCTGATTGGGGCGATAACCCGCCGGGCAGGCCATATCAAGCGAGAACCCGAATTTCGGCGATGCATGTATAAAGGATGCCGAAACGTTGTTCCCATCGCCGACCCAGGCGAATTTCAACCCATCAAGGCGTCCCTTGTGTTCCTTAACGGTCATAAGGTCGGCCATGATCTGGCAGGGATGGCTTTGATCGGTCAGGCCATTGATGACCGGAACGGTGGCATATTTCGCCAATTCCAGTAGTTTCGATTCGTCCGTCGTACGGATCATGATCGCATCGACAAAGCGCGACAGAACGCGTGCGGTATCGGCAATGGTTTCCCCACGGCCCAGCTGCGAACTTGCGGCATCAAGGATGACAACATCACCGCCTAGCTGGCGCATACCAACTTCGAATGACACGCGTGTACGGGTCGATGGTTTTTCAAAAATCAGGGCAAGTGTCTTGCCCGCAAGCGGCTTGTCACCAAACGGTGCCTTGCCTGCCTTTTCCACAGATCCAAGTTCAAGAATATCGTTCAGCGTTCCCGCCGACATTTTGTCGAGATCGAGAAAGTGCCTGATATCAGTCATTTCAGTCTTCCTTATTGCGCCAAGGCTGCCGCGGCGGCATCGATTGCTGCCAGCGCCTCGTCAACATGGGTTTTGGTGATGTTAAGCGGCGGCAAAAGACGCACCACGTTATCGCCCGCCGGAACGGTCAAAAGACCCAGTTCACGCAGTTTTGCGACAACATCAACATTGGTCGGCACAGTTTTCATACCCAGAAGCAGGCCCATGCCACGGACTTCCGCAATAAAGCCCGGATGTTTTCGGGCAATGGCCGCAAGGCCGTCACGGATCAACTGGCTCATGGCAAGAACATTGTCCATGAAACCGGGTTTAAGGATGACGTCAAGAACCGCATTGGCCGCTGCCATGGCAAGCGGATTGCCACCAAAGGTCGTGCCATGCATCCCCGCAGGCAATGCCTGTGCCGCGCGTTCGGTCGCCAGCAACGCGCCAACCGGGAAACCACCGCCAAGCCCCTTGGCCGATGAAATCAGATCGGGCTTCATGTCCGACCATTCATAGGCATAAAGCTTGCCCGTACGGCCAACGCCGGTCTGGACTTCGTCAAACATCACAAGCAGGCCGAATTCGTCAGCCGCTTTTCGCAGACCCTCAAGGTAACCTTCGGGGGCCTTGCAGATACCGCCTTCGCCCTGGATCGGTTCGACCAGAATACCTGCGGTCTCAGGCGTGATCGCATCGCGCAATTCGTTCAGATTGCCAAATGCCACACGATCAAAACCATCAGGCATCGGGCCAAAGCCCTCGCGGTATTTATCGCTATAACCGGCGGTCAGGGTACCAAGCGTCCGACCGTGGAAAGCATTGGTTGCCACCAGAATCCGGTTCTTTTCGGCGTGACCGCTGACATACTGGAAGCGGCGCAGCATCTTGATGCCGGCCTCGTTGGCCTCCGCCCCGGAGTTACAGAAGAACACCGTGTCGGCGAAGGTATTTTCAACCAGACGTGCCGCCAGTTTTTCCTGCCCCGGAATCCGGTACAGGTTCGACGTATGCCAAACCTTTTTCGCCTGTTCGGTCAGGGCTTCGACCAGATGCGGATGCGCGTGGCCAAGGGTATTCACCGCAATACCCGACCCGAAATCGAGGAATCGTCGGCCATCCTGCGCATAGAGATAAGGTCCTTCACCTTTCTCAAAGGCCAGATCGGCCCGCGCGTAGGTCGGCATGACGGGAGTAATCACTTCTTCATTCCTCAATCAGGGGTAAAAAATCATTCCTGACCAGAAGGTCAGTTCCGGCAGAATACCGGGAAGCCGCGGAGTATCAAGAGATTCCTGACCTCTGTCAACGACGCAAAACCCCGTATACGAACAGGGCTGATATGAAAAAGAGCAGCATCCGATGCGGAATGCTGCCCTTAAACGGAATTTAATGCTGAAAGGCGCACTGTTTTGGCGATCAGGCCTTAAGCTTGTAGCCGCTTTTGATCATGCGATAGCACAGAATCCAAAGCAGGACATTGACCACGGCCAAGACCACAACTCCGGTCATTACCGTGCCGTCCGAAACCCCGGTAAAGCCATAGCGGAACCCGTCAATCATGTAGAAGAACGGGTTGTAATGGACCAGTACCTTACCAGCTTCGGGCAGGTTTTCGGCGCTATAGAATGTGCCCGACAGGAAAGAAAGCGGGGTAATGACAAAGTTGGTGACAACCGCGATATGGTCGAATTTCTCGGACCATACACCACCGGCAATACCCAGAAGCGACAACATCAGCGACGCCGAAATCCCGAAATACAGGATCGCCCAGATATTGTGGATGCCGACATCAACAAAGAACGCCATGACAATGGTGGTAGCAACGCCAACCATAATCCCGCGTGTCACCGCACCGAATGCAAAACCGGCAACCATTTCACCGGCCGAAAGCGGCGGCATCAGAACATCAACAATGTTGCCCTGTACCTTCGAGATGATGATCGAGCTTGAGGTATTGGCAAAGGCATTCTGGGCCATGGTCATCATGACCAGACCGGGGGCAAGGAAGGTGGCGAAAGGAACGCCGTTTACCGTCTCGACCGCGCGCCCGAGTGCCAGAAGGAAGACCGCCATGAATAACAGGCTGGTAACCACCGGTGCTCCGATGGTTTGCAGATGGACGTTCAGAAAACGTCGAACTTCCTTGGCATAAAGCGTCCACAGACCGAGCCAGTTGATCGCGCCCATTTGACGCGGTGCTAGCTCTTGCATGAAAAATCCTTCGGAAAAATGCAGACAATTGCCGGTAAAATAGGGAGAGTTGGGCATCAAGTGCAAGGGTGCGTATTGATCAGCATTGGATGAAATGAAAGAATCACACGAAAACCGCAGTGATTTAGCGCCTGACAGCAAGGCGGAAAAATTTGGCGGTAACGCCAGTTTTTCTCGCAAAAGTGCTGCCAAAGGCAAAGATCGCGACCCGCGCGAACCCAAAAAGCCGCGCCGGGTAACGCGCGACTATCTGATGAATTATGCCACCTGGTATCTGGAACGCTTTGCCGCGTCACGCGCCCGGCTTGAAAAACTGATGCGCGGTAAGATCAGGCTTTCGATCGCGGAATACGGCACCGATCCGCAGGAAGCCGAAGAATGGATGAAAAGCGTTCTGAACACTTGCGAGAATGCCGGATTTATCAATGACACCGCCTATGCCAAGGGACGTGCCAGATCGCTTTTGCGCAAGGGCAAGGCCATGCGGGTTATCGCCGCAGATCTGAACGCACGCGGCGTTGCATCGCACATGATTGATGACACCATCACCGACCTCAGACAGGAAGCCGATCAGGCGGCCTATGAAGATATCCGGGGTACCGATCCCAACCTTGCCGCCGCCGCGGCTTATGCCCGACGCCGTCGGCTTGGACCATTTCGTCGGCCTGACCAGCGCGATGAAAAACGCGACAAGGATCTGGCCGCACTTGCCCGGCAGGGATTTGGCTATGACACCGCCACCCGGATCATTGATGGCGATCTGGATCACCTGAACGATCTGTTATCCATGATTGACGGCATCTGATTGCTGGGCGGGCGTTTTTTCGGGCACCGAAAGACTGCGTTTCCGCATTGCGTGGAACAAATGTCACCCCGACAAGTTCCATAAAAGCGTAGACCCAAGGGCAAGACGAGAGAGATCAAGTCATGACCGCACATACACGCAAGGCAACGCTTTACCGGATGGTGATGGACGACCATATCTGTCCGTTCGGCCTGAAATCGCGCGACCTTCTAAAAAGGGAAGGATACGCCGTCGATGATCACTGGCTGACCACCCGGAAAGAAACTGACGACTTTCAGGCAGAATACAATGTCGAAACCACCCCTCAGACATTCATTGATGGAGATCGGATCGGCGGCCATGACGAATTGCGGGAATATTTCGGCAAGCCGGTAAATGATGGCAATTCGGTTACCTATCAGCCGGTCATTGCCGTTTTCGGCATGGCGGCACTTATGGCGCTGGGCCTTAGTTGGGCCGCATTTGGCGATTTCCTGACGGTTCGGGCGGTTGAGTGGTTCATAGCGACGTCGATGTGCATTCTTGCCATCCTGAAGCTTCGGGATCTGGAAAGCTTTTCGAACATGTTTCTGGGTTATGACCTGCTCGCGCAACGGTGGGTACGATATGCCTATATTTACCCGTTTGGTGAGGCACTGGCAGGTGTGCTTATGATTTTTGGCGCCCTTATGTGGCTTGCCGTTCCTGTTGCCCTTTTCATCGGGACAATCGGGGCTGTATCGGTGTTCAAGGCGGTTTATATCGATAAGCGCAACCTCAAATGCGCCTGCGTCGGTGGGGACAGCAATGTTCCGCTTGGTTTCATTTCACTGACGGAAAACATCATGATGGTCGCCATGGCGATCTGGATGATGGTGAAATAGACAACAACGAGCTGGTGCAATCGGGATCGAGCCCCTAAAAAGAACCGATACAGACTGCCTTTTGCGTGAAGGAGAACCATGAATATGATGGTCCGCATCTATCACAATCCGCGTTGTTCCAAGTCGCGCCAGACCCTTGCATTGATCGAGGAACAGGGAATTACCCCCGATGTGATCCAGTATCTGGATACACCACCCACTCCACAGGAATTAAAAGAAATTCTTGGCATGCTGGGCATGGCCCCGGAAGATATCCTGCGCAAGAAAGAAGCCAAAGAAGAAGGCATTGCTGATCTTCGTGGTGACACATTGATCGAGGCCCTTTGTGCCCATCCGCGCGCGATTGAACGCCCGATTGTGGTCAACGGCCACAAGGCCGCCCTTGGGCGACCGCCGGAAAGTGTTCTGGAAATTCTTTAGCGTCACCTGAAATATCGAATGACTTCAAACGCCTGTGCCATTTCCGCACGGGCGTTTTTCGTTATTAATAAAAGTCGAACGGGCGCAAAGTCATTATGTCTAATCCAAAGACATAAATGTCAGGAGGTTGCTCATGATTGCTGCGTTTGCCCTGATCCTTGTCTGCCAGCTGTTTGGCGAGGTGATATCGGAACTGTTTGACCTGCCTGTACCCGGCCCTGTGATCGGGCTTGGGCTTTTGTTTATCGGACTGATCGTCAAACGCCACCCGCCCAAGGTTCTGACCGATGCCGCCGATAACCTTCTGATCCATTTTTCGCTGCTGTTCGTTCCGGCCGGTGTCGGTGTGGTGACACAGCTCGACCGGCTGCGTGGGGACTGGTTGCCGATTACGGCCGCCCTGATCTTTTCCACCTTGCTTGCGATGGTTCTGACCGCCCTTCTGATGTCGAAACTTCTTCCAAAACCGAAGGCATCCATCGGCGACGGGGACGCAAAATAATGGGCGAGACAGATATCACGCAGCTTTGGGTTTATCTTTCGACCAAGCCATTAACCGGCCTTACCATTACGCTTGTCGCCTATTCCATCGGGTTCTGGCTGTATCAGAAAACCGACCGCAATCCGGTTTGCAATCCGGTGGTCATCGCCATTGCATTGATTGCGTTGCTGCTGGAAAGCACCGGCACCCCCTATGCGACCTATTTCGAAGGGGCACAGTTCGTGCACTTCCTTTTGGGCCCGGCGACGGTGGCACTTGCCGTACCGCTGTTTCGCCAAATGGAAACACTGAAACGGGCATTGCCGGTGATTATTTTCGGTGTGCTGTTCGGATCGCTGGTTGCGAGTGTCAGCACAGTTGTTCTGGCCTGGATCCTTGGCGCGAGCCCGGAAACACTGGCTTCCCTGGCACCAAAATCGGTCACGACACCGGTTGCTATGGGTATTGCCGATGAAATTGGTGGTGTCCCGGCCCTGACTGCGGTTTGCGTGATCGCAACCGGCATTGTCGGGGCAACACTGGGCCCGATGGTGATGAATTTGGCCCGATTGAAAGACTGGCGGGCGCGCGGATTTGCCATGGGGGTTGCCGCACACGGAATCGGAACGGCACGGGCGTTTCAGGTCAATGAAACAGCCGGGGCGTTTTCAGGATTGGCGATGGGGTTAAATACGCTGGCCACCGCCCTGACCCTGCCATTCCTGTGGCATTGGTTCTTCGGGTGAGCCGAAACTCACCCGAAGCCACAAAACCCTTAACCGGCACGTAGCTGTTTGAGGAAGTCGGAGACCGTTCTGTGAAGGGTTTCGATCTGACCTGACAGGGCACCGACATTTGTATCAAGCTCGCTTGCGGCAGCACCGCTGCTGCTTGCGGCCTGATGGATTTCCTCGATATTGCTGACAACCTCGCTTGAACCGCTCGACGCGGTCGCGGCACTGTTGGCGATCTCACTGACGGCAGCATTCTGTTCGGAAACAGATGCTGAAATACCGTTGGTGATATCGTTGATGGTCGCGATGGTCTGAGTCACTTTTTCGATGGCCTCGACCGTCAGTTTGGTTTCGCTTTGAATCGCCCCGATCTGCTGGGCGATTTCATCTGTCGCCTTGGCCGTCTGATTGGCAAGGTTTTTAACTTCCTGCGCAACGACGGCAAAGCCTTTGCCTGCCTCGCCGGCACGGGCGGCCTCAATCGTGGCGTTTAGTGCCAGCAGGTTGGTCTGGGCGGCAATGTCGTTAATCAGACTAACGACTTCGCCGATCCGTTCTGCCGCATCGGCAAGACCGCTAACCATTTCATTGGCCCGCGATGCTTCACCCACCGCGGTATCAGCGATTGATGTCGATTCGTCGACCTGGTTTCCGATGCCGGTAATCGATGCGGAAAGTTCTTCGGTTGCGGCGGCAACAGTCTGAACGCTTCGGGCTGACTCGTTGGCCGCTTCGCTGACATGGCTGCTTTGGCGAACCGAATGATCGGCAGAATCCCGCATCTGACGGGTCGAGCGCATCATGCCCTCGGTTGCCTGACGGACCGAGGAAACGATCTGCCCGACAGATTCCTCAAGCTCCTTCGCAAGGCGGTTACGCTGCTGAACGCGTTCATCCTCGTTGCGTTTTTCGGCCGAAATTCTGGCTTCCTCGGCTTCCTTGATCTGGCCTGCTGTTTCTTTCCAGCGAACAAGACCATCAGCAATCACACCGATTTCATCCTTGCGCGCCGTGTAGGCAACATCGCCGGAAAAATCACGATCCACAAACCGGGCAATGGTATTGCCCAAAACATGAAGCGGACCGAGCTGCCAGCGCAGCAGAACAACCAACAGGACACCGGCAATCAGGGCAACGATAATACCGGCAATCGCAATGCGAAGCTCAATAGCCGATGCGACCTCGGCAACTTCGGCCTTTTTGATCCCGACATACAGAATGCCGATCACATCGCCAGCCGGATTGAAGATCGGCGTATATTGCGTGACATAGGCGGTACCAAGAATGACAGCCTCACCGCGGAAGGTTTTCCCCGATGTTGTCGGCGCATAGGCCGCACTGCCATTGCCAAGCATCGTCCCGACCGCGCGCTGGCCATCCGGTTTGATGATGTTGGTGGAAACGCGGATAAAGTCCTTTTCCGCAGGCACCCAGGAAAACACGGTTGCCGTCTGACCGGTTGCCGTTCCGATACGATCAATCAGACTGTGCGATGACAGATCGGGAATTTCGGGCATGACCAGCTTGGTGGTTTCGCCGTCGGCACCGATCGTTACCTTCAAATCCGGATACGCATCCTGCAGCAACAGGGCCGCAACACGCAGGTTGAGCTTTTGCGATTCCAGGCTGGTATCACTTACCTGCTGATCAATACGCTGCATGATAACCACGCCAAGCAGGAAGATACCGCTGACGAGGATGATCAAGGCTGCCAGCGCAACCTTGAAAACAATACTTCTGGACATAATTATTCGTCCCCTGACCCCAATGCATCGAGCCCAATGGGACCAATGCAAATAACTGCCCACAACCCAAAAACCTGACCGATAGTCAGGCTGGATCAGACTTCAACACTACAGCGATTTAATAATCGCACTTATGTCTTTGGAATCTGGTGATCTTTATTTGGCAGTTCAAGAATGTAAAATCAAAACAGCTGAACATTTGTGCAAAAAATGATCAAAACTGCCAGAAATCCGGGACTCACTCAAAACAGAATGCTCAGTAATCGACTTTGACGAAATAAAGCCCATCGGCTGGTGCCGTTGGCCCGCCTGCCTTACGATCGCAAGCTTCCAGTG
The DNA here is from genome assembly GCF_001613805.1 of Thalassospira lucentensis. Classification (GTDB taxonomy): domain Bacteria; phylum Pseudomonadota; class Alphaproteobacteria; order Rhodospirillales; family Thalassospiraceae; genus Thalassospira; species Thalassospira lucentensis_A. The sequence continues at coordinate 63,479 of NZ_LPVY01000005.1, forward strand.
CTGTTTTGACGTCAATCGGCTTCCAGTTGCCCTTGCCCACCAGAACAAGAGTACCGACCATATTGCGGACCTGATGATGCAGGAAGGACCGGCTTTCGGTGTAAACACGAATATCCAGCGGATCGTGATCACCCCGGGTCACGACAAGCTTTTCCAGAGTCTTCACCGGACTCTTGGCCTGACACTCACTGGCGCGAAACGTGGTGAAATCATGCGTGCCGATAAGGTGGGCGGCGGCTTCGTTCATCGCATCAATATCAAGCGGTTTGAAAATGCCCCATGCAAGGCCGGCATCAACGGTCAGCGGCGCACGACGATTGATGATGCGATACATGTAGTACCGTTTCTTGGATGAAAACCGGGCATGGAAGTTTTCATCGGCCTCAACACAGTCAATCACAGCCACCGGATCGGGTTTGAGGTGATGATTGATCGCATTCATCACGGCATCCGCTGGATAGGTGCGCGGCAGATCAAAATGCACCACCTGCCCAAAGGCATGTACCCCGGCATCGGTACGGCCAGATACATATACGCGCACAAATTCGCCGATGAACTTTTCCAGTGCGGTTTCAAAAACCTGCTGGACCGAGATCACCTCTTCCTGGAACTGCCATCCGTGATAGGGACGTCCATTATATTCGACGGTACATTTATAGCGCTGCATCGGGTGCTTATAACCAAGCTTCAAAACAAAAACGAGGGGTGATGAACACCCCTCGTTTCGTAACGGATCACGACAGTGAAACTTACTTCACGCCGTCGCGGTCAAAACCAAGACGCAGGCGAAGAGCATTCAGCTTGATGAAGCCTTCTGCGTCGCGCTGGTTATAGACGGTGTCGGCTTCGAACGTGACATGCTCTTCGGAGTAGATCGAGTTCGGCGACTTGCGGCCGGTAACCGTGACGTTACCCTTGTAAAGGTCAAGACGGACAATACCGTTGACGGTTTTCTGGGTTTCGTCGATCAGGCGCTGCAGGGCCTGACGTTCCGGCGACCACCAGTAACCGTTATAGATCATCTCGGCATAACGCGGCATCAACTCGTCCTTGAGGTGACCTGCGTTACGGTCAAGCGTGATGCTTTCCATCGCACGATGCGCGACCGACAGGATGGTACCGCCCGGGGTTTCATAAACGCCGCGCGATTTCATACCGACATAACGGTTTTCGACCAGATCAAGACGTCCGATGCCGTTTTTGCCGGCAACATCGTTCAGCTTGGTCAGAAGGGTGGCCGGGCTCATACGTTCGCCATTCACGGCAACCGGGTTACCCTGTTCGAACTCGATTTCGATCGTGGTGATCGCATCGGGTGCATTCTGCGGCGATACGGTGCGTTCAAACATCTGTTCGTTCGGCTTTACCCACGGATCTTCCAGCGCCTTGCCTTCATAGGAAATATGCAGAAGGTTGGCATCGGTTGAATAGGGGGGCTCATCCCCGCCGAGTTTATCAGCCGAAATCGGAATTTGGTGTTCGCGCGCAAAGTTCAGGAGTGCGGTACGCGAATTCAGTTTCCATTCACGCCACGGTGCAATGACCTTTACGTTCGGCTTAAGCGCATAGTAACCAAGCTCGAAACGAACCTGGTCGTTGCCCTTGCCGGTCGCGCCATGGGAAACGGCGTCGGCACCGACTTCTTCGGCAATTTCGATCTGGCGCTTGGCAATCAGCGGACGCGCAATCGAAGTGCCGAGCAGATACACACCTTCATAAAGGGCGTTCGCACGGAACATCGGGAAGACATAGTCGCGAACGAATTCTTCGCGCAGATCTTCGATGAAAATCTGTTTGACGCCAAACATCTCGGCTTTCTTGCGGGCGGGTTCAAGTTCCTCGCCCTGGCCGAGATCGGCGGTGAAAGTCACGACTTCGCAGTTATATTCTTCGCGCAGCCATTTCAGGATGATGGAGGTATCAAGCCCGCCTGAATAGGCAAGCACCACCTTTTTGACCTGATCGCTCATTGGAGTGACGCCTTTCTTCTTCCGATGTAAACCGGGGCGCGGCACATGCAGGCCAACGTCCCTTGCGGGGCTGCAACAAATACATTGCAAAAGTCCCCTAGACCTTGAGCGCGGAGTATAGGAAAACACTAGTGCCGGGCAAGGGGCAAGATGCCCTTCCGGTCAAAAAGGCGCAAAAAGTACGAAAATTCCACCCCGCTTTTGGAAAAACTCACCCTGAATGCTGCGAAATATCGAAGAAACCGAAATCGATCTGCCGCAAATCGGCCCTCTGCCGGTCCGTTTGCGCCCGAGTGCGCGTGCGACGCGACTCAAATTGCGGATCGATCCGGCGTTTGACGGTGTTGAAATTGTCGTTCCGAACGGCATATCGCGCAAAACGGCGATCTCGATGCTGTATCAACATGGCGACTGGGTCACTGCCCATATGAGCCGCCTGCCCGAACGCGTACAGTTCGTTCCGGGCGCATGGGTGCCCTTCATGGGCAACGAACATGCCATACGCACCGTTCCCGACGCCAAGCGCGGCGTCTGGGCCGAAGCTGGTGTGATCTGGGTTTCGGGATTGCCCGAGCATACCAATCGTCGGGTTTCTGATTGGCTGAAGAAACAGGCCAAACTTGAGATCTCCCCCCGTGCCCATGCCTATGCCGAACGGATCGGCAAAAAGGTAAACCGTATTTCGTTAAAAGATACGCGCACACGCTGGGGCAGTTGCTCATCCAACGGTAATCTGTCTTTTAGCTGGCGACTCGTTCTCGCCCCTGAAGATGTGCTGGATTACGTGGTTGCCCACGAAGTTGCTCACCTTCAGGAACTGAACCATAGTGCCCGTTTCTGGGCTGTCGTCGAAGACCTTTATGGTCCGTCAAAAAAACAGCAGCACTGGCTAAAGAAGAACGGCTCAGCCCTGCATCGATATGGCGCAGGTACTTGATCCTAACGGAGTCCCGATATGCTGATCCCGATTGAAACCCTGCTGATTTTCATTCCGACCGCACTGGCGCTGAACATGACACCGGGCAACGACATGCTGTTTTGCCTTGGTCAGGGTATCAAGTCAGGACCACGAGCGGGTCTGGCCGCCAGTTTCGGGATCGCGACGGGTGCCATGATCCATACTCTTCTTGCCGGTCTCGGACTGGCAGCTGTGGTCGCTGCCCACCCGGTGGCGCTGGAGGTTCTGCGATGGGCGGGAATTGGTTATCTGGTGTGGCTGGCGTTTCAGTCGTTCCGGGACGGTGGCGGCGTTTTAAAACCGGCGAAAACCGCACCGGCAACCGCCATGAAAGCCTGGCGCGACGGCATCGTGGTTAACCTGCTTAATCCAAAGATCATCGTTTTCGTGTTGGCCTTTATTCCGCAGTTCGTCGATCCGGCACGTGGATCGGTTCTGGCACAGTTTCTGATCCTTGGTGTGATCCTGAATATCGGTGGCACGATTATCAATTGCTTGGTTGGTGGTTTTGCCGGAAAGCTTGGCCAGTTCCTGTCGCGTTCGGCCCGACTGGCACGCGCGTTTCAGATTTTTACTGGTTGCGTATTTCTGGCACTTGCCGCCCGGCTGGCTTTTGACAAGCGGGCATAGTCGCATCACAGAACACAACCCTCCTTGCGCAGGTCGGGCAATTCCGCACGCAGGAAGCTTAGAAAACTACGTTCGACCGCGCTGAGTTCGCCTGAAGACCGGAACAGGGCAACGTCCCATTCGATTGCAGGGGTCAGGGGACGGGCAACGACCTTTTCCTCGTCCACCAGCAAAGTCGCAAACGGATCAATAACCGCAATGCCGACATTGCGTTCAACCAGCCGGGAAATGGTTCGGATGGTGCGGGCTTCAACAGCGATCTTGCGCGGCCAGCCTGCGATTTGGAAAATATAGTCAATCTTGGTGCGGAGCGGCGATCCTATCGAGAGTTCGACAAAGCTTTCACCCCGTAAAAGATCGATATCAATGGTTTCAAAACCGGCCAGCCGATGATTGCGCGGCATCAGGCACACCGCCCGGCATTGCGCCAACGGCATAACTTCCATATTCGGATCCTGAAGATCAAGCGTGATGCCGATACCCAGATCACATTGCCGGGTCGTGACCATATCCAACATACCTTCAAGACCGGTATCAGCAATACTGACCGAAACGTTGGGGTGAGCACGCTTAAACTTGGCCACGACATCAAGAAGATAGGTGTCAACATAGATCGGTTGTGCCGCAATCCGGATACTGCCAAGCTGCTCATTGGCGATGGCACGCGCCTGTGTTTCGATTTCACGCAGAGAATTAAGCGACCGCAAGACGGTTGTATGAAACTGCAATGCCTCGGTCGTTGGCGACAACTGGTTTCGTTTGCGGTTGAACAACGCGAACCCGACAGATTTTTCAAAACTGTTCAGCAAACGGCTGACCATGGGCTGACTGATATTCATGGCCTGTGCTGCCTTGGTGACGGAGCCATAGGTCATAAAGGCATTGAAGCTTTCAAGTTCGCGCAAATTCATGTCTGGCTCATAATTAATTTCAGTATGTAAATTAGTTATACTGAAATTAATTTTTTGCGTCACGAGTTATAGTTTGCGATGAAATGTATACAAAATAAAAAACCGACGAGCTCGGGCAATCCTGCCACCAACCATCCAGGGAGACATGAAAATGTTTCGACAGCTCAAAAAGGCCGCGACATTTGCGGCTGCAGTTCTTGCAACCACAACTCTGGTTTCAACCGCACAGGCCGCTGACTACCCGGAAAAAGCCATCACCCTTGTCGTGCCTTATGGTGCGGGCGGTGCATCGGATCTGGCCGGTCGCGCACTGGCTGAAACCGCGCGCAACTACACCGACGAACAGCCGGTCGTTGTTGTGAACAAAACCGGCAATGGCGGCATGAACGGTGCGCGTTACGTCACCGAACAGAAGCCGGATGGTTATACCCTGCTGCTGTCGCGCGTCGGCATGGCACTTTACCCGGCCGTTTATACCGATAGCCCGGTTGGCTGGGACGATTACACCTTCCTTGGTATTCTTGAATCGACCCCGATGATTCTTGCGGTTAACGCAAACTCGGACATCAAAACCGTCGACGACCTGCTTGCCAAAATCAAATCAAGCAATGGCGCAACCACCTATGCCGCATCCGGCCCCACCGCGATTGACGGCTTTACGGTTCAGGCCCTTCTTGCCGATGCCGACCTGGATCCGCTATCTGCTTCCACCCTCGTGCCATACAAAGGCGGCAGTGCCCTTGCCGCAGCCCTTCTCGGTGGACATGTCGACTTCCTCGCCATCGCAGCCGGTTCTTTGATGCCCCATATCGAAGCCGGTAAAATGCGGGCGCTGATGGTTTATTCGCCCAAGCGCATGGACGCGCTTCCGGACGTCCCGACCGCCAAGGAACTTGGTTATAACCTGGCCGGTCAGGTTGACGGCTGGAGCGCATTGTTCGCCCCAAAAAATCTGCCGGAAGACGTTGTTGCAAAGTGGAAAGACATTCTGTCGAACGTTGCAACCAACGAACAGTGGCTTGACCTTGCCAAGAAACGCGGTTCGGTTTCGGTCGTTGGTGACCAAGACCCGGCTGCCTTCGTCAAGAGCCAGTACGAGCTCTATAACGGCATGGCCAAGAAGTTCGGTTACATTCAGTAATCCCCATCCCCTAAACATCTGAATGCGAGACGGAACCATGACCCCAAATCGCGATTTTTATACCGGACTGGTTGCAACGGCCTTCTTTGCTTTTGTCCTGTTCGTCCTGATCCCGATCTATGTGAAGGTTCCGTCTTTCATCCCCGGTTTTGCGCCGCCGCCTGATATGTGGCCACGCGTGATTACCGGTGTCGGGCTTGCCATGGGCATCCTTGCCATTATTTTTGCCATTCCCAAAATGCGGCTGGCCAGCGGTAAGCGTGTCACGACCATTGGTCAGACCTTGAACCGCAACCGTAAACTGATTGCCCGCTTTGTTGCCGTCCTGATCGGATTTGCCGCCTTTACCTATGGCATGCCGGTGATCGGTTTTGTTCCTGCAACCATTTTGCTTCTGGCCTACCTGTTCCTGATGACCGGCAATTACAGTCGGAAGATCTGGATGATCGGATTGTCCATTATCTTTCCGATCCTGCTTTATCTTGTTTTTACCGAAGTCACCCATACGCCTTTCCCCGAAGGCCATCTGTTTTCGGCCTATATCGCCGATTCCGTGACCCTGATCTGATTTGAAAGCGCCCCTTCATGTGGAACGAATTGCTTTACGCCTTTGAAGCCGTCGCAACGCTGCCCAACTTTATTGCCATGGCAGCGGGAATCTGGGGTGGTGTGATCATCGGTGCCATTCCGGGCATGACCGGTACAATGGCCGTGACCCTTGCCCTGCCATTCACCTTTTATCTGCCGCCGGTCACCAGCATTTTGCTGCTGGTTGCCCTATACAAGGGATCGACCTATGGCGGATCGATTTCGGCGATCCTGATCAAAACGCCAGGAACCGCATCCGCAGCCTGCACGGTTCTTGACGGTTATCCACTGGCCCAGCAGGGAAAAGGTGGCAAGGCGCTGAATATGGCGCTGGTTTCAAGCTGCATCGGCGACTTCGTTTCGAACATCTCGCTGTTCTTCCTGGCGATGCCGCTTGCGTTATTTGCGCTTCGGGTCGGTCCGCCGGAATATTTCATGCTGATGGCGTTCTCGCTGACGATTGTTGCCAGCATTTCCGGTCGTTCGCTATTGCTGGGTATCATTTCAGCCTGCATCGGTTTGCTTTTGGCAACCGTCGGCGAAGATATCTATGGCTCGTTCCGCTTTGCCGTTACCGAAGATATGAAATCGGGTCTTGGTGTCGTCCCGGTCCTGATCGGCCTGTTTGCCTTGCCCGAACTGATAAAAATGATCGTCTTCCGGCCCGAGGACAACAATGCGGCGATGAAGCTTGGCGATAACCGCCTGACCATGTCAGAATTCCGCGGCAGCCTGAAATCGATCCTGCGCGGCAGTGTTATCGGCGTGGTCCTTGGTGCCATTCCGGGGATCGGCCCGTCGACCGCCGCCTTCTTTTCCTATAGCGAAGCACGCCGCACATCGAAAAACGGTGACAAGTTCGGCGAAGGTGAGCTTGAAGGTGTTGCCGCATCCGAGTCCGCCAATAACGGCTGTTGTGGTGCGACCATGATCCCGCTTCTGGCACTTGGCGTGCCGGGGGATGTGATCACGGGTGTCATGCTTGGCGCGTTCATGATTCACGGCCTGACACCAGGTCCACTGTTGTTCCAGAACAATATCGGCGAAGTTTATTCACTGTTTATCGGCATCCTGTTCAGTTCCGTCTTCCTGTTTGTTGCCGGAAAACTGACCGCCGGAGCCTTTGCCAAAATTTCGCGTATTCCACAGACGCTGCTTTTACCCTGCATTCTGGTTCTCTGCGTGTTTGGCATCTATTCCATCGGTGCCAGCCCGTTTGACGTCACTGTGCTTCTGGTCATGGGCGTTGTGGGCTTTGCAATGATGATCCTCAACATCCCGGCAGCACCATTCCTGATCGCCTTCATTCTGGGGCCGATGTTCGAAGACAATATGCGCCGCTCGCTCGCGATTTCACGCGGTGATCTTGGCGTCTTTTTCCAGTCATGGATTTCGTGGGGGTTCTTTGCCCTTACCGTTCTGTTCATCGCCCTGACCATTCGCCGCGAATGGCAGAAATGGCGTGAAAAATCCCGAAATACGGCGCAGTCAGCCTAATATTCCGAGAAACGAGAAGCGATAAAAATGAGCAAACCCAACATGTCCCGTCTGCATAATGCCATCGATCTGCTTGGCAAACTTGTGGCGTTTGACACCACCAGCAAGAACTCGAATCTCGGTCTGATCCATTTTGTTCGCGACTATCTGGCGCAATATGGCATTGAAAGCACCCTGTTTCATGACGAGACAGGTGAAAAAGCAAACCTTCTGGCAACCATTGGCCCGAAAGACGTTCCCGGTATTGCGCTTTCGGGACACACAGATGTTGTACCCGCCCTTGAAAAAAGCTGGGTCAGCCCGGCCTTCGAACTGACCGAGCGTGACGGAAAACTGTTTGGTCGCGGTTCTGCCGATATGAAAGGCTTTTCTGCCTGCGCGCTGGCGATGGTGCCCGAACTGGTCAAACGCGACCTGGCAATCCCATTCCATCTTTGCCTGTCTTATGACGAGGAAGTCGGCTGCCTTGGCGTTGGTTCGATGGTTGATCATCTGGCCGCCCTTAAAACTCCGCCACGCCTTGCCGTTATCGGTGAACCGACCGAGATGAAGGTCATCAACGGGCAGAAAGGCAAGTTTTCGATGCGGGTATCGGTTACCGGTACAGCCGGGCATTCGTCCTTCGCACCCCGCCACGTCAATGCCATCGAATATGCGGCACGCGCCATTGCAATGATTTCCGACCTTGCGCGCGAGTTCGAGGAAAACGGCCCGTTTGATAACGACTTCACGGTCCCGCACAGCACCATGCTGACCACCACCATCGGCGGTGGTACGGCAACCAACGTGACCCCGGATTTCTGCGAATTCACGTTTGAAATTCGCCATCTGCCGGAACATGACGCCAAGGCCGTTCTTGACGGTATCAAAGAAAAGATCATTTCGACCCTTGATGCCGAAATGAAAGCCAAGGAAGCAGAAACCGGGTTCGAGTGGGAAGAAATCTTTTCCTATCCCGGTATGGGCGATTGCACGGATGCCGAGGCATTCGCGCTGGTTCGTAACATCATCCCCGAAGTATCGGGCAAGGTTTCCTATGGGTCCGAAGGCGGGATTTTCGAAAAACAGGGCAATATCCCGTCCATTATCTGCGGCCCGGGCAGCATCAAACAAGCCCACAAGGCCAACGAATTCATCGAAATTTCGCAGATCGAGGAATGTCTCGAATTCCTCGAGAAGCTCAGTGATCAGGCTGTAGCGGCCTGATGCTCTCGCCGATGTACCGCCCTGAACGGTGCATGCGGATATTCATGCGATGCAAGGGAAAGATTGCACCCCTGACCCTTGATCACATCGCGATATTCGACAGGTGAGATCTCCCTCGGCTTCATCGGTCTCCCCCGGTGAAGCCATGCAAACTGCAAACTTGATGGCCGGTTCATCCCCCCAGGATACCGGCCATTTTTTCTTGGGCGAAACGCAAACGGGTCGATGCATCAGCACCGACCCTGAATTACATTTGCAATCAAGACATCAAAGCCAGTTACTGCTTTGTATTCCCGGTTGTGAAGCCGGATGTAAATTCACGCCAGCTGCCGTCCTCACCGACTTTCTGCGACCGTGCAAGTGCCGCCTTGCCAAGAGAACGAACCGGCAGGTTCTGATGCGCATGAAGCATGAAATCATGCCAAAGCTTGGCTGGCAGATCACCGCCGGAAACATCATCCATCGGGCTGCCGTTGTCGTTCCCCATCCAGACCCCTGCAACCAGTTCGGCGGTATAACCGATGAACCATGCATCACGTGAATCCGATGTCGTGCCGGTCTTGCCTGCAGCAGGACGATCAATGATCGCATTTCGTCCTGTGCCCTTGGCAACCACCGAAGACAGCATATTGTTCATCTCACCGGCATGCAGCGGGTTCATCAGACGCACAGGGAACTCATCGCTGCGCTCAAACAGAACCACGCCACCCTGACCGACAATTTTACGAATTGCGTGCGGGAAGACGGAAAAACCGCCATTGGCGACGATTGCATAGGCACCTGTCAGATCAAGCATCGATACCTCGCTGGTACCGAGTGCCAGACTGGGTTCCCGTCCAAGCTCGGACGAAACGCCCATATCGTGGGCCTTTTTGATCACATTATCCAATCCGACTTCCATCGCGACCTGAACAGCAATCGAGTTGTTCGAGGTTGCCACCGCGTCACGGATTGACATCGTGCCATGATGCTTGCGATCAAAGTTGCGCGGCTCCCAGCCATTGATCGAAATCGCCATATCACGCATCCAGTCATTCGACCCGATGCCTTTGTCCAGCGCCGCCAGATACACAAACAGTTTGAACACCGACCCGGGTTGCCGCCGGGCTTGGGTCACACGGTTATACTGGCTTTCGAAATAGTCACGCCCGCCAACCATCGCACGCACCGCACCATCCGGCGTCATCGCCAGAAGTGCGGCCTGCCCGACATGTTTTTGCTGGGCAACCGGACTTGCCAAAGCACGTTCAAGGTTGAGCTCCGCGATTTCCTGAAGACGGGAATCAAGCGTTGTATGGATCGTCAGGTCCTGATCGACATAGCCGATGTAATCACGAACGCGATCAAGAACCCAATCTGTGAAATACCGGACACCCGGCCCACTTTTACCCTCTCGCGTGGTGCGCACGGTGCGCTGCTTGGCACGTTCGGCACGTGCAGTAGTGATGACACCGTTTGATGCCATCGCGTCAAGAACGACATTGGCACGTTTTGCAGAATCTTCGGGATCAACCAGCGGGTTGTAACGGCTTGGTGCCTTTGGCAAACCGGCCAGAACAGCAGCTTCGTAAAGATTAAGCCGTCGCGGGTCCGTTCCGAAATAATGTCGGGATGCGGCATCAATCCCGTACATCCCCGATCCGAAATAGATGCGGTTCAGATAAAGCGACAGGATCTGTTGCTTGGTAAATTTGAATTCCAGCCACAATGCAAGAAGCACTTCTTCGATCTTGCGCCCGAAATTGCGTTCAGGTGACAGGAACAGGTTTTTTGCAAGCTGCTGGGTAATCGTGCTGCCGCCCTCGGCAATGCGCCCTGACGTCAGGTTGACCCAGCTGGCACGCAGAATCCCCAGAATATCGATACCAAAGTGATCATAAAAACGACGATCTTCAATGGATACAAAAGCCTGCCCGACATGATCAGGCAGATCGGAAACCTCCACCGGACTGCCGTAACGATCACCATAAGACCCAAGTACGGCGCCATCCACACTGATCACACGGATGGATGGTTTACGTTCGCTGGCAACTTCGAAGCTTATCTTTTCCGGTAGTCCATAACCGTAATAGGCAACGATCCCGCCACCAATAACCAGTCCCCAAATACCCATAATGACAATAAAACGTGCAATCGCCTCGGGTCCGGGTATCATCCCGCCGATTTTACTTAAAATACCCGACCCGCTTTTCTTGCTGCCGCTACTGCCCGAACTGCTAACGCGTTTCTTGCGTTTTCGCGGCGTCGTTGCACCCTTGCGTACGGTCTGTTGTCTTTTGAATGGTCTTTGGGCCACTAAGCACCTTTGATATCATATAGGGACGCCGGTTTGTGCCCGTGAACGCCTGATCTGTCAACGTATCTGCCAGACAGGCAGAAGACAGGCGAACAAGGCCTCAAACCGCGCCACTCAGCCATTTCGGCTGAAATTTATATGGTTATGCCCCAACGTCTGCGGGAGACCCCGATCCCCCGGTTCTTCGGCAATTTTACTGCTGTTCATTCAACAAGTCGTGTTTCCACATATCCGTCACGCCATCATTTTCACGTCGGCGTTGCGAGGCGGCACGAATCATCGAACGAATAGGCAAACCGTCATGTGCATCCAGCATAAATAACCGCCAAAGAGACGCAAGCTCTACATCGCCGCGGATCTGAGGAATTCGGCTATTATCATCATTTCCGGCCCAGACAACCGTTATCAGATCGGATGTAAAACCGGTAAACCATGCATCAGATGCACCGGTATCCTGCGTACCATAGCCCGCAAACGGTCGATCCAGACGAAGTTGCGGATCTGTCACACTGGAAAACAGTGTATAGGCCCCCTGAATGGCTTCGTCAGTCAGACGTTTTTCAACGGTTTGTTCGACCCGCTGATAGACCAGTTCGCCAGTTCCGGCGAAGGCAACACGGTTGACCAGACTGAGTTGCACCGGTTTACCCGAGTTTTGTGGCAAGGCATGAATAGAAGCAATGTCTGCCAAGGACACCGGATCAAGCCCGACAACGGTTCGGATATCGTTTGATAGCGGACTTTGAACCCCTATGGCACGGGCATAACCCTTAACGTTTAGCAAGCCGAACTGATCGGCCAGATTGACCGGAACAGTATTGACGTCGCGAACGAATGCCTCGCGCAATGAAATCTGGCCACGATATTCGTGATCCGGATTAACCGGACGCCAGCCTCCCACCGCCATACGGTTGTCACGCACCCATTGGGCCGGATCGCTGTTTTCGTTCAGCGCGTAATAATATGGCACGATCTTGATCATTCGGCCGGGGAAATGGCGCACATCCCAGGCGCGGTTCGGACGGAACGGGCTGTAATTCACCCCACCAACAATCGCACGAATACGCCCGTCCGGGCTCATGGAAAGCAGTGCAGCCTGTTCGACCCCCTTGGGCCTTAGACGCAGATTGGAAACTTCACGCACAACATCCTGTGCCAGGCTCTGAATGGTCAAATCTATGCTGGTGATAACTTCGATATCGCGACTGGTATAGCCGATGCGCGCAGCGACTTCGTCCATGACCATGTCGACAACATAGCTTGAAACCACGCCATCCTTGTACTGAACATCCAGCTTGGGCTCCACCAGGGTAAGGGCGGATACGCGATCAAGTTCGATATATTTATAGCGCCCCATATTCAGAAGGATCTCGTTGGCCGCATTGGCCGCATCCCGGGGGTGGTATAAGGGATCAAACTTTTTCGGATCATTGATTGCAGCCGCCAGAACGGCGGCCTGATGCAATGTTATCCGCTCGGCAGGGCTTCCGTACCAGATGCGTGATGCCGCGGTGATCCCGAATATGCCGCGGCCCATATAACTGCGCTCAAGATAACTGCGCAGGATGGTTTTCTTGTTGAACTTGAATTCAAGCCAGAGCGCGACCAGAAGCTCCTGCAGATGACGGCCTGCACTGACTTCAGGGGTTTTAAAGAAGCTTCGCGCAACCCGCATCGTTATGGTCGATCCGGGGATATCGTTGCTTGTGAAAACACGCACGAAATCGCTGGCCGATACACCAAAATGCCCATAAAAACCGGGATCAGTACCTGCGACGAACACATTCTGTATCCGTTCGGGAATGGTCGTCAGCGAGACGTCCTGGCTATAGCGCCCCTGAACAATTTCAAGCGTCGCACCGTCAAAACCCATGATCCGGACTTCGGGGCTTCTGATCATGTTGCGGCTGAAATCAAGATTGGACTGGATTGTCAGGACAATCGCCATCACCGCAGCAAAACCGGTCAACGCGAAAAGACCGATCATCAGCATACGCCGCCGACGACGGCGGCGCCTGATGATGCGCAGTTCACGTTCTGCAATTTCCTGCATCGCCGCATGGGCGGCGTTTGCACCGCCGCGTTGCGGTTCGTCCTGCTCTTCTTCTGCCACGCCCGGTTCCGCTTTTATCAACAGATTGACTATGCCAACGTACAGTAAAGCGCCAAGCTATTAAGAAAGTACTTCATCCAAACGCAAACAGGGCAGCCCGATGGACTGCCCTGTACGAATTGCGCACCTGATGCCACTTATACGTCGAGATTGGCAACTTTAAGCGCATTGGACTGAATAAAATCGCGACGCGGCTCAACGACATCACCCATCAGGGTAGAGAAGACTTCTTCTGCCTCGTCCGCGTGATCAACACGCACCTGAAGGAGCGAGCGGACATTCGGGTCAAGGGTGGTTTCCCAGAGCTGATCCGGGTTCATCTCACCCAGACCTTTATAGCGCTGGATCGAAATACCGCGACGGCCATATTCCATCACCGCATTGACCAGATCGACCGGGCCACTGATTTTCCAGACCTTGTCCTTAGCACCGAATTCGGCACCAGTTTCAAACAGTTCGCGCAACTCGCCAAGCAGGCCGGCAATCGCGCGGCTTTCGGCTGAACGCAAAATATTGCCGTCGATAACATAGCGTTCCTCAACCCCGCGCAGCATACGCCACATGACGATTTCATCCTGCGAGGCTTCGCCCTTCCAGCCGCGATCAAAATCTTCCGACAGAAGATCAAGACGACCGGCAAGCGTATTTGCCGCCTCCTGACGTTTGGCATCATCGTCAAGCAATGCCGGGTTCAGGGCACCCGCCAGAACAGCCTGCTCAAGAACCGAGATCGGCAGTTTCAGCGAAAGTGGCTCAAGCAGCCCCTTGGCCTTGCGCGCCAGTTCGACAATCCGGACCAAATCCGGACCGGCAACCTGAACACCACCACTAAGCGTCAGCAATGCATCCTCGGTCCCCTGCGCGGTCAGGTATTGTTCCATCTCGCGGTCATCTTTGAGGTACTGGACCGAGTTACCGCGTTTGGCACGATAAAGCGGCGGTTGCGCGATATAGAGATATCCGCGTTCAACCAGTTCCGGCATCTGACGGTAGAAGAAGGTCAGAAGCAGGGTCCGGATATGCGCACCATCGACGTCGGCGTCAGTCATGATGATGATTTTGTGGTAGCGCGTTTTTTCAATATTGAAATCGTCACGGCCGATACCGGTGCCAAGGGCGGTAATCAGTGTGCCGATTTCCTGACTTGAGAGCATTTTATCGAAACGCGCACGCTCAACGTTCAGGATTTTACCACGCAATGGCAGAATTGCCTGGAAACCACGTTCGCGGCCCTGTTTGGCTGATCCACCTGCGGAATCACCCTCCACGATGAACAGTTCGGCTTTGGACGCATCGCGTTCCTGACAATCGGCAAGTTTGCCCGGCAGGGACGAGATATCAAGCGCGCCTTTGCGGCGGGTCAGTTCACGTGCCTTGCGGGCGGCTTCGCGTGCCGATGCGGCTTCGACCACTTTGGTGACGATTTTGCGTGCATCCTGCGGATGCTCTTCCAGCCACTGCTGAAGCCTGTCGTTCACGATGTTTTCGACAACCGGACGGACTTCGGACGAAACCAGTTTGTCCTTCGTCTGGGACGAGAATTTCGGATCCGGCACCTTGACCGAAATCACACAGGTCAGACCTTCGCGGGCATCATCCCCAGAAAGGCTGACCTTTTCCTTTTTCACGATCCCGCTTTCCTGCGCATAGGAATTGATCTGACGGGTCAGAGCTGCACGGAAACCGGCCATGTGCGTTCCTCCGTCACGCTGCGGAATGTTGTTGGTAAAGCACAGTGTGGTTTCGTGATAGCTATCATTCCACTGCAGGGAAACTTCGACGGTAATACCGTCTTTTTCGCCAACGATCGTAATAGGTTCTTCGATCTGCCGAGCCTTGTTACGGTCGAGATATTCCACAAAGGCGCGGATACCGCCTTCGTAATGCAGTTTGGTTTCAACCGGTTCGCCATGGCGTTCATCACGCAACGTCAGGATCACGCCAGAGTTCAGGAAGGCCAGTTCGCGCAGACGATGTTCAAGCGTCGGCAGGTTGAACTCGGTCATCGTGAAGATTTCGGCATCGGGATAGAAGGTAACCTCGGTCCCGGTCAGAGGCTTGCCCTCTGCCGTCATTGGCGCATCACCGACAATTTCCAGCGGCTTGATCGCATCGCCACCGGAAAATTCCATGTAATGCTCCTTGCCGTTGCGCCAGATGCGCAGCTTCAGCAAGGTTGAAAGCGCGTTCACAACCGACACACCCACACCGTGCAGGCCACCGGAAACCTTGTAGGAGTTCTGGTCAAACTTACCGCCGGCATGCAGCTGGGTCATGATGACCTCGGCCGCCGAAACGCCTTCTTCCTTGTGCAGGTCAGTCGGAATACCACGGCCGTTATCGCGGATCGTTGCCGAGCCATCGCCATTCAGCTGTACCCAGACGGTATCGCAATATCCGCCCAGCGCCTCGTCAATCGCGTTATCGACGACTTCATAGATCATGTGATGCAAACCGCTGCCGTCATCGGTATCGCCGATATACATGCCCGGGCGTTTACGCACCGCTTCAAGGCCCTTGAGAACCTTGATCGATTCTGCACCGTAATCCTGCGCCTGTTGTTCGGCGGTTTTCGGAGCTTCTGTTTCGTTGGTCATAGCGTCACAACCTCGGCATTCACGGAGTGGTTTCAGCGGTCAGTGTGGCATCTTCCACGCGGAAGAATTGCGCACGTCCGTCCAAACCTTCAAACAGCGCCCGGTCCGTACCTGTCATCCAGGCCTGGACGCCAAGCGCCACGATTTCATCAAACAGGTAGCTGCGGCGTTCTGCATCCAGATGCGCCACAACCTCGTCAAGCAACAGCAATGGGCCAGCTCCGCGCGCTTTGCTTTGCAAGCGGGTGTTGGCCATAATCATCGATAGCAGCAGGGCCTTCTGTTCGCCCGTAGAACACTGATCTGCGGACTGGTTCTTGGCATCATGCCATACCAGCAAATCACTGCGCTGCGGCCCGACGGAAGCCCCGCCATAGGTGGCATCACGTGACCGTCCGTCGCGCAATGCCGCCCGCATCCTGTCTTCAACCTCGATCGCCGGTAGCTGTTCCAGCCAGTTTTCAAGATCCCCTGCAAGCGCAAGTCTTGCCGCCGGAAACGGTCCAACAACCATTGTTCCGGCGCGGCCAAGCTTTGCCAGCAACTCAGCACGTGCAACCGCAACGGCAATTCCGTGGCGAACCATCGAGTCTTCGATCGAGGCCAGCCACTTGTCGTCCCCTTTGCCTTCTTTCAAAAGCTTGGCCCGGCTGCGCAGGCTGTGCTCATAGGCCGCTACCCGGCTGCTATGTTCGGGATCAAGGCCGTAAACCAGCCGATCCAGAAAACGGCGGCGCGCCGACGGACCATCCAGAAACAGACGATCCATTTGCGGCGTCAGCCAAACCGCGGCACAAACCCGCCCCAGCGACGCCTGACCGCGCTGGTTGTCACCATCAATACGCACAGCCCGTTTTTCACGCCCCTGCGCAAGAGCCGCAGGATCAAGGCCCGATCCGACCTGATAGTCCCCATCCGGCGTGGTCAGCTGTGCCGACACGGCCCATGCCCTTACGTTTCCCTCGTCTTCACCGGGAACCCTGCGCGATATCTCGCCCAGCTTGGCCCGTCTTAAGCCGCTTCCCGGCGATAAAAGCGATACTGCTTCAAGCAGATTGGTCTTTCCTGCCCCGTTCGGGCCGGTCAAAACCACCGGTGCCCCGTCAAGCGACAGGCGCAGACTTTCGTAACACCGAAAATCACCCAGTTGTATACGGGAAACGGCAAGACGGTTCGTCATGGACGTACCGTCTTGGGGTGGAAGATTATGGGCAAGAACAGCCACAGCAAAAGTGCGCTAACCGTCAGACGCGCATCGGCATCAGAACGTACAATGCCGAAAGATCATCGGTATCACGCAGAATGGTTGGCGATGACCCGTCCGACATCAGAAGGTTCAGGGTGTCCCCCTTTACCTGCTTGGCGATATCGAGCAAATAACGCGAATTGAAACCGATTTCGATGTCATCGGCATCATAGTTGATTTCGAGTTCCTCGGATGCGGTTCCGTGTTCCGGGCTCGACGCGGAAAGGGTCAGGGTATTCCCCGACATGACGACTTTGACCGCACGCGACTTTTCGATCGAAATAGCGGAAACGCGATCAACAGCATCGGCAAAGGCTTTGCACTCGATATCAAGCGTCTTGTCATTGCCAGACGGAATGACACGCTCGTAATCCGGGAAGGTGCCATCAATCAGCTTGGAGGTCAGCACTGCCTTGCCAAAACCAAAGCGAATTTTGGTGTCGGACATGGCGATGTCTACCGCTTCGCCGGTTTCCTCGATCAGCTTGCGCAATTCGCCAACGGTTTTCCGCGGCACAATAACGCCGGGCATGTTTTCCGCCCCATCGGGAAGCGGTGCCTCGACCCGAGCCAGACGATGGCCATCAGTTGCAACAGCACGCAGGATTTTGGTTCCTTCTGCGTCGGTCGCATGGAAATAGATACCATTCAGATAGTAACGGGTCTCTTCGGTCGAAATCGCAAATTCCGCACGATCAATCAGACCGCGAAGTTCCGCCGCGGCAAGGCCAAAGCTGACCGGAAGCTCACCACCGGACATGACCGGGAAGTCATCAACCGGAAGAACCGCCAGATTGAATTTCGAACGACCAGCAGACAGGGTAAGACGCCCTGCTCCCGGCTCAAGCGCGATTTGCACCTGCGAGCCTTCCGGCAACTTGCGGACAATCTCGTAAAGGGTATGGGCGGGGGTGGTGGTTGCACCGGCTTCACTGACTTCTGCAGTGGTGGTTTCAATCACCTCAAGATCCATGTCCGTTGCAGTCAAAGACAGCTGATCATTCTCTGCCCGCAGCAAAATATTGGACAGAATCGGAATGGTATTGCGCCGTTCGACCACACTTTGAACATGGGTCAAAGATTTCAACAGAGCCGCGCGTTCAATGGTCAGCTTCATGCCCGTCCTATCCGTCTGTCAGTATTGGTTTAACAAATTGATTTATAATCGATTTTGTCGCTTTTGCTTCACCCTTTCGGGCAAGGCGGGCGCATTATAACATGCATGTCGGGAAATCGAAGGATTTTTACGGCTTAAACCCAAGCAAACAAAACGAGTCGTTGTATATTTTCCCACCCAATGCACGCAAAAGGCGGAACCCCGCGCGGTGCCTGATTTTCAGCCCGTTGGTCACCGTAAAAATCCGATCGGAATCAGAACGGGTCACCGTTTTCAAACCGTGACCCGCCCAATTATTTTCGAAATCGCAATCAGCCTTCAAGCATGCGACGCAGCAGGTCGATATCCTCGGACAGCGAAGGATCGCTCACATGCAGTTCTTCGATTTTGCGAACGGCATGCATGACGGTCGTGTGGTCACGACCACCGAATTTGCGACCGATTTCCGGCAGGGAATGCGTCGTCAATTGCTTGGACAGGTACATCGCGACCTGACGCGGGCGGGCAACGGCCCGGGCGCGACGGGCGGAATGCATGTCCGACACCTTGATATTGAAATGCTCGGCAACTTTTTTCTGGATTTCTTCAATCGAAACCCGGCGTTCGGATGCACGCAGAACATCGTGC
Source organism: Thalassospira lucentensis (assembly GCF_001613805.1). Lineage (GTDB taxonomy): Bacteria > Pseudomonadota > Alphaproteobacteria > Rhodospirillales > Thalassospiraceae > Thalassospira > Thalassospira lucentensis_A. The sequence goes on from NZ_LPVY01000005.1 coordinate 82,376, forward strand.
AGCACGTCCTGAACCATCTCGAGACTGATTTCACGCCCGACAAGTTGTGCGTGAGCAATGACGCGGTTCAGCGCACCTTCGAGTTCACGCACGTTCGCGGTGATCTTGTGAGCCAGAAATTCCATCACGCGCTGCGGCAGCTCAATATTCTGGCGTTCCGCCTTCGATTCGAGGATGCCCAGACGCAGCTCGTAGGTCGTGGCATGAATGTCAGCCACCAGACCGGAGCCCAAACGGGAACGCAAACGTTCCTCGATATCTTCAAGGTCCGAAGGTGATTTGTCGGCGGATACAATGATCTGACGCCCTTGGTCCACCAGTGCATTGAAGGTGTGGAAGAATTCTTCCTGGGTCGAGTCCTTGCCGGAAATGAACTGAACATCATCGACCATCAGCACATCAACAGACCGGAACTGATCTTTGAAATCAACGGTGTTCTTGTCACGCAGAGCCCGGATGAACCGGTACATGAATTTTTCGGCAGACAGGTAAATCACCGTGCGGTGCGGTTGGGTGCGACGAATGTGCCACGCAATTGCATGCATAAGGTGGGTTTTACCAAGGCCGACACCGCCATAAAGGAACAGCGGATTGAAAGGCACCGATTCGGCTTCGGCCAGACGGCGTGCTGCCGCATAGGCAAATTCGTTCGGCTTGCCGATCACGAAATTGTCGAATGTATAACGCGGATCAAGTGCGGCCGATATGCCGTCATCGGACATGGTGCCAATTGCCTTGCGACCGCCGGAAACCAGACCTTTTGCATTGCCCGCATAGGATGGGCTGGAACCTTCGACACCAGTCACCTCGTTCGCGACTTTATCCAGCCGTGTGACATCGTCACTGATGCGACCACGCGCACTGCCACTTCCAGACTGAGCACCTGAATTCGAAGCGGAGGAAGAAGGCGGGCTTTTCTGACCATTACCATTTGCCGGTTGAACAACAACGATCTCGACAAAATGGATGTTCTCATCCTCGGAATGCCAGAAGGACTGAATACGATCCAGATAGTGCTGAGTTACCCAGTCACGCATTGCACGCGTTGGCGCACCAAGACGCGCAACACCGGCTTCGACCGCGATCAATGCGACGGGATCAAGCCAATAGCGATAAGCTGTCGCGCCAAACTCCGAACGAAGCTTTTCGCGAACAATCTGCCATGTCGCTTTCGCGTGATCGTCTAGTGCCGCCTGCTGGTCACCCGGAATCCCCCCGTTGGACTCCCCGAGTGCCGATTGCGTTCCCCTAACGGCGTGCTGCACTGTTAGAACCTTTCCCCGCTTAATCAATCTTCACTACCAAACAAAACGCGAAAGACAAAAAAGTACTCGCCCGCGTTGATCACAAACATGATCAACACGCCTGTCTTCCACCAAGTCTTGGAAGCGTACTCGCGCCTTTTGTTTTTTGGTTCTTCGTCTTTCGCCGCGTTGCGCGGCCAGCGAAGTCAAAACACTGTACTGATGCGATCCGCATCAGGCAAGGCGATCTTTAACAGAACGTTAAAAGGATTTCGGCACCAAAACAGTCCTTTGTTTGTGCGGTTTTTTGCGATGCCGCAACCAAGGAACAAAAGGTGATTCGACGAAATCCGGGCAGCGAAAAGGCCGTGCTACAAGCACGGCCTTCGACTCGCCATCCCGTAAGGGATAAATTAAAGCGCTTTGACGCGAGCGGTCAGACGCGAGACCTTGCGAGCGACGGTGTTCTTGTGCAGAACGCCGAGCTGCGCGCCACGTGCCATTTCCGGCTCTGCAACTTTCAGCGCAGCCAGAGCGGCATCTTTGTCGCCAACGTTCAGCGCAGCCTCGACCTTCTTAACGAAGGTACGAATGCGACCGATGCGTGCACCATTAACTTCTGCACGTGCGGCGTTGCGGCGAATGCGCTTCTTGGCCGATTTATGGTGAGCCATTGCGAACCTGTCTCTTAAAACAAATGTTACGTAATTCGGAGCGCGGCTTATAGCTCCGTCGGAAACCCTCGTCAACCCCCGATACCTTCAATCCCGCTGAATTTCCGCGGTTTGCGACTCTTTACTACTGCAAGGCAGCAATGCATCGCAGGTATCGGGGTACGATCCAACCCGAATCAGCGATGATTGAAGTCCGGTTTTCTCTTTTCAGCAAAGGCTTTCATGCCCTCGGCCCGGTCATCGAGCGCAAATGTCGAATGGAACTCGCGACGTTCAAACATCAGACCTTCGGTCAGAGACATTTCATAAGACTTGCTGACACTCTCCTTCGCCTTCATCAGAACCGGGCCAGAGAAAGAAGCAATTTTATCAGCCAGTTTCATCGCTTCTTCCATAAGCGAGTCGGCCGGGACGACTCGTGCGACGAGTCCCGAGCGTTCTGCTTCTTCAGCATCCATCATCCGACCGGTAAGGCACATTTCCATTGCTTTGGATTTGCCAATGGCACGCGTAAGGCGCTGCGTTCCGCCAGCACCCGGAATGGTTCCGATGGTGATTTCCGGCTGACCGAACTTTGCCGTATCCGCAGCAAGAATGATGTCGCACATCATCGCAAGCTCGCAACCGCCGCCAAGCGCAAAGCCCGCGACCGCGGCAATAACCGGCTTGCGGCAGCTCGCCACCCGTGTCCAGCCCTTGGTGATGAAGTCGCTCTTATAGACATCCATATAATCATAATCGGCCATTTCCTTGATATCGGCCCCGGCCGCAAAGGCCCGTTCCGATCCGGTAATGACGATGGCGCGAATGTTTTCGTCATTTTCGAACTGATCAAGCGCCCCACCGATGTCGGTGATCAATGCCGCACAAAGCGCGTTCAAAGCCTGGGGACGATTAAGAGTGATCAGGCCGACATTGCCCTTAACCTCGGCAATGATGTTCTCGTAAGACATGCTGCAATCCTTTGTCGGGAATCAATCCGCTTACATTTGCGATCCGATTCGGTCGAAGACATATTTTGATACTGTTTTACCGATTTTATTTCCAAGCCGCAACCGGACCCGACAGAATCACCGGATTATCCGAATTCTGTCACACGCGTTTCCAGCAAAAGAAAATGCAAAAAGCCTATTTCTGGCAGGTAGGGCAGAAGAAGGTTGATCGACCAGCCTGAACAATCCTGCCCACGTCGCTTTCGCAGCCATCCGCGGTGCAGCTTTCGCCTTCCCGACCATAAACCCGGAAGCTGTGCTGGAAATAACCCAGCTCGCCATTGGCCTGACGATGATCTTTAAGGCTGGAACCACCGGCGGCAATCGCGTCCTCAAGAACCAAACGGATTTCACGATAAAGACGTTCGATCTCGTCCTGTTTCAAATCCTTGGCCAGACGGTCCGGTGCGATGCCCGACCGGAACAATGCTTCGCACACATATATATTGCCAAGCCCTGCGACCAGTCGCTGATCAAGCAACACCGTCTTGATCGGGCTTGCCCGCCTGGCGATTCCTGCGGCCAGGACGGCGGCGTTGAAACTGTTACCCAATGGCTCCGGCCCGATGCCAGCCAGCATCTTGTGGCTTGCAACCTCATCAGCCGCAATCAGGGTGATGACACCGAACCGGCGGGGATCGGTAAACCGAACCACAGCGCCCCCCTGCATGACAAAATCGACATGATCATGCTTTGCCGGAGCTGGAACACCCACAGCAGGATCATCGAAGATCGTCATGCGGCCGGACATTCCCAAATGAACCAGCAGAACCTGCCCGTCATCCAGATAGCCCAGAATATATTTCGCCCGACGGGTCAGCTGATTGATCCGACGTCCCGCCATCCGCCCCACAAAGTTTTCCGGAAACGGAAAACGCAGGTTCGGGCGGCGCTGAACAACGTGATCAACGACAACCCCTTCCATCACCGGCGTCAAACCGCGTGTCACCGTTTCGACTTCAGGTAATTCGGGCATCTGGAAACTCGCAAAATGAAAGGAGAAACATATCTAGAACCCGGCCCGCTGATTGGCAAGCCGGCACACCAAACATCATTGTCGCCATTACAAAGTAACAATGGACGATGACCACCAAGTACATATGATTGCGCCGCTTATTACCACCCGGCGCGTCTGCCCCACCTTACGTGCCATCCACAGGATTTCAGTCAATGGAATTTGGCGTTGATCTTTTACTGATACTTTTTACGGTCGCCGCGTTCGCCGGCATGGTTGATTCAATTGCCGGCGGCGGCGGATTGATTACCATCCCGGCCCTGCTTTGGGCGGGTATTACACCGGCACAGGCCTTGGCAACCAACAAGCTGCAGGGCAGTTTTGGCAGCCTGACATCTTCAATCAACTTTATCCGCAAGGGCTATGTCGATCCCCGCGATATGGTATTGGCAATCGTCCTGACATTTGCCGGATCGGCACTTGGTACCGTCCTGGTGCAGATGCTTGATGCCAGCATCCTGCTTAAAATCCTTCCGGCTCTGTTGATCCTGATTGCACTTTATTTTCTTTTCTCGCCACGCGTTGGCGATATTGACGCGCATCAGGTTATCAGCAAGTCGGTCTTTGCCTTTACCGCAGGCTTTGGCATCGGCTTTTACGATGGCTTTTTCGGACCGGGTACCGGATCGTTCTTTTCCATCGCTTTTGTCGCTTTGCTTGGTTTCAACATGACAAAGGCAACAGCCCACACCAAGGTTCTGAACTTCACATCAAATTTCGCATCGCTTGTGATGTTCATTGCAGGGGGCGAAGTTGTCTGGATGATCGGCCTTGTCATGGCTGTCGGCTCATTGATCGGGGCCCAGATCGGATCTCATCTGGTGATGAAAGTCGGTGCAAGGCTGGTACGGCCGCTTCTGGTTGTTACCTCGATTGCCATTTCGATCAAGCTGATCATCGATCAGCATGGCAGCACCATCAGCCAGTATTGGGATCAAATGCGGGTCTGGATCGGATAGAAACCCGGTTTCCTCATTCCCAAGCAAACAGCAAAAAGCCCGCCGCGACATTGTCCGGCGGGCTTTGTTTTTGACATTCAATTCATTCAGGCGCTGGCAGTCGTCTCGATAAAGACTTCGTCAGGACGGTCAATCAGGTGGCTCCAGATCGAAAACAGCAACGCGATCACGGCAATTCCTGCGCCAAGCCAAGGGATATCCTGATAGGAAACGCCCTGTGTAATTGCGATACCACCGAACCAGGCACCCGCAGCATTACCAAGATTGAATGCCCCCTGATTAAGGGTCGACGCAAGGTTCGGTGCATCGGTCGCTTCGTTGACCACCCGCATCTGAAGGGGGGACACCAGTGCAAAGGAAACCACACCCCAGACAAAAACCGTTGCCACAGCCGGGATCACATTGGTGATCGTTTCAGCAAATACGACCAGTATCGCAATCAGCAGAACAAACGTCGCAATGATCGCGGGCATCAGGCGCCAATCACCCAGACGGCCACCGATATAGTTGCCAATCGTCAAACCTGCGCCGAACAGCAACAGCACATAGGTTACCTGTCGCGCTGAAATGCCGGTGATATTCTGCAGCATCGGAGTGATATAGGTAAACACGCTGAACATGCTGGCCGCGGCCAGAACACTGATCAGCATGGCAAATATAACCTGGGTTTTAAGCAGCGCACGGGCTTCCGCCATCAAACTACCACCCGTCGCCGCGATCTTGCGTGGCAAACAGAAATAAAGCGCGACAGCCGCAATCATACCGATCACAACAACCGCCCAGAAAGTCGAACGCCAACCCAGTTCCTGACCGAGAGCCGTACCAAACGGAACCCCAAGCACATTGGCAAGAGTAAGCCCCGAAAACATCAGGGCAATGGCCTGAACCCGTTTATGCGGTGCAACAAGGTTAGCAGCAACCACCGCACCCAGACCAAAAAACGCCCCATGGCAGAAAGCAGTGACCACACGGGCCGCCATCAGAAGCCAGTAATCCGGTGCAATCGCGCACAGGAAATTGCCAATGATGAAAATCGCGATGAGCATCATCAAAGCATGCCGACGATCCATTTTGGACGTTGCAATCGCAAGGAACGGCGCACCAAACGTAACACCCAACGCATAACCGGTTACCAGCAACCCGGCATCGGGAATGCTGACACCAAGATCGACCGCCACATCCGGCAACAAGCCCATAATGACAAACTCGGTCGTCCCGATCCCGAAGGATGCAAGGGCGAGGGCAAGGATCGGAAGGTTTCCAAAGAAACCTGTGCGGGCAACAGCAGCTGTCATGATCGATATGTCCAAGGGTGCCAGGCACCAATGCGGGATAATGGGGCGACAGGATTCGGGAGATTTTCGAAACGCTTGAACCGACCGAAAATTGAAACGATTCAATTTTGCGTGCAGCGCACAAATTTCACCATCGCAAAATTGGCATAAAAACTATGCAATCCCGTCACAACTGAAACAGGCCCGGTTGAACACCGAGCCTGTCAGAAAAACAAAACGGATAAATCCGGATCAGGAGAGTTCGTCAACGATACGTTTTGCAGCTTTAACCGGATCGTCGGCCTTGGTAATCGGGCGCCCGATCACCATCACATCTGTGCCCATCGCAACGGCATCATGCGGTGTGACAATACGTTTTTGATCATCAGAACTTGACCAGGCCGGACGAATACCCGGGGTGATCAATTTGAAATCCGGCCCACAAGCAGCACGTACCGCGGTAATTTCCTGTGCGGAGCACACAACTCCGTCCAGACCGGCCTTTTGGGTCAGTTCCGCAAGTTTGACGACACGCTCGCTGATCGGTCCAGCCAGACCGACATCATCAAGATCACCCTGATCAAGGCTGGTCAGGACCGTTACGGCAATCACCCAAGGAGCATCGACACCCGCCTTGTCAGCAGTTTCACGTGCTGCTTCCCCGGCACGCTTCATCATTTCAAAGCCACCCGTCGCATGAACATTCACGATCTTGAGACCAAGGGGCGTTACGGCGCGGATGGCACCGGCAACTGTGTTGGGAATGTCGTGATATTTGACGTCCAGAAAAATCGGCAATCCGGCCTTGGCGACTTCACGGACACCCTGCGGGCCGTGGGCTGCAAAGAATTCCTTGCCAAGCTTCGCGCCGCCAATCACCCCGGACAGATTTGAAGCCAGATCAATTGCATGAGCAAGATCAGTGGTATCAATGGCACAAAAAATCCGATCGTGCGGGGCAAGCTTATCGGTCATGGTGTCCTCCGGCGGGCTGGAATTTCATCATCGGCCCACGAAGATGCGACGGACCGGGCATGACTTAGCCGATTTCGCCTGAAATACCAATCCCGAATTGGCCATAACCTTTGGCAGGATTCCTCTCAGGATGCCTTTTGCTGGCTGATCACCTTGTGATCATTCGATATGTCGCTGCCGGTTTCATCCGGACGCAGTCTGCGCAGCTCGCTATCCATCCGCTTGACGGCACGGCGATGTTTGCCATGTACGAACCATTCATACGTCAACCCGATACCAAGCCCGATCAACAATGCCACCATGATCGGCAGGAAAAGCGGCATGTCAATTTCATAAGGCAAGGGCCACAAAGACAACGTCACCAGCGCCCGGTTCGACACGGCAAAAATCGCAATCAGGATCGCAAGCGGGATGGAGATGATCCAGTAAAGAATGCGCATTTCAACTCCTCGTGCCGGCATGCAAAAAGGCAGGGGTCATAGCCCACGCACCGGCTGAAACCAGAGAATGGACCCGATATGGTTAAACGGAAACATGTGCAAATGAATTTGCAACCATCCTGCAGAATTTCCACAAGACTGGTTTAGCGCAGTTCACACGCCAACAGCAAGCCGATCAAACAGGCTGCGATCAGTTAAGACGTTCGCGCAACTGCTTGCCAGTTTTGAAATAGGGAACCTTTTTCTCGCCCACAGGTACGGCTTCACCGGTACGCGGATTGCGTCCGACCCGGGAATCACGCTGCTTTACGGAAAATGCGCCAAAACCACGCAGCTCGACACGATCCCCGCGTGCCAGCGCTTCGGTAATTTCGTCAAAGATCGTCGCCACGATCCGCTCAACATCGCGCTGATACAGATGAGGGTTCATCTCGGCCAGCCGGGCGATCAGTTCTGATTTTGTCATATTCAGGCCCCATCCTGTTCGTTCTGACAGATATCCAATCAACCAAAGGTTAGATTACGTCACGTCGGCGCTTTCACTCAGGTTGCCAGACAGTCAGCAAACCGTCAAGTTTAAGCCCCTCAGATGACAGCATTTTTCCGATGTTTCCTTCGAACAATGCCGTCATAAGGGAGTCTTCCGGATAATCAATTTCGAGCGGCACGACTGCCGCATCCGGCGATACTCCCATTTCGTCCTGCAGCCAGCGCAAAGCTTCGCGACGACCACCAATCTCGTCGATCAGACCATTGGCAACAGCCTGCCGACCGGTATAAACCCGGCCATCGGCCAGTTGACGCACGGTTTCGGTATCCATACCGCGTCGTTCGGCAACCATGTCGACAAACACGCCAAACATGTCTGAAATCAGGCTTTCCATAGCCGATCGCGCGGCATCATCCGTCGGTTCGAACGGGTTCGGAACGGCTTTAAGCGGGCCACTTTTAACCGTCAGCGGCTCTACACCCAGTTTTTCCAATGTGCCGGTAAAGTTCATCGACTGGAAAATCACACCAATCGATCCGGTCACCGTTCCGCGATGTGCGATGATGTAGTCAGCGGCAATTGCCGTCATGTAACCACCAGACGCGGCAACAGTTCCCATTTCGGCAACGATCGGACGGGTTTCGCCAATCCTGCGCAGACTCTCAAAAAGCGCCTCGCCACCGACCATCGTACCGCCAGGGCTGTTGATATGGACGATCAGACCCGCGACATCGCTGTCTCCCTCAATCTGCTCCAGCGCATCAAGAAGGTAGGGATCCTCGGTAATTACCCCTTCGATATTCACCTCGACAATGCGCGGGCCAATATTGCCCCACACCACGTCGTCCGCACCGCTGCGCGCAAAGGCCACCACGATGGCAATGATGATTGCGACCACCGCCAGCACCCGCCAGCGGAAAATCGATTTTTTCAAACGTCGACGATCAAGAAGGATATCGGCATCAAGTGCCATTTAATGCGCCCCGGTATTCAGTAATGAACTAACAGCTTCAAAAACCTGCCTTTTCAAATGGTTTTTCTTCATTCGCTTGGCAAGGACAAAAACTGTTTGAAATCAAAATTCTCGCTAAAAAATGACATCGCAGCGGCAAAGTCGCGTCCAAACCGGGAATTTTGGACAAAAGCGACAAAAAAACGGGCCGTGCAACGCACGACCCGTCTTTGTGATCTGCCAGAGCAGATCCTGTCCGATCAGGAACAAATGCCTTATTCGGCACCTTCCTGTTTCTTGCGAAGTGCTTCGCCAAGGATATCGCCAAGCGATGCACCGCTGTCAGCCGAACCGTAATCCGCCATGGCTTTCTTCTCGTCAGCAACTTCGAGAGCTTTGACCGAGAGGGTAACCTTACGGGTTTTGGCGTCGATCGTGGTAACACGCGCATCGACTTTCTCGCCAACCGCGAAACGTTCCGGACGCTGGTCCGAACGGTCACGTGCGAGTTCAGCCTTACGGATGAAGCCTTTAAGATCGGTGCCACCAACAGCAACCTCGATACCACCGTCGTTAACTTCGGTGATTTCACAGGTTACGGTTTCACCGCGTTTGATGCCGGTAACGGCTTCTTTGAACGGGTCACCTGAAAGCTGTTTGATGCCAAGCGAGATACGCTCTTTCTCGACGTCAACGTCAAGAACCTTGGCTTTGACGATGTCACCTTTTTTGTATTCTTTGATGACTTCTTCACCAGCGCGGTCCCATGACAGGTCCGAGAGGTGAGCCATACCGTCGATACCACCCAGAAGGCCAATGAACAGACCGAATTCGGTGATGTTCTTGACTTCGCCTTCGATCTCGGACTCGACCGGATGAGCAGCCAGGAAGGCATCCCACGGATTCGAGGTGCACTGCTTGAGACCAAGCGAGATACGGCGTTTCTGTGCATCGACGTCGAGCACCATGACTTCGACTTCCTGCGAGGTCGAAACGATTTTACCCGGGTGAATGTTTTTCTTGGTCCAGGACATTTCGGAAACGTGGACCAGACCTTCGACACCAGCTTCGAGTTCGACGAATGCGCCGTAATCGGTGATGTTGGTGACACGGCCTTCGAATTTCGAACCGACCGGGTATTTAGCTTCGACACCTTCCCACGGATCAGCTTCAAGCTGTTTCATGCCAAGCGAGATACGCTGGGTTTCGCTGTTGAAGCGGATAACCTGAACCTTGACGGTCTGACCGATCTGAAGTGCTTCAGACGGATGGTTGATACGCTTCCATGCGATGTCGGTGACGTGCAGCAGGCCGTCAACACCGCCGAGATCGACGAATGCGCCGTAATCGGTGATGTTTTTGACAACGCCGTCAAGAACCTGACCTTCCTGAAGGTTCTGGATCAGTTCGGCGCGCTGTTCAGCACGGGTCTCTTCGAGAACGGCACGACGCGAAACCACGATGTTACCGCGCGAACGATCCATTTTCAGGATCTGGAACGGCTGCGGATTGTTCATCAGCGGGGTAACGTCGCGAACCGGACGGATGTCAACCTGGCTGCCCGGCAGGAATGCCACGGCGCCCGACAGGTCAACAGTGAAGCCGCCTTTAACACGACCAAAGATGGTACCGTCAACGCGTTTGCCTTCGTTGAACTGTTTTTCAAGCTCGACCCAGGCTTCTTCGCGACGCGCTTTTTCACGCGACAGAACGATTAGGCCATCTTTGTTTTCATAGCGATCGACATAAACATCAACGGTATCGCCGATATTAACGTCGCCTGCGCCAAATTCTTTGAGCGGCACGCGGCCTTCGGACTTCAGACCCACATCGACGATTGCATCGTCGTCGGTGGTTTTGACGACCGTACCGGTCATCACGCGGCCAATAAAGCCTTCGTCTTCAGAACCGAGGCTTTCGGCCAGCAGGGCGGCGAAATCTTCGCCGGTGGAGAATTGTGCTTCTTCAGCGGTTGTCATTAAAGAGACTTCCTTTCGAGTGTATCGTCACTATTCCGGCCAATCGGTTGTATCCGATGGTCTTGCCACAAAATCGTGGCGGGTTTTTGCCAATCGATGTCCCGATCCCGTTCGCGGAAAACCAAACGGTTTTCCATAGACGAAAAGGTGAACGCACATGTCGTTCACCTTAGGGTAGCTACCCCTGAGATCGTTCTGCCGCTTGACGGTTAAAACGCCCGTGTGTCAGTCATTCTCACCCATATGGGTCCGAATATGCGCCATGACTGCATTAAACACCGCATCAGCATTCAGACGATCCGTATCAATGTGGATTGCGTCCGATGCCATCTTGAGCGGCGCAACATCCCGCGCACTGTCTCGAGCATCCCGTTCTTCAAGCTCTTTGAGAACGCGCTCGTATATAGCAGCGGGATTTTTTTCCTGCAACTGTTTGAACCGACGGTTTGCACGTTCTTCAACACTGGCCGTCAGATAGAACTTGATCGGAGCATCCGGACACACAACCGTCCCGATGTCGCGACCATCAAGAACGGCACCCCGTTTACCACCGGGCGGGCTGCTGGCAAGATTGCGTTGAAAATCGAGCAACACCGCACGAACCCTTGGAATCGCGGCAACTTTTGACGCTGCATTTCCGACTTCTTCGCTGCGAAGTTCTTGGCCGTCAAGCTCGTTGGCGCCGAGTTTTTCGGCCACTCCGACCGCCACATCCTCGTCCGAGGGATCAAGCCCAAGCGCCAAAACCTTTGCCCCCGTCGCCCGGTACAAAAGCCCGGTATCAAGATAGGCATAGTCCATTGCCCCGGCGACTCGACGTGCCAAAGTGCCTTTTCCCGATGCTGCCGGTCCGTCAATCGCGATGATCATGCGCGGGCGCCCCTATCTGTTTTGATGTCACTTATATTTGTGTGCCAAGAAAGGCTTTACGAGCCCCGGAATGCGAATAACAGAAACCGATCACGAAACAGATCATGAACCCGCCGGGGCGAGGTTTGCCCCCAATTCGCGCATCAATGCCTCGAAACTCGGGAAGCTGGTCGCAATCGGGTTGGCATCATCAACCGCAACCGGATCATTTGCCCCAAGTCCGAGGACAAGGAAGGACATGGCGATACGATGATCAAGATGGGTTTCAACCATACCACCTCCGGGTACCTCGCCACCCGTGACAATCAGGTCGTCACCTTCGATGCGGTGAATGACCTTGTTTGCTGCGAGACCCGCGGCCACAGCGGCAAGACGATCCGATTCCTTGACCCGCAATTCTTCAAGTCCGCACATCCGGGTTTCACCCTGAGCATAAGCGGCAGCAACGGCCAGCACCGGATATTCATCAATCATCGACGGGGCACGTTCCGCTGGCACGACAATACCGGTCAGGCGATTTTTACCGCTAACGACAAGATCACCGATGGTTTCACCGGCTTCCTCACGTTCGTTAGCGATCGTAATGTCACCCCCCATTTCGATAAGGGTCGTAATCAGGCCGGTCCGCAACGGATTCAGACAAACGTCGCGAATGGTCACTTTTGATTCCGGATTGATCAAAGCCGCTACCAGCGGGAATGCTGCCGAGCTCGGATCTGTAGGAACCACAATATCGGCTGCTTTCATTTCGACCGGGCCGGTCAGACTGACCGTGCGCCCACCGTCATCATTGATGCTGACATCAACATCGACACCAAAATGGCGCAACATGCGTTCGGTGTGATCACGTGATGGTTTCGGCTCGATCACGGTGGTCGTTCCGGCAGTATTCAGGCCAGCCAGCAACACAGCCGACTTGACCTGTGCGGATGCCATAGGAAGCGTATAGGTCACCGGTTTTGCCTCATCGGTTCCGATGACGGCCATAGGCGGACGACCGCGTTCGCGCGTGATGAATTGCGCGCCGAATTCCGCCAGCGGATCGGCAACCCGGCCCATCGGACGCTTGCAAAGCGATGCATCGCCGGTAAAGAAGGTGGTGATCGGATGGGTCGCAACAATACCGGCCATCAGACGAATACCGGTTCCGGCATTACCCATATCAATGACGCTATCGGGCTCCCGCAAGGCGCCAACGCCGACACCGGTCACATGCCAGGTCCCGTCTTCGTCACGGGTCACCGTCGCACCAAGTTTGCGCATGGCTTCTGCAGTCGCCAGAACATCTTCACCTTCGAGAAGGCCGGTAATTTTCGTCTCGCCAATGGCAAGGCCGCCAAACATCAGGGAACGATGGGAAATTGATTTGTCACCGGGAACCCGGATATCGCCGTTAAGCGCACGGGACTTCAGTGATTGAAGCGGACGTTTGGTCTGCGAAGAGCTCATCGGGCCTGCCTGTCTATTCTTGTTGTGACCATCAAATCATCGGTTTTCCGGTCATTGAACCGCACTTCGATGCTGCCGCAATTCTGGGCGCAAATCGTACGTTCGATTACCGGGGGCAAACTCGTATCATATGCGCTTTTGACGCACCAGTATCGAAGCCAAATTTTGCTTGAAGTTTATAGCGGTGCGTGGCGCAGAATCCCGCCTTTTGGAGGCTTGTGATAAAATCGGACAATTTCCTTTTGACAAGCCCGTCCCAAGATGGCAATTGGGCCAACTAGAAGAAGGTGAATTCGGCCTTCAACCCATTCTTTGATGATAACGGTATTTAAGAGGGTTTGCCGTAATGTCAGCACGCGGTAAGAAACGTCACTGCCAAGCCTGCGGTACCAAATACTATGATTTGAATCGTACGCCGGTCGTGTGCCCCAAATGCGCAACCCCCGACGGGGTGACCAAAATCAAGAAAGCCGCGGTTGCAAAGCCGAAGCCGGAAGAAGACGAAGACCTGGATGATGACGTCGATCTTGACGATGATGTCGACACCGATATCGATGACGATATCCTTGAAGATGCGTCTGATCTTGGTGAAGATGACGATGATCTTGGCGAAGTCCTTGAACATGTCGAAAGCGACGAAGACGACCGCTAGGATTTTTTGAAAATAGGTCTTGCCAAGATTTGGCGAACCTTCTAAATATCCCCCGCGCCGCGACGGAAACACTGGATTTCGTTGCGACGCGGACTAAAATGGGGCCGTAGCTCAGTTGGGAGAGCGCTACAATGGCATTGTAGAGGTCGTCAGTTCGATCCTGATCGGCTCCACCATCAAAACCCGTCGCCTAAAGCGACGGGTTTTGTCGTTCAGTATTCTTTTCCCAAATTAAAAGGCCGACCAAAGGACGACCTTTATAAGCGTCTGGATGTAAAATCCTGCTTAGTGGACGGTGCGATCGATTGAACGGTCCGGGTCGGGAAGATGTCCAAAGCCATCAAGTAATTCGGCGATACCATCCCCTGCACGTACCACCATGATACGACCTGAAACAGGGTTTCCCTTTTCCTGCCGCAGAATTCCCGTGGCATCGGCAACAACTTCGAACTGGCAATCTTTCAACCAATCATGAATTGCATGTTCATGATGGCGGAACCTTTGCCCCGGGCCAAGATCGAACGGGAATGTGTCGCCATGTTCAAGCGTGAAGACCATCAATCCCCCGGGTACAAGCCGCTCATGGGCGGCCCGCAATGCCGGGACAAGATCGCCCAGATAGTTCAGGACATCGGCCGCAACAACCAGGCCATAGTCGCGATCAAGGCCATCAGGCAAATCCGTGATGTCCGCAGCAATCAAATTACGATAAAGCCCCTTGGCGCGTGCGCGGTTGATCATGCGCGGTGACAGATCGACACCGTCAATCACATCAACATGCCCGGCAAATACATCCGCAACCAGACCGGTGCCACACCCAAGATCAAGCACGCGCAGCGGACGCAGCAATTCCGGCAAATAGGGCCTAATGGCTTCAAACAGGAGTTCCGGACCACGATAGGCCAATCGGTCGCGTAGCGAGATTTCAAAACGCGGCGCGTAGTCGTCAAACAGCGCCCTTACATAGTCGGGTGGCAGACGATCGCGCATGGCAACCGCGCCCAACAATGTCAGTCGAACTTCCGCGCCCATACGGTCAACCGGATCGAGGGCAAGGCACTGACGAAATGCCTCAATCGCATTTTCATGCTGTCCCATGCGCTCGAAAATATCGCCCAGCACAAAATACGCTTCTTCCCAATCGGGATCAGCCGAAATTGCAGCCCGGGCCACATCGATTGCAGCCTCGGTATCATTTTGCCCGACAAGCGCCAACGCGACATCAAGCCGCCGACTGGCCAACAAACGATCTTTGCTCATTTATCTTGGAAAATCCGAATAAATTTATCGACGGATAAAATCAGGACCGGCACACTCAGATCATCGCGATATCTGCTAAATTGTTTGGATTTGCAAGATGGATTTTCAAAATCACCCCAAATACCGGGTGAAAATAGTTAGAAAGTTAACCCCGATTTCGACTTAAACTGTTAGTCAATCTCCGAGAATGACTGAACCTCATAACTTGACCAAAGATAATCGAAAAAATTTTATCCGAGGTCAATTTATGCATAATAAAAAGCCCTAACATTATAAAGGTAGGATAAGTCTGCTCTTTAAATTTCCATTCCCACCACAACCGAATAATTGAAGTGAATTTATATAAGTTTTTATGTCGATGTTGTATTTCTCGCCAAAGAGATCCATGCAGTTTGGAACTCAAGCCCAATAACATACCATTTGAACGAACTCGATAATGAAATAGAGCTTCATCTATCTGCTTTGCCTTAAACCCAGCTTCACCTAACTTAATATTGAACTCCCAATCTTCGTAACCTTTCTTCATACTCTCATCGTATCCACCAACAAATTTCCACGCTGATTTCTTAATCAACATGCAATATGGCATTTGATTTAGAAATAACTGTTGGAAGAAATTATAGGACTTCACAAGAGTGCCCGATGCCTCTCCTTCAAGACGGATTAGAGAAAAGCAAAAAGAAATGTTCTCATTGTTCTTTAGCTCCCAAAGAGCTTTTTTTATAAAGTCTTTGTCTAGATAGTCATCGCTATCAAGAGGCAAAACATATTCGCATTCTGACAATTCGATTCCTGCGTTTCTAGCAGCTGACAATCCCTTGTTTTCCTGATTTAAGACCTTAACATCACTTGGCAAGCCACGAAGGTAATCTAATGTTTCCAATCGGTCAGACCCATCGTTAACAATAGTTACGGTGAAGTTTTTGAAAGTTTGATTCCTTAAAGACTCCAAGGTTTGATCAAGAAAGTCGTGAGTATTGAAACATGGAATTATAACATTAACCTCAGACATCAGATACTTGCCATTCCAATGATGAAAATGCGTATAAATTAAAAAAACTTTTTTTAATGCCTAATAACATTAAACTTCAACTAGATAAAAATGAATTAATCATTATGAACCCTAATGTAGGCGGCAAGTTATAAAACAATATGCATCGAAAATTAATCTCCAGACTCTGACTTAGAGCAGGAAATATTCAAGAGATCGGAACTCATCTAAAAGGCACATTATGCATAACATTTTAAGCTAAAGTGTCGAATTAAAACACTATTTTTACGCAATTTGCCGATTACGTTGGCTTTTCCAAAAAACCGCCGCAATCAACGCTCTGGCCCTCTTCAGAGCAAGCTACCCTAAGGTACAGCTAAAACCCAAATTGCATTGGGTTGAGTGTACCCCGTACGGTTATATTATCCTCCTTCTCTGCAACGCCGGGAATGAGAAAACCGTCTAGCTTTCAAATTTTCCCATTACAAGCCATATTTGACTATTTTTTTCGTTAATTCGACGCTTAGATTTGGCCACGCATCTGAATCTAAGCTTATGATAAATTCATTTCATATACAAAATATATTATAATATAAAAATGTATCAGATGGAGTGTTTCATGGAAAACTTTACGCCTTATTCTGCGCTGCTGGGTGGTGCGCTGATCGGGCTGGCGTCGGGCCTTTATTTTTTGCTCAATGGCCGAATTGCAGGCGTTAGCGGCATCCTTGGAGGCATGCTCGCAAGCAAAACGCCGACATCTGATCGGATTGAAAAACTTGCCTTCATTGCCAGCATGATCATTGCGCCAACTGTCATACTGGCCATTTCATTTCTCAACGCCCAAAGCATCGTAACCGCATCCTGGCCCGTTATCATTATTGCCGGATTTATTGTCGGGTTTGGCACACGACTTGGCAGCGGTTGCACCAGCGGGCATGGAATCTGTGGCTTGTCGCGCCTTTCCGCAAGATCAATGGTTGCGACGCTATGCTTCATGGGCGCAGGCGTCACCAGCACCTATATCATTCGCCATGTCATCGGGAGCTAAAACAATGCGTATCCTTGCTTCTGTTCTCTGTGGCGCGCTATTTGGGGCCGGCTTGCTGATTTCGGGGATGACGGATCCGCAAAAGGTCCTTGGATTCCTGGATATTTCTGCAATACAAACTGACCACTGGGACCCCAGCCTTGCCTTTGTCATGGTGGGCGGCCTTGTTGTTGCGTTTCCCTTTTTCCGATTTGCCCGATCACGTAAAAGTGCGGTTTGCGGCGGAAAGATAGAGCTTCCGACACGTCGCGACATTGATCACAACCTTGTCATTGGCGGGCTCCTGTTCGGCATCGGATGGGGAATGGTCGGTTATTGCCCGGGGCCCGCCATTAGCGCGCTTGCATTCGGACACACAGAAACAATCGTTTTTGTCATCGCAATGATCACTGGAATGGTCGCTCACAAACTGATGATGACCACACTGGACAAAACCGCATTCACACGGAAATAACAAAGAACTTTGACAGGTCTGGCAGGCACCTTTTGCAGACCTGCCATACGGTCCAGTTTTCCATGTCGTGAAAAATCAATCTGTTAGCATTCAAATTTCGCACGAACCAGCTTGGAAAGCCTGAAATCTCGCTGCAACATGCTTGTCTTTGCAACAACACTGGCATATGTGCAAAACAGCATCACCCCATGATTTCAAAGGCCCCGCATGAAAATCGGCATTCTTGAAACCGGTCTTGTTCCGGAAGAACTTCGCGATGAATTCAAAAGCTATCCGAACATGTTTGAAACGATGCTCGGCCCGCTTGATCCAGAACTGACATTCCAGACATGGACTGTTCTTCTGGATGAATTCCCCGAAAATCTGAATGCTGCCGATGCGTGGATCGTGACCGGATCAAAGCACGGTGTTTATGAAAACGAACCCTGGATGATTCGCCTGCAGAGCTTGCTACGCGATATTGTCACGGCACAGGTTCCGGTTTTCGGTGTGTGTTTTGGTCATCAAATTCTGGCGGCGGCTCTTGGCGGCAAGGTCGTTAAATCCGACAATGGCTGGGGCATTGGCGTTCATGAATACACTACCGGCAAGCAGGCACCGGCATGGCTGGGCAATGCACCGGAAAAATTCAAACTTAATGCCTTCCATCAGGACCAGGTTGTCGAACTTCCCGAAGGAGCCACTGTCTGGGCCAGTTCTGAATTCTGCCCTTATGCAGCCCTTCAGTATGGTGAAACCGCTGCATCCATTCAGCCGCACCCAGAATTCCAACGCCCTTACGAGGAAGCCTTACTGAAGGCGCGATATGCATTGCTGCCCGAAGACGTACATTCAAACGCAACGGCGTCGCTTGACGAAACCACGGATAGCGCCCTGTTCGCAAAATGGATGCTGACATTCCTGCGTGGCAAACGGGCCGTAAAGGCCGCCTGAACCAGCGTTCGGACTTGATCGTTTTTTAAACGGGCCGTCACCGAGAGGGGCGGTCCGTTTTGCATTTCACCGGATCGCACAGCATTTTTCCAAACCTGAAAGCTTTGAACTTTTCCAAAACACCATTTATTTATGATTGCGTCGGATACTGAGTTTCTCGCGCATCAACCGCCCATAATACGGAACGCCATGATCCAGAATTTGCGGCTCTATTCCGGCCTGACGCTTTTTGCGTATGTCTTCATGCATCTGATCAATCAGGCTGCTGGCATCATATCGCCCGAAGCGATGGAAGCCGCCGACTTACTGACAACCGGAATCTGGCAGTTTCCCCCTTTGGAAATCCTGCTTCTGGCCGCGGCAATTACCCATTTCCTGCTGGCCACGGCCCGCCTGACCAGCCGCCGGTCCCTACGCCTGCGCAAATCGGAATGGGCACAAATGATTTTGGGCCTTTGCATTCCGTTCCTGTTATTCCGCCATATTATTGCGACCCGGATCATCGAGCTGGGATTTGATGTCGATCCAGCATTTGAACGGGTACTGCTTGATCTTGCGGTTTTCCTTCCCAGTCAGGGCATTCTGCATGCCATCGCCGTGATTGTTGTCTGGACACACGGCTGTATCGGCATCCATTTCTGGCTGCGGTTAAAACCGTTCTATCCGAGATGGCGCGGTGCGCTGGGTGCAACCGCTGTTCTTGTCCCCACACTGGCGCTTGCCGGTTTTGGTGCGGCATCGGCTGAAATCATTCGCCGCACCGAAGAAGGCGGCCGCAAGTATGTTTTTGGGGTTCTTGATGCTGCCAACGTCAATGATGCGGCTATCAAATTCTATGAAAATGCGATTCTCCCGGGCACCATAATCGCCATCGCACTGGCCTTTGCGCCATTTGTTGTGCGGCAAATTCGCCAGACCATTGACCGGATCAAACGCGGGCCGATGTTATCGATGCCCAATGGCAAAATGATCCGCGTGGCCCCCGGAGCGACCGCACTTGAAGCCCTTCGCGATGCTGGTGTGCAGATGGCATCTGTTTGCGGCGGGCATGGGCGCTGCACGACCTGCCGCATTCATTGCGGATCGGGCATTGATCAACTCGCCGCACCCGGCAAGATCGAAGCTGCGGCACTCGCGAGTATCCACGCCCCGCGTGGCATGCGACTGGCATGTCAAATCCGTCCGTTAAACGATCTCGCCGTTGCCCCACTTTTGCCGGCCAACGCCACGGCACAGGATGGAAGACGCCCCGGCGGCCTGTCCGGCAGCGAACGCCAAGTGGTCTCGATTTTTACTGATCTGCGGGATTCGACACGTCTGGGTGAAAAGAAAATGCCCTACGATGTTCTGTTCATATTGAACCAGTTTTTCGCCGAAATGACCGAAGCCCTGCGTGAAAGTGGCGGGCTTTATGCCCAGTTTACCGGTGATGGACTGATGGCACTTTACGGTCTTGATACAGATGATACCGAAACCATGATCCGCGACGCCCTTCATGGTGCGGCGGGGATGCTGCGCCGGATCGAAAACCTGAATGAACACCTGAAATCAGAGCTACCCCATACACTCCGTATCGGTATCGGAATCCATATGGGCGAAGCAATTGTCGGCGAGATGGGGCCTCCGGGCCGCGAAAATATCAGCGCCATCGGTGATACGATCAATACGGCCGCAAGGTTGGAAAGCCAGACCAAAAAGCATGGTGTACCACTGGTGATATCAAAGGCAATTTTTGACCACGGGCCGATTGCGCTCCCTGAAAATGCAGTAATGCATGAAGTGGCGTTACGCGGAAAGGATCAGACCGTGGCCTATTATGCGCTGGAAAATATGCCGGAACTGCCGGAACGCGTTGTATGATCTTCCCTGATCAGTCATGATCTGCGTATTACACAGGTCTGATATCGCATATTCCCAAGGTTTCCGCGGCTACAGTATCAATCCGGGTCTTGACTATGCGATAGAAAACCACATTTATTCGATTAGATAGATATGTCTGATGCCGAACGGGTCGGGTCAGATGTTCAGACGCCCGAAACGCCAAAAGCGTGGGGTCTGGTCGATATCACACTCGCTCTGCTGAGGAGGTGCTGCCAATGTCACGAATTTCTATGTTTAACAGCCCGCTGCTATTGGGGTTTGACCAGATCGAACGTGTTCTTGATCAGGTTTCCAAAACCAAGGCAGAAGGCTATCCCCCTTATAACATCGAGCAAATCGGCGAAAATCATCTGCGCATTACAGTCGCAGTCGCAGGATTTGCCGAAGATGACCTTTCGGTCACCACCGAAGACAACCAGCTGATCATTCGTGGCAAGCATCAGGAAGACGAAAGCAACCGGATTTATATCCATCGCGGGATCGCATCCCGGCAGTTCCAGCGTTCATTCGTACTGGCCGAGGGTATTGAAGTTGTTGGCGCCCATCTTGATAACGGACTTTTGCATGTAGATTTGAACCGGCCTGTTCCCGAACCGGTGGTACGTGAAATTGCGATCAACTCTGCCAAGAAGAAAGCCGTCTCGTCACGCACCATAGATATGACCGTCGATGCTGAAAATGGCGCAGACGCGGTCGAAGATAAAAGCCGCAAGGCGTAACAAGGAGAGTGGTTTTATGAGCAATCGCATCTCAGACCATGACACCAAAGAAGCCCACGGTGCAGAACAGGATTTGAATCTGCTGTCGTCTGGTGATTTTGCCATGCTTGGCATTCACGATTTTGCCTATGTGCGGGCGATGGAAAATCCTGAAGACGAAAGCAACGAAACGGTCTTTGGGGTATTTACCGCCGATGGCACCCATATCGCATCGTTCGAAAGCCAGGCCGTGGCCCATGCGGCAATCCGCCAGCATGACATGGACCCGCGTTCGGTTCACTAACGCGATCCAATCAGGATATCCCGGAAATCAAAAGGCAGCCGATAGGGCTGCCTTTTTGCTGGGTTTCATCAAGCACAACCTAACGGATTTCGATCACTTCGCCGGGTACGGCAACCCGCACCTGTGGATTGTCACGCAGAAGTTCGACGATCTCGCGCCTTGCATCACGTTTGATGTGATAAAGCCAGAAACGCGATCCGGGCATATCAGATGCCAATTGCAGAACAGTTTCCAAATCGCAATGTGCAGCATGTCGTGGGTCATGCTTGGGCAAATATGTTTCCTGAAACACCAGATCCGCAGCGGTAAAAAGTGCAGTGGTATCAGCAGTCACGTTGCCATCGCCGGAATAGGCAAATCCCTTGTTCTCGAAACGCAGCAAAATTGCATGGTTTTGAACGCTGTGATCGGACCGGGCAAATTTGGTTTCGAACGGGCCAATTTGCGTGGTTTCCGGCACCGCATGCCAGACAATTTCAAACGGCCATGCACTGCCAAGCCCGGCAAAGCCAAGCTCCATGATCTTCTCCAGATGATTGCGTACCGCCGGTGTCGCGATGATATGAATCGGTTTTGATCGGCCGTCATCGCGCCAGTTCAGCATAACCGGCACCAGCCCGAAAACGTGATCAGGGTGCATGTGGGTAAAATAAATCGCATCAATGGCATCCGGATCGGGAAACTTGCGCATCAACAATCCGGGCACCGTTGCCCCACAGTCAATCATCAACCGATAGCCACTTGCACTCACCACAACGGATGAATTTTCAAAGGCAGGATCGAATGCCTCGCCAACACCCAGAACATCTATGCGCATATATTCACTCGACATTCCCCGTCACCGCGTTGTTTGCGGATCATTTGCAATGAATGTCTATTTTTGCTGAGACAGCAAACATTAGGCAAGCTGTTCAGATTTGTTTTCGCCATAAAGTCTCAAAACCGTCACCATACAAACGAAACAGGGTGGCCGAACGTGCCGACCACCTTGAAGTTCGATACATCTGTATAGGAAATCAGGCGTTTAACGCGCCAGAACTTCCGCGGCCTTGCGCGTCCGGCTGACCGAGTCGGCTACCATTCCCGTTGTAGACTTGATGTTATCAAGGTTCCGGGAAAGACCATCGACCGCGCCAGCCATCAGACGCATGTTTTCCGAAACACCTTCGGTCACCGCACTCTGTTCCTCTACCGCCGAAGATATGTTTGTAACACTATCCCGTACCGTTTCCACCGAATGACGAATGGTTTCAAGAGCACCGACAACCTCGGACGAGATCGACTGAATGCCTGAAATTTCATCGGAAATCTGCTCGGTCGCACGAGCTGCCTGATTGGCAAGATTCTTGACTTCGTTGGCAACAACGGCAAATCCCTTGCCAGCGTCACCTGCACGTGCGCTTTCGATTGTCGCATTCAGTGCCAACAGATTGATCTGCCCGGCGATGTTCTGAATGACTTCAATAATGCTGCCCATCGATTCGACAACTTCCGCCATTCGCTGAGTAGAATTGTTGGCACTGATCGTCTGATCAAACGCGCGCTCTGTTTCATCACGTGACTGCGCCATGCTGCGAGAAATTTCTGCAATTGATGCCGCCATCTGCTCCGCACTGGCCGCAACAGTCTGCACCGTTTGCGATGTTTCCTCGGACGTGCTGACACTTTGACTGGCCGAATTGCCCAAGGCTGCAATGTTGCTATCGATCTCGGTAAAGTTCTGATCAATCATGGTTTTAAGCTCAAGCAACAGGCGGGTTTGCTCGGTAATGTCTGTTGCGAACTTGATCACCTTGAAAGGCTTTCCAACCGGATCAAGCACCGGATTATAGGACGCTTCAATCCAGATTTCCTTGCCACCCTTGCCGACACGTTTGAATTGGCCAGTGTGAAAACTCCCGGTTTTCAGGGTTTCCCAGAACGAGCGATATTCGGCAGAGTCACGATATGCTGGCGCAACAAACATGCTGTGATGCTTGCCGACAATTTCATCAAGTCTGTATCCCATGGCATCGAGAAAATTCTTGTTTGCCTTAAGGATAATGCCGTTCAGGTCAAACTCGATCACAGCCTGCGATTTTTCCATCGCATCAAATACACTTTGCAGGACCGCACGTTCAATGCGTCGCGCTGTAATGTCGGTTGCAAACTTAACAACTTTTGTCGGTTTTCCGTCTTTGTCAAAGATCGGGTTGTAAGTCG
Organism: Thalassospira lucentensis; assembly: GCF_001613805.1. Classification (GTDB taxonomy): domain Bacteria; phylum Pseudomonadota; class Alphaproteobacteria; order Rhodospirillales; family Thalassospiraceae; genus Thalassospira; species Thalassospira lucentensis_A. The sequence goes on from NZ_LPVY01000005.1 coordinate 106,115, forward strand.
CTTCAAGCCAGATCATCTCGCCATTTTTGCGCACACGCGGCACGGCACCTGACGAAAATTTGCCGTTGCGAAGCTGTTCCCAGAATTTCCGGTATTCTTCGCCATTGCTGATTTCACGCGGAACAAATATCGAATGATGCTTCCCGACGATTTCCTCAAGCGAGAACCCCATCGTTTTAAGGAAGTTCTCATTGGCAGTCAGAATTTTACCATCGATTGAAAACTCGATGACAGCCATCGACAAGCTGAGCGCATTTACAATCTGCTGCCCCTCGTTCGAACTGCCATTCTTGAAAAGTGACGCAAAACCCATCCGGATATCTTCCTTGTGCTGTCCGGATTTCCAACTGAAAACCCGGTCATTTATAGGCATATATAAAAACAAACCGAACAATTGCGCTTATGCTGCACAATTGTTCGGTTTGCAGAATACCTATACTTAAGAAGTAATCAACCGCCTATTTTAGCATAGATGCATCTACTCTAGGTTATACCTTTAGGCGGGCCATTTTACAATATACCGGGTCAGATCAGGGTGTGCATCATCCTCCGAGATCACCATTCCCTTAATAGACATTCCGGCCGAGATCGTTGAATCTGAACGCCCTGTAATAAGTGGGTGCCAGTCAGGTAACCCTTTTCCTTCAGCCATCAAACGATAAGCACATGTTGATGGCATCCAGGACAATGTCGTGACATTTTCCTGCGAAAGTTGCACACAATCAGGGACATGCTGCGTTCGATTGGGATAATCCTTGCAGCTGCAGGTTTCGCAATCCAGCAACCGACAGGCAACCGACGTATAATAAACAAAGTCGGTATCTTCGTCCTGAAGTTTGTGCAGGCAGCACTTGCCACAACCGTCACAAAGGGCTTCCCATTCCTGCGGCGTCATCTTCTCCAGCGTTTTGGATTCCCAAAACCGGGCGTTTTCCGCTTCATGCGTTGGCTCTCTCATCGTCTCTCTCGTCCGGCACCATTTTATTATTTTTTGATTGTAGCATATGGCGGACTTCCAAACCGCAAAGATCGCCAATCGAAGCTACTGGCAGATCAAATGAAAGAACGAGCCGAAAACACTTCCCTTCATCAAACCGGCACAGCCAAGATCATCACCAGCTGCTGTGGCCATTTTGCCAAGGGGCGTACCTTCGGCTTTGATCGTCGAGGCATAGTGAAACTCATGCCCGCGCAAGATCGTTCCAATCGCCCCCAAAGCTGTCGCCTCGGACAAAACCAGTGTCCTATATCCCAAATGCAGTTTGCGATCCGCAAAACTCGTGACAAGTGGCAGAAGCCCAAGCATCTCGTGATGTCGGCCTGACGCATCAATCAATGCCTCGCCCAGCACCATGTAGCCACCGCATTCACCATAGATCGGGGCATTTTTGGCTGCCATCGCCGCAAGGGTCGCTTTGAAATTCCCTGCTCTGGCCAATCGTTCACCATGCAGTTCCGGATAGCCACCGGGCAGATAGACGGCATCAGCCTCCTTGTGGGGGGCTTCATCCGTTAGCGGGGAAAAGAACGATAGTTCCACCCCCTGACGGCGCCAGTCTTCAAGAAGATGCGGATAGGCAAAGGCGAAAGCCGTATCCCGCGCGATGGCAATATGCTGCCCCAATGGCGGGATACCAACGACTGCGTCAGAAACATCACCGGCCCCCACCCCAAGTTGCCGACCGCTTACCAGGCCGATCAACTGATCAAGGTCCACGTCCTTGGCAATAATCTCGGCCGCCTGATCAAGAAACGCATCAAGCGCGTCATGTTCTCCTGCCTGCACAAGGCCCAGATGCCGTTCGGGCAGCGATAACGCATCACTGCGCCGGACCGCCCCGATCACAGGAATTTCCGGAAGATGTTCGCGGCACGCCGTTTCGATCATCACACGGTGCCGATCACTGCCAACCCGATTAAGGATCACAGCCGCAATCTTCACATCCTTGCGAAAACTGGCAAACCCGGCGATCACTGCGGCAGCCGATACGGACTGCCCCTTGACATCAATAACCAGCACAACCGGCCAGTTCATCATCGCCGCAAGATCGGCAGTCGATCCACTACCGTCCGCCGCCCCGTCAAACAGGCCCATCACACCTTCACACAGAAGAAGGGACTTGTCCCCGGCCTGCCATCGGGCAAGCGCAGCAAGCTGATCGCCTGACATCGTCCAGGGATCAAGATTGATACATTTTTCTCGGCACGCCGCGGCCTGAAATGCCGGGTCGATATAGTCCGGTCCGGTTTTTGCCGCCGCCACACGAACACCCCGATTGGCAAGAGCCCGCAAAAGACCAAGTGTCAGAACCGTCTTGCCGCTATTTGACGAGGGTGCCGCAATTATCAGGCCCGGAAGCTGCGCTGCAGATAGTTCCATATTCCGGCTTCCCTGAATGCCGCCCAACTGATCCCGACACAAACGGTGGATCATCCGTTCTTTTTGATGACCTCAGCAATGCCCTTGGCCATATCTTCCGGGGCTGTTCCGTAATTAAAGTGACGGATAAATGATCCATCACGTCCCATCAGATACACAAAAGATGAATGATCCATCAGATAGGCATCCGAATCCTTTGATTCCCCATCGGCATATGCCTTGGCGTAATACACACGGAAAGTCTTTGCGGCGGCCGTAGTCTGTTCAAGCGTTCCGGTCAGGCCAACCATACGTTCGTGGAAATGCGGAACATAGGCCGCAATCGCGTCAACCGTATCGCGTTCCGGATCGACCGAAATGAAAACCGGCGTTACCTCATTGGCAATTTCTGGATCAAGTGCATCAAGCGCATTGCCCATCACCTGCAATTCGGTCGGGCAAACATCCGGGCAATAGGTATAGCCAAAATAAATCAGCATGTATTTCCCGCGGAAATCCTGTTCAGTGCGGGTCTGGCCATTCTGGTCAACCAGTTCAAACGGCCCGCCGATCGCCGCAGCCCCCGAACCGGAAGACGTCGTTTCCGATCCCATCATCATCAATCGATAGGTCAGACCAATACCGAGAACCAGCGCAATCGCCAGAATGATCACAAGTGTTTTCTTGCTCACGCCGTTACCTGTCCTTTTGTTCCGGGATTACGAGCCTGCGCCAATCAACCGGATAAATAAGCCACTGTCTTGCGGGCACTATAAATCCGCAAAACGATCATGCAAGACCCGTAACTGTGCCACGGCTCACAATGACGTCATTGCGAATTCTCAAAATTATCCGATCTGATGAAATGCCAGCATGGCAAGGATGACAGCGTTAACGACCATAAGCCCCCGCCCAACCGGGGCCATAAAAGCACGAAACCATCTGGTGGCATATTGGCCGATCACACCGGTTGCAAACAGCATCGGCACAGTGCCAAGGCCGAATACCGCCATGACAAACCCGCCGGTCAATGCGTTGCCACCTGCGGCCGCGAGAACCAGCGCACCATAAATCAGGCCACATGGGATAAACCCAAGCATCATGCCTAACAGGTAACCCCGCCAGCCGAACGGCGCACCAAATAACGGTTTGATGCGGTCACCAACCATCCGGTTCCACAATGCACCCGTAGTGTTTCCTCCTGCCATGTCTGAAAACAGTCCGGCAAGATGAGGAACCAAACCGATCACCCCGAAAACCAGAAAGAACATCGCTGCACACAAAAGCAATACAGGTCCCAACCACCAGACTTTGGTCAGCACCGTGATGCTGTCAGCAAAAAAGCCCGCCATCACGCCAAGCAGCGTATAAGTCGTCAATCGGCCAAACTGATATGGCAAAAGAGCGGCCCCGGTCAGCCGGCGAAACTCGCTCATTTTCTCAAGCGGCAGCTTTTCCATGCGCGACGTGACCTGACTAATCACAAATGGTCCGCACATCCCGACACAGTGGGTGGCACTGCCGACAAGGCCCGCAATCAGTGCCGTCGCCAAAACACCGCTGTCCTCCTGAAGGACAGTGGCGCATTGTGCCCAGCCGCTTTCGATGATGCGGATCAGTATCTGTTGTTCGTCCATGATCCATCCGGATTAATCAGTTGTTCTGATTGTGACGTCCAGACCGGATAGGAACAACGATATAGATCAATTCAAAGCTCAGTAATTCGAAGCTGTCGGATCACTCGGCACGGTAATGAGATCAAGGACCTGTTCGAACGGCACATGACGCACTGCTTTGACGTCATCCTGCGGTGAAAGCCAGTTCAACCGATCACGCAGATCAACCACCTTGCCCAGAATGCAGACCGCAGGTGGTTCAACACCGGCCTTTTCGACATCGTCAGCCGCATTGGCAAGTGTTGAGATCAGAATACCCTGATTGGGCGTGGTCGCCTGGTTGATAACCGCAAGCGGCTCGTCACCGGATCGTCCATTGGCCATCAGTTCCGATGAAATACGACGCAAATGCTTCATCGCCATATACATCACCAATACAGGTGCACCTTTGGCAAGGGCAGCCCAATTGATGTTATCAGGCATTTCGCCACTCGAACCATGGCCCGTGACAAAGGTTACCGATGAATTGCAATCACGGTGCGTTGTCGGAATCCCAGCATAAGCAGCACCGGCAATACCGGCCGTAATACCCGGTACAACCCGGAACGGTACATTATGTTGAACCAGCGTCAGACCTTCCTCACCGCCGCGGCCAAACACGAACGGGTCACCACCCTTAAGACGCAAGACCCGCAACCCCTGCTTGGCATAATCAACAAGCTGCAGAGATATATCCGTTTGCTTTGAGGACGGGCGCCCACCACGTTTACCGGCATAAACACGCTTGGCATCAGAACGCAAAAGATTGAGAATCCGGTCATCGACCAACGCATCATAGACAACGATATCTGCCTGTTGCATCGCATTGACGGCATGGAGCGTCAGCAAACCGGGGTCACCCGGTCCTGCGCCGACCAGCCAAACCCAACCCGGCTCAAATACCGGAAAATCAAGACCAAGTGTCGTCATTACGGAATTCTTTATCTCTCGGGCAATTGGTCCATCTGTGCAGGACCGGATCGTTTGGATATGTTAAACAGCATCTAGGCGTCAGGTCCAACATATTAGTCCGTATTTTTCTCGTTATTTATCTGATATCACATTAATTTTAATGTTTAATAGAGAAACTCTGACAAAAAAGCATGCAGCCATAATAATGGTTAACCCAGATATTCAAAGCCATAAACCGGGATCACCTGCCGCATGACCCGAAAGCCGGACGGACCACTACGCAAGGGATGGACAACGGGGGCCTGTGCGACCGCCGCAACCCGTGCGGCTTGGCAAGCCCTGCTTTCTGGTGAGTTTCCCGATCCGGTCACCATCACCCTTCCCCGGGGCGAAACACCCTCCTTTAGCCTGATCAAGGCTGAAACAGGAGAAGGCTGGGCGCGGGCAAGTGTGATAAAGGATGCCGGTGATGACCCCGATGTCACCCATGGCGCGGAAATCATCGCAACAATCCGACATGGAAAACAGGGTTCAGGCATCACTTTCCGTGCAGGCGACGGTGTCGGGATGATTACGAAACCCGGCCTGCCAATCCCGGTTGGCGAAGCCGCGATCAACCCCAAACCGCGCGAAATGATGACACAGCAGATCGTCGAACTGGCAAACCGGTTTAACGCAACTACCGATGTCGAAATTGAAATTTCCATTCCCGGCGGGCAGGAGATCGCCCTGAAAACCTGGAACCCGCGGCTTGGAATTGTTGGCGGGCTTTCCGTATTGGGCACCACCGGCGTTGTGATCCCGTTCAGCTGTTCGGCATGGATCCATTCCATTCATCGCGGCATTGATGTCGCGCGCGCCACCGGTCGCAGACATGTGGCCGGGGCCACCGGCAAAACGTCCGAAGCTGCCATTCGGCAATTTTACAGTTTGCCGGACGAGGCGATCCTCGATATGGGTGATTTCGTTGGCGGCATGCTGAAATATCTGCGTCGCCATCCGGTCGAATTTGTCACAATTTCAGGCGGCTTTGCCAAACTGGTAAAACTGGCACAGGGACATATGGACCTGCATAGCAGCCGATCCGAAGTCGATTTCGAAAAACTTGCTGAAACCGTTGCCGCGCTTGGAGGTGATACCGGTCTCGTATCCGAAATTGCCAGCGCCAATACTGCCAAGCAGGTTCTGGAACTTTGCACATCCCGAAACGTTGACATAGCACGAACCATTGCCCTTCAGGCCGCTGAAGCTGCCCGCGCAACAATCGACGGTGCCTCCGCCATCGAAATTGTCGTCGTTGATCGCGCTGGCAGGATTGTTGCCCGTGCCGGACATGGCGATTTTGACGCCTTTCTTCCTGCCAAAGCGACAAACCCGAACCTTTAAAATTAACAAAAACAGGCCCGCAACACATGATCCCCCCACGAAGCACAGCTACACCGCTAAACATTCTTATTTTTGGCGGTACGGGGGATGCCAATCGTATTGCTGCTGATCTGTTGCAGGAATTCGGATCGGATGTGCGTCTGCAGCTTTCTCTTGCCGGTCGCACCAGCGCACCAAGATTACCAGACGGCATCCCTGTCCGTATTGGCGGATTTGGCGGGGCCGAGGGCATCATATCCTGTCTGGGTTCGGAAAAAATCGATCTCGTGATTGATGCAACACACCCATATGCCACCCAGATATCCAGTCACATTGCCCAAGCCTGTCACGCGGTGGCAACGCCCTGCATTCAGTTTCAGCGATCTGCATGGCAAAAAACGGATAAAGACCGCTGGATCATGGTCAGAAGCCTTCAAGAAGCAGCCCAAATCCTGCCCGACCACGGAAGACGCGCCTTGATCGCAAGCGGACGCAAGGATCTTGCCCATTTCGAAGGTCTGGAAAAAACATGGCTCCTTGTCCGGACTGTCGAGTCCCCCAAGGATCCATTCAACCTTGCATTCGGTGAATGGCTGATCGCGCGTGGTCCCTTTACCGTCGAAGGCGAAATCGAACTTTTGCAGCGCTACGAAATTGATGTGATTGTCAGTAAAAACAGCGGCGGGTCGGCTACAGAAGCCAAGATTCTTGCGGCACGCGAACTGAGCATCCCGATCATCATGGTAGAACGTCCCGGTGCGGCACCGGTTGAACAGGCTGAGGCCATATATGAAATAATTGAAAAAGTCAGAAACACTCTTGCCAGTGTCTGATTTTCGGCGATATTCCTAATCCCAAATATGGACCTTTCAGGGCGGTCCAGAATTATCAGTCGAGAACGGCAAAAATAGCCGCCGACACCCTGAATTCCATGAGTGGGAACTGTAATGACCGGCAAAATTGGTTTGCGCGGAAGGTTGATGTTGGCGATTGTGCCAATTGCCTTGCTCGCCGTATGTGCCGCCGCTATGGCGGTGTTTTCTTTTAGAATTACCGAACAACAGCAGAAAATCGTTGCGAATGATGCTATCCCGGCCCTGATTTCCGGCCAGGAACTCTATTCCCGCAGCGACGCGGTCATCAGCATGGCTCGCGCCGTCGCCAGCGCGCGCAACGAAGATCAGGTCGCGGCCGCCACCGCAAATCTTGATGAAACCGAAAATGTCATGAACGACCAGATCGCAACATTGGCGATGCATGGCGTTGACGGTACGATTCTGAACGAATTTTCCAGCCAGACCGGTGAAATGATCGTCAATATCCGGTTGTTACAGGACACGATGCGTAGTCTGTTCAATACGCGCAGCGCTCATAACGCCATGCTGGGCGACGTCGTCACATCGACGAATGCCGTTGAACTGATTGCCCGCGAACTGTCAACCAATGCCAACATGCAGTTAACCAATAATGCAGGCGAACTTTACGGGCTGGTCGGCGATCCGGAAAAATCCGACAAAGCATTTGAAATGCTCGACAAGCTTCTCGACGAAGATGCACTGACGTCGCAGAATATGGCGGAACTGCGTGCCGTAGCATTGAAAATCCCCGATCTGGCCCGCATGACGGCAACAGCTGCCAATCAGGAAGACCTTGATCGCATCAAGTTCTGGTCCGGCCCCGTCCTGACCCAGATGGAAAGCAGCATCGCTGAAATCCCGCTCGATACGCCACGCGAAAAGGCACAAGCCGCCTTTACGGCAATTTCAAACGGCCTTAATCCCAATAACGGCAATAACCTGTTCAGTCTGCGCCAGAAGGAAATCGAGGACGAAAAATCGCTTGATGAACTGCTGGCAAAAACAACTGCAACATCTCAAGCAATCGGTTCGACAGCCGACCGTCTTCTGAGCGATATGCGCGCAAAGATCGACGATGCAAACCACGATGTTTCAACCACGATCAGCGCCGCAGAAAAGGCAATGATCGGTGTCGCCGTGGCCGCAATCGTCATTTCTGGCCTGATCATCTGGCTGTATGTGCAACGTAACCTGCTGGCCCGCCTTATCGGGTTAAGTTCTGCGATGGGTCGGCTGACCAATGGCGATCTTGAAACACCGGTTTCCGATCGTGGCAGTGACGAGATTGCCGATATGGCTGCAGCTGTTGAAACCTTCCGCGAAAATGCCCGCGACGCCGAAAAACTGCGCGAGGAAAACAAGGCCGCCGAACGCCGTGCCGAAGAACAGCGTCGCGAGGCTTTGCTCGAAATGGCGAACGGCTTTGAAAGCTCGGTCAACGGCCTTGTCACCGAATTACTGTCACAGGTTGGCGATATGCGCGATGCCGCCGATAACATGGCACAGAATGCCGGTGACAACGTTCATCGTGCCATCGAAGTCAGCGAAGCATCCCAGAATGCCTCCCAGAATGTCAGTTCGGTTTCTTCCGCGACCGAAGAACTGTCTGCATCGATTGCAGAAATTGAACGACAGGTTTCCAAGGCGGAGGAGGTTTCCCGCTCTGCCGTTTCCGAAGCCCGCAAATCTGATGAAACTGTTCGCCAGATGTCCGAAACCGCGGATCGTATCGGCGAAGTTATCGAGCTGATCACGACCATTGCCGATCAAACCAACCTTCTGGCTCTTAACGCGACCATCGAAGCCGCGCGTGCCGGGGATGCAGGCAAGGGCTTTGCCGTTGTGGCAAACGAGGTCAAGAACCTGGCATCCCAGACACAGCGCGCGACCGAGGATATCGGCAAGCAGATCAATGAAATGCGTGCGGTCAGCACCGAAGCCGTCGAAATGATTTCGACCATCGCCCAGACCATTGGCGAAATCGATACGATCTCAAGCTCAATCGCAGCCGCCATGCGCCAACAGGGTGCCGCCACCGCCGAAATTGCCAGCGGTTCCGAAGAAGCAGCCAATGGTGTACGTCACGTATCAGAAAACATGCTTAATGTTTCACGTGCCGCCGAAGCGGTTCAGGACCTCTCGGGTTCGACCCGCAACACGGCCGAAGAACTTCTGCAAAAGGCACATCGCCTTCAGGACGAGGCGAACAACTTTGTCGCCCGCGTTCGCGCCGGTTAGTTAGCCGAGACCCAAAGAAAAAGCCCCGCCGATGGATTTCGGCGGGGCTTTTTTATCACTTCTGCAACAACATCCGATCAGACAAAGCGGCGGAATTCACCACTTTTGCGCGGCGGGCAGAAACGTTTCAGATAGGTCGGCGCAATCGCTTCAACGCTGTTGGGCGTAATACCAAGTTCGGCAAAACCTTCAGCACCTTCGGAAACGACATTGTCGGTTTTAAGCAACCGAACCTGATCCGGGGTCAAAAGCGGCTTAGGCAGGAATTGCAGGAAGAACGCCTTGATCGATGCCAGCCAAAACGGTACGGGCATCAGAATGGCGCGTTGACGGGTCATCTGCAGCATATCGCGCAGAAGTCCCATGAAGCTGTATACTTCCGGCCCACCCAACTCATAGGTCTTGCCAGCAGATTTGCCCTCGACCAGTGCAGTTACAAACGCTTCGGCTACGTCGGCAACATAGACCGGCTGGAATTTCTGACCACCATCGCCAAGCATGTCGACCTTGCCTTTATCGAGTTCGACCTTCGGCAAGCCCGGCGCACCAATAACCGGCAGAACCGGGGAATAACGCGCCATGGTGGCAAACTGGTTCAGGAAATTATCTTCCGGACCAAAAATAACCGACGGGCGGAAAATCACTGCATCCGGGAAAGCTTCGCGAACAGCCTTCTCACCAGCCAGTTTCGAAGTCGCATAAAGCGCATGCGGATTCTTATCAACGCCAAGGGCGGACATGTGCAGGAAGGTTTTAACACCACAGGCCTTGGCTTCTTCGGCAATACGTTTTGCGGCTTTGACATGGATATTTATGAAGCTGCTGCTGCCGCGCTGATACAGAATGCCCAACAGGTTGATAACCGCTTCGGAACCTTCGATCGCGCCTTTGATCGACTCTTCATTGCGAACATCGCAATGTACCGGAACCACCTGCCCAAGATAGCCCATCGGCTTCAGTTTCTTGACGCGCTCAAAGCTGCGGGTCGGAACGCGGACGATAAAGTCACGCTCAAGCAAACGCTTGACGATATGACGCCCGACAAATCCGGTGCCGCCAAAAACGGTTACGATACGACGATCCATGCTTGCTCTCTCCTTGCCGGCCGATGATGTCGCGATGATCCCGCCATCACGATCCGGCGCTGGGTACCATCAGGGCCAAATGCGGATATCGGCCCGATCAAAATTCCTAAGCGGTTATATACGACCCGCAGGGTGCGTCAACAATGCCCTTTTAAAGCGTATCTGTCCCGGCCCCGTTGATTTTAGCCAATATTTCGTCATGTAGCGCCAGTAAACCCGCCTTGTAGTCGGCAAAACGCAGCTTCACACCAAGCTCGGACTTGATCCGGTCATTGGCCACCCTCTTGTTATCTTCATAAAAGCTTGCAGCCATTGGGCTCAGATTGGCTGTCTCGAAATCCTCCTCCGTTGGCGGATCCATGCCAAGCAAACCACAGGCATAAGCAATTACATCCTGCGGCGGGGCGGCATCATCGTCACATACATTATAAGCTGCACCAGCATTCGGGCACCGGATTGATGCCAGCACCGTCTGGGCAATATCCTCGACATGGATACGAGAAAAAACCTGTCCGGGCTTTACCACACGTCGCGCCCGGCCCGACCGGACGGTTTCAAGTGCATTGCGCCCCGGCCCATAGATTCCGGCCAATCGGAAACTTTGCACGCAAAGACCATGACGTTGCCCCAGATCGAACCATGCCTTTTCTGCGGCCACCCGTCTGCGACCACGTTTGCCACTTGGTATCAGGTCGTCTTCTTCGGTAACGGTCGCACCATCGCGGTCGCCATAAACACCTGTTGTCGACAGATATCCGATCCATGTTCCACCGGGCAAGGCGGCAAGATCACCGGCATGATGGGCCAGAACAGGATCACCATTCCCCCCCGGTGGTACCGAAATCAGGACATGGGTGACATCTTTCAGGGCCGCACGAATATCGGCCACCGGCACGTCATCGGAAAAAATATGGGGCTCGATCCCCTGCGCGCGCAACGCGTCAGCCTTTTCCGCACTGCGCGTGGTACCGGCTATTTTCCAGCCTTCCTCGCGCAGCTGATTGGCAACAAGGCGCGCTGAAAATCCCAATCCGAAGCAAAACAGCTTTTCGGTCATTATCAAATCCATATGCCGGGGAGACTATCTCTAAGCGTGGAACACTATCGGCCCCGGTCGGCCATGACAAAAGCTTTCCGGACCATGTTGCGGAAAGTTTGAAATCACAATCATTTTCTTGCCGCTTTCATGATTTGCAATGCGGACCTGATAAACAGGTTCTGGTCGGTACGAGCAATACACCCGTATGCTGGCCAACGCCTCGTCGCTTTTAAAACTGACGCCAAACTGAAAGGCCTACCATGTCTGAACTGTTTGCACGCAAAACCTTGCGCGCATCATCACTCGTTGCGATGACCCTGTTTGGCATGATGCTGGTTTCGTTTGGCACGCAAAGACAGGCCTTGGCACAAGGCACAAATATGAGTGCCGATGACGCCAGGCAATATCAGGACTGCCTGAAACTCGCTCGCCTCAAACCAGAAGACGGGTTTGAAAGTGCCATTGCATGGCGCGATATGGGTGGCGGAGAACCGGCAAAGCATTGTGTCGCGGTCGCGCTGATTGCGCTTGAAAAATACGAAGAAGCCGCAACCCGCCTTGATGCACTTGCCGATGAAAGCACATCCCCCCAACAGGTCGTTGCCGGGCTTCTGGCACAAGCCGGGCAAAGCTGGATGATGGCTGGCAATCTTGAGTTTGCCTGGCGCGATCAATCACGTGCCTTGGACATGGTCAAAAACGATCCAACCCTTTGGGTTGATCGGGCAATGGTTCTTGGCATGGCCGGGCAGTATTGGGACTCGATCGACGATCTGAACAATGCGCTTGATCTTGATCCAGACAATGTCGAAGCCCTGATCTATCGTGGCACGGCATGGCGTATGCTGGAAACCTACGACCTCGCCATGACCGATATTCAACGCGCTCTGGAACTATCCCCCAACAATATTCAGGCGCTTTTCGAACGTGCAAACCTGCATCGGATTGCCGAAAATAACGATCTTGCGCGTCAGGATTATCTAACTGTCATAGAAAATTCAAACGGAACCCCTGTCGCTGATGCGGCAAGAGCGAATATAGAAAAGATGGATGTTCAGACCGGATCGGAATAGGTTCTGATCCGCATTTGATATGTGCCCGCCGGTTTCGGGACCATATCGCCAGATTTTCAGCCGGGGGACCCCATGCGTCGTTTGATTGCCACGACCGCCATTGCCGCATCCGTAACGATGATGATTGCCGCCAGCACGGCACAGGCCCGCGACCAGATCAGGATTGTCGGTTCTTCGACGATCTTTCCGCTGACCACCAAGGTCGCCGAATATTTCGGCAAGACCACCGGTGAACCGGCCCCGGTGGTTGAGAGCACCGGCTCGGGCGGTGGTTTCAAACTGTTCTGCGGTGGAATCGGTTCGGAATATCCCGACATCGTCGATGCATCGCGCCAGATAACCGGTTCGGAAACCGCCATCTGTGCCGCCAATTCGGTGCGCAATATCAGCGAAATCAAAATCGGCTATGACGGCATCGTCCTGTTGGGATCACGTAAGGCTCCGACAATGACGCTGTCGGCCCGCCAGCTTTATCTGGCACTGGCACGCACCGTTCCGGTTCAGGGGGCAAGCGTTCCGAACCCGCATGTCAAATGGTCCGATATCGACGCCAACCTGCCAGACATTCCGATCCGCGTTTACGGCCCGCCGCCGACTTCGGGCACGCGAGACCTGATGGGACAGCTTCTGATGGATAAGGGCTGTGCCGAATTCAGCGATATCGCAAGCCTCGAATCGACTGATCCTGAAAGCTTCCGCCTGCTTTGCCGCACCATCCGCGAAGATGGTGCCTATATCGAGGCAGGTGAAAATGATCGACTGGTGATCAGCAAACTTGAAAAAGATCCAAAATCCTATGGTGTGATGGGTTTCAATAACCTTGATCGCAACCGTGAAGCCATGCAGGGCATTCCGATCAATGGTGTTGCACCTGATTATGACACCATTCTGGATGGCAGCTATCCGGGATCACGTGCACTTTACCTTTATGTAAAGGACGATCATCAGCAACTGGTCCGCACTCTGGGTGCATTTGTCGCAACCTATACCTCGGACGCCGTGATCGGCGAAGAAGGCCTGCTGGCTGATAACGGCCTTGTTCCCCTGCCCGAAAACGAACGTCAGGAAGCGTTGGCAGGTGCCCAAAAGTTCTCCGGGAATTAGGTTGCGCAGGATTTAAATAAAACGGCCGGACATCAGTCCGGCCGTTTTGCCATCCAGACCTGATTGGCGGCATAACGCGGCGGATTACCTTTGAAGTCAGAAAATTCCGATATCGAAACAAATCCTGAAATCTGCAACATTAACCGCATTTCACTGCGATGAACCCATCGCATATGATGCCAGCAATCCTCGCATCGCAGGACATTGCCCGTAGGATCAATTTCCTCGAACCGCCAATGTTCTTCAAACCGCTGGGTCAGGGGATCGCTGGTTCGTTCCATCGCAGTGATCCGCAACCGGCTGTCTGGAGCACCACTGTCATCCGGCATCGGAAACAGCGGCAACTCAACACTTTCGGGGTCACCTTCCGGCAGACAATAACGAAGGTCGGGATCAATCAGATCAAGAACCAGCATCCCGCCCGGCCGTAAATGGGCAAAGACCGAGGCAAGGCATCGCTGCTGGTCACCGCCATCGGTGATTTCCTGAAATCCGCGAAACGGAATTATGATCAGGGCAAACTGCCGCCCAAGATCAAAGTCGCACATATCCCCATTGTGCCAGACCATATTGGGGTATTTCGCGCGCGCCTGTGTCAGCATCGCATCGGAAAGATCAAGCCCCTCAACCGCAATACCGGCCTCACGAATGGCGGCGGCAATCCGGCCGGTCCCGCAGCCCAGTTCAAGAACCGGGCCACCGATGTTGACGGCAATATCACGATAAAACGGGATCGGATCTTCGAATAATTTGCGATCAAGCTCGGCACGAAGGTCATAGCTGGCGGCGTTAAGGCCACCTTGTGGATAAAAGCTGTCGACCTTCGAGGAACCCGTCATTCAAAATCCAGATCGGCATAATGCGGGGATGGAGGGAAGCTTGCCTGCCGGTCCGCCAGAATGTCGCGCATCGCAGGGCGGCTTTTGATCCGCATATACCAATCCCTCGCGCGCGGATGTTTTGACCAGTTGATATCACCCATATAATCAATCACGGAAATCTGGGCGGCCGCAGCAATGTCGGCCATCGTCAGATGTTCTCCCGCCAGCCAATTCCGGCGTTCAAACAGCCATCCGATATAATCCAGATGATAGGCCGCATTGGTTCGCCCGGCGCGCAGGATTTTGGTATCCGGCGTCCCGGTCGAAAAAAAGCGTTTCAACAGCTTTTCACCCAGCAGATGCTCGGTGACCTCGCGGTTGAACTTGCCGTCAAACCATGCGACAAGGCGGCGGATTTCCGCACGTTCCTTGGCATCAGCCCCCAAAAGCGGGGTGTCGGCATAAACTTCATCCAGATATTCGCAGATCACGGTTGAATCGCACAGGACCGTGCCGTCTTCTTCTTCCAGAACAGGCACTTCGCCCGCCGGGTTCAGCGACAGAAACGCATCGCGTCGCTCCCAGACAGGTTCTGCCTTAAGCTCGAATTCAAGCTTCTTCTCGGCCAGAACCAGACGCACTTTGCGCGAAAACGGTGATAGCCAGAAATGATGTAATTGACGCATGGAATTGAAGATACCCAACCAAGGATGAACGTTTTGCAAACCGGGCCGCATATGGCGGTTTGGTACCATATGGCGTCTGTGCGCCATTCATTACAGGACCGGAATTTCAAATTCTCTCAAACCACGCAAATGCGCCAATGTAAAGGCTTTGTCGCGCCAAACAGCACCAATCTTGCGCTTTTTGTCATCCATTCAATCCGACCGGCTTCGCGCCAACGCCAAAAGCCCGTCAAGATCAAGACACGCTTCGACATGATCGGCCAGTTCATCGAGCGCTGCTTCAATCCCGGCCTCGAAATCGGCACTGCCATCACGCACCCGCCCGGCAAGCCCCGCCAGATAGGCCGACCGGAACGCATCACTGCCAAACAGGCCATGCAAATAGCAGCCTGCAACACGACTATTCACACTTTGCGCGCCATCCGCAATCCCGCCTTCAAGACAAAGCCAGCTTCGGTCGCGATCCGGCCCGGATGTCTCGCCCATATGGATTTCATAACCGCAGACCGGAATATTGGCCGCAACCCCGCCAAGTTCCGCCAGCCCGGCGGTTTGACGCAGCGTCTTGTCACCGCCCATCACGGTTTCAACATCAAGCAATCCAAGCCCGGCTTCTGATCCCGCCGCACCTTCGATCCCGTCGGGATCATGGACCATGCGTCCCAGCATCTGATACCCGCCGCAAATGCCAATCACGTGACCGCCCCGGCGGTAATGCGCCAGAATGTCGATATCCCAATCCTGTTCTTTCAGGAAACGAAGATCGGATGTAGTCGATTTGCTTCCAGGCAAAAGCACAAGGTCGATATCCGCCGGAATAACCTCGCCCGGTTTAATGATCAGAAGTTCGACATCCGGCTCGGCCGCCAGCGGATCAAGGTCATCAAAATTCGCAATCCGCGGCAGATGCGGCACTGCAATCCTAATCAGTTTTCCACCCTTATCGGCCCGCACATAACGTCCGGCTTTTTCAAGCGCGACACCATCCTCGGCAGGCAGGCGATTGGCCCCATGCCAATATGTTGCGATACCGTAACTTTCAAGTCCCGTATGATCGCGGATGATCTGCAAGGCAGACTCGAACAGCGAGACATCACCGCGAAACTTGTTGATGATATAGCCACGCAGCCAGTGACGGTCCCCTTCGGACAGCAGGGCATGCGTGCCGACAATCGATGCGATCACCCCGCCCCGATCAATATCCCCCACCAGCACCACCGGGATTTTTGTCGCCTCGGCAAAGCCCATATTGGCTATATCAGCGGCACGCAGATTAACCTCAGCCGGTGATCCTGCACCTTCGACAAGCACAAGATCGGCGTCCTGTGCCACCAGATCGAAGCTTTCAGTCACACGCGGCAGCAAATCGCGTTTCAGCCGGTAATAATCCCGCGCCTTCGCACTGGTCAGGACCTTGCCCTGCACCACGACCTGTGCGCCGATGTCACTTTGCGGTTTCAGCAGAACCGGGTTCATGTGGACCGATGTGGGCACCCCGCAAGCTCGTGCCTGCAACGCCTGTGCCCGGCCAATTTCACCGCCATCATCGGTCACGGCCGCATTGTTGGACATGTTTTGCGGCTTGAACGGACGCACCCGAAGCCCCCGCCGCGCAAATGCACGGCATAACCCGGCCACCAGCAAGGATTTACCCACATCCGAACCGGTACCTTGCAACATCAAAGCAGGAACAGGGCGCGCACTCATTCCGGTTTCAAAACCTTCCTGTATCTGGCTATCCACCGAAACGGCAGATCAGAACTCGACACCGATCTGTGCCTTGATGCCCTGTTCGCGGAACGGATGTTTGATCATGGTCATCTCGGTCACAAGGTCCGCCGCCTCGATCAGGGTATCGGGCGCATTTCGGCCGGTCAGGACAACGTGCTGGTCGGGCAGTTTATCCGCCAACGCTGCCAGAACATCATCAAGCGGCAGGAAATCATAGCGCAGAACGATGTTGATCTCGTCAAGGATCACCATGGCAAAGCTTGGGTCGCGCATCATCTCAAGTGCCTTGTTCCAGGCTTCACGCGCCAGTGCAACATCCTGCGCCCGGTTCTGTGTTTCCCAGGTAAAGCCCGCGCCCATGGCGTGAAATTCGCAAAGATCGGGAAACTTCTTCAAAAGCTTTGCCTCGCCGGTTTCCCAACCACCTTTGATGAACTGCACAACGCCGACTTTCATGTCATGTCCGACACACCGCATCGCCATGCCAAATGCCGATGACGACTTGCCTTTGCCCTTGCCTGTATGAACGATGATCAGGCCCTTTTTGTCGATCTTCTGCGCCATCATCTTGTCGCGCGCGGCCTTGATCTTCTTCATTTTTTCGTCATGGCGAGCATTCAGGTCGGTATCAGGCGTGTTGTTGTCGGTCATTGCTTCATCCCTTTGTATTTCTGTCGGAACAATGCGGCGAAGCGCGCCCCTGTTCAAGGACAGTTTTCGGGTTTCTGATCCAGTTCAAGATGCGCGACGACACCCTGAAAACCGTATTTTCGGGCTTCCGGGCAGAACCGGTCTGGATCGGTCCCTTCTTCGATATATTCGACCGCAAAAACCGGCTTTTTCATCTTTGCATAAGGTAAAAACGCATCCATGAAACCAAACCGAAATGATGATTCAAGCAGGGCAAAATCCATCCGGCCGACCAGTTCCGGAACCAGTTTGCCGGCATTCTTCTGCCCGATGGCAAGCCCGCGGGCATGCGCCTGCTCAATCAGCCATCCGACATAACGAAGCTGATCGGAACGTGTCAGGTCAAACCCGGTTTTCTTGTTCGACCCATCCGCTTCGTAAGCATCGATATTATCCGGCTCGACACCCAGAAAACCCTTTTCCCGACACAGGTCAAACCGTGCCTCCATGATATGGGCGAATTGCTCGAACCGGTTGATATCAAGCCAGTTTTCGCCTGCCCAACCCCAATAGGGGTTGCCAATCACGTCTTTGGGGAATTGGGCATAATCGTCGTTCCATTCCTCGATCGCGCCAACATTGATGTAGCAGATCGGGAAAATACCGGCTTCGCGCCATTCCTGAACCTGATTGGTCGTCGTTTCAAACAGATCGCTATCGGTTACCCGAATATTGCCGCCGATATCAATGTCGCCCTGCAACTGCCAATGCAACGGCTCGTTCGGCACCGTTGGCCAGTCATCCGCCGCCGCAATGCCAACCCCTGCACCAAATTGCAAAACCAAACCTGCAACGGCAAAAAACGCGCGCATCCATATACCCCTGGAAAATCAATCTTGCGAGTTTGCCCGTCTGGCGGTCGATAGACAACCACCCAAAAAGAAAGCGCGGCCGTTTCCAGCCGCGCTCTTGCACCCGTAACGGGTGCGGTCCCCCGGAACCCCACCGGGTTCGGTTCACTGACATGTCTGTTACGACTTCAACCTGATGACAATCCAAGATCGCCGGTCACCAGATCGGCCCATTTATCAGGCTCGCGCATGTCGGTATTACGCAATTCGGGGCGGCGCATCCGTGCCTTGTTGAACAATTGTAAACGGTCACCCGGTGACATCTGACGCAGGCGAAGCAATGCCTTGCGCACAGCATCATTCGGGGCATGAACCGGTTTCTGGAAACTTTTTTCGATCACTTCAAGCCGACGCTCAAGCCAGTTGCGCGTCGTAACAACATCCGCAATCAGTAACTTCAATTCGCGAACCACGGGAAAATGATTTAACGCCACATGAGCCCTTGAAATGGTTGCCCGCCAGATCTGACGCTCGACACCTTGAAGATAACGCCAGTAAATCCGCACCTTGGCATCGATTTCGATGGCTGTTTGATCTGGTCCCGGCAGATGGCGCGCCAGTTCGTCCAGGCCATCACGAAATTCTTCGATACTGACCGGTGCATGAACACCGTTAAACCGTTCACGCAGGTCAAGAACCGAACGGATCGCACCACGGGCCGGGCGGTCATGACCCTGACCGTGCAAATCGGCGCGTAACCAGTCAGGAAGGTCGGCATCAGCAAGCAGGAAATCGACAATGTCTGCATGTCCGGCATGAACCGGCAGAGGGGTCTGCAGATAGTCAGGCAAACGAACGTGTTTCGTTCTTTCCATAGTGGCCTCCTAACTCTGTTGCCGATCCGTCTTTTGCGGTTATCGGCTCGATAGGTGTGCCCCGTCCCTCAACCAATTGATTAACACTTGGTTAAAAGAGATATGGTGCGAAAACGAAACGTTTCAACTCCCCGGTTTGTTCCGACTATTCATTTCAACGGTAAAATTCTCGTGATTCACGATGACGGCCAAGGCCCGGTTATGCCGTGCCGTTCCCCATCAGATCGACTGATACGGAATTCCGGCGCGGCTGCCAAAGACCACGATCAATCGCCTCGCGAAGGCGATTGCGAATATCGCAAAACGCATCGGGATTGTGATCCCTGATGAATTCACGCACATCCGTATCGCCAAGATACGCATCATAAACCAGATCAAAATGATGATCTGCGACACACCGCGCCGTCGCGGCAAAGGCAAACAGGTAATCCACCGTCGCCGCCATCTCAAATGCGCCCTTGTAACCATGGCGCATCACGCCTTTGATCCATTTCGGATTAACCACGCGGGCCCGGACAACACGGGCAATTTCTTCTTCCAAAGTTCGGATTTTCGGGCTTTCC
This sequence comes from Thalassospira lucentensis, assembly GCF_001613805.1. Classification (GTDB taxonomy): domain Bacteria; phylum Pseudomonadota; class Alphaproteobacteria; order Rhodospirillales; family Thalassospiraceae; genus Thalassospira; species Thalassospira lucentensis_A. The sequence continues at coordinate 125,959 of NZ_LPVY01000005.1, forward strand.
GGGCGGGAGTGATCACTGTGATAGACCGTCGGCTGCCTGCCGGACAGATGTCGAACCGCCGATGTCATTCCGCCTTCGAACTGATAATAGTCATCGGAATCCAGCAAATCATGTTCGCGGTTGTCCTGATTATGAACAATCGCATCGACCCGCGACAGCCGCATTTCAAACAGATCACGCGCCGCTTCGCCTTCTGCCCCGTTGCCATAGGCATAACTGCCCCACGCCAGATAGGCATCCGACAGATCGGCCTCGTCTTCCCAAAGTTCTTCGTCGATCATCGCCTGCAACCCCGCGCCATAGGCACCAGGTTTGGCGCCGAACACGCGAAATGCCGCCTGTTTCCGTGCCTGATCGTGACTTTCCCCAGCCTCACACAGCTTAGCGGTTTCTGCCGCAACCCGAACCGCAATCGGGTTCATGTCCGGCGCTTCGTCCGCCTGTTCGGCCACCGCACGCACCGCGCTGTCAAACAGGTCAATCAAGCCGGGGAATGCATCGCGGAAGAAACCCGATATGCGCAACGTCACATCAACGCGCGGACGCCCCAACAGGGATGCGGGCATAATCTCGAACCCGGTGACCCGGCGCGATGCACTGTCCCAGGTTGGCCGTACCCCCATCAGGGCAAGCGCCTGGGCAATATCATCGCCCCCGGTGCGCATATTGCTAGTGCCCCAAACCGAAAGACCCAGGGCCGCGGGCCATTCACCGTGATCCTGAACATGCCGTTCCAACAACAGTTCGGCTGATTTCCAGCCCAATTGCCATGCCGCCGGGGTCGGAACCGTCCGCGTATCAACCGAATAGAAATTCCGCCCGGTTGGCAAAACGTCCGGTCGACCGCGCGTTGGTGCACCCGATGGCCCCGGTTCGACAAACTTGCCCGCAAGACCGCGCAGCAATCCGGCAATCTCGGCATCGCCACAGGCTGTGACCGCTGGACGAATAGATGTTTCGATATCGGAAAGAACCTCAATTGTCCGCTGCCATGCACTATCGGCCGCGATCACACCGCGCACCAGATCGCGCGCCAAAAGCTCGATCCGTTCCACCGTATCACCCGTGGTGCGCCACGGACCAACATCATATCGCGCAAGGATTTCGGGCTTCAGGCCCGGCCAAAACTCGGCAAAAGCGCAATCAAGCGGATCAAAACCGGGATCACCAAGAATATCGGCAGCAAGGGCACGATGAAGCGATGCCTTCGGCCCCTCGCTCGCCCCCCTTGGCAATCTTGCCAATGCGACCAAAAGATCGGTCAAAAGATCGCCTTCCGGCGCTTTGCCAAAGATATGCAAACCATCGCGGATCTGAAGTTCCTTCAACTCGCACAGATAGTTGTCAAGTTTGGCAAGCGCGCTTTCCTCCTCTTCGTCCGGCTCAATGCCGCAATCGCGGTCAAGGCCGATACGGATGGCAAGCTCAAGAATGTCGCGCTTCAGGATCAGCAGTCGCCTTGGGTCAACCGCAGCCGCGTCATAATATTCATCCACCAGCGCCTCCAGATCCTTGAGCGGCCCATAACTTTCTGCCCGCGTCAAAGGCGGCGTCAGATGATCAAGGATCACCGCCTGCGCGCGTCGCTTGGCCTGCGTGCCTTCGCCCGGATCATTAACAATAAAGGGATAGAAATGCGGCGTCGGGCCAAACACGGCCTCGGGAAAGCATTCTTCTGACAGCGCCAGCGACTTGCCCGGAAGCCATTCCATATTGCCATGTTTGCCAAAATGAATGACCGCATGAGCCCCAAAATGATGACGCAGCCAGATGTAGAACGCGAAATAGTTATGGGGCGGCACCAGATCGGGCGAGTGATAGCTTTCAAGCGGATCGATATTGTATCCACGTGCCGGTTGCAGCCCGACGACAACATTGCCCATCGGCAGGATCGAAAGGGCAATCGCCGCCCGATCCGGCAGATAAAACGGATCGCCTTCCGGATCACCCCAGGCATCTGTCACCTGCTGGCGAATGCGCGCGGGCAGGGCGGAAAATGCCGCCTTATAATCGGCAACCGGGATCACCACCCGAACAGTCCGATTAGCCAGCGACTTGAAATCATTGGTCGGCCCGGCCTTAACCGCGGCAATCAGCACATCACCATTTTCCGGCAGGTCATCAATCCTGTACCCGGCATCCTTCATCGCACGCAGTGTCTCAATCATCCCGGCCGGTGTATCAAGCCCCACACCATTGCCAAGCCGCGCATCTTTGTTGGGGTAATTGGCCATGATCATCGCGACTTTGCGCATCGGGGCTCCCGTTTTGCGCAATTTGACCCAATTGGCCGACAGTTCTGCAACAAAGACAACACGATCGCGTACCGGGATATATTTGACCAGATCAATCTGTGTCAGGGCATCCTTGCCCGCCGATCCCTTGAACGAGATGGCACGCGACAGGATACGCCCATCTACTTCCGGCAATGCGACATTCATCGCAATATCGCGCGCGGCAAGCCCGTTGACACCATCACGCCAGGACGCTTCACCACCGCCCGACAGCACAACCTGAAAAACCGGTGCGTCTACGCCGTCAAATGGTCCGCTCTGGCGTTCGATACCCGGCACCGCAAGGGAAAAACCGGTGGTATTAAGGATCAGGTCTGCTTTGGTTGCCCCCAGCCATTCTTCGACCAGGGCAGCAGCAACCGGATCTTTCAGGCTGGCAACAAAAATTGGCAACGGGTTTAGTTTATTAGTCTGAAGTTCTTCAACCAGTGCATCAATTACGTCCAGATTACCGGCCTGAATTAACGCACGGTAGAATATTATCGGAACAACAGGATGATTTTGTTTCCAAATTTGTTCGATTTCTTCAAGATTTGTCGTTGCTTTTCCCGGCCAGTACAACCCCGCCTTGACCAAGGGTGCCGCCGGTTTCCAGTTCCAGCTGACAGACGGGTTTAACTTTTCATACATAAGACGAAGTAAATGTTCGGCATTTTCCGGCCCACCTTCGATCAGGTAACGCCAGATTTGCTGATATGTGCTGCCTTTAACCGTCGATAAGGACAGAAGTTCCGCATCGGGTTGATCGTCACCGGGCAACAGCACCAGCGGCACATCGTTGCGACGGGCCAGTTCGACCAGCTGTTCGATCCCGTATTCCCAATATCCTCGCCCGCCCAGAATACGCACGATGATGAATTTGGCCTCTGCCAGAACGTCGTCGACATAAAGATCGACCGACATATTGTGCCCCAGCTGCAAAAGGCTCGCCAATCGCAGGGAAGGGACATCCTTGCCAAACGCCGCATCCAGCCGTGCCTGCGCACCCGCGAGACAGGCAAGCTCGGACTCTGCCGCCGACAGGATAACGACATCGCCCGGGCTTTGCCCCAGATCGACGGCCTCGCTTCCATCGGTGACCAGTCCCGGCTGGGCGGCAAGTAGGTGCATCGGGAACTTCCGTTTCTTTTCTCGGATATCAGAGCCCTGAAATCACCCGGCCTGCACTGGCGCAGCCGGATGATCTCAGTCTTCAAACATGAACGCGCCGCTTCAGGACGCCTTGATGGCCGCTTCGATAGCCTTGCGGTCCAGACCATGCAGGCCAATCACCACCAGTTCCGACCGGCGCTTTTCGGTTGCCGCCCACGGACGGTCGAAATAACGCTGGAACCGTTCACCAACACCCTGAACGACCTGACGCATCGGTTTGCCGGGAATATCAAGGAACCCCTTGATCCGCAGCACATCAAACTGACGCACAACATCAATCAAACGCTTCTCGAGTGCTGCGGCATCCTCAACATTATCAAGCGATACGACAAAGCTCTCAAAATCATCATGGTCATGTTCGTGACCATCGTCATGATGAGACGGACGGCTATCAAGATCGTCCTCGGCTGCCGCACCAAGACCCAGCAACACAGCATTTTCGACCTTTGAATGCGCGGTTGCAATAATCTTGACGGACGGACGTTTCAGCTCGGCCCGGACATCTGCCTCGACCTTGGCAATTTCGGCCTCGCTCAGCAGATCGGTTTTGTTCAGAACCACCATATCCGCACAATGGAGCTGTTCTTCAAACAGCTCCTCAAGCGGGCTTTCGTGATCCAGATTGTCGTCCGCTTCGCGCTGTGCCTGAACCGCGTGATGATCATGGGCAAACAGCCCGTCACGCAACGCCGCCCCATCCAGAACGGCAACAACACCATCCACCGTGACGCGCGACCGGATTTCCGGCCAGTTAAACGCCTTGACCAACGGTTTTGGCAATGCCAGCCCGGATGTTTCGATCACGATATGATCTGGCGGTGTATCACGATCAATCAGGCCCTTGATGGTTGGCAGGAAATCATCGGCCACCGTGCAGCAGATGCACCCGTTTGCCAGTTCGACAACGTCATCCTCGGCACAACCCGATATGCCACATCCATTAATAACCTCGCGGTCGACACCCAGATCACCAAACTCGTTGATGATCAGCGCAATCCGCTTACCCCCGGCATTTTCCAGCATATTGCGGATCATCGTGGTTTTGCCTGCACCAAGAAAACCGGTGATCACTGTTGCCGGGATTTTTCCAAGCTGTGCCATGTTCAATTGTCCTTAAATCCATAAATTCTGTTCTATTTAACTGCCATCGGAATGCCGGCAACCACAAGCGTCACCTGATCGGCAAGTTCGGCAATTCGCTGATGCAATCGTCCTGCGTGATCCCGAAAGCTGCGCGCCATGGTATTTTCCGGCACAATCCCGAAGCCGACCTCGTTCGACACCAGAAGAACCGGAATGTCCAGCCCGGGAAGGATGTCGCATAATCGGTCAAATTCGGCCTCGATATCGCGATCTTCCAGCATCAGATTGGTCAGCCAAAGCGTCAGGCAATCGACCAATACCGGTTTGCTGCCATCACTACTGCAGGCAGACAGGACCGTGCAAAGATCAAGCGGTTCCTCGATCGTTTGCCACATCTCGCCGCGCGATGATTTGTGAAGTTCGATACGGTTTGCCATTTCGTCGTCCCACGCACGACCGGTCGCGATATAAATACCGCCGCCTGCATGGTTGATCCGGTTTTCGGCAAACCGGCTTTTGCCCGATCTGGCACCGCCAAGGATCAGATGGATCCCGGCAAGCTGGCTGTTTTCAGCCATATTCTGGGTCATACCCGTTTTCCTTCGCTTTGACCTCCCACCGAGGCCCGATTGCGTTACCCCATATCCTTGCGAACAGGGATACCGATGGCTGGTTTCCTGGCTTGGGGCATGAAAGCAATCCGCCTTCCCGGCATGTTGGCTACGCATCAACATTACCGGTGGCTGGTGACATCACATCACCCGGATCACCCAACCCGTTACAGTTGCGGGGGCAGCACCGGCATCACACCGGTTTCCCATCACCAAACGGCAGCGCCGAACGTAGCAGCTTTGCCCCTATGACCAAAGCCCAAACTCCGACCTAGCCATAAGGTCAGTATTTGTAAGAATTGACTGCTTGTCGGCGGTTATTCTTTAGGAGAACATAATTTTATCACGTTGGAATCAGAGCTGCCAAAAGCCGCCAGCGTGATCGCCGGACATTACAAAACAAACAAAGTCCGGATGCCGGAACTGCAAAAGGTTTCGGGTCAACTCTTGGGGTTAATTGGAAATTTGCTGATCAAATGGCAATTCATGAACAAATTCAACGAATTCGGAACCTGAAATCAACAATCTGGCAAACCGTATCACGCGAAGACATGTGGCGCGGGCTGCTTGATAGATTGAACTATAACGATCAATCCTTTCCCGAATTCCTGCAACATCATGCCGTGAATGGTGAAATATCATTGGCGCGTCGTGATGTTCGAAACATTTATGCCAGCCGTCCGACCTGTGGTGTTGTCGCGACCATTATCTGGTCGCATGCGCGTGGCATTCGCGTAAATGCGCTTTCGCTTCTGGTCCGTGACCTGACCAAACTCGTGGAACTGTTCGAAAATGACGATTTCGACGAGGATCAAATGTCACAGCTTCTGGGTCAGCCGGGGATATCCATCCCGACCGCCAGCAAAATGCTTTCAGCCTGTGGCAAGAAATACAAGGGCAAACCAGCGGCCATCATCGACGACACGATTATTCAGGTGATAGAGGCACCGGAATTCGCGTCCGATTTCACTGAAATCAACGAGCTTCGCGGCAAATCGCGCAGCCGCCCTATTCCCTACTACGAAGCCTATCTCGAAGATGTCGCGTCAATCTGTGGCAGATACGATGTCACTGCAGATATGGTAGATCGCTTTTTGTCGGAATACGCCCTTTCTGGTTCGCGTGAAACCGAACAGCGAAAATCAGCCTGAAACAGATACCCTGCCTGATTTTCGCGCGGGGTTCTTTTCATCCAAAATCGCCAGATCGTCTAAAAGCGCAAATTCACACCGGTTACCCGCCAGCCAGGCTGATCGACACCGGCAATATGTTCGATCCGCGTCAAACCGAGTGTATCGACATGAAACGACAACGCCGCCTCAAGTGGCAAACCAAGGGCGCTTGCCAAAGCCGCGCGTACCGTTCCTCCATGAATAACCGCGACAATATCTTTCCCTGCCCAATAGCGCGTCAGCCGGTCAAACAACGGCCCGACGCGTTCGACAACATCCCCGAAACTTTCTCCATTCGGGGGGTGCTGTCTGGCAAAATCCGTCCAGAAACGTGTGGTTTCCCCCTTGGGAAGGTCATTCCAGTGCTTCTTTTCCCACGTACCGAAATGCTGCTCGGCAAACCCGGTCTCACGGGTCGGCAGTATGTTTTCATCCATCAGTTCCAGGAGTTTTAACGCGGTATCAAGCGTTCGCGACAAATGACTGGTAACCCAGATCGCCTCGCGAGGCAGTTGACGCGCCAAGGCCCGCAACGCTTTTTCATCCGACAGATTAACCGGCATGTCACTTCGACCATAAACAAGCCGTTCCGGATTTGTCACCGGCGCATGGCGAACAAGCCACCACCGCGTCGTCACTGCCTTCTGCATTCTTCCCCCAAGGAAAAATGTAATCCATGAAATGCCGGTCAATTTGCGCGGCGGTATTTTTATGATCTTATCACCAAGTGACCTGCAGCACTGCGATAAATGCAATGCCGACAAATAGCTCGGAAATGATTTGCGTCATACCCAGCACATCACCGGTATGGCCACCAATCTGATGCCGGGCGATCCAACCGACGATCGATGCCCCGACCATCATGGCAACCAAACACATGAATGCGGTCAATGCGCCTGCAACAATCACCACCAACATCAAGGCAACGGCAATTCCTGCCGCGACCATTCTGATGTCGGGACGTCCGGCTCCCTTGCCAAGCCCGTCTTCACGCGCCGGATCAAAAACATAGGTCACAATCGGCATCGCCGCACGCGATAGTGTCGCCATCACAATCAGAATGGCGGCCATGCTGCCGCTTTCACCCGCAGCCGCCAGAACAGCAACACGCATCGCAAGGCATAAAACAAGTGCAACAACACCATATGTGCCGATGCGACTGTCACGCATGATTTCAAGTTTACGCAACTTGTCCTGCCCGCCACCAAATCCATCTGCGCAGTCGGCAATACCATCTTCATGCATCGCCCCGGTTAACAGGATCAGTGCCAGCGTCGCGACAATGGCCGCAATCATGCCATTTCCGGTGAGAACTTCGGTCAGATATGCCGGGATGATCGCGATACCTGCAATAAACAGTCCCACCAATGGCCAGCACCAGACCGACCGCGCGATCGCAACCGGGCGAAAGTCACATGTTGCGGAAACCGGAACACGGCTCAAAAGGGCCAGCGCCCGCCAGAAATCGGCAACCGGTCCCTTTGGCGACGAAATGTCTTCGTCGTGCTCAACCTTGCTGGCAATGCCCTCGTCATCAGGGCTTTGCGATTTCATTCCGGCTTGATTATGATCATTTGTCACGGGTGATTTCCCATATTCGAACTGGCATTTTGCACGCAATCAGACTAATCATGGGCGCGACAGAAGCCAAGCAGAAGACGCTTTGCATCCTCGTCCGCCAGCCGGAGATTTTCCATGTTCGACCCCAAGCATCCCCCGCAAAGCCTTGATGAAATCCGCACCCTGATGGCCGAATTGCCCGGTGTCGATACCGAGGCACAGGCCGCCGTCAGCGCGCGCGAGCCCGAACTGACCAAACCCGCAGGCGCACTTGGGCGCATGGAAGATATCAGCCTTTGGCTGGCCGGGTGGCAGGGAAATTCACGCCCGAACATGTCACGCCCGCGTGTCACGGTCTTTGCCGGAAGTCACGGTGTCTGCGCCCAGGGCGTGTCTGCCTTCCCGGTCGAGGTCAACCAGCAGATGGTGGAAAACTTCATCAATGGCGGTGCGGCGATCAACCAGATCTGCAAAACAGTAGATGCCGAATTGCGCGTGATGGAAGTCGCACTTGAAATTCCAACCAACGATTTCTCACAAGAACCCGCCATGGATGACGAAGGCTGTGCCGAAGCAATGGCCTTTGGCATGAGCGCAATCGAAAAGGGGCTCGACCTTTTTGTGCCCGGTGAAATGGGAATCGGCAATACCACCTCGGCAGCGGCTATTGCCCACGCACTGTTTGGCGGTGCAGCCGCCGACTGGACCGGACGCGGTACCGGCATTGACGATGAAACGCTTGAACGCAAAACACGCGTGGTAGGCGACGCCATCATCCTGCACAAAAATCAGATGCATGATGCACTTGATGTTCTGCGCTGTGTTGGTGGTCGTGAAATCGCGGCGATGGCCGGTGCCATTCTTGCTGCTCGTTATCAGCGGGTGCCGGTTCTTCTTGATGGTTACGTATCCTGCGCCGCTGCGGCAATCCTTGCCGCCATTCGCAGCGATGCGCTTGACCATTGCATGATCGGGCATGTCTCGGCCGAGCCGGGCCACAAACGCCTGATCGAAAAACTGGGTAAACAGCCGGTTCTCGATTTTGGCATGCGCCTTGGCGAAGGATCGGGGGCAGCCCTTGCCATCCCTCTTTTGCGGGCATCTGCGGAATGCCACAACGGCATGGCAACCTTTGCCAAGGCTGGTGTTGCAAGCCGCGGTGCATAATCGTTTTGACTTCGGAATTAAAAGACGCCAGCTATTTGCTGGCGTTATTTTTTGGTGCGTTCGCTTAGCAGCTGCTCGACATAACGCCCCTGGAACATGGTGATATTGATGCCATGACCAAACTTGATCGCGCGTTCATCATCACAACGGCACATGATCACACGGGTATCGCCTGACTGCGCGACCGCTTCACGCATCGCATTGCCGTGTTCCTCGTCCAGATTTTCCATTTCCGGATCCCAGATCATCTTGATCATATCAACACCAAGCTTGTTGCGGTTGATATAGGGCAGCGACAGATGGCTGATGCCATCAATACAAATCCGGTATCCGCGATCACGGCAAAAATCGCGCGCAAAGAAAAACGCCCCAAGATCAGCAAAAATATCGATCTTCTGCAGCTCAAGCACGATTGTGCCGCGCTGGCCAGCTTTGACATTGCTGTCAAATGTCAGGAAATCAGGCGATAGCAGCGTCGAAACATTCAGATTGATACTGACCGAGCCGGTAACCGATGCGTCATTGCTGCGCGTAAGCAGGGATAACATCCGCCGATCAAGAATTTCCGTCAGGTGCTGGAACAGCCAGCGATTCGACAGAACATTGACATCAGGCAGCAACGTCTGCTGCAAATCCTTGATCGAAATGAACAGTTCGTGGAAAACCGGCGTTGGGTTTGCATCACCAACAACGGCACAAATCGCCTGACGGCGCATCAGGTTCGAAAGATCGGCACGACGCAATGCCTCGTCAATACGACCAAGGATTTTTGGCGTCAGTGGTGCACGACCGTCTTCAAGATCCGGACTATCGTTGTGGCGCTCGGCCGCCTTGCTGACCTGACGCGGACGGTTGGCGTTCGATCGCACAAGCGTCTGGGTCAGATGCAGGAAATCCTTGTATTGCTGGGCAACGTCAAAATAGTCGGTAAAGGTCGCCGGTGCGCCACTTTCATCCTTGCCATCACTGATCAGTGGATCGTCATTGAACAGGAACTTAAGCCGGAAAATGACGGCATTGACCTCGTCAATCTCGGCCGCATCAAAGATAAAAATCAGATCCTGATTGGACAGCGTAAAGATGCGCCCGGTAACTTCCGGCACGATGTCTTCGAACGATGCAATTGCCGTGCGGATGTGATGGTCACGCCGGTTGAATGGCAGAAGTTTTGAAAAATGCACATGAATTGCCCCCACGCCATCCTTGCGACGTTCAAGACGCCGCACATAATCGACCAGAAAGGCTTCGGGTGAGGGTAACGTGCTTTCAGACATACAGGATGACCAGATTTTCCAATGTGCAACGCGCGGGGAAAGTCCCGATTGAAATACAATAGTTCGCTGCCTGTTAACAGCTTATGTATTTATCATTGTGATAAATTGAAACCAAACGGGAAAAACGGGCACTTTCTGACGTTCCGCCAATTGCCGCAAACACTGCTTTCCACAACGATAAGTCATGGCAATACATCATCCAAGCTGCTAGTTTCAGCCCGATTTCATCGCCTCGAACATTCCAGAGATCAAAAACATGGATATCAATGCCTTCTTCGATGCCGAATTTGACGAGCATCTTGATCTGGTCGACAAAACCCGCGAAGCAACGCGTGCGCCCTTTGCAAAGCTGGTATCGATCTGCACCAATGCGCTGAATGAAGGCAACAAACTCCTGTTCTTTGGCAATGGCGGATCGGCCGCCGACGCGCAGCATATCGCAACCGAATTTACGGTTCGCTACATCAATGACCGGCGCGCTTTACCAGCCATCGCACTGACAACAGACAGCTCGGCATTGACCGCCATCGGTAACGATTTCGGTTTCGATTATCTGTTCTCGCGCCAGATTGAGGCACTTGGGCGGCCGGGCGATATCGCGATTGGCATTTCGACATCCGGCAACAGCAGGAACGTCAATCTCGGCCTTGAAAAGGCCCGCGAGATGGGGCTGATCGCCACCGGATGGACCGGTAAAACCGGTGGCGCGATGGTCGATCTGTGCGATCCGCTAATGATCGTGCCCAGCAACACCACCGCCCGCATTCAGGAAATGCATATCCAGATCGGGCAGATGCTGGTTGGCGCGCTGGAACATACCCTTGGCCTGACCAAAGCCTGAACCGACCAAACACCTTCGACTTAACGAACAGAAGACGATACGAACATGACCGATCTTAGCCATCTGGCCCAACTGGTTGAACAGCTGCCCAATGCCAAGGTGCTTTGCATCGGCGATGTCATGCTCGACCGGTTTGTGTATGGCTCGGTCACGCGCATTTCGCCCGAGGCACCGATCCCGATCATCCGGGTCGAACGCGAAAGTGCCATGCTGGGCGGGGCGGGCAACGTCACCCGCAATGCAACGGCCCTTGGCGCATCGGTCCGTTTCCTGTCACTTGTCGGTGATGATCTTCCGGGCCGCGAGGTCATAGAATATGTTGCCAATGACAAGGGTGTCGAACCCTATATCCAGATTGAACGCAACCGCCCGACCACGATCAAGACCCGCTATATCGCAGGCGGACAGCAATTGTTGCGATCTGACAACGAAACCACCGCAACGCTTGCGGCGGCAACCATCAGCAACCTGTCGGCTTTGGCTGCACAACTGGCCCCCGATGTCAGCGCTATCGTCCTTTCCGATTACGGCAAGGGTGTTCTGCATGGTGACGTCGTCGCCACAACCATTACCGCCGCCCGCAAGGCTGGAAAACCGGTAATCGTCGATCCCAAGGGTACGGATTACAGCATCTATCGCGGTGCCACGGTCGTCACTCCGAACCGCGCCGAAGCCCAGGCCGCAACCGGGATCGAGATTCATAGCGACGCAGACGCCATTGCTGCGGCGACAAAAATCATCACCGAATGCGGCATTGAAAACGTGCTTCTGACCCGAAGCCAGGACGGCATGACGCTTGTCACCAGCAAGGGTGAGGCCATTCACCTTCCAACCGAGGCCCGCGAAGTATTTGATGTTTCCGGTGCCGGTGACACGGTTGTTGCCTGCCTTGCCTCGGCGATTGCCGGGGGTGCGTCGCTTTCCGATGCAGCCCGCATTGCCAATGTCGCGGCAGGCATTGTGGTTGGCAAAATCGGCACGGCTGTTGTTTATCCGGACGAACTGGTTTCTGTCCTGCATCATCACGACCTGATGATCGGCGAAGCCAAACTGATGCCGCTTGACCGCATGGTGGATCGTGTCGAACGCTGGCGCCGCAAGGGATACAAGGTTGGCTTCACCAATGGCTGTTTCGATCTTTTGCATCCGGGCCATCTCAGCCTTCTGCAACAGGCGCGATCCAATTGTGACCGTCTGATTGTCGGGCTTAATTCCGATGCATCGGTCAAACGACTTAAGGGCGAAGCACGACCCGTGCAATCCGAAGCCGCCCGTGCGGCTGTCCTGGGGTCTCTTGAAACCGTCAGCGGTGTGGTGATTTTCGGCGAAGACACCCCGATCACTGTGATCGAGGCCCTCAAACCCGATATTCTGGTCAAGGGTGCCGATTACACCATCGACAAGGTTGTCGGCGCAGATATCGTTCAGGGGTATGGCGGCAAAGTCGTTCTGGCCAATCTCGCCGACGGTTTTTCGACGACCTCCACCATTGCACGCATCAATCAGGGCAAAGACTAGACCAGCCCAACCCAGATCATCTTCAATAATACCGGCCACGCAGCGTTCAGAATGCAGGACGTGGTGTAAAGCTTAAGCGCCCGGTTAATATCGCTGGCATCGGCATCCCGCCTGCCATCGCCAATATAGGGATCCTCGACCAGTTCCGCGCCGTATTGGCGCGGCCCGGCAAGCGACAGGTCAAGCGCCCCGGCAAAGGCTGCTTCCTGCCACCCGGCATTTGGTGATTTGTGTTTTGACGCATCACGCAGCATTATTTTCCAGGCATGCGCGCCGGAGGTTTTGCGACCGATCACAGCGGCAAGGCAGATCACCCCACCGGCAATCCGTGCAGGGATAAAGTTCACAACATCATCAAGCCGTGCGGCAAATTTTCCGAAATAAAGATAACGGTCACTGCGATGTCCGATCATGGAATCAAGCGTATTGATCGTCTTATACGCACAAAGCCCGATCGACCCGCCCAGCACATACCAGAACAGGGGGGCGACCACGCCATCTGAAAAGTTTTCCGCACAGCTTTCAATCGCCGCCCGGCTGACCCCGGCCTGATCAAGCGATTGCGGATCACGCCCGACAATCATCGAAACCGCCGCCCGTCCCCCCGTAAGGCCATCACGCTTTAAAGCAACCGAAACCGCTTTGACATGCTGATAAAGCCCTTTTTGCGCAATCAGGATGGCAAGCAGCAGAATATCGGCAAACCGGAAAATACCACCAAACGAGGATATCAGCTGGATAACGCCACCAAACACCGTCGCACAGGCAATAACCGCCAGACTGGTAAGGCTTCCACGTAAAAAGCGATCACTGTTGCCATATCGCGATTTGTTCAGGCGTTTTTCAAACCACGCAATCAAATTGCCAATCCAGACCACCGGATGCGGCACCCGCCCGAACAGCCACGGAAAATCACCAAAAACGGCATCCAGCACCAGCGCCAGTACCAGCACGGTGAAAAGTGGGCCCGTAAAACCGGGCTGCGGGATCAGAAATTGAAGGATCGCGGTTTCCATTGCGGCAATGTGCGTTGCGCACGTATTCCCGTCAATGCTCATACGATGTTAAACGGGCAACCGTCTGAACGAGCGGCACGATTTGCCAATCCGACCGGGCTTTGATAGAAGCGATTTCATACTTTTTATTTTTTTTTCATAACAATGTTGACTATCATGTTTAACACCCGACCTCAGGAGGCCGCCCCCATCCCTATCCGCGTTTCGGACGGCAAGGTGCATCACCACAACATCTGCAAACGTCTGTAAAACGGACCACAACAGTTTGTATTTCCATTCCTGTCTGCCCTCGCGACCATTGTTCAATCAGCTGCGGCTTGCATTCCGCAGTCCAATCGGTGAAAACGGGGGTGGCATCGGGTACCGTGGCGGTTTGTGACCGTCATGCACAAAAACACGAGAGAGACAAAGGAGCAGCCTTTTATGTCCCCCAAAGGCGCCGTAATGATTTGCGGACACGGTTCGCGTGATGAGCGCGCTGTTTCACAGTTCAACGCCATGGTTGAAACAATGAAGCAGACCCATCTGGCCGATTATGATGTCGAAAGCGGCTTTCTCGAATTTGCCCACCCGATCCTGCGTGACGGCTTTGAAAAACTCAAAGCCATGGGCCACAAGAAAATCTATGCGCTGCCGGGCATGCTGTTTGCCGCCGGTCACGTCAAAAACGACCTGCCAAGCGAGGTGAACAACTTCGCCCATGAAAACCCTGATATCGACGTGAAATTCGGTCGCGATCTGGCGATTGATCCCAAGCTTCTGCGCGCAAGTGCTGATCGCATCGAAGAAGCCCTTGCAACGGCTGATGATGGCATCACGCGCAAGGACACCCTTCTGATGGTCGTCGGTCGTGGCACCAATGATCCGGATGCCAATTCAAACGTCTATAAGGTCGCCCGCATGCTGCAGGAAGGCCTTGGTTTCGGTCGTACCGAAATCAGCTATTCTGGCGTTGCGCATCCACGCGTCAATGCTGGCCTGCGCGAAGCCATGAAGCTTGGCTACAAGCGTGTGGTGGTCTTCCCGTATTTCCTGTTTGCGGGCATCCTGATCGACCGGATTTACACCCACACCGACGAAGTTGCCGCCGAATTCCCCGATGTCGAGTTCATCAAGGCGGAATATCTGCGCGATCATCCACTGGTGCTGGAAAGCTTTGCCGAACGTCTGGCCGAGATCGATACCGGCGAAAACAATATGAACTGTCAGCTGTGCAAATACCGCGAACAGATCATCGGGTTCGAAGGTGATGTCGGCACAGCCCAGATCGGCCATCATCACCATGTGATGGGGATCGGTACAGACGGGCATAGCCACGGCCACAGTCATGGACATAGCCATGGACATGGTCATGGTCATGGTCATGGGCACCATCACGGACATGGGCATTCCCACAGTCATTCACATGATCATTCACACGATCATGGGCACAGCCATACACATGACCACGCCCACGATCATGCCCATGATGTCAACAAGGCGACCGGCTCCTGACCGGCCGCCCTTCGTTCCTTTGCGAAAGGCGCGGCGATGTTCGACTATCTGCGGGACCCGCAGGAAATCTATCGGCAAAGCTTTGCAACCATCGAAGCCGAAGCCGATCTCGCCCGCTTTCCGAAAGAATTGCGGCCGGTTGCCGTGCGGATCATTCATGCCTGCGGCATGGTTGAAATTGCCGATAAAATTGCATTTGGCAAAAATGTCGCACCTGCTGCAATCGGCGCCCTGCAAAAGGGGAAGCCGATCTTGTGTGACGCGGAAATGGTCCGTCAGGGGATCATTTCCCGCCTGTTGCCCGCCGATAATCCGATCATTTGCACCCTGAATGCAGATGGCAATGCTGAACGCGCGGGCAAACTTGGCACCACACGGTCGGCCGCTGCCATCGAAGACTGGGCAGATCATATCGATGGTGCAATAATTGCCATCGGCAATGCACCAACCGCGCTTTTTCATCTGCTCGAAGCTCTGATTTCGAACCGTCTGGCGAAACCGGCACTGATCATCGGCATGCCGGTGGGCTTCGTCGGGGCCGAGGAAAGCAAGGAAGCCCTGATTGCCCATGCCGGTGACATCCCGTTCGCCACATTGCGCGGCCGGTTTGGCGGCAGCGCAGTCACCGCGGCAACGCTCAACGCATTGGCGCGCCTTGCAGCGCCGGGGCAGACACCGGATGGCACGACCGCAAACCTCAGCGGCGCTGACAAGGGGGATGGCAAATGAACGAACAATCGCCCCTGAACGGCAAGATCACCGTGATCGGCATTGGCGAAGACGGTTATGACGGACTAAGCACGATTGCCCGTCAGATACTTGAAACCGCCAGCGTGATCTTTGGCGGCAAACGCCATATCGCCATGCTGCCCGGATCAAATATTGCCATCCAGAACAGCTGGATTACCCCGTTCGAAGCCAATATGCCCCTGATCGAGGATTGCCTTGATCAGAACCCGGTTATCCTGGCCAGTGGCGACCCGATGTTGTTTGGTGTCGGCAACACACTTGTCAATTATTTCGGTTCCAAATCAATTACCGTAATCCCGCATCCCTCCAGCATCAGTCTGGCAGCCGCCCGCATGGGCTGGGCACTTGCCGAATGCGATGTGATCACGTTGCACGGGCGCGAACCGGAAATCCTGCGATCGCGCCTGTGCCCGCGCGGTAAACTGATTGCGCTTAGTGCCGATGGCAGTACCCCTGCACTGGTGGCGGTTATGCTGTGCGAAGCCGGCTACGATCAAAGCCAAATGACGATTTGCGAACGGCTGGGTGGCACACAGGAACGCATCACCACCCAAACCGCACAGACATGGCAATCCACCGCAACCTCAATGCCCGATGTCAAACCCGTCGATCCGCTGAACCTGATCATGATTGATCTGGTGGCCGGGCCCAAAAGCCGCGTTCTGGGCAATGGTGCTGGTCTGCCCGATGATGCCTTCATCCATGACGGCATGATCACCAAATCGGAAATTCGCGCCCAGACACTGGCATCCCTTGCGCCATGGCGCGACGCCATGCTTTGGGATCTGGGGGCCGGCTGCGGTTCGATTTCCATTGAATGGATGCGTGCTGGCGGTCAGGCCATCGCCATTGAACGCGATGCAAAACGGTGCGATCTGATCGGCAAGAATGCCATCCGCCTTGGCACACCCGATCTGGTCATCCGCCAAAAGGCAATCGAGAACGCAATTGCCTTCGCCGATCAGCTCCCGACACCCGATGCGATTTTTGTCGGCGGTGGTATTACGACCCCCGGTCTGATGGATCGGTGCTGGGATATCCTGCCGATGCATGGGCGGCTGGTGGCCAATACGGTCACGCTGGAAGGCGAAGAAGAATTATTACGGTTCTATAATAAAAAGGGTGGCACCCTGTCGCGCCTGTCGGTTTCCCGGCTAGTTCCACGCGGCAGTTTCAGGGGCTGGAGCAACCTTGCCCCCGTCACCCACTATGTCGGAGTAAAAGTATGAGCGACGCGGCCACCACACCCGCCAGCGCATTGCCCGTGGCGGGTACGGCCTATGGCCTTGGCATCGGGCCGGGCGAACCCGACCTGATCACGCTCAAAGCCTATAATATCCTGCAAAAGGCAGATGTGATTGCCTATCCCGCCCTCGAAGACGGTGCCAGTCTGGCCCGCCAGATCGTCGCCCCGCATGTCCCCGATGGCCGGATCGAAATTGCCATTCGCATCACCATGGGCCAGCCCGCCGACCCGATCTATGATGCCGCCGCCCTTGAAATCGGCGAATATCTGAAAGCCGGAAAAAGCGTTGCAGTCCTGTGCGAAGGCGATCCGTTCTTCTATGGCAGCTTCATGTATCTGTTTGGCCGCCTGGCCGAGGCCGGGCATCCGGTTCAAACCGTGCCGGGCGTCAGTTCAATGATGGCCTGTGCTGCCCAGCTTGGCGCACCGCTTGCCGCCAGAAACGATGTGTTGCAGGTCATTCCGGGACCCTTATCCGAAGAACGGCTGCGCGCGCAGCTTGGCGATACCGATGCGGCCGCCATCATCAAACTTGGCCGCCACTTCGCCAAGGTCCGAAAGGTGATCGAAGAACTTGGCCTGACTGACCGGGCGCGCTATATCGAACGCGCGACGCTTGAAACCCAGAAAATGGTCCCGCTTGGTGACCTTCCGGAAGATGCCATCGCACCCTATTTCTCGATGATCCTGATCCACCGTCGCGGAGATGCATGGCGATGACGACCCCGAATTCCCCCGACGCCAGCACGACCAACCCGATCCTGCCGACGGACCCGATTGCGCCGATTGCGGTCATCTGTCTAACGCAGCGTGCCCTTGCCACCGCCAAACGCATTACCGCAAACCTGCGGGGTGCATCAGTCCACGGCCTGCGCACGCGCGTTTCGGCAAGTGATGTCGATGTCGCGTTCGATGATACCATTACACATCTGCAACAAACATTTTCAGCCGATCATGTGATTATCGGTGTTTGCGCATCGGGCATCCTGATCCGCGCACTGGCGCCGCTTCTGGCCGGCAAATGGCAGGATGCGGCCGTTATCGCCGTCGATGAAGCTGGCAGCACCTTTATTCCGCTTCTGGGCGGGCATCATGGCGGCAATCGGCTGGCACGCGATCTGGCCGAACGGCTGGGCGGGCAGGCGGCGATCACCACGCCCGGCGATGCGATGCTGGGACTGACCCTTGATGAGCCCCCTGTCGGCTGGCATCTTGCCAATCCACAGAACGCCAAACCGGCTACCGCCGCCCTTCTGGCCGGTGAAACCGCCCGGTTCGAGATCGAGGCAGGATCGGCGGCCTGGCTGACCAACAGCAATATCGAACGCAGCGACACCGGCAAGGTCGTCATTCGCACCACCGCTAAGGCGATGGAAATGAATAGCGACGACAGGAACAATTACGAGATTGTCTATCACCCGCCGGTTCTGGCGCTTGGCGTCGGATGCGAACGTCATTGTGAACCGGACGAGCTGATCAAACTCGCAACCGAAACTCTTGCCGAAAATGGCCTGAGCGCGCAAAGCGTTGCCTGCGTGGCATCCATCGATCTCAAGGCCGATGAAGCCGCTGTTCACGCACTGGCCGATCATCTGGGCGTCCCGGCACGTTTTTATGACGCTGAAACATTGGAAGCCGAAGCCCCCCGCCTTGCCAATCCGTCCGACATTGTCTTTGCCGAAACCGGCTGCCACGGCGTTGCTGAGGGCGCGGCACTTGCCACGATCGGCAAGGACGGCACCCTGATCGTTTCGAAACAGAAATCAAAACGGGCCACCTGTGCCATCGGGCTTGCCAGCAATGATATCGACCCGATGCAATCCGGTCGACCGCAGGGACGTCTGTCGATTGTCGGCATTGGTCCCGGACAGACCGGCTGGCGCAGCCCCGAAGCCAGTAGCCTGATTTCGCGTGCCACCGATATTGTCGGCTATCAGATGTATCTTGATCTGCTGGGACCGCTGATTGACGGCAAATCCTGCCATCATTCCGACCTTGGTGCCGAAGAAGCCCGTGCCCGACACGCACTTGAACTGGCCACCACCGGCAGGGACGTCGCCCTGATTGGATCCGGCGATGCTGGGATTTACGCGCTGGCGACCCTTGTGTTCGAACTGCTTGATCGCGAAGATCGTTCTGACTGGAACCGCGTTGCCGTGCAGGTATCGCCGGGCATTTCCGCCCTTCAGGCCGCCGCATCACGGATCGGTGCGCCACTGGGGCATGATTTCTGCGCGATATCGCTTTCTGACCTTCTGACCCCGCGCGAAGATATCCTGCGTCGTCTCAGGGCCGCGGGCGAGGGTGATTTTGTCATTGCCTTCTATAATCCGGTATCCAAACGCCGCCGTGATCTTCTGGCACAGGCGCGCGACATCCTGCTTGAACATCGCGGGCCGGAAACACCGGTTGTGTTGGGTCGGCAGCTTGGTCGCCCAGACGAGGAAATCACGGTCGTTCCGCTTGCGAAACTTGAAGTCGACATGGTCGATATGCTGACCACCGTTCTGGTCGGATCGAGTAACAGCCGCCATATCACACGTGGTGAAAACAGCTGGGTCTATACCCCGCGTGGCTATGCCAAAAAGGGCCCGGACGCAGCCAATGCACCCGTCCACAGCCTCGATAACTCCAAGAATGACCCCAAAAACGATAAGGCAAACTGATGACCGTTCATTTTATCGGTGCCGGCCCCGGCGCCCCCGATCTGATCACCGTTCGCGGGCTTAAACTGATCGAAAAATGTCCGGTCTGTCTCTATGCCGGATCGCTCGTGCCCGAGGAAATCGTCAAATCTGCCCCTGATGGTGCGCGCGTGATTGATACCGCACCAATGAACCTTGATGAAATTCTGGCCGAGATTGAAACGGCCCACGCCGCAGGGCAGGATGTCGCACGCGTGCATTCCGGTGATCCGTCGATCTATGGCGCGATTGCCGAACAGATCCGCAGGCTTGATGACCTTGGCATTCCCTATGACATCACGCCTGGCGTTTCGGCCTATGCCGCCACCGCCGCCGAACTGGGGGCGGAGCTGACGCTGCCCGATATTTCGCAAACCGTGATCCTGACGCGCACCGCCATGCGGTCATCCGCCATGCCCGAAGGCGAAAGCTTGGCCGAACTTGGCCGTTCGCGGGCCACGCTTGCAGTGCATCTGTCGATCAATAATCTAGTCAATGTTGTCCGTGATCTGGTGCCGCATTACGGCGAGGATTGCCCGGTGGTGGTTGCTTATCGCGTCACCTGGCCCGATCAGCAATTCATCCACGGGACGCTTGGCGATATCCGCGCCAAGGTCAAAGGCAGCGGCATCACACGGACCGCCCTGATCATGGTGGGCGAGGTCTTTGGGCGTAAGGATTTCACCGATTCCCGCCTGTATGCCGCCGATCACACTCATGTCTTGCGGCCGGCAAAACCGTAACCGAACTGTAAAGCGCCCGTTTTTTACGCAATCAACAAAACACGCCAGTTCAATTTTTCATCAAACCGTTATTTTGCCGAAAAAAGAATCATTTCAACCGTGAACATGCTTGACCGCCCCTTGCGACACCGCCTTTAATCAAGGGATAAGCAAGGGGAGTGTGCATGTTCAACGAAATGATGATGAACGATGAAGTACGCGAACCTTATCGCGCACTGGTTGACTGGATGGAGGCCAGCGGGCCTGAAACCCTCCAGCAGAAGCGACTTGAGGCAGAAACACTCTTTCGCAAAATCGGCATCACCTTCGCGGTCTATGGCGAAGGTGGCGATCCGGAACGGCTGATTCCGTTCGATCTTATTCCACGCATTTTCACCGCCACGGAATGGCGCAAGCTTGAACGCGGCGTCAAGCAGCGCGCACGCGCGCTCAACACCTTCCTTTACGATGTCTATCACAACGCTGAAATCATCAAGGCCGGGATCATACCCGCCGATCTGGTGTTCAAGAATGCCGCGTTTGAACCGGCCGTGATCGGCATTGATCCGCCGCGGAAGGTTTACAGTCACATTGTCGGTGTTGATGTCGTGCGCGTCGGGCCGGATGATTTCTATGTGCTGGAAGATAACTGCCGCACCCCGTCGGGCGTGTCTTACATGCTCGAAAACCGCGAAATCATGATGCGGATGTTCCCGGAACTGTTTTCGAAATTACGGATCGAGCCGGTCGAAAGCTATCCGGACATGCTCCATAAAACGCTCAAAAGCATTGCTCCCAAACGGTGTGATCGAGAACCCAATATCGTGGTCCTCACACCGGGTGCGATGAACAGCGCCTATTACGAACATTCCTTCCTTGCCGACCAGATGGGTGTTGAACTTGTCGAAGGTCAGGATCTGTTCGTTTCCGAAGGCCGCGTCTATATGCGCACAACGCGCGGGCCCGCCCGGGTTGATGTGATCTATCGCCGGATTGATGATGCCTTTATTGATCCGCTGTGTTTCCGGCCCGATTCCGTGCTGGGCGTTCCTGGCCTGATGAATGTTTATCGATCAGGCGGGGTTGCCATCTGCTCGGCCCCCGGCGCCGGTGTCGCCGATGACAAGGCGATCTATACCTATGTCCCGGACATGATCCGGTTCTACCTTGGGCAGGAACCGATCCTGAACAATGTCCCGACATGGAAATGTGCCAATCCCGATGATCTGAAATATGTGCTGGAAAATCTTGGTGAACTGGTCGTCAAGGAAGTCCACGGTTCGGGCGGGTACGGCATGCTGGTTGGCCCGGCTTCCACCAAGGAAGAGCAGACCACCTACGCCGAACGCATCAAGGCCGATCCGGGTGATTTCATTGCCCAGCCAACTCTTGCCCTTTCCGCCTGCCCGACCTTCGTTGAAAGTGGCATCGCCCCACGCCATGTCGATTTCCGGCCCTTCTGCCTTGTCGGCGATGACATTCGCCTGACTCCGGGCGGTTTGACCCGTGTGGCCATGCGCGAAGGATCACTTGTCGTGAACTCGTCGCAGGGTGGCGGGGTCAAGGACACATGGATCATGGCTGATTAGGAAAAGGGAGGTCACACATGCTTAGTCGTACAGCTGACAACCTTTTCTGGTTGTCCCGTTACGTGGAACGGGCCGAAAACATGGCCCGACTGATGGAAATGGGCTATCGCATGGCTCTGATGCCGGCCGCAGGCGACGGCAACCGGTCCGAATGGGCGTCGGTTCTTTCGGCATCGGGCTGCGCACAGGGCTATGATCCCGATATGCCGCTTCGTCAGGCCGAGGTCACCGATTACCTGATTTTCAATCGCGACAACCCGTCTTCGATCCTGAACTGCTTTGAAAATGCACGTGCCAATGCGCGCGCCATGCGCACCGCCATCACCGCTGAAATGTGGGAAGCATTAAACAATGCCCTGATGGAACTGCGCCGGACGGCAATGCATAATCTTGCAAAAACCGACCTGCCGGAATTCATCGACTGGGTCAAACGGCAGGGTGCACTGTTTCGCGGGGCAACCGATTCAACAATCCTGCGCAACGACGGATACGATTTCATCCGTCTTGGGATTTTTATCGAACGCGCCGACAACACCGCACGATTGCTTGACGTGAAATATTATGTCCTGCTGCCGGAAACCAGCATGGTTGGCGATGGCGTCGATAATTACCAATGGACAACGGTTTTGCGGGCGGCATCGTCTTTGCGTGCCTTCCACTGGGTGTATCGCGATGACTATTCCCCCTATCGCATCGCGCACTTCCTGATCCTTAATCCGTTCAGCCCCCGGTCGCTGGCCCACTGTTCCGAACAGATCACCAACCATCTGGAACATCTGGCCCGCCATTACGGACAACGAAGCCCGGTGCACAGTCTGGCTGTGGAAACCTATTCACTGCTGACTCAAAGCCAGATGGAGGAAATTTTCAGCCAGGGCCTGCATGAATTCCTGTCGGACTTCCTGAAACGCAATCAAACCCTGTCATCGGCAATCGCCGAAACCTATTATTTCGGGGGCCAGTAAGATGCGCCTGACTGTTGAACATCGCACCCATTACCGATTTGCCCCTTCGGCCCGCTATGTGGTGCAAAGCCTTAAACTTACCCCGTCCATTTTTGACGGCCAAAAAGTCATCCGCTGGTCGATCAAGGCAGACGGATGCGTGATCAATTCCGAATTTGTCGATGGCAACGGCGATACCATCAGCACCCTGACCGCAAGCGGCCCGGTTGATTCCGTCGATGTCATCGTGTCTGGCGAAGTCGAAACCATTGATACCGCTGGTGTCCTGCGCGGGCATAGGGAACGTGCCTTTCCGGCGGTATTTCTGCGCTCGACCCCGGTCACCAAATCCAGCGCCGCCATCCGCAAAATGGCCACCAAGGTCGAAAAGAAAACCAGCGCGGATAACCTGCTTGAACGGGCCCATGCCCTTTCAGCCGCCGTGTCTGACGCCGTCGCCTATGTCCCGGGCAGCACCCATGTCCATACCACCGCGGCCGATGCCCTGGCCGATGGTCAGGGTGTCTGTCAGGACCACGCCCATGTCATGATTTCGGCGGCCCGCCATCTTGGCATTCCCGCGCGCTATGTATCGGGTTATCTATTTGCCGATCAGGATGGCAAATCACACGAAGCATCCCATGCATGGGCGGAACTGCATTTGCCCGAACTCGGCTGGGTCGGGTTTGACCCGGCAAACCGCTGCTGCCCGACCGATTATTATATTCGTCTGGGGTCTGGACTTGATGCGCAGGGTGCCACACCTATACGGGGTGTACATACTGGTGGTGCGAACGAGAATTTGGATGTAACAGTCATCGTTGCGCAATCACAGCAATAGCCGGACCCGAGAATAGAAGATGACCTACTGCGTGGGCTTGATGCTTGATGAGGGGATGGTATTCCTCTCCGACACCCGAACCAATGCCGGGCTCGATAACATTTCGCGTTATCGCAAGATGTTCACCTGGGAAGTCCCCGGTGAACGCGCCATCGTGGCGCTGACCGCAGGGAACCTTGCCATCACACAGGCCGTGATGAGCACCCTTCAGGAAGCCATCGACAACCCGGCAACCGAACCGGGCGACTGTATCCTGAGCGCACCCAGCATGTTCCGCGTTGCCGAACTGATGGGCGAGGCGATGCAGAAAGTGCAGCACAAATATCAGGACACGCTTGAACAGCGCAAGGAAAGCAGCTCGGCCTCGATCATGGTCGGTGGGCAACGTAAAGGCGGGGCGCAACGCCTGTTTCTGGTATATGCGGCGGGCAACTTTATAGAGGCCACCGAAGACACGCCCTACCTTCAGATCGGCGAACATAAATACGGCAAACCGATCCTTGATCGCGTGATCACCCCGGAAACGCCGATTGCCGACGGCGTCAAAGCCGCTTTGCTGTCGATGGATTCAACATTGCGATCCAATCTGTCAGTCGGCATGCCGCTTGATCTTGCCGTCCTGCCCGAAGGATCATGCCATTTCTCCGAACATCGGCGGATTGAGGCCGAAGATGCCGGCTTCAAGGCCCTTTCGGACGCATGGTCGCAGGCATTGCGCGAAGCATTCGCTGATATGCCTGACGAACATTGTGCGCCGGACTGCTAAACAAACCTTCTGATATCGCACGATTAATTTACCGGTTACGGATATGCGCGCTCGACAAAATCGGGCGCGCAAATTATCTATAAAATCATGAAAAGTGACATCGACAATACCGTTACCGGCAGGATCACTCGCGAACTGGCCGACCGCATCATCGCCGGGCATATCGCGCCGGGCACGAAATTGCGACAGGACCATTTTGCCGAGGAATTCGGCGCAAGCCACGTACCGGTGCGCGAAGCCTTTCGCCGCCTCGAAGCACAGGGACTGGTCGTAAGCGAACCGCGCCGCGGTGTGCGGGTTGCAAGTTTTGACATCGCCGAAGTCCGCGAAGTTGCCGAAATGCGCGCATCCCTTGAAGTCCTCGCCCTTCGCCATGCCGCCCCGCACCTGACCAGCGCCATTCTCGACGAGGCAGAGGCGATCAACCGCGCAGGCGAAAATGCCCCCGATGTCCGGGCATGGGAAGAAGCCAACCGTGCCTTCCATCGCCTGATCCTGACCCCGTGCGGCATGCCCCGCCTGCTGGCAACCATTGACGATCTGCACGCAGCAAGCGCGCGTTTCCTGTTTTCAGGCTTCCGCATGGAATGGGAAGCCCCCACTGATCAGGATCACCGCGCCATCCTCAAGGCACTCCGCGAACGGCAGTTTGATGTTGCCGCCGCCACCCTTGCCCGTCATGTCAAATGGATCGGCACCAAACCGGGCACCAAAACCCGCCCGTAACCCATTTCTTGAACCCATCCCGAACTGCTCCGAACCCGAAATCCACGGAGCGAACGTGATCCTGCCTGCCTTTTGGCAATGCAGGCCGCTGGCTTGCGCGCAAATTTCCATTTTATAGATAAAAATATATTATTAAAATCAATACTATAGCAGCATACCTTTGCAAATATTCACCAGTTTGACCCAATTATCTATTTTGGGATTGATTTCACCTCCCAGTCGCGGCGTAATTAATAGATGAGATTCGTTTTTTATCTATAATTTTGAATCCGATCCTGAGGAGGATGAAATCACCATGAGCAATGCAATCTCCAAACCGGCCGAAACCCGCATATCATCGGGAATGAAATACAGCCTGATGGTTCTGGCCGGGGTCGCCATCCTGACCGCAAGTGCGAAGATCACCGTTCCCTTCTGGCCGGTGCCGATGACCCTGCAAACCATGGCAATCATGGCAATTGCACTGGCGACCGGCCCGCGCGTTGCCTGTGCGACGGTGCTGGGATATCTGGCGGCAGGGGCGGCTGGTCTGCCGGTTTTTGCCGGTACCCCGGAACGCGGCATCGGGCTTGCCTATATGGTCGGGCCAACCGGCGGCTATCTGCTGGGTTATCTGATTGCTTCGTGGCTGGTCGGTGCACTTGCAAAGGGACGCGGCACGCTGGCGCGTTTTGGCATCATGATGGCCGGCATGATCCCGGTCTATGTTCTGGGTCTGGCATGGCTTGCCGCCTTTGTGCCACTTGAAAAGGTTGCCGAATACGGTTTCACCCCGTTCATTCTGGGCGACACCATCAAGATCGCCCTTGTTGCCCTTGGCAGCGCGGCCTGCACCCGCCTTGTCAACCGCAATAAAGACGGCAACGCCTGATGAACAGTCTTCCCGCACAAAACCCAGCAGTCGATCAAACCATCCGTCACGACTGGACAGTGGACGAGATCGAGGCGATTTATCGCCTGCCACTGCTTGAACTGATGGGCCGCGCCAGCGCGGTCCACAGGACCCATCACGATCCCAATGCCTTGCAAAAGGCCAGCCTGCTATCGATCAAAACCGGCGGCTGCCCCGAAGATTGCGCCTATTGCCCGCAATCGGCCCACCACCGCGAGGTCAATCTGGGCAAGGAACAGTTGATGGACCCCGGCATGGTTTTGAAAATGGCGGCGCGCGCCAAGGCGGCAGGGGCGGATCGTTTCTGCATGGGGGCCGCATGGCGACGCGTGCGCGATGGCGCGGCCTTTGATGCGGTGATCGAAATGGTGCGTGGTGTGCGTAGTCTTGGCATGGAGGCCTGCGTGACCCTCGGCATGCTTGAAACCCGCCATGCCGAACGCCTCGCCGGGGCGGGATTGACCGCCTATAACCATAATCTTGATACCAGCCCGGAATATTACAGTCAGATCATCTCTACCCGGACCTATCAGGACCGGCTTGATACACTGGCTGCCGTGCGCGGTGCCGGGATTGACCTGTGTTGTGGCGGGATCATCGGCATGGGCGAAAGCATCCGGGACAGGGCATCAATGCTTCAGGTCCTCGCCGGTTTCGCACCCCATCCCGAAAGTGTGCCGATCAATGCCCTCGTACCGGTGGCTGGAACGCCTCTTGCCGACCGTGATCCCGTCGATGCCCTTGAATTGGTCCGCATGGTAGCAACCGCGCGCATCACCATGCCAAAATCAACCGTCCGCCTTTCAGCCGGGCGCACCGACCTTACGCGCGAAGCCCAGATCATGTGCCTGATGGCAGGGGCCAATTCTGTATTTTACGGGGAAAAACTTCTGACCACGCCAAACCCGCAGGAAGATAGCGATACCACTCTGTTTGCAGCACTAGGCCCGATTCCAGCGTCGGCGGCCTGACAATACCCAAATCAACCCCCGAACTTGTGCGCCCCACCCGCGCAAGGTTCACCTTGGCGAAGCGCCCCTCAGTCGGGCCTTCGCCATTTTTTATAAATGATCGGAAAACAGCGGAGAAAGGGCGGAAAGCCTAGTGGGCTTCGGCGGTTTCGTGTGGTTGATAGATAAAGCCATGCGCCGGATAAACCCGGCCGAATGTGCCAATCGTGTTCATCATCCGCACTTCCGACCAGTCATTATTGGGCGAAACATCGACAACCGGCTGGCGATAATGCACCTTGCCCCGCGTACGCGAATCACTTCCCCAGTTGGCATGATTGACCATGATCTTGCGGCTGTCGAGGATGGCGGCAACCACCGCAACATGCCCGTATTTCAAACGCGATGTTTTCTTGAGCGCCAGAACGGCACCGACTTCGGGTTTTTTGCCGCGGTTATAAGTATTTTTCGCCTGATCCCACCAGGTCCAGGCATCACCATAAATCTCGATCCCGGAAACCGCGCGTGCATAGGGTACGCATTGCAAAAATTCATCGGTGGGCGCAAAAGGCAGCAGGCGCGACGACGGCAGGCTGACATTGGTGACAGTCGAAACGCCGTCACTTTCAAGGCCGCTATTGGGTTTCGGCGTACTTGCGGATGCAAAACATCCCGATACAAGCATACAAAATCCGATAACGACGGCCAGCCGCATGCGATATTCCCCCAAAAGGCACGATGATTTAAAAGGTCCTGACTCTGGCACCGTAACCCGACGAGTTTTAAACAAGCGTTTACGAAGCACGCCGAAAAACCCGATCATTTTGCCGTTTCTGTGGCAGATTTCGCATCAGTTGTACCAACACGATATAAACGCCAAAGTCCGACAATCGCCGCGCACAGGATCAATGCCCCCGACCCGCGCGCCGTATATTGAATATGCCCTGCCTCGGAAATCGCGCCAAGCATCGTGCCGCCAACAGCAATCCCGCCAAAACTCGTCGCACTCCAGAAGCTCATCACCCGGCCACGCAATTTATTATCGACGGTCAATTGCAATGCGGTTTGCGACCCGACTCCGACCGCTGTCAGACCAAAACCGGTAATCGCCACCAGCATCACCGCAAGCTCGTACCAAGGTGCAAAACCAAGCCCCAGCATACCGCACCCCGCAGCAAAAGCCCCGATGATCGTCACCCGCTGAAAGGCGGCCGGATCGGATTTGACCCGCGACAACATGAATGTCGATGCCACTGCACCGACCCCGCTTGCCGATGCCAGCATGCCAAGCCCGGTGACGCCGCGGTCATAAACTGCCTCGGCAAAGACTGGCATCAGTTCCACCATCCCGGTACCCACCAGTGCGACAAAACAGGATAGCGCCAGAACCGAGCGGATCATCGGATGATGAATGGCGTAATTCGC
The DNA here is from genome assembly GCF_001613805.1 of Thalassospira lucentensis. Classification (GTDB taxonomy): domain Bacteria; phylum Pseudomonadota; class Alphaproteobacteria; order Rhodospirillales; family Thalassospiraceae; genus Thalassospira; species Thalassospira lucentensis_A. The sequence continues at coordinate 154,676 of NZ_LPVY01000005.1, forward strand.
CCCGTCGACAAGCGCCGCCAGCACCCGTTTGCTTTTGGCATCGGCTGCCCGTTCGACATGGATTTTGACAGTCGCCAGAACAAAGATCATCGGGATATAGGATGCCGCATTGATCATGAATGCCGCCCCGGTACCCCATGTCGCGATCACCACACCACCAACCGCCGGACCAACCAGACGCGATATATTGAAATTCATCGCCGCATAGGCCACGGCGCGGCTCATAAACTCCCGCTGGACAATCACCGGCACCAATGAAAGCCGAACGGGCGTCATCGCACTGGCCAAAACCCCGTTCGTCCCGGCCAGAACCACCATCCAGAAAAGGTTTATCTGCCCTGCCATCGACAGGATCATCAACAGAAATGCGGTTGCTGCCATCATCAGGTTCAGGGTCACCGCCGTTTTGCGCAGATTGACCCGGTCCGCCATCACGCCAAAAACCGGCCCCAGAATGAAGGCCGGGGCGAAATTAAGGGCGGCAATCAACCCGGTCCAGAATGGTGATCCGGTCAATGACCATGCCAGCCACGACATGGCGATTTTCTGTACCCAAAGTCCCTGGGTGGTGATGCATTGGCCGACCAGAAACAGGACAAAGTTTCGATCCTGAAAGATTGATTTCCGGGATGGCTCGGCGGTTGGTGGCAGCACGGATTTTCCAGTTTTCATGACGGGGCGGGATCATCTTGTACCGGACAGCTATATTAACAACGATCTTTGATGGCCATATTTGGGGCGAAATGGCCTGCTATCCGGACAGAACGGTATTTGAAATGTCGCGATGAGTATAGGGACAGGCAAAGGCACGTACCATAGATTGTTCGCCTGATGCATGTATCTGGCCTTCTCAAACCCCTCAGGAAAACACATATTTGTTTTAGGCATCAGGACCTAAAGGAAACGACCGCAGTTAATCATAACGCCGATCAATTTGGCATTCAGGCCTTCGGGGCGGAAACACCCATGCATCAGAACTTCCGGGAAATCGAACGCGAGCAATTCGCGATCCGCAACCAGACTTGCGAATGGACCATTCGGGCCATGACGGCGTTGCGCGCCAAAGTCGACATCAATATCAAGATGCATGGCGACCGGGATCATTTGGCGCAGGGCGATATTTTCATGTTCAACCATTTCGCCCGGTTTGAAACCTTCATCCCGCAATATCTGATCGCGCTCGAAACCGGAGTGTTCTGCCGCTCGATCGCATCGGGCGAGTTTTTTGTCGAAGACAACCGGTTTTCACGCTATCTGCGCGCACTTGGCGGTGTCCCCAACGATTACGAACGTCTGCTGCCGTTCCTGGCCGAGGAAATCCTGCGCGGCGGCAAGGTCGTGATCTTTCCCGAGGGTGGCATGGTCAAGGACCGGCGCGTTCTCGCTGCCGAACGCCCACATCCCAAACGCCCGGATTACAGCATCTATTCCCGTTCTGCCGATCAACGGCGCGCTCATCATACCGGGGCGGCGCTGCTTGGGCTTTGCATTGACGGCTTCAAGATCGGTTTGTCGATGCTGCTTGAGAAGGGCAAACACGACGAGCTTGATCGCTGGGCAGATGCGATTGATACCACGCCCGAAACTCTCAAAGCCGCCCTTGCCAAGCCAACATTGATGTTTCCGGCCAACATCACCTTTCACCCGTTGCGTGTTGACCAGAACCTTCTGGCGCGGGGCGCAGATCTTTTTGCTGGCGGGCTGAGCCCCAAGATGGCCGAAGAACTGATTATCGAAGGCAATCTTCTGTTCAAACGCACGGATATGGATATCCGGCTTGGCGATCCGGTTGATCCGCGCCATCAATTCAACTGGATTGACCGGCGTATGCTAGCCCACCGGGTTGAAACCGCAAACAGCATCGATGATCTTTTCCGTCCGGCCAAAGCGCTTGAGAAAATACCCGACCGCATCACCCAATATGCCATTAGCCGCCATATCAACCCGCTTCGCGATCATTGCATGGGTGTGATGTATTCCAACCTGACACTCAATGTCAGTCATCTGGCATCGCGCCTGATCATGATGTGGCTGGCTGATGGCGTGACCGAGGTCGATATCGCCCATTTTGACCGCACACTTTATCTGGCGATCAAGAATGTCCAGCAGGCCGAAGGCATTCATTTGCATCGCGGCATGCGCAACCCGGCCGACTATATCGGCATCTTTGATCTGAAATGCCCGCAGATTCGCGAATATATTGATGCCGCGGTTCATCTTGGCCTGATCGAACGGTCCGAAGGCAAATATTGCTTCCTGCCGAAATTGCAGGAAGAAGCCACCTTTGATCAGATCCGCATGGACAACCCGGTGATGGTCTATGCCAATGAAATGGCACCGATCAACGCCGCATGGACTGCACTTGAAAAGGCGCGGGACGAAGTCGACCATCTGACACCACGCGATTTTGCCAAACGCCGTTTTGATGATGAAATCCGGGCATGGCAATGGAACCGCGCCAAATACCAGAAACCCAAATACGCCGCGATCAATGATCAGGAAACTGCAACCGCCGATAGCCGCCCCTATCTGTTGCTGCCTAATGGCAACGAACATTTCACCACCGGCGTTCTCGTCGTCCACGGGTTCCTTGCCTCCCCGGCGGAACTTCGAAATCTTGGTGATCGGCTGGCCGCACGCGATTATGCCGTGATGGGAGTCCGCCTTGCCGGGCACGGGACATCCCCGCACGAGTTGCAAAAACGTCCGTGGGGCGATTGGCTGGCATCGGTTCGGCGCGGCTATGAAATCCTGTCGGCCTTTTGCGACAACATCATCATTGTCGGCTTTTCAACCGGTGGGGCGCTTTCGGCCATTCTTGCGGCTGACCGGCCCGAAAAACTGGCCGGGCTCGTCATGGCATCGACACCGCTTAAATTCCGCAATCGCAATCTGATGTTTGTGCCGCTGCTTTATGGTGCGAACAAACTGATGGGCTGGGTACCCTCGGCACAGGAAATGCTCAGTTTCCGGCTTAACGAATCCGAACATCCCGATATCAATTACCGCAACATCCCGATTGGCGGTCTGCACAATCTCCGTCAGGCGGTTGCCGAAATGCAAAACCGTCTGCCCGATGTCGCCTGCCCGATCCTGATTTTACAGGGCGATGGCGATCAGGTCGTCGATCCCGCCAGTGCGACCCTGATCAAACGCCACGCCACCGGATGCAGCCATCTTGATATCCAGGTCCTGGACTCCGATCGCCACGGCATCCTGAACGAGGATATCGACAACGCGGTCAATCGCGTGATCGACTTCGTCTCCAAAACCGCCCCGGCCAACAGCACCCTGACCGCAGCCATCCCGGCCCAATAATCCGAGGGAATGCCCGCCGAAGCCTCCCTTAGCCCCCGGAGCCCTTGAGCCCCCTCGGGCAAACGCCCAACGCCCACGCCACCTCCACAATGCCGCGGGTTAAATCCTCATACAAATAAAATGCGCCCGGGATTTACGATGCTGACGCATCAAATTTCGGGTGAATTCACGCCAACGGAACCCGCTTGACTCTTCGGCAAATTTGCATGACTTTGGATCCATGGATCCAAATAAAATCACTGAAACGCTTCAAAGCGAAATCGAAAACGGCACCCTTGCGCCCGGCACAATCCTGAAACAGGAACGGCTGGCCGAACGGTTCGGTGTCAGCCGGCAACCTGTGCGTCAGGCGCTGGAACGGTTGCTGGCAAACGGGTTGCTAACCAAACGATCCGACCGTAGCCTTGCGGTAAACGGCTTAAGTGCCAACGAGGCCCGCGAACTGTCGCAAATCCGCATTTCCCTTGAAACAACCGCCCTGATCCTGTCGATCCCGCATCTGACACAACGCGACCTGCGCAAGGCAATCCGTTTGAACGACGATCTTTTTGAAGAAGAAGCCCCGGCCATCATCGAGGAGCTCGATATCGCGTTTCACCGGACCCTGTATGCCCCGTGTGGCAATGGTCGCCTGTTACAGATGATTGACGAATTGCGCCGCGAAGCGCGCCGCTCCTACCACCGGCAGCCAGCAGGATCACAGGCGCGCAAAGCGTTTTACGAAGAACATAATGACCTGCTGGCCGTATGTAACCTTGGCGATGTTAGCAAGGCCGTTGAAATTATTGAAAAACATATCGGCATCACCTCACGACAACTTGTCGAGCATCCCGAAAATGGAGCCCCGCAATGAGCAGTTTTGGCGCAGAAGTCAGATGGCAACGCGACGGCTCAAACTTTGCCGACCGCCGGTATAGCCGCGGTCATCTTTGGCGGTTTGACGGCGGGGTCGAAGTCCCCGCATCGTCATCCCCCCATGTCGTGCCGCTACCCTATTCCGTCGCCGAAAATGTCGATCCCGAAGAAGCCTATGTCGCCGCCCTTTCAAGCTGCCACATGCTGTTCTTCCTTGATTTCGCATCGCGTCGGAAAATCATTGTCGACGGCTATGTCGATGCTGCAACCGGCGTCATGGAAATGCAGGACGGCAAAACAGTCATCACCCGGGTCGAACTTTGCCCCAAGGTCACCTATGCCAGCACAGCCCCGACGGCAGAGATCGAGGCCGAACTGCATCACGCCGCCCACGAGGCCTGCTTCCTTGCCAATTCGGTCAAAACCGAAATCAGCATCAAACTTGATTAGGCTCATTACCTGTCAGGTAATCGTTTTGCTTCCCGACCTGTCATAACCTGCCCCGGTCAATATCGAAATCAGACCGAAGGCCGAGATCATGAATGCAACCGTTAACACCGAAACAGGCCCGATTGCCGGCACCGTTATGCTGACCATCAAACCGGGCAGGGAAGACGAATTTCTTGCCCTGCTTCACCCGGTTCTGGATGCGATGCGCTATGAGGCAACATTCATCAATGCCTTCCTGCATCACCATCCGGACGAACCCAATCGTTTCATGCTGTATGAAACGTGGGCCGATCTGGAAGATTTGATGGAAGTACAGATGCACCGTCCCTATCGGCAGGCCTTCTGGGACAGTTTGCCGGAACTTCTTGCGATCCCGCGCGAGATTGCCGTCTGGACCCCGATGCGCAGCGACATCGCCCTGTTTTCAGGCCGCTCATAACCGGCCCAAGTGGCCTTTTAAGGCTTGGTCGCGCAGATGGCGTAACGATGCTGGGCACCACGTTCCAGCCCCTTGGCAAGCGTAAGATGCTTTGACTGGGCGCGGTGAATCTGGCGCATGTTGAAATCGACCATCACCGGGTCGAACCCGGCGGTTTTCAGCATTGATGTCACTTCGTCAGCACGGGCACCCTGGGAAAAATGAACGCGTGCAAGAATATCGCGATGGGTCTTGAGCTGCGGGATTTCGGCAACATCGCGTTTCAACCCGATGGATTGCAGGAACCCCGTCATCGCCTTGTTTAGCTTACTGACCCAGGTGGGCGAGACGAAATCACCATCCACCACCAGAAGCTTACCCCCCGGTTTCAAAACCCGGAACCATTCAGCAAAGGCCACGGCCGGATCAACCAGCGTCCAGACCAGATGCCGTGTGACGATGACATCATAGCTGTTATCGTCTTCAAGCGTGTTTTCCGCATCGCCAAGGATGAACCGGATATTGGACTGACGCAGTTTCGATTTGGCCCGCGCCTTTTCCAGCATCGCTTCGGACCAATCAAGCCCGGTAACCTCGAACCCCAGATCATGCATCAAATGGCTGATAACGCCGGTGCCACTGGCAAGGTCAAGCGCACTTTTGCCGGTCCCGTCGCCCAGATGACGGCGAAACAGGTCGTGCCACGCCAGACGTTCCTGATCTGAGAAAATCTCGTGCCCGGGCTGTTCGTCGAACGTTGCCGCGCGCATGGACCAGTATTCCTTGATCTCGTCACGCAGATTGAAATTGCTTGAATGCGTTGTCATCGCCCGGTCGTCCCCCAATGGCCCATATCTGCGAAAAGTTTGCGCGATCTTGTGGGAACCGCAAACCGACAGATATCGGCACAAATACCATCCAATCCATAAAAAAATCAATTAATGCGAAAAGTATTGATTTGCATTCTCATTAAATGATAATGCCGCGGTCAGGCAATCCTAAACAAGGGTACGGGAATGAAATTTTTTGGCGCTATTGCTGCGGTTGCGTTGATGGTCGCGGGGACCGTCCACGCAGCAGAAACCGTCACGATCACCGATGTGGCCGGGCGTGAAGTTTCGGTCAAGGTTCCGGCAGAAAAGCTTATTCTTGGCGAAGGTCGCCTGATTTACGGCCTTGCAACGCTTGATAGCGCAGAACCGTTCAAGCGAGTCGTTGGCTGGCGCGATGACCTGAAAAAGGCCGATCCGCAGACCTATGACATCTATGCCGCCAAATACCCGTCCATTAATGATCTGCCGACCTTCGGCGGAATCAAGGATGGCACATTCGATATCGAACAGGCCATCGCCCTTAAACCCGACGTCATCGTGATGAACCTTGAAGCCAAGGGAGCCACCGAAGACGCGGCCCTTGACGAAAAGCTTGCAGCGGTCGGCATTCCGCTGGTTTATATCGATTTCCGCGAACGCCCGATTGAAAACACCGATACCAGCATGCGCATTCTGGGCACCATCACCGGTGAACAGGACCGTGCCGAGGAATTCATCAAATTCCGCAACGATAAAATCGCCGTTGTGACCGATCGCCTTGCCAAGGCCAATCCAGCCAAACCTGACGTTTTCATCGAACGCGCAGCCGGTTTTTCCGATGAATGCTGCATGTCGTTTGGCAATGAAAACTTTGGGAAAATGGTTGAGATTGCCGGTGGTACCAACATCGCTGCAACAATCATTCCGGGCACCTTTGGTACGATCAACCCTGAACAGGTTGTTGCATCAAACCCCGATCAGGTCATCGCAACCGGCGCAAGCTGGGAAGCCTATTCACCGGGTGGTGCGTGGGTCGGACTCGGCCCGAATGCAGACATGAAAGAGGCCCATCGCAAGCTTGAAAACCTTATGAACCGCCCGGCATTCACCGGCATCAAAGCCGTTGAAAACGGTAAAATTCATGCGGTCTGGCACCAGTTCTATAACAGCCCCTATCAGTTCGTGGTCATCGAACAGATGGCAAAATGGCTGCATCCGGATCTGTTTGCCGATATCGACCCGGAGGCATCGTTCCGCGAACTGCATGAGCGGTTCCTGTCAACGCCGTATCAGCCGGGTTATTTCGTTTCCGTTAGCGATCAGAACTGATTTCCATGATCTCCGATCAAACCACCATTCCGGCAGGGAGCGCGCATTACAAGGCGCGCTCCCTGCGTCGTGTCCTGATCCTTACCGGCATGACGATTGCGCTGTTCCTGTCCTTTGCTGTCGATCTGGCAACCGGACCGGCCAATTATCCGCTGTCTGACGTGATCTTTGCCTTGTTAAACCCATCGGATGCCAGCGATCAGTTGCGCGTCGTGATCTGGGAAATCCGCATGCCTGTCGCCCTGATGGCGCTGACTGTCGGTGCCGGCCTTTCAACCGCAGGCGCCCAGATGCAGACCATCCTTGCCAACCCGCTTGCCAGCCCCTTTACGTTAGGCATTTCGGCCGCAGCCGGTTTTGGCGCTGCTCTGGCGCTGGTTCTTGGCGTTGCGATCCTGCCTGCATTTGTCGAATTCATCATCCCGATCAATGCCTTTGTCATGGCGATGGGAACCGCGCTGATCATTCATTTTTTCAGCCGCATGCGCGGTGTTACGGTTGAAACCATCGTCCTTTTGGGGATTGCGCTGGTCTTTACCTTCAACGCGCTTCTGGCCCTGCTGCAATATCTTGCCAGCGAACAGGCATTGGCCGCAGTTGTGTTCTGGACGATGGGCAGTCTGGTCAAGGCAACCTGGTCCAAGGTTGCGATCACGGCCATTGCGGTTGCCATCGCCCTGCCGCTGTTTACCCGTCAGGCCTGGGCACTGACCGCCCTTAGGTTAGGCGATGCCAAGGCGGAAAGTTTCGGGGTGAATGTCCAGTCGCTGCGGCTCAAAACCATGTTGCTGGTCAGTATGCTGGCGGCAATCCCGGTTTCGTTTGTCGGAACCATCGGTTTTATCGGTCTGGTCGGGCCGCACATCGCCCGTATGCTGGTCGGTGAGGATCAGCGTTTCTTCCTGCCGGCATCCGTCCTGTGCGGGGCGTTGATCCTGTCGGCGACGTCGGTTCTGTCAAAACTTCTGATCCCCGGCGCGATCCTGCCCATTGGGGTAATTACCGCGCTTGTCGGCGTGCCGTTCTTCTTCTCGCTGATTTTCGCAAGCCGGAGGAAATCATGGTAACAACACTTCGTCTTGAAGACCTTGGCACCCGCTACGGCCGTACCCATGTGGTTTCCGGTGTCAGTACGCCGGTTCTGACAGGTGGCGACGTGATTGCCGTCATCGGGCCGAACGCAGCAGGAAAATCAAGCCTGTTCAAACGCGTTGCCGGTCTTGCCAAGGGTGGCGGCAAAGTGCATGTCGAAACGGCGAATTATAGCCGCAACACGATTTGCTACATGCCACAGGATACGGGGTCGAACGCCGTTCTTTCGGTGTATGAGTCGGTTATTCTGGCCGCCAAGCAGGGATCGTCACTACGCGTTCAGGCCGATGAACTGGCCCGGATTGACGATATTCTGGCCGCCCTTCGAATTTCCGATCTGGCCGCGCGCAATCTGGGCGAGCTTAGCGGCGGTCAGCGGCAGCTTGTTGCCATTGCCCAGACGCTGGTGCGTGAACCCGAAATCCTGCTGATGGACGAGCCGACCTCGGCCCTCGATCTGCATCGTCAGATGGAGGTCCTGTCCTTCATGCGCGATATCGCCAAGCGCCAAAAAATGATTGTCCTGATCGCCATTCACGACCTTAACCATGCCCTGCAATATTGCGATCACGCCATGGCAATCCGCAATGGCCGTATGGTGGCATTTGGCGAATGCGCCAAGGTTATTGACCGTGATCTGTTACGCGACGTTTATCAGGTTGACGGCCATGTCGAACACAATTCGCTTGGTCATCCCCATATTGTCCTGCGCGGCCCATTGACCCCCGGCACGGTTGCCGAATATCCGGCGGAACGCATCGCCGCCCAATAACTGGCAATAGTCATCCAATCAGGCAGGCTGAATTCGTTCAGCTTGTCTCTGCCGCGACGCGGTCAATTATATCGGCCATCAAACCATGCAACCGGTCACGGTAACCAGTACGCGCCGACGGTTTGGTTTCGTCCGATGTCATCGCCACGGTCAATTCAAGTGCGGGAACGATGTAAAGCATCTGCCCGCCATATCCCCAGGCATAGATGACATCCTTCCCGGCAATATCGCGCATGAACCAGCCATACCCGTATTCATCACCGGTAAAACGCGAATTTGTCCGGTGCTGCCAGCTTTGATTAATCCAGTCCTGCGTGATGATCTGTGTCCCGTCCGGGGCACGCCCGCCATTGCGGTAAAGTTCGCCAAAAGCCAGAAGGGATGTGGTGCTCATCGCCATCTGGTTACCGCCAAAATAAATTCCCTGCGGATCGCGATCCCAAGCCGTAATGGCAAAACCATTCAGCGGCCCCAGCCATTCACGCGCCAGTTCCAGTGTGGTTTTTCCGGTTTCACGGGTCAGGATGGCCGATAGCAGGTGGCTTGAACCGGTTGAATACAGCATATCTCCGCCCGGATCGTCAGCAAAAGGACGGGCAAGGGCAGCACGCACCCAGTTTGATTGCGCGACCCACTGGCCGTAATACTGCCCCGATGTCCGCCCCAGACCGGCCTGCATCGACAAAAGGTGCCCGATGGTAATTTCAGACAGCCGCGGGTCGGGATCGGCTGGCAACTGATCACGCAGCAAGGGGGCGATTTTCTGATCGGTGCCGGTTAAAACACCCCGTTCAATCCCGATGCCAACCAATGCCGAGATAATCGATTTCGATGCGGATTTGATATTGGTCGACTGATCGGGGGAACTGCCGTGATAGCCTCGCCGTGCGATCACCTCACCACGGTGAGCGACCATCACCGCCTGCAGGGGTTCAAGACGCCCGGCATCCGTCAGAATATCGTCAAGCTCCAAGGATTGTGCCATGGCGGCAATGGGTGTCATTACCGCCACAAACAGCAGAACCGTGCTATATCTGTAAAAGCATCGTCGAATTGTCTTCAACCTTATTCCACCGGTTCGGAAACAGTGCCAAAAGATGCCAGTGCGCGTTCCATCCGCGAAGCGTGGGCATCTTCGACCCGTGACAGGCTTTCGAACCAGTCGGCGATATCATTAAAACCCTCTTGGCGGGCGATACGGGCCATTTCGGGATAACGCGATTTGGCATCGTTCTGTTCGTCGGCAAATGCAGCTTCAAGATTAAGCCGGGTGGTACCGATCGGCTGCCCGGTCACAGGATCCCCGACCTGTTCGAGAAATTCGAGATGACCAAATGCGTGGCCTGTTTCGGCCTCGGCCGTTGCACGGAACATCTCGGCTATTTCAGGATAGCCTTCGATATCGGCCTGTTGCGCAAAATAGAGATAACGGCGATTGACCTGGGCCTCGGCGGCAAATGCCGCACGAAGAAGTTCCTCGGTCCGTGTTCCCTTGAGCACCATTACGGGCTTCCTTATTTGTCGTTGAAGTCTGAAATTTGCGGTGTTGCTGTCACACACATGGGCAAAAAAAAGAGCGACAGTTCCAGACGGGACCGTCGCCTCTGTATTTGTCTTGAAAACCCTGCCCGTCAAGCACTGAAGGGACGTTTCGCGCCATTTCAGGCGGTTTTCATCGACCCGTCATTTCGTTGTCACCGCGCCGCTACAATTGGGACACATCACTGCCCGATACATCAATCAGACAGCAATCAGGCGGCACTGCGTGCCGATTGGCGACGCAAACGAAACACCAGATCAACCGATGCCAGTTCAGTACCGCGCGGCATATTGGGAACACGTGCAAGCTGAACCGCTTCGGCCGGTATATCGCTTAGCATGCCATCTTCTTCGCAATAGAAATGGTAATGCGGGGCCGTGTTCGTATCGAAATAGGACCGACCGGAATCGATCACGATCTCGTTCAGAAGTGCCGCCTCGGTAAACTGATGAAGCGTGTTGTAAACGGTCGCCAGCGATACCTTGATATTCTGGCTCATGGCTTCGGAATGAAGCTGTTCGGCGGTGATGTGCCGATGGCCGTTATCAAACAGCAGGCGGGCCAATGCCAGACGCTGGCGGGTCGGACGCAAGCCGGCCTCTTTCAGACGGTTCAGGGCATGGGTGTAAGGACGCGGGTTCGTCGTCATGAAATTGTCCCTTCATACGCTTTTCAGGACCGGTCAATTCCCGGTTCCCGATCAAATCCAAGCGTATATTAGGGAACCAAGACGCGCCTTTCTTTGATTTTGATCAACTCCAATCATCCCAATTTTCGATGCCGTTTCATCGGCAAGTCATTAAAAAAGGGGCCGAAAACCGGCCCCTTTTTCTGATTTCGATCCATGCAGGACCGGCATTTGGCTTAATCGCCTGTGGCGATCCGGTCGACCAGCTCTTTGACGGTCGGGACAAAGCCATTGGTGTAGAACGGGTCTTCACCAAATTTATAGGCATTGTGACCGGCAAACATCAGTTCGTTTTCAACCATCGCGCCATGCGCAATGTTCTGAAGCGTTTTCTGAATGCAGAACGAACGCGGATCGGCACGTTTGCCGGTGGTGCCGCTATGCTGTTCCCAGTTCGAAAACTGGCACTGCGACAGGCAACCCATGCAGTCGATCTGGTCTTTCTTGATCGTAAGCGCGCTGTCAGGCGTGACAAACACCATGGTTTCGTCAGGTGTCGGCATGCCTTCGGTATAACCGGCATCAAGCCATGCCCGAACCTTGTCGGCATCATCTTCGCGGACATAGATCGGACGACCGCGACGGCCCAGCGGAATACCGACATGCAGGTCGGCTTCTGCGGTACGCGAATAACGGACCTGACGATCGGAACGCTGATGCAGATCTTCAAGGAAGTCGTTGCGAACAGCCGAACTGTAAAAACCGGTCGGGCTGAATTTATGCAGCGAGACGTCGCCGTCCTGCAGCGTCAGCAAACGGTTTTTCCATTCTTCGGAAATCTCGCTTTCCTTGGTCAGAAGCGGACGGGTCCCGAACTGGAAGGCCACCGGGGCGACTTCCGGATTGTCGAGCCAGTCTTCATAGTCACGAAGGAACCAGACGCCACCAGCCATAATGATCGGAACGTCGTTCAGACCGACCGAATTCATGTATTCGCGAAGGGCTGCAACACGCGGGAACGGATCTTCGGGCACCAGCGGGTCTTCGGAATTCGAAAGACCGTTGTGACCGCCAGCGCGCCACGGATCTTCATAGACCACACCACCAAGCCATTCCGGGGTGTTTTTGTACGACCGCAGCCACAAGGCACGGAACGCACGCGCAGAAGATACGATCGGGTAATAATGCACGCCATACTGGGCTGCGATCTGCGATACCTTGTAAGGCATGCCCGCGCCACAGGTCACCCCATGGACAAGACCCTTGGTCCCCTCAAGCACGCCGCGCAGAATTTCTTCCGCACCGCCCATTTCCCAAAGAACGTTCATATGCAGGCGACCTTCGCCGCCGCGCATTTCATGTGCGATCTGTGCCTGGGCGATACCGCCGCGGATGCCATAGGCGATCAGTTCCTGATGGCGCTCACCACGGGTTTTTCCGGCATATTCGACCGGAACCAGATTGCCATTTTCGTCATAAGAATCGGCATTGACGGCGGAAAACGTCCCGATGCCACCAGCAGCTGCCCACGCGCCGGAACTTTTACCCGTCGAAACAGCGATACCTTTACCACCTTCAATCAGTGGCAAGACCTCTTTTCCCGACATGACGAGCGGTTTAAGGGCTTTCAAATTCGTCTCTCCCATTCGGCTTTTCATCGCCAGCGATGCCCCGGCATCGCATTTGGAAAACCGGACGGCGTGTTGTTGTTATCGCCGTCCGGTCTATCAGATCGGATTATTCAGCGTCGCCGGCTTCGAGATCGGCACCGGTTTCCTGGTCAACGCGTTTCATCGACAATTTGATCTTGCCGCGATCATCAAAGCCAATGACCTTGACCTTGACCGCATCGCCTTCCTTGACGATATCCGAAACCTGCTTGACGCGTTCCTGCGCCAGTTCGGAGATGTGGACCAGACCGTCGCGCGCGCCAAAGAAATTGACGAATGCGCCAAAGTCGACAGCCTTAACAACCTTACCATCATAGATATGGTTCAATTCAGGTTCCGCAACGATCGATTTGATCCAATCGACAGCCTGTTTGCCTTTTGCACCGTCGGTATGTGCAACAGTGATCGAACCATCGTCTTCGATATCAACCTTGGCACCGGTTTCTTCGCAGATTTCACGAATGACCTTGCCGCCCGAACCGATAACGTCACGGATCTTGTCACGCGGGATCGAGAACTGGGTGATGGTCGGTGCATTACCCGAAACTTCACCACGTGCTTCCGGAAGTGCTTTGGACATTTCGCCAAGGATGTGCAGACGGCCGTCGCGGGCCTGGCCAAGTGCGATCTGCATGATATCCGGAGTCACCGAGGTGATCTTGATATCCATCTGAAGTGAGGTGATACCGTTTTCGGTACCGGCAACCTTGAAGTCCATATCGCCAAGGTGATCTTCATCACCCATGATGTCGGACAGAACGGCGAAATCATCGCCTTCCTTGATCAGACCCATGGCAATACCGGCAACCGGACGTGCCAGCGGAACACCGGCATCCATCATTGCAAGCGAGGTTGCGCAAACAGTCGCCATCGAGGACGAACCGTTCGATTCGGTGACTTCGGAAACGATACGGATGGTGTAAGGGAACGCGTCCTTGCCCGGCATCAGCGGGTGCAGGGCGCGCCATGCCAGTTTACCGTGACCGATTTCACGACGGCCCGGGGAACCCATGCGGCCAGCTTCACCGACCGAGTAGGGCGGGAAGTTGTAGTGCAGCATGAAGTTTTCGCGGTATTCACCGTCCAGCGCATCGACGATCTGCTCGTCCTGACCGGTGCCAAGGGTGGCAACGGCAAGTGCCTGGGTTTCACCACGGGTAAAGATCGCAGAACCATGCGCGCGCGGCAGAACCGAAACTTCGCCAAGGATCGGGCGAACGTCAGCACCGGTACGGCCATCGATACGTTTGCCGGTCTTCAGGATCGCACCGCGAACGATGTCTTTTTCCAGATCCTTGATGATCGACGAAACCTTGCCTTTCAGGGCATCGGCGACTTCTTCTTCAGCCAGTTTCTCGGCAATGGCAGCTTTGGCGTCGGAAACAGCAGCCGAACGCTCCTGCTTGACGACATGGCTGTATGCCTTGGTCAGGCCATCGGTGCCAAGGGCAGCAACTTTTTCGACCAGTGCATCATAGCCTTCCGGCAGTTCTGCGATATCGCGCGGCTCTTTCGCGGCATCTTCGGCCAGCGAAATGATCAGATCGAGAACCGGCTGGAACTGCTCGTGACCGAATTTAACAGCACCAAGCATGATTTCTTCCGAAAGCTCGCTGGCTTCGGATTCAACCATCATCACACCGTCACGGGTACCGGCAACAACCAGGTCAAGGTCGCTTTCCTTAACCGACTCGGTCGCCGGGTTCAGAATATATTCGCCGTCTTTGTAACCGACGCGTGCGGCACCGATCGGGCCGAGGAACGGCAGACCTGAAATCGTCAGCGCAGCAGATGCGCCGATCATGGCAACCACGTCCGGATCGTTTTCCATGTCATGCGACAGAACGGTACAAACGATCTGGGTTTCGTTGCGATACAGCGGGTGGAACAGCGGACGGATCGGACGGTCGATCAGACGCGAAACCAGGGTTTCCTTTTCCGAAGGACGGCCTTCACGCTTGAAGAAACCACCCGGGATCTTACCGGCAGCGAATGCCTTTTCCTGGTAGTTCACGGTCAGCGGGAAAAAGTCGATATCCGGGCGCGGTGATTTCGCGCCAACAGCGGTACAAAGGACAACGGTCTCGCCATAGGTGACCATGACGGCACCATCGGCCTGGCGCGCGACCTTGCCGGTTTCGAGAACCAGCTTGGCATTGCCCCACTGCATTTCCTTGCGGACGACATTAAACATTATTTTCTCTTCCTCTTACAAACCTTCAGCGGACCCGGATAGTCTTACACGAGTTCCGAACACATTAATTATGAGGCTTTCATAAAAGCTGCATAATTAATGGGTCCGGACCAAGCAAAGAGGTCGGCCCATCCGACCCTGCTTCCCCGTGTTTCCCGATCCGCTCGGGACATTAAAAAAACGACGGCGGAGGGGATCAACCACCTCCGCCGCAGTTCGATATCAGCGGCGAATACCGAGGCGTTCGATAACGGTCTCGTAACGCGACTGGTCTTTGCGCTGCAGGTACTTCAGCAGACGACGGCGCTGGCCAACCATCATGAGAAGACCACGACGGCTGTGGAAGTCGTGGTTATGTTCTTTCATGTGTTCGGTCAGGTTCTTGATCCGCTCGGTCAGGATTGCAACCTGGACTTCGGGGGAACCGGTGTCACCGTCTTTCTGAGCATATTCTTTGATCAGCTCAGCTTTGCGTTCAGCAGTAATCGACATCAGGCATCCTTTCGCCTTTAGAGATTAAAAACACGTACAGGCCGGATTTCGCCGCCACTGATCTCCGCCAACGCAACCGCGCGGTCATGGAGCATGGCGCAGACGATATCGTCCTGCACGACGGGGTTTTCGAGGGCACTGCGTTTTGCCACCGGCAACAACCCGACAGGTTGTCCACTCGATAGCCGCTGCGCCTCGACTTCGGTCAGGGCCAGCGCCGGGATGTCGTCCAGCGCGGTCTCGACCGGAAGCAATTTCTCCAACACCGCATCCGGATCCATTTCGAGCAATTCCGCAAGCGGAATGGAACTCGTTTCAGGAAACGGCCCCGCCGATGTCCGGCGAAGGGCGGATATATGACCGACAGAACCAAGGCGCAGCGCGATATCGCGCGCCAAAGACCGCATATATGCCCCCTTGCCCGAAACAACTTCGAGAACGGCATGATCGCGATCCGGCATATCGACCAGTCGAAGATCCTTGATCAGAATCGGACGCGGTTTAAGCACCACGTCTTCATCGCGACGCGCAAGATCATAGGCACGCTTGCCATTGACCTTGATCGCCGAAAACTTTGGCGGCACCTGCTGAATTTCGCCAATAAACTCACCCAGCACGGCCTTTATCTCGTCTGCATCCGGACGATGATCCGAGGTGGCAGTAACTTCGCCCTCGGCATCGTCGGTGCTGCGTGCTTCGCCGAACTTCAGCGTCACACGATAACTTTTGCTTCCATCCATGACATAGGCAACCGTTTTTGTCGCCTCGCCAAATGCAATAGGCAGGACACCACTCGCCAATGGATCGAGTGTCCCGCCGTGACCGGCCTTTGCCGCATCAAGCAGCCGACGTACCTGATTGACCACCGTCGAAGACGTGATTTCCAGGGGCTTGTCGACCGCCAGCCAGCCATTGATGCTTCTACCGCGACGCCGACGCGCCATCAGTCGTCCTCATTCTCATGGTCGTCCGACCCGTCCGCCGCAAGATCCTGAGCAACATGCGGGTCACGCAGGAGGGCACCGATATGGTCGGCGACATCGAAACTTTTGTCTTCAACAAAACGCAATGCCGGTACGTATTTCATGTGAACCGTACGCGCCACATGGGTACGCAAATGGCCCTTCTGACGCGTCAGCGCCTTGAGCGAGGTTTCCGCCTCGCCCCCGCCAAGCGGCGTAAAGGATACCATGGCATTGCGCATATCCGGGCTCAGACTGACGCCGGTAATGGTTACCGGGCGCCTGGTCAGGTCCGGGTCGTAAATATCTCCGCGTTCAAGTGCCTGCGACAGGGCCTGGCGGATTTCCTCCGCCACGCGCAACTGTCGCTGACTTGGTGCTTTGGCCGGTTGCTTCGCCATATCGTCAATCCACCGTCTTAAAGTTCGACGGCGATTTCCTCCTGCTCGAAGCACTCGATCATATCGCCGACCTGCAGGTCATTATATTTGGCGAATGACATGCCACATTCATAGCCCTCGCGGACTTCTTTTACTTCATCCTTGAAGCGACGCAGTGTGGACAGCTCGCCCGAATGGATCACGACGTTGTCGCGAAGCAGGCGAACACCCGCACCACGCTTGACGGTACCTTCGGTAACCATACAACCGGCAATCTTGTTGCCCGAGATGGTGAAGATGTCGCGGATTTCCGCGTAACCCAGGAACTTCTCGCGGACTTCCGGCGACAGCATGCCCGACAGCATCTTTTTGATGTCGTCTGCAACATCATAGATGATCGAGTAATAGCGAATGTCGACATTGTCGCGACGGGACTGTTCGCGAGCCTGTTGGTTGGCACGAACGTTAAAGCCGATGATCAGCGCATTCGACGCACGCGCCAGCGTGACATCGGATTCGTTGATCCCGCCAACACCACTATGCAGGACACGGACACTGACTTCCTCGTTACCCAGCTTCTGCAGGGTACCAATAAGCGCTTCGACAGAACCCTGCACGTCACCTTTGATAAGGATCGGCAGTTCTTTGACCTCGCCCGAGCTCGAGAACATGTTCTCAAGTGCCGATTTCTTCATCGCGGCAGCCTGCGTTTCGCGGATGCGACGCTGACGATAATCGGAAATCTCGCGGGCTTTGGCTTCGTTTTCGACAACGACAAAGTCATCACCAGCCGACGGCACGCCGTTCAGACCGGTTACTTCGACCGGCATGCCCGGAATGGCTTCTTCGATACGAACGCCATGATCGTTGACCAGCGCACGAACGCGACCCCATTCGGCACCCGTGACAAAGATATCGCCGTTTTTAAGCGTACCGCGCTGAACCAGAACCGTGGCAACCGGGCCGCGGCCTTTTTCCATACGGGCTTCAACGACAACACCGTCAGCAACACGTGCCGGGTTGGCTTTAAGGTCAAGAACCTCGGCCTGCAGCAGAATGGCTTCTTCAAGTTCGGTCAGGCCAAGACCCTGCTTTGCCGAAACTTCAATACACTGAACTTCACCACCCATTTCCTCGACGACGACTTCGTGCTGAAGCAGTTCGGTTTTAACCTTGGTCGGGTTTGCGCCCTGCTTGTCGATCTTGTTGATCGCAATGATCATCGGCACGCCAGCCGCTTTTGCATGGCTGATGGCTTCGATCGTCTGCGGCATGACCGAGTCGTCAGCAGCAACAACCAGAACGACGATATCGGTAACCTTGGCACCGCGCGAACGCATCTCGGTGAATGCAGCGTGGCCCGGTGTATCGATGAAGGTGATCTTCGAACCGGTTTCCATCGTCACCTGATAGGCACCGATATGCTGGGTGATGCCGCCGGCTTCACCACTGACAACGTCAGTTTTGCGCAGAGCATCCAGCAACGAGGTTTTACCATGGTCAACGTGACCCATGACGGTCACAACCGGCGGACGACCGATCAGCTGATCTTCGTTGTCGTCTGCAGTGACCAGCGCTTCTTCAACGTCGGCATCCGAAACGCGTTTCATCTTGTGACCGAATTCCTCGACAACCAGTTGTGCGGTATCGGGATCAAGGCTCTGGTTGATGGTTGCCATAACGCCAAGGCCCATCAGGCACTTGATCACGTCGGCAGCACGTTCGGCCATACGGTTGGCAAGTTCCTGAACGGTGATCGCGTCCGGAACAATAACATCACGTACGATTTTCTCTTTCGGCTTCTGCTGCCCCTGCATACGGGCCTTGGCTTTTGCCTGCTGACGCTTGATCGAGGCCATCGAACGACGACGGCCACCTTCGTCACCGGTCATTGCATTGTTGATCGAAAGCTTGCCACGACGACGGCCTTCGTCGCCTTTCGTGCGCGCGGCACGGCCAAGAGCTTCCTCTTCGGCGCGTTTGCGTGCGGCTGCACTACGGGCTTCTTCCTCGTCCAGTTCCTTGCGGCTTTTCGGCTTGACGGTGGACGGGTCAGCACGACGACGTTCTTCCGGAACCAGCGGCTCTGCCGGTTCACCAGGAATGATCTCTTCCTGTTTTTTCGCAACAGCAGCGGGTTTCGGCTTGGATTTGCCTTTAGCGGTCGATGCTTCAAGGGCCTTTTCGACTTCTTCAACAGAAACCGGGGCTTCCTTTTCAAGCACAGGAGCTTCTGCCGCAGCAGCTTTTGCTGCCTCGGCTTCTTCCTGTTTGCGACGTTCGGCTTCTTCTGCCTTGCGTTTGCTTTCCTCGGCGGCACGTACAGCTGCGTCGGCTTCTTCCTGCTTACGGCGCTCTTCGGCTGCTTTCAGGGCGGCCATACGGGCTGCGCGCTCGCTATCGGTCAGATTGCTATGGTCTTCAACCGGCTCAGGTTTGGCAACCGGCTCAGGTTTGGCAGCCGGTGCCGGTGCGGCAGGTTGCTGCTGCTGTTCAGCAACCGCATCCTTTTTCACTTCACGGAAGCGGCCGGATTCGTTCTTTTCGAAAGTCCGCTTCTTGCGCACTTCGACAGTCACAGATTTGGACCGTCCATGCGAGAAGCTCTGACGTACCTGCCCAGCCTCGACCGTCTTGCTCAGTTCAAGTTTCGATCTGTTGAGGCTCAGCGGTTTCTTCTCCTGATCGCGATCACTCATAATCCGTCCAACTTCCTCATTTCCTGCGGGACCGGCATCCTTTGCCTGTCCTGTCCTGTCCGTTCTGCGCAAGCCTGCCTTCAGACCGCGCGAAATCCTTCTAGCCGCCCAAGCGAACGACTTAACTGCTTTGCCAGTCCACCCGGCGCAACAGCCACATGTACTGCTTTCTCGCGACCAAAGGCCGCGCCAATCTCGGCAGCATCCAGAACGGTATAAATCGGCAGATCCCGGGCCTTCGCCTCGATCTTGGATTTTCCGTCCGCAGCACCATCTCGGGCTGCCAATATCATTGCCGCGCCCTCGTCAATCTGGGCCCGGACTTTTTCGTAGCCAGCAACCGCCTGACCGGCTCTGCGCGCAAGCGACAGCAGATCAAGGCTTTTCTGAAGCAAAAGCTTCTCGATCCGGTCTGCCAGCGCAGGGTCAATCACGACTTTTTGCCGCGCCGCCTTGGCAAAGGCATTTTTTGCACAGGCGGTATTTATCACATCCCGCGACGGGCACAACCATAATCCCCGTCCGGGCAACCGTTCCTCAAGATCGGGAACGACCGTGTCATCCGGTCCGATCACAACCCTGAGAAGGTCCTCCTTGGGCCGGACTTCGCCGGTGACGATACACCGGCGTTCCGGAACCTCGGCTACCTTGCCGCCTTTACGGTGCGACATGGCGTCCTCCGATCAGCCCTCAGGCTTCTTCGCCTTCTTCGGCATCCTCGGAAACTTCTTCTTCAAGCCCTTCGAACCAGCCAAGCTGACGACGTGCATCCATGATCAGGTCATTGGCCTGGTCCATGGTCATGTTGTCTGCATCACCGACATATTCGATCAGCTCGTCACTTGCGAGATCGGCGAAGTCTTCAAGGGTTTTGACGTCATTCTCGCCAAGGCGAACAACAACGGCCAGCGACAGTCCGCCAAACTCGACGAGGTCATCGGCAACCTTGAGCTCTTCGCGGCGTTTCTGAAGACGTTCGGCTTCTTCGGCAAGGAAGGTGCGTGCGCGGGTGCGCAGCTCTTCGGCGATTTCTTCTTCAAAACCTTCGATCTCTGCCAGTTCGGCCAGCGGCACGTAACCAACTTCCTCGATCGAGGTAAAGCCTTCGGCGACCAGAAGATGGGCAATGACTTCATCAACATCAAGTGCCTTGATGAACATTTCCGCCCGTTTGCGGGCTTCTTCCTGGCGACGTTCGCTTTCGTCTTCCTCGGTCAGGATATCGATATCCCATCCGGTCAGCTGCGATGCCAGACGCACATTCTGGCCACGACGGCCAATGGCAAGGCTCAGCTGATCATCGGGAACGACAACTTCGATACGGTTGGTTTCTTCATCAAGAACAACCTTGGTGACCTCGGCCGGAGCCAATGCGTTCACAACAAAGGTTGCCGGGTCTTCCGACCACTGGATGATGTCGATTTTCTCACCCTGAAGCTCGCCGACAACGGCCTGAACGCGCGAACCACGCATACCGACACATGCCCCGACGGGATCAATGGAATTATCGGACGACTGAACCGAGATCTTGGCGCGCGAACCCGGGTCACGGGCAACCGATTTGATTTCAATAATGCCGTCGTAGATTTCCGGCACTTCCTGGGCAAACAGTTTTGCCATGAAAGTCGGATGGGTACGCGACAGGAAGATTTGCGGACCACGCTGTTCACGACGCACATCAAGGATCAGCGCACGAACGCGATCTCCCTGACGGACGGTTTCACGCGGGATCAGTTCTTCACGGCGCAGAATGGCTTCCGCCCGACCCATATCGACCAGAACGTTACCGAATTCGACGCGCTTGACGACGCCGTTGATCACTTCACCGGCACGGTCTTTATATTCTTCGAACTGACGTTCACGTTCCGCGTCACGGACTTTCTGCACGATGACCTGTTTTGCGGTCTGCGCAGCAATACGTCCGAAATCGATCGGCGGCAGCGGATCAATCAGAAACTCACCAAGCTGGATATTTTCGTCGCGAATACGCGCCTGTTCCAGCGACATCTGGGTGAAGTCGTTTTCAATATCGTCCGTGACCTCGATGAAACGGGCCAGTTTGATTTCACCGGTTTTACGGTCGATATGGGCACGGATGTCATGCTCATGGCCATATCTGGAACGACCGGCCTTCTGGATGGCCTGTTCCATTGCACCAAGAACTTCATCACGATCAATGCCCTTTTCACGGGCAACGGCATCTGCGACCTGCAAAAGTTCCGGCCGCGGCATTCCCGAAGTTGCTTCCATATCCAACCTCTATTCTGCGTTATCGTCAGACCGGCCCTTGCCGGTGACATGCGCGATCAATTCATCCGTCAGCACCAATTTCGATTTGGCGATATCGGCCAACGGCAACAATTCACGTTCGCCATCGACAATCAAGGCGACCGCATCATCTTCGATTCCATCCAGCTTTCCGCTGAAACGGCGACGGCCATTCTGGGCTATCACCAGTTCGACCTTTGCCTCGAACCCGCGCCAGACATCAAAGTCCTTGGCACGGGTCAGCGGGCGGTCAATACCCGGCGAACTGACTTCAAGGTGATAAGCCCCCGAAATCGGGTCCTCAACATCCATCAGGGCAGAAACGGTACGGCTGATTTCGGCGCAATCCTCGACATTGATGCTGCCGTTGCCATCCGCACGATCCGCCATGATCTGCAGGACATTGCTGTCCTTGCCCATCATGGAGACACGTACCAGTTCGAAACCCAGCGCGTTGATCGACGGTTCGATAATCTCCGTGATCCGCATCATCAGCGGGTCTTTCAACTGTTGTCCGATCAGCTCAGCCATATAGCGATGCCATACCCCAAAAAGCACAAAAGAGCGGGCGGAGGGCCCACTCTTTGTCAGAATTTACAAAAAGCTTGGCGGCTTTATACAGCCGGTTTTGCCAGAAATCAAGTCACGATCCTGACCCCGCAAGCCTTTCAACCAAGGGATTTGCGCCTATGCAGCCAGCTTGCGATCTTCGATCAAAAGTGTCCGGAAAAAGTCAAAGGCAGCAATCGCACCATCAATCACTTCCTGTTCCTGTTCCGCAGTAAGCGCCAAGCCATTGACCTGATCAACAAATTCGCGCCAATGCTTGCCGCGACCATCTTCATGTCCAGCCAGATGACGGGCACCAAACCCGGTATCCAGCCCGATATTTCCGGCTGCTTTGAGCAAGAAGGCAGCCCCAAGCGACGAACCTTCACAAACATATAACCATCCCAGACGGGCCATTCCGGTTTTCGGGACAGAGGATGGCATACCATTTTCCGGTAAACTGCATTGCAGATCTGCAAGATCTGCACAGACATCATTGAACCGACTGCGTGCCGAAAGCCCGGGTATCAGTTCGTTCAGGTCACTCGCATCATAAAGCGGTTTTACAGCGCGGTGAAACACATACTGCATACCGACAAACCGGGCATAGTTATCGCGGCTTTCGAACGGCGCCATTTCCATCACCATATCGTCGATATGCTGATGGTCGCCGGTTGTTGCCTGTTTAAGGGTCTGAAGCAGGGTTTTCACTGCGCCGTCTGCCGTTACATCCAAAGTCATACCGATCACCTTTCGTCCCTGTCCGCAAATGCCGCATAACTCAGCAGCCCGTTAAACCAGAAACGATCCGGGGTGTTCGATATCCGAAACAGATGGCAAATTATTCTTCACGGAATGCACGGGCAAACTGATCGGTTAGCGGTTTGGCAAGATAACTGAGTGCGGTGCGCTCCCCCGTCGCAATGAAGGTTTCCACCGGCATACCGGGCATCAAACCTTGACCATCAAGTTTCTTCATCTCACCAGCTGCAATTTTTACCCGAACATTGTAGTAGGTCTCCCCGGTCAGTTCATCGCGTGACAAATCCGCTGCCACAAAAGAAACCGTTCCGGAAAGCTCCGGCGTGGTACGCTGGTTAAAGGCGGTAAAACGCAGCATCGCCTTTTGTCCCGAATGAACCTGATCAATGTCGTTTGGGCTGGTCCGAGCTTCGATTACCAGTTCATCCTGATCGGGGACAATACCCATGATCCGATCCCCGGCTGCAACCACACCGCCAACAGTATGTACCGCCATCTGATAAATCGTTCCCCCATAAGGCGCGCGAATATCGATACGACGCAGCTGGTCGCGCAAGGCAACCTGTTTTTGCATCAATTCTGCCAATTGCTGATCAATGTCGCCCAGTTCAGTCAGAACGTCAGTTTGACGGTCCCGGTCAAGCTGCAGGATCGACATTTCGGTTTCCGAGATTTGCATACCAGTCGCGGCAATCTGTGCCGTCAGCTCTCCGTGCTTGCCGCCCAGACTGGCACGTTCACGGCGTAATGCCGCCACACGGGTAATCGGCACGAGTTGCTTTTTATAAAGCATTTCAAGACCTGCAAGCTCGTCGCGAATATGACGGCTTTCTTCTTCGTTGGCAGTTTTCTGCGCCTCAAGCCCGACAATCGTCTCCGAAAGCTGCAACAGTTTCTGCTGAAGCTGCGCTTTTTCGCCTTCAAGGCTTCTGCGCCGTGCTTCGAAAAGCTTTGTTTCGGCCGCGACCAGTTCGGTAACTGTCGTCTCCTTCATCCGAGACATGAACGGATCGGGCACGGTAATGGTTTCAGCATCGTTCCGTTCGGCAATCAACCGCATCTTGCGCGCCCGCAAGGCATCAATCTGACTGTCTACAATACCGAGGCTTGCACGCGCCATCGTATCATCCAGCCGAATCAGAAGATCACCAGCTTGTACCCGATCACCGTCACGTACGTGGATTTCGCCGACAATGCCGCCGTCAGGATGCTGCACATCCTTTACATTGCTTTCGACAACCAGCTTGCCGGACGCAACCACCGCCCCGGAGAGACTTGCCATCGCCATCCAGCTTCCCAAACCGATGAACAGCGCCAAAACGGCCGTCACACCAAACAGGGTATGGCGGCGTAAACTTTGCAGCGCAGGACTGAGGTCCAAGGCGGTTTTCGACGATGTGTGTAACGATTTTCTGGTCATGCGCTTTCTCCAACCTGGCGCATGGTTTTGCGCAGAATGTCGTCACGCGCACCAAACGCAACCTGTCGCCCGTCCTGAATGACCATCGCCAGATTGACCGTTGCAAGGGCGCCGGGGCGATGGGCGATCATGATGACAATCGCCCCGCGTTGCCGGGCCAAGCGGACAGATTCAATCAGGGCCTGTTCCCCGGCGCTGTCGAGGCTGGAATTGGGTTCATCAAGCACAATCAGGAACGGATCACCGAACAGGGCACGTGCCAATCCGATCCGTTGCCTTTGCCCGCCCGATAAAACCACACCGCCACTTCCGACCAGCGTGTCGTATCCCTTGGGCAGGGACAGGATCATGTCATGCACCCCGGCCGATTGCGCGGCCTTAACGATCGCCGCCGGGTCCGCGTCATGGCGCAGCCTTGCGATATTGCGCGCGACGGTATCATCAAACAGATCAACATCCTGCGGCAGATAGCCGATATGCGTACCCAGCCGGTCCGGTTCCCAGTGATCAAGCTCCGCCCCGTCCAGACGAATGGTACCGTTCTGGATCGTTCCGATCCCGACCAGCGCGCGACCGAATGTCGATTTCCCCGATCCGCTGGGTCCGATAATGCCAAGCCCGTCACCTGCTTTCAAGGTCACGTCACTGATGCGCAACAACACCCGGCCAGGTGCCATCGGCTTGCCCTCCGCCCGCGTTGCAGGGGCCCGAACGATCAGATTGGAAACCTGCAGGCTTTTTTGCGGGGCAGGCAGTTCGAGGCGTTCAGACGTTTTTTGTGTATCGGCAAAACAGCGTTCAAGACGATGGCGCGATTGACGTGCACCAACAAATCCGCGCCAGTTGCCAATCGCCTGTTCGACCGGAGACAATGCCCGAGCTGTCAGGATTGATGCGGCAACCATCACACCCGGTGTTACTTCCTGCAGGATCGCCAAATAGGCACCAAGTGCCAGAACACCGGACTGCATCGCAAGGCGAATGACCTTGATATAGGCCGAGAAGGTCGAGTTGACGTCGCCGACACCGGTATTGTCGCGCAGATAACGGTCATTCAACCGCGCCCAACAGGCATTGAACGTTCCCTGCATTCCCATGGCGCGAATGGCTTCGGCGTTGCGGCGACCAGCTTCGACCAGACTGGCCCGTGAAACGGCCTGACGGTTCATGCGTTCAACCTGCTTCCGGGTGGCAAGCTCGCTGATCAGCGTCAGGATCACAAGGAGGATACCGCCAACGAGGGCCAAAAAACCAAGCCAAGGATGAAAAACAAAAACGATGCCCAGAAACAGCGGCATCCATGGCATATCACAAATCGCGATGGGCCCGGCGCCGCCCAGAAACTGGCGAATCTGATCAAGATCGTTAAGCGGTCTTACGGCTGCGTTATCATTTCGCAGCACCTGATCAAGAGTGGTTGCCAGCGCCAGCGGTCCGACCTGCTCATCCACCCGCCAGCCGATCCGCACCAGCATACGCGCCCGAAGCGCATCGACAGTGCCCAGAAACAGATACAGCGCCAGCATCAAAACCACGAGCGCAACCAGCGTCGGCACACTACGGCTCGCCAGAACCCGGTCATAAACCTGCAGCATGAAAAGCGGCCCGGTCAGCATCAGGATATTTGACACACCGCTAAGTGCTGCGACCGACAGGAACGCGCCACGCAAGGATCGAATGGCGGCCGCCAGCGGCGAGGATACGGGCGATTTGCGCAAATGATGCGAATGGACCTGTTCAAACACGCTGTTTCCATTCCGGAGAAGAAAAAGATAGGATGAGGTGGGCACCGCTGTTACGCGGTGCCCTGCATTGAAAGACCTTGTGCTCGTTCCGCTGCTTGCGGAGCGAGCCGTCTTCGTTAAACGAAGTCGGTCGCGTCGATATCGTTGAAATCGACACCGGTCAGGGTGATGGTGCCATTGGCATGGGTGATCAGGGTATCTGCACCGCCGTTGGCCGAAGCAACCGTTACCGAGTTGAAATCGATATCAAGAAGATCGGTGCCATCGGTAAAATCGGTAACGGTGTCGTCACCGAAATTGCCCGAAGTGTCGAATTCGAAAGTATCCGCACCGCCATTACCGGTCAGGACATCGTCGCCAGCCCAACCACCAATGGTGTCATTGCCGGTGCTGCCGTTGATTGCAACACCTTGGGAATCGAATACGGATTCGAGCGTCGTTGTGCTGCCGGTATAGATACCAGTCAAAACAGAGTTGGTGTCGCTACCCGAAATGCCCAGGCCAGAAATATCAACCGACGAATCCGTGAATTCGTATTGGCCTGCGCCGCTATCATAGCTAAGCGTGCTACCGAACGAGAAACCGTCAAGATCACCCGTAATTGTGTGCGTGCTCAGGTCATAAGCAAAATTGCTTGCCCCCGCCGTTGCAAGAACACCACCGGTATACGAGCTGCCGCTATCCATATCTGCGGCATAATATTGCGTTCCACCAAATCCACCCGGCAGAGCACCATTGAAAAATGAGCCGTGATTCCCCGAACCAAGCGAGAAGTTCGCATTAAAATCGTCAAATACCCCATGCAGATCAACACCGTTACCGGACGAATTTGCGCTCAGATCAATCGTAATCGTCATTTTGATTTCTCCTGTCAGTTTGTTGCCCAACCATTGAACAACAACATGAGAATGACTCTTATTATCCCACAGAGTCAATTGAAAAATATTTTAAAATCAATTACTTAATTGGAAAACACCGAATAGCCGATCAAGCAAAACACCTGATCGGCTGTTGGGAGTTCCGGTATCTGGACGGCTTAGAAGTTGCCGCTCAAAGTGACAACAGCAGTCCGACCAGGAGCAGGTGCGTAGGTCCCGCCAGCCCCTTGCACATAGCCTTCGTCAAACATGTTATTCACTGCAAAACGCAACGTGACATTGTCGTTAACTTCGTAGGAACTGTAGAAATCGAAGACGCGATATTTGAAATACTCCCCAACGACACTTGAAAGATTCGAACTGCCAAAATTGTCCTGTGGGTAAACGAAGGTTGCCCGCATCCCCATCACAAGATCACGATCCAAAAGCCGGAATCCGCCATCCAGCGTGTATTTGCGTCTCGGGGTGGCGTAAATTCCGTATAGGTCGCCAGCATCGCCATAAATCGGATCTCCGACGCCAAGGGGACTTAGCCCGGAATTCGCGTATTGGTCATAATCGGTATCAAGAACGAACGGGTCATAGTCACCTTGCAGATCCGTATCCGCGAGCGTTAGTGTTCCGCCGAGATAATATCCACCCGCATCATAAGAGAGCTCCATCTCGGTCCCGTTGACATAGACGGGATCTTCAAGGTTAACCATTGCAGCGGCCTGATTTGAATTAATCAGCAAGCCAGGAATTATGGTGCTCGTTGTTGGCTGGGGCACATAGGCAATTGTCGCGTAATTATCAATTTTCGATCTGAAATATGCGACCTTGGCACGGAAACCATCACCTTTCTGAAGAACATTATCAAATTTGAAGTTGACGCCGATCTCCTTGGTTTCGGATTCTTCAGCCTTCAAGTTTGCATTCGAATAGAAAGGAATGCCCACGTTCCCGATATGGTCACCACTTAACATCGCTTCCTGAATTGTGGGTGCCCGCATGTTTTCGCGATAATTGGCAAAAAACTGAACACCTTCGATAGGTGAAATACTTGCGCCAAAACTTGGCGAGACCTTGCTTTCGGCAAGATCGATATCAAGCGGCGTTCCGCCATCCGAGCAAAGGTTGCCTGAGGCCGCTGTCGTTTCGCACCAGAAAGCATCACCGTTCAAGTCATAACGATCATATCGAAGACCTCCGGTAATCTGGAACATATCACTCCAACCATAGGTGGTATTGAGATACCCACCATAGACATTACGCTTGCCGCTTGGCGTGGAACCTTCAACCTGATAGGCAGCACCGGCACCACCAAGCCCGCCCATTTCAGCAGTTGTCTTGGCCTTGTCGTGAAAGAATTCCGTGCCGTAATCGATGCTGAAACGACTTAATCCGTCGCCAATTTTGTCGAAAGCGAAGTCACTGCGGTTCGCAATATCCGCTCCCGTCGTATCCAACGTATAGCGGTTATCAAACGAGTCCGTCGTAACGGTGCCCGAACTATTTACCCGTGCAGGACGAAACTGATGATTTTCGGTTCTGGTCCAGTAAACACCCGAATTAAGGTTGATCAGATCGGATTCCGGATTCCAGTTATGCTTTGCCGTCAGCGTATGGGTCTCAGTTTCATTGAAATCGGTATAGAGGTTAGTGACATCGTTTGTCTTCGCATAGTCACTTAGGGAGCCAACATAACCGAGGTTAATCTCCTGATCTTCGGTCAGATATATATTTGCTTTTACCAACCCTGACGTCTGACGCAGAAATGTGTATTCAGGACGCGAGTTTTCTGTCGAATAGTAATTTCCGTTCCCGGTGGTAAACAGACCCGGATTATGTGCTCCGGCACGGTAATTGCCGATCACTTTGCGGCTAATGGTTGCCGACATGTCAAACTTCGGCGAAATGCGTGCACCTGCGGATGCATCCCCAGCAAAATCATAGCTGTTGGTTCCATGGCTGATATTGACCTTGCCTCCCCATTCTTCACCCTCATCAAGGATATCCTGGGTGTTAAGCGTGCGCATGGTGACAATCCCTGCCGAGGCACCCGCACCACCATTTTGGGTCAGATTGGATTTTTCAATATCGACTTCAGCCAGCAACGCCGGATCGATATAGACACGTGACGTCGTACCATGTGTTAACTGGTTATAGTTTTGACGTGCACCATCGATGTTGACGTTGACACGGCCCATTTCCTGCTGACCGCGAACATTCACGGTCAGACCAGGATCACGGGCGTCGTTCGAGATATCCACACCGGCAACATTGTTGAAAATCTCGCGCGCTTCGCGAACGGGAGACTTGCGCATGCTTTCCTGCGTAATCACCGCTACAGACCCCGGCGTTTCATACACTTCGTCTGGCACTCCATTGGGACCTTGTGCCCTTTTGGCTGCCGTTACAGTGACTGGTGCCGTAGTGATCGAAGCGTTCTCAGCATCTATCTGACTGGGATCAATTACAGAAATGGCTGTCGAGTTGATAGCATTCCAGATCAGGCCACTTTGCGACAACATACGATCAAGAGCCGCACCGGCAGTCATGTCGCCCTGTACGGCGACACTTTGCACCCCGTCAGGCAGCGTTCCGTCAACCGCCACATCCACGCCTGACGCACGGGAGAAATAGACCAGCGCCGTGGCAAGAGGCTGTGCAGCGATGTCAAATGAATACACATCATTTGACAGGGTCGCAGCCCCCGTTGCGGCTTGCGCAATTTCAGTTTTGCTGACCTGCTGTGGCATTAGGGGTTGAGCACCCACGGCTAGCGGCATCAAAGCAATCATGCTACTGCCAAGTGCTGAGAATGCAATTACGCGAACATCCCCCAAAGATGTCCTAGATTTGAGAGCTATTTTGTTGGTGCCGACAATGCGACCCACCCCGTCCGAGAGCATTCTTTTTGTCTCCTGAGTCACGAATGCATATTCATGAGATTGCGTCGCATTCGTTTTTTCGTTACTCAGTTAGACGAAGCTCAGATTCAGATATCTGACATTCAATGCATTTTTTTGATAATAATTTTTATTATCAAGTTATTCTGACCGAACCGAAGAATGACATTGATTGGTGATCTTGAATTTTGAGAGGGTCAGACGGCACGAATGACGGTCAGGTAATCTGTAAACCGATGCACACTGATCGAAAGGACACTGGCCAGAACCGGCAGAACATCCTTTGACCGTTCAAGGTCGACTACAAGGGTTACCGGGCGGGATTTGAGTTCTTCGCCGATGATCATGATCTTGCCGTTCTGCCAGCGCTGCAGAACACGAACGACTTCCCCAAGAGGCTGCCCCATAAAGACAAGCTGGCCGTTCCGCCAGGCCAACTCTGTCGAAATATCAACCTCGTAAGGTCTCCCGATTTGCAAGTCGCCATACCGCACGGCATTTCCCGCGGCCAATTGCGTTTGCGCGCTACCCAAACGAACAATCAACGGATTTTGTTCAGCGATTACTGTGACATCCCCGTCATAAGCAGCCACGTCGAGCCTTCCCCCCCGCG
This sequence comes from Thalassospira lucentensis, assembly GCF_001613805.1. Taxonomy (GTDB): domain Bacteria; phylum Pseudomonadota; class Alphaproteobacteria; order Rhodospirillales; family Thalassospiraceae; genus Thalassospira; species Thalassospira lucentensis_A. The sequence continues at coordinate 185,413 of NZ_LPVY01000005.1, forward strand.
ACCAGCTTGTGCCACTGGCAGCCGCAACAAAAAAGTCGCTGCCAGTTGCCAGATGATTGAACCAGGCTTCGCCGCGATGAAGTTCGACACCGTTTACCCCATCACGCGCGACATAGGACATCACGGTGTCGCTTGCCAGTTCGGCCTCCACATCACCGGGAAGGGAAAAACGATGCCGTTCACCGGTCGCAGTCCGTATAACGGCAAAAGGATGATGCGGAGCGAATACCCAACCCGCACCGATAACCACCGCTGCGGCCGTTCCCGTCATAAAGGCGCGTCGGCCGACCTTGTTGTCAGTTGATAGATTAAGGCTGGTGCTGCCGCTCCAAAGCCTTTCGATATCGCCAAAAGCCTCAAGATGCGCCGGATCGGCATCGAGCCAGCGAGCAAACGCCCGACGGTCTTCTTCGGTTTCACTGCCATCAAGCAACAGGGCAAACCAATAGATCGCCTGTTCCGATACAGTATCGGGCAGATTTGCGGCGTGATTTTCACCTGTCATAGCCATGAATGCCGGATTCCATGCTTCATTGATCAGATGGTCTTTGCGCGCATCACACAAACACCCCGACTATTGGGACGAACCTGATGCGCATATTTCTGATCCGACATTCAATTTTTTTCCGATTTATCCATTGCCTCTTTGACAAGTGTCAGAGCGCGGACCATTCGGCTAAAGGCGGTTTGCGTCGGAATCCCAAGTTGCTCGCCAATTTCACCATAGGTCTTACCTTCAAGTCGGGCGAGAATGAAAACGGTCCGAAGGTTTTTTGGCAAAGCATTCAGCGATGCCTGCAACTGTCGTAATTCCTGTCGTGACCATGCGATCTGTTCAGGAGAAGGGGCGTCATCGGCAACGAATTCAAATGCTTTGTCAGGTTCCTGAACGAAGGTCAGTATCCGTTCCCGCCGGAAATGATCAATCACCAGATTCTGCGCTGTCCTGAACAGATAGGACTGGGCAAATTGCGGATCAGGCAACGATGGCGTGGCTACAACCCGAAGGAACGTGTCCTGCACGATATCGTCGGCCATATGCCACGAAAGTTTCCGCCGCTGCACAAAATGCAGCAGTCGGGACCGATAGGTACGGAATAGCATGTTGACATCCCAGTGCGTCACGGCTCGGACCTTTGGAATTATCCGCGTAGAGCTTGATGCAGGTATTTGGCACAAACAGCTTGCGGCGGCGTCATATCAGCGGAACAACATAAATATCGCACATGACAATCATTCTCAATTAAAATTTCAACTTATTGAAATTATGTGGTGATGTTGTTCACCCAAAAGAAACCCGTGCAAAAGGAGAAACTTTTGCACGGGCTAGCCAGAACTTCTGCATCAGACGGTCAAGAGCGGTTTTTACGCCGGAACCGCAAATAATTGCATTTTTTACCCTGGCGTAGCGCTTTTTGTTCATACCGGGTTTTAACCCAGTCGGCAGGCGGGTTGCGCCAGTCTTCCGGACTCTCGGCAAGCCACTCGAAATCCCGATGATTGTGCATATGCTGCAGGGTCCAGGAAATATATTGCATGTCGTCACTGGCAACCCGGAACTCCGCGCCGTCTTTCAGGAGACGCGCCAGCAATGCAAGATTCTTGGGACCAATAAACCGGCGTTCCGCATGGCGTTTCTTCGGCCATGGATCCGGAAACAGCAAGAATGCACGGTCAAAGCAGGCGTCAACCAGCTTGTAAAGCAGGGGGCGGGAATCGTCCGCAATGATCCGGACATTGCTTAGACCACGCTCGTCGATATGACGCAGGAGGCTGCCAACCCCGTCCATAAACGGCTCAGCCCCGATAATCCCGATCTGCGGGTTGGCCTGGGCCTGACCAGCCAAATGTTCGCCACCGCCAAAGCCAATCTCGAGCCAAAGCTGATCATGCTTTTCCCCGAAATAGTCGTTCGGATCGACACCGGCCTGATCTGGATAGGTAATCCCGATTTTCGGAAGCAACTCGTCAACCAGTGCCCGGCGAGAATCTTTGAGTGGGCGGCTGCCGCGACGGCCATAAAAATTCGGGCGGTCCGGGGTCGGTAACGGGCGATTGCTGTTGCGCATTGTCTTATCTGTCAGGACGGGTTTGAAAAATGGCTAAAAATCAAACGGGCGACCCCGGATTTGTATCGGGGCCGCCCGCCTCATATCACGTCACACGATTTTGGCAAATCGTGCTTTGTCTTTTCTGCCAATCAGGCACCGAATGCCGATTTCAGTTCACCAACCAGATCGGTGCGCTCCCAAGAGAAACGACCGTCTTCTTCTGCCTGACGACCAAAGTGGCCATAGGCAGAGGTCGGGGTATAGATCGGACGGCAAAGCGAAAGATGTTCGCGAATGCCCCGCGGGCTGAGATCCATCAACTGGCGCAAAACACTACCCAGTTTAATTTCGTCCACATTGCCGGTGCCATGGTTGTTGACATAAAGTGCCAGCGGCTTAGAAACACCGATCGCATAGGCAACCTGAATGGTGCAGCGTTCGGCAAGGCCGGCAGCAACCACGTTTTTCGCAAGGTAACGTGCGGCATAGGCTGCTGAACGGTCAACCTTGGTCGGGTCCTTACCCGAAAACGCACCGCCCCCATGAGGTGCCGCGCCACCATAGGTATCAACGATGATTTTGCGACCAGTCAGGCCAGCATCCCCATCGGGACCACCAATAACAAAACGGCCCGTCGGGTTAATATAAATCTCGTCTTCCGACGGCATCCAACCTTCCGGCAGGATCGTCTCGATATAGGGCATGACCAGCGAACGAACATCAGCCTGGCTCAGGCCATCAGCATGCTGGGTCGAAACCACAACCGAGGTCGCACCAACCGGCTTGCCATCGACATAACGCAGGGTAACCTGACTTTTGGCGTCCGGACCGAACTGGGCAGATTTACCGGAATGACGATCTTCGGCCATTTTGCGCAGGATACGATGCGAGAACTGGATCGGTGCCGGCATCAGTTCGTCCGTTTCGTCACAGGCGTAACCGAACATAATGCCTTGGTCGCCGGCGCCAAGGTCTTTCTCACCAGCGGAATCAACACCTTGGGCAATATCGGCAGACTGTTCGTGGACGTGGCACTCGATTTCAGCCGTTTTCCAATGGAAACCTTCCTGCTCATAACCGATGGCACGGATAGCTTCGCGTGCCTTTTCGATCATGACTTCCTTGGAAACGCTTTCAGGGCCGCGAACTTCGCCAGCCAGAACGACACGATTGGTAGTTGCCAGAGTCTCTACGGCAACGCGCGAATCTTCATCGGCGGCCAGAAACGCATCAACGATGGAATCGGAAATGCGGTCGCAAACCTTATCCGGGTGACCTTCGGAAACGGATTCGCTGGTAAAAAGATATTCGGAAAGAGACATATAAACCTTCTCCGGTGAAAAAAGGAGTTCCATAAACTGGACCGGAGGGCATCGATACAGACCTGTACCAATTGCGCCCACTTAGCCTTTTTTTGCGTGGTGGCAAGCGGTCCAAATCCGTCCACGTATTCGATTGGGCATATCGCCCGAACTGCGGTTTTGCCTCAATGACATTTTCAGGTCAAGAAAGATCGGTGCATAAGCGTAACGCGCCAATTGCATTTCGAGGATCAAAATGGTCTTAACAAAGGCAAAAAAGCGCATCGGGCCGGAAGCCACAAATGCGCTTTTCAAATTGATAGTTCCGGGTTTTCTATTTTACGTTTTCGTTGTCAGCAACAAGAATGCCCATTGATTTGACCAGCTCGAAAACGCGTTTCCGCTGCGTCGGATCAGTAATCCGATAATATGCCCGCACCAGCTCAAGCGTTTCGCGACGGTTCATCGGATCGTTATCAAACGGATCCGGGCTTTCCGACATTTCGCGACGCTCGTGCACGGATTTCGACGAAATCTCGTCTGGCATGTCATCAAAGAAGAATGAAACCGGCACTTCGAGAACGCGTGACAGATCGTAAAGGCGCGACGCACCAACGCGGTTTGCACCGCGTTCATATTTCTGAACCTGCTGGAATGTCAGGCCGATAGCCTCACCAAGCTTCTCCTGGCTCATGCCAAGCAGCGTTCTGCGCAGTCGAACGCGCGCACCAACATGAATATCAACCGGGTTCGGCTTGCCACTTGCGGTCCGGCCCCGACCTCTGCCACGGGTGTTTTTGACCATCGTGTTTTCATCCTTAGGCGACATTTTGTGTTGTCCTTCTCTCACTCCGACCTACCCGCTCTTATTTTTGGTGGGACAATCAGGGAGCGGTTCGGTGCTTCACACAGCCGCTTTAAGGGATTTGAAAAACCTACTATATCCCAAAACGAGAACGGCTAGAAAGGTTACAATACCGTAAAATAGAATATCGCGCCACAAATAATATACCGTGGTATGGTTATACACCCCCGAAAGGGGGTGAACCATGACTCCCTCTCCACTTAAGGGGAGTGTCACCAGTTCCCGTCCATATGCATCATACATTGCCGATACACCGGTATAGGCCGCCCGAACCATCGGACGCCCTTCTTCGACACTGCGAAACCGTGCAGCTGCCAGATGCTGATAAGGGCCAGCACTTTTGCCAAACCAGCCATCGTTGGTCACATTTAGCAACCAGTCGGGCTGATTGGCATCGTCAATAACCGCACCCGGGAAGATCACCTCATAGCAAATCAGGGGCGAGAAACTCGGCAAACCTGCAATATCAAGTGTCTGCGGTCCCGGCCCAAAAGAGAAATCAGTGCGTCCTGCCGTCAGTTTCGGGATCGGTATCCAGTTGCGGAATGGCACGTACTCGCCAAATGGGACGAGGTGGAACTTGTCGAAACTCGCAACAATCTCTCCGGTACTGTCGAGAACCTGAACCGCGTTCCAAACTTTGAATTCATCCGTATCCCGCGGATAGGTTCGTGGAGCCCCAGTAACCAGAATATCACCAGGTCCGAGAACCGAGGCCATCTGCAACCTGCGTACCGGTTGGGCTTCGACAAAAAATGTCGCAGCCGTTTCGGGCCAGATCACGATACGTCTGCGGTCCGGCGCCATATCGGCCGGGCGACGCGACAGTCGCAGCAGTTTTGCAAAATGCTGATCCTGAAGTTCCGGTACCCACTTTTCACGCTGCGGGATATTGGGCTGCACGACCTGCACCACAGGCAAATCTTCAGAAACGGCAACCTCGGCATCCGCTGGTCCCACCAGAGCAAGGCGAAGCGCCCCCCCCCCCCACAACAGCACTGCAATCATGATGCCCGCAAAAGCTGTCAATCGCCCGGCACGTCCTGCAACGAAAGTCGCAGGCAAAGTCGCAAAGAGGCCCGTGATCACCGATAGTCCATAAACCCCGATGATTGAGGCAAATTGCATCGGAGCCGGATCGACCGCCCAGACATGAGCCAGCAGGTTCCAGGGGAAACCGGTCATCAGATGGCCGCGAAGGAATTCAGCAACCGCCCACAAAGCTGCCAGCATCACAGCACGCCCGATAATTTTGCGCGTCAGCCGCCAGCTCGCCCAAACGGCAACCATCGGAAAGATCGCAAGCCCGCCACCCAGTCCGAGCAAGACAAATGGGATCATCCAGCCATAGATTTCCGGCTCGACCAGAAAGGCATGACTGACCCAGTAAAAACCGGCGGCAAAATGTCCGGTTCCGAACCACCAACCCGCCGAAAGCGCGCCTTTGTTGCATTTAACGCCGTCGAGCGACCAAAGCAGCACGGCAAAAGCTATCGGAAGGGCCGGTAAAAAGAAGAAAGGCGGCAACGCCAATACCGCAACCGCCCCGGACACCAGCCACAAAAAACGCCTGCGCCAACCCGAAAGGTTGGCCAGACGCGCCGCCAGTCTATCAATCATTGGATGATCCCTGTTTGGAACTTTCGTCACTGATCGCTGCCGGTTCCGTGCGGATCAGGTGAATGCGCAAGCGCCGGATACGGCGTGGATCGGCATCAAGAACCTCGAACTGGATACCGGTCGGATGCTCGATCAGTTCGCCTCGCGCGGGAACACGCCCCGCCAGCGAAAAGACCAACCCACCCAGCGTATCGATATCTTCGTCCTCATCCTCGTCCAGCAGGCCAAAACCCAGCTTTTCCTCGAGGTCCTCGACCTCGTAACGCGCATCGGCAATATAGCAGCCATCCGAAAGGCGGATCAGCTTAGGTGTCTGGTCAATGTCGTGCTCGTCGTCAATTTCGCCGACAATTTCCTCGACCAGATCCTCGATGGTGATCAGGCCATCGATACCGCCAAACTCGTCAACCACCAGCGCCATATGCGTCCGCGACAGACGCATTTCCGATAACAGGTCGAGGACACGGATCGCTGGCGACACGAACAGCACCCGGCGCAACAGGGTCTGCAGCTGGAATTCCTTGCCCGCCGCAACGCAGCCCAAAACATCCTTGATATGGACCATACCAACGATTTCATCGATAGACTCGCCATAAACCGGCAGACGGGAATGTGCCTTTTTCACCATCACCTCGACCAGTTCGTCGAGGGTGATGCTTTTTTCGACCGCTACAATATCAGCGCGCGGGATCATCACATCTTCGGCGGTCATATCGCGAAGGGCGATGATATTTTCAAAAAGCGACCGTTCATGAAGCGAGACGGGCTCATCATCTTCTTCACTACGTTCGGCAAGCTCTTCAAGCGTATCGGAAAGCGATGCTTCGCCGTTTCGCGCTTTGCCGCGCTTAAGGCCTAATGCCGATGCGACATTGCCCCATAAGGACCCGTTATCCGAATCCTGAGCATTATCCCCGCCTTGGCGAGGGCTCATACTGTCGTGGTCGTCGTCGCGCTGACTATTCTCGTTCATTGTCCTGTTTCGATATCTTGATCTTCGATCGGTTCATAGGGATCATCAATCCCCAGTGCGGCAAGAATTTGCCGTTCAAGTTCTTCCATCTCTTCGGCTTCATCATCAACCATATGATCATAGCCGACAAGATGCAGCGTGCCATGTACCGTCAGATGAACAAGATGATTTATCAGTGTCTTGTTCTGTTCAACGGCTTCACGTTCGCATGTTTCACGTGCAATGACGATATCACCCAGCATCAGGGGCATATCAGGTGACATCATGAAATCTGCCGCATCATCCGCACTTTCAAGTGCTGCGAACGATAAAACATTGGTCGGGTTGTCCTTGCCGCGATAATCACGGTTCAATATCCGGACCGATGCATCGTCCGATAGCCGAACACCAACTTCGACCACAGGTGCAATGCTCAGAAGTGATGCGCCATCTCCTTCGTCGGATGTTCCATCGGTTGGAACGGCATCTTCTTTCCAAAGCGCACCCTCACGCGCAGCGCCATCAAGTGCCGCACGCACAGCGTTTTCAATCGCATCAATCTCGGTCTTGGCCCAATTGCCGGCTTCAACATCAAGGTCCAGATCAAGCGGTGCGGTCATCGCCCTGATCCTCGTCCTTGATCCCGCGATAGCCTTTTTTCAGGCGGTCGCGCAAGGCATCTGCTGCGTCATAGGCCTGAACAATCTTGGTCACCAGTGCGTGACGAACCACATCGCGTTGATCAAACTTGATCGTCGCAACACCTTTGACATCCGCAATAGTTTCAAGCGCATCCCGCAAGCCGGATTTGGTACCATCGGGCAAATCGACCTGTGTCAGGTCACCTGTCACCACCATCCGCGATCCTTCGCCAAGGCGGGTCAGGAACATTTTCATCTGCATGGCTGTCGTGTTCTGCGCTTCGTCAAGAATAACAAAGGCATGTGCAAGCGTACGGCCTCGCATGAAGGCAAGCGGTGCGACTTCAATCTCGCCGCTTTCCATGCGCTTGATAACAACATCGCCCGGAAGAGTATCATGCAGCGCATCATAAAGTGGGCGCAGATAAGGATCGACCTTGTCCTTCAGATCGCCGGGCAGGAAGCCAAGCCGTTCGCCAGCCTCGACCGCCGGACGTGACAGAACGATACGGTCAACCTGCCCCTGAATAAGCGACTGAACCGCCATTGCGACCGCCAGATAGGTTTTCCCGGTACCGGCCGGACCAATACCAAAGACCAGCTCGTGATCAAGCATCGCCTCAACATAATCCTTCTGGCGTTTGGATCGCGGCGAAATCCGGCGTTTCTTGGTCTGGATGGTCAGGCGCGATCCGCCAAACATATCCTTGGTCTGGCCGGTCCAAGGATCGGCTTCATCAGGTTCGGACAGTCGAATCGCGCCGTCGACCGTTTCAACGTCGACATGGTCAATTTCCTTGTCCCGAAGACGCGCGTAAAGCTGCCCCAGAACCTTTTTGGCCTGGGCTACTTTGGGACCCTGCCCTGCAAGGGTTACCACCGACCCGCGACTGGAAACCTGAACACCGGTGCCTTCGGAAAGGCGGGTCAGGTTTTCGGCTTGTGGCCCGTATAAAAGCTGGGCAAGCGCATTATCTGCAAATTCGATCTGATCAGTATCTTTGGTCGAAGACTTGGCTTTTGCCGTGTTTTTTGCCTTTGCTGAGGTGGCAGTCACGCAATTTTCCTTTCAGAATCCCGGTTTTGAACCGGGGCATCGACCAGTTCACCGCCAAGGGAATTAGGCAGCGCTTCGGTGATTTTCAACCTTACTATTTGTCCCAATGAGGATTCCGGTAAACCGCTAACATGTACCGGCTGCATGTACGGGCTTTTTCCGACAAGCTGTCCCTCAAGTTTGCCATAACGTTCCAGCAGGACATCCATTTCCCGGCCAAGGCAGTTTCGATTGAATTCCAGCTGCTGCTCGGCAAGAAGCGCCTGCAAACGCATGATCCGTTCGGTCTTTACCGGCTCGGGAACCTGCAATTCCATGGCCGATGCCGGGGTGCCGGGACGTGGGCTGTATTTAAAGCTGAACGCCTGAATGAAGGTGATATCGCGCACCATCTGCATCGTGTCCTCAAAATCCTTGTCGGATTCGCCTGGGAAACCCACGATGAAATCGGATGACAACGCAAGATCGGGGCAGGCGTCTTTTAGTTTAGCAACGATTTCGCGATAAGACGCGCCATCATGTTTGCGGTTCATCGCCTGCAACACACGATCCGATCCCGCCTGAATGGGAAGATGCAGGAACGGCATCAGTTTTGGCAGGTCACGATGAGCCGCAATCAAATCACCATCAACATCGCGCGGGTGCGAGGTGGTGTAACGGATGCGATCCAGTCCATCGATCTCGGATAATTCGCGTAACAAACGGCCAAGCGTCCACTCACCACCATTCGGGGCTTCGCCGTGATAGGCATTTACGTTCTGCCCCAGAAGGGTGATTTCGCGCGTGCCCTTGCCAACAAGCTGTCGGGCTTCATTGACGACATCCATGCCCGGACGGGAATATTCCGCACCGCGGGTATAAGGCACAACACAGAAGGTACAGAATTTATCGCATCCTTCCTGAATAGCCAGAAAGGCTGAATAACCCTGCCTTGAAACCTGCTGGGGCAGATGATCGAACTTTTCCTCGGCCGGGAAATCGGTATCGATGATGCGATCACGCCCGATGGCACGATTGGCACGTGCCACCATTTCCGGCAAACGATGATAGGTTTGCGGCCCGAACACCATATCAACCATCGGCTCGCGACGCATCAATTCGGCACCTTCGGCCTGCGCAACACAACCGGCAACGGCGACAATCATCTTGTCTGTTCCGTTCGCTTCCTTGGCTTTTTTGTGTTTGCGGATACGACCCAGATCGGAAAAGACCTTTTCAGCAGCCTTTTCGCGGATGTGGCAGGTATTGAGGATAACCATATCCGCACCTGCGGCGTCGTCGACCGGCTGGTAACCCAGCGGCGCCAATACATCCTGCATGCGCTGACTGTCATAAACATTCATCTGACAGCCATAGGTTTTTACAAAAAGCTTCTTCGTCACGCTCACTTCTGGATCCGTTTTTGCTTTCCCGAATACGCCGAAAAGCGGTGTGAAAGCTCACACCGCAGAACGGACATCTTCGATATCTGAAATTCCGGTTACATGAAACCCAATTCACACAACCCGATTATATGGCAAAACTGTCAGGAACCGAACTGACGATCAGGTCCGAACAAACGAAAGTCTTCGGAAACAATGGCCAGCGGCGAAAAACCGATCAGGTCACCCGAACGTCCATTATCAATCAGCGGAACCGGAACACCCTGATGCATGCCGGTCAGTGCTGCGTGATGTCCACGCGCAACAGCTGTTTCACACATCCGGGCAAGTTCCTTGCGTGACCCGGCATCTGCCAGCGTCACAGGCGGATGAACAACCAGCTCAACCGTTACTTTGCCAAGCGCCAGAAACTGCCACAAATGCGGCGCCAAGTCCATATCCCCGTACCAGGAATAGAATGCCCGTAAATCACGCCCGATCGGCGCACCGTCAAGACGGGTGGCGGCAATCGAAACCGGTTGGACTTTTACTGGCGATCCATCAGGCATGGTGCGTTCGGCAACACCAAACAGGGTCGATTTGAACGGCAGCACACGGTTGCCGTCGTTGCTGGTGCCTTCCGGGAACAGGATCAGCTTATGCCCGTCGGCAAGGCGCTGGGAAATCTGGTCATTCTGTTCGCGTGCACGAACCGGACGACGTTCGACAAAGGTGGATCGCTGCAACTTGGCAAGTGTTCCAAAAACCGGCCAGCTGGCGACCTCGGTCTTGGCAATGAAACTGCCACGAACCAAAGCCCCCAGCACCGGAATATCAAGGTAGGATGCGTGATTGGCCACAATCACACCCGGCCCATCCATCAACTCTACCCCGGAAACCCGAAGCTCGATATGCAGGATTTTGAGGCAAAGTGCATGATAAACCCGCGGCAGGTCATCAGCCAATCGCAGTCGAAATGCAATCGCCATCACCTGAACCGGGATCAGGATCAAAGTCAGCAGAGCATAGGCCAACAGCCGGATGGCTGCACACGCATAACAGTTCACGATACCCTCGCGGTCCGCTCATAATGCTTGTAATAACGATCCGTTACCTTTTCCGTCGGTAACACAATGCAGATATCAGTGGTATTGAACTGATGATCAATCACCGCACCGTCACCAACGAAACCACCCAGTCGCAGATAGCCCTTGATCAATGGCGGCAGATCGCGAAGCGCCTGGCGGGCGTCAATTGCGTCGATAGTCGTACGCGCCATTGGTTCGTACCGACCTTCGACCGCACGCGGGCGCATTTCTTCGGGTGCCAGATGGTTGTGATGCAGATAGGTCAGAACATCACCAAACGCATCCGGATCGGTGCCATGGAACGATGCGCAGCCAAACATCAGTTTGATATCGTATTTGAATACATAGGCCGCAATTCCCTGCCAGAGGAGTTGCAGGGTCGGCATGGTGCGGTAGGCTTCCTCGACACAGGAACGACCAAGTTCCATGATCTCGCCATTGCCCTGTGCCGCATCAAGCATCGACTGGATGTGATATTCATCTGCGCTGTAAAAGCCACCGTGCTGATTGGCAACCGACTGACGCAACAGGCGATAGGTTCCAACAACACCGTCAGGTCCCTGTCCGCGATTGTGATCGATTACCAGCAGGTGGTCGCACAAAGGATCGTAGTGGTCAAAGTCGCGCTCGGCCGCAACCATTTCTGCGCTGGGCTTTGCCCCACGCTCCTCATAGAACACCTTGTAGCGAAGTTTCTGGCTGGCGAGTATTTCGTCCTCGGTTTCGGCGAGGCGTACCTCTAGCCGCTGCTGTCGATCGTCGCTCATCGCAACTCCCTTTCGTTCATCTGCGCAGATTTTGCGCAAGTTTCGCATCAGGGGCGAGTGAAGGCTTTGTTAAGAACGCGTAACAGGAATATGAAAAACCACCCGCTCTTGTCGAGCGGGTGGCTTGAAATCTGCGATTTTAGCAACCGGTTTGTCAGAAATCGGTTACTTTTCGTCTTTCATCGGAACGCCGTAAAGTTCCAGACGATGACCAACAAGCTTGAAACCAAGCTCTTTGGCGATCTCTTCCTGAAGCTTTTCGATTTTTTCGTTCGAAAATTCGATCACCTTACCCGACCGCATGTCGATCAGATGATCATGATGTTCCTCGGTCAGTTCCTCGTAACGCGCACGGCCATCGCCGAAATCGTGTTTTTCGAGAATATCCGCCTCTTCAAAAAGGCGAACGGTCCGATAAACGGTCGCAATCGAAATCTTCGGGTCAATTTCCGTCGCCCGGCGATAAACGAGCTCCACATCGGGATGATCTTCTGATTCCGATAGGACTCGGGCAATTACCCGGCGTTGGCCGGTCATTTTCAGACCCGCGTCGATGCACTTCTGCTCGATGGTTGATTCTGCAAGCATAGTCTTGTTTCTCGTTTCCGGTTCCGCCTGTCCCCAAGCCAGGATGCTCCCAGGCTTTTGCTCTCATGTGGGCTAAATATCGAGAAAACTGTCACATATCGCAAGGTACAAATCGCGATATTTTGTTCTCTCCGGCTTGCCTCCTGTCCAATGAAACGCTACTTCACGTTTCCGGTGCCCGATCAGGAGACAGCATATGGACGACACCACGCCCGACCATAAGATCGACATCACAAACGATGTCTGCCCGATGACATTTGTTCGCACCCGGCTGAAACTCGAAACCATGACACAAGGCCAGATTCTGGAAGTCACACTGGGCGCAGGCGAACCATTAAAAAACGTTCCGCGTTCCGTCACCGAAATGGGCGACACAGTCATCGATATTGTCGAACTTGCCAACGCCCCGGAAACATATCGGGTAACCATCCGCAAGGGATGAAACCGATCCGGTGCGCCGTCATCGGTGCTTAGACTATAACAGCTTGGCAGTCAAAACCACACATTTGATGTGGATATATCAAAATAGAATGCATCCAGCTTGCATCAAACATTCCAGCCCAAAACACAAGTTCCAAGATCACGTTCCATAACAAGTGCATCTACCTCGCGGCCGGACTTGCGGCGATAGTATTTTTTACGCCGCCCGATCTCGGTAAAGCCGCAATGACGATAAAGCGCAATCGCCGATGCGTTATCCTCGGCAACCTCCAGCAGGACACGACCGACACCGGTTTCACGCAACCGCTCGAAGACCGCAAACAGCAGCTTTCTGGCCACACCGCGTTTACGGGCTTCTTTGGCAACAACGATGGTGTTGATTTCCGCCTCGTCCAGCACCGCCTGCATCTGAATAAAACCAAGCGGCGTATCAAGCCGGTTTTCCACCTCGTTTCCCGGGGCAAAGGCCAGAAATCCGAAAGCACCGGGAACATCAAGCAGCGCAACCATCTCGTCTGCCGACCAGTGATCGTGATCTTCGAACCCTTGGGCATGAAGCGCACTGGCAACAGGGCAAAACGCCGCCGTCAGGGGAACGATTTCAATCCTGTCCACAAGTTCCGTCTGACGGGAAGAATGACTCATCCTTCGTCTGCCTGTCTGCTTTTTGCCGGTCCCTGATCCTCGATACGGCGCGCATCGGGCGCACGCAGATACATCGGCACCGGTGGAAGATTTTCATCCGTCCCCCAACGTGCCGCGGCAATCCGTGCCACATTTCCCGCCCGCGGAAGGCCGGGGGCGGTGCAATCATAAAACGCATCAGGCGCATGGGCAGCGGCGGTCAAAAGGCGCGGGGTCGCATCACCGGCCAGAAGCGTATCACCGGGTGGCGCCATCATCAGTGCCTGTCGCGGAGCAACACATTCCGGTGCACTTAGCGCACGTTTCTTGCCATCAAAAGCCTGGGCGAAAATCTCGTTCCGCTTGCTGTCGAGAGCGACCAGAATATTGCGTCCCTGCTGATCGCGTTCGGAAACCCCATAAGCCACTGCCTCAAGCGAACTGACACCGACCACCGGAATTTTGCGCGCCAGTCCCAGTGCACGCGCGGTCGCAAGCCCGATCCGCATGCCGGTAAAGGCCCCGGGTCCAACGGTCACGGCGATACCGTCAACCTCGTCGAACGTGATGCTTGCCTGGCTAAGGCTTTCGGTAATGAAGCCCATCAGGTTTTCGGCCTGACCGCGTTCCATGTCTTCGTAAAGCTCGCCCTTGACCACGCCATTGATCAGAACGGCTGTTGAAAGCGATGTTGACGCAGTATCGATTGCCAAAAGCGTCGGGCCTGTTTTTTCAATGGCCCCGGATGGCGTTTGCGATGCGGTTTGATCTGCGCTATGGGAATTGCTGCGCAACTGACCGGTAAGCATCTTTTTGATGTAATCGGTAAACGACAAGAACAGGGGGCCTCCGGCAATGGCGCTGGTCGAAATTACGCCACAAGAATATGATGTCGAAATCGATATTGTTTATGCCACGGATCGCAATTTTACCGGGGCACCAATTTATTCACGGCCTGCCTGCTATCTTCATCGCGATGCGGCCGACTGCCTGAAAAAGGCTGTCGCCATGGCACGACGTCACGGGAAACGCATTCGCATTCTGGATGCCTTCCGTCCACAGGAAGCCCAGAGGGCCCTTTGGAACCATACACCCAATCCCGATTTCATCGCCAATCCCGATATTGGATCGCCACATGGCCGTGGTGTTGCCATTGATCTAACTCTGTTGGACGAAAACGGCAAGGAACTGGATATGGGGGCAGGGTTTGATGAAATGCATATCCGGTCCTACCACGGAGCGGACGGGCTTTCAAAAGACGCCGAAGCCAACCGTTTGCTACTGCTTGGCATTATGGTCAGCGCCGGGTTCGAATATTACGATCATGAATGGTGGCACTATCAGTTACCCAACGCGCGCAGCAAATACCCGCTGTTTTCGGACAGTTCCCTGCCGCAAAGCATGATGAAATAATGTCGGATAGATTCCCCGAATACGGAATTGGACAACCTAAAGAATTGCGCGTCCGCTTTCAGGATCAAATAGCGACACACGTGCCCCGTCAATCATGATCCGCGCATCAGCGCCGGAACTGAAATGCTGTTCGGGGCCGGTGCGCGCGGTGACTTCCGATCCGGCAACCGCAAGACGGACATACTGATCCGGTCCGGTCGGCTCAGCCAGAAGCACCCGTGCATTGGCCCCAAGATCATCAAACATCAGATGTTCGGGACGCGCGCCCAAGGTCAGGGGCTGCCCGATCAGATCACGTGAGCGGGTAGGCAAATTTGCCAAAGGCAACTGACCAGACCCACCGTCGAATGCAATACCGTCGCCATCCTGTACCAGCTTGCCATCGATGAAATTCATGGTCGGGGCCCCGACGAAGCTGGCGACAAATTTGTTGGCCGGCCGGCGATAGACATTTTCCGGTGTATCGGCCTGTTGAATGGCCCCCTTGTCCAGTACCACCACCTTGGTTGCCAGCGTCATGGCTTCGATCTGGTCATGGGTAACATAGACAATTGTCCGGCCAAGCCGTTCATGTAGGCGTTTCAGTTCCACACGCATATCGGCACGCAATTTGGCATCAAGATTCGATAACGGTTCATCAAACAGGAAAACCGATGGTTCGCGCACCAGCGCACGGCCGATTGCCACACGCTGCTGCTGGCCACCGGACAATTGCGATGGTTTGCGATCCAGAAGTGGGGTGATTTGCAAAAGTTCACCGATTTCATCGACCCGTTTTTCGATATCGGCCTTGGGCATGCCGCGCATTTTAAGGCCAAAGCCGATATTCCTGCGAACCGACATGGTCGGATACAGCGCATAGGACTGAAACACCATCGCGATATCGCGTTCGTCGGGTTCCAGTTCTGTCACATCCCGCCCGGCGATGTGAATTGCCCCACCGGTAACGGGTTCCAGACCGGCAATCATATTCAGGATCGTCGATTTTCCACAACCCGATGGCCCCAGCAGAACCAGAAACGCGCCATCCTCGATTTCGAGATTGATGTCCTTCATTACGGTCAGACCGGCATAGGCCTTGGTCACACCACGTAATTCAACGCCGTTCATGTCCGTTATCCTTTCACTGCACCAGCCGCAATTCCGCGAACAAACAACCGCCCCGACAGCAGATAAACCGCCAGTGTCGGAAGCGCTGTCAGCATGGTGGCAGCCATATCCACGTTATATTCCTTTTCGCCGAACTGCGATCCGACAAGGTTGTTAAGCGCAACCGTCATCGGCTGTCCGGATCGCCCGCCAAAGGTCAGGCCCAGCAGAAAATCGTTCCAGATGTATGTGAATTGCAAAATCATCGCGACACCCAGGATCGGCAACGACAGGGGCAACATCACATGCCAGAACAAGGGCCAGAATCCCGCCCCGTCAATCCGGGCAGCTTTCAGCAGATCCTGCGGAACGGTTTTGAAAAAGTTTCGAAACATCATGGTGGTAAAGGCGACACCCCAGATGACATGCACCAGAACAAGTCCCGGAATTGAGCCAAATATCCCCAATTCACGCACCATGATGATCAGGGGATAAAGTGTGACCTGAGGCGGGATGAACATGCCGACCAGAAGGGCGGCAAACATCAGATTGGCGCCGCGCATCTTCCACGCTGCCAGGGCATACCCCGTCACCGCACCAAGCCCGACCGATAAAAACAGGGCCGGAATGACGATTTTGACCGATGTCAGGAAAGACGATGACAAACCACCGCAATCCTCACCCACAGTCTGGGTACAATCGCCAAACCATGCCTCGCCCCATGCGTCAAAATTTGGTTCTGCCGGCAGAGTAAAGATACTGCCGTCGCGGATTTCATCCATCGATTTCAGCGACGTCGAAACCATGATGAAGACCGGCGCCAAAATCATCAGGGCCGCGATCCCCAGCATCGCGTAAAGCGCAACACGGTTATATCGCATGGTCAATGCCCTCCGCCGTCGCGTGCTTTGCGCAATTCAAAATGGATATAGGGCGAAATGACTGCGATCACGGTACAAAGCAAAACAAACGCACCTGCCGCGCCAAGGCCCAGTTCCTGCCGGTTCAGGATATGATCGACCACAAATTTCGCCGGCAAATCCGATGAAAAGCCCGGACCACCACCCGTCAGGGCGACAACAAGGTCAAAGGCTTTCATGACAATCGCGCTCATCAGGATAAAGACCGTAAAAAACACGGTCCGCATCATCGGCGTAATCACATGCAGATAGACCCGCCAGACCGGGATGCCATCCACCCGGGATGCTTTCCAGATATTGGGGTCGACATTACGCAACCCCGCCAGAAACAGTGCCATGCACAGCCCGACCTGTTGCCAGATCCCAGCAATTGCCAGTGTATAAATCGACCGGTCCTGTCGCACAATCCAGTTGAATTCAAACGTGGTCCAGCCCAGTTCGCGCACTGCATCCTGAAGACCCAACCCCGGATTCATCACCCATTGCCAGATGACACCGGTAACGATGAAAGACATCGAAAGCGGCAGCATGAAAACCGTGCGAAACATGCCTTCGGCCTTGACCCCGCGATCAATCAGGATCGCCAGCAAATAGCCGAAAACAATACATCCACCGATAAACAGGAAGCCGTGGATGGCGATATTCTGCATCGCCGTCCACCAGCGTTCATTAGCAAACAGACGCACATATTGATCAAACCCGGTAAATTTATAAACCGGCAACAGACGCGAACGCGTCAGCGAGATCACAAAGGTCCAGATGATAAAACCATAGAAACAGACGATGGTAATCGTCATGGCAGGAATCAGCGCCATTCTTGCCGTCCATTGCGGACGCCAGCGCCATCTGCCGTCGTGCGAAGTCTTCAACGCACCCTGTGCCGGTTCGGCCATGAATAATCTCGCTTCTTTGTAAAGGCGCCGCTGCATGAGGCAGCGGCGCACCTGCAAAGTCGTGTCATTCCATCTGCCTTATTTGGCGTAGGAAATCGCCTGACGGAATTCTTCCTGTCCCTGTTCCGGGCTCATGTCAGCACTGTTCCAGAAATTGGAGATACTGTCATCAATTGCCCCGGAAACGGCACTGGGAACGCCAAACAGTCCGGTACTGACCAGATGGGTTTTCTTGTCCTGCAATGTTGCCATGGCTTTTTGTGCACAGGCATCGAAACTGTCACCCGGCACGTCAAGAAGTGCGGGGATCGAGCCCTTTTTCTTGTTAAAGGCAATCTGAACATCGGGTTCAAGCATGACCTCGGCCATCTTTTGCTGGGCAGCCTGAGCTTCGTCACCGTCCATGGCGGAAAAGGCAAAGGCATCAACCGTCATGATATAGGCGGTATCAATAGCCGGGGCGAAGGCGCAGCCAACCGTTGTACCCGGTTCAACCCCGGCAGCAATGATTTCACCCTTGGCCCAGTCGCCCATGAACTGAAACGCCGCATCGCCGCGAATGACCATATTGGTCGCCTCGTTCCAGTTCCGGCCCGGGCTTGCTTCATCGACAAAAGGTTTAAGCGCTGCAAAGGTTTCAAACACCTTGCGCATGGTGTCGGATGCCAGAAGTTCATCATCCAGCGTGCTGTATAGCTGGGCGTAAAATTCACGTCCGCCAACACCCAGAAGGACACTGTTAAACAGGATACGTTCCTGCCACGGCTGCCCGCCGAGACCGATCGGGACAATACCTGCATCTTCAAGCTTTTTGGCTGCATCAATAAATTCCGGCCAGCTTTTTGGCACCTCGATCCCGGCTTTTTCAAGCGCTGCGGTATTGTAAAACATCCAGTTTTCACCGTGGATGTTGATCGGGGCCGCGATGTAATCGCCATCATATTTTGCCGCCTGAACGATCAATGGTGGCAGTTTTTCATCCCAGTTTTCTTCTTCGGCTACCGCATTCACATCGGCCAACAGTCCCTGATCGGCCAGTTCACGCAATTGTTGCCCAATGGAAAACTGGAAAACAGTCGCCGGATCGCCGCCCAGCATGCGGTTGACCGCAGCCGCACGGGCATTGCCGCCACCGGCAATCGGTGTATCGACCCATTTGCCGCCCTGCGCCTCGAAAGCCGCACGGATTTCGCCCAAGGCAGCCTGCTCGCTGCCCGAGGTCCACCAGTGCAGAACTTCGGCTGTCTGGGCGTGAAGCGCACCGACAGAAACACCGGCGCTCAGAAATGTCGCGAGTGCTGCGACCTTTGAAAATTTCTTCATAACGGATGTCCTCCCTAATGGATACGTTCGCGCCCGACTTCTTGATGGTCGAAAATTCGTAACGTTTCGATTTTTTTGATAGGCGCTTTATTCACTCTTGTCAATCAACAAAACCCGGCCATAATAAGGCGAATTCGATCCGGCATTATTTTTTTGCCGAAATTTCCGAAACGTTACGATTTTGGATCTGCCAACGAATGCGATCCGCGACAGGGCAAGGAAACAACCATGACCAAACCTTTTCCCAACGGTTTCCGCTGGGGTGTCTCGACCTCAAGCTATCAGATTGAAGGCGGCGCGAGCGACGACGGGCGCGGCGACAGCATCTGGGACACCTACTGTGCAACACCCGGCCGGGTTGCCAATGGCGATAACGGCAGTGTCGCCTGCGACCATTATCATCGCTGGGCCGAAGATCTTGACCTGATCAGGGGGCTTGGTGCCAAACATTATCGATTTTCGGTGATGTGGCCGCGTGTCATTCCGAACGGCACGGGCAAAGTCAATGAAACCGGCATGGCATTTTACGACCGGTTAATTGACGGCATGTGCGAACGCGGGCTTGATCCCTGGTTATGCCTGTATCACTGGGACCTGCCGCAGGCATTGCAGGACCGCGGCGGTTGGACCAATCGCGACATCGTCGACTGGTTTGGCGACTATACCGAGCTGCTGGTGACGCGATTTGGCGACCGGGTCAAATCATGGGTTACGTTTAACGAACCCAACGTTGTGGCGTGGGTTGGCCACGAAGAAGGCCGCCACGCACCGGGAATTACCGACCCGCGCGCGGCAATGCGGGCCGCCCACCATCTGAATATGTGCCATGCCCGTGCGACCCGCGTGATCAAGCATCACTCTTCGGATGCACCAGTCGGATTCGTTTTGCCGATGCACAAGGCCTATACGCTGCCGCATCGGCGCAAACAGGATGCCCACCTAATCGATCTGTTCGAGGCCAAATGGAACGGCATCTTTCTTGATCCGGTTTATTACGGTCGATATCCCGAGCTGATCATTGATCGAATGGAACCGCACATTCAGGATGGTGACCTTGAAGCGATCAAGACCAAAGTCGATTTTCAGGGGCTGAACCAGTATTTCCCGAGCTATATCGAAGCCGCCGAAGGGCGCGCATGGCCATTCAAACATGCCGAACCGCCGAGATATTTCCGCCGTACGGAAATGGGATGGGCGATTGACGGAGACTGCTTCTATCGCACCATGAAAATCCTGCAGGAAAACTATGGCAACCCGCCGGTTTTCGTGACCGAAAATGGCGGTGCCTTCACGGACGTTCCCGGCCATAATGGTTATATCGACGATCAGGACCGCATTGCCTATTACCACGAGTATCTTTCGGCCCTTTTGCGGGCGGTGGACGAAGGCGCAAATGTGCAGGGATACATGCCCTGGTCGTTGCTGGATAATTTCGAATGGGCCTATGGCTATGAAAAACGGTTCGGGTTGGTGCATGTCGATTACGACACGCTCAAGCGCACGCCAAAGGCATCCTATGCCTTCATGCGTCGTGTGATCGAAAGCAACGCATTGCCTTAACCGCAAACGGGCGATTAGATTGTCCGCCAAAGAATAAATGAACGGACCTGTATATGTCAGCCACCCGCCCGAACCTTCGCACCATCGCCGATCGTCTTGGCCTGTCGGTCACGACGGTCTCGCGTGCATTGAAAGACGGGCCGGAGGTCAAACCCGATACGGTCGCCCGCGTCAAAGCCGCGGCGACCGAAATCGGCTACCATCCCGATGCCCGCGGCGTCATGCTGCGCACTGGCAAGACGATGCAGGTCTGTTCTATCTTGTATTCCCCGGAAGTCGGCGATTACGGCGACCCGGGTTTTCTGGCTCAGGTTGAAAGCCTCGCCAAGGGGCTGGAGGCCGATCATTACTCACTGGTCGTTCTTGCCCAGACCAGTAGTGAAGACCCGCTTGAACCCGTGCGCCGCGTTCATACGCAGCATATGGCCGACGCAGTTGTATTTTCGCGCACGACCCTGCAGGACAGCCGCGCCAAATACTGCCTGCAACATGACTTTCCCTTTGTCAGTTTTGGCCGGACGGAACTTTTAACCCCGCATGCCTTTGTCGATCATGACGATGAACAAGCGGCTTATGATGCGGTCAAACGCCTGATTGATGATGGCCATCGCAAAATCGGCATGATTGATCCGCCCGAAGATCTGACTTTTTTTGGCTATCGCAAACGCGGTGCGCGGCGCGCGATGATCGAGGCAGGACTTGATCCAGAAAGCCTGATCTGGATGACATCGGACGTGTCCGTCCGTGCGGCGCGCGAAGCCACTATCCGCCTGTTTGCCAATCAGCGCGATGCAACCGCCGTGGTGTGCGCCAGCCAGATGACCATGATTGGTGCGCTGGAGGCATTGCTGGAACTGGGCATGGACACGATACGGGACGGGATCGGTATTGTCGGTTTTGGCGGCATGCCGTTTCGCATGCTGTCCAGACAGAAGCTCGCCTATTACTACCAGCCACAACGCAAGGTCGGTAAAGTGCTTTCGGAACATTTGCACGACCTGATGACCGGTACCCCGGCAGAAGAACTGCAAACGCTTTTACCCTATCGACGGATCGACGATCTTGCCGCCTTCCGCGAGGGAGAGGATTTCTGATCAAACCCGACTATCCCTGTTTGTCTTCCTTGATATCCTCGACGGTTTGCTCGTTGCCCAGAAGGCGAACCAGCATAAGTTCGAACGGTTTCAAGGCGATCAGGACAATCAGCGTCAAGACCGTCGCAATCACCACCACATGCCAAGCCGCCAGAGCACATGCGATACCAAGGGCAGCCGTGATCCAGACGGTGGCCGCCGTTGTCAGGCCGCTAACCGACATGTCTTTTGGCTGGCGCAGGATCACACCCGCCCCTATAAAGCCGATCCCGGTCAGAACGCCTTGCAAAATCCCCTGCACGACGCGCGATAACGCATCGGGATGATCGATCAGATCCTGAAAATGGACCGCAACAACCGACACCACCGCCGCACCAAGCGCAACCAGCGCCAATGTGCGCATGCCGGTCGGCTTGCCATTCACATCACGGTTCAAGCCGATCACCATTCCGATCACGGTTGCCGCACACAGGCGCAAAACCATATCGATCACGCCGATATCGAAATATCGTTCAGCCGTTGCAAAATAGGGAAGATCCGTCATGCCCATATCCAGTTCGCGTTTCAATCTGTTTGACATACAGACCGAAACGCCTCCTGTTCCCGCATTGTTCCGCCACCAGCAAATCGGGCACCGCGATTTGAATCAGCCTTTTGGCACGGCGCCATCTTCAATCCCTTTGGCTTCGGCCATCAACCAGTCAAAGAATCGTAAAATCCGCGGGTCGCGCCCCGGTCTATCCAACGTGATCAGAACATAGTCATAGCCGGTAGGCGCCATACCATGCGGGGCGACAAGCCGCCCTGCAACCAGATCATCATAAACCAGAGGCAAGGGCCCGATTGCAGTCCCCAAACGATTGGCGGCTGCCTGAAGCGTAAAAAAGAAATGGTCAAAATATTGCTCGCTTGTCGGGCTGGCATTGCTTCCACTCGCCCGTTTCCAGACATCCCATGCATCAGGTCGCGTGCGACTGTGTAACCATCGGGCATTTGACAAATCACGAGCCAGAATGTTTTCCCAACAATCCGGGTCACAAACCGGCCCGGCAAATTCCGGCCAAAGGCGCGTTACCTCGTAATCCCCGCCGATACCGAAATCAGCCCGCCGGATTGCCACATCGCATCCCTCAACCAGCAGATCAACCGGGCCACCAGCCAGCCGTAGATCGATATTCAAGTCAGGATTGGATTCGCGAAACGCGCCCAGCCTTGGCATTAACCAGCGCATGGCAAGGCTGGGCTCGCACGACACCGACAGGATCGGCGATGCACTATCATGGCGGTGAATTTCTTCGATAGCGCCATCAAGCCCGTCCAGTGCGGTTGCCACCGACTTCAAAAGCCTTTCGCCTGCCTGAGTTAACCAGACACGCCGATTACGACGAACAAACAGATCAATACCCAACCGTTCCTCGATCTGCGCCACGGCGCGACTGATCGCCCCGTGCGTCAGGTGCAATTCCTCGGCAGCACGCGAAAAGCTTTGGTGTCGCGCTGCTGCCTCAAAGGCGGGCAAAGCGGCAAGGGGTGGCAGATTGCGTTTTCTGTGAATATTACTCACGAAATTCCCTACGAATTTTCGTTTTTCTGGCGATCTTTTCAATTTGATACTGAATAATCTCTCAGATCAAGGACCACGAACATGCCAGCCATTGCTCAGATCGAAGTCATTGCCGTCGCCATTATCACCATTCTTGCCGTTATCAGCCCCGGGCCGGATTTCGCCATGGTGACGCGTATTGCACTTGCACGTGGTCGTCGCGCTGGTGTGTTGTGCGCTATCGGGATCGGCAGCGGTGTTTCGGTACATCTTACCTATACGCTGATCGGGCTTGGCGTTGTGTTTGCCAGTAATGTCTGGGTTCTGACCAGCTTACGCTATCTGGGTGCTGCCTATCTGATATGGCTGGGAATATCGGCACTTTGGCCGGATATACGGGCCTTATTGGCGAAAAATCCAACCGAAATTCAGACTCAAATGGCAAACAAAAACATCAACAAGCCGAAAGCGAATCATAAACGGAATGGATCCGCGTTCTGGGTCGGTTTTGTCTGCAATGCCCTGAACCCCAAGACGATGCTGTTCATCGTTTCGTTGTTCAGTCAGGTCATTTCTCCCGATACACCGGTTTTGATGGAGATCGGATACGGTTTTTATATCGCAGCATGCCACATGATCTGGTTTGCGCTGGTCGCGGTTGCGTTGACATTGCCTTCGGTGCAAGCGCGCATCGCAGCCATCAAAATCTGGATCGAACGTGGTGTGGGATTGTGCCTTGCCGGACTTGGCATCAAGCTACTAACAAGCACCAACTGAATTCATCAATGTTTCTTAGATAAAAAGCATTTCGCCCTGTTGACGGGCGTCATTAAGGAACGTTACCACGCCGCCCGTCTCGATTTTGAGCTCTTCACGCTTTGCTTCGTTTTCCAGACCAAGCGCGCGAAGGCCCATGTCGCAAACCATGAACTTACCATCCAGCGCCACACAGGCCGACAGCAGTTCCTCGAACGTGCCGATGCCGCGTGTGGAATAGCTGAGATCAATCGAGGTAGCCGTTGCCCCTTCGGCCTCGGTCCGCAAGTGACGCCAGCCCGAAGGGGCCAACACGGCGCGACTGGCTTCCATCGTAAAAAACAGGGTTGCCTCGCGCCCGGATGCAAGTGCTGCCGATGCCATTACGAGTGCGTAATGAACCTTTTCAAAGCTGCCGGAAAACACCACCAGCGACAGTTTCTTCGGGCTTTCGGACTGGTTGGCGTTTTCAGTGCTCATGAATGGACAGGTCCTTGATGCTGGCATTTTCGGAACAAAGCTGGCAGCCCGGATCACGCGGGACTTTGATCTTTCGGAAGGATGCACCAAGTGCATCGACAATCACAAGCCTGCCGGACAGACCATCGCCAATCCCCATCAATTCCTTGAGGATTTCGGTTGCCTGAATCCCGCCAATCATTCCCACGACCGAGCCCAGGACACCGCCCTGGGCACAGGACGGAATGGCGTCTTCGGGCGGTGGACTGTGATAGATGCAGCGATAACAGGGATGCGGATCGCCCTGATGCGCCTTGAATGTCGCAACCTGGCCGTCAAACCGGAGGGCCGCACCCGATACCAGCGTTTTGCCCGCAAAATAGCACGCATCGTTTAGAAGGAATCGTGTTTCGAAATTGTCCGACCCATCGGCAATCACATCATAACCCGCAATCAGGTCCATAACATTGGACGCATCAAGCCGCACATTATGCGTCTGCACACTGATTTCCGGGTTCATATCAAGCATGGTCGACTTGGCACTTTCGACCTTGGGCGAGCCCAAGTCTTTCATACCATGCGCGATCTGACGCTGCAGATTGGAAAGTTCGACCGTATCGGCATCGACGATCCCGATGGTACCGACCCCGGCTGCCGCCAGATACATCGCCAAGGGCGATCCAAGTCCGCCTGCGCCCACAATCAAAACCCGCCCGCGCTTCAGCTTCATTTGGCCTGTGCCGCCAACATCCTTCAGGACGATATGCCGGGCATAACGCTGCACTTCATTTTCGCTGAAATCAAAATCACTCACAGGCGGTTTCTTTCATTCGGTCCAAACGATCTGCCATTGCATATAGCGCGCATGCCACAGACAAGAAAGGCCCGGAAAATTCCGGGCCTTTTTTACAAGATACTCGGTCAGCAAAACCGAATTACTGCAGACCTTCGAACAGCGGGGTCGACAGGTAACGCTCGGCAAAGCTCGGGATGATAACCACAATGCGCTTGCCTTCGTTTTCCGGCAACTGACCCAACTCGATACCAGCGGCAACAGCCGCGCCGGACGAAATGCCGGTCGGCAGGCCTTCGATGCTTGCGAGTTTGCGCGCAGTGGCAAAGGCTGTTTCGTTTCCGATCGTCATGACCTTGTCGATCACATCGGTATGAAGGTTGCCCGGAATGAAACCGGCACCAATGCCCTGGATTTTATGCGGGCCCGGTGCACCACCGGAAATAACCGGGCTGTCTTCCGGTTCAACCGCAACAATCTGGATATTCGGGTTATGCTTTTTCAGGACTTCACCAACACCGGTCAATGTCCCGCCGGTACCGACACCGGCAACAAAGATATCGATCTTGCCGGCGGTATCCTTGATGATTTCCTCGGCAGTGGTATTGCGATGAATTTCCGGGTTTGCCGGGTTTTCAAACTGCTGAAGCATGATCGCGCCATCAATCTCGGCAACCAGTTCCTCGGCACGGGCAACCGCCCCCTTCATGCCCTTGGCAGCCGGGGTCAGGTCGATCTGCGCGCCCAGAAGCATCAGCATCTTGCGGCGTTCCAGCGACATGCTTTCAGGCATGGTCAGGATCAGTTTATAACCCTTGGCCGCCGCCACGAAAGCTAGCGCAATACCGGTATTACCTGAAGTCGGTTCAACCAGCGTCGCACCAGGTTTGATGCGTCCTGATTTTTCGGCATCCTCGATCATTGCGAGACCGATACGATCTTTGACCGAGGCCAGCGGGTTGAAGAATTCAAGCTTGCCAATCAGGTCGGCCTTCACACCCTCGGCCGCCGCCAGACGTGAAAGACGAACCAGCGGCGTCGCACCGATGGTGTCGATGATGCTGTCGTAAATCTTGCCGCGAAACTCAGTCATGTTTTTCCTCGCAATTTCTTGTAATTTAAAACCAACCACATTCTGATTTTGTATTTATCCCGTTTAACACCCAAGTCAATCGGGTTTAAACAGTTTTTACGTAAATCCCGGTTGGGCTGGTTTCCTGATGCCTGTGTATCAGATGTGAACCGCAGCGGATTCTTGTGGTTTAACGATACAACAATCCGCAGCCTGTTCCGACGATTAAATGATGAAATCCGGGGATTCCTCGATCCCGCTTCGCAGACCAGCGTCACGTGCTCTATTACATAAATCTTCGACCGTGATCCGGGTCAGCGACACCATCATTTCGTCCTGTAATTCACGCCAAAGCGGGCGCACGACTTCCTTACCCAACGGAGATCCTGCCGGATCCTCGATCGGGTCATCGGATGTTTCCATCGACCGGATGACCGACACGATATCGGCAAGGGTGATACGACGACGTTCACGTGCCAGACGATAGCCGCCACGCGGACCACGCACACCGACAAGAATGTCGGCACGCACCAGCTGCTGCAAAGTCTGTTCAAGATAGCGTTTCGGAATACCCTGGCGCGCGGTGATGTCACGGCTTTGCACTGGCTCACCTGCGGCGTTATAGGCAATGTCCACCACCGCCTCGATGGCAAACAGCATCTTCTTTGACAGTTTTAACATCGTTTCTTTCATACTCCCCTTGCGGTCCCGTCGATCCCCCCGGAAGTACTGGGACCAGCCATTTTCAGAGTTCACAAGGCAGCAACATCACCAACCGACCCATATTCCTCGGTGATATTGCTGCTACCTTTAACGGTAATCAGTCCGTTTTACCTGCCGGTGCGGCAACACCGGTAGATCCGAAACCACCGGCACCACGCGCCGTTTCATCCAGATCGGCAACCGCATTCCATGCCACCTGCGTCACCGGCGCGACCACAAGCTGGGCAATGCGCATACCACGTTCGATGGTAAATGCCTCATCCCCGTGATTGATCAGGATCACTTTGATTTCCCCGCGGTAATCAGCGTCAATCGTTCCCGGGCTATTGAGAACCGTCACACCGTTCTTCGCCGCCAACCCCGAACGCGGACGAACCTGTGCTTCAAACCCGGCTGGCAGGGCAATCGCGACTCCGGTTTCGACCATGGCCCGTTTACCCGGCGCGATCACAAGCGTATCGTCAATCGCCGCCTGCAGATCGACGGCCGCCGACTGTGCGGTGGCATAGTCAGGCAGCGGGAAATCTGCACCATGGGGCAACTGTTTCAGATCGACAGTCAAACGCGTCATAAAAGTTCCTTGTCTTCATATTTCTGGCTGCACGCCTTGGACATGCAGCGGGTTATCAAGCTATTCAAATCAGGCAAAATGCCGGGAAATCCGTTGCACAAGCGCACGTGCGACACCGGCCTTGCCCTGCCGGGGCCAGACCTCGTCACTGGCACCATCCGCGCCGGAAATCAGGAAAACTTCATTGTGATCACCACCAAAGGTGCCCGTACCGGGCGCCACATCATTGGCAAGAATCCAGTCGCATCCCTTGCGCGCCCGCTTGGCGCGGGCATGTTCGATAACATTTTCTGTTTCGGCTGCAAAACCAACAACCAGATCCGGGCGTTTTGGCCCTTTCTGGCTGATGGTCGCCAAAATATCCGGATTTTCCGAAAGCTTCAGGTCCGGAATCACACCCGACCCATCTTTTTTTAGTTTCTGACCGGCTTCTGCGGCCACACGCCAATCGGCAACCGCGGCGGCACATACCGCAATATCGGCGGGCAAGGCAGCCTGCACAGCATCCAGCATCTGCCGGGCCGTTTCGATCCGTACAACCTTTACCCCCGTCGGATCAGGCAAGCTGACCGGTCCGCTCACCAGCGTCACATCGGCTCCAGCAACAGCAAGTGCCGCGGCTATTGCATGACCCTGCTTGCCCGACGAGCGGTTGGCGATGTATCGCACCGGATCAATCGGTTCGTGTGTCGGACCGCTGGTCACAACTGCCTTTCTCCCAGCAAGCGGCTTTCCGGCTGGCTGGCCTTCCAGAAAATCAAAAACCGCCGCAATAATTTCGGCAGGTTCCGCCAGACGGCCCGATCCGGTTTCACCGCAAGCCAAATCACCCGCCGCCGGACCAATCCGTATTACACCACGTCCTTCAAGAGTCGCGATATTTGCCTGTGTCGCTGCGTGATTCCACATTTCGACATTCATCGCTGGTACAACCATCACCGGCTTGTTGGTCGCAAGCAGGGCCGTCGTCGCCAGATCGCCCGCCTGTCCAGTCGCCATTTTGGCAAGAATATCCGCACTTGCCGGGGCGACCAGCACAAGGTCAGCCTCACGCGACAGGCGGATATGGCCCATTTCGGCCTCATCGGTCAGGGAAAAAAGATCCTGATAAACCTTGTTCTCAGTCAGGGCGGCCACCGAAAGCGGGGTTACGAATTCCGCACCGCCTTTGGTCAGGATCGCACGGATATTGATCTTCCGGTCGCGCAAGCGTCGGATCACCTCAAGAACCTTATAGGCAGCAATGCCGCCCGAGATGATCAGAAGGATATTTTTTCCTGCCAGCACTGTGGTTACCAACTATTTACGTTGAAGAAGTGTGGTTAACCTACCTTCTCCGTTGATCCCGTGCAAGCGTCCAAAATGATCAGAAAAAACGCCACAGGTTCGTAAAACCTATGGCGTTGTTTTACTATTTATTTTCAACAATCTATCACGGAACGGTATAAAGCATTCCGAACCAGCGCCACCGGCCATTCGGCCCCATCGAGGTGCAATTGATCCGCCACCGTCCTGACGAAACCGGGGCATCCAGCCGAATTTCAACCCGTTCTTCGCCCAGCCGGTTCATGGTCGGCTCACCCTCCGACGGGTAACAGGCGACATCACCTGTCTTTTCCTTCAACGTGAATCCGAACGCTGGCGGGTTACGTTCAAGCGTATAATTTGGCGGAGTGACATCGCTGACCGGTAGTGGCAATGAATTGGCTGCCAGCGTAAAGCGGTCCATCTCGCCATAATTCTCGTTCATCGCAAAACGCGGCAGATACATTATATCCGATTCTGTGCTCATGGCACCGCTTTGCTGGCCAAATGCCGCCTTGTAACCAGCCTCCTTAACCGCCGCGATCACATCATCACTGGCTTCCCCGTAAGGATACGCAAAAATGTCCGGAACAAAGCCCAGTTCTTCCTTGAAGCGCCGGGCAGAATGCGCAAGTTCCGCTTTCACTTCCTCGATCGACAAGCTCGGCAAATGCGAATGATGCTGGCTGTGGCCGCCAATGGTAACCCCGTCTTTGACCATCTCGCGCAACATATCCCAGGTCATGTAGTTCTCGTACCCGGCATCGACCTGCTCACTCGAAACAAATATTGTCATCGGCAGGTTGTGCTTTTTAAACGCTGGCCACGCAACATCATACACAGACCGGTAGGCATCATCGACGGTGATACCGATAGCGTAATCAGGCAATCCTTTGCCGTTTTGCATGGCATCGATGATTTCGGGGACACCCATCACCGTGTATTTTCCGTTTGTCAGCTCGCGAATATGTGCTTCAAATTGCGGCCCGCGAATATTGGTCGACGGGTAATCGGTTTCCGCAAACCGGTGATACATGAAGACAACGGCCGAGTTTGCATTACCTGACGGTGATTCTGCGGAGGTGGTTGCACCACTTGTGCTGGCTTCCTGCGCAATCCCCGGCGAAACTCCAGCCGTCAGGCCAATCGCAAAGGCCGCACCAAATACCATGCAACGAAACATATTCACGCCATTGGCGCACACAACAGCGTCAGAATTTTGCTGCACATTGGTCTGTGATTGCATTGCCACATCCATCTTTATTTGCGACCCCACTCATTGGTCACTGCAGCCCCCAAAACCACAGCCTTGATTTCATGGTTTCCGGTAATTGTGTTTTTTGTGAACGTACCAGCGAACCAATTGTTTTTCCACAATTTCGTCACTGCGCTTGTGTATAGTCCTCCGCAGCCTAACTTCAGGATACCTGTTTCAACCGCAGCATTAACGGAGATTCGCATGCTTGATTCCGACGCACTCGACATCCTTTTCAACAAAGCCCGAACCCACAATTGCTGGCAGGATCGTGACGTCGATACGGCTCTGCTAAAAAAGGCATGGGACCTTACCGTCATGGGTCCGACCAGTGCAAACTGCGAGCCGATGCGGATTAAGTTCGTCAAATCACCCGAAGCCAAAGAACGGCTGAAACCTGCACTTTCTGAAGGAAATCTTGAAAAAACCATGGCAGCACCCGTGACTGCCATTATCGCCCATGACATGGAATTCTATGAAAAACTGCCGCAACTCTTCCCGCATACAGATGCGAGATCGTGGTTTGCCGGCAAGGATGATGCAATTGCCGCTACCGCATTTCGCAATGGTACGCTACAGGCCGGTTATTTCATTATTGCGTTGCGGGCTATGGGCCTTGATTGCGGCCCGATGTCAGGTTTTGACAATGCCAAGGTCGATGCCGAATTTTTTGCCGGTACCCCGGTCAAAAGCAATTTCCTGATCAATATCGGCTATGGTGATGCGTCAAAACTGTTTGCCCGCAGCCCACGTCTTGCGTTTGACGAAGGAGCCGAAATTCTCTGATTTGCTATCGGAGGTCATAACCGGCGCGGGACAACGGCGTTAACGCATTTGCATATTTATTGGCAAACCCGGCTTATACGCATGTATGATCACGGTTCAGACGACGTATTTTTTCAAGCTTTTCCGATGCTTGAAAACTGTCATCTAACTTTTATTTGATCTTTACTGGCGCATAATCATTTTAGTCCAAATTTTTTGCATGCGTTAACGCGTACCGGCACAGATCCCCAACATCAGGAGCATCCGTTGGGCTTTCGCCAATTGTTAATGACCGCGTTTGCGGTTGGATTCCCGACTGCCACGATATTTATCATTCTGGCGGCGATGGAGTTGCTTGGCTGGGGCACGGCGATCCTGTGTGCAACGCTGGCATGGCTGGGGATTGCCGGGGTCCTGCGCATCTATTTTGGCGATTTGCGCCGTGTAGCACGCTACGCCATGGCTTTGCGTGACAAGTTCCGTGGCACACCGCCACAGCATCTCTCTTTCGGTGCCGCGTCCGAACTATCGTCTCTTTATACCCAGATCGCCAGCACGTTTCGCGAACGCATCGCCCATCTCGAAGCGCAAACCAGTACGGATGCCGAAATTCTCGACCACCTGCCAAACCCGGTAGTGATGGTGAACCGGCAACGCGTTGTTACCGGCTTTAACCAGGCGGCGCGTGGCCTGTTCCACAATTTGGAAATCGGTCGTGATCTGACACGCTATATCCGCGATCCGATCCTGCTGGACGCCTTTGATGATGTCGCGGGCGAACGCGAGCAGATGAAACATGCCGAATTTGTACTGGCAAGTGATGCCCATCGTCATTTCGATGTGCTAACCGCACGGTTGCCCGCCGCAACCGGCGATCGGAACTTTGTTCTGTCCTTCTCGGACCTGACCGAACTTCGCAAGCTTGAACAAATGCGTGCCGATTTCGCAACCGATGCCGGGCATGAATTGCGCACACCACTTTCAGTGTTGCTGGGCTTTATCGAAACGCTTGAAGGCCCGGCCAAGGATGATCCCGATGCCCTGAACCAGTTCCTGCCGGTCATGCGTGATCAGGGACAGCGCATGCAGCATCTGATCGAAGATTTGCTGTCACTCGCCCGGATTGAGTTGAACGAACATACTCCGCCATCCGATGACTGCGATATCGGCAGGATCATCGACAAAGTCGCACAAACTCTCGCCATGAAAGCCGAAGCGAAAGGCATGGAAATCAAGGTTTCCTGCGAACTCGACAACACGGAAATTGTTGGCGAGGAAAAGGAAATGACGCAGGTTTTCGTCAATCTGGTCGAAAACGCCATCAAATACGGTCACCCCAAAACCAGTATTGATGTCTCGATCACATTGGCCAAAAACACCCCCGGTGCATTAGCCCGTTACCGGCATGACCGTGTTCTGGCCGTCGCCATTCGGGATCATTCAGACGGGATCGCACGCGAACACCTGCCACGCCTGACCGAACGGTTTTACCGAGTGGATACGGCGCGGTCGCGGGCCGTTGGCGGCACTGGTCTTGGTCTTGCCATCGTTAAACATCTGGTGCAGCGCCACCGCGGCACAATGACTATCGACAGCGAACAGGGCGTCGGATCGGTCTTTACGGTCTATCTGCCTGCCAAGGCCAGCGATAATATCCGGACCTTGCATCGAGCCTGATTCAGGGAAGACCTGAATATCTCGCATGAAATAAAAAGACCGGCATTTTTATGCCGGTCTTTTGTTTTTCGCTATCGCCAAGGATCAAAGAATGAATTTCGAAAGGTCTGCATCCTTGGCAAGCCCATCGACCTGTTCGCGGACGTAATTCGCATCAATCTTGACCGTCTCACCACCCCGGTCGGTCGCGGTAAAGCTGATGTCATCCAAAAGCTTTTCCAACACCGTATGCAGTCGACGTGCGCCGATATTTTCCACGGTTTCATTGACGCTGGCCGAAATGCGGGCAAGTTCATCAACTGCATCGTCGGTAAATTCCAGCGTAACATCCTCGGTTTTCAACAGTGCGACATACTGTTTGATCAGGGACGCTTCCGGTTCCATCAGAATACGGCGGAAATCTTCCTCGGTCAGGGCTTTCAGCTCGACTCGGATCGGCAACCGGCCTTGCAATTCCGGCAGCAGGTCAGAAGGCTTTGCCAGATGGAATGCGCCCGAACAGATGAATAGGATATGATCGGTCTTGACCGTGCCATGCTTGGTCGAAACGCTTGTACCTTCGATCAGCGGCAGCAAATCACGCTGGACACCTTCGCGCGATACATCGCCGCCACGTTCGGATCGTGCAGTGATCTTGTCGATCTCGTCAAGGAACACTATGCCATTCTGCTCGACATTCTCGATCGCCTCGGCAGTGACCTTGTCCATATCCAGAAGCTTGTCGCCTTCTTCGTCGATCAGGCGTTCAAACGCTTCCTCGACGGTCATGCGTTTTGGTTTGGTCTGACCGCCGAATGCCTTGCCAAACACGTCCGACAGGTTAAGCATCCCCATCTGTGCCCCCGGCATCCCCGGAATATCGATGGTCGGCATCGAGGATGAACTGCTTTCCTGGACATGGATTTCAATCTCCTTGTCCTGCAATTCGCCTTCGCGCAGCATCTTGCGGAATTTCTGGCGGGTATCGGCCGATGCATTTTCACCAACCAGACCATCCAGAATGCGTTCTTCGGCTTGCATTTCAGCCTTGGCACGGACTTTCTTGCGCATGCTTTCGCGCGTAAGGTCCAACGACACTTCCAGCAGGTCGCGAACAATCTGTTCGACATCACGGCCGACATAACCGACTTCGGTGAATTTGGTGGCTTCGATCTTGATGAACGGGGCTTCTGCCAGTTTGGCAAGACGGCGTGCAATTTCGGTTTTACCGACGCCGGTCGGACCGATCATCAGAATGTTTTTGGGCAGCACTTCATTGCGCATATTGTCGTCAAGTTGTTGACGCCGCCAGCGGTTGCGCAAGGCAATGGCGACCGCGCGCTTGGCATCTTTCTGGCCGATAATATGGCGATCAAGTTCGGATACGATCTCGCGCGGGCTGAAATGTTGGGTCATTAAATTTATCCGTTAGTTCTTGCGACGGAAATGCGATGTCAGGCCCGAAACGGCACCCTTATTTCGCATCCTCGATCTTTTCCAGCGTAACGCTGTCATTGGTGTAAACACAGATATCGCCGGCAATCGCCATGGCTTTGCGGGCAATTTCCTCGGCACTCAGGTCCAGATCAATCAGAGCCCGCGCGGCAGCAAGCGCATAGTTCCCGCCCGATCCGATGGCAATAATGCCGTCTTCGGGTTCAAGCACATCACCCATCCCGGTCAGCACCAGCGAAACATCCTTGTCGGCCACCGCCATCATTGCTTCAAGCTTGCGCAGATAACGATCCGTGCGCCAATCCTTGGCCAGCTCAACACAGGCGCGCATGGTCTGGCCCGGATGACGATCCAGCTTGGCTTCAAGACGTTCCAAAAGGGTAAAGGCATCCGCCGTCGCCCCGGCAAATCCGACGATGATCTCGCCTTTCTGGCCGATGCGGCGCACTTTGCGGGCGTTACCCTTGATCACGGTCTGGCCCAAAGAAACCTGACCATCACCGGCAACCACCACTTCATTGCCCTTGCGCACCGACAGGATCGTCGTGCCATGCCAGCTCGGCTGCGATTTTTCGCTCATAAATAATCCCTAGATTTTCATCCAATGCATTCGATCAAGAGTTAGCACGCACAACCGCCCGGTCAAGGGCCAAGCCCCGCGAACCACAATTGCCGATTCACAAACACTGTTTCAAAGCGAAAGAGGTTAAAAAATTCAGGGCGTATCGCCGCCACATGCTTTACCCTTGGTCGATAAAAGAATTTCAAAGAATGAAGGACGATAGTCATGAGCAATCCCGACCTTGCCCACACCCATCTTGGCAAATGCGTTCTGGCCGGTCAGGGCAGAATCAAGGCCGATCTGGTCCTGCGCAATATCGGATTGCTTGATGTCATCACCGGCAAAGTAACTGAAACCGACATTGCCATTGTCGGCGACCGGATTGTCGGCACCCACGCCAAATACGAAGGTGATCGCGAAATTGACTGTACCGGCAAATTCGCCGTTCCGGGCTTCATCGACACGCATCTGCATATCGAAAGCTCGCTCGTCACACCGCTTGAATTTGATCGCTGCGTCTTACCGCATGGTGTGACCACGGTCCTGTGTGATCCCCATGAAATTGCCAATGTTCTGGGCGCAGACGGAATCAGATACTTTCTGGATTGCGCCGAACGGTCCGTGATGGATATCCGCGTCAATCTGTCATCCTGCGTTCCTGCTACCGGCTTTGAAACATCGGGTGCGCAGCTTGAAATCGATGATCTTCTGTCATTCCGAAACCACCCCAAAGTCATCGGGCTGGCAGAAATGATGAATTATCCCGGTGTGCTGAACCTTGATCCCGGCATCATGGCAAAACTTGAAGCCTTTCAGGATGGTCACATTGACGGTCACGCACCACTGGTTCTGGGCACTGCACTGAACGGCTATATGGCTGCGGGCATTCGCACCGATCACGAGGCAACATCCGCCGCCGAAGCGCGCGAAAAGCTTGCCAAAGGCATGGCGATCCTGATCCGCGAAGGATCGGTTTCCAAGGATCTTGAGGCACTGGCCGAAATCCTTGATGAAAACACTTCAAGCTTCGTTGCACTGTGCACGGACGACCGCAATCCGCTTGATATCGGCGAAGAAGGTCATATTGATAGCCTTATTGAAAGATTAATCGGTCATTTAAAGGCACGTAATTGCCCAATCCATCATGTCTATCGCGCGGCATCGCATTCGGCGGCCCGTATTTTCGGGCTACGTGACCGCGGCCTGATCGGGCCCGGTTGGCGGGCCGATATCGCGATCCTTGATGATCTGGAAACCTGTGCGGTCAGCGACGTGATTGCCGGTGGACGACTGGTCACCAACGGTCTGTTTGACGCCCGCGAAATCGTTGCGCCAATTGGTTTAACATCAATGAAGGCCAAACCGGTCAACGTCGAGGCCTTCATGACTAAGCCCAAACCGGGCCAGAATCAGACCCCGGTGATCAAGGTCAAACCCGGTCTGATCCTGAGCTTCCGGGATGAAGCCACCCTCGAAATTGGTGAAAACGGCCTGACGCCCGATCTTGAAAACGATGTGATCAAGGTGGCCGTCATCGAACGCCATGGCAAGAACGGAAATATCGGGCGCAGTTTCGTCCGTGGTTTTGGTCTGAAACGCGGGGCAATTGCATCTTCGATCGGCCATGACAGCCACAATATCACCGTGGTCGGTGCCAATGACGCGGATATGGCCGCCGCCGTCAATCGCCTGATCGAATTGGGTGGCGGCTTTGCCGTTGCAGATGGCGGCAGGATCACGGCCGAACTGGCGTTACCGGTCGCCGGACTGATGAGCATGGAACCGTTCGAGGTCGTCGAAAACGACCTGATCACACTGCGCGCTGCGGCCAAGGATCTTGGCTGTGTTTTGCCCGAACCGTTCCTTCAAGTCGCCTTCCTGGCCTTGCCGGTAATCCCGCATCTGAAAATGACCGACAAAGGCCTGTTTGACGTCGACAAGTTTGACTTTGTCTGACCTTTTGGCACCTTTAGCCTGTTCTAATGGATGGGTTTTCATCCTAACGCGCAATACCACATACCAATCTTCAACCCGGAAAAGAAATATCTGATCCCGGGAATTGACGATGGGGTGAACATGTGAAGATCAGACTGCAAATAGGTGTGACCACCGCGTTCACAGCAATCGCGGTATTCATGATCGGGATCACTGTTGCCATTCTTTACCAAAGTAATCACCGGCTTGCATTGGAAACAGCGCGATCCGAGATGACCTCCGCGCGGGAAAATACGGTTGAAAACCTGATAAATGTGATCGTCCCGGTCGGGCAAGTGGTTGAAACAACCGTTGATTTTATCAAAACCTTCCCAGAAGCCATAACCGAACCGCGTAGCGGGGCTGTCATGGCAAGCCAGATCAAACCCTATTCCTATATTTACGGCTTGTTCTTTGGCCTTGAGGATCAAGGGCAATTTTATCAGGTCGTACAAGTCCCTGTCGGCGTTGCGGAATTTGGTCCGAACAAGAGCCCGTTACCCGCAAATACCAAAATCATCTATCGCACAATCGACGGCCCGATCAATGATATGATCGAAACGTTCCTGTATCAGTCATCTTGGGGAACGGTTACAGGGCGCGAAAAGATCAACGTTGAATATGATCCCAGAACCCGCCCTTGGTACGAAGGTGCACGTAAGCAAGACGAGATTTTCGTAAGTAGCTTCTACATTTTTAATAGCACCGGAAAACCTGGGGTTACCTTTGCCAAACGGGTGACAGATACCGACGGAAAACTCTTGGGTGTTGTCGGCGCGGACCTGACAATGGACAAGATTACAAACATCCTGAACGACATCCGGATAGGCAACGAAGGCCGCGTCTTTCTTCTTGATAGGGAGGATGGTGTCATCGCTTATAGCGGGACACGTGACGATGCCACCGATCTGAAATTTACCGAAGCCGGTAATCGTAAAATTGATGATTCCATTGTCGAAACGGCGATTACGCAATGGATAAAAAGTCGCGAGACTTTCTTCAACTTCACAGGAACCAAAGATGGGCGTAGATACCTGGCATCCGCAGCGCCCATTCCCGAATTATTTGGTATTTCCCCAACACTTGGCTTCATCGTACCCGAAGATGAATTTGTCGGTGCCATCAAGGAAACCACCCGAAACGTTTTGCAGATTGCGGCAATCATCATCGTTGTTACCGTTATTCTGATCGTTATCATATCGCGCATGCTAAGCCGCCAGCTTAATGCCGTAGCGTTGGAGGCCGAGAAAGTCGGCCATTTCGATCTTGAAGGCGACTTTCAGATGTCGTCCCATATTTACGAAGTCAGTGCGCTGGCCAATGCGGTATCGAATATGAAAGTAAGTCTGAAGAACTTTGGCTCTTACGTACCTGTTGATCTGGTGAAGTCGATTGTTGCCTCTGGCCACCCCGTCGAAATCGGAGGTACATCGCGCGAATTGTCGATCATGTTTACCGATATTGAGGGCTTTACCGGCAAGACCGAAAGCTATGCGCCAACGGCATTGATGCTTGAACTGTCAAACTACTTTGCGGCCATGGAAAAGGAAATCACCGCCAATGGCAACGGCACGATCGACAAATATATTGGCGATGCGATCATGGCTTTCTGGAACGCCCCGACAACGGACCCGGATCATGCCGTTCATGCCTGCCGGGCTGCATTGGCCTGCCGACATGCCGGACGGCAATTGAATTCGATTTCCAGCCAGTCGGAACTGTTTCCCCTACGTACACGGTTCGGTCTGCATTGCGATCAGGTCGTGGTTGGCAATGTTGGGTCGAAAAGTCGCATTCAATATACCGCATTGGGTGCAGCGGTTAATCTTGCCTCCCGGATAGAGGGGCTGAACAAAATTTATGGCACCCGCATTCTCGCCAGCGGCACCATCGCCCGAAAAGCACAGGAAAACTTCCTGTTTCGTTTTGTGGACCGCGTTTCCCCGGTTGGCACAACCCTTCCAGTCGATATTTTTGAGCTGTTGGGCGAAAAGGACGAAGCAAATAGTGACCTCTCTGCCACCAAAGAACAATATGACGAGGTCTCCAAGTGGAACGCATGCATGACGCTTTATCGAAACCGCAACTGGCAAGAGTCTTTGGAAGCCTTTAATGCCCTGAAAACGCACGCGAGCGTGGACAAACTTGTTTCGATCTATATCAAACGTTGCCGACAATTCATAAAGTCACCACCACCTAGCGACTGGGGTGGCGTTTCCCATATCGAAACCAAATAAACCTCCCGCTAAGCAACCCGACCCGGCCAACTGCAGGCTCCGGACATATTTGCGGCCAATGCGTAGCCGGTTAAACTGGCTTTTCGCTGCTGTTATTGCTAAATACGACCCAACAGATGCATCGATACCTGCAGGAAAGGAGCTTTGCATGCGCAAGGCCCGCGTAGAGCGCAATACCAACGAAACACAGATCACGGTCGAGCTTAATCTTGACGGAACCGGCATCTATGATGTCGAGACCGGGGTTGGCTTCCTTGATCACATGCTCGAACAGCTTTCACGCCATAGCCTGATGGACCTTAAAGTCCGGGCCAAGGGCGACCTGCATATCGATTTCCATCACACCACCGAAGATACCGGTATCGCAATTGGTCAGGCCTTCTCTCAGGCACTGGGCGACAAAAAGGGCATCAATCGTTACGGCAGCTGCCTGCTTCCGATGGACGAGGCGCTGACCTGCGTCGCGCTGGATTGTTCAAACCGCCCCTATCTGATCTGGAATGTCGAATTTACCCGCGACAAACTTGGCGATATGGACACCGAACTGTTCCGCGAATGGTTCCAGGGCTTTGCCCAGGCAGCAGGTCTGACGCTGCATGTCAAAAACCTGTATGGCGATAACAACCATCATATCGTCGAAAGTGCCTTTAAGGCGCTGGCGAGGTCCCTGCGCAGTGCGATCGAAATCGATCCGCGCAAATCCGATGCCATTCCCTCGACCAAGGGTGTTCTGGGTGGGTCGCTTTAACCCGCCAAATGCCCCTGATCAGATCCGAATGACCGGGTGACGCATCACCCGGAACAGGAAGTCGGTTTTCGATGAAGGTTTACACAGTTCATACCCATCCCGGCGATGCCGATCCGATGGAAAATGCGATCCTGATCCGCGAAGGTTTCAATTTCT
This sequence comes from Thalassospira lucentensis, assembly GCF_001613805.1. GTDB lineage: Bacteria > Pseudomonadota > Alphaproteobacteria > Rhodospirillales > Thalassospiraceae > Thalassospira > Thalassospira lucentensis_A. Next base: position 225,091 of record NZ_LPVY01000005.1, read on the forward strand.
GGGCCTTTATTTTTAGCGGTATATGGGCGCTTTATCACCGTTTGTGGGCCGCTTTTTTTGGCCTGCTTGGCGTATCGCTGATTTGCAATCTGCTGATCTATGTGTTTGACGGCGGACCGGAAATGGATTTTGCCCTCGCCCTTGCGACCGGCATCGGTTTTGGCCTGATTGCCAATGACTTGCGCCGCAAGAAGCTGACGGCCCGCGGCTGGAAGCTTGTCGAAATTGTCGCTGGCCCCAACGAAAACGCCGCCGAACATCGCTTCTTTGATCGTCTGCGTGGCGGTCAGGCGTCTTACAATAACCTGCAAATTGCTGCACCCACCCCCTTATCCGGGAGCACCCAATACCCATGAGTGTTGCGATTATCGATTACGGTTCAGGCAACCTGCGTTCTGCTGCTAAGGCGTTTGAACGCGCCGCCCGCGAAAACGGCATTTCCGCCGATATCATTGTCACCGATGATCCGGAAAAGGTCCGCAATGCCAGCCATATCGTCCTGCCCGGTGTTGGTGCCTATGCTGATTGCCGGGCCGGACTTGATGCCGTTACCGGTATGGTCGAAGTTCTGAATGAACAGGTCATCAAGGGCGGCAAGCCATTCTTTGGCATTTGTGTCGGCATGCAGTTGATGTCATCCGTCGGGCGTGAATTTGCCGATACCCGGGGTCTTGACTGGATCAAGGGCGAAGTGGTTGCGATTGAACCCGCCGACCCGTCGCTTAAAATCCCGCATATGGGCTGGAACGAGCTGGTGCTTGATCCGTCGGGCAGGAAACATGCCGTGCTGTCGGATGTTTCGGATGGCGATCACGCCTATTTTGTACACAGCTATCACATGCATGTGCAAAACCCGGGCGAGCGTCTGGCATCGGTCGAATATGGCGGGGCGCTGACCGCAATGATCGGGCGTGACAACATGATCGGCACGCAATTCCACCCGGAAAAAAGCCAGAAAACGGGACTTACCATCATTGGTAACTTCCTGGGATGGAAACCATGACCGCACCCAGCAATACGATCGAACCCGGTGTTACCGCCGAACGCGTTACGGAACTTAGTGCGGGTGACCTGTCTGACATCGTTGATGCCTGTACCCAGGCAATCATCGAAGGCGGTGGTTTTGGCTGGCTCACCCCGCCGGATCGTCCGGATATGGAAAAATACTGGCGCGGCGTTTTGCTGATGCCGGGACGTCATCTGTTTGTATCGCGTGTAGACGGCGTGATTTCCGGGGCCGCACAGCTTCTTGAAACGCCTTCCAACCTTGAAGCACAGCGCCATTCGGCCCAGATCACCGGCCATTTCGTGGCACCGTGGGCGCGCGGGCGCGGCAATGGAAAGGCCATCGTGCGCAGCATCGAATTTTATGCGCGCGAACGCGGTTACTCTGTTTTGAAACTTGATCTTCGTGAAACCCAGACTGCTGCCATCGCACTTTATAATGGGCTGGGTTATGTCCGTTGGGGTATCAATCCTTATTATGCGATGGTCGACGGCAAAATGGTCGAAGGTTACTACTACACCAAGAAAATACAGGACACTGACCAGTGAATCTCTATCCGGCAATCGACCTTAAAGATGGTGCCTGCGTTCGCCTGCTGCGCGGTGATATGGACAAGGCTACCGTATTCAACAACGATCCGGGCGCGCAGGCTGGTGAATTTGTCGCTGCTGGTTGCCATTGGGTCCATATCGTTGATCTGAACGGTGCCTTTGCCGGGGAACCGGTTAATGGGGCGGCAGTCGACAGCATCCTTGCCGCCGTTTCGGGCAAGGCTAAAACACAGCTTGGCGGCGGTATTCGCACGATGGAAACGGTTGATTACTGGCTTAACAAGGGTATTACCCGTGTGATCCTTGGCACTGTGGCCCTGCGTAATCCCGATTTCGTCAAGGAAGCCTGTGTAAAATGGCCGGGCCGGATTGCGGTTGGTATTGATGCCCGCAATGGCTATGTCGCGGTCGAAGGCTGGGCCGAAACATCCGAAGTCACCGCCCTTGAACTGGCGCAAAAGTTCGAGGATTGCGGTGTCACCGCAATCATCTTTACCGATATTGACCGCGATGGTGCAATGGGCGGCCCCAATATCGAAAGCACAGTGGCCCTTGCCAGTGCGATTTCGACCCCGGTCATCGTATCAGGCGGTGTTTCATCGCTGGATGATCTGATAGCGGTTGCCAAACATACCGATGCCGGGATTGACGGCGCGATTTCCGGGCGTGCGCTTTATGACGGCCGTATTGATCTGGCAGATGCCATCAGGGCATTGTCCTGAACGGACCCAAACAGGATAACCGATCATGTTGAAAACCCGTGTCATTCCCTGTCTCGACGTTAAGGACGGTCGTGTCGTCAAAGGGGTCAATTTCGTTGATCTGATCGATGCTGGCGATCCGGTAGAACAGGCGCGCATCTATGACGCCGAAGGCGCTGACGAGCTTTGCTTCCTTGATATCACCGCATCAAGCGACAATCGCGATACAATTTTCGACGTCGTCGCTCGCACGGCAGAAGCCTGCTTTATGCCCGTCACCGTCGGCGGTGGCGTACGCACGCTTGAAGACATTCGCAAGCTGCTTCTGGCCGGTGCGGATAAGGTTTCGATCAACACGGCTGCGGTCAATAACCCCGATTTCGTGCGCGAAGCAGCACGCAAGTTCGGGTCACAGTGCATTGTGGTTTCGATTGACGCCAAATCGACCGGCCCGGACAAGTTTGAAATCTTCACCCATGGCGGCCGAAAACCAACCGGGATTGATGCTGTTTCGTTTGCAAAACAAATGACCGAATATGGTGCCGGGGAACTTCTGGTCACCTCGATGGATCGGGATGGCACCAAGTCGGGCTTTAACCTGCCGCTGACGCGATCAATTGCAGATGCCGTACATGTGCCGGTGATTGCATCGGGCGGTGTCGGGACGCTGGACCATATGGTCGAAGGTGTGACCGAAGGCCATGCCTCGGCGGTTCTGGCTGCCTCGATCTTCCATTTCGGGACCTATCGTATCCGCGAGGTCAAGGACCACATGAAAGCAGCCGGCATCCCGGTCCGCGAGGGGTGATTATGACTAATAAACATATTCTTGATCAGCTTTACACTGTGGTTGCCGCCCGCAAGGGTGCCGATCCCGAAACCAGCTATACCGCCAGACTTTTTGCCAAAGGCACGGCAAAAATCGCCCAGAAAGTTGGCGAGGAAGGCGTTGAAACCGTGATCGCGGCCCTTGCCGAAACCCCGGAAAAAGTCGCATCGGAAAGTGCCGATCTGCTTTATCACCTGACCGTGCTTTGGGCCGATCAGGGAATAAATCCGGAAGACGTGTGGAACATTCTGGCCGAACGCCAGGGTATTTCCGGCATTGCCGAAAAGGCATCCCGCACAGATAAGTAGGGTCATATCCCGTCAAGACCAGGAGCATCCCCATGGCCGTCTCTGCCTATGATCCACAAAACATCTTTGCCAAAATTCTTCGTGGTGAAATCCCGTGTAACAAGGTTTTTGAGGACGATCACGTCCTTGCCTTTCACGATATCGCCCCGCAGGCCCCGACCCATATCCTTGTGATCCCAAAGGGTACCTATACCAGCTATGACGACTTTGCGACCAATGCGTCGGATGCGGAAATCATCGCCTATACCCGCGCAATCGGCAAAATTGCCGCCGCGGCAGGCGTGGTTGAGGACGGTTACCGTCTGATCGCCAATACCCGCGACCATGGCCGCCAGGACGTCCCGCATCTGCATGTTCATATCATTGGCGGCAAGAAGCTGGGCCTGATGTTGCCAAAAGACTAAGGTTAACGCCCGCGAAACCAGAATTCAGGGCAGGGCAACCAAGGCGTCCCTGCCTTTTTGCTTTATTGGAATGTCATGATCCAACCTGTCCCATCCACCGCAAAGATTTTCCAAAACCTCCCGGGTCACTGGACGCTTGAGCGCGACCTTGGTCCCACAGGAAAGTTCAGCGGCAATGTGACCTTCCACATGGCAGAACCGGAAAAGGCAGGTTTTCTGCGCTATCGAGAGGAAGGGATTCTTGAACGTGGCGATGGCAAACGCTTTGACGGTTACCGCGAATATGACTTCGTCCTGCATGAAAAACCGCCCGCGATCGAGATGCTGTTTCGTGATCCATTAAGCTTTGGCAATCGCTATGTGCTGCTGCAATTCGGTGAGGATACTGCCGACGAAGGGTACAGCGCGCGCGACATTCACCCCTGTGGGGAGGATTTTTATCATCATTGCATGATCTGGTATGATAAAAATCATTTCGAAACAAAAATAAAAATAATAGGCCCAAAGAAAGATCATTTGTTGCACAGCATTTATCGTCGAAAACCAAATACCTAGGTCGCAGAAATTTTCCTTTACGTTATGAGGTTCCCATGTCGCTACCCCCGTTCCATCTGGCATTTCCGATTAAATCGATTGCCGATACCCGCGCGTTTTACATCGACATCCTTGGTTGTGACGAAGGCCGTTCAACCGAAGCGTGGATTGATTTCGATTTCTTTGGTCATCAGCTTTCCGCACATGTTCGCCCCGAAGCAGGGCAAAATGCCGGTGCCGGAAATGTCGATGGTGACGCGGTACCCATCCCGCATTTCGGCGCAGTTCTGGAATGGGAGAAATGGCATGATCTGGCAGATCGCCTGAAAGCTTCCGGAGCCAAATTCCTGCTGGAACCGAAAATCCGATTTAAAGATGAACCGGGCGAACAGGGAACTTTTTTTGTCGAAGATCCGGCTGGCAATGGTCTTGAATTCAAGACATTCCGCGATCCGGCGATGATTTTTGCACACTGATTTGCCTTATCATGCCGCCTTTGGGCGAGCTGCCAACCGACTTTGATCACAGTGCCGGAACGCTTTGCTCTGCAATGCGTTATATGATCAGGTAATATTAGCGATACCGGTCCCGACCGATATCCGCGACACCCCAAAATCATCGACCCATTTCATCCGCCCGTCAGGAGAATTACCCATGTCTGCCGCCAGCTCCACCGCCAATGCCAACCCGAAAATCCTGATTGCCGCAGCGGGCGTGGACGAAAAATGGAAAGAGGCAATGGTTTCCAGACTGCCGGATGCAAATATCGTCACCCAACATGAAAATTACGATCCCGCAACGATTGACTTTACCCTGTTGTGGAAACAGCCGCAGGGGCTGCTTAAAAGTCTGACGGGGCTTCAGGCTATCTTCTCGCTTGGCGCGGGCGTGGATCATGTGCTTTCGGCCCCCAGTCTTCCGACGGATGTGCCGGTCATTCGTCTTGAAGATGCCGGTATGGCCGATCAGATGGTGCAATATCATCTATATGCTGCCCTGCATTTTATGCGTGATTTCGATATTTACGCCCGCCAGCAAGCCAAGGCCGACTGGACCCAGCATGATGTTACCCGTATTTCCAAATGCCGGGTTGGCGTGATGGGGCTGGGGGCACTTGGTGCTGCGGTTGCCAGCGCATTGACGCAGCTTGGCTTTGCCGTATCAGGCTGGAGCCGCACGATAAAGGCGATTGACGGCATTACGACCTATGCCGGGTCCGAAACCCTGAGCGAGTTCCTGTCACAGTCTGACATCCTGATTTGCATGTTGCCGCGCACCGCCGAAACCGAAGGTGTTTTGAATGGCAAGACCCTATCACACCTGCCAAAGGATGCCGCTGTCATCAATGCCGCACGTGGCGCGATGATTGTCGAAGCTGATTTGCTACGCCTGCTTGACACCGGTCATCTGCGCGGCGCGTTCCTTGATGTTGCGGTCACCGAACCGCTACCCGAAAGCCATCCGTTCTGGGACCATCCAAAAATCCGCATCACGCCGCATATCGCGGCCGCGACCCGGATTGAGGAATCGGTCGATCAGATCGCCGAAAATATTGATCGCATCACCCGCGGCGAAACCCCGCGCGGCCTTGTTGATCGTAAAATCGGATACTAAGCCGTAACGACAACACGGAAGGGATGAGATGGTATCGCTAGCCATCCTGGAGGCCAGTGTTATTCACGGCAAATCTCAATCAGCCTGCCATTAGCCCTTCGACCCCATTGGCAAAAAGCTGCCCCAACCAGTCGGTAAACACACGAACGCGCGGTGAAAGTTGCCTGTTCTGTGGATAAAGCACCGATACAGGCATCGGTTCCGGTGGATATTGCGGCAGGATTTCGACCAGCCGACCGGCCTTCAGATCGGCCACCGCACGGTAATGCGGGACCTGAATGATTCCAAGTCCGGCAATAGCTGCCGCCATATACAGATCCGCACCGGTCACGGAAATATTGGCCGGAATCTCCACCTGCCGCACAAGACCGTTAATTGTGAAATCAAGTGGCATCGGCTTGGCATCCGCCCCGGAAAGAAAGGAAACAACCCGGTGCCCCTGTCGTTCAAAATCCTCGATCTGTTCGGGCATGCCATATTTTTCAAGATAGCCGGGGCTTGCAACCGTCACCTCGGGCATTGTTGCCAAACGACGACCGATCATGGATGAATCGACCAACTCCCCACTGCGCAACACACAATCATATCCTTCATGAACCAGATCGACATAGCGGTCACCATCCGCCACCACAAGCGTGATATCGGGATATTCATCCATGAATGCGGGCAGGGCAGGAATGACAAACATCCGGGCTAGTGTCCCCTGAAGATTGACGCGCAAAAGCCCTTTGGGCGCACACGGTCGAAAAAGGCCATCGGCTTCCTCCAGTTCGCCCAGTATCCGGATACAGCGCTTGTAATAGGCTTCACCATCCAGGGTTGGCCGAACCTGTCGGGTGGTCCGGTTCAGAAGCCGCGTGCCCAACCGTTCTTCAAGGCGCTGAATGGTATTGGTCATGGTGGCACGCGGGATCTGAAGATCCGTCGCGGCCTTGGTAAAGCTGCTGCGCTCGACAATGCGAACGAAGTTCCGCATCTCCTCGAACCGGTCCATCATATTTCCAATTGTTGTAGATAATCGAACAGTATTGTCGATTATGGCGTAATTATCCCAAATGTCATCCGGTTCATACTCCGCCTATCGAAATTGGTTCATCACCAAACAGGAGAACCCGACATGACAAACGCAAATGAAACCAGAACCGCCATCATCACCGGTGCCGCACGCGGCATTGGTGTCGCCCTTGCCAAACGCCTGGCACAGGATGGCTTTGCGGTTGTTATCAACTACGCCAACAGCGCTACCAGCGCGGACGCCCTTGTCGAAGAACTGACAGCAAGCGGCCATCAGGCGATGGCAATCAAGGCCGACATCACCAATGCAGATGCCGTCAAACAGATGTTTGATCACGCCGAAACCCGCTTTGGCGGGGTTGACGTCATTGTCAATAATGCCGGTATCATGACAACACAGCCAATCTCGGAAATGAGTGACGCGGTCTATGACGCGATGATGGATACCAATGTGCGCGGCACCTTCAACATGCTGCGCGAGGGGGCCAAGCGCCTGCGTAACGACGGACGTGTCATCAATTTTTCGACTACCGCCCTACATCTGAAATTGCCGGGTTATGCTGTTTACAACGCAACCAAGGCAGCGGTTGAAGCGATGACAGGTGTTTATGCCAAGGAACTGCGTGGTCGTAACATTACGGTAAATGCCGTCGCCCCCGGCCCGGTTGCAACCGAACTGTTCCTGAACGGCAAGACAGATGAACAAATCGCACAGTTTTCGAAAATGCCGCCGATTGAACGTCTTGGTCAGCCCGAAGACATCTCTGGCGTCGTTTCCTTCCTGGCCGGACCGGATTCCGGTTGGGTCAACGGACAGACGCTACGCGCCAATGGCGGGCTTGCCTGATCCAAATGCCAAATTGATTGCCTTGCCGCCTTTCCACCGATCCCGCGCGTCAAGGAAATTTAACATGGGTGTCGTCCTGAATAAGGACGGCACCTTTGCCGTATCACGAAAACCCTATTGCCAAAACAGGGACGAGGAACTCGCAAAAACACCGGCATGCAAATTGGCAAGCATCCGATTTTGCCCCATGATGGCGCCAAGCCCCAAGCAAGGATGCCTTTATGACCAATATTACCTTCCGCTATGCCACCCGCGAAGATTTGCCTGCCATCGTTACCCTTCTCGCCGATGACGAAAAGGGTAAAACCCGCGAAGAACTGCGCGATCCGCTACCCGATGTCTATTATGCCGCGTTTGATGCCATGCAAAGTCAAAGCACCGAAGCCCTTCCAAACAAATACCTTTTAGCATGTCAGGGGAATGACATTGTCGGTTGTCTGCAACTGACCCTGATTGCCGGACTTTCGCGCAAAGGCCGTCTGCGTGCACAGATCGAAGGTGTACGGGTATCGTCGAAATGCCGGGGTCAGAAAGTAGGCGAAAAATTGATCATCGAATCCATTTCGATTTCGAAATCACTAGGCGCATCGCTTGTGCAGTTCACCACCGACAAAACCCGCAAGGATGCCCATCGCTTCTACGAACGGCTTGGTTTTGTTGCCAGCCACGAAGGTATGAAAAAGGACATCTGAGGTTTTCTGCCATAGTGATGGCAATATTTCCCAGCCCTATAGTGCTATGATCGAGATCCCGGAAACACCAGCAAACGGAGCTTAAGCCATGAACCTCTCCGAACTGCAGGAAATTGCCACACTAAAGGGCTTCACCCACCATTTCAGTGCGACCGGAAATCATGTCACCTGCGATGGCAAGGAAGTCAGCTATTCCGCGAATGATCTGACCATTATCGATAGTCGATCCGTCGATAGCGGCACCGATCCTGGGGATGACGCCACGCTTTATATGATTGAAGCCCGCGACGGTACACGTGGCACCCTGATCGTGCCCAGCAGCTTTTACACCGAGCACGACAAGGCGGAACTGATCGATCATCTGCGCAGTCAGTCCCGATAAAATCGGAACAGTCGCATCGCTTCCGCGTTTCAGGAACAAGTATCCCGTAACCAGCAGGAGAGACGACAATGACTTTGGCCGAACTTCAGGAAAATGCCATCCGTCATGGCTTTTCACATCATTTTGTCTACGAGGCAGGCGGCGTACGCTGCGACGGCAGCGGTCCGGTTTATGCTGCTGCCGATCTAAAAATCGTTCATAGCAACAGTGTCGATGCCGGCACCGATCCGGGGGATGACGCCACCCTTTACATGATAGAGGCCCGTGATGGCACGAAGGGTATGATGATCATTCCGTCAAGTTTCCATGCCGACCCCGACAAGGCACAGCTGATCGACGAGCTGCGCAAGAACACCCACTGAACCACACAAAAAGAACACAAACCCGCACCTGTAACGACATGATGAGGATCGATATTTCGTGACAATACGTTGCACTGCACATCTTCCCATCCCCATATAGTGCACCAGTCGGGGAAAATATCGTCATTCGTGGTCAGTACAGGGAACCGCTATGTCAGATCTTTTGCCGTTCTTCCGGGCCTGGGTAGCCGACCCCAGACGCGTTTCGGCCATATCGCCTTCCAGCCCGGCTCTGGCAGAAATGATTACGTCTGAAATTTCCCCCACGACCGGATCGGTATTGGAGCTTGGACCGGGAACCGGTGTTTTTACCCGGGCTCTGATTGCGCGCGGTCTTGATGAAGGTGATCTGACCCTGATTGAAGCCGGGGCGGAATTCGCGCGCCTGTTGGCAGATCGCTATCCGCGCGCCCGTGTTTTTCACACAGATGCCACCCGGCTTGCCCGTAGTGATTTGTATCCTGCGCACTGCCTTGGTGCCGCCATCAGCGGACTTCCTTTGCTGTCAATGCGACCGCGTCAGGTGATGGGGGTATTGAACGGTGCATTCCGTTATCTCGGACCCGATGGGGCATTTTATCAGTTTACCTATGGCCCGCGCTGCCCGGTACCCTCCGCCATTCTGGAACGGATGGGTCTTAAATCCGTACGAATTGGCACCATTGTTCGCAATGTGCCACCATCGTCGGTTTATCGTATTTCACGCATGTCCTGATTATCGCCGATACACCATATGCCGATAGCCAAGAGCTTCGGCAACATGGCTACGCTTGACGCCATCCATGCCTGCCAAGTCGGCAATTGTGCGCGCAACGCGCAAAACACGATGATACCCGCGTGCCGACAGCCTCATCTGACGCGCGGCATCCTGCAAAAGACCGCGGCCATCAGTATCAAGTGCCGCAGCAGTCTGCAGCACTTCACCATCTGCCTCGGCATTGGTTGAAATATGATCATTTTTATATCGTAATGACTGAACGGTACGCGCGGCCAGAACCCGGTCCCGCACGGTTTGCGTCGTCTCGCCACCTGAGGGAAGGTCAAGCTCTTCAGGACGGACGGCCGGAACGTCGATCTGAATGTCAAAACGATCCAGCAGGGGCCCTGATATTCGGGCCTGATAATCCTCTCCGCAACGCGGCGCCCGCGTACAGGCAAGGTCATTGTCGCCCAAGTATCCGCACCGGCAAGGGTTCATCGCGGCGACCAGTTGGACGCGCGCGGGGTAAGTCACATGGGCATTGGCGCGTGCCACAGATACCTGCCCAGTTTCAAGCGGCTGGCGTAACGCATCAAGGACATTGCGCTGAAATTCCGGTAATTCATCCAAAAACAGCACACCATTATGCGCCAGCGAAATCTCGCCCGGGCGCACCCTGTGTCCCCCACCAACAAGTGCTGGCATGGATGCTGAATGGTGCGGCGAACGAAAGGGACGGGTACGAATAAGCCCGCCTTCAGGCAACATACCGGAAACCGAATGGATTACTGTGGTTTCAAGTGCCTGTCTGGCATCCAGTTCTGGCAAAAGCCCCGGCAACCTTGCCGCCAGCATCGATTTCCCCGAACCGGGAGGACCGCTCATCAGTAAATTATGCCCTCCGGCCGCGGCAATCTCAAGCGCGCGTTTGGCGCTTTCCTGCCCTTTGATATCGCGAAGATCGGGTAGGGAGATGGGCGATGGTTCAGTCTTGGGCATCTTTGGTCGCGGGAGGATTTGCGTACCCTTGAAATGATTGATCAAGGTGGTCAGGCGTGATGGTGCGAGAATTTCAAGCTCCCCCGCCCAAAGGGCCTCCGCACCATTGTCAACGGGGCAGATAATTCCCCTTTCCATGCTGTTCGCCTGCATGGCTGCTGGCAAAACCCCACCAACACCTGTAACGCTGCCATCAAGTCCCAGCTCACCCAGCACGACAAAACTGGCGATATCCTCGTGCCCTATCACATCCATTTCGGCCAAAAGGCCAAGTGCAATCGGCAGATCGAAATGCGATCCTTCTTTCAGCAAATCAGCCGGGGCCAGATTAATCGTTATGCGTTTGGGCGGCAATGCCAGCCCCATCGCCGAAAGTGCCGACCGTACACGTTCGCGTGCCTCGGAAACTGCCTTGTCAGGCAGACCAACCACAGTAAAGGCTGGTAAACCGCTTGCCATCTGGACCTGCACATCGACCGGAATTGTATCAATCCCGGCAAAGGCGACGGTCGTAACCCGTGCTGTCATATGGTGCTGATCCCCGTAACCCCAAGTTCTATATACCACTTTGGCGGGAAACGGGAATCAAGGCAACAAGTCGTTTATCCGCGACAGATCAGGCGCATCCAGCGCCGTCTTCCGGCGACATATCAGTATTGATCATCCAGGGTGTACCGAACTTATCGGTAAACATGCCATAGCCCGGCGACCAGAAGGTTTCTTCGAACGGCATGGTCACCTGGCCGTCTTTGGAAAGGGCATCGAATATCTTTCTGGCATCGGTCGTATTTTCAAAATGCAGGGATGCAGTCATACCCTGCATTTTGGTGAAATATTCCGGTGGGCAGTCGGATGCCATTAAATGCCAGCCATCGCCCATCAGGCATGCATGGGCAATTTTGTCATTATGCTCAGGCGAGTCAGCAGCCATCGGTGTATCGCCGAACGGCATCATAATCAGTTCACCACCCAGGATGGATTGATAGAATTCAAATGCCTGGCGGCAGTTCCCATCGAAATTCAGATAGGTGATCAGTTTCATCGGAGCGTTCCTTTATGTGTAAAAATCTGGTTGGTTTGGAGATTTACGGCTGCAGCCCGAACTGGGCGGCACCGTTTTCAAAATCAAAGGGCACGGAAAAATGTTCATGCGCGATGCGCCATTCACCACCCTGCTTTTCAAGGTGATAGCTTGACCGCATCCAGCTTGCCTGCTCGGTTCCGTCTTCCTTGCGCATACCGCACCGGATCAGGAACCGTGCAACCGCCAGATGACCAGAAACACGAATAGTCGGTTCCTGCGGTTCCATGATGAATTCATCATCAAATGCCATGCAGCGGTCCCAATGGGCACGGTAGTCTTCCCGGCCACTGAATTGCAGCGGACCGACTGCGTCATAGGAGCAGATATCATCGCTATATAACGCCATGATACCGTCGAGATCCTTGTTGCGCGCCGCCTTTGACCAACGGGTGAAAATCTCACGAATGGCCGCTTGATCTTTAATTTGTTTATCAGTCATGGGGGAATTTCCTTGCCTTGGTGGTGCGAGGGACTGGCTAAAGTTTTGTGTGGAGTTTTCAGATGCCTTTGGCGGCACGTTCAATCCCGGCGATGTCGAATTTGTCCATCGACATCATGGTTGTTGCGACCCGGGCGGCTATGTCGGGATCTGGATCGTTCATTAGTTCGATAAGGCGGACCGGGGTGATCTGCCAGAAAAGGCCAAATCTGTCTTTTACCCATCCACACTGTCTGGGTTCCCCGTCTTCGGAAAGGCAGTCCCAGTAATAATCAACTTCTGCCTGGTCATTGCAGGATACGGTGAAGGAAACAGCTTCGGTAAACCTGAACTGCGACCCGCCATTAAGAGCCGTGAACTGCAGACCTCCCAACTCGAAACTTACGGTTAAAACATTGCCTTCCGGTCCGGGTCCTGCCTTGCTGCTGCGCAGGATTTTGCCGATCTTGGCATTTGGAAAAACGGACACATAAAAATTGACGGCCTCTTCGGCGTTGCCGTCAAACCACAAAAAGGGGCTTATCTTCTGCATCGGGCTTCCTCCTTGCCTCTCAGAAGGTTGTCGTAAAGATCAAAGGCGTGGTGGCGCTTTTGAACCAAAGGATTGATCAGTTTTTTCTTATTTTCCCGTTTGACAAATACGTTGATATCAACATAATTAATTCATGTCAAAGAAAGATTTCAACCAGAACGATAAAGTTCCGTTTTCATCGACATTGATGGTGCGTGACAGTTGCCTATGCCTGCATGTCCGCCGGGCCGCGCGCACGATTGCGCGACGGTTTGACGATGCATTTCGTTCACTTGATCTGACCAGCGGGCAATTTTCCCTGCTGATGTCACTTAACCGACCCGAACCACCGCATATGCAGGATGTCGCCAATTTGCTGGCAATGGATCGCACGACACTGACGGCCAATCTCAAACCGCTAGAACGACGCGGGCTGGTTAATATTCAGCCCGACCCGAAGGACAAACGCGGTCGCCTTCTGACCCTGACCGACCCGGGCATGGCGCTTCTGATGCGCGCCTTTCCGATCTGGCAAAAAACCCAGGCTGAACTTGAAAGCATGGTTGCCGGTCCGGATTCGTCACAGCTTCTGGCTGATCTGGTCAGGTTGTCACGGGAACATGCCGGCTAATCCGGTAAAGTGCCTCAAGCCAGCCAAAGCTTAATCTTCGGATGCTGCCTTATCTTCATCAGGATTTTCGCCAACATCCACGTTTTCATCGCGTGGTGGCAGGAATTCCTTGCGGCACGGGACGGCAACGCCATCGACCACGGTCCAGCCAAAATTGCGGAACTTGCCAAAGCTTTCCTTTTTCATCGTGATGCCGCTCGCACGGTGCTTGCGCACTTCGGCGGAATCCTCGCCCTGGATTTTACCGGCCCTGGCCCAGGCCCGTTCACGCATGGATTTGGTAATTTCGGTCATGAAACCCGTTTCATCTGAAAAGTTGCTGCCCGACATCATAGCACATTTGGCAGCCCGACCACGCTATAGCCGGTATAAACTGCACGGGCAATATCGCATCCATGCAGGCCAGGTCTGTCAAGCCGGCAAAAGATGATACCGCGTGGCGATCATTGATGGACGATCTGCTAGTGTCGCCATCCAGTGACGCAGATCATCCGAAAGGGCAAAGCGCCCGTCTGGCCAGCGGAAATCGACATATTCAAGGGCGGCTACGACGGACAGAGTGCCGATATCGGCCGGCCTGCTGCAAGACTGAGGATGCCGCCTTCTATGGCGTCAATGCTTCTTTGGACTGCCGCATGCTGTCGATCCATTACGGAATCGGAACGTTCATTTTCTGGTCGTTTGCTGTCGGCAAAAAGTCGACCGGTTGCCGCCATCATGCCGTCAGATAATCCCTGCCACTGCAGGGCATTAAGCCGTTCGGAGCCTTCCTGCGGAATGATGCCTGTCCCATCACTATTCGCACGGGCAACTTCATCAAGGTAATCACAAATCACCGCAGACTCGAACACCGCCATCCCGTTTTCAAGTACCAGAGTCGGTACCTTGGCCAGCGGATTGTGTTCGCGTAACGCCGCATCGGTCCAAGGATCGATCATGATTTCGGCGATCTTGCCTTCAAGACCCAATTCACGCGCAATAATCCGGACCTTGCGCGAAAATGGCGAAGTCGGTGCGTAATAAAGCTGCATGGTGGGTGCCATGCGATCCTCCCTAAATCTTTAAATCAGGCGTCCAGCCGATATTTTCCAGATGCCAGTTGGCCCGCCAGTTTTCATCCTCGCGATCCAGTGTCAGGTAATTGCGCGCCGCGCAGTAGGTGCCAAATCGCCCCGGAAGCGGTTTAAGCTTCGTCGGGCGACCAGGCAGGGGATTGTCACCAATCCACGCCAGAAGACCAAGTGCCCGTGCGAATGCGACCGGAGGTGCGGTATGTGAAATCCCCGATGCCACCAGTTGATGGATGGTTTTTCCACCTGTTTCAAACGTGCCTCGCGTCGCCACATGAATTTCCCCCGAAAGCAGGGTGATATCGTGATTGCGATCATTGGCAACTTCTTCAAGCGTTTCCAGAAAACGGCACCATTCCTTGCGATGCCAGCGACTTTGCCACTGATCGCGCAGGTCATCTTCGTATTTCTGGGCACTGGGCATCAGGTGCAAAATCGCCTCGACCAGCGACAGGCGCGGGCCAATTACCGGCACACTCGACATCAACAAAATACGATTATGTTCCGGAACAGTATCGAGTGTCGCAATTATGTCCCGCCAGCCATGTTCGCCCATGATCGCATGCGGGGTCCGTTCCGACCGGAGGTCGGGCGCAATCACCGAAAATCGCGGAAAATCCGTCCGCCAGCCAAGACTTTCCCCACTGCGATCAATAATCTTACCAGCCAGATCGTCGGGTGCCGTGCAAAGCTGCATCAAACAGAATGCCTCGCGCGCACAGTCAAACATGCCCTTGGCAACCATACTGTCATGGAACCATTTCTTGTGGCTGCCCCAACCATCGAAAATATCGTGATCATCCCACATCATTAAAGACGGCACGCGCGCCAGCATATGGCTGATCTGCGGCTGGCCATAAATTTCAAGATAATGTTCAAGATAGAACTTCAGAACGCCGTCATGCATGTCCGGCGTGAAATCTGTCGCCAGTTTCTGGCGTTTTTGCACCTTTTGCCACGCGACAATATCTGGATGGCATTCCCAAACACCATCGGCATAAATCTGGTCCCCGCCATGCAAAAGCAGCGAAAAGGGCCGTTTCTCATGCTCGTGACCAAGATCAATCCAAAGCGCGTTGCGATCCGTCAAAGGCCGGTCCAAATCGCCGTCTTCCTGCCCGTTGCACGAAACAAACCCGATCCGAAGGTCATGGGTCATATCGGTATTCACATGATATGTTTCGGTATCGAAACTGTAACGCGCATCCGATGCAACCGGCAGCTCGAAATCATAGCGCCAGTAATCGCGTCCAAACCGGGTCGCGAGCTTTGCCGGGGTCACAATATCCTGATCCATGATGCGAAACTCGGCCGGATCGTCCCCTTCCTGCGTCACCACAAGGGCGGCCAGACGGGCTGTTTTATCGTCGCTGCCACGCGCAAACAGAAACGGACCAAAGGTGCCATTCGTTGAAATTGCGCTGTTTTGCTTATCCGCCATGCAATCGGATTCCGCTTTGTTGATAATTGATCCCCAGAATCATACGCAGAAACAGGCATTTGGTTCCAGCCTGCGGGCATGAATTCGGTCACATCAACCGATATGGGCAGCAAACTGGTGCAGAATTGATGATAAAATCCGGCCATTTCACGGCCATCTGTTTCAACCAGACCGAAAAACCAAAAAAAAGGCCAAGTGGTTATACCACTTGGCCCCAAAATCGTACCGTCCTGAAATCCGCTCAGGATATGCGGGTTTCAATCGCATCCCAGATCAGGGATTCCAGTTTCGATCCATCAAACCGGTTCACTTCCTGGAGTCCGGTAGGAGAGGTAACGTTGATTTCCGTCATATAGTCACCAATCACATCAATCCCGACAAAGATCAGATCGCGCTTTTTCAGTTCCGGCCCGATGCGTTCACAAATCTCAATCTCACGCGGGGTCAGCATGGATTTTTCGGCAACCCCGCCGACATGCATGTTCGACCGTGCCTCGCCCTCTGCCGGAACGCGATTGATCGCACCGACCGGTTTGCCATCAACCAGTATGATGCGCTTGTCGCCTTTGCGCACGTCCGGCAAATAGGCTTGGACCATCAGCGGTTCGCGCGACTGGACGGCAAACAGTTCCAACAGCGAATTAAGGTTCTCATCCCCCGGTTTCAGGTGAAACACGCCAGCCCCGCCGTTGCCAAACAGCGGCTTGACAATGATATCCTTGAATTCCTCGCGGAAATCGCGAATGCGCGCAGCTGACCGGGTAATCAGGGTCGGCGGCATCAGGTCGGGGAACTCGGTGACAAAAATCTTTTCCGGTGCATTGCGCACATGGCCGGGATGGTTAACCACGAAACTTTCCGGATGAACAGCTTCAAGCAGATGGGTTGCCGTTATGTAATTCATGTCAAACGGCGGGTCCTGACGCATCAGGATCACATCGGTTTCCTTCGCGAGGTCGATGATCTTTGCATCACCAAGATCGTAATGGTTGCCCTTTTCGTAGCGAAGCTTCATCGGGCGGACTTCGGCCTTGATCCGGCCACGGTCATAAAACATGTCATCAGGATGATAATGCAAAAGGTCATAACCGCGTGCTTGGGCTTCGAGCCCCATGACAAAGGTTGAATCCCCTTTGATATCGATTGATGCGATCGGATCCATCTGAATGGCGACGGTGCGACTCATGAAACGCTTTCTCCTGTTGCCGGAAAGCCGGTCACTGCTGCAAATGCGGCCAAACCCGGCCAATTGTGATCATTTGCGGGCGCGACTTGACCCGGCTGGCCTTCCCGGCCAAATGATGCGATATGTTGTACATATTGTGGTTGGTTACAATTTGGCTGAATTTTTATCATTCGCCATTCGGGTTTCGCAATCGCGATCACAGAATTTCTTAAACGGGTAAACAGGCTGTCAAATGGCGTTCTTCAGCAAATTCGGCAAATTCCGCATCAAACAGATGGGCGCGCGTTTCCGCACCATGACGGCAGCATCGGTCTTTGCGACCGCATTTGCGATTGCCGCACCAGCTTCAATCAGCCTGACCCCGGCAAATGCACTTGCACAATCGGGTGCGGTTGATCAGGCAACCATTGACAAGATCGAAAACTATCTCGAAGACATCACCACGCTGAAAGCCGATTTTGTCCAGATTTCGTCGGATGGTGGTGCTGCCGAGGGGAAGCTTTATATGGAGCGCCCCGGCAAGATGCGGTTTGAATATAATCCGCCGGCCCAGATTCTGCTGGTCTCGACCGGATCCGATTTCATCTATTATGACAAGGAAATCAACGCTCCAACCTATTTTGACATCGACGAAACCCCAGCCGGAATCATTCTGGCAAAAGACGTCTCGCTAACGCGCGAGGTCAAGGTTGTCGATTTCAAACGGACTGCGGAAACCATGCGCGTCGAAATGGTCCGCAAATCCGATCCGGGTGCTGGCAGTGTCACGCTTGTATTCCAAGAAAACCCGATGCAGTTGCGCCAGTGGATTGTCACCGACCCCGCCGGGATCGAGACTACAGTGACCCTGTTCAATACCGAAGAAGGTGTCACGCTCGACCCGGAATTATTCAAGTTCGAACGTATCTGGCCCAACCAGCGCGGCTGATTTCAAGATTTCCCATCGACTTCACGAAATTGTCAAAACCGTCTGACAGAACGGTTAAGCATTCCGATTCAAGCTCTTGCAAATATTGTCGTTTCGCAACGATCAATCAGATTGTAATTTTTCACCTGCATGCATGAAATTTATGGCCGATATGCGGCTCTGATCTATGGCAGACGCGGCTTTCAGTCCCCATATAAAAATCTGTCACAAGGTTCCCGAATTTTGATGTGGGAGCCAAGTGTGAGGAACAGGTCTCCCCTACCTTTCCTCACGCTCCAGATCATCGGAGCGCTGGCGTCCGGTTCTCCCCCCTGGCCGGACGCCTTTTTTCTGCCTAAAGCGTAAGTTATCCGACGCTTCGGGCTAAAAATCTGTCAAATTCTCCTCTGATTTCACGGCCTGTTAATTTTGATTGCCTAGTAATGTTTGACATGATTCCCTTGTGCGCAATCGTGACCGTGCCAGCAGGATAAAACCGCCAATGATCAATGATTTTCTGAAATCCGTTTCCCAGTTTTCCGACCCGCGATTTCGCAAGGTTGTGTTGATCGGTGTTGCCGGCGCCCTGGCGATAATAGTCGGGCTTTGGATGCTGATCGGATTCGGGTTGAACTCGATCACCTTCTTTGCCGATGGTGGCTGGATGGAAACAGCGGCTGACTGGCTGCTTGGCGTGGGTCTTGCGTTTCTGGTGCTGCTAATGTTTCCGGCTACCACTGTCCTGATCTCGAGCCTGCTGCTTGATCAGATCGCCGATGCGGTCGAAGACAAATATTACCCAACCCTGCCTGAAACACGCCCGCAACCGATTTCCGAGGCCCTGATCAGTGGCCTTAAATTTGCGCTGACGGCGCTGGCCCTTAACATCCTGATCCTGCCGCTTCTTTTAGCAGGTCCAGTATATGTTATCGCGTTTTATGCGATGAATGGCTATCTGCTGTCGCGCGAATATTTTGAACTGGTCGCCGCACGTCGTTATGATGTTCGCACGGTGAATGCCATTCGCAAAAGTTGCCAGACGAAACTTTGGTTTGCCGGAATCGGACTGACATTCCTGATGACCGTGCCGCTGGTCAACCTTGTGGTGCCGATTATCGCGACTGCCTTTATGGTGCATTACTCCGTCCGTCTGGGTGCATTCGAAAACCGGATCACCGTCTGACGCCATTCCCGTGGGCATCAGATAAAATGGCGGAAACCTGAAACGAAACTGCAAGACAAGGATTTGGTCATCCCCATGTTCGGAAAGAAAAAATCCAACAAAACAGTCGACAGCAGCCCGGCTTCGTCAGATACATCTTCTTCCAGATTGAATTCCGGCGGTCTTTCCGACAGCGCAGCTTCCTCGCCGATCAAACCGGCTTCGAGCGAAAGTGCGAGTGCCAGCAACGATACCGCCACAAAAACAGAAAAACGTAGTGAGCCGCAGCTGTTTACTCAGCCGCGCACAAAGGAAGAACCGAAAATGTCCAGCAAACCGCATTCCACCAGCTTCCGTCCGGAAATCCCGAAGCGCCCGCTTGAAATTCCGACCCGCGGCAGTGCTGGTCGTCCAAGTGCCACCCCAAGCCACACCGAGGGCAAAAAACTGACGGTTGGCCGCGATATTCGTCTGGCTGGTGAAATCGGTTCCTGCGACGTCCTCGTCGTTGAGGGCCATGTCGAAGCCCAGATCAAGGAATGCACCCGTCTTGAAGTTTCCCAAGGCGGCACCTTCGTTGGTACCGCGCAGGTCGACGAAGCCGAAATCAGCGGCACTTTCGAAGGCGACCTGACGGCACGTCGTGTCATTGTCATCGGCTCGGCAGATATCAATGGCAAGATCACCTATGGTGCGCTTCAGATTGAAAACGGTGCCCGCATCAAGGGCTCGCTGGAATATGTTGAAGGCAGCGACGACGGTACCAGCCGTACCGGCCATTCGGCTGCAATCACCATTCCACGCAAAAGCGACGATATCTGATCCGTGACCGGCATAAACCGCTCACTGACCCAAACAACCCCGATACAGCCCCGGCGCGGTAAACACCCCGCCGGGCTTCTCTGCGCGATGATACTGATCGCGACGTCGCTGGTGGCATGTGGTGGGAATGCTGTCCCGCCTGGCAGCACAAATCAGAACTATGGCAAGGCCAAGTCAACCAGTTCACCACGCGTGACCCAAGATATCCCGAAAAAATCCGGGAATTCTGTTTCTGGCGGTACAGGGACCGCAACAACGAAACCGACCAACACTTCAACTAAATCTGCTGTAAACCCGACCGGCACTGCCAAATCGCAATCCCCCCGCATAACGGTTGCCATTCCGCCCGTTCCCTTTAAGTCGATCAGGGCTGAAACCCTGATGGGTCTCTCGGAGGATGCGGTAGAGCAAAAAATCGGCGAACCCGAAATGACCCGCGGCGAGGGTCCTGCACGGGTCTGGCAATACCGTTCCGAGGAATGTTCTTTTGATGCGTTCTTTTTCCCGGCAGCAGAAGGGGAAACACGCAAGATGACCCATATGCTGGCCCGCAAACGCAAAAGTGCCGATAAAATCTCTGTCCAGGATTGCCTTGATCAGGTGGTTAAGGCCCGAATTGCCGCGGACAACAAAGGTTAAAACCCCAGAAGGAACAGCTATTTGCACCATTTTCCCATATCGCTGTCGATTTTTTCAAGTTTCGCGATATGGCGTGATTTCCTTGGTCGAATATTTACCTTTTACCGGCACTCTCGGGTGAAAGTTCCTCATAAATCCGCCACATCGGGCGGGTTTAAAGTCATCGTTCCGAAACTTCAGACACGATACGCGAGCCCATGAAAAAACACGCCCATCGTCTTGTCAGGAATTCGCTGGCAGGTGCAGCTGCCGCCCTCGTCGCTTTGGTCTCTCAGGCTGCGATTGCGCAAAATGCGCCGCAACTAATTGATGTATATGGAAAATGGGAAGCTTATAGCTATTCCGAAAAAGGCAAGAAAGTTTGCTATATCGGTAGCCAGCCGACCTCCGCCAAAGGCGATTATACCCAGCGCGGCAAAATCTATGTCATGGTTACGCACCGCCCGGCGCTAAAACTGTTCAACGAAGTCAGCTTCATTACCGGCTATACCTATGAAAAGGATAGCGATGTTGACCTTCGAATCGATTCCAAAAGCTTCAAGCTGTTTACCTACGAGGACTCAGCCTGGGCCGTGAATGGCGAGGAAGATCGCAAACTGGTTAGCGCCATGAAGGCCGGAAGCAATATGGTTGTCGTCGGCAATTCATCGCGAGGGACGAAAACTACCGATACTTATTCACTTTCCGGGTTTACCGCAGCCTATAACGCGATTTCAAAGGCTTGCGACGCCAAACCGGTTAGCTGAGCGAACGACGAACCGGTAAATCCCTGCGGTTTGAGGCGCTTGTAAACCTGCATCGCGTCCGACAAATAGCTGCAATGTGAATTTTATCGTTTGTAAATTGCCCCGGCCCCGCTATATGCGGGGCCATGGTTTATGCGCCAAAAGCATTTCGCGGGAAAATCTGTTATAGTCCCGCCCCGTTGCAAATCCGGCGCGCATCGGATGCACAAAGCCGGAAACGGTGCTGATGCCGCCCGATGACCAAGAACAAACGCCGATAAAACTGCCAGAACCAAAGAGAGAGCCCGGGATGACCGACGTCCTGACCGAGAACGCGACCACAAATGCCGCAGCCGCCACCAGCCAGAGCGGCCCGACGTTGACCGAATTCGTAACGCGCGCCGCAAACGGGCAGGCTGCCGACGGACGTCGTGATCTCGTGGGATTGTCTCGTGATCAGCTGACCGAACTGCTTGGCGAAATGGGCGAAAGCAAGTTTCGCGTCAAACAGATGTGGAACTGGATCTACAACCGCGGTGTCAAAGACATCGAGGATATGACCAACATTTCCAAAAAGCTGCGCGATCGCCTTTCACAGGACTTCTATATCGGCCGACCGGTTCTGACAGCCGATCAGAAAAGCTCGGACGATACCCATAAATGGCTGATGAAGTTCCATGATGGCAACGAAGCTGAGACGGTCTATATCCCGGATCGCAATGAAGATCGCGGGGCTGTCTGCATTTCCTCGCAGGTCGGCTGTACGCTAACCTGCAAGTTTTGCCATACCGGTACCCAGCTTCTGGTTCGTAACCTGACAGCCGGCGAAATCATCAGCCAGTTCATGGTTGCCCGTGACAGTTACGGCGAATGGCCGACCCCGGCAAACGGCATCCGTCGCCTGTCGAACATCGTCATGATGGGCATGGGTGAGCCGCTGTTTAACTATGAAAATGTCCGCGAAGCGCTGAAAATCGCCATGGATGGCGAAGGTATTTCAATCTCGCGCCGTCGCGTCACCCTGTCCACATCGGGTGTGGTGCCGGAAATCGTACGTTGCGGCGAGGAACTTGGTGTTGGTCTGGCAATTTCGCTGCATGCGCCCGATGATGATCTGCGCAACGAAATCATGCCGATCAACAAGAAATATCCTCTCAAGGAACTGATGGATGCCTGCCGTCATTATCCCGGCATGTCCAATTCGCGCCCGATCACAATGGAATATGTGATGCTTAAAGGTGTGAATGACAAACCGGAACATGCGCGTGCGCTGGCAAAGCTGGTCAAGGGCGTCCATTGCAAATTCAATCTGATCCCGTTCAACAAATGGCCAGGGTCGGATTATGAATGCACGCCGACCAACGATATCAAGAAATTCGCCCATACGCTGCTTGAACTTGGCTACGAAGCACCGATCCGCTGGCCGCGTGGCCGCGATATTCTGGCTGCCTGCGGCCAGTTGAAATCCGAAAGCCAGCGCCAGCGTAAATCGCGTGTCGGCGGCTGTGGCAATGCTTCGGGCAACGAAAGTACCAATGTGGTTGCCGCGCAGTAACTACCGCGCAGAACACGGTAAACATCTGGAATTACAAACGGGCAGGTTCATCCTGCCCGTTTTCTTTTTTGGTGGAAAAATATCCACCTTTGTTACTGCCAAGAAGAAACATATTTTATAAATATAAAATCAATCATTTATTTCTGATTGATAATTATACCCATTTCGCCTGAAGTTTCTTCGGAGGTAAGTCGTCAGGCGTTTTCATATCCGAAATATCAAGATTGATTGCCAGGACTCCGCCCAGTCCACCGACCGTCATTTCTGAAATACGGCGACCGACCCCGTCCTTGTCCAGACCGGAAAGATACGCATCACGGGCCGCCCCATCGACGAAATCAATGGTCAATACATGGGTGAAACCCTGACTAAGCCCGCTTCCCAATGTTTTGGGACCCGCAGCAAAGGCCAGAATTCCCGGCGTTTCAAGGGCAACTTGCGATAATTCTTCAAGAAGGTCCGTGATCTGTGCTGCCAAAACACCGTCTCCGATCTGTAACAGCACGATGTGACGCAACATCAGGGTTTGGCCTCCGCCAGTTTGGCCGGATCAACAGACGCCGGCAGCAAAACAAATTTACGTCCCATGCGGTTCATATGACCGGCATGCAGGGCGGCATCTTCGCCTGGACCAAAGAAGATATCCCCGCGTACCGGGCCACGAATGGCGCCGCCCGTATCTTGCGCAACCATCAGACGATGAAATCTGGCATCGGCATTCATCGCATCATCGGTTTCAAGCCAGATCGGAACTCCCATGGCATGGAAACGCCGATCAACAGCCAATGACCGCCCTGGTTCCAGCGGTACGCCCTGCGATCCAAGCGGCCCGGCATCGGGGTCATCCGGATCGGTTTTCAGCGGATTGAAAAACACAAAGGATGCGTTGGTATTCATCACATCATCGGCCTGATCCGGATGGGTGGATAACCATTGCCGAATGGTTTGCAGCGATACGGTTTCGCGCGTCAGTTCACCCCGTTCAATCAATTCCCGACCAATGGCGAAATAGGGATGGCCATTGGTGGCGGCATATCCGATGCGCAATACACTGCCATCTGGCAACACAACCCGGCCTGATCCCTGGATTTGAAGGAAAAATGCATCCACCGCGTCATCAACCCAGACAAGTTCAAGATCACGCCCGGCAAGAGCACCATTTTCAATCGCTTCTCGGTCATAATACGGCTTAACGCTTTTACCCTCGATCCGGCCAACCAGCGTTGTGCCCTTAAGGTCCTCGCGAAACGCACCAAGATCAATGGAAACCATATCTTCGGGTTTCAGGTAGATCGCCGTCTGAAATGGTCCTTCGCGCGTCAGGTTACCACGCAGTTCCGGTTCGAAATAACCGGTAAACAATCCTTCGGGATCATTGTTATTTCCGACCAGATATGGCTTGAACCCACTTTGGAAAAAAGTTCGTGCATCTTCCTTGCGGATAGTATCGGGCTCCAGCGCCAATGCGGTTTCACATAATCTGCGCCAGTCGCCAACCGTTCCCATCCGCGGGTCCGGGCCGATATCGCGTTCATCTCCTCGCTTGATCATTGCCGCACAGGACCGCTGAAACGCTTTCAGGCTGCCACGCATATCGTCTGTCTGCCAACCATCAAGCTGGCTGAAATCGGTTGCGTTAAGCGTCAGCGTATTAGCAGGTTTTTCAACCACGTCGCCCAGTCCGAGAAGACCGGCGATATCGGTCCAAAACAGCCAGACAAGGGCACCAGCCGCCCCGATAAAAACCGCAAAAAATGAAAGAAGGCGCGACAAAACCAGACGTCTTTTCAAGGCAAAACCCGTTATCTGCAAATTCGGATCAAAATCGGCATGATTGTTTGATCAATACTCGAATATTTCGATTATTTGCCGCGATTGTCCAAAAACATGTTTAACAAGCCGATAATCGAAACCTGCCGGAGGCCATCAAACCGGTAAAATCAGGCAATAAAAAAGGCGATCCGTATGGATCGCCTTTGTCTTTTTGTCCCGCAATGCGCCAAGCCATTGCAAAATCCTAGTGAAACCTACTGCGTGGTTTCTTCTTCCGGCGTTTCAGTCGCAACCAGCTGCCAGTTGGGATCGCGGCTTTCGATATTGCGCGCAAATGTCCAAAGGTCTTCGGCCTCGATCACCTGATTCGGATCGCCCGAAACCACATCGCCGTCATTGTTGCGAATGACCGATACTTCCTCGGACACGAACTTGATCGTAATATAGGCGGTTCGGCCTTCAAGCATGGCGTCGTGGATGGTAGCACTCTTGATACCGACCAGAGTGGTTTCCTCGCGCTCGCCCTTTTCGGCGCGGGCATCAATGGCTGCGGCAAAATTCTTGTAAACCTCGGCTGAAAGAAGCGGGCTCAAACCATCCTTGTCGCCCTTGGCAAAATATTCGACAATCATTTCGAATGCCATTCGCGCTCCGTTCAGGAAATCCTGCTGGGTAAAGTCGGGATCGGCTTTCTGGATTTGCTGCAATACGCCAAAGGTGCTGCTGTCGGCTGCGACCGTTCCGTCAGTCTTTCCGGCTGCCTTATCGGCATCGGGCAGGCGATATACATTATCCGTCGGTTGCGGCGCGCCATTTTTGGCACCTTTGCTGTCATCCTCGTGTGAACGACGGCCAAAAACATCCGTGGGACCCTGCTTTTCCTCGCCATTGCGGCGCCCAAGGGTACTGCGCAGGCGCAAAACCAGAAAAACAGCGATCAATGCGAAAAGAATGATGTCGAAATACTGCAAGCCCGGACTCTTGATCTGTAAGGTTTCGAAAAACGCCAAAAACAGCAAAACTGCCGTGGTCGAGAAATGGTATGGACCGAAGCGAATGCAAGGGCAACTCCCGATCGCATTTAAAATGTGATCGGTTTCACCATGTTCATTCGCACAATCATTATATTGTCGCGAACACGGTGGTAAACTGCCGCATTTTCGTCCAGTTATACCTGTAGTTTGCCGCCAAATTCAGAAAGTATTTCAGGCAAGATTAAAGCGAAATACCTGAAAACCAACATGTTTATGCAATACTGCGCTTTGCGGACCGGTCCTGTCAAAGTATGTTTGCCTGACAGGCTGTGATCAAACCTGATCATATCGACCAAATGCAAAGCCGAGCGGAGCAAAAATGGGCTTTTATTTTCTGGCCATCTTCGTGGCCATGCCGATCATCGAAATTGCCGTCTTCATTCAGGCGGGCGAACTGATTGGCCTGTGGCCGACGATTGGCATCGTCATCCTGACCGCCGTGGTCGGAACCTCGCTGATGCGCGCCCAGGGTTTGCAAACCCTTGCCCGTGCACAGGCCCAGATGGATCAGGGCGAAATGCCGATTGGCGAGCTGTTTGACGGCATCTGCATTCTGGTTGCCGGTGTGCTGCTTCTAACTCCGGGTTTTGTCACCGACACCATGGGCTTCCTGTTGTTGGTCCCACCACTACGCAGGGCGGTTGGTGCCGGCGTCATTATGAAACTGGTTCAGTCAGGTAATATCCGCACCAATTTCTCGCGCCGAACCTATGGCAATCCGGGCTCGTCATCAGGCGGTGCTTCTGCTCGCCCCGGGCGACGTCCAGGCAGTGGTCCGATCATTGATGGTGATTTCGAAAACGTCAGTCCAGCCAACGGAAATGGCGAGGGCCGAGATGGAACGGGTCACGACACCAATGATGATGATCCCCGCAATCTGCCACCCAAAAATTTGTAATATCGATCTTCCGCCTCGTTTGGTGTAACCGATTGCATTGATCGATATCGACAGGACCTTTGGCCATGCGCCGGGTCCTGTTTTCGTTTTGGTGGCACGTTCAATGCCTTGCAAGACGATCTTTAAACCTGACCAACCAGACCGCAGACAATCACATACCAAATGCCCATGTTGCGCCATTTATGACGTTACGGGATGTTACGGCGATTTTCTTGCCCGTACCCGGAAGACATGCTAGGCCATGAGAAGACATGCCGCAGGGTTGCGGCGTCAGAAACAAGCATATCAGCCAGTTTCAGATTATCTGACCATGTAGCCAATGCCTTGGCAGATACATTCTGAACGGCTTGTTTCTGATCAAGACCAAGATTTAAGGGAGTTAGACTTTAATGGCCGAAAACACCACCGGTGCAGCACAGGGCGGCGAAGAACAGAAGCCGGCTGGCAACCCGATCACGATCCATACCCAGTACATCAAGGATCTTTCCTTTGAAAATCCGAATGCACCGGAAAGCGTAGCCCTTCAGCAGCAGCCGAAAATCAACATCGACGTCGATGTTGAGGCGCGCACCACGCAGGACCAGAAACTTCACGAAGTTACCGTCAAGATCAACGTCAAGGCCGATGTTGCCGACAAGGTCGCCTTCATTGCCGAACTTCAATATGGCGCGGTCGTAACGCTTAATGTTGCCGACGAACACCGCCTTCCGGTTCTTCTGATCGAAGTTCCGCGTATGCTGTTCCCCTATGTCCGCAAAATCATCTCTGACCTGACTGCCGATGGCGGATTCCCGCCCTTGATGATGCAGCAGATTGATTTTGCTGATCTTTTCCGCAAAAAATTTGCCAAGCAGATGGAAGGCCAGCCAGCTGGCAACGCCTGATTTCCTGCTTTGAGCGTTTTGGTATGATATCAAAACAAAGGCCGCCCGTTTGGCGGCCTTTTTATTTTAATAACGAAATGATATTCACGATCAAGCTTGGATGATTCTGGCTCAGAACGGCCGCGCGATCACCATAAAGACGATGATCACCATTAGAACCGCCGGTACTTCGTTGATAATACGATAAAATTTTTGTGGCTTCGTATTATTGTCCGCTTCAAACTGGCGACGGCATCGCGCCAGTATCATGTGGACGCCGGTCATGATCACAACGCACAAAAGCTTTACGTGGAACCATCCTTCGGTCATCGCACCGCTAGCATGGATCAGGTAACCTCCGAAAATCCAGGCCGCAATCATCGCGGGATTCATGATCGCACGCAGCAATCGGCGTTCCATGATCTTGAACTTCTCGGCCGCTTCCGAACCTGGCGCTACTTCGCAGTGATAAACAAAAAGCCGCGGCAAATACAAAAGTCCTGCCATCCAGGCAATAATGCTGATGACATGCAGGGATTTGATGACGCTATAGGTATCCATGTCTCTCTCTTCTGACCGATCCGGGATCATCGATATCAGGCGATTTTAAACAGGATAACCGTTTGAACGGCATACGGAAATGCTCAAACACATAACCGCCTGCCGCATCGCGCCTGAAATCAGGATTTTATCACGCTTTGCCCGCACTCAGCGGCTGCTTGGCAACGGCACAGCTATGCTCGTCCGGGCACCACCAACCGCGCGTTTCCACCGTATAATCATCGGGTCCGTTCTGATCAAGTGCCTGCTGCGTCTCGTTGACCACTTCAACCAGTCCGCTGATAAAGCGCGGATGTGAACACACGGTACGAACCCGTTCATAGACCGGGATTTTCAGTTCGTCGGCAATCTCGCGATATTCGATATCGAGCTCGACCAGCGTTTCGGAATGCTCGGTGACAAAGGCAATCGGAACGATCACGAGCGGTACACCATCCTTGCCAGCACGTTCAATCTCGTGCTCGGTCGAGGGGCCAATCCATTCCATCGGGCCAACCCGACTTTGATAGCAGACCAGCCAGTCCAAATCCGCAATCGCCATCTTGTCGACCACGGCCTGAGCCGATTTTTCAATCTGCGACTGATAGGGATCGCCGCGTTTGGTAATCACGGCCTTTGGCACCCCGTGGGCGGAAAACAGCAGGCGCGGCCTGCCAACGTCAAGCTCGACCGACTTTTTCAGGGCATTTTCATATCCGTCCTTGACCATTTCGGCAGATGCTTCAACAAAACCCGGATTGGTCGGATAACAGCATGCGGTTTTTATCGGCGCATTCAAACCAACCTTATGGCAAGCCCGTTTCCAGTCCTTGACCGACGATCCACTGGTGGTCGTTGAAAATTGCGGATAAAGCGGCAGCAAAATCTGCTCATCCGCGCCCCATGCCTTGACCGCTGCCGCACTGTCATCGGCAAACGGTTTCCAGTAACGCATCGCAATGAAACAGCGGTTTTCATAACCGTCATCAAGCCCGTTAAGCGCTGTTTCAAGCGCATCTGCCTGATCCTGGGTGAGTTCCAGTAACGGCGATTTTCCGCCGATATGATCATAAATCTCGCGCGCAATAGGTGCGCGGCGGCTGGAAATAAGCTTTGCCAGAAAATACCGGAACGGATTGGGCAAACTGATAATCGCCGGATCATTAAACAGATTGAACAGGAACGGTTTCACCGCATCCGGCCCATCCGGCCCACCCAGATTGAAAAGAATTATCGCGCGTTTTTTACGCTTCGTTTCGGACATTGGCATATCCTTCATGGCGTTTTGAAACTGTCCGGTTCATTCCGGAAGCCTCGTTTTTGGATAGACCCGTCCCGCTTCTTTTAATCCCGCGGTCATAATGGCCAAACAGGATATAAGCGCAACGGGTTTAAGCCATTTTACGCATTGAATTTTTTAATCGATTTGATCGATTTCAATTATCACCGATAATTTCGAATAAATTCGATCAGTTTGCCGACATTCTCAGGTGATGTTTCCGGCGTGATGCCATGGCCCAGATTGAAAATGAACGGACCATTGCGCAGGGTATCAAGAATACGGCGGGTTTCCTTGATCATCTCGTCTCCGCCCGTAATCAGATACATCGGATCAAGATTTCCCTGCACCGGTCCCAGCGGCTGAAGGTTTTCCGCCACCCACTTCAATGGCACACCACTATCAAGACCAACCGCATCCACACGGGTATGCTGTTTGAAGTCGATCAGATGCAAACCGGCACCTCTTGGGAAGCCAATCACCGGCAAATCCGGATGTACTGCCTTAAGATTTGCGACGATTTTTTTGGTCGGCTCGATCACCCAACGTTTGAACCCGCTTTCCGACAGTACTCCGCCCCAGGTTTCAAACAGCTGGATGCACTCTGCACCAGCTTCGACCTGTTTCAGCAGATATTGTGTTGTGGCTTCGACAAGAATGTCGATCAGGCGTGAAAATCCGTTCGGATCGCCATAGGCAAACCGCCTGATATTGGCAAAATCCTTGCTGCCTTTGCCCTCAACCATATAGGTCGCCACCGTCCATGGTGCACCGGCAAAGCCTATAAGGGAAGTATGTGACGGAATGGATGCCGAAAGCTTTGCCACTGTCTCGTAAACCGGGCCCAGCGTATCGTGAATGCGATCAACATTTAGGATACCAAGGCCAGATGCATCGCGAATGGCGTCCAGCTGCGGTCCTTCTCCCTGCTTGAAGGCCAAATGCTGTCCAAGTGCCTGTGGTATCACGAGGATATCGGAAAACAGAATTGCCGCATCGAAGTCATAGCGCCTGAGCGGCTGCAAGGTAACTTCGCAGGCAAGATCAGGATTATAGCAAAGATCGAGGAATGAACCTGCCTCGGACCGTGTTGCGCGATATTCCGGAAGATAGCGACCCGCCTGGCGCATCAGCCAGATCGGCGGTACCGGCAATGTTTCACCGGCAAGGGCACGCAAAAAGGTCTTGGTTGGTTTGGGCATGACGTTTCCTGTTTGACTGCCCGGAACTGCCTTTCAAGGGGCGTTTCCGGGTATGCTAGTCCCGATCCTTTTTGTCAGGCACGA
Source organism: Thalassospira lucentensis (assembly GCF_001613805.1). Lineage (GTDB taxonomy): Bacteria > Pseudomonadota > Alphaproteobacteria > Rhodospirillales > Thalassospiraceae > Thalassospira > Thalassospira lucentensis_A. The sequence goes on from NZ_LPVY01000005.1 coordinate 255,879, forward strand.
TAGCCTGACGTTTATGTCCGGTTCCCTGTTCCTGACCCGTGAATTGTGTCCTGAAGCCTGTCCAGGCCGTTTTTCCACCGTGTCTCTAACAAAACCTTCTTTAATAAAAAAGGATGTTGTTTGTTAGTGGTTCTCTGTGGATAACGGGGATCAAATTTGGTGCACAGTTTATCCACATTGCGACTCGGGAAAAATGATTCATCTCAAACGGTCTTGGGGAAAACTGGGGACGACTCCGAACGACTCCCAAAGGTAAGCTTGGGAAAAGCCGTTTTTGAATAATGGGGATAACGGGGATTAATCTGGTTTTTGCCTTGTTATCCCTGCTATTAGGGAAAAAATTTTCCGACTATCCCCCGTGGGATGGTTGCTTTGAGAAATTTTGTATGACGTGCAGGATAAAATCTGTGGAAAAAATTTGGCCGGAGTCGCCCCCGTTATCCACAATTATCCACAGGCCCGACTCCGTCGGTTTAATTTGTGGTTGGGATTGCAGTGCCCTGTCAGATGACAGATGATCGAAATATCGAACACCGGATTTCGGTTAAGTGATGTGAAACGCTGGCAGATTGCAGGACTGCGATGATTGACGACGACAATATCTTTCACCTTCATCTGGTATCGGATTCCACCGGTGAAACCGTTGACGGGGTTGCGCGTGCCTGCATCGCGCAATTTCCCGATGTACGCGCACATGAACATGTCTGGTCACTGATCCGCACTGATGCGCAGCTTGCCCGTGTTCTGGCCGATATCGAACGCAACCCGGGCATTGTGCTTTATACGGTTTTCGATATGGATATTCGCCGCAAGCTCGAAGAAGGCTGTCGCCGTCTGCAGGTTCCGCACAGTCATGTACTCGACAACACCATCACCATGATGGCGGGTTATCTGGGGCAGCAATCGCGCGGCCGTACCGGGGCTCTCCATAAAATGGACGAGGATTACTTCAACCGGATCGAAGCCATTGATTACACCCTATCCCATGATGATGGGCAATCTACCTGGGATCTTGAAGAGGCCGATGTCGTGATTGTCGGTGTATCGCGCACGTCAAAAACCCCGACCTCGGTCTATCTGGCCAATCGCGGTATCAAAACCGCGAATGTGCCGTTTGTTCCGGGTTGCCCGTTACCACCGGAACTCGACAAACTCAAAAATCCGCTGGTGGTTGGCCTAATAAAGGATGTCGATCAACTGGTATCGATCCGCAAAAACCGCTTGCGCCAGATCGAACGGGGTGAGGGCGGGGATTATGTCGACCCGGTTGCCGTGCGAAACGAAGTCCATCAGGCACGCCGTTATTTTACGGATCGCAGCTGGAAGATTATCAATGTCACAAGGCGTTCGATCGAAGAAACCGCTGCCATCATTCTGTCGACCATGTATGACCGGCGCGGTCATTAATTAAGACATCACGTAATTACAGGGTACCGATACATGACCAGACTGATTCTGGCGTCTAGCAGCAAAGCCCGACATTCCATGCTGACAAATGCCGGTGTGGATTGTGAGGCAATTGCCTCGATGATCGACGAAGACGGTTACAAGCAATCGATGAAGGCCGAAGGTGCCAGTGCTGCCGAAGCTGCCGAAACGCTTGCCGAAATGAAGGCGTTGCGCATGTATCGGCAGCAACCCGATGGCATCGTTATTGCCGCCGATCAGATGCTGGAATGCAACGGGATCTGGTTTGACAAGCCGCGCGACCGCGATAATACCCGCGCCCAGCTGCGCGCGCTTCGCGGTAAAACTCATCAGCTGGTTTCGGCAGCGGTGATTTACAAGGAAGGTTCGCGCATCTGGGGTACCATCGATACCGCCAATCTAACTGTCCGTAACTTCACTGATGAATGGCTCGAAGACTATCTCGATGCTGCCGGGGAAGAGATTTATAACTGTGTTGGCGGTTATCAGCTTGAAGGTATCGGCGCACAGCTTTTTACCGAAGTCCGCGGTGATTATTTCACTGTGCTTGGTTTGCCGCTTTTGCCGCTGATTGGCTTCTTGCGCGATCACGGTATTCTCAAAGCATAATAAACGACATTAAGGCAGGAAATTTTCATCATGACTTCGCGGATTCCTTATCGAACGCTGTCGGGGACCTCGCGTCTTGCCGGTGTGATGGGCTGGCCGGTGTCACATTCCAAATCGCCGCGATTGCATGGCTACTGGCTGGCAAAATACGGGATCGACGGGTCCTATATGCCGCTTCCAGTCGAACCGAAGAATTTTCAGGATGCCCTGAAATCCTTGCGTAATCTGGGTTTTTCCGGGGTCAATGTCACCATTCCGCAAAAGGAAATGGCGATGCCCGAATGTGATGAACTGTCCGACCGTGCCCGTCGCATTGGGGCAGTCAATACCGTGACCTTTGCCAAGGACGGCCGCGTATTGGGCGATAACACCGATGGGTTCGGCTTTATCGAAAACCTTCGCCAGGAAGCTCCGGATATCGATTTTGCATCAGGTCCTGCGGTGGTGTTGGGGGCGGGCGGGGCGTCACGGTCGGTTTTGGTTGCCTTGCTTGACGAAGGAATCCTTGAAATCCGCATCGCCAACCGGACACGCAAACGTGCCGATGATCTGGCGGCCGAGATTAACGATCCGCGCATCAAAGTGGTGAACTGGCCGCTTGATCCGGCGGATTTGGCCGATGCGTCGCTTGTGGTTAATACCACAAGCCTTGGTATGGTCGGGCAGCCGAAACTTGAAATCGATCTTGAAGGTTTGCCAAAAACCGCCCTTGTGACCGATATCGTTTACGCGCCGCTGATCACTGATCTGCTGGCACAGGCCAAAAAACGTGGTAATCCGGTGGTTGATGGGCTGGGCATGCTGTTGCATCAGGCACGTCCGGGATTCCATCGCTGGTTCGGGATTGATCCGGAAGTCACGCCAGAGCTTCGCGAATTTGTTCTTTCGCCGGATTAATCCGAATTAAGATCACAGGGCACTATTTATTATGGTTATTTTGGGACTGACCGGGTCCATCGGCATGGGTAAATCGACCGCGGCGGGGATGTTTCGTTATCTTGGCGTGCCGGTCCATGATGCCGACGCGAGCGTCCATCGTTTGATGGTACCGGGCGGGGCGGCGTTTGATCCTATCATCTCCGTATTCCCCGATGTTCTGAAAGACGGCCGGATTGATCGCCAGATACTGGGGGCAATCGTTTTTGCCGATTCCGATGCGCTGAAACGTCTTGAAGCCGTCCTGCACCCGCTGGTTCGGGCTGAAGAAAACAGATTTCTCAAACTTAACCGTCTGGCGCAAAGATCACTGGTTGTGCTGGATATTCCACTTCTGTTTGAAACAGCAGGTGAAAAACGCTGTGATCACGTTGCTGTGGTATCAGCACCAGAATTCATTCAACGCCAACGTGTTATGGCGCGATCAGGGATGACGGAGGCCAAATTTTCCGCCATTCTTGCCAAACAGATGCCGGATCGCGAAAAACGTCGCAAAGCTGATTTTATCGTTCCGACAGGCTTGGGTCGGGCTGTAACTTTCGCTACGATACGAACCATCGTTGACCAACTGGAAAATCGGACCTGATATGCGTGAAATTGTCCTTGATACGGAAACTACAGGCCTTGATCCCTATGCTGACCATCGCCTTGTGGAAATCGGGTGTATCGAGCTTTTCAATCACATGCCGACCGGGCGGCAATATCACCAATATATCAACCCGCAGCGTCCAATGCCCAAAGAGGCATTCGATGTCCACGGTCTTGGCGACGATTTCCTCAAAGACCAGCCGGTCTTCGCGGAGGTGGTAGACGATTTTCTCGAATTTATCGGTGATGATTCACATCTCGTGATCCATAACGCTGCATTCGATATGAAGTTTCTGAATGCGGAACTTGAATGGTTGAGCAAGCCGAAAATAGCGATGGACCGCGCGATTGATACCGTGCAGATGGCGCGCAAAAAATTCCCCGGATCCCCGGTCAGTCTTGATGCGCTATGCCGCCGCTTCAAAATTGATAACTCGAACCGTACTTTGCACGGGGCGCTACTCGATTCCGACCTTCTTGCATTGGTTTATCTTGAACTGCTGGGTGGCCGGCAGCACGGCCTTTCGCTTGATTCCAAGGTTACTAAAAAGGTTGTTATTGATACGCCGCGCATTGTGGGGCCAAAAGAAAACTACCTGGAACCAAGACCACATATTCTCAGTGAAGATGAGCTTGCAGCGCACCAGAGTTATATTGAGAAAAAGTTCTCTGCTGCCATCTGGCTCAAGCGCGAAGAAGTTTGATGTGACCGGCATGTTTTTCCGATATGCCGCTTTTTCGAAATTTAGCTCTCTTCTCCAAATCCTCTCGTCACTTTTTCAACGTCTATTCTTGGGCCGGTCGGTTTTTAAAGGGTCGGACATTATCGGCCGTTCGGTGATTGCTCTACTGGTGTTGGCATTTGCGGTACGGGATGTTCGAGCGCAATACCTGCCCGAACCCGAAATTCCGGTTCAGCCGCAGACAACAGACAGTTTTATCAATGGGAAACTTGCTTATACCATCCACCGGTCAGAAGGTGGTGGTGATCCTATTCGTCCCGAACCTGGTTATTTCGATGATCTTGTCGTCTCGGTCTTTCAGGATGCCGATCTGCCTTATGTCATTGCCGAGCAGGCGCCTTGGAAACGCGTCATGGAACAGGCAATGCAGGGAGCCCGGCATGTTATCTATCCGACAACTCGCACGGCTGACCGCGAGGACAGCTTTAAATGGGTTGGCCCGATCAGCCGCACGATCTGGAACCTGTATGGTTACGCGGACGCGAAATGGCAAAACATGCCGTTCGAGGAAATCCTTGCTTCGGCCCGGATCGGGGTTTTGCTGGGATCTGCTCGCGAACCTTATTTGCGCAGACGTGGCGCTCAGCAGCTTGTTCTGGTGCCGCGTGAAGACCTTCTACTGCCGATGCTGCAGGCCGACCGAGTTGATCTGATTGCGATTGGTGGTTCTGTATTGCGACACTATCGCGACATTGTTGATCCCAGCGCACAGCAACGCGACATTGACGGCATTTTGCCCTATCGCAGCTGTTTCCTCTATATGGCGATCAGTAACGCTGCTCCGGTTGATGAAGTAGAAACTCTACAAAATTCCCTTGATAAGAATAAGAAAAGTGGTCAATTCATCGAATTGCGCGAAAAACATGGCCTATCTTCGGATACCGACAGCGCCTTTTTGCGGGCAATGTTGAATCTCGATAATAACGGTGTCGCCTGTCTTGATCTTTTCGGGCGAGATGACTGACACAGTTTGTGAAGACGCGGACATGCTGCGATCACCCGGTGCCAAAAACGCGGTTTCTGAAACCGGCAGCCTGATGCTGCAAAGGGGGGCGGATATGCCTTATACGCTTCCCGATACCCATATTGCGGTTTTGAAAGCCAGCGATATCGTTGGAACTTATGAAGAAGTATGGCCGCGGTTGCGCGAACGGGAAGGAAACGGCAATATGCCGCGAACATTCCTTTGGGTGATGGGCCCGTCGCGAACAGGCGATATCGAACAGACGATACAGCTGGGTGCGCACGGACCGCGCCGTTTGCATATCGTTCTGGTGGATGACACAAAAGAAAACTCATAAAAGACGGCGCTCCGTTAGCGACGAAGAAAAAGCCCTTTGGGAAATCTTCACGCGTGATGTCAAACCCTTGCGTTCCAAACAGCGAAAGGGCAGTGAAACCGTGTTCGAGCTGGACAAGGATCATCCCAAAAGCGATACGGCGATGCCGCTTCCTGACGATCTGCAGGGTGAAATCAACAAGGCGGAAGAAGTCCGGGCCGTGCGAAACCTGCCGTCCGCGCGTAATGCTGATCGCGGACCGCAGATCAAAAACCGCGCCTTGGTCGAACTTGAACCGGGTGTTACCGACAATATCGATAAATCGACGGCCAAAAAATTCCAGAAAGGCCAGATGTCAATTGATGGTCGTATTGATCTGCACGGTATGACCCAGGATGTAGCCCATCATGCGCTTAACGCGTTTATTGAAGATAGCTGGCGAGCCGGAAAACGTTGCGTTCTGGTGATCACCGGTAAGGGATCGCGCGCCGATGAATATGGCCGCACCGGTCTTTTACGACAACGCACGCCGCAATGGCTTAGCGCGCCACGCCTGCGTACCCGCATTCTTGCCATCAGCGAAGCCCGTATCCAGCACGGCGGATCGGGCGCTTTTTATGTTCTGCTGAAACGGAGACGCCCGTGACACCCTTTGGCAATCGTATTCGCGAATTACGGGCGCGGCACAATGTCACCCTGACAGATATGGCAAACGCCTTGCAGCTTTCGCCGGCTTATCTTTCTGCCCTTGAACACGGACATCGCGGTCGGCCAAGCCCTGGTCTGGTGCAGCAAATCTGCGGTTATTTCAATCTCGTCTGGGATGAAGTTGACGAAATCAAACGTCTGGCACAGCTTTCCCATCCGAAGGTAACAGTCGATACAGCGGGGCTTGAACCGGAGGCAACCGAACTGGCCAATCTTTTGTCGGAACGGATTGCCGGTTTAAGCGATGATCAGCTTGCCCGAATGCTGGCTATCATCAGCGAACGGGTCGGTTGAGCAGAATCCACGTGATCGGTTCGCCGGTTGGTTGAAGGATATCTTTCGCCGCTTCGAGCCGGGCAGACGGCGTAGGGATGGCAGTTCTGCAACAGGTACAGGTGATATTGCCTTAATGGCGTGAAACACGGTTTGACTATTGGTTCAATCGGAGTTATCAATCTGTGGTGTTTCACACCTGAAACATGAAACAGTCCTGCCTGCTTCACAACTACAAGGTTACGACCGGTCCGCAGAAACTATGATCTGCCTGACCGTCAACCGCATTCCTTTCTTTACATCTCCTCCTTCAATCATCGCCCTTCCCGGCAATCACAAGATCATTAAACGCACATATGCATCTTCAGGAACTCAAAAAGAAATCCCCGACGGAGCTTCTTGCCCTGTCCGAGGAACTCGAAATCGAAAACGCCAGCACGCTCCGTAAACAGGAGCTGATGTTTGCAATTCTCAAACAGCTGGCTGAAAACGATCATGCTATTTTCGGCGAAGGCGTGTTGGAGGTTCTGCCGGACGGCTTCGGCTTCCTGCGCAGTCCCGAGGCAAACTACCTTGCCGGTCCGGACGATATCTATGTCTCGCCAAGCCAGGTGCGCCGCTTTGGTCTGCGCACGGGTGACACGGTTGAAGGCCAGATTCGTTCGCCCAAGGAAGGCGAGCGTTATTTCGCGCTACTCAAGGTCGACAAAGTCAACTTTGATGCGCCCGAAAAAGTCCGCCATCGCATCAATTTCGATAACCTGACCCCGCTTTACCCGGACGAGCCGCTCAAGATGGAGCGTCACCTCGATCAGGAAGGCAACAAGGACATCACCAACCGTGTGATCGAACTTGTTTCGCCTTTGGGTAAAGGTCAGCGTGCCCTGATCGTCGCGCCACCGCGCACCGGTAAAACCGTGATGCTGCAAAACATTGCGCATGCGATTGAGGAAAACCATCCGGAAGCCTATCTGATCGTTCTTCTGATCGATGAACGTCCGGAAGAAGTGACCGACATGGATCGCTCGGTGAAAGGCGAGGTCATCAGTTCGACCTTTGACGAACCGGCACAGCGTCACGTCCAGGTTACCGAAATGGTTCTGGAAAAGGCAAAACGCCTGGTCGAGCACAAGCATGATGTCGTCATCCTGCTGGACTCGATCACCCGCCTTGCACGCGCTTACAACACCGTTGTTCCGAGCTCAGGCAAGGTTCTGACCGGTGGTGTCGATGCCAACGCCCTGCAGCGCCCGAAACGCTTCTTCGGTGCCGCACGTAACATTGAAGAAGGCGGCTCGCTGACCATTATCGCAACCGCGCTGATCGATACCGGCTCGCGCATGGACGAGGTCATCTTTGAAGAATTCAAAGGGACCGGTAACTCTGAGCTTATTCTGGATCGTAAACTGTCTGACAAGCGTATCTTCCCGGCGATCGATATCCTTAAATCGGGTACCCGTAAGGAAGAATTGCTGGTTGAGAAAAGCGCGCTTTCCAAAATGTGGGTTCTGCGCCGTATTCTCAACCCGATGGGTCCGCAGGACGCGATGGAATTCCTGCTTGGCAAACTCAAATCGACGAAGAACAATGACGATTTCTTCGATTCAATGAATGGTTAATCGTAGTTCGATCCTGTAATCGAACTATCATTGAAAACCCCCGGCAATCTGCCGGGGGTTTTTGTTTGGTTCTGGCTCGCCTCGGTAAAGCAGTCTGCGTCTGCTACAAGCGGGTCCATTGTGTAGGCGTGCCAAACCACTGTGATCTACTTCGCTTGAAGCGAGACTGGCACCTGCCTACATAGCGCAAAGCATAAATAACATATTGTTTTGCAATGAAAATTACGTTTCCCTCTACACCGATTCAGACAAATCGCCTGTCGCTTCGCCCCTTCATGGCGTGCGATTTTGACCAATATGCTGCCTATCATTCCCAGCCATCGGTCTATCGCTATCTTTACGCTGCACCTCCAGCGGCAAATGCGCTGACAGAACAGTTTTCCATCGTGCTGACCGCGCCCTTTGATGCTGAAGGCGATGTATTTCGTTTGGCGGTAATTAACCGGGACGATGATACCCTCCTAGGAGAGGTTCTTTTGAAACTTGCCAGCATTGCAGCCCTTCAGGCTGAAGTCGGTTATATCTTCAATCCGGATTTTTCAGGCCACGGCTATGCGACCGAGGCCGTATCGGCGATGATTGATCTTGGTTTCAATCATTTTGGTTTTCACCGGATTTTTGCTCGCCTTGACACCGAAAATATCGGATCGGTCGGCATTGTTGAACGGCTTGGCCTGCGATGCGAGGCGCATCTGATCGAAAATGATCGCTTCAACGGTGTCTGGGGTGATGAATATATCTATGCGGTTCTGGCCGCCGAATGGCAGTTACGCAGCCGCAACCGGGCTTGATCGGCTACTTCTTCGTGGAATGTTTCATGTCAAACATTGGCGTTTGAAAATTCCTTTTGCGCGGTGATAGGGTTTCCTATCAACAGCAAAGGACTTTGGCGTCATGTATATGATGGAACTCGGGACGGTGATGGTCGGGATTGCCTTGGCACAGATATCGCCGGGGCCAAACATGATGGCAGTATCATCAGCCGCACTTTCCGGCGGGCGGCAGCCCGGATTGCTGAGTGCTGTGGGAGTTGCCACCGGCGTTTTCATATGGTCGGTGCTGTTTTCCTTTGGCATTGGCGCGGTCATTGATGCTTTCCCTCAAAGCCTGACGGCGATGAAGCTGGTGGGCGGGGGATATTTCCTTTATCTCGCGCTGAAATCGTTGTGGTCTTGCTTGAAAGGTTCTGGTTCGGTTGGTAGCGCGCGCGATAATCTGTATAGCCCTGCGTCAAAGATTGGTTTCACTGCCTATCGCACCGGCTTACTCGTTGTTCTGACCAATCCCAAGGCTGCATTGATGTGGGTGGCGGTTTTGATGTTTCTGGCCTCTGCCCAGGGCACGCATCCTGCATTGATCGTTATCGGGGTACTTGCGTCGTGTTCGGCAATGGTTATTTACGGTATCTATGCTCTGCTGTTTTCCACTGGTGTTGCCGTTCGGGCCTACCAGCGGTTTTTCCGCGTTGTTGACGGCATTTTTGGTGCAGTATTCGGCGTAATCGGCAGCAAGATTTTGATTGATGGCATGCGCGATCTGCGTAGTTAAGCTGATTGCTTTCCCTAAGCTAAAGCCAATGTCAATTCGGCAATGTGACCATCAAGCTTCTGCCGGATCAGTTTGCTGTCACCTGGTTCGACCTGAAGCTTTCCATTGCCAAGATGAAGCCCGATATGATGCATCCCGTATCGCAGGGTGATGGTGAGTTCGTCAGCCGCAACGATTTCGCAATCGGACTGGCTGTTGGCAGCCAGATGATGGGGTGGGGCGGATTTCCAGCCGGTTTGCGGTGCCAGACTGGTCAGATGCAGGGGTTCGGTGCCGGTATTTTGCAGGATCAGCTTAAGGTTCATTTCCCCGGGCATGTCTCTCTCGCCTCCTTGATTTTGGCTCTTTCCTGTATGTAAGGCGCAGATTTTCGATGTCGATAGCCATCAATGCTTGCAGTGGCCGCAATCACATGTGACTCTGGTGCTGTTCTTCCACTACGTTTTCAAGGCTGATGCAGCTTTTACTGAAATCCGTCGATTTTGCCGCCCGAGCGCATCGTGATCAGCGCCGCAAGGGCCCGGCTAATGAACCCTATATTAATCATCCGATCGAGGTTTCGCGCCTGATCGTCGAATGCGAACCGGGCACGGACGAATATGTGCTGTGTGCCGCGGTTCTGCATGACGTGATTGAGGATTGCGGTGCGACCCGCGATGAAATTGCCGCCTGTTTCAACGAAATGATTGCCGATATCGTGCTTGAGGTCAGTGACGACAAAGCCTTGCCGCGCGATGACCGTAAAGCCCGTCAGATCGAAACCGCTCCGCATCTCAGCGACGGCGCAAAACTGGTCCGTCTGGCGGATAAGGTCGCCAATGTCGGCGCGATGCTGACCGATACGCCGGTCGGCTGGGACCGTGAACAGATTCTGCGCTATGTCGATTGGGCCGAGGCCGTAATTGCACCTTGCCGCATTGCTAGCCCTAGTCTGTCGGATCGTTTCGATGCCATCGCACGTGATGTCCGCGCCTGGCACACCGAAGAAGAAGAGGCAGGGGTTTAACCCTACCTCTAGCTGCAAACGGTCATTCCCGCGAGGGTGGGAATCCATGTTTTCAATGGCATTCTGTCTTATGGCTTCAAAATCACCGAGCCGGTGGTTTTGCGGCCTTCAAGATCGTCATGGGCCTGTTTGGCGTCCGCCAAGGCATAGGTTGCACCGATGTCGATCTTCACCACACCGGATTTCAGCACGTCAAATAGCTCGTTCGCGGTTGCCAGAAGCTCTTCGCGAGTGGCGGTATATTGAAAGACGCTCGGACGGGTCAGGAAATAGGCTCCGGGTGCGAGAGCTTTAAGCGGGACGGGTGGGACAGCGCCTGATGACTGGCCGAAACTGACCATCATGCCAAGACGTTTCAGGCAATCCAGCGAGTCGTCAAAAGTATCCTTACCGACGGAATCATAAACAACTTCAACGCCTTGGCCGTTGGTGATCTCTTTGACACGCTCGGATACCTTTTCCTCCCGATAGAGGATCGGATAATCGCAACCCTTGGATTTGGCGATCTCGGCCTTTTCCTTCGATCCGACGGTGCCGATCACGGTGGCACCCAGATGTTTGGCCCACTGGCAGACAATCTGGCCAACCCCGCCTGCTGCCGCATGGATGAGGATCGTATCGCCTTTTTTGACGTGATAGGTTCGGCGCAGCAGATATTGTGCCGTCATGCCCTGCAACATGGCGGCGGCTGCAAGATCAAAGCTGATCCCGTCGGGGATCTTAACCAAACCCTTGGCCGGCATTACACGTGCCTCGGCATAGGCGCCAAGTGGCTGTGCGGCATAGGCAACTCGATCACCAGCTGCAAGGTCGGTTACGCCGTCACCAACCGCCTCGATCACGCCCGAACCTTCAAGCCCTAGGCCCGATGGCAGGGACGGGGCCGGATAAACCCCGGAACGGAAATAGATATCGATATAGTTCAGTCCGATGGCTTCCTGTCGCAGGCGAACTTCACCGGTACCTGGTGCACCAACCTCGACAGCTTCAAAACGCAGGACATCGCTGCCGCCGGTTTCATAAAATCGGAAAGCTTTGGTCATGGAGACCTCCCGTTAATGCGCCATTTTGGCGCTTGTCTGATCAATGGACCAAGTCTATGTTAGAAAACGGCATTTTGCTATCCGGCAGGTTTGGTTTTGCCCGTTTCGACGGGTGTTAAAAGACGGTATTTCATCTGATGGAATGCCAGACAAAATTGGCTGATAGCTGCTTTGTTCAGAACAGGTTGCCCTGATCGCTTGGGATAACCAGATCGACGCCTTCGATTTTCAAAAGCGCGCGTTTGGTTTCAAGCCCACCATCGCCGGAATAACCGCCCGGTTTGCCGCCGCTCGCCAGAACACGGTGGCATGGAATGATTATGGGAATTGGATTAAGCCCGCAGGCCGTACCAACAGCCTGATAGGCCGTTGGTGCCCCGGCTGCAATCGCCAGATCCTTATAGGTCGCGGTTTTGCCCAGCGGGATTTTGCACATCGCCTTCCATACGGCCTTGTGGAAATCGGTGCCATCGGGGGCCAGCGGCAGGTCAAAGGTATCGAGCTTACCGGTGAAATAGGCGTTAAGCTGCGCCTTCGCTTCGTTCAGGACGGGACTTGGTTCCATATCCTCGACAAAGCCCCAGTCGACCGCGACAATTTTATCGTCAAACTCGAAAACCGTAATCGCCCCGACCGGGCTGTTCATCGAAATCTGGGGCATTGGCGAAATCCTGCGGTTCGTGCGGGGCAAAAGGTAAAATAGAGATAGCGGGGCGTAAGGCGGGCGGGGTAGCCTCATCCATCCGATGTTTCACGTGAAACATCGGAAATGGACAGGAGCCACATCACCTGTTCTTTATGCCGCGCTGGTCGGTAGATCGGCAAGCAGTTTGGCAAGGTCCGGGGCATTGGTTACCGGCTTAGAACAGACAGGTCCCTGACAGACATAGGCGGTTTCATGGCCATCGATCGCGGTTTTGCCCTTGGCCGGGTGAAGATCGGGCAGGGCATCGGTATCGGCAAGGATGGTAATCGCCCGGTTCGGCAGATAGGCGGCAAAGATTGCGTGGCGCATTTCCAGATAAATCTGGCTGCGTTCCTTCGCGACCAGTACGATTTGAAGTGGGTTTTGTAGCATTTCGGCTGCCAGAAGCAGTCCCGGCATATTGGGGAATTGTTCGTTTAATCGCCCCGAAAAGGCGGCAATGGTGACTTCCGCTCGGTCGCGATATCTGGTATCGCCGGTCAGCGCATAAAGCCGGGCCAGATTTTGCGCCATTACCGAATTGCCAGCCGGAACAGCATTATCCATATGTGGTTTCTGCCGAACCACCAGATCGTCAGCATCTGAGGCCGATTGGAAATAACCGCCCATGGCATCGGCAAACAGGATTTCGACCGTTTCGCACCACTCGGTGGCTTCGCGAAGATATGCATCTTCGCCAAAGCATTCGTACAGCCGAAGTGCTGCCCGGATCATATGGGCGTAATCTTCAAGCATCCCGGCATGTTGTGCCTTGCCATTGCGATAACTGTGCAGAAAGCGACGGTCATTCTGATCGCCGGTCATCAGGCTATTGATCACGAAATTATAGGCAAGTTTGGCGTAATCAAGCCAGTCTGCGTGTTTGAATACCATCGCTGCCTCGGCCAGGGCGGCGATGGTCATTGCGTTCCAGTCGGTCAGTGCCTTGTCATCCCAACCCGGCCAAATGCGCTTGTTTCGCACCGCCAAAAGCTTTGCCCGCATTTCGGAAAGCTTCTTTTCGATTGTCGCATCCGAAAGCCCAAGTCCGGACTGTGTGCGGTTCAGGATGTTTTGATGTTCCCAGTTGCCCGTCGGGCTGACGTCATAAATCTGTTTGAACAGGGAGGCATCATCGCCAAGAGTTTTGTCAATTTCGTCTTCATCCCAGACATAGAATTTGCCTTCGATTCCTTCGCTGTCGGCATCGAGGCTGGCGGCAAAGGCTCCGCCTGGAATGCGCATCTCGCACAGAATCCAGTCAATAGTTTCGACAATCCGGGCTTCATAAAGCGAATTACCGGTTTCACGCCAGACATCGCACAAAAGATCAATCAGCTGCGCATTGTCATACAGCATCTTTTCGAAATGCGGCACCAGCCATTGGTCATCCACGGCGTAGCGGGCAAAACCGCCGCCGACATGGTCATAGATACCGCCCTGACACATGCGATCAAGACTATGGCGGACAATGCGTTTAAGCTCCGTATTATTGGTGCGAACACCCGTACGCCAAATAAAGGCCAGAAGGTTTGGTTGTGGGAATTTCGGTGCGCCATTGGTGCCGCCATTTTCCCCGTCCATAATCTGCAAACAGCCATGCCCGCACTGATCGATCATTGCAAGCGAGGGCACCGAGCCGGTGGCACCGCTATTCATTTTAAGCAGGGCCTGACCGATTTGCGTGACGTTATGGCGGATATTTTCGGGCTGTTCGGCATAGATTTCCGCTACAGATTTCAAAACATCGCCAAATCCCGGGCGGCCATAGCGTGCTTCTTTGGGGAAATAGGTCCCCCCCCAGAAGGGTTCGCCGTCCGGCGTCAGGAACATGGTCAATGGCCATCCGCCCTGCTGGCCTAGCAAGGCCAGCGCATTTTGATAGACACTATCAAGGTCGGGGCGTTCTTCGCGGTCGAGCTTAATACTGACGAACAGCTCATTCATCAGGGCTGCGATGCCATCATCTTCGAAACTTTCATGCGCCATGACATGGCACCAGTGACATGCCGCATAACCTACCGACAGAAGAACCGGTTTGTTTGCTGCCTTGGCGGCGGCCAGAACTTCGGAACTCCAGGGTTGCCAATGCACCGGATTGTCGCGGTGCTGCAAAAGATAGGGGCTGGTTTCCGAACCGAGATTGTTCTGTGCGAGTTTCATGGCATCGTGTCCTGTGCCCGTCCGGTTTTACTATGCAGGTGGCGAGCTTTTTATGGTTTGCGGGAAGGGTGGCGTTCCCATTTCTCATCATTTATGGATGTAAGGGTAAAGACCCTGAATGGAAAGGCAAGGGGGGGGCAAATGGATGGGAATGGCAAAATATTGCGATTTTATCGGATTTTAACCGATTGGAGCGGAATGGAGGGCGATAGTGATTGAGAAAGCAACGCAGGGGCGTCCATAATGGGCGTAACAAAAACCATAAAATCAAACCGAGGAGATCAGGGCGATGAAAGTTTCCGTGGATATCGATTGCACACCGGAAGAACTGCGCACCTTTTTTGGTCTGCCTGATGTGCAGCCGATGCAGCAGGCCTTAATGAAAGATATCGAGGACCGTATGAAAGCCAATCTTGCGGCGATGGATCCCGAAACCATGCTCAATACGTGGCTGCCGCAAGGCATGCAGAACTGGGAACAGCTCCAGAAAGCCTTCTGGAGCCAGTTTAACGCTGCCGGCAACAGCACTGGCAAGAACACCAAGGACTGATCAGCTTGACCACCGAGGCACATTTTTATCAGGCGCATGTTTTCGTGTGCCAGAACGAGCGTCCCGTGGGACACGAACGCGGATGCTGCAATACCAAAGGCGCGACAAAGCTTCGCAATTACATGAAAATCCGCGCCAAAGAACTTGGTTTGCCGATGACCCGGATTAATACCGCCGGGTGCCTTGATCGCTGTGAATTGGGCCCGGTGATGGTGATTTATCCCGAAGGGACTTGGTATCGTTACGAGACAATGGAGGATGTCGATGCCATCCTCAACGATCATCTCGTCGGTGGGAAGGTGGTTGAACGGCTGCGGCTAAGCCCGGATCAATAACTCTGGCAGATGGGCGTAATTACTCACTACCTCTTCAATAGAATGATGACTCCAAACGGCTCCAGCAGGGGCCGTTTTGTGTTTTTCGGAAACCGGGGCCGGAAGGGGCGGATATACCGCTTTGATATTCTTTTGTGGCCTTAAAGCCCTGTTTGCAATTGCAGCTATATGTTGACCTGTGCGGGATGCTGACCGATATGGACAGCCAGCAGCATTTTCCTTTGGATAGCGGACGGATTAGGCAGGACGGATGACGATTAACGTGACCCACAATGGAACCCCGATCCAAGGGGGCCAGACAGATACCATCTTTGCCCTTTCCAGCGGCGCTGGGCGGGCCGGGGTGGCGGTAATCCGGTTATCCGGGCCAATGGCGGGGCCGACGCTCTGTGCGCTTCTGGGGCGCGATAACCTGCCAAAGGCGCGCCATGCGATCTATGCGCCGATCCGTGATCCGAAAACGGAAGAACGGCTTGACGATGCGGTGGCGATCTATTTCGCTGGACCGGCCAGCTTTACAGGCGAGGATGTCGTCGAGCTTCATACTCATGGCGGGCGTGCGGTAATCGACGGTGTTCTTGATTGCTTGGCCGCTCGACCGGGCCTGCGTATCGCCGAACCGGGGGAATATACCAGACGTGCCTTCGAAAATGGCAAAATGGACCTGACCGCGGCCGAGGGCATTGCCGATCTGATCGATGCCGAAACTGCGGCCCAACGCAGGCAGGCCGTGCGCCAGATGGCAGGCGAATTGGGCACCCTTTACGAAAACTGGCGCGCGCGTTTAATGAAGGCATTGGCCTACATCGAGGCGGATATCGATTTTCCGGACGAAGATTTGCCTGGTGGTATTGTGCCTGTGGTGCGTGGTGATTTGTCATCCGTTCACGGCGAGATGGATAAACATCTCGCCGACAACCGGCGCGGCGAACGGTTGCGCGAAGGTTTCCAGATCGTGATTCTCGGTGCGCCTAATGCCGGTAAATCAAGCCTTCTGAACCGGCTGGCAATGCGTGAGGCGGCGATTGTGTCCGAGATCGCTGGAACCACGCGCGATATGATCGAAGTCCATCTTGATCTTGGTGGTTTTCCCGTCACCATGGTGGATACTGCGGGCCTTCGCGAAAGTGGCGATGTGATCGAAACCGAGGGTGTTCGCCGTGCAACCGCCCGCGCGGAGGATGCGGATTTGCGGCTTGTTGTGGTGGATCGTTCCGACTGGCCCCACATCGACGCAGAGGCTGCGCGCCTGATTGATGCCAATACGATCCTTCTGGTCAATAAGGTGGATGGTTTGGATGTTGGCGATATCCCGACAGTCTGGTCTGGAAAATCGGCAATAGGTGATCGGCTTGAGCTGCCCGTTTTGCCCATATCGGCCATGACCGGGCAGGGGATGGAAAGCCTCTTGCAACTGCTGGAGACTCGCGTAAAAGAAGGGCTCGATTTTGCGGGACCAGTTCCCCTGACACGGCTGCGGCACCGCCAGGCACTTGAGCGTGCCAGTGATCATCTGGATCGCGGATTGCAGACCGATATTGCCGAATTGGCGGCCGAGGATGTTCGCCTTGCCGTGCGTGAAATCGGTAAAATCACCGGACGCGTCGATGTGGAAGACCTGCTTGATATTATCTTCGGCGACTTCTGTATCGGCAAATAAGATTATCAGAAATTGTTTCACGTGAAACATCGGCCATTTCGATGACACGTGGTTTTGAATTAAGACCTGAATAAGACTCGCAAGCTGTGTTGCATTGAGCAGATGTCATGGCTTGGCGTAGTCAAGGAATTCAACGAGGAATTCGATGTCGGATAACCGATTTGATGTGATTGTTGTTGGCGGGGGCCATGCCGGGTGCGAGGCAGCGGCTGCGGCTGCGCGCATGGGGGCGAAAACCGCACTGGTCACACACCGTGCTGATCGTATCGGTGAAATGTCTTGCAACCCGGCTATTGGCGGGCTTGGCAAGGGGCATATGGTTCGCGAGGTCGACGCGCTTGACGGTGTGATGGGTCGTGCGATTGACCGCGCTGGGATCCAATTCCGAATGCTGAACCGTTCCAAGGGACCGGCTGTGCGCGGCCCACGCGCGCAGGCTGATCGGAAGCTGTATCGCGAAGCGGTGCAGGATATTCTGGCCAATCAGGAAAACCTGACGATCATCGAAGGCGCGGTTCACGACCTTAAAATTGCCGAGGGCGATGACAGCCGCGTGACCGGTGTGATCACCGAAGACGGGCGCGAATATGATGCCGGGGCGGTGGTTCTGACAACGGGCACGTTCCTGCGCGGTCTTATTCATATTGGCGAAAAAACCACACCGGCGGGCCGCATCGGCGATGCGCCAGCTCTTGGTCTTTCGGAGACGCTGGAAAAATTCGGCTTCCGTTTGGGGCGCCTGAAAACAGGTACCCCAGCACGGCTTGATGGCCGCACCATTGATTGGGCGAGCCTGCAGGAACAGCCGGGGGATAATCCGCCAGATCCGTTTTCATTCCTGAACAGCGAAATCACCGTGCCGCAAATCCCGTGTCACATGACCTGGACGATCGAGGCGACGCACGAAATTATTCGCGCGAACCTGCATCGCGCACCGATGTATAGCGGCCAGATCAAGAGCAGCGGCCCGCGTTATTGCCCGTCCATTGAAGACAAGGTTGTGCGTTTCGCCGAAAAGAATCAGCACCAGATTTTCCTGGAGCCGGAAGGGCTTGATGATCCTACGGTTTATCCGAACGGTATTTCGACCTCATTGCCTGAGGAAGTTCAGCTTGCGATGCTCGCCACTATTCCGGGGCTTGAGAAGGTCGAGATTTTCCGCCCTGGCTATGCCGTCGAATATGATTTCGTTGATCCGCGCGAGCTGCGCCATACGCTGGAAACCAAGAAAGTCGGTGCGCTGTTCTTTGCTGGTCAGATCAATGGCACGACAGGTTATGAAGAAGCTGCCGGGCAGGGACTTGTTGCCGGTGTCAACGCGGCGTTGGTTGCGGGCAGTACTGCGGGGGCGGTTGATCGTGAGTTTGTTCTGGATCGTGCCGATGCCTATATCGGTGTGATGATCGACGATCTGGTGACGCTCGGTACGCGCGAACCCTATCGCATGTTTACGTCGCGCGCTGAGTATCGCCTGATGCTGCGCGCTGATAATGCTGATCAGCGTCTGACTGGTCGCGGTCTTGAAATCGGTTGCGTTGCCTCGCACCGCGCGCAAGTTTGGGGTGACAAGAAGCTTGCCCTTGAGGCGGCCAAGCGGACGGTTTCTGATCTGACGGAGACGCCGAATGGTCTCGCCAAGCACGATATCAAGATCAATCAGGATGGGGTGCGGCGCTCTGCGTATGATCTGCTGGCCTATCCGGACATTGATTTCGATACGCTGACTCGTGTCTGGCCGCAGCTTTCGGAAATTACTCCGGAAATCCGCGACCAGGTGTCAATTGATGCTCAGTATAAAGGTTACCTCGAACGACAGTCGGCCGATGTTGCGGCCTTCCGTCGGGACGAGGAATTGCGCCTGCCGCGCGATCTTGACTTCGACAGCGTTGGTAGCCTGTCAGCGGAAATCCGGTTGAAGCTCAAAGAAATTCAGCCTGAAACCATCGGTGCGGCATCACGTATTCCGGGTGTGACTCCGGCGGCAGTGACCGCTTTGCTTGGTCATATCAAAAGCCACAAACACAAGATTGTTCGTAGCGCCTGAGACTCTATCAGACAATTGGGTTGGTCATAAGGTTAGGGCAGCACACATATATGTGTGCTGCTTTTTTATTGTCTGTTGAAGCCGGTGAAATGTTTCACGTGAAACATTTTCTTTCTTTTGCCAAAGTTTTCCGTTTTCGACGCGGGAAAAAGTGTTTGTTAGAAAAATCAAGTCTGGTGCGATTCGTTAACGCGGATTATAACTCGAACATGCAATCCATTTCAGAACCCGTAAAAACATGGTTTGAGGCCGATTTAAATGTTTCACGTGAAACATTGGATCGTCTTGGACTGTATGCTGATCTCGTTGTCAAATGGCAGCCGAGGATCAATATTGTTGGTGCCAGCACAGCGGAAGACGTTTGGGCGCGCCATTTGCAGGACTCAGCGCAGCTTTGGTCATATCTGAATGAAGTAGTCGGTAGCGGGAAGATCGTTGATTTCGGCTCCGGGGCAGGATTTCCGGGCATCGTTTTGGCTATCTTGGGCGCAAATGACGTGACTTTAATGGAATCAAACACCAAAAAAACCGTGTTTTTGCTGGAAGCGGCGC
The DNA here is from genome assembly GCF_001613805.1 of Thalassospira lucentensis. Taxonomy (GTDB): domain Bacteria; phylum Pseudomonadota; class Alphaproteobacteria; order Rhodospirillales; family Thalassospiraceae; genus Thalassospira; species Thalassospira lucentensis_A. The sequence continues at coordinate 275,649 of NZ_LPVY01000005.1, forward strand.
GTGTTTGTGGTGTGCTGGCGCAGACAAAGATTGCCCGCGAACGGATCGAAACCGCTGCACCGCGTGAAGCGGACGTTATTACGGCCCGTGCGTTTGCGCCACTGCCAAGGCTTCTGGAACTTGGTCAGCGTCATCTAAAACCGGATGGGTATTATGTATTGCTGAAGGGACGTGCCTTTGAGGATGAACTGGCTGAAGCACGTGCGGCCGGTTGGACATTCACTGTAACCACCCATGCCAGTCTGGTTGATCCCGAAGGCGTGGTGATGATTTTGCAAGGAGTTGACCGGTGACCGACGTTATTGATCTGCCGCTTTCAATCTCTTCCGAGGCCGGTCACCGGCCGCGGATCATTGCCGTTGCCAATCAGAAGGGCGGAGTCGGCAAGACCACAACCACGATCAATTTGGCGACCGCACTGGCGGCTGTAAACCAGCGGGTTCTGATCGTAGATCTTGATCCGCAGGGCAATGCCAGCACCGGTTTGGGCCTGCGTCCGTCGGAACGGCAGATCAGTTCCTATGACGTATTGATCAATGGCAATACTCTTGAAGAGGCGCGCAAGCCGACCGCCATTCCGCGGTTGAGTATCGTGCCTTCGGGTATGGATCTGTCAGGCGCGGAGATTGAGCTTGTCGATTTTGACCGCCGCGAAATGCAGCTTAAGGAATCGCTGGGTCGCTTACCGCATGATGTTGATTACGTGCTGATTGATTGTCCGCCATCGCTTGGGTTGCTGACGTTGAATGCGCTGGTGGCGAGTGACGCGGTATTGGTGCCGTTGCAGTGCGAATTCTTTGCCCTTGAAGGAATCAGCCACCTCGTGCGCACCATCAAGCGGGTGAAAAAGGCGTTTAATCCGGCGCTCGAAATCCAGGGCATCGTTTTGACGATGTATGACAAACGCAATAATCTGTCGGCACAGGTTGCCAATGACGTGCGCGATTATTTCGGTGATGTAGTTTACCGCACGGTGATCCCACGCAATGTTCGTGTGTCCGAGGCGCCGAGCCATGGAACGCCGGTGCTGGTTTATGACATGAAATGTCCGGGGTCACGGGCATATCTTAATCTGGCAAGCGAAGTTCTGAAACGCGAAGGGGTGAAGGCATGAGCGAAGCAAAGAAGCGCGGTTTGGGACGTGGACTTTCGGCCCTGCTGGGCGAGGAAGACGAGGATGTCGGCGCAGCGGTTGCCGGTGGCAACGAGAATGCAGCTCATCCCGGCCCGGGTGGTACCACACAGCTGATTGCTATCACCGACCTGAAACCGTCACCATTCCAGCCTCGTAGCAATTTCGATGATGAGGCGATTGACGATTTGGCGGCATCAATCCGCCAGAAAGGCATTATTCAGCCCATTTTGGTGCGTGCATCCTCTACTGGCGAAACAACATACGAAATCATTGCTGGCGAACGGCGCTGGCGCGCGGCACAGCGGGCACAATTGCACGAAGTACCGGTTCTGGTGCGCGATTTTGACGACCGGGAAACCGCCGAGATTGCTCTGATAGAAAACCTGCAACGGCAGGATCTGTCGCCGCTTGAGGAATCCGAGGGGTATAGCCGCCTGATGAGCGATTTCTCGCATACTCAGGAAGCACTGGCTCAGGCGCTTGGAAAAAGCCGTAGTCACATTGCCAACAGCCTGCGTTTGTTGACCCTGCCGGCACCGATCAAACAGATGTTGTCGGATCGGGTGTTAAGCCCAGGTCATGCACGTGCGCTTTTGGGGGCGGACAATGCGGTCGAGCTGGCGACCCATATCGTCAGGAAGGGCCTGAACGTTCGCCAGACCGAAAAACTGGTGAAGACTGATGGTGGTAAAACTGCACGCCAGAAGAAGTCTTCATCGACACGTGGGATCGAAAAAGATCCAGATACAGTGGCTTTGGAACGCGATCTTAGCAATATGTTGGGGTTAGCGGTAAATATCGATTTTGACGGGGCGGGGGGTAAAATCTCTGTCCGGTATGAAACGCTGGAGCAGCTTGACGATATTCTGAAACGGCTTAGTCAGGGACGGTTAGGCGAAACGGCGCAAAGCTCCGATGATGATCCGCTCGTTCCACAGAATGAAGGTGACAATGAATTCGACTCGATGTTCATCGATGATGAAGATGATAGCGATGGTGATCTTCTTACCGACGAGCTCGAATCGATTGCCGATGCAACCGACATAGTGTTTGACGTGGATGAGGATGCCGAAAGTGCGTTTTCCGATGAGCCGGAAGGTGACATGCCAATCGAGCAAGACGAAGTCGGTGAAGAGGCGCTTGAGACATTGTCGGATGCGGAAATTGTGCAAAACAATCGTCTAGCAGAAAAGAAAGCGCAAACGCGAGGAAGCTGACCAGGTTTTATCGATATTTCGTTCACGTTAAATGGCCCTGTGCGACTCGATTGCCGGGGCTGTTTTTCTTTGCAAAATATTCGGGTTTGTTAACGTCTGCCCTGTTTTTGACGGGCGACGGCGACCTTGATCATGGCGCGGTGTGCGATGGTTTCCGGGATGGCAAGACCGCTTTTGCAGTCCTTTTCTGCTTCGAGCAGGATTTGCAGGGCGCGTTGCAGATTGTTAAGAGCCCAATTGTTCAAATTGGCGCGAAACTGATCTGCGGCCTTGAAAAACAGGGGGGGACGCAACGATTTCATCGCCTGTTCGGCATTCGTGCCTTGTGCCATCTGGCCTTTGACCAGATGCAGTTTTTGAAAATAGCCGATCATCATGCGAAGTGCGCCAACCGGATTGAGGCCTTCTTCGACCAGGCGGGTCAGGGCGCTATCGAGGCTTGCGACATTGCCCTGGGATACGGCTTGCACGACATCGTCATAATGGCGGGCGGAACTATCCCCGACACAGGCCATCGCGTCGGCCAATGTGACCTGACCTTCTTTCAGAGCGTAAAGAGCCAGTTTTTCAAGTTCGCTTCGTGAAATCATCCTGTCAGAGCCGAGATTACCGACCAGATAGCGTATGGCATCGCGATCAATGCGCAGTTTGTGATCTTCCATGACGGAATTGATCAGGGCTTCGATATCCCGGCCGCTGTCGGCATAGCAGGGCAGCGCCATGCCATTACCGGCTTTCTCGATCGTCTGACGCAGTTTGGATTTGGACGAAAGGCTGCCGGCTTCGATGACGATCAGGGCATCACCGGCGGGATCGGCAAGGAAATCGGCAATTACGGGCGCCTGTGCCTCGCCAATATCGCGGATTCGGATCACACGGCGCCCACCGCCGAAACTGATTGCGGCGGCTTCATCGCGCAGACGGCTGGCGTCTTCCTTAAGCTGGGCAGTGCTAAGTTCGATTACGCGGAATGGGTCCTTGATATCCTCGACCACGGTTTTGGCAAGTCTGACCGCACGTTCTCGTACAAGCCCCTCATCCTCGCCATAGATCAGGACGAGTTGCGCCTTGGCATCGGGAGCGCGAAGGAAATTTTCGGCCTGTGCTGCCTTGAGCTTCATGGCGTGATATTACCTAACGTCCGCTGCGCAGGCCAACGGCGACCTGATTGGCAAGCTGTCGGGCAAGATTCCGGGCAGCATCTGAGCGGGCGGCGGACTCTGCTTCTAGTGAGGCAAAGTCGGAGTCGACAAGGTTGTAAGTTGTTCGGGCGCGAAGCGTGCCTGAACGGAGTATTCTTGAGTCGGAAATTCGAGAAAGTTGGTACTGGGCGCTCAAAATGTAGTCGGCAATGGTTGCTTCATTGTCCTTGGTATAACCGAGTTCGGAAGTTGATTCATCAAGAGTAATATCGAGGGTATATTCCGGCCGAACAGTTTGGCCGCGCGGGGTCAGCGTTTCGACCAGAACGTTACGTGTTATTTGTCCGATTCGGTCTTCCATCATCGATATTTTGACCCTCGCCATATCTGCCGCGGTACTGTCACCGCCTTTATCCTCGGCATAAAGAGGGCGGAAGCCGCAAGCGGTGAGGCCGGTCAGGGCAAGCACGGCGATAATCGATAACAGGGCGCGCAACGTCATTCCTCGCTATTTTTTGCGTGATGGTTTTTGCCGAAAGGCGCATGACCATGACGATACAATAGTTCCGATCCGATCAAAGGGCAAAACAGAGTTAGGTTCGTGATGAAAGAAAGTCTGAGTTCAAGATCTTTAGCTGAGTCGCTGTTATTTGAAAGAGACTTGAAGTCGCAGCGCAGGTTCGCAACGGCCGTATTGAAACGACCCTTTGCAAGCTCGTCTACAATTTTGCTTTTCGGCGTATCTTGTAAACTCTGAGCCTGGGCTTCAGGCACAAAGGTAAAGGTCTGCTCGCCTGTCGCCAGTTTGCTCCAAACCTGACGCAGCCATCGCCAATGGCCGATCAGGCTGCTTTGGGTAATATGCAAAGGACGATCAAGTGGCACATCTGCCAGAAGCGTGAGGCACAAGATATCACTGCCTATCTGGGAATGAAGCTTTGCCAGATTGTTTTCGATGATGTCTGTTGAAACCGGTCCTGCATTTTTTGGCTGGCGGGGAAAATCCTTTTGTTCTTCGCAAGCAGGAAGCAGGCCAAGAATTTCGCACGCGATTGCAAGTCGCCCAGCGCGCAGATCATCCCCGTATTGTGATAATGCAGGTCGATGAAGGGCCAAGACAAACCCCCATTCACGTGTCAGCGAATGGGGGTTGTATTGACCTGACACATATATAGGTGTGTCTGGCATATCCAAACAGAATGCTTATTGTGCGGTTGCGCTGTCAATGCGCAGTTGACGCGCACGGGTCAGAATCGAGTCTTCCATTGCGGTTACCGTACTTGGTTCAACCACAGCATCTGCCCATTGGTCCGTTCCAACGCGGACCTGGCGGAAGACAGCGACCTTGATTGCGTCAGAGCGAAGGGCGGTACCGAGGATATACCCCGTAATCTTGAAACGCTCGTTTGGTGTTTCCGGTGGGCTGTACCAATCGGTAATGATCACACCGCCAAACGGATCGGCCGAGTTGAGCGGCATGAAGGAGAGCGTATCAAGCGATGCGCGCCAAAGGAAGCTGTTGACGCCGATGCCGGTGCCACCGCCTTGTTGTTTCTCGTTGTCATCACCGAGAAAGTTAAAACCCTCTGGCCCAAAAAGGGTACCGTCCCTTTTCTGGTCTGCAATTGTTTGAGCACGCCCAGTTGTTCCATCACGTTTATTTCCTGGGGCTGAGCCCGGATAACTATCATAATCCGATTGGGAACCAGCGCATGCAGCAAGGAGCATGCAGATTGTGATTGGGGCAATTACTCTAACAAAAGACAGTCGCACAGGTTCGTTCCTTTACAGGGCACCATATATTCGTCCGCACTATAAGGCGGGCAGCAATTTCAGCAAACAAAAACATATGTGCTAAATTTGTCACTATAATGCAAAAATGTCGCATTTTGATCAGGGTGTTGTTGACTTGACGTGCTTTTGCTGGCTCCATTGGCCTCGAACCGAACGGCGAAAAGTCGTTCACTAAATTTTTGTTGGGCGGTTTTCCGCACTTGCAAAGACGTTGAGGGAAAAGATGAAAAAGATTCTTGTTGCTTCGAGCGCGCTCGTCGCTGTTGCTTTTGCCGGTCAGGCATCCGCGTCCGAAAAAATCCAGCTCTCAGTTGGTGGTTATATGGAACAGTGGGCTGGTTTTGCTGATACCGATAACCCTCAGAACATCCCTTCTACCCGTCTGGGTTCTGATGGTCGTGTAAACGCATTCCAGTCTGACGTCGAAGTTTATTTCCGTGGCTCGACCACCCTTGATAATGGCATCGAAATTGGTGCAGTTATCGAACTCGAAGGTGAAACCTCCACTGATCAGGTCGACGAACAGTACATGTTCGTTAACGGTGGCTTTGGCCGCGTTGAAATGGGCAAAAACGACAGTGCCGCTGACGCAATGGGCGTAACTGCTCCGGCAGTTGGCCCGGTTGGTGTTAACGACGGCGACATGCAGAACTGGGCGAACGTTGACCTTATTGACACCGTTCCGTCAAGCGGTGACCAGAAGCGCGTCACCTATTACACCCCGGTCTTTGGTGGGTTCCGCGCTGGCGTTTCCTATGCCGATATGGATAACTCGACCAACGACGCTGAAACCGTTGCTAACGGTGAAAATGTCCTTTCTGCTGGCCTCGAATACAAAGGTGACTTCGATGGTTTCTCGCTCGGCCTCTCGGCTGAAGGCGAAAACAACAACGAAGGCAACTGGTATGGCGCAGGCGTGAACGTTGGCTTCGGCAACTTCACCGTTGGTGGTTCCTACGGCCACACCGAAGACGACTACAACCAGGCCAATGGCGCAGCTCCGCGTGCTGACGATACCGATGCATTCGACATCGGCGTTTCTTACGCAATGGACGCAGCCGCTGTTTCTCTGACCTATGGTTATCAGGAAACCGGCAGCCAGGAAATCAGCGCTGTTGATCTTGGTTTCGCTTACACCCTCGGTGCTGGCGTTGCTTGGAAATCTTCTGTCTTCTGGTTCGACGAAGACGTCAATGCAACGACCAATACCGATGGTTATGGTGTTGTTACCGGTATTCGCCTCGACTTCTAATCCTTCTTAGATTAGATGAGATGCTAGAAGGGGACGGTTTTCCGTCCCCTTCTTTTTTTGTTTGTCAGAGTCATGCAAGTTTTTTTGGGGCGCAATTAGCAAACATCCTGCTGTGTAAATCCATCAAATGCTGGGACTAAACACTTCTAGCGCCGATAGAAGTCGATCCACGAGTGTAGAAATGCATTAACGATCTTTCATGAACGCTTCGAAATATTTTGCGAATAAATGACATATGGTCCCGATTAGGTACTCTGCGTGTAATGAGTGCGGTTGGTATCTATGTGTTTTCCCGAAATTCCAACGAGTTACACTTCGTAGGAAGAATATATATAGAGTACCGTTGAGAAATCTTCCTCTGCGCCGGAGTTTCAGATTCTATGCATCAATCTGGCAGACCAAAAACTGGTGGCTATTTCTTGCATAATTGAGTCTGCGGACGAGAAGTGACGAGCAACTATATAATGAATTTTGGTCATATATTATTAAAATGGATGAATATCTGATCTTATATTATATTTACATAATGTAAAAATGATTTTCAGTCAGCAAAAATGTCAAGAAAAAGGCAAAAATAGTGACTTAATTATCACTAACGTAACTATAATTGTCCTTTGGTCATTTAAATTAATTGACCATAAGTCACTAAATCCGTTCTACTCTCGCTCAGTGATCAGCCGCCATGCTGTGTGGAATGTGGTGTTGCTGATCTGCTACAGATCATTAAGAGGGTAAGATGAAAAAGATTCTTGTTGCTTCCAGTGCGCTCGTCGCTGTTGCTTTCGCTGGCCAGGCTTCGGCTTCCGAGCCAATTAAACTGTCGGTTGGCGGTTATATGGAACAGTGGGCCGGCTTCTCTGACGAAGACACTACCGCTGCTGGCGGTCGTCCGAATGCTTTCCAGTCCGACACCGAAGTGCACTTCAAAGGTTCGACCACTCTTGATAACGGCATTGAAGTTGGTGCGGTTATCGAGCTTGAAGGCGAGACCTCGGGTGACCAGCTTGACGAACAGTACCTCTACATCAATGGTGGTTTTGGTCAGTTCAAGCTGGGTAAAGACGACAGTGCAGCCGATGACATGGGTATCACTGCACCGGCAGTTGGCCCGGTTGGCGTTAACGACGGCGACATGGACCAGTGGACCAACGCATATCTGATCGATACCGTTCGTTCGAGCGGTGACCAGAACCGTGCGACCTACTACACCCCGGTCTTTGGTGGCTTCCGTGCTGGCGTGTCGTTTGCTGACGACAGCAACCGTAACGGCGCGACCCAAATCGGTGGTACTTCTACTTATGATAACGTCAGTGGTTCCGGCGACAACATCGTCTCTGGTGGTCTTGAGTACAACCACGACTTTGGCGCTGTAGCACTCGGCCTGTCGGCTGTTGGTGAAAACTCCGGCGACGGCAGCTGGTACGGCCTTGGTACCAATGTTGGCTTCGGCAACTTCACCGTCGGTGGTTCCTATGGTCACACCGAAGACGATTATGGCCTGAACAGCCGTAATACCGATCTTGACGCGTTTGACATTGGTGTATCTTACTCCATGGACGCTGCTGCCGTTTCCCTGACCTATGGTTATGAAGATTTCGGTACCGGTGACATCAGCGCGGTTGACCTTGGTCTGCGTTATGCTCTTGGTGCTGGCGTTTCATGGCGTTCGTCGGTCTTCTGGTTCGACCAGGAGAACGATACCACTGCCGATAATGACGGCTACGGTGTTGTAACTGGTATTCGTCTCGACTTCTAATTCATCCCGAATTAGTTCGATTTGAAGGGGGCGGTTTTCCGCCCTCTTCTTTTTTTGATGATCCCGCCGCGTTACAAAACGTTGAGCGGGATTTTTCATATGGAAATGATTAAAGCTCCAGTGGCTATAAGGCAAAATCTTTCAAGGGTATTTTTCTTAACATCAATCAACCTATGGGTGCTTCGTTGTAAGAGAAAAAGTTCGCGCAGATAGAGCGAATGACTGCGCCATGATGTTTCTTTGGTCATGCTTGTTTGTGGATAACCATGGTTCCAGTGCTTATTGCTTCTGGTTGGGAATTTAAATGACTGCAAGTCATATGAATAAAGATGATTGGTATTACAAAGTTCCTGAAACAATATTATGTTTCCCAGAAGGAGCGGATCTCACGTCTTGATGTGCTTATTCTGCAACAGATATGCGACAAAACACATTCCCGCATTATTATAATTGACTGACGGTCATTTATAGCGTTCTGTCGGTTAGGAAATTTCGGGCATATATTGTCAAGACAAATGCCCGGTTCACACGTAAAATCAAGAGGCTAAAATGAAAAACATATTGATCGCGTCCAGTGCAATCGTCGCTGCTGCGTTTGCCGGACAGGCTCAGGCGTCCGAGCCGATTAAATTGTCGGTTGGTGGTTACATGAACCAGTGGGCCGGTTTTGCCGATCAGGAAGTCGGTGATCGCAACAACGCCTTCCAGTCCGATACCGAAATTCATTTCAAGGGCTCGACCACCCTTGATAACGGTATTGAAGTTGGCGCGGTGGTCGAGCTAGAAGGCGAAACGTCCAGTGACCAGATTGACGAGCAGTACCTGTATGTCAGCGGCAATTTCGGCCGCATCGAAATGGGCAAAAACGACAGCGCAGCCGATTCGATGCAGATAGTTGCACCAGCAGTCGGCCCGGTTGGCGTTAACGATGGTGACCTCGACATTTGGGTTAACTCCTATCTGATCGATACCACCATTCCTACTGGTGACCAAAACCGCGTGACCTACTTTACGCCGAGCCTCGGTGGCTTCCGTGCGGGCGTTTCGTTTGCCGATGATAGTAACCGCAACGGTGCAACCGAAATTGGTGGCACTTCGACCTATAACAACGTTAGCGGATCTGGCGACAACATCGTTTCTGGTGCCCTTGAATATACCGGTGACTTCAACGGTATTTCACTTGGCGTTTCCGCGATTGGCGAAAACTGGGGTGAAGGCAACCTTGTTGGCGGCGGTCTGAATGTCGGCTTTGGTAACTTCACAGTTGGCGGTTCGTATTCTCACACCGATGACGACTATGGCTTCAGCGAAGGCAGCAGAAATCCTGACGATACCGATCAGTTCGACATCGGTGTTTCCTATGAAATGGATGCTGCAGCTGTATCCCTGACCTATGGCTACGCTGAATATGGCAATGGCAGCCGTGGTAACGGCACCGGTGAAATCAGCACTGCCGACCTAGGCCTTGCTTACACCCTTGGTGCCGGCGTTGCCTGGAAATCTTCGATCTTCTGGTTCGATGATGAGGTCGATGGTGCAGAAGACAATGACGGCTACGGCGTTGTGACCGGTCTGGCACTGACTTTCTAATTCCTCAGAATTAGCATGATTTGAAAAGGGCGGTTTTCCGCCCCTTTCTTTTTGTCCATGATCTGTGGATTTCGGTTCAGATACCGATATCCTGCCGTAGAAAAGCTAAAAAGCGATCTTTCCGCGCGACAAGGTCGGCGACACAGGGGACCGGTTTTTCGGTCGCAAGCTGTTCGGCCAGTGCCCTGTCTGAATTGACCGGCAGGTTGCCGAGTTCCGATATCGGAACTCGGAGGCTGCCCATGCAGCCGATTGTACCCGATGCGGTCGCGCGCAGTTTGGCAAGCCCACAGGGGGCTTCGCAAAAATCACCCTTGTAGCTGCTTTGCCAAGGGCAAAGGTTGCGGTGGCGGCCCTGTAACACAGCGGCAGAGGCTGAACTATAAATACCAATTCCCGGTGTCTGAAACAGTTTTGTGATATGGGCCGGGCCGCTATCGGCCAGCACGACATAATCCTGTTCGCTGATGAAAGACACAAGATTTCCGATGGTTTTGAAGCCATCGACAATCCGGATATTCGGCTGGTCAAACGGTCCTATCGTATCCTTGTACTTCTTCATCACACCCTGATAGGCGTTAAGGATCAGGGTGATGTCAAATCCGGCTTTTGCAAGAAATTCTGCGATTTCGCGTACCAGTGCAGGCGGCAGGGTGCGAAGCGGCGAAGATGCCATTGGCAGAATGCCGATCCTGGCACCCGGTGCCAGCTTCGGCGAACGCTTCGATGCAAGCGGGATTGGGGAAATGTCGAAAGCCTCGCAAAGTGCCTCTTCCGGGTTTACCGGCATGGTCGCGATATCTTTCCAACCTTCCATCTCGCTGAAGTCGATCAGGTAATCAAATGTCTTCAGTCGTTTGACCGAAATAAAAAGCTGAAAAACCGTGACATCGGAAAGGGTTGCAAATATGTCCGATGCGCTACCACTGTTAAGCACGGCAATCTTTGCACGAGGATATTTTACCGCAAAAGCCCGCAAAAACAGGGCCATGCCAACACAATCGCCAATCGCATCATCGGGGATCAGGAACAGAACCCGTTTGCGATCAAAATCAGTATCGGCCCATGCATCGCGTGCCAACACATCAGGATGAACAGTGTCTGAAATGATCTTTACCGACGGGGCATTGGCCAGAACTTGTTGCCGCAAAAGCGATGTTGTACGCGTCAGATATGCAGGGCTGTTGTCGGATGCTTGTGTGAGCTCCGCACTGACATTGGGCAGACCGAACCGGAACGGCTGTTTTGACGCGAACCGGGTAAATTTTTTCCGGGCGGGATGGTGATGTGCAGGCATTGGCGGGCGATCTCCGGTCACCTTTTACTCGGTGTTATGTGGCAGAGAACCCGATCCCGGCCAAAGATGCAACGCCAGATCCCCTTAACATGGCAACATTGTCAGGGTTTATGCCGCCAAGGGCAATGGGGATGAGGCCAAGACTCCGGCAAAGGGCGGTTCGTTGCAGAAAGGCCGAAAATGCCATACCCGGTTGGTCAGGATGGCTTTCGGTGGCAAAAACCGGCGAGATCAGAACCCCGTCCGGGCGTTGATCGGGGGTAAGAAGTGCCAGCAGGTGCAGCGTTTGCAATCTGTGGCAGGCAGACGTCACAAGCATGTCGCGTGGAATTTGCCGATAGGCATGCGGTGTTTTCCTAATGCGATATTCCGGCAAATGGATACCGTCGGCATCAAGGTGCAATGCCAATGCCAGATCATCGGCGATCAGACAGAGATGGCCGTATTGGCGACAGGTGCGTCGGACCCGGTAGGCTAGTTTGCTGCGGTCCGCAGGCGCGAGGTCGTAATGACGAAAGATCACCATACTTCGGGATGGCAGGCCGATGATAGCCGGGATCGGATCGGGCAGGCGCTTTTCATCGGTCATCAGCACGATCGACGGGATCGGGCAGTTCGGGCCGCCATTGCGTAAATTGAGTTGGCGTGCCTGCTTTGCCAGTGTGGCATCCATTGATAGTATCCCGATTCTGTTCAACCGATTCCTGTTCCGATTTAGGCCATCATCTATGAGCGATCATATTCTGTCATCCGGCAATGCCGATATCGCGGCCAATCTTGCCAAAATTCAGCAAAATATCGACACAGCCTGTGCGGTGGTTGGCCGCGAAAACAGCGATGTGACCCTGATATGCGTCAGCAAGAACCATGATGCAGATCATGTGCGCCCTGCACTTGTCGCCGGGCGTCGGGTGTTTGGTGAAAACCGGGTGCAGGAAGCCGCAGGAAAGTGGCCGGACTTGCGCGAACAGTTCCCCGATATCGAGCTGCACCTTATCGGGCCGCTTCAGACCAACAAGCTGAAGGATGCCGTTGCCCTGTTTGATGTGATTGAGACCGTTGACCGGCCAAAAATTGCCAATGCGCTGGCAAAACACCGGGACAATACCGGTGAATGCCCTGACCTTTATATCCAGATCAATATCGGTGAAGAACCGCAAAAGGCAGGCATAGACCCGGCGGATGCCGACCCGTTTATCACCGATTGCATCGAACGCCTGAAATTGCCGATCAAGGGACTAATGTGCATACCGCCGGTGGATGAGGAACCGGCACAGCATTTTGCGCTATTGGGTAAAATCGCCGACCGTCATGGCCTGACCATTCGCAGCATGGGAATGAGTGGTGATTACGAGGCGGCAATCCGGCTTGGCGCGACACATATCCGTGTCGGGACAGCCATTTTTGGGTCGCGGGGCTATTAAATTGCCAGAAGGTGCCATTCAGGGGCACCAAAAATGCAATTTCAGCCGATCTTATTGCAAATAAAGTGCTGTTTAGGCCGGTTTAAGACCATTAAAGCGTTGTTTTTGAGCAAAATCCGGAATCTGGCAAAAAAATGTGGATAACTTGGCCAGAAGTATAGGACGCATTCAAAGCCGTTTTGTGACGAAAAAAATCAAAAAAAATCCCGCCGGACGGTTTGGTCCGGCGGGTTTCTTGCAAATCGGCATGATTTCAAGGGGGAGCACGCGTGCGGATCAGGGAACCAGTTTATAACCACCCGGTTCGGTCACCAGAATCGTCGCGTTTGATGGATCCTTTTCAATTTTCTGGCGCAGGCGATAGACGTGGGTTTCCAGCGTGTGGGTCGTCACCCCTGCGTTATAGCCCCAAACCTCATCAAGCAGGGTTTCGCGTGTGACCGGCTTGTCGCCAGCCCGGAACAAGAATTTCAGGATCGAGGTTTCCTTTTCCGTCAGGCGAACTTTTTTCTCGGTCGCTGTTTCGATCAGAAGTTTGGCGCTGGGCTGAAAGCTGTAGGGGCCGATAACGAAAACAGCGTCTTCGCTTTGTTCGTGCTGGCGGATATGGGCACGAATGCGCGCCAGCAGCACGTTCAGGCGGAACGGTTTGGTAACATAGTCGTTGGCACCCGATTCAAGGCCCAGGATCGTGTCGGAATCGCTATCGGCACCGGTCAGCATGATGATCGGGGATTTGACCCCGGCGCGCCGCATCAGTTTGCAGACATCGCGGCCATCCATATCGGGCAGACCGACATCAAGAAGGATAATGTCGTAGTAATTTTCTTTGGCGACTTCGAGGGCGTTTTGGCCGCTATTGGCAACGACACATTCGAATTCCTCATGAAGCCGGAGTTGTTCGGTGAGAGACTGGCTCAGTGCCGCGTCATCTTCAACCACCAGAACCTGTTTACCTGTCGACATTCGCCATCCCTTGCTGCTTGCTAAATCCCGCCTATATTCTGAGCCTGCCGACGGTTCTTTTTGTGGCATTGTTCTCGTAGGCCCGCCATATACTTAGGATTAGAGTCTCATACTGCGTTTTCAAGAACAAACTGTTTTCGCTTTAGCCCATTGACGTGCATCTTATCCAGCCCCATACCGACCGGATCGCGATGTTGTGATCATCCGTGACAGACCCTGAAGAAACAAAGACTGCAATGACCCAATCTGCTGCCGTGCCATCGAAAGCCAATGTTTCCGCGACCGATCTGGTGACCGTATCGCGTGCTGTTGCCGATTTGCGGCGCGGTGAAATCGTTCTGGTTCAGGGACAGGCAAACGGCATTGCCCATTGTGTTGCAGTTATTGCCGCCGAACCGCTTTCGGATCAAGGGCTTGCAAGGCTTCATGACATTGCCGGTAAAAGCGGAAATACCGCGATTGTTTTGCCGCGCGTGCGGGCCAAGTCACTGGGACAGGCCTGCAAGAACGATCATTTCATTGCTTTTGTAAGTGCAAAAAAGTCCGGCGTTGATGCACAGACCCTGGCCGAGATCGCCAATCCGTTGCTGGACCTTGAAAGCATGCCTGCTGGTGCATGGCGCCCGGTTACTATGGCCGAAAGTGCAGCCATACGGCTTGCCAAGCTGGCAAGGTTGTTGCCAGCTGTCGTGATCGCGCCGGTTGAACCTGAGCAGCTTGAAATGTTGTCGAAGGCGCAGAACCTTCTAGTGCTGCAGTCTGAGAGCATCAACGGATACGAAGACGCATCCGCTGCGACCCTGCGTCAGGTCAGTGAAGCGCGCGTGCCGCTGGAAAATGCCGAAAATGCCACGGTGATTGCGTTTCGTCCCGAAGATGGCGGCCAGGAACATCTGGCGATTGTGATCGATGAACCGGCACATGATCAGCCGGTTTTGATCCGCTTGCATTCGGAATGCTTTACCGGGGATTTGATCGGATCGCTCAGGTGCGATTGTGGGCCGCAATTGCGCGGGGCAATTGCCGAAATTGCCAAAAGCGGGCAGGGCGGGATTATCCTTTATCTGCGACAGGAAGGGCGCGGTATCGGGCTTGTGAACAAGCTGCGTGCCTATGCGTTGCAGGACCGCGGATTTGATACGCTTGATGCCAACGAGGAACTTGGCTTTGATGCCGATGAACGTGTTTATCGTCCGGCGGCTGAAATGCTGCGCCAGATGGGCTTTGAAACCGTTCGGCTTTTGACCAACAACCCCGAAAAGCTTACCGGACTTGAAAGCTGGGGCGTGACCGTGGTTGAACGCGTACCGCACAAATTTCCTTCCAACGGTCATAACGAATTTTACCTTCAGACCAAGAAGGATCGGGCCGGTCACCTGTTTTAATCCTTGCATGACGGCTCGCGTGGGTTAACAGCAGGGAGGCATTATCATGACCTTCCTGATTGCCACCCGGCAGAAGATTCCGACGGGCAGTTTTACGTCATGTCTGAATTATAAAAATCCTTTTAAAATCAACGAATTGATAAATTCCAAAACTGGCACTCCTTTTGCAAAATAGTCGGCAAGAGGAGGACAGACATGTCGATTGGTGCAGATTGGCGGCAAATATCGCCCGGTAACGGGGCAAGCATTGCAAGCGGAACGGCTGGTAGCGCTTCTGCCGGATCAAGTGCGGCCAAGCAGCTTGTCGATGGTGAGCCGGAAGAACGAAGCTTTTCCGAATATGTATTCGGCGATGACGGCTTTGAATTCACCGATTTCCTCGACGTAATCAATCCTTTGCAGCATATCCCTGGCGTGGGCATGATTTACCGCAGCATCACCGGTGACGAGCTGGGGAATGGTGCGCGGGTTGTCGGCGGTGGTTTGTTTGGCGGTATTTTCGGTCTGGCCGGTGCCGCCGTTGATGCGGTTGTCGATCTGACGACCGGAGAGGATACCGGTTCGCACATCATGGCAATGTTCGAGGACGACCAAGCCCCGGCAGACCTGCCTGTGATGGCTGATGCATCCGGTGCCGGTGTCGCCGCCGGTGGTGCAGGCGATCTTGTTCTGCCATGGGCGGCTGGCGATACATCAATGGCGGGCATCAATGGCCTGCAGGTTGATCCGGTCGAACAGGCAACTATTACCAATGCCGCCCCGGTGGCCGGTGTTGAAACGCTGGCAATTAACGGCGCGTCAGCCGCGGCAGCCAAATCCGGTACGAACGCATACAATGCGGCTGATCTGGTGACGCCGTGGGGTGGTGTAGAAAGTAATACCGGTACCAAACTGGTAACCAGCCCGACCAAAGCGCAAACCGTGGCGCAGTCGGTTGCCCCGCAACCAGCAGCACCTTCCGATGATCCGGCAATCCAGGCCGCCCAGCGCCTTTTGGCGCAGGCAGGCGATGATGTTGCTGGCACGAATATCAATGCACAGGATGCCGATCCGGCCGAACTGGCCGTGGCGATAGCCCGTGCCGGACAGACCGATATCGCATCAAACATGACCATGCGCGCTGCAGAAGCCAGCCGCAATGGTCATCAGGGCATGATCCAGCGAGCTTCCTTTAACAGCGATAATGGCGATACGGTCTGGGCACGTGCACAAAGTTCCGGCCGTCTGAGCCGTGGTCCTTCGCAATTTGGTGTGTCCCCGGAAATTGCTGCGCGCGACGCAAAATATGCCAAGCTTAATCAGGATGATGTGACCAAACAGGCGGCATCGCAGAAGCCCAATACAGGACTATCAGCACAGCAGGGGCAACAAGGCCCGTTGAGTGCTGCGGAAATGGCGGCACGCTTTAATGCGGCCCTCGGCCGTGACCGCGCGCAGACGATGGCAAATGATGCTGTTGCGTCGACCAATGCAGTTGCGCAGGATAAACCCACGGTTAGCAATCAGGCCAACCGCAATGATGGCGCTATCAATACCCGGCAAGTTGCGCGCAACGATAGTGCAGCCGAGGTCGAAACCGTCCATCCCCTGATGGAGCAGGCGCAAACCCATGTGCAGAATGACGAGCCGGTCGGTGTCTGGTTCAGCCAGACCATGATGGACGGATTGAAAAAATATCAGGCAATGCAGCAAAGCCGCCAGCAGCCTGTGGGCAATTCGATCTGATCATCAGATCTCGAGGCATAAAAAAACCGGCAGTCATATGATTGCCGGTTTTTGTTTTGATTTGGCAATAAAATTCTAGCTGTTCAGGAAACCAACGGTTTCCTTGACCTCTTTGAGGATCGGCTGGGCAATTGCATTGGCACGTTCTGCACCCTTTGCCAGAATTGCGTCGATATAGGTGTTATCGGCCTTGAGACGTGCCATTTCTTCGGTGATCGGGGCCAGTTTTTCGACAACGACATCGGTCAGAGCCTGCTTGAAGCCCGAGAATTGGGTTCCACCATGTTCGGCCAAAACGTCAGCGACATTTGCATCGGTCAAGGCCGCATAGATGGTGATCAGATTCTTGGCTTCGGGGCGGCCCTCAAGACCGGCGGCTTCGCTTGGCAGCGGTTCCGGATCGGTTTTGGCCTTGCGGATTTTTTTGGCCAGCGTATCGGCATCATCCGTCATGTTGATGCGCGACATGTCCGATGCATCGGATTTCGACATCTTTTTCGAACCGTCACGCAGTGACATCACACGTGTTGCCGGACCAAGGATTAGCGGATCCGGCTGGGGGAAAAACTCGACACCGAAATCGTTGTTGAATTTGATCGCGATGTCGCGGGTCAGTTCAAGATGCTGCTTCTGGTCTTCGCCAACTGGCACATGGGTGGCCTTGTAAGCCAGAATGTCGGCTGCCATCAGACTCGGATAGGCATAAAGACCAAGTGATGCGTTTTCACGATTCTTGCCAGCCTTTTCCTTGAACTGGGTCATGCGATTGAGCCAGCCGATGCGCGCGACACAGTTGAAAATCCAAGCCAGTTCAGCATGGGCCGAAACCTGGCTTTGATTGAACAGGACATGTTTTTCCGGATCGATGCCAGATGCAATCATACTGGCAGCAAGTTCGCGGATATTGGAACGCAGTTCATTGGGCTCTTGCCAGACGGTGATGGCATGAAGGTCAACGACGCAGAAGATGCATTCGAAATCCTTCTGAAGGGTGACCCAGTTGCGGATCGCGCCAAGATAGTTGCCAAGATGAAGATTACCGGTGGGCTGAGCACCTGAAAAAACACGTTCCATAACGATGTCGTCCATTTCCAAAAAATATGTTGAGTGACCTGCATGCTCCGCCAGGTTTTGGACACCCGCCGGCGGACGAGCCTGCAAATCTTCGGGCGGGAGTTAAGCCGCCGGACCGGATTTGGTCAAGCGGCTTGTCCCGAAATGACCGAAATAACATGCAATATCCGTACTCAGACGGTTTTGCCGCGTTTCAGCGTGGTCTTGAGTTCGGAAAAACTGGTGGCACCGCAAAGCTGGGCGGTAATGGCGTAAACCAGTAATCCGCCACAGACCAGACCGGCCATGGTGATGATGCGCGTGATCGACAGAGCGTCATTCTGCCAAAGCCAGGTGATGGCAAACCATAGCGCCACCCCCATCAATACCGATGACAGCAGGATGCGCGGAACGCGGCGTTTTAGTCGGTTGTCAAAAACAAGATCGCCGCGTTTGTGCAAAATCCATCCCAGTGACAGGGCATTGATCCAGACCGAAGTCGAGGTCGCGGCTGCGATGCCAAGATGGCCAAATGCCGGCATCAGGGCGACAATCAGCACGATATTGATCACCATGGCGGTAATGCCGATGCGGATCGGGGTTTTGGTGTCTTCGCGTGCGAAAAAGCCGGGGGCCAGAACTTTGACCAGAACCGACGCCGGCAGGCCAAAGGCAAAAATGGTCAGGGCCATTCCGGTCATCAGTGTTTCACTGGTGCCAAAGGCGCCGCGCTCAAACAGAACATTGATAATCGGAATACCCATCACACCGAGTGCGATGGCAGAAGGCAGCGTAAGCAGCAAGGCGATTTCGATACCGCGATTCTGGCTATACATTGCGATTTTCGGGTCTGAACCCTGAAGCTGGCGCGACAGGGTAGGCAGCAGGGCAGTGCCAATTGCAATGCCTATGACGCCAAGCGGTAATTGATGGACGCGGTCAGCGTAGTAAAGCCAGGATACCGCACCATCCGAAACAAGAGATGCCAGCATGGTATCAATCAGAAGGTTCAACTGATAGACGCCTGCACCGATCATGCCCGGGATCATTCGTTTGCCCAGCAGTTTCACGCGGTCATCAATTTTGGGCAATTGCCATTTGATGGCAAAGCCGGCGCGCTTGCAGGCAATCACCAGACAGATGAACTGAGCGACACCGGCAATCGCAACCCCCCATGACAGGGCATGGGCCGGGGTTTCGGTCATGGGTGTCAGCCCCAGAAGGGCACCAATCAGACAGATATTAAGAATGATCGGGGCACCAGCGGCAGCGGCGTAGCGGTGCAGGGTGTTTAGAACCCCTGACATCAGGGCAACAGCCGAAATGAACGCGAGATAGGGGAAGGTGATGCGCGACAGTTCGACAGCAAGGGCGAATTTTTCCGGGTCTTCGGCAAAGCCTGGTGCAAAAACATGCATCGCCCAAGGCATGGTGATTTCGATGATCGCGACCAGAAAGCCGGTAATCAGGACTAGCATCGACATGGCGCGTGCGGCAAATTCGCGCGCGACATCGATGCCGCGTTTTTCGATATCACCGGCAAGCAAGGGCACAAAGGCAGCGTTAAACGCGCCTTCGCCAAACAGGCGGCGAAACAGGTTGGGGAATTTGAACGCAACAAAAAAGGCATCTGCCATGCCACCGGCACCGAGCATTGCGGCAATCATGATGTCACGGGCAAAGCCCAGAAGACGCGAGATCAGGGTAAAACCACTGACCGTGGCAATGGAACGTACAAGCGACATTCGCGATCAAATCCGAATTAGATTATGAACCAGAGTATGTTTTTATGGCAGCAAAGATGCAGCCAGCTCGGCAGGTATGAAATCTGCCAGTCGAAAGTGAATAACTCGTAATGACGGCGGATTGGCGGTGGTTAAAGCGGGATTATTTCTATGCACAATGACGTCCGAACGTTGAACTTTTGTGAAATGGCGCGTGTTTTTGTAAAAAATTCAGCTGGTTGTGATAGCCGTCACAGAAAATATGTCGCATTCCTCATACATTGCATCTCGCTGAGGATTCGTTGGGACGCGAGCCTCGCTATTCTGACCGGACGAGGGATAAAGGCGCTCCACCTCAACCTGCTGCACTCCGAGGAATATGATGTTACGGGACAACAGGCCATAACATCAGGTTTCAGGACCGACCAGCCCTCGTCCGTTCAAACTTCCGATACAAAACAGAATTCGATCATGGCGCTTGCGCCATTGAACACGGATCCCCGCCGGGGCGATTTGGCGTTTGGCCAATCGCAGGGGCGGGGGTTTTGTGTTTTCGGGATCGTGTTCAGCCGTTTTCCAACGTCTGGGTCAGGGTTTCCTTGACCTGCAGAAACTTGGTGCGGCTGTCAATTTTCAAACCAAACACATCCTTGACGTAGAAAACGTCAACCGCGCGTTCTCCAAAGGTTGAAATACGGGCTGAAGCGATTTGTAGCGACAAATCGCGCAACGTGCGGGTGACATCGTAAAGCAGACCTTGCCGGTCACGCGCGGTGATTTCGATCACGGTGTGGGTGCGGCTGGCCTTGTTGTCGATGATGACGTTTGGCTCGACCTTGAAGACTGCCGTGCGGTGCTTGTTATCCTTGATCTGGCGGCGTTCGATTTCCTGACTGGGACGCAGACGACCCGAAATCACCTGTTCAAGCGTTTCGCGCAGTTTTTCGAGCTTGGCTTTGTCGTTAAATGCCTCGCCATTGGTATCCTGAATAAAGAAGGTATCAAGTGCCATGCCATCGGCAAGGGTCAGGATTTTGGCATCGACAACGTTGGCCCCGCAAAGCGCCATCGACCCGGCAATCTGGGAAAACAGGCCAGGATGGTCGGTGGTGTGAACAATAATTTCGGTGGCGTCGATGTCGGTTTCGATACGCATATCGACCGTGATGTCCGCCCCGCTTGCCTTGGCATCACGGGTCAGATGGGCATGACGTACATGGGTTTCGGTATCAAAACTGAGCCAGTAGGAAGGATAGCCGCGATCGATGAAATCCTCGACATCCTGTTCTGACCAGTCAGAACCGGGTGCGGTAAGGGCATCACGCAATTCCTGCTGGGCGCGCGCGACGCGCGAATCGCGACTGTCGGCATTCAGGCCGCCCGAAAGCAGATCATCGGTGGCATAGAAAAGTTCGCGTAGGAGCGTCGCTTTCCACCCATTCCAGACATTCGGACCTACGGCCCGGATATCGGCAACCGTGAGGCACAGCAACAAACGCAACCGTTCCTGTGACTGGACCAGATCGGCAAAGGCACGAATGGTAGTCGGATCGTTCAGATCGCGCTTGAATGCGGTCAGGCTCATCCACAGATGGGCCTTAACCAGCCAAGCGACAGTTTCGGTATCGGCAGGCGACAGACCAAGACGCGGGCATAGCTTTTCGGCGACTTCGGCACCGAGTTCGGAATGATCACCGCCCCGGCCTTTGGCTATATCATGGAGTAATACCGCGACATAAAGCACGCGACGTGAAATCACCTTTTCCATGATGCGGGTGGCAACCGGGGCTTCTTCGGCCAGCTCGCCACGTTCGATCTGGTTCAATATGCCAATCGCACGGATGGTATGCTCGTCCACCGTATAGGTGTGGTACATGTCATATTGCATCTGGGCAACGACACGACCGAAATCCGGAATGAAGCGGCCCAGCAATCCAGCCTCGTTCATTTTGCGAAGCGGGATATCCGGGGTATCGCGGTGGGTGAGGATTTCAAGGAAGACCTCGTTTGCGGCCGGATCTTTTTGCAGCTTGTGATCAACCAGTTTCAGACTTTGCGTCACCCATCGCAGTGTTTCGGGGTGAATGCCAACCCCGTTCTGATGGGCGACAAGAAACAGGCGCAAAATCTGGATCGGATCATTTTGAAGGGTTTCGAGGCTATCGACCGTCAGGCGATCATTGCGTAGCTGAAAACCGTCGACTTCCTTGCTGCCAAAGAAGCGGGCCGGAAAGCGAATCAGGGGTTTGCGTTGATGACGTTCTTCAAGGGCAGCACAGAAGATGCGGGTCAGGTTGCCGACATGCTTCACCATCAGATAATAGTGTTTCATGAAGCGTTCGACGCCTGACGCGCCGGCATGATCGGTATAGCCAAGCTTATCGGCAATATCGCGCTGCATATCAAATGTCAGGCGGTCTTCTTCACGCCCGGTGAGGTAGTGCAGCCAGCAGCGTACCGACCACAGGAAGTTTTGCGCTTTCAGAAAGCCTTGTGCTTCCTTGCGGGTCAGCACCTTGAGGTCGACCAGTTCAAGCGGGTTGCTGACGCGGTATAGGTATTTGCCAATCCAGAACAGGGTATGAAGATCGCGAAGGCCACCTTTTCCGTCTTTGACGTTGGGTTCAACGACATAACGTGAATCACCCATGCGGATGTGACGTTCATCGCGTTCGTTTAGCTTTCCTTCGATGAATTCAAGCCCGGTGCCCTTGACCAGTTCTTCCATGAATCGGGTGCGGAAGGTTTTATAGACATCCTCATCCGCCCAGACGAACCGGCTTTCAAGCAGGTTTGTGCGGATGGTGATGTCCTGTTTACCCATGCGCAGGCAATCATCAATCGAACGGGTGGCATGACCGACCTTAAGCCCCAGATCCCAAAGCATGTAAAGGATGTATTCGACAACCTGTTCGCCATGCGCGGTTTGTTTGTAGGGAAACAGAAACAGGATATCGACATCGGATTGCGGCGCCATGTCGCCACGACCGTAACCGCCAACTGCGACAACCGCCATGCGTTGCTCATTGGTTGGATTGTGCAGAGGATAGACGAATTTCAGGGCGAAATCGTGGATCAAACGCACGATCTGATCGATCAGGAAGCTGTTGGAGAAGACTGCGTCCTGCCCGGAATTCGTTTCTTCGAAGCGGGCACGAATAACCTTACGGCCTTCTTCCAGAACGGCTTTGAGGCGTTTGAGGATTTCCGCACGCTGTTTGAAGGATGTCAGCTCTGCATTGGCAGCGATGGACTCAAGCTCGGCAAAGATTTTGCGGCGGTCGATGATTTCGCGCTGTTTCTTGATTCTATACGTCACTTGAAGCGGTTTCCTTGGGTCGGGTCTGGTTTGGCCAGTTAGATATTAATAGGCAGGTTGCCCTTTGGGCATGTCCCAATGCATATGGCATGCCGTATTGCCAATGCCAGTCGCAAGCGGCCCACCAGAGAGTGTAGCATCAAAAAGCAAACAGGCACTTGCCTGATATAAGGGCAAAGTGCCTGCTTTTAATGCGATGACCGACCGTTATTTTTCGAGCGACCCGGAATCAATCGCGCATGGCACGCAAACGATATAGCGCGTCAAGGGCTTCGCGCGGGGTCATGTTGTCGGGATCTATTTCCCCCACCGCGTCCAAAAGAGCCTTCTGTAACGGCGATAGTGCCGGGGTTTTGGCCTTTTCTTCCTGTTTAACCTGCTCAATCGCGGCAGCAAAAAGCGGCAGATCGTCAGCCAGTTTTGAAACTGCACCGCCCTGTTCGCCCTTTTCAAGGGTCTTAAGCACCTGTTCGGCGCGTTTGATTACCGGTTTGGGCAGGCCAGCAAGCTGGGCGACATGAATGCCATAAGACCGATCCGCACTGCCCGCGCCAACTTCGTGGAGGAAGACGACTTCGCCCTGCCATTCCTTGATCAGCATTGTGTGACAGGACAGATGGGCGAGCTTGGCGGCAAGGGCTGTCAGTTCGTGATAGTGAGTCGCGAAAAGGCCGCGACATTTATTGACCTCATGCAGGTTTTCGACAACCGCCCAGGCAATAGACAGACCATCAAATGTTGCGGTGCCGCGCCCGATTTCATCAAGGATCACCAGCGAACGATCGGATGCCTGATTAAGAATGGCGGCGGTTTCGACCATTTCAACCATGAAGGTCGAACGGCCACGCGCCAGATCATCCGCTGCCCCGACGCGCGAAAACAGCCGGTCAATCACACCGATATGGGCGGTTTCAGCGGGCACAAAGGCACCGATTTGGGCCAGAACCGCGATCAGGGCATTCTGGCGCAGGAAAGTCGATTTACCGGCCATGTTAGGGCCAGTAATCAGCCACAGGCTTTGTTCGCCTTCAAGGCGGCAGTCATTGGCGACAAATGGACTGTCGCCATTTTCGCGTAGGGCGGCTTCCACCACCGGATGGCGACCACCACGGATATCAAAGGCAAGGCTGTCATCAATGGTTGGGCGGATACATCCCTGATCACGCGCCAGTTCGGCCAAGGCGGCCGACACATCAAGTCCGGCCAGCGCCTGCGCGCAGCGGGCAATGGCATCGGCATGTTCAAGTACATTTGAGACCAGTGTGTCAAACAGTTCAAGTTCAAGAGCAAGCGCCTGATCCCCGGCCTTGGAAACCTTGCTTTCGAGTTCGGATAACTCGACCGTGGTGAAACGGACCGCATTGGCCATGGTCTGGCGATGAATAAATTCATCGATTTCCATCATCCGGTCGGCCTGTTTGGCCGGTACTTCGATGAAGTAGCCAAGGACGTTGTTGTGCTTGACCTTAAGGCTGGTGATGGCCGTTTGTTCGGTATATCGGGCTTGAAGATTGGCGATCAGCTTTTTGCTTTCGCTTGAAAGCATGCGCAATTCGTCAAGCGGTGGGTGATAGCCGCCTGCTATAAAGCCGCCGTCACGTGCCAGCAGCGGCAGATTCTCGCTGAGCGACCGGCGCAGAAAATCAACCAGATCGCCATGATGGCCCATACCGGTCAGATGATCGACAAGGGCAGCGGGTTGGGTCGTCAGTCCGTTATTGCCACCGTCGGGTTTGTGCAGAAGGTTACCAATCGCAAAGGCGCAGGCCAGACCATCACGCATCGCAGCAAGGTCGCGCGGGCCGCCACGACCAACTGACAGACGTGACAATGCACGTTCGATATCCGGGCATTCGCCAAGGGCAGCACGCAGATCGGACCGCAGGGCATCGCGATCATGGAAATAGGAAACCAGATCAAGACGTTTATTGATCGTGCTGGCGTCGGTCAGTGGTGCGGACAGGCGGGCGGCCAGCAACCGCGCGCCGGCACCCGTCCGGGTCCGGTCGATGACCGAAAGAAGCGATCCTTTGCGTTCGCCTGATTGGGTCTGGGTTAGTTCCAGCGACCGCCGGGTGGCGGCATCGATTTCCATCGCGGCACCCGCAGCCATGCGTTGCGGCGGGGAAAGGCGCGGCATCTGGCCCTTCTGGGTCAGATCGACATAATCGATCAGGGCACCGGCAGCGGAAAGTTCGGCAACTTCAAAGCCGCCAAATGCATCAAGTGCGGCGACTTCATAAAGTTTCTTCAGGCGCAACTGGGCATTTTCGGCATCAAAGCGCGATGCGGGCTGTGGGGTAATGATGTTTTTATATTCAGCATAGATATCGAACATTTCCGAACGGTTCAGAAGTTTGTCTGATATCAGAAGTTCACCCGCGTCAAGACGTGCCAGTGCAGCCGGAAGCCCCCCCATATCGCAGGGCTGGACATAAAAATCGCCAGTCGACATATCAAGCCACGCCAGACCGACTTTACCGCGGACCTCGGATACGGCGGCCAGATAGTTATGGCGCCGGGCATCCAGAAGGCTGTCTTCGGTAAGGGTACCAGGCGTGATCAAACGAACGACACCCCGTTTGACCACGGATTTGGCACCGCGTTTTTTAGCTTCGGCCGGGTCTTCCATCTGTTCACAAACGGCAACACGGAAACCTTTGCGGATCAGACGCTGCAAATAGGTTTCGTGACTGTGGACCGGAACACCGGCCATGGGAATTTCGTTACCCTGGTGCTTGCCGCGTTTTGTCAGTGCGATATCGAGCGCCTCGGCCGCTTTCACGGCATCGTCGAAGAACAGCTCGTAAAAGTCGCCCATCCGGTAAAACAGAAGGCAGTCCTGATACTGTTCCTTGATTTCAAGGAACTGCATCATCATCGGGGTCGCACCTTCGGTATCGAACGAAAGTGGGACGGTTTTGGTATCGGAAGGATCGGCAATATTGTTCATGACGAGTGTGATAGCAAACCCTGAAGGCATTGACGAGGGGATGAAACGGCCCGGTAGCCGTTTTTGACCTATGCCATTGCAATGCCTGATTTTCTGTAAAATATGTTAAGATACGCAGGTAGCAAAGCAGCGCGATCATCGCTGATTTGCCGTCCTTTGACCAGTGACCAAGGAGACTAAGAAGATGGCAGCAGACCAAGCGACCCGTCAGGCACCGGAACTGGTTGGATTGTTCGAGACAAAAGACAGCTTTGATGCCGCGGTTCGGGAATTGCGCGATAGCGGATTTTCGCGCACGGATCTGTCGGTTTTAAGTTCCCATGAATCGATCGATGTTGCCGGGGCGGATGGTCGGTCCTGGTCCGATGTGCTGACCGCACTGGTTGGTGAAGCAAAATACGAGGTGCCTTTGGTGGCATCGGGGGCCATTGCCTTGTTTGGCGGGGCGGCAACCGCGCCGGTGGCACTTGCGATTGGTGCCGGTGTGGGCGCAGTAGCACTGCGGGAATTTATTGAAGAAGTGACATCCACTCCGCATACCGAGGATTTCGCACGTGCGATCAATGCCGGTTCTGTAATCCTTTGGGTGCGGATTGATCCCGACAAGGACGATGCAGAAGCCAAGGCGACCGCAATCCTGAAAAAGCATGGTGCGGAAAATATCCACCTGCATCAGGGATAGTCCATTGTTCTATCGTGCATATCAGGCTTCTTTATTGTAACAGCTATCGTTTGGTGAAACGTCAAAGGCGATCATGAATGATCGCCTTTTTCATGTCCGGTTAGCATATGATGCGCTGCAACATACGGAAAATGCTACGTAATTTTGCGGTTGCCGTTAACGTCGCCTTTGACCCGGGGCCAGAAGCCTGATTTATTGAGCGGTCCAGCATGACGGCTCCACACCTGATTGCCGAGTTAAAGTTTACAGGTTCTCACCGCTTTCCAACCCACCACGCAAGCGTCAGTGAAAATATATGTCAGATTCAGAAATCAAGGTTCGTGACCGTGAAGCGCTGCTGTTTCATTCAAGTGGCCGCCCCGGAAAAATCGAAATCACTCCGTCGAAGCCGCTGACCACACAGCGCGATCTTTCACTTGCCTATTCACCAGGTGTGGCGGTGCCATGCCTCGAAATTGCCAAGAATCCTGCGACGGCCTATGACTATACGTCCAAGGGCAATATCGTTGCCGTGATCTCAAACGGTACGGCCGTTCTGGGACTTGGCAATCTGGGTGCGCTGGCATCCAAGCCGGTAATGGAAGGCAAGGCGGTCCTGTTCAAGCGTTTTGCCGATGTTGACGGTTTTGACCTGGAGGTATCTACCGAAGACGTCGACGAGTTCGTCAATTGCGTGCGCTTCCTTGGCGCGTCGTTTGGCGGGATCAACCTTGAAGACATCAAGGCCCCGGAATGCTTCATCATCGAGCAACGCCTGCGCGAACTGATGGATATTCCGGTCTTCCATGATGACCAGCATGGTACAGCAATTATTGCCGCATCCGGTCTGATCAATGCCTGCGACCTAACCGGGCGCAAGCTTGAAGACATCAAGTTGGTCATCAACGGTGCGGGTGCTGCGGCCATCGCATGTTGCGAACTGGTCAAAAGCATGGGTGTCTCGCCCGACAATGTCATCATGTGTGACTCGCGCGGGGTTATCTATAAAGGCCGTGAAGACGGCATGAACCAGTGGAAATCGGCGCACGCGGCCGAAACAGATGCCCGCACGTTGGAAGAAGCGATGGACGGGGCGGATGCGTTCTTTGGCCTGTCGGTCAAGGGCGCGGTTACCGCAGCCATGGTCAAAAGCATGGCCAAACAGCCGATCATCTTTGCCATGGCAAACCCGGACCCGGAAATCAGCCCGGAAGAAGTCGCCGCGATCCGCAATGACGCGATCTGTGCCACCGGGCGTTCGGACTATGCCAACCAGATCAACAACGTACTTGGCTTCCCCTATATTTTCCGCGGGGCGCTTGACGTCCAGGCATCCACGATCAACGAGGAAATGAAGATTGCCGCGGCCCACGCGGTGGCGTCGCTGGCGCGTGAAGATGTTCCTGACGAAGTTGCGGCGGCTTATTCCGGTCGTCGTCTACAATATGGTCCGGAATATATCATTCCGGCACCGTTTGACCCGCGTCTGATCATTGCGGTGCCCAAGGCCGTTGCGCAAGCCGCGATGGATAGCGGTGTGGCACGTCGCCCGATCATCGATATGGCCGAATATGAAAATCAGCTGCGCGGGCGCCTTGACCCGACTGCGGCACATCTGCAGCTGATTTCCGACTATGTAAGGGCGCATCCGAAACGCATAGCTTTTGCCGAGGGCGAAGAAGAAACGGTTATTCGTGCAGCGGTGGCGTATCGCAATTCCGGTTATGGTACCCCGATCCTGATCGGGCGCGAGGACCGGATCGCGGAATCGGCCAAATCGCTTGGTATTGAAAGCCTTGAGGGCGTTGAAATCAGCAATGCGGCACTTTCGCACAAGAACAAGGAATATGCCGAGTTCCTGTATGGCCGCCTGCAACGTAAAGGTTTCCTGTGGCGTGATTGCCAGCGCATGGTCAACCAGAAGCGCAACGTCTTTGCCGCTGTTATGGTGGCAAAAGGCGATGCGGACGGCCTGATTACCGGATTGACGCGCAACTTCCATCGCAGCTTTACCGATATCAGTTCGGTAATTGATGCCAAGCCGGGTGAAATCCCGATGGGTCTTTCGATTGCAATTGCCAAAGGCCGCACCGTGTTTATTGCGGATACGCGCGTACATAACATGCCTGATGCCGAGCAGCTTGCCGAGATTGCGATCCAGGCGGCCGAGAAAGCCCGGCAGCTTGGTCACGAGCCACGCGTGGCAATGGTGTCGCATTCAACATTTGGCAACCCCTGGAGCGCTGATACGGACCGTATCCGCGAAGCGGTCGGCATCCTTGAACGCAGCAATGTCGACTTTGAGTTCGATGGAGATATTGCGGTGGATGTGGCGCTTGATACCGAACTGTTGAAGCTTTATCCATTCTGCCGCCTTTCCGGCCCGGCCAACGTGCTTGTAATGCCGGCCCTTCATGCGGCGACAACAGCGTCAAAGCTTCTGGACAAGCTGGGCGGAGGTACGGTTGTTGGTCCGGTGATGATCGGGCTCGAGAAGCCGGCACAGATCACCCAGATGGGCAGTACGGTCAACGACCTTGTCAATCTGGCTGCATTGGCCGCACACGAGGCCGAACACGGCTAAACCTCAGCAAAACAATATTTTTGAAATGGCGGAATTGCGGATGCAATCTCCGCCATTTTACTTTAAGAGGCTGTTATATAACAAAAAACAACCGTTAATCGTGGGAACGAGACGTTGGAATTTATACGCAAATGGCGCATCGGATTTTGTGCCGTTCTATTGATGCTGGTTGCTTGCAATGAATCCGGGCCATTGCCGGAGATCGTTACAGCCAGCTTGAAAGAGTCGCATGAAGAAACCCTGATCGGGTTAGTATCGCATCTTGAAGATGTCACGATTTCGGGGATCGAACCGATTGCCAGTGATCGCAGTCGGATATCGGTTCGGTATGAACTTGTGTTTGACATGGGTTTCTCCCGAGCCATCCGCATATTGGCCGATCCGGGTTCGGTT
Organism: Thalassospira lucentensis; assembly: GCF_001613805.1. Taxonomy (GTDB): domain Bacteria; phylum Pseudomonadota; class Alphaproteobacteria; order Rhodospirillales; family Thalassospiraceae; genus Thalassospira; species Thalassospira lucentensis_A. The sequence goes on from NZ_LPVY01000005.1 coordinate 305,019, forward strand.
TCCGGGGGTGAACGTGAACGGTTTCGGGATCATCTTGGTATTATTGGAACTGTCGAATTGACAGGGCTAACCAGTCTTTATGGTGAATTTGAAAAAGGTCAGCGCTTTAACGTGGTCCACGAGATCGATTTCGTTAAGATAAAGGGGAAATGGGTTGGGCAACCCTGATGATTGATACTGGTTCGTTACCGGCATATCGACCCGATTTCTGCCACATCGGACTGTAATAGGTCAGCGCCATAAACCGCATTCAGGTACAAGGAACTTATAGATGCAGCGCATCAACCGTTTTTTTGCATTTTTCCTGATTTTGCCGTCGCTGGCGATATTGTCTGCCTGTGATGATGCGACAACGGAAGGGCCAACCGGGGACGAAATCACCACAGCAGTGATCGAACGGTTTCGTGATGATCCGTATGCCAAAGTCGGCCACGTTGAAAATGTGACCAAGACCAACAGCATCAAAGAAGCAAATGATGAAACGACCGTCATGGTGCGTTACGATCTGGTATTTGATCGTTCGATTGCCGATTTCGCGGATGATGTGACGGAAAAGGGTAAGTCGGCCGGTGATCTTGATACGGTTGGCAATACGGTCAGCGAGGCGATCGACCTCGTGAAGACCAAGATGCTGGCCCTGAAGGAAGGCGATTTCAAAGCCGGTGACCGACGTATCGTCGAAAGTGAAATCAGGCTGGTCAAATCCGAGAAGGGCTGGATTTACAGGCCTTAAATCTGCAATATCCTTCGTCAAATAAAAAAGGGACCGGCTTATGCGCGGTCCCTTCTTTCGTACATGGTCCGCGCAATCAGTCTGACAGCAGAGCCAAGACATTTGGCGGTGGCGGGATGTCACCGGATGCAAATCCGATCCCGTCAAATGCCTCCAGACCGTTTACGCGCATTATCGCATGCAGCGAGTCGACATATTCTGCACCGCGCTCGGAATATTTGGTCAGGGTATCCGCGAGGTCCCAACCAAGCACCACTTCACCACCTTCGCGAAGCTTGGCGCGCTCAGCCCGCAATTCGGCATATGCCGGATGCGAGTTGATGTTGCGTGCATAGGCACGAACACTATCGATCAGGCTGTTGAACGACTTGATCACATGGGTTTTGCCTTCGGCGCGGTCCTCGGGAACGATGCCTTCTTCATCCCAGGCCCACTGACCGAACAGGGCATTACCCTTACGCACGAACCGGGAGGTGCCCCAGCCGCTTTCTTCCGCTGATTGTGCAAGCATCAGCGATGGCGGAATGATATCGATGCGCTCCAGCAGTGCGGTCACACCACCGTCGGTTACGCGATAGCGTTTAAGCATCTGGTCAACCCATTCTTTTTCAGCCGAGCTGATCGGGTCACCGGAATATTTCTTGCTCTGGATGGCCATCAGGCGTTCGCGACGTGCCATGATTTCCTCGTTCACACGCAGAGAAAGAGGCAACATGATACGCAGGAAAATCTGTTTGCGTTCGTCAACCGATGCCAGATCCCGCAGGCCTTTCGGGACGCGTTTGATATAGACGCGCGGAATTTCCTGTACACCCGACAGGCTGTAACCGATGCTTTGATAATACTGGTTAAGCGCGATCACTTCCGGATCGCGGCGGTAGAGCGATTTGACGTTTTTCTTTTCCGGTGCAACGGTGGTTGCAGCCACTTCATCAAAGCTCATTCCTTTTGGGGATGGGGTCACATCCCATCCGCCAATAATACCAACATACAGTAATCCTACTGCTCCAAACACTGAAGCAAGCGCAATTTTACGGTAACTGCCTTCTTTTGCGCTATTCATTATGTTTCTCCAGATCAGTAAAACTGTCGGTTCCAAAAGAGCCGTTATCTATGCCCGTCTGCGGGTTTAATCGCAACCTGCAATATCACAAAGGTTAATTTTCCCTTAACCACGTTTGCGTTGGGCGCGGAATAACAACGCCCGGCATCGCGTTTTGTGCGCGCCGGGCGGAAAAAATTTTCGCGAATCGGAAAATCAGTCAGCCATGACTGGCTCAACGGCCTGAACTTCAGGCACGTAATAACGCAGCATGTTTTCGATACCCATTTTCAGCGTCGCGGTGCTGCTGGGGCAACCGGAACATGCGCCATGCATTTCAAGGAAGACAACGCCGTCTTCGAACTTGTGGAAGACGATATCGCCACCATCCTGTGCTACGGCCGGGCGCACACGGGTATCAAGCAGTTCCTTGATCTGGCTGACCAATTCATCGTCGCCATCGGACGCAGTGCTTGCACCTGTGGCCGCGCCGGAATTCTGATCCAGAACTGGCTGTCCCGAGGTGTAATGCTCCATGATACCGCCAAGGATTTGTGGCTTCAGCGTCTGCCAGTCCTTGGCATCATCCTTGGTAATGGTGATGAAATCACCACCCAGAAACACCCCGGTGATGCCTTCAACTTCAAACAGCTTTCGGGCCAGCGGTGATTTCACATCAGCATCGGTTACCGTGAAGTTGGCGGTGCCCTGACGGCCCATGACATCCTCGCCGGGTAGGAATTTCAGTGTCGCCGGGTTCGGTGTTGGTTCGGTTTGAATGAACATGTCGGCTTGTCCTCTCACTCTGGGTGCCGGGGCAAAACCTGCCCGCACGGCGTTCCCTATTTCATCTGGTTAGGCCCTAAATGGGGCAAAAACAGGAAAAGATCAAGTCTGAGCGCGCAACTCAGGTATTCGTGATCTGATACCCGATGTTAGGGAGCCAGTTTTATCGCTGCAGGATAGAGCTGATTTCACGCATCTGGGTGCGGGCGCGAAGCAGGTAAAAGCCAAGCCCGGCCAGATGATTGGGAAAAATAATGCCATCAGCCGAACCGTTGACGACTACCAGCGGATCAAGTGCGGCAGCAGCCTGAAGCGATCCGATCATTTCTGCCCAAGCCGGTGCAACCTGACGTTCATTGATGACCTGTTCGAAATCCGTACCCAGATCACGAAGGATCAGGCTGTAAGCGTAAAGACGCCCCTTGGTGGCGTAGAATACGTCATCTGCCGTGCGATCAAACAATGACGGGTCTTCGACCTTGTCATCAATCAGGGCCGAGGCGGACCCAAGGTCATTGGCAAAACGATTCAGGGTTTCCTGCAGATTGTCGGCACGGCGTTCAAAAACGGCCTGACCGTCTGCCAGGCGCTGGTTGTAACGGTCAAGTGCGGCAATTGCCTGACGGTATTGCTGTTCGGAGGTAACCCCGGGCAATAGGGATATGCTGGGATCAAACACCCATTTGTCGCCGCGGAATTTCAGGAGACCAGCGGCATCATCCAGATCCGGATCGACCTGACTGGATCCGCGGGTACGACCGATCTGATCGGACAGTTCTATGGCAAAGCGCGACAGGGCATAGACAATACCGGTCTGAAAGTTCGGCATGTTATCCAATGCGGCACTTGGCAGGAAAAAGGGATCGTTTGCCGTCCAGCGGTTCTGATTGATTTCTCGGTTAATCAGGGCGGACGCGGTGCTGACCGAATGACTTCCACCCTGATAGTTACCTGTGAAATCAGGATTATCATCGATCTTGTGCACGATGGCCATGCCGACCGGATAATAAACGACAGCAACCAATACAATAACAGCAAAGCCACGCAGCCAGAACTTGCGCGATCCGAAAACACTTCTCATGCGTGCTCCGAAGCCGGAAATGCCGTCTTTTTTGTAGAGATAATCGTCTTCAATCATGATCCGTCCCGGTCAATGTCTTACCGCATGAAACTAGGGTGTCATTGCCGTGACGACAAGTCCATGATTTTACATATCGATCCGGATATAACTTTCTGCTGTGCACATCGACAACACGGTCTCAAGATCGTGTTCTGATAGGGCGATGCAGCCCTCGGTACCGCTGTAGTCCGGTCGGGCAATATGCATGAAGATTGCCGAACCCTTGCCGGGGACAGGTGGATTGTCATTGTGCCCAAGCACGACAATGATGTTGTAAAGCCCGTCTTCACGAAACAGTTTTTCGTGGCTGGCATCAAACGGCAGCTTTACAGGTCGGTTGTAATCGGGATGGGCTGGATCATCGCACCAGCCGTCTGAAAAGGAAATCGTCGTTACCGGAAGATCGGTGTGTGGGCAGGGCCGACGATCCGAACGATACATGACATAATGCAACCGCCAGATTCCTGCTGGAGTTTTGCCGTCTCCTTCAGTCTTGGCATCGGCAGATATCACGCCGTTTTTACCAAGCGCACAGCAAAATTCCCGATCTTCAAAGCGTAGCACTCCATTTGTCGAGACAATCATCTCGACCGGTTCTGATGAGGTGCTGGTTTGCAAGTTACTGTGCATCGGTTCGAAACTCTAAATCCCGGATACATTACGTATTGATGTCAGGGCGCTTTGGAGAAAATCGTGGGAAGATGCTGAAAAACAACAAAGGTAAATTTGTGGCAACGCAGTCTCAGCGGCAATCAGGTCACGCAAGGTTGATACGGTAATATTTGCAGCCAGATCCTCGGGGTAGCCGAAAATACCTGTGGAAATGGCGGGAAAGGCAATGGATCGCAGCCCGTTCTGCCGGGCCAGGAGAACGGAATTTCGGTAACAGGATGCGAGAAGTTCGGCCTCACCCTGATCTCCGCCGTGCCAGACGGGCCCGACTGTGTGGATCACATATTGGACTGGAAGGTTGAATGCTGGCGTCAGACGGGCTTGGCCAGTTGGACAGGGGGCCAAGGGTTTACAGGCACGCGCTAGCTCCGGCCCGGCAGCACGATGTATCGCACCACAAACACCGCCACCGGGCAAAAGAGCCTCGTTCGCTGCATTTACGATGGCATCGACTTCAAGGCCGGTAATATCGGCTTCGACGATATGTATCGTAGCGGATGGAGTTCGATATGATCGCTTGTCAGAAGACATAGACACGGAACAAATCCTTTGCCGGATATATCCCCCAACCAATTGAGATCATGTATGTTTTTTGGTTTCATGTCAAAATAGGGACGCCCCGCACCGGAAGAACCGGGCGGGGCGGTAAAAGCCATTACACATCAACCGGCTTATTTGCCGAGACGCGTCACACCTTCTTCAATCAGTTTGGCTGCTTTTTCAGCGCCTTCCCAGCCGGTGACTTTAACCCATTTGCCTTTCTCAAGGTCTTTGTAACGCTCGAAGAAGTGCTGAATCTGATCGCGCAGAATTTGCGGAAGATCTTCATGGGATTTGATATCGGTGTAATATGGATCGATTTTATCGTGCGGTACACAGATCAGTTTTTCATCCTGACCGGCTTCGTCTTCCATCATCAGCACGCCAATCGGACGGGCGCGGATAACCGAACCGGCGACGACAGGCTCGCGGAACATGACCATGGCATCGACCGGATCTCCGTCAAGGCCAAGAGTGTTCGGGATGAAACCGTAATTGACCGGGTAATACATCGAGGTATGCAGGAAACGGTCAACGAAGACAGCACCGGAGTCTTTGTCGACTTCGTACTTGATCGGCCCGCCCTGCGGGATTTCGATGACGACGTTAACGTCCCAGGGAACATCTTTGCCAACGGCAATCTTGCTGAGATCCATGTGGGAAAATCCCTTTCATTCTTTGATCAAATGCCCGTTTCCGGGGTGATGGCAACGCACTGACACCCGAGAAACCCTAGGGTGCGGTAAATTATGGAGCCCCTTTTATCGCGAAATCTGTGCCGTTCCAAGAGCCGGTATCGGTTCGACAGCCTTATGCGGAAGCAGCAATCGGGATGAGCGCACTTTTTCTTGGCTGGAACCGGTGAATATCTGCTTCAAGCTCTTTGAAATAAGCACCGTTATTTGACTTGTTCGCATGCCGCTGCCCGATCGACCGTCCGTGATAAAGGTGAAGCACAGGTGAGCTGTATTCGACAGATTTCCGTCTGACTCCCGACCGGATCATGCGCAACACAAAATCGGAGTCTTCCAATCCGTGTCCTTCGTAGGCTTCGTCAAATCCACCGATTGCCAGAATGTCGTGACGAAAAGCCGCAATATTGCAGCCTTGTGCTTTTTTCCAGCAATTTTGATGAGCCCAAAGACTCTCATCCTTTTGCGGGATTGGCATGAACTGAAAGGGGCGATTGCATTGCCCGGAAAGGCCCAGCATGAACAGAAGGGCGCGAGGCCATTTATGGAATGCAAAGCGCTTTTCCATAACCAATTTGGTGAATCGTCGCTTGAGGAAAACGCGTTTTCCTGTGACAAAACACCCCGGTTCGGCTGCTTTCCTGTGACTTGATACGAAATCTGGCATGAGGCAGCAATCACCGTCGGTAAAGACGATAATGTCACCTTCTGCGAGGTTGATTGCGCCGTTGCGGACTCGTGACAGGCGATAACCGATGTCTTCCTGCCAGAAATGCTTGATTGGTACCGGAGACTTTTGCTGCAAACGGGCAATGGTTGTTGCTGTTTCCGGACCGGACCCGTCATCCGCCACGATCACCTCGAAATTGCTGTCTTTCTGGTCGATCAGCGATTGCAAAACCATTTCAAGCGCTTCGGGCCAGTTATAGGTCGAAACGATCACAGAAACCTTATGCACGTAATTCCCCCAATTACAGTAATGCATAGAACCAGTGTCCCCGGTGGTTCTTGATGCAGGAGCCAATTTTCGCTCCGTTTGGTCAATTATAAAAAAGTTGTAACTCACAAAATCGTATATCACATGAACACGTTACCAATTTGTGTTCATTCATGACTTTTCGGAGTTGTCACAATAGTAGCTCCATGCATGAGAAATCATTTCGCGTGGGTCTGCGTATCTTGGTGTCCAGTTTAATAATGATTTCGCCTTTGCCGGGTTGGCAACCAGCCTTGCCGGATCACCGGGGCGACGTGCCGTAGTAGATATCGGAAATTTGCTACCAGTCACTTCTTGGCAAAACAACAAGATGTCACTTACGGAACAACCTTTTCCAGTTCCGATATTCACGATATCAAAAAAGGAATTCGTCTGAGCGATCAGATAATCAAGAGCCCTGATATGGGCCGCAGCCAGATCATCAACATGAACGTAATCACGAATGCAGGTTCCGTCGGGCGTGTCATAATCGCTGCCGAATATTTTTAGACCATTTCGCTGTCTAGCAGCTGCCGAGAGTGCCAACGGGATAAGATGTGTTTCAGGATTATGCCTTTCACCTGCACGGCCAGCAGGATCGGCACCGGCGGCATTGAAATAACGCAGAGCAATGGCGCGTAAGCCATATATTGAACAAAAGTCTGCGAGCATTGTTTCGATCATCGCCTTTGAGCGACCATACGGATTTTCAGGTCGAACTGGCAGGGTCTCGTCAAGCATTTCCAGATTGGTATTGCCATATACGGCTGCGGTTGACGAAAAAACGATTTGCCAACATCCATGCTGCCGCATCGCTTCAAGCAGGTTAAGGGAGCCGGCTGTATTGACTTCGTAGAAACTGGCTGGCTCTTCCATCGACAAGCCTGCCTCAATCAAGGCAGCCATATGAATGACCGCAGTTGGCCGGAATGTTTTGAAAGTATCATCAAGAGCGGCGCGGTCGCGAATGTCCGCGCGAACAAAGGGAATATCGTCGGCGAGTGCATCACGATGACCGTTTGACAGATTGTCTAGAACGACAGGTTGATAACCGCTTTCGCGCAATTTCAAGCAAATATGGGAACCGATATATCCGGCTCCGCCCGTTACCAGTATTTTTTCCATACAATCCGATGCTCTTTTCAATATCCCGGCGCGTTGTTTAGGTGGCATTGGGAGAAATATAAGGGAGTGCTTAGATTATTTCTTGAGCATTTTACGTTTCAGCGATGCCGTATGCGGGTTGATCAATTCGCGGATCCAGTTGGCGGTCGCGATTACAGCAGGGTCTTTTTCCCTAGCCGGGCGTATGAGTAGCCGGTACCACCAGTGCGATACGAAATCGGGAAAATTAAGCGGTACCAGTTCGCCGCGGTCAACAAAGTTGCGCGCAACGACATCAGTGCTGGCGACGATCCCCTGACCAGCGCGAGCGGCTTCGAGTGCCCAGATGTGATGGCTGAAGGTCCAGCAATCATCGAGCGAGAAGGCTGCCTGATCAAACCAGTTTGCAATCTGGGAAAATTGTTCGCTATCGCTGTCGATCAGCAGGATATCGCGTGGGCCGAGTGAACCGACATTGATATTGCAAGGATCAAGCCCGCGCTTCTCCAGCCATTCCGGCGCGGCAAAAGCATTGTAAATTTCGGGTGTGAGAAGTTCCGTGACCCAGCCATCCAGACCCGGCAAATCTTTTGGCGCGATCTGAAGCGCGATATCAATTTCCAGCGGATCGAGATCATCATCAAATTCGATTTTGCGAAACTGGACAGGGATGTCGGAGGGCATGCGGGCCTGCAGACCGCCAAGCTCGTTCAGCAAAACCGTCAAGGCAGGGGTTGCCAGTGCACCGATGCGGATTGCCTTTCCCTTGTCCGGGCCAACTTCCCCGGTTATATCGGCAATGCCGTCAAGCGCTTCGGTGAGGCGCGGCAGTAGCTGTATTGCTGATTTTGTTAGACTTAAACCACGTCCCTTACGGACAAACAGGACAACGCCGAGGCATTCTTCGAGTTGGCGAAGCTGGTGACTGATCGCACTTTGCGTGACATGCAGTTCTTCGGCTGCCGCTTTAACACTTTGGTGGCGGGCGGTGGCTTCAAAGGCGACAAGCGCGCGTAAAGGGGGCAGTTTGCGGCGCATCGAACATTTCCGTAGGACAGGGTTTTTATGGTTCGTTCCTGTGTAGCAGGCCTGACAGTGGTTTGGGGCAAAAAATTCTCATCAATCGCTGAAAAGTCCTCATTCGTATTTTTCAATTTTTGAGGGCACACTGATGAATGAAAAGGGTTTCCGGCTGATCAATAGATAGTCTCCTTGCGCCACCCCGCAGCAGTCTCCCCGCTGTCGGAAACCCCCTTTTTACTTCAGTGATCAGGATCAAAGGTAATGACCGGGACGCTTTTGCGCCTCAGCGGTAATTTTCGCGGCGTTTTATGGATGACAGCGGCGATGGCATCGGGCGTTTTTGTCGATGTCTGTGCCAAGCTGGTATCCCATGATGTGCCGACCGCACAGATCCTAGCCATGCGTGCGGTAACCACAGTGGCTGTATTCTTGGTCATCCTGATGTTTATCGGTACCCGGTCAATCCGGACCAAGCGGCCCTATGCCCATCTGGCGCGTGGGGTGCTGTGGTATGGATCGCTGTTTTTTGTGTTCTTTGCACTTCGGCAGATGAGCATTGCCGAGGTTAATGCCTATCTGTTTATCGAGGCATTGCTGACCGTGATGCTGGCGGTTGTGATCCTGGGTGAAAAGCTGACAGCGCGCAAAGTGATTGCCACCGTGCTTGGCCTTGTCGGTGTCTGGGTGATGTGTGTGCCGAAGATGGACGGGTTTGGCGTGCCGCTGGGCGTTGCTGCCGCCCTGATCGGGGCATTCTGTTTTTCCGCCCAGACGCTTTTTGCCAAAGTGATGACCCGGACAGAGACGAATTTTTCAATGCTGTTCTGGCCACAGATTGTTGCCATTGTTATCTGGGTGCCGGTCGCGGTTATCATGTGGCAACCAGCCGCCCGTGCTGACTGGCTTTATTCCGCCGGGGCAGGTTTTTTTGCCATGCTGACCAATTATATGGTCCTGCGTGCTGTCCGGGTGGCTGATGCCAGTGTCATTTCACCGGCGGCTTATACGGCCTTGCCGTTTTCGGTGGCGATGGATCTGATCTTCTTTGACATGTTGCCCGTGCCCGTCATTTTTATCGGTGCAGGGATTGTTGTGCTGGCGGTTGCATTGCTTGACTATAAAGGCGGCGCAAAACCGGTACCTGTTGCTCCCGCCGGGCATGACAATGACGATGATGACAGCAAGGTCGCGACGGCAAAGGTTTAGCGCACACCCGGTTATGTCCAATGCGGGTATGCGCGATTTTCTCAGTTGATTCCTGAAGATGTATCGCCATGCAATTTGCGGGAATCGTCCGGTGTTTGCGCACGTTCATGCATTCCGTAGTCACGCACGACATGGGCGACACGCAGCCGATAATCATCGAAAATCCGGTTGCGACCTTTGCCTTGGGCAATGCGGTGTTCATCGACATTGCGCCAGGCCATGACGGCCTCTTCGTCGCGCCAGAAGGACAGAGATAAAACTTTGCCCGGCTCGGTAAGGCTTTCAAACCGTTCAATCGAGATGAACCCGTCGATGGTTTCAAGGATCGGACGCAGGTCACCGGCGATCGAGAAATATTCATCACGGTGCTGTTGGTGGGGCAGTACTTCGAAAATGACGACAATCATGGCTTGATCAGCTCCGCATGTGGGGTGGAAGCGATTTTGAAGAACTGGCGTTCTTCGCGCAGGATGAACTTTTCGCGTTGGGCGAACTGATAGTTTTCACGGCCCAACGGATCTTGCGACAGGCGTGCACGATAAGCTTCATATGATGCCAGATCGGGCAAATGGTAGACACCATATGCGGTCGAGATCGATCCTTCATACGGGGCGAAATAGCCGACCAGATCAGCCCCGCAACGCGGAATTGCCTCGCCCCAGTTCCGGGCATACTCGACAAAGGCGTTCTTTTTGTAAGGATCGATTTCATAGCGGATGAAACAGGTGATCATTTTCAATTTCCATGGATGGTTGATTGTTTCAGTATTTCGAAGAAGGTGATGTGGATGCCTGCCAGAAGCTGGGCGGCAGATTGATGATGGCGACGCCGACGAGCGTGCAGAGGATACCGGCAAGAACCGGCGGGCTTATGGTTTCACCAAGCAACAGGCTGCCAAGCACTACGCCGATCCCGGCACGCAGATAGCTTTGACTGGCAACGCCCATTGATCCGAGCGTGCGCAACAGTCGAAAATAGATCAGCAAGGCAATTGCGGTACAAAAGACCGACAGGGCAAGCGTCGCCAGAATGGCGGGTGTTGAAGGTGTTATGGCCCAGGGTTGATCCAGCACCAGACTTGCCGGGACCAGAAAGATGCTGGCCCAGATCATGGTTGCTGCGGCGGTTACCGTCGCTGGCAGGGTATTGAAGCGTTTGCCATAGATCGCAGCCCCGGCATAAAGGATCGCCCCGGTAATAATGGCGAGTTGCCCGCCGAGATGTAGCCCAAGCCCGGTAAGCGCACCGGGGCCGACAATCAGCACCACACCTGCAATGCCAAGGCACGCACCGGCAAGACGAAACCGGTCAATCCGCTCATGCCGTGTCAGAAGGGCCGTGATCAGGAATACAAAAACCGGTGACGTCGAATTCAGCACACTGGCGAGGCCGCTTTCGACATGTTGCTGTCCCCAAGCTAGGACGGTCCATGCGCCGAGGCTGTTGAAAACCGACTGTATCAGCAACATGCCGATAACCTTGCCATCACGTGGAAAATGTTCGCCACGCCAGGACATGATGGCAAAAAGAAACAGTGATGCGATGCCTACCCTGATTGCGATCAGGGTAACCGGCGGGATATCGGTCAGCGCGATTTTGATAAACAGATACGATGACCCCCAAAGCAGGGCGAGCAGAGCCAGCAAACCGATTTCAAGGGGAAGCGATATTTTGGACGGTGTCATTCGGATCTCCGGGCAGGGACAACACCGAACAGATAACCGATTGCTGGTAGTCAATGCTTCGATTAACATCGAACTATGAAAGAAGGACCCGATATTGCCCGCGTGGCTGCATTGCTTGGCGATCCGGCGCGCGCGAACATGCTGACCGCTCTGATGAGTGCCCGCGCCCTGACTGCTGCCGAACTTGCACAAGAGGCTGGTGTGACGCCCCAAACGGCAAGTTCGCATCTGGCAAAGCTTGAAGCCGGGCAGATCGTTACCCCGCGCAAACAGGGGCGGCATCGCTATTTCACGCTTTCAGGCCCGGATATTGTCGAGGTACTGGAAGTCCTGATGGGGATTGCCAGCCGAGTTGGCCATAACCGGGTGCGAACTGGCCCGAAGGACCCGGAATTGCGCAAGGCGCGAGTCTGTTACGATCATCTGGCTGGCGAAATGGGAGTCGCCCTTTTTGCCGCACTTGAAGAACGTGAACTGATCGCCATTGATCATAATGGTGTGATGCTGACCGATGCAGGGGCGGATTTTGCCGCCGGGTTTGGCATTGATCTTATGGCGTTGCGCAATACCCGTCGGCCGCTATGCCGGGAATGCCTGGATTGGAGTGCGCGGCAATCACATTTGGCCGGGGCATTCGGGGCGGCATTATTGAACCGGTTCTATGAATTGGGTTGGGCGCAGCGCAGCCGGGACTCGCGTGTGGTCCGCTTCAGCCCGGAAGGCGAAAAGCAGTTCCACACGCTTTGTGACGGTCAGGAGCCTGCGGCAGGAAGAATCAGTTGAGATGATCCCCTAACCCTGCCTCAAAGGCTTTGGGCGAGTTTTTCAAGCTGATCGGCACAAATGCCCCAACCTTCATGAAAGCCCATTTCCTCGTGCGCCTTTCGGTCTTCTTCGGACCAATGGCGGGCGATTGCGGTGTAACGGGTTTTATCGCCTTCATCGGCAAAGGTGACGATTGCGGTCATAAATGGCTTTGCCGAAGGGACCCACGCACTTGTATAGGCGTCGGTCAGGACGATCTTTTCATTTTCAACGATTTCAAGATAGATACCCGGATTGGGGAATTCATCGCCTTCGGGGTTTTTCATGACAATCAGGGTTGATCCACCGGGGCGAACATCCAAGTCGGCCCGGGCAATGGCCCAAGGTTTGGGGACAAACCACTGTTTGAGCAATTCGGCATCGGTCCAGCAGCGGAAAAGTTTTTCGCGCGGGGCATCAAGCAGTCGGGTCAGGCTCAGTTCATGTGTTTCCGGTTTAAAATTCATGATGGCGCTCCTCTTCTGATTGAGGAGGTAATTTATCAGCCGATCAGTGACGAGACAAATGATGGAACGATTTCACTGGCAGCTCCATAGCTGCTGTACTCAAACAATGTTGCACCATTGCTTGGCTCCAGATTGAGTTCTACGGTTTCAGCACCTGCTTCCTCGCGGACCATCTGCACAAAACCGGCTGCCGGATAAACATTGCCCGATGTTCCGATCGAGATGAACAGGCCGCAATCGGCCAAGGCAGTATAAATGCGTTCCATTTCCAGCGGCATTTCCCCGAACCAGACAACATGCGGGCGCAGTCCGCCCGACTTGGCGCAGGACGGGCAGGGGATGCCCTGACCGAGTGGCTCGGACCAGTTGGTCAAAAGATCACAATGATTGCAGCGGGTTTTCAGCAACTCGCCATGCATATGGATCAGGTTTTTTGACCCGGCCCGGTCATGCAGATCGTCAATATTCTGGGTTACCAGAAGCACATCACCCGGCCATTCTGCTTCGAGCCGGGCAAGAGCCAGATGTGCCGCATTGGGTCGAACGGCCGGATCAAGCAAGCCTGCGCGCCGGTCATTATAGAAATGATGCACCAGATCGGGATTATTGATGAACGCCTCGGGGGTTGCGACCTCGGAAATGTCATACCGTGCCCATATGCCATCGGGATCGCGAAAGGTATGCAGGCCGCTTTCCTTTGATATCCCGGCTCCGGTCAGAATGACAATCGGGGCAGCATCAGCGCGCAGAATATCGATAATATCAGGGCGAAGTGGCATGGTGGTTTCCATTTGCAATGTTGCAATTGGCTCAGCCTAGCGCCAGATCGCACAAAATGAAACGGCCCTGCCACGTCTGTGGCAGGGCCGTTTGTAAAACCCGATCCGCTAAAACCGGTTTGTATTCTGCTTTTTAATCCGCCGACTGATCAGGCGGATGTATCGACGTTGCTGCCCGGTTCATCGCTTTTTGCGGCGTCCTGACCAGCTGGGTTTTTGGTAACCCCAACCATTGCCGGACGCAGCAGGCGTCCTTTGAGCACATAACCCGCCTGCATTACCTGGGCGACATGGCCATCGGGATAGGCGGGATTCGGCATTTCGAACACGGCCTGATGCTGGTTCGGATCAAGCTTTTCACCCAGCGGTTCCAGCTTTTCGATGCCATTCTGCTCGAACGCCTTGAGCAGGGACTTTTCGGTCATTTCGACACCGTCAATCAGGGTCTTCATTGCCGGGTCGGCATTGGCATCGTTGCCCGCGGCTTCAAGAGCACGGCGAAGGTTATCGCCAACATCAAGAAGATCACGGGCGAATTTTGTGACGGCATAGTTGCTGGCGTCTTCGACGTCTTTTTTGGCGCGGCGACGGGTGTTTTCCACCTCGGCGGCGGCGCGCAACAGACGATCCTTCAATTCGGCAACTTCGGCCTCAAGTACGGCAACGGGATCAGCATTCGCAGTTTCGCCGCCTTCTGCTTCGGCATCCATCGCCTCTGCTGCGACATCTTCAACGGCAGCTTCGTCTGCGCGAGCAGCGCCGCTCAGATCTTCCGGGTTATTCTTTGCGGTTTCCGACATGGCTAACCTGTACCTTCAATTTGTGTGGCCTGACACGCAGCGCCAACGTTTATCCAATCAGTCGCCCGACCAGCTTGGCGGTGTAATCGACCAGCGGAATGATCCGGGCATAATTGATCCGGGTCGGTCCGACAACCCCGATTGCGCCCACAATGCTGCCTTCGGCATTCTGATAAGGCGAAATCACCATCGAAAGTCCCGATCCACCGAACAATTTATTCTCGGATCCGATGAAAATCTGCACCCCTTGGGCAATCGTGGTGACATCAAGCAATTCAATCATCTGATCGCGTGCTTCAAGCACATTAAACAGCCGTCTGACAGTTTCGAGCTGTTCGATCGTGTCGATATTTTCAAGCAACTGCGACTGGCCCTTGACGATCAGGGACGAACCCTTGACCCCGCCTGCCCATGTCGCAAGCCCGGCATCAATCAGGCCTGCCGATAATTCGTCAAGTTCCTGTTTGATGCGGTCGCGTTCGAGACTCATCAATTGCCGGGCGTCATCAAGTGTCTTTCCGGCCAACCGGGTATTTAGATAGTTCGACGCTTCTGTCAATGCCGAGGTCGGCAAATCGGGCGGAACATCAAGGATACGATTCTCGACATTGCCAGTTTGCGACACCAGAACGGCAAGAACCTTGCCCGGTGAAAGGGCAACAAATTCAATCTGCTTTAAACGGATGCCATCGGTTTTCGGTGCAACGACAAGCCCGGCACATCGTGACAGGCCCGATAGCATACTGGTTGCTTCGCCCAGCATCTGATCAAGCGAATAGCCCGCCTGTTCACAATTCTTGGTCAATTGATCGCGTTCGGCATTCGGCAAATCGCCGACTTCCATCAGGGCATTGACGAAAAGACGCAGACCTTTTTCGCTGGGTAACCGACCCGCCGAAATATGGGGAGCGACCAGAAGTCCCATTTCTTCAAGATCGGACATCACATTGCGGATGGTTGCCGCCGAAAGATTTTCCGACATGCGGCGTGCAATCGACCGCGAGCCAATCGGTTCGCCGGTTTCGACATAGGCATCGACGATCTGGCGAAAGACTTCGCGGGATCGCGCATTCATATCGCCCAATAATGTGTCGTCAAACAGCGCCATGTCCAACCTGTCAAAACCAAATGTGTTGCGTGGAATTTAGTGAGGTGTCAGGCAGGCGTCAATGAAGCTGGCAGATTGGAATGGCTGCCATCGGATACCCAAAGTTGGACACGGATCAGCAACCCGATCTTGAAACCCGTTGAATTCGTCTCGAATCGGGCTTGGTCACGGTTTTTTCGATCACAGGCGGGAGATGTTCCTGCCGGGTTTTTGCCGTTATTTTCCGGGAAACTGCTGGACCTTTGTGGCGATGCTCAGTAGCTTTGGCCGCAATTTCAGCTATCGTTGATCAGCCGCAAAGGCCGATCCGACCCAGAACAAAGAGGTTTAGACCCCATGCGTCCATCCGGCCGTAATTTCGATCAGCTTCGCGACGTTTCCATCGAAACCGGTGTTTCCAAATATGCTGAAGGCTCCTGCCTGATCAAATTTGGGGATACCCATGTGATTTGTACCGCGACGGTTGAGGATAAGGTGCCGGGCTGGATGCGCAATTCCGGCAAGGGCTGGATCACTGCCGAATACGGCATGCTGCCGCGCGCAACCGACAGTCGTATGCAGCGCGAGGCCGCGCGCGGTGGTCAGTCAGGACGTACTCAGGAAATCCAGCGTTTGATCGGTCGTTCGATCCGTGCAGTGGCGGACCTCAAGGGTATGGGCGAAATGCAGATGCGCCTTGATTGCGACGTCATTCAGGCCGATGGCGGCACGCGTACCGCATCAATCACCGGAGCCTATGTTGCGGCCCATCTGGCGTTTCAGGGTGTGCGTCGCTTGGGTTTGATCAAGGAAATCCCGTTGACCCAGCCGGTTGCAGCAATTTCCTGTGGGATTTATCAGAGTGAAGCGGTGCTTGATCTTGATTATGCCGAAGACAGCAATGCTGGCGCAGATGCCAATTTCGTCCTTGCTGGCAATGGCGGCATTGTCGAAGTCCAGGCGACAGCCGAAGATGTGCCGTTTGATCGTTCTGCTTACGACAGGATGTTTGAACTGGCTGAAAAAGGTTGCAAAGAACTGTTTGCCAAACAGCGTGCGGCCATCGGTCTTTAAGAATTTCTTCGGGCGGGGCATTTGCTGTCTCGCCCGGAACTGCATCTGTGTTTCCCACCCGTCCCCGTCTTAACGACCCGACTATCTCAGGCAGCATCATGGCCCGTCGCTTTACGGAAAAAAAACTCGTCATCGCCAGCCATAACAAAGGCAAGATCAAGGAAATCGCCGAATTGCTCGATCCGTTCGGGATCGAAGTGATTTCAGCTGGTGACTTGAACCTTCCCGAACCCGAAGAAACCGAAAACAGCTTTATCGGCAATGCACAGTTAAAGTCGCTTGCCGCGACCCGGGCTGCGAATTTGCCGGCTTTGTCCGATGATAGTGGCATGGCTGTTTCGGCTCTTGACGGGGCACCGGGGATCTATTCGGCCCGCTGGGCCGGGCCGGACAAGGATTTCGACATGGCGATGGAAAAGGTCCAGAATGGCATTGGCAACCACCCTGATCGACGGGCGGCTTTTATCTGCGCCCTGTCGCTGGCTTGGCCCGATGGCCATGTCGAGAATTTTGAAGGTCGGGTCGAAGGTGAAATTGTCTGGCCGAAACGTGGCGGACATGGTTTTGGCTATGACCCGATTTTCCAGCCGAAGGGTTATGATCAGACCTTTGGCGAAATGGACCCGGCAAAGAAGCATGAAATGAGCCATCGGGCGGACGCGTTCCGCCAATTGGTCAAGGCTTGTTTCGAGTAAGGATTTGGCGGTTAAGCTGCCTGCATCGAACCTATGCACGCATCGCTGATGTAACCATCGGCGGTGCGTGTTACTTTATCCGTCTTTCCCGCAGTCGAAGATCGAGAACCGCGTGTCCCAAGCAAACGCAGAAGCCGTCCCGTTTGGCATCTATATCCATTGGCCGTTTTGCCTGTCGAAATGTCCCTATTGTGATTTCAACAGTCACGTTGCGGACAAGGTTGATCATGCGCGTTGGCAGGCTGCCCTTCGGGCCGAACTGGCGGCGGGAGCAGCCCGTCATCCTGGACGCACTGTTGGGTCGGTGTTCTTTGGTGGTGGCACGCCATCGCTTATGGATCCGGAAACGGCAGGGGCATTGATTGCCGATATCAAAACTTTCTGGCCGGTAACCGATGACATCGAAATTACGCTGGAAGCCAATCCGGGAACAGTTGAAATCAACCGGTTTTCCGCTTTTGCGGCCAATGGCATCAACCGGGTGTCGATTGGTATTCAGGCGCTGAATGATCGTGATCTTAAATTTCTGGGGCGGGTGCACAATTCGGCGGAAGCCATGCGTGCCCTTGATGTTGCGGCCAATGTGTTTGACCGTTTTTCGTTTGATCTGATTTATGCCCGGCCCGAACATGATCCGAAAGCATGGCGTCGGGAACTGCGCGAGGCACTTGATATCGCGCGCGGTCATATCTCGCTTTATCAGCTGACGATCGAACCGGGTACGCAGTTCTATACTCTACATCAGCGTGGTGATCTTGTGGTACCCGACGAAGATCTTGCGACCGATCTTTATGAAATCACCCAAGAAGAAACCAGCGCCGCCGGTTATGGCTGCTACGAGGTTTCCAACCATGCCCGTCCGGGGCAGGAAAGCCGTCATAATCTGGTGTATTGGCGTTACGGTGACTATCTTGGTATCGGGCCAGGGGCACATGGTCGCGAAGCGGTTATCCAGCCTGATGGCAGCACAAAACCGATGGCGGTACGACGTCATCGCGCGCCGGACATCTGGCTGGACCGGGTGGAAAAGCAGGGGCATGGCACGCAGGAAGAAACGGCGTTGGCAGCCGATGAACGTTTGATCGAAATGGTGATGATGGGGCTGCGCCTTAATGAAGCCATTCCAACCTTGCGCTTTGAACGGATTATTGGCAAAGGTCCGCGTGAAGCACTGGATTCGGAGAGGCTTGAGACCCTGATCGTTTCTGGCGACCTGGTTTGTGACCCGTCCGGTTTGCGCGCAACCGATCAGGGGCGAAACCGTTTGAACGGGGTTCTTCGATACTTGTTCGACCATTCAGCGTGATGTGGGACAGGTGTGAATTTCAGGAATTTTCCCGTGTGTCGTTGCGGTGACCGGTTTTAGCGGAATCGTTTCGCAAAACCTTCAAAAAGGTTGTTGACACTGGAATTTGGCAGCGTATATTGCGCCCCGTTCCAGCGGGTTCCGCTGGGCAAACACCACAAGCCCCTATGCCCAGGTGGCGGAATTGGTAGACGCGCTGGCTTCAGGTGCCAGTGGCCGCAAGGTCGTGGAAGTTCGAGTCTTCTCCTGGGCACCATACCCCAGTACACCCGACGGTGTGCTGGGGTATTGTCGTTTCGGGCTTTGGCAAAAGCCTTGCTGCACATGACTTTTGCGTCGCGGCTGGCGGATGGCTGTGTTAAGACGGCTGAACACCCGCATAACAGAGAGTTGAGATGTTTTCTTCTCGCCCTGATGGCATGGCACCTGACGTTAGTTTCATTCTGCCGGTCTATAACAAGGCGACTGCCTTGCCGTATTTTTTCAAGAGTCTGCTTGCGCAGCAGGGACAGTTTTTGTGTGAGGTCATCTTCATTGATGATGCATCAACGGATGCATCCCGCTCGATACTGGACAGGTTTGCGGCAAAGCATGATTTCGTCCGGGTGATTTCCAATGATACCAATGCAGGCCCTGCAATCCGGCTTAATCAGGGGGCGGCACAGGCGTTGGGAAAATACCTTGCACTGTTTGACTGTGATGAGTTGCTGGCCCCTGATGCGATTGCGGTGATGCTAGAACTGGCACGCGATCATGACGCCGATATGGTGCATGGCAAGGGACGAAAAACCGATGCATCAATCGAGCAGGCAAAAGCCGGGGTGATCGGCAGTGATATTGATGTAAAGACATTTGATGATGCCCTGGACCGCATTTTGGGGCGGGGTATGGTGCGGATGACATGGCTGGTGGAAAGGGCGTTGTTCAACCAGGCGGGAGGATGCGATCTAGGTGTGTTTATTCAGGATGAATCTCTGCCGTTGCGCTTGTCGTTACATGCGCGCCGTGTGATTGATGCCGACATGGTTGTGACCGTCATTCCCGATGCGGGAAGTCACCTTTCGGCGAATAAAATGCAGCAGCATCATGACCGCTTTTTAACCTATGCGAATTTTTTGCGCGAGCATCCAGAGTTAGCATCTGACAAGCGTCGCAAAATATTTGGCAAGTGCATTTCGGCGGCACGCAAGGCGAAACGCGATGGCGCGCCCTTCAATACACTTGATCTCGAGCTTCGTTATCTGGCACATAAAATTGGCCTTGGTCGGAATGACCCGGCAGACTTGAGCCGTTTTGCGTTTGTTTTTCAAAATCTTTCCGGCATCAGGAGGCCGATCAAACCGTGACTTCCGCCCAATTTTCAGATGCATTCGAGTGCCGGATGCATCTTGCAGCGACTTTTTTCCTGTCAACGATTCCAGCCTTCCTTTTATTTGCGCGCGGTGCCGCGGATGGGGCGGTGGTATTGATTGCGTTATTGTTCCTCGTCCGCAGTGCTGTTCATCGGGACTGGTCCTGGGTGCGGCAGAGCGATATCGCAATCTTGCTGGTGATCTGGCTGATCATGAATTTGTTGGTATCTCCCTTTGCTGAATTTAGTGGCAAAAGTTTTGGGCGATCCGCAAGCTGGTTACGGTTTGTCGTTTTTTATGCAGCGGTAACGCGCTGGATTCTGGTCGACCAGAAGGCGGTTCGCTGGGTTTTGATCGCTTTTATGATAACGGTTGCGGTTGCGGCAGCCGACGCGTTTTATCAGTTTCTTGCCGGTTATTCCCTTTTGGGCGGGCAACCTATGACAGGTCGCCTGACGGGGCCGCTTGATCGACCTAACATCGGCATTTACCTTGCCAAGACAGGCTTTGCGACCGTCACACTGGCTTTGGCCCTATATCTGTCAGACATGATGAAACAGAATGCCTTTCGTATCGGGTTAGTTGTTTTTCCCTTTGCGCTAATGATCGTGTTCCTGAGTGGGGAGCGTACAGCAAGTGTTCTGAGCCTTTTGGCAATTGGTTGCAGTCTGGTTGGGCTGTTTCTTGTGGGGGGCAAAAGTCGCCTCGCTGCTGCGGGTATAGCTGTTTTTGTTTTTGGAGGGATCGGGGCCCTTCTGACGATAAGTGACCGCATTCTTGCACGTGTGATGGCACTTGGGGACGTTGTCAGCGATTATAGTGGTTCGATCTATGGAGAATTGACATCACTTGGTTGGCGGTTGTTCACGGAAAACCCGATTGTTGGAACAGGCATGGGAAATTTTGGCTTGGTTTGCCCTGAATATCAGGCGCGAGGCCTGATCAGCGAGTGCCACCCACACCCCCATAACTTTTATGTTGAATGGTTATCCGATACTGGTTTGCTCGGCACGCTCCCCTGGTTGGTTTTTGTGGGTATGATCGTGTGGGCTGGCCTGCGTCATTTCCGTAATGGTCATAGCCAAAGCCTTGTTGCGGGTCTGTATCTGGGCACCATGGTTCTTTCATTGTTTCCACTGGCGGCAACCCAAAGTGCATTTTCAAACTGGCCAGCTATCATGGCATGGAATTCGATTGCTGTTGCTGTTGCTGCTTTGCGGTTGTCGCAGGGAAAAATCGATAAATCCGCCGCTTGACCGATATATCCCTGCAACTTGATGTTCAATCATTGGAAGTCGGGGCGGCAGAAAAGCCATTAACGGCGCGTCTTTTGCGTCGCGAGGCTGCAGATGCTGTGTTAAGACAGGGCCAAACTAGCATTCTGGAGAATTGCGATGACCAATTTCCTCCATCACGGAGATTTGCCCGACGGGCTTGATCTTGGCAAAGTCGTTGCCATTGACAGCGAAACGATGGGCCTTAATCCGCACCGCGATCGTCTGTGCGTTGTTCAGCTTTCGGCTGGTGATGGGGATGCCCATCTGGTGAAGTTTGACGGGGAAAATTACGAGGCACCCAACCTTAAGAAGCTTTTGGCTGATCCGTCGGTTCTGAAGCTGTTTCACTTTGGGCGGTTCGATATCGCCGTGATGGACAAATATCTCGGTGTGCGGTGCGCACCTGTCTATTGCACCAAGATCGCATCGAAACTGGTGCGTACCTATACCGACCGGCATGGCCTGAAGGATCTGGTGCGCGAACTGGTTGGCGTTAATCTGGACAAGCAGCAGCAAAGTTCTGACTGGGGATCGGCCGATCTTTCAGACGAACAGATTACCTATGCTGCATCCGATGTGTTGTATCTGCATAAGGCCAAGGAAGAGCTTGATCGTCGTTTGGCCCGGGAAGGCCGTACCGAACTGGCGCAGGCTTGCTTTGAGTTCTTGCCGACACGGGCGACGCTGGATCTGTCGGGCTGGGAAGAGACGGATATTTTCGCGCACTAAACCCACCCCTTTTCCAGCCGATTTTGTCCGTCAAATTTTTGCGTTGCAGGCCTGCGGTGTTAATTCTGTGTAAACCGGCTTCGGGTATGGGAATTGACCATGTTGAAGTGCAGGTACATATTGGTTTTCATGGCTTGCCAGCACAGATATTCCCGCCCATCTCTTCCCTGTTAATATTTCTAGAATGCTTTTGCAGGGAAATGAAAAAGAAACCGATGACAGTGACTCCCAAACTGCAAAACACACCCGAACCGGCAACGGAAAAGGATCTTGAAGTCGCCCGCCGGGTTTTGGCGATTGAAGCCGATGCGCTGCGCGATCTTTCGGAATCGCTGAATGGTGATTTCTGCAAGGCAATTGATCTGATCGAAAGTCTTGCAGGGCGTCTGGTCGTGACTGGCATGGGGAAAAGCGGTCATATCGCAAAGAAAATTGCTGCGACCTTCGCTTCGACCGGGACGCCATCCTTCTTTGTCCATCCGGCCGAGGCCAGCCATGGTGATCTGGGCATGATTGGCAAGGACGATGCGGTGCTTGCCCTGTCGAATTCAGGTGAAACGCCGGAATTGTCCGACATCATTGCCTATACCAGACGCTTTAACGTCCCGCTGATCGGGATGACCCGTCGCCCGGAAAGTTCGTTGGCAATGCAGTCCGACTATCCACTGATTCTACCCAACAGTCCGGAAGCATGCCCCAACAAACAGGCGCCGACAACATCAACTACAGCGATGCTGGCGTTTGCCGATGCACTTGCCGTTACGCTGATGGAGCGCCGCGGCTTTAGTGCCGATGATTTCCGCACATTCCATCCCGGCGGCAAGCTGGGGCAGCGGTTGCTGCATGTAAGCGACGTCATGCATGGTGTTGCCGATATTCCGTTGATCGGCGAAGACGCCCTGATGTCCGAAGCATTGGTGATCATGACCGGAAAATCGTTTGGCTGTGTCGGTGTGCTTGATGGTGACGGCAAGATGACTGGTATCGTGACCGATGGCGATTTACGCCGGCATATGGCGGACAATCTGGTGGCCATGCGGGTTGCAGACGTTATGACGCGCAACCCCAAAGCAACCAGATCCGATCTTCTGGCGGTCGAGGCGCTTGCCGTTATGAATGATCGCAGCATCACTGCCCTGTTTGTTGTTGACGATATCGGCAAACCGGTAGGGCTTGTTCATATCCATGACCTTCTACGTCTGGGGGTTGCGTAATCCATGAGCGAGGATCGGAAGGCAGAGGTCGAACGGGCAGCGCGCACGGCGCGCATGAACGATCGCCTGCCGTCCGGTCGGCGCGATGTGCAGATCAATCCGTTCCGCCGAACGATTGTTAATATGCTCAAGCTGGTTCTGCCGCTGATTGCGGCAACGCTTGTCGCACTTGTCGTGCTGTGGCCTCAGATCGAAAAAGTTCAGGAAAGCGGTTTTCGGCTTGGTTTTTCGACCACGCCCGACGATCTGATGGAAAATGTCACCATGAGCAAT
The DNA here is from genome assembly GCF_001613805.1 of Thalassospira lucentensis. GTDB lineage: Bacteria > Pseudomonadota > Alphaproteobacteria > Rhodospirillales > Thalassospiraceae > Thalassospira > Thalassospira lucentensis_A. The sequence goes on from NZ_LPVY01000005.1 coordinate 328,455, forward strand.
CCACGCTTTTTTGGCGTGGACAGCAACCGGCAGCCCTTTACCGTGACGGCCAATGAAGCCGTCGAACAGCCCGAAAACGAAGACCGTCTGGCGCATGTGCGGCTGGATGCACCGCAGGCCGATATCACGCTTGAGGACGGCTCCTGGATTGCACTGACCGCCGATACGGGGTTCTATACCGAAAGCGACGAGCTTCTCGATCTGGTCGGAACCGTGAATATGTATCACGATCAGGGGTTTGAAATTCATACCGAGCAGGCAGAGATTGCATTGGGTAACGGAAGTGCGAAAGGCAATGAACCGGTCGACGGGCAGGGGCCGTTTGGAACGATCAAATCAGACACCGGTTTCGAGCTTGAAGACAAGGGGGCGGTAATCCGCTTTTTGGGAAATGCTCGTCTGGTGATTTTCGATAGTGCATTGAAAGGGAAGTCATGATCGCAATTGCGCCTTTTGCGATGCGTCGTTTTTTGCTGGCAGCAGTTTTGGGTGGTGCGGTGATGGTTCCGTACGGGGTCGCCTATGCCGATCCGCTCGGTCTTGCCCAAAGCGGCGGTGGCGGGCTTGAGGTCGAGTCCGATAATGGTATTGAGTGGCGTCGCAACGAGCAGGTTTTGATTGCACGTGGCAATGCAGTTGCCAAACGCGGCAATTCGCGTGTTGATGCCGACGAGCTGCGCGCGCTTTATCGTGATCGTGATGGACAAAGCGAGATTTACCGCATTATCGCGACCGGAAACGTCAAACTGTCATCGGAAACCGACGTCGCGACCGGTGATCAGGCAATTTATGATATTGACGATGCGGTCGTCGTGTTGACGGGTGAAGATCTGCAGTACAAAACGCCGACCGAGACGCTGACAGCTGAAGAAAGCCTTGAATACTGGGAAACAGAACGAATGGCAGTCGCTCGTGGCAATGCGGTTGCTGTTGCTGATGACCGCACTCTTCGGGGGGATGTGCTGACAGCACGGTTCGAGATGGGCAAGAATGGCGAAAACGAGCTGAGCCGGATTGATGGCAACGGAAACGTTACCATTCGCACACCAACGGACTTTGTGGTTGGCAATCAAGGCGTTTACGATGCGAAAACGGGTATCGCAACCCTTGTTGGATCGGTTAAGATCACACGCGGCGAGAACCAGTTGAACGGTGATCGTGCTGTGGTTGACCTGAATACGGGTGTCAGCCGATTGACCGCCAACGGAAATGGCGATGGCAAAAGTCGCGTTCGCGGCCTGCTTGTGCCGGAAAAAGACGAAGAAAACAGCCCGGGTCAATCCGGGAATGGCAACTGACGAAGGGTCGGGAATTTGTTCTGGTCGCGCAAAAGCGGAAAATCCGACAGCACATATGCAAACAAGGCTGGCAGTGGCAGTAATGCGTCTTCCGGCACCGGCCCGCGACTGGTAACAGCCAACAAGGGGCTGGTTGCGCACAATCTTGGCAAAAGTTTCAAGAAGCGCCCGGTGCTGAAAGATGTCTCGATGTCGGTTCAGCGTGGTGAGGCTGTTGGTCTTTTGGGGCCGAATGGAGCAGGCAAGACCACGAGTTTTTACATCATTACCGGCCTGATTTCCCCGGATCGGGGTAATATTTCGCTGGACGGGCGGGATATCACCATGATGCCGATGTATCAGCGTGCCCGCATGGGAATCGGTTATTTACCGCAGGAAGCATCCATCTTCCGCGGTATGACCGTCGAACAAAACATTATGGCCGTGCTTGAGGTTGTCGAGGATGACCGGATCAAGCGCGAGCAGAATCTCGAAGATCTTCTGGCCGAATTTGCCATCGAGCATTTGCGCCGGACTCCGGCCCTTGCCCTGTCGGGCGGGGAACGCCGACGTTGCGAAATCGCACGTGCCCTTGCAGCCCATCCGAATTTCGTTCTGTTGGACGAACCGCTGGCCGGGATTGACCCGATTGCAGTCGGTGATATTCGCGATCTTGTACGTCATCTGAAAGATCGTGGCATTGGGGTCTTGATTACCGACCACAATGTGCGCGAGACTCTGGACATCATTGACCGGGCATATATCTTGCATGACGGTCGGGTTTTGATGGAAGGTGGTCCCGATGAAATCGTCAGGAATGACGATGTCAGAAGGGTTTATCTGGGCGATCGTTTCAGCCTTTGATGAAACACCTGCTTCTTGGGGGGTTCGGATTGACACGGGGTAGTTCATAATGGCCCTGAAGGCGCGGCTTGATCTTCGTCAGTCCCAGTCTCTTGTTATGACGCCTCAATTGCAGCAGGCGATCAAACTGCTGCAATTTAACAATATCGAGCTTTCCAATTTCATCGATAGCGAGTTACTGGAAAACCCGCTTCTGGAACGTGTTGATCCCGGTCAGACTTTTGCCGAAGAAGGCGATGGCGCGGTTGGCAACGGCGATCAGGGCATCGATTCCCGTACAAACGATGATTTTTCGGATCGCGAGGACCGTTTCGGTACCGACCGGCTGACATCCAGTGAAACCATGAGTGACGGCGATTCCGGTCCGCTCGATTGTGCCCCGGACGCCCTTTATAATGGCGAAGGTGATATCAGCTCCGATGGTTCCCCTGTTGCCGGAAATCATGATTATTCGGCACCTTACAGCGGTGGAACAGGTGGCGGCAGTAGCGAAGATTTACCAGGGCTTGAACAGACTCTGGCCGATCAAGCAACCCTGAGACAGTTGCTTGATGATCAGCTCAACATTGCCTTTGCCGATCCCGTATCACGCATGATCGGCAGTTATCTGATCGATATGCTTGATGAAAGCGGTTATGTGGCAGGGCCACTGGAAGAAGTTGCCGAGTCCCTTGAATGCGATATGAAGGATGTGTTGCGTGTGCTCGCAGCCATGCAGGGATTCGAGCCGGTCGGCATATTTGCCCGTAACCTTTCAGAATGCCTTGAGTTGCAACTCCGTGAACGTAACCGGTTCGATCCGGCAATGGCGGCTTTGCTTGCCAATCTGGATCTGCTGGCTCGGCGTGAATTTGATCGTCTGCGCCGGATTTGCGGGGTCGGTGCTGACGATCTTGCGGATATGATTGCCGAAATCCGGACACTTGACCCGCGTCCGGGACGAACAGCAGATGGGGAACCGGCAACGCCGGTAATCCCGGATGTTTTGATGCGTGCGGCCGGAAATGGCGAATGGCATCTGGAACTAAACAGCGAGGCATTGCCGCGTGTTCTGGTGAATGAGGATTACGCCGTACAGATTGGGCAGGGGGTGCGGAACCGAGAGGAACGCAGCTTCCTGAGCGAGAAGCTCCAGAATGCGAACTGGCTGGTAAAGGCCCTGCATCAACGTGCAACTACGATCATGAAGGTCGCAAGTGAGATCGTGCGCCAGCAGGACGGATTCTTCAATCACGGCGTATCGCATCTGCGTCCGCTGATCCTGCGCGACATCGCCGAAGCAATCGGGATGCACGAAAGCACGGTATCACGGGTGACCAACGGCAAGTTTATGGCGACCCCGCGTGGCGTTTATGAACTGAAATATTTTTTCACCACTGCAATTTCGTCTGCGGACGGGGGGGATGCGCATTCTTCTGAATCTGTTCGGCATCGCATCAAGTCATTGATAGATGGGGAAGATCCGAAAAAGATTTTGTCCGATGACAAACTTGTCGAGCTGCTTCAAAAGGAAGGGATCGACATCGCCCGCCGAACAGTGGCAAAATACCGCGAAGCGATGAGAATTCCCTCGTCGGTCCAGCGACGGCGCGAAAAAAAGTCGCGGGTTTCCTAGCCGGTCAAACACTGCAAAATATACCCTAAGGTATTGTATATTAACCAATAATACCCAAATGTTGACTTGGCATTAACGAGGGAATATGGTGCGGCCTCCTGATTGAGGGGCACTGAAGGTCCATATGTACTGGGAAGTCACTCAACTGGGGATAGGCGATCCATGCAAATTACGGTTATTGGTAAGCAACTCGACGTTGGTAACGCACTCCGTCAACACGTCGTCGAGACGTTGGACCCTGCGGTAGAGAAATATTTCGATCACGCGATCGAAGCCACGGTGACCATCACCAAACAGGCTCATCTCTATATTGCGCAGATATCGGTCCATGTCGGCAAAGGCATGTTGGTTCAGGCGAAGGCATCGGCGAATGAAGTGTATCCTGCTTTCGATTCTGCCTGTGATCGCGTCGCCAAACAGTTGCGACGTTACAAGCGGCGATTGCGTGATCACCACAATGCCAACCGTGATCAGTATGAGCAGGCAAGAATTGATGCGACACATTATGTGATCGCACAGGAAGATGAAGACCATTCAGAGGACGAACATCTCAACGGCTTTGAGCCGGTGATCGTCGCTGAAACACCGGATCGCATTGACACGCTCTCCGTCGGAGAAGCTGTTATGCGGCTCGACTTGGGGGACATTCCGGCGCTTATGTTCCGGAATGGCAAACATGGCGGATTGAATGTTGTATATCGTCGTGCTGACGGCAATATCGGGTGGCTTGACCCATCCGATAAGGAGGCTGGTGCAGCGTGACGGATACAGATTCTTCCGAGCCAAACAACGCAACGCGAAAAATGGACATATCATCGATACTTTCCCCTTCGGGGGTGATACCGGCCTTGCGGTCCGGCGCGAAAAAAGCTGTCCTTGAGGAACTTGCCGAAAAGGCAGCGGAAGTCACCGGGCGTGAAGCAGGCGAAATTTTTTCCGTTCTGCTTGATCGCGAGAAACTTGGCAGCACCGGCGTAGGTGGTGGCGTCGCGATTCCGCATGGCAAGCTGGCTGATCTCGACCGGTTACACATGATCTTTGCGCGCGCGCAGAACCCGATCGAGTTCGATGCCGTTGACGAACATCCTGTCGATTTGTTCTGCATGTTGATAGCACCGGAAGAAGCCGGTGCCGACCATCTGAAAGCACTGGCGCGGATTTCCCGTCTTCTGCGTAATCAGGGCATGTGTGACAAGTTGCGCGGCGCTGGTTCAGCCGATGCGATCTATGCACTGCTGACCCAGGATGAGGCCGAACAGGCCGCCTGAACGCGCAATTGACCGGGTGCAAGTCCGGCAAATAGCAAGATATCAAAAGCCGGGCACCGTCTTAACGGTGCCCGGCTTTACTTTTTCTGAACAAAGGGGCGTATGGCACCTGTGGTTTATTGTGGCTTTGGTTGGGGTTTTTCCGCTGCATTGAGCGCAGTCATGCGACTGGCCAGAACCACCAGATACAGCACAGGAACGCCGATCAAGGCTGTGCCTATAAAGAACCAGCTATAACCGATTGCATCGACCACAGTGCCGGAGAATCCGGCAAGGATCTTGGGAAAGAGCGTCATGATCGAGCTGAAGATCGCATATTGCATGGCGGTAAAGGAAATATTGGTCAGGCCAGAGAGGTAGGCTATGAAGGCTGCAGTTGCCAGACCACCTGACAGGTTGTCCGCCATGATTACACCGGCAAACATGACGGTGTTAGGACCCAGATGCGCCATAACTGCGAACAGGATGTTGGTTATGGCTGACAGAAGTGCACCAAGGAACAGGATACGCACGACCCCGTAGCGAACCGAAAGAAGGCCGCCAAGGAAGCTGCCAGCAATCGTCATGAACAGGCCAAATGTTTTGGAAACAGCCGCGATTTCTTCCTTGGAAAACCCCAGATCGGTATAGAAAACATTGGCCATGACCCCCATGACGATATCGGCAATCCGGTAGACGCCAATAAGGGCCAGAACAACTATCGCGGCTTTGCCATAGCGGTCGATAAAATCCTTGACCGGCGCGATATAGGTTTCCTGAACCATACCGGTTGGGGTTAAGCCGATACTGGTGGTAAGCCATGCGACAAGGATCGCGGCAGCGACCGAGATAGCAAGTTTGAGAAATCCTGCGATGAACCCAGCCAGCTCGTCGATCATTCCGTTTTCAACCAAAGCTGTTTTCAATGGATCAGTCAGATCGCTGGCATAGATGTTGGCGATGATGAAGGCGATCACAGTCAGCACAAACATCAAAAGGAAACGGCCGTAATCGGATGTTCTATGAAAATACTTGCTGTCAGTGCGATTTACGGCGGGTTCGCGAATGAGCAAGGTGGTGATCACGCCGATCCCCATCGCGAGTGCCATGCAGCCATAGGCAATTGTCCAGGCCAACGGTTCATAACTGCCTTCGGCCTCGAATAACCCGGCAATGGTTAATGCGCCGGCACCAGCAACAATCATCCCAATACGGTAGCCACCGATATAGGCAGAACTCATCATGGCTTGCAGGTCAGGATCGGCGGCCTCGATACGATAAGCGTCAATTACGATATCCTGTGTTGCAGATGCAAAGCCAAGCGCAACGGCAGCAAAGGCCATGATGGTCAGGTTTTGGGCCGGATCGGTAAAGCCCATCCAAAGGATGGCACTTATGATGGCGCATTGGGCAACAATCAGCCAGCTTCGCCGGCGGCCCAGAACTCCGTACAAAATAGGGAATGGTAGCCGGTCAATTAGCGGCGCCCAGACAAATTTGAAGGAATAGCCAAGGGCCGCCCAACTGAAATAGGTGACGGTTGAACGTTCTACCCCGGCTTCTCGCAACCAGATCGACAGGGTGGAAAATATCAGTAGGATGGGAATGCCGGCTGACAAGCCCATGAACAGCATGGTGATGACGCGCGGATGGATAAAGGCGCGAAATGAATCACTCCAACTGCGCAAAGCGGTGTTGTGCATGGATTTCCCCAGTCTAAGTGCCACCTTGCCTGAAGGTAGGGAAAACAGGTTAAGGAATGCCGAAACGCTTGGCGCCAAATATATGAGCAAAAACAAAAAGGCCGACCCAGACGGGTCGGCCTTTTCAATCTGGATACAAACCGGATTAGACGGTTTCGGATTCCGATTTGCGGCTTTCGCGTTTGCGCACGTTCGGATCAAGGTGCAGCTTGCGAATACGGATGCTTTGCGGGGTAACTTCGACCAGTTCGTCGTTCTGGATGTAAGCTAGTGCTTCTTCAAGCGACATACGGCGGGGCGGGGTCAGGGTGATGGCATCATCCTTGCCCGATGCGCGGACGTTGGTCAGTTTTTTGCCCTTGAGAATATTGACTTCAAGGTCGTTGTTACGGTTGTGTTCGCCGATGATCATGCCTTCATAGACACGTTCGCCCGGATTGATGAACATCGAACCACGATCTTCCAGACCCCAAAGGGCATAGGCAACCGCATCGCCCTGATCGTTCGAGATCAGAACGCCATTACGACGACCAGCGATCGAGCCTTTGACCGGTCCATAGGAATGGAACACACGGTTCATCACGCCGGTACCGCGGGTATCGGTCAGGAATTCACCATGATAACCGATCAGGCCACGCGATGGGGCGAGGAACATGATACGGGTCTTGCCGCCACCGCTTGAGCGCATGTCGGTCATTTCGGCTTTGCGCAGGCTCATCTTTTCAACGACGGCACCGGCAAATTCTTCGTCAACATCGACCTGGACTTCTTCGAACGGCTCGGACAGGACGCCGTCGATCTCCTTGATCAGAACGCGCGGACGTGAGATCGACAGTTCATAGCCTTCGCGACGCATGGTTTCGATCAGAACGCCAAGCTGAAGTTCACCACGACCGGCAACCTCAAAGGCATCCTTGTCGGCGGTTTCGGAAAGCTGAATGGCGATGTTGCCTTCGACTTCACGTTCCAGACGCGCACGGATCATACGCGAGGTAACCTTGTCACCTTCCTGACCGGCAAGCGGCGAGTTGTTGACCGAGAAGGTCATCGCAAGGGTCGGCGGATCAATCGGCTGGCTTGCGATCGCGTTTGTGACTTCTGGCGAGCAGATGGTGTCGGCAACGGTGGCATCCGTCAGGCCGGCAATCGCGATGATGTCGCCGGCAACAGCTTCTTCCTGCGGCACACGATCAAGGCCACGGAAGCCCATCAGTTTCGAAAGACGACCGGTTTCGACTGTGCCATCACCACGCAGAACCTTGACCGGCATGTTCAGTTTTGCACGACCCTGCGCGACACGACCAGTCAGGATACGGCCAAGGAAGTTGTCAGCATGCAGCATGGTTGCAATCATTGCGAACGGTGCGTCAACTTCCGCCTTCGGCGCCGGAACATAGTTCAGAACCAGGTTCATCAGCGGCGTCAGGTTCTCTTTCGGGCCTTCCGGTGCTTCTGCAGCCCAGCCATCACGACCGGATGCGTACAGAACCGGGAAGTCGAGCTGTTCGTCGTTGGCTTCAAGCGAAACGAACAGATCGAAAATCTCGTCGAGAACTTCTTCGGCGCGCTGGTCCGGACGGTCGATCTTGTTGATAATCACGATTGGCTTCAGACCGAGTTTGAGGGCCTTGCCAAGAACGAATTTGGTCTGCGGCATCGGACCTTCAGCCGAGTCAACCAACAGAACAACACCGTCAACCATCGACAGGATACGTTCGACTTCACCACCGAAATCGGCGTGGCCCGGAGTATCGACGATATTGATACGCGTATCGCCCCACTGAATTGCGGTAGGCTTTGCCATGATGGTAATGCCGCGTTCGCGTTCCAGATCGTTACTGTCCATCGCACGTTCATCAACGCGCTGGTTGTCGCGATAAACACCGGACTGACGGAACATCGCGTCGACGAGGGTGGTTTTGCCATGGTCGACGTGTGCGATAATGGCGATATTGCGCAAGTTCATTGGCGCGGACTCCAGAATAAAAATGCCGCGCGCCGGGATACGTCCCTTGCGCATCGGTCAGTAAAAGTTTCAAGGCCAGTAGATATTCAGCCGCCTAAGACCGATGTCGTTCGGTCGGCAAGGTCAAACCCGCGCAATTTGCGTCGTGCAGAACATGCTGAATGTTTACTGGCCCAAAAGACAAATTGCAGCCTGGCTCGAAAGCCGCCCTGTCATAGCCAATGTCGAGGCGAAAGACCAGCCTCGTGCATGACATGCGGGGTTGATTTTTATGCAATGCCGGGTTCTTGCGCCATTAACTGGAGAAAGTCAATCTTTGTGTGCATTGCAAAACCGCAGAATACCGGCAATTGATGCAGAAAAAACGGGACAGCAATCAAATGTTGCCGTCCCGTGAATTTTATCGTGCCCGACTGATCAATGATCAAAGAGTCTTTGCGACCAGTTCCTTGAGGTCCGCATCCGGGCGTGCGCCCATGTGTGAAATTACCTCGGCAGCGGAGATCGAACCAAGGCGACCACAGGTCGCGAGATCATCACCGCGGGTGTAGCCATAGAGGAAACCCGATGCAAAAAGGTCACCTGCGCCAGTGGTATCGACGACATGGGCAACCGGTTCGGCATGGACTTCGATGACTTCGTCACCCGAGACGATAACGGAACCCTTTTCGCTGCGGGTCAGGGCTGCGACCTTGCAATGGACGCGAACTTCGGCGAGAGCCTCTTCAAAGGTATCGACTTCATAAAGCGATTTGATCTCGTCTTCGTTGGCAAACAGCACGTCGATATGATTGTGAACCAAGTCGCGGAATGAATCGCGATGGCGATCAACGCAGAAGGAATCAGACAGGCTGATTGAAACCTGACGGCCAGCTTCATGGGCAATCTTGGCTGCTTTGATAAAGGCTTCCTTGGCTTCCGGGCGATCCCAAAGATAACCTTCCATATAGGTAATCTTGGCCGATGCGATCAGTTCGGCATCGATATCATCCGGACCAAGTTCCGTGCATGCGCCGAGGAAGGTGTTCATGGTGCGGTGCCCGTCCGGCGTAACGAAGATCAGGCAGCGTGCCGTCGGTGAGCCGGATGTGGCCGGGGTCGAGTTGAAAGAAACCCCCATGGCGCGGATATCGTGGCTGAAAACTTCGCCAAGCTGATCGTTACGTACTTTACCAATATAGGCACCTTTGCCACCAAGAGCAGCAATGCCTGCCATGGTATTGCCCGCAGATCCACCTGACATTTCGAGGCCCGGGCCCATCTGGGCGTAAAGGCTGTCGGCAGTTTCGGCATCGATCAGGGTCATGGCGTTCTTTACGAGGTTCAAACGGCCAAGGTCTTCTTCCTTGCAATGGGCAAGGACGTCGACAATGGCATTGCCGATCCCGACGACGTCGAATTTGGTGTCACTCATAAACTTGAATTTCCTGCGCTTTTTCGAATAGAGGGCAGTCCGGTACAGTGCAGGCCCATCAAAGTGCCATGCGATCAATACCATATCCGGCCAAATGGTTTGGCCGGAGTATAGAGAATGAAAATTCCGGTGCAAGCATCGCGACCGTTTCGTGTCCGGTCTTTTAACCCTGCGTTAAGAACGAGAAAAACTGCGTTCGTAGTTTTTCTCGTTGTCATGGGACAGAATTTTGATCTTTGCCAATCGGAATTGTTTCGAGTTTTGAAAAATCAATTGGCCCGAATTGGGAGTGTGATTCTGTAACGCGCAGAAAAGCGGGCTTTTGGGCTGTCCGGACACGCGATGGCTTCGCTTAGATGAATGACACAGGCGAGAAGGTCTATAGCTGCAAAATTAGGGTGAAAATCTACATTCAGGATTGTTTGAATGGGCTTAATTTCGCGATTTCTGCAGTTACAAGTTCGTCAGAACTTCAAACAGACTATTATGTATTCATATAGGAGTGTCTAAATATATCTATTATCAACAATATAAGATTTTGTGACTAATCGTATATTGAGGTTTTGCATATTTGAAACACTGTAAGCCTCAGGTGATCTCAGAGGTGAAATCGGGCGTTATGGCTGGCTGGGGTCGGGGGTGTCTGACGGATATTTGTGGTCTGCATTTTGCGGGCGAACCGGATACAGTTGCACCAGTGCATCCGAATTCGTCGTGTTCCGGCTATCTTTTTTTTGGGTTGAAGTTCCATGACCGAGACGATCACGCAATTCTTCGATAACGGCACTGATCCGCGCCCGATGCATCGGGTCTTTGCACAGCCCAACGAACTGTGTGAAGGCATGGAGTGCTTTTTCATCTTCATGCAGCCGGGCATAAAGCGCACCGAGCTGATGCCAAAGCCCGTCATGGTCGGGTGCGATCAGTAGGCTGCTATCGATAACACGTGCCGCCAAGGCCAATTCGCCCTGCCGAAGCGCCCGAACTTTTATGTTGTTTTGAAGTCGTAACAATATTGCGATGTCGGATGCTTCGCGGTAATGGCCGGGTTGCAATTCCGCATCCAGCCCCTGAAATGCTTTGAGCAATTCGCGCAGTTCAGCCGATCCCAGCGTAATACCGCCGTGGAACGGATCAATCATTTTCCGGGCACCGCCAGATTGCAGGCGAAGAAGAAAGTGACCGGGAAAATCAATACCGGTAACCTCGATCTGGCAGCGCTTTGCCGCATGTATGTAAAGCAGGGCGAGTGCAACCGGCAAACCACGTTTGCGATCAATGACCTCCATCAGATCGGCATTGGCGATATCATCATAATTTTCCGCGTCGCCTTGAAACTGATAAGTGCCGGGAATAATGTCCTGCAATGCCTGCACGATAATATCGACTGATGGATGGCTTTGATCATCCGCACCGGCTTTTTCAGATAGGGCGGCGATTCGGTCACGGACATCGTCAGAAATCCTATCAAGCAAATCAAGATAGGCCGAAATGTCGCGATCAGGATCATTTAGCCGGGCAAAGCGCAGGGCAGCTTCGGCTGCGGTTGCATCGGGATAGTGGCCGTTACCGTAATCGGTAAGCCATTGGCGATCGTTCGCAGTAATGTCCTTTTCCCGATCGATAATAATACTCAGGTCCTCTGGCGTTGCGGGTCGTCTTTCAGCCGCACATGGCTGACGACACGCCTGACATAACTGGTACTGCGCGCATGGGCGATGACAAGATTCCGTTCATGTTCGCTTTGCGCAATGCCCATAATGTGGACAGTACCATTGATGGTTTCGATACTGTAGTTAATCGCATAGACGTCTGTGTCAAACATCAGGGCGGTTTTGATGCGGGTCGTGATCAGAAGATCGCTGGCATTGTCCATCAGACTGCTGCCTTGCCCAACAGTGATCTCATTGATGACCCGGTTTACTCCGTTGGCTTGCCAAGCCAGTTCGACGGCTTTCAATTCGCTCTCGGTGTTGTCAACTGTACCTGCCAGCAACACCTCACCTTCGACCACTTCGATTTCGATCCGGCGAAACAGGTTTTCATCTTCTGCGAGAAACTTTTGCCAGATTTCGGCAGTGATGGCGGTATCACTGACTGCCCCGCCAAACCCTCGTTCCTGCATGGCCGCCACACCGGCGGTTGCGCCAGCACCAATCGCAAGTGATGTGCATCCGGCAAGCGGCAAAATGGCAACGATTACCAGAGCCGGTCCGGCTTGCGCGATATAATGTCTGACTTTAACAACACGGTCTTTTGACCGTCGCAATATGCGTGACAGTGATGTCATTAATCGGTTTCTCGCCCCGCTTCCCCCGTCGTCTCAACTGCCAATATGAGGGTAGCCGGTTAAGGAGTTTTAAATTCAAAGCGGGGTTTGGACGATTAATGACTTTTTTCGCATGTGAGTTCCGCCCAGCGACCGGGTGTGACACCAAAGGCACGTTTGAAATGCCGGTTAAGGTGGCTTTGATCGGCAAACCCCGTTTCACCCGCGATATCTACCAACGGATGGCGAAGGGTAATCAGCGAGCGCGCTTTTTGCAGGCGACGCATCATCAGATACCGATACGGTGTTGTTGCAAAACAGGCGCGGAATTGGCGGATCAGGCGATATCGATCAAGCCCGGTGACCTCTTCAAGCTCATCTGACTGCACGGCTCGATCAAAATTATCTTCGAGATATTGTCTGGCCCGTTCCATACGGTCCAGCGCCAGAAGACCCATAGGCTTGACGGGCCCTTTGGCATGACGCGCGAGACCGGAGGCAATGTCAGAGACAAATTGATCTATCAGCAGCGGATCGACATCTTCATCAAGATGAGCCAGCACTGAGGCCAGAGTAGAAGCCAGTTCCGGGTCGGCAATCACCGGATCTGAAACAAAAGGCAGCGAAGCCGTCTCAGCGCCAAGTCCCTGACGGAGCAATGATGGTTCAAGATAAAGCATCCGGTAACGCAAGCCGTCATCGGTTCCTGCGCCCCCGTCATGAAGTTCGTCGGGATGCAGGACAATCACGTTGCCTGGCTGGCTGGCACGGAAAGAACCACGATAGTTGAAAGTTTGAACGCCCTGCATGGTTATACCCAATGCATAGGTATCGTGCCGGTGTGGCGCAAACATATTGCCAAAGAAAAGGGCTTCCATCCGTTCAATTCCCGGAAGCGGGGCTGCAGAAATGAAGCGTTCGCGCGATTTGCACAAACGTTCAAGACCGTCCGATACGGTTTGGTCTACAGCATTTTGCATGACGGTTTTCCCGAAAACCCCGGTTCTTCAAAATCAACGGATGCACAAATGTTTGATACCAAAGTCGCCATTGTTCTTCGCAACGATCTGAAAAATTGGCAATTGCTGAATGTCACGGCCTTTTTGATGAGTGGCATCGTTGCCCAGCACCCCGATATTATCGGGGAACCCTATATTGATCGCGACAAGAATATTTATAATCCTTTGTCCCGACAGCCAGCCATCGTTTTGACAGCGGATCAGGATACAATCGCAAAGGTTCATCGTCGCGCACTGGAACGCGGCGTGACCACATCGCTTTATGTGGAGGAAATGTTTTCCACCGGGCACGATGCCGCCAATCGGGAAGTTTTTGGCCAGTTTTCGCCAGATGATGCAAAGGTTGTGGGAATTGCTCTGCGGGCGGAAAAACGGGTGGCGGATAAAATCATCAAGGGTGCAAAAATGCATCCCTGACGACCGATATGCCATTTCCTCCCCCTACAACATCCACACATTTTTGAGGTGCTTGAGACGCCACCCGTTGCTGATTGCAATGATGTCAAAACGCAAATCGCCATGATGGTCGATTCGTTTGGCGAAAGTTGAAAGCGCACGGGCGATGCGCTGTTGCTGCTTGGGGCGCAATGCATTCAGTGCATCGTCAATGTTGCGGCGATTTTTAACCTCGACAGCGGCGATCAGATTGCCCTTTTGGGCGATAATATCGATCTCCCCGACCGGGCAGCGAAACCGGGTTGCAAGAATGCGGTAACCGCATAGTCTGAGCCACAAGGTACACACCCATTCTGCGCGTCTTCCGGCTCTTTCGGCCTTGCGTCGTTCATATATTCCTGCGTTGTGGGCAGTCCGACCGGATTTCATCGCTATGCTCCGGATGGTTTGGAAAGCTCAAGCGCACGATTATAAAGGTCACGCTTTTTCAGGCCGGTCTCTTTGGCAACCTGTTCGGCAGCTTCTTTGGTTCGCAAGGCTTTCAACAGTTCGACCAGACGCGCATCAATGTCGTCAGCATCGGGTTCGGCATCCCGTTCGTTCTGCGGGCCGACGATCACAACGATCTCACCCTTGGGTGCGCCCTCGGCAGCGTAATGAGCAGCCAGATTGCCAAGTGTTTCTATCCGGACTTCCTCGAACATCTTGGTCAGTTCACGTGCGACAGCAGCTTCGCGCGCATCACCCAGCATTTCGGCCATATCGGCAAGACTGCCAGCCAGCCGTTTGGGACTTTCAAGAAAGATCAGGCTCCCGGGTATACCGGAAAAGCGTGTCAGTTCTTTTTTGCGGGCCGATGTTTTGGGCGGCAGAAAGCCAGCGTAAAAGAAGTGGTTACTGGGCAGGCCGGATAAAACAAGAGCGACAATCGGTGATGAAGCCCCAGGGGCTGCCGTGACGTTAAAGCCCTCGGTTTTGCAATCACGTACCAGTTTATAGCCGGGATCATTGATCAGTGGCGTTCCTGCATCGGAAATCAGGGCAAGCGCCTGTCCCTTGCCAAGGCGGTCCATGATTTCGGGGCGCATTTTGGCTGCATTATGTTCGTGATAGGCGATCCGCTTGGTTTTTACACCATATCGCGACAGTAATTTGCCTGACGTTCTGGTGTCTTCGCACAGGATAATATCGGCACGTTTAAGGATATCGAGCGCACGAAACGTAATATCGCCCAAATTACCGATTGGAGTAGCGACAAGATAAAGACCTGAAGAAAGTGGCAAGAGTCGTTCATCCGGTTTACTTGATCCGTCGCGCGCATTACCCTGCGTGCGAAACGAGCTATCGGGAGGTGAGAGTGGGTTTTCCGAAACGTCATCCGTTGCAGAATCTGGACGGGAATTCGGCATGGTGCCGGGTCGCGCGCCGGACGGCATCTGTGGTGGTCCTTTCGCTGGGGCTTGCGGCATGCAGTGGCACCACGAGTATCACGGACCTGTTGGGCATGCAACGGGATGGGGCGCCTGTAGAAACGGCAAATAACCCTGCAAACGACCCGACCAGGGCCCCTGATCAGGGGCTTCTGACGGACGCAAACCCTTGGCCGGGCGATGCTGCCCTGCCTGAGGGAGAAGGTCAGGAAATACTGACACTTTATAACGATGAGGCGGCTTTGAATGAAAAGCGCGTCGCGCTTTTGCTGCCATTATCGGGTCCCAACGAGGAACTGGGGCGCGCCATGCGCCATGCGGCAGAACTGGCGATGTTTGACATTGCCGGTGACGATTTCGTCCTCATGCCGATTGATACGGCAGGAACGTATCAGGGCGGACAGGCCGCAGCCCATCAGGCGATCAATGCCGGTGCGAAAATGATCCTGGGGCCGCTCTTTGCCGAATCGGTTAGTGGTGCCAGTGAAATCGCCAAAGCTGCTGGTGTTCCCGTGATTGCGTTTTCAAACAATCAGCGGGTTGCCGAAAGCGGTGTATGGGTTAACGGATTTGTCCCCGAAGATCAGATTGCACGTGCTTCCGGGTATGCAACCACGCAAGGCAAATATCGTTTTGCGGCTTTGTTGCCGCAAAACGATTATGGCAGACAGATCGCAGGTGCTCTTCAGGGAATTGTTTCGCGGGTCGGGGGCAGCCTAGGCCGGGTCGCGTTCTATGCGCCGGGTTCCGAGAATCTGGAGCAGACGATCCGCGATTTTGCCAATTACGATGCACGCCGTGCAAACTTGCGGGCACGCAAGCGCGAATTGCAGGCAGATGGTTCGGCAGCGTCCCAGCGCGCATTGAAGCGGCTCGAAGGTGTCGACACACTAGGCGAACTTGATTTCGATGCGTTGATCCTTCCGGCGACCGGCGGAGAGTTAAGGCAGGTCTCTGCCCTTCTGGCGTATTTCGATATCGATAGTTCCGAAGTACAGTTCATCGGAACATTCGGTTGGAACGATCCGGGGCTTTTTTCGGAGCCGGCACTTAAGGGCGGTATCTTTGCTGCACCGGATCCGGAAAACTGGAAACTGTTCTCGGACCGTTTCGAGCGGACATTTGGTGAACAACCGCCGCGCATTTCAAGCCTTGCCTATGACAGCGCAGCCTTGGCCGCGGTATTATCGCGCGATTCTGGTGATATGACCCGCGATGCCGTTACCAACCCCAATGGCTTTGTCGGGGTGGATGGCATTTTCCGTCTGACAGCACAGGGGCGTTCGGAACGCGGTTATGCCGTGATGCAGATCCAGCCTAACGGTGCCAAAGTTGTCGCGCCGGCACCTGCGGCATTTGATCAGGTCTTCTGAGCCGACCGGATAGAAAAGGCTTTAATTGATACGGAATGCCCGCCGATTATGCTTCGGCGGGCGTTTTGTCTTTATAGTTGCACAAATCATTGACAATGCAGTCACCACAACGCGGTTTGCGTGCCTTGCAGATATAGCGCCCATGTAGGATTAGCCAGTGATGGGCATGGTTCATGAAACGTGACGGGACCTTTTTCAAAAGGCCCTTTTCGACGGCAAGCACGTTTTTACCGTTTGCCATGCCCGTCCGGTTGCCGAGCCGGAAAATATGGGTATCAACAGCCATCGTGTGTTCGCCCCACGCAATGTTGCGGACAACATTAGCGGTTTTTCGACCGACACCCGGCAGTTCTTCAAGGGCATCCTGATCGTTGGGTACAATCCCGCCATGCTTTTCAACAAGTATGCGTGCCGCTGCCATTACATTCTTGGCCTTGCCGCGATAAAGCCCAATGGTTTTGATATGTTCGATCAGGGCTTCTTCGCCAAGATCCAGCATGTCCTGGGGTGTTTCGACAATCTGGAACAACTTCTTGGTGGCTTTGTTGACACCAACATCGGTTGCCTGTGCCGACAGGGCGACTGCCACCAGAAGTGTATAGGGATTGGTGTAGTCCAGTTCCCCTCTCGGTTCCGGGTCGGCGTCCGAAAGACGCTGGAAAAATTCTTCTATGGCGGCTTTGCTCATCGGGCGGGACATGGGTCTTTATCTCTGTGTTGATGCCGCATTTTGCGGTCATTTTCGGGATGTTAAGAGTTTGGCTTCCTCTATCGCCGGTCTGATCTACTGACATCGAAATATATAAACTGCCGTTCTGCAAAGGTCGAATTTTGATTGCGGCAGATCTGGAAGCGTTCCAGAATTGACGGATTGGAAACGCTGCAAACCGGTCGATTACGATGCCAGCCGTACCAAGAACCGAAAAACCGATATTTCGCATCGATCTGCGCCCGCCACGTTCGTTAAGCAGGCGGGCAGCGCGCAGTATTGTCGTGATACTTGCATGCGTCACGACATCAATCGGTTTGATTTTCTGGGCTGTTGGTGCGTGGCCGGTAATCGGATTTCTGGGCATTGATGTGATATTGCTGGCGCTGGCTTTTCATTTCAGTTTTCGCGCGGCAAGAGCAGAAGAGCGGATCGAACTCCGTCGGGGCAATTTGCGTGTCATCAGAATTTCTGCGCGGGGTACGCGGCAGGAATTTGATTTTCAGCCCTATTGGCTTCAGGTGGTGCTGGAACGGGGTGAGGATGATCAATGCGAACTTTATTTGCGATCGCACGGCAAGCGTTTCGAGATCGCGGGGTTCTTGGGGGCCGAGGAAAAGACGGATCTGGCCGGAAAGCTTGATCGTTTGCTGCGTCAGGCACGATGCCATCCTGACCTACAGCCCGCGGGATTATCCTGAAATCAAGGCGCGGCGGCGCTTTTCCCCAATTTCCAGACTGCTTTGCAGTCTTGGTATCCCCGATATGCTTTGGGTGAATTCCCCCATAATTAATTGCGAAAACAGTCTGAAAAGATGCAATTTTGGCCGTGAAATCGCTTCGGGAACGGGTTCCGGATACTGGATTCCGCGTTTCAGAGTAAAATTCACCCGAGATTCCCCGTTTTCACCGCTTGCGAGTTTTTGATGACTTTCATATATAGGTGCGCGGGGTAATTACCCCACGAAATTTGAGACTATTACAACCATTGGTCCCAGGAGGTCCTGCGCAGCGCTTAGATCGTGAAGGCTGCGGGACGGACCGGCCGCTAAAAGAGGAACTTACTATGGGCAAGATTATCGGTATCGACCTTGGCACCACCAACTCCTGCGTCGCAGTCATGGACGGCAAAGAAGGCCGCGTGATCGAGAACAGCGAAGGTGCCCGTACCACGCCGTCGATGGTCGCTTTCACCAATGACGGTGAGCGCCTTGTCGGTCAGCCTGCGAAACGTCAGGCTGTGACCAACCCGGAAAACACCCTGTTTGCGATTAAACGTCTGATCGGCCGTCGTTACGGCGACCCGGAAGTCGAAAAAGACAAAGACCTTGTCCCGTATAAAATCGTCGCTGGCGAGAATGGTGACGCATGGGTTGAAGTTAATGGCGAGAAAATGGCACCGAGCCAGATCGCAGCCATGGTGCTTCAGAAAATGAAGGAAACCGCAGAAGCCCATCTGGGTGAGCCGGTAACCGAAGCCGTTATTACCGTTCCGGCATATTTCAACGACAGCCAGCGTCAGGCAACCAAGGATGCCGGTAAAATTGCCGGTCTTGAAGTCAAGCGCATCATCAACGAGCCGACCGCAGCAGCACTGGCTTATGGTCTGGACAAGAAAGATGGTGGCACCGTGGTCGTTTATGACCTTGGTGGCGGTACCTTTGACGTGTCGGTTCTTGAAATCGGTGACGGTGTCTTCGAAGTTAAATCGACCAACGGCGATACCTTCCTTGGTGGTGAAGACTTCGATAAAAACATCATCGATTACCTTGCGGACGAGTTCAAAAAAGAACAGCAGATCGACCTGCGTAAAGATCGTCTTGCCCTGCAGCGTCTGAAAGAAGCCGCAGAGAAAGCCAAGATCGAGCTTTCCTCGTCGATGCAGACCGAAGTGAACCTGCCGTTTATCACCGCTGACGCATCAGGCCCGAAACACCTGAATATCAAGCTGTCGCGTGCGAAGCTTGAAAGCCTTGTTGGTGACCTGATCGAACGCACGATGACCCCGTGCAAAGCGGCCCTGAAAGACGCCGGTATCACCGCAGGTGAAATCGACGACGTGATCCTGGTTGGCGGCATGACCCGTATGCCGAAGGTTCAGGAACGCGTGAAGGAATTCTTTGGCCGTGATCCGCACAAGGGTGTGAACCCGGATGAAGTGGTTGCACTTGGTGCCGCGATTCAGGGCGGTGTCCTGCAGGGTGATGTCAAAGACGTTCTTCTGCTTGACGTGACTCCGCTGTCGCTGGGTATTGAAACCCTTGGTGGCGTATTCACCCGACTGATCGACCGCAACACCACGATCCCGACCCGCAAGTCGCAGACTTTCTCGACCGCGGAAGACAACCAGACGGCTGTTACCATCCGTGTCTTCCAGGGTGAACGCGAAATGGCTGCCGACAACAAGATGCTTGGCCAGTTCGATCTGGTCGGTATCCCGCCGGCACCGCGCGGTGTTCCGCAGATTGAGGTGACTTTCGACATTGATGCCAACGGTATCGTCAACGTGTCTGCCAAAGACAAGGCGACCAACAAGGAACAGCAGATCCGCATTCAGGCATCTGGTGGTCTTGGCGATGACGAAATCGAAAAAATGGTCAAGGACGCCGAAGCCAACGCGGAATCCGATAAAAAGCGTAAAGCGCTTGTCGAAGCCCGTAACCAGGCAGAAGCCGTTATCCATTCGACCGAGAAAAACCTTGCCGAACACGGTGACAAGGTTGATGCCGGTGCGAAATCGATGATCGAAGAGGCTCTGTCGGCGCTTAAAGAAGCCAAGGACGGCGAAGATCCGGAAGCGATCACCGCGAAGGTCAACGAACTTCAGCAGGCTGCGATGAAACTTGGTGAAGCCATGTATCAGGCACAGCAGGCCGAAGAAGGTGGCGAAGGTGAAACTGCCGGCGCATCTGCACAGGCCGATGACGGTGTTGTTGACGCCGACTTTGAAGAAGTCGATGACAGCAAAAAAGACAAGTAAGGCGACCGCAGAGGTCGTCTTGAACGACGCCCTGTAAATAAAAATCGGGCCGTTCCGGACGCAGATAATTGCGGGAACGGCCCGACCGTGTTTCGGAGTTACAGATGGCGAAAGAAGATTATTACGAGCTGTTGGGTGTTGGCAAAGATGCCGACGCAGCCGCGCTCAAAAGCGCCTATCGTAAACAGGCGATGAAGTACCATCCGGATAAAAATCCGGGCGATACCGAAGCCGAAGTAAAATTCAAGCAAGTCAACGAAGCCTATGAAGTCCTGAAAGATCAGGAAAAGCGTGCTGCCTATGACCGGTTTGGTCATGCTGCGTTTGAGCAAGGCGGACCGGGCGGTGCCGGTGGTTTCGGTGGCGGCTTTGGCGGTGGTTTCGGCGGTGGCGGATTTGCCGACGTTTTCGACGAGATTTTCGGGGCCATGGGTGGTGGTCGCCGTGGCGGTGGATCGTCGCGCGGTGCCGACCTTCGTTACAATATGGCCATCTCGCTTGAAGAAGCGTTTGAAGGCAAAAAGGCCGAGATCACCATTCCGGGCTCGGTTGCCTGCGAAGAATGCCATGGCAGCGGTGCGGAGGCAGGTTCTCAGCCGGTAACCTGTCCGACCTGTAATGGTCATGGCAAGGTCCGCGCGCAGCAGGGCTTCTTTACGATCGAGCGTACCTGCCCGAGCTGTCATGGCAAAGGCAAAATCATCAAGAATCCGTGTAAATCCTGCCATGGTGTCGGTCGTGTTGAACAGGAAAAGACCCTGTCGGTGACGATTCCGGCCGGGGTTGAGGATGGAACGCGTATCCGTCTGGCGGGCGAAGGTGAAGCGGGTGCCAATGGCGCACCAGCGGGTGATCTGTATATCTTCCTTGATATCCAGAATCATCGCTTCTTCCAGCGTGATGGGGCGAACCTGTATTGCCGGATTCCGATCCCGATGAGCAAGGCAGCCCTTGGCGGCACCATCGAGGTGCCGACAATTGAGGGAACTCGCACTCGGATCAACATCCCGGAAGGTACGCAATCGGGACAGCAATTGCGTCTGCGTGGCAAGGGCATGACCATCCTGCGGTCGCAGGCACGTGGTGACATGTTCGTTGAAATCAGTGTCGAAACCCCGGTCAGACTGACCGAGCGGCAGAAAGAGCTTTTGAAAGAGTTTGACGAGATTTCGCGCGAAGAAGGCAGTAACCCGGAAAGCGAGGGGTTCTTTTCCAAGATGAAGGAAATCTGGAAAGATCTGACGGATTAGGTGCTGCACCAGATCGTTCCGATTTCGGAACGAAATATATTTTAACCCCGTTCTGTTATTCCGAGCGGGGTTTCTCTTTGGCTTGATCGTTTGGCCACGGACGGCTTTTGACGAAATCGATGAAGGTCCGCAACGGTGTGGGGACAAGGCGTCGCCCCGGATAATACAGTTTGGGACCCGGAAACCGCGGCCACCAGTCCGCAAGCACCGGGACGAGCGCACCGCTATCAAAATAGGGCTGAAGCCAGTCTTCAAACAGGTAAACGATGCCCGTGCCCATACAGGCGGCGTGAGTCGCAAGGTCAGTTCCCCCGCCGGGGCGCACAAGCAACGGCCCGCCGGGGTTTAGTTCAATGGTTTCATCACCGCGCTCAAATTCCCACGAGATCATGGTCCCGCTTGCAAAGCGTCCGCGCAGGCAGGCATGTTCGAGAAGATCGCGGGGATGTTCTGGCATACCGTGTTTTTCCAGATATCCGGGTGACGCCGCGGCAGCAAAACGCTGGGTGCGCGGGCCAATCGGAACTGCGATCATGTCCAGTTCCAGACTTTCGTCATAACGAATACCGGCATCGCATCCTTCGGCCAGAACATCGACGAAGTTTTCCTCGGTAATGACCTCGACGCGGATATCGGGATAGGCAGCAAGAAAAGGTGGAATAAAGTGTGGTAGAACAAGGCGTGCCGCACTTACAGGCACGTTCAGTTTCAGAGTCCCTGTCGGACGGCTGCGGAAGCTGTTCACCACATCAAGAGCCAGTTCCATTTCATCAAGGGCAGGAGAAAGCCGGTTTAACAATCCTTCACCGGCTTCGGTCAGCGCAACACTGCGTGTGCTGCGGTTAAACAGCCTTACGCCAAGCTCGGCTTCCAGTCGTCTGACCTGATCGCTTAGACGTGACGCACTGCCACCACTGATACGGGCACCTTCACGGAAACCGCCTGCTCGGGCGACGGTGACGAATGCGGTGATATTGGGCAGATCAAGTTTCATTGTTTTGAATCCCGTACAGCTTGTTCTGATTGTACCGGATTGTTGATCAAAACAGTAGGGTCTAGCTTCGGGACAGAGATCGGATGTCTGACATGAAAGGAGATTTCCATGTCCAGTATAGAGCAGGCCGGAAATTTTAAGATCGGTGATCTAAGCGTTAAACGTATGGGCTATGGCGCGATGCAGTTGGCCGGGCCTGGTGTTTATGGCCCACCCAAAGATCGCGACAGTGCGATCAGGGTGCTGCGCAAGGCGGTCGAAGCGGGCGTCAATCATATTGATACCAGCGACTTTTATGGCCCGCACATTACCAACCAGCTGATTCGTGAAGCCCTTCGTCCTTATCAAGATGATCTTGTGATCGTGACAAAGATCAGTGCAAAGCGTGGCGATGACGGGTCGTGGTTGCCGGCACTGTCGGCTGCTGAATTGACATCCGCAGTGCATGATAATCTTCGCAATCTGGGGATTGATGTGATTGATGTTGTCAATTTTCGATCAATGCACGGGCTGCACGGACCAGCGGAAGGTTCAATTGAAGAACAGCTTAGCGTTTTGGCCAAATTGCAGCAGCAGGGATTGATCCGACATATCGGATTGTCGAATGTGACACCGATCCAGATCGAGGAAGGGCGCAAGATTTGTGACATCGTCTGTGTGCAGAATCAGTACAATCTGGCGCATCGCGATGATGACGGATTGATCGATAGCCTTGCGGCTGATGGCATTCCCTATGTGCCGTTTTTCCCACTTGGCGGTTTTTCGCCATTACAGTCAGAAACCCTTTCACAGGTTGCCAGGCGCCTTGACGCAACGCCGATGCAGGTTGCCCTTGCCTGGTTGTTGCAGCGTTCGGCCAATATCCTGTTGATTCCGGGAACGTCATCGTTCGAGCATTTGATGCAGAACCTTGCGGCGGCCAGCCTTAAGCTTCCGGTTGACGCCGTTGCCGAACTTGACGGGATTGCAGCGCAATCCGCGACAATAGGCTGAATGTTGATTTGTCCGACATTTGGACATTTCCGATGATTTCATCGCAGGGCGGCATGTGCTAAAGCAATGACACGTTTGAAATTGCTTGCCGGAGGAGACCGGAAATGAAAATCGGGATTGTCGGATGTGCCGGCCGTATGGGGCGCATGCTGGTCAATGAAACGTTCAAAACCAACGGCTGCGAGGTTGGCGGTGGTACCGATCTGCCAGACAGCCCGTTTGTCGGCAAGGACGTCACCCTGATTGCTGGTCTGGAAGAAAGTGGCGTTCTGGTCGGTGACGATCCCAGGGCATTGTTTAAAGCTGTTGATGCGGTGATTGATTTCACCGCACCGGCTGCGACCATGAACCATGCCAAACTGGCAGCTGAAACCGGCAAAATCCTGGTGATCGGTACGACCGGGCTTTCAAACGATCAGAAAGCGGAGCTTAAGGCTGCAGCCAAAACAGCAACCATCATTTTCGCACCGAATATGAGTGTCGGTGTGAACCTTGCCTTTGCACTGGTCGAGAAGGTTGCAGCGGTCCTCGATAAGGATACGGCTGATATCGAAATCGTCGAAATGCATCACAAACATAAAGTTGATGCACCATCAGGCACGGCACTTGGCCTTGGTGAAGCGGCGGCAAAGGGTCGTGGGGTCGATCTGGATGCGGTTTCGGTGCGGTCACGCGACGGGCATACCGGTGCACGTGAAAACGGCACCATCGGCTTTGCAACACTGCGTGGTGGCGATGTTGTGGGCGATCACACGGTTGTTTTTGCCTGCGAGGGAGAGCGGATCGAAATTACACACAAGGCATCATCACGCGAAGTTTTCGCCAAAGGTGCGGTGCGTGCCGCGAAATGGGCCGAAGGCAAGAAACCTGGTCTTTATTCGATGCGCGACGTTCTGGGCCTTTAAGCCAGTTCTGATCCAGTCACTTTATGCAAAAGCCCCGGCAGCACTGCCGGGGCTTCTGTTTTGCTGAAGTATCGGGATATTGATCCGATCAATGGGCATCCGCCCAGCTATCCCCGATACCGGCATCCGCGATAAGCGGTACGGACAGCTGTGCGGCATTTTCCATGACCTCACGGATCACCTTGACGGCCTTTTCTGTTTCGTCTTCAGGGGCTTCAAAGATCAATTCATCGTGGACCTGAAGCAGCATGCGGGTTTTAAGCCCCGCATCAAGAAGCGCACCCGGAACGGCAATCATCGCGCGTTTGATGATGTCAGCAGCACCGCCCTGAATCGGGGCGTTGATTGCGGCACGTTCGCCAAAGCTTCGGCGCATGCCGTTTTTATCATTGATGCCGTTGATATGAATCTGGCGGCCAAACAGGGTTCTGACAAAGCCATGCTTCTTGGCGAAGTCTTTGGCCTGTTCCATGTAATCGCGAATGCCGGGATAGATTTCGAAATAGGCTTCGATAAACGCCTTGGCTTCTTTTTGCGGGATACCAAGCTGATTGGCGAGGCCAAAGGCTGAAATCCCGTAAATGATGCCGAAATTGATGGCCTTGGCTTTCCGGCGGACCATCGGATCCATGCCTTCGATTGGTACGCCGAATACCTTGGATGCCGTCGCGGCGTGGATATCCTCACCATCTTTGAACGCATCGCGTAGGGTGTCGATTTCGGCGACATGCGCCAGAAGACGCAATTCAATCTGCGAATAGTCGGCAGAAATCAGTTTGCAACCGGGTTCCGAGATAAAGGCAGTGCGGATTTTACGGCCTTCCTCGCTTCTGATCGGAATGTTTTGCAGGTTCGGGTCGTTTGACGACAGACGACCGGTATTCACATTGGTCTGGCCGTAACTTGTGTGGACGCGGCCAGTCTCCGGATTAATATGATGGGCAAGCGCGTCGGTATAAGTGCTTTTAAGCTTTGAAAGCTGCCGCCATTCAAGGATTTTGGTCGGCAGGTCATGTCCCTGGGCCGCCAATGCTTCAAGAACATCCGCGCCGGTCTGCCACGCACCGGTTTTGGTCTTTTTCCCGCCCGGCAGGCTCATCTTTTCAAACAGGATTTCGCCAAGCTGTTTGGGGCTGCCCAGATTGAACGGTTCACCGGCCATTTCATGGATGGTTTCTTCAAGGGCGGCCATCCGTTTGGCAAAATCGTTCGATAGGGTTTTGAGCTTGTCCGCGTCAATACGGATGCCGAGGCTTTCCATTTTGGCCAGTACCGGTACAAGCGGCCGATCCAGCGTTTCATAGACGCTGGCCATATGTTCCTGCGCAATGCGGGGTTTCAGAAGCCGGTGCAGGCGCAATGTGATATCGGCGTCTTCGGCAGCGTAATCAAGCGCCTTGTCGAGCGGGACCTGATCAAAGGTGATCTGGGTCTTGCCCGATCCGCAAACATCGGAAAACTTGATTGGTTTGTAATCCAGATGCAGTTCGGCCAATTCATCCATGCCATGGCCGTGGCTTGTGCCGTCCAGAACATAGGACAGCACCATGGTGTCGTCTATCGGGGCGACATTGATGCCATGACGGGACAATACGATCATATCGTATTTCAGGTTCTGGCCGACCTTAAGAACGCCCGGGTCTTCCAGAAGGGGTTTGAGTAAGGCAATCGCGCGATCAAGCGGGATTTGCTTTGGGACATCTATTTTTGCCGGTGCCTCGGCAGGGGCATCGAAATCGAAACCACCCTGTGCTTCGCCACTTTCGCCATGACCCTGTCCGTGCCCGACAGGGATATAACAGCCATTGCCCGGTTCGGTCGAAAGCGAAATGCCAACCAGCTTGGCCTGATGGGCATTAAGCGATGTGGTTTCGGTATCGACAGCAACCGTACCGGCATATTCAGCCATTGAAATCCAGTGCCTTAGGCGGTCTTCATCCTGCACCAGTTCATATTCTGCCTTTTCAACACTGATATTATTGACACCGGTTCCGGGTTCGACAATGCCGTCGGCATCAACAGAACCACCGAATTTCGCCTTTATTTTAGAAATCAGTGATTTAAAGCCGTGTGTTGAAACAAAGCTTAAAAGAACATCCGGATCAGGTTCGCGCAGTTCGAAACCATCAAGTTTCTCGACAACCGGAACGTCGGTTTTGAGGGTCACCAGATCGCGCGAAATGCGGGCCAGTTCGGCATTCTCGATCAGTTTCTCACGGCGTTTGGGTTGCTTGATTTCTCCTGCACGTTCCAGCAAACCATCCAGATCGCCATATTCATCAATCAGTTGGGCTGCGGTTTTGATACCGATGCCAGGTACACCGGGTACGTTATCAACGGAATCGCCAGCCAATGCCTGAATATCTATGACCTTATCCGGTGTGACGCCGAATTTTTCCAGAACCTCTGGTGCGCCAATGGTGCGATTCTTCATCGCATCAAACATTTGCACCCGGTCCGTGACAAGTTGCATCAGGTCCTTGTCCGAAGACACGATAATCACATCGGAACCTTCGGCCTCAGCCTGTCGGGCGTAGGTCGCGATCAGATCATCGGCCTCGTATCCTTCGAGTTCGATCGAAGGCAGGTTGAAGGCACGCGTCGCATCACGGATAAGCCCGAACTGGGGGACCAGTTCTTCGGGCGGCGGCGGACGGTGCGCTTTGTATTCGGGATAGAAGTCGTTTCTGAACGACTTACCCTTGGTATCGAAGATAACCGCCATATGATCGGGCTTGGTATCTTCGCGCAATTTCATCAGCATTGTACAGAAACCATACACCGCATTCACCGGCGTACCATCCGGACTGGTCATCGGTGGCAAGGCATGGAAGGCCCGGAAAATAAAGCCCGATCCGTCAACCAGAACAACGCGACGGGGGGATTTACCGGTGGATGGCGCAGAATCTGTCATGCGTCTAATGCTCATTTATTCGTGTGATTTGATGGCCCGCAGAATGCCCGATCCAGCGGGCTAAGTCGAGTGGGGCATCGCCGAAAGCGGGAATATATTGGCTGTTTCCGGCTTTACTACTGACAGGAGACTGTCAGGAGAGAGCAAGAATTTTGATTATCGTGTCGATATCAAAATGAAAACTTCGATCATGATCGTATTCTGAGCATTTATGGCAGGATGTCGCTTTGGGCTTATCAGGACGCACAGGGATTGATATGGTCTATCGCAGTGCAACTTCCCTTCGGGAAACGGGAGAACCGGTCATTGCCGGCGATGGAAGATAAACCGGTTTTCAAGCCACAAGGCATCGGCATTGAAACCGCAGAACCGACGCGCGAGCTGCATGACGACATGAAGCTGGCAACTCGGCGCAAGAAGGCCAAAAAAGCCGAACGGGTTGCGCGGTCTAACGGATCGGGATGGCGCAGGTTCTTTCGTGCGTCCTCATGGATGCGCTTTCTTATTACGTTCGGAATTTTCGGGCTTTTCCTGCACGGTTTGTTCGTTGTCTTTGGCGTTTATGACCGTAACCAGCGTCTTCCGGCGGTCGACCATTTCGTGCTGCTGATCAAACTCGTGGTGTTCATCGCACTGATGTACCTGTTTTACGCGATGCTGATGCATTACGGGCCGATCCGCCACAAGGTGCGCGGGATATTCTTCCTTGCACTCGCCCCCGTGGCGGCGGTTTGCATTTTCATGATTTATGGCGGTGGGCAGCTATTCGGCAGTTTCCTTCCGGTTTTACAGTTCCTGACCCTTACCATTGGCGTAGGGGGATTCCTGCTTTATGTGTTGGGTTACACATGGGTTACCGGTCGCACTGTTCGGCGCGAAGCAGATCGTTATGACCGGATGGAGCATGTAGGGAACCAGATTTCGAAAGAGGGTGCCTCTGCCGGATTGCCGCCCGGTGTGGCCGGGGATCGGCGCAAGGTGCACAAAGCTGGCAGTCTTCGCCTGCGCAAGGATGATGACGGATCATCCAACGGCAGTGGCACGGGGGGTGGCAGTTCGTCAGCAGTAAACAATAAAGTGCGGTTACCGGAAATCTGATCGCGAGACGCGCCAGATCAGGCGTGATTTTCCAGTACAACACCTGCCAGATAAAGCGACCCCAAAATCAAAACTCTTTTGGGTTTTGCAACAGCGTTCTTCAGAACGGCCAACGCATCATCCAGGGTTTCGCAGGCATGTGCATTTGCGATTCCTGCCTTGGCGGCAGCATCACGCAACGTATCGGCGCTGTGAACTTCGTGATCTCCCGGTATCGGAATGCCGGCAAATGATGTGATATGAGGGGCCAGCGGTTGGAGAAATGCGACCGGGTCCCTGTTATCAAGCATTCCCATGATCGCGACGGTATCGCCTTTGGGCTGCCGGGACAGCCAGTCTGCGATGACTTCGGCAGCTGCGATATTGTGTCCCCCATCCAGAATAAGCTCGCACCCCTCAGGCAGGGCATCACAAAGTGGTCCGGTGATCAGCTTCTGAAGGCGTGCGGGCCAGCTGGCTTGGCTGATTCCGCGCGCTACTATTGCCAAATCCGGGCCTGTGATGTCGGGAATACCGGCGTAGCGTGCAGCGGTTATGGCGGTCGCGGCATTGATAAATTGATGGCGCCCCGGCAAGGCAGGCAAAGGCAAATCAAATTCTTCTTCGGTAATGCGAAGCGTAAAGCCGTCCTCGCGTTCGGCGGTGATGCCGAAATTCGTGATCAGGGGGCTGCCGATATCGTTGGCGTGGCGGGCAAGCGTATCAAAGGCCTCAAGGCTTTGAGGTGCAAGCACACACGGTACACCCGGCTTCATGATCCCGGCCTTTTCAAAGGCGATCTTGGCAATGGTATCGCCAAGGAAGCCCTGATGATCAAGCGAGATTGGTGTAATAACGGTCAGAGCCGGTTTATCAATCACGTTTGATGCATCAACCCGCCCGCCAAGACCGGTTTCAAGCAGGACAACGTCTGCCGGAACCCGTGAATAGGCCAGAAAAGCTGCTGCCTGGGTGATTTCAAAAAATGTTATCTGTTCGCCGTCATTGATTGCTTCGACTTCTTCAAGAAGGTCGCACAGCACGTCTTCGGTGATCAGTTCACCGGCCAGACGTATGCGTTCGTGAAAGCGAACAAGATGGGGGGAAGTCGATGTATGAACACGAAGACCCGCAGCCTCATAGATGGCACGCAGGTAGGCCAATGTCGATCCCTTGCCATTGGTTCCGGCCAGATGAATGACGGGTGGCAAATTCAGGTGCGGATTACCCAGCTTGGCGAGCAAGCGGGTAATCCGACCCAATGAAAGATCGATCACTTTTGGATGAAGCTGGCCCAGACGCGCAAGAATCGCGTCACTTCTTGGCGTTGTCACCTTCGGTCTCGGCCTTTTTCGCGGGTTTCTTCTTCGCATCCTTGATCGGAACGATCGCGGCACCCGGCTTGGTGCGGCGGATCATATCGATCAGGTGACCGATGGTTTCATTCAGTTCACCGCGCGGTACGACCATATCGACCATCCCGTGTTCCAGAAGATATTCGGCTGTCTGGAAATCATCGGGAAGTTTTTCACGAATGGTATTTTCAATCACGCGACGACCGGCAAAACCGATCTGTGCACCCGGCTCGGCAATCTGGATATCACCCAGCATGGCGAAGGATGCCGAAACACCACCGGTGGTCGGATCGGTTAGAAGGACGAAATAGGGCAGACCCTTTTCCTTGACCTTCTCGATCGCGGCCGTGGTGCGCGCCATTTGCATCAGGCTTAGAATGCCTTCCTGCATACGTGCACCGCCCGACGCCGGAACGATGATAAGGGCCGCATCCTGAACCGTTGCGAGCTCGGCCGCGGCAACGATGCCTTCGCCAACGGCGGTGCCCATCGATCCGCCCATGAAGGAAAAATCAAAGACCGCAACGACGGTTGCATGACCGCCGACATCGCCATGGGCAACAGCCAGGGCATCCTTGTAGGTTGCCTTGGCCTGTGCCGCTTTCAGGCGATCGGTGTATTTTTTCTGGTCGCGGAATTTCAGCGGATCGACCGGAACGCTCGGCAGTTCTATGAGCTGATATTTGCCCTCATCGAACAGGAGTTCAAGACGGTCCTTGGCTGAAATGCGCATATGATGGCCGCAATGCTGGCAAACATGTTTGTTCTTTGCCAGGTCACGGTGGAAGATCATCTGTTCGCACGACGGGCACTTATGCCAGAGATTTTCGGGCACATCGGTGCGGCGAACAAGTTTCTGAATCTTGGGACGGACGAATTCTGTCAGCCACGACATATCGGATACTGATCCTTGGTTTTGCCTATATCGGTCATTTCACAGTAACGCACAGCATTAGTTGCGCGCGTTGCGTACCCCGTCTGCAAGTTCGCGAACAAGGCCTGTGACCATAGAGGCGGTCTTATCGGTGGCCTTGCCGTTTTCGTCAAGACTTTCGGCAATTTTTGATACGATTGCCGACCCGACCACAGCAGCATCCGCCTGCCGGGCAACTTCTGCGGCCTGGGTCGCGTTCTTGATACCGAAACCAACGGCAATCGGCAAATCTGTATGGCGACGCAGGCGTGCCATGGCTTCGACAATCTGGTCATTGGTTGCCGACCCAGCACCTGTAACACCAGCAACCGAGACATAATAAACAAAGCCTGACGTATTCTGAACGAGTTTCGGCAGGCGTTTGTCATCGGATGTCGGGGTTGTCAGTCGAATGAAGGACAAACCTTTTTCCACGGTCGGGACACAAAGTTCGGCATCCTCTTCGGGCGGCAGATCTACGACAATCAGGCCATCAACCCCTGCATTGCGTGCATCTTCAAGGAATTCGGTAACGCCATAGATATAGATCGGGTTATAATAGCCCATCAGAATAATGGGCGTTTCGTGATCCTGATCGCGGAAACCGCGAACCAGCGACAGGGTCTTGCGCATATGCATGCCGGCTGCCAATGCACGGATTGAGGCTTCCTGAATTGCCGGGCCATCGGCCATCGGATCGGTAAATGGCATACCAAGTTCGATCACATCCGCACCGGCTTCGGGCAGGGCTTTGAGGATTTCGAACGATGCTTCCGGGTCCGGGTCACCTGCGGTGATAAAGGTCACCAGACCGGCACGACCTTCTTCCCTGAGCTTGGCGAAACGTTTGGCAATGCGGTCCTGGCCGCCGATGATTGCGTCGCTCACAGTTCTACTCCCAGTGCTTCGGCCACGGTAAAGATGTCCTTGTCACCCCGGCCACTCAGACACATGAGGATGATCTTGTCCTTGCCCATTTTCGGTGCTTCTTTCATCACCTGAGCAATGGCATGGCTGCATTCCAGCGCCGGAATGATGCCTTCGAGTTCGGAACAGAGCTTAAAGGCCTCAAGCGCCTCTTTGTCTCCAATCGGCTCGTACCGAGCGCGCCCGATATCCTTGAGCCAGCTATGTTCGGGGCCGATACCTGGATAATCCAGACCGGCAGAAATCGAATCGGCTTCCTTGATCTGGCCGTCGTCATCCATCAGCAAATAGGTACGATTGCCATGAAGAACGCCGGGTTTACCGGCACTCAGGCTGGCGGCATGCTTTCCGGTATGAATACCGTGACCGGCTGCTTCGACACCGACAACCTCGATATCCTTGTCATCTAGGAACGGGTGGAACAGGCCGATCGCGTTTGAGCCGCCACCGACCGCCGCGATTACCTGATCGGGCAGGCGGCCTTCCTGTTCAAGGATCTGTTCTTTGGCTTCGTTGCCGATCACGCACTGGAAATCGCGGACCAGTTCCGGATAGGGGTGTGGACCTGCAGCGGTACCAATGATGTAGAAAGTATCTTCGACATTGGTGACCCAGTCCCGAAGGGCTTCGTTCATCGCATCTTTAAGCGAGCAGGAACCGGATTTGACCGGTTTGACCTCGGCCCCCAGAAGCCGCATGCGGAAAACGTTGGGCGACTGGCGCTCGATATCCTTCGAACCCATGTAAACCGTGCAGGGCAGTCCAAAACGTGCACATACCGTCGCGGTTGCCACACCGTGCTGGCCGGCGCCGGTTTCGGCAATGATACGGGTTTTGCCCATGCGCTTGGCCAGAAGGATTTGGCCAATACAGTTGTTGATCTTGTGCGCGCCGGTATGGTTCAGGTCCTCGCGCTTGAAATAAATCTTGGCACCGCCCAGATGTTCGGTCAGGCGTTCGGCGTAATAAAGCGGGTTCGCACGACCGACATAGTGTTTCAGATAATAATCGAGTTCTTTCTGAAACGCCGGGTCTTTCTTGGCATCCTTGTAGGCCTGCTCCAGCTCGAGAATCAGCGGCATCAGGGTTTCGGCGACAAAGCGGCCCCCGAAATTGCCGAAATGTCCATCCGGATCCGGAAGGGCACGATAGCTGTTAAGCGCGGTTGGTGCAGACGTCATAGGATTTCCCCGTGGATGGGCCGCGAACGGTGCCGCGACGGCAAAGACATGCGACAGTCATTGGATCAGCGAGAAGCCGCTGGTGTTAACGGGATTGGCAGCCTTAAAGCTGGTTCCTTCTACCCGTGGCCGGGCAAAACGGATTAATGGGCTGCGTGCTCGGCCTGGGATTTGTCGAAAATATATTTCTTCGAGCAATAAGGGCAGACCACCTCGCCCTTTTCCTCAAGATTGAGGTAAACGGTGGGATGACCAAGGTGGCCTTTGCCGCCGTCACAGGCAACATTCAGGCTGCCGACTTTGATTTCTTCGGTGATCTTCATATATCCAGCTTCCCAGTTAGCACAGGCATAGGTGTTGCCATCGGTTGATCATCGGCCTGAAGCAGGGCCAAGAGCCATTGACCCAGCTTTGATGGGGATGATACCGATTGCGCATATTCAATCAACACTTCCGCATGGTCTTAGCGCAAACAAGCCACGCGGAAAAGAGCGGAGATCACGCATTCATGACTGCAATGCCCGACTACGCCATCGAAGTCGAAGGGCTGACCAAGCTCTACAAGGGTGCGAACGGCGAAAAACTGGCACTGGATAACGTGTCGTTGAAAATTCCACGCGGTTCATTTTTCGCCCTTCTTGGTCCGAATGGCGCCGGAAAGTCCACATTTATCAATATTCTGGCCGGTCTTGTCACCAAGACAAGCGGTACGGCAAAAATCTGGGGCCATGATATCGAAACCGAAATGCGCGCTGCGCGTTGTTCGATCGGGATCGTGCCGCAGGAACTTAATCTGGATGCATTTTTCACGCCGCGTCAGGCGATGGAATTGCAGGCAGGCCTGTATGGTGTCCCCAAACCGGAACGGCGTACGGACGAGATTCTTGCCGCTCTTGGCCTGTTAGATAAGGCCGATTCCTATTCCCGCTCGCTTTCGGGTGGGATGCGTCGGCGTCTTCTGGTCGGCAAGGCGATGGTCCATATGCCGCCGGTTCTGGTGCTAGATGAACCAACTGCCGGGGTCGATATCGAACTGCGTCAACAGCTTTGGGCTTATGTGAAGGAACTGAACAAGGCAGGTGTTACGATTGTTCTGACCACGCATTATCTTGAAGAAGCCGAAGAGCTGTGTGACGAGATTGCGATCATCAATAAGGGCAATGTGATTGCCCATGAAGACAAGCGCAGTCTTCTGCGCCGGATCGACCACAAAACGCTGGTTCTCACAGTTAAAAACGAACTCAATGCCGTGCCCGAGGAACTCACCCCTTGGGGGGCGGAGCTTAAGGCCGCAAACCAGATCGCGCTGAATTACCGGCCCAGCAATACCCAGATGGCTGAAATCCTTAACGCCATTCAGGGTTGCGGTCTCGCAATTACCGACCTGTCGACCGAGGAAGGCGATCTTGAAGATATCTTCCTGATGCTGACACGCGATAATGACAAGGCCCGTGCGGGTAAGGCTGCCTGATTTTCAAGCAGTTGCCAGATCATTCAAAACCCTGCAAGTTTCTTGCAGGGTTTTGTTTTTTTTCCCCATAACTTGGCTTTCAAACGCAAACCAGAATGACTTCGGGAGCGGCAATTAACCACATGTCGAAAACATTGTTGCGGTTTGTCGGGCTCGGGTTCTCGTTTTTGCTGGTGGCTTGCGCACCGACTGTCAAGCCTGCCGGTGATCCGGTTGGCAGCGTTAAAATTACCCAAAATGCGTTCATTGCATCTGACGGGGAATCGTTACCCTTGCAGCATTGGGGCCCGGTTGACGATCCGGATGCGGTGATCCTTGGCCTGCACGGATTTGGCGATTACGCCAATGCATTTGACGAAGCCGGAACGACGCTGGCGTCTGATAATATTGTGCTTTTTGCTTATGACCAGCGCGGCTTTGGGCGCACTGCGACGCGACCTTTCTGGTCGGGAATACAAAGCCTCGTCAATGATGCCGCTGACATGCTGGTCACACTGCGTACGCAATATCCGGGTCGGCCGATCTATCTGATGGGGGACTCGATGGGCGGTGCGGTTGCGATTGTGACGGCGGCATCGCGGCCCCGGTGGATGGACGGGGTTATTCTGGTGGCTCCGGCAGTATGGAACCGCGACATGATGCCGTGGTATCAGACCGCACCGCTTTCTGTCATCTCACACAGTTTGCCTTGGTTGCTCCTGTCTGGGCAGGGACTTGATATCTGGCCCTCGGACAATATTGAAATGCTCCGTCGTCTGTCACGTGATCCGCATATGATGAAATCGGTACGGGTTGATATGGTTGCCGGTTTGGCTGGTTTGATGGATTTGGCTCATCAACGGGCAGGAGAAATTGATATTCCAACGCTTTTATTGTCCGGCGAACAGGATCAGGTGATTCCACCGGCGGCGATTGGCTCAATTGCGAAGGACATCAGGGCATCAAACCCGGACCGGAGTGTGGTTTGCCTGTTTCCTGATGGCTACCACATGTTGCTGCGTGACCTGAACGGACCAACGGTGATCGGCGATATCAGACGCTGGATCAAGGGCGGTGCGGCTGCTCGGGATTTTTCGTGTACGCTCAATTGATTGCGTTTTGACCGCTGATCCCTGATCAGGTAGCATTTTTAATCAGTTGCATATGATAGCCAAGGTTGTTACCCGAGGCGACCGTCACGATATGGCACCTATTGCCTTTGTGTATTCGGTGGCATTTTCAGCTACGTTTTTCGGAGGATCAGGACCGGCATGCTAAGGACCGTTCGGGCGAAGTTCCTGGGTGTCGCGGCCTTTTTTGTCGTGTGGCTTGTGGTGGCTACCGGGTTCTCCGTTATCCAGTCACTTGGAATCAATGGCGATCTTGAAGCAGTGTCGCGCTATGTGACGCCGGTCAAGGATGCGCTTTCCGATGTTCGTTCCCGTCAGCTTGAACAGATTTCGCTGATCGACCGTTACATGCGTGTTGTCGAAAATGAAGGCCCGGATGCTCCCCTGTTAAGTGGTATCGAAATCGAGATTGATGCCAAGCAAACCCAGATCGAGCAGGCCTTTCGCAAGGCTTTCACCTCGGCAGCACTTGGCCGGGCACAGGCATCGGGCCATTTCGAACAAGGTGTGTTGCTTGATCTTGATGTCCGTATGCGCGAATTCGCCGATATTGCCGCCCAATTCAATCTGGGCGTTGAAAGGTTACTGAGCCGGGTGCGTGAAGGCGATCTTTATGATGCGCAACGTCAGGAAAATCTGGTGCGTGGTATTCATCGCAACATTGTGCTTGATCTGCGCAGCGAGATTTTGCTGCTGGAAAAATATTCCAGCGAAACAGTCGAAAATGTCTCGGAGCGCGAAGATTTTCTGATCCAGGCCGAATTTATCATGATGCTGGCTGCGGTGGTGATCGGCATTTCCTTTGCCTATTATCTGGCGCAAGCGGTGGTCAAAGCAGTTCGCGATACGACCAATGCGTTGAACAGCGTGCAGTCAGGCAAGCTTGATACAAGCCTTGATTTCAAGGGCAAGGGCGATTTTGCCCGGCTGGCGGATGCCTTTAACCGCATGACGCGCGAATTGCGCGTACGGTTCCGTATGCGTGAACGGTTTGGCAAATATATTGATCCAAAGATCATCAATAACCTGCTGTCACAGGAAACCGCGCTTGAAACCTCGCAAAAGCGGGTGATGACGGTCAGTGTTGTGAACCTGACCAATTTTGACTGGATGGCGGAACATATCCCGCCCGAGAAACTTGTCGATTTTCTGAATGACTATCTGACGGCAATGACCGAACCGATTGCCAATCATAGCGGCATTATCGACAATTTTGTCGGGGATAGGGTGATCGGTTTCTGGGGGCCGCCCTTCTGCGGGGAAAAAAGCCACGCGGGGCATGCCTGTCTGGCAGCGTTGGAGCAGGTGGCACGGTTTAATGCGCTGAAGACCAAATATGCCGACCTGATTGGCGATCACGGGCTTGATATTCGTATTGGTATTGCGACCGGCGAAGTTGTTGTCGGATCAATCGGAACGGATAAATCACGCGCTTATACGGTGGTTGGCGATTGCGTGAACTATGCCAACCGCCTTGAAAAGGCCAATCGTATTTACGGTACCCAGATTCTGGCTTCACATGAAACGGCCAGCATGGCAGCCGGCGAGATTGAGATGCGCGATCTGGACCATGTTGTACTGCTCGGGACCGAGCATGTGGTTTATCTTTATGAAGTGCTGGCACAGTCCGGGCAGCTAAGCGATGAACGTCGCGACTGGCGCAAAACCTATGAAACTGCGATTGCGTCTTATCGCGAGGGTGATTTTGACAAGGCCCAACCTCTATTCGAGAAAGTTCAGGAAGGCATCGGCAGCGATTTTGCCGCTCAGCTTATGCTCAATCGTATGGAACGCCTGCAGCGCCGCGAACAGGACCGGGAATGGAACGGGACGTGGATCGTTCGGGATCCCTATGAGCGACGTGACGTCGAAAGCTGATCGCAGTGATATGTCGCAACCAGAAATTAACCGAATGGGCGGCAAGGTGCTGATTGGCAGGGGCCGTCAAAAATCCTTGCCCGCGACGGACAAAACCTGTATCACCCAACCGCTCGGGCCGTGCTGCCCGATGTCTATTGCGCACCCGTAGCTCAGCTGGATAGAGCGTTGCCCTCCGAAGGCAAAGGCCACAGGTTCGAATCCTGTCGGGTGCGCCAATTTCCCAAGAATATTTTCAAGTCCGCCCAATTAAGGGCTGGCAAAGCGTTTTCTGACCACTAATCTGCATCTTGATCAATCGCAGATGAGATGGATGAGACATGCGCGGATATCTTCATGATTTTGCCGGAACCAATGTGCTGTTCGCAATGGCAGCAAATCAGGAATATGGCCCCCATCTTGAAAAACTGTTCAAACCGCTGATGATCGGTATTGGTCCGGTTGAGGCCGCAATTAATCTAAGCATAGCCTTGACCGAACTGAAATTGGCGAACGATTTGCCTGA
Source organism: Thalassospira lucentensis (assembly GCF_001613805.1). Classification (GTDB taxonomy): domain Bacteria; phylum Pseudomonadota; class Alphaproteobacteria; order Rhodospirillales; family Thalassospiraceae; genus Thalassospira; species Thalassospira lucentensis_A. The sequence continues at coordinate 366,189 of NZ_LPVY01000005.1, forward strand.
TCTGGTGGTAACTCTTGGATCAGCTGGGTCGCGCACACTTGATCAGGCCAAGGTTTATCAGGTTTCGTCAGTGTCCTATCGGGATATGGATTGCTCGGCACTTGGATTCGAGAGGGGGATCACGCCCTATCTTAATCTTCCAGCAGTTCTCGATTTACCCTACCGTATCCCCACTTTACCGGAAGCACGTTTGTCTACTGGGGCAAACGTTGTATCAGGTGACGCATATAATGCGATCGATGCTGATATGGTGGATATGGAAACCTACGCTGTTCTGCGCGTTTGTCAGAAGTTTGATGTACCGGTAATCGGCCTACGCGGAATTTCTGACGGTAAAGAAGAACTCAATACTCTCTCTGACTGGACTACCTATCTGCACGTCGTTGACGAAAATTTGGCAAAATCGGTGGATATTATAAAGGGTCAAATAAATTTAAAAAAATTGAACAAGTTAAGAAGGTAACTTTTCGTGTTTATGTTCATTTTTATAAACAATTTCAATTGATTTGATCAACTCTCTTGAAACATTATCGGGTGAATATTCTTGGTGGGAAGATCTTAGGCCTTTATTGCTCAGGTTTTCCCATATGGCGTCATTCTTATCCAGTAAGTTAATTTTTTCTGACATATCTTGCCATCGTTTCACAGAAATCCCGCCTTTCATCTCTGAAATGCATCCGGTAGATCTTGCGATGAATGGTGTACCGGTTGCTGTAGCATCAATTAGCACCAAAGGCTGGCATTCGGTGTGTGAGCCTAAAAGTATAAGTCGGCTGCGCTTATACTGCTCAAGAAGTTCGTCGCCAGAAATGTTTTCGTGAAAGACAACATAATTTGAATTGATACCAAGTTTTTTGCTGAGCTCGACCAAAATCTTGTGAAAGTGCGTCTTCTTCTGTCCGAAAAAATGCAAGGTAACTTTATTGCATGCTGAGGAGCGTGCGTATGCTTTAAGTACGAAGTCAAAGCCTTTCTGCCATTCGTAAGAGCCAACCGCGATAAAAATTTCGCGCTCATGTTTTTTCAAATAGTCTGAATTGCGTGCGTCGACTGCAGCTTTGGATAGGCAGTTAGGTACAATATAATAAGGAATTTCATTCTTCTCGGCCAAGCGCAAGTCATCAAACCTGCAGTCTGTCCCAGACCGTGCAAGGAAGAAAATAGCATCCAGTTTCTTCATCACAGCTTTCAATCGCCACCAGTAAGGTCTCCAGGCGAGGTATCTCACTAGAGACCGTAAAGGTCGATTCAGGAAAAAATTGTTGGTTGAAATTCCATGACTGTAAACGATCTTTTTTCCGGAGATATGATCTAAATGATTTAATGCAATATCAGTTGCCCAATTTTGCCAAGCATTCATTAATACAATGTCCCAAGAATGACTTATTAGAAAATCTACATAAATACTTTTTTTTCCTTGAATTGGATCAAGAAAAAGATTTGATCCATTTATAGGAAAGGTTTCCACCTTGATTTTATTTGAAATATCGTATGACTCTCGTTTCTCTCCGCCAGTTGCAACAATAACTTTATGGCCAGCCTGAGAAATGATTTCTGTCTGTTTAAAGACAGCGTTCCCTAATCCACTATTAGATGGGGGGAAAGTCGGGCAGGTTATTAATATTAGCAATGTTTTATGCTCTTGCTTATACTCACAGAGAAAAATAAATAATATATCTAATAGTGTTATATTTTTTGCCTAAAATCTGTGACGACACACACGAGATTCATTAGTTTTTACATTAGGAATCTGTGTTAGAAATCTATGAAATTTATCAGAGCCTCCCGCAGGTTGGTATGTAATCATCATGTGTCACTAGGTATAAATATGTATAAATATGTTCGCAAATTATCTTTAATTTGTATTTGTCTACCAGAATAACTTAAGGCATTTCTATCCAATTGTCTGGTATCAGATCTCTGGTATCGACGTGCGTTACGTTGAACCACTTTTTAGGATGCACTATGATTTTACTAGGGTTTTTGTTCATCCACGCTGCCCACCAACTAAATGAACTGTTAGATATGATGTTGTGCTTGCAAAGAGACATAATATAAAGATCTTCAAAATCTTTTCCATCATTCTGGTTTTCAACATAATTAATAGAATGATTTGAACTTATATTTTGCTTTGCCCAGTCCAAATCGTCGCTAAAAATAAAATAATTTGGGTTTGAGATGCTTCTCTCAATGAATTTCATCGAGTTTTTATACCACTCTAAAGAACATGTTCCATGATAAGAATTCGTTTTTGGGTCAGATACATAGTCTCCCCTCCGGATGTGTATGGATACTGAGTTCTCGTTCAATATTTTGTTGGAAATCATACGTCTATAATGCGAAATTTTTTTCTTTAAACTAAATTCTTTTAACAATTCACTTTCAATGAACTGAAAATACTTCGGCGATTGCCAGTATCCTTCAAGACAAATATCGCCACGAATGCTGAATACACTTTTGTCATAAAAAAAAGATTTCTCGCGCACATATCTTGTATATGACTTAGGGTGAGGCAGCTTCGGGAAGCGTCTTGTCAATTTAATGGGCCAAAACATTTTTTTTTCTAAAAACTGCTCATTTACAAAAGTGCAATTGATGTTGAAATTTTGTATAAGGCTCTCTCTAAGAGAGTCTCTCTCAAGGTTCCCTGTTTCTAAATATAATTCTCTACCTGTACATAAAGATATTGCCCGGCCAACTGAATATTGAAACATCTGGTTTCCAAGTCCGCCATTTAGTCGAGACACAATAATATTTTTCATTTTTTTCCCAGAATAAAGTTTACTGTCAATGATATATATTTTCTCATTTTAAAATAAAATATTAACAAAATAAGTCTAAAAATCAATAATTGATCTCTTTTTTTATATTCCTTAAGTATCCATAATCTTAAATCATCTACAACATTGATCTTTTCTTGCCACCCGTTTAGGCTTTTCGATCTAATGCTATTAATCGGGTCGTCTAAGTAAATTACGCTTGGCTCGCCTATGTAAATTATATCTGTTAATTTTGATACTCGCAACCAAAGTGCATAATCTTCCCCCACGGTAAGCGACCGAGATTCTGGAAATCCACCCGTCTTTTCAAGTATATCTCGATGTACCAATGCTGAGCTGCAATGGACAAGATTTATGTTCAGTAGGTCGTTAAACGTGATTAGTTTTGACTTCTGCGAGAGAAGCAAATCTTTTTCCGATTTGTTCGGTTTTATTCTCCAACTATTTGTGCATACTGCGGAGCAGTTATATTTAGACGTAGCTTCCAACTGCATTGCTAGTTTATTGGGTAGCCAGATATCATCGCTATCTAGAAAGGCTATCCATTGTCCGTTGGCGACCTTCAGTCCGCGATTTCTCGGAGCCGCTGGTCTACCAGACCTCGGGCCTGACACCCAAATTACTTTAGGGTGAGTTTGAGAGATTCCATGGATTATTTCGGCAGTAGAGTCCGTTGACCCGTCATCACAAACTAGAATCTCAGTAACTTCAAATGTCTGTGAGAGTACACTCTCAATAGCAGCCCTGATTGACGACGCTCGATTCCACGTCGGAATTATTACGCTAACTGAATTCGAACCTCTATCGATCATACGCCAGTTATTCCATTATGCAGTGCAGACAAAATGTTAATTAAAGAGTCTCGTCATTAGACTGATTTATATACCTTTCGAGATTTGTACACTGCTATAACTCCACAAAATCGTGTTAACTTCAAAATTGAAGAATACGCTCGTAAGCATGTAATGTTTTTTTTGCGCATTCTTCCCAAGAAAATAATTTTAGTCGTTCTTTCGCGAAGTCATTAAGTTTATCTCTTACTTCTGTCGAACTCGCAATTTCTTCCATTCTATACCTTAGCTCATCGACGTTTAAGGGGTCGAACAACAAGGCAGCATCTCCAACAACTTCTGGGAGAGACGAGCTGTTGCTACAAATTACTGGACAATTTGCGGACATCGCTTCCAGAGGGGGGATGCCAAAGCCTTCATATTGAGATGGATAAATAAACGCCAAGGCTCCTGCATAGGCAATTCCCAACATACTGTCCGGTCCATTTGCAGGAACTATCTGATCTCGATTTAACCCTAGGCTTTTGATTTGACTAGATTCATCTTCGCTGAATTCTCCACCGCCAAAAGCAACGATTTTTGAGTTGTTGCGAAGGTAAGGCGATACTGAATAGGCCTCTAGTAAAGCAGAAAAATTTTTATATCCTCCTCGATTCCCAACATAAAGAAAATAAGGTTTATCTTTTAAGAAACTGTTATTCTTTGTCTCAATGTACTGAGAGAAATCCTGATAAGATAAATGGGTCACAGTTGTTTTTTCGATTGGGAAGTCCAGTATTTGACATAAATCTCTTTGCGTATTTTCAGAAATGCAAAATACATGATCGCATCGTTTAAGCGTTTCAATTTTGTTGCGCGCAGTTTCGCATCCAGGAAAATATAATTCGTGAATCATATCATAAATGGTTGTCACACGTTTCTTTGCGTTAACCAAATAACTTTTTGGCGAAAAATATGTTTCATGTACGATGTCTGGCTGGCACAAATAGCTTATAGGGGGAGAAACAGCTCTTAGGGCTCCCCAAGAAATTCGGCCTGTTCGCCAATTTGACGGAGAGCGTACACCGGCGCATAGGTTGAATGAATAATCTGCCAAATGTTCATTTCGATGCAAGGGGGCAATAATACGTGCGCTTACATTGGGAATATTCGAAAGACTATGAGCAAGATTGCAGAAGTACCGACTTATTCCACCGCTTGTCTGTTCAATGAAAATCTGTCCGTCGAAATATATTTTCATTTTATATCATTCAGTAAATCAAAGGTCTTTACGACGAAGTAATTCAGCCTCAACCAGGAGTGTAACAACGTCCCTGGGTTCCGTTCTTGCGCGCCATCCGAGGTCAACTAAGGCTTTCTGAGGATCACCAACCGTAACGGATATGTCATAGGGCCTGAACAAAGTCGCATCGTAGGTCACATAATCCTCCCAATTAAGGTTGAGGCATTTAAATGTAAGGGCCGTAAATTCTTTAAGTGACATCGGCTTTCCCGTCGCCAAAACGAAGTCCGTCGGCCTGTCGTGTTGCAAAATATGCCACATTCCTTCGACATACTCTGGCGCCCAGCCCCAATCCCGTATGATGTCTGAATTTCCCAATGAAAGTGTAAGCGATTTTCCCTCCAAGATATCTACCGCGCCGCGAACGATCTTTTGGGTTACAAAATGCTCATCTCTCAAAGGAGATTCGTGGTTAAAAAGAATTCCGGAGCAGGCAAACATCCCATAACCTGAACGGTAGCTCTTCACTAACCAGTGTGCAGCTGCTTTGGCAACTCCGTATGGGCTATGCGGTCTTAGGGGAGTACATTCATTTGCGGGCTGTCCTGCTGTATCACCGAACATCTCGCTGGATGAAGCGTTATAAAGTTTGGATTTGCTTTTAAGTTCTCGAAGAACTTCAAGAACATTCAATGTTACCGATGTTATGCTATTTAAAGTATCGATAGGTTCTTGGAATGACTGTCCCACAGATGATTGTGCAGATAGATTATATATTTCATCTGGATTTATAGTAGAAATCAGTTCTATTAAATCTTTATAGTTTTGAGGATTTATTGAGTGCAGTTGAACACGCTCACTTATCGCGAGATGTTGTAATCGACAATATTTTTCTGCACTAACATTTCTCGTGGTCCCATGGACCTCGTAACCTTTTTCGAGCAAAAATTGCCCAAGGTAAGAGCCGTCTTGCCCTCTTATGCCAATTATTAGCGCGCGCTTTGTCAATGGTTTCAACTTAATTGTGAGTTAAAATAATGCAATTTGGGAAGGCCGTTTAACCATTCTTCAGAGTAGATGGTTTCAAACTCGCAAAGTCTTTTCGTTTTTTTTGTCTCTATATCAAAGACATCCATATGCTTAATTTTTTCAAATCTTTCAATTCCCGCTAAATAGAGTAGCTCGCCAAATTCATTTTGAGCTTCCCGGAACTTTGATGGAAATGAAACCGGTCCCTTAATTTTTCCTAAAACATAATGTGCAGCATCGTTAATCACAAAAAATGCATTACACCCAGAGGAGTTTGTACCCAAAAAGGTGTATCCTTTTTCCTCTGCTAAATGTATTAATGCAGGCAATGATGTTCCAAAATAAAGATTTGAAAAGTGAGAGTTTTTTCTTGTGAAATCATCCTTATACGGAACAGTTATTCTGTTGATGTCGCCAAATACAGCATTGTATTCACATATTATTATTTTTGGATTAACTGCATCTATCTGGTCCCATATCCAATAATCATTTCCATCTAAATCTATACTTAATAACCCTATTTCTTTTTTGCTAAATTTACTTGATATTAAATCATTAATGTTTCCTTTTGTGATAAATGAGTTAATGGCTGTTAGGTCGTGTCGCCAATATATACTGTCATTATTGATGAATTTGATGTTTTCGATTGATCCATCTATCACCAATCCCGACCAGTTATGTACTTTAAGCAAGTACCGTGTATTTGATTCAAGATAATTCTCTACGCCAAATTCAACAAAAGACTTTGGAATGTCGGGAATCTGATTGACAATCCAGTCTATGATACCATCTTCACCCCACTGAGAGTATACGCTGAATTCTAAGTCTCTCAGGGAGGTGATTTTTTCCAAAAAAGCGTTTTTATGAGATAGAATCTGAGAGTTTAGGATTAATAAATGCTCTGTTTTATCATTTAATTGATGTTGTGATGATACTAATACTTTGTATACACGATTTTTGATGTTTTCCAAAAATTTCATATTATTACTTTCTCTTTATCAATGGTCGAATATAATTAAGGTAATACGGAAAGAGTTCGCTATATAACTGGTGATACGCAGAAGATATATTAAGCTTAATTATATTAATTACTATATTAATTCTCTCTTCAATAGGAATTTTCGCTATGTTTGATAAATAATATAAACTGAAGTCGTAAAATGGGGCTATCCAGTGAATTGTAGACTTCCTAAACATGCGCCATATATTTCCATTGTTGCTAATTCCTTTCCGGCCAAGTATCAACAATCCCTTGTCGGTTCTATTGATGTTGCCATTTTTCGCAAGGAATAGATTTATCGCCCAGTCAAAACCGAGAAACGGATGATTGGGGACATCGCAATTCTTAATTATGTCTGCTCGCATTACGGAATAAAATATGGCATGGGAATCCCAGCAATTGTCGAGAATTTGACACATGCGATTCCCCAACGAGCCAAATATCGAAAAATCAATATGACAGGTAGGGTCATCCTCCTCCCCTTCAAAACAATTAGGGCTGGTGGAAGCGACGCATTCCGGATGAGATTCAAGATAAGTAATATTGACTTCAAGATACTCTGGAGTTCGAACATCATCAACTGCCGCCCACATAAAATAAGGTGCATCAGCATGTTCAACCAGTGACATGAAGTTTCTATGTGCGCCTAGATTGATGGGGTGCCGAACGTAATATATTCTACTGTCGGCCTTGGCATAATCTTGGCAAATCTTGCCAGTGTTATCATTCGAGCAATTATCAAAAATAAGGAGCTTGAAGTCTCCAAATGTCTGATTTCGGATAGATTCTATCGCGCGGCCAACTTCTTTCTCACCATTGAAGACGGGCATCCCAATTAGCAATTTACAGCTATTCACGAGTGCTCCTCTTGTTCGGAAATTAATCGCGACGTTTTAAATATCCATCAGGCGCGACTGTTAATAACAGCTTGTTCTCCAAGGTGGTATCAATTTCGAAATTGGGGTTTGATTTGATATATTCCCACACTGCCGTTTTGGGATTATCACCGGGGCCCCAAGGGCGATCAGAAAAGTCGCCTTTGGGAAGGTCCTCGACGATGGTATCGAAAACTACACAGTAACTATCTGTCGATACAAGAGGAGCATAAGCTTTCAGTTCTGCAAGAACATGCTCATGTGTGTGATTACTATCCAGAAAAACCAGAATTTTCTGATGATTCTCCGCAATTGAACAGACTTTCTTGACCATCTCGGGATCGATACTCGAACCCTCCAGCATTTCAATATAAGCAGCCAATGGATGATCTTCTATAGCCTCTTTGTTGTGTGGGCGGATGTCTATATCTATCCCCACTACTTTACGGGCTGAATTTCCAGGAGTTAGTGTCCCCTTTTTTTTCGCTGCATCACAAACATCCAGTAGGGCAAGCATTGATGCGCTAAGTATCAATGAACCACCGTGAGCAATGCCTGTCTCAATAATAAGGTCTGGCTTTATCGTCCATATCAGTTCCTGTACCGCTACGATATCTTGAGGATACTGAATTATTGGTCGACCCATCCATGAAAAGTTATATGAATATTTTGCCGATATAGACATTTCCATGAATTTTTGGCCTGAATTCTGAAGATCAATATTTTTAGATATTTCTTCTATTCGAAAATCAGTTTCATTCTTGAAATTATTCATTATCAACTCCGATCAGGGAAAAATTATTTTTTGTTTGATTTCGAATTTCTTCAATGTAGTTTGAGTTCATTACATAAATAGTAGATCCAGGGTCGAGAAGTTTTATGCCATCTTCTGGCGATAATACTTTAAGTCCTGTTCCAGCCAAGTATTTTCCTTGTTTGGCCGGGTTGATGTCAATAACTATGTCTACAGGCTTTTTTGTCAGGTTTCGGTAAAATGAGAAGATAGTTCCTTTGGACGCCCCCCCCCAAATGGCAACTTTTGAGCTTTCCGTACTGCGGTTTATACCACTTGTGAAATCACTCGGTAGCTCAACGAGGTCGGTTGGATTAGCGACAGGCTCCCTTAGAGTGCTAATATCAGCCACAACATATATGTATTGGCCCCCAAAAATGTGGCCAATTTCCAAAACACCATCAAACATATGATGAAAATCTGATGTTCTAAAGTAATTAACGTGTTCGTAAAAAATATCAAACCAAGCTTTGTGGGAAATAATCCAATCAAAGCATGGAACTTCTATATATATTAACCCACTACCACCATTAGACTCTTTTAAAAAATTTAAAAATTTAACTGGATTTTCAATGTGCTCTAAGACGTGCCGAAGAATTATACCTTCCCTAGAAATGCCCGCATCTTTAGAGAAATAGGTTTTATATACACTTGAATTTGATCCTTCGTAGGTAGGGTCAAATCCCACCACGTCGTACCCGCAAGATTGTAACATTTCGAGGAAGTAACCTTTTCCGCAGCCTACTTCGAGGATAGAAATGTCACCAAACGTCTGGCTAATAATCTGTACAACATTTTCTAGATGATTTCTGAATTCTGCACTGCATGCCTGCTCGTTCTGATAGTTAGAGTCATAGACCATAACTTCAGGCTGGAATGCCCGATTATAAATTAGTCCGGTACCTTCATTTTGAACCAAGCGCATGTGACCGCGAACACAATTAATGCCGTCGAGAGCAGAATCATACATCCTATTTTGAAATATAGGTAGGTGGTCAATACGATAAAGTTCGCGTTCGATAGAGGTCACGGTTTCTTCCTCACAAAAGACTACGCTATGATGTAGTATATCTAATATCGCTTTCTATTCATTTAGAATAATTTAAGTCGTGAAGCGATATTTCTCTTCCGAAATGAGAATAATTCATTCGGAAGTCATTTGAGTTGATAAATTTTTCGATAGCATTAATTATATTAACATGTTTATCCTTAGTTAATTCATGCTCCCAATATGAATATATTGATGGATTAAATTGATTATAATACCCCCCAATTCTTTCTATCATATCTTGGTAATTCGAAAAGAATATTCCTTCTGTGTTGAATATAAATCTCATGAAATAATATTCGTATATTTCTTTTTTGTCGATATCGACTGAAATGTTTTTTATGTCTGATAATAAGTGTTTGTATTCTTTCTCCGATTTGACGTGAATATTGAAGTTATATGCTGTATGAGGATTGTTTGTCGAAGCATTTATTACAGGTATTCCGAGTGCTGCATATTCAAAGCCTAGTGTTCCATATACCGTGAGTGCAACATCTATCCCTTCCGCAATAATTTGCAGATGCGAAGAGTTGGCGGGAAGGAGTTGAAATCGCGGATATCTCGAAACAAAGTTATCTACGATATCTTTGGTGCCAGGCAAGTAATCTGGGTGAGTTTTAATATACCAATCATAATCTGTTTCTTCGCTAATTTTTCCTAAAAATTCCAACCACTCATAAAAATCAGGAAAAACGTTATCACCGTAACTGTGGGGACTATCAAAAAAGCAGTGTGTCGCAACTAGGATCTTCGGCCGGGGGCTTTTTTTGATGAGCGTTGCGTGGCGTGGTGCACCATAGGCTGATTTCGAAGAATAAGACATGTCGACGCCAACTTCCCCTGAAAATCGACGTTCAATTCTTCTTTTCGCTTCCTCTAATCCGTCGTCTCTAATTTTGTTTGGTAGTGAAGAAAATATTTCTGGGAATTTTTTAAAGTCATTGTACGCAAACATCTCTGAAGGCGTAAGTTTATATAGGTGTGTTACATTTGCTTGAAATGCATCTATGTTTTTACTTATCGCAATTCTTAGGGGTATAGCAATGTTGTATACACAGTGGCTTACATTAATAGCTTTAACATTTTTAATATTAAAGTAATCATCCCAGTAATAGTAAATAGATATAGAATCTAAAAGGAAATCCTGAAAGATTTTTGTTGAAACATCTATTGTCGGTAGCTTCTTTTCCATAAGATAAGTGTCATATATTAAGTCTCCTATTTTCACTCCATCGATAGTAATGTTCTCGATGTCGCGTTTTGATGATAAAGATGCATAAACCGATTCAAAAATAGACTTTGCTTTGTTTCGATGTTTTCTCGATGGAGAAACCATTAGAAATCTTGTGCAATTAAAAGAGCGATATACGTTGAATGGTTCACGTAAGGTCAGTCGTCTGACACAAAAAGAAATCTTATTTTTTATCCCACGAATGGCTAACGGACTATATCCCACGATATTTGCATTATATTTATCTTTAAGAACATTTGAAAGATAACTGTAGGATATGTGCGCAGATCTAGTAAGATTTAATTCCATTAAAATAATGGAAGATTTTTCTTGATTTGTTTTAATTTTTGGGAACATATTATTATTAAGTATTATGTATCTTTTTACATGCTCACTCACGCGCCATTGATCTAATCTAGACTTTATTTTTCTGAAAACACTCATTTTTTTCCAGGCATAAAATTAATTATTCGACACTATTCTTATACATTACGAGAAAATATAAGAGAAGATATGCGGCGACCTTCGTATATACAGTCGTAAGGTATCGTAGCTTCATGTGTAAATCCGGATCTCATCAGAGCTTTCGCCGATCCTACATTTAACTCATAACATCCTGCTTTGATTTTTTTTAAGTTTAAATGTTCAATAGCATATTGAGTGGCTGCTTTAATTGCTTCAGTCGCATAGCCTTTTCGCCAACTTGATTTATCACCCAATATATAACCGATATCGGTGCGCGCATGCTCTGTCTGAATTGGGCCTATTTTAATATTCCCAATATGGGAGTGTTTTCCCTTAATGAAAATTCCCAGCAGAATAGTATTATGACTTTTGTTGTTAGTGTTTACGAAGTCAAATAAATCCCCAGTATTCGTTGGGGGCGAAAAGCGTGCTTCAAGATATTGGGTGACTTCGGGATCTTGCATCCAGGAGAGGTACTGATTTCCAATATCCTGTGGCTCTAGAGTGCGAAGTATTAATCGTTCTGTGATTATCGGTTTTGTTAAGATCATAATTTAAGCCAATTCGAAAATACTATACTACTTTGAAATTGAGCCCATAATTACTAAGAAAAGCTTTTGCTCTCATCGGGTTGCTGTCAGAGAAATTGAACAGGCTGCCACAGGCAAGGGCGCTCACCTCAGTTTCGAGAAAAGCTTGTTTTAAGTGATTGTATTGGCCGCAACCGCCACATCCTATTATTGGCACGCTGGCGGTTGAGCAAGCCAGTTTAAGTAGGTTGATGTCGTATCCATTCATCATGCCGTCTTGATCGATTGATTGGATGAGAATTTCACCTGCACCTGCTTTTTCGCAGTTCCTGATATGCTCTTGCAGTCCGACAGATGTTTGAACTTTCCCACAATCAGATACTGTTTTGTACCCAGATTCATGGCGTCTTGCATCGATGCCAATTACTACTGCTTGTGTGCCAAAACGATCCGCTATTCTTCTAACAAGGTTCGGGTCTTTGTAAGAGGAGCTATTTATAACTACTTTATCGGCACCATTCTTAATTAGAAACTCTGCGTCATCAAACGTTCTGATTCCTCCACCAACCGTTAACGGCATGAAGCATACCTCGGAAACTTTGAGCAAAAGATCCGCTAGCTGGTGAACAGAGTTTCCACTTCTCGATATATTCAAAAAAATTAACTCATCTGCGTATTGCGCGTTGTATACAGCAGAACTTTTCACCGGATCACCGACGTCACGCCAAGTTCCAAATTGGACGGTTTTTACTAATCTATTTTCCATCAGTAGCTGAATGGGAATTATGCGACGCTTCAGCATCTTCCATCCCACAAGCAAAAATTCTCTATCACGCGCATTCCGTTAACTTGACTCTTCTCTGGATGAAACTGTACGCCGATTACGTTCTCTTTACCGATTACCGCAGCTACCGGATGTCCATAATCGGTTTCACCAATCACATGTACGTTGTCCGAGCAAATGACCTCATACGAATGGACGAAATAAAAATCACACATGGTCTTGATACCTGTGAAAACAGGGTGCGGGCGGGTTAAGTTTAGAATGTTCCAGCCAACATGTGGGATTCTTAAGTTCTCATGCGTATGTAACCGCTCCACTCTTCCGGGTATTAGGCCTAATCCGTTCGATTTTCCTCCTTCACTCCCAAGTTCCATTAGGAGCTGCATGCCCAAGCAGGTGCCAAGTATGGGGCGCTTACTGATTGCAAAATCAATGACCCCTTTTCGTAAATTTCGACGATCTAGCTCGGGGACTGCCGCCCCAAAATTTCCGACGCCTGGGACGATTAGGTGGCTTAGATCATCTAGGCAGTCAGGAGAGTCGACAACTACTGGATCGAATCCGTTCTGGTACACTGCGTTGAACACTGACCTGATATTCCCCATGTTAAGGTCAAGTATGCCAATCATGTAGCATTAGCCTTTGCGCGTTCTGAGGACGTTAGTCGACTTTTTTTCGTATTCCACGCATGTCCTCACTCTCTCGGAACCAATTGTCGAAGTCCGAAGTCTTGGGGGCATATTCGGCATCAAAATTTGGAACATGCGGTGGAACTACTGTTTTCGCTACTATATCGTTGAACTCTGATTCGCTGATCCCAATGTATTCAAGGAAGAGAGTTAACGATGGTGGTTTACGCCCTTCGTATTTGTCGATCAGTTCTCTTGCTTTTTCCTGTGTGATCCTTTTGTTGCGTAAATCCAAAGCAGTCATTTGTGTGACTCTTCCATATCCACGCTTCAAGTATTTAATATAGTCTCGAACACCTTGCATGTGGCATTCAATTTTCTCGTAAGGGTATTCATCCCAAGGCATGCCTTCAACCTGGTCTCCTTCCCAGCCCAATTCAGATTGAATTAGCGCCACCTGCTTTTTAACATCCCATGGAATATAGGACCCTAGACAAACAGAACGATAGCGAAGCTTCTTGAGATCACGCATTGCTGGATACGAAAAGGGTTTAAGATCTCTTGGATCGAAATCAAAGTCATTCGAAATCATTCCGGCCATATCTTCTGCAGTTATGCCTAAATTCGTTGATCGATTGAACTTTTCTTCGTCTACTTCTTCTATCTCGTTGTCACGATAATCGTAATATGCAGTATATTCAGACGACGGTTCGCCCCAGAAAATAAGAGGAACTTGTTGCTGAATGGCGACGTGCATAGGATAAGAATATATGCCTGTGTGGCAGTGCCAGCAGAAGTCGCCTTTGCGAATGAGTGCTTCTAGCATCAGGCGTTTTACGAGTTGCCAGTTTGGCGTGAAGTTTATTACATCTACACCAAGTTTTTTAAAGGTCCGCTCATTGTTTTTCAGCAGTCCTTCACGCATAAATCCATGATTAAATTGAACAACCAATGGTTTTATTTTGTACTCTTTAACTAGATAATGAAGGGTGAATGTACTATCTTTTCCGCCAGAAAAAGGAACTATGCAATCGTAGGCATACTTACCACGATATTGTTCGATAAGTTCGGTTAGCTGGTGTTTTCTGTCTACCCAGTCAATATTTGTGTCTTTAAATTCTTTTTGCTGACAAATGTTGCATACATTATTTTTGTCAAACTCAATTGTTTCGTAGGTTTCTGGCAAGTTGCATGCATTGCAATGTTTTAGCATGAGCTATCTCCATTATGCGGCCTTTGCTACAAGCCAACATGTTGTCTTCAATATAGATTTATTTTCTAAAAGCTTGAACCAATAAGTTCATGTTTTCGATCTGGGGATGGGGTAAAGGTATAGTTGACCCACCGGGTGGAATGCAACTAACAACTCGCTTTTTGGCGATTAATCCGACAACCATTGCCATAGTCGCACATCCTGCCACGATATGATTTTCAGCTACTTGTTTGAAAAGTAAAGATTCTTTGTCACAATTTATCGGAAGGTCGAATTCTGTTTTGACCCAATTGTACTTGTCCATATCCTCCTGGGGGTGGGGACGGATCGTAATGTTATCAATCTTAGGGCAAATGCATTCAACGTTCTTAAGGAAGTAAATTATAGCTTCCTCCTCTGTATAGCCCCAGTGACGCTCATTGTTATAAAGTTTTTTGCCGTCTTCTCTAAGGGGTTCGCAAGCATACAGGATATTTTTTCCTTTATCAGAACATGATGATGCCTGCGGAAATTTTGCGATTGATTCTCTTATGTCTTCAAAGTAGGCGTTTGGTACGAGCTTTACAGGGACTTCAGGCAATATCTCTTCTGCTATACGAGCAGAAACATTGTCTCCTGCCCACAGCTCGTCAGGCCAATGCCACTCCCCTTGGCGGACAAATCGTTGTCGGTAGTTAACCCAGTGATCTAACATAACGGCGCATCGTTTGCCTGATTTTCTCGCTAGGCTAATCGCCGTCCACTCCAGCTCCGAAAGGAAACTGGTTCCGCACAGAAGCCAAGAACATGAAACGATCAATTCTCTCAAAGGCATCCTTTTGACAGGGCCTAGCTTTCGTTGAACGACTTCAGAAGCTGGTCCTTCTACGCAAAAGGCACATTCTAACTTGTTGCGCTGAACATAACTGGTGATGATTTCTGCGCCGCCTGCATCGTGCGAGACAATGCCAATCATTTCTCGATACTTTCCGCTACTACGAATTCTTCGCGTAGGACCCCATACTCAAGCATGTCTAACCATTTTCCATTTAAGTAGATGTGTTTGCGCCTTCTACCCTCTTCTTTCATTCCAAGATTTAAAGCAAGTTTCTGCATACCAAAATTCGTCTCTGCCGTTCCGCAATAAATACGCGTCAGGTTTAGTTTGCAAAAACCATGAGTCAGTAGAATTTTTGCCGCATTCAATCCGACTGACTTGCGCCAATGCTTTTTCTCACCAATCAAAATGGCGAATTCTGCATTCCTGTTGATAAACGACATCCCCTGAAGGCTAACATTGCCAATATGACCATCTTTGTGATGGCAGATAGCCCACACAATTTGATCTTCTGCATTCAGGTTGAGATAGAAGTTGCGAAACCATTCTTTGTTTTTGAAAGTTTTGCCGTGGGAATTGAATGCGCATACCTCTTGGTCTTCAAACCACGATGGATATGATCCTTCTATGTCTTCCTGTTGAAGGCCTCTTACATAATACCCGTCGGCTAACTTATAAATCATCGCAAAGCCTCTAAATTACTCCATACCTTATGGAAGGCTTCAATCACGAGATTCACTTCTTCATCAGTGAACTCATGAGAACAAATGCCAAAGCCAAGGAAGCTAGATTCATGTAAATTTTCAGCAACAGGACAAATTCCCTTGCTATAACTGACTTCACGCTTGCAAACGCTTGATGCCCAGGGAAAACCATTACTCCCGTATGCAATTTTTTGTTGATACATTGGGAGCAGATGAAGGTTTTGATAGCTTGATGCGAGTGCCGGCACGCCTTCGGCTGTCAACGCCTCTACTATTGTTTGGCGGCTGGTGCCAAGTTTAGGAATATCCAACTTCATCGCATAAACATAATACACATGAGTGCAATCATCGAGGACGGAAGGAAGTTGCAATCCTTCTAATCCAGAGAGTCCTGAATTCAGTTTTGCTGCTATGCGTTGGCGAGATGCAACCATTCTATCAAGTTTTTTTAGTTGCTCTATGCCAATGGCACATTCAATCTCGCCAAGGCGAAAGTTGTGGCCGATCATGTTATTTAAATTCGTAACACCCTTATCTTCTACCACTACTTCGGCATGATTACGTATAAGGCGAAGGCGATCAGCCAGATCGTCATCGTCTGTTACCGCGATTCCTCCTTCGCCAGTGTGAATATGCTTATGGTAATTTAGGCTAAATCCACCAATGTCCGCCAAAGTTCCTGCATACTTTCCCTTATATTTCGCGGCGGGAGCCTGAGCAGTGTCTGATATTATTTTTAAATTATGCTTTCTGGCGATTTCGCAAAGCGCGTCCATGTTCGCCGAGTGACCTGCAATATCGACAGACATGATAGCACGGGTCTGCGGACTGATATTTCGCTCGACGGATATGGGGTCAAGGCAGAATGTTTCCGGTTCGATATCAGCAAATACAGGAATAGCATTCCAGTGTAGTATCGCTGTTGCACTTGCGGCCATGGTCCAGGGGCTTACGATAATTTCATCACCCGGTTCGGTGCCGATTGCTCCCACTGCTGCAACCAATCCTGACGTCCAAGAATTGAACGTAATGGCGTGTTTAACCTTGAAATAATCTTCGCAACTGCGCTCAAATGCCTGAACTTTTGGACCTCCGAAGAAATCAGGATCCCAACATCCGAGATACTGCGATAAAATTCCACTCTCAACTACCTCTTTCGCCGCGATTACTTCTTCTTGGCCAATCGGGTTGTATCGGGAAAATGCATGGTTGATGTGCTTTGGCCCACCGTGTAACGCCAAAGTATTAACGCTGCTTCTTTTATTCATCGCGCTGCCCTAATTTTCAAAAGCCAGTTTAAAGATCTCAGGGCACTTTCACCCGAGCATAATTTTGTTTCACCGCCTGCGAGATAGATGAGAATCTCTTCTGCTACCAATAACGGCAGTTTATCTGATGCAGTAACTATTTTCTCATCGTGTTTTGAGAGCACTGTGTATTCGTCTGAATCGGAGTCCTGAACAGCAGCTTGCCAAGTGATTTTACTGCCGCCATGCTCATATCTTAGGCATCCGTTGGATGCCAAGAGCTGTATTTCGTAATGCGAGAAATTCTCTTCAGTTCCTGCCAGAAACGTTACGGTTCCTAAATCAAATTCTAGTTGTACGTCTGGCTCAGGATCGTTCTCATCCCATATTCTTCCAGCATTAATAATTTTAAAATCTTTGATTGGGCCTAGCCAGAGTTCTAATAAATTTGAGAAATGAGAGCCATTTCTAATCAGCCCCTTCGTATACCAAGTTACTCCTTTTATTGGTGGTTTTATCTCATTAGATAAAATTCGTCTTCTTACTTCTAAAGCCCCTGGTTCAACTCGGCGAAGGTAGTTGACAAACAGTTCACAACCGGCGTCCCGACAAGCCAAAACCATTTTTTCAGCACAAGTAAAATTATCCGATAGTGGTTTTTCGCAAATTATGACTTTTGGTTTACCGTAGGCTAAAGTTTCCATCATACATCTATGATGGTCAGCTGTCGGCGACGCGATTATGACAACGTCCGGGGATGTTTCACGCATGGCTGTGGCAATATCTTCCCCCACCCAGCCTTTATAGTAGGCGCTATATAAATCGCGGCGATTTTCATCTGGATCAACACCACCAGATAACTCAAAACCGGGATGGGTGGAAAAAGCTTTGGCATGGCTCAAAATAGCTCCATCCTTGGCGCTGGTTAAGTCGTAACCCATACCTATCCGCCCCAGACCAATGATCAGTACTTTGTGCTTCACGTTGGTCTGGCATCCTTTCTTGCAACATTTTGGTTTATCGCAAGTATCTCGGGATTTTCTTGAAGATATTTGATAATGGCATTGCATCCAAACATCGGATTCTCAGGGCTTAATCGTTCGATTAATGTTCGGATCAGATCGAAATCAGCTTGTTCGTCTAATGTCAGACCAAGACCAGGCCAATGTAATGAAGGAGGAGCAATTAAGTATACGTGTTTAAATATCTGATCATTGTTGACGATATGTCTCGAAACATGCTCCCTATCAAGCGGATCGCTGGTCATTGATGCCGACTTTTTCAAGGAAGCTGTGCTAATTACCTGAGTGTCCATTCCATCGGGATAGCTGCTGAAGAAAGAATTCGCTGCGTAATCGGCTTTGTTCTTTTTATATAATAAGATTGTTTGTTCAACGATATCTGGATCAATTATTGGGCAGTCGCCAGTAATTTCCACAATAGCGTCGGCATCTACCGAGTCTGCAGCCTCGATAACTCTCGACATTACATCATTTTCACTTCCTCTGAAAACGTGTATGTCTTCTGAATTGGCAAAATCAACCAATATGTTATCGACTTCATTTGTTGTTGTTGCCAGCACAATTCCATCTAAAGATGGAACCGCTTTTAGTCTGTCAATCAGATATCCAATCATTGGGCGATTCAGGACGGGCATCATTACCTTGCCCGGTAACCTAGAAGAATTCATTCTTGCTTCTATTGTTGCAAATATTTTCATGTCAATCTCTTGAATTTCGATCTAAACGCTCAGAGCGTGCAAGGAATATGGCTTCTGCCTGCTTCCAGTCTTGTTCTTCGTCGATATCTATTGCACTTCCCTTGGGGAGAACAAAACCAACAAACCCTTCGTCTGAACCCGCACCCGTTGAATTAGTTATTCTCTCTGGAAAAAATGCTGCGAAGCTTCCTGCATCGAAGTATTTCTTCTCGAGATCCTGAGAGCGAACAGCAAACATACCAGATTGTTCTGGGATAAGTGTGCCGTCTTCAGATCTGGAAAATGCCCATTCAATGGGCGCTTGGTATTCTGACACTGCAAGTAATGCTTTGCGTTTGTCTGATTTCCCGAAAAGCTTAGCGGCCTGCACTAAATCGTTTTCGGTTATCAGCGGCGCACATGCCATTATCAACCATATCTCATCAAATTTCTGGTCGCGCTTTGCATATTCTTCTACGACATAGCGAAGAACAGGCATAATGGGAGTAACATCGTCTGCTAAGAATTCCGGCCGCGCAAAATCAGGGGGAAAGCCATATTGTGTGGCCACAGAACTAATTTCGTTGTCATCGGTAGAAACGTGAATAACGTTAAAAAGATTGCTTCTGGCAGCCGTGTCTAGTACGTGCGAAATCATGGGTTTTCCGCAGAAGTCACGCACATTCTTGCGCGGTATGCGTTTTGAGCCACCACGGGCTGGGATGATTGCCAGTCGCTTCATTTGTTTCTTATAATTCCGTTTTGAATGATTGTGGAGCTTTGTGAACCGCAATTGAACAACATGTCGACTACAGACATATAGGGTAGGAATTCACCAAAAAGTTGGGGGTATTCCGGATGTATGTAATTAAAATAGCTCACTGGTATCCCCGCATCGATGAATGCGTCAGATTTATCTAGGTAATCGCTTGATCCTGGTACCGAGATATATTCAGTTGCCCCCACCTCCTGACAGATTGCTGCCAGCAGGTCGGCTTTCTTTCCCGAGGAATTTAATTCACTAGATCTTATGGTTTTTGTTTTAATTTCCAAAATATCAGATATGTATTTTATTATCTCTATATTGTATTCGCATAGAGATGAATTGGTATTTCTAATCCTAGAAAAAATTCCATCAGAGTAATCATCAAAAAAAATTGATTTTTTATAATTTAGCACCATCGATCTGACATGAGATTCGGAAAAAGATGCACTATGATCTATTTGAACCTCATGTATTAACTGGTCTCTTTTTCCCTTTTTTAAAACGGGGATGCTCAACCAATTTGGACCATTAGAGGTTTTGATTTGATTCCTTTGTTGCCAGGAGCGCCTGGAGAATTGAACAGAGTCAAGATATATGAATATATCTACATCATTCATTAATCCGAAATATCCACTCCATGGCAGGTAAGTCGGCTGCATTATTGCGACACGTGTCATTGTTCTATTGCCAAACCAATACCGTCAAAACCATAATTATTTCCATTGTAAAACATATAATACTTTCCATTATACTTTACGATTGCTGCATACTCGACCATATCGCTATCGAATCCATCATCACTTACGCTTAGGCCTGCAAATTCGTCCCGTCGCTCCCAAAGAAAGCCATCTTCGGACTCTGCATAACCAAGACGATATGCGTCACCCTTATGCGCAAACCACATCTTCCATATATTGTCATCAAATAGAACGAATGGCCGCGCTAACGCATTCTCTGAGGAGTTTGCAAAATCAATGCAAACGTGGCCATCCCGCTCCCAAACTTTTCCATCTTTCGAGAGCGCTAATTTGATGTTGTATCTAGGAAGGTCTTTTCCGAGCCAAGCTGTACCGGAAACGTAATACATCCGATATTGATCTTCGTGCTTTACGACAAAGGGGGCAGTATTGAGAAACGGATCCGTTGGGCATCGTTCAATTATTGGAGCTCTGGACCAACGCTCAAATGTTTGTCCTTCGTCCTGGCTGATAGCCAAGCCTCCAAAAAGATGCATCCTCACAGTTGAGCCTGGATTCCAACCGATATAATAAAGTGCCTTTTCGCCTCCCGATAGATTCAGGATACATGAGGGAGTGACGCCATTATCATCGAAGCATCCTAAAGCTCCTGGCTTTAATACCGGTCCACTGCTGTATTCCAGAATATGCGGAGTTGGATTGAGACTGATGTCTGCCCAAGCAATGTGGGACTGATTATCGTTATTTCTTCCCGAATAATATATCCGATACTTTCCATTACCCAGATCTTCCGGTGTCGGGATCATAGCGTGGCTTATGGACCACCAGTTTTCAGTTTGCGGGCGGATGAAAAGCCCATTTTTTTTCCATAAAATTTTATTTTTAAACATTGCTAAACCTTGAAGTACATTTTTTTTAGTGCTTTGGCCCGGCGATCATCCGTATTGAAAACTTCTGCGGGAGAACCAAGCGCGACGGATCCGTCAAGCATATCTTTTGTTACGGATGCATCCATTGAAATAAAGCAATCATCGCCAATCTTTGTGAAATCTTTAATGGTTGCATTAACACCGAGAAAGCATCTCTGGCCGACAATGCTATGACCAGAAATTACAACGTGCGATGCAATATACGTATGGTCTTTAACGCAGCTGCCGTGTCCCAAATGATTTCCAGACCAAATCATTACATTGTTGCCAATTGTAACGCCTGGTTGGATCGTCTGGTTCTCCAGAATAAAGCAATTGTCTCCAATACGCAGATCAGGCCATGTAACAGATTTGCTGCAGACATAAGATGTTAAGGTGTACCCTGCTTGTTTTGCTTGTTCGTACTTATCTTGTCTAAGACGATTAAGTCTGTTGTATGACAGGGCTACGTGCATTTCATATTTTTCTGCGGGATATTTTTTAACCGTTTCAGAGAACGGCAGTAATGGTAGCCCTTCGAAACTATCTTTGTTCGCGAATTCATTATCGACCGTAAAAGCAACAACATTTCGATCGCTATCCTGCTCGAAGTAAAACTTCGCCAGACTTGCCATCTCAGCCGATCCAAAAATCACTATTGGCTTTGACATTTTCTACTACCGACAAATTGCGATAAGAAACTCTAGTGGGAGATTCCAAGAGTCCTTTACGTTCACCAAATTATTTTGATTCATTTTAAATCTCCGAAAATTATCGCTTCCCAAGTAATGGGTTGATCTTTTTCAACATCTTTACTTAGTTTGGCGCCGACAATCGAATTGGAGTATCGAGAGCGCAAGCCCAAAGCAGGCCTTTTAATTTCTATATCCGAGCTACTAATTGTCTCTCCGCTTTTTAGGGAGCGAGAAAAATATAAGCCTTCGCGGCGACCGATTTCTCGTTCCTTGGGCAGCATTTCTTTATCAAAGCTGCCAAGTGCCTGATGTGACTGACGGATCGTTTCTATATAAGCTTTCAAATCCTCGGGTTCCAAAGCATAGAAGTGATCTGGTCCGGCTGATGAGCGGTCTAAGGTGATGTGTTTCTCAAAAATACAAGCTCCCAAGCCGATTGCAGTACTGGCAGCCACGTGTCCGGTTGTATGATCGGAGAAACCGACTGGGCAGCCAAATTGAGCAGAAAATGAACGAATGACGTTCAAGTTGCTAAGGTCTATCGGTAATGGGTAGAGTGCACCGCATTGCATTAGTGCTATGTTTCTGTTGCCTGCTGCTATGCAAGTGTTCACTGCTTCCAGCACATCGACAAAGTCACACATTCCGGTTGATATAATTAATGGCTTCTGGGTTTTCGCAATTTGATGCAGGAAACCCAGATTGGTCGTTTCTGAAGATGCAATCTTGTGAGCAGGTACTTTGGCATCTTCCAAAACATTCAACGAATCAAAGTCAAATGCTGATGCCATAAAGTGCACGTTTCTGCTGCTTGCGTGATCTCTAAGTTTGGGAACCCAGTTTGGATCAAGTTCTATTGATTTGAATATGTCGTATAGCTCTCCGCCATTCGGGTATAATTTATTTGCACGAAAGAGCTGAAATTTTACAGCATCTGCACCGGCTTCTGCAGCAACGTCAATTAGCCGAAGCGCTTTGTCAAAATCTTTGTCAAAGTTTGACCCAATCTCTGCGATTATATAAGGGGATGTTTCTGTGCCAATTGTCTTATTAGCAATTACCAGATTATTATTTAACAAAATAACACCTTTTTAATTTCATTTATTAAACGTTGGGTTCCGAGCCCATCTATCAGCTCTTGGCCAGAGCGGGATATTTGTTTCCGCAACTCTATATCTGATAACAGTTTTCGTGTCTCTGATGCTACTAAATCGCGGGATATTCCAACACCGATGTCTATCGCAGTTTTTTTTTCGGAAAATGGGCGATTAATTTCAGCATGGACTAAGTCTATTGAGAATATTAATGCCGGTGTGCCGGTTGCGGCCAATTCGTACTTGGTCAAACCGCTTGCACTAATCGCCATATCGCAGGAGAGCATTTGACTTCGTAAATTTTCCGGAGCGTTGTGCAGTTTTATGCGATTAGTTGATGAGTCCAAAACATCTTCAATCTGGTGGATCAGTTTGTCAGAAAAAAGAGGCCCAATAATTACCGAAATATCCAGTGTTGGTTCAAAATTTTCCAAGGCCTCAAGAATTTTCAGAGTGAATGCGTCTCGATCTGATCCACCACTGAGTACGAGAACGTGATTTGCATGTTTTCGGTGCCGACGACGAATCAGTTGTGCGTATTCGGGGGGCAATATCGCATATTGTGCTCCGGCCAACAGGTTTTTTCCGGCTGAGGAGCGATTGGTTGTAATTAAAGAGACATATGGATGAACAATAAGATCAAACAGGGGCTCGTCTGTGTTCTTGGAAACGGAGTTGTGGTCGAGGACGTCGATTGCAACAACAAATCTTCCAAGACTTCTCATCTTCCGGAAGAACGCTAGAGTATTTTTACATTCTTCCGAAAATTTTGGATAAAGAACATCAACAATAACTAAGTCGGCGCTCTCGGGTAACTTCGATAAAGATGAATAACACTCATCTTTATCGAGGTAATCGGACTGAACGTGCGAATATCCGGAGTCAATAATCACTCTAGGAAGTTGCGGATCGCGGCTTATAATTAGAAACGATATCTCCGTTTCTTTCCTCGAAAACGAGTTTGCCAATGTAAGGCAACGACGGAGGTGCCCCAATCCAATATCATTTCCGGATGCGGTAACAAAAATTATTTTTAGGATTTTTCCAGGAATTATCATGGAAAGACTAATTCAATCTTTTGAATCCTGCGTGACATACCGGGCCCTTGAGTAAAGTACTAATATCCCTTCCCTCCTCACACTCTTTGATCAGTGAGAAGACGGATTCTAGAGCCTCAAAATAGCCATCAATTATTTCTGGCGTATGAGCGGTGCTTGAGAATAGCAAATTACTTGCTAAATAGCCTCTAGAGAGCATTTCTTGAGTAATCAATGTTTTATAAGCCAGAGAGTTAGGGCCAGTGAAGCCAAAACTAGCTATTGCGGGCAACCCGGATGTCGTAATGCTAAGTCCATGCTTATCTGCGAGCAATTTCCAGCGTTTGGTGACTTCTGTGCCTGTTTCCGTAATCTTTTCCCAAGATTTTTCCCGCTCCATTATCTCAAGCGTTTTCAGTGCAGCTGTTGATCCGATGCGTTCTGTCCAGAACGTGCTGCTAATAAACGTTGACTGTGCTGCCTCCATGACTTCTCTGCGCCCAATGATGGCGGTAACCGCATAGCCGTTTCCAAGCGCTTTTCCAAACATCGCGATATCGGGTTCGACGCCAAACATCTTGTGTATGCCGCCAAAGGTTTGCCTAAAACCGGAAGTGCATTCATCAAAAATAAGAACAATTCCGCGTCGTGTGGCAAGTTCTCTTACTTTATAAAGAAAATCGTTTTGCGGACCTTGATTTCGCATGACTTCCATCTTGATCACACCAATGTCATGAGTGTTCACAAGGTTTTCTAGTTCATCGTAGTCGTTGTAATTGAATGGGAATACTGATCCCTTAAGATTCTGGGGGACTCCTTTGGGGTCAAGTCCGGGCAAGAGATGTCCTGCAAGGTGATTGTCGTCACCGAGATTTGCTGCCAGATACCAGTCGTGCCAGCCGTGATAACCACAGATTGCGACTTTGTCTTTGTTCGAGGCTGCACGTGCGATACGGATTGCGATTGCATTCGCTTCCCCCCCTGAACGTGCGAACCTTGCCATGTCTGCCCAAGGATGAATTTCTATCAACTTTTCCGCTAAGTATACTTCTTCTGCAGCATTCAATGTTGACATGTTGCCAGATGCGACAGTTGCCGTAACAGCAGCGTCAACTTCTTCATGGCTGTAGCCCAGAGTGTTTGTGCCAATCCCCATGATGCACATGTCAATATACTCTTTGCCATCGAGGTCCCAAATTTTACAGCCTTTTGCCTTACTGTAATAAGCGGGCCACTGTTCCGGCAGAAACATTTCTGCTCTCTTGGAGAGAAGCATATTGCCTCCGGGGATGATGTTTTTGGCACGCTGCCACAGTTTTTGGCCTGAACGCATTTTGCATCTCATTTAAGATAAGGGGAGGAGGCTTGACTTAGTGGAAAATTTTAGAACTAAATTGTTTCCCAGCGAGATGGATTGATTAAATCTTCATCTGTACATGCCAAATCCGGATACGAAATACTGCTAGAAAGCTCGGCGAATTTCAAGTTTTCTTCTAACTGGTTTAGATTTGTTGCGCCAATTAGTACTCGATCAATTGAGCTAGTTGAAAGTGCGAGGGCAAGGCATGTTTGTGCCGGTAACTGGCCATATTCTTCCAGCCAATTGTGCCATTTTTCCAGAATAGGTGCCCATCTATCGAATTTCCTGGGAATGGCGCTTTTGGGCATTAACAGCAAGCCTTGTAGAAAAACAGATCTTGTGTGAATTTCTATATTTAACTTTTTAAGATTTAAATCCCAGTTATTTAGCAACATTCGCCTGTCCATTATATTGAATGGGCACTGTACTAAATCGATGTCTATTTTTTCAGAGAGTTCATTAAAATTATCCGGAGAGTATATTGATACCCCTAATTTTCTGATTATCCCTTCAGATCTAATCTCTGTGAGGGCGAGGGCTATATCTTTCCCGTGTTCTCCAAGTAAATCATCTGGTTTATGAAGTAATAATGCATATATATGATCTAAATTTAAGTTGGATAGTGACTGATCAATTTGTCTTTTGACCCATGACTTTACATCTGCTTCTCTTTCCGGGATGGGGGGCAATTTACTTACGATCTGGAAGGTGCCTACGCCGGCTCTCCCCAGTACTTTTTCGCTGTCTCCATATCCTATCGCAGTATCAAGCGTGTTTACTCCCTTCTCTGAAGCGAAATCGAGCATTCTCTCAACTTCACTAAAGGGTACTTTCCCTGATGTGTTGGATATCCCGTAGGGCATGCCAAACTGTACTGTGCCCAGTGCAATGCGATTTCTCTGAGGCCTTGCGTTCATTATGACAATGCCGAAGCTAATCTACTAGCTATAAACTGTAGCTCATGGTCTTTCAGTTTTGGGTAAATAGGAAGGGTCATTGCTTCCAAATAATACTTTTCTGCTGCAGGAAAATCGCCGGATTTGAACCCGAGCTTGCGATAATAGGGGTGAAAATGAACTGGTATGTAATGTACATTTACTCCAACACCATGCTGACGCATTCTTTTGAAGACCTCGTTTCTGTTCGTCTGAGAAAATTTGTCATCAATGCGTACGGTGTATAAATGATAAGATGAATTATCAGCGTATTCGAAAAGTGAAATTGGAAGGCTTTTTAATAATATATCATAATTCTTGGCAATATCTCTCCTTCGATTTATGTAGCTATCAAGTCTTTCAATTTGACTGCTGCCGAGAGCTGCCTGGATGTCATTCATCCGATAATTAAATCCCAAGGTTATTTGCTCATAATACCAGTCCCCCTGTGGTATTTCTTCCATTTGCTTGGGATCCCGAGTAATGCCATGGCTACGAAGAAGTCTTAGGCGCTCTGCCAGTTTCCCGCTATTTGTTAGGGCCGCTCCACCTTCGGCTGTCGTTATAATCTTGACAGGATGGAAGCTGAAGATGGTTATGTCACTGTACCGACAGTCTCCGACTGATGTGTTCATGTACTGAGCACCCACTGCGTGAGATGCGTCTTCGATCACACTAAAGCCGAACCGCTTCCCTAAAGCGTGAATAGTTCTCATTTCGCAAGGGCGGCCTGCCAAATGAACGGGCATAACAATTTTGGGTAGGGTCCCGGTTTTTTCCGCGAGCAACAGTTTTTTCTCAAGTGCGAGAACGCAAATATTGCCGGTGTCCGGATCTATATCGACAAAATCAACTCTTGCCCCGCAATAAAGGGCGCAATTTGCGGAAGCGGCAAAAGTAATAGGCGTTGTCCATAAATAGTCACCCGGTCCCAAACCAAGAGCTAGGCAAGAAATATGGAGCGCAGAGGTCGCGCTGTTAACCGCTATCGCGTGTTTAACCCCTGTATAAGTTATCAGTTTATTTTCAAAGTGAGGTACCTGAGGACCTTGAGTCAGAAAATCTGATTGTAGAACGCCTACGACAGCATCTATGTCCTCTGAGGTAATATCTTGTCGACCATAAGGTATCATTAGATATTCCCGATCTTTTCTCTGTTATCGGTAATCCATTTTCTCAAATAATCTATGCTCATTCGTTCTGGATTGCTATCAGATGAATATATGAAATCTGATTCTACTTTTTTTCCATTTCTAATTCGCATTGGATCGGTGTCCCACCCGTGTATAGCAGGAAGAATTTTGTAGTAGTCATTGTATTCGTAAGTGTAGAGAACATCCTCAACGCCAATCATTTGCTCATGTAGTTTTTCACCGGGCCTGATGCCGATAATTTCATGTTTTGCTTGAGGGGCAACGGCTGTCGCTATTTCAGTAATGCTCATTGATGGTATTTTTTTTACGTATATTTCTCCTCCAACCATATCGTTAAATGCGTGCCATACCAGTTCTACCCCTTGCTCCAAAGTAATCATGAAGCGCGTCATTCTGGGGTCAGTGATCGGCAGTGTGCCTTTGTCGACCAGGCTTGCAAAGAAAGGTATTACCGATCCACGTGAGCCCATAACGTTTCCATAGCGAACCACACCAAAGCGAGCATCACCGCCTCCAGAATAAGCATTTCCGGCAACAAAAAGTTTGTCTGAGGCAAGTTTTGTTGCTCCGTATAAGTTGGCGGGAGCGCTTGCCTTGTCTGTCGATAAGGCTACAACGCGCTTTACTCCCCGGTCTATGCTGGCATCAATTAAGTTCATCGCTCCAATAATATTGGTCTTTACGCACTCAAACGGGTTGTACTCTGCGGTTGGTACAATTTTTGTCGCTGCTGCATGTACGACAAAGTCAATTCCGTCTAGGGCACGAATCAGTCGGTCCTTGTCGCGAATGTCACCAATAAAAAAACGGACCCTGTCATCATCACCATATATTTTGGCCATTTCCCATTGCTTCATTTCATCGCGAGAAAAGATAACCAATCTACGTGGATTATATTTGGCAAGAGTCATTGGTACAAATGTATGACCAAAGGATCCTGTACCGCCGGTAATGAGAATCGAGGAATTTTTAAGCATGTTTTCTTTGCATCATTGCGTTGTTTCTAAATCTTGGTATCGGATTTTTCGACATGTCCCATTTGGTTGCATAGATATGATAAAATCGCAATTTCTTAGAGTTGTTGTGCGGTGGGCAATGATCAAGATGGTTATCCCGTTTCCCAAATTCTCTATTGCATCCATAACAGCACGCTCTGTTACGCTATCGAGAGCGCTTGTTGCTTCATCAAGAATAATTGTGTCGGCTTTCTTATAGAGTGCTCTTGCGATGCCAACGCGTTGTCTTTGGCCTCCTGATAGACGAACTCCTCTTTCTCCAACAACTGTTGAGTATTGACGAGGCAGGGCTTCTATTACAGATGCAATTTGCGCCTTTTTTGCCGCTTCCCTGACGCGATTCATATCAATTTTGTCTTGAGGTGTGCCAAATGCGATGTTTTCCGCTATGGTGGTGTCAGACAAAAATATGCTTTGAGGTACATGGGCAAGCCGAGATTGCCAGCTCCGAAAGTTCTCTTGGGTGATTGCCTGGTCGTCGATGAATATTTCGCCTTCTGTCGGGCTCAGGAGCGCCATTATGAGATCTATCAGAGTGCTTTTCCCGGCTCCGGTTTCTCCAATAAAGCCAACTTTGCTGCCTTTAGGGATGTTGATGTTGATGCCTCTTACGGCCCATAAATTATTATTGCCGTATTGGAAACCGACATTTTCGAGCAAAATTCTTTTGTCGAACTTGATCGTAGTGGAATGAGAGTGATCTGCGTATTCGGGAATGGGTTGATTAAGTAGGGCCAATGCATCTCGGAGTGACGCTTCGGCCCCTACTATCGTTGCATAAGCATTGTAAACTTGTTGCAGGAGCGGCAATAATCGTTGAGCTCCAAGCGCAAGAGCTCCTAATACCGGGAGGGCATCCGAGATGCCGCCGGATTGGCTTTGAGTCATACTTGCAGCAAGGGTGGCGATTACGATCATGCCGAGCATTTCCATGAAGTATCGGGGGCTTGTGCTGGCGAATGTATTCCTTGCTTGCGCCAATCTTAGTGGTCGATCAGCGTTTCTATATACATCGCAGTAAGCATCTTGCGTGCCGTCAATGAGTACATCACGGATTCCGCCTAGGCCTTCTTGTAGCGCTTGAATTACTCGGGTTGACTCGCGAGCAATGCATTCACTGTTTTCGCGAAGGTGGCGCTTAAATGTAAAGGCCACCGCTACATATATTGCACCTATGGATGCGCCTGAAGTTATTGCTATAATCGGGTCTATTGCTATTAATGTGACAAATATTCCAGTCAATATAGACATCGAACTTATGAGATTGAGGAAAGGTGTCAGTATTGAGGAAATAAGCATTGCTATCTTTCCCGTGATACCGTTGATTATTTCACTGCTATTTCTGGATACATGAACAATATATGGCTGATACATTGTCCTTCTGTATACATCGATGCTTAAATCTGCTCCAACAGAGAATGAGAATCGTGTCGATGCATATAGAAGTAATATTCTAAATATACCGGCAACTACGGCAAATATACAGAAAACTATTGTGAGAGGGACGATTATTTGTTTCGGATGTTGCAGATCAAGAGCTGAAATAATTGGCTGTGATAATGGATGTGAGAAAACTTTCTCCGGATTTACCAAAGCGCTAATGAAAGGAACAACTGCGCCGATGCTGAACATCTCTGCTACTGATCCTAATGCAATCATGACAAGAAGAAGAAGAAATTGAATTTTTCTTCTTCTTGTCATGTGTTTCCACAGGTTCGTGATAAGTGAAGTAAATGAATTTAAGTTCATTTTCCGCCTGTGGTTTATTGTTCGTAATTTATTGAATTCTCTAGATTAATTTTTTAACTTATTCATGATAGTTCATGTTTCTATATCCATGTTTCTTTATTAACTCATCTCTTTCGGCCGATTTTAAATCTTCTGATACCATCTCTGATACTAATTCTTCAAAAGAGATCTTTGGTTCCCAATTTAACTTTTCTTTTGCTTTAGTCGCGTCCCCAAGTAATGTTTCTACTTCTGTTGGGCGAAAATAAGATGGATCAACGGATACAATGCATTTTCCTGAAGAATCAAAACCTTTTTCGTTAATCCCTTCTCCTTTCCAATTAATTTCGATGCCTAGTTTTTTCGAGGCAGTGTTAATAAAATCTCTAACGCTATACTGGACGCCGGTAGCAATTACAAAGTCCTCGGGAGATTTTTGCTGCATCATCATCCATTGCATTTCCACGTAATCCTTTGCATGCCCCCAGTCTCGTTTAGCGTCAAGGTTTCCTAAATATAGGCAGTCTTGCAGGCCAAGTTTTATCCTAGCTAGTCCACGCGTGATTTTTCTTGTCACAAAGGTTTCGCCGCGAATTGGGCTCTCATGGTTAAATAGAATGCCGTTACATGCAAAAATGCCATGCGCTTCTCTATAGTTTACTACAATCCAGTATCCATATAGTTTTGCCACAGCATAAGGGCTTCGTGGATAAAATGGAGTTGTTTCTTTCTGTGGTGTTTCTTGTACCAAGCCATATAGTTCAGATGTGCTGGCTTGATAAAACTTTGTCTTTTTCTCTAAGCCTAATATGCGAATGGCTTCAAGGATTCTCAGTACTCCTAGTGCGTCCGAATTTGCAGTATATTCAGGCTCTTCGAAGCTGACGGCGACATGGCTTTGTGCGGCTAAGTTGTATATCTCATCGGGCTGTGTCTGTTTGATGATGCGAATTAGGCTGGAACTATCGGTTAAATCGCCATGATGGAGAAAGAATCTCACATCAGTTTCGTGCCTGTCTTTGTATAAATGATCTATGCGATCCGTGTTGAACAGGCTGGTTCGGCGTTTGATGCCGTGAACTATGTAACCTTTCTCTAGTAAAAGCTCTGCAAGGTAGGCACCATCTTGGCCCGTGATACCTGTGATAAGGGCTACTTTGGTTGATGCTGTCATTTTATATTTCCTTGTGGCCTTCATTCGAGATTGTATGCAAAAAGTCTTCGTAAGCGTTTTTTATACCAGATTCAAATTCGAAAGCTGGTTTCCAGCCGAGAGATTTGAGTAGCGAGCTGTCCAGCAATTTTCGGGGAGTGCCGTCGGGCATTTTTTTGTCGAAGACAATTTCACCTTTGAAGTCTACGATATTGCCTATTATGTGAGCTAGTTCACGAATTGTTATTTCAAAACCGCTACCTGCATTGATATGGCTAAGTGAAGCTACGCGAGTATATTTCTCAAGGTTCATGACGTGAATGCATGCGGAAGCCATGTCATCGACGTGAAGAAATTCTCTTAGCGGGCTGCCGGTGCCCCAAACCGTAACAGTCGGCGATTTCTCCGCTTTGGCTTGATGAAACCGTCGTATTAGGGCGGGGATTACATGCGAATTTGTTGGGTGGTAGTTGTCGCCAGGGCCATACAAGTTTGTCGGCATAATGCTTCTATATTCAATGCCGTGGCTGTCTCCATATTGTCGATTGTAGCTTTCGCAAAGTTTAATACCAGCGATCTTTGCGATAGCGTATGGCTCGTTAGTTGCTTCAAGCGGGCCAGTCAATAATGAGCTCTCTGGGATCGGTTGAGGTGCATGTTTGGGGTATATGCAACTTGATCCAAGAAAGAGCAGCTTTTTGACGCCGCTTTGAAAAGCTGCGTCAATGACATTCGATTGAATCATTAAGTTGTCATATATGAAGTCGGCTGGATATGTATTGTTTGCATGAATTCCCCCAACCTTTGCTGCTGCGATATATACGTGTGTTGGCTTTTCTTTTTTAAAGAATTCCTGGACTTTTTTTTGATCTTTAAGATCTAGTTCCGAGTGTGATCTCGTAATTATCACGTTCTTCCGGTTCTTGGTCGATAATTTGCGAAGAATGGCAGCGCCAACCATTCCGTTGTGGCCTGCGATGTAAATTCTGTTCGGTTCAGCCATTTAATTCCTCGGATTTTCTAACATTTTCTGGAAGTTCCAAGAGCTTTCGCACATTTCCTCTAGGCTTCGCTTGGGGTGCCAGCCAAGATGGGTTTTTGCTTTTTCAGTTGCAGCGTAGCATTCTGCTACGTCGCCGGGGCGGCGAGCTAGGAATCGATGGGGAATTGTTTTTCCGCACGCTATTTCAAAACAATTCAGTAATTCTAAAACGCTGTAGCCCCTCCCGGTTCCCAGATTGAAGGTGTGAAAGCTTGCTTGCGCTGCGAGGAAGTCGAGCGCTGCAATATGCCCCTCTGCTAAGTCCATTATGTGAATGTAATCTCTGACCCCGGTGCCGTCCGTGGTGTTATAATCATTCCCGTATATGTTCAGTTCCGGGCGCATTCCTGCGGCAACTTGTGCGAGGTATGGCATTAAATTTTGTGGGGTGCCATTTGGCTCGTCACCTATTATGCCGCTTTCGTGGGACCCAACGGGATTGAAGTAGCGTAGGCAAGCTATACGCCAATCTGGGTTTGAATGTGCTGTGTCCCGAAGGATTTCTTCAATATGTAGTTTACTTCGGCCATAGGGATTTATTGCGGCAGTGGGGTGGGCTTCGTCTAGGGGGAGGTATTGTGGGGCCCCATAAACGGTGGCGCTGCTGCTGAATACGAGGCTTTTAACATTTGCTAAATTCATAGCTTGAAGAAGACTTATAGTCCCGCTCACATTGTTGTCGTAGTATTCGATTGGGAATTCAGTCGAGTTACTGACGGATTTCAATCCGGCCAAGTGTATGACGTGATTTATTTTATTTTCTTTTATAGTTTTATATACAAGATTTGTATCCCTTACATCTCCAGCAATAAAATTTATTGGATTTTTAGATATTTTTTTCAAATTATGAATTGTTTTCATTTTGCTATTTGATAAATTATCGATTATGGTTGTGTTTTTGAATTCATCCATTAAAACAGAGCATATATGACTCCCTATGTATCCGGTGCCGCCGGTAATTAATACATTCATTCTGGAGTCCCTTTTGTTTGAAGTGCTACTTTCTGAAAATATATTTTCAAATTCATTTAGGTGACTTCGGTTTTCAGATACTTGTATCGTCACACTTTTGATGAATATTGGTATTCATTCTTTTGGAATGAAAGCTCTAGATTGAACGAATTTTTTTAAGTTTTTCTGAGACTAATTTTGCTTTCCCAATCGTGCCTTTTAACGGTCGGCGCGAATCTGATCCAGTGTTTTGATTGGTGTCAGGGCCTGCGGATCAACCTGCACCTCTATAATCGCCGGTTTTCCCGAATTCATGGCACGTTCAAAAGCCGGGCCGAAATCTTCGGTTTTGGTGACGGTTTCGCCATGCCCGCCAAAGGCAACAGCGTAGGCCGCAAAATCCGGGTTGTGCAATTGGGTACCGGAAACGCGACCGGGATAATTGCGTTCCTGATGCATGCGGATGGTGCCGAACATACCGTTATTGACCACGATTACGATGATGTTCGCACCATACTGAACTGCTGTTGCGAATTCCTGGCCGTGCATCAAAAAGCATCCGTCACCGGCAAGGCAGATCGACGGCCGGTCCGGATGGGTCAGCTTGGCGGCCACAGATGCAGGAAGGCCATATCCCATCGAGCCCGAAGTCGGTGCAAGTTCGGTACGATATTTGCCATACCGGAAGAATCGATGCAGGAAGGCGGCATAGTTGCCGGCCCCGTTGGTCACAATGGCGTCTTCGGGCAGGATTTCGCGAAGCTTTGCGACAACATGCGCCATCTTTACATCGCCTGGCGTATCAAGCGGCGTCGAGAATTTCAGATATGAAGCGTGGGCCGTTTCAATCTGTTCTTCCCGTCCACTTCCATCCACCGGTTCCATCATGGTAATCGCACGGATGAATGATCGTTGGGATGCATTGATTGCGATATCAGGACGATAAACACGACCCAGTTCATCCGGGCCAGCATAAACATGGATCAGTTTCTGTTTCGGGCAGGGAATTTCAAGCAGGCTGTAACCGCTACTGGTCATTTCCCCCATGCGCGATCCGACAAGGATCACAAGGTCGCTTTCGCGAATGAATTTCGCCAGTTCCGGATTGATCCCGATGCCGACATCGCCAATGAAATGGCTGTGCGTGTTTGGGATATAGTCCTGACAGCGGAAACTGGTGGCGATCGCAACATTGTTTCGTTTTGCAAACGATTTAAGGTTTTCAGTGGTTTCTGCGGTCCAACCACCACCACCAACGATCATGATCGGCCGCTTTGCATCTGCCAGTGCGCCACGGAAACGGGCGACGTCTTCTGGGGCGGTTTTGGCTTCGATCGGGACATAGGGTTTGGCATTGGCAACCTCGGCTGCCGATGACAGCATGTCTTCCGGAAGGGCAAGCACGACCGGTCCGGGGCGACCGGAGGTCGCGATATGATAGGCGTGGCTGATATATTCAGGGATGCGGTTGATGTCATCGATCTGGGCGACCCACTTGCAAAGCGGTTCGAACATCTTACGATAGTCGACTTCCTGGAATGCTTCACGGTCGACCATGTCCCGTCCGATTTGCCCGACGAGAAGGATCATCGGGGTGCTGTCCTGATGGGCGACATGCACACCTGCTGATGCATTGGTGGCACCTGGTCCGCGGGTGACCATGCAAATGCCGGGCTTTCCGGTCAGTTTTCCGTGTGCCTCGGCCATGATGGCGGCACCACCTTCCTGACGGCAGATGATTGGTTCGATATCGGGATGGTCGACCAGACCGTCCAGAACGGCCAGATAGCTTTCACCGGGAACAAGATAAACCCGTTCGCAGCCGTGAAGAGCAAGTTGATCGACCAGTATGCGTCCGCCGTGACGCATTTCCGCAGTATTAGACATTCGGGGCTCCATGAAGATGGCGCATTGTCATGGTGGGGCGCTTTTGCGCGTGGCTGGATTTCAGCATGGTTAAACCTGCCCGTAAAGATGTGCGGAACGCCAAAACAAGGTTTTTTTTGGCAATTATTGCAATCTTTCCAGATAGGATGAACCACAGATAAGAATTATGGGGTGATTTTAAGCTGCCGGGGCTTGTTTCCATCATGTCTTAATGCGAACGTAGGTTGCCTATTTAAAGGCGAGCATAAAAGCGAGTAGGGGGAGGATCGCAACCGACAGCAGTGTCGCAACCAGCATTGTTGTTGCCGTTCGTTCCCGCGCGATTTCGTAGCTTGACGCCATCAGAACAGAGTTCACTCCCGGGGGCAGTGCGGCAATCATGATCGCGGGTGCCAGTGTACGGAGCGGCAAATGCAATGCAGTACCAATCAGGAATACAAGTCCTGGCATCATGCAAACCTTTGCAATTGCACCGGTTATACTGGTGCCCAGATTTCCGCGCAATTTTTGTCCGTAGATTCTTGCACCGATCAGCATCAGTGCAATAGGTGGCATCGCAGCTTTGAGCATGCCGAAGAATGTCAACGCGACCGTTGGCAGGACGACACCCGATGCGGCAACAACAATGCCGCAGATAATGGCTATGATGATTGGATTACATATCTGCGCGCGCAGGGTTTTACCAAGAATGGTTGCCGGGTTGCCAGTTCTGTTGCGGCTCCATTCGAGAAGCAGGATGGTTGAAGTCAAAAGGCTGACGGCATGAATGCACAATATGGTTGCCAGTACGAGCAACCCCTCATGCCCGAACAGGATATCGACAACCGGAATGCCGAGCATGCCGATATTGGAAAATATCGCGCCAAAGGCCAGAACAATGGCTTCGGGTGTGCTGTTTTTTCGGCCTGTTTTCAACAAAACAAAAACGGAAATCGCGGTGATGACAACAGCACCGTAATAGGCGATCCATATTGATAAATTGAATAGCTCTGAAACCCTGTTTGCCGAGATTGTCAGGAACAATGTTGCCGGGATCAGCGTCCAGAACGTCATCTTGGTCAGCCCGTCAATTGCGGTAGCCCCGATCAAACCGATTTTGGCGAGAGCAAATCCCGCTGCTACCAGCAGAAAAATGGGTCCGAGCTGATCAATAAGGTTCAGCAGCATTGTGTTTCCTGATCTGGGCTTTTTGAAATCCGGGGCGAAAAAATGCCACCCGCCCCGGGAGGAGGATGAGGAAGGTGGCAAGTTCGGCAATCAATAGATCAGGTTTTTGGTGTCTTTGGTACGCGGATGACCATGAAGTAGAAAAAGATAACCGTTAGAACGAGGAAGAAAAGACTGTCCGGGCTGGTCAGGAATGTTAAGGGGTTTCCGTCGTTTAAGGACAGCGCCCGTCTCAGATACTGTTCAAGATCCGGCCCCAGAATAAAGCCCAGCAGCAAGGTGACGGTGGGGTAATTCTGTTTGCGCAGGAAAAATGCCAGAATCCCGAAAACAAGTGCCAGCATCATCTGGAATGGTGAATAGGTCGCAACGTAGCTTCCGACCAATGCGACAACTGCGATGCACGAATAAAGCAGTGCCTTGCGGATCGAGACGATTTTAACGAAGTACGGACCCAGCAAATACAGTGTCAGCGGGATAAGGATCAATGCACTGATCAGAAGCGACGCAAACATCGGCGCAATGAGATCAAGCTGCGTATCCAGAAGCCGTGGTCCTGGCTGAAGGCCGTTGATAATCAAAACTCCCAGCACGATTGCCGTTGTCGGGTCGCCCGGAATACCGAACATCAACATCGGCACAAACGCCCCGCCGCACATGGAATTGTTCGCGGTTTCAGCCGCGGCAATGCCTTCGCGCGAACCCTTGCCATATTCCCCGGGCTTTTTGGATTTGCGCATGGCTTCGGCATAGGAGACAAAGGCTGCCATTGATCCGCCGGCACCCGGAAGGATGCCGATAAAGTATCCGATCAATGCGCTTTTCAGATATGTGAAAAACCCGATTTCGCGGATTTCATGCCAGCTCGGTAAGAAGTCTTTTCGACGGATAGGCGACAGATTGCGGGTATCGGCATCAATTGTCAGAGGATCGCGGCTTTGCTGCGCCTGATACAGGATCTCGCTTATGGCAAAGGTGCCGATGATCAGAGGCATCATGTCGATGCCCTCGACCAGCGTTTCCGTGCCAAAGTTAAATCGTGCAATCGGCTGCATGACATCAATGCCGATCGTGGCGATCATAATGCCCAGCAGGGTGGCAATCGTTCCTTTGGCAATTGCATCGCGCTGGGAAATCACGATCACAACCAAGGCAAACAGGATAAGAGAAAACTTGCCCGGGGTTTGGATCAGAAGCGAAACCTTGGCAGCAACCGGTGTCAGCGCAATCAAAAGCAATGCACCAACAACACCGCCGATCATTGATCCAAGAGCGGCATGACCAAGTGCATTTGCACCTTGGCCCTTTTTCATCAAGGCATAACCCTCGATCGAGGTCATCATCGATGATGGTGCGCCAGGGATGTTGATCGTCGTTGCCGTGATCGAGCCTGCATACATGCCCGACATGAAGATCGACGCGCACATGACAAGTGCGGGAACAACATCAAGGCTGTAGGTGATCGGTAATAGCAGGGCGATGGCAAGAACCGATGTCAGACCGGGTACAGCGCCAAAGAACGTCCCGATCAAAAAGCCGATGACCATATAGGCCAATACTTCGGGCGAGGCGAGGGCGCTAAATCCGCCCAGAATTTCCAGAATGAAATTCATGGCAATAGGCCCTCCAGCATGGGCAATCGTACCTGGAAAATCACGGCAAACAGAACATAGAACACAGCAGTGATGATTGCCGAATATGCGATACGGCGGATTTGGCCGGTATTCTCTAGCTTGAAGAAAAACAGCAACGCATAGACGTAAAGAAAGGTCGACAGCGGGTAGCCCAGCGTTTTGAAAACCGCGATATAGATCGCGGTGGCAAGGACGATTTTGATGGCGGCCGCAAGGGATGGTTTGTCTTCTTCTGTCACTTCATCGCCTGCTGCGTCATCGGTTGGGGCTGGTGCGCGCAGGATGTCGCGAAAAACAAAGCCAAGTGCAACATACATCAGGATCGATGCAAGAACCGGAACGAACGACGGACCGACAAGCCCCTCATCAAATTGAGGGGTGATTTGTAGTGCCGTTGCAAGATAGACGGTCGTGATGATCAGAAGGAAAAGAGGCAGAACAAGGTTGCCTTTTTTCGCAGCAAAACTGGAAGATGACATTCAGGTGATCTCCGTTCCGGCGGTGGGCGACCAAAAATGACCGGGTGGCACCGGTTATTGGATGCCACTCGGCCGGTTTTGGGAGTTACTTCTTGATGACGCCTTGGTCGACCAGTGCCTGCATCTGATCAAACAGGGTTTTCTGGGTTTCCTCGGCCCATGCGGTTACTTCGTCTGTACCCAACCAGTTCGGTGAAACGCCGACTTTTGAAACCCATTCCTGGAATTCGTCACTTTCAAGGGCGGCCTTGTAGTTCGCTTCGACCTTTGCAATGACGTCATCCGGCGTATCTGCCGGTGCTGCCAGAACAATGAAGCTGCCGATCTGAAGATCGACACCCTCTTCCTTGGCAGTCGGCACATCCGGGAAGGTCGGGTTGCGGTTGTCCGAGAATTCAACAAGCCCGCGAACATCGCCACCTTCGATCAAGGCCGAAAAGTCACCCATGCTGGTCGCGACAACGTCGACTTCATCAGATAGAATGGCTTCTTTCTGGGGGGCGGCACCACCCGGATAGGCGATCAGTTTGAATTCCGTACCGGTCAGCTGCTGGAATTGCAGCATCGCCAGATGCAGTCGCGATCCCGTATTCTGGATGCCGATTTTGATCTGTCCCGGATTTTCCTTCGCCGCGGCAACAAGGTCATCAACGGATTTATAGGGCGAGTCCGCATCGACGATGATCGCATCAGGTTCGCTGGTGACGCGCGCAATCAGCTTCAGCTTATCAAGTTTGTAGGTCGGCAGAAGTCCCTGCCAGGGAACGGTGACGACGCTGTCATAGGTCAGTGCACCAAGGGTGTAGCCGTCCGGGCGCGCTTTCATGACCTGCATGATGCCGGTTGCACTGATGCCGCCTTCTATATTTTCGGCATAGATTGATTGACCGATATCCTTCTCGGCAATTGTGCCAAGTTTGCGGACAATGCCATCCGTTCCTCCGCCGGCACCCCATGGGATGATCATCCGGATATCCTTGGTGGGGTAATCAGCGGCGAATGACTGGCTTGCAAAGCCGATGGACAGAGCAAGAGTCGCACCGGCGACTTTAAGAAATGATTTCATGTGTTTCCTCCGTGATCGTTTTTTGCCCTTACAGAAGGGCAATTGATTTGTGTCGGGCGGCGGCGGTTATTGCTTCTTCTTGCCGGCGTGATGGCGATTTTTAATTCGTCATATTTATTATTATTTTTAAATCAATCATCATATATATGGTTGTCAGACAAATATAAGGTTGTGGTAACTTTTATTTTGATGAGATGCCTTGTTTAGGGCGATTTTATCTAGATTTTATCGAGCGCAAAAAAACATGTGCTCGATGATTGAACTCTAGAAAATAGGAGCTGTAATGTAAATAACATAATATGAATTTTTAGGGTCGGTGATTTTTGAGGTCTTTCGCTGTCTCTGATAGTCAATCCGTCACGAACTCATCATATGAAATCTGGAAGGTGTTTTCAGGTATTGAAAAGCCCGAGCGCGAAAATGTCTGCCACGGCTCCATGCCTGCTGATCACACATCACAAAGGCCGGACGAGCCTTCCGCTAAAAATACCGTTCAGTGATGTGAATAATATCACCAGGCAATACAATGCTTTGCTCGCTGGCCTGAATCTCGACACGATTATCGTCGCGGCCACGCATGATAATGATGTCATCCTGATCGGCGCGATAAGTGTAACCGCCACCAAGCGCGACGGCATTCAATACGTTCATTCCTGAAGCATATCCGTACTCACCGGGCTCATTGACTTCGCCAATAATATAGACTGGGCGGAAATGAATAACATCAATAGATACAACGGGATGGCGTAGATAATCGTCTGCTAGGGCATTGGCGATGGTTTTCTGTGCGGCTTGTGGCGTGAGGTCGCGCAACTTAACTGTCCCGATCAAGGGCAGCGTGACAGATCCGTCCGCACCAACCGAGAAATCACCTGAAAGAGATTCCTCGTCGAAAACCGTGATGCGCAGCTTATCGCCGCTATCAATCGTGTAGATGGTCTGGGCATGAACGCCACTTGAAGCCGCGAAAAAAAGGATTGCAGTCAGAATTATGCTTTTCATGACATCACATTTTCAGCCGAAGCGTCAGCAAAGCACGATTACGGCGGTAATCGTGGCCCGTTTCGTTTGATCGGCGCTGGTCATATCGCCAAGAACCATCAATATCCGTAGAACGGTTCAGTTCATAACGCACCCCCGCGCCAAACCGCGTTATTCTGTCAGTACGTCCTGCACCCTCAAACCGATCCCGCTGATAACCGCCGTTAACCCGGAAATGTAACCATCGGCGCAGTTCGTGTTCGATACCAGCATCGAAGCTTTCGCCGATAATCCCGCTGGCACCGGTAACGGTGGTTTCATCAATTTCGCGTTTGGCGCGGAAATCCAACGCAGTCATGCGTGTAATATTCCATGTTGCTGCAGCCCGAAGTGAAAATCCCTCGTTGTTTTGTAAACGGTAATCCTCATAAATTTGCGACATCCATCCAGCCCCGATATCAGCTTTAATCAGGTCGGTCAGGTCAAATGTCATGCCACCCAGCAACCGGTAACCGTTTGAATTGCGAAAAATACCCTGATCGTCGGGGGTACTTTCATATTCTCGTTGGTTCAAGGTGGTTTCGCCATAAGCTTCGCGGCCTAGTCCCAGTTGATACGAAGCCCGCATGACCAGCCGCAATTCAAGCCGATCCCGATCATCATTATTGGCAATGTCACCATTGGTGAGTGGTATATCGTCAAAATCAAGCTGTCGAACGGCCATAGCGGCACGGTAGTGGACATCGCCGGCAAAATAGCGAACGGCAATCTCGGTATTTTTCTCGTCATAGGTGACGGGTTCGCTGGCACCGGTCGGAATATCGTCACCGCCGCGATCTTCGTGACCCTTGGCGATACGGAAATCGCCATCAACGGCAAATGCCGGGCCGATATCAAATCCGGCGGAAACACCAACTTCCCCATCCAGATAATCATCTTCGTCTGATTTGGTATAAAATCCCGCATTACCAAGAGCTTCAAGTCGCAAGCGGGCCCGTTGCCAATTTGACTGCAAGGTTAAAGCAGGTGCGACACGGCTGATGGTGTCGGACTTCTGGTAGCTATCGGACAGAAAAATATTATCGTTGAATTCCTCGGTCACCGATAGCGCCGGCATCAAATCAAAAAGGCCAAGCTGAATTGCCGCATCACGTCTGCCCTTTTGTGCCGGTTCGGACTTGGCGAAAGCCATAGGACTGAAACTGCTGACTAACAGAAGGCTGCAACACAGTGAAACAGTCTTAAAGCCGACTTTTTTCATCCGGCACGACATGAAGACAGCGTTTCAATGGACGTACGCTTAGGGCCATTCACCCAGCACCATGGACGCGAGACTGTGTAGATCAGAATAACTATGTCGGATGCCACAGATTGTTGGCTGATATAGAGCAGATCACAGTCAAGGCGACTTTTCAGATCAGAACTGGAGCGGATTGGGCCACGCCAACCATTAATCTGCGCGAGACCTGTGATGCCGGGTTGCACCTGATGGCGTGCATCATAAAGCGTAAAGTGACTGGCGAAAT
This sequence comes from Thalassospira lucentensis, assembly GCF_001613805.1. Lineage (GTDB taxonomy): Bacteria > Pseudomonadota > Alphaproteobacteria > Rhodospirillales > Thalassospiraceae > Thalassospira > Thalassospira lucentensis_A. The sequence continues at coordinate 408,323 of NZ_LPVY01000005.1, forward strand.
TTTGATTGTCAGCCGGTGTGTGCGGGCGCGGGCCGACAAGCGACATATCACCGCGGATGATGTTGAAAAGTTGTGGTAGCTCGTCCAGGCCCCAGCGCCGAAGGAAATTTCGAAATTTTGTTGGTGGCAAAGGTGTGTCGTCAGGGGACACCGAGCCGCAAAGAGTGCAGAACTTATATATGTTAAATGGCCTGCCCATATGGCCGGTGCGGACCTGCTTGAAAAATATGGGGCCGCGGTGATCCCATTTCAGGGCGATGGAAATCACAAGTAGTACAGGCAAAGCTGCGATCAGCAAAGTTGCGGCAACTGAAAGATCAAAGAGCCGTTTCTGTATCGGAGTTTGGCCGTTTAAGCCGGATGTTCGCGAGTTCCACCCTGAAAGCCTCGTTTGCATTTTCTGTTCCCCGCCCGGAATGTGCAGGAAAAGATTAGCGAATTAATCGTAAGGCGCCAACGCTTTATAACTAAAGGTTGTTTAAGCGATTTTGACGATATCGCTCGAACCATTTTGCCATAATCGGTGCCAGCAATACGATTTCGAAAATGCGGACGATATGATGGAATGCAACAAAGCTTGGTTCGACATTCAACGCCAGCGCGATCAGGGACATTTCCGCAACGCCGCCCGGTGCAAAGGCAAGCAGGACTGCGATATAATCCAGATCCAGCCAGTCTGAAACAAACCACGCCACACCACCAGTAAAGGCAAGAATCAGTACTGTGGCGAAAATCGAATAACCTGCAAGGCGCGCGAGGAAGGAAAGTTTGACACCGGCAAAGCGGCTGCCGATGGCGGAACCAAGGATCAGAAGGCTTCCGGCCAGAAGCCATGCCGGCAGATTGCCTTCGACAACACCGGTCACATGCAAAGCCATGCTTGCCATCATGGCTCCGGTCATTTCGGCCGCAGGAACGCCAATTTTGCGGAAGATCAGTACTGTTGTGATTGCACAAAACGCAGTGATCAATCCTTCGGACAATGTCATCTGGATGGCATTGCTGTCGCCATGTCCGTTGGCGACGACACCCGTGATCAGAAGCACGATTGCGGGGGCCGACATCACCAGAAGCAAAACACGCAAACCCTGTGTCAGGGCAATTTCCTGTTCATTGCCGCCTGCTGCAGCGCCCAGAACCACCATCGGCGTCAAACCGCCCGGGGTTGCTGAAAACAGGGCCGTTGCGGGATCAAGTTTTGCGACTTTGCTGTAAAACCATGTGACAACAAGGGTGATGATGGGAACATAAAGCAGAACGGCGATCATACTGATTGGCCATCGTGCGGCCTGATCAAGGGTATCGGGGGTGAACGATGCGCCCAGAAATACACCGATCACACCCAGAATAACGGAGCGAAATCGCATCGGGATACCCATGCGGACACGCAGCAGGCTGGCGACAAATGTCGCCAGCATTGGCCCCATCATCCAGGCCAGGGGCATATTGATGCTGTGTGCGATCAACCCGCCAACAAGCCCGATGCCAAGCGCAACAAACAGGTTTTTGAAAAATTTCGGGGTGAGGCTGCCGGAAAGGCGGTTGATCCAACTGTCGTTTGCGGGCCTTTCCGGCGGGCTGCTCATTATGCGTCGGCCTTATTCTTGTTAATCTGATCAAGGAAGCCGTCAATCGCGTCACGCAGCCGGGCAGCTTCCGTGTTCAGGGTGTTTGTTGCCCGCGACACATTTTCCGATCCACTGTGAACGCGGGCGGTTTCCGTATCCAGTGCGCCAACGGCATCGGCGACGGTTCGCATGCCACCATTGGCATCATGAATGCTGGCTGAAATGCCGTTGGTTGATGCCTGCTGTTCTTCTACCGCCGCCGCAATGGCCGCGGCCGACTGGTCAACCTCGCCGATAACGTTGGCAACCGATTCAAGGGCGCTGACCACATTGTCCGTCAGACCGCGGATTTCTTCGACCTGTGCCGAAATATCCTCGGTCGCGCGGGCAGTTTGCGAAGCAAGGTTTTTAACCTCGCCTGCGACAACGGCAAAGCCTTTGCCTGCGTCACCGGCACGTGCCGCCTCGATCGTGGCATTAAGTGCCAGAAGGTTGGTCTGATTGGCAATGTCTTCGATCAGGGTAACGATATCGCCAATTCGCTGAGTGGCTTCGGTCAGTTGCTCGAAAAGGGCGCGGGAATGTTCGCTTTCATTGCGGGCGCGTCCGGCAACCTCGGCTGATCGCTGGGCCTGTTGGCCAATTTCACCGATGGCTTCTGACAGGCTGGCGGTGGTTTGTGAAACGGCTTCGATATGGTGGAGCACGGTTTCGGAATGGTGGTTGGCATCGGCGGCACGTGCTGTCGCTGATGTCGCGATTTGCTCCATATCGTTTGCGGACCCGTTAAGCGACCCGAATTCACGGTCAAAGCCGCCAAGGGCCTCCTGCACGGCGCGCTGGAAATTATCGGTTGCCGTAACCAGTTCAAGCTGGCGTTCGCGTTCGATCTTACGGACCCGTTCGCGTTCGTGGCGCAGGGTTTCGGCTTCTTTTGACTGGTCGCGCAGCACTGTTACCGACCGTGCCACGACACCAATTTCATCGCGGCGTTGAACACCGCGGATTTCGATATCAAGATCGCCCTTGGAAATCTGTTCGATCAATTGTGCAAGATCCGTCATCGGGCGCGAAATACGCCGCGAAACAAATACCGATACGATTGCCGCGATAAGGATCACGACAATTGCGACAATCACGAAAACCTTCTGAAGTGTCTCGGCCTGTGCCTGGGCATTGCCAAATGATGTCGTGGCAACCTCCTGAGACTGCACGAGAATTTTTTGCAACGGTATTTGCAAAGCACGGAATGATTCATCGGCACGCGCAATAACCTCAAGCGCGCCATAGACATTCATCTCGCTTTCGATCAGAAACTGATCGACTTCTGCCATATAGGTGTCATAGGCGGTGGTGAATTCATCACCGCCTACTTCTGCCAGACGTTCGGCAAGCGGGGCCAGTTCAGTAGACAGATTACCGGCCTTTTCGCGAAGTTCGGGAACGGCTGCGGCGTTAATGCCGTTTGAGTCCCACGTTAGAATTCGAAACAGCGTCCCGTGTGCCTCATTTAATGCATCACTGAGTGTCAGCGCATCGGAACGACGTTCATAAGCTTCGACGCGAAGGTTGTTCAGCGTTTCCTTCTCGCTTTCCAAGGTTAGAACCGTTGCGATACCCATCGCAATGATCACGGCCATAAGAAAAACAGGAACCAAAAGTGTTTTGGGACCGATTGCCAGATTATCAAGAAAACGCATCGCTTCTGGATCCTTCGCGTCGAAGATTCTTGGTCTTACATTTCGCCGTCATTCGGAACGGCTTTGCGTTTGCGCAGCCATTGACGTGTGTTTCCGACAAGCGGAGCAAGCAGGAAGGCAATGCTGATCAGCAGGATAACCAGTGTGATCGGACGTTCCCAAAGGAAGGAAATCGAACCGTCGCTGATCATCAATGCGCGACGCAGGTTTTCTTCCATCATCTCGCCAAGGATGAAGCCCAGCAGCATTGGTGCCATCGGATAGTTCAAAAGACGCAGACCAATTGCGATTGCCGCGGCCAGAACCATCAGGTGAATATCCATGGTGTTAAACGTCACCAGATAAACACCGATCAGCGAAAAGAACAGGACGAACGGAACCAGCAACTGCTGGGGCAGTGCCAGCAAACGCGAGATGTAAGGGATCAGCGGCAGGTTCAGGACCAGAAGGACGATGTTGCCGATATACATCGAAATGATGACCGACCAGAACACGTCAGGCTGTTCGACAAACAGACGGGGACCCGGCTGAACACCATAGGAAATCAGTGCACCCATCATGACAGCAGTGGTACCCGAACCCGGGATACCAAGCGTCAGAAGCGGCACGAACGAGCCCGAGCAAGCTGCGTTGTTTGCGGTTTCTGGTGCCGTCAGGCCACGGATCGAACCCTTGCCGAACTGAAGTTTTTCCTTGGCACTTGCAAGGTTCCGTTCAAGACCATAGGCGAGGAACGATGCAATCGTTGCGCCTGCACCTGGCAGAACGCCGGTAAAGAATCCAAGTACCGAGGAACGCGCAATGACAGGGGTCATTGTTTTGACCTCGTCTTTCGAGAGCTTCATCGATCCGAGATTCTTCAGTGCTTTCTGTTCGTCACTGCGTGTGTCTTTGGTAGGGCGCAGAATCTGCAAAAGGGCTTCGGACAGGGCAAATGTCGACATGGCGAGTAACAGGAAGCTGATACCGTCAACAAGATCCATGCTGCCAAAGGTAAAGCGCGCAACGCCGGCAGCCGGGTCGGTCCCGATTGTCGACAGCATGATGCCAAACAGCGTCATGGTGATCGCCTTAAGAACCTGTCCCTTTCCGGCAAAGGCCGAGACGGCAGTCAGGCCCAGAACCATCAGTGCAAAGTAATCAGCCGACTGGAAGGACAGCGAAACCGAAGCCAGTGCCGGTGCGGCAACCAGAAGGAAGATGGCAGCGATCGTCCCGCCCGAGAAAGAGGAATAAGCGGCAATGGCAAGTGCTTTACCAGCCTTTCCTTGCTGTGCCATCGGATAGCCGTCAAAAGCTGTGGCGACAGTTCCGGCAACACCCGGTGCGTTAATCAGGATCGATGAGGTCGAGCCACCAAAGATTGCACCGTAATACACACCGGCCATCAGAATCAGGCCGGTCGACGGATCAAATCCGTAGGTGATCGGGATCATCAGCGCAATGGCCGTGATCGGACCGAGGCCGGGCAACATACCGATAAACGTACCGGCAAAGCAGCCGACAACAACCATCAGAAGGTTGATCGGCATAATAGCGGTCGTCAGACCGGAGAAAATTCCTTCAAGCATTTCTTTCGCCCTAGCCCAGCATTTCGAAGATGTCGCCCGGCGCCAGATAAATCCCCATCAACTGGGACAGCAGGAACCAGAATACGAAGACGACAGGTACGGCTGCACCGATCAGAACCTTGATGCGGCGTTCGCCAAGAACGGCAAACCCGCCCATCAGGAAGATGGTGGTCGAGATCAGGAAGCCGAGATAGCGAATGGTCAGGCCATAGAAGATCATCAGTGCGGCAAGCATGATGACCGGTTTCCATTTCATGCCACGGAACGCGGCAAGGAGGCTGCCGGCCTCTCGATTGGCCGGCAGTACCAGTTGTGCGAAGGAAACCACGCCCATCACCCATGCTATGGCATTTGGGAGGGTCCGGGCATTGAACGGGGCATCTTCGTCACCGAACAAAAGCGGGATATCGCCGACATAATAGCCATAGATCAGCGCGAGACACAGAAAGAGCATTGCGCCGAATTTGTCACGATTGATGGACATGGCGTGGTTTCCTTTAGAGATCTTTTTTATTGCTGTTCGGAAAGGCTTATTTCAGGAAGCCAAGTTCACGCATCAGGTCGCCGACCATTTTCTCCTGGTTTTCCATGAAGGAGGAGAATTCAGCGCGCGGCTTGTAGAACTTTTCCCAGCCGTTACGTTTACGAACAGTTTCCCATTCTTCGGTCGCCTGCAGGTCCTTCAGCAGTTTGGCATAGGCATCTGCCTTTTCAGCCGAAAGAGCCGGGGAACCGAAATAGCCGCGCCAGTTGACGAATTCTGCGTCAATGCCGAGCTCACCCAGTGACGGGACGTCCGGAGCAGCTTCGATACGGTCGGTCGAGGTGACGGCGAGGATACGAATCTGACCTGCTTTGTGCAGTTCAAGCAGTTCGCCAAGGCCGGTTGAAATGACTTCGGTTTCACCCGACAGAAGACCGGCAATCGCTTTCCCGCCCGCATCGTAGGGAATGTATTTTACCTGTTTGGCATCGCCGCCGCCTTTCTGGACAGCATATGCAGCAACGATATGGTCCATACCACCACGAACCGAGCCGCCACCGAATTTCACTGAGTTCGGATCAGCTTTGATCGCTTCGACAACATCGGTGAAGGATTTGTAGGGGCTGTCGGCTGGAACACCGAAGGCAGCGTATTCCGCGACAACACCGGCAATCGGGGTCAGGTCACGGAAAGACTGCGGGAATACGCCGGTCAGTGAACGGACGATAATCGGGGTCGAGTTGACCATCAGGGTGTTGTCGAGGCGATCAGCTGCTTCGATCATGTATGCAATGGCTTTACCGCCGCCGCCGCCCGAAAGGTTTTCGTAGGACGCGGTGCCAACCAGACCAGCTTTGGTCAGGGCTTCACCGGTACCGCGTGCGGTGCTGTCCCAGCCACCGCCGGCACCACCCGGAACGATGAAGTGAATATCGTTAAATTCCTGTGCTTTGGCATCAAAGGCACCAAAAGCAGCAGTTGAAACGGCAACAGCGGTGGCCGCTGCCAGGAATCCGCGACGCGAAAACATCGTCAGCTTCTTCATTGTGTTGTCTCCTCCAGACACAAAAACCTTCCTGAGCCGCCGAACGGCGGCAGGCCGATCAATTCAGGACAAGGCATCTGCAATGAAGGTCTGGCTGCGCTTGCATTCCGGCGACATGCCGGTACCCCATGACAACAAACAGCTGAAGGCCTCCCTTGCCGATGATCCTTTTTGATTATCCTTAAGCCAGACCAAACGATCTGACGGATCGGCAGCCGCAAGACGGTAACAGGCAAACCTGTCACCAACCTGTCATTGCACCAAACAGAGTGAAAAAAGTTCACAGCATTTATGATGGTAAGGCAAAGACCGCTCGCGAAAATCATTTACGCCGACAATGCCCGTCCGCAATCAAGTGCATGTTTCTTAAGGAAAAAAATGGCTTCGTCACGTTTCAATTGATTGAATCGGCTAAGCGGTCCTGACAAGGTCAATACACCAAGAAGCCGGTTTTGCCGGTCCAGTACGGGAACGGCGATTGCCGATATGTCCGGGTCACGTTCGCCTTCGCTTTGGGCAAATCCGGCATCAAGAACATCAATCGCACGATCATCAACGCCGTCCCCCCATGCGCGGATCACGTGCCCGGCCGCGCCACGGTCACAAGGAAGTATCGCGCCTTCTTCCAGGTGATGGCGCAGACTGCTAGGGGAATTTTCGCGAAACAGGCACAAACGGTTTTCGCCTTCGGGCACATAAAAAGATGCGGTTTCCCCGCTCGCCAAGACAAGGGCTGTCAGATGCGGGCGCACGACATCATCCATGCGAAATGATCGACGATAAATCGACCCCAGACGCCACAATGCAGGCCCCAGCCGATAGCGCCCACGTCCTGATATTGCCAGAAACCCCCGCGACTCTAATGTTCCGGCCAGTCGGGTGATGGTGCTTTTATACATGCCCGTGCGTTCCGAAAGGTCCTTAAGCGACAGATCGGCATCACGATCGGTAAAGGCATCAAGGATGATCAGGGCGCGTTCAACTGCGCTAACATTTTGTTCTGACATAATAAATTTAATTCCCGTGTGACTGTTCCGCCCCGGATATCGTTATTGGGCATTTTGGGATTAGTCAAAATTCTATATAATAGAACAAAATTCTACCAGACAGAATTTAAGGAAATGTCATGGCTACGACCAAACCACTTGCCGGTATTACCGTTTTGGACCTGACCAACGTTTTGGCTGGTCCGTTTTGCTGCCATCAACTGGCCCATCTGGGGGCGGATGTTATCAAGGTCGAAGCACCGGGGCGCGGCGATCTGGCGCGTCAACTTGGGGCGGATCAGGGGCTGAACGAAAAGCTGATGGGTGTTTCGTTCATGGCACAGAATGCCGGAAAGCGGTCTGTGACACTTAACCTGAAAGACCCGCGCGGGAAGGAAATCCTTAAAAAGCTGGTCGCGAATGCCGATGTGGTTGTCGAAAATTTCCGCCCCGGCGTGATGGGCCGGCTTGAGCTTGGCTATGATGTCCTTTCAAAAGTTAACCCCGCGCTGATCTATTGTGCGATTTCAGGCTTCGGGCAAACCGGCCCGATGAAAAAACTGCCAGCTTACGACCAGATTGTGCAGGGGCTTTCGGGCATTATGACGATCACTGGCGAGGAAGACCGGGAAACCTACCGTGTTGGATACCCGGTGGCGGATACCATTGGCGGTTTGACGGCTGCATACGCAATCACCGCAGCACTTGCCGGACGGGCGATGGGGAGCAACGAAGGTAAAGGCAGTTTCATCGATATTTCGATGCTGGAATCCGTGATTGCGACCATGGGCTGGGTGGTGTCGAACTTCCTCATTGCCGGGAAGCAGCCGACTGCAAACGGCAACGACAATTTCACATCCTCGCCATCGGGTACGTTCCGCACACAGGAGGGCAAGATCAATATTGCGGCCAACAAACAGGAACAGTTTGAAGCGGTTTGCGATGTTCTGGATTTGCCAGACCTGAAAGTTGACCCGCGTTTTGTAACCCGGACAGAACGCCTGTCGCATCGCCGAGAATTGAGCGATCTGCTTGAAGGTGCGCTCGTCACCCAGACGACAGATCACTGGGTATCCAAATTCAACGCTGTCGGCGTACCCGCCGGGGCGGTCTTGACCGTGCCACAAGTTCTTTCGCTGCCGCAGATTGCCGATCGCGGCATGTTGGCCGACTTTACGGACGTGCCGGGTGCGGAGCGCGATATCCGTATTCTTCGTACAGGCATCAAGATGAATGGTGATGCGCCGTCGGTTGATGCGCCGCCACCGGTTCTGGGACAGGATAACGAAACTATTCTGGCCGCCCTTGGCATGTCTGCCGAGGAGGTCGCCACCTTGAAAGCCGAGGGTGTGCTATGAGCGACAAAACTGCAAAAGACATTGAAAACGAAGTCAGCGACTGGTGGAAAACATCCATCATCGATATGGAACCGGGCAAAATCCATTATGGCGGCTACGCCATTCAGGACCTGATTGGCAATATCAGTTTTCCCGGGATGATCTGGCTTATGACGCGCGGTGAGTTGCCATCAAAGGGGCAGGCAGCCTTGCTTGAGGCGGCCCTTGTTGCGGCAGTCGATCACGGCCCGCAGGCACCAAGTATCGCAATCGCGCGCATGGCCGCGACCTGCGGGGTTGGTTTGAATAATGCCATGGCCAGTGCCGTTAACGTGCTGGGCGATGTCCATGGTGGGGCGGGTGAACAGGCTGTTGGCCTATATCATGATATCTCGGCCAGGGTGGATGCTGGCGAAAGTCTTGCCGATGCTACAGAGGCAGGGCTGGACCATCAGATTGCTGAACATGGCAAACATATTCCGGGATTTGGTCATCGTTTCCATCCGCTTGACCCGCGTGCACCGCGCTTATTGTCGCTTGTTGAAAAGGCGGCTGCCGATGGAATCGTTTCCGGGCATTTTGGACAGATTGCCAGCCAGATAGAAGAAACCCTTCTGGCCCGTAAAGGCAAACGCATCCCGATGAATATCGATGGTGCGACGGCAGTGATATATGCCGAACTTGGATTTGCTGCACCTCTTGCCCGGGGCCTGTTCTGCCTGTCACGGTCGGTTGGGATACTTGCCCATGCGTGGGAGCAAACCAATCAGGGGGGCCGCAACAAGGGACCAATTCCGCGACGTCTGATCTGGAATTATGACGGACCGGAACGCCGCCCGGTGCCATCAGACCTTAACGGCGATTAAGTAGCGCATCCTGCCAGCGGCTTAAAAACCGCTGGCGTTTTGCCTGATCCAGATAAACCAGAAGCCCGGGTCCCACGGGGAATGACCGGACCCGTTCGCCGTAACGATCAAAAATTAGCGACGAGAACGGGCTGGGCGGGACATCGGGACGGACGGGGTTGAAATTGCCTTCGTCCTGCAGGATGCTCTGGCCTTCAATCGACAGGATATAATCAAGGAACCTGCCGCCAAGTTCCGGATTGCGCGCCCCGCGCGGAATGATGGCAATCCGCGAATAAACAACTATGAAATCATCGGGCAGGATTACGCCGAGATTGGGGTTCCGGTGACTGAATGTTTCCGCGTACGATCCCAGCAAATTGTATCCCAGTACCAATTGGCCATCGGCTATTTTCTCAAGCATTGGCGACGTATTGGAATAGAGCTTTACCTTCGCCTGACCCAACGTGCGGACAAAGTCCCATATCCCGGAAAAGAACCGTTCATCGCGTGCCAGAAACAGGAAGCCAACACCGCTGCGTTCAATGTCATAGGTTGTGACCTTCTCGCTGAGCAGATCATCGTGATCGTTCAGAAGCCGAATGAAATCGTTACGTGTGCGCGGCGGTTCAAGATTATTTTCGCGAAAGTATTTGCGGTTATACGCCATCACGGCCGGTTCTTGTGTTACCGCAAATGCTTCGTTGCGCCAACGGGCCCAGTTTGGCAATGCGCGTGTCTGATCGCTTTGATGCGAAAAGGCATAACCGTCATTCGCGAGCTTCATCTGCAAATCCATTGACGAACTGATCACCAGATCGGCGTTTGGTTCTCCTGCTTCGCGTTCGGCAAGAGTCTGGTGATACATCTCCAGTGTTTGCAGCTGATGATATTCGACGCGGATTTCCGGGTTGCTTTGCTGAAATCCGTCAATGGCAGGGCGAAATGCTTCGATATCGGCCGATCCGTAAATGACGACGGTTCGACTTTCCGACAACAGAAGCTGTTCGGGGTCGCCCGGGGTGGTGTTTTGCAGCGCGGGAAAGATGAAAAGCTCGGCAGATGCCGGCAAAACGCGGAAAATTGCTGCGCAGAAAACTGCAATAATGATAGTACTGCGCAGGTTCATCGCTTACAGACCCTCACTTATTGAATTACTCGCAGACGTGTCGCCGGATAGTGATATCGAGGCTTTCCCGATCTGGCAAAATCTGGAAAATTCATGTTCTTGGGGCAATATGCACCAGACCATTCTGGTTTAACAGGGGACCTGACCCGACACAATGAGAGTCCTTGTCGTAGAAGATCACGCAGCACTTGCTGATGGCATCGCCCGCTCTTTGCAGCAGGCGGGCTATGCGGTTGATGTGATTTCTGATGGCGAAGAGGCCGATGAAATTCTGCGTACCCAGGAATACGGCCTTGTCGTGCTGGACCTTAATCTCCCTCGGATGGATGGTCTCGAAATCCTGCGTCGATTGCGCCATCGCGGATCGGAAAGTGCTGTTCTTATCCTGACGGCACGCAACGATATTGATGACCGTGTTCGAGGACTTGACCTTGGTGCAGACGATTATCTGGCAAAGCCGTTTGAACTGGTCGAGCTTGAGGCACGCGTGCGTGCCCTGATGCGCCGTCATTCGGGGACGCATAATACCCGGATCACCTGTGGACGCCTGACATATGATACTGTTGCCCGCCGCGCGATGATTGATGGCGAGGATATCGAAATTCCGCGCCGCGAACTGAATATCCTTGAAATTCTGCTTTTGCGGCTTGGGCATGTATTGTCCAAGGAACAGATCACCGACCAGCTTGCCGGGTTCGAGGACGACATCAGTGCAAATGCGGTAGAACTTTACATCAGTCGATTGCGTAAACGTGTCGAAACGGCAGATATCAAAATCCAGACTGTCCGCGGTCTTGGTTACCTGTTGAAAAAAACATGAAATGGCGCAACGCATCCCTTCGCCGGCGCTTGCTGATCTGGCTTTTGATCCCGCTACTTTTGATCAGTTCACTGATGCTGTTCGAGGTCCGCAGCAACGCAGTGCATTCTGCCAATCAGGCGTTTGACCGTGCGCTTCTGAGTTCCGCGCTTGCGATTGCGGATCGTGTGGTCCTGATAGGTGGGCAGATTGAGGTCGACGTACCTTATGTCGCGCTCGAGATGCTGACCAGTTCTGCGCAGGATCGGGTCTTCTATCAGGTCAGTACAGCACAGGGCGAATTCATTACCGGTTACGAAGAACTGCCACCGGTTCCCGAAGAGCTGATGCCGCTTCTGGAAGAGCCGGTGTTTTATGATGCGGAATATAACGGCGAACGGGTGCGGATTGGCGCGTTGTCGCGTTATGTGGCCAGCGCAAGAATGGCGACACGTTTTCACGTTTTGGTCGCCGAAACCACGGGAACACGCGAAAGCCTGAGCGAAGATATTCTGGCCCGTGCGGCAGTCCGGCAATTCGGGCTTATCCTGATTGCAGCCCTTATTGTCTGGTTCGGGATCGGGCAGGGGCTTAAACCGTTGGCGCGACTGGAAGAAGCCCTTAACCGCAGGTCACCCTCGGACCTGAGGCCCATTCTGCATGATGTCCCGACCGAAGTGCGCCATCTTGTCGGCGCGATCAACCATTTGCTGAAACGCTTGGAAAATACGCTTTCGACCATGCAGCGGTTTACCGCAGATGCCGCACATCAGCTGCGTACTCCATTGGCGGCGTTGCGTACCCAGGCAGAGTTGGGACTACGTGAAAAGGATCCGGAAAAGCTGCATGATGTCATGGAAAAGCTTGCAGCATCGACGCGTCAGACTTCTCATCTTGCCAACCAGTTGCTGACATCCGCGCGGTCCGCACCCGAAGGTTTGGCCGGACGTCCCTTTGCCCGTATTGACCTGGGCGAGATCACCCGGACGGTTACGGGCAGCAAGGTCCCCGCTGCGATAGAGCGCGGTATTGATCTTGGTTATGAGGGGCTGGACGGAGAGGCTTTGATCATGGGGGATGCGACCCTGATCGAGGAATTGCTGAAGAACCTGATCCACAATGCGCTGACCTATTGCCCCGAAGGCAGTTCCGTTACCGTGCGATTAATGCCCGAGGCTGACAATACATCATTCGTCAAACTGGTGGTCGAAGATGACGGGCCGGGTATTGCGCTTGAACATCGCAAACATGTGTTCGAACGCTTTTATCGTGTGTCGGATGGTGGGGAAGATGGGTGCGGCCTTGGCCTTTCGATCGTGCGCGAAATCGCATTGCGCCACGATACACGCATCCGGCTTGATGAACCGGAAGATCACAGTGGTGCGATTTTCTCGGTGCGTTTCCGATTGGCACCAAATCAAGCGGAATTGCGTTAACGGCGAAGAGCGGGAATTGTCGAAAGCACGGTTTTCATCAATTGTGGTTGCCGGTTCACGCCGGTCTTTGAAAATACGGTTTTCAGATACGTTCGTGCCGAGCTTAGTGAAATTCCAACCAGTTCTGCTGCCTGATCAAGAGACATGCCCTCGGCAAGCTTTTGTGTCAGCTTGGCCTCGGACCGGGTCAGACCAAAAATATCAATCAGGTCATCAATCGTTGGCGGCCCCATTCTTTCGGGTTCGACCAGTATGAAGACGAAGCTGTCCGGAAGGGTGCCACCATTGCGGACCCGGCGCAGGAAAACCGACAATGCCCCCTGTTCGTGATCAATCGAAAATCCGCGCTGCATCGGCGGAACACGACCCGCAGGGGGATGCAGAAAACGTTCGAGATCATCAGGCACCTTGTCGATCAGAAGCCGGTTATCAGGACTGACCTGTAATGACGCTGATCGGCGCAAAATTTCGGCGGCTTGCGCATTCATGTGTGAAACCGTAAGCCGGTCATCGGTTGCAATAAGCCCCAGATGGAAAAGATCGAGAAACGCTGCGGGGATTGTATCGCGGCTTTCACCGTGCCTGCGCGCGATCTCGGTTTCGATACCATCAAGAATTGTTTTTAAGGCGGTGGGTTTTGGATAGAAGCGAAAGACTCCGAACTCGTTGACGGCTGTAAGGGCTGATTGAAGGTCGGCATAACCCGTCAGCATCACAATGATCAGGTCACCCCGCAGATTTCGAAGCTTTTCTGCCAGTTCAAGACCGGTCATGACTGGCATGTGGATGTCCAGAATGGCGGCTGTTACATCCGGGGTACTGGAAATCTCGGTCAGTGCGGTTCGTGGATCACCGAAATACAGCCCCTGCCAATGCGGCGCGAGGTTTGCGAAATTTCGCCGATGCGATGACAGAAGGTTTTCATCGTCATCTACAAACGCAATGCAGACAGGACGGTCTGACGCCATTGTCATTCACACTCCACATATGGGGATGTTGGTTCGTCTATCCTGACATTATTCTTAGGTATATCAAATCCTGTATGAATTGGTGGCTGTAAAATCAGCTTTCAGGTGATGCGGATTGGTTTTTACCGGAGTTGTCCCTGATGCGTGTTGCGACAATCGACCTGCCTACCGTTATGATGGTGGATGATGACGAAAACCTTTTGGCTTCGGTATGTCGTTCCCTGTCGGGGAGCTTTAATTTAGTCAAATATATCAACGGCGAGGCTGCTCTTGAATGGTTGTCAAAAAACCGTTCCGGGGTGCAGGTCATTGTTGCCGATCTGGTAATGCCGACCATCGATGGCATTAATTTCCTGAAACGTGCATGCCATTGTGCTCCGGATGTGCCGCGGATTTTACTGACGGGAAATGTTTCGGCCGTACCACTGCGCGAAGCAAAAGAGCATGCAAAAGTCAGTCAAATTCTGACAAAGCCCATTTCGTCCATGGCCCTCAAAGAAGTCCTGGCCCGGACGATCGGAGACCGGTGTAAAGAAGGCCATGTTGAAAATGTGATGCCCGATATCGTGAATGCGGCGATTGATAGGTCTGATTTTACCACTGTGATTCAGCCCCGCGTCCGCACCAGCGATTTTATGAGAACAGGTGGCGAAGTTCTTTGCCGAATGCCTGATTTGCAAAAACGGTTTGATATCGGACAGATATTCGAAGGTTGCCGAAACCAGCCGGTAATGAACCGTCTGACGATGCATATCATGGAGACGATGATTGATCTGGCACCGCTTTATCGCGAAGCGCTGGGACCAAGTGCCAGAATATCAATGAACGTCGATCCCTGTTTGGTCAGCAACAACCGATTTGTTTGCTCGATGTCGGATTTCATCGATGAAATGCAGGAATCTGGTCTCGAGATCGAGCTTGAAATTAATGAAAAGCAGTTGAACGTGATGGACGAAAACTTTGCGAAAAATGCAAAGTTTCTGGCCCGGCGCGGGACGCGGTTATTCATTGACGGCTTTGGTGCAGATAAAGCGGCATTCGAGTTGTTGCGGAACGAATATTTTGCCGGTGTTAAACTTGATCAGGGTCTGATTGGCCGGATGATGGGTAACCGGAGTGACGACGCGTTTGTTTCATGGATTGTTCAGATATGTCGGCAGATCGGCTACTCGGTCATTGCTGTCGGTGTTGAAAACGAGGCGACAGCCCTTTGCCTGCGCGAATATGGGGTAGAAGAATTGCAGGGATATCTTTTTGGTATGCCACAACCGCTTGAAGAACTCGTGCCAGGCAAGATTGCGATATGAACAAGTGTGGCAATACAAATGGTTGACCAGTTTTTTCAAGCTCGATCATTGTTTTGTTACCACGCCGTGACCAATGTTTAAACCAGTCTCGGAGTACAATTACGATGATGAAAACGATCACTAAATTCGCCATGACCATAGGCACGATCATTGTCTTTACGGTTGGAAATGCTCATGCAGCAAGTGAATTGAGGCTTTCAACTACCGGCGGTAAAACCACGACGGTGTCATTTGAAGAACTGACCAAACTGCCCGACACCGAGTTTTATACTTCGACCCCGTGGACCGACGGTGTTCAGAAATTCCGGGGTGTTGATTTCGATGTTCTGCTCGATACCTATGGCATCACGGCCGATACAGTACGTGTGTCCGCATTGAATGATTACAGCGTGATGATTCCGGCCAGTGTGCTTCGGGATGACAACGCCATTCTGGTTTATCTGCAGAATGATGCAGAAATGTCGGTGCGCGACAAAGGCCCGTTCTGGGTTGTTTTCCCCTATGACAGTGATGTTCGTTTCCAGACTGACACCTACTGGTCTTATTCCGTCTGGCAAGTGAAGTCGATTGATGGGCAAAACTAGACATTTTCTGTCAAAAATTTCGAGTGGGGTCATTTTCTCGATACTGGTCCTGTTCATTATCCTTTACGGCGTCTTTTCGACTGCGATTGTGCGGCAGCTCGACGACGAAAAATTTGCGTATCGTGAAAATTTTGCATGGGCGGTTTTTCAGATTCAGCGCCAGTTTCTGGAAATCGAGCGATATATCGAATACGCCCGGGTACAGAATGAAATCGCCAAAGAGGATTTCGAACAGGTTCTTCTGGAATATGAAATCCTTGTAAGCCGCACTTTGCTTGTCAAACAGGGTGAGGGTTTTCAGGTTCTCCTACAAATTCCTGAAGTGACAAGTTTGCTGGCGATACTTGATGAAAAGATCGCCCGCATTGATGCGATGATCGCAAAGACATCGAACCCATCTGTTGTATTGAATTTCATTCACGACGAACTTGAAACTATCGACGATCCTTTACAGCAGGCAGTGGTTCGCACGACCAACTTTGTGTCAGTCTATAATGCCAGCAACATTGCCAGCGTGAAGACAGACATACAAATCCTGTCCTATCTGTTCTTTTCCGGCATGATCGTGATGATTGGTCTTGCGGTCTTTGTCATTCGTCACCGTCAGCGTGCCTTTGCCGCAGATGTCGATGCGCGACGTGCCCGGCAGGAACAGGAAGTCATCGAAGAAGCGGCAGATTACGCAAAAATGCATGCTTTGGGGACTTTGGCGGGCGGGGTTGCGCATGAAATCAATACGCCGGCTCAATACATTCAGAACAATCTTGAATTCCTTTCTGACAGCTTTGACGAGGTGGTTAAGGCAATCCGGACCGTTGATGCAGATGGAACCGCCCGTCTTGAACTTGATCGGAACCGCATCGACTTCATGATTGAAGAAATCCCGCTGGCAATCAGGGAAAGTATTCAGGGCCTTGACCGGATTGCGGAGATTGTTCGGGGTATACGGAAGTTTGCCCATCCGACGACGGATTCTGTCGAACGGATTTCCATTGCCGAGGAAATCGAAACGGCGATAACCCTGACGCGCAACCAGGTCAAACACGTCGCTGAACTTGAACAAAGTTATGTGACAGATGTCAGGGAAGTCGAAGGTCGGCGGAACCATCTGTCGCAGGCGTTGATCAACCTGATCGTCAATGCGTCGCAGGCAATCCGGGAATCAGGAAAACGGCCCGGCAAAATCTGGCTGGATGTTACCTCGGATACCACGGATGTCTTGATTCGTTTACGTGACAATGGCGGTGGTGTGCCCGAAGAACTGCGTGACCGTATTTTCGATTATTTCTTTACCACCAAGGAACGCGGGGTTGGCACGGGTCAAGGCCTGCCGATTTGTCGCAAGCTGATCCAAGATGATTTCAATGGCGATCTGACCCTGTCCGAAGCAAGTGGCGAAGGGGCCGAGTTTATTATCCGTATTCCGAAACCGGGCAACCGGCAGGCGGACGATGATCAACGTCGGGATCGTAGCACAATCGATGAAATCTATGACATTCGATCCTGATGGGATATTGCGACGCCGAGCCCTATGGAAATCATCTCCTGTTCCTGCCGGATCGCTGTCGCACGGCGATATGAGGATCATATTGCCAGGGGAAGGCTGTCGCGAAGTGACGCACAATGTTGTTCCCACGAGGCCCATTTCTGTTGGGCATTGCAACGGGCAATGAAACTCGCTGCGCGGTCATATTTGGATGTGCGATCATCGCTGTCCCGACCAAACTTTCGGGCAAAATGCTGTGCGGCATAGACAATCAGCAAAGATCTGGAATTCTGCGTTGGTGCAGCTTCCGGGCGATGATGAAAAGCAATGTCTTCGATAACCTCGTGCTTGAAGCCCCAAAGGGCTGCGAGGCAGGCCGAAACACCGGGATGAGAAACACCGATTGAACCGACTTCTGCTGAGATGATGTCGCAGTGATCCCGATCTGCATGATCACGACTTGCCGCAACCTTTTCCGGAATCACCTGTTCCATGATGTTTAGTCCGACATGGCAAAGGATTGCCGCGGCGCGGACAATATCGATAGTCTCGTGAGACAGGCCGTCGAGACGGGCGATCTCGGCAGACATCTGGCCAAGAACGAGGCTGCGATGAATGGCCTGTTCTATATTGTCCAAGGTGAATCCGGTCTGCTGGCCATGTACGGCCCATATGACACATAATGCCTTGATGCTTTCCGGTCCGAACAGGTCGATCAGGGCAACCATATCGGGCGTATCCGTTGGCAGGATAAGTTTTTCACGGCGTGCAAGTTCATGGGCAAGGTCGATAAAACCGGGTTTGTCGCGGCTGAATTCCAGCAACTCTTTCTCGCTGCTTTGTCCCTTGTGTTGCAGGATCGTATGCAGCCTTTGAAAAACCGGTGGCCAGAGAAGTGTGGCCGACATGCGATACAGGATATCGATCAGCAGAGGATCACGCAGATAGTTGCGCAGGATCAGACCGCGTTCAATGGCGTGGATGACATCCTGATCGCTGCACGGTTTCATCAGAAAATGATGGGTTGCCGCACTGCCGGACTGGATGGCCTTTTCATCGGAATAACCCGAAAGCAGGATGCGGGCCGTATCAGGATATTTTCGTGCTACGGTGCGCAGCAATTCAGCCCCGTCCATTTCGGGCATCCGCATGTCCGAAACAATGACATCAGCCCCTTGCAGATCAAGATTCTTGAGGGCTTCGGCGCCACTGGTGCAAAAACGCAGTTTCCAATCGGGCCGTTTTGACATGATGCGGCGACGCAATCCGCTAAGCACATTGGGATCGTCATCAACGAAGAGGACTGAAACGTTTTCTGGCATCCCGGCATCCTTTTCGGGAAAGGTCGGCTGATGGCTGC
Organism: Thalassospira lucentensis; assembly: GCF_001613805.1. GTDB lineage: Bacteria > Pseudomonadota > Alphaproteobacteria > Rhodospirillales > Thalassospiraceae > Thalassospira > Thalassospira lucentensis_A. Next base: position 426,928 of record NZ_LPVY01000005.1, read on the forward strand.
CTTCAGGCTGACAGCGTTGCAGGATTTTGACAATACAAATGCCTTACCCGCGGAGACGGATTCTGGATCACAAAGCAGGTCAATATGATCATGCGGGTGTAGGGTGCCAGAGATTCATCCGCGGGGAGGTAAACAAAAAAGGGCTGCTGATGAAGGCAGCCCAAAGTTGTTGAGAGCGAAGAGGGGAAGATCATTGCGTTGGGGTGAGCACGATCAGAATTCGACACCGATCTTGCGATCTACCGAGTATTTGCCACCGCCACGGATCAGGATCGAAAGCGCCATCAGGCCCCAGAAGACCGGCATTTCAAACCCGGCATTGTTCCATGCATACCCGTTGGGCAGATGAATGGTGACCGCAACAGCCATAAAGGCAATCACAGCGGCGGCTACCGGCCGGGTCAGAAGACCCACAGTCAGCATCAGGCCGCCCACGAATTCCAGAAGCCCGATCAGAAGGGCAAACAGGAAGCCCGGGGCAAAGCCGATGCTTTCAAGCCAGCCAGCCGTACCTTCAAGGCCATAGCCACCAAAGGCACCAAACAGTTTCTGTGCACCATGCGGGACCAGAAGAAGGCCCGTGGTGACGCGAACGATCACGGGTGACAGGGGTTCAAGTGCCGCCCAAAGATTGCCAAGGGCCGGGATGACCGTACGCGGTTTGGTATTTGCAAGAGATGACATATTCATTCTCCATCGAAAAGTCGGACCGGAAGACCGGTTCAGGCGACCATGTCAAAAACAAGGGCTTCAGCTTCGGTTGCGTCGCTGAAAATCAGTTCGTCTTCGTCCCGGATGGCGGCACCATCGCCGGCCTTCAGGGTTTCTCCATTCACGCTCAGCATGCCGCGCGCTACCTGAACCCAGGCAATCCGACCCGGTTCGATTTTATGGGATGCTGTTTCACCTTCACCCAGATGGGCAACGTAAAGGTCAACATCCTGATGAATGGTGATCGATCCATCCCGGCCGGTGCGGCTGCCGATCAGTGACAGGCCCGAACCCGTATCGGAACGTGCGATTTCCTTTTCCTCGTAACCCGGTTCCAGATTTGCGGCTTCGGGTATGACCCAGATTTGCAGGAAGTGTACCGGCTTCTCCTTGGAATGGTTGTATTCCGAATGACGGATACCCGTTCCGGCCGTCATGCGCTGCAGGCGGCCCGGGCGGATAACGGAACCGGTGCCAAGGCTGTCTTTGTGTTCAAGCGCGCCATCAAGCACATAGGAAATGATTTCCATATCCTTGTGGCCATGAGTGTCAAAACCTGCACCGGGGATAACCCGGTCTTCGTTAATCACGCGCAGCGGGCCCCAACCCATCCGTTTCGGATCGTAATAGTGACCGAAGGAAAAAGTGTGATGGGAGTCAAGCCAGCCAAACTGGGCGCGGCCACGGTCTGCGGATTTGATCTTGGTAATCATGTTGGTCTCCATCGCTGGGGTGTCGTTTGTTGGAGCCAGAATACGCTTTTCGCAAAAAGTGACAATTATCGTAATAATGTGCATACTGTCGCGTAATTAGCGACAATAAAACAGATATAGGCATGGCGGAGGCCTTGGATGGACAAGCTTGGAAGCTTGCAAACCTTTGTAAAAGTTGTCGATGAAGGCAGTTTTGCTGCGGCGGCACGTGCGATTGGTCAATCACGGTCCCAGGTTAATCGGGCGGTCATTGCGCTTGAGGAAGATTTGGGGGTGCAGCTTTTGAACCGCACGACGCGTCAGGTTGCCGTCACGCCAAGCGGCCGGGCTTTTTATGACCGGGCCAAAGCCGTGCTTGCCGATTTGCATGAAGCAGAAGAAGCCATTCGCGAAAACCGCGAAACGCCATCGGGTGATATGCGCATCAATGCGCCGATGTCATTTGGCACGCTGCATCTGGGGCCTGCACTGGTTGACTTTGCCCGGCAATATCCTGACATCCGGGTCGAACTTGCCCTATCGGACCGCTTTATCGACCCGGTCGCGGACGGGTATGACATGACAGTGCGGATCAGCCAGCCCAGTGAAACACTCGCACTGATTGATCATGAAATCATTCCGATGAACCGGGTTTTGTGTGCCTCGCCGGACTTCATCCGAAAGCACGGCGAACCGGAATCTCCGCGTGATCTTGCGACTTTGCCATGTTTGCACTATGGCAGCCTGCCAGCCGGTTCGAGCTGGAAGATGAATGGTCCGGACGGTCCGGTTTCGGTGCAGGTGAATGGCGTTTTCTGCTGCAACAATGCCGAAGTTCTGCGCGATGCAGCACTTGCTGACCTTGGCCTGGCATTATTGCCAACCTTCATTGCCGGGCCGGATTTGCAAAGTGGTAATCTGGTTAGTGTTTTGTGTGATTACAGCCCGCCGGAACTGTTTCTGTATCTGCTTTATCCGCCGAGCCGACAATTATCGGCACGTATCCGGCTTTTGGTCGATTTTATTTATGACCGTTTTGGCGGTCAGCCCCACTGGGATCTGGTGCAATAAAGAAGGGGTGGGAAATCCGAACCCTTGCAGTCCACGTACCAGTTATTAGGTTTTGATCAGGCCCTGGTGGTACATGGATATGACGAGTTTTGGCATGCCGACCCTGATGATGGTGTCACATGGTAACAGCGGCAATGGCGGCGATCCTGCGGCGGCGCTGGCGGCTGCCGTGCGCGATCTTTGGGCCGGGCCGGTACGCCATGGCTATATGCGCAGCACACCGTCGGTTCCCGATCAACTGGCAAAGCTGAAGCGCGATCACGAAGCAGACGAGCTGATCGTCTTTCCGTTGTTTTTCAGCGAAGGATATCTGGTTTTTAAGGAACTGCCGCGCAATTTGCGCGATGCAGGACTTGATCGTGCGGTTATCCTGCCGCCTGCAATCAACCTGCCGGGTTTTACGGCCATGGTTGCCCGCCATGTTCAGGCCGCCCTGTCGCGGCGTGGCTGGGATGGATCGGAAACATCGGTATTTCTGGTGCCGCATGGTCTGAAAACCCTGACCGAGCCACTGCCGGAAACCGTCAGATTTGCCAAAGAACTTGGCAGCGCCTGTGCCGAAAGCGAGATTTGCATTGGCAATATCGAAGGCGATCCGTCACTGCGGGACTGGCGAACAGTCGGGTCACGCAAGCATGCGCTGATTGTGCCGATGCTCGCAGGCGGTGGCATGCATGCCTGCACGGATTTACCGGAAATGATTGCGGCACAACCGGGCGAGACGATTGAAATACTCGACCCGATTGGCGAATGGGCGGAATTGCCTGATCTGATCCTGGCAGAGGCAGCAAGGTTTGTGCGCCATAGGCCTGATCGGTCAAAGGGGCTGCATCGCCCGATTGCCAAGAGCCGGATCGAGAACGGTGCTGGTCTGATTTAAGGTCACGCGACCCGTTCAGCCAAGGCCCGGTTTGACCTTGGTTTCGGATGCCTTTTTAAGCAGATAATCGCGGAAGATTTTGGCGGAACTGGTGAGGGTATCCTCACCGTCATGCACGATCAGCAACTGGCGTTTGGCCCAGCTATCGGCAATCGGTGCGCCGGAAATATTCATGTGATCAATGTAACCTGCGACCGAACTTTGCCGCAGAAATCCGATGCCAAGTCCGGCTGCGATCATCTGGCGCAAGGATCCGAAACGCATGACCTTGATATGCGGGTGCATGTCGTGATGCAGCTTGCCCGCCGCCTCGCTGATCAGGTCATCAATAACGCCGCCTTCATGCAGGGAAATGATGTCGTATTTTGCGGCTTCGGCAAAGGTAACCGGGGCCGGGTTGGATTGATCGGGGATCAGCGGATGGCCCTTGGGGGTCACGACCCAGATCGGGTCGTCGCAAAAGACGTGGTTCGACAAACCCTGACAGGGGCCGTTATCGGCCATGATCGCCAGATCGGCACGACCTTCGCGCACCGCATCAGATGACTCGCGCGATGTCAGTTCACGGACATCGACAGTCACATCGGGGAAATCACGTTGAAAATCGGCCAGAAATGCAGGCAGTCCGGTGAGAATTGCCGAGGTCACGGCAGCAAGATAAATCTTGCCCTTTTCGCCGCTGTTGAAATCGCGCAGCTCATTTGACAGGTGATTAAGATCACCCAGAAGCTTTTCGCCGTAGCGCGCGAAAATCGCACCTTCTTCCGTCGGTTCGACACCGCGGGGCAGACGGCGCAGCAGTTTGACGCCAAGCATGGCTTCAAGTTCGCCGATGCGGCGACTTACAGCCGATGTCGCGATATGTTCGCGCCGGGCGGCTTCATTGATGCTTCCGGCGCGCACAATGGCGACAAACAACCGGATCGTGACGATATCAAACTTTTGCATTCAACCGTTTTCGGTTGTTTGGTTGAAACCGTCAAGGGCGATGAATTGTCAGCATCTTTTGGATGCCAATCCTCAAACCCGCAGGGTCAGAGAGGGTGAATTAGCCCTCGACCTGACGCCATGCATTGTTCCACTCGGTCATCAGTTCATCATGGGTGCGTGCTTTCGACGCTTTCATGATCACGGCGACCTGAAGCGCATGAACAAGGTTGGTGAACCAGTTGACGCGAACTTCGCGTTCGATGGTGGTGGTGTCTTTAAGTGCAAGCGTTGCCATGGTTAGGTTCCTTTGCGTCTGGGGTGATTTCAGATGTACCAGAAGCCGTTTGAACCCACTATTCTCGTTTCACCGCTATCCCGTTCTTGTTTGGAGAACGATAGATATAAGTAATTGATATTGATTGATAAATTTATATCGCAATGCACAATACATTGCCAAACGCGCATGGTCCAAAATGTTGGATTTATCTGCTATAGCTTGGCAAACAGGATTTACCAGAGGTCGTGCTATGAGTGATGTGAATGACAATCTTGCCTGGGAACAGGCGCATGGTAGCGGGCTTCAGGCTTATCTGGGCTATCAGGTTGTTGAATGGGAAGAAGACCGTGCGGTGGTCGAGCTTGAAATCAGGGATCATCACCGCAATCGGGCAGGCATCCTGCATGGGGGCGTGATTGCGACCCTGATGGATACGGCGTCGGGCTGTGCTGTCTGTTACTGCGCCGTTCCGGGGAATGTCCGCAAATCGCTGACCCTGTCGCTGACGACCAATTTCATCGGGATGGCAACCGGCGGCACGGTGCGGGTTGAGGGACGCAAACAGGGCGGCGGGCGCAAGATCGTCTTTACCGAAGCCACCGCCTATAACGCGGCGGGCGAGGTGATCGCGACCGCGACCGGCACCTTCAAATACCATCGCGGTAGCGAGGACCCGAACGGGGTGCCGCGCGACGCATAGGGGTTATGGAAATACAGGACGGTCCCTGAGGGGGCGGCCTATGACGCTATGTAAGTTTTTCAAAAAGTTCTTGATTTGTTCTTTTAATTATGCCATAAGAGTCAAGTCAACGGGAGAAATGCACCCGGATCGAAACCCGCAAGGCCCTGAGCCTCGCGGGTTTTTGCGTTTGGGGCCGGATCGAAGAGGGGGTCAGGATGCAACGGCAAAGATTGAGGCAGGGCAGCGGGGCCCTCCGCAGGATATTGACCGGCGGATGGCGGAGCCATTACGGCGGCATTCTGGGCTGGGTCTAACAGGTTTCGAACACACTTATTTGTCATGACAGGAGAGGTGCGTCTTGTCGGGGAATGGACCCCGGATTTGCCGAAAGAGGAAGCAATGGTAGTAGTGGCGGCATCGGATTGCGGCCCGTCGGTGGTGGACAGGTTGGGGTCAGTATGCCCGAAGTCCGTCTGCTGGTGAAGATGGCGAACGCCCGAGGTTTGTCTGGACGCCGAGGCGGCAGAGAGCCCGATGATGGTCCGTTGGCGACGGTTGCTGGAGGCCCGAGTTTTGTCCCGCCGCCGGGCAAACCGGCGATCTGATCGATTTTGCTTTGGTCTTGACTATTTCCATGGCTTCGCGTTTTCTAGGTCTATGGGGAAACGCGAACTCCCCACGAGGCGCCAGCTAAAGATCGCGTTCCAATTCAAGCCTGCAAAGGAGGAACGCATATGCCTGCGCCCAACGCGATTTCCAGCGACAAACTTTCCAAAATCATCGGTACGCCCCGCGTGCCACTGCTTCTTGATGTTCGATCCGACGAAGACTTCAACGCCGATCCGCATCTGATACCCGGTGCGATCCGGGTGGACGATACTGCATTGTCTGAACTGGCATCACGCATCGCCGGGACAAGTTCCATTGTGATCTGTCAGGCCGGACATAAACGCAGTCAGGGAACCGCGGCATGGCTGCGTGCGGAAGGTTGTCCATCGGAATACCTGGAAGGCGGCTTTGAAGACTGGGTATCAAACGGACATCCGGTAATTCGCCCGGAGAAGCTGCCCGCGCGCGATTCTCAGGGACGGACAGTCTGGGTAACACGATCACGTCCGAAAATTGACCGCATTGCTTGTCCTTGGTTGATCCGGCGGTTTCTTGATTCGCGTGCCGTTATTCTGTTTGTCGCCCCGGCAGAAGTTCTGGGTGTGGCAGAGCGTTATCAGGCGGTACCGTTTGACATCGAAGGCGTGTTCTGGAGCCATCGTGACGAATTGTGCAGTTTCGATGTGATGCTGGCGGAATTTGGTTTGTCTATACCGGCCCTTGACCGGCTTGCCTTGATTGTGCGCGGGGCGGATACCGCCCGCCTTGATCTCGCCCCGGAATCGGCCGGGCTTCTGGCAGCGTCACTTGGATTATCTCGCATGTATTCCGACGATCTTGAGCAACTTGACGCCGGTATGCTGCTATATGATTCGTTCTATCGCTGGGCGCGTGACGCCACGCATGAAAACCACAACTGGCCAACCAACAAGCCACAGGTATGACATGCGATCATCTGATTATCCGACCCTGAGCGAAGCCTTCAAGGTCTGGGCGCGGATCGGTCTTTTGAGTTTCGGGGGGCCTGCGGGCCAGATTGCCCTGATGCATCAAATTCTGGTCGAAGAGCGCAAATGGCTTGGCGAGAAGCGGTTTCTCCATGCCCTTAACTATTGCATGCTGTTACCCGGTCCCGAGGCACAGCAGCTGGCCGTTTATATCGGCTGGCTAATGCATCGGACCCTTGGCGGTGTGATTGCCGGTGTCTTGTTCGTTCTGCCCGGTGTGGTCGCGATCATGGCGCTTAGCTGGGTCTATGCGATCTGGGGCAATGTGGGGATTGTCGAGGCATTTTTCTTTGGTCTTAAAGCAGCGGTTCTGGCAATTGTCGCCCAGGCCGTTTACCGGATCGGCAAGCGGGCGCTTAAAAACAGTGCGATGGTCTCGATTGCGGTTGCGGCCTTTGTTGCGATCTTTGCCTTCGGGGTTCCTTTTCCCGTGATCATTCTTGTCGCCGGAATGATAGGTTATGTTGCGGCACGCCGGAATATTGCGGCATTTCGCAGTGGCGGTGGACATGGGAAAATCGGTGCAGTTCAGGTTGCCGATGCCGACACCCTGCTGGGTGAAGAATCCCCGGACCATACACAGGTCAATCGGGCCTGGGCCTTTCGCGTTTCAGCGATCCTGCTTGGCCTTTGGCTGGTGCCGGTTGGGGCGCTGTTTCTTGCGTTTGGCCCGGCCCATGTCTTTAGCCAGATCGCCGGGTTCTTCAGTGTGATGGCAGTGGTGACCTTTGGCGGGGCCTATGCGGTTCTGGCCTATGTCGCACAGGAAGCGGTGCAGAATTTCGGTTGGCTGGCGGCAGGTGAAATGCTTGATGGCTTAAGCATGGCTGAAACCACACCGGGGCCGCTGATCATGGTGACACAGTTTGTCGGTTTCATGGGGGCGTTGCGCGATGCGGGCACCCTGCCGCCGCTGATGGCAGCGACTCTTGGCGGTTTGCTGACAACCTGGGTCACTTTCACGCCCTGTTTCCTGTGGATATTCCTTGGTGCACCTTTCATTGAAAGGCTGCGCAATAACCAGAACCTGACAGCTGCACTTAGTGCAATTACTGCCGCGGTGGTCGGGGTCATCCTTAACCTTGCGGTATGGTTCGGGCTTCATGTGGTGTTTGCCGAAGTCAAACCGCTTGATGCACCCGGACTGGATCTGCTGATCCCGGTTCTTTCGTCGGTAAACCTGGCAGCGGCAGCACTGACCGTGACCGCACTTCTGGCGGTTCTCTGGCGGGGAATGGGCACTATTCAGGTGCTGCTGCTATGTGCCGGACTGGGTGTTGCGGCCAGATTGACGGGTATCGCCTGATCGCGGTGGAACAGGATCGTATTTTCAAATCCGGTCCAGAAACAGATAAGGGCGCGACCAGTACATGGTCGCGCCCTTTTATTCTTCTGTAAGTGCGATCTTTATTTCGGCATCTGCCATTTGCCGTTTACAAGGCGCGGGATGTTGAGCGGGTTTGCGTCCTTGAGGGCTTCGGGCAGCAACGCATCCGGGAAGGCCTGATAGGAGACCGGGCGGATGAAACGCTTGATCGCGAGCGACCCAACCGATGTTGCACGGGAATCCGTGCTGGCCGGATAGGGGCCGCCATGGACCATGGAATGGCAGACCTCGACCCCGGTCGGCCAGCCATTGATCAGGATGCGGCCGGCACATTTTTCAAGGGCGGGGCGCAGTTTCCCGGCCAGTTCGGCATCGGCGTCAATCATGTGGATGGTTGCGGTCAACTGCCCGATCAGGGTTGCCGACAGGGCAACCATTTCCTCGGGCGTGTCACATTCGACAATGATGCCGGCCGGGCCGAACATTTCCTCGGCCAGTTCCGGGTTGGCCTGCCAGTCGGCAGCGGTGGTGCGGAAGATCGCCGGGCTGCCTTCGAACGGGCCGTCGCTGTCGCGGCGTTTAAGTGCGCAGGTTACCTTGGCGTGACCGGCCATCGCATCGGTGACATGATGATAGGCGCTTGAAACGCGATCCGTCAGCATGGCGGCACCGCCAACCTGGCCGAGTTCGGCCGCGGCGGTTTCAACAAAGGCATCAAGATCGGCACCCTTGAGCGCGATCAAAAGACCCGGATTGGTGCAGAACTGACCAACACCCATGGTCAGCGATCCGACCCAGCCCTTGGCGATTTCAGCCGCCTTGGCACCCATTGCTTTGGGCATCAGGAAGACCGGGTTGTTGCTGCCGAGTTCGCCATAGAACGGGATCGGTTCCGGGCGGGAAACGGCAATATCAAACAGCGCACGACCACCACCGGTCGAACCGGTGAAGCCAACCGCCTTGATCAGCGGATGGGCGACCAGCGCCTGACCGACCTTGCGGGTGCCACCATGGATCAGGCTGAACACGCCTTTGGGCATGCCGGTTTTTTTAATTGCGGCTTCGATGGCCTTGGCAACGACTTCGGACGTGCCGGGATGGGCCGCGTGACCCTTGAACACGACCGGGCAACCCGCAGCCAGTGCCGATGCGGTGTCACCGCCCGCGGTCGAAAATGCCAGCGGGAAGTTTGACGCGCCGAAAACCCCAACCGGGCCAAGGGCCTTGTGCATCACGCGGATGTCGGGCTTTGGCAGGGGCTGACGATCTGGCTGGGCGGTTTCAATGCGGGCTTCGAACCATGATCCTTCTTCGATCCAGTCGGCAAAGAAGCGCAACTGGCCTACGGTGCGGCCGCGCTCGCCAGTCAGGCGTGCAGCGGGCAGGGCAGATTCGAGATTGCCGATTTCGGTGATTTCATCGCCGCGTGCATCAATTTCATCGGCAATCGCGCGCAGGAAGGCCGCGCGTTTGGCCGGCAGCATCGCCGCAAATTCTTCGGCACAGGCATTTGCCGCCTGAACCGCCTGATCCACCAGTTCCTCGGTGCCGTGCTGGAACTTTGTTGGCAGTTTTTCGCCGGTCGACGGGTTATCGGCCTGAAACACATCCGGACCGTTCAGCCATTCGCCTGCAATATAGTGCTGTCCATTCAGCATGGAGCCTCCTGTGGGGTTGGCGTGTTTGTATGATGATACCGTGCAAAGGGTTGGACGGTGGATATCGGTAATCCTGCAACGCCCGATTTACGCGGTTTTATTCGGCGGCAGCTTAAGAAATCGGGGATGGGATGTAAATATCATATTATATGACAAAAATGCCGTCAGCAGCCGCAAGCAGAGATTCAAACAGTTAAGCATTATTGGATAATTTATACAATTATAATTGATCAGAGAAAGCCACGGGCGTGTGTGCCCGCCAGAATTCAGATTATTGACAAAGCCCGGAATGGATCAAAATCGTCATTCCGGGCGAAGCGGCGCGCAGACCCGAAATTCATATCCCATTGAAAGAGACTGGATTCCCGCCGTCGCGGGAATGACGATCTGGTTGGGAATGCTGTGTCAGTAGCCTGCGGGCGTGTATGCCCGTGCCGTGCCGCGCATTGCGGCCACGGATTGCGATCGTGTCCGGGCGGAAGCTGCGCGGCCCGCCTTCTGCTTCACGGAAGCCGATGGCGGGTGCTGATATTTGAAAAATCCCGGCGGATGATGCCGGATTAGCTGGCGACCGATTTGGGATTTCGGCCAAAGATGCTGGCGAAATCGGTTTTGGCTGGTTTGGGGCGTTGAAGCTGTAACCGGTCGCGGATGGCATCAAGATGTTTGGCCATTTCGGCGGCTGCTGCGTCCGGGTCGCCGCCCAGAAGGGCGTTTAACAGCGTTTCATGTTCCGAGTGAGAGCAATCCACCGGTTGCGGGCTTTCATACATCGCAATGATCAGGGAGCTGCGCAGGATCAGGCGTTCCAGGAATTCCTCGATCACCAGATTGCCGGCAAGGCGGGCCAGCAAAAGGTGGAATTCCCCGGAAAGGATGATGGCGGCGCGATGGTCGCCTGCGTGGTGGGCCTGATGTTCGCGTTCCAGATGCTCGCGGATCTGGTTTGCGCGGTCGGGCGTCATCTTGGCGGCGATTTTACGCACCACGCCGTCTTCGATCATGCGGCGGGCGGAAAAGACCTCGATCGCCTCGTCTATGGTGGGTTCGGCGATGAAGGCCCCGCGATTGGGGACCAGATTGATCAGCTTGTCATGGGCGAGCTGTAAGAAGGTGGCCCGGATGCGGGCCCGGCTGACCGAGAATGTTTTGGCAAGATCTTCTTCGATCAGTTTCATGCCCGGTTCCAGCCGCCGGTCAAGAATGGCGCCAAGCATTTCCTGATAGATCAATTCTTCCGGGCGAAGTTTACCGCTGCCTTTATAGGGGGTGGGCTGTGCGGGGTTGGCCATCGCGGCGCATCTTTCCGGTTGTTCATTCGAGGGGTCAATTCTTTTCTACAAAATTGTTGACGATCTGCAAAACAAAAAAATGCGGCAATCGTTTTGGATGAGTCGCAACGGCATTGCCCGCGGTTTAATCAAAAGAATGTTGCTGTGCAAAAATTGCGCACAAGTTGCGTATGAATCGGGCATTGGCCGGTTTCGTCGCCCTATGGTTTCGGGTGAACGTCCCGCAAAACTGCCGATCCTGAAAGTGGCATGCAATTTGCCTACAATCAAAAATATGGATTGTTAACAATTTTGCATGCAGTAACGGGTGGGCGCATGAAGGGTAACGGGGCCATTGAGTTGATCGCTGTCAGTAAGCATTACGGCAGTACCATCGCAGTCAAATCGATCGACCTCAAAATACCGGCAGGGGCCTATTGCTGCCTGATTGGTCCATCCGGCTGCGGCAAAACCACGACATTGCGCATGATTGCCGGGCATGAGGTGATCAGCGAAGGTGATCTTCTGATCGGGGATCGCAATGTGACCGAGCTTCCGCCGGTCAAGCGTGGCACGGCCATGATGTTCCAGAATTATGCGTTGTTCCCGCATATGACCTGCATGGAAAATGTCGCGTTCGGCCTGCGGATGCAGGGCATTTCCCCGGCTGAGCGCAATGAACGGGCCAAGGAAATGCTGGCGCGCGTCCATATGGAAAAGTTTGCGGATCGCAAGCCCGATCAGCTCTCGGGTGGGCAGCAGCAGCGCATTGCGCTTGCGCGTGCCTTGATCACGCAGCCCTCCGTCCTGTTGCTGGACGAGCCGCTTTCGGCCCTTGATCCGTTCCTGCGGGCGCGGATGCGCGATGAATTGCGCCGCCTTCAGCAGGAGCTTGGCATCACGTTTGTCCATGTCACCCATGCCCAGGACGAGGCGCTTGCGCTTTCGGACATGGTTGTTGTCATGGAAGACGGTGTCATTCGCCAGAAAGGCACGCCCGAGGAAATATTCAACAAGCCGCGTTCGCGCTTCATCGCCAATTTCATGGGCGGTCAGAATATCTTCAAGGGAACGGTTTCGGAAAGCAGCCCGGCGGGCACGCTTCTGACCCGGGGTCCCGATAGTTTCTTCCTGCCCGGATATGGTGATGGCGCCACGGGCGAGGATCTTGAATTCACAATTCGTACCGACCTGATCGGGCTGGGTGAAACAGCACCCGGTGATGCCGAAAATGGTCAGATTCCCGTCGAAATCACAACGGTCGAGTATCTCGGCCTTTGGGTGCGGATTGTGGCGACGACCAATGACGGCAAGGAAATCACCCTGATGAAGACCGAAAGCGAATTTCGGCAGGCGCCCGTGCGCCGGAAGGAAAAGTTCATCGCCTACTGGAAACCCGAACACGCGCATGTTCTGGCCTAAAAAAACATCATTTATCAGGAGCTTCACATGACGACCGACAATTCCAAAACGACGAAAAACCTGCTTTCCACCAAGGAAGTCACCCGCCGCGGTTTTGTTAAAGGGGCGGCTGCGACTGCCGGTGTCGCGATTGGTTCAGGTGCGATCACCGGTTTCCCGACCATCTGGGCGCAGAACATCAAGGATGTGACGTTGCGCCAGTTCGGCACGGGTGTTTCAAACATCAACGCGGTGGCCGACAAGGTTAAGGAAGACCTTGGCTTCACGCTTCAGATGACGGCCCTTGATTCCGATGCGGTTGCGCAGCGTGCGGTCACCCAGCCGAAATCGTTTGATATTGCCGATATCGAATACTGGATCTGTAAGAAGGTTTTCCCGGCGGGCACCATGCAGCCGATGGATACCACCAAGCTTAAAAACTATCAGTATATCTCCAAGCTGTTCATCGACGGCAAACTGACCCCGGATTCCGAGATCGCACAGGGCACGGCACCGCACACGGTTGGCTTCGTCGAAGGTGCCGACAGCGTTGAATTTGCATCTGCACCGACCCAGTGGATGACCCTTGTTCCGACGATTTACAATGCCGATACGCTGGGCATTCGCCCGGACCTGATCGAACGCCCGATCAATAGCTGGGCCGATTTGCTTGATCCGGCATTCAAGGGCAAGGCATCGATCCTGAATATTCCGTCCATCGGGATCATGGATGCGGCCATGGTTTGCGAAGCCATGGGCGAGGTTACCTATGGTGACAAGGGCAACATGACCCAGGAAGAAATCGACAAGACGATTGCGATCATGATCGATGCCAAGAAAGCCGGTCAGTTCCGCGCCTTCTGGAAGAGCTTCGATGAGTCGGTCAACCTGATGGCATCGGGCGAAGTCGTGATCCAGTCGATGTGGTCACCGGCGGTTGCCGCCGTTCGGTCCAAGGGCATTGCGTGCAAATACCAGCCGCTTAAGGAAGGGTATCGTGCATGGGGTGGCGGCATTGGTTTGGCCAAGCACCTTACCGGCCTCGAACTTGAGGCGGCGTATGAATATATCGACTGGTACCTGTCGGGCTGGGTCGGGGCGTATCTTAACCGTCAGGGTTATTACAGCGCCGCCCCGGCAACCGCACAGAAATTCATGTCCGAAGACGAATGGGGCTTCTGGATGGAAGGCAAGGAAGCCCAGGGCGATATCCTTAGCCCGGATGGCAAGGTCATGGAAAAGGCCGGTGCGGTTCGCGATGGCGGCTCGTACGAGGAACGCATGGGATCGGTTGCGTGCTGGAACTCTGTCATGGACGAGAACAAGCACATGGTCCGCAAGTGGAACGAATTCATCGCCGCATAAGGCGTTTCAATTCGGTCGGGCGCAGCTTCGGTTGCGCCCGATATCCTGATTTCCCTGATGATTTTTCCGGTTCAAAGGGCAGACAATGGCGTTTGATATGTCCAAGCGATCGTCGTATTTCCTGATCTCGCCGATGGCGCTGATCTTTGCGATCTTTCTGGTCGTGCCGTTGCTGACGATTATTGTCGTCAGTTTCTGGGACTATGACGAATACCGCATTCTGCCCGACTTCATTTTTGAAAATTACAAATACCTGCTGGGGTCTTCAGTAACCTGGCAGATTTACCTTAATACATTCAAATATGCCGCGTTGACCTGGGGCTTTACCCTTCTGATCGGGTTTACGGTTGCCTATTTCCTGGCGTTCCATGTGCGCAGCCTGACATGGCAGATTGTTCTGTTCATGTTGTGCACGATCCCGTTCTGGACATCGAACATCATTCGCATGATTTCGTGGATTCCGTTTTTGGGGCGCAACGGGCTTTTGAATTCGGCCCTGATGGGGCTGGGTATTGTGGATGAACCGCTTGAATTCCTGCTGTTTTCGGATTTTGCGGTCGTTCTGGCGGATGTGCATCTTTACACCCTGTTTATGGTCGTGCCGATTTTCAATTCGATGATGCGCATTGACCGTTCCCTGATCGAGGCCGCCCGTGATGCCGGGGCATCGGGGTTTGAAACCCTGCGCCACGTGATTGTGCCGTTATCGAAGCCCGGAATTGCAATCGGTTCGATCTTTGTCATCACGGTCGTGATGGGTGATTTCATCACGGTGCGTTTGATGAGCGGCGGGCAGAGTGCGTCGGTCGGGCTTCAGATTTCCAATGAGATCGGGTTGCTGCAATATCCGGCGGCGGCGGCCAGTGCGGTGGTTCTTCTGGTGACCGTGCTTTTGATTGTGACGGCGTTGCTGCGCATGGTCGATATCAGGAAGGAGCTTTGAGATGGCGAAGACCCGTGAAAAGCGCCCGACAAGTTTCTATTTTCTGGCGGCTTTCTTTGCGCTGTTTGTGCTGTTCCTGTATGGGCCGATGCTGACGATCTTTATCCTGTCATTTCAGGGTGAAAATGGCGGTCTGACCTTCCCGATGAATGGATTTTCGGTCCATTGGTTCGGCAATCTGTTTGAACAGCAGGCGGTCGGGGATTTTGGCGGGTCGTTCCTGCGATCCCTTAAACTTGGCCTGATTGTCATGGTGGTGACGGTTCTGGTGTCCTTTATGGCGGGGCTTGCGTTTCGCAAGCGGTTCAAGGGGGACAGCGTGATTTTCTATCTGGCGATTGCCAGCCTGATCGTGCCGTCGATCCTGATTTCGCTTGGCATCGGATTGCTGTTCAATATCGTGAGCTGGCAACCGCAATGGTTTACATCGGCCCTTGGCGCGCATCTGACATGGACCTTCCCGTTCGGGCTTCTGATCATGTTTGCGGTGTTTAACCGGTTTGATCCGTCTTATGAGGAAGCGGCACGCGATCTGGGTGCGAGCAGTTGGCAGACCATCTGGCATATTGTTCTGCCGATGGTGGCCCCCAGCCTGATTGGGGTCGCGATGTTTTCCTTTACCCTGTCCTATGACGAGTTTGCCCGGACCCTGATGACGGCGGGCGCACTTAATACCCTGCCGCTTGAGATTTACGGGATGACGACCAACGTGACGACGCCAGTGCTTTATGCGCTGGGCACGGTGACGACGGGCTTTTCGTTTGTGGTGATTGCCATTGCGCTCGGTTCGGTCCTGATCCTGCGGCATCGCAAGGGGCAAAAGGCATGACCCGGATCGCGGTTATCAATCCCAATATGTCGGTAGGGTTTACCGAGAAGGTTGGTTTGCAGGCGCGCCGTATTGTGGCACCCGGAACCGAGGTTTTGGCGCTTAACCCCAAATTCGGCCCGGCCAGTATCGAGGGTTACTATGACGAGGCGTTTGCCAGTGTCGGGTTGCTTGCGGCGATGCGCGGGCTTGAGGCGGACGGGGCATCGGGCGGGAAGATCAGCGGATATGTCGTGGCGTGTTTTGATGACACCGGTGTTGATGCCGCGCGTTGCCTGACCAAGGCACCGGTGATGGGGTTATGCGAGGCGGCCCTTCGGTTTGCGGCCATCGTTGCATCGCGCTTTGCCATCGTCACCCCGATGGCGGTATCGGTGCGTCCGCTTGAACATCTGGTGTCGAAATATGGGGCATCTTCGCAATGTGTGGTGCGGGCGGCGGGTGTCCGGACACTGGATTTCGAGGGCGAGAATGCGGATATGGCCTATCTGGCGCTGAAAACCTCGGCGGAAAACTGCCTTGCCGAAGATGGTGCCGAGGCGATTGTGCTGGGCTGTGCCGGGATGACCGATATTGCCGACCGATTGCAGGCCGAGCTTGGCGTGCCGGTGATTGACGGGGTCAGTGCGGCGGTCAAGCTGATCGAGGCGATGGGGATGCTTGGGCTTCAGACCAGCAAGGCGGGGGCCTATGCCAGCCCGCCGGTCAAATCCTATGATGGGATATTTGCCGAGTTTGCCCCGGTGGCGTGATCGGTCGCGTGAGAGAGTCGGGGCCGGATTTCGGTCAGATTTGCTTTAACGCCTGTTCGACCTGAACCAGATGGCGCCGCATGGCGTCTTCTGCGCGTTTGGGGTCGCGCTGTTCTATGGCATCGACGATTTCGCGATGCTGGGCGCTTAGGTCATTGATCAGGCGATCGGAATGGCTGCTTTCGCGCATGCGCGCCCATGCGGCTTCGCGCCGGACGGCGCTTACGGCTTCGAACACTGCCAGAAACAGCGTGTTGCGGACACTTTCGGCCAGTTTCTGATGAAAGGCCGCATCCCATTTTTCATATTCGCCCTGATTTTGGGCCTTGGCAGCGTTTTCGATCATGGTGCGCATGGTGTCGATATCGGCCTGCGAGGCGCGAAGGGCGGCAAACCGGGCCATGGATGGCTCGATCTCCTGCCTGACTTCCATGATTTCAAACGGGCTTGTTCGGGTGGCCAGTCCTTCGAGTTTGCGAAGGCGCGGTGTGGGCGGGGTGCCGACAAAGGTGCCCTGACCCTGACGACGCCAGATCAGGCCGTCAGATTCAAGCTGATCCAGTGCCTTGCGCAGCGCACGACGCCCGACATCAAGCTGTTCGGCCAATTCGCGTTCGGCGATGACGCGCCCGTTCTTGACGAATTCTCCCGCGGCGAAGCTTGTTCTCAGCTTTTCTGCCAACCCCTGGGTTGCTATGTCATTCATGGCTTTTTTTATCGTTATCTGGACGTTTAAATCTTATCTGTTCTGGCCCGTTGCCCGCGTTTTGCACCCTTGCGGTTTCATCGGTCCGGAGCAGCATCAATCCCAATCAGATATCAGGAAATCAGATCATAGAACATGCGCAATGATGTGATGGCCAGAAACAGGCCAAAACAGATGCGAAGGGCCCGCCGGGGGATGGAATGTGCGATGCGTGCGCCAACCGGTGCGAAAAGAACCGTCATCGGGATCAGAAGGGCTGCGGCCAGCACGTTCACATAGCCCAGCGAGAAGGGCGGGCGTCCGTCGACACCAATGCCGGACATGGCATAACCAATGGTGCCGGGCAGGGCGATGATCAGGCCGATTGCGGCTGATGTGCCGACCGCACGGCGGATGTCATATCCAAGGAAGCTTAATACCGGCACGCATATCGTGCCGCCGCCGATGCCCATCATGGCCGACAGGCTGCCTGCGATCACACCCAGTATCGCCCAGACGGATTTGGGCGGGTTTTTCTGGGTATCGGTTTCGCGATCCCGGACCAGAATCATATTGGCCGCAACCAGCAGGGCCACGACGGCAAACACGATGGTCAGAACCCGGCCATCGGCAAAACCGCCAATCGCGGTGCCAATCAGGACACCGACGACAATTGCCGGTCCCCAGTGTTTGAGCAGGGCGATATCGACCGAGCCCTTTTTATAGTGGCTTCGGGTGGATGAAACTGCGGTGGCGATAATTGTCGTTAACGAGGTGGCAACCGCGACCTGCATGCGCAGGCTTTCATCCACACCCATGGTGGTCAGGAAATGATACAGCACCGGCACAATGACGATGCCGCCGCCGACGCCCAGAAGCCCGGCCATGATGCCGCCAACGATGCCGGCAAACAGCATTGCTGCACCCCACAGCAGGTACAGGCTCATGGTGCCTTCGATTTCAATCATGATGAACCAATCCAAACCAATAATGACTATCTAGGTGTATTGGTACTAACTCTGATTGGTCGTAGTTGGCAAATGTTTTGCGCTGTTAATCAGCTTAATCTGGCAATTAATCAGCATTAACCAGATTTAATAGTTGCGAACCAAATGCAAGAATGCCAACAATATGGCGACAAAATGAACAAACCAAATATAAATTGGTTCAGACTCAGGTATCAAATCTCATCAGGAGGCAGAACAGATGTTCCGCAAGATTGCCGTAGCCGCCGGTTTGATGGCCGCTGCCTTTGCCGCACCCGCGCAGGCGCAGAGCTATCCCGAAAAACCGATTGAATTTATCGTGCCGTGGGGCCCGGGTGGTGGCAGTGACACGCTGATGCGTATCGTTGCCCAGGGCCTTACCGAAGAAACCGGTCAGGCCGTACCGGTTATCAACATGCCCGGCGTGGGCGGCAATGTCGGCCTTGCCGAATTCGCCAAACGCCCGGCAGATGGTTATACCATTTCGCAGATTCACGAAGGTCTTCTGGTATCGAACCAGACCGGGATCACCGAGCTGAATTGGGACAGCTTTATCCCGGTCGCGCTGGTGGCGTCATCGCCGCAGTATCTGACGCTTTCGAAGAACGACAATTTCTCGAACTTTGAAGAACTGGTTGCTTACGCCAAAGCACACCCGGGTGCCGTTCGTGCCGGCGTGACACTGGGCGGGATCCCGCATGTTCATATCGCGATGATCGAAGAAGCCATGGGGCTTCAGTTTTCCTATGTCGGGTATACCGACACGGGTGAGCGTATCCGTGCGTTGATGGGTGGCAACATCGATATTGCGATTGGCGATATTTCGTCTGCCAAGCAGTTCGTCGACAATGGTGATCTGATTTATGCAGCCGTTGGTACCGAGGAACGTACCGATGATGCACCGGATGTTCCGACCCTTAAGGAACTTGGCATGGATGCCGAGCTGGTGATCACGCGTGGTGTGGTTCTTCCGAAAGGTACGCCGCAGGAAACCGTTGATGCGCTTGAAGCCCATATCGAAAAGGTCATGCAGCGCGAAGACGTGATCAAGCTGATGAAAAATGCCGGTGCCGATCCGGTGTTTTATGGTCAGGAAAAATACAGCGCCTATCTTGATAAGCTGAACGCGACCATCGCGAAGCTTGTAGGCAAGCTCGAAGGATGACCGTCAAGGTGACGGAGGCAGCAGCAGCGGATACAGGTGTATCCGCTGCTTCGCGCGCCCGCACCGAATTGGCGCGGCTGATCTCCTATATCGTTTTTGGTGGCGTTTCTGTTGTTCTGTCCTCGATGGCGGCAGGTTTGCCGACGTCACGCTGGGAACCGCTGGGGGCGGGCACATTCCCCAAGCTTGTTTTTGCCCTGCTGGCGGTGCTTTGCCTGATTGCGGCTGTTCGCTCGATCATTGAAATCGTGCGGGCGGGGGGCCTTGCGGGTGTGGGTGCTGCCTTTACCCAGTGGCTTTATGTGCGGCGGGTATCGATTGGTCTGTTTGTCCTGTTCGCGGTTTATCTTGGTGTCATGCCCTGGACCGGGTTCTCGCTTGCGAGCTTTGTCTTTCTGCTGATTGCGCAGTTGATGATTGCGGGTGTTTCGCGACGAACCGTCATTCAGTCCATCATCGCCGCCCTGATTTTTTCGGTCGGGTTGAACCTGCTGTTTGCAGAAGTTTTCAATGTGTTCTTACCGCGCGGCGTTCTGTTCGCGGGTTAGGCGGGAAAGTTTAAATTATGCTGGATGCGTTTCTTGCCGGGGCCCATCAGGTATTTGCCTTTGATACCCTGACATACATGCTGATCGGGTCGGTTGCCGGGATTATTGCCGCGGCGATCCCCGGTTTTACCGTGACAATGGCAATCATTCTGACCCTGCCGCTGACCTTTGCGATGGAACCGTTGCAGGGTGTTTCGGTGATGCTGTCGGTTTATGTCGGGGGTTATACCGGTGGCCTGATCAGTGCCGCCCTTCTGGGGATTCCCGGAACACCGAGTTCGGTTGCGACCACCTTTGATGCCTTTCCGATGGCGCGCAAGGGGGAACCGGGCCGGGCCCTTTCACTGGGTGTGTGGGCGTCGTTCTTCGGGACGGTGATTTCGACCATCGTTCTGATCGTTGCCGCCCCGCCGCTGGCACTGATTGCGGTCAAGCTTGGCCCGTGGGAATATTTCGCGCTGATCGTCTTTGCGCTGACGATTGTTGCCAGCCTTGTCGGGAATTCGTTAATCCGTGGTTTGATCGCGGGCGTCATTGGCCTTGGCATCGCGACCATCGGCCCGGACCCGATGATGGGTAAATCGCGCCTGACCTTTGACACCGATCTTTTGATGCCGGGTTTGCCGTTCCTTGTGGTTCTGATTGGTATTTTCGCGATCAGCCAGCTTCTGAGCGAAGTCGAAATTCATGGCAAGAAGACCAATCAGGCCCTGATCCCCGATGTGATCGACTTCAAGACATGGAAAGTCATGCGCGAAGTCCTGATGGCGCCGGTCAATCTGTTCCGGTCTTCGATGATCGGGGTTCTGATTGGGGCGTTGCCGGGTGCGGGTGGATCCATCGCCAACCTGCTGGCCTATGATCAGGCCAAACGCAGTTCCAAAAACCCGGAAAAATTCGGCGAAGGCTGTGCCGATGGTGTGGTCGCGTCCGAGGCGGGTAACTCTGCCACGGCGGGTGGCGGTCTGATCCCGATGATTGCATTGGGCATTCCGGGGTCCGCGGTTGATG
Source organism: Thalassospira lucentensis (assembly GCF_001613805.1). Classification (GTDB taxonomy): domain Bacteria; phylum Pseudomonadota; class Alphaproteobacteria; order Rhodospirillales; family Thalassospiraceae; genus Thalassospira; species Thalassospira lucentensis_A. Next base: position 447,728 of record NZ_LPVY01000005.1, read on the forward strand.
CCATTCTGATGGCGTCATTGATGGTGCATGGCATTTCGGTTGGTCCGCGCCTGATCATGGATCATGCCGATCTGGCCTATGGCATGTTCATTGCCATGATCGTTTCCAGCCTGATGATGCTGGTGGTATGTGTCGCATCCATGCGCCTGTTCCTGCGGGTGACGGACATCCCCAAACAGTTCATCGTGCCGACGGTCATCATTTGCTGCGTTATTGGGGCGTTCGCGCTTAATAACCGGGTGACGGACCTGTATCTTCTGGGGATTATCGGTCTGGTTGGTTATGGCCTGAAAAGCCTTGATTATCCGCTGGCACCGCTGGTGCTGGGCGTGATCCTGGGGCCGATTGCCGAAACCAATCTGCGCCGCGCATTGATGAGCGATCCGGACTGGACAACCTTCTTTACCCGGCCGATTTCAGCCATCCTTCTGGCGGCGGCGTTGCTGTCGGTTATCTTCAGCGTCCGGTCCATCCTTAAAATGCGTAAAAAGAACCGTCCCGCCACCGATGAACAGGACGGCGATTAAGCCGATTAGGAGACTCCAATGAAACTTCGTCATGACGCGCTTTATGCCTCACGCCGGTCGCCGGTGCTTGCGCGCAATGTTGTCTCGACTTCCCAGCCATTGGCCGCACAGGCCGGTTTGCGCATGTTGCTGGCGGGCGGGAATGCCGCCGATGCTGCGCTGGCGTCTGCCATCGCATTGACGGTGGTTGAGCCGACCGGCAACGGGCTTGGTTCGGATGCCTATGCGATCATCTGGGATGGCAAGGAACTGCATGGCCTGAATGCATCGGGACGTGCGCCTGCGGCATGGTCGCCGGAACGCTTTGCCGGGGCGGATGCCATGCCGCAACGCGGCTGGGAATCGGTGACCGTGCCGGGGGCGGTTTCGGCCTGGCGCGAGATTTCCGACAAGTTTGGCAAACTGCCGTTTGAAAAACTGTTTGAACCGGCCATCGAATATGCCAGCCGTGGTTTTGCCGTGTCGCCGATCATCGCAACGCTTTGGGAAAAGGGTGGCAATGTATTGGGCAAGCAGCCGGGCTTTGCCGAGGCATTCCTGCCCGGTGGCAAGGCACCGAAGGCGGGTGAATTGTTCATCAACCGTGCGATTGCGGAAAGCCTGACGGATATTGCCGAGACCGGTGGCGAGAGTTTCTATCGCGGTCGGCTGGCGGCCAAAATTGCGGCTTTTGCCAAGGAAAACGGCGCGGTGCTTACCGAGGAAGACCTTGGCAATCATAAAACCGACTGGGTCGGAACGATTTCGCAAAGCTTTGGCAAGGTCAAGCTGCATGAAATCCCGCCAAACGGGCAGGGGATTTCGGCCCTGATTGCGCTGGGCATTTTGCGTCATACCAACATTGCCGATTATGCACCGGACTCGGTTGAGGCCCTGCATCTTGAGATCGAGGCGATGAAACTCGCCTTTGCGGATATGCATGAATATGTCGCCGATCTGGATCACATGCGTGATGTGACGGTCGAACATCTGCTGTCGGATGATTATCTGAAATCCCGTGCGGCATTGATTGATGCCAACAAGGCGCAGGATTTCAAGGCGGGTGCGCCAAAGCATGGTGGCACGGTCTATGTCACGGCGGCGGATGAAAGCGGCATGATGGTGTCGTTCATCCAGTCGAACTATATGGGGTTCGGGTCTGGTGTTGTGGTTCCGGGCACATCAATCAGCCTGCAGAACCGCGGTTTCGGTTTCACCCTGAAAGACGGTCATCCCAATCAGGTGGCCGGTGGCAAACGCCCGTTCCAGACAATCATTCCGGGCTTCCTGATGGGGGACGACGGCAATCCGGTCATGAGCTTTGGTGTCATGGGCGGCCCGATGCAGTCACAGGGCCATTTGCAGATGACACTGCGGACCCAGCTTTGGGGGCAGGACCCGCAAACGGCGGTGGATGCGCCGCGCTGGCAGGCGCTTTCCGGGCTTGAGGTTGCTGTTGAGTCCTCGGTCGGGGCGGATGTGATTGATGCCCTGAAAGCCAAGGGGCACGCGATCAAGGTTGAAGCACCCGACAGCACCAATTTCGGTTTTGGTGGTGCGCAGCTTATTGCGAAAACCGATGCCGGTTATGTCGCGGGTTCTGATCCGCGCAAGGATGGATGTGCGGTCGGGTATTAATCCCGCGTATCGCCAATTCAGATGAGCTCCCCTTAATTCATCTGAGGGAAAGGCCGGTCATTAATTTGACCGGCCTTTTCTTATGAAAATTCGATATTTTGAACCGCTAATATTTTTCGGTTCGTCAAGATGGAAATCACCGCATTTCAGGGGGATACCCCATGCAAAAATGCCGCTTTGAGTCTGGTCAGGACAGGCGTAAAGACGCAGAATACGGAATTTGAAATGCTGGCAGAACCGGATTCTTATCAATATGCTGTCACATTGCTGCCCCGTTCTTTAAGCAAAAACATCTTTAGCGGGAAATTCGCTGATCAGTCGGGAAACTCAGACGGGAAATATGTACAGATTTCAAAAGCGTGTCACCAGTAGCTCGGTTCATGCTCTGCTTGCGGTTGCGCTTGCAGGGTTTTTAACGTTTGGGGCGAGTGGCTTGGTACACGCCCAGGACAGCAGCACCACAACCGAAACGTCGTCAGGCACGCAGCAGCCTGCTGTACCGGTACAGGCCGGGACCGGGGCGACCAGTCCGGCAGCCGAAAGCCCGGTAGTAGAAAGCACTGAGCCGGCGGTAGCCCCGTCGTCGAATGCACCGGAACAGACCGCGCCAGTTGAACCGGTCGCGGCCGGTAATGGCGAAACCGCTGCTGATAATCCTGTACAACCCGTTGAAGGTGATGCGGCTGCTTCACCCGAAACGGCTGAAAAACCGGCGGTTTCCGTGCCGGTGGCCTTTGATCCGGCACAGGTGATCGAACGGGCGCGCAATCTTGCAAAGCAGCCGTTTGAAAATCCGCATCGTGATTTACCGGAAGCACTGGCCAATCTGAGCCCGGAAAGTTACGCGAAAATCCGTTTCAAATCCCAGCGGGCATTTTTCAGTCAGGCAAATTCGGGTTTTGCACTCGACCTTTATCATCCGGGCAACATGTATGATGTGCCGGTTGCCATAAACCTTGTGCGTGATGGTCAGGTGCAGGCGGTTCCGTATTCGGCGGGATTGTTTGATTTTGGTGAAACCGGCCTGTCGGGCAATGATTTTTCAACACAGGGATATGCCGGTTTCCGCCTGCGTTATCCGTTGGGGAATGTTGCAGGCAGCGATGAACTGGCGACCTTCCTTGGTGCATCCTATTTCCGCATTCAGGGGCGTGATCAGGTTGCCGGGCAGATGGCGCGCGGACTGACCGTTGATCTTGCGGGGCCGTCGGGTGAGGAGATTCCGGTATTCCGTGAATTCTGGATCGTTGCTCCGAAAGAGGGCGAACGCAAAATCACCGTTTTTGCGCTGCTTGATAGCGTGCGGTTGACCGGTGCCTATCGTTTTGACATTCGCCCCGGTAACAACAGCAAGGTCGATGTCAGCAGCACGCTGTTTTTCCGCGACCGTGTTGAAAAAATCGGTCTGGCCCCCCTGAATAGCATGTTCCTTTATGGGGAACAGAAACGGCGCCGGTTCGAAGATTATCGCGGAGAAGTTCATTCCAGCGACGGGCTTCTGATCAATAATGGCAAGGGCGAATGGCTTTGGCGGCCGCTTGATAACCCGGCCAACTTGCAGATCAGTTCGTTCCTGGATGAAAATCCGCGTGGTTTCGGGCTTCTGCAACGTGACCGGAACTTCGATCATTATCAGGACCTTGATACCCGTTTTGACCAGCAGCCCGGTTATTGGGTGACGCCAAAGGGCGCTTGGGGCAAAGGCCATGTCGAACTGGTCGAAATTCCAAGCCCGAGCGAAAGCAACGACAATATCGTTGCGTTCTGGGTGCCGCAGAACAAGCCGGAAGCCGGAAGCGAGTTGACCGTTGAATATCAGATTGCGGCAACACAGGATGGCAGCGATCTGCACAAGCTTTCACAGGCAACAGATACGCGTATCATGCATATTCCGTCCGGTGGTGATGATGCGCAGGCGGCAACCCGTTTCATCCTGAATTTTGCGGGTGAAGAGCTTGAATATTATCTGTCCGATCTTGATAACCTTCAGGCCAATATCAGTGCATCGAATGCTGAAATCCGTAATATCCGCCTTATGAAGGACCCGGAAAACGGTGGTGTTCGCGTGATGTTTGACCTGATTGGAACTGGCGAAGCCCAAAGTTCAAATCTGCGCGCCTTCCTGCAATATGATGACAGGGTGCTGAGCGAGACATGGACCATGCCGTGGGTATTTTGATGCCTGCGGCAATTCCGGTTGGGCACATTTGGCCGCGTATTGCGTTTCGCTTGGAATATCGCAAGTTGCATTCAGGGAAAACTAGAACCTTATGAACCGGATTTCCGATCCCATGTCCGATAGTGCGGCCAAAAATGGCGTTGATGATGAGAACCTTGATCCGACAGTAAAGCTGCGCGGTCCCGGTGTCGGGTCGCGGCGCATTTTCCTGTTTGGCGCGTCGATTTTTGCAACCGCCTATGCCGCGTGGCTGATGGCGGACGTGTTGGGTGCGGATCAGCTTACCGTCATGGAAATGGTGGTCATTGCGTTCTTCACGATCAACTTTGCATGGATTTCGCTGTCCTTCTTTACGGGGATTGTCGGGATTTTCCTGCGTGGGTTCGGGTTGGATGCCATTACGCTGAAACGGTTGAAGCCGATTACGCGCAAAGGGTCGCTGAAATCCAAGAACGTGATTGTCATCCCGGTCTATAACGAAGACCCGGACCGGGTGTTTGCCGGGCTGCGGGCGAGTTATGAAAGCCTTGCCGCGACGGGCGAAATTGATGCGTTTGATTTCTTCGTTCTGTCCGATACCCGCGACCCGGACATCTGGATCGCCGAGGAAGTTGCATGGGCCAAGGCCTGTGCGGATCTGAAAGCGCGCGGCAAGATATTCTTCCGTCGTCGTGCGGAAAATACCGAACGCAAATCCGGGAACCTCAAGGAATTCTGCGAGACCTATGCGACGCATTACGATCACATGATCGTTTTTGACGCCGATAGTGTGATGTCGGGCGAGGCCATGGTGAATATGGCTTATCTGATGGAAAACAATCCCGATGCCGGGATCATCCAGAGCCCGCCGCAGCCGACCGGCCGTCAGACCCTGTTTGCCCGTATCCTGCAATTCATTTCGCGCGTTCATGGCCCGACCATGTCGGCGGGTCTGTCATTCTGGTGCATGGGTAGTTCCAACTATTGGGGGCACAACGCGATCATTCGCGTGCAGGCGTTCATTGATTGCTGCGGGTTGCCGGTTCTGTCGGGCAAGCCGCCGATGGGCGGGCATATCCTGAGCCACGATTTCGTCGAGGCCGCCTTTATGCGCAAGGCGGGCTGGCGTTGCTGGCTGATCCCGCAGCTTGAAGGTAGCTGGGAAGAATTGCCGCCGAACCTGATTGATTATGCAATCCGTGATCGCCGCTGGTGCCAGGGTAATATGCAGCATGCACGGCTTCTGTTTGCGCCGGGATTCCGGCCGCTTAGCCGTTTGCATTTCTTCATGGGGGTCATGAGCTTTGGCTCCTCGCCGCTGTGGCTTTTGCTGTTGCTGTCTTCGACGATTGCGACGCTGCAGAACACGCAACTGACCTATAGCTTCTTCCCCAGCCAGTTCACGATGTTCCCGCAATGGCCGGTTGACCGGTCGTTCGAGATGCTGGTGCTGCTGGTCTTTACCATCGGCATGCTGGTGGTGCCCAAAATCATCTCGATCCTGATGGTTTGCCTTGGCCGTGATCGCAAGAAATACGGTGGGGTCATGGTGCTGGCGAGCGGTATTCTTGAAACGCTTTATTCCGCCCTTCAGGCACCGATCATGATGATGCTGCATGCGCAGTTCGTGTTTTCGGTTCTGACCGGCAATCAGGTGGGCTGGGACGCGCAGGAGCGCGATGATACCGGTGTGCCGTTTAAGGCGGCACTGAAAACCCATCGGACGATCATCGTGATCGGCCTTATCTGGGGGGCGGTGGCGCTGTTTGTGGATACGGCGTTCTTCTGGTGGCTGTCGCCAATTCTGGCGGGGCTTGTTCTGGCACCGTGGCTGACGCATTGGTCAAGCAGCCTTGCCATAGGGCGTGCCGCGCGCCGGATGAAGCTTTTTGTGACACCGGAAGAAACCGAATCCCCCGAAGAACTTGCGACATTGGCGCGCCTGACGGCGGAAGCGCCCGATGAGGATGTCAAAGACGGGTTGCTGCGCCTGATCGAGGACCCGTTTGCCAACGCATTGCATTCGGCCCTTTTGCCCGCGCGCAAACCCGACCGTCGGACCCAGATCGAGATCGGGATCATCTATGAAAAGCTGGCCCGGTTGGGGGTCGAAAGCCTGACGAAGGATGAGAAGCTCAAGATCCTGTCGTGGCCGGTCAAGCCGCTTGACCAGATCATGGCGGGGAAAAAGGACGAAAATGCAAAGCTGCCTGCTAATTCGTCATAGTGCATTGATTTTCTTGCATGGGTCGCGCCACAAAAACGCCCCGATTTGATCAAAATATGCCGCGGTTTTTCGGTGATCATAATCCTTACCAAAGAGTTAATCGCCGATTGTCGCCATTTAGCCCGAAGGGGCCGCAAACATGACTGACCTGACCATCGCATCCAAAGGTTACGCCTACGCTGCTTTTGAATCTGCCGCAGTGACCCGTCTGATCGACGAGACCGCGCGTGCATGGTTGCGCTCGTTTAGCGTTGATAATCCGCAGGCTCATCAGCGTCTGGTGAACGAGCTGCGTACCGCGTTGCAGCAGGACTCCGTTGCGACGACCGAAAAAGAAAGCATGCAGGACATCCTTGATCAGGCGGCCCACGATGCCATCGCAAGCTGGTTTGCCGATCTGAGCGGCCAGAACAACTGTTTTGGTTCGTCCGGCTTTGCCATGATGCGCTGTGCTTTCCTGTCGGCCAACTGCGACAAGGCATGGTCCGAACGTTTTCTGGATCGTGAACACAGCAACAATGATCTGGCCCTTGCCCTGTCGGTACAGATGATGTGCCCGACTCCGGCGGTTAAAAGCTGTGTGATGCCGCGCCAGTCGCTGGATCGTCGCGCCGCGTCCTAAAAGAATTTAAAGATTTGCGCTGACTTGTCTTACCCTCAACGTCACTTGCGCATTACCAACGAAGCACTGCCATAAAGGCGGTGCTTTGTTGTTTGTGCATATGGCCAAAAAAGAACCCGCCCAAAAGGGCGGGTCGAGTTCAGCGGGCGAGTGGGACCTGATCCCGATTGAAATCAGATCCCGATGACGTCAGGGCACACACTCCCCAACGCCGACGAAAAAAGGTTCAGGCGGCCTTGCGTGCGGCGGACAGTTTTTCAAGAAGCCGGGCGACGGTCGGATCGTTTTTGCCATTCCGGTCCAGTTCAAGGAAGAAGTCCGGATAGGGGGCCTTGCCCGGTGTCAGGTTGTAGGGTTCGAAATCCGTGATCCCGATGGCCTCCAGCACGCTTTCATCGGTGAAGAAACCACCGGTAACGTCGCGTGCGGGGGATGTCAGGATGGCGTGCGCGGCATCGGCAAGGATTTCGGGGCTACGCGCACGGCCCTGTTCAAGGCCGGGGATCATGTTAAGGGCGGCGGTTTCGATCACGGTGACGGGCCAAAGCGAGTTGACAGCAACACCTTCGTCTTCGAATTCCGCAGCAAGGCCAAGCGTCACGAGGCTCATACCGTATTTTGAAATCGTATAGGCCGTGTGATTGGCAAACCATTGTGCCGACAGGTTGGGCGGGGGTGACATGGTCAGGATATGCGGGTTATCGGATTTCATCAGGTGCGGCAGGCAGGCCTGCGCACAGGCGAAACTGGCCCGCGTGTTGACCTGATACATCAGGTCAAACCGTTTCATCGGTGTTTGCAGGGTCGGCGTCAGATTGATCGCACTGGCATTGTTGATCAGGATGTCGATCCCGCCAAAGGCATCCACGGTTCTGGCGACGGCATCGGCGATCTGGTCTTCTTCGCGAATATCGGTTTTAAGGGCCAATGCCCTGCCACCGGCTTCCTCGATCTCGGCGGCGGCAGTATGAATGGTGCCGGGCAGTTTGGGATGGGGTTCATCGGTTTTGGCGATGATCGCGACATTTGCCCCGTCGCGTGCCGCACGCAGCGCGATTGCCTTGCCGATGCCGCGTGATGCGCCGGTGATGAACAGTGTTTTGCCTGCTAAACTTGCCATGATTTTCTTCCCTGAATTTTCTTATTTATGATTTGCCAAATTGCGGGCTGCGTTTTTCGACAAAGGCGCGGACACCTTCGCGGAAATCGTGGCTTCCGGCGCAATCGGCGAAGGCGGTGGCTTCGCGCGCCAATTGTTTTGCCAGATCATGTTCAAGCGCGGTGTTGAGCAACGCCTTGGTGCGGGCAAGGGCATCGCGCGGACCGGCGGCAAGGCGGGCGGCATATTTGGCCGTCGCCGATGCCAGTTGATCGGCGGGGACGACCTTGTTGATCAGGCCGCATTCGTGGGCGTCGGTCGCGGTGAACCGATCCCCAAGAAAGGCGATTTCCTTGGCTTTCTTCATGCCGACAAGGCGGGGCAGCGAATGGGTTGATCCGCCGTCTGGTGACGTGCCGATATGGATATAGGCCAGTGTGAAAACGGTTTCCTCGGCCGCAACCGCAAGATCGCATGCATTCATCAGGCTGATGCCAAAACCGGCAACCGCCCCTTCGAGCTTTGCAATAACAGGACGGGGCAGGGCGGTTAGGCGGATGATGATGTCATGGACCCGGTTGATCATGGTTTCGATCTGGGGGCGGGATTCTTCGGCCGGGTTTTGCGACAATTCATAAAAGAACTTAACATCGCCACCGGCCATGAACGTGCCGCCTGATCCCTCGATAATGACCGCGCCGATATGGGCAATGTCCGCCTCGATCCGGTCAAGCGCGGTGCCAAGCCCTTCGATCATGGACTGATCAAGCGCATTCATCCGGTCGGGCCGGTTCAGGGTGATCGTTGCGATCTGATCGGTGATCGACAGCAAGACGGCATCAGTTGAAGTCATAAGAATTCCTCCCGCGGGCTTGTGCCCGGTTATTCTTGTCAGGCGGCAAGCCGTGCTTCGATGGCGGTTTCCATGGCCGGCCAGCCTGAAAGCCAGTCGGGCATGACCGGTGATGTTTCGTCCGCCCCCACCAGCCTGCAAATCTGTTCGGGCGGGACGATGCCATCGGGGCCGACAAACACGGCCTTCACAACGCCAAGTGCCAGAGTTTTGCCCTTCGCGGTAAAGCGCTGTTCCAGATAGAAACCCTTTTCGTCCCAATAAAGGGCCTGGGTTTCGAGTTTGAAGCGCTGAAACGGTTTGATCGCGCGCTTGAACCGCATGGTCGATCCGGATACGACGGGCTGCCATTTGCGTTTAAGCATCTGTCTGGCAATGCCGTTACGCAGGATCAGTTCGGTTCGCCCGAGATCCATCAGCGCGAAGTAGCGCGAATTGGTCATATGAACATTGATATCCAGATCCAGTGGCCAGGCCCGGAATGACAGAACAGACGGATCAAGCGGATGCAGACCGGGCCGCAACCAGGACAAGACCAGCACACGGATCAGTCGGAAAATCAGATTCACGACAGGCTCCTTGTGCCGATATATGCCGGTTGAGGGATGCGGCCCGTTTGCATGATCAGAACAGATCCTCGTCCAGTTCCATCATGGTGCCGGAGCCTGCCATCATCGCGCTGAACAGTGCGCCGGACTGCGGCAGGATGCGTTCCATATAGAATTTGGCGGTGATCAGTTTCGCCTTATAGAAACCGTCCGGATCGTCGTCCTGTTTCGCCAACGCGATTTCCGCCATGCGGGCCCACATATAGCCAACCGCGACCAGACCAAACAGGCGCAGGAATTCGGTGGCCGCGGCCCCGGCTTCGTTCGGGTTTTTCATGCCGCGTTGGGCCAGTTCACCGGTTGCTTGCTGCAAACGCATGAACGCCTTTGCCAGCGGCTGGATGAAATCGCCAAGCCCGTCCTTCGAGACATTGGCTTCGATATATTCCTGCACCGGGTGGAAGAAACGCCGAAGGTAACGACCGGCCTTTGCCGGCATTTTACGCCCGACAAGGTCAAGCGCCTGAATGCCGTTGGTGCCTTCGTAAATCTGGGCGATGCGGGCATCACGAACATATTGTTCCATACCCCATTCCCGGATGTAACCGTGGCCGCCAAAGACCTGAACGCCAAGATTGGTGTTATCAAAGCCCCAATCGGTGAACAGGGCTTTGACGATTGGCGTCATCAGCTGGACGAACTCGTCGGCTTCTTCGCGTTTGACCGGATCGGCATGGTGTTTGGCGGTATCAAGCGCGCGCGCCACCCATATGCCCATTGCCCGGCATCCTTCGTTGGTCGCGCGTGCGGTCAGAAGCATCCGGCGGACATCGGGATGTACCAGCAGGGAGTCGGCGGGTTTGTCCGGGCTTTTGGGGCCGGTCAATGCCCGGCCCTGCAGGCGGTCACGGGCATAGGCAGCCGCCCCCTGATAGGCGGCTTCGCCAAGTCCAAGACCCTGAATGCCAACCGAAAGGCGTTCCTGGTTCATCATGGTGAACATGGCGGGCATGCCCTGATGGGGTTCACCGACCAGATAGCCGATTGCGCCATCAAAGTTCATGACACAGGTGGCGGATGCCTTGATCCCCATCTTGTGTTCGATCGACCCGCATTTGACCGCGTTGCGATCGCCAAGCGATCCGTCGTCGCCAACCATGAATTTCGGGACAAGGAACAGGGAAATGCCCTTGGTCCCCTTGGGCGCATCGGGCAGTTTCGCCAGAACCAGATGGATGATGTTTTCCGTCAGGTCATGTTCCCCGGCCGAGATGAAAATCTTGGTGCCGGAAATGGCATAGGACCCGTCTTCACGCGGTTCGGCCTTGGTCTTGATGATGCCAAGATCGGTACCGCAATGCGGTTCGGTCAGGCACATGGTGCCGGCCCACGTGCCGTCGACCATTTTCGGAAGATATTTGTCCTTCAGTTCGTCCGAGGCGTGGCTGTGAAGGGCGGCATAGGCCCCAAAAGACAGGCCCGGATACATCCCGAAGGACAGATTGGTCGAACAGATCATTTCCTCGACCAGGGCATTGATCGTTTTCGGCGCACCCTGACCACCATAGACGGGATCGCAGGCAATGCCTGTCCATCCGCCTTCGGCAAAGGTCTGATAGGCTTCCTTGAAGCCCTTGGGCGTGGTGACGACACCATCATCCCAATGACAGCCTTCCTCGTCACCGGTGCGGTTGATCGGGAACAGGAGTTCCTCGCAGACCTTGGCGGCTTCTTCGAGAACGGCATCGACGACATCCGGTGTGAAATCCTCGCATCCGGGCATCTGGTTGATGTCGTTATAGTCAAACAGTTCGGTCAGGACGAAGCGCATGTCGCGCAGCGGTGCTTTATATTGGGCCATTTTTCTGTCCTCCTCGTCCTAGTTTCGCAACGGCTTGCCGGTCAGGAGCATATGCTCGACCCGGGCCATCGTGCCTTCGTTGCGGACCAGACGCATGAAGCCTTCGCGCTCCAGTTCCAGAATGTCGTCTTCGGAAAGTTCTTCGGTGACGTCGGTGTCACCACCGGCCAGAACCCTGGCAAGTTCACCTGCGACGACACGGTCGTAATCGGTGGCCTTGCCCAGACGATAGAAACCATCAACCGCCATCTCGAAGGCAACCCGTGCGCTTTCGCCGGGCAGGCGATAGGCGAATTCTTCGGGGGCTTCGTAACCTTCGACCATTGAAAGCGCGCGCGCCTTGGCATCGGCCAGCAGACGGTTGCGGTTCATGGTGATGCCGTCATCCTCGCGGAAGAACAGGTTTTCCTTGGCTTCCATTGCGGATTTGGCAACGGTTGCCACCGAAATGATTTCAAACGCCTTGGCACTTGGTGCCATCGGGCCCTTGGGGAATTTCGGGTTTTCGGACCAGCGACGGATCATTTCCTTGCAGCCGCCCCAGGCCGGAATCAGACCAACACCGGGTTCGACCAGACCGATATAGGTTTCCCCGTGGGCCTGTACGGCGTCACAATGCAAAAGGACCTCGCAGCCACCACCCAGTGCCATGCCGCTGGGTGCGCCAACAACCGGGAAGGGCGAATATTTCAGGGCCTTGTAGGTTTCCTGACCGGTTTCAACGAGGTTTTCGATTTCCGGCCACGCGGCGATATTGGCGGCAAACAGCGCCAGACCAAGATTGGCCCCGGCGGAGAAATTGCTGCCTTCATTATAGATCACCATTGCCTTGAACTGCTTTTTGACAGTCCGGATGGATGTCTTGACCATGCCAAGAACGTCAGCATCAAGCGCATTCATCTTGGTATGGAATTCAAGGCAGGCAACGCCGTCACCGATATCCCAAAGCGATGCGGCACGGTTGCCGACAACCGGTTCGGATTTGCGTTTGATGTCTTCAAGCAGAAGAACACCGTCCGGGCGGACGACCTTGGCGTATTTGCCATCAAAACCAAGGAAGAACAGCGTGCCGTCTTCGACCTTGTAAAACGATTTCCCGGCGGCCTTTTTGAGTAATGCCGGGACCTCGATACCATCGGTTTCAAGCATGGCAATCAGGGTATCGACCCCGATGGCATCCATCAGTTCGAACGGGCCGGTTTTCCACGCATAGCCAAGTTTCATCGCGTCATCGACATCGACAATCGAATTGGCGGCTTCTTCGGCGATGAAGGCGGCATAGGCAAGGGTTTTGGCCATCACGGCACGGCCATAAAGGCCACCCTTGTCCTTTGCTTCCATCATTTTGCGCGGGTCTTTACCGGCAGAACGGACGCTTTCAAGGCGGGCTTTTTCCGATCTGGCGAATTTGCCGGTCTGAAGATTGACGGATTCCTTGACCTTTTCGCCGCCTTCGCGGTTCAGACGGTAAAAACCGCCTTTGCCCTTGCGACCGGTATAGCCATCCGCGATCAGTTTTCCGACCAGATCGCTTTCGCGGTAAATCGCGTGGAACGGATCGGATTTATCAAGGCTACCTGCCATGCTTGATTGCACATGCGGCATCAGATCCAGACCCACCAGATCCATCAGGCCAAAGACACCGGTTTTGGGAATACCGAACGGGCGACCGATGACGCTATCGGCTTCTTCGACAGTCAATCCCCGGTCCATGGCTTCGACCATGGCGGCCTGAATCCAGTAGACACCAAGGCGGTTGGCGATAAAGCCCGGCTTGTCATGGCAGATGACACAGGTCTTGCCCAGTTTATGATCGGCAAATTCGGCGACCATGTCGATAACGCCGTTTCGGGTGACGTCTGATCCGACCAGTTCCAGCAGACGCATATAGCGCGGTGGGTTGAAGAAATGCGTGATGATGAAATCCTGCGCAAACCCGTCGCCCATGCCATCGATCAATGTGGCAAGCGGAATGGTCGAGGTGTTTGACGAGACAACCGACCCCTTGGCGCGAACGGCATCAATTTTGCGATACAGATCCTGCTTGATATCAAGGCGTTCGATGACGGCCTCGACGATCCAGTCACATTTGGCGAGTTTATCAAGATCGTCCTCGATATTGCCGCACGTGATCAGCTTTGCTACGCGTTTGGACATGAACGGGGCCGGATCGGTTTTCAGCATTTTGGCAACCGCACCCTCGGCCACCGCGTTGCGGTTTTTTGATCCTTCGGGAACGATATCAAGCAACAGCACGGGCGTGCCCGAGTTGGCGATATGGGCGGCAATCCCGGCCCCCATAACACCGGCGCCGATAACGGCGACCTGTTTGATGCTGGTCATTACATCGCCTCCAGAATGGTCGCGATCCCCTGACCCCCGCCAATACATTGCGAGGCAAGTGCGTATTTGCCGCCTTCACGTTTCAGAAGGGCGGCTGCCTTGCCGACAATACGCGCACCCGTTGCACCCAGCGGATGCCCGATGGCCAGTGCGCCGCCATCGATATTGACGGTTTTGATATCCAGACCAAGGTCGGAAATGCTGGCCATTGCCTGCGACGAGAAAGCTTCGTTCAGTTCAACAACATTAAGGTCGGATGCCTTGATACCGGCACGCGCCAGCGCCTTTTTCGAGGCACCAACCGGGCCGATCCCCATGATTTCCGGCAGGCAACCGTCAACAGCAACAGATTTGATCCGTGCCAGCGGTGTGAGGCCGTGTTTCTTGGCATATTCCTCGGAGCAGACCAGAACCGCAGATGCCCCATCGGTCAGCGGCGAGGATGTGCCCGCAGTCACAACACCATCCGCCTTGAAAGCCGGTTTCAGATCGGCAAGGCCTTCGGCTGTGGTGTCGCCGCGAATGCAGCCATCTTCGGCGATTGTGCCATCGGGGCCTTCAATCGGGATGATTTCATCGACAAATTTGCCTGCTGCCTGTGCGGCGGCGGCCTTTTTATGGCTTTCTACGGCAAAGGCTTCCTGATCGGCGCGCGACAGGCTGTATTTGGTTGCGACGTTTTCCGCCGTATCGCCCATGCCCATATATGCCTCGGGCATTTCCTTATACAGGGCCGGGTTTGGCATCGGGTTGAAGCCCATCATCGGCACGCGCGACATGCTTTCGATACCGGCACAGATGAAGGCATCACCGGCACCAATCGCAATGGCACCGGCTGCCTGATGGATCGACTGCATGGATGATCCGCAGAAACGGTTGACCGTGACACCGCCGACCGAGCGTGGCAGACCGGCAAGGAAAGTGATCAGGCGGGCGACGTTAAGACCCTGTTCGCCTTCGGGGAAGGCACAGCCCAGAACCAGATCCTCGATCGTGTTGGGATCGATACCGGTTTTATCCACCAGACCTTTGACGACCTGTGCCGCAAGATCGTCAGGACGGACCTTGGCAAGGGCACCTTTGCGTGCCGGGGTGAAAGGCGACCGGACATATCCGGCAATAACGGCATTGGTCATGGCGAAGTATTCCTTCCTGAGCTGTCAGCGATTCCGGAAAGCAATTGTTACGCTACCGGATCGAGTCCTTTTTCTTTAAGCGCATCAATCGATTGTTGTTCGATGTCACGCAATTCATCCAAAGTGACGTCCAGTGCCTGGCGTTGATCTTCCAGGGCTTCTATCCGTTCCCGGACCCGGGTCAGCAACATCCTGATCTGTTCGGCCTGGGTGGGGTCTGCGCCATAAAGATCCAGATAATCTGCAATCTCTTTCAGCGTGAAACCCAGTCTTTTGCCCCGCAGGATGATCAGCATTCTGGCTCTGTCCTGCCGGGTGTAGATCCTTGTCGTGCCGGCACGTTGTGGTGCTACGAGACCTTTTTGTTCGTAAAACCGGATGGTGCGTGGCGTAACTCCCAGATTTTCGGCCAGTTCGGGAACGGTATAAAACCGGTCGTCAATTTTCGTCATTTGATCGCCCCTATGGTATATATTTTTATCTTTACGTCAATTAGTTTACGTTAACGTCACTTGGATTTTTTCCATTCTGTGTGACATGACGTTAACGTATTGAATTATTGTGCTTTTCCCTCGCGTTTCAGACGCTCTTCCTCGACCAGTTCCTTCTTCGACAATTTGCCGACCATGGTTTTTGGAAGTTCTTCCCTGATCTCGATTTCACGTGGCATTTCGATTCTCGAAATCTTGTCATCAAGGAATGTTCGCAAATCTTCGGCGGTTACATCGGTGACATTGTCCTTCAGACGCACAAAGGCCTTGGGTGCCTGGCCGCGATACTGATCGGGAACGCCGATAACCGTGACCTCGGCGATCTGTTTATGCAGATAAAGCGCTTCTTCGATGGCGCGCGGATAGACATTGTAACCGCTGCATAAAATAACGTCTTTAAGTCGATCAACCAAAAATATATATCCGTCCTGATCGGCATAACCCACATCGCCGGTCTTAAGCCAGCCATCGACAAAGGTTTCCCTGGTTGCGGTTTCGTTCTGCCAGTATCCCGGCATTACCTGCGGGCCGCGAACGCAAACCTCGCCCTTTTCCCCGGCAGGCATGACCTGATCGGGCCGATCAAGCGATCTGATCTGGATATCGGAGCCGGGCAAGGGAATGCCGATTGATCCTTCCTTATTGACGCCTTTGACCGGATTGCATGTGCAGACCGGGCTGGCTTCGGTCAGGCCATAGCCTTCGACCAGTTTGGCACCGGTGATTTCTTCGAACCGGTGTTTGACTTCAACAGGAAGCGGCGCGCCGCCCGAAATGCAGCAACGGACCGAAGACAGGTCATGTTTGAGCGTTTCCGGCGAATTATTGATCGCCGTGTAGATCGTCGGCACACCGGGGAAGATCGTGACGTTTTTCTTGTCGAGTGCCTTTAGCAACGCATCAAGTTCGAAGCGCGGCTGCAGAACAAGTTCCGCCCCGAGATTGATCGACGTGTTCAGTGCCACGGTCATGGCAAAGACATGGAAGAATGGCAGTACGCAAAGCGTAACTTCGTGCCCCGGATTTGCATCGGGCATCCAGCGTGTCAGCTGATCGACATTGGCGCTGAGATTCCCGTGGGTCAGCATTGCCCCCT
The DNA here is from genome assembly GCF_001613805.1 of Thalassospira lucentensis. Classification (GTDB taxonomy): domain Bacteria; phylum Pseudomonadota; class Alphaproteobacteria; order Rhodospirillales; family Thalassospiraceae; genus Thalassospira; species Thalassospira lucentensis_A. The sequence goes on from NZ_LPVY01000005.1 coordinate 464,306, forward strand.
TGGGGCGACCGGTTGTGCCGCCGGTATATTGCAATACCGCCAGATCGTTGACCGTCACGTCGGCAACGAAGCTTATGGGTTTGCAATCAGCCAGCCGCGAAAAAGGAATATGGCGCAGATCTTTGGGGATTTCGGCAAGTTCGCTTCGTTTGAACAGGCTGAAAAGAACGCTTTTGACCGGGGGAAGGATGTCGCTCATCTCGCAGACGACGATCCGCTTCAGGCAGGTTACATCCAGGCAATCGGCAACCTTGGAATAAATCTGCTTCAGATTAAGCGTTACCATCAGGCGGCAACCGGAATCCTCGATCTGATAGGCGATCTCGCGCTTGGCATAAAGCGGGTTGAAATTGACAACGACACCGCCGCATTTCAGCACGGCATAATAGCAGATCACGTAGTAAGGCGTGTTGGGCAGGCACAGCCCGACCTTGTCGCCTTTACGCACGCCGAGCTGATGAAAGCCTTCGGCGACGCGATCAATTTGTCTGGCAATGTCTTCGTAGTCGTAGATACGACCCAGGAAATCAAGACAGGGGCGCTTGGCAAAACGTTTTGCCGCATCATCAAAAATCTCGTGAACCGGGCGCATGCGCACCGGCGAGCTGATATCGACACCGTTTTGCAGGACAGGCGCGTCTTGGACGTTTATTTGGTTCATACGCGTTAACTCCATTACGTTAACGTCACTTTGCGGGCAAAAAAAACCGCCCGACGCGGAATGGCAAACCGCCATCCCGCATCGAACAGTATAACCGATCAGAACTTGAAATTCGCCTGTAGAGCGATGATGTCGACGTGTGCGTCGTAATCTGCCGCGTAACTGCCAAGGAATGTATCCGTCTCGTCAACGCGTGCCGAGTTTGCGAAGACGTGTGTATATCCGAGGCTTACGGCCGCCCAGTCTGCAACCTTGTATGCGGCACCAAGTGAGACCCAATAACGGTCGGAGTCAGGCAGCCGAACGTTGCGATATTCGGTTTTTATTGGCGATTCATCAAAGGCGACGCCACCCGTAAAGGACCAGTTATCGTCATACTGGTATCTTGCGCCAAGTGATGCAAACCAGGCGCTACCCCACTTGTATTCGTCAGAGGTTGAGCTTTGCGTTCCGGCTTGCGGACTGATGTCACCATCATAATTGAAGGTGAGCGTGTCGATGGAGTTCCAGTTGGTCCACTGGGCGTCTGCCATAACGGTCCACTGACTGCTCAGTTCCTGGGAGACGCCAAAGGTGATTGATTCTGGCGTGGCAACCTTTGCCGTCGCATTCCGGTCGGTATAACCAAGTGCGTTGGCGGCTGTATCAAAGTCTATTTTGCCGTCAAGTTCGTGCTTGATTTCAGAGTTGTAGGAAAGACCGATTTTCGTACCATCAATCACTTCCCAATTGATACCAGCGGCCCAGCCGGCATCCACTGAATCACCACTTACTTCACTGTTTCCTTCACCGGCACCAGCAAGGTTTGGAACCGATCGGGCGAGCGACGCATCCATCTGCTGAATTTGAGGTCCAGCACCGATCGACAACCCGTTATCAAATCTGTAGGCAAGAACAGGCTTGATATTGATGGTTTTGATTTTGGAGGTTGTACCATAAAAGCGCCCTGCAAAATCAGGTTCATAGTCAGTGACGAGTCCCCAAGGTGATGTAATTGAAACACCCAGATTTAACTGGTCATTTAGTTTCCAGACGGCATGGGCGTTAGGTACAAACGCGTCCTGTGCCATATCTTTATAGCTGCCGTTATTGAAGGTTTGAGTATTCGTTACAGCTCCGCCAGAGGCCACAATGTTCTTTGCTTTCGCGACAGGCATAATCAAAGTGCCACCAACACTGTAGCTCGTTTCCTTATATTGCCCGACGGTACCGGGATTGTAGAACATGGTCGAAGCATCGGTTGAGAGCGTCGACATGCCAGCAAAGCTGGAACCCTGTAATGTGCCGCTGGTTTCGCGTACCTGGAAACCTGATGCATGGGCGCTGCCGCTTGCGGCAAGTGCGCAGATAAGTGCTGTTCCGGAAGCTGCCCCCCACAGGCAGCCTTTCTTGAATTTGGACGTCATGGGTTTCTCCCTGGATCATAACGGTTTTTGGAATTTGCGCTTTTTGCGCCCGCTTTTATTTTTGAAGGTCTTTGGCATCGACCCGGATAAAGTCGATGTCGTAACCCTTTCTTTTGAAACTTGTTTTCAGAAGCCTGCCGTCGTCGCCATACCAGAGATCGCGTTGGACATCCCCGGTCATGACATAGTGTGTGGCGGGTATTTCCCGGTTATTGATGGCAAGTGTTTCTGTCCCGGTTTTCCGGGTTGTCACAGCGTAAGGTTCGGCATTGATTACGCTGTAAAGGCTTGTTTTCGTGGTGACGTCCTCGCGCCAGAGCGTAAGGGGCCATGCGCCGTCACAGGCATCGCGTTTCGCAACACCCTTGCCGGCGACCTCGAAACAGTCACCTTCGTATTCAGCCTTGTAGGTATATGGGGAGCCGTCATCATTTGTATCGGTATCAACGGACACAAGTTGATCGTTCCGCCACTTTTCAAGGCGTGAATGGCCATATTGGAATTGAAGAAAAAGGACTTTCACATCGGTGCGTGTGGTGATGGCGGCTGTATAACCATCGGGCGTGTCGGTGATTTCGACCGTTTCAAAGCCGATCGGTTCACCATCCTTCAAGACCTGGTAATTCAGCGTTTCGTCGGCATGTGCCGATGAGATTGCACCAAGGCTTCCGATCAGGCCGGCGGCCAAAGTGCAAAGAACGGTGCTTTTGATAAAGCTGTGCCGCATCCCTGTTCCCCTGACGATAGAAATCAATCCAGCATGGATGAAAGTTTTGCCGCGACTCCCATGGAGCCCTTGATCTTGAGCTTGCCCATCGTAAAGGCGAGCATCGGATCAAGTTTGCCAGCAATCATCTTTTCCAGATTGGCTTTCTTGATTTTCAGGATGCAGTCCGCGTCGCTGATATCGTCGTCGCTGATTTCCGGTTCCGGACCGGTAGCATCAATGACGATATGTCCGTCTTCGCCGCAATCAAAGGCAACCACGGCATTAAGGCCGCGCAATTGCGGAAGTTTCTGTTTTACGGATTCGAGGATATCCTCCACGAACGCCTCCCTCTGAAGCTGATGTTGTTTTTCTGATTATGTCAGCACTGTAACGTAAAGTGACGTTAACGTAAAACAAATTACGATAGGGATATTTAGGCTCCTATTAAGTCACTGATCTGGATAAATAATCAACTGCAGGATTGTGGTTCCAGACAGCAAAAAGGACCCGAAAGTTTCGGGTCCTTTGCAAAGGCATCAAGATGCCGGTACGCGTATAGGTCGTGTTTCGGACGGGCAGTATCAGGAAACGATCTGCCAGCTTCCGTCAGGTTGCATGCAGGCCGTACCATAGCTTTGCTGCTGCTTTCCGCCGATGACCGTTGTTGCCGTATATTCCCGGCAATAGCGGCCAGCCGTATTTTGCCAGGTTCGGGTTGGTGTCATATCGAACTCGCGTTGCGACTCCGGGTTGATCCAGCGCGCCGTCTGTCCATCGGGAATTTGTTGAAGGGCATACCCCGTACAGGCGGCATCTGCCTGATCAAGGCTTTGCCCGACCGAGTATCCACCCAGAAGACCAAGGATCGCACCGCCAATCATCGCGGCATCACGACCGCTGCCTTTACCAATTGTCGATCCGATAGCCGTTCCTGCGCCGCCGCCGATCAGTGCGCCAATCACATCGCGGTTGCATCGCAGGAAATTGCCATCCGAAACAAACATGTCGGATCGATAACCACGGTCATAATTCTTGTGGTGTTGTTTCGCCCGGTAACCGTGTGCAGGTGCCCAGGACGGCGGATCTGCAAAGGCGGTCGCCGGAATTGCGACAGGTGCGGCAATTCCAACCGAAATGGCAATCGCCATAACGTGCCTTGTCCATTTTGAATGTGTCATTTCCGGCGCTCCTCATTTTCATGAAGGATGTAACCGGCACCTGTACCGACCAGCCCGCCGATTACTGCGCCGCAGGAAATACATCCGCCCGTGACGGCTGTACCAACAACGCCAACGCCCGCGCCGATGGCGGCGCCGCTCAGCATTTTCTGATCCCTGTCACCCAAACCGCTGCAGGCCGATAATCCCAATGTGCTCGCAACGGCCAATATAATGGCTGTGTGTCGCATCTCTCTCATGTCCTTCCCATTTTGTTTTGTCGCGGCGGCATTCCGGGAAATGGATAAACCACCGATGAAAGCAGTCTGATCGGGCAATAAGGAAGGGGTTTGGCGGCTTTAAGGGAAGAATGCGGCAGATAAGGTAACAAAAAGGCATCCGGGAGTGCCTTGATTCAGAACGTGTTTCCGGGGTCGATCAATCAAATTCCAGAACATCATTTGCGTTGAAACGGTTCAAACATCCCGATAGCTTGTTGGCGCGATCACGAGCGCGATAACAAAAACGCCAAGATACCAAGGGAAACGTCATGACATTTGCCGCGTGGTTGTCCGTTGCGACAATCTGCATTCTGGGTGCGATGACGCCCGGTCCCAGCCTTGCGGTTGTTTTACGTTATTCCGTCGGGCAGTCCCGTCAGGCTGGGTTTGCCTGCGCGGTGGCGCATGGCCTTGGGGTCGGCTTTTATGCCGTCATCACCATGACCGGCCTTGGCATACTTTTCCAGACGGTTCCGGCATTTCGCAATATCGTCAGCGTTCTTGGCGCGCTTTATCTGATCTATCTGGCGATCAGGGCATGGCGTGCGGCAGGATCGGGTGCGCGGTTCGAGTCCGAGCAGGGCGGGCAGGTTGCCGAAACAATGACGCAGGCGGCGCGTGACGGTTTCATGATTGCGTTTCTGAACCCAAAGATTGCGTTGTTCTTCCTTGCCCTGTTCAGTCAGTTCGTATCCCCGGAATTCGAATGGGGGGGTAAATTCCTGCTGGCTTTTACTGCCGCGGGTATTGATGCGGCCTGGTACTGCCTTGTTGCTGTTGGCTTGTCGCATGGCGCGGTTTTGCCATGGCTGCGCGCACATTCGATGTGGATCGAACGCATCATCGCGATATTGTTTGTCGTGATTGCGATGCGGGTCATCATTGGCATTTTGCCGGTTTGACCAAACGCGTTTTTGATCACCCGGTTAGCCGGTCTGCGACGCAAAGCTTTTTACTTCTTCGATGATCCAGTTCCGGAACGCCCGCACCGTCGGGCGGTTCCAGCGGGATTCCGATGACACGAGCCAGTAGGCATAGGGCGTCGGGGCGCAGATTTTGAACGGTTCAATCAGATCGCCATTGCGCAATGCGTCCTGAATGATGACGGGCCAGCCAAGCATTGCACCATGTCCGGCCATTGCAGCCTCAAGTGCGAGATATCCGTCGGAAAATGTGATTTCCTGCCCCGAAAGCGGTTCATCCGTTCCGGCGGCATTGAGCCAGTCCTGCCAGGCGAAAAAACTGAGGCGGTCGACAATGCGGGGCCCGCGCGCGATGTCGGCCGGCTCGCGAAAGCGGTCCTTGAGTGACGGGGCGCAAACCGGCAGCATCTGCTGTTCAAGAAGCTTGTACGCCCGCAATCCTTCCCAGCCACCGCGACCGAACCGTACCCCGATGTCAACATCGTCACGATCAAACGATGTCAGCCGATTGTCGGTTGAAATCCGGATATCAATTTCCGGATGGCGGTCGCGGAACCGGCCAAGACGCGGCACCAGCCATTTTCCGGCAAAAATCACCCCGGTTGTCACGGTCAGGACGTTTTCGTCCTGCCGCGTTGCTGCGGCAATGCTGTCGCGGATGCGGGTAAATGCATCGCTTAATCCCGGCAGCAAGCGTTGACCTGCTTCGGTCGGGATCATGCCCTTGTCTGTTCGGGCAAAAAGCTCCAGCCCCAGAAATTGTTCAAGCGTTTTAAGCTGCTGGCTAACTGCACCTGGCGTGACGTTGAGTTCGTCGGCCGTGCGCAAAAGTGTTCCGTTTCGGCCAATCGCCTCGGCGGCGCGCAGGCTGTTTAACGGGGGAAGTGGCGTTCGCTTCATTTTAGAAAATCTAAAACCATTTCAAAATACATGAATTGAACCATTCACGCGATCTGTTGGAATGTCAATCACGCAATGCCTATCAGTCTTGGATCGGCAGAGCAGAAGATTTAGTTCATCTAAAGGTGGAAGGTGAAATGAAGGATTTCCTGTGCGGTCTTTTTCAGATGTTCTTTGCGCCACCGGGTGAGCCTGATCCCTTGGCGGGTTTCACGCCCCGGATGCTCGACGATCTGCCATTGCGCCCGTGCGGTGTTTTTACGGGCTACTGTCATTTTCAAAATACAGGAGAACATAATGAGCATCGCGAAAACGACGAAAACCCATCCGTATCATATCGTTGATGTTTTTGCGTCATCGGTGCTTGGCGGCAATCCGCTTGCGGTGGTGATGGATGCGGATGATTTATCGACCACCGTGATGCAGGCGATATCGCGCGAGTTCAATTTGTCTGAAACGACCTTCCTGATGCGTCCGGAAACTGCCGGTGGTGCGGATTGGAAACTTCGCTCCTTTACCGGTGCCGGGGTCGAGGTTGGTGGAACCGGTCATAATGCTTTGGGGGCATGGTGGCTGCTTGGTCATCTTGGTTTGTTACCCGCCGGTCAGAGGGAATTTACCCAGGAAATCGGTGGCCGTGATCTGCCTGTTGAAGTCCTGAAAGGAAAAGACGGGATTACCGTGACCATGGATCAGGCGCCGGCGGAAGGCCGGGCGGTTCTTTCTGATCTGGATGCGCTTGCCTTGGGGCTTGGTGTTTTGCGTGACGACATTGGTATTGGCAATGTACCGGTGCAAACGGTTTACACCGGCACGGCGCATCTTTTGGTCCCGATGCGTAGCCGATCTGTCATTGCCAATGTGGAGCCCGATGTGCGCCGTCTGCGCGATATTCTGACAACGGTTGGGGCGGAGGGGATTTATCTGTTCTCGCTTGATCCGGAAGACAGAAGCATGACCGCGCATGCGCGTTTCTTCAATCCGACTGCCGGTATTGTCGAGGACCCGGCAACGGGCAGTGCCGCGGGGCCGCTGGCCTGGCAACTGGTGAAGTACGGTTATGCGGATGCGAACGCACCGGTCAGAATCATACAGGGCGTTGAAATGGACCGGCCCAGTGTGATTCGCATCGAGCTGGATGGTGATTTCATCAGATTGTCTGGTGGTGCGGTGCTTGCGGCATCCGGGGAATTATTTGTGTAAGGGCGGCTTCGTTTTTACAAGGGTGACCGGCGGGGAGGGCTTGCTTTGCCTTGCCGGTAATCCCGAATTGTCGGATTTGCGTTGAGCGACCCGGTTTCTGCGGCTAGCATGCGGCCAAACAAAGCAAAATTCTGGAAACGTTCGAAAATCTGCCAAAAGTGCCACGGGTGACACATATATTATGTCCCCATGTCGCGGACAAAATCAGACAGGTTCTCGTACTGCTTCGTTGTTTTGCCGTTCGTTCATGCAATTTCGGGCTTTCGGGCCCGTGATACTCAGGCTTTCCCCGCCACCACCCTTGCCGGAGTATTCCGATGACCCAAAATCAGGACGGTGTTGCACCGTCTGAAACCTTGTCTGCTGTGTCCCCAACGCAGCAGAATGAAGACATTCGATCCGCCGATCCTGCGTCACGCGGATTTCGTTACCTTGGTCCGCATATCGGCTTTTTGCTGGCGTTGCTGCTGCTGGCAGCCAACATGCGTGGCAGCATTGTTGCCATGGGGCCGCTTGCCGAGATTGTTGGCGTTGATCTGCAGCTTTCGGGCGTGCAGCTTGGCCTGCTGACGACCATCCCGGTTCTTAGTTTTGGCGTGCTATCGATATTTGCGCCACGTCTTGGGCAGCGGTTCGGGTTGGAGGCAACGCTTCTGACCATGTTGCTGTTTATCGCCGTTGGTCAGGGGCTTCGCGCAACGGGCAGCTATGGCATCATGATTGTCGGCACGATCATTCTTGGATCGGCGATTGCCGTTTTGAATGTGCTGACACCGTCGCTGGTGCGGCGCAGTTTCCCGACCCGTGTTGCCCTGATTACAGCGCTTTACACCTTTACCATGTCGACCGGTGCGACTGTTGCGGCATTTGTTGCAATTCCGATACGAAATGCGGCGGATGGTGATTGGCGGTATTCATTGGGGATCTGGGCGGTGTTTGCAGCCCTTGCCTTCCTGTTGTGGCTGCCAATGTTGCGCTATCGCCACAAGGGGCCGGCACCCGTTTCTGTCACACAGGTTTCGCTTTGGAAAAATGTCGAAGCATGGTGGCTTGCGCTGTTTTTCGGGTGCCAGTCGCTGATGTTTTATACCGGTACGGCCTGGGTCGCGAAGGTCTTCATCGATAGCGGCATTTCAGAGGGTGAGGCCGCAACCCTTCTGACGATTTTTAACGTGTTTGGCATTCCGGCCGCGTTTGCCGCCCCCCTGATCTATTCAAAAATCGCCAACAAGAAACTGGCGATGGTCATTTTGCATGTTCCGCTGATGGTCGGCATTCCGGGGTTTGTTTTTGCCACGACCGAGCTTCCCTATCTTTGGGCGTTCTGCATGGGGCTTGGGCAGGGTGCGATGATCAGCATCGCATTGACGCTGGTGGGTATTCGCGGTGCGGACCCGCAGACCTCGGCACGGTTATCGGGGATGTGCCAGTCGATCGGCTATTTGCTGGCGGCTATCGGCCCAGTTCTGTTTGGTGCCCTGCATGATCTGCTTGGCAATTGGGAGGCGGCCCTGTCCTTCCTGTTTGCGATTGTGTGCATTCAGATGATTGCAGCGCTGCGTGCGGGATCGGCCGAAAAGATCGGCGGATAACGTTTCACGTATCGCCTTCATCAGAGTTGATTGCCCGGACGTCAAACCGTCCGGGCTTTCTTTTGTGCGGGTGATGAGTTTATTCGGCGGCTTCGGCAAGCGGGGTGATATTGCGCGCTTCGTTTGCCAGTTGATCGAGTTTCTGAAGGACTTCGTGGGTTGCGGTTTCCATGCGGGCGAAGGCCGTTTCCGCAGCCACAATATCGCGGTTCCTGAAGGCCGTGATCGCCGCCTGACCGGCTTCGTGTTGTGCCAGATGCGGTGCCCGGATCGCGTCAAAAGACGGCAGATGGCGGAATGGCTTTGATGCCGGGCTGTCATACCATTTGCCAAACCGGCAGGCTTTGGCATCGCCCATGTGGATATCGGCACTGCTGCCCAGTCCGGCCAGAAGTTCGGCAACGGATTTGAAGAAAACGGCATGTTCGGCGCGGGCACTTCGTATGGTCCGGTTTGGAATTTCATACTGAACCAGTTCGGAAACCTGCGTTTCGATCAGGCCTTCGACCTGACCGATAACACCGATGGCCGACCGGATGGCCGCAACCTGCCCGCCGGTTTGTCCGGCGATGCCGGTAATGCCATCGCGGACGGCATCGGTTGCCCTGTTCTGTTCATCAAGGATGGTTGAAATATCGGCGATACGACGCGTCGTGTCTTCCATCTTGGTGCCGATGTCACCCATTTCGCGGGCAACATCATTCATCACATTCTGCCCGCGTGAAACGGCATCATTGCCGCGCGCCATGGCATCGACAATCCCCTGTGTTTCGCCCTGCAGATTGACAATGCGGCTGCGGATTTCCTCGGTCGCGCGTGCGGTCTGCTGGCTAAGGGCCTTGACCTCGCCTGCGACGACGGCAAATCCCTTGCCGGCTTCGCCCGCGCGGGCGGCCTCGATTGTGGCGTTGAGCGCCAGAAGGTTGGTTTCGGCGGCAATTGCTTCGATGGATGCGACAATCTCGCCGATTTTTTCTGATGCCTCGGCCAGGGCATCGACCCGGCCAGATGCGTCCGACACCGCATGTGCAATGTCATCCATGCTACCAACGGCGTCCTTGACGGTTTGCTGGCCATTGCGGGTGGCGGTGATGGCATCGGTCGCGTTATCGGCAGCAGCGCGGCCATTTTCGGCAATGTGGCTGATGCCTGAAACCATTTGATCAATGGCGGCCGAAATCGATTGTGCCTTGCGGTCGACATCCTCGATGACATTCATCATGCGGGCATTGGATACGGCACTTTGGTTGATCGCAACGGACAGATCCATCGTGCGATCAAGCTGCTGATCGGCAAAGGCGTTTTCCGATGCGTTATGGCGTTTGACGGCACTGGCATCGCAATAGGCGGTCAAGGTCAGTTCGATATCGAGCAGCATGACCGATGTCAGCGAAGTGACAATGCTTGCCGCCTGACCGGCATTCCATCGATGGCGGGTAATGATCGCCTCGATCAGGGCATCGGTGATCGCATTATAGGTCGCGACGTAAAGTTTGGGGGTAATGCCGTGGGTTTCGTGGGCCTGGCCGATCTGGCTGGCCTGGATGACGAAAGCCTCGTCAATCTTGCCGTCAAACAGGTTTTTCCAGTGATTTTGTAATGATTTCGTCAGGGACGCGATGGTCGCCTCCGAAAGCGGGGTGGCTTTCAGGTCGTCACTTTGGCTGATGGTTTTGTAAAAGCCTTCGGCGCGTTTGGCCGATTGATCGTGGATCAGTCCGGATGCCTTGCGCAAGGTGCCAAACGTTCCGGGCAGCACATTATAAATATCCAGACGATTTTCCAGTTGCGACACAACCAATTCCCCTTACCCCGATCTGACCGCGCGGATGGCGGTTCTTATACATATGGGTGGGAACTTTAGGGTTGGTGAATTCAATCGGCAATGAAATTCGTTGTCGGGATATATCCGTTGTAAGATGTCATGCAGCGTTTGACTGGGCTGATTCCGTTCGACAGGTTGCAATGATCCAGTCACGGAACGCCCGAACCGCAAAATTGTTTTCCTTTTCTTCGGGATAAACAACGTAATAGGCATGCCGGTTGGGGATCGATACGTCAAAGGGGGCGACAAGCCGCCCGTTATCAAGTTCTTCGCGCACCAGAAATTCCGGCAGAAGGGCCAGCCCCAATCCGGCGACGGCGGCCTGGATCACCATGTGGAAATGTTCGAACCTGGGACCGGCAAGTTCATCGACAACCGCAACGCCGGTTGCGGCCAGCCAGTCCTGCCACGCGCGCGGACGGGTGGAATGTTGCAACAGGGTGCAATTGCGGACCCGTTCACGCGCAATCGGCAGGTCATCATTTTCCTTAAGGATTTTGGGCGCGCAGACCGCAATCAGGGTTTCGCCCATCAGGCGGTGAAACACGCAGCCGGGCATGTTGTCTTCGCCAAAATGGATGGCGATATCGATGCCTTCGCGGGTGAAATTGAATTCGCGGGTCTGGGTGATCAGGTTAAGCTGGATATCCGGCCACGTGGTTTTGAAATCCCCCAGTCGCGGCACCAGCCAGCGCGCGCCAAAGGTCGGCAATGTCCCGACATTCAGCATCCCGCCCGCATCGGAATAGGCCATGACCTGCAAGGTTGCGGCTTCTGCGCGATCCAGAAGATCGCGCACCTGTGCGGCATAGGCTTCGCCCGCCGCCGTCAGTTTCAGGCGTTTCTTCACCCGACGAAAAAGATCCCGGCCCAGATATTCCTCCAGTGCGCGGATTTGTCGGCTGATAGCACTTTGCGTCACGTTCAGTTCCTCGGCCGCACGGGTAAAGCTGAGATGCCGGGCAGAGCTTTCGAAAAATTGCAGGGCTGTGAGGGACGGCAGGACGCGACGCATGTGTTTTGATCCCCAAGTTCATTACCAAATGGAATGATATGGTGCGAATATATCGTTTGTGAGAATTCCTGCCAAGTCTTAGCATTTCAATGGTTCGGAACCCCTCGTGCCACCACATGATCCTTCCGGACAGTAAAATTGATCGGGTAATTGATAATATTACGGAAGGAGAGGCAGAAATGCCCCAGCCAGTTAAATCCCCGCTAGACAGCCAGCTTGGTGCCGTTCTCAAGGCTGTTCTTGGTGCGGAGAAGGCCGATTATCTGTTTCGCATGATTGATGTTCATGATCGGCTTCTGGCCGATCCTGCGAATGAGGTCGGAAAAGTCAGCCGCCTGACGATGGCGCAGGCGCTTAACATGATCCTGTTTGATGGTCTTTTGGAAGCCGTTCCCGAAGGCAAAGCCTATTCCGAGGATAAACTGGCCGCGGGCGAGCCGATCATTTTCGATCATGGTGCCATTCGTACCGTCGATGGCCCGGCAACCGGCGAATTGCCGCGCGGTCATGTTGCCATGGCGCGCATCCTTGCGCCGCTTGGGTTCGATGTTGCCGGTCTTTACCCGCTGTCGCGTTTGAAAATGACGGGTCGGGCGTTTTGCCATGCTGATGAACCTGAACTGATTGCGCAGTTCTTTGTGTCCGAACTTCATGTCGAAGAATTCAGCCCGGCCTTCCAGCAGGCGGTTGCCAATACGGTTGGCAAATCGGTTGATCCGCTGTCGCCCGGTGCCAAGGTCCTGCTGGATCAGTTGGCCGATAACGGCAATATCGGTTTTGCCGATGCCACCAAGCTTCTGCCGGTTCTGGTCAAATGTTTCGGCGCGCAGCACGGCCCGGTAGCCGAGGCCGATTATGAGGTCCTTTTGGCAGAGTCGGCCGAAATGGCGTGGATTTCGACCGAAGGCAATGCGTTCAATCATGCAACGGATCGGGTTGACGATATCGAGGCTGTCGCCAGCGAACAGCGCGCCAAAGGTCGCCCGATGAAGGAAAAGGTCGAGATTTCCAGCACCGGATCGGTGCGTCAGACCGCATTCAAGGCAACCCGTGTCCTGCGTCAGATGCGTGATGCCAATGGCGATCTGGTGACCCGCGATGTGCCCGGTTCCTTCTATGAATTCATCAGCCGCGATCACGTGCGTGACGAGACGACCGGTGAACAAAAACTTGATCTGCGATTTGACAGCAGCAATGCACAGGGCATCTTTAAGATGACTGCCGGAAGCAAGGCGGCATAAGGAAGCAAAAAGGCCGGAATGCCGGAACGGATTGTACCGTTCCGGTTTCAAAACATTCTATCGGGTGACAGGCGATCATGGGATCAGTGGACGAAAATTATGATGTCATCATTGTGGGCGGGGCTGTTATCGGAAGCTCCGCCGCATGGTTTTTGACCGGGCGGGATGATTTCAAGGGCCGTGTTCTGGTCATTGAAAAAGACCCGAATTATGAATTCTGTTCGACAACCCTGTCGGCGGCCTCGATCCGTCAGCAGTTTTCGACCCCGATCAATATTGAAATGTCGGGTTTTGGCATTGAATTCCTGCGCAACCTGAAACGTGATCTTGATCCCGAAGTCGATATTTCCTTCCATGAAAAGGGCTATCTGGTTCTGGCTACCGAGTCCGGGCGCGATATCCTGCGTCAGAATCACGCAACCCAGACCAAGCTGGGGGCCGACATCGTCTGGATGGAACCCGACGAACTGGCGGCCAAATATCCGTGGATGAGCACATCCGATCTGGCGGCGGCCTGCTGGGGCCGTACCGGCGAGGGATGGTTTGATGCCTATTCCCTGATGCAATCCTTCCGCAAACAGGCCCGCCGTCAGGGGGCCGATTATATCGACGGCGAAGTTGTCGAGGTTCTGCGCGATGGCGATCAGGTCACGGGTGTGGTCCTGAAAGATGGACGGCGGTTTGGCTGCGGGGCGCTGATTAACGCGGCGGGAACCGGTGGATCAAAAGTTGCCCGCATGGCGGGGCTTGAAATCCCGGTCGAGCCGCGCAAACGGTGCATCTTTGTGTTTGATTGCCGTGATGCGGCCGACATTAACGCGGCCTGCCCGATGCTGATTGATCCAAGTGGCCTTTATGTCCGCCCCGAAGGCGATCTTTTCATTACGGGCATTGCACCGCCCGCGGACCGTGATCCGGAATGCTGGGACTTCGAAGTCGATTACAGCCTGTTTGACGATATCATCTGGCCGGGACTTTACGAGCGTTGCGAACGGTTTGAGGCGATCAAGATGGTCAATGCCTGGGCCGGGCATTATTCCTATAACCTGCTTGATCAGAACGCGATCATCGGTCCGCATCCCGAGGTAAAGAACTTCTTCTTTGCCAATGGTTTTTCGGGCCACGGATTGCAGCAAAGCCCGGCAGTTGGCCGTGGCCTTTCGGAACTGATCGTCGCAGGCCATTACCAGACCCTTGATATGTCCGTGTTCGGCTATGAGCGCATCCGCGACAATGCCCCGGTTCTGGAACTGAACGTGATTTAAATCGATTTCGTAACGAATATTCGAAATCAATAACTTAACGATGAAAGCCGGAGCAACCCCACATGCCCCGTGACGATATGACCAACCAGACACAAGATGCCGCGATGGACGCCACCACTGTCACGGCACGCCAGAAACACAGCGTTTCAAATGGTATTCGCACTCTGCACCCGATTTATCTGGATCGGGCGCTTAATGCCGAAGCCTGGGATATCGATGGCAATCGTTATATCGATTTCATCGGCGGGATCGGGGTGCTGAATACCGGGCATCGCAATCCGGTCGTGATGGACCGTGTGGCAGCGCAGTGCGAACGTTTTACCCATTCGTGCTTTAACGCGTTGCCCCATGAACCTTATGTCGCGGTAACCGATTGGCTGGCGCAAAACTGCCCGATTGAAGGTCCGGCAAAATCGATGCTTACCAATTCCGGGGCGGAGGCGATGGAAAATGCCCTCAAACTCGCCCGCGCCTTTACCGGCCGGACGGGTGTTCTGGCCTTTGAAGGGGCGTTTCATGGCCGAACCCTTGCGACCCTTGCGCTGACGGGCAAAACCAAACCCTACAAGACCGGGCTTGGGCCGCTTCCGGGGCCGGTTTACCATTTGCCATATCCCTGCCGTGAAACCGGTGTATCGGTGGCCGATGCAATGGACGCAATTGCCAGATTGTTTGCCGTATCGGTCGACCCCGGAAGCATCGGTGCCGTGGTGATCGAACCCGTGCAGGGCGAAGGTGGTTTCAGGGCGTGCGACGCGGCGTTCCTTGCCGAACTGCGCCGTCTTTGCGATGCCAATGGCATGGTTCTGATCGCTGATGAAATCCAGTCGGGCTTTGGCCGGACGGGTAAGATGTTCGCCATCGAGCATGCCAATGTCTGCCCCGACATCCTCGTGATGGGCAAGGGCATTGGCGGTGGTTTCCCGCTGGCGGCGATCACGGGGGCGGAGGATGTAATGAATGCCCTGCTGCCCGGTGGTCTGGGCGGAACCTATTCCGGCAATCCGGTGGCCTGTGCGGCGGCAACCGGTGTGTTCGAGGTGCTGGAAACAGACGGCATTTTGAACCGTGCCAAGCAGCTTGGCGAAAAATATGCCACCCATATTTCCTGGTTGCGTGATTTGCCCGGCGGGCATGTGATTGGCGCGATGCGGGGTATTGGCGCAATGCGCGCCTTCGAATTGATCGCAGATGACGGGGCACCGTCGCCGAAACGTCTGCAAACATTATTGCAACTGGCCCGTGCAAGCGGGCTATTGTTGATGCCAAGTGGTGAACACGCCAATGTGGTGCGCCTTCTGGCCCCGCTGACCATTCCGTTCGAACAGGTCGATGAAGCTTTTGCCATCATCGGCAAGTTGCTGCCAAAGCTGGCGGCGGTGTCGGATGCGGATGACCGGTCGTGATCGCCGTAAAACTCAAAAAGAAGGGAGCTTAACCGTGAGTTTCAAAAACATTCTGACCGAACTGGGCCTGTCCGAGGCCGAGATTTCCAATGGTACGCTTAAGGTTCAGACCCCGGTTGACGGTTCTGAAATTGCGGCTGTTGCCGAAACCGATCCGTCGGAAATGAACGACATCATTGCGCGTTCGAAAAAGGCATTTGCCCAGTGGCGTCAGGTGCCCGGCCCGCGCCGTGGTGAACTGGCCCGTCTTCTGGGCGAGGAACTGCGCGCGGTCAAGGAACCGCTGGGACGTCTGGTGTCGCTTGAATGCGGCAAGATCTATCAGGAAGGTCTTGGCGAAGTTCAGGAAATGATCGATATCTGCGATTTTGCCGTCGGCCTGTCGCGTCAGCTTTACGGTCTGACCATCGCGTCCGAACGTCCGGGCCATAAAATGATGGAAAACTGGCATCCGCTGGGCGTTGTTGGCGTCATTTCGGCGTTTAACTTCCCGGTTGCCGTCTGGTCTTGGAATACCGCGCTTGCACTGGTCTGCGGGAACTCGGTGATCTGGAAACCGTCGGAAAAAACCCCGCTTACCGCCCTTGCCTGCCAGAAAATCTTTGAAAAGGCATTGGCGAAATTTGGTGATGCGCCGGAAGGCCTGCATCATGTCGTCATCGGCGATCGTCGCATTGGCGAAGCCCTTACCGACAGCCATGATGTGGCACTTGTTTCGGCAACCGGTTCGACCCGTATGGGCCGCGAAGTTGCCCCGCGTGTGGCGGAACGTTTTGGCCGTACCATCCTGGAACTGGGTGGCAACAATGCCATGATCGTGACCCCGTCTGCCGACCTTGATATGACTGTGCGTGCGGTGGTCTTCTCGGCGGTTGGCACCTGTGGCCAGCGTTGCACATCCCTGCGTCGCGTGATTGTCCATAAGGACGTCAAAGACGAATTGCTGCCGAAAATCGTTGCTGCCTATAAATCGGTAAAGATTGGCGATCCGCTTGCCGATGGTACGCTTGTCGGCCCGCTGATTGACGAAGACAGCTTCAACAACATGCAAACTGCCCTTGCCAATGCGAAAAAGGATGGCGGGAAAGTGCATGGCGGTGAACGTACACTGGCCGATCAGTATCCGAACGCCTATTACGTCACCCCTGCGGTTGTTGAAATGCCGTCGCAGACCGAAACCGTACGCAACGAGACCTTTGCGCCAATCCTGTATGTCATGACCTATGAAACGCTTGAAGAAGCCATTGCGCTTCAGAACGGCGTGCCCCAGGGCCTGTCATCCTGCATCTTCTCGACCGATCTGCGGGAAACCGAACTGTTCCTGTCGGCGGTTGGTTCGGATTGCGGGATCGCCAACGTCAATATCGGCCCGTCGGGTGCGGAAATCGGCGGTGCGTTTGGCGGTGAAAAAGAAACCGGTGGCGGACGTGAATCGGGTTCGGACGCATGGAAAGGCTATATGCGTCGTGCGACCAACACGATCAACTATTCCCGCGAACTGCCGCTGGCGCAGGGGATTAAATTCGATATCTGATTTTATTGCTGATCAGGTTCTAACAATGAAACGCCGCTGATTATTCGGCGGCGTTTTCAATTCCAAATGCTTTCTCAGAAAAGTAAATCTTGTGATCTTTCTCAAGTAATTGGTTCCCCGGAAGGTTGTCAAAT
Source organism: Thalassospira lucentensis (assembly GCF_001613805.1). Taxonomy (GTDB): domain Bacteria; phylum Pseudomonadota; class Alphaproteobacteria; order Rhodospirillales; family Thalassospiraceae; genus Thalassospira; species Thalassospira lucentensis_A. Next base: position 481,558 of record NZ_LPVY01000005.1, read on the forward strand.
AGCGCGTGATTTTCGGCTATTGTTTTGAACTTTCTGCCTTGTTCAGAAAAGCTATTGTAAAATAGCAACTTCAATTCTTGATTTGACAATTGGGATCGCACCATTCGGGAGTGGTGTTTTCTTGTATGATCACTTTGGTCGATGAATTTGAATATGTTGTATAAATACCTAAAATAATGAGATATCTTATTAGAATATCCGTTCATAAAAAATGTAGAAAAATTATTTATAATTTCTGATTTTGTATATGGTCTATCTTCAATAATATTATATTCTGTTATTATGTAATCTTTGTATTTTTTGTCCATTAATTGACAAATGTATTCAATCGCATCACGGCCTTTGAAAGTCTTTTTTACGTTGTCATGTTCGATTTCTATCGAATCTACAATTTCGTTAAACATGGACAACATTTGAAATAAAGTGTTTTCAAATTTTTGTGCGTTTATTTGCTCGGATTGAATCTCAAGTGCATCAGCTGACCGTATGAGTTCATTTCTCGTTAGTGACAGCTCCTTACGTTGAAGTGCGATAGTTAGCAGCAAGCCAAGCACAGTCACAAAGGTGAAAATTGGATTTAGAGTTCCGCCAAAAAAGTCACCCCATTGCCCCAGACCCTTGAAAAGTTCTGGATCTCTGACGCCAAACCACAGCAATCCTAGTCCAGTTAATGCTGCAACAATTACAGAAATAACAAAGGCAATTGTAGGCCAGTTATTTTCTTTTACATTGTCGCTCATAGGTGGCTTCTCGTCATGTTTCCATGCTTTCAATGGTTGCATGATGTACCGCTTAATTAAATAAAAAAACGGCCCCGAAGGGACCGTTTTCTTTAATTCTGTTTCCAAGCTTTGGCTGATTAGCCAGCCTTCGAGAAACGCTCTGCAACATATTCCCAGTTAACCAGGTCGTTGATGAACGCTTTGACATAGTCCGGGCGCGCGTTGCGGTAATCGATGTAGTAGGAGTGTTCCCACACATCGCAACCGAGCAGCGGGGTCTGACCGTGAACCAGCGGGTTTTCCGCGTTCGGGGTTTTGGTCACGACCAGCTTGCCGGATTTGTCGAGTGCCAGCCAGCACCAGCCCGAACCGAACTGGGTCACACCAGCCTGAATGAAGGCTTCCTTGAAGGCATCGACGGAGCCGAAATCTTCAACGATTTTCTTTTCCAGTTCGCCCGGAATGTTGCCGCCGCCATTTTTCTTCATCATCTGCCAGAACTCGATATGGTTCCAGTGCTGGGCAGCGTTGTTGAAGAGGCCGGCTTTGGATGCATCGCCATAGGATGCAACAACGATTTCTTCGAGCGACTTGCCTTCAAGGCCGGAACCTTCGAGCAGCTTGTTGCCGTTCACAACATAGGCGTTGTGGTGTTTGTCATGGTGAAACTCAAGGGTTTCAGCCGACATGACCGGTGCAAGCGCGTCATAGGCATAGGGGAGTGCAGGGAGTTCAAGAGCCATGATACAGATCCTCGACTTTCGTTATTGGTTTGTGCGGTCAGCACAGGGCTGATGCAACATATCCCCATTACCGCCTGCCGTAAAAGTGAAAATCCCGTGCAACCTGTTGGAAAACTTGTTGCTCTGGATGATCATTGCCTTTTGGCGGGTTCGGAAACGGGCATGATGGAAAACCTCGTGGTCCTAATCCTCGGCCTTTATCTAGGTCAAAGGCAGCAGCACGCAATGGCCAGACGGGCTTTGCGAATTGAGTTACGCTGCATATCCCTTAAACAAGCGAGCCTGCGCATCGTTCCATGAATAGGGAAATTTTCTGAAATCGGTGAATGATCCCCCGACCAGTGGCTTTGTAAAAATCCCCGTGGTTCCGATAGCATCGTGTTATCGGGCGCGTTGTACCCCGAGCCGTCAAACCGGCCAGTCCGTTATTCCTTGTATAGGCTGACCATGTTTTGAATGTCGGTACCATTGCGGATCATGACGTCATATTCCCCCTTTTGCAGGCGGGAAATATCGATACGGCACGGGAAAGAGCCGCAATCTTTGTTCAGCGCAATCGATCCGTCCTGAAAGGACAGGATGACTTCGCCTTTTGCCTGATCAGCATGGATGGTGACACTGTCGGTGGTCGCTTTCGGTGCGACACGGATTGCAGCCAGTGCGGCTGTCGTCACTGTCAAAACTCCGACGAGGGCGATTACAACCGGCTTGCTGCGCAAAGATCTAAACATGTTGTTTCCTCGCGCTTCTTTTTGGTGATGCAAAGATGCGCGGTGAAGACGGGAAAATGGGGGCGCAAATGCGGCATTTCCGTGCCGAATGTTTCGATTTTCCAACCGTCACACGTAAAAAGCCCCCTGAACAAAAGGTTAGGGGGCTTTCTACAATCAGTTGAGATGCGAAATTTTTATGAAATCTCTATTTCCGGCGTTCCATTGCGGCCTTGAGAGCCGCGGCCATGGCACCACCGTCATTTCCGGTATTGCCCTGACCGCCTTGATGATTTCCGCCGCGTTGCGGGTTGTGCCGCCCGGTGTTTGTGCGTGCCTGATGGCCGGGATTGCTTTGATTGCCACGGGACTCGGTACGCTTTTCACGGGTGCCTTCATAATCCGGGGCCGATTTCATCGACAGACCGATACGTTTGCGCGGCGCATCGACTTCCATGACGGTAACCGACACGATCTGTCCCGCCTTGACGACTTCACGCGGGTCGGAAACGAATTTGTCGGCCAGTTGCGAAATATGAACCAGCCCGTCCTGATGGACACCGATATCCACAAATGCCCCGAAATTGGTGACGTTGGTGACGGTACCTTCAAGTTTCATACCTGTCTTGAGGTCCTTGATCTCGTTCACGCCATCGGTAAATTTCGCGGTCTTGAATTCCGGGCGCGGATCACGGCCAGGTTTATCAAGTTCGGCCAGAATGTCGCGGATGGTCGGGACGCCGAACACATCATCGGCATAATCATCCGGGCGCAGCGTTTTGATAAATGGCGAGTCGCCAATCAGGTCTGCCAGCGGTTTGTTGGAACGCGTGCTGATGCGTTCCACCAGTTTATAGGCTTCCGGATGCACCGCCGATGCATCCAGCGGGTTTTCACCGCCGCGGATGCGCAGGAAGCCGGCACATTGTTCGAACGCTTTGGGGCCAAGGCGTTCGACCTTGCGCAAATCGGTACGCGAACGGAACGCGCCGTTGATATCGCGATAGCCGACAATATTGCGCGCCAGTGTTTCCGAAAGTCCGGCAACACGGGTCAGCAACGGAATAGACGCGGTATTAAGGTCAACACCCACACCGTTCACGCAATCCTCGACCACAGCATCGAGCGATTTGGCCAGTTTGGTTTCCGATACGTCGTGCTGATACTGCCCGACACCAATGGATTTTGGTTCGATCTTCACCAGTTCTGCCAACGGGTCCTGCAGGCGGCGCGCGATGGATACCGCCCCACGCAGCGACACATCCAGATCCGGGAATTCCTCGGCGGCAAATTGTGACGCGGAATAAATCGATGCACCGGACTCGTTGACAATGACCTTGGTTGCCTTAAGAGCCGGGAAGCGTTTGAGTAACTGACCAGCAAGCTCATCGGTTTCACGCGAATAGGTGCCATTGCCAATGGCGATCAGTTCGATCTTGTGGCGTGCTGCTAGGGCCGCCAGCGTATTCAGCGCCCCTTCGACGTCATTGCGCGGCTGGAACGGGTAAACGGTTGCGGTATCAACCATCTTGCCGGTGGCATCAATCACGGCAACCTTAACACCGGTACGGACCCCCGGATCAAGACCCATGGTGGCCTTCTGCCCGGCAGGTGCGGCAAGCAGCAGGTCCTTGAGGTTATCGGCAAAGACCTTGATCGCGTCTTCCTCGGCGCGGTCACGAAGCGTGCCGAACAGGTCAAGTTCGATGGATAGCGACAATTTGACCCGCCAGGTCCAGCGAACCGTATCGACCAGCCATTTATCCGCGGCACGGCCACGATCCGCAATACCGACATGGGCGGAAATCATGATCTCGGCCCGGCCCTGCTCGGCCCGGGGGCGGTCTTCGTCGGCGGCACCCAGGGTCAGTTTAAGTTGCAGGATGTTTTCGTTGCGGCCTCTGAACAGGGCCAAGGCGCGATGCGACGGGCAGGTTTTGATTTTTTCGGAATGTTCGAAATAGTCGGAAAACTTGGCACCTTCGGCCTGTTTGCCATCAATCACGCTGGCGCTGATTTCGCCGTCATTCCACAAAAGATCACGCAGTTTGGCGACCAGATCGGCATCCTCGGCAAAGCGCTCCATCAGGATTTGACGGGCACCATCAAGGGCGGCCTTGGTATCTTCGACGCCTTTTTCGGCATCGACGTATTTGGCAGCTTCGGTTTCCGGATCAAGGTTCGGATTGCCATACAGATCATCTGCCAGCGGCTCCAGCCCGGCCTCGCGGGCAATCTGGGCCTTGGTGCGGCGCTTTTTCTTATAGGGCAGGTACAAATCTTCAAGGCGGGTTTTGGTATCTGCCTCGTTGATGGCCTTTTCCAGTTCCGGCGTCAGTTTTTCCTGTTCGCGGATGCTTTCAAGCACGCTTGAACGGCGTTCTTCAAGCTCGGTCAGATAGCGCAGGCGTTCTTCCAGCGTACGAAGTTGGGTATCATCAAGACCGCCAGTTTTTTCTTTGCGGTAACGGGCGATGAATGGAACGGTTGACCCTTCATTGAGCATCTCGATGGTGGCAATGACCTGTTCGGGTCTAACCGAAAGCTCTTCGGCGATACGCTGGGGAATTGGACGCATGGTTTCTCCTTGGTTTGCTCGTCTGCCTGAAATAGCGGCTTTGTCCACCTACGAAAAGGGTATGTTTGTCCAAATTTCTGACAAAGCTTGGATCAGGATTCAGCTTTTGATTCCAGTGGTCTGAAATCCCTGGGGTTTGTGTGGGTTAACTTGGTCAGTATGAAGCTTGCCGATTTCCTATCAGGACGGTATTGCTGTGCTAAGCACAGATCCGAAATTCAGGTGAAAAGTTAATGTCGGGCACCGAGAGCTACAAAAACGTATATAACGATGATTTCTTCGCCTATACGTCCGGGATTTCTTGGAAATCAGCACAAAGGGTTGTGCCCGTTTTCAGGGAACTGCTGCCGTTCTGTCAAAGCGTTGCTGACTTTGGCTGTGCAGAGGGAGTTTGGCTTAAATGCTGGATGAGGAATGGAGTTGAAGATGTTGTCGGTGTTGACGGCGACTACATTGATAAGAATGCGCTTCATATTCCAAAAGAAAAGTTTTTTGCCTTTAATCTGGACGAGGCAGTAGATCTCGGACGTCGATTTGATGTTGTATGCAGTCTCGAAGTTGCCGAACATCTCAGCCCGGAGTGCTCTCGCCAATTCGTGCAATCCCTGACACGACATTCTGACATTGTGATATTTTCCGCTGCTCCTCCGGGGCAGGGTGGTGAGTTTCACATGAACGAGAGGGAATACGATGAATGGCGGGGATTCTTCTTGGAGGAAGGGTACGAGGCCTATGATTGCATCCGTCCAAAACTGCAATCCTTTCAGGATGTCTCGTTCTGGTATCGCTACAATATCGTTTTATATGTGAGGAAAGATAAGGCAGACCAATTGTCAGAACTCATTAAAACGACCAAAGTTGGAGTGGATGCGAAGATTCTTGATGTCGCACCACCGATTTTCAAACTTAGAAAGTTTATTGTTAAATTTATTCCCTATACTCTGCAGAATAAATTAGCTGCGTTGAAATCTAAACTTCGAAGCATTGCAGGATAAAATGGCTGGAAAGTTCCGCGAAACCGTCATTCACGAGGTGCCAAAAGAAAAGGCCGAACCGAAAACCTCGGAAGAAAAGAACGAAGCCATTGCCGGTGCAGACATGGCACCTGTTCTGTCACAGGATGCAATCAATGCGCTGGCCGAAGCCAAGGCCGCTAAGGAAGCTGCCGCCAAGGCGCGCGAAATCGGGGGGCCCAAAGGCCCCGAGCCAACCCGCTTTGGCGATTGGGAAAACAAGGGCCGCTGCATCGATTTTTAATCGACCTTATACGTCGGATAAGGATGTCGGCTGATAATGCGTGCGCAATGTGCGGATGTCGCGTTTTGCCTGGGTCACAAGGCCGGTTGTCTGGATAAGTGCATTTAGTTCACGCAAAACGATGGCGTGGGCCATCCCGAACAATCGGGCGAATGTTTTGCTGTCACGGGCGATATCCTGTCGGGCGGCGACCAGAATTGCCCCCTGAACCGGACTGAGTTCCGGGTTGCTGGCCAAAGTGCGTTCGACCAGATGCAGAAAATGTGCTGCATCTGGTGCGTTATCTTTTTTCCCATGATTTTGGAGCGGGGCACTCACGCGGATTTTTCCGTGCGAAATGACACCATGATCGATTTGGATGTCGGTGTGTCGCTTTGATCACCGGCACTGCCAAGCGGCACCAGAACGTTCAGTTCCGGGTAATAGCCCGCGACACTGCCGCGCGGAATGTCATAGGACACAAACCGGAAATCATTGGCGATCCGTTCGATCCCGTCATCATATTCGCAAATTACGTCAACACGGTCGCCGGACCGGGCATTCAGCATGGCCAGATCATCGGGATGGATAAAGATGACCTTGCGTTCGCCGTAAACCCCGCGATAGCGATCATCAAGGCCGTAAACGGTCGTATTGTACTGGTCGTGTGACCGGAATGTCTGCAAGGCAAATTGCGATCTGCCGCCATCGGCCTTCTGGTTCTGACGGGCCTGTTGGTGGACTGTCTGACGGGGCAGGGCGGTACTGGCAAATGTTGCCTTGCCGCTTGGGGTGTTCCATTCCCGATGGGCGGCATCATTGCGCAGATGGAAACCACGTGGCTTGCGAAGGCGCGTGTTGTAATCGGCAAAGCCCGGAATGGTTGCTTCGATATGGCTGCGGATGCGTTCGTAATCATCGGCAAGGCTTGCCCAGGATACCACATTGCTTCCAACCGTTGCCTCGGCAATGCCAGCGACAATCGCAACCTCGGACAGAAGATGCGGCGATGCCGGGCGGTTAATACCCGCCGATCCGTGCACCATGCTCATTGAATCTTCGACACTGACCACCTGTGACTGACCTTGGGAATTAAGGTCAATCTCGGTCCGGCCCAGACAGGGAAGGATAAAGGCAGTTTCGCCGGGCATTAGGTGCGAATGATTGGGTTTGGTCGCGATATTGACGGTGAGACGAAGGCTTTTCATCGCCTTTTCGACAAGGGCGCTATCAGGGGTCGCACGGGCAAAGTTCCCGCCCAACCCGATAAAGGCCTTGGCACTGCCATCAAGCATCGCACCGATGGCAGCCAGAACATTGTGACCGTGATTGCGCGGAGCCGTGAAACCGAATTCCTTTTCCAAGGCATCAAGGAAGGCGTCGGACGGTTTTTCATTGATGCCCACCGTGCGGTCGCCCTGCACATTTGAATGTCCGCGCACCGGACACAAACCAGCGCCCGGCTTGCCGATATTGCCGCGCAGGAACATGAAATTGGCAATTTCACGAATGGTTGGCACGGAATGAAGATGCTGGGTGATACCCATCGCCCAGGTGCAAATGACACGTTCAGAAGACAGATAGACAGCGGCCGCCTGCTTGATCTCCTGTCGGCTCAGGCCCGACTGGTCTTCGATTTCCGACCAGCTGGTGGCATTGACCGCGGCCCGGTATTCGCGCAGTCCGTCGCAATGCTCATTGAGGAAGGCGTGATCAAGCACAGATGGCGCGCCCTTGGCGGTGGCTTCGTCATCAGCGGCAAAGATCGCTTTGCTCATACCCCGGACGGCGGCCATATCCCCACCCAGGCAGGGTTGGAAATAGTAGCTGGCGATTTCGGTCGAACCGCCATGCAGCATTTCAAGTTTGTCCTGCGGGTCGGAAAACCGTTCAAGCCCGCGTTCCCTGATCGGGTTAAAGACCACGATCTTTGCACCACGCATTGCCGCCCGGCGCAAATCGCCCAGCATGCGCGGATGATTGGTACCCGGATTCTGTCCAAGGACGAAAATGGCATCGGCCTTTTCGAAATCCTCAAGAAGGACCGTACCTTTGCCCACACCGATTGCCTGACGCAAACCAACGCCGCTTGCTTCGTGGCACATGTTTGAACAATCAGGGAAATTGTTGGTGCCAAAGATGCGCACAAAGAGCTGATAGAGATAAGCTGCCTCGTTGCTGGCACGACCTGATGTGTAAAACTCGGCCTGATCGGGGCTATCCAATCCTTTGAGGATGTCACCAATCTCGGCAAAGGCATCTTCCCATGCGACCGGCTGATAGGTATCGCTTTGACGGTCATAGCGCATCGGATGGGTGATGCGGCCGTTCAGTTCCAGCTCGTAATCGCTCAGTTTGCGGAGTTCGGTTACGGTATGCTTGGCAAAGAATGCCGGTGTCGCCCGCTTTTCGGTCGCTTCCCAGGAAACGGCTTTGACGCCGTTTTCGCAAAATTCAAAGGATGACCCGTGCTCGGGATCGCCCCAAGCACAACCCGGGCAATCAAAACCGTCAGGCTGATTGGCCTTAAGCATCGTGCGTGCACCGGTCAGGGGACTGCCGCTTTGCAATAATTGCTTACCGCAACTTTTCAGCGCACCCCAGCCACCAGCGGCCGATGATTTTTTTCCAATAAATATCTCGTTCATGTCGGCATCTATTTGCCAGATCGGAAATTAGGTCAAGTATGCAGACCTAATGGGGTGATAGAAAAAATTTATCAAACAGATCGGGCGATGATTTGAATGTGTTCAAAATGCAATCGGGGCCGGAACCAATGGATGGTTCCGGCCCCGAGCCGTTTTTAGCAATGCTGTAAAGGCAGATTATGCGCCGCGGATTGCCTTGATATTGTTGGCATATTCCGACGGGCCGCCTTTGAAGGTTGCTGATCCGGCTACCAGAACATTGGCACCTGCCGCGATCACCTGTGGGGCGATTTCCGGGTTCACGCCGCCATCGACTTCAAGGTCGATATCACGACCGGTCGCATCGATCATCTTGCGGATGCGTTTGATTTTTTCAAGCTGGCTTGGAATGAATTTCTGGCCGCCAAAGCCGGGGTTCACGGTCATGACCAGCACCAGATCAACCATGTCCATGACATATTCGATCACGCTTTCCGGCGTTGACGGGTTCAGCGACACACCGGCTTTCTTGCCAAGCGACTTGATCAGCTGAAGCGACCGATGCAGATGCGGGCCTGCTTCGGCATGGATGGTGATGATGTCGGAACCGGCATTCGCGAAAGCTTCGATATAGGGATCGACCGGTGCGATCATCAGATGAACGTCAAACACCTTGTCGCTATGGGGGCGCAGTGCCTTGACCACATCCGGACCGATGGTGATGTTGGGCACGTAATGGCCGTCCATGACATCGATGTGTATGTAGTCTGCGCCGGCGGCATCAACTGCACGGACATCAACGCCCAACTGGGCGAAATCGGCGGAAAGGATCGAAGGTGCGATTTTAATGGCGTTTGATGCGGTCATGGCGCGGCAAAGGTCCTGAAGCGGGTTGGGATATGGGAATTTCGCGGTTCTCATACCCCAAAAACGCGGTCCTGTCACCCAACCGGCGCGAATGGCAGCCCTGTCATGTTCCGAGGCAGGTCCTGATCAGGATTTCTTGACCAGCCGCGCACAGAAGAAGCCATCAATCCCGCCATATTCCCGCATATGAAGCGGCAGGATGCGAAGCTCTCCGGCATCGTTGATCGCCTCACTCCAGCCACCCAGTTCATCGGCCGTAATCGGTTTGCGTTCGTAATTCGGGTGGTCGGCCAGGAACGATTTGACCTGATGCTCGCCCTCTTCGGGTTGCAGCGAACAGGTGCAATAGATCAGTTCGCCGCCAACATTCAGAAGCTTGTCAGCCTGATTGAGCAGCTTGGTCTGAATCGGCAGAAGCGATCGCATCAGTTTGTCGTTCTGACGCAGCAGAATGTCCGGATGGCGGCGAATGGTGCCGGTTGCCGAACAGGGGGCATCAAGCAAGACCGCATCGGCACGAGGCGTATCGGGTGCGAGATCGGTGGCATCCCCGATAACAACGGCGGCACCGAGTTCAACACGCTCCAGGTTTTCATAGACGCGTTTCAGGCGGCCTTCGGATTTATCAACGGCAATGGCCTGTGCACCGAAAGCCGCCAGCTGCATGGTTTTTCCACCCGGTGCGGCGCAGAGGTCATAAATGGTTTTGCCCTTGTGCGCCGAAAACAGTTTGGCCGGGATTGAGGCAGCCGCGTCCTGTACCCACCATTTTCCGTCTTTATAGCCCGGCAGGTTGCGGATGCGACGCCCGCCTTCAAGCCGGACCGTACCGGTCGGCAGGACGATACCGTCCATTTTTTCCGCCCATTCGGCGGCCTCGGCCGGGTCTTTGATCGAAAGGTCAAGCATGGCATAGCCAAGGCTTGCCTGTGCAATACCCTGAGCCACGTCGGCGCCATAGGCCTTTTTCCACGATCCGCGCAGCCATGCCGGAACGTTCAATTGCCAGTCTTCGACATTTTCAGGCCATTCAAATCCGTCGCGCTGCAAGCCGCGCAAAACGGCATTGATCAGTTTGGTGTACCGATGAAGCCCGGCATCGCGCGCCAGATTAACCGTGCTGTCAACAGCACCGTGATCGGCTGTATCCATGAAAAACAGCTGGGCAACACCCAGACGTAGGATATTGGTCAGTCGTGCGGCGGTGCGATCTTGTGGCGGGTGATAGCGTGGGGCGAGCATGGCATCAATTTCACCGAGATGGCGCAATGTCGTACCTAGCACTTGGCGCAAAAAATTGCGATCCAGTGACGGCAGGCCATAACCATGTTTTGACAGAAGCTCGTCCAGTGTGACTTCCCCCCCGCGCAGTTCCTGCAGGGTTTTGAGCGCCAGCATCCGCGGATCGGGAAGATCGGCCGGTTGAGTATGGCGGTTATCCGTGCGAGCGCGGCGTTCTGTCAAAAGGGTATCTCCAGTTTCGGGTTATGGCTTGTAAGTAAGCGCCCTTGATAGGGCTGTAAAGCACTTAACCGCAGGATTTCCAGCATGGCTGGCCTGCCTGATGTTTTCCAACGACATTGAAAAACCTTGCGATGGAGACGGGTGCCCGGTAATCCAGACGGATCATTCGAAAGAAACGGGCGACGCCGATGTCATTTGCCGCACTTGCGATTTTTTCCGGCTGCTTCCTGATCGGCTCGATGTTGCTGACCTGGGCGGTGTTGCTTTATCTGCGGCGCAAGGCGATTCTTGATATGCCCAATCATCGTTCCAGTCACGCGGTGCCAACCCCGCGCGGTGGTGGATTGGCCGTGACGCCGCTTTTGGTGTTCATGGTCGGAGCGGTTTTTGTATGGTCGGGGAATGCTGATCTGCCTCAATGGGTCATGCTCGCCGCGGCTGCGGCGCTTGGCATGTTAAGCTGGTTTGATGATCGACATGATCTGTCGCCCGCTATTCGTTTTGCCTGTCAGTTCGTTGCCGTGATCGTCGGTGTGTTCGCGATTGACAGTCCTGTCCTGCAAGGGTTGGTGCCAATGTGGCTGGATCGTATTCTGGTCGTTCTGGCTTGGGTCTGGTTCCTTAATCTGTTCAATTTCATGGACGGGATTGACGGCATTACCGGGGTAGAAGCGGGTTCGATCGGACTGGGTATCTTTATTCTCGCACTTTTGGCTCCATTACCCGAATTTGTTGATCTTGGTTATATCGGGCTTGGCGTTCTGTCTATTATGACCGGTTTCCTGATCTGGAACTGGCACCCTGCGAAGCTGTTCTTGGGAGATGTCGGGTCCGTACCGCTGGGGTTCGTTCTGGGTTGGCTATTGCTGGAACTTGCTGCACGCGGGGCGTGGATGCCAGCATTGATCCTGCCGTCATACTATCTGCTGGACGCGACTTTCACCCTTATCAAGCGGGGGCTTCGTGGCGAGAAGGTCTGGCAGGCACATCGCGAGCATTTCTATCAGCAGGCCACCCGGCGCGGTATGAGCCATGCACGGGTTTCGGCCCTGATTGCACTGGCAAATCTGGCGCTTATCATCGTTATTTTTGTCCCGATGGATATCGTGGTATGGCTGCGTTTGATTCCTGCTGCGATGATACTGGCATTACTGATCGCGGAATTGGTGTTTTTGCCTGTCAGGGGTACGGAGCCGAAATAGTGTGAAAGCTATGCTCGTTCGGATAGCTTGACTTGTCACAGGCCGGACGCGAAAAGAAAATCCGTGCTCGTACCAAAGGGTTGCGGGTATTATGAACCACACAAGAATTCCGGTAAGGGACCGCATGTCGCGTTTATTTCAGCGTAGCCATATTGCCTTTGTCCATGACGTGATGATGGCGGCCATTTCGTTACCCGCAGCATTATATCTGCGGGTCGGCGATGGTGTGGTTTTTTACAATCCGCAAAACATCCTGTTTTCGGTATCGGTTTTTACCGTCATCGCCGCAATGACATTCTGGGTTTTCGGACTTTACCGTGGCATCTGGCGCTATGCATCACTGAACGATCTCATGCGGATTGCCAAGGCGGTAACGGTTGCTGTTGGTGTCCTGTTTTTGGTGCTGTTCCTTACCGCAAGGCTTGACTGGTTGCCACGATCAACGCCGATTATTCAATGGTTCCTGTTGATGGCGATGCTTGGCGGGTCAAGGCTGATTTACCGGGTTGCGAAGGATAAGACGACCGCTCGTGCCATGGTGCGACAGGGAACCCATCGTGTGCCGGTTCTTTTGATCGGAGCCGGAGACGAGGCCGAGGCATTTATCCGTGAAACGTTTCGATCTGCGAACACCCCGTTTGACGTTATCGGTATTGTTTCCCTGACCGATAGCCGTGTCGGGCGGAATATGCATGGCATTGATGTGCTGGCGACCGCAGACAAGCTCGAAGAAACTTTGGGCAAGCTTGCAAAAAGCAAACGTGGTTTGCCGCGCCGTCTGGTTTTAACCGGCGACGCATTGCGTCATGCCGACATCACCAAATGGGTCGAAATTGCGGATCAGAACGGCATGACCCTGGCGCGCTTGCCAAAGCTGAGTGACTTGCGTGAGGGGCTTGCCGATCCGCTGCAAATTCGCCCGGTTGCGATTGAAGATTTGCTGGGACGGCCGCAGGCCCGACTTGATCGTGACAAGGTTCGCCAGATGATTGTCGGACGGCGGGTTCTGGTGACAGGCGCTGGTGGCTCAATCGGATCGGAGCTTGTGCGACAGATTGCGGCCTATGGCCCTGCAAATATTACCTTGCTGGATGCGGGTGAATATAATCTATATGCCATTGATATGGAGATGGCGGAAAAATATCCTGACCTTCCCCGCGAAAGTATTCTCGGTGATGTGCGTGATCGCCTCAGGATTGATCAGGTTTTTGCGGCCCAACAGCCGGAAATCGTTTTCCACGCAGCAGCCTACAAACATGTGCCGTTGGTTGAGCATAACCCGAATGAAGGCATTCTGACCAACACGCTTGGGACCCGTAACGTTGCCGAGGCGTGTCGTGCTGCTGGTGTTGAAACCATGGTTCTGATTTCAACAGATAAGGCCGTAAACCCTGCCAATGTCATGGGGGCGTCAAAACGTCTGGCAGAATGTTATTGTCAGGCGCTTGAAACTCTTCCGTCGGATCAGCGGGGTGGGACACGATTTGTCACCGTGCGGTTTGGCAATGTTCTGGGGTCGACAGGGTCGGTGGTGCCCTTGTTCCGTCGTCAGCTTGAGGCTGGTGGTCCGCTGACCGTGACACATGAGGGCATCACGCGATACTTCATGACGATTGCCGAAGCGGTCGAGCTTGTTTTGCAGGCTGCCGAACTTGGCAAACATGGTGTTACAGAGGGTGGCAAGATTTTCGTTCTCGATATGGGACGACCGGTAAAGATCATCGATCTGGCGCGTCAAATGATCCTGCTGTCGGGGCTGCGGCCAGGCAAGGACATTGATATCAAGGTCACAGGCCTGCGCCCGGGCGAGAAGCTTTATGAAGAACTGTTCCATGATGGTGAGCCGCCGGAGCCGACTGAAACCGATGGGGTTATGCTGGCCGCACCGCGTGTTGTTGATTATGCCCTGATCAAGCAGGTGTTCGATGAGCTCGGCGAGAGTGCTGCAAACCGTGATACGCACAAGACTCTGGAATTGATGAGCCGTCTTGTTCCGGAATTTCAACCGCCTGAGATTGGTGTGAAATCCTTCTTTGCCAAGAGTGAACCTGAAAAGCTGGATAAAGCAGCAAGCGGTCAGTGATCTGACAGTGGCCCCTGGCGCTGACATCTGCGCAGTCCGGCCTGCGGCCATGCAACATTTCGGGGTCCACATTTTGGCGCGTGCGTGATAAAGCTCCGCGCGAAACATGGTTCGGACTCATTGATCATGTGTCGGCCTGAATGAAAATCAGCGATTTTCACTCATCATAAAGCCGATTGCCCGCAAACGTCATTACCCCGTATGCACCAACAGCAATACGGAGTAGGCCGATATATCATCAATGGGTCCGGGGCCTTCATCATTGACGATGTATTGAAAGCGAACCCGATGACTGCTCGTATTGCGCGCGCGCTGATCTCCGTTTCCGACAAGACCGGTCTGGTCGAATTTGCCAAATCCCTTCATGAACAGGGTGTTGAAATCCTGTCCACCGGTGGTTCTGCCAAGGCCATCGAAGCTGCTGGTATTCCTGTAAAGGAAGTTGCCGATCACACCGGTTTTCCCGAAATCATGGACGGTCGCGTCAAGACTCTTCATCCGAAGATTCACGGCGGCCTTCTGGGCCGCCGTTCTCTTTCCAGCCACATGAAGGCGATGGAAGATAACGACATTTCGCCGATCGATCTGGTGTGTGTGAACCTTTATCCGTTCGAGGAAACTGTTGCCAAGGGTGCCGATTTCGATACCTGCATCGAAAACATCGATATCGGTGGACCGAGCATGATCCGTTCGGCAGCAAAGAACCATGAATCGGTTACGGTTGTTGTCGATCCGTCTGATTACGACCGCGTTGTTGCCGAAATGAAAGACAATGCAGGTGCCACGACGGCTGAAACCCGCCGCGTTCTGGCCGCCAAGGCTTTTGCCCGCACGGGGGCCTATGATTCGGCCATTTCAAGCTGGTTTGCCGGTGAGCTTGGTGAAACCTTCCCGCAGCGCCTGAATGTTTCTGGCGAACTGAAACAGACCCTGCGTTACGGTGAAAACCCCCATCAGCAGGCTGCGTTCTACACCAACGGCAAGAACCGCCCGGGCGTTGCCACCGCAACCCAGCTTCAGGGTAAGGAACTGTCGTTCAATAACCTGAATGATACGGATGCAGCGTTCGAGCTGGTATCCGAGTTTGATGAAAAACCGGCTGTTGCCATCATCAAGCACGCCAATCCGTGCGGTGTTGCCGAGGGGACAACCCTGATTGAAGCCTATAACAAGGCGCTGTCCTGTGACCCGGTTTCGGCCTTTGGTGGCATCATCGCGGTTAACCGTACCCTTGATAAGGCCACTGCCGAAGAAATCGCCAAGCTGTTTGCGGAAGTCGTGATTTGCCCGGATGCCGATGACGCGGCCAAGGAAGTTCTGGCAACCAAGAAAAACCTGCGTCTTCTGGTGACCGGCGGCATGGCCGACCCGGAAGGCGAAGACATGACGCTTCGTTCGCTGGCCGGTGGTTATCTGCTTCAGAACCGTGATGCCGGTCGTGTAAAGCGTGACGAGCTTAAAGTCGTCACCAAGCGCAAGCCGACCGAGGCAGAGCTTGATGATCTTCTGTTTGCTTTCCGAGTTGGCAAGCACGTCAAATCAAACGCCATTGTCTATGTCAAAGACGGCAAGACCGTTGGTGTTGGTGCCGGGCAAATGAGCCGCGTTGACAGTTCACGGATTGCGGCATGGAAAGCCGAAGAAGCCGGTAAAAATGCGGGTGAAGGCGAACTGCGCACCATGGGCTCGGTGGTTTCGTCTGATGCGTTCTTCCCGTTTGCCGATGGCCTTCTGGCGGCGGTCAAGGCCGGGGCAACTGCCGTGATCCAGCCGGGTGGCTCGATGCGTGACGAAGAAGTCATTGCCGCAGCCGATGAGCATGACATTGCCATGGTCTTTACCGGCATGCGTCATTTCCGTCACTGATCCGAACCCGGACAGTCACAAGACAAAGGCCGCAGACAATTTTGTCTGCGGCCTTTTATGTTCGGCTATGTTCAGCGATTAGGCTTTACAATCAGACTACTGGTGACGGTTGATTCCGATTTTTACCAGCGGTTTCCGTGTCTGCCGGATCGGGATTGTCTATGATTGCGCCATCCTGCCTGATCGCGGCGGGTTCTTTTGGTTTGTGCGGATCAGATGAAGGCTCATTATTGTGAACGCGTATGGGTGCACGCCAGTCAATACTGCCAAATGAATGACAGGACGGGCAGGTAACGGCCCATTTGTCTGTTTCCGCACCGCATGCACCACACCGCCAACCCGGATCAGGATTGGCATGGCTTGCCTTTACCAGCAATTCACGGGCCTTGGTGGCATCTTTCTTTTCGCGGAATTCCAGATCGGCTAACATCCGATAATGACGTGCCTGTGCCTTTTGGGCGATGGCCTTTTCCAGATTGTTGCGTGCCATACCCCACAAATCGGCATCAAGGGCGGCCTCGGCAATCAAAAGCTGGCTTTCCACATGGTCAGGATTGGTTGCAATCAGCTTTTCGACGCCTTTGACCTTGGTCAGGGCATCTCCGGAAAGGTTGGTCAGATAAATTTTGCCAAGTGCGGCTGATGGTGATGTATGCCAGCTTTGCAGGGCAATCTCGCGAGCCTTTGCAACCTGATCAATGTCAGCATAAAGCTGTGCCAGCAGAACCGCAGCACCGGTAAAGTCAGGACGGGCATTCAACGCCTTGCGAAGAAGTTTGACAGCTTCCGCATTTTCACCGCTGGCTATTGCGTCTTCGGCCTTGGCGGTAATCAGAAGCGCACGGCGACGGGTCAGTTCATCTTCGTTGAAGATACCCGCCTTTTGAGCATCAACCAGAAGCGTCAATGCCCGATCCCAGCGTTTGGCCCCAAGTAAAAGATCAAATAATGTTATCAGAACGGACGGATTGCGCGGGCGCAGGCGGTGAGCGCGTTCCGCGTAATCAAGTGCAGCCGATCGATTACCGGACTTGAGTGACAGTTGGAGCAATCCCCGCAATCCGAAGAAGGCAGAATCCGGCTTTTCCAGCATGGCTTCAAACTGACGCTTGGCGGCATCATTGTTGCCGTCGAGTTCTGCTGCCTGCGCTGTCAGAAGGCGGGTCAGGGTGTCATCTTCAAGATACCTGTCAACTGCACGGGTATGTTTTAGCGCCTGTCGCACGTCGCCCGATGCCAGTTCGAGCAATCCCATGGTCAGGGCCTGCTGACCCTTCTTCCGGCGTCGGCTGCCCAGAATGCGGCCCAGCCAGTTTGGTGAATTTGCAATTGCCGACCAGCAGCGCCAGAGAATGACCAAAAGCCCTGTCAGCGCCAGCAGGCCAAGAGCAACCATGCCGATAGATCCATCAAACCGGTAGCCCAACCATACAATCGTCATGGTGCCGGGGTTATTGGCAAACCAGACGGTACAGGTAACGAGAATGATGGTGATCAGAATAAACAGGCCAAGACGTATCATTGGCTATCCCCCGTGCTGAGGGACTCATCGCCTGTCAGAAGATTGATCGCATGAGCACTGAGTGTGGCAATTGCGCTGTTCAGAAGCTGACGGTTTTTGGCGTCTTCCAACCATTCAGCAATAGCGGTTTTTGCGTTTTCGCCTTCGACACCATCCAGAGCGGCAATAGCCGCATCAAGATCGTCGTTTTCAAGGGCCGTCTCGGCAGTCACCAGACGTCCATCAAGTGAAGCTTCGCCAGCGACATCAACACGTCGAACAGGGATCAGTTTTTTGATATTTGCCCAGGTCGCGGCAAGAATACTGCCGGAATGGTCATCGCTTGCGGCTTGTACCGCTTGTTGTGCCATTGCAGGGAAGGATTGGCGCAGTTTTTCAATTGTCGGTGCGCCATGGTCTGCAAGTGGTTTTAATGCAGCAATCTGTTCCGCAATAACCGGATCATCGGATCCGCTGCGTTCCAGTTGGTTAAGTGCAACCATGAACGGCCCACCGCGTTGCAATGCATCGCGAAGGAGCGTGACGGCCATGGCAATAGCCTGCCCGCGGCTTTCAACACGGAGCCCGGCGGTTGCACGAACTTCTTCTTCCATGGTGGACAGGCGGGCGGAAAGGTCACGCATTTCGGCGGCAACGCCGGAAAGTTCGGATTCAACCCTTGCCAGTTCCTCAATCGGGGCGGTGCGGGTTTCAATTTCTGCCATACGGCGTGCGACCGTATTGTTCAGCGTATCGCCCCGCTCATTGTTAAGCCGTTCGCGCAGCGCATTGATCGTGCCCTCAAGACGCGAAAGCCGTTCGGTCAAACCAGAATCAACAACAACCGTACCTTCGTTCGTATCTGACGAGTTGCCGGTATCGGTCAAAGGCACGTTTTCGGCCTGCTGCGTCAGACTGTCTTCTTTGCCAATCATCGCGTCGTCCCGTTCAGGGGAGCCGGGCGATGATGATGCTGAAGTATCCGTACCGTTCTCAACCGACGTGGATGGAGACGTGCTATCGGCTGCCGGTTCGTTTGTAGTTGCAGCAGGTGCGGGTTCCGCCATGCCTTCCGGAGTGATTTGGGAAAGAATTTCGGTCGGAACATACTGGTTCAATACGGGTTCCGCATCACGCCACCAAAGGGCGCGTGTGAGCCACCCGATTACCAGCGCACCGGCAATAATCAGCACAAACAAAAGAATGGCGCTGCCGCCCCGCTTTTTCGCAGCCGGTCTGGCTCTGTCCGAAACATTTTTATCAGAAGCCGACTTTTGGTTCATACCCGGCTTGATCTCAGGCTTTGTACCTGACGGGTTGCCGTCTGATTTTGTTTTGTCGGTTTTCGTGGTGCCGCTTGCATCAGTATTAGAAGCAAAGGCAGGCTTCGCATTCTCTGTTGCATTGGGGCTCGTTTCCGATTTCTGATCGTCAGAATTTTTGGCAAGGTTTGCATTGCCTTTACTGTCGATCGAAATGGTTCCGGACGAGTCGGCTTTTGTCTCGGCCGGTTTTGCGGAAGCGTCGGTTTTTGGCGTTTCTGGTTTTTTCACGGTCGGACCATTGCAGTTTGCGGTTGTTCCGAGACACCACAGGGCGCGGAAAATCAGGCGAATGCGTTCTCTAGTGCCGAAAGAAGGTATTCCTGTGTCGGGTGTTTTGCCACTTCTGTCTTATGCCATGTAAGGACGCCAAGGCGATCTTTCACTGCTTCGCTAAGACAAATTGCACTTGTACCGACCAGATCTTTTTCCAGCTTGTATCTTTCTATCAGCTTAACAAAGCTTATGGCCGTGCGGGGAGAGAAAAATAACACCGCATCAATATGATGCGCAGAGATCGCGGTTATCACATCGTCGGGCAGATGATCGGATGGAATGGCATCATAGAGGGTTTGGCGGCGAATATTGAAGCCACGGTCTTGCAAAAGTGAACCAAGATCACCTGCAACCTTGCGGGCCGCCGGATGGAAAAGATCCCCTTTTGTCGGGTCAATTTGATCACCAATCAATCGCGCCAGATCTTCGATATCACCATCTGCGCTGTGGATGTCGCCAAAACCGGCCTGGCGCGCCATACGTGCGGTGGCATCGCCAACACACAGCACCGGATAATGTCGTGCGTCGCATTGTTTTGCAAAGGCACGTACCCCGTTGGCCGAGGTAAAGATCAAGGCTTGCACGCCGACAAGATCCAGACCGTCTGCATGCGGTGGAAACTCAATGCGCAACATGGGGGCTGAAAGCAGGCGATAGCCGTGCGCCAGTAACGCGGCTTCAAGTTCCTGCGAGTCGGTTTCCGGTCGGGTATTCAGGATCAATGGCCCCATATCATCCCCGTCTATGGTCCTGAAAGCGTGTGGCGCAACTAGACCGAAATAAAGTCCGGCCCGCCACGTTCTTTGAGCTCGTTACCCGCATCGGTTCCGGCGTCTGCAGCACTTGCGATGTCCGGATCATCAATCAGCCGTTCGGTATCAAGCCGTTCGCTGCCGTCTGGTCGAACAATGCTAACCCGCAAACGCATCGTGCCATCCGGCAGATATTCGGCAAGGGCCGCAATAGGCGTACGACATGATCCGTCCAGCGCACGCAACGCAGCACGTTCTGCCGCGACGCGGATGGCAGAAGCCGGGCAGTTCAATGCCGAAAGCCAGTCAAGCGTCTGATTATCATTTTCCCTTATGGTAATGCCGATCGCACCTTGGGCAACCGCAGGCAACATGTCGTCTTCCGAAATCGGGGCGGTTGCGACTTCCGGCCGGCCAAGCCGGTTCAACCCGGCCATCGCGAGCAGCGTGGCATCCACCTGTCCTTCTTCAAGCTTGCGAAGACGGGTCTGGACATTGCCGCGGAACGTCACGACCTTGAGGTCGGGATATTTGTTCAGGATCATGGCCTGACGGCGCAGAGATGCCGATCCGATCACCGATCCGGCGGGCATTTCAGCAAAGCTTTTGTATTTCAGCGAGATAAAGGCATCGCGTACGTCTTCGCGCGGCAGGATCGTTGGCAAAATCATGCCATCGGGCAGCACAGTCGGGACATCTTTCATGCTGTGGACAGCAAGATCAATCTCGCCGCCCATCAGGGCATCATCGATTTCCTTGGTGAATAATCCCTTGCCGCCGATTTCCGACAAGGCGCGATCAAGAATTTTGTCGCCGGTTGTGGTGATAACGGTAATGGCAATCGCGCCTTCGGCTGCGAGCTCGGGATGTGCCTTCGCAAGTTTGTCCCGGACTTCATGCGCCTGCGCTATTGCCAGCGGAGAGCCACGAGTACCGATGCGAAGTTTTGCAGTGTCAGATATGTTTGTCATGAGGCCGAGTTGTAGTGATAAAATCGGTTGAAAACAAGGGTCGTGGCATGTGTGACGTTCCACGAACAGCACCGGATTATCACGGCGAATAACCCTGTTTCATTGACTTATGTGGTAGTGTTTTCGTTCTAGCGTCTTTCTTGCATGGGCCCATTGCATTGCCTTGGGGTGGAAAGCGGCCGCTGTTTGGGCTACATGACTGTCACAATTGTTGCCAATCAGGACGC
This sequence comes from Thalassospira lucentensis, assembly GCF_001613805.1. GTDB lineage: Bacteria > Pseudomonadota > Alphaproteobacteria > Rhodospirillales > Thalassospiraceae > Thalassospira > Thalassospira lucentensis_A. The sequence continues at coordinate 502,705 of NZ_LPVY01000005.1, forward strand.
GTCAGTCGGGACGCGACACATTGCCGGATCTGCATGACATGATCGTACTGGGTATCGAAACAAGCTGTGATGAAACGGCTGCGGCTGTCGTGAATGACAGGCGCGAAATTCTGTCCAACAGGGTTCTTTCACAACTTGACGATCATCGTCCGTATGGTGGGGTTGTTCCGGAAATTGCGGCACGGGCGCATCTTGAACATCTTGATCGTCTTGTGGCCGAAGCCATGGATGATGCCGGGATCGATTTTGCCGATCTTGATGCGGTGGCCTGTACGGGCGGCCCCGGTCTGATTGGTGGCGTTATGGTGGGCGCCATGACTGCCAAGGGGATTGCCTTTGCCGCGCAGAAGCCGTTTCTGGCGGTCAATCATCTCGAAGGTCATGCACTTACAGTGCGCCTTACGGATGATGTTGCATTTCCATACTTGCTGTTGCTGGTTTCAGGCGGCCATTGTCAGGTCCTGATCGTTGAAGGTGTTGGCCAATACAAACGAATTGGTACCACCATTGATGACGCGGTGGGCGAGGCATTCGACAAAACCGCAAAAATGATGGGACTTGGTTATCCGGGCGGACCTGCGCTTGAGAAAACGGCGGAAGCCGGAAATCCGGATCGTTTCGGTCTGCCGCGCCCGTTGCGCGGTCGTCCGGGCTGTGATTTTTCGTTTTCGGGTTTGAAGACTGCGGTCCGCACCTATCTGGACGGGTTTCCTGTCGAACAGCAGACTGCTGAAGTCAAAGCTGATTTGGCGGCATCGTTCCAGCGGGCAGTCGGTGATACGCTTATTGACCGCACGCGAAATGCGATTTTCGAGTTCATGCGTGATTATCCGACAGGTAAAACTCTGGTGCTTGCCGGCGGGGTTGCCGCGAACAAGTATTTGCGGACGCGTTTGACGGAACTGACCGATCAGGCAGGCATGACATTGGTGGCACCCCCATTGGAATTATGCACCGACAATGCAGCGATGATTGCATGGGCCGGGCTGGAACGTTTTCGTTTGGGGCAGCATGATGATCTTGATTTCAAACCGCGTCCGCGTTGGCCGCTTGATCCGGAGGCACCAAAACGTCCGGGTGCGGGCGTGAAGGCCTGATTTTTTCCAAACGCCAAACTGTTCGAATATTTATCATCGGGGTCGAAAAGAACTATGTCGGATAAGCGCATAACGGTAGTCGGCGGGGGTGCGTGGGGTACTGCGCTGGCCATTCAGGCTGTGCGGGCGGGCGCTGATGTTGAGCTTGTTTTGCGTGACCTTGCCTTGGCAGAACGGATCGACACTTCTGGTGAAAATGACGTTTACCTGCCCGGCATAAAGCTTCCCGAAGCATTAAGGGCAACAGTTGCAATTGATGGATTGCGAGAGTCAAACGCTGTTCTTCTGGTTACACCGGCACAGCATCTTCGAAGCACCTTATCAAAGCTGGCACCCCATTGGCCCGAAACGCTTCCTGCCATTATTTGCGCCAAGGGGATCGAAAAAAAGACCGGTGCGCTTATGGCGCAGGTTGTGAACGAAACACTTGGCGATGTTCCGGTCGCGGTTCTGTCTGGGCCAACATTTGCCCAGGAAGTTGCGAAAGGTCTGCCCGCGGCGATTACACTTGCCTGTTCAGACAGGAATTTGGGCAAGGATCTGGTGGAATTGATCGGTACGTCAGCGTTTCGGCCCTATTTCAGTACCGATGTTGTTGGTGTCGAAGTTGCGGGGGCTATCAAAAACGTTCTGGCGATTGCAAGCGGCGTCGTCGCCGGGCTTGAGCTTGGTGACAATGCGCGCGCAGCCCTGATTACCCGTGGCCTTGCCGAAATGTCACGATTGGCGGTGGCGATGGGGGGGCGGATTGAAACCATGATGGGGCTGGCAGGACTTGGTGATCTGACGCTGACCTGTACCGGTACGTTGTCGCGCAATTACACCTTCGGGTTTGCCCTTGGTCAGGGCAGCAAGGCCGAGGATATTCTGGCCGAACGTCGTTCTGTGACCGAAGGTGTGCATACTGCCGCGTCAATTACAGCCGTTGCGTCGAAATACGGTATTGAAATGCCGATCTGCAGTGCCGTGGATCAGGTGGCCAACCATGATGCGGACCTGCGCAGCACGATCAACGCATTGTTGCAGCGACCGTTTCGTGATGAGCTTGAAACCGGAAAATAATCCGGTCACATCCACGCTATCAGCTTTTGTTCGGCTTGAGCCTTGGGGCAGGTTCTGTCAATTTACCGGTATCAAAACCAATTTTGACAGGGAACGCTGCCATGCATTTTTACATTCGTTGTGTCGACAAACCGGGTCATCTTGCCGTTCGCAAAGCGAACCGGGACGCGCATCTTGCCTATATCAAGGACGGTTTCGCCGACAGGATCGTTGCAGCCGGTCCGACGCTTGATCCCGATCTTGAAGGCATGAATGGCTCCGTCTTCATTATCGAATTTGACACACAGGCCGAGGCCGAAGAATTTGCCGCCAACGATCCATACGGCAAGGCAGGTCTGTTTGAATCAGTGATTATTCGTCCGTTTAAAAAGGTATTCTGATCCATGGCGCATTGGCTGATCAAAACCGAGCCGGGAAGCTGGTCGTGGGACGATCAGGTCAAGAAGGGTGTCGAAGGATGGGACGGGGTTCGGAACCATCAGGCGGCAAAGAACCTTAAGACAATGCAGATCGGTGATCTGGCGTTTTTCTATCACTCGGTGAATGAAAAACGGATTGTCGGCATTGTCGAAGTGGTCCGCGAAGCCTATCCCGATCCAACTGACGCCACGGGCAAATTTGTTCAGGTTGATTTCAAGACCGTCAAACCGGTACCAAATCCGGTGACGCTTGCCGATATCAAAGCTGATCCGCGATTTGCCGAATTGCCGTTGCTCAGACAATCCCGCTTGTCGGTCATGCCGATAGATGATGCATCCTGGAAAGCGATTTGCGAAATGGGTGGTGTTTCGGCATGACGGTCGCGTTGCCGCCACCCGGAACAGTGTTATGCGAGCTTTCCGATCTGGATGCGACCGGGGCCAAGGGCATATCGCTTGACGGAAATGCAGGCCGGGCCGGGATTTTTGTCGTGCGCGACGGCGCAGGGGTTTTCGGCTACGTCAACAGTTGCCCCCATATTGGTGTGCCGCTTGAACTTGAGCCTGATGAATTCATCAGTGATCTTCACAATGAAATCATCTGCTCGACACATGGTGCGCGTTTCAATCTTGAAGACGGCCTTTGTGTCGCCGGCCCCTGCGAGGGGGATATGCTGGAACCCGTCGCCGTAAAGATTGAGAACGAGAAAGTCGTTCTGGTCTGAAATTCTGCGTCATGGTGACGGTCCTAGCCGACCGTCACCTTTTCGATAATCTCATCAAGATGTTTGGTGATGACATCAAGCTGATCCGGTTCGGACAGGCGGTGATCACCGGTTTTGATCAAATCTACGCGGACATCTTTGGAAACCAGTGCATCTGTCAGACGAATTGAGGTCTGCCATGGGACATCTGGGTCCTGCATGCCTTGGATCAGCCGCACCGGGCATTCAAGTTTGATCGGGTTTCGCAAAAGGAGCTGATTTCTGCCGTCTTCGATCAGGGCATGCGTGATCGTATAAGGATCGTCACCATACTCGGTCGGCTCTATTAGTGCGCCGTTTTCGACGATGTCGGATTTCTGGGCATCGGTGAATTGCGCCCACATAAGGTCTTCGGTGAAGTCGGGGGCGGCCGCAATGCCAACAAGTCCGGCGATGCGTTCTTTCCGGGCCAGTGCCGCCAACAGCATGATCCAGCCACCCATTGACGACCCGACCAGAATAAGTGGACCCGTGGTGATTTCGTCAATAATGGCAATGGCATCGCGTGCCCACTGTCCAATGGTTCCGTCTTTGAACATGCCTGCCGATTGTCCGTGACCCGAATAGTCAAAGCGGGTATAAGCCAGCCCCTGCTGTACGCAATGGGCCTCAAGATGGGTGGCCTTTGTGCCGGTCATATCGGACATGAAGCCCCCCAGAAACAGAACGCCAGGCTTTTGTTGGCCTTGTACTTCTGTCAGCTTGCCGGGAGTCGCATGGTATGCGATTTTTAATCCGTCAGGCCGCTCGAGATACTGAGGCGTCGGCATGTCATTTGTCATCCGGGAAGGGTATCCTTGGGTGTTAGTGGTTGGAATTGCATGAGCGCGTCAGAAATCAAGACCCAGTCAGTTTATCGTCCGGAACAGCAGGCGCAAGGTGCGGATTATCGCCCGGCGGTGATTCTGCAAGTTCTGCCGGAACTTGATACCGGTGGTGTGGAGCGCGGTACGGTTGATATCGCGCGTGCCATTGTCGATGGGGGTGGTGTTGCGCTGGTCGCCTCGCAGGGCGGGCGGCTTGAGCGCGAGCTTGACCGGTTTGGTGCCCGTCATATCACCTTGCCACTGAAGTCAAAAAACCTATTTACCATGCGCCGTAATATTGATGCGCTGGTTGATCTTATTCGTGCCGAGGGCGTTGATATTATTCATGCGCGTTCGCGTGCGCCAGCCTGGAGTGCCTATTTCGCCGCGCGCAAGGCTGGCATTCCGTTCGTCACGACATTCCACGGCACTTATTCCGGTTACAACAACCTGTTCAAGAAGCGCTATAATGCGATCATGACGATGGGCGATCAGGTCATCGCCATTTCCAATCACATCGCAGACCATATTCGCAAATTTTATAAAATGGATTCTGCGCGCCTGAATATTGTGCCGCGCGGAACAAATACAGACTTGTTCAACCCGGAGAATGTCAGTCAGGAACGCCTGATTGCACTGTCAAATCAGTGGCGTTTGACCGGTGAAGAATATGTCATCATGCTGCCGGGACGCATTACGCGCTGGAAAGGGCATTGTTTCCTGATCAAGGCGTTGCCCGCAGTATTCGAGGCACTTGGCCATCGGAACGTGCGTTGCCTGATGGTCGGTTCCGATCAGGGGCGCACGGCTTACCGTGATGAAGTGCTGGCTTTGACCAAGAAGCTTGGCCTTGAGGATATCGTGCATATTGTTGAACACTGTGCCGATATGCCCGCTGCCTACATGTTGGCGGATGTCGTGGCATGTCCCTCAATCGAGCCCGAGGCCTTTGGCCGAATTCCATCCGAAGCCCAGGCAATGGGGCGTCCGGTTGTCTCGACGGCCCATGGTGGCGCGATGGAGACCGTTTTGCCCGGTGAAACCGGCTGGCTGGTTACGCCAAATCAAGTTGATCAATTGTCTGTTGCATTGGTGCAGATATTGCGACTGACGCCAGAAAAACGTGCCGCTTTGGCGCAAAAAGGTCGCAGACACGTTATAGAAAACTACTCGCTGACCCAGATGGCAGAGAAAACGCTGGCGGTTTATGAAAAGGCGCTGAAAGGCGCAATCAGGAACGCTGCATGACAGAAACGATCACTTCGGACATGCCGCAAGATGCTGAAATTGTTGCGGGTGTGATGCCCGATGCCAAGCAGGAACGCATCCTCGTCATCAAGCTTTCTGCCCTGGGAGATATCATTCTTGCCATGGGGGCCTTCGCCGCGATCCGGGCGGCGCATCCACGCGCGCATATAACGGTGCTGACGACCCGGCTTTATGTCGATCTGATAAAATCGACGGGCTATTTTGATGCGATTGCGATTGATCGGCGTCCAAAGCTTTATCAGGTGCGTGAGGTTCTCGCACTGCGCCGATTCTTGCGAAACGGGAATTTTGACCGGGTCTATGATCTGCAAACATCGGATCGTAGCGGATTCTATTATCGTTTGTTCTGGCCGGGTAAGGCACCCGAATGGTCGGGGATTGCGCGGGGATGTTCGCATCCGCACGATAACCCGGATCGTGACAGCCTGCATACCATTGATCGGCTGGCAGATCAGCTGCACCGTTCCGGGATTGAAAACGTGCCGCCGCCGTTTATTGCCGGATCGGATATCGATCTGGAACGATTTGGCGTTCGAAGCCCGTTTGTTCTTATTTGTCCTGGCGGTGCCCCGCACCGTCCTGACAAGCGGTGGCCTGCCGAGCGGTTCGGTTTGCTGGCAAAAAAGATTGCCGACTATCGTCTGACGCCGGTGCTGATCGGGACTGATAAGGAAGCCGACGTTCTGAGCAAAATTGACAGCATGTGTCCCAAGGCACGAAACCTGATGGGGCGCACCGGGTTTCTCGATATTGCAGGGCTGGCGGCACGATCCGTTCTGGCGATCGGAAATGACACCGGACCGATGCATATTGCCGCCGCCGCCGGGGCACCTTCTATTGTCCTGTTTTCACGCGACTCAGATCCGAAAAAGAGCGCGCCACGTGGAACAACTGACAATGCTGTCAGTATCGTACGTGAAAATGATTTGCGGGAATTGACAGTTAACCGGGTGATGGATGAGGTGCGTCATCGCCTTGATCTTGTCGATTAATATCGCGGTTTCTGCCATCTCGTTCGTCTGTCATTGTGTTCAGCAGGCAGCAAGGCTTTGAATACTGTTGCAGAAGGCTAAAATCATTGCTTTCTGACTGCGGCCCGATATGCTAGGCAAAGGTCCGTTTCACAGTATGCATGACGGGACGTGCGGCCCGGCGACTTTCTGTGTTACCCGTGACTTGTTTCTGTGCTTTTTGTTTGATTACCAAAGGAGATTATCCATAGCACGACCACGTAAACCGATGCAGCCGACCAAGGACGGTCCGCGCGTCAATGAGGATATCAAAGCTCGTGCCATCTGTGTTGTCGACGCTGAAGGCAACATGTCTGATCCGATGACGGTTCGTGAAGGCATTGAAATGGCGATGGAAGCTGGACTCGACCTTGTCGAAGTCGCTCCGAATGCCGAGCCTCCCGTCTGTAAGCTGATCGACTACGGCAAGTTCAAGTACGAACAAAGCAAGAAACAGAACGAAGCCAAAAAGAAACAGAAGGTTATCGAGGTCAAGGAAATCAAGCTCCGGCCGAACATCGATACCCATGATTACAATGTGAAGCTCCGTGCGGCACAGAAGTTTCTTGGCGGCGGAGACAAGGTGAAAGTCACGTTGCGTTTCCGCGGACGTGAAATGGCTCACCAGGACCTTGGTCTTGGCATGCTGCAGCGTTTTTCGGGGGATCTTGAAGATCTTGCCAAAACCGAACAGATGCCGAAGATGGAAGGTCGCATAATGATTATGGTGCTGGCGCCGCGTTAATCCGCGGCGTTTTGCCTTTCCAAGCAAGAGGGAATGCCATGGCAGCCGGGAATGATCTTCTGATCGTTGGAGTCGATGACGACCCCAAAAGTCTCGTGCTTCTAAAGCGGATCGTCGAAAGCGGCGGTTACAGTTTTGTTGGCGTTTCCTCTGGCAAGGAACTTCTTGAAACTCTGAAAACCAGAAAGCCCCGGATTATCCTGATGGATATCATGATGCCGGGTATGAATGGTTTTGAGGCCTCAATCCGGGTTCGGACCCGTTTCCCCGATCTTGCCTGTGCCATCATCTATGTGACGGCCCGTCAGGGGGAAGAGGACCTGCGGGGCGGTGTTGCCGCCGGCGGTAATGACTTTGTCCTCAAACCGATCAATCGTGAAAAGCTGCTAAGCCGAATCGAAAAGTGGATCGGCCGGGTTCATACCATCAAAACAGCGATTTAAGATTTTGATCGCGGGTCACGGATGGCCCGGTTTTCTCGTTGTCCTCGTGATGTAATGGTCGATGACGCCACCTTCTGGCAGTCTTGGCGGATCAGAAGGTGTTGTGCCGGTTTTGGCATGCTCCTGACCGATGTTTCGTGATGATCGGCGAGAAGCCTAAAAATCCAAGAGAACCGTCGCGAAAAGGTCCTTGAAAAAGGAAGGGGTGGAGTCTATAACCACCCGTCCCCAAAACAGGTGGTGAGGCTGGAAAGATCATTTGATCTTTCAGGGCATGCCCAGCCGCCGTGGGGAATTTCGTGTTTCATTGCTTATGCAAGGATAGAAAAATGCCCAAGATGAAGACCAAAGCGAGCGCTAAAAAACGCTTTAGCCTGACCGCAAAGGGTAAAGTTCGTCGCAATGTCGCTAACAAGCGTCACCTGTTGACTGCGAAACCCACCAAGATGAAGCGCCAGGCACGTGGCACGGAGATTCTCTGTGACGCAGATGCCCGCATCGTCAAAAAATTCCTGCCGTACGGTTAAGGCTAAGGAGAGTTAAATGGCTCGTGTAAAAGGGGGCGTGTCTTCTCACGCCCGTCACCGCAAGGTTATCAAGGCTGCCAAAGGTTACCGCGGTCGCCGTAAGAATGCTTACCGCACTGCAGTGCAGGCCGTTGAAAAAGGTCTGCAGTATGCATATCGCGATCGTCGCGTTAAGAAACGCCAGTTCCGCAGCCTGTGGATTCAGCGTATCAACGCCGGTGCTCGTGAAAACGGTCTGAGCTACTCGCAGTTCATGAACGGCCTCAAGAAGGCTGGCGTTGAACTGGACCGCAAAGTGCTTGCCGACATCGCTGTGCGCGAACCGGAAGCTTTCAAAGCTCTGGTTACCCAGGCGCAGGCTGCACTCGGCTAATAAACCTTTTGTAAAAAGGTTTAATCGGCACTTGCCTGATTTGATCGGGGGCGGCCATATTGGCCGTCCCCTTTCTTTTGTTTATCCCAATTCACTTTAAGCAAAGCGTCGGAAGTTATGGAAAACATCGAAGCATTGCGCGAAGAGGTTCTGGCCGAAGTCGAAAAAGCAGCCGATTTACAGGCTCTTGAAGATGTTCGTATCAGCGCTCTTGGCAAAAAGGGCCGTATTACCGGCCTGATGAAAAACCTTGGTCAGATGGACCCGGATCAGCGCCGTGAATTCGGTCAGACGCTGAACGCTGTCAAAGATCAGGTTGCCGAGGCGATCGACACCCGCAAATCCGGCCTTGAAGATGCAGCATTGAATGCGCGTCTGATTGGCGAGCGGATCGATGTGACCCTGCCCGCGCGCATGGACGAAACTGCTGGTCGCATCCATCCGATCAGCCAGACGATGGACGAAATCATTTCGATCTTTGGCGAGATGGGCTTTGCTCTTGCCGAAGGTCCGGATGTCGAAGACGATTTCCATAACTTTACCGCCCTGAACATTCCGCCGGAACATCCGGCGCGTGAAATGCAGGACACTTTCTATCTGCCTGAGCAGGAAGACGGTTCGCGCCTTGTGCTGCGGACCCATACCTCGCCGGTGCAGATCAGAACCATGCAGTCGAAAACCCCGCCGATCCGCATCATCGCGCCGGGTCGTACCTATCGTTCCGATAGCGATATGACCCATACGCCGATGTTCCATCAGGTCGAGGGACTGGTGATCGACAAGAAAACCCATATGGGGCACCTGAAAGGGTGTCTGCTGGAGTTTGTTAAAACCTATTTCGAACTGGACGAAGTTCCGGTTCGCTACCGTCCAAGCTTCTTCCCCTTTACCGAGCCGAGTGCCGAAATGGATATTGGCTGTTCGCGCAAGGGTGGGGAGCTCAAGATTGGTGAAGGCGACGACTGGCTGGAGATTCTGGGCTGCGGTATGGTTCACCCGCGCGTTCTGGCGGCTTGTGGACTTGATCCGAATGAATATCAGGGCTTTGCCTTTGGCATGGGGATCGAGCGTATCGCGATGCTGAAATACGGCATTCCCGATCTTCGCACCTTCTTCGATACCGATCTGCGCTGGCTGAAACACTATGGTTTCGTGCCGCTGGATGTACCGAATATGGTGAGAGGCTAAGACCATGAAATTCACACTCGACTGGCTGAAACAGCATCTTGAAACCGATGCTTCGATCGACGTGATTGCCGAAAAGCTCACCGATGTCGGACTGGAGATAGAAGGTGTCACGGATCGTGCGGCGGCGCTTAGGGATATCCGGGTCGCCTATATCGAAGAAGCGGGCCAGCATCCGGATGCGGATCGTCTGAAACTCTGCCGGGTCAATACCGGTGAAAAGATCATTCAGGTTGTCTGTGGTGCCCCCAATGCCCGAACCGGCATCAAGGTTGCGCTGGCACAACCGGGCGCGATTATTCCGATTGACGGCTCGAAACTGAAACCGGGCAAAATCCGTGGCGTCGAAAGCCAGGGCATGATGTGCTCGACCCGTGAACTTTGCCTTGGCGAAGATCATGACGGCATTATTGAACTGCCCGAAGATGCCCCGATTGGTGCCCAGGTGGCATCAGTGCTGGGAGCGGATGATCCGATCATTGAAATCGGTCTGACCCCGAACCGGCCGGATTGCACCGGTGTTCGCGGGATTGCGCGCGACCTGGCGGCGGCTGGCATTGGCACGCTAAAGGACGACCCGCGCCAGCAGGCGGTTGCGGGCACGTTTGACAGCCCCGTCGGTGTTTCGATTTCGGCCAATATTGCGCAGAATGCGGCGGTTCCGGCGTTCTATGGTCGTTATATCCGCGGTGTTAAAAACGGCGAAAGCCCGGCGTGGCTGAAGGCCCGTCTCGAAGCCATCGGGCTGCGTCCGATTTCGGCACTTGTTGATATTACAAACCTTGTAACGCACGATCTTGCGCGTCCGTTGCACGTGTTTGATGCTGACAAGCTGTCGGGTGACATCAATGTCCGCTATGCCACCAGTGGCGAGAAGATTGCGGCACTTGATAACAAGGAATACACGCTTTCCGACAGCATGGTCGTGATCGCCGATCAGGCAAAAGCACTTGGCCTTGGCGGTATCATCGGTGGCGAAGAAACCGGTTGTGTCGATGAAACGGTCAATGTCTTTGTTGAATGCGCCCTGTTCGATCCGATCAGTGTTGCAAAGACCGGCCGCAAACTGCAGATCAATTCCGATGCCCGTTACCGGTTCGAGCGCGGTGTCGACCCGCAGTCGATTTCCTGGGGTATAGAGGTTGCGACACGTCTGATTACCGAGATTTGCGGTGGTGAAGTTTCCCATGTCGTGAAGGCGGGCGAGGTCCCTAATCCGCGCAACAGCTTCGATCTTCGTATTGATCGCATTCGGGAGCTGGGCGGTGTTTCGGTTGACGCCGATCAGGCGATTGCGATTCTGAAATCGCTTGGTTTTGAGGTCAGCGGGGCCGCGCCTGTTATCACGGCGGTTGCACCAACCTGGCGTCCGGATGTCATCGGCGAAGCCGATCTGGTCGAGGAAGTTTTGCGCATTGTCGGATATGACAAAATTCCGACGGTGCCGCTGGAACGTGAAACCAGCCTGCCGGTTCCGGCCCTTAGCCCGTTCCAGAAGCGGGTTGGTCTGACCCGTCGGATACTGGCTTCGCGCGGGATGTTTGAAACCGTTACCTGGTCCTTCACCGACTCGCGATGGGCAAAACTGTTTACCGATCTGAAGCCGGGCCTGTTCCTTGCCAATCCGATCAGTTCGGATCTGGATGTGATGCGTCCGAACGTCCTTATAAATCTGATCGCGGCAGTTGGTCGTAACCAGTCGCGCGGTTTCGCCGATCTGGCGTTGTTTGAGGCCGGGCCAGAATTCTTTGGCGATCAGCCGGGGGATCAGCGTCTGGTAGCTGCCGGTTTGCGATCAGGGGCAACCACCCCGCGCAGTTGGACCGGTTCGCGCCGTGATGTCGATCTGTTTGATGTTAAGGCAGACGCAGAAGCGCTGCTTGAAGCGCTTGGTACGGCATCAGCCAACGTGCAGGTCAATGCCGAAGGGGCACCATCATGGTATCATCCTGGTCGTTCGGCGGCATTGCAGCTGGGCCCGAAAAATGTCCTTGGCTATTTTGGCGAACTGCACCCGAAAGTGTTGAAAGAACTGGGTGTTAAGGGGCGCGTTGTTGCCTTTGAACTGTTTGTTGAAAATGTACCGATGCCCAAGAAAAAGGGAACGGGACGGCCTTTGCTGAATGCATCAAGCTTCCAGTCGGTTGAACGCGACTTTGCCTTCCTTCTGGATGCAAATGTTCAGTCCGAGGCCATCGTCAAGGCAGCCCGCAGTGTCGACCGGAACCTGATTTCGGATGTTACGATCTTTGACCTTTATGCAGGCAAAGGTATCGAGGATGGCAAGAAATCGGTTGCTTTCTCGATCACCCTGCAGCCGACCAAGGCAACCCTGACCGAAGAGGAAATCGACGGGGTTTGCAAGAAGGTTGTTGCCGCTGTCGAAAAGGCAACAGGCGGTTCCCTGCGCGCCTGATGTGCAGTTGAAAGATTATATGAAAAACGGGCTGTCCATTGGATGGCCCGTTTTTTGTGGCAGGGGTGCGAAAAGTGGTTCTTATCCGCCGGGACGTTTGCGCAGGATGGCAAATTCATCTTCATCAAGGTCGATGGCAATCATGTCCGGACCATTGGTGTATATGCGCCATTCCATATCGGTATCATCGCATTCGATGTTGAGCTGATCGACCAGGTTATTCCACGTGCAGCTTTCGCGGTCATCATCGGCGTCAAGTCGACCGGTTCCGTTATCAGAAAGATGCATCACCAGAAGTTCTTCGTCCTCGTCAACGGAATAAACGGCATAAGTTTCGTTAGCGAAACGATAATTGATTTCCGTGCCATTGAGCTGACGCCATCCCCGCGGCAAAGGCGCATCAACATCCCGCTCGGCGAACATATAGGCCAGTTTCTGCATGTGATTGTCGGGCATGGTTCTCATGTCGGAACCGCAGGCAGCCAGCAAAAGGGCTCCGCTTAGTGCGATGGCGATCCGGAAATTAATATCGGTCATATGATGCTCCGTAACGGTCGATGGGCATTCAAGCGGGCAGCTTTTACCGGCCCCGTCCTTCTCCGGATTTTCCAAGCAAGATGCTTGCCATCGGTAATTTTGCGGCAGGCGTTCAGTAGTTCTAGGGCGTTCCCCGCAACGTGAAAATGAACGTTGCCCCGGGATCGGTTATGGGGCGGGAGGTATCAAGCCATATCCTGCCGCCATGCTGTTCGGCAATTTTGCGGCATAAAGAAAGGCCAAGGCCGGTCCCGCTGAATTCATCTTTATGCAGGCGCTGAAACAGGCGGAAAATACGTTGGGCATGTTCCGGATGAATGCCAATTCCGTTGTCGCGAACTGAGAAACGCCAAAATCCTGCGGTTTCCGGATCGGGTATGACGCGGATATCAATATGAGGTGGCACACCGGGACGACGGTATTTGATGGCATTCGACAGCAGGTTCTGAAACAGACGGGACAGACTGATGCGGTCACCGTTGATTACAGGCAGGTCATTATGGGTGATGGTGGCCTGTTCCTGAACAATAATGGCTTTGAGATCGGCCTGGGCTTCATTCAGCACCTGATTGCAGTCGATTTGGGTCATTTCATCGTCGCTGCTACCAGTCTTGGCATATTCCAGCAAATGACTGATCAGTTTATGCATGCGTTTTGCGCCATCGACTGCATAGTCGATATATTCGTCGGCCTCCTGGTCGAGGGACCCGCCATAACGACGTTTCAGAAGCTGGGTATAGCTTGCAACCATGCGTAATGGCTGTTGCAAGTCATGGGATGCGACATAGGCGAACTGTTCAAGATCTTCATTGGTGCGTTTGAGCTGATCGAGGGTATCGCGCAGCTTGTTCGCATTTTCGACAAACTGGGTTACATCCCGTGCACTGCTGAAGGTCATGCCTTCAAACGGTCCGATACCGTGCCAGGCAAGCCAGCGATTTTCTCCACGCTGATCGAGGATACGAAAAACCAGTTCGCTCTCCTGAAACTCGCCAGATGCCTGATCCATGAAACTTGCGCGAACCATTTCCCTGTCTTCCGGAAGAAAAAGGGCTTCGAATGGTTTTCCAATCAAATCATAAACCTGCTTGCCAGCGAGTTCGGCCAGTGCCGGGCTCAGGCCGCGCAGAATACCATTCGTATCCAGGGCAATAGAAGGTTCCGGCGTATGATGCAGGTAGGTTTCGAACGGATGGCAAAGTTCCTGCTGTGGTGCGGTTTCCAACAACAGGACAGTGACGGTTTCAGCCTCTTCTTCAGCCCGGTGTTGGGCCATCAGATAGAAACGCTGCATCTGGTCGGCAGATGTACGCAAATCCACCATGGTGCCGATACGTTTGTCCTGCCACCGATTTTCGATCAGGGGTGCGCGCAATTGTGCCCGTGATGCGTCGCTAAGCTGCGAAAGGAATGCCTCGGCGGTTGGCTTGATGTCGGCAAAGGCAAGTCCGAGTATTTCCGGCCAGTTAAGCCGGGACGTAAGAGTTCCCGCCGGATCCTTTGTCGACCAGCTTAAAATTGCACAGCCACAATCAGACAGGGTGTTTTCTGAATCGTTGAAATGTTCGGCCAGATCGGCAGCGCGCAAATGCTGTCGTTTCAGACGCTGCCAAAGCCAGACAGAAAGTCCCGCCATAATCAGCAGAACGATCAGAAACAACGATGCGTGAAGCATGATCGCTTCGCGCCAGTTGCCCAATAAAATGTGCCGGGGAATGTAGGTGACAACGATGCGGTCAAACTGTGGCAGGATACTATATGCCAGCAGCATTACGGTATTGCCATGCATGCATAACAAACTGCCGCGAGAGGCTTTTTGTTTGTCTATTTCATCAAAAAGATCATCAACCAAATGAGGCGGAATGGTGCCATTGATCTGATTGCGTTCATTATCCAGAACGCCAACGGAAAGATCGGGATTTTCATCAGTGACGCGTTGCAGGTCGATTGTGCTGTTTTGCGCAAGCACGGCACTCAGATGATAGGTGACCGCCATCATTTGTGCACGCGCCTGATCAATCGCGCTGTCGTAAAGCGTTTTCTGGATGAAGAAGAAGGAAAACAGCAGGATCACCATGCCGGTAATCGTAAGGGCTGCAAGACGCTTTCGCAGTTTGCTTAATCCGCGTCTGGACAATGACGGCTCGATGGATGTCAGAAACATTTTCTTTGTTGCACCCTTGCCTGATCATGCCCAACTGCCCCGTCATCAAAGCCTATGTTTTTTTGGTTCGGTTGAAAAGCATTCAACCGGTAATAATGCGTCTGTTCTCATATAAAAAAACGCGCGATGACAGCAACTTGCCCTTGCTCGGGGCCTGTTGCGGTCATCAGGAAGGGACGATCATGCAAATCCGGGGTAGGCTGAAGGCGAATTCGCAGAACCGAATTCAAACACAGTGCTTCTAATTGCAGTTAAAAACCCCTATAAACCCGCTGTTGGCGATTGGTTTTTATCGCCAGGACGGCCAAGACGATCCGAGATTGCCGGTATCGCCCGCTTGTATCGCGGCAGAACAGCTTTTGCTGCCGCGCCTCTCCCAGATGTCGCTGCCCCGATCGGGTGGGCTGACCGGGAAGATGCAAACGGCGTGACACCGGCTTTGTGATAAATGATCGATGTTGAACGCGATCGTGTTTTGGCAATAACCGAACCGAATTTTTGACATAACCATCGTCCAGTGCCAGAAGCAGCCATATGACCGATCTTAAGAACATTCGAAACTTTTCGATTATCGCGCATATCGACCACGGTAAATCGACCCTGGCCGACCGTCTGATCCAGCTTACCGGCGGTCTCACCGATCGCGAGATGTCCGAACAGGTCCTCGACTCGATGGATATCGAACGCGAACGCGGGATCACCATCAAGTCGCAGGCGGTGCGTCTGAAATACACGGCCAAGGACGGTCAGGAATATACCCTGAACCTGATGGATACGCCGGGCCATGTGGACTTCGCCTATGAAGTGTCGCGTTCGCTTGCCGCATGCGAGGGATCGCTTCTGGTGGTTGATGCCGCTCAGGGTGTCGAGGCGCAGACGCTGGCCAACGTTTATCAGGCGATTGATAACAACCACGAAATCGTGCCTGTCCTGAACAAGGTTGATCTGCCTGCCGCAGAACCGGACCGCGTCAAGGAACAGATCGAAGAAGTGATTGGCATTGACGCCAGTGATGCGCTGATGATTTCGGCCAAAACCGGACTGGGCGTGCCCGATGTGCTCGAAGCATTGGTGCATCGTCTTCCGGCACCTACGGGCGATCCGGCGGCACCGCTTGAAGTTCTTCTGGTCGATAGCTGGTATGACTCCTATCTGGGTGTCATGATTCTGGTGCGTGTCAAAGAAGGCACGCTGAAAAAAGGCCAGAAAATCCGCTTCATGAACGCCAAGGTCACCCATACGGTTGATCGCGTCGGCGTGTTTACGCCCAAGCCGCTTGCGCTTGATGAAATGGGGCCGGGTGAAGTCGGCTTTATCAATTGCGGTATGAAAACCGTTGCCGAATGCGAAGTCGGTGACACGATTACCGAAGAAAAACGCCCCTGCGCAAAACCTCTTGCCGGGTTCAAGCCGTCCATTCCGGTGGTGTTCTGTGGCATTTTCCCGGTTGATACCAGCGAATATGATGTCCTG
This sequence comes from Thalassospira lucentensis, assembly GCF_001613805.1. Lineage (GTDB taxonomy): Bacteria > Pseudomonadota > Alphaproteobacteria > Rhodospirillales > Thalassospiraceae > Thalassospira > Thalassospira lucentensis_A. The sequence continues at coordinate 518,995 of NZ_LPVY01000005.1, forward strand.
CGCGATGCGCTTGAAAAGCTGCACCTTAACGATGCATCCTTCCAGTTCGAGCCGGAAAACTCGACCGCACTTGGTCTTGGTTTCCGCTGTGGCTTCCTGGGGCTTTTGCATCTTGAAATCATTCAGGAACGTCTTGAACGCGAGTTCGAACTGGACCTGATCACCACGGCGCCATCGGTTTCCTATAAAATCTCGATGACCAAAGGCGAAGATATTCTGCTGCACAACCCGGCGGATTTCCCCGATGTCACCAAGATCAAGGCCATTGAAGAACCCTGGATCAAGGCATCCATCATGGTGCCGGACGAATATCTTGGCGGCATTCTGACGCTTTGCACCGAACGTCGCGGCATTCAGCAGGACCTGACCTATGTCGGGAACCGGGCGATGGCGGTTTACAAGCTGCCGCTGAACGAGGTGGTGTTTGATTTCTATGACCGTCTGAAATCGATTTCGCGTGGCTATGCCAGCTTTGATTACGAACTGGCCGGCTATGACGAAAGCGATCTGGTCAAGGTATCCATTCTGGTCAACGAAGAGCCGGTCGATGCGCTTGCATTGATGGTTCACCGTTCTGCTGCCGAACATCGTGGCCGCGAGATTTGCAAACGTCTTAAGGACCTTATCCCGCGCCAGATGTTCAAGGTTGCCATTCAGGCCGCCATCGGCGGCAAGGTGATCGCGCGTGAAACGGTTTCTGCGATGCGTAAGGACGTGACGGCCAAATGTTATGGCGGTGACGTTTCGCGTAAACGCAAACTTCTCGATAAGCAGAAGGCCGGTAAGAAAAAGATGCGCCAGTTCGGCAAGGTGGAAATTCCGCAGTCGGCCTTTATCAACGCTCTTAAGATGAGCGACGATAAATAGAGCGAAATTACGGTATCGAAACAAAGGCTGCATCCCATTGTGGATGCAGCCTTTTTCTTTGAGGGCTTTCGGCAATTCGTGCCATGCGCTATGGATAGGTCCTCATACCGTTTTGTTGCAGGAGCCCGCCATGGATCTTGAAATTCTTCAACGCCAGGAAGCCATCCTTGTCTTTGATCGCTTTGACGAGGAAACAGCGTGGGAAATCGGATCGGCCCTTGTGGCGGTTGCACGGGCACAGAATGCCCCGGTTGTCGTCGACATCCGGACTTCGGATCGCACCCTGTTCCACGCGGCCCTTCTGGGGGCGAATCCTGCCAACGATTCCTGGGCGCTTCGCAAAAGCAATCTGACACTTCGCGAACATCAATCATCAATGCAGTTTGGCATGGCGTTGAAAGCCAAGGGCAAGACACTTGCCGATCACGGGATTGATTTTGCCGATTATGCCGACCACGGCGGCAGTTTTCCGGTTCGCGTCAAAGGCGTTGGTGTGATCGCGGCAATCACCGTATCCGGCCTTGCCTCGCACGAGGATCACGGCATGATCGTTGGCGTTCTGGAAGATTTTCTTGGGGTTTCTGTCTGATCAGATTTGTCCGAGGCATATTGTCGTTATTGATTGTTGGTGTCTGGTAACGCGGAATCCTTGGGGCATGCCTCGGCCCATTTGAGCAATGCATCAAGTGCCGGGCAAAGTGATTGCCCCCACTCACTCATGCGATACTCTACCTTGGGCGGAACCACCGGATAAACCTTGCGTTCGATTATACCATCGGCTTCAAGCTGGCGAAGCTGCTGGGCAAGCATCTTCTGCGAAATGCCGGGGATCAGCTTTTCCAGATCTGAATAGCGTTGGACCTTGCCACCGAACAGATGGAAAAGAATAATCAGTTTCCATCGGCCTTCGAGCATCTTGAAGATTGTTTCGACATCTGATGCCGCGGTGACCGGGGTGTAGGTTTTTGCCATGCTTGGAACCTGTTAGTTACTTACTTTAAAGTACGTACTTCCCAAGATGTAAGTTTGTTTGAAAAATACCTGTCTGACAAGCAAGCAGACAGGAACAAACGAAATGATCAAACTCCCCGAACCGATCACCGCATATTTTGATCCCGCCAATAGCGTTGAGCAGAAGGCGGCGGCTTTCAATGAAACTGCAATTGTCGAAGACGAAAACCAACGCCATCAGGGACGACCTGAAATTGGGAAGTGGATGGCGGACGTCAAAGCAAAATACAACTTTGTGGCCGAGCCGATTGACGTTGTTCATGCAGATGAAAAATTTGCCGTGAAAGCCAAGGTCAGAGGTGACTTTCCCAACAGTCCGATTGAGCTTGATTACCGGTTCGAACTTGCGAATGGCGGGATTGAAAAGCTTCTGATCGGTTAGGCGACCGCGACTTCTTGCACAACTTTCCAAGTAAAATGAGCGACCATAAAATGTTTCAGCTTCCAGATCCTGCGCAGGAATTTGCGCAGAAACGCATAGTTGTGACCGGCGGCACCAAAGGTACAGGAAAGGCCGTTTTTGAGCGCATGATGGCCGGTGGGGGAACCTTGATCACGGCAGCCCGCGGCGAGAAGCCCGATGATATCGCCAGCGACTGCTATGTGCAGGCTGACCTTTCGACCACGGCCGGCGTCGAAAAACTCGCCGCAGCCGCACGCGAACGCATGGGAGGGGTTGATATCCTGATCCACGTTCTGGGTGGGTCATCAAACCCGTCCGGTGGCTTTGCCGTGATCGACGATGCCGGTTGGGAAAAGGAACTGAACCTTAACCTGATGTCGGCTGTGCGACTTGATCGCTGTCTGGTGCCCGAAATGATCGCGCGTGGCAGCGGTATTGTTGTGCATACATCGTCAATTCAGCGCCGTTTGCCGCTATTTGACGCAACAACGGCCTATGCCGCAGCAAAGGCAGCACTTACGACTTACAGCAAGGTTCTTTCGAAGGAAGTTGGTCCCAAGGGCGTGCGGGTTAATGCTGTTGCGCCGGGGTGGATTTATACCGATGCATCAAAGGCGATGGTCGAACGGATTGCAGAAGGCGGCGGTATCAGCGAGGAAGCCGCGCGCCAAAGCATCCTTGACGCATTGGGAGGCATTCCATTAGGGCGTCCGGCACAGCCGGAGGAAGTGGCAGAATTGATTGCCTTTCTGGCATCAGATCGGGCGTCATCAATTCATGGAGCCGAATACACCATTGATGGCGGCACGGTGCCGACGGTCTAGGAAAAGTACAATGCTGCCCGGTCAGCTGGATTGATCGACATGTTCGATATCGGGATCAATTCCGGCAAAACTGGGCAGGGCTGTGCTCATCCATAGATGCTTTTTGGCTTTGAAAGGCGTCGGGTCGTCGAAGCTGCCAAGCCTGAAATCGAGGAAGTCAGGATAGTCGCCGTGCCGCCAGGTAAGGCTTGATCCGCATTTCGGACAAAAGCCGCGAAACCGGTTGGGCGAACTTTCAAACTCGGCCGGTTTGCCATCCCATTTCAGGGTTGCGGTCGCAAAGGTAACAAAGGTTGAGACGCCTGATCCACTATCCTTGCGGCACATGCCGCAATGGCAGTGATTGCCGCCCGTTGGCTCGCCCGAAACAGAAAAGCGCACCGCACCGCACAGACAGCCGCCAGTATGAAGATCGGTGGTTGTGGTGGTGGGCATGGTGCGCTTTTCCTTTTTGATCAGGGCTTATTCCGCCGGAACGCCCGTCGTGGTGGAATATTCGAAATGGAATTCCTTGTCCGGGAACAGGTAGCTGCGCGCGGAATGGATGGCGCTTGCCCCCTCGGCAAAGCCTGAGAGGATCAGTTTCAGTTTGTGGTCATAGGTCGCGATATCGCCAATCGCGAAGATGCCCGGAACCGAAGTTGCCATGGTGGCCTGCGTGACACCAATATGGTTGCGATCAAGGTTAAGGCCCCAATCGGCAATCGGGCCAAGTTCCATGGCAAGGCCAAAGAACGGCAACAGGTGATCTGCTTCCAGTGCAAGTTCCTCGCCCTTAAGCGTCGCAACGACGACATGGGAAAGCTTTCCATTGTCACCCTTCAGGCTCTTGAGCTGATAGGGGATGACCATCTCGATCTTTCCGGCTTCGGCCAGGGCCTGCAATTTGGCACTGCTGTCCGGGGCGGCACGGAATTTCGGGCGACGATGAACGACCATGACCTTTTCGGCAATGTCATGAAGCGACAAAGCCCAATCCACAGCCGAATCACCACCACCGGCAATGACGACCTTTTTCCCGGCAAAATCGGCACGGCGTTTGACGTAATACTGAACGCCGCCGCTGCCTTCGTAATCTTCAAGGCCTTCCATCGGGGGCTTGTTCGGGCCAAAGGCACCGCAACCGGCCGCAATCACAACCGCACCCGCATCAATGATGGTGCCGACCGAGGTTTCCAGCGTGAAACGGCCATCGTCACGTTTTTCAAGCTTTGTGACCTGCTGACCGAGATGATAGGTCGGCTCGAACGGGGCGGCCTGTTTGGCAAGCTGATCAATCAGGTCCTGACCGGCGATCTGGGGGTGGGCCGGAATATCGAAAATCGGCTTTTCCGGATAAAGCGCGCTGCATTGTCCGCCAACCATATCAAGCGCGTCGATGACATGAGTTTTAAGCCCGAGCATTCCGGCTTCGAAAACGGCGAAAAGACCGACAGGGCCGGCGCCAATTATGGCAATATCGGTGCTGTGCGACGCGTCTGACATGTTCATTCCATCCAAATAACATCAGGTCGATAAAAGCGACGGTAATTCTTTATCCAATCTATACATGTGCGAGATAGCATTTGGGACCCTTTATCGCAACGTAAACCGCCCTTTCTTGCAGGTTGTCCGGCAAACTGCTGCCTGCGTTATCCGATGCATGTAAAATCATTGCGAAGGGTGGGTCCATCACCCTACAACTAGGATCACAACACAATTATTCGACGGATATCATGAGCAAGACAGTCACTGTCAGTGATCAGAAAGGTACCGAAACCCTTGCCGGACAGCTTGCCGCCCTGGCAAAAGCCGGTGACGTGATCCTGATGCACGGGACGTTGGGGATGGGGAAAAGCGCGTTTTGCCGCGCCTATATCCGCGCGCTTGCCGGTAATCCGCATGAAGAAGTCCCAAGCCCGACCTTCACGCTGGTTCAGGTTTATGAACTTGATCCGGTCCCGGTCTGGCATTTCGATCTTTACCGGCTTTCCGATCCCGAAGAAGTCCACGAACTGGATATCGAGGACGCCTTTGCCGATGGTGTTAGTCTGATTGAATGGCCTGACCGGTTGGAATACCTGACACCGCAAGACCGGCTTGATATTTATATCGAACCCGGATCAAATCCAGATGCGCGCGTTTTTCAACTGGTCCCGCATGGCGAGGATTGGGAAAAACGGATAACAAATCTGCCCGGGGTCGCATCATGACCGTGATTAGACGTCAGGATGTCATCGACAGATTTCTGCGCGAAAATGGCTGGGCTGATATTGAACCCGTCGCATTGGTTGATGATGCATCGGCGCGAAAATATTACCGTCTGGATAATGGGCGACAGACCGCCCTTCTGATGGATTTTCCGCCTGACGCGATCAGTGTCGACCCGCACGGTATTCATGAAAACCCCGAACGTCCGGCTTCGGTCACGCCGGTTATTGCAACGACATCACTGCTGTCGCAAGCCGGTTGGCGTATCCCCGCGATATATGCAAGCGATGTTGCGCTTGGCCTTGTCCTGATCGAGGATTTTGGCGATCTGACCTTTACCCGTGCGCTTGATCTGAGCGGGGCCTCCAAACCGGCACTTTATCTGCGTGCGGTGGATCAGCTCATCACCTTGCACCAGTATTGTGATACCCGGTTTGAAAGTGCTGATTCCGGGCTGGTCCGATACGCACCAGACAATTTCAAGCGCATGCTGCAAAGCTTCAAGACCGATTATCTGCCGCTGATCGTGACGGATGTCGCAAAGCGCAGCCGGGCCATCGTCGAATTTGATGCGATGCTTGAGGCCGTGTTGCCGAACTGCTGGAGATCTGGCGAGGTGATCATTCACCGCGATTATCACGTTGATAATCTGATGCTGGTTGAAAATGACGAGGGCGGCGAGGATTGCGGCATCATTGATTTTCAGGACGCGGCAATCGCCCCGCGGCCCTATGATCTGGTGTCGCTTTTGCGCGATGTGCGTCATGATATCGGCGTCGAACTTGAAAACAGCCTGAAAGACCGATATTGCGCCGCCTTTGAAAAACTTGATCGTTCCGATTTCGAAATGTCTTATGCTGCCTGCAATATGGTAAGGAATTTCAGGATACTGGGCCGGTTCGGCTGGCTCGCGATCAAGGCAGACAAACGACGGTATTTCGATTTCATCCCGCGTTGCTGGGAATTGATCCTGCGCGATGCAGACCGCAATCTGCCTGAATTGGCGGCATGGATTGCACATCATATCCCGGTTGAGGCACGAATTGCCCCGTCACTTTTAAGCCGACAGCAATCGTCCGAACAAGGGGCATCCTGATGAGTGACAAGAACGCAAAGGCGCAAGCAATGGTCCTGGCTGCCGGGCTTGGCAAACGCATGCGTCCGATCACCGATCACATGCCAAAGCCGCTGGTGCCGGTTGCAGGCAAGCCGATGCTTGATCACGTACTTGATAAGCTGGCCTTGGCGGGCTTTGATCAGGCTGTGGTCAACAACCATTATCTGGGGCAGATGATTGTCGACCACGTCGCCACCCGGACCCTGCCGCGGGTGCTTTGCTCGCCCGAGGAAGATTTGCTTGAAACAGGCGGCGGGGTGAAAAAGGCCCTGCCGATGCTTGATGATCAGGCCGTGCTGGTTGCCAATGCGGATGTCTTCTGGACCGAGGGGGCGGAGCCGCTTTTTGACCGCCTGACAGAGGCATTCGATCCCGATCATATGGACGCGTTGCTTGCGATCTATCCGGTCGAAGGGGCGTTTGGTTATGACGGTGCTGGTGATTTCTTCTGGCAGGTCGATGGCCGGTTGAAGCGTCGCGGCGATGCCGTGTCTGCCCCGTATTTCTTTACCGGTGTTCAGATCCTGTCGCCGCGATTGTTTGAAAATACCCCTGATGGCGCGTTTTCATCAAATCTGGTTTACGACAAGGCATTGGCATCGGGGCGCTGCTTTGGTCTGGTTCATGACGGGGATTATTTCCATATCGGCACGCCAGAAGCATTGGCCGATGCCGAAATCGTCATCGCGGACGCTTTGGCGCATGAAAGTGCAGCCAGAACCGCAAAAGCCGCCAAAGCCGGGGGCGGCTGATGGCGGATCTGTTCGATTATATGGACGCCGCCGATACCTTTGCCGCACCTGCGGCACAGCCGGAAAACCTGTTTTATATCCCGCCGGGTGCTGCCTTTGCCGATCTGATTGCAAAACAGCTGATTGCCGAAACGGCCAGCCAGCCCGTTGCCTTGTCCGACTATGTTCTGATGGTACCCAATCGCCGGTCGGCCAAGGTGATGCGCGATGCGTTTCTGCGTCAATCAAATGGCGCGGTGACGATGCTGCCAACCATCCGCGCGTTGGGCGAGGCGGACGAGGACGAACTGGCAATCTATGGTGCCGGTGGGGAACAGGCAGCCCTTGATCTGCCGCCATCCATTCCGGATCTGCAACGGAAATTGCTGTTAACCCGCCTGATCATGAACCGGCCCGATCACAAGGGTGATAAACCAACTGCTGATCAGGCCGCCCGCCTTGCGGGCGAACTGGCGCGGTTTCTTGATCAGGTGCAGACCGAAAACTGCAAATTTGATGATCTTAAGGGGCTGGTGCCTGCCGAATTTGCCGAACATTGGCAATTGACGCTGGAATTCCTGCAAATCCTCACCTTGCACTGGCCCGCCATTCTCGAAACCTATCAGGTCAGTGACCGGGCCATGCGCCGCAATGCCCTGATTGCCGCCCAGATCACGCTTTGGCGCGAAAACCCGCCCGCGACACCAATTATTGTCGCAGGCTCAACCGGCCCGTTTCCGGCATTACGCGATCTGATGAGCGCGGTTTTGAACATGCCGCATGGTCGTGTGGTCCTGCCGGGTCTGATGACGGGGCTGGCACGCGATGACTGGCAGGCGATTGGCGAGGACGCCACCCACCCGCAACATCTTTTGGGCACGACATTGCGTCATATCGGACGTGATCCGGCGACGGTTCTGCTTTGGCCATCGGTGCCTGCGGCGAACCCTGGGCAGGAAGAACGTCGGCGTTTGGCCCGCGAAGCCCTGCGCCCGGCGCAAACCACCGATCAGTGGCGCCATGTTGGCAATTTCGCATCCGATGTGCTTGACGGCGTGCTGCGTATCGATTGTTCCGGTGCCCGCGAGGAGGCCGCCACCATTGCCCTTCTGATGCGTGACGCGCTTGAAGTGCCGGGCAAGACATGCGCACTGGTCACACCGGATCGGGGGCTGGCAAGGCGCGTGGCAACCGAACTTCGCCGCTGGGAGGTCGAGGTTGATGACTCTGCCGGTATCCCGTTGCACGACACTGCACCAGCCATTTATCTGCGCCTTGTCGTGCGCGCCGTGCAGGAACAGTTTGCCCCGGTGCCCTTGCTAGAGCTTCTGAAACATCCGCTAAGCGCAGCAGGACTGCCGCCCGAACAGTTCCGTGTCCTGACCCGGCAGATGGAACAGTATGTTTTGCGTGGCGCACGCCCCGGTCCGGGGCTGGACGGTTTGCAGGTGGCACTGGATGGCTGGCGTGACGAGACGATTGATCGTATCACCGCGTCTGGTGCGGATAATGCGGCCCCGCGGATTGAACGCATCCGTGATGACCATGCACGGCTTTCCGACCTGATCGCGCGGTTTGAAACCTGTTTGGCACCGTTGCTTGATCTGATGGATGAAAAATCGATCTCGCCGGTTGGTGCCTTGCGCTGTCATATTCAGACTGCCGAAGCCTTGGCGGCAAGCGATGTGCAGGACGGGGCGGAGCGTCTATGGCGCGGCGAAGCGGGCGAGGCCCTTGCCGATTTTGTCCATGAACTGCTTCAGGCATTAACCGATTTCGTCCCCATGCCGGGTATCCGGTATGCGGCCTTTCTGGATGCCTTGATGGCAGAGCGTGCCGTGCGTCCGAAGTTTGGCAAACATCCGCGCCTGTTTATCTGGGGCACGGTCGAAGCCCAGATGCAGCAGGCCGATCTGACCATTCTGGGTGGATTGAACGAAGGTGTCTGGCCCCCCGAAGCCGGTGCCGATCCATGGATGAGCCGCCCGATGCGGCGCAATTTCGGCTTGCCAGCGCCAGAACATCGCGTTGGCCAGTCGGCCCATGATTTTCAGCAGCTATTTTGCGCACCAGACGTTGTGATGACCCGTGCACTCCGCATTGAAGGCACGCCAACCGTGCCGTCCCGCTGGTTGTTACGGATTGAAAACATTCTTCGGAAGTCGGGCGTTTCAATGGAAAAGCCCGATGCCCATGCGTGGCGTGCGATGGCCGATCTGCTCGATGAGCCGCGCGATGACATGCGCCGCAAAATTGGCCGTCCGGCCCCGACACCACCGGTTTCCGCCCGGCCGCAGCGGCTGTCTGTTACCCAGATTGAAACATGGATGCGTGATCCGTATGCGATCTATGCCCGGCATATCCTTGGTTTGCGCAAACTCGATGGCGTGGACGAGGATCCCGGTGCGGCGGATTACGGCAATCTGATTCATGATGCCCTTGATCAGTTTATTTCGAAATATCCCGATCACCTGCCGCCTGACGGCGAACATCAATTGATCATGATCGGGCGCGAGGTGTTCAAACCACTTGCTGCCCGTCCTGGGCTCTGGGCGTTCTGGTGGCCACGGTTCGAACGGATCGCCCGCTGGTTCATCCAGACGGAGGCCGCACGCCGTGATCATGTGCGCAAATCCTATACCGAACAATCCGGGACGCTTGAAACCGCGACAGGGTTCGAAGTCTATGCCCGTGCGGACCGGATCGATATGCTGCGCGATGGCGGGATCGCGATCATTGACTACAAAACCGGGATGCCGCCCAGCCAAACCGATGTTGCCAGTGGTTTCGCACCGCAATTGCCGCTTGAAGCCGCCATTGCGCAGGATGGCGGATTTAAGGATGTCCCGGCCGGTCCACCGGCTTCGATGGCGTTCTGGAAACTTTCCGGCGGTGATCCGGCGGGTGAAATTCGCGAGATCGATACCAAACGCATGAAAACCACGCCGGCGGAACTGGCGCGTGATGCAGTGGCCGGGGTGAATGTGTTGGCCAAGGCCTTCGCAGATGAAAAAACGCCTTATCTCAGTGTGCCGCACCCGGATCATGCGCCAAAATATTCCGATTACGTCCATCTGGCGCGCCTGCGCGAATGGATGGGCAGCGAGGATGTCGAGGCGACGGACGGTAACGAGAACAAGGGTGGTGACGCATGACCGAAATTCGCGGCACCGATCCCAATATCCTGCAACGCAATGCGTCCGACCCGATGGCGTCGGTCTGGGTGTCGGCATCGGCCGGTGCGGGCAAGACAAAGGTTCTGTCGGACCGGGTTTTGCGCCTGATGCTGTCGGGGACTGAACCCCATCGCATCCTGTGTCTGACCTTTACCAAGGCCGCCGCGGCGGAAATGGCCAACCGTGTCAATGAACGGCTGGGTCATTGGGCAACCATGGAAGATCGTGAACTTCATGACGATCTTTTCAATCTGGCTGGCACCGCGCCAAGTGGCGATGAAACGCGTCGCGCGCGCCGCCTGTTTGCATCGGTCCTTGATGCGCCGGGCGGGATGAAAATCCAGACGATCCATGCTTTTTGTCAGTCATTATTGCGCCGCTTCCCGCTTGAGGCCGGTCTGGCACCGCATTTTGAAATCATGGATGACCGGACTGCGGCCGAAACCATGGCCGATGTGCAGGAAGAAGTACTGGCCTTTGCCCGAAATGGCCGGGACGACGATCTTGCGGATGCCCTGTCGGTCGTGACCGGACAGGTCCGCGAAGGTGCCTTTGGCGAAGTCATGGGGGAACTGGCGCGTGAACGTGGCCGTTTGAAACGCATGCTGGCCCATCATGGTGGTGCCAACCGGATGCGCGATGCGGTTTATGCCGCCCTTGGTGTTCCGGTCGGACAGGACGAAGACGCGGTATTGCGCAAGGCCCTGTCTGATGATGCGTTTGACCGCGACGGCCTTATGCGCGGGTTGGCCGCGTTGGAGGCCGGGACCAAAACAGATCAGGACCGCGTTCCGGCACTGGCGCAATTCCTTGAAAAAACCGGTATCGAGGATCGGCTGGCGGTATTTTCCGATTATCGCGGTGTCTTCTTTACCGCGGCGGGCGAACCACGCGCCAAGCTGATCACGAAAAAGGCCGCCGAAAATCACCCGATGGGGGCCGATGCGCTGGAAGCCGAATGTGCGCGCCTGATCGAGGTCGACCGTTTGCGCAAGGCCGCAGCCCTGGCCGGGGCGACGGCGGCCCTGATCAGCATCGGAAATGCGATGCTGGATCGCTATGCCGCCAAAAAGGCCCTGCATGCCCGTCTTGATTATGACGACCTGATCCTGACAAGCCTGCGGTTGTTGCAACAGCAGGCCGGGATTGCCGGGTGGGTTTTGTTCAAACTCGACGAAGGGCTTGATCATATCCTGATTGACGAGGCACAGGACACCAACCCCGAACAATGGGAAGTGGTGCGCATTCTGGCCGAGGAATTCTTTGCCGGTGCCGGGCAGCATGATGAAAAGCCACGGACAATCTTTGCCGTTGGGGATGCGAAACAATCTATTTACAGCTTCCAGCGCGCAGATCCCGAAAAATTCACCCAGATGCGGGCCTATTTCCGTGAACGGGCACGTGAAATCCAAGCCGAGTGGCGCGAAGTCCCGATGAACATATCCTTCCGTTCGACCGATGCGGTTTTGGGCACGGTGGACCGGGTTTTTGCCGGGATGATCGCAAAGCAGGGTGTCGGCGACGACGGTGCTGATGTCAGCCATAGTCCGTTCCGCGTCGGGCAGGCCGGGCGGATTGAATTATGGCCTGCGGTCGAACCGCAGGAACGTGACGCCGAAGACCCATGGACGCCACCAACCCGCATCGTGCGCCTTGAAGATCCGGAAATCAGGCTGGCGCGGGTCATTGCCGGGCGTATCCGCCACGCCATCGATACGGGCGAGAAACTGATATCGCGTGATCGTCCGGTACGGGCAGGTGATTTCATGATCCTGGTGCGGCGTCGTACCGCCTTTGTCGATGAAGTCGTCAAGGCGTTAAAGGAACGAAACGTTCCTGTCGCTGGTGTTGACCGCATGCAGATCACTGATCAGCTTGCGGTGATGGACCTGATCGCCTTTGGCCGGTTCCTGTTGATGCCCGAAGACGACCTGACATTGGCAGAGGTGCTCAAAAGTCCGCTGATCGGGTTTGACGATGATCAGCTATTTGCAATCGCCCATAACCGTCCGCGCACCCTTTGGCTTGCCTTGCGCGAAAAGGCGGGCAGTGATGATGCTGATCCGGCTTTCCTTTCGGCCTATCAATTCCTGTCGAAATGGCTGGGGCGGGTTGATTACGAACGTCCGTTTGAACTGTTTGCCGAACTTCTGGGCGGGCGCGGTGATGATGCGCGCGGGGTGCGCGCACGTCTGGTCGGGCGGCTCGGGATCGAAGCAAACGACCCGATTGACGAATTCCTTAACCTCGCGATGGGATACGAAGGCGATCACGCCCCGACCTTGCAGGGGTTCCTTCACTGGTTGATGGCAGGGGATGCCGAAATCAAGCGTGACCTTGAACAAAGCGGGCGTGACGAGGTCCGGATCATGACGGTGCATGGGGCCAAGGGCTTGCAGGCGCCCATCGTATTCCTGCCCGATACCATGCAGGTACCGACACAGGCGCCCAACCTGTTCTGGCAGGAAGATCGCGACCTGATGTATTGGCTGCCGCGTGTGGCATTGGAAACCGATGTGGTGTCGCGTCTGCGTGATGGTATCGCGATCAAGCGTGATCAGGAATATAACCGCCTGCTGTATGTGGCGCTGACGCGCGCCGAAGACCGGCTTTATATCTGCGGCTGGCAGGGCAAGCGCAAGGCACCCGATCATTGCTGGTACAATCTGTGTCAGCAGGCTATGGAGGGCTATGCCCGGTCCGAGCCGTTTGATTTTTCCGATTTTTCCGGGTCCGGCTGGGCCGGTGATGGCTGGGTATGGGAAACCGATCAGCGCGAAGCACCCCGGGCTGACAAGGTCGAAACGGCAAGCGGTGCGACAGATTTGCCCAAACGGGCCCTGATTCGCGATATCGCCCCGATCGAGGCCTTCCCGCCTAGGCCACTGGCACCCAGCCGCCCGCTGGAAGAAGAGCCGTCTGTGCAATCGCCATTGGGCGGGGATCAGGGCCAAAGCTTCAAACGCGGGCTTTTGATTCACAAGCTGCTTGAATTGTTGCCTGACCTGCCTGAAGCCAAAAGGCGGCCGGCCGCCCAACGATTCCTTGCCCAGCCGGTTCATGCGCTTGATGCAGACCAGCAGCGCGAAATCACCAATGAAACAATCGCGATTTTTGAGAATCCCGAATTCGCACCTGTTTTTGATGCCGGGTCAAAGGCCGAGGTGCCGCTGGTCGGGATCGTCGGCGGGGACGTCGTTTCCGCCCAGATCGACCGTCTGGTCGTGCGTGAGAACGAGGTCATGATCGTTGATTTTAAAACAAATCGTCCGCCTCCGCGCGATGTCGATGGCATACCACGTGCCTATCGTCGGCAGATGTCGATTTACCGGGCCGCATTAAGCCAGATGTATCCGGACAAACGCATTCGCTGTTTCATCCTTTGGACCAACGGACCATGGATGGTAGAGCTGCCCGAACACATCATGAGACTGTAACGCGCTTGACGTTTGCGTCAGTGCTGCCTACCTTTGCCTCCATACAGCGGATCGAGGTTAGCGGGTTTTCCCCACTTGGCCTCGTAACAACCAGGAACTGATAGTATGACCACGATTAAAGTATCCGATACTTCGTTCGATTCCGACGTTCTGGGTTCCAACGACCCGGTTCTCGTCGATTTCTGGGCGGAATGGTGTGGCCCGTGTAAACAGATCGCGCCGTATCTGGACGAAATTGCTGGCGAACTGGGCGGCAAGCTCAAGATTGCCAAGGTAAACATCGACGAAAACCCGAACACCCCGGCGAAATACGGTGTGCGCGGTATCCCGACCCTGATGATCTTCAAGGGTGGCGAAGTTGCAGCGATGAAAGTTGGCGCGCTGCCGAAAAGCGCTCTGGTTGACTGGATCAATCAGTCGATCTGATCATCTGATCGGTGACGATCTTAAAACATCAAAAGGCGGGCTGTGTCATGCAGCCCGCCTTTTTTGTCAGATTGGCGCTAACAATCACGCTGCCCTGATATCGTTCAGGAACTGCTTTATCTGAGTCATCAGATTCTGTGATTTGTTGTTCAGGCTGCCGGATGCCGCGAGAACCTGACCGGATGCCTCGCGTTCTTCCTCGGCCGCCTCGCGCAGGCCGATAACATTTTGCGCGACGTCCTTGGTGCCGGTTGCCGCTTCGGCGACATTGCGGGCAATTTCGGCGGTGGCGGCATCCTGTTCGCGGACGGCTGCGGAAATGCTGGCCGCGACCTCGTTCAATTCCTTCATGCGACCGGAAAGATGCTTGATTGCGCCAAGTGCATTCTGCGTCGATTCCTGAATGCCACCGATTTGGCCTGCGATATCTTCGGTTGCGCGTGTGGTCTGGTTGGCAAGGTTTTTGACCTCGGCGGCGACAACCGCAAAGCCCTTGCCGGCATCACCGGCACGTGCGGCCTCGATGGTGGCGTTAAGCGCCAGAAGGTTTGTCTGTTCGGCAATTGACTGAATAAGTTCAACCACCTCGCCGATCTTGTCGGACGCTGTTCCCAGTTCGGCAAAAATCGTGCTGGCTTCGTCGGCTTCGGTTGCACCTGATTGGGCGATGTCCGAACTCCGCGAAACCTGCGATGTGATTTCGTCGATGGACGCGGCAAGCTGTTCTGCGGCGGCGGCAACGGTATCCACATTGGCCGCTGCCTGTTCGGTTGCTGCCGCAACATTGGCTGCCCGCCCGGTGGTTGCGTCGGACTGGCTGGCCATGCCTGTGGCCGTGGCGCGTAATTGCTCCAGCGCGCTGTGAACCGTCGACAGGTTCCCCTCAACCTCGGTCTCAAAGCTTTTAATCAGCTTTTCGACCTTTTCCGCACGGGCAATCTGGGTCTTGTGCGTATCTTTCTGTTCCCGTTCAAGCTTTTCGGCCTGTTCGCGGTTTGATCTGAAAACGTCAAGTGACCGGGCCAGTGCACCGATTTCATCACGCCGATCTGTTTCGTCTGTGGTGACGCTGGTATCGCCCTGTGCCAGTTTGTTAAGCGCCTCGGTGATCGTCCGCAAGGGTCGGGTTGTCGATCTGTCAATCGCAAGTCCGGCCATTCCGATAACAATCAGCATGGCAATCGCGACCGCGATATCATTGATGGCGGTCTGCCAGAAAATCCCGTCAACATCGTCGATATAAACGCCGGTTGTTACCACCCAGCCCCACGGCTTGAATGTTTCGGCATAGGCCAGTTTGGGAAATACCCCGTCATGCCCCGGCTTGTTCCACTCATAGGTCAGGAAACCGCCTTCGGGATTGCGGGCCGCCTTGACCATTTCATCAAGGATCGGAACACCATTGACGTCAATCACCTGTTTGCCGTTCTGACCGTTCAGTTTTGGCTGGATCGGATGCAGGATGACCTTGGTATCAAGGCCCAGTACAAACACATAGTTGTTGCCGGCGTAACGGGCATTCTGAATGAACTCTGTCGCGCGGGTTTGCGCTTCTTCAAGGGTGATCTCGCCAGATTTGACGAGCTGATCATAATGGCTAAAGGTCGAACGGGTCATATCGACGATTTGCCGGACATTGGCTTTCTTTTCTTCGACCAGTGCAGATCGCAGTGTCACAAGATCAAAGATCGCCAGACCACCCAGCGCAAAAGCCGTCATTACCAGTACCATCCGCAATTTGGCGGAAAGCGAGAAATTGGAGAGTTTCATCGGGTTCTCCGTGTTTGGACGTTAACGGCGGGAAACTGCATTCAGCAAAAGCTGTCAGACCAGCATAACTGCAACATAGGGTTGTGCAGATGTGCGGTTTTATAAAAAGAGCTTTGCCATTTGTTCCTGATCGAAATCAAAAAACCCGTGGTAAAATGAAGAATCCTCAGTGAAATGAGTACTGCGACGAAATCTGCAAACGAAAGAGGGATGCACATGGCATCCCTCTTTCATTTGTTGATGATATTTTTGGTTGCAGGCGGATCAGTATTCGTAAGGTGATCCGTCCATGTTTTCCATCAGGACTTCGCGTTTGCCAACATGGTTGGCGGATGAAACAATCCCGTTTTCTTCCATCTGTTCGATGATGCGGGCGGCGCGGTTATAGCCGATCGACAGTTTGCGCTGGATGAAACTGGTGGATGCCTTTTTCTCGCGCAGGACAATGCCGACTGCCTGATTATACAGGTCATCATCCGATCCGTTCCCGCCGCCATCTGAACCGCCGCCACCGGCCATATAGGCCGCGACCGGATCTTCTTCCGGTTCTTCGGTAACGGTTTCAAGATAGGCCGGATCACCCTGATCGCGCAGATGGGCAACGATGCTTTCGACTTCCTCGTCTGATACAAACGGACCATGGACGCGCTGCAATCGGCCGCCTTGGCCCATATAAAGCATATCCCCCTGACCCAGAAGCTGCTCGGCGCCCATTTCACCAAGAATGGTCCGGGAATCGATCTTGGACGTCACGGAATAGGAAATACGCGTCGGGAAGTTCGCCTTGATCGTACCGGTGATCACGTCGACCGACGGACGCTGGGTCGCCATGATCAGGTGCAGGCCCGCCGCACGCGCCATCTGTGCCAGACGCTGGATCGATGCCTCGACATCCTTGCCCGCCACCAGCATCAGGTCGGCCATTTCGTCGACGATCACCACGATGAACGGCAGCGGCTCCATCGGCAGTTCCTGATCTTCAAAAATCGGTTTGCCGGTTTCCGGATCAAAGCCTGTCTGGACGCGGCGGGTAAGCTGTTCGCCCTTGGCGGCCGCTTCCTTGATGCGTTTGTTATAGCCCGCGATGTTACGCACACCGACCTGGCTCATGGCGCGATAACGGTCTTCCATTTCGCGCACCGCCCATTTAAGGGCAACAACCGCCTTGTGCGGGTCGGTCACAACCGGCGTCAGAAGATGCGGGATACCATCGTAAATCGACAGTTCCAGCATTTTCGGATCGATCATGATGAAACGGCATTCTTCCGGTTTCAGGCGATAAAGCAGCGACAGGATCATCGCATTCACACCAACCGACTTACCCGAACCCGTCGTACCGGCAATCAGCAGGTGCGGCATTTTCGCCAGATCGGCAATCACCGGCGTACCACCGATATCCTTGCCAAGGCTCATATTAAGCTTGCCGGTATTCTTTTCAAAATCGCTGGATGCCAGAATTTCATGCAGATGTACCGTTTCGCGGCGCGAATTCGGCAATTCGATACCGATCACATTGCGTCCCGGAACAACCGCCACACGGGCGGCAATCGCGCTCATGGAACGTGCGATATCATCGGCCAGACCGATCACGCGTGATGATTTAACACCTGCGGCCGGTTCAAGTTCATAAAGGGTAACGACCGGGCCGGGGCGGACCTGAACGATCTCGCCCTTAACGCCGAAGTCCTGAAGAACGGTTTCCAGAAGGCGGGCATTTTGCGCCAATGCTTCCTGATCGATCTGGGTTGCGTCGGCAGGATCGGGTTCATGCAAAAGGCTAAGCGGCGGGAACCGGTAATCGTCTGATCCAAGATCAAAGGATGCCTGCCGCTGGGCCGATGCCTTTTCGCCGGGCTGCAATTTTGCTGCCGGTGCGGCGACGATATGAACCGGCGGGGCGTGGTCCGCTTCATTGTAATCATCATCAAAATCATCGTCGTCATTGTTGTTATTTGACGATGTTGCCGCTTGCAGGCGGGTACTGATGGCAGCACCGAGGCCGGGTTTCCCCTTATCAAGTGACGGTTCCTGACGCATGCGTGGATTACGGGCGGCTGTACGTTCGCCCGGGCGTTCATCTGTTGAATTGCTGGGAATGGCACGACCAATTCCAGAAATAATACCGCCAGCAATACGTGACAGGATTGATCCAACCTTCTGCCATTCAGACATATGATAGGCCATGCAGAACATGGTCAGGAACAGGCCAAGCACCATTGAAATCAGCGCAATCAGTGGACGTGCACCCGGCACACCAATTATTTCGAACCCGTATTGAAGCTTGGACAGCAGCAGATCACCGGCAAAACCGCCAAACCCGACCGTGAGCGGCCAATGCATGCCCGGACGAATGGCCGCAGCCGCCGTCGCGACGAGCAGCAGGGCGAGCGGCAGAACCAGAAACCGTGCCCACATCCAGTTAAACGGACGAACCGCAATCAACCGCAGGCCCCAGCCAAGGAGCAGAACCGTCAGCAGTGCAGATGCCAGACCAAGCGTGCGCAATAGCAAATCCGCCGTATAGGCCCCGAATGTGCCAAGCGGGTTAAAGATCACATTTCGATCGGCTGCATGGTTGAAGGAAGGGTCACCGGGATGGAAGCCGATCAGCATCATGAAAACGGCAACTGCCGCACCAACCAGGACAAGCCCGCAGATTTGCAACCCGCTTCGTTTCAGCAGATTGACAAGACTGCCCGGCATGAAGGCGGTGCTGCGTGCGAGAAGGTTGGACTGACTGCTCATCGGGGTATCCGTTGTCGTTTCGTCGCTATTGGTCAGGATCGTGGTTCAGCTCAGCGCGTCGGCAATACGTCGAAGCCCTTCGCGGGTGGTTTCAAGGTCATGGACAAGCGCAATGCGGATAAAGCGTTTTCCGGGATTGTTGCCATCTGCATCCGTGATCGACAGATAGCTGCCCGGAATGACTTTCACACCTTCCTCTGCCCATATTTTGCGGGTGGCGGCTTCATCATCACCGACATCAAGCCACAGGAAAAAGCCCCCCGGCGGGCGATAGAAGCCAAACCGGTTGCCAAAGATTTCCTGCGCGACATCAATCTTGGCGCGGTAAAGATCGCGGTTTTGCGATGCATGGGCATCATCTGCCCAAAGTTCGGCGGATGCGGCCATGATCGGCATTGGAACGGTGGCCGAACAATAGCTGCGCAAGGCATTGAAACGTTTGATGATAACCGGGTCGCCCGCGACAAAGCCGGAACGCAATCCCGGCGCGCTGGACCGTTTCGACAGGCTGTGGAAAACAACCACATTATCCATCCGGCCGCCCTGTGCCGCACAGATTTCAAGTGCACCAACCGGGGCTTCGCGATCATAGATATCGGCGTAGCATTCATCCATCGCCAGAACGAAATCATGTTCCTGTGCCATGGCGATGATACGTTCAAGATAGTCCCGTGATGCAACAGATCCTTGCGGGTTGGCTGGTGAACACAGGAAAAACAGGCTGCAGGCTTTAAGCGTTTCGATATCGATCTGATCAAGGTCAGGCAAGAAATCCGTTTCCGGATCTGCTGCCAGCGGCACCATTTCCGCGTCGTTAAGAACCGCGGCACCGCAATAGACCTGATAGAACGGATTGGGCAGAAGAACCTTGGGCTTCGGGCCGGGCTGATCTTGCGGGATGACACAGGTTGCAATCAGATAAAGGGCCTCGCGGGTTCCCGCGACCGGCAGGATATGAGCATCCCGATCAATCATGTCCGAAGGCAGGTCATAACGGCGGTCAAGCCATCCCTTGATGGCGCTTCGCAGCTCGGGCGTGCCGTTTCCTGGCGGGTATTTATGCCAGAGACTGGCATACTTCACCATCGCCTCGGTGATCATCGCGGGCGGTTCGTGCTGCGGCTCGCCAATCGACATCACCAATGGCGTCTTGCCGGGTTCAATCCCCTCCAGCAGGGCGGCAAGCCGTGGGAACGGATAGGCAGGCAACTGATCAAGGCGCTGGTTAAACATCGCGTTCGGTATTCCGGTCATGAATGGATCCGTCACATATCAACAGGCGTCAAAATGCGGGTGTCCGTAAAATGTGGGCAATCTCCCCTGACTTTACCCCTATGCCAAAAATACAAAGAAAGATTTAAGGGCAGGGGTTCGAATAATGAAAAAGCCCGGAAAGATGCGCTTTCCGGGCTTTTGACAGGAAATCGGGGCAAAGAATTG
The DNA here is from genome assembly GCF_001613805.1 of Thalassospira lucentensis. Lineage (GTDB taxonomy): Bacteria > Pseudomonadota > Alphaproteobacteria > Rhodospirillales > Thalassospiraceae > Thalassospira > Thalassospira lucentensis_A. The sequence continues at coordinate 539,132 of NZ_LPVY01000005.1, forward strand.
GCAGATCAGCTTGCGCGCAGATCATCCTCGGGATAGGCGCCGATTTTGTGGATGGATATATCCGCCCCGTCGAACTCGTCTTCTTCAGACAATCGAAGGCCGATGGTCCGTTTGATCGTGCCGTAAACCACAAATCCCGCGATTGCGGCAAACACGGCACCGATCAGTGATCCGGCAAGCTGGGCACCAAACGAAACGCCGCCCATTCCACCAAGGGCTTCGAGTCCGAAAATGCCACATGCAATGCCCCCCATCAGGCCACACATGCCATGTAATGGCCAGACACCCAGCACGTCGTCGATCTTCCATCTGGTCTGGCACTGGTTGAAGCCCCAGACGAACAGAACACCGGCAATACCGCCAGTGACCAGTGCTCCGATCGGGTGCATGACGTCCGATCCTGCGCAAACGGCAACCAGTCCGGCAAGTGCACCGTTGTGAACGAAACCGGGGTCGTTACGTCCTGCGACCAGTGCCGTCAGAATGCCGCCAACCATTGCCATCAGCGAATTGACCGCGACCAGCCCGGTAATGCCGCTAATCGATTGGGCCGACATGACGTTGAAGCCAAACCAGCCAACGCAAAGTACCCATGATCCCAGTGCCAGAAACGGGATGTTGGATGGCGGAATACCAACCAGTCCACCGGTTTTGGTGTAACGCCCCCGCCGGACTCCAAGCGATACAACGGCACCAAGGGCGATCCAGCCACCAACCGCGTGGACAACAATAGAACCTGCAAAATCGTGGAAAGGTGCGCCAAAGGTGGCCTCAATCATATCCTGGAAGCCGAAATTGTTGTTCCAGACCAGTCCTTCAAACAGCGGATAAAAGATGCCAACCAGAATGGCGGTGGCAATCAGCTGCGGATAAAACCGCGCCCGTTCGGCAATGCCACCGGAAATGATTGCGGGGATTGCGGCCGCAAATGTCAGTAGGAAGAAGAACTTAACCAGATCATAGCCGCTGGACGCAAAAAGATGCTGTCCGTCAACCATCGCAGATCCGCTAAGAACCGCGGCATTGCTAAAGAAATCAACACCATAGGCAACGCCATAGCCGATGAAAAAATAGGCAATGGTGGAAACGGCAAAATCTACGATGATTTTAACCAGTGCGTTTACCTGGTTTTTCTTGCGTACGGTTCCGACTTCAAGAAAGGCGAAACCGGCATGCATGGCGAGCACCATAATAGCGCCCATCAGGACGAAAAATACGTCCGAGGCGGTCTGGAATGCCTCCATCGGGCAACCCCCATTTGTTAAATGCGTTTCCTCACGGTCCGGTCTGCGGGGCGCAGCCGGATTCTTGTTCAGGGGGCCCAACATCAATTTCTATGCCAACAGGGCAAACTGATTGATCGGGACGATGGAAAACGGGTCTTTGCCGGGGGAAAATCGATCACGCTCATATCCGGCGGGGTAACAGCCGGATGGGACTGTTTGCATGTCTTGTGATCATAATCGTGCCTAAAAAGGCAGCATGGGCAGAATACAAAAGACCCGCCACTGGGATATCCCAAGGCGGGTCAGTCGGTCTGACAGGCAGGGGGCC
>NZ_LPVY01000006.1 GCF_001613805.1 Thalassospira lucentensis
TGGCGGTTAACCCGCCACCACTGGCACCGCCATACATCGCACTCACGAAACCCGACTGCGTCACCCCGGTCATCAGAATGACGAATGCCAGCATCCAGACCCGCAGGAGTTTGCCCGCAGCCCGGATATTCATATGTGACAGCATCGGTTTGGTACGAATACGCATGGATTGGGTATGCCTGAATTTACCCCCCGCGACAATGAGATATATCATTGCTGCAGGGTGACAATTGGGGCACGATCACCGCCGAAAAAGCTGATCCAGGCTGATCGAAAGGATACGTTTTTGCCCTACGCGATGGCTGTTCCGATATCCCTGCCCCATCCTGCAATGGTCGATGCCGATTGGGCGGACAGTTTTGCGATCACGATTGACGATCCCGACATCACCCCCGAACGCGCCGCGCAAAAGATCATGGATGGCCGGCCGGTCTGGATGGGGTATCTGCTGGCACTGCGCAACGCGATGGTCCGTCCGCTGGGGCTTAAAACAGCGCCCGAACCGGACGCCGATGTCATCGGCCTTTTCCCGGTGATTGAGCGCGGGGACGATTTCATCGTGCTGGGCATGGATGACAGGCATCTTGATTTTCGCCTGACGGTCGAGGTCGAAAAATTCCAGTGCGGGCAGACGGTGATCCGGTCCAGCACCCTGATCCGGCGGCATAATATGCTGGGCCGGATGTATCTTGGCACCATCATGCCGTTTCATAAGGCGATTGTGCCCGCGATGCTGAACGGTGCGTTCGCATCCCGATAGGCGGATAAAGAACGGGCCGGTCAAAACCGGCCCGCATCATCACATCAAATCAGATCATATCGCGTGCGCGAACCAGTTCATCGAACTTCGCCCCGTCAAGGAAGCCGAGCGCAATGGTTGCTTCCTTGAGGCTGCTGCGATCCTTATGCGCCTTTTTGGCGACGGCCGCAGCATTGTCGTACCCGATATGCGGCGCCAGGGCCGTCACCAGCATCAGGCTTTGTTCGACATAGTGATCGATTTTTTCCTGATCGGCTTCGAGGCCGACAACGCAGTTATCGGCAAAGCTGACCGAGGCATCGGCAATCAGACGGATCGATTGCAGCAGGTTATAAATGATCACCGGTTTGAACACGTTCAGATCCAGATGACCGTTTGAACCGCCGACCGTGACCGCAACATGGTTGCCGATAACCTGAGCACAGACCATGGTCAGGGCTTCGGCCTGGGTCGGGTTGACCTTGCCCGGCATGATCGATGATCCCGGCTCGTTCGCGGGCAGGACCAGTTCACCAAGGCCGCATCGCGGACCGGACCCAAGCAGGCGGATATCGTTGCCGATCTTCATCAGCGACGTCGCCAGAACGTTCAGCACACCCGACATCTCGACACAGGCATCATGGGCGGCAAGGGCTTCGAACTTGTTGGCCGCGGTTTCGAATTTAAGCCCCGTGATCGTCGTAACCTGTTTGGCAAATTCGACATCAAAGCCCTTTGGGGCATTCAGGCCGGTGCCAAGAGCCGTGCCGCCCTGCGCCAGTTTGCGAAGCCGGACCAGCGCATCATCAATGCGATCAAGGCCAAGCGCGATCTGGGCGGCATAGCCCGAAAATTCCTGCCCCAGTGTCAGGGGCACCGCATCCTGCATATGGGTACGGCCGATTTTGACAATATCGGCAAAGGCCTTGACCTTGGCATCAAGGGCACTTCGAAGATGGGCCAGGGCCGGTTTCAGGTTTTCTTCGATCTCGACCACGGCGGCGATATGCATGGCTGCCGGGAAACTGTCATTGGATGACTGGCCGCGATTGACATGATCATTGGGATGAACCGGATCGCGTTTGCCCATCGGCTTGCCAAGGATTTCGCAGGCCCGGTTGGCGATGACCTCGTTGGCATTCATGTTGGTCTGGGTACCACTGCCGGTCTGCCAGACGACAAGCGGGAAGTGATCAAGCAGCTTGCCATCGGCGACTTCGCGCGCGGCGGCCTCAATCGCCTCGGCAAGGTTTGCATCCAGATTGCCAAGGGCAGCATTGGCGCGTGCGGCGGCCAGTTTCTGGATACCGAACGCCCGGATCAGGGCATCGGGCATCCGTTCGCCCCCAATGCGGAAATTCTGTTTTGATCGCTGGGTCTGCGCCCCCCAATACCGGTCAGCGGGCACATCGATGCTGCCCATGGTGTCCTGTTCGGTGCGGGTGGTCACTGGATTGGTCACGATAGAAATCCTCCGTGTCAGAAAACATACTGACCGGGGCGGGAACCCGGCTGGCAATTACGTTTTGCCGACCCCGAATATGGGCGCAAATGATCGTTCGCGCAAAGTCACTGTGTTGAAAAAATGCAGTTTTATCGCCAGCGATAAAATATCAGCCGGCGATTGCCCCGTGATCTGCGGAAACATTGTCCTGCCATGCGACAATCTGAACGCCGATGCGATCCAGATGGGACAGCAGTTTTTCAGGCGGCAAACGATCCGTGATCACCCCGGTCAGGGCTTCAAGCGGTGCGATGTTTTCAAGGTAACGCTGGTCAAACTTGGTGTGATCCACCATCAGCCAGGTTTCATCGGACCGTTCCATCATCGCGCGTTTGACCGCAACCGCCCGACGGTTAACGTCACTGAACCCCTGCCATGCAACACCTGATGCGCCGATAAAGGCCTTGTTGGCGTGGAAACGGCGCAGGAATTCGACGGTATCATTGCCGTAAACCGCATTTTCACGCGGATCGAACTGCCCCGGACACATGATGACATCGTCAATCACCGCCTGTTCACCCATGCCGTGCACCACCGCATAGCAATTGGTCAGAACCGTGCGCCGCAATGCGCCGGGGTTCTGGGCCATATAGGGGGCAAGCTGGCTGACGGTGGACCCGGCATCGATCATGATCACATCGCCCGGCCGGATCATATTGCCCGCCATGATGCCGATCCGTTCGAACCCGGCAACCGCGGTCATCTGGCGCTGGGCCAGATCGGGTTGATGGCCCATTGGCTGCGCGGATGCACCGCCAAATTCACGTTTGATCAGGCCATCGTCGCTTAGCGCGTCAAGATCACGGCGAATTGTTTCAGTTGCCACATCGAATCGTTCCGCCAATGTGGCAACTCTCACATGCGGATGAATTTGCAGTTCCTGAAGAATGCGCTTCTGCCGTTCCTTTTTTCCGATACGCAAAGAGCCTCTCCCCCCTGAATAGCCTAGCCCGCACCACTTTTGGATAAGGTTAGCAGTTATTTTTGTAACCGATTGTTACAGTTTTATGTTGCTTTTCAAACTTTTTGCCACTTTATAATGTTGATAAAAGCAACAACAAAAACAACAAAACCACATTTAAAACCGGCATTAAGCCCGCGTTTACAGGGAAGAAAGGTTCTGTCTCATGTTTTCACATGCGAAAAAAATGGACATTTTGAAAGTTTCTACGCTGCTTGCCGCCATCGGCATGATGAGCTTTGGCAGCAGCACGGCATTTGCACAGGCCGATGATTGCATCGCACGTGGCGATCTTGACCAGATGTATTGCGACATGGATGGCGATCTGGTTGCCGATGCACCGCCCGCCGACCAGCAGGTTGACCCGGACACCCTCGTGTTTGCCTATACCCCGGTCGAAGACCCGGCGGTTTATGCCGATATCTGGCAGCCGTTCCTTGAACATCTTGAAAAAGTAACCGGCAAGGACGTTCACTTCTTTGCGGTTCAGTCGAACTCCGCCGAAGTCGAAGCCATGCGCAGCGGCCGTCTGCATGTTGCCGGTTTCTCGACCGGTCCGACCCCGTTTGCGGTCAACCTTGCCGGTGCGGTTCCGTTCGCATTGATGGGTGGCGATGATGGCCGTTTTGGTTATACGCTGCAGTTGTATACCCGCGTTGACAGCGGCATCGACAAGATCGAGGACCTGAAGGGCAAGCGCGTTGCGCACACCTCGCCGACCTCGAACTCGGGCAACCTTGCACCGCGTGCACTGCTTCCGGGTCAGGGCATCGTTCCGGAACAGGATTACGAAGTCGTCTATTCCGGTTCGCACGACCAGTCGATCCTGGGCGTTGTTGCCGGTGACTATGATGCGGCCCCGGTTGCATCCGAAGTCGTCGAACGTATGGTCCAGCGCGACCTTTATGATCCGAACGAAGTCAAAATCATCTATGAAAGCAAGCCTTTCCCGACCACTTCGTTCAACTATGCCTATAACCTGAAGCCGGAACTGATCGAAAAGATCAAGGAAGCCTTCTTTACCTTCGACATGAAGGGCACCGCCCTTGGCGAAGAATTCAAAGGCGTATCGAAATTCGTTCCTGTCACCTACCAGAAAGACTGGGACGTTATTCGTGAAATCCAGGCTGCCAACGGCGTGAAATACACCCCGGACAACCTGAAGTAATCCCTTCTTTCAAACTGCTTCTGCCGGGATCGGTTTTCGATCCCGGTAGTCTTTTTTCAAGGTATCGTGATGCTGCGTATCAAAGATCTGGTCAAACGCTATGGCAAGGATGAGGCTGTTCTGAAAGACCTGAACCTTGAGGTTCCCGGCGAAAGCGTCGTTGCCATCATTGGGGCATCGGGTGCGGGTAAAAGCACGCTTTTGCGCTGTATTAACCGTCTGGTCGAACCGACATCGGGCTCGATTGACCTTAACGGCACCGAACTGACGACTTTGTCGGGTGGCGATCTGCGTCTGGCGCGTCGTCGTATCGGCATGATTTTTCAGGGTTTCAACCTGATCAACCGTTTGACGGTGATGGAAAATGTTCTGTCGGGACGGTTGGGATATGTTCCGGCCTGGCGCGCCATGACGCGCAATTTCCCCCAAAGCGACATTGATCGTGCGTTTCAATTGATGGAACGTGTCGGTATTGCCCATTATGCCAATAAACGCGCCGATGAATTATCGGGTGGCGAACGCCAGCGCGTCGGCGTTGTTCGTGCTTTGATGCAGGAACCTGAAATCCTGCTGGCCGATGAACCGACGGCGTCGCTTGACCCCAAAACATCCCGACAGATCATGGAATTGCTACGCGCACTGGCATCCGAACTGCACCTGCCGGTTCTGATCAATATCCACAATGTCACCGAGGCCAAGGAATATACCCAGCGCATCGTCGGCATGCGGTTTGGTCGCATCATCTTTGACAGTGTGCCGACCGATCTTACCCAGGATGCCATGGATGAAATCTACGCCGGGGTTCCGGCAGAAGAACGTGGCGAAACCGGCGATCCGGAATCCCTGCGCGAGGTTGTATCGCAATGACCAGTTCCGTTGAAAAAACAACGGGCCATCGCACATGGAAGAAGCCGCCCTTTATCGCCAATCCGGCGATACGCTGGGCGATCATCCTTGGCGTATTGGCCTATGTCGTGTGGGCGGTCACCAGCCTGCCCTTTAACTGGGAACGTATTCAGGAAGGCATTCCGCGCGCCATCCGTATTTTCAAGGGCGCTTTCCCGCCGGACATGATCCGGGGTGAACTGGTGCTGCAGGGCTTTCTTGAAAGCATCAAGATCGCCATCGTTGCAACCCTTGCCGGTGTGATGCTGAGCGTGCCGATTGCCTTTGCCGCCGCATCCAATATTGCGCCCAAATGGCTTTATAACATCGGGCGTGGCACGATCATTATCGCGCGCAGTTTCCATCCGGTGATCGTTGCCATCCTGTTCGTCAAGGCGGTCGGTTTTGGTCCGCTGGCGGGGATTCTGACCCTGACGATCTATTCCATCGGTTTCGTTGCCAAAATGCTGGCCGAGCGGATCGAGGAAATAGACTGGGGCCAGGTTGAAGCCATCCGGGCGGCCGGGGGCGGGACATTCATCACCATGCTTTATGCCGTGATCCCACAAATCATGCCCCGCCAGATCGGTCTTTCGATCTATCAGCTTGACAGCAACCTGCGCGCGTCTGCCGTGGTCGGCATTGTTGGCGCGGGCGGGATCGGATCGACCCTGATGAATGCGTTTCGGCGCTATGACTATGACTTCGCGCTTGCGATCACGCTTTGCATTATCGGCGTCATCCTGATCAGCGAAGCCATAAGCGGCCGGATCCGGAGGAACATATGGTAACGACAACAAAAAATGCCGGGCCGGACGCCATCGCCGAACGCGAATGGTCACGCTATACCCCCAAACAACGCTGGCTGCGCTTTGCCATGTATGGCGGCGTGGTTCTGGCAACGGTCTGGTCGCTTTCGACGATCAACATCATCTGGCCGTGGCTTTGGGATGCCCCGAAACAAATGGGCGATCTTTTTTCGCGCATGTATCCACCGTCCCTCAATGATTGGGAAATGATCGCAATCACGTTGCTGGAAACCGTCAATATTGCGACGATTGCAACCTTCTTTGCGGTATTCCTTTCGTTGCCGATTGCCCTGATCGCGGCCCAGAACACCACGCCCAACAAGCTGACGCTTTGGATTGGCCGGTTCATTCTGGTGTCTTCGCGGTCGGTGAACACCATCATCTGGGCGCTGCTGTTTGTTGCGATTTTCGGCCCCGGCGTGATGGCCGGTATTCTGGCGATCATTTTCCGTTCGATCGGTTTTATCGGCAAATTGCTGGGCGAGGCGATCGAGGAAATCGACCGGGCCCCGATCGAGGCGCTTGAGTCCGTCGGTGCATCGCGGTTCAAAATCCTGATTTACGGGGTTGTGCCACAGGTCATGCCGACTTTCTTTGCGGTTTCGATCCTGCGCTGGGACATCAATCTGCGCGAAAGTACGGTTCTGGGTCTGGTCGGGGCCGGCGGGATCGGTATCGTCCTGCAAGGCGCGATTGACACCTTTGCCTGGCAGACGGTTGCCACCATTCTTCTGGCGATCATCGGTCTTGTGATCGTGGGCGAGGCCCTGGCGGCCTGGCTGCGCAAAAAGGTGATCTGACGTGTCTGAACATTACGACCTTCTGGTCGTAGGCGGCGGCATCAATGGTGCGGGTATTGCCCGTGATGCCGCCGGTCGCGGTCTGTCCGTCCTTCTGGTCGAACAGCGCGACCTTGCCTCGGCCACATCTTCATCCTCGACCAAACTGATCCATGGCGGTCTGCGGTATCTTGAGCATTACGAATTCCGGCTGGTGCGTGAAGCCTTGCAGGAACGCGAAGTTCTTCTGGCTGCCGCCCCGCATATCATCTGGCCGCTAACCTTTGTTCTGCCGCACCACAAAGGGCTTCGGCCCAAATGGATGCTGCGTGCCGGACTGTTTCTGTATGACCATCTGGCAAAGCGCAAACGTTTGCCGGCTTCACGCGCCCTGTCCCTGAATGGCACGGCCGAGGGCAAACCGCTTCTGGACCAGTTCACCAGCGGCTTTTCCTATTCCGATTGCTGGGTCGATGATGCCAGGCTTGTGGTTTTAAATGCCCTTGATGCGCAGGCACGCGGGGCGGTGATCAAAACCCGGACGCGCTGTGCCGCTCTTGTGCGCGGAACGGACGGCTGGACCGCGACATTGCAATCCGAAGACGGCAAGGAAACCAGCGTTTCGGCCAAGGCCGTGGTCAATGCCGCAGGCCCCTGGGTGACCGATATGGTCAACCGTGCCGGACTTGGCGACAAGGCCGCAGGGTTACGGCTGGTCAAAGGCAGCCACTTTGTCGTGCCGCGCATTCACCCGCATGATCATTGCTATATCTTCCAGAACGGGGATGGTCGCATTGCCTTTGCCATCCCCTATCAGCAGGATTACACGCTGATCGGGACGACGGATGTGCCCTATGACGGTGATCCGGCCGAGGTGAAGATCAGCGACGGTGAAATCGATTACCTGCTTGAGCTGGTCAATGGTTATCTGGCGACGCCGTTAACGCGGGCCGATATCGTTTGGGATTATGCCGGTGTCAGGCCGCTTTATGATGACAAGAACAGCAACGCATCGGCGGTGACGCGCGATTATGTGTTTGACCTTGATACCGGGGACGGCGATGCACCGGCGATCCTGTCGATCTATGGCGGGAAAATCACCACCTATCGCCGGTTGGCCGAACATGCCCTGCAAAAGCTTTGTCCGGTTCTGGGCAATCACGCATCCGACTGGACCGCGACATCGGTTCTGCCGGGCGGGGATATGAGCGATGGCAATTTCGACCGGTTCCTGGCCGGTGTCAGAACAAAGTTCGGCTGGCTGCCCGAACAGATCGCCCATCGCTGGGCGCGCTGTTATGGTACACGCCTGTTTGATATTGCGCCGGATGCCAAGGCTATAGGTGATCTGGGTCCGGAAATTGCCCCAAACCTGTTCGAGGCGGAACTCCGCTTCCTGATGACGCAGGAATGGGCCCGGTCAGCCGAGGATGTCCTTTGGCGGCGGACCAAGCTTGGCCTTGGCATGGAAGAAAGCGATATCAACGCGGTTCGGGACTGGTTTGCAAGCAGCGCGGATCAACTTGCCGCACAGTAAGAAACCGGCAACCGCTTACTTGCGCAGATCATCCCATTTGACGAATTCGTGGGCGATGAAATCTTCCATCATCGCCCGCCACATCCGTTCGGCCATGTCTTCGTCAAAGCCATCAATGCGGCACTGGGCACGGACCTTGGTGATCACGTCCTCGATCCGGTCTTCGTCACGCACGGCGTCGCGGGTCGGTTTGATGCGCGCGGCCTGTTCGATATAGTTCAACCGTTCCGCCATCAGCGCCACCAGAAGCCTGTCCACCCGATCCACATTCGCACGGACATCGGACATGGTTTCGCAGGGGTTGGCTTTGGTCGTCATCACGGCAGAACTCTCATCATTCACGAAAAATGAAAAATGGCGGCGATTATTCACCGCCATTTCACAATATCTAATAGGCGTATTCCCGGAACAGCGGATCGACCGATCCGTTCCATTCGGTTTCATATTTATCAAGGAATTCCTCGGCCAAGGTACGGCCGCTTTCGGCGACGTCTTCGAGGCTTTCGAGGAAGTGGCTTTCATCGTCGCCATAGGCATCCATGCGACCACGCGCCTTAAGCCCCTGTTTGGAGACGGCCAGCACGTCCTTGGCGAGGTCCTGAACGGTGCCGTTTTTGAACTTCGTGGCAAGGGCGGTACGCGGCACATCGTCGCGAAGGGCTTCGCGTTCGGCATGGCTGAGATCCTTGACCAGATCCCATGCGGCATCGAGTGCAACATCGTCATACAGCAGACCAACCCAAAGGGCCGGAAGGGCGCAGATGCGTTTCCACGGGCCACCATCCGCGCCGCGCATTTCAAGGAATTTCTTGAGGCGTACTTCGGGGAAGGCGGTCGTCATGTGATCGGACCAGTCATTCATCGTCGGGCGTTCACCCGGCAGAACGTCAAGCTTTCCGGCCATGAAATCGCGGAACGATTTGCCTGCGGCATTGATGTATTTGCCATCGCGATAAACGAAATACATCGGCACATCGAGCATGTAATCGACATAACGTTCAAAGCCAAATCCGTCTTCGAACACGAAGGGCAGCATGCCGCAACGGTCCGGGTCGGTATCGGTCCAGACGTGGGATCGCGAAGACAGATAGCCGCTTGGTTTGCCATCCACGAACGGGGATGCGGCAAACAGCGCGGTCGCAACCGGCTGAAGCGCCAGCGACGTTCTGAATTTCTTGATCATGTCGGCTTCGGAGGCGAAATCCAGATTGACCTGAATGGTCGAGGTCCGAAGCATCATGTCCAGGCCAAGATTGCCGACCTTGGGCATATAGTCGCGCATGATCGCGTAGCGGCCCTTGGGCATCCACGGAATATCGTCGCGTTTCCATTTCGGCTGATGGCCGACACCAAGCATTTCGATATCAAGATCACCGCAGATTTCGCGGATTTCATGAAGATGCTGATGCACTTCGCCACAGGTCTGGTGAATGTTTTTAAGCGGCGCACCGGACAATTCGATCTGCCCGCCCGGTTCAAGCGAGACGGAACAGTTATCCTTGGTGAGCGCAATCACATTGCCGTTTTCAATGATCGGTTCCCAATCAAAGCGTTCGGCAAGTTGTGTCAGAAGGGTCTTTACCCCCCTCTCCCCTTCGTAAGGGATCGGGCGAAGATCGTTACGGGTAAAGGCGAATTTTTCGTGTTCTGTGCCAATGGCCCAGTCTTTTTTCGGTGTACAACCGGACTCGAACCATTCGACAAGCTGACGACGGCTTTCGATGACCGGGCTGTCGCCGGTGGAGGCGCTGACAGTCATAAGGGCTTCCCCTAATCTCTCGTGACCGGAGGTATCGACCAGTCGCCGATGCGATCCTGAAACACGGACAAAGCAGCAATTGCCGCGGTTTCGGCCCGCAAGATGCGCGGACCAAGACTTACAGGCGTTGCAAAAGGCTGTTTGCGGATGCGTTCAATTTCGTCGGCGCTAAAGCCGCCTTCGGGTCCAATCACGATTGCATGGTTAACAACATTGTCGTTGTCGATAGCCGAGCCAGCGCCCTTTGCCAATAGCTGACTTAACACTTCACCAATTGGTGAGCCCGATCCCGTCTCGTCACAGAACAGTAAATGCCGGTTTTCCGGCCAGTCTGCGAGCCAATCAAGCAATTTTACCGGTGGGGCAATTTCCGGCACGCTGAGGCGTTCGCACTGTTCGGCGGCTTCGATCACCTGGGCCTGAAGACGGTCAAGGCGGACCTTGTCGGTAATGCCATGTGCGGTGACAATCGGTTGCAGGGTGCCAACCCCCATTTCGACCGACTTTTCGATCAGAAAATCAAGGCGCTGCTTTTTGATCGGGGCAAAAGCCAGGATCGGGCCGCGTTCGACAATCTGGTCACGCAATTGCCGTTCGGCGGTCACCGTGCCCTTCTTTTTGCGAAGGTGGTCGATGGTCGCCAGCCATTCACCATCAAGACCATTAAATATCTTGATTGGCGTTCCGGGCTTGAGGCGCATCACATGTTCAAGGTAATGAGACTGTTCAGGTGCGAGTTCGATCTCGCATCCCGGCGTGATAGGATCGGAAACGAATAGGCGTTGCCGGGCGCGGGTGGCGTCGTCTGTCATATATGTCCCCAGGCCGGTTATTCGGCGAAGTTCAGTTTGTTAAAGAGTTACATAGGCCAATTATGTCACAGGTCAACCAACCGATACAGAACACGAAGAACGATATGCCAGCCGATAGCTGGATCGACCGGTTCGCTCCGTTGGCAAGTCGCCCGTACCTTAAACTGGCACGACTTGACCGTCCGATTGGCACGTGGCTTCTGCTTCTGCCTTGCTGGTGGTCAACCGCCATGGCAAGTGACGGCGCGCCCAGCCTGTTGATGATGGTTTATTTTGCCATTGGTGCATTGATCATGCGCGGGGCCGGTTGCGTGGTCAACGATCTGGCGGATCGCAATTTTGACGGCAAGGTCGAACGCACCGCCACCCGACCAATTCCAAGTGGTCAGGTCAGGGTCTGGCAGGCGATGGCGTTTCTGGGGCTGCTGCTTCTGATCGGGCTTGCCGTGCTGGTGCAGTTCCGGATCGAAGCAATCATTGTTGGCATCTGTTCCCTGCCACTTGTCATTACCTATCCGTTCATGAAGCGCATTACCTATTGGCCGCAGGCGGTTCTGGGGCTGACATTCAACTGGGGGGCGCTTGTCGGCTGGGCGGCGGTCACCGGCACCGTCGCACCGGCAGCGGTTGCAATGTATGTTGCGGGCTTCTTCTGGACACTTGGTTACGACACCATATATGCCCATCAGGACAAGGATGACGACATCAAGATCGGGGTAAAGTCGCTTGCCCTTCGGCTTGGCGATGCAACCCCGCGATGGGCCATGGGATTTTATACCGTGACGACCCTTTTTCTGGGTGTTTCGGGTATGCTGGCCGGGCTGCACTGGATTTATTTCCCGCTTCTGGCACTGGCGTGTTTGCATCTGGCGTGGCAGGTTGCCACGGTCAAACTTGATGATGCCGCAAACTGCCTGAAACGGTTTAAATCAAACCGTGATTTCGGTTTGATGGTATTGGCGGCCATCATCATTGCCAATCTGGTCGGGACCGGGCTTTAGTTTAGACCCGCATACAGGCTGATCCATCCTTCATCTGAACCATTATCGAAAGACCGCCCATGATCGCACCGCTTGCCCTGATGATTGCCGGATTGATCCTTGCGGGTGTCGGGGCGCAATGGTTTGCGTGGCGGGCCGGTATTCCGGCAATCGTGTTGCTGTCCATCGTCGGGCTGCTGCTGGGGCCGGGAACCGACCTGATCGATCCGATCAATGATTTCGGTACATTGTTGCAGCCCCTTGTTGCCGTCGCGGTCGCGGTGATCCTGTTTGAAGGCGGGCTTGCGCTTGATTTCCGGGAACTGACGCACAGTGTCAGTGGCGTGATCCGCCTGACGACGATTGCCCCGCTTGTCGCGTGGCTTCTGGGTGCGGGGGCGGCGCATTATCTGGCGGATCTTTCATGGCCGGTGGCGGCCCTGTTTGGTGGGATCATGATTGTGACCGGGCCGACGGTGATTGCACCGCTGTTGCGCCATGCACGGTTGTCCAAACGCCCGGCGACACTTCTGAAATGGGAAGGCATCGTTAATGACCCGATCGGGGCGCTGTTTGCGGTGCTGGCCTACGAAGTCATTGTCGCCAGCCAGCATGGCAACGGGTTTGGCGCGGCCGTTGGCCATCTGGCACTCAACATTCTTCTGGCGGTTCTGATCGGCTTGGCGTTTGGCGTGGGGACGGTTCAGATTTTCAAACGCGGCTGGATCCCGGAATTCCTGAAAGCCCCGCTTGTTCTTGGCGTGCTTCTGACCTGCTTTGCGGGTGCCAATGAAATTCAGGAAGAAAGCGGCTTGCTGGCCGTAACGGTGCTGGGCCTGACAATTGGCAATGCCCATCTGATGGCGATTGATGAAATCCGCCGGTTCAAGGAAACCCTGACGGTTATTCTGGTTTCCAGCGTGTTCATCATCCTGACCGCAACGCTTGAATGGTCGATGATTGCCGAACTGACATGGGGTCACGGGCTTTTTGTTTTGGCCATGCTGTTTGTCGTGCGACCGGTTTCGGTGATCGGGTCGCTGGCATTTTCAAAGGTGACCTGGAAAGAGCGGTTACTGGTCGGCTGGATCGCACCGCGCGGGATTGTGGCGGTCGCGGTTTCCGGCCTGTTTGGCGCGGAGCTTGTCGAACTTGGCTATGCCGATGGGGCGCTTTTGATCCCGCTGGCCTTTGCGATGGTGTTTTCGACCGTGGTGCTGCACGGCTTTTCGATCCGACCGATGGCCCGCCACCTTGATCTGGCCGTCAAAGGACCGCCCGGTGTTCTGATCGTCGGTGCGCATCGCTGGACGATTGATCTTGCCCGGCGACTTGTCGAGCTCGACATTCCGGTCGTGGTTGCCGACAGCCGCTGGCACAGCATGCGCATGGCGCGCGAGGCGGGATTGCAGACCTATTACGGGGAAGTGCTTTCGGAAGTTTTCGAACATCACCTTGATACTTCATCGCTTGGCAAGCTGATCGCGACGACGGACAACGATGCCTATAACACGCTGGTCTGTACCGATTTCGCGCCGGAATTTGGCCGTCGCGCCGTTTTCCAGACCGGTATGCACGGATCACCCGAAGACCCGAAACGCCATAGCCAGACGCTTGGCGGGCTGCCACTGTTTTCCGAGCCGATGACAACCGACGACATCCGGGAGGATTTCCGGCACGGGGCCGAAATTCGCCAAACCCGTCTGACCGAAGAATTCGGCTGGGACGATTTCATTGCAGTTCAGGGCGCCGAACCGCCGGTTATTGCCCTTGTCCGCGGGGCGCAGCTTCATATGGGGCCTGACATTCCCAAGGCAAAGCCGCGTGATATCTTGCTGTATCTTGGCCGCAATGCCCAAAACAGTCAGAAGCCCGACGAAAGCCCGGATGCGACTTCGCTTGCACCCGGGTCACAAAGCAAGTAAGCCCCGGCAATCAAATTCACCCTGATATGGGCCGATCATGACCGATAATGTTTTCGCCGATGCCTTGGTCCCCGAAGTCGACGATCCGCGTTTTGCCGATCTGATCGATACCTTTACCGTACCGGCACGGGTGCCATTGGCGCCCGAGGTCGAAATGTATCTGGCCACCCATATCACGCCACTTTGGCAGGCGACCGAGGATATTCTTGGCGTGCTGGATATTCCGCCGCCCTATTGGGCGTTTGCATGGCCGGGCGGACAGGCGATTACGCGATACATCCTTGATCACCCGGAATTGGTTCGCGGTAAAAAGGTTCTGGATTTTGCGTGCGGTGGCGGCATGCAGGCGATTGCCTGCGTCATGGCCGGTGCGGACAGCATTCTGGCAAACGACATTGACCCGGTGGCCATTACCGCCACCCGACTGAATGCCAAGCGCAATGGCGTTGCATTTGAAACCACGACCGAAAACTTTGTCGGCACCCAATCGGCAACCCGGCGCTGGGATGTGATTTTTGCTGGTGATGTCTGTTATCAGCAGCAAATGGCCAACGCCGTTCTGCAATGGCTGATGGGCGAGGCACGACTTGGCACGCGTGTGATCCTTGCCGATCCGGGCCGGACATATGCCCCGACACACAATATCGACGAACTTGAAACCTATGACGTGCCGGTGGATGTCGCCGTCGAGGATGTTGAAAACAAATTCACCCGGATCTGGCAGCTTTTGCCAGACCGGGAGAATTAGGGTCGGGATCTATTCAGCTTGCGATCTGTTTTACGCAGTCATTCAGTTCGCTGATGCCGGTGAACACGAACTGGATATTCTTTGAAATATCCTGTGTCACGCTGGTTTGTTCTTCCACTGCCGAAGCCACCGCATTGACGTAATCGCTGACTTCGTTGGCGGATGTTGAAATTTGCTGTGTCGAACTGACGACACGTTTGGTGATGCTCAGCATCGAGCTGATCTGCACTTCGATCTGATCGGTTGCCTTGGCAGTCTGGGTTGCAAGGTTTTTGACTTCCCCCGCAACCACGGCAAAACCCTTGCCCGCATCGCCGGCGCGCGCGGCCTCAATCGTTGCATTCAGGGCCAGCAGGTTTACCTGTTCAGCCAGATCACGGATGATCTGCACCACGCCGGTCATCGCTTCGGATGTTGTTTCCAGCTCTCCGCGGATTTCATCGGCCATCTGGATTTTTGAAACAATGTCCGTCACGGCGATTTGGGAACGCTGCATGCTTTCGCTGATTTCCTGAATGGCTGACAGCATTTCCTCGGATGCGCTGGCGACGGCTTCGGCACTTGCGCTTGATCCTTCTGCAAGTTCTTCGGCCGTGATACGGGTCTGAACCTGTTTGGTGATGTCGGTGGCATATTTGACCACCTTGAATGGCCGACCATTCATATCTATCACCGGGTTATAGCTGGCCTGAATCCAGATTTCCCTGCCGCCCTTGCCAAAGCGTTTGAATTCCGCGACCTGATATTTCCCCTGTCCAAGAGCCGCCCAGAAATCACGATATTTGTCGCTTTTGGCATATTCTGGATCGACAAACATGCTGTGATGCTTTCCTTTGACCTCCTCGCGGGAATAGCCCATCGCATTCAGGAAATTGTCATTGGCATCAATGATCGTGCCGTCCATTTCAAACGAAATAACCGCCTGCGATTTGCCAATGGCATTGATCTGGCCTGCAAAATCGGCTCTTTGTATTTTTTCGGCTGTGATGTCGGTTGCATATTTTACAACTTTGAATGGGCGCCCGGACATATCCATGATCGGGTTGTAACTGGCCTGTATCCAGACTTCCTTCCCGTTCTTTCCAAAGCGCTGATATTCGGCCGACATATATTTGCCATCGCGCAGCCTGGCCCAGAAATCGGCATATTCGCGGCTTTGCGCAAATTCGGGTGAAACAAACATCCGGTGATGTTTACCCTGCACCTCGGACAGCTCGTATCCCATCGCAGAAAGGAAGTTTTCATTGGCCTTAAGGATCGTACCATCCATGGCAAATTCGATGACGGCCTGGGATTTTCCGATGGCATCGACCTGTCCGGCATAATCCGCCGATCTCAGTTTACGATCGGTGATATCTGTTGCGACTTTGAAAACCTTGTAGGGAACGCCCCGGTGATTCAGCACCGGGTTATAGGTTGCCTGTATCCAGACTTCCTTGCCATTCTTGCCAAATCGCTGGAATTCGGCGGTAAAGAATTTACCCGCACGCAGTTTTTCCCAGAAATCCCTGTATTCGGAACTTTGGGCATATTCTTCATCGACAAACATTTTGTGATGTTTGCCGCGAACTTCTGACAGGTCATAGCCCATCAGGTTCAGGAAATTCTGGTTCGCATCCAGTATCTTGCCATCAAGCGTGAACTCGATAGTACCCTGGGATCTTTTGATCGCTTCGACGATATGGGCATCGTCGGACCGCGCACTAAACATTTCATCCTCCCCACGAAATGGTCATTGCTGCAAAACGCAGCAATGCTGGCAGCAGAAAAACTGCGCCAGTTAATCCCCCCAAAGGATCTTTTGATTTTTCCCATTCCGATACCTCTGTTGTACCCCGAGCATCGGAATTGTATTTTCAACGAATACAACCGGATGTTTCTGGTTCATCCAATTGCAGTCATCAGAGTCTCTTTGGCTTCAGGCTGCTTTTCCCCTTTGCGAATTACATTCAAAATAAAAGCAATTTCAAATGGTTACAAAACATGGAAAAGAAAGCAACAACGTAATGGAACGATAGTTCTGATGTGGGATCATTCCACCGGTTTTAAATAGCGGCCGACCAGTTTTTTCCGCATTACAATATTATCAGTCAACCAAAGCACGAAATCGGGATGCATCGGGTGCCCCGCGCGCATCGCGATATGGGCGATCATTTCCCACTGGTTCAGGGACCTGAACCGCCGTTTCGTTGCTGCGATCCCCGCAAGGGCAAAGATATCATTCGCATCAAAAACATGCCCGGCAGTCGACTGATAGCTACCGATCAGATCAACCGATACCCCGCAATCAAGATGCAGGTTTTTTCCGTCAATCTGCTGGTACCGGTAATGATCGGGAACGGATTCCGTTGCGTGCATATGGGTCAGTTGCACCGCATTCAGCCACGTCACGGCAACCCGTACACGGGTTCCGGGTGACGGGGCCAATGTTGCCGGGATCGCGCCATAGCCGGTCATATGCGCGGAATAGACGATATCGTGATGATCCATCCAGCCAACCGTGACCGGAACCGGGTCCAGATGACGCGGGGCGGCAAATTTTCGCGCCAATTGAACCGGGGCCCGGTTGGACCCCACGGCCAGAACAGGTATTCGTCCGGCGATGGCATCCTTAATACTGTCGCCCGGAAGGGCCATAACCGCACCATCGACAAACAGGAAGTCATGATCCGGCGCGCTATAGGGATATAAAAACGCGCGCAGGAGATCCTGCGCGCGTGGGTGTTTTTCAATCTGTTCTCGCAAGGAACGATCCGGGATCGCCTGCGCATCAGAAACAGAAAACATCGTCAATCGGTTCCGGTTTTAAGGCCGGTTCAGCCTTCAACGACGCGATAACGGCAATTGCAGTTATCGACGTGCTGCCAAGCCAGTTTCGACCACGCCTTTTCGGCATCCTTGAAGGTCGCAAACGGGCCGTGGCGTTCTTCTTCGCCGCCGACCGGCTTTTCGAAATCAGTGGTTTCGTATTCGCCACCGACAACCCAGTATTCTTCGAGACGTTCGATACGGTAACGCGAATTGGCGTCGTCAACCGACTGCCAGGCCATCTTGGACCATTCTTTTTCCGCGTCTTCGAAGCTGCCAAACGGACCGACTTTGGTTTCTTCGCCGATCGGCTTGTCAAAACCGGTATCCTGATAGGTGCCCCCGATAACCCAGTACTTGGCCATCTGTGCGTCCTTCATGCTTTGGTGAATGTCGACAGGCCGCACAGGGTGGTGCTGCGCAACCCGGTTTCTTGCCCCTGTATAACCAAATCCGTCTGCAACCGACACCACCAATTTGGTCAATATTGCCATTCAGTCGACGCATAGACGACCAGAAGGCGACAATTTTCCTTTTTATTCTGACTGTTCGCTCTGCCGGATCGCCGCTTTGGACGGCAGATATCCCAAATGATTTGGTGGGCACAAAGAGCAAAAGGAAAACAAAATGAACATAACACATATCAAGCGTGCCGGTCTTGCTGGCGTTATTTCGATCACCGCGGCCCTGTCTGCCTGCGGGACACCGTCGGCGACCCCGGATATTGATGTTCAAAGTGACGATATGGAAGAAGCCACCGCGACGGTTGTTGCGTCGGGATACAGCCCGTTAACCGGCACCGCATTGGTCAACACGATCAATGATCAGACCTTTTCCTATCGTGACGAGGGCAAGGAAACCAATGTGAATGTCACCTATTTCCAGAATGGCATGGCATCAATCACCTGGATTGACGAGGACGGTGATCGCGGCATGCGCGAAAAACTCTGGACCATCGAACAGGGGCAATATCTGTGCCTTTGGGGCCAGGATGAGGAAGATGATTGCATGTCCGTCCTAACCAAGGCGGGGCAGCTGGCAACCATCGATAATGATGGAAACGTCGCATATTACACCAATCGTTCCTCGTAATTTTCCGGTCTGGCATCCACTCCCTTTGACTTCCGGAAGGGAGTGGATGCTGGACATCGCGCCTGCACCGTATTAATTCGTGAAACAACAGATTTATTGTTGGCACGGTTTGTTGCTGGCCCGGCTATTGCCAGCTTTGACCGACCGATTTCACAGATTGCGGTGCCCATGCCCTATCAATCCCTTCGCGACTTCATCGACGAGCTTGAAAAGACAGACCGTCTGGTCCGGGTTAGCGAACCGGTTTCCCCCTATCTTGAGATGACGGAAATTCAGACACGCCTTCTGGCCGAAGGTGGCCCGGCGGTCCTGTTTGAAAATGTCATTGGCGAAGATGGCCAGAAATACGACATGCCGGTTCTGGTGAACCTTTTTGGCACCGTGGACCGCGTGGCGGCCGGCATGAACCGCAAGCCCGAAGAATTGCGCGAAGTCGGCGAGACGCTGGCGTTTCTCAAACAGCCCGAACCACCGGGAAGCCTCAAGGAAGCATTTTCAATGCTGCCGCTGGCCAAGACCGTGATGGCGATGAAACCCAAAACGGTTTCCAAGGCCCCGTGTCAGGAAATCATCCTTGAAGGCGATGACATTGACCTTTCAAAATTGCCGATCCAGTCATGCTGGCCGGGTGAACCGGCCCCGCTGATCACGTGGCCGCTGGTTGTGACCCAGGGCCCGACCGCCAACGAAAAGGGCGGTGACAAACGCGATGTGTTCAATCTTGGCATCTATCGCATGCAGGTTCTGGGCAAGAACAAGGCGATCATGCGCTGGCTGAAACATCGTGGCGGGGCGCAGCATCATGCGCGCTGGAAAAAGGAAAAGCGCGATCCGTTGCCGGCTGCCATCGTGCTGGGTGCCGATCCGGGTACGATCCTTGCCGCGGTAACCCCGGTTCCCGATACGCTTTCGGAATATCAGTTTGCCGGATTGCTGCGCGGGGAAAAGGTCGAGCTGGTTGATTGCAAAACCGTTCCGCTGAAAGTCCCGGCGACGGCAGAAATCATTCTGGAAGGCTATGTGTCGCTGGATGAATATGCGCCCGAGGGGCCGTATGGCGACCATACCGGTTATTATAACTCGGTCGAGGAATTCCCGGTATTCACCCTGACCGCGATTACCATGCGTAAAAAGCCGATCTATCTGTCGACCTTTACCGGTCGTCCGCCAGATGAGCCATCAGTCCTTGGCGAAGCATTGAACGATGTTTTCGTGCCGCTATTGCAGCAGCAATTCCCCGAAATCGTCGATTTCTGGCTGCCGCCCGAAGGATGTTCGTATCGCATCGCGGTCGTATCGATGAAGAAGGCCTATCCGGGGCATGCCAAGCGCGTGATGATGGGTGTGTGGTCGTTCCTGCGGCAATTCATGTATACGAAATTCGTCATTGTCGTGGATGACGATATTGATGTGCGCGACTGGAAAGACGTGATGTGGGCGATTTCAACCCGCATGGACCCGGTGCGCGACATCACCACCGTGACCGAAACACCGATCGATTATCTTGATTTCGCATCACCCGAAAGCGGCCTTGGCGGCAAGCTTGGCCTTGACGCGACCAACAAGCTACCCCCCGAAACCCACCGGGAATGGGGCGAAAAGATCTTTATGGAAGACGAGATCATTGATCGGGTTGATGCCAAATGGGATCGATACGGATTGCCGGGATCGGGCAAGAAAATCTGGCGGGATTAAATTCCCTGAAACACCATGTCCAGTGCGTCGGTGAGTGCAAATTTTTCAGAAAACTCACCGACCACCTCTCCGAGTTCGGCAACCGCGACTGTCGCAATGAACTGCGGAAGCAAAACCCATCGGGTATCGCCAATCAGGATGACCGGGTTCAAACGCCCGATTGGTTTTGGTATTTCCGAATGCGGGCGAAGCGGTACAACCACACGCGTGGTCATATCGGCAAGAAGATCGGCCTGCACATCCACAACATATCCGTTGGCGAATTTATGAATGTCATAACGTGCCATCAGAATTTTCGATGCGATGCCAGTGGAATACCGTGCGTTTCAACATAGTCATTGCTGGCCTGTATCGCCGCACTGTTTTCCTTTTTCCAGATTTCGGCCTGTCGTTTCGTGACAGCGTCTCTCAGTCCGGCCTCGGCACTGCGTGAAATATTGATTCCAAGCTGCTTTGCCGTTTCCAGAAGTTCGGAATCAAGACTGACATTGGTTGCCTTGCGGGTATGTTTGTTCGTGACAGCGCCCATAACTTACCCCATGATTTATGTGCATAACATATGCGTAGTATATCACGCATACTTTCCCGCCTCAATTCCGGAAAAACAGCCAATGCTGTCCGTCATCAGATGGTTTGTCAGACCAGAAAAACTGTGGCGCGTCGCACATGAAATCGTCGATCCGGACGGCAACATTGCAAAGATCGCCATCGCCCATGACATCACGCATATATTCGGGATCGTTGACCTGCCAGCTCATGACCGGTGGGGCGGTTTTATCGTCAATGCAAAGGGCGTATTGTTCGGACTGGGCGAACGGAATCTGCTTTAATTCGGAATGCGCCTGCCCCTTGTGATTGGTCACCATCAGGACATCGAAAAACGGTCCTTCGGGATTGTCACGATCCACCCAGCCGACGATCTGGTCATTGATATCGTCGCAGGTGAAATCCCCCACCAGAACCTGATGGCGGTTCTGGGCTGCATATTGCCCGGCCTGAATGCGCATTTCGCGGTAAAGATCATTGGCGGTTACAGGTGCCGCCACAGTATCATTTGGTGTCGCAGTTTCCTGGGCATTAGCCTGCAACATCGGCAAGGACATTCCCAGAAGCAGTGTTGCCACAAACAGGTTTCGCACGTGTGTTTTCCGTCATTTCTTGCAGGTTTCCGGTTTTTCCCGGTTCGGTTTTCCGGTCATAATAGCAACTTGCGGAGAAAAAATGGCCAAAGATCAATTCCGGTCAAACAAACGCCTTGGACACAGGGCATAGGCGAAGCAGACCATCACCGGCGATGATATAGGCGACAGTTTCAGGTCCCTATCCTTTTCTTGCCCTTTGCGAAAAGCGATCAGCCTGCCTATAACCATAGGAAACCACATTCCGATCAAAGGGAGCTTCCATGCCCAAAACCGACATGACACTCGATCGCATCACCGACCTGCTGGCGCGTGCAAAAAAGGCGGGTGCCGACGATGCGGATGCCGTTTATGTCGAAGGCACGTCACTTTCGGTATCGCAGCGACTGGGCAAGATGGAGAAGCTTGAACGATCCGAAGGTGCCGATCTTGGCCTGCGTGTTCTGATCGGCAAGCAGCAGGCAGTTGTGTCGTCATCCGACACCAGCGAAAGCGCTTTGAAAGAACTGGTCGAGCGCGCCGTCGCCATGGCGAAAAACGCCCCCGAGGACCCGTTCTGCGGCATTGCCGACCCATCCGAACTGGCCGAAACATTTGACGTCGAGGCGCTTGAGCTTTGCGAGCCGGGTGAAGTCAGCCAGGAAAAGCTGATTGCATGGGCCACCGCCTGTGAAGAAGCAGCAAGGTCGGTTGAAGGCATCACAAATTCCGAGGGCGCCGACGCCGGTTGGGGAACCCATCAGATCACGCTTGCCGCGACCAACGGCTTTGCCAATTCCTATGCCGGCAGCGGCAGCCACATTTCCGTATCCGTCCTTGCCGGGACCGGCACCGGCATGGAACGCGATTATGACTATGACAGTGCGGTCTTTTCGACCGATCTGCGCGATCCGGTCGATATCGGCCTGAAGGCAGCGGAAAAGACCCTGAAACGGCTGAACCCGCGCAAGGTCAAAAGCACGCAGGTCCCGGTAATCTATGATCCGCGCGTTTCCGCATCCCTCGTCGGGCATCTGGCCGGTGCGATCAACGGATCGGGCATTGCGCGCGGCACCAGTTTCCTTCTGGATGCCATGGGCAAGGAAATCTTTGCGCCGGGGATCAACATCATTGATAACCCGCACCGCAAACGTGGCCTGCGTTCCAAACCGTTTGACGCCGAAGGTGTTGCCAACGAAAAACGTCATCTGATTGAAAATGGCGTTCTGAAAACCTGGATCATGGATTTGCGGTCCGCCCGCCAGCTTGGCCTGAAATCAACCGGCAACGCATCGCGCGGTGCCGGAAGCCTGCCGGGTCCGTCGACCACCAACCTTTACATGGAACCGGGCACCATATCGCCCGCCGACATGATCAAGGACATCAAACAGGGCCTTTACATCACCGAGATGATCGGCAGCAGCGTCAACGGTGTGACCGGCGATTATTCGCGGGGTGCATCGGGCTTCTGGATCGAAAATGGTGAACTGGCTTATCCGGTTTCCGAAATCACGGTTGCCGGTAACCTTAAGGACATGTTCAGAACGGCCATTCCGGCCAATGACCTGACCTTCAAATACGGCACCAATGCCCCGACAATCCGGGTTGATGGCATGACGCTGGCCGGGCAATAAGTTCGAAAATCAATCTGCGGCGATTTGCAACAGGGGTGTGTTTGGCGCATCCCTGTTTTCGTTTTGGCGGCCATTGCATTGGTCGGCATAGGCCTGTGGCACCATAACCCGCACCGGATAGGGTGACAGGCTGATTTCACACGGCAGCTTGCCGGCACTTTCGCCGTCAATCTGCAAGGGTGCCGGGCCGCAATGGCTGGTGATGGTCAGTCGTTCGGTCTGTACGACCGATACATCGGTTTGCGCGTGCAACCGGTTCAGGGTCAAAGCAATCCCGTATCGCGCCAGCGCCATAAAGCCGCTGCCGGGCATCAGCACGACATCAAGGCTGTTATCGGTCAGTTTGGCATCAGGTGAAATAACGAACGCCCCGCCATAATGCTTGGCATGTGTCGCAACCACACCGGCGACGCGATATTGTTCACGCCCGATATTAACCTCGAAATCGCGGTGATGCGGAAAGATGATATTCCGGAGCCCTTCGATAACATATGCCCCCTTGCCGATCAGTCTTTTAAGCTTTAGCGACACATTTGCGACGGTATCGGCATCCGCGCCCATGCCGACCATCAAAAAGAACGCCCGGCCATTGACCAGACCGGGCCGCACCCAGACCTGGGCCGGGTTATTGATGTAATCGGCAATTGCCTGCGCGTGGATTTCAAGCCCGACCTCGACCGCCAGAACATTGGCCGTTCCCAGCGGAATGATGCCAAGCGGCGGGACTTCGTGGCCTTCGATCTGCGCATCAAGCAAACCGTTCAGGGCCTCGTTCAGCGACCCATCCCCGCCGGCAACAAAAAGCCGTTGATGGGCACGAACCTTGCGTGCCAGTTCACGGGCATGACCGGGATGGGTTGTCTGTAACAATTCAACCTTTATGCCAGCCTTCTGTAAAATGCTTGAAAGGAACCGCTGTTTGTTTCCGCCTGCACGCGGATTGAAGATGACCGTTACCCCGTCATGGGTCATTGCGAAAAACTTTCGAAATAAAAATGAAACATTACTTTCGCGTTCCCTTTATACAAAATGAAATATGTAACAGGATATTGACAGAACCGATAAATTTATATGAACGGGTTATATATTCGCGCCATTTGTTTTAAACAATTACTGGTTGGGGACAGTATCCGGCATGTAAAACCGTCGGATTCCAGCCGTCCTTATGGCAGGATACGGAGGAGCGGCAATGACAGCGATGACGCTGCAACCGCATTACCGCACGGTCTGGATTTCAGACGTCCATCTCGGAACACGTGGATGTCAGGCAGATCTTCTTTTGGATTTCCTCAATGAAGTAACGGCAGATACCTATTATCTGGTTGGCGATATCATTGACGGCTGGCGGCTTAAGAAAAGCTGGTACTGGCCCGAAAGCCACCATGCCGTGATCACCACAATCATGGACAAGGCCAAAAATGGCGCGAAGGTCATCTTTGTGCCCGGCAACCATGATGAATTCGCCCGCGAGTTTGTCGACATGACCTTCGGGCATGTCGAAGTCAAGATGAACGACATTCACGAGACGGCGGATGGCAGAAAGCTTCTGATCATTCATGGCGACGAGTTTGATGGTGTCGTCAAATATGCCAAGTGGCTCGCCTATCTTGGGGATACGGCCTACAACCTCGCGATTGTCCTGAACCGTTACTACAACGGCATTCGCCGCCGATTGGGTTACGGATACTGGTCGCTCTCGGCCTATCTTAAAAACCGGGTCAAGAACGCGGTCCAGTTCGTCTGCAATTTCGAAAATGCCGTCGCGCACGAAGCCGCCAAACGCAAGGTGGATGGCGTGGTTTGCGGCCATATCCATCACGCCGAAAAGCGGATGATTGGCGATGTGCTGTATTGCAATGACGGCGACTGGGTCGAAAGCTGCACCGCGCTTGTCGAAGACAAGACCGGAAAACTTGAACTGCTTTACTGGGCGGATATGCGCCAGATGGCGATGACACATTCCCAACCCGGCCGCGATGCTGCCAGTGCGCCGTCCCTTGGACTTGGCAAGCTGATGTCGCTGTTCCGGATAGCCGGGGAAAGTACCCGCACCGCGTCCCGCAGTTCAAAAAAGAACAGCGGCACGCCGATTGGAAAGACCGCATGAGAATATTGATCGTATCCGATGCCTGGTACCCCCAGGTAAATGGAGTAGTGCGCACCCTTGAAACCGTGCGCAACGAACTGGGCGAGATGGGGCACGACGTCCATATCATCTCGCCCGATCAATTCCGGACGATCCCCTGCCCTACCTATCCGGAAATCAGGCTGGCTCTGTTTGCCAAACGCAAGCTTGCCCGGATGATTGATGCCCTGCAGCCGGTTGCCATCCATATCGCAACCGAAGGCCCGCTGGGGCAGGCTGCACGCGCTTATTGCCTGAAACGCGAACTGCCGTTTTCATCGGCCTATCACACCCGGTTCCCGGAATATCTGCATGCGCGGACGCGCCTGCCGCTTTCGATTTCCTATCGCGGGATGCGGCGGTTCCATAACAAATCACAATCGGTCATGGTGGCCACAGAAACGCTTCGCGAAGAACTGGCGGATCGCGGCTTTAACAAGCTGAATATCTGGTCACGCGGTGTTGACCTTAACCTGTTCAAACCACGACCGGATGCAAGTTTCGGGGATTTCCCCAAACCGCACTGGCTGTTTGTTGGCCGGGTGGCGGTTGAAAAGAATATCGGCCATTTTCTGGATCTTGACCTGCCGGGGACAAAATTCGTTGTCGGTGACGGGCCGCAACTGACAGAACTGAAATCGAAATATCCGAATGCGCAGTTCCTTGGCAAAAAAATAGGCGAGGAATTGGCAATCGCCTTTGCGTCAGCCGATGTTTTTGTCTTCCCGAGCAAAACCGATACCTTTGGCCTTGTTATCCTTGAGGCCCTAGCATCGGGAACCCCGGTTGCGGTATTCCCGGTTCAGGGACCGGCCGATATCGTGCGCGAGACCAAGGCAGGCGCGATTGACGCCGACCTTCGCGAAGCCGCCATGGCAGCCCTTGAGCTTGACGGTAAAGACGCCCGTGCATTGGCGGAACAATATAGCTGGCGCAATTCAGCCAACCAGTTCCTGCACAATCTGGCACCGTTTTCGGGCGGATTTGACGGGGCTACGGCAAAACGTCTGACGGTTGAAGACATCACCGAGGTGAAAGCATCGGTGGAACCGGCAATCGCCATGCCCGTGGAACAACCGGCGCAGTAATCTGCGCCGGTATTTTATTTGGCGACCAGAGAAACGTCCTGTGAGGCGTCCTTGCCACGCAGGCTTCGACGCAGAACGCCATATGCCAGCATCGCATTGATCGCATCCGTCCCGAGCCAGCGACGGAAAGGTTTCAGTGCGATGTAAACCGGTCGAATAACCCGCACGATATGAGACAGCGGTTTCATTTGCGGCGCGGTCATGCCGGTTATCACGAGATATGCCCGCCATCCGGCACGCAAAAGATCAGGACGACGTTTGAAGCCGCGCTGGATGGAAAACAGAAACAGAAGGACATCGCGCGCCTGCGCGTCGGGCAATGGCATGCGTTTGTTGGGGTCTTCCTCGAAATCGATGAAGCCGATCCTGCCATCATCACGGATGGTCATGTTGCGCAGAAGGGGTGCGCCATGGGTAAAGCCGCTGATGTGCAAATCGGCCAATGCGGCCCCGGCCTTGGCAATCAGTTCGGCAACACGGTCTTCATCACCGGCCTTTACCGCATCGCTGATGACGGTTTGCAAAATGACCCCGTTATCCCCGATTGCAATCCAGTTATCTGTGACCGCCAGAAGATCGGGAACCAGAACCCCCGCCTTCGTCAAGGCATCAATGATTTCAGCCTCGCTCGCCAGACCGGCCTTGCCGCCGGGCGATACGGTCGGGCGCAACATCGGTATCCGCGTCAGGGTCGCGATCAACCGCTGCAGGCGATGCCAGCCCTTTTCCTTTGGTGGAACAGCCTGCTTGACCCAGATACGGCGCCCGGCCCAACGCAGCGGAAAAACCCGTGCGCCCACACCTTGCGCAATCGTCTGTTCCACGAACACGTGGAGTTGCTCTGTCATTTTTTTATCTTATATGTCGTTTTTCGTGGCCTGCTTTCCGGCAGGCCCTATTAGTATCAGTCAAGTCAAGTTGCTGCGGCTTGCCGCACCTGCCCGGGCATGCTAGCAACAGCCCGGAAAGATTAAGACATTCATGATGCTTACTCCATATAGATAGTGTCAGGCTGACACAATCGGAAATGGCGTCGCACGACCGGGAAGAATTCATTGCCAAAGCATTCGCTAGATCGCACGACAGAACATTGGAACACATTGCCAATGATCAAACGCATCGTTAAGGATGCGGTTGCCCCCTATTTCGGCAAAATTGTTCTGGCTTTGGTTTGCATGGCACTTATGGCGGCGGCAACCGGCGGCTATGCCTATCTGATGGACCCGGTGATTAACGAGGTCTTCGTCAAAAAGAACCCGGCGATGCTGGTCCCTGTCGGGGTTGCCGTCCTTGCAGCCTTCGCGCTGAAAGGCTTTGCCAATTACGGGCAATCGGTTCTGATGAGCTATGTCGGCGGTCGTATTCTTGCCGATATCCAGAACAAACTTTACGAGCATGTCATCCGGCTTGATATCGGCTTTTTCCACAGCACCAATACCGGCAAACTGATCACGCGCTTTACCAGTGATATCACCGCAATGCGTGCGGCCGTTTCCGTATCGCTGACCGGTTTTGGCAAGGACTTTCTGACTGCCATCGTTCTGATTGGCGTCATGTTCTATCAGGATTGGCAGCTTGCGATCATTGCCTTTACCGTTTTTCCCGCCGCCATCCTGCCAATTGCCCGTCTGGGTCGGCGGATGCGCAAGGTTTCGGCCAATACGCAACAGCAGATCGGTGAATTTGCGACCCTTCTGGAACAGACTTTTCAGGGTGTCCGTCATGTCAAAGCCTATGGCATGGAACCCTATGAATGTTCACGAATGGAAAAGCTTGTCGAAACCGTTTTCGATCTGAGCTTCAAGGCGCAGAAAGTCAGCGCACGTTCGTCCCCCATCATGGAAACACTCGGCGGGGCCGCGATCACGACCATCATTATTTACGGCGGCAGCCGCGTCATTGACGGGGCAAGCGACCCGGGCAGTTTCTTTTCGTTCATCACCGCCCTGTTGCTGGCATATGAACCGGTCAAGCGCCTTGCCAATATCAATATCAACCTGCAGGCCGGTCTTGCAGCATCCCAGCGCGTGTTTACCGTTCTTGATATCGAACCGGAAATTCGCGATGCCGAGGATGCCAAAACGCTTGAGGTCAAGGGCGGCGCCATTCATTTCAAGGATGTCGCGTTTTCCTATAACGATGAAACGACGGCATTACACGATATCAGCCTTGATATCGAAGCCGGTCAGACGATCGCGCTTGTCGGGCCCTCGGGTGCCGGTAAATCGACGATCCTGAACCTGATCCCGCGATTTTACGACATCAATGCAGGTACGATCACCATTGATGGTCAGGATATCCGCGATGTGACACTGGAAAGCCTGCGTTCGGCAACCGCACTGGTCAGTCAGGAAATCACGCTGTTTGATGATACGGTGCGGTCCAACATCGCCTATGGCCGGTTTGGTGCGACCGACGCCGAAATCGAAGAAGCCGCCCGCCACGCGGCAGCGCATGATTTCATCCTGCAGCTTGAAAACGGTTATGACACCATTGTCGGAGAACATGGTGTGAAGCTTTCGGGCGGGCAGCGCCAGCGTATTGCGATTGCGCGGGCAATGTTGAAAAATGCTCCGATCCTGCTTCTGGACGAGGCGACGTCGGCTCTTGATACGGAATCGGAACGCCATATTCAGGGTGCCCTGACCGAACTTATGAAGGGTCGCACAACGCTTGTTATTGCGCATCGCCTGTCGACAATTATTGATGCCGACAAGATTTGCGTTATTCAGAACGGACGCGTCACGGAACAGGGACGTCATGAAGAATTGCTTGCACTGGGAGGGGCTTACGCCAATCTCTATAATCTGCAATTCTCGGAAGAAACCGAAAATCAGGTCTAAAACATTCGGGATAAACTGGCGTGCAGTTGCATAAGCGGATCATAAAAAGCGATCAGGCGCGTAGCACTTTGTGCTGGCTTGCGGCAGCCTATATCCGGTTCGTCCGGCTCACCGGTCGCTGGCACACGGAAGGCGGGGATCATCCCGCCCATTTCCTGACGGAGGGCAAACCGTTTATCGTGGCTTTCTGGCATCAGCGTTTGCTGATGATGCCCTATACATGGCGTTCGGTTGCCGGTGACCGCCCGTTTAACATGCTGATTTCATCGCATCGCGATGGTGAAATCATTTCCCGCACCATTGGTCATTTCGGGATTGCCACGATTGCAGGGTCAACCGGGCAGGGCAAAGGCGGTGCGGCAGCGTTGCGGCGCATTCTGAAGGCGCTGAAATCCGGTGAAGTCGTCGGCATGACCCCGGATGGACCACGAGGACCGCGCATGCGGATTTCGGATGGCATTGTGCAGGCGGCAAAGCTTGCAGGCGTTCCGATTTTCCCGCTGACCTATTCGGCATCAAACCGGCGCGTCTTTGGCAGTTGGGACCGGTTCGTGCTGCCGCTTCCGTTTTCAAAAGGCGTTTTTAGCTGGGGCGATCCGATCCATATCGGACGGGATCTGGATGATGCCGGGCTGGAACAGAAGCGGCTGGAGCTGGAAGCAGCCTTGACCAGGCTGACACAGCAAAGCGACCGCAAGCTTGGCCTTGACGTGATTGAGCCCGCCGGACCGGATGAACTTCCCAAACAGAAGCGTTCGGCCATGGCAGCGGCAGAGCAGGAAAGCGCCAAATGAGCCTGTTTTACGCCTATCGCGTGGCGACACGGCTTTTGGGTCCGGTACTTGGCATTTATCTGCAACGGCGCAAAAAACGCGGCAAGGAAGATGCAGGACGGATCGGTGAACGGTTCGGTCATGCCAGTGCATTGCGCCCGAAGGGGAAGCTCGTCTGGATACATGGTGCCAGTGTTGGCGAATCCCTGTCGTCCCTGCCGGTGATTGATGCCATTCGTGCGCGTTTTCCCGAAACCTCGATCCTTGTCACCACCGGCACCGTTACGTCGGCGGCAATGATGTATCAACGCCTTCCCAAAGGGGTGATCCATCAGTTCATCCCCATTGATCGGCAGGTTTGCGTTGCGCGTTTTCTGCATCACTGGAAACCGGATGCGGCTCTTTGGCTTGAAAGTGATTTCTGGCCCAATATTCTGACCAAGGCCAAGAAGGCAGGCACCAGACTGGCACTGCTTAATGGCCGCATTTCGGCCAGAAGCTTTAAAAGCTATTCACGATTTCCATCCTTTATCACGCCGGTCATTTCCGCATTTGACCTGATCCTGACGCAAGGAAGCAAGGAAACCGAACGGTTCGTTTCCCTTGGCGGCAAGGATGTGCGCGCCGTCGGGAACCTGAAATTTGCAGCCCCCCCGCTGCCGGTCGAAGCCGACGCCCTAACCGAACTGCAATCGCAGATCGGCACCCGCCCGGTATGGCTTGCGGCAAGTACGTTTGAGGGCGAGGAACTGGCCTGCGCACAGGTTCATCAAGCACTTTCGCCAAAGCATGAAGGCCTTTTGACAGTTATTGTTCCCCGTCATCCGGATCGTGCTGATGAAATCGAGGCGGATCTGATTGCCCAGGGATTGCGCGTTGCCCGCCGAAGCCTGGGGCACAAAATCACCGAAGATATCGACATCTATCTTGGCGATACGATGGGCGAGATGGGGCTTTATTACCGGGTTGCACCGGTTTGCCTGATCGGAAAATCCCTTTGTGCGTCCGGCGGGCAGAACCCGCTTGAACCGGCACGGCTTGGATGCGCCATTCTGCATGGCCCCGATATGAGCAATTTTAGCGAGATCAGTCAGGAACTTCTTACAGCACACGCCTGCCGACCGGTTGCTGATCGTGACGACCTGACAAGGCAGATTGATATTCTTCTGACCCAACCGGAAAAGGCGAGCGCACTGGCAAATGCCGCCTTGGCATATGCCAATTCAAAGGCCGAGGTTCTCGAACGAACCATTGATGCGATCACCCCGCTTTTAACCGGGGAGGTTGCCAATGCGCGCGCCTGATTTCTGGCTGGCAGACGGCTGCATGGCCAAGGCACTGTCGCCTTTTTCCCTGCTGTGGCGCGCAGGTGCAGGCATTCGGGCGATGATAACAACCATGCGCCATCCGGGATGCAAGGTTTTCTGCGTTGGCAACTTTACCATCGGTGGTGCGGGTAAAACACCGACCGCAATCGCGCTGTATCACACGTTGCACAAAATGGGCATTCAGGCCCATTTCCTGAGCCGTGGATATGGCGGCCGGGAAACCGGCCCGCACCGTGTTGATCCGATGAAGGACACCGCAGCCGATGTCGGGGACGAGCCCCTGCTTCTGGCGCGAACGGCGCCGGCATGGATTTCGCGGGACCGGGGTATGGGCGCCGAAACGGCCAGAAATGCCGGGGCAGAGGCCATCATTCTGGATGACGGACTGCAAAATCCATCGTTAATCAAGGATTGCAGCTTTGCGGTTGTCGACAGCGTTTTCGGGATTGGAAACGGTCGCGTCATTCCCGCAGGCCCGATGCGCGAAACCCTTGAACAGGGATTGGCCAAAGTTCGTGCGATCATTCTGATCGGCGATGGCAATCCGCCATTTCTTAAAAACCTGCCCGCGTCGGTTCCGGTTTTGCGCGCCCGCATTGTTCCTTGCAATGGTGCCGAATTTGCCGGACGCAGGGTTCTCGCCTTTGCGGGGATTGCCCGCCCGGCCAAATTCCATGATAGTCTGCGCGCAGTCGGTGCCGATATTGTTGCGACCGTCGACTTTGCGGATCATCACCCGTTCCGTGCGGCCGAATTGGCGGAGCTGCATCAAAAAGCCAAGTCATTGAATGCCGATTTGGTCACGACAGAAAAAGACCTGATGCGCTTGCCTGCCGGGCAGCGGAACGGCATAAACACCCTTGATATTGTGCTGGAATTCGAAGCCCCGGACCAGCTGGAGAAAATAATTACGGCGGTGTTGTCCGATGCCTGAACGCAGTGCCTTTTATCAAGCACGACAGAAATATATTTCCCACCCGTTGCAGGGATTGGCAGCGCATCTGATTTATTGGATTTTTGCTGCCATGCCGATTGATATGGCATCAAACGCGGGTGGTACATTACTGCGAAAGTTTGGCCCCAAACTCGGCCAGACAAAAAAGGCACGAAACAACCTGACACGCGCATTTCCGGAAAAATCCCCGGAAGAGATCGAAACGATTATTTGTGACATGTGGGAAAATCTGGGACGCAACGCGGCTGAAATCCCGCATCTGCATAAATTGCGCCCGGGAGGCCCAAGGATCGAGGTTGTCGGCCTTGAGAACGGCATGGCCTCTAAAGATGATGACAAACCGGGTGTTTTCTTTACCGGCCATATCGGTAACTGGGAAATCGGCATGACGCTGGCAACTGCGATGGATATGGACATGATGTGTGTCTATCGCGCCCCGGATAATCCGTGGGTTGATCAGTTATTCATTCGTGCCCGCAAGACTTTCCGCGGTCAGTTGGTAAAAAAGGGGCCTCAGGGTGCCCGCCAGATTACCAAATACATGAAAGAAGGCGGACATGTCGCCATGCTGGTCGATCAGAAAATGAATGACGGCATTGCCGTCCCGTTTTTTGGTCGTGACGCCATGACAGCACCGGCACTGGCGCAGTTTGCGCTAAAATATGACTGCCCGGTAGTACCGGTCCGGGTGGAACGACTGGGTGGCGCCTATTTCCGCATGACATTTTATCCGGCACTCGAAATTGTCCCGACCGATGACCGTCATGCCGATATTCTGCGCATCATGACCGACGTTAATGCGATCATGGAAAGCTGGATTCGTGACCGACCCGCGCAATGGTTGTGGCTTCACAGACGCTGGCCGAACTGATCATCGTTAATCGCACCCGGCATTAACCGAATGGGAACACCCTTGCAGCAGACTGGTGGATACCTCTCCACCTTGTCCGGGGGAAGTTCCCTTTTGCTGCGTTTCGTCGTCCCGCTTTTTCTGATTTTTGTTGGTTCAATGTTTGCCGTCTGGCCGTCATTCGCGCTGGAAGGTGATGTTGGCAAGATAGAAAGCAGTTCAAAGAATGTGCGGATACGGATTGCCGAACTTGATCAGCAATTGCAGACACATCTGCGAGAAGCCGTTGAGAAGTTCGGGGATCGCCAGATCGAGTGCGGCAAGAGTGCCGAGAAAAAGCCGCTGTCTGATTGCATCGCCGAAGACGGTGATGATCTGACCCAAACCAGACTTTCAATCGCGCGCGCCAAAGATGGCGACGTGAAAGACGGCCCGCTTGACGAGCTTGCCGCGACCGAAGAACGCTTTGCGATGTTCATCGAACGCATGAACAAAACCAACGATCTTCTGTCACGTGCCGGGGCCAAGATGTATCGAACGAGTTTCGATATCACACCGGAAATGGATCAGCTTCGCCGACAGGTTATCGCCTATGTCGAACGCAAACAGGAATATGATCTGCGCCTCAATCAGGCCATGTTGATTGCAGGTGTGACACTTGTCCTAATTGCCATTTTCGCGATGATTTTTTTTGCCACACGACGCATTCGGGGAAATTAACAGCGATCATCATTTGTCGCAGGACAAATTGCATTGATAATGCGGTCAATCCCCTTTACCGAGTGGCGTAAGAGCTATCGCCCGAGGAAACCATAATGACACAGGCCTACTGGCAGGACATTCTGGTCGCATTGCGCCAGATCATCCGCGCAACCGATCTGCATTCCAAAAGAATGATGAAAGCCTGTGGCCTGACCATCCCGCAGGTGATGGTCCTGCGGGCGATTGACGAATTGCAGAACGTTACGGTGCGCCGCATTTCCAATCATGTGTCCCTTAGCCAGGCAACCGTCACAACAATCCTGAACCGCCTTGAACAGCGCGGGCTGGCAGAACGCCGACGCAGCACCACGGACAAGCGTGTGGTCAATACGGTTCTGACAGAGGCAGGTCAGAACGTATTAAAAGCAGCCCCCACCATGCTGCACGAAGAATTCATATCGCAGTTCGATGCCCTTCCCGACTGGGAAAAGACGCAGCTTCTGTCATCCATGCAGCGGGTTGCCACCATGATGAATGCGGAAAATATAGATGCGGCTCCGTTGCTTGACGTCCGCCCTGCTGACGAAATTCCGCGTTAGGGCCAGTTCAACCCGGATTACAGATCGGCAATCACCACTTGGTGGCCATTACGTCGGGCATCCCCCACCGCATTGAATTTTGTGCCATCACCACTGACCTTGGCGGCGTGAACACCGCCAAAGAACATATCCTCCGCATCCCAGCGCTGCTGGTCTTCAAGGCTCAGCCCATCCAGAAGCGAACCGTCAAATCCCGGTTCGACCGACAAAAGACTGTCTTCAACATGAAGTCGCGGTGCCGCCACCGCCCCATGCAGGGTCATGTCATAGGCATCGATATTCAGCATCACCTGCAACATGGTTGAACGAATGCGGTTTGACCCGCCAGAGCCCAGTGCAATCGCATCACCATTCGCCGCCAGATACAGGGCCGGGGTCATCATAGATGTCATGCGCACACCGCATGGCCAGTGATGGAGCCCGTCAGGTGACAGATCAGCTTCGCCCAGCATATTATTGAGCATGATCCCGGTGCCCGGCACCATCCGCCCGGAGCAGGACCCATTCGAAATTGTCGCGGCGGCAAGATTGCCATCGCCATCAACCACAGAAATATGGGTCGTGCCATTCTGGCTAAGCGGGCGTTCGCCGATCATCGACCGGTAGGATTCGCAGAATTCGTCGGCAAGGATTGTCGGGCTTGCGCCATGTTCGCTACGTGCCAGCCCCGTGGCATGAAGAATGCGCGAAATCGCTTCAAGATGACGGGCCGATCCAAATGCCCCAAGCTCAATCTCGCGCGCAAGCTTAAGCCCGAACCCAACCAGAACCCCGCCCGATGCAGGCGGCGGGTTTAAAACAAACCGCCCGTTGCGCCCGGCAATCAAAAGCGGATCGCGAACCAGAACCCGGTATGCCGCCAAATCAGCGCCCGTAAGATAGCCACCATATTCCCGGCATTCGGTCACAAGCGCATGACCAAGATCGCCGTGATAAAAACCGTCCGAACCGGTTCGCAGCAGATATTCGATGCTGTCGGCCATATCTGCCTGACGAAGAATGGAGCCCTCGTCGGGCAATTCAAATCGGTCTTCATCCTGATGTTCCGGCGCACCGAAAACCGCCCGGCTGTCTTTGGAAAAGGCCAGAAGCGGGGTTACGATCCCCATGACGTATCGCTGAAACGCATCCAGCCTGATCCCGTCGCGAGCCGACGTAATTGCCGGTTCGGCCAGCATCGCCATCGGCAATGATCCAAGATCGTCATGCAGCTTGAAAATACCGGCAACCACGCCCGGCGTTGCAACCGAACCATATCCGCCGTGAAATTCCTGGGTAACGCCACCGGCAAATGTCGCAAACCGGCTTTCAAATTCAAGTTCCTCGCGCGGGCGTTTGGCAAGCGGGGTTTCGACAAAGAAATCATAAAGCCTTGGCGGTTTTCCCGCCGGACGGGTCATGACAAACCCGCCGCCGCCAAGCGACGCCAGAACCGGCTCCGCCACGCATGCCGTCCACATCGCGGCGGTCACCGCGTCAAAGGCATTGCCGCCTGCCTCAAGCACATCGGCAGCCGCGCGTGCTGTGACATCATGTCCTGCGGCGACGGCTCCGTGCTTTTTCATGGCAGAGGTTCCCTATTGTTTATCCATCGTCAATTGCTGGCCTTTGCCTTTGCGGCCTTTTGTGCGTCTTCCATCGGCGGCACAAGAAGGGCCGCGTCAACGCGCGCGTCCCCGACATTGATCCGCCAGTCCAGATGCGGCCCGGTTGCCCGGCCACTTGCCCCGACCTTGGCAATCGGATCACCCTGCCGAACGACATCGCCGACTTTCACATTGATTTCCGACAGATGCAAAAACGCCGAAACCATGCCAAGCCCGTGATCAATAAACAGGGTCGCCCCGGAAAAATACATATCGGGATGCGCCAGCGTCACAATTCCGTCAGCCGGTGCGACGACCTCGGTGCCGGTCGGAACGGCAATGTCTATCCCCCAATGCGGGGCACGCGGTTCACCATTCAAGATGCGTTGCGATCCGTATACACCGCTGATCGGGCCGAGAACCGGCCAGATAAAGCCGTTCTTGTAAAATTCCTGGGTAAATCGTTCGACACGTGCTTCGCGGGCCTGACGTGAATCATCCTTGATCCGTTCCATAACGTTCGGGTCCGGTGTCACCATCTTGGGCGGCAGGCCATCAATCCGCTGGATATCAAATTCGCGATCACCGATGTCATAGGCATATTCTTCGACTGCCCCGTCAGCCTTGCGCAGGGTCAGCTTGGCGGGGCCTTCGTAATCGCGTGGAAAGCCAAGGATAAACGCCCCGTCCGGACCGATCGTATCAATCGCCTTGCCATCCAGAAGGATGCTGCCGCCGGGGTCGGTCTGCCCGAACACGATGCCACCCTGAACAAACTGGCCCTTATAGGTCGGCTCGGCCGCGATAGCACCGAAACACGATACGATCAAACCGGTTGTCGCCAGAAACGTGGTCATTCCGAAACGCATCACAAAAGGCTCCCTTGCCTGTCATCATCTTTGGGGGCCGGGTCTTTTTTCCGGGCCGGTTTCGGTTTGGATGCGGATTTCGGCGCGACTGTGGCAACCGGTGCCGCCTCGGGTGCTCCAGAGGAATACGTCCCTGCTGTTACATCGGCACGTCCATCCTGCATTTCCAGAATGTAACCCTGCCCGGCAATCAGATCCGACGCCCTGCCGATCAAACTTTCGTCCGCACCGCGCACCACGGCAAAACCGCGTTTCAGAACATTGCGATAGGAATAGCTTTCCAGAAGACGGTCATAGCGCGCCAGTCCTTCGGTTTCGCGGTTCAGGATATTTTTAACCACCGCCTGCATCCGACCGGCCAGATCGTCGATCTGTTTGTGATCACGTGCGATATCGCGTTTGGCATTTGCCGGGCGAAGTCCAGCGGCGGCCTGATCAAGTCGGGCCTTTTGCATCTGGATGGCGGACTTGATCGCCCCATCCAGCCGCAGACCAGCATTTTCCAACCGTCCGCGTTTTTCCGAAAGCTGTTCGCGCGGACTGACCAGCCGTGCCCCGGCTTCGTTCAGACGCGCACGCGCCTGCTGTAAAACACTGCCTGCCGCACGTGGTAGCCGATCGGCCCAGTTATCAAGGGTCTGGCTGCGTTCTTCAAGCATCCGGCGCGGATCGCCAAGGCCACGCGCAAGGCTTTCAAGGGCGGTGCGTTTTTCCACGCCAAGCCGACGGACGGCTTGGGTCAGACGAAGGCCATCTTCCTCGACCTGACCAATCAGATCAAGTCGCACAGGCACAGCCTTTTCCGCGGCCCCCGTCGGGGTGGGCGCGCGCAGGTCGGACACAAAATCAATCAGGGTGGTATCGGTTTCATGGCCGACCGCCGAGATCACCGGAATGTCGGATTCCGCCACCGCACGGGCAATGATTTCCTCGTTAAACGCCCAAAGGTCTTCAAGTGACCCGCCACCGCGCGCGACGATCAGGACATCGGGGCGCGGAATATTGCCATAAGGCAAAAGATCGTTGAAACCGCGCACCGCCTGCGCAACCTGTTCGGCGGCACCGGTTCCCTGCACCACCACGGGCCATAACAAAACCCGGCGCGGGAAACGTTCGCGAAGCCGATGCATGATATCGCGGATAACCGCCCCGGTTGGGGATGTTACAATCCCGATGACATCAGGCAGGAACGGGATCGGCTTTTTGCGATCCGCATCAAATAGTCCTTCGGCGGCAAGTTTCTTTTTGCGTTCTTCCAGAAGTTTCAGAAGCGCGCCTTCGCCCGCGACTTCCATCGTTTCGATGACAATCTGGTATTTCGACCGGCCCGGGAATGTCGTCAGTCGCCCGGTCACAATGACTTCCATGCCGTCTTCGGGTGCAAGGCCAAGCTTGGATGCCTGCCCGCGCCAGCAAACACCATCCAGCACGGCCTGATCATCCTTAAGTGCCAGATAAAGATGGCCGCTGCTGGCACGCTTGAAACCGGAAATTTCGCCGCGCACACGCACAAACGAAAACGCATCCTCGACCGTGCGTTTAAGCGCGTTGGAAAGATCAGAGACCGAAAATTCCGGCAGATTTCCCGGTTTCGCGGGTTCTTCGGGCATGGGAGCGAACGGGTCGAACAAATCTTGCGTCATCAAGGGCACTTTATGCTAAAAGCCCGCATAAATTTTCAAGCGGGATGGGGTGCAAGCCTAGTTCATCCCGTCTGGACCATCAAGCAGTCGGACACGTAATCGAGGTTAAAATCATGAAGGTTCTGGTCGTTGGCGGTGGCGGACGTGAACATGCATTGTGCTGGGCAATTGCCAAAAGCCCGCGGCTGACCAAACTTTGGTGTGCACCGGGCAATGCCGGGATTGCCGATTCCGCGCAATGTGTTGCCATTTCCGATAGCGACATTGACGGCCTTGTGAAATTTGCCACCGACAATGCGGTCGATCTGGTTGTTGTCGGCCCCGAGGCCCCGCTGGTCGCGGGCCTTGTCGATGCGCTGGATGCGGTTGGCATCAAATCGTTTGGCTGTTCCAAGGCTGCCGCACAGCTTGAAGGCTCCAAGGGTTTCATGAAGGACATGGTCGCAAAGTTTGGCGTGCCATCTGCGGCCTATGGCCGTTTCACCACGCCTGACGATGCGCGGGCCTTTGTTGAAAAGCACGGTGCGCCGATCGTTGTCAAAACCGATGGCCTTGCCGCGGGCAAGGGTGTGACGATTTGCCAGACAGTTGACGAAGCCTTTGCCGCCATTGACGAATGCATGGTTGGTGGCAAGTTCGGCGATGCCGGTGCGGAGCTGGTGATCGAGGAATTCATGACCGGCGAAGAAGCATCCTTCTTTGCCGTCTGCGACGGTGAAAACGTCATTCCCCTGATTGCAGCCCAAGATCACAAGGCCGTAGGCGAAGGCGATACCGGCCCGAATACCGGCGGTATGGGTGCCTATTCCCCCGCCCCGGTCTTTACCAAATCTGTTGAAGACAAGGTTATGGAACAGATCATTGTTCCGACCGTCAAGGGCATGGCCGCCGAAGGCCATCCGTTCAAGGGGGTTTTGTTTGCCGGTCTGATGATTGACGATGCGGGCAACCCGAAACTGATCGAATACAACATCCGTTTTGGCGACCCGGAATGCCAGGTTCTGATGACGCGCCTGAAATCGGATGTACTTGATATCCTTGATGGGGCGGCGACCGGAAAACTCGATACCGTCAAACCCGAATGGCATGATGAAACCGCTATGGTCGTTGTCATGGCCGCCAAGGGTTATCCGGGCAGCTACGACAAAGGTACAGAGATCAGAAACGTCGCCGATGCGGATGCGATGGACAAGGTCAAGGTCCTGCACGCCGGAACGAAAATGGATGGTGACAAACTGACCGCGACGGGTGGTCGCGTTCTTGGCGTTACCGCACGTGGCACGTCGGTGACCGAAGCCCAGAAACGCGCCTACGAAGCCGTTGACGCCATTAACTGGCCGGGCGGTTTCTGCCGCCGTGATATCGGCTGGCGTGCGATTGCCCGCGAACAGAAGTAAGCCTTTGAATTAAAAAAGACCGGGTCATGCAGCCCGGTCTTTTTTAATGCCTGCGTGATAGCGCACCGCACATTCACCATTCGGACCATGTTCGATGGTTGCCTCGACACCGAACACATCGCGCAGATTTTCCGATGTCAGAATGTCGGCAGGGCTGCCAATCCCCACCAGTTCCCCATCACGCATCATGGCAATCCGGTCGCAATACATCGCGGCATGGTTCAGATCGTGCAGGGCTGCGACCACGGTAACCGGCAATTCGCGCACCAGTTCCAGTAATCCAAGCTGATGGCGGATATCCAGATGGTTTGTCGGCTCGTCCAGCAGAAGGAATTTCGGTTCCTGCGCCAGCGCGCGTGCAATATGAACCCGCTGCTTCTCGCCGCCCGAAAGTGTATGCCAGAACCGGTCGGCCAGATGGATCATGTCGACATCACCAAGGGCGCGGTTAACAATCGCATCATCCCGTTCAGACCAGGGTGACAGCATGCTGAGATATGGTGTGCGCCCCAGTGCCACCGCCTCGCGCGCGGTCAGGCGGTCCGTGGTATCGGCCTGCTGTTCGACAAAGCCGATTTGCCGGGCCAGTTTGCGACGGCCATGCTTTTTCATGTCCTGCCCTGCCAGCATCGCACGCCCCTGATCAGGTGGACGAATACCGGCCAAAACCGACATCAAACTTGTTTTGCCCGACCCATTCGGCCCGATCAGGCCCAGGAACTCGCCCGGTTCGACGCGCAGGGAGACATTTTTGATGATTTTCCGAAAACCGGCAGACCAGACGATATCGCGCAGTTCCAGGGTCATCGCAAAATCCTTCCGTGACACAGGATCAGGGCAAAGGCCGGCGCCCCGACAAGGGCAGTAATCACCCCGATTGGCAACACCTGCCCCGGAACGATCACGCGTGAGATGACATCGGCACAGACCAGAAACAGTGCGCCAATCAATGCCGATAACGGCAATACCAGCCCATGGCGCGTTCCGACAAAGAAGCGCGCGGCATGCGGGATTACCAGTCCAACAAAGCCGATGGAGCCCACGATGCTGACCATCACCGCGGTCATCATTGCCGCCGCAGCAATCAGGACGGCATAAACGCGTCTGACCGGAACACCAAGTGATGCCGCGGATTCACGGCCAAACGTAAAGGCATCAAGTGCGCGTGCATGCCAGAGACACACGACAAGCCCGACAATAGCCACGGGCAAGGCCAGCCACACATCGGGCCAGCGCACGCCGCTAAGATTGCCCAGAAGCCAGAACATGATGCCGCGCGCCTGTTCGGCACTGGCTGACTTGGTGACAATGAAGGATGTCAGGGCGTTAAACATCTGCGACCCGGCAATCCCGGCCAGAATGATTGCCCCCGTGCCGCGCCCGGCCTGTAACGCCAGAAGAGTCACAAAGGCGAATGCCGCCACTGCGCCGATAAATGCACCAAGTGACAGTGAAAGCATCCCGGCCCCAAGACCAAGAATCACGATACTGACCGCACCGGTCGACGCCCCGGCAGAAA
The DNA here is from genome assembly GCF_001613805.1 of Thalassospira lucentensis. Classification (GTDB taxonomy): domain Bacteria; phylum Pseudomonadota; class Alphaproteobacteria; order Rhodospirillales; family Thalassospiraceae; genus Thalassospira; species Thalassospira lucentensis_A. Next base: position 41,231 of record NZ_LPVY01000006.1, read on the forward strand.
TGCCCAGCAGATAGGGATCGGCAAGACTGTTGCGCAAAAGCGCCTGCAGGACCGCGCCGGAAACGGCCAAGGCCGCCCCGCAACTTGCGGCAACGATTGCGCGGCTCAGCCGATAGTTCCAGACAATACCGGCATCAATCGCATCCACCGGATGACCGGCATCCCATAAATGATTGGCAATCGTATCGATCACCGTACCCACCGGGATTGCTGTTTCACCCACCGATGCGGCAACCGCCAGGACCGCAGCCAGCAACATCAGCGCGGCAAATGCCACGCTGATGCGTTTCATGAAAACGGGGCTGGAAATGACTTTACCGATCACTGGTCTGATCACTGGCCCGATCACTGAGTAGCCTCGAACGCCTCGATTGCCTTGGCCAGCGTTTCAATGCCCTCGATTGTCCGCATGGTCGGGTTCATCGACTGGGCATCCATGACGACGATATTTCCGCTTTTGACGGCACTCATCTGACTGGTTACCGGATCGGATTTCAGGAACTGCATTTTCAGTTCCCAGTCATCGGCCGGAAAACGGCGACGATCCATTTTGCCAATCGCAATGATATCGGGATTGGTTCGTGCGATGGTTTCCCACCCGACCGTCGGCCATTCATCGTCACTGTCGATGACATTGTCGACACCAAGGATCGACATGACATAGGCCGGCGCACCTTTCTGACCGGCAACAAACGGATCAACATCGATTTCAGCGCTGGAGAACCAGAACAGGGCCGAAATGCCCTTGCCGTTGACGGCGGCGACTTTTTCACGTGCGGCTTTTTCGCGGGCTTTGAAATCGGCAATCAGTTCGGCGCCACGTTCCTCGACATCGAAGATTTTCGAAAGATCATCTATCCCCTGATAGATCTGATCCATGGAAAAGGCATCGATTCGGGTTCCGTCGCCGCCCGTGGTGTTGTCCTTGCCCATGCAATCGGCTGGTGCGGTATAGACCGGGATTGAAAGTTCCGCGAACTGGTCAATCGTTCCGACCTTGCCATTCGGGCCGATATGCCATTGGAACTGGGTTGCGACCAAATCGGGTTTCTGGCCGACCACACTTTCAAAGCTGGGATCGTTGTCTGCCAGACGCGGAATGGTGGCGTTAACGTCGCGAAACTGTTCCTGTACCGGCCCAAGCCATACGGCCGTTCCAACCACCCTGTCGGCCAGCCCCAGAAGATAAAGCAGTTCGGTGCTGCTTTGGCCCAGCGATACGACACGGTTCGGGGCCTGATCAAAGGTCAGAGTCCGACCACAATTTTCCAATGTAAGCGGATATTCCGTCGCAGATGCGTATTGCGCGAAAGAAGCCAGTCCTGCAGCAAACACCCCGACTGCAAGAACCCGTTTGTTAAGTTCGATCACTTTGCGTCCTTTCATGGATATACCGATCCGGAATTTCATTCCCGATCGGTATATCAAACCAATAAATGTTATGTTATAACATAACAACAAAGTTACTATGATCAAGAGACTGGCAAAGGTGCTGAAAAATGGCGGGAAATGTCAGAACCCGAAAGCAGGCAGAACGCATTGCAACCTGCGTGAGACGGTGACATGTACCGACATCCTCCGGGGCACCCCGCCCGGTCCGTCGTCGTCATGTCAGCAGGTCTCCTGGCTCGCGGGTCGCTGTGCTTTCCTGCCTTCCCGGGAAATATCCCAGTGGCTTTCAGAAGAAAAACACTCACCGCCTACAGTTGCGGGGGCAGCTTCGGTTAACCGTCCTAGCAGACGGCTTCGAATTCCCTTTATCCTTGTCGGATACTGACATCAATTGATGTCACATAGTCACACAGACCCGTCAAGAGAATTGCAAACCGGTCGCAATCATCAAGGGTCAGGACCTGGTTTCCTAATAGGCGTTCGCTGCCGCCGTACCATCCCCGCCCAGTCGTCCAAGGATGGCCGATACATCACGCATGGGCGGTGCGCCAAACATGCGGGCATATTCGCGACTGAACTGTGATGCGCTTTCATATCCGACTTCATAGGCCGCGGTCGCCGCATCCTTCATTTCCGTCAGCATCATCTGGCGCGCCATCGTCAGGCGAAGCCGTTTCTGATACTGAAGCGGGCTCATGGATGTTACCTGCTTGAAATGATGATGGAAGGAAGACGGGCTCATATTTGCCTGTGCAGCAAGATCATCGACCCGCAGTGGTGCTGCAAAATCGTCCTTCATCAGACGGATGATCTTGGAAATGCGCTGCATGTTGCTGCCGCCCATTCCGATTTGCGCAATCCGGGCCCCCTGAAGGCCGCGCAACAGGCGATAATGCACTTCGCGCAGAAGCATCGGCGCCATCACCGAAATATCGTCTTTCTGATCGCACAGGCTCAACAGGCGCATCACGGCGTCCAGCAAGGTATCGCTGGCATCATCGACATGAAGCCCGCAATCGCTTTCGGATGCGGATCCGACCTGAAGATCGATCTGGGTTACAAGGTCACTTAGCATCTGGCCGTCAAGTTCAATCGACAAACTGCGATACGGAAGGGCTGCACTGGCATTTGTCACACACCCGACAATGGGCAGGTCAACCGACGCCACCAGATACTTTCCGGGCGCGTAACTGAAAACCGCCTCGCCCAGAGTGACCTCTTTGGCACCTGACGCGATAATACAAAGGCATGGCTTATAGATTGTCGGGACTTTCATCGATGGCCCGGTCGCGCGATACAGGTGCATCGCACTCACCGGCGTCTGGGCAACGCCTTCTCCTTCGCAGTATTTGTCAATCAGTTCAGACATCTCTTCGAATACAGACATCACCAAACTCCTTTGTTTCTCTAATATGAACTATACCGATCCCGACTGTACTGAAAAGCGGTTTTCGTACCGTTCGGAGGATCAGGCAATTGATCAAGAGTTCTGTGTATTCATCAAATTGCTGTTTGCACTCACATTGAGCGCCATCAACCAAACACGGAGGATGTCATGTCGCTTATGTCCAGCAATGTTGAAAACAAGGTCGTCGTTATCACCGGTGCCAGCAGCGGGATTGGCGAAGCCACGGCAAAACTTCTGGCTGAAAATGGTGCAAAGGTCGTTCTGGCCGCCCGCCGCACGGCCAAACTCCATTCCATCGTCGCCGAGATCGAAGCCGAAGGCGGCACCGCCACATGCCGCGCGGTTGATGTCACCGATGCCGACGATGTCGAAGCACTGGTCTATTTCGCCAAAAACACCTATGGCCGCGTTGATGTGATGTTTAACAATGCCGGCGTCATGCCCCTGTCGCCACTTGCCGAACTGAAAATCGACGAGTGGAACAAGATGATCGACGTCAATATCCGTGGCGTGCTGAACGGTATTGCCGCCACCCTGCCATTGTTCAAGGAACAGGGCGGTGGTCATATCATCAACACCGCATCGATCGGGGCGCATCTGGTATCGCCGACCGCCGCGGTTTATTGCGCCACCAAATACGCCGTCTGGGCCATTTCAGACGGCCTGCGTCAGGAAAGCCGGGATATCCGCGTTACCATGGTTTCGCCGGGTGTTACCGAAACCGAACTTGGCAACGATATCACCGATGACAGCGCCAAGGGGTTCCTCGGCGAATTGCGCAAAACCGCCCTTAGTCCGATTTCGATTGCATGGTCTGTGCTTTATGCAATCGCCCAGCCCGACAGCGTCGATATCAACGAGATCATCGTACGCCCGACGGCATCGGCATATTGATCCGTACCGCCCAAGGAGGCCCGCATGGCACGTCATATGTTTGCGTCTTCTATCACCAGTCTTCTGATGCTGTTTTCCAGCACAGCCACCGCACAGGAGGATACCGTCATGTCCGGAACCGCGTCGAACGATCCGCATCCCTATGTCGGCATGTGGGTCACGGCAGACGGTAACATCCGTCAGGAATTGCTGGCCAATGGGCGTTATGACGAGGCGCGCGGCAATCGTCAGTCCGCCTATCAGGGACGTTACGAAATTTCAGGCAATCACATCGATTACTGGGATGATACCGGCTTCACCGCAGATGGCTATTTCGAAGATGGCGTTCTGTATCACGCCGGAATGGTTATGTATCGCCAGCCGCTGCAATAGATATTCTGATTTCAGAGCCCCACTGCACCGGTTAACCCCGATGCAGAACCCGCAAGGAACGGTATCCGATGGATGCCGTTCCTTTTTCATGAGTGAAATCTTTAACGACGATCAGCTTGCCGTCGCGGGCACATTGTCGGTCGGAACATTCAATTCGCCAGCGGTTGCAAAGGTGAATAGATCAATCGGTTCGGAAAGCCCGCGCACGTCCATTTGCCCGATTTTGCGAAAATCTTCTGCTGCCAGGTACTGTGCCGTCGTTGCAGAAATCAGAACGTCGGTTCCCAGTTCCTTGTTCATCACTTCCAGTCGGGCTGCCATATTTACCGTATCGCCATGCACGGTATAGTTCTGTCGTCCACCCCCGCCGACACTTCCTGCAATTACAGTCCCGGTGCAAATCCCGATACGCGTTCGGACATGGATCCCGGCAAAGTCGCGACTTTGCACAAGTTCGGAAATCTCGCGTGCGGCGCGCACCGCACATCTCGCATGATCGGGGTCCTCGGCCGGGACATTGAACGTCGCCAGAACCGCATCGCCCTGAAACTGGGTGATCACACCATGATGGCGGGTGATGATCTGTGACACCGCATCGAAATAGGTATTGAGAACCTCGACAATTCCTTTTGGACCGATGGTTTCGGTCAGCTTGGTGAAATCAGCAAGATCGGCAAACAGGATGGTTGCCTCCCGCTCGACCGGAGCCAGTGACCCGCGTTTGGAAATCAGCACCTCGGCCACGGCGGGCGGCACATATTGTCCGAAAATGTCGGAAATGGCGCTGCGTTCCTGCTCTGCCTCGATCTGCCGGCGAACCGTATGGCGCGCCCGCCACATGACCAAACCAATCAGAATGGCAACAATAACCAGTGCCAGGGCTTCCTGTACGCGGCTCCAGGCACCGATAAAATCGGGGCTGAAGAAATAGGTCACAAAGGTCTGGGTATCGGGCGATGTACCAATATCCTGCCAGTCATAGGTTTGCGTCATATCGCGGATGGCATAAAGGAACGCGCCAAGCCATCCGGCGGCACCGCAAATACCGGCCCATAAAACAAGCCCCGGTGAAAAGCTGAATGCGGCAACACCAAGAATGATGAAATAAAACGGGAAGATCGGTGTGCGGAAAATCACCGCCTGGGGCAGATCGACATTATCAAACACCGGCTGCGTCGCAATCAGAAGAGACAGGAAGCCGATATCAAGCGCAATGAACAGATACTTGATCCAGTTCCGATCATAGGATGATCCGATAATCCGGTAATGGATAATGCCAAACCCGGCAAAGACACCAAGCGCAATCAGATATTCAATGGCACGTAACGGGTCGCCTGACCGCGACGCCACAAGCCAGACCCCCATCAGGATCAGCGCGACCAGACGCCCCTTGATCGCCAGTCGCAGGCCTTTGTGTTCCGCCTCGTGAAAAATGGCTTTCTGCTCGGGCTTTCCCATAACGGTTTGCTGCATGAACATGTCTTTCTGCGATGGCGATCCTGCCATTTTAATGATTGCAAGTTTATTTAGGCAGACATCGAACATACCGCTATGCGAAAAATGCAGATATTACGATCTTGAATTCGCCATGTTTTATCCCGATTACGTCCACACTGTCCGGTATAGTTCCGGACATCTTAAATTAACGGGACCTGATTGATGACGACTTCTGTGGAACGCAGACGATTTCTGAAATCCATGGCCGCTGCCGGGCTGATCCTGCCGGGTATGTCGCTGGTCAATGGCGCATCGGCGGCCAACGAAAAACTTGATCTTGGCGAACCGCAAAGCTTCAGCTTTGACGCCCTGATCAAACGCGCCGAAGCCATGTCAAAATCGCCTTATGAACCGCCTGTCGCCCCCGATCCCGAAATTGTCGGCAAGATCGATTACGACATCCACGGCAAGCTGCATTATAAACGCGAATTTTCGCCCTATGCCGATGGTTCGGGCACCTATCCGCTGACCTTCTTCCATCTGGGCATGTATTTCGCCAAACCGGTTCACATGCATCTGGTTGACGGTGGCAAATCGCGCGAAGTGGTTTATACGCCCGACTATTTCGACATGCCCGAAGACAGCATCGCGCGCAAGCTTTCGGAAAACAGCGGCTTTGCCGGTTTCCGTCTGCATGAAAATGTCGAACGTGATGACTGGAAGACCCAGGACTGGGCGGCATTTCTTGGCGCGTCCTATTTCCGTGCGATTGGCGATGAAGGCCAATATGGCCTGTCGGCGCGCGGCATTGTCGTCAATACGGCAACGTCCCAGCCCGAAGAATTTCCCGATTTCCGCGAGTTTTATATCGAGCCCGCGAAATCGGCAAACGCCCCGGTCACGGTCTATGCCCTGCTGGATGGTCCCAGCATCACGGGTGCCTATCGGTTCTATCTGACGCGCGGCGAAGGTGTGACGATGGATGTCGAAAAACACCTGTTCCTGCGCAAGGATATCGAACGCCTTGGCATCGCCCCGCTGACCAGCATGTTCTGGTATTCCGAACAGAACAAATCGTTCCGCTTTGACTGGCGCCCGGAAGTCCATGACAGTGACGGGCTGGAACTTTGGACCGGGAATGGCGAACGCATCTGGCGTCAGCTCAACAACCCGGAAATCATCCGCACGTCGGCATTCGGCGATAAAAACCCGCGCGGGTTTGGACTTATGCAGCGGGATCGCGAAGTCAGCCATTATCTTGACGGTGTGCGTTATCACCGCCGCCCCAGCCTGTGGGTCGAACCGCTTGGCGCGTGGGAAGACGGTGCCGTGCAGCTTGTCGAAATCCCGACAGATGACGAAATTCACGACAATATCGGCGCTTTCTGGGTACCGAATGCCCCTGCCAAGGCGGGCAATAGCTATCAGTTCCGTTATCGCCTGTATTGGCAGGCCCATAACCCGTTCCCGATGGACAAGCTTGCCCATGTTACCGCCACCCGCATGGGTCGTGGTGGCAATCCCGGCACGGTTCGTCCGAAGGATGAGCTGAAATTCTCGGTCGAGTTCGAAGGTGAAATCCTTGGAACCTTGGCCTATGGCGAGTTTCCGGAAGTCATTGTTTCAACCTCGCGCGGGGAAATTGTCCGTACCAAGATCGAGCCGATCATGGATACCCGTATCTGGCGTGCGGCGTTTGACCTTAAAGTCGAGGGCACCGAGCCGGTTGATTTGCGGATGTATCTGAGACGCGGCGATGCACCGCTTAGCGAAACCTGGATGTATCAGCATCTGCCGGGATTGCGCGGACAGACACGCGAATAAGAATAAAGGCCCGTCATTTGGCGGGCCTTTTACTTTTTATCTTGGGCCTTAGCGTAGCGACCCAAAGAATTCCTTCAGAAGCTTGCCTGCCTCGACCTCGCCGATCCCGCCGTAAACTTCCGGGCGGTGATGGCAGCTTGTGCTTTCGAATACCCGCGGACCATGATCGATGCCACCGCTTTTAGGGTCATAGGCCCCGAAATATACCCGCCGCAGACGGGCAAACGAAATGGCGGCGGCACACATCGGGCAGGGTTCAAGCGTGACATACAGATCGCAATTGGGCAGACGCGGTTCGCCCTTGGCACCGGCAGCGGCCCGGATCACAAGGATTTCGGCATGGGCCGTCGGATCATTGAGTTCCTCGGTCAGGTTGCCGGCACGCGCCAGCACCTCGCCACTGTCGGCATCGACCAGAACCGCACCGACCGGCACTTCGCCACGCCTTGCGGCGGCGCGCGCCTCTTCCAGCGCCATATCCATATAGCTGTCTGCGCTCATGATTTGCTTTCCATCCCGGAATAATGAGTTGGCCGCAGCATCACCATACCCGGCCCATCGCACTGTCTGTTGACTGTTTTTCTTGAGTTTTAAGGATATGAGATTGCAATCTGTGCAAGGATCGGTCAAGCGGTGATAAGATCATGGCCGATTGCACATATGCGTGAATTGCCGTTGCCCTTCTAACGCACCGGGGTTAGTTTCCGGCCAAATTCATGGCATCGCCAGCAAACATAGCGAACAACTGCCACCACCAACGGGATTTGACAGACCATGAGTGCCAGAAAACCGATCATCGGCATTACCCTTGATTCCGAGGAACCCGGTGGCTATTCCAAATTTCCGTGGTATGCGCTGCGTGAGAACTATGCAGGTGCGGTCACGGCGGCGGGCGGCATTCCCATGCCCCTGCCCCACGAGGTTGAACTGGTTCCCGATCTGCTGGATCTGATTGACGGGCTTGTGGTCACCGGTGGCGCATTTGATGTCGATCCCAGCCTGTTTGGCGCCGAAGAACGCCATGATACCGTGGTGACCAAAGACCGCCGCACCAAGTTTGAATGGGCGATGGCCGAAGGCGCGCTTAAACGCAATATGCCGGTTCTGGGCATTTGCGGCGGGCAACAATTGCTCAACGTGATCCTTGGCGGATCATTGATCCAGCATATTCCCGACAGTGTTGAGAACTGCCTGCCGCATGAACAACCCAACCCGCGCAACGAGCCGGGGCATGATGTGACCGTCGAAGCAGGTACCCTGCTTTCGCGTATTGTTGGCGATGTCAAAAGCCTGTCGGTCAATTCCGCCCATCATCAGGCCGTGGATAAGGTCGGCCCGGATGTGATCATCAATTCCCTTGCCCCTGATGGCGTGATCGAAGGGATTGAACATCCGGGATATCGTTATTGTCTTGGGGTGCAGTGGCATCCCGAATTTCATATCAGTTCGGGCGATGCGAAAATCTTCGACGCCCTGATTTCCGAGGCCCGCAAATGAGCGACCAGACCCCGAACCCGACAGAAGATACCGAAGAAAGCAAACCCGAACGCATTGCCAAACGCATTGCGCGTTCCGGCGTTTGTTCGCGTCGCGATGCCGAACGCATGATCGAGGAAGGTCTGGTGAAGCTGAACGGCAAGGTGCTTGACAGCCCGGCCGTGACCGTCACCGACGAGGACGAAATTTACGTCAATGGCAAACCGTTGCCGCAAAAGGAAAAGCCGCGCCTGTGGCGTCTGTTTAAAAAACGCGGACTGGTCACCAGCCACCGTGACGAACAGGGCCGCGATACGGTTTTCGAACATCTACCAAGCTATATGCCGCGCGTGATTTCGGTCGGCCGTCTTGATCTGAACTCCGAAGGTCTTTTGCTGCTGACCAATGATGGCGAGCTTGCCCGTTATCTTGAACTGCCCGCCACCGGATGGGCACGCCGGTATCGGGTGCGCGTTCACGGCCGGATTGACGAGGCAAAACTCAAACAGCTTGAGGACGGTGTTACGGTTGACGGTATCAATTACGGTTCGATACAGGCCGAAGTTGATGTTCAGAAAGACAGCAATGCCTGGATGACCGTAACCCTTCGCGAAGGTAAAAACCGCGAAATCCGTCGCGTGATGGAACATCTTGGCTGGCCGGTAACCCGTTTGATGCGTGTGTCCTATGGCCCGTTCCAGTTGGGTAACTTGGCACCCGGCGATTGCGAGGAAATCACCGGCAAAGTGATGAAGGAACAGCTGGCTGCGTTCTTCAAAGGCGATTACAGCAAGGTTTCCGAAAAGAAATCGGTCGCACGCGGTGGTACCGGCCGCCCCAAGGCACCGCGCACAGTGTTTGGCAAACCAGCCGCGCCGCGCCGTCGCCAGCAAGGCAACAACCCGAACGCCGTCACCGATGACACCCGGACTGAGAACAGCTTTGAAAACCGGACGCGTCCGGGCAACCGCGCCAAACCGACAGTCGCACGCGGAGAGGTATCGCGTGGTGGTCCCGCACGTGAAAATCGTGAAAACCGCGAAGATCGTAACGACCGCGGCACACGAAACGACCGGGACAATCGTTTTGATGATCGCGACAATACAAACCGCCCGGCCAACAAAGGCCGCGGGCGTTATGCGCCCGGTGGCAAAGCCAGTGGCGAACGCAATAGCGACGGTGGGAAATCGTTTGGTAGCGGTCGCGGCAAGCCATCTGGCAATACCGGCGGCAATAATCGCGGCAGCATTGCCGATGGAAAACCCGGCAATCGCCCCGCAGGGCGCAGCGGATCGAAACCGGCGGGCAATCGTCCGCGCGGCAAAAAGGGTTAAGGCAGAATGCGGATTGTTGGCGGAAGTCTTCGCGGGCGGCTTTTGACCGCACCAACCGGGCGCGATACGCGCCCGACACTGGATCGCGTTCGCGAGGCCCTGTTTAACATCCTGACACATGCATCGCGCTGGTACGAGGACGACCAGAACCCGCTTTATGACGGGCTGGTTCTTGATGCCTATGCCGGTTCCGGGGCGCTGGGACTTGAAGCCATTTCACGTGGCGCGCAAAAGGCGGTTTTCTTTGATCTTGATCGCGGTGCGCTTGCCGCAATCGAACAGAATATTGCCGATTTGAAACTGGGTGATAAAACCCGCGTTCAGCGCGCCGACGCAACCAAGCCGCCGCGCGCATCCGAACCCGCCAGTATGGTGTTCCTTGATCCGCCCTATCATAAGGAATTGCTGGGACCGAGCATTACGGGACTGGCAAATGCAGGATGGATCAATGCGGAAACGCTGATCATTGCCGAACGCGATCCGCGCGATCCAGTGCCCGATATTGACGGGCTTGAAATCCTCGACAGCCGCAAATATGGCCGTTGCCAGATCGATATTTGCCGCCTTGGCGCAGCGGCTTGAGCCTTTATTGAATTCCCGGCTGTGTTATGGTGGTCTGCCTTTCGAAAAGTCAGGCCGTGTTGAGTGATGAAGTTACTGCCCCCGACAGCACCCGATCCTGAATTTGGTCGCCGCCTGCGCCAATGGCGCCGCGAAAGCGAAATCAAGCAATCGCGTCTTGCCGATATTGTCGGAGTCACACAGGCAACCGTGTCACGTTGGGAAAAGGGTTTGCAAACGCCCGCCCCGCTTCAGATCGACCTTTTGCATCAGATGATGACGCGCAACCGCAATTTCCGATTGGATCAGGCGATCAAACGGCTGGTGATCCATTCGCGGCAACGTGTTCATCTGATCGAGGATCGCAGCCATCGTTTACTGTGCGCATCGGGACCGCGTGAAAAGGAATGGCAACGGGATTCCGGTGACCTTATCGGCATGTCGCTTTGGCGTTTTGCCACGCCGGAAATCGCACAGGCGGAAAAACGCCTGCATCATATGGGCTGGCACGAAGATCAGGCCGATCATCTGACTTTCGAAACATCCGGGCGCGACGGCCCACCGATGCCGATTGTCGATAAATTCATCCTGTGGGAACGGTTTTTCCTGTCCGACGGCACCGCTGTTCGTCTGACCACCGGTTTTGATACACCGCCCGTCTAACCCCTTCACGCATATTTCATACGTGGATCGCCCAAACGGGTTTCCGGTAAAAGGAACCCGCTATTTTGGTTCGCCCCGACCAAATCGTTTATTGAATTGACGGATTGCGCCCTCATGCCACCGATTTTTGCCATTTGTGTTCTTTACGGTCTTGGACTGACGGCCTCGATGCAGGTTGGGCTGGTCGGGCCGATTGCCCCCGATCTTCGTGCCGGTTTTGATCTTAGCCAGGCACAGTTTGGACTTGTCGCATCGCTGATCACGGCGGCAGGGGCCCTGTTTGCGATTCCCGCAGGGGTTTGGGCCGCACAGGCCGGATTGCGTCGCTCGCTGGTTCTGGGCGGCCTTATGATGATCATTGGTGCTGCACTCTTTGCAACAGCATCCAGCAGCGGGATGCTTTATGTCGGGCGTCTTGTCACCAGTGTCGGATATCTTCTGATTGTGGTGGGTGCGCCAAGCTGGATGGCCAATCTGGGCAATGCCAGAACCGTTGCCATGGCCATGAGCATCTGGGGCACGTTCATCCCGGTCGGCATTGCCATGGGGAATTGGACCAGTGCCGCGATTGTCGCGTGGCTTGACTGGCGCATGGCGGTTGTTGCCTGCACCATCCCGGTCGCGATCCTTTTGCCCGCCCTGATGCTGCTGACCAAACCGCGCGAGCAAAGTTTCAACCGGTCCCTGACATCGGGTATTTCCGGCGTTCTTAAATCCCGCCCGGCGATGCAGATCGCACTTACCTTTGCGGCCTTTGCCGGGGCAACATCCGCATCCCTTGCCTTCATGCCCGCCATGATGGCAGACAATCTTGCGATCAGCATTCCCCTTGCCGCGGCGATCATTGGCATCACGGCAATTGCCGGAAACATCATCGGTAGTGTCGGCGCAGGGATGGCACTGGGTCGCGAGATACCCGGCCGCATCATGCTTGCGATCGGATTACCGGTCATGGCGGCGGCGATCTTCATCCTGTTTGTCAGCCAGATCATCACCATCAGTGTATTGGCGTTGGTCCTGTTCAATATCGGGCAGGGCGTCGTTGCCGGTACATGCTTTGCGCTTTTACCCCGTATTGCAGATCGCAATCTTTCGATGCCTGCCCTTCAGGGGATGCTTGCCCAGTTTGCCGAGATTTTCGTTGTAATTGTCCCACCCGTTGCAGGTGCCATGATCGACTGGGCAAACTGGAAGGGGGCGGCATTTCTTCTGACCGGTTTCTACCTTGCCGGATTTGTCATTTCGCTTCAATACCGTCAGGTCCGTGTCGTAACAGCGGGTTAGTCCGCCTATACAATCCGCTGTCTTGACCTATCCCGTAAAGCAGGCGACCCTCCTTGCCGGATCAGATGCAAGGGGCAAATAACGCTCTGCACAAGGGAAACGGAATGACCTGGATTAAAGCCACCTTTATCGGCCTGATATTGCTTGGCATTCTGGTAATTTCCGCGTTCTTTATCTGGCTGGCACCTGTGGGGGCAGGTTATACGGCCAAAATCATGTGTTCGGCCATTTTTGTAAATGGCCTGTCCTCGGACCGCGCCCGCGATGAGGATGTACTTGCCGATAACAATCCATTGCTGTCGCTGATTACCGCGAATGTTGATTTGCGGCATCAAACGGTCAGCGCGCATGCATTCGGTTTTCGTACACGTATCGCGGTTTTTCGCCCAAATCTTGGCTGCACACTTTCCGATGATCCGGCGCGGATTGAACAGTTGCGCGCGACAAGCCCGCTAATTCGTCCGATCCCGGCACAACCGCTGCGAACGGCATCCGTGCCAGGCAATATTGACCGGCGGGCCTTTAACAATATTCTTGCCGATGCGATGGATGAACCGGGCACGGATATCTCGCGACGCAGCCGGGCAATTGTTGTGTTGCATCGTGGCAAGGTCATTGCCGAACGTTATGCACCGGGGATCAATGCCACCACCCCCTTGCCGGGCTGGTCGATGACCAAAAGCGTGTTCAATGCCTTGCTGGGCCGGATGCAACAGGAACACATGATCCCCGGAGTTGACAGCCCGGTTCTGATCAACGAATGGCAATCCCGGACAAACGATCCCCGTGCTGTCATCACCTATGACCAGCTTCTGCATATGAGCAGCGGACTGGAATTTGATGAAAGCTACTGGAACCCGCTATCGGACGTGGTTCAAATGCTGTTTGTCGAACCCGCCACTGCCGGATTTGCCGTGGCCCGCCCGCTTGAACACAAACCGGGTGAATATTTCTCTTATAATTCCGGGGCGACAAACGTTCTGTCGGCGGCAATGCGCAATATCAGCGGCTCAATCCTTAGCTATCAGCATATCCCGTTTGATATGCTGTTCCGGCCGCTTGGCATCCGCAATGCGGTAATCGAAACCGATCAGGATGGCTATTTCATCGGTTCCAGCTTCATGCATGCCTCGGCTCGTGACTGGGCAAAAATTGGTCAGTTATTCCTGCAGGATGGTGTCTGGAACGATGAACAACTTCTACCGCCAGACTGGGTGAAATATTCGGTCACGCCCGCACCAGCCGCCCCAAACGGTATCTATGGTGCCCACTGGTGGCTTCAATTGCCCGGTTCACGTGATAAAGACGGCAACGCACAAATCAATGGCCCAACGATCCCGGATGATGCGTTTTTTGCACTTGGTCATGATGGCCAGATCATCAGCATCATCCCGTCAAAGGAACTGGTGATTGTAAGACTTGGATTGACCAGAGACGGCAGTGCCTTTGACCAACATCGCTTTGTCGGATCAATTTCGGCACTGTTCCCCGATATTATCGCGCGCAAGGGTGATACCACTGTGGAAGTGGAAAACACCGCACAGTCAGCCGAATAAACCACGGCCTGCCGTTCAGACAACCGTACCGGCAACGCCGAAATAGCCCATCACGATACCACCGGTTCCCCCCGCAAGAACCAGTGCCCAGACAGGCATCAGCCGCCATTGCAAGATTGTGAATGCAATGATCGCAATCACCACGTCCTTCACGTCATGAATTGATCCGGTCCAGATCGGATCGTACAGAACCGATGCGAGCAAGCCCACCACTGCAGCATTGATCCCTGCCAGCCCCGCACGCATTTTGGGCATATGCCGGATACGATCCCAAAACGGCAATAATCCGATCACCAGAAGAAACGCGGGCAGGAAAATGGCGATCAGGGCAATCATCGCCCCTGCGATCCCGCCCGTATCGGTTTGCATCACGGCACCCAGATAGGCAGCAAAGGTAAAAATCGGCCCCGGTACTGCCTGCGTTGCGCCATAACCGGCAAGGAACATATCCGTATCGACCCAACCGGGCGCAACAACGGCTTCCTGCAGCAGTGGCAGCACCACATGGCCGCCACCAAAAACCAGCGCCCCGCTGCGATAAAATCCGTCAAATACGGCAAGCCATGATGACGATGTGATCTGTACCAGTAACGGCAACCCGATCAGCAGTACACCAAAGATTGCCAACGCGAACACCGCCACCTTTGGGGAAATACCGGCAGCCAGCTTCCCGTCCAGCTTGACCAGATCAGCCTGCAGGAACAGCGTCCCGGCAACCAGCCCACCGACAATGACGATGGCCTGCATGCCCGCACCACTAAATGCGATCATCAGTGCGGCAGAAATTATGGCAACAACCGCACGCGGAATATCAGGGCACAGGCTTCGCGCCATGCCCCAAAGAGCGTGCGCAACAACACCAACCGCAACCAGTTTGAGTCCCCATATCATGGGACCAGTGGCGGCGAGGTTACCGCCAGCCAAACCAAGCCCAAGCGCGACAAGAACAATTGCCGATGGCATGGTAAAACCGATCCATGCGGCAAATGCGC
Organism: Thalassospira lucentensis; assembly: GCF_001613805.1. Lineage (GTDB taxonomy): Bacteria > Pseudomonadota > Alphaproteobacteria > Rhodospirillales > Thalassospiraceae > Thalassospira > Thalassospira lucentensis_A. Next base: position 56,424 of record NZ_LPVY01000006.1, read on the forward strand.
CGGGAAATCCGCCGAGCGACATGCCGATTCCCATCCCGACCTGCGAACTGGCAGGCCCCGGCACAAACTGGCAGAGTGCTACCAGATCGCCGTAAGTCGCATCCGAAAGCCATTTGCGGCGTACTACGAACTCTTCACGAAAATAACTGATGTGTGCAACCGGCCCGCCAAAACTGGTCAAGCCAAGTCGAAGAAAAATCAGAAAAATCTGCCAAACCGGCAAATCCTGTCTGGCATCGTGATGAACCGTCATACCTGCCTGCTACCGGATAGATGATATCGCCAAAGAAGCTGGCCGAAGATAGGCGAAGTCATCCCCCCTTCCAAAGCCCAAAGCGGCAGTTTTTCAGTGTTTCATAAAAACATAACAAAACGCCCGCTACCGGATGGTAACGGGCGCCAGACAAAACGGCACAAGCGAAACTAGCGGAAAGCAGGTTCGTCCAACGACCGCAGTTTGCGCGAATGCAGCTGATTGACCTCGTTTCGCAGGGTATCGATGGTATCAAGACCGACCTGGAGATGCTGCCCGATACGCTGCCGATAGAAATTGTTGGCCATTCCCGGCAGTTTCAATTCGCCATGTACCGGCTTGTCGGAAACACACAGCAACGTGCCGTAAGGAACACGGAAACGGAAACCGTTGGCCGCTATGGTTGCACTTTCCATATCGACCGCGATCGCGCGCGACTGGTTAAGACGCACGAACAGTTCGCTGTAACGCAGTTCCCAGTTCCGGTTGTCTGTGGTTGCCACGGTACCGGTACGCATGCGCGCCTTCATTTCGCGCCCTTTAAGTCCCGTAATTTTGGTCACGGAATTGGCAAGGGCGACCTGTACTTCGGCAATTGGCGGCACCGGAATCCAAAGCGGCAGGTCCGAGTCGAGAACATGATCGTCACGGACATAACCATGCGCCAGAACGTAATCGCCCAGAAGCTGGCTTCGGCGAAGTCCGGCACAATGCCCCAGCATCAACCAGCAATGCGGGCGCATAACCGCGATATGGTCGGTGGCGGTTTTCGCATTCGACGGGCCGACCCCAATATTGACCAGCGTCACCCCCAGGCCGTCTTCACGGATCAGGTGATAGGAAGGCATCTGCGGAAGCTGTTTGACGGCTTCTCCGCTTTCCTGCCATGCCTTGGGGGCATTCTTCCGCACATGGACTTTTGGCCCCGGCTCGACAAAAGCAACATATGGGCTTTTGGGGTCTTCAAGCTGCAATTTGGCAAACTCGATGAACTCGTCGACATAGCGCTGATAGTTGGTGAACAGCACGAACTTCTGGAAATGTTCGGGCAATGTCGCCGTGTAGTGGCGCAAACGTGCCAGCGAGTAATCCACCCTTTCCCCGGAAAACAGAGAAAGCGGCTTGGGTCCTTCGGTAATTCCGTAATGTACCCCGTTGGCGATATCGTCATCTGTCCGCGCCAGATCGGGCATGTCAAACACCAGCTGAAGCTGGCGAATATCGGTCGGGCCGATATTATCGGTTGCTGTTTCAACCAGGAACGGTAACGGAATGGGACGATCCGAAACACCGACCACGACCGGGACGTCATGGTTTTTAAGCAGCAGTTCAATCTGTTCGCGGTAATATTGTTCGAACAGATCCGGGCGCGTCAGGGTCGTACCGTAAATGCCCGGGTCGCGCGGCGCGCCATACGACAATGTACTTTCGACATGCAACTTCTCGGGCGGCACCTCAATCCCGAGATACGGGTAATAGGCGCGCACAGGCGAGGATTGCTGACCGTTTCCAAACCGGGTGAATGCTTCACGGACTGCCTCGGCACCAGTGGTATAAATATCCCTGATGCGGGCAAGTGCCCTGTCGGCGTCAGTAAATTCAAACAGATCGCGAACCGATCCGTGGACTCCGGAAACCATAATAAGTTGCTCCTTTTTCTTATTGTTGTATTGAGCGGGAGATTTATCACCGCCTGCCCGGACTCTGGCAACCCCCAATTCATGCATGGCTTGGCACACAGGCAGCATATCAGCCATACACAATATGGCGGATCATGACGCACGAAGCGCATAAACCCGCGCAGCACAGCATCATGACTGCTTTATATGTCGGGATTATTTTCAAGAAATCCAAATGACAGTTTTGATGCGCGGGTCATAACCATGACGCGATATTTCCATGCCAACCGACATGAACATAATCGATTCGCCAAGCAGGAAATCCGGCACCAAAATAAAAAAAGGGCCGAAACCAAGAGGTTTCGGCCTATTTCGGAGAAGGGCCTTAGACGTTGAGGGAAAAGACGATCAACTCCGATACAGACTTTATCTGACCATTGGTCAACAAAGTCAATAAAATTTCGAATCAATGCAGTCTTGCGTTTGACGCATCATTCCTGCAGGAACCCGGCACTGGAAGCCAACGATTTCAGCTTCCTGAGACGACGGTAGTACAGCAGGTCAACTGTCCCTCCGTCACCTAAATGACCTTTTTCGATATCCTGGACAATTCCTGCTGCACGCGGATCGGACTGGACAAGACTTTCGATATCGCTCTTGTCCTCATCATCAATCGATCCGCGCACGTAATTTACAATGTCGTCCTTGCCATAAACAGCAAGCACATGGGTCATCAGGCTGCCTCCGCCACGAACCGCGACGCGTGCTCCCGTGTTTCAATCCGCCCGACGGAAGAACGCAGCTTCCGGCGTGCGCGACCTACGCGGGATTTGACCGTGCCAATCTCGACATTCATCCGCTCGGCGGCGTCCTGATAGGAAATTTCGTCAACCGCGGTAAGAAGGATCGCCTGACGTTCCTGCTCGGGAAGCTCACCCAAGATGCGATCCGCATCACGCAGCTGCAACCGGGCCATCTGATTGCTGCCATGACCGTAGACGTCACCAAGATCATCCCAGTCGACATGATGCCCACGGGTCTTCTCGCGACGCTTGGACGAGATGAATGTGTTGAACAGAATCCGGTGCAGCCATGCCTTAAGGCTGGTGCCTTCTTCGAACTGATCTTTTTTGCTGATGGCTTTCAACAAAGTGTCCTGCACGAGATCCTGTGCACGATCCATGCTGCCCGTCAGCCGATATGCATGGCGACGCAGCGCGGGTACGTGATCTTCAATTTCGTTCATCACTTGCTCAGACATCACAACCTCCGTTTTTGGATGTCTTCACCGTAACAAAAGAAAATAATATTTAAAGTAAAATCGTATGGTTCACTTAGGCAATACAATGAAGTGACTTAACGCGCACAACAACATCAACAAACACAACAAACATAATCACATCAACATGCCCATAATACGCACTTAACATTTACTCATTACTTTACATTACTTGCGCAAGTTGCGCAAAATGATGCAACTGAGCAAGGCAGTTGTAATATGGAGAAAACGCAGGTAACGTAAGTTACTCCAAAATTCTCGGATGCGTTGCATATCAATGGTTTCAGACGCATATTGGAACGTCTGAACTTAATAAGGACCCCCGCGTGCCAACCTCGAAAAGAACTGAAAAGCTTCAGATTATGCTCGACGACGATGAACTGAAGTTCATCGACGACTGGCGATTTGAGCATCGCATGCCAACCCGGGCAGCAGCTATTCGTGAGCTGATTCGCCGCGGCTTGGTCGCCGAGGACGTGGAAGATCCGGAAACCGAAGGTAAAACCACCACCGATTTCCGTATCGAACCGGAATAATTCAAAGAAAATTCTCGGATATCTTGTAAAAAAGCCCGGCCAATTGCCGGGCTTTGTTATTCATGTGCTCATGTTTTGCCAGATTACGGGGCAGGTTTTCTATCGCCACCCGGCCCTTTTGAGGGCTTCTTGCCTTCAAAAATCCGGGCAATCCCCGCACCAAAACCAAGAACCAGCACCCAGAGACCGTAATAACGCAAGGCGCGTGAAATCCCGATGGCAACCACAAACAGCCAGAAGGGATAAGTCGTGGCCCCCGCAGCCAGGGCTGCAAGCTGCATCGGCACTGGCGTAATACTGATCGCAAAAACAACCCAGAAGCCACCGGACTCGAACCGTTGCTCCACCTCTTGGAACTCCTGTTGCCCGCCTGCCATTTCAACAAGGGGCCGGATAAATTCATCCGAAAGCCCATAAGCAATCAGGTATAGAAAAACGGCACCCGCAATGCTGCCAAGCAGGGTAACCGTCGCAACGATGATACCGCGCCGACGCGATGCGGCCATGATGGGGGCAATAAGGATTTCGATCGGAACAGGAATGATGGTGGTTTCAAGAAACGACGCAACAGCAATACCCCCAAGTCCCTTGCGGCCGGCGGCCAGCTTTTCCAACCGCACTTGCCAGGCACGCCACCACCGTGCAATCCCGCTTTTCCGGCGATTTTTTTGTTCTTTTTCCATAGACACCCTTGACTGAACAGGGTCAAACGAGCAACGGCCCGCCCATATGGGCGGGCCGCCGACACCCGGAACACCACTTCACCGAGTTAAGGTTGTGATGTCTTATTCGGTGGCGTGATCATCCGAGAGCGCCTGCTCGGCATTATCAAGCGCCTCAAGAGTTTTGGCCTTCACGGTCTCCCAGGTTTCAGCCGAAGCATCCTTGGAATCTTCATATGCCTCGTTCAGGTTTTCCTTGGCACCATCCCATGCTTCTGCGAGCTCATCGACTGCATCTTCGCTGTCATCGCTTACACGTGCGGATACCTCGTCATATTTTTCACCAAGCTGATTGGACTTTTCTTCAACCCAGGCGAGGAATTCATTTTTTTCCTCATAGGTGAAATCCTTGGCATTTTCATATTCGGCCTTGGCTTTATCACCCATTTTTTCAGCATCCGATTTCATTGCGTCGTCGGTTGCCATCGAGCCTGCCTGATCCGAGCTTTTCTGTGCATCTGCATAAGCCGGTGCAGCCACCGCAACAGACATCATAATAGTACCAGCCATCAGAACAGTCTTGCTAAGCATCACAACCTCCTAGTTATTGAACAGCAGCGCTTTTTCTTCGGCACTGCTTATCGTTTCAAACGGGTGGTGCAAAAGAATGTTCCAATTGTGTTGATTTTAATTTCTGGAACTTTTGTTTCCTGGTCACGTTTTTCATACAAGCGTTCGGGATATGACCAGCAGCCATATGCTGGTTCAGGATCAAAGCGATTGAACGTGAAAAGAGATACAGGAGTTACAAAATGGCACACAGCAGTATGCAGAGCATTGCGAAAGAATTTCCGGTCAAAACCGGTGTCGACCGCAAAGACCGTCGCGAGCTGGCCAAGATGCTAACCAAGATCATTGGCTCGTCGCACGTACTGTATGCCAAAATTCGTGGCGTCCACTGGAACGTGGTCGGTCCGGCCTTCTATTCGCTCCACAAGATGACCGAGGAGCAGTATGAAGACCTGAACGAAGCGATTGACGATATGGCGGAACGCATTCGCGCAATCGGCTTTCAGGCACCGACCGGTCTTTCGGAAATGATTGAAAATTCGGTGGTCAAGGATCAGACCAAGCTTCTTCCGGCCAACGATATGGTAAAGGAACTGGTCGAAGATCACGATCATGTTTCGCGCCTGCTGCGCGAAGGCGTGGCCGAGGCCGAAGCCGCCGATGACGTCAAAACAGCCGATCTTCTGACAGAACGCCTTGGCGTTCATGAAGAAGCGGCATGGATGCTTCGCGCAACCATTTCCTGATCGATCACAACCAAAACCGGTGCCAGATTGGCGCCGGTTTTGTGTCTCAATCTTGCCGTTCTGTTTACGCATCCTGTAAGGCAAGACTTCCCGATCCCCATGGCGGAGGCCCTCAGGTGAAATCGACCGAACTTACCGGCAAGGTTTGCATCCTTCTGACACGTCACAAGATGCCCGACGAATGGCGTGACAACGGCGCACAGCCGTTGCGCAGCATTTTCGAGGAAGCCGGCTATACAGCAGAACTCGAACTCTGTGATGATCCTGTCGCCATGAATACCTTTATCACGTCATCCTGCGCGCCCGGCGACGTTGTCGCGATTGGTGGCGGTGATGGCACGATCAACGCCGTTCTCGATACCGTTATCAAGGCTGGCGTGGTTATGGTTCCGTTGCCGCTTGGAACTGCAAACGATTTTGCCCGAAGCCTTTATGTTCCCGATGATATCCTTCAGGCTGCGCGCGCTGCCATCAATGGCCAGATTGCCATGCTTGATATCGGGCGGGTCAACGGACAAAGCTTTGTCAATGCCGCCAGCATCGGGGTCCCTGCCGACGCCCGGAAACGTATTGATCCGAACCTGAAACGCTGGACAGGCGCGATCAGCTATGCTGTGGCCAACTGGCAAAGCTGGCACGAAATGAAGCCGCTGGAACTTAGTGTTACCTGTGGATCAAACCCGCCACAAAACCTTAAACTGCGTCAATTGACCGTAACCAACGGACAGTATTTTGGTGGCGGTTTGCGTCCGCGCGAGAACAAGCGCCTTGATGATGGCAAATTGCATATGTTCGCCATTCAGGCCAATGTCGATACTCTGTCAGGTATGGATATCGCTGCCGAACTGCTGTTTGGATCAATCGATGACAGCAATTATGCCATCAGTCAGGAATGTGATGAGATTCTCATTGAAGGTGCCGATGGCGAACCCGTGCTGGCCGATGGTGAAATCATAAGCAAACTGCCTGCGCGCTTCACACTGGAAGCAAAAACACTGCCTGTCTTTGCACCAAATGCCTTTCACGGCGAAACAGACCGGTCTGCATCATTCCAGGATCAGGAAATCGTCAACGACATTGCATTGGATGCACTTGGCCTTTCGCTGCGGCTGTCGGCCATATATCCCATGGCCACCGATAGTGGCCTGAAGGCCATATGCCACGATACCGCCAATCGCCTGCGCGACATCAATCGCCGCCTGGAATTGGCACTTCGGCCCTATAACCTGCCGACATCGTCACCAGATCCGGATTTGCACAGTCTGGAACAGTTACGTGACCGGGCAATGTCATGGATGCTTGCCGATGCGGATCAACGTCTTGCACGTGGCCTGAAAAATCAGGCATCCCTTATCGAAAATGCACTGGGAAGCTGTGCGATTGACAAAATCCCTGACGATATATCCACGCCACTCATGGATATGAAAAGTCTGATCCGTGACTTGCAGGCGGGCCTGAACGATTTTCAGCCCTAGTCCTCAAGCCCGGCAAGACTGCGGGCAAATGATTTTGCATCGAACGGACGAAGGTCTTCGGCACTTTCGCCGACCCCGATTGCGTGAACCGGTTTGCCAAATTTCTCGGCCAATGCCACAATAACCCCGCCCTTGGCGGTACCGTCAAGCTTGGTCACGATCAGGCCGGTGACACTGGTGGCCTCTGAAAATACCTCGACCTGGGAATGGGCATTCTGGCCGGTGGTGGCATCAAGCACCAGAAGTGTGTCATGCGGGGCTGCTTGATCGCGTTTTTGAATGACGCGAACGATCTTTTTCAGCTCGTCCATCAGGTGCGCTTTATTCTGCAAACGCCCCGCCGTATCAATCAGCAAAAGGTCATAACCTTCGCGTTGGGCCTGATCGATGGCATCAAAGGCAAGCCCGGCGGCATCCGCACCGGTATCGCGGGCAATCACCGGGCATCCCGTCCTCTCACCCCAGACCTTAAGCTGTTCGACCGCAGCAGCACGGAATGTATCGCCAGCCGCCATCATGACCTTAAGCCCCTGATCGCGATAGGTTTTGGCAAGTTTACCGATTGTGGTGGTTTTGCCCGATCCATTAACGCCAACCACAAGGATCACATGGGGCTTTTTGGTCGTATCAATCACCAGCGGCTTTGCCACGGGTTCAAGGATTTTGGCGACTTCGCTGGCGATGAATTCCTGAATTTCGGCGGGCTCGACTTCCTTGTCGAAACGGGTGCGCGACAGTTCCGCACCCAGTTTTGCCGCAGTGGTCACGCCCAGATCGGACGTAATCAGCAGATCTTCGAATTCCTCAAGCGCGTCATCGTCAAGACGACGCTTGGTGAAGATATCAGCAATCCCGGTGGTCAGTTTCGAGGAGGAGCGTTTCAACCCGTCTTTAAGTCGGGCAAACCAGCTTTTTTTCCCCTCTTCGCTCATCCCGCAAGCTCCGCTTTCAGTTTTCCGTCTTCAAGGCCGATGACCTTGGCCTTTGCAATTGTGCCCGGTTCTATCACGCGATCCAGCAGAACGGGTGCAAAATGTTCGGTGTGGCCGGTATTTTCCTTTTCCACCAGGACACTCTCGATCATGCCGATCCGTGATTTCAGGAAATTGTTCAGCTGAATTTCCCCGGCATCGCGAAGCGCGCCTGCGCGTTCCTTGCGAACATCTTTTGGCACCTGCGGCATACGGGCTGCCGGTGTCCCCGGACGCGACGAATAGGGGAAAACATGCAGGTAAATCAGCCCGCATTCATCAACCAGACGCAGGGTATTTTCCGCCATTTCATCAGTTTCGGTCGGGAAACCTGCAATGATGTCGGCTCCGAATGTTACATCAGCCCGAAGTCCGCGCACCTTGTCGCAGAAATCGATAACATCCTGCCGCAGATGGCGACGCTTCATGCGTTTCAGCACCATGTCGTCACCGGCCTGAAGACTGATATGCATATGCGGCATCAGACGTGGTTCGGTTTCGATCAGGCGGAAGATATCCTCGTCGACCTCGACCGGATCAATGGATGAAATCCGCAGGCGCGGCAGTTCGGGCACCTGTGCCAGAAGACGGCGCGCCATCTGCCCCAATGTCGGTTTGCCCGGAAGATCATGACCATAGGATGTAATGTCCACCCCGGTCAGAACAACTTCGCCGTAACCGTTGGCAACCAGTTCGCGCACCTGCGTTACAATCTCGCCCATCGGCACGCTGCGCGAATTGCCGCGACCAAACGGGATGATGCAGAATGTGCAGCGATGATCACAGCCGTTCTGGACCTGGACAAAGGCACGCGCGCGGCCTTCAAAGCCCGAAACCAGATGGCTTGCGGTTTCCTCGACCGACATGATGTCGTTGACCACGACACGTTCATGTTCGGGCATCAGGAAGGTTTCGGACTTCATCTTTGCATCATTGCCAAAGATACGGTCGATCTCGGTCATTTTGGCAAATTTGTCGGGATTGACCTGAACAGCACAGCCGGTGACAAAAATCTTGGCATCGGGATTTTCCCGGCGCAGGCGGCGGATGCTTTGCCGCGCCTGACGTTCTGCCTCGGTCGTAACCGCGCATGTATTGATGATGATCGCATCGTCAAGACCGGCGTTTTTGGCATGGTCGCGCATCACCTCGGATTCATAGGTGTTAAGGCGACAACCAAATGTAATAACGCGCGGCTCTGTCATGCTCGCCCTTTTACGATCAATTCCGGTCTGGAAAACACTTCCGTCGGCGCGGCACACTTATTCACCTGCTGCCAATACGGAAAGTCCGGCAAGTTCAACCTCCTTGCCGGGCGCTGGTTTCATACGCTTTTAGCGGTTTTAATGCAAGTCTGGCCGGTTCATGGCACGCATGCACCGAACGGGACGGGCAGGCTATTCGGCAGCGAAGTTACGATTGCGACCGTTCTTTTTCGCCCGATAGAGCGCATTATCGGCCCGATCAACGACCTTGGCAGCTCCTTCGCCCTTCACATATTCGGCCACACCGACCGAAACCGTCATGTGACCAAATGACGTTCCACTGGATTTGGCGCGGACTTCGCGGGCGGCGATGCGCTTGCTCATATCATCGGCCAGCATCATCGCATCCTTAAGCGGTGTTTGGGGCAACAGGATTGCAAACTCGTCCCCGCCGTAACGCGCCACCAGATCGCGGCCCTTGGTGTTTGCCTTGATCATGGATGCGATCAGTACAAGGATTTCATCGCCGATCCGGTGACCATATTTGTCATTCACCACCTTGAACTGATCAAGATCGACCATCATCACGCAAAATGGTTCGTCAATGCTGCCGGTATCAAATTCAACACAACAACTGGCCAGTGTTTCCTCGAAATGCATACGATTGGAAACCCGGGTAAGGCCATCAGTGTAGGACCGTTCACGGGTTTCATGCAATTCACGCTGCAGATGGGCAATCTTGTTCAGATAGTCGCCAAGCTGTTCATGCAGGCTTTCGACCGTCGTTTGCATCCGGCTGGTATGCAACGCAACATTGCGAATGACCTCCGCGACCTTTTCACCAGCCAGCAGAGATTCTTCGGCTTTGCCCAGCACATCGCCATAAACGCGCAGTTCGTCGCGCGTACTTGTCAGACTGGCATCGCTGTTTTCGACAACATCGGAAAAATCTTCCATGCCGCGCTGAAGAAAATCGGCGGCCTGACGGTCAAAGATATACCGGTAATAAAGTTGCAGCAGCGTTTCTTCGCCGATTGCCTCCCCACTTGCCTTTACCGTGTCGATAACCCGCAGAATTTCGGGGTTTTCTTCTGCATAATAGACAAACCAGACATGATAAAGTTCGGGGGTCGGCCTCAGGCCATGATCGCGCAGGGCATCAAGCGTTGCCTTGGCATAGTCCCAGTGCTTGGAAACATGATGATCCGTCGTTGTCACAACGGGTGCTCCGCCTTTTTATTTAACCATTATATTTCAGAACCCTAGGCCCGCAGAGGCGTTTGCTCGTGAAGAACATAGCCTAATCTGCGGGGCTGGACCACTCATCCGTAATGGTAACCTGTCGGCAGTCTACACCTTGAGCGGCTGAAATCAGCCGCCCCTGATCATTGTGCCAGCACCGCGTTCGGTAAACAGTTCCAGCAATACCGCATGCGGGGCACGACCATCGACAATTACCGCGGCCTCGACCCCGTTGCGGACCGCATCCATGCAGGTTTCCGTTTTGGGAATCATACCGCCCTGGATCGTACCATCGGCGATCATTGCATTGATGCTGTCGATATCCGCATCCCGGACCAGTTGTTTTTCACCATCAAGGATCCCCTTGACGTCGGTCAGCATATAAAGACGGCGGGCACCAACGGCCTTTGCAATCGCACCGGCAGCCGTATCAGCATTGATATTGTATGTCTGACCGTCTTCACCAACCCCTATCGGTGCAATTACCGGAATAATGTCGGTGTTGATAAAACAATCCAGCACATGCGGATTGACTTCGACCGGTTCGCCGACAAAGCCAAGATCAAGAACCTTCTCGATATTGCTTTCCGGGTCACGTTTGGTCCGTTGCAATTTGCGCGCCTTGATCAGATGGGCATCCTTGCCACACAGACCAACACTGACACCCCCGGCACGGTTGATGTTCGAAACGATTTCCTTGTTGATCTTGCCGGCCAGAACCATTTCGACAACATCAATTGTCTGCTGGTCGGTCACGCGAAGGCCATCAACAAATTCCGACTGGATGTTAAGTTCTTTAAGCATCTGGCCAATCTGCGGACCACCGCCGTGGACCACAATCGGGTTCATGCCGACCTGCTTCAAAAGCACCATGTCCTGGGCAAACAGGCGGGCCAGTTCCGGGTCACCCATTGCGTGCCCGCCATACTTCACCACAATCGTCTGGCCATTATAGCGTCGCATATAGGGAAGGGCCTCGGACAGAACCTTGGCACGTGCCAGCGTACGGTACGCGCTGGATTCCGAGTTTTCTTCGTCAGAACGGACTTCTTCGTTCATGTCTTTTCCCCAATGTTATACGAGCGCTATCGGGTGATTATAGCAGCGTTGCGATTTCTGCGCGAAGCGCTTCAAGGCCGGTGCCTTTTTCGCTTGATGTCGCGAAAAGCTGCGACAGGGCCGCGGGATGTTTTTTTACCGCTTCGACCACTTCGCGAATGCGCTTTTCCATCTGGCCTTTTTTAAGCTTGTCAGCCTTGGTCAGCACAATCTGATAAGACACGGCAGCTTCATCAAGCATCTTCATCATTTCAAGATCGGCTTTCATGAAGCCGTGCCGGGAATCGATCAAAACAAATACACGCCGCAATGTTACCCGGCCGCGCAGATACTGTTTGATCACATTCTGCCATGTATCAACGATGTCCTTGGGCGCCTTTGCAAATCCATAGCCCGGCAAATCGACGATATTAAGCGCACCATCCAGATCGAAATAGTTCAACTGCTGGGTACGGCCCGGCGTGTTTGACGTCCGGGCCATATCCTTACGCCCGGTTATGGCATTAAAAAGGCTGGATTTTCCGACATTGGACCGGCCTGCAAGACAGATTTCGATCTTGTCTTCGGGCGGCAGCTGCTCGAGCTGCGCCACCCCCAACATGAAAGTAACCGGGCGGGAAAACAGTTTCCGCCCGGCTTCGATCTGAGCCGATTCAAATGTCGGAATTGCGGTTGCCGATGGCAATTTTTCTTCGGTCATTGTCGTTCCTTGAGCCCCGCGGGAACGGTTGCCCGCCCCGCGGAGAGGATGGGGATTAAATCCCCATTTTGTACATGATGTAACGCTGTTGTGCGATCGACAGCAGGTTGTTCCATGCCCAGTAGATCACAAGCCCCGCCGGGAAGCTTGCCAGCATGAAGGTAAAGATCAGCGGCAGGAACATCATGATCTTGGCCTGCGTCGGATCAGCCGGTGCCGGGTTCAGTTTCTGCTGCAGGAACATGGTGATCCCCATGATCAGCGGCCATACACCGATCATCAGCATCTGCGGCGGATCCCACGGGATAAGACCAAACAGATTGAACAGCGAGGTCGGATCCGGAGCCGAAAGGTCCTGAATCCAGCCAAAGAACGGTGCGTGACGCATTTCGATGTTCACGAACAGCACCTTGTAAAGTGCGAAGAACACCGGAATCTGTACCACGATCGGCAGGCAACCCGAAGCAGGGTTGATCTTCTCGCGCTTGTAAAGCGCCATCATTTCCTGCTGCTGACGCTGACGGTCATCCTTGAACTGCTCGCGCATCTTGGTGATTTGCGGCTGCAGTTTCTTCATCGCACTCATGGATTTGTACGACTTGTTGGCAAGTGGGTACATCACTGCCTTAACAAGAACCGTGAAGATCAGGATGGAAACACCGAAGTTGCCAACCAGATGGTTCAGCCACTGCAGGAACAGGAAGAACGGTTTGGTCAGGAAGTAGAACCAGCCGAAATCAATCGCGAGGTCGAAATTCTTGATGCCATAGTCATTGGCATACTGATCAAGAAGCGACACTTCCTTGGCACCGGCAAACAAACGGGTTTCCGAAGCGGCTTCGGCACCGGCCGCAACCGTGCGGGCCGCACCAAGATAGTCGGTTTGATATTTGTCGGCATTTTCAGCAACGTGATGGCTGAAACGGGTGGTCAGTGCCTCGTCCGAGGACGGCGCAAGCGCAACCAGCCAGTATTTGTCGGTAATGCCAAGCCAGCCGCCGGTGGTTTTCTTTTCCACGGCACCGTCTTCGGCAAGATCGTCATAATCGATTTCGGTCAGGGTACCGTCAATGACACCAAGCGGACCTTCATGCAGGATGTAGAACCCTGCCGTGGTCGGCTTGCCCTTGCGCGAAATCAGACCGTAGGGATACAGGGTGACATCCGAACCGCTGTCATTTTTGACCGACTGCTTGATCGAGAACATATAATTCTCGTCGATCGAAATCTCGCGATTGAAGGTCAGGCCGCTGCCATTATCCCAGCTCAACGTGACGGGTTTTTCTGGCGTCAGTTCGTTGGAGCTTGCGGTCCACTGGGTATCGCTGTTCGGAACGCTGACAGATTTGTCGGCGGCAACCCAGCCGAATTCGGCGAAGTATGCATTGTCGCTACCGGTCGGGTTCAGAACGTGGATCAGCGGGCTGTCCGGTTCTTCGGTTTCGCGGTAATCCTGCAACTGGATGTCGTCAATCACACCACCAACCAGACGGATCGAACCCTCGACACGCGGGGTTTCGATCTTGATACGCGGAGCTTTTGCCAGCGCGGCATCGCGGTTGACGACCGGAGCCGCCGGCGCAGCACCACCCGGCACGCTGGGCACGTTCGAGGCAGTCTGCGGTGCAGTATTGCCATTGACGTCAAGTTGTTCGCGAACTTGCGCTTCTCGATCCTGCGGCGCAGGTTCGGGAGCGAAAAAGAATTGGAACCCGACAAGGATTGCGACCGAAGCTGCAATCGCAATCCACAGGTTACGTTGTTCGTTCATCGCCTCTTTCCGCTTTCGTCCGGCGGCGCAAGACGCCTGACCGGTATTCTATTTACATGACTAAAGCGCCGTTAACCGGAGTTCATCCTCCGACGGCGCTTTGTTTTGTTCACAGCCACATCCGGGCACGGGATCATAACCATGACCACCCCATGGATGGCAACGCATTATCCGCTTAAAACCCATCCAGCCGCCTTTTATTGCCCCATGGCGGGCAAGGGCCTCCATCATATAGGCCGAACAGGTCGGCTGATATCTGCAGGACCACCCGATATAGGGCGATAAAAAGAGCTGGTAGCCGCGAACCGCGATTTGAAGAAGACGCGCCAAGGGGCCTACATTCGATCCGGGAAGGTTACTCATTTGGCAGAGTCTCCTGCCTTCGTCGCACCACCGGAATTTGATCCGCGTCCCTTGCGGGGGCGCTGACCATCCGGGGCGGAAGGTTTGGCATCAGGGATACGCCGCAGGGCAAACCGCATATCATCGACCAGTTTTTCAAACTCCCGGTCAATGGTCTGCTGACGACCGATCACGACATAATCCCAACCGGGCAATGCCATTTCGCTCATCAATTGGTCCGCCACAGCACGCAAACGCCGCCGAACGCGATTGCGAACGACGGCCTTGCCCACCTTTTTGGTGACGGTAAATCCGACTCGTGCGAGTCGATCTTCACCGGCGTATTCTGTGTCCGGTTTGATCCCGGGACGCGGAGCGCCCTGAAGGATCAATCCCTGTGTAACCCATTTCCGGCGGGTGCCTGCGACGCGAAGAAATTCTGCGCGCTTTTTCAAGCGTTCCACCGAAACGGTCACAACATTAGGCCGACAGACGCTTGCGGCCCTTGGCGCGGCGTGCGGTCAGCACACGGCGGCCACCGACGGTCGCGCTGCGGGAACGGAAGCCGTGGCGGCGTTTCCGTACGAGTTTGCTTGGCTGGTAGGTGCGCTTCACTGCACTTACTCCGTTCTAATAAAGGTAATCCGATAAAATTCGAGGTCCGCTGTATAGGACTTCACACCATGGCTGTCAATCGCGACAGGGTGAATTCCCCCAGAAAACCGGCAATGCCGCCGAGATTGCGTCCCGACGGCATCCAAATCGTCTTTTCGTCACCACTCGATACGTTCGACATTGGAAAATGTCAACTCGGTTCCATCAGAAAACACAATGGTTCCCGACGAATCGGTAGATAGTTCCATGTAGTTGTGTTTCGATTTCGTAATGCTTCCTTCATCAAGAACAAGGGTCCAGTCACTCGAATCGATATTACCGCCATCCGCACCATGCAATTCGATGGTATCGGTAGTCCATCCGTTGGCCCCGCCATCCACATGATCAGAACCATCACCCATGTTGAAAATAAACAGATCCGACCCGCCACCGCCGTAAAGCCGGTCATCCCCGGTGCCGCCGATCAGGGTATCGTCATCATCCCCGCCCAGCAGCATATCGTTTCCGGCTCCCCCGAACAGGGTATCGTTCCCGGCACCACCAGTCAGGGTGTCATTTCCATCGTCACCGTAAAGACGGTCTCTGTCGCCCCCGCCATCAATCGTGTCGTTACCCGACCCGCCATACAGCGTATCGCGCCCCCAGCCGGTGGTTAGCGTATCGTTACCCGATCCACCGTCAAAATAGTTCGACCCACCGTCCGCGTTCAGGATGTCGTTACCGTCGCCGCCAAGGAAGGTGTCATCACCGTATCCACCATGAATGGAGTCGTTACCGCCTTCGCCCCAGACAGTGTTGTCCCCGCCGCCAACATCAATACGATCATTCCCGTCACCGGATGCGACTGTATCTTTACCGCTACCGGTCGTGATGCTGTCATCACCACTGCCGCTCAGAATGGTGTTCCGGCCTTCGCCACCCGTGATCGTGTTGTTGCCGTCCCCGGCATCAACATAGTCGTCCTTGCTGCCAACACTGATCGTGTCATTGCCGGTGCCCGTCCAGATGCGGTTATCGCCTTCCCCGGCATTGACGATGTTGTTGCCATCACCGCCGACAATGGTGTCATTGCCGCTGCCGGTATAGATGGTGTCGTTACCCGCACCGGTCTGAACGGTATTCGCGCCTTCACCGGCATAGATGATATTGTCACCGCCGCTGGCATGGATCTTGTCATCGCCGCTGCCACCAGTGACATAGTCATTCCCCTCACCGGCATAGACAGTGTTTGTGCCCTCGCCGCCATGGATGGTGTCGTTGCCTGCACCGGCATTGATATAGTCGTTCCCGCCATCGCCGGTGATGCTGTCATCACCGTCACCGGCATAAATCACGTCATTACCGTTCCCGGCCCAGATCGTGTCGTTGCCAGCGTTGGTCCAGATGGTGTCATTCCCGCCACCCGCACCGATGGTGTCATTGCCGGAACCGGTCTGGAATGTTTCGTTCGCTTCCGTGCCCCAACGGGTTTCATTCGGATCGGCGACTTCTTCCTCGATTGTAACCAGAAGGATCGCGGTTGTTGTGGCCGTATCGCCACCATCACGCGATTGGGCCGATACGGTCAGTTCGAACGTGCCGAAATAGTTACTTGCCGGTGTCAGGGTCAGGCCACTCAACTGTGCCGCACTCAGCGTCCAGGTACCATTCCCGTTATCAGTCCCGGCAGACAGGGTCGCCCCACGCGGCACACCACTGATGATAATCGTCAGGGTCTCGCTACTGTCGGTCAATGCCGCGTCGATATCAAGCGCAACGGCATTGCCTTCGTCCCCAGCGGCATCAGACAGATCAAGTGTCGGCGCATCCGCAACACCGGTAACATCAACCGTAATCGTATCCGTCGCAGTGGCAACATCGTCACCGTCCGCAGATTTCGCAGTCACCGTCAGATCAAAATATCCACTGAAATCATTCGCTGGCGTGATCGTCAGACCGTTCAGGTCCGCAGCAGACAGTGTCCAGCTTCCGTCACCGTTATCCGTACCGGCAGACAAAGTCGCACCATCCGGAACGCCACTAATCGTGACAGTCAGGACTTCACTGCTATCGGTCAGACCCGCATCGATATCAAGCGCGATGGCGCTGTCTTCGTTACCGGCTACATCAGAGATGTCCAAAGTCGGTGCGTCGGCAATACCTTCAACATCGACCGTGATCGTACCACCAGTCGTCGCAACATCGTCACCATCTGCAGATTGTGCGATGACCGTCAGATCAAACGATCCGCTGAAATCATTCGCAGGCGTGATCGTCAGACCGTTCAGGTCCGCAGCAGACAGTGTCCAGCTTCCGTCACCGTTATCCGTACCGGCAGACAAGGTTGCTCCGTCAGGAACACCGCTAATCGTGACCGAAAGAACTTCGCTGGAGTCCATCAAGCCCGCGTCAATATCGAGAGCAATCGCACTGTCTTCAGCACCCGAAGCGTTCGAAACTTCAAGGGCCGGGTTATCTGCCACCCCAGTAACATCAACAGTGATGCTGCTCGTTGTGGTGGCAACATCGTCGCCATCCGCAGACTGCGCGATGACCGTCAGATCAAACGATCCGCTATAGTCATCCGCAGGCGTGATCGTCAAACCATCCAGGTCCTCAGCAGACAATGACCAGCTGCCATCGCCATTATTGGTACCAGCCGACAAGGTTGCTCCGTCAGGAACACTGCTAATCGTGACCGAAAGAACTTCGCTAGCGTCCACCAAGCCCGCGTCAATATCGAGAGCAATCGCACTGTCTTCGGATCCACTAGCATCCGCGACATCAAGTGTCGGGTTATCTGCCACACCAGCAACATCAACAGTAATGCTACCCGTTGTGGTCGCGACATCGTCGCCATCTGCTGACTGCGCGGTCACCGTCAAATCAAACGAGCCGCTGAAATCATTCGCTGGCGTAATCGTAAGGCCGTCAAGGTCATCCGAAGCCAGCGTCCAAGTGCCATCACCATTGTCAGTACCCGCCGACAAAGTCGCGCCTTCCGGCACGCCACTAATCG
>NZ_LPVY01000007.1 GCF_001613805.1 Thalassospira lucentensis
CGATTGCCAGGGCGCTTGAAGGTCAGCTGACCTGCACGATCCATATGGATGGCGGGGATGCGGCGGATGCGCGTTCGTTGCTGCCGATTTTGGAACGCAAGGCGGGGCGTATTCTGGCCAATGGTTTCCCGACCGGGGTCGAGGTTTCCGACACCATGGTGCATGGCGGACCATACCCGGCATCGACAAATTTCGGGGCGACATCGGTTGGTACCATGTCGATCCGTCGCTTCCTGCGTCCGGTTTGCTATCAGAACATCCCCACCGATGTCCTGCCGGCTGATCTGGCCTGATCGCATTTTATTGATTTGCCGGGGTGATCGCGCCCCGGCGCACCTACGGAGTTCATATAATGAGCGATTATGTCCTTGGCGACGCAACGCGCGAGAAGCTTAAGAACGTCAGCACGGCCTCGCTTTGCACTGCCCTTTTCAAACGTGGCCTGCGCAATCAGTTTATTCAGGATGTCGGCCCGGTTGCGCCAAAAGGTGAAAACATGGTCGGGCAGGCTTATACCCTGCGTTATATTCCGGCCCGCGAAGACCGCAACCCGATCGAGGTTTTCCGCGATCCAAACCATCCGCAGCGTATTGCGGTTGAACAATGCCCAACTGGTCACGTTCTGGTGATGGATAGCCGCAAGGACGCGCGCGCTGCGTCTGCCGGATCGATCCTCGTGACCCGCCTGATGAAGCGCGGCGTTGTTGGTATCGTTACCGATGGTGGTTTCCGTGATGCCGAAGGCATTGGCAAACTTGATATCCATGCCTATCACAACCGCCCGTCGGCACCGACTAACCTGACCCTGCACGAGGCTTATGACCTTAACGTCCCGATCGGGTGTGGCGATGCGCCGGTTTTCCCGGGGGATGTTCTGGTTGGGGATAAGGATGGCGTTGTTGTCATTCCGGCCCATCTTGCCGACGAGCTGGCTGAGGAATGCGCAGGCATGGAAAGCTTCGAGGACTTCGTTCTTGAAGAAGTCCTGGCAGGTAAGCCGATCATCGGCCTTTATCCGGCGACCAAGGACGAAACCAAAGCCAATTATGAGGCATGGCGCAAAAAAACGGGTCGCTGATCCCGTTATGCTTTGCTGAATACTGCGTAAAGCCGCCCTGTTTCGGGCGGCTTTTTGCATTTCGGGTCTAGCCAAGTGATCCGGTCAGTTTGCCGGTGGATTGGCGAACATGCTTTCGTCATGGCGCAAAAGGCTTTGGCCGATTGCACCCTGCAATGCCAGATCCTTGTCCCACGGCAAGTGGATGATCTTGGGCCCGTTACGCAGTTCCGGCACCTGTGCCTCGCGAAGGCCACGTTCGATTTCGGGTTCCATCAGATCATAGGCACGTGCGCCGGAACCGGTAATCAGGATGCGTTCCGGTCCCAGAAGGGCGATCAGATTGGCAATGCCATATCCCAGTACCTTTCCGGCGTGGCGGAACAGATCGGCAAGGTCGTCGTGGCCGTCACGCGCCCGTCTGACCAGATCCATCATCTGTTTTTCACTGGGATGCAGACTGTTGGGATCGGGCAGGTCAATAAGGCCGCTGGCATCACGCAAAATGGCGTAATCCCCGATATAGGCTTCAATACAACCGCGTCGCCCGCAATTGCAAAGCGGCCCGTCGGGCTGGTATTTCATATGGCCAAATTCGGCGGCCGCGCCAAAATGCCCGTTATAGACCGCCCCGTTCAGGACAAGCCCCATACCCACGCCATATCCCAGCATGATCACGGCAAAATCGCCATTGCCGCCAAGATCGTTATTCTGGGTAATTGCGGTCGCAATACAGTTGGCATCGTTTGACATCTGGACAATCCCGCCAAAGCGTTCGCGTAACGGTTTGGTAATCGCGATGTGACGATTGCGAAGGGCCGGTGACCAGATAATTTCGCCGCTGTTGCTGTCGGCGACACCCTGTATGGCGATGCCGATCCCGATGGGCGGGTTTGGCGCGATATCGCGGTTATCGGCAATGAACTGATCAATCAGATCGCAAAGTGTCGTCACCAGCGATGTTTCATCAAGATCGCGGGTATTGATGCTGTGCTGGATGCTGCGTTCAATCTCCCCCTTGAAATTGCCCAACGCGATTTCAACAAGATTGATGGTCAGTTTGACACCAATCACACTGGCTGCAGAGGGAACGAGATCAAGCAGAACCTTGGGGCGGCCGCGTGTAGCACTTTGGCCGCCATTGCCATTCGTGCCGTTTGGTGTGCCCTGGGTTTCCTTGACCAGCCCCTGTGCAATCAGATCGGCGGTCAGCGAGGTAACTGTTGCCGGGCTTAATCCGGTGGCATTACCAATATCGATCCGTGCGGCCGGGCCATGGATACGCAGAAAGCGCAGAATGGCAATCTGGGACGGTTGGCGCGGAGTATCGTGATCGGTTCGACGGCTCATGGGCGGGGCCTGTTATTCTGCAAGGCGGGACCGGAACCGGGAGAAAACCCGGTTCCGGATAAGGGCATGTTTTTTACCGCTTTGGCAAGCTGGTGATGCACCGGGTTAAAGCAATCCGCGCGCGGCCAGATTGGTCATCAACGCCGTGATGCCAAAGGTCCAGGGCGCAATTGCGTCTGACCGGTCGACCTGATTGCAAAGTGTGCCAAGGCAAGGGGTCGAAATGGTGACAAGGTCGCCCATTTCATGGGTAAAGCCCTTGCCTTTGCCGCCACGATCATCGGTGGGCGCAAACATCGTGCCCAGAAACAGCATGAAGCCATCCGGATATTGATGATGTTTGCCGCATGCCTGTGCGGCGAGGCTTTCGGGTGAGCGACTGATCTGGCTCATGGAGGAGCCAGCATCAAGGTGATAGCCATCCTGTCCGTCGACCGCCATTTTAAGATCGGCCTGCTTGACGGTTTCAAGCGTGAAATTACCATCAAAAATGCGGATGAACGGTCCGATGGCGCAGGAGCCGTTATTGTCCTTTGCCTTGCCCAGAAGCAATGCTGAGCGGCCTTCGATGTCGCGCAGGTTGACATCGTTGCCAAGGGTCGCACCGATGATTTTGCCCTTTGAGCTGACGGCGAGAACAACTTCGGGTTCCGGGTTGTTCCAGTTTGAAATCGGATGCAGGCCAACATGCGCGCCATGACCGACGGCGGACATTGGCGGGGATTTGGTAAAGATTTCCGCATCCGGGCCAATGCCGACTTCAAGATATTGCGACCATGCGCCTTTGCCGATCAGGACTTCCTTGATGTCCGCGGCCTTTTTCGATCCCGGTTCGATCTGTGACAGGTCATCGCCGATGATGCCGGTGATTTCGGTGCGGATCAGGTCGGCCTTGCTGGCGTCGCCGCGCGCCTGTTCTTCGATCACACGTTCCAGAAGGCTTGCGACAAAGGTGACACCGCTGGCCTTGATCGCCTGAAGGTCATTGGGGCTGAGCAGATGCAAGGTTTGCGATCCTGCACCGGGCCTGGATGCGGCAACAATGTCATCCAGGGTGCCGACCAGCGGGAAACCCGACGGGTTACGAAGCTGCGATACCAAGTCCTCGCGTTCGAGAAGCTGGCTGATCGTCGGGGCCAGTTTGCTGATATCGCGAAGGTTTCCCTGATCGACAACGGCCGGGGTCGGGCCGGAAACGCGTGGATCCCAGACGCGACCAACCAAGATGGCATTGCCATGATCGTCGGGCAGAATATCGCGGGCGGTATTCGGAAAGTCGATAGTCATTCGGGAGCCTCTTTGTTCGGGGCGTTGGTGGCACCCGGCCCGGCCAGATGCATAAGATGTTCGGGCATTTTACCCAGAATGATCATGCCCAGAACATCGTCATGGGTGACATCCTTGGTCGGGACGGTGCCGACCAGCTTGCCGTTCTTCATAACATGCAAACGATCAGACAAATCAAACACATCATGAAGATCGTGACTGATCAACAAAATACCGAGCCCGTCACGTTTAAGCTGGGCAATCAGTTCGCCGACCATGCGGGTTTCATGCACGCCAAGTGCCGCGCAGGGTTCATCCATGATCAGGACGCGGGCTTCGAACAAAAGCGCGCGCGCAATCGCGACCGATTGGCGTTGCCCGCCCGAAAGGGCCGAAACCGGTGATGTGAATTTATGGAAATTCGGATTCAGGCGATGCAGGACTTCGCGGGCCTTGTGTTCCATCGCCGCATCATCCAGAAAGCCTAGCCTGTCGACGATTTCACGACCCAGAAACAGGTTCTGTGCGGCGTCGAGATTGTCGGCAAGGGCCAGGTTCTGATAGATGGTTTCGATATTGTTGTCACGGGCATCGCGCGCATTTTCAATTTTGGCTTCACGACCATCGACGATGATCTGGCCTGTATCGGCCTTATATGCGCCCGAAAGCACCTTGATCAGGGTTGATTTGCCTGCACCATTATGGCCAAGCACGCCAACCACTTCGCCGGGATAAAGATCGATGGAAACCCCGTCGACCGCCTTGACCCCGCCAAAGCTGATATGAATGTCGCGCATTTCGACCAGCGGGTTTTGACCGGTTTTGATATCGTTCATATCCCTATGCTCCTAGCTGGTCGGGTCGCTATAGCGACGGTGGAAATATTTGTCGCTGAACACGGCAAGGACAAGCACAAGGCCGATGACGATGCTTTGCAGCGATGTATCAACGCCTAGAAGCGCCATACCGCTTTGCAGGCTTTGCATCACTAGGGCGCCAATCAGCGCACCGTAAATGGTGCCAACACCGCCCGCCAGCGACGTGCCGCCAATCACAACCGCAGCAATCACGCGCAATTCGTCAAGCGTGCCAAGATCGTTGCCCGCCGATTGCAGGCGTGCCGATGAAATCGCCGCACTGATCGCGCACAGGACACCCATCAGGGCAAAGACCGCAACCGTCATGCGTTTGACATTGATCCCGGCCAGTTCGGCTGCTTGTGGGTTGCCGCCCATGGCAAAGACATAGCGCCCGAACCGGGTGCGTTTGGCAACGATGGTCAGCACGATGGCGACCAGTGCCACAATCAGAAGCGGGATCGGAATGCCGTGCGAAATCAAAAGGTTTTCCGCCGTTACCGGAATGCCGCGATCCTCAAGAATACGTTCGGCGGCGCGTTCGGGCAGGTGATAGGCATTTAGCGTGATGATCGCCACCAGAACCAGCCCGGCCTTGATCAGTGTATTGGTATATTCCGCCCAGATCGGTTTGACCGGGAACTGGAAGGAAAGCCTGCGGCGGCGTTCCATGATCGCGGCATAGATGATCGCGACAATCGCAATCGCGGCCACGATCCAGCTCCATGTGGCGCCAATCGTGCCTTCGATCCCGCCGCCAAGCAGCATGAAATTATGATCGAGCGGGGCAACGGTACGCCCCTGTGTCACCCACCAAGCCGCCCCGCGCCAGACCAGGAGCCCGCCCAGGGTTACGATAAAGGCCGGAACGCCAAGATAACCAACGGCAAGCCCCTGAACGCCACCAATTGCAGCCCCGACGACCAAGCCGACAAGCAGGGTGATGATCCAGGTCACCGGATGATTGTATTCAAGAAATTGCGGCAGGAAGTCGGTTTGCACCACACCCATGATCATCGCCAGAACCCCCAGCACCGCACCGACCGAAAGATCGATATGGCGGGTGACGATAATCAGGACCATCCCGCAGGCCATCACGGCAACAGAGGCGGTCTGGACTGACAGGTTAAAGATGTTTCGCGGGGTGATGAAGCGGCCACCGGAGGCAACATCAAAGCCGATCCAGATAACCAGAAGCACAACGGCGAGCCCCACAAGGCGGCGGTCGACTTCCATCTTGGCAAGTAGTCTTGTCATGTAAAATGCTCGTCAGGCAGCGGGGCCGGTCGAAAGGGTGCGGCCGGCCCCGGGGTTTAACAAGGTCGGAGGGAGGAAACCTGCCTAGTTACAGGCAGCGACCTTGCCGCTTTCAACCCCTTTGCAGACGACGTCTTTCGATACCCAGCCTGCATCAATCACAAGATCAAGCTTGTTCTGGGTTATCGCCACCGGATCAAGGAAGTAGGATTTCATGGTGACGCCGTTCGGGCTGTTCCAGTCTTGGGTGCCTTCGACATCACCAAGTTTTGCACCTTTTGCCAGCTCAACCGCGATTTCGGCTGCGCGCTGTCCCAGAAGGCGGGCATCTTTCCAGACCGAAACCGTCTGAGTGCCAAGAGCAACACGGTTAAGTGCGGCGTGATCCCCATCCTGACCGGAAACCGGGATGCCCTGCATGCCCTGTGCCGAAAGGGCGGCAACAACACCGCCAGCAGTGCCATCGTTCGAGGCGACAACGGCATCAACCTTGTTATCGGCAGCCGTCAGGAACTGTTCCATGTTGCGCTGGGCGATGGCGGGCTGCCAGCTATCGGTATAGGCTTCGCCGACGACCTTGATGTCGCCGCTATCAATTGCGGCCTGAAGGATTTCAAGCTGGCCTTCATGCAGGATATTGGCGTTCGGGTCGGTCGGTGCGCCCTTGATAAAGACGTAATTGCCTTTCGGCTGTTCGCCAAACACGGCTTCGGCCTGCAGACGGCCGACTTCCTTGTTGTTGAACGTAATGTAATAGGCGTTCGGGTCTTCGATCAGGCGGTCATAACCAACCACCGGAATGCCTTCATTGATCGCCTGCGTAACCGCAGCGCCGATCGATGATGAATCCTGTGCGAGAACGATCAATGCGTCTGCACCACGTGAAATCAGGCTTTCGATATCGGAAAGCTGTTTGGACGGCGAGCTTTGAGCATCTGCGCTGATATATTCTGCGCCGGCTGCTTCCAGTGCCTTCACAATGGCGGCTTCGTCGGTTTTCCAGCGTTCTTCCTGGAAGTTCGACCAGCTGACGCCAACGATCAGATCGTCAGCAAAGGCATTGGCGGAAAACAGCACGGCACCGGCCAGTGCGACCGAGGAGAGGAGTTTTTTCATCTGTTTCTTCCCTGAATGATATGTGTCTTGCAGTGACATTTATTTTTGTTGTCGAAAAAATGTTGACGCCTTCGATCCGTCCTGTCAAATTTTTTTTAATGAACAAATTAAAAATCTCGCTTTTCAGGCTCAAACCCATCATTGAACCGCATGTTTAGTTGATTCTATGTGGATTTGAGTTGGTGCAGCGCAGCATTTAATTTGATATCGAAAAATAAAAGATGAAAACAAGTCAGGGAACGTCATGACAGCGAGTTATCACGACATAGACGGCAAATCGGTTCTTGTAACCGGTGGTGCGTCGGGCATTGGCGCTTCTATCGTCCGGGCCTTTTGTGCGCAGGGTGCGCGGGTCGGCTTTTTTGATATTGATGATGCGGCGGCGGCAAAACTGTGTGCCGAAATCGAACGCGATCTGGATGTTCGTCCGTACTACATGTCACTTGATCTGCGCGATCAGGCCCGAATTCCCAAGGCCATTACCGAAATGGCATCGAAAATCGGAGTGATTGATGTGCTGGTCAATAATGCCGCGCGTGATGATCGCCACAGCCCCGAAGAAACCGGGCCGGATGAATGGCGTGATAAGCTTGATGTCAATCTGTCACACCAGTTTTTCTGTTCGCGTGCCGTGGCAAAGGGCATGGCCGAGAAGGGCCGGGGCAGCATCATTAATTTCAGTTCGGTAAGTTATTTGATGGGGCTGCCCGATCTGGTCGGTTATGAAACGGCCAAAGCCGGTGTGGTTGGCATGACGCGCGCACTGGCGCGTGATTGGGGTGCGGATGGTATCCGGGTCAATACGGTCATTCCGGGCTGTATCATTACCCAGCGACAGCTTGACCTTTGGATCAGCCCGGAAGATGAAGAGCGCATTCAGTCCGAACAATGCATCAAGCGTCGACTTGTCGGGGATGATGTTGCACAGATGGTGCTTTTCCTCGCATCTGACGTGTCATCGGCATGTTCGTCACAAAGCTTTATCGTCGACGGCGGACTTGTCTGATAGTCTGCCCAAAACGAAGTAACGTTACGCCATAATCGCCAGTATTCCGCAGCCCCGATATCCCGCAGTCAGAGACGATCATGCCCCACCAATCCCGATCCATCCCCAATGCCATCACCATTGATGAAAAAGCCAATCCCTATCGCGACTGTATTCAGGGGTTGGCCAATCAGCCGATTACGGTTGTCCGTCTTTTGCGTGATGCGGTGAATGAAAACCCGGTTGTTGCCAGTGACCGGAAATTTGCGGTGCCCGAAATCCGTGATGTGGTCGGGCGGCTGGTGGAAAACCGGCCACGCATTGCGATTATCGGCGGCGCACCGGATCATCCTGCGCATTTGCTTGATCGGCCACAGGCCTTGATGGCGGCCATTCGTATCTGGGAAATGGGCGGGGTGCCGTTCCTGTTTCATGTACCGGTAATCTGCGATGGCACGGCGCAAAACAATATCGGCCAAAGTTATTCGCTTGCGTCACGCAACCATACGGCGGCCGCCGTGAACATTACCTTTGAAGGCCACAGTTATCATGCGGCCTATGTGATTGCCGGGTGCGACAAATCACCCGCCGCCGTTGTGGCCGGTTTGGCGGCGGCCGATCAGGCGCGGAAATATCGCGGTGATCAGGCCCCGGTTTGGGCGGTATTTGCCCCGTCCCACGTGCTGAAGGGTGGCGAAATTCCCGACGGCACCCGTCGATTGCTTGATAAAATTGCTGATGATGCGGATCATGCCGGGCATGATGACCTCGGCGGCGATATTCGTGAAAACATGCGCTATATCCTGCAATGCACATCGGATGAAGCCTTTGCCGGGTTGCTGGATCGTGCGCGGTTGCTAGGCATTATCGATGGCAAGATGGAACGCCGGGTTCTTGACGAGCTTGCCGGGGCGACCTGTGATTCCAAGGGGGGAATTTGCGCCTTTAACGGTACAGGTAATTCATCGCGGACGATGCTGGCAGCCTTTGGCCTGACGCCGCCGGAACTGGAGTTGCTGACCGATGTGCCGCCCTATGCGGCAGTGGCGGCCGGGATTGATGCGCTGTTTGGGGTGTTTAACAAGCCCGAATATGCGATCAGCAATCTGTTGAAACGCAACTTTGCCAATTTCGTCCGCATTCACAATGCCACGGGGTCAAGCAGCAACATGCTGCTGCATTTGCCATTCATGATGCGCTATGCCGGGTTTGATGTGACGATTGATGATTATCAGGATGTGCGTCTTAAAACGCCGGTGCCGGAAATCTTCGCCCATAGTCTGACCGAAAACCGCGATACCTTTGTTCTGGCGCAGCAAATGGCCGAAGGCAAAAACCGCGGCATGGAAAGCATCTATCGCATTCTGGCCGATCTTGGTGTGGCGATGGATCTTGATGCGCCGACGGTTCTTGGCAAGACGTGGGGGGAAAGGATTGCAAATCTTGAAAACCCCGTTGATCTGTCGCTGGGGGATAAATCGGTTATCCGGGCAACACCGGTGCGCAAGCGGTCCGGTGTTGACGTTCTGACCGGCAGTTTCTTTGATAATTGTGCGGTCAAGACATCTGGTATGAGCGACCATCTGATCGAACATTTCGACGATCACGTTTTCATCGTGCGTTATTACGAAAACGAGCATGTCTGCAATGCTGATTTTGCGTCGCCCGATCTGGTGACGCGTTTGATTGAAACTGATGGTGTGGACGAAGACCTGATTGCTGCCGTGGTCCGGCGCAATGGCGGCAACCGGGTTGATATGGATGCGCCCAAGGACATGCTGGCACAGGGGCATTTGTCCTTTGCCTTTGTCATTGGTGGGCAGGGGCCGGAAGCCTACGGCATGCCGGAAATGTTTTCACCGTCCCAGAACCTGCGCCATCATCGCATCCTTGAAGCATCCAGTATGCTGATTACCGATGGCCGTTATTCCGGCGTGACCAAGGGGGCCTGCATCGGCCATATGGTCCCGGAAGCATTTTCTGGTGGCGGCATCGGTCATTTGCGCGATGGCGATGTGCTGCGCCTTGATCTGACGAAAAATACGCTTGACTGGCTGGATCGTGACGCGTTCCTTGCCGGGACCGAAACCGCCGGAAGCCCGATTGATCTGGCGGATCGTGCACCGTTATTTGCCGAACGGCAAAAACGCATGATCGCCCGTCAATACGATATCGCGGCCAGCAACGTGATGGATCATGTATCGAACGCGGCACGCGGAATTGTGCCCGGTGTGGTGGACCGCCGTGCGGTCAATCCGTGGCGAAACTGATACTCGCCTGACGATCAAATCCAGTGTCATACTTGCGATCCTGTGCCGCCCGGCTTTCGCCAAGCAGGATCGCGGTTGCGCATAATCCTGCCCCGAAAAGGATCAGGACATGACCTATATGGTGCGAAAGATTTTCAAAACGCATCATCTGTTTCCCTGTTTGGTGGTTGGTATCAGGCGGCTGAAGTATCCGGTGCCGGGCTGGTTTGGGCATTGGCTGGGGTGGCGTCGCCGCCCAGTGCCTGATAGAGCGTGATCAGATTTGTAATGCGATCAAGCTGGTTGGCCAGAACGGATTCTTCGGCTGTGCGTCTGGTTTCCTGCGCGTCCAGCCAATCCTGCATGGCGACTGCCCCTGATCGGAAACGGGTTTCATAAATCCGTTCGGCATTTCGTGCGGCGTCAAGCGCGGCTTCAAGCCGGGCTGCACGACGATCATACTGTGTGCGGGCCGAAAGAGCGTTTTCAACGTCGCTCATGGCTTCGTAGGCTGTCTGACGGAATTCAGCGACAGCCTGTTCATATTCGGCCTCGGATACCTTGATGTTGAGCTGCCCCTCGTTCCAGTTCAGGAACGGCAGGGCAAGGCTTGCGCCCAGCGTGCCGATTGGATTTTGCAAGAGGTTGCGCAACTGATCGCTGCTGGTGCCCAGATCGCCTGTCAGGGTCAGGGTTGGCAGCAAGCTGGTTTTGACCGAATTCAAATCCGAAACGCTTTCCTTCAGGCGCAATTCCGCCGCCCGAACATCGGGCCGGCGCGACAGCAATTCGGATGGTAATCCAGCGGCCACATCGGGCAGGGCATCTGATGGCAATGTTGCGCGCGGGATTGCAATATCGCCCGGTGGGCGGTCAAACAGGATCGATAGGGCGTTTTTGGTTTCAGTCAGACTTTGTTCGATCTGGGTATAATCGGCCAACTGGCTTTCAAGGTTCTGGCGGGCTTCGAACAGTTCCAGCGATGATGTCGAACCGGACGCATACTGAACATCCACCAGATCAAGGGTTTGCTGAGCATAATCGATGCTGGCCTGTGCAATATCTAGTCGTTGCTGATAATAGACAGCCTGCCAATAAAGGGTGGCGGTGGTGCCGATCAGCGATAGTGCCGTGCTTTCACGATCTTCAAGGGTCGCCAGTGCTTCCCAGCGGGCGGCGTCGTAATCATGGCCAAGCTTGCCCCAAAGATCGAGTTCGTAACTGATTCCGGCATTGGTGCCAAAGCTTCGCGTGCTGCCGTTATCCTCGTCCAGATCGCGCGAAACCGACGCATCCGCACCACCGGAAAAATCTGGATACAGGTCATCTTCGGCGAGGCCCGCAGTCAGTTGTGCCTTGCGAACCTTGATGGTGGCGGCAGCGAGATCGTTATTGCGTTCAAGTGCTCGGGCGATAAGTGCGTCAAGCTGGTCATCGCCGAAATTTTGCCACCAGTCTTGCGTGGCGGCGATGTCGGATGCGCGGCTGTTGTCCGATGTGGTGGCAGATCCGTTCCAACTGTTTTCCGCCGCAATATCCGGACGGGAATATCGGGTTTCGGTCAGGCTGCTGCATCCTGCGAGTGCAATCATAGACAGGATGGTCCCGGTTTTTAAAATCCGTGTGATCATTTTTGTATTCTCCGTCAATCGCGCGACAGGGCGTCGACCGGATCAAGCCGGGCGGCATTGCGGGCAGGCAGAAAGCCGAATGAAATTCCGATCAATGTGGCGCAGGCAAAAGCCGCGACAATCGAGGTTGTCGAATAGACCATTGAAAACGAGCTTCCCATCGCATCGAACAGAACCCCGATGCCAAGGGCTGTCAGAACGCCAAGCGCCCCGCCAAGGATACAGACCAGAACCGCCTCGATCAGGAATTGTCGAAGAATGTCGCTTTGACGTGCGCCGACCGCCATCCGTACCCCGATTTCACCGGTGCGTTCGGTAACCGACACCAGCATGATATTCATCACGCCAATGCCACCAACAATCAGGGAAATCACAGCAATCGACGAAATCAGAAGCGTCATGGTGCTGGTGGTCTTTTCGATGGTTTCACGGATGGTGTCGGTATTGATCGTGAAAAAGTCTTTCACGCCGTGTCGCCGGGTCAGAAGGGTTTCGATGTTCTGTTGCGCCAATGCGGTTTGGACTGCGTCATCAATACGGACGGTGATGCTGCTTAGGTAATTCTGGCCGAGAATTCGGGTCAGTGCGGTGGTGTAGGGAACCCAGATGTTCAGGCTGTCATTATTGCCAAAGGTGCTGTCCTTTGGCGCGGTAACACCAATGATGCGTACCGGGACAGTGCCAAGGAAAATCACCTGCCCCAGCGGGTCTTCGCCATTGGGAAACAGCTTTTCGCGCGTATTGTCGTCAATGACCGCATCCTGGCTGCGTTTGTCGACGGCAAGGCTGTTAAACCAGATGCCATCGGCCATTTCATAGCCGCGCACCCGATAATAATCGGTGCCGACACCGGCAACAGTGGCATCCACTTCAATATTGCCATACCGCAGGGTGACGGTGCTTGAAACACGGGGGGTGACGCTGTCGACATAGTACTGGGTCGACAGCACATCGGCATCGGCCGCAGTCAATGTCCTGATCTGACTGGCATCGCGATCACCAAAATCCTTGCCGCGATTGACATCAATCGTATTGGTCGCGATTGAACTGATATCGGCAAGGATGCGATCCTGCGATCCTTGGCCAAGGGCTACGACCGACACCACCGATGCGATCCCGATAATGATG
Source organism: Thalassospira lucentensis (assembly GCF_001613805.1). GTDB lineage: Bacteria > Pseudomonadota > Alphaproteobacteria > Rhodospirillales > Thalassospiraceae > Thalassospira > Thalassospira lucentensis_A. Next base: position 12,897 of record NZ_LPVY01000007.1, read on the forward strand.
CCCAGCATCGTCAGAAAGGTCCGCAACCGGTGAGCATTCATTGCCACCAGCGCCATTTTGAATGCCTCGGTAAACCGGTCGATTTCGGCCCGAATGCGTGATGACCGATGGGTATGGTTTTCGACCTTTTTACGGGGACCGGATTGTATGAAGGCCTGCGTCTGGCGTTCATCACGGATGATTTCGCCGTCACGGATTTCAATGATGCGTTCGGCATGGGCGGCAACATCATGATCATGGGTGACCAGAATGACCGTATGGCCATCGCGATGCAGGTTGCGCAGCAGTTCAAGCGTCTGTGCACCGCTTTGGCTATCGAGTGCACCGGTTGGTTCATCGGCCAGAATGACGTCGCCGCCATTCATCAGGGCGCGCGCAATACTGACACGTTGCTGCTGCCCGCCGGAAAGCTGGCTGGGGCGGTGATGAATGCGGTCGCCAAGCCCGACACGGGTCAAGATATCCATTGCCCGGTCACGCCGTGTTTCGGCATCAAACCCGGCATAGATCGACGGGACTTCGACATTGCCAAGCGCGCTTAAATCCGACAGCAGATGATAGCGCTGAAAGATAAAGCCGAAATATTCGCGCCGAAGGGCGGCCAGTTCATCGGGTTCCAGATTGCCTGTCAGGCGGCCATTAACCCGGTATTCCCCACCAGTCGGTCGATCAAGACAGCCCAGAATATTCATCAGGGTCGATTTACCCGACCCGGAAGCGCCAATGATCGCAACCATCTCGCCGCGTTCAATCGTCAGATTGACGCCCTTTAGGACGGCAATGCGATCTTCGCCCGCCGGATAGTGACGCCACAGATCGCGGATTTCGATCAGCGGGGTTTTGTATGTATTGCTCCCTATCTGGTTCATGATCAGAACATCCCCCCCGGGCCACGACGTATGGATTGGCTGGTGGCGACCACACCGCTGGTCGCGCCGATAACAATGTCGTCATTTTCGGAAATGCCACTGATGATCTGCGCGTTGATATTGGTGTTCATGCCGACCGTGACCGGCTTTTCAATCGTGTCACCTTTGTCGTTAAGAACCTGAACGGTATATAGCCCGTCCTTGTCCGGACCACTCAGCGCGGCGGACGGAATGATCAACGCATTTTCAACTTCGTTTAGTGTTATGGTGACTTCGGCTGTCATCCAGACGCGCAGGCGGTGATCCGGATTGGCGATGTCAAACAGACCATTGTAATAAACGGCTTCGTCATCGGTATTGTCGTCGTCATCCTCGATTCCGGTCGGGGCGGGTTCGATGGCGCGAAGGGTGCTTTCATAGCGCGTGTCGGGATCGCCCAGAATGGTGAAGCTGACCGGTTGGCCTTCACGAACGCGGATGACGTCGGCCTCGGATATTTCGGCCTCGACCGTCATGGTGTCGAGCTGTGCGAGTTTTATGATGGTCGGCGTGGATTGGGCGGCGTTCACGGTCTGCCCTTCCTTGACTGGCAGGGCAACAACCGTACCATCCATGGGGGCCAGGATTTTGGTATATCCCAGATCAATCTCGGCGGTATCAACGGCGATTTTTGCCTGATCGATTTGCGCGTTGAGCGCTGCGATTTCAGCCTTGGTCACATTAAGGGTTGCCTCGGCACTTTCGAAATCTTCCTGTGGCGAGGCATCAAGCGCACGCATCTTTTTCTGCCGTGCATAATCAAGTTCCGCCTGTTTCAGTTCGGCCTGCTTGGCGGCAAGCTGTGCCTTGATATTGGCAAGGGCGGCCTCGGCATCGCGCAAATCATTCTGTTGTGTTGATGGATCGATTTCGGCAATCAGATCGCCTTCCTTGATTTCATCACCGAGATCGACATGCAGTGCCTTGATCTGCCCGGACACCTGCGCGCCGACACTGACCAGTTTAGAAGCCGTGATGGTGCCACTTGCCAGAACCGTATCGGCAACCTTGCCGATACGGGGTTTGGTGGTGACATAACCGGTTTTGGCTTCGGACGGGAACAGATAGGCCTGTGCCATCCATCCTGCTGCCAAGATGATGATCACGGCGATGACAAGGTTACGTGCGGTTCTGGATGATTTCTTCATCGGGCTTTCATGTCCTTGGATGAAACGCACCCGACGGCGAAAGGCAATTGAGCCATCGGGCATCCCAGACATAGCAACCCCTTTGTCAGAACGGGGTGAGGGGGATGAAAATGATCTGTAAGGAATGTGTAAAGTTCGCCATCCGTGCCTTTCGTCAGGCGTTTTAAGCGCTAGAATGTCATCATGAACAGGAGTTAACCCGCATTTGAAAGACCCGGAAACCGTGACCAGAATTCTGCTTGTTGATGATGATGTCGAACTCGGCACGATGCTGGGCGAGTATCTTGAAGGTGAGGGGTTCGAGATCGCCAACGCCTATAACGGTAAGGATGGCCTGCGTATGGCGCTGGATGGCGGGTTTTCCGTTGTGTTGCTTGATATCATGATGCCGGGCATAGGCGGAATTGAAGTACTGCGCGAATTGCGTACCAAAAGCCGGGTGCCGGTGATCATGCTGACCGCCAAGGGCGACGATGTCGACCGGGTTGTCGGGCTGGAACTGGGGGCGGATGATTACATACCCAAACCATACTATCCACGCGAGCTGGTGGCGCGCATTCGCGCGGTTCTGCGCCGGGCCGAACCGGTTGGCGAAAGCCGCCGGGATGCAGGCGGGCCGGACAATGGCGACGAAATCGTTCTTGGCAAATTGCGGCTTAATACCGCACGCCGGGTGGCGCAGTTTGATGGTCAAGACATGGAACTGACGGTATCGGAATTCAATCTTCTGGAAGTTCTGATGCGTGCCAGAGAACGGGCAATGTCAAAAAACGAGCTTTCGATGAAGGTGCTGGGCCGCCCGCGCGAGGTTTATGATCGTTCGATTGATGTCCATATGAGCAACCTTCGACAGAAGCTTCAATCTGTCAGTAACGATGTTGGCCTGATCGAAACTGTGCGCGGCTTTGGCTATCGTCTGAGGCAGGACATATGAGAGGACGGTTATTCTGGAAAATCCTGATCGGGTTTGCTTTGACCTTCATGGGGATATGGCAGGGCGTGTGGCTTCTTTTTACGTTATATGGTGATCCACCCAAACCCTATCATGTCGGATATCTGCAGGAAACGGCACGCGGTTATATCGATACTGCTGCAAGAATTATCGAGGCCGAAGGTATTGGTGCGCTTGAGAAGGCGATTGCACACTGGCCCGACAATGAACGTGTCCGACTAAGTATCGAGCCGGATGCAAACCGCACCGACAGCTCCGTGCGCGGTTCCGTACCTGAAACATTCCCCCCCGTCCGGTTCGAGGAGATCCGCGAAAACGGGTTTCTGTCACGTGATGCGGTTAGCCCGGTCGGGTTGCTTGTGCATTTGAAGTTTGATGTGACCGATATCGTTGCGTCTATCCCGGAGCGGGGGCGGTTCAATGTGCCGACCCCGTTGGTGATTGCGGGCGTGCTGGGAGGGTTTGTGTTTAGCGGCGTGCTTGCCTGGTATCTGACCCGACCGATCCGCCAGCTTCAGGAAGGGTTCGAGCGACTGTCGACCGGGGATCTGACATGGCGACTGGGCGAAAAGATCGGCCTTAGACGTGACGAGATTGCTGATCTGGCGCGTGATTTCGATGTGATGGCCGTGCGATTGCAACAATTGATCGAGGCACGCGACCGCCTATTGAACGACGTATCGCATGAACTGCGGTCCCCGCTGGCGCGGATGCAATTGGCTGTTGGGCTGGCGCGCCAGAAACCGGAACGGATCGAAGGATCACTTGACCGGATTGAAAAGGAAACCATTCGTCTGGATGAACTGGTTGGTGAACTTCTGACCCTGTCGCGTGCGGAAAGCGGCGCCAGCCAGAACCAGACATGGCTTGATATCGACCATCTGCTGGGCCGTGTTGTTAGTGATGCCCGGTTTGAGGCCGAGGCGACCGGGATCAAGGTCCAGACAAACCTTGCGATTAAACGCAACTGGCACGGTGAAGTACCGGTGGTGGTCGGCAACGCCGAACTTCTGCGGCGGGCCTTTGAGAATATAGTGCGTAATGCCCTTCGTCATTCACGCGAAGGTCAACTTGTCCGGATTTCTGCCGAAGCAGATGCCAGTCGCAATGTTTTCTGCATCACCATATCCGATCAGGGGCCAGGCATTCCTGCTGAACAGCTTGAAAATATGTTTGAACCATTCATTCGCGGGGAACCGGGAATAAACGGCGCCGGTTTCGGACTGGGTTTGTCAATTGCACGGCGTGCGATCAAGGCGCATGGCGGGGAAATTTCCATTCGCAACCGGGATGGCGGTGGGCTGGATGTTTTAATTACTCTGCCATTTACCTTGCGCGTTGATGACGAATAAACAGATTGCTTCCATTTAACCCCTTGCGAAACCGGTACAATCCAATACCTCAACAGGGAAACAACCGGCGTCGCCGGAAAAATCGGATATCGACAAGGAGGACCATCATGACCAGCAAGCTGACCGTAACGACGCCAGACGGAAATTTCGATGCCTATGTCGCCATGCCTGCCAAGTTACCGGCACCGGTGGTGGTGGTTATTCAGGAAATTTTTGGCGTTAACGCCGTGATGCGGGGCATTGCCGATGATTATGCCAAGCAGGGATATATTGCGGTTTGTCCCGATCTGTTCTGGCGGATCGAGCCAGGGATCGAAATCACCGACAAGACCGAAGAAGAATGGACACAGGCATTTGGCTATTATCAGGCATTTAATGTCGATAAGGGCGTCGAAGATATCGCCGCAACCCTTCAGGCAGCGCGCAAGCTTGATGGCGCAAATGGCAAAGCCGGGGTTGTCGGTTTCTGCCTTGGCGGGCTTTTGACCTTCCTGTCGGCGACGCGCACCGATGGCGATGCATTTGCGGTCTATTACGGCGGTGGGATGAACAATTATGTCGGCGAGGCCGGAAAGATCAAACAGCCGGTGATCATTCACCTTGCCGGGAATGATGAGTATATCCCAGCCGATGCGCAGGCGGTTATCAAGGACGCGCTTGATGATCATCCGTTGACAGAGCTGCATTTCTATCCAGGTCGTGATCACGCCTTTGCGCGTAAGGGAGGGGCGCATTACGACGAGAAGGATGCTGAAACCGCCAATTCAAGAACGACCGAGTTTTTCAGCGCCAACCTTGCCTGACCTTATAAAAGATACCAGAAAGGGCCGCATAAAAGATACCAGAAAGGGCCGCAAATATGCGGCCCTTTTGTTTTGGGGGTTGCGGATCGTTGCTGGACCGCATGTCAAATTATTTGTATGAGGAATGCAAATAGACCGATCATGGGAGGAAACAAAATGAAACTACTGCGTTTCGGCGCTGTTGGTGCGGAAAAACCCGGATTACTGGATCAGGGCGGTGTAATCCGAGATTTGTCGGCGGTGATCGAGGACTTCAATCCAGACACCATTTCCGATGCCACCTTTGCCAAAATTGCCACCCTTGATTCGGCAGGCCTTCCGGTCGTCTCAGGCAACCCGCGGATCGGTGCCTGTGTTGCCAAACCGGGCAAGTTTATCTGCATTGGTCTGAACTATTCCGATCACGCGGCCGAAGCAGGCATGCAGGTGCCGCCTGAGCCGATCATCTTTTTCAAGGCAACGTCGGCGGTTTGCGGCCCGAATGACGATGTGGAAATTCCACGCGGTTCGCAAAAATCCGACTGGGAAGTCGAACTGGGCATCGTGATCGGCAAGGAAGCCAAATATGTGACCGAGGCAGAGGCGCTTGATCATGTGGCAGGTTACTGTGTGGTCAATGATGTGTCCGAACGCGCGTTTCAGCTTGAACATGCCGGGCAGTGGGTGAAAGGCAAAAGCCACGACACGTTTGGTCCGATCGGCCCGTGGCTGGTGACACGTGACGAGATTGCCGATCCGCAGAACCTGCGCCTGTGGCTGGAACTGAACGGCGAACGCGTCCAGAATGGCAGTACGGCAACCATGGTTTACGGCGTTGCCCATCTGATCAGCTATCTGTCGAAATTCATGACCCTGCAGCCGGGCGACATCATCACAACGGGGACTCCGCCCGGTGTTGGCATGGGTATGACACCGCAACGTTTCCTGAAACCCGGCGATGTCATGGAGCTTGGCGTCGAAGGGCTTGGAAGCCAGCGTCAGAAAACAGTTCAGGTCTGATGAGGCTTGTAAGCAAAATGAAAAGCCCCGCAGCGTATGTTGCGGGGCTTTTTTGATGGATCAGCCTGCGGCCATGGCATCAAGTTCCTGTCGGTGGGCATGAAGCTTGTGGAAAATGGCATAGCGCCTGTCGTGGGCGTCCTTAGCGGTTTGGTCCGGCGCGTGGATGGTTTCCTTGCCAGCCATACGGCGCGACGCAAGTGCAAGACCGCCTTCGGGATTAAGGGCCGCCGCACCCAGCATCGCGGATCCCAGCAGGACCGGTTCGGCACAGTCGGACATCACGACATTGCAGCCGGTGACGTCGGCATAAAGTTTGACCAGAACCGGGCTTGCAGTGTGTCCGCCGCTTAGATGGATATGTTTGATCTCATAGCCCGTTGCATTCAGCGCATCAATGATATGGCGTGTGCCATAGGCAATGGCGCAGGCGGTTGCCCAGTAAAGGTCAAGGAAGCTTTCCTCGCTTTGATCAAGGTTGAGGCCGGAAATCACGCCAAGCGCTTCTGAATCGGCGAGTGGTGACCGGTTGCCATGAAAATCGGGCAGAACATGTAGGCGCGGCGCAAGATCGGGTGTTTCCATCATCCGGTGCAAAAGTTTTTCGCTGGCAAGCTTGTGAGCATCGCGACCCATAGCATGCGAAAAAGGATGCATGGCAACAATATGATCAAGCAATGCACCGGTTGCTGATTGGCCGCCCTCGTTAAGCCAAAGACCCGGCGCAATCGCCCCGAAATAGGGGCCCCATACGCCCTTGATGAAGCGCGGTTCGGACGACAGCGCCATATGGCACGTCGAGGTCCCGGCAATCATGGCGAACCGTTCATCCAGATTGCCATCCAGATATTCGCCAAGTGTGCCAAGGGCCCCGGCATGGGCATCAATCAAGCCTGCACCCACGACGCAATCGGAGGTCAAACCAAGTTCGGTCGCACTCTGTTCGGAGAGATTGCCGATCAGATCGCCAACACCCAATGCCTTGCGGTCAATTCCGGCTTTGCCCGGGAAATCATCGAGACCGATTTGATCAAGAAATGCGCGATCCCATGGATCATCCTGATGGGCCAGATAGGTCCATTTGCAGGTTATCGTGCAGCAGGACCGCTTGTTGCTGCCGGTTGCGCGGAAAGACAGGAAATCAGCAAGGTCGTAAGCTGCACCCATTTTGTCCCAGTTCTGACGGTGGTGGCGCTTTAACCACATCAGTTTGGGCAATTCCATTTCGGGGGACATGGTACCGCCGATATATTCTAGCACCTTGGCGCCGGTTTTGGTGCATTCTTCGGCTTCGCGGATGGCACGGTGATCCATCCAGACAATAACATCCCAGTTATCGCCGCCGCCGGGGGTGACACCAAGCGGACGGTTATTGGCATCGCGGATCACGAGCGAACAGGTGGCGTCAAACCCGATGGCTGCGACCTGATTGGCTGCAATGTTTGATTTTGCCAGCGCATCACGGACCGATTGGCAAACAGATTGCCAGATATTTTCCGAGTCCTGTTCGACGAAGTCGGGTTTTGGCTTGTTCATGGCAATCGCATGGGCGGCACTGCCGAGCAGTTTTCCATCCTGGCTAAACACGCCAGCACGTGCGCTTCCGGTGCCAACATCCACACCGATAATGACTTTGTCTGTAAGGCTCATATGGTATTCCTCCCGCGGGGCCGGTTGGCGGGAGCCCTGTATTTCATAGGCAAACCCGATCCCGGTTTTATGCATTCTTCGCGCGTGTTGGTCACCGCGATAAATTCGTGCCGTACGTAATTGAGCAAAAGTGCATCGATTGGTCAAATGTTCATTTTGATTGACGATGACATTCGCGATTGTATAGGCTTTTGTGATCAAACCCAACGAAGCCAGGTTCAACATGGCCCCCGGAAATGTCCAAGATAACGCCCGTAACCCGGCGTCGGCTCCGATCATGACCGGCAAGGACGTCGTTCTTTTCGATTGTGACGGCGTTTTGGTCGACAGTGAACCTATTTCGCTGGCGACGCTTGTCGATGTGCTTGATCATTATGGTGCACCGCTTGATCTTGCCGAAGTTGCCGCCCGTTTTACCGGGCGATCAAGTGCGGCACCGATTGAACATATCCGGATCGAAACCGGACGGGATATCACCGCAGAATTCAAACCGTTCTTTTATGAACGGCTGTTTGCCCGCTATGACGTTGAATTGCAGAAAACAGACGACATCGAGGATGTCTTGACTGCATTGAGCAGCCGCAATATCGCGTTTTGCATTTCATCAAGCAGTTCGGTGCAGCGCCTTGAGCGCACGATGGCGGTTACCGGCCTTGGTCACTGGTTTGGTACCGACATCTATAGTGCGGATTTCGTCAAGAACGGCAAACCAGCACCTGATCTGTTTTTATATGCCGCCGATAAAATGGGCTTTCGCCCGGAACAGGCGGTGGTGATTGAGGATTCCGTCGCCGGGGTCAAGGCCGCGGTGGCCGCAGGCATGACCTGTATTGGTTATGTCGGTGGCGGGCACTATGTGGAAGATCGCAAAATTGCCGCAGCCCGGCTTTACGAAGCCGGGGCTGACGTGGTTTTTGACGGCATGCGTGATATCGCAGCCCTGATTAGTCAGGGCTGATTTTATCTAGCGTTGACGCAGCAGGCTTTGATAACGGGCCTGACTTTGGCTGAGATGTTCGCGCATTGCCGTGCGGGCGGTTTCGGCATCGCGTGCGGCAATTGCATCAAAGATGCGATGATGTTCGGCCAGAATTTTCTGCATGTAGTTTTTCTGGTCTTCGACCTCTGGCGGGCGGCGGCGCAATTGCGCGCGCGGGATGGTTTTATCGCCCAGATGTTCAAGGAACTCGACATAGCGCCGATTGTTTGTCGCATCGGCAATGGCGCGATGGAATTCAAAATCGGCTTTTTCTGTCGGATTACCGCGTTCGAACTGGTCGGTCATTTCCTGCAGGGCTTCGTAGATTTTCGCCTGCTGTGCCGCCGAACTTCGCGCACAGGCAAGACCTGCGGCCTCGATCTCGACCGCCATGCGCAGTTCAAGAATTTCCAGAACATCGGAAATCTGCGCGGAATCGACAGCAAAGATTGCGCTACCCAGTTTGCGTGGGCTGGGGGCGAGCACAAACACACCGGCTCCTTGGCGCGGTTCAAGCAAACCGTCGGCCTTCAGGGCTGCTATAGCCTCGCGCACGACCGTGCGGCTGACGCCGAATTGTTCGGTCAGCACGGGCTCGGTCGGCAGTTTACTGCCGGGGGTGCGCATGCCGCTTTCAATTTCGTGTCGCAGGCTTGCGATGACCTTTTCGGTCAGGGAAACTTTGCGTGGTGCATTTCGCGCGGCGTTGTTGCTCATTTTCTTGCTCTGCAAATCCGCTATGATCGGAACCAGATGTTAATAATGACAAACTTAACATCCTGAAATAGTCCTACGATGTTGGTGACGGAAAGTCATCATATGATTTTGATATAGTGACGAGGCGACGATAATGGCCAAAACGGCCGAAGCTGAATATCGCTGGAACTGCGGCCCTTTCAAGGTCGGAATTGTGCCCCGTGGTGGCGCCATTTCAAGGATCGACTGGGTACGTCCCGACGGCAACGGGGTGATTAACCTTTTGCGCCCGATTGACGACTATGCCCTGACATCGGGTAATCCGTCGCATCTGGGATGTTTTCCGATGGTGCCGTTTGCCAACCGGCTGGGTTACGCCCAGTTCGAATTTGACGGCAAAACCATCAATGTTCCGGCCAATCGGGCACCGGATCCGCATGCAATTCATGGATTTGGAATTTCCAGTGTCTGGGATATAGAACGCCCGACAGTTGATACCATCCGCTTCAATCACAAACATGACGATCCGCAGACGGGGTTCTGCTATGTCGCCTGGCAACAGATCAAAGTTGCAAACGATACCATTTCCATCGAAATCGGCGTGCGTCATCTGGGAAAGGGACCGATGCCTTATGGGATCGGCTTGCATCCATGGTTCCCCGGCGGCGAAAGCGCATGGGTGCAGTTTGTTGCGACCGACTGTTTTAGCACGGATGAGGGAAAATTGCCGACCACGCGCACGGTGATTGATCTTGGGCGTGACTTTGCCGATGGCAAGATGATCCGCCATCACAAGGGGCTGGATGTTCATTATATCGGCTGGAACAAACAGGCGGAAATGGTCTGGGCAGACCGGCAGTTAAGCCTGCTTCTGGAAGCCAGTGACACTTTGTCGAATCTGCAATTCTATATCCCGGAAAACGGCCAGACATTCTGTGTCGAGCCGGTGTCGCATGTACCAAACGTCCATAACCGTCCGGAATTCAAGGAATTCGGCGATGTCAGGGTGCTTGGCTATAACGATACGCTTTCTGGCGACATGACCCTGACACCAGGCCTTTTGACCGGATCGGATAATGGCCTTGTCGATGGTCACGAGGAACCGGTCGGCAGGCGGGATTATTCACTGGTTGACTGATTGCTTCCCCTTTACCCCTTCAGGATTTGCCGATAAAACTTACAAGTAAGAATGACAAGATGACAAGTTGATGGGGATTGGGGAAATGACCGGTTTGCAGCTTAAAATACAGAAGCGTGAAAAGCTTGCGGATCAGCTTTATGGGCAAATTCTGGAACAGATTGTATCTGGCAATCTGTCTGAAGGGGCAAAGCTGCCCTCTGAAAATGAAATATGTGCGTCTTTTGGTGTGTCACGGCCCGTGGTACGTGAAGCGCTGCGCAAATTGCAGTCTGACGGGTTGGTTTATGCCCGACAGGGGGTTGGGTCTTTTGTCAAGAAACGTCCGCCACAAGGGTTGATCGAGTTTGGCGGCATCAATGATGTGGCGGGGTTGCTGCGCTGTTTTGAGGCCCGTATCGCGATCGAAGCAGCAACCGCACGCATGGCGGCGGAACGTGCCACGCTGCGCCATCATCGCGATATCGAACGGGCGCTTAAAATGCTTGAACAAGGCATTGCAGCCGGTGACATAGCTGATCAGGCAGATTTTGAATTTCATATGTCAATCGCGCGCGCCAGCGGAAATGATATTTTTGTCACCATGCTGACGTCGCTGCATGGCGTGATTGCCAAAACCATGAATGTCGCGCTTAACATCACCCGTACCGGATCAGCTGACCGGGTGAAAAAGGTTCTTTTGGAACATCGCCAGATTTATGATGCGATCCGCGGGCAGGACGGCGAGAGCGCGGAATTGCTGATGCGCTATCATTTGCATCAGGCCCGTCAGCGGGTAACCGACCATGCGCGTGATATGTAAAGTCGCGGCTATCACGCATAGAACATCCTGTAAAGTTTCCTCGCAAATTTGTTGACAAGTGCCCCCGTGCACCTGCACACAAGTCATATGACGAATTGCGTCGGAAAGAATACAGGAACGGATCATGTCAGGTGATATTTCAGCCGTACAGCAGCCCCGCATTCTGCTGGAAGAACGGTTTGAACTGGGCGAATGCCCGAACTGGGACAGAGACAACAGCCGCCTTTACTGGGCCGATATCATCGGCCAGAAAATCCATGCACTTGATATCGTAACCGGGCAGCGCCACAGTTGGTCATTCGAGAGCGAAGTCGGCTGTTTCGGTCTGACCGATCGGGGGCGTCTGGTTGTGGCGCTGAAAAGTGACATTGTCCTGTTTGATCCGAAAACCGGTGAGCGCGAAAAACTGGCGGCTGTCGACAGCGACAATGACATGAGTCGCACCAATGACGGCAAGATCGGCCCGGACGGGGCGTTCTGGGTCGGTACCATGGATCAGAACATCGACAAGCAACCGGTAGCATCGCTTTATCGTGTGACCGGTAAAGGGCAGGTCGAACACAAGGCTGGCGGGATCAAGATTTCCAACGGTCTGGCTTGGTCGCCCGATGGACGGATCATGTATCACTCGGATTCTCGCGGGCCGTGGGTCAATCGCTGGAACTTTGATGCCAAAACCGGCGCGATTGGCAATTGCCAGCGTTTCCTTGATCTTGATGACACGGTCGGGCGTCCGGATGGTGCGGCGGTTGACATGGAAGGCTGCTATTGGAGTGCGGGTGTTTCGGCGGGCAAGCTGAACCGTTTTGCTCCTGATGGCACATTGTTGCTATCTATTGATATGCCGATGCCAAATCCCACCATGCCGTGCTTTGGCGGGGCGGATATGAAAACGCTTTATGTCACCAGCCATATGGAAAACTACCCGGCGGAAAAGCGTGACGAATTCCCAGATGCGGGCAAACTTGTCATGCTGCGTGTCGATGTCGCGGGGGTGCCGGTCAACCGGTTCCGCGAAGGCGGATAAGATATAAGACCTGAATCAAAAGGGCCGTGCAGTTTGTTCTGCACGGCCCTTTTTCTTTTGGTTTTCCGGATGCCTTATCCGGTTTTGATGGTTGCGTGTGCTGTGCCGATGCCATCAAAGATTGCCTCGATCCGCCCATGGCTGGTCAGGGTCGGTACCGCACAGGCCCCGGTGGTGATGACGTCACCCGCCTTTAAATGTGTGCCGCGTTTGGCAAGGAAACCGGCGAGATAAGCCAATCCGCCAAACGGATCAGGCCATGCGGCGGGATCGCTGTTCTGGGCGAGGATTTTGTCATCCGATCTTGTTTCGACCGGGACATTCAGAAACGCCATGTCTCGCCAGTTGGTGATTTCCGGGCCTAGCACCAGATAGCCTGTCGAGTTCAGATCGGCCAGTGTTGCAACCGGTCCCTGTCTTTCACGATATCTGCGGTCCGCGATTTCGATTGCCAGATGCACGCTTTTGATGTGGTCCAGTACCTTATCAATGGTGGCGTTGCCATCGGGCGTGCTGGCCATGACCACGGCAATCTCGGCCTCGATATTTGGGAAATGAACATCATTTGTGGTGATGGTCGCCCCGTTTTCGATGATCCGGCCATCCAGCAACGGCCCGACCAGCGGCCCTTCAATCCCAAGCCCTGCCTGTGCAGCGCGTGTCGCGACCGAAAGCTTCCATCCGGTTTGCTTCGCGCCAGTCAGGGCAAGAGTGGCTTGCTGTATCTCGTAGGCAGTATCGAAGTCGACCGGACTCGCGTCTGCGGGCAGGGGATCTATCAGAATGTTTTGCTTAAACGCATCGGCCAGAATCCGGCTTGCCTTGGTGATGTCGGTCATTTTCCGCGCGCATCCTTCTGTTTTTGCGATGTTTTCAGCAGCGTAGCGGCATGAAAATATAAAGTCATCATATCAATTGTCGAGAGTCGTGGATTTGCAGTGTCAAACCCGTTGATATGATGATTTGGTTGAAGGGGCGGTATGGGTCAAATTCTCGGTAAATCGCTGTTTTCTCGCTAGACTAAAGTTTGTGAGTAATATGATTGACACAATGATATGATGAATTTATAGAATCATCATAGGTTATGTCGCCGATTTATGAATTGAAGGACGATTTATGCATTATCAGGATCTAAAAACGGCAATTGGTGCCGGGCTTCTTTCTTTCCCGGTTACGCCGTTCAAGGCGGATGGTTCGCTGGATATGGATACCTACCGTACACATGTTGGCTGGCTGGCCCAGTATCCGGCAGCAGCGCTGTTTGCGGCCGGTGGCACAGGCGAATTTTTCTCGCTGACCCCGGCGGAAGTCATTCAGACCGTCCGCGTTGCCAAGGAAGTTGCCGGTGATACCCCGATCATTGCCGGTTGCGGTTATGGTACGGCAATGGCCGTCGAACTGGCGCGCGAATGTGAAAAGGCCGGTGCGGATGGTCTGCTTCTGCTGCCGCAGTATCTGGTTGGTGCCAAGCAGGAAGGCCTGTATGAGCGCGTCAAGGCGGTTTGTAATGCGGTGAGTATCGGTGTGATTGTTTACAACCGCGACAACTCGATCCTGTCTTCCGAAACGCTTTCGAAATTGTGTGACGAGTGTCCCAACCTGGTCGGCTTCAAGGATGGGCACGGCGATATCGAACTGGTAACGCGCGTTTGTGTCACGATGGGGGATCGTCTTTCTTATATCGGTGGGATGCCGACAGCCGAAGTTTTTGCCAAGGCATACAAGGCGGCGGGTGTGACCACCTATTCGTCGGCTATCTTCAACTTCCTGCCCAAGCAAGCATTGGAATTCTATGACGCGCTGACAACTGACGACGATGCGACGATGAATCGCATCCTGACCGATTTCTTCTATCCGTATCTTGCGGTGCGTGATCGCGGCACGGGTTATGCCGTGTCGATCGTCAAGGCAGGGATGCGCGTTATTGGCCGTGATACCGGCCCGGTTCGCAGCCCCCTTACCGATCTGAGCGGTGAAGAACATGACATGCTGGCTGACGTTATCCGTAAGGCGTTCGGCGAGGACGCACTTAAGGCTGCCTAAGCTTGACGACCCCGGCAGGTGGCATCTGCCGGGATTACCTCTGTGACGCCGCAAAAGTAAATGGCGCGCAAAATTCGGCTGTCAGAAAAACCATTACTTGTTGTTACAAGTTACAAGATGTAAGCTTTTCTGACAACAACTGGTCCCATCAGGGAAAACAAGACTTTAACGTTGAATGACATAAAGTCACGGGAGGAATATCAATGAACAAGTTTATGAAGACCACCACACTGACACTTGCCGCAGCGGCAATGTCGGTCGCCTTTGTCGCCGGTGCGCAAGCACGCGAATGGCGCGGCTGGAACATCCATCCGGCAGACTATCCGGTTTCGACCGGGATGGAAGAATTTGCCCGTCTGATCAATGAAAAATCCGGTGGCGACCTTGAAGCCAAGGTTTATCACGGCGGCGTTCTGGGCGATCAGCCCGATGCCATTCAACAGGTTCGCCTTGGTGGTCTGGACTGGGCTGTTTTCAACCTCGGCCCGCTCGGTGAAGTTGCGCCTGAAGCAAACGTTGTTTCGCTGCCTTTCATCTTCAAAAACGTCGATGCCATGCATGAAGTCATGGACGGTCCGGCAGGTCAGCAGATTGCAGACGGCCTTGCCGAAGCAGGTCTTCAGGCTCTTGGCTGGTATGATTCCGGTGCACGATCCTTCTATAACACCAAGCATCCGATCAACACGCCCGAAGATCTCAAAGGTCTTAAATTCCGCGTGATGAGCAACGATTTGTATGTGCAGATGGTTGCAGCCCTTGGCGGCAACGCAACCCCGATGCCGTATGGCGAAGTTTATCAGTCGTTGAAAACCGGTGTTATTGATGGCGCGGAAAACAACTATCCGTCCTATGACAGCTCCGGCCATTTTGAAGCTGCCAAATACTATTCGGTGACCCAGCATCTGATCCTTCCGGAATGCCTGTGCGTCAACAAGGCGCTTTATGATGGCCTGTCAGATGACGAGAAAAAAATCCTTCAGGAAGCTGCGGATGAGTCGGTGAAGGTTCAGCGCGCTGCCTGGGCAGAACGTGCAGAAAAGTCCAAAGAGAAAGTTGTTGCAGCCGGTATCGAAGTGAACGAAGTCGCCGACAAGGCAGCGTTCCAGGATGCGATGCAGCCTGTATATGACAACTTCATCAAAGCCAATCCGGATCTGGCCGATCTGGTCAAGGCAATTCAGGACGCCCAGAAATAATTGATCAAGCCATAGAAGGGCGGCGACATTTTCGCCGCCCTTCTTTACGCTTGTATCCGGTCTTTTTGTTAATCCATTTCTGGCGGCGTGCGAATGCTTTCACAACTCACCGGGATGCTTGACCGTTTGGGTGGCGGACTAGCCAAAATCCTTAATCTGATCGGCGGAATTGCGCTGGTAGCGTTGATCCCCAGTTTTGCCTGGCTGGTTTTCGGGCGTTATGTCCTTAACGAAACCCCGACCTGGGTCGAACAGATTTCCCTGATCCTGATTGTTCTGATTACTTTTCCGGTTGCTGCGGCCTGTATCCGAGACAACAGCCATCTTTCGGTATCGTTTTTCCGCGATGCATTACCGCCCAAGGCCGCGGCTGTTTTGGCGTTGATCAGTTATGCGGCCATGGTGGTATTCGGTTTTTACATGTTGGTCGGCGCCTACGATCTGGTTGTTTTCAACTGGGCCAAAAGCATGCCGATCATCCACGTTCCCGACGGATTGCGATCCATTCCGATGCTGGTCTGTGGCGGGGGCATCGTATTTTACAGCCTCGTGCATATCCTTAAAATCATCACGGGCTGGAAAACCATCGCGCATAGCCGGTTTTACAGCGACGAATTGCTTGATAAGGACACTGAATAAATGGGCATGACCATTCTTTTGGGCCTGTTTGCCGTTGGTATTGTCATTGGCATGCCCGTTGCCCTTGCACTTGGTATTGCGGCCCTTGCGACCTTTTTCTTCGAGGGTCTGCCAACCCTGATCGCGTTTCAGCGTATCGGTTCGGGCATCAGTGCCTTTTCGCTTCTGGCCATTCCGTTCTTTATCTTTGCCGGCGAACTGATGCTTCATGGCGGGATTGCCAACCGGCTGGTGCAGTTTGCAACCGCATTGGTCGGCAGCCGCCGCGGCGGACTTGGCATTGTGAACGTGTTTTCATCGATGCTGTTTGGTGGCATTTCCGGATCGGCCGTAGCCGATACATCGGCACTCGGCTCGATCCTGATCCCGGTGATGAAAAAGGAAGGCTACCGTGCCGATTATGCGGTCAACGTTACGGTGACCTCGTCGATCGCGGGTATCATGATCCCGCCAAGCCATAACATGATCCTGTATGCGGTTGCGGCCGGTGGCGGGATTTCAATTTCCAAACTGTTCATGGCTGGACTGGTGCCGGGCATCATCATGTGTCTGCTGCTTGGCCTTGCGACATGGCTTGTGGCGATAAAGCATGGCTATCCGGCTGTACCGTTTCCGGGATGGCGGGTTGTCGGGGTTACGGCCATTCGAGCCATTCCGGGCTTTTTCACGGCCGTGATTATCGTCGGCGGTGTGTTGAGCGGTGTGTTCACAGTGACTGAATCCGGTGCCATCGGTGTGGCCTATGCGTTGATCATTACCGGGCTTGTCTATCGCGAACTGAACTGGGTCGGATTTGTTGCGGCGGTCAAACAATCGGCGAAGACTACGGCCCTTGTCATGCTGCTGGTCGGATGTGCATCGGCCTATGGTTACATGCTGGCGTTTTATCAGGTACCCGATGCATTGGCGCATGCGATTACATCCGTCACCGATAACCCGATCATGGTTCTGTTGCTGATCAATGTCATGCTGCTGATTGCCGGCATGATCATGGATATGGCCGCATTGATCCTGATCTGTACGCCGATCTTCCTGCCGCTGGCGACCCAATTCGGTATGGACCCGATCCAGTTCGGTATGGTGCTGATGATGAATTTGGGGCTTGGCCTTTGTACGCCACCGGTCGGCTCCTGCCTGTTTGTCGGTTGCGCGATTGGCGGGGTGAAGATCGAGAAGGCCGTCATGACGATCTGGCCGTTCTATCTGGCGATCCTGACGGCGCTTATGCTGACAACCTATGTACCGGCGATTTCCCTGACTCTGCCTAACCTTGTGTTTGGCGGGGGCTGATTGCGGACCAAGATGACTTCAAAGAGGAAGACGATGAAACGTTTGCTGATTACCGGTGCTGCCGGCAACCTTGGAAAAATCCTGCGCGAGGGGCTTAAAGGCTATGCCGATGTCCTGCGCCTTTCGGATATCGCACCGATGGACCCGGCCGGTCCGGGCGAGGAAGTCGTGCCGTGCGATCTTTCGGATCGGGCGGCTGTGCATGAACTGACCAAGGATTGCGACGGGATCATTCATCTGGGCGGAATTTCGATTGAGGCCGCATTTGATGACCTGCTGCAGGCCAATTTCCTTGGCACCTATAACCTTTATGAAGGTGCACGCAAAAATGGCAAGCCGCGCATCCTGTTTGCCAGCTCGAACCACGCCATCGGGTTCCACAAGCGCACGACCAAGCTTGATGACAAATCCGAACTGCGCCCCGACAGCCTTTATGGTGTCACCAAATGCTATGGCGAGGCATTGGCAAGCTATTACTACGACAAGTTCGATGTCGAAACCGTCTCGCTTCGCATCGGGTCGTGCTTTGAAAAGCCGCGAGATCGCCGGATGTTGTCGACATGGATGAGCCCGCGCGATTTTATTTCCCTGATGAAGGCGGTATTTGATGCGCCGATGACTGGCCATCTAGTGATGTATGGTGTGTCGAACAACCGCACGAAATGGTGGAGCAACGACCACGCCGACCTGATCGGCTGGCAGCCGCAGGACAGTTCCGATATCTTCCGCGAAGAAATCGAGGCAGCCTTCCCGGCTGAGGATCGCCATGATCCGGCTGTGATCTATCAGGGCGGTGGTTTTGCCGCCAAGGGTCACTTCGAAGACTGATCCTTGATTTTTGTTACGCATATAAAGGGCCGCATAAGCGGCCCTTTGTTGTTTTTGGTGAAAAAACGCTGCTGCATTTCGTCTATGAGATAATGACCAGTTACTTTCGGCATGAGGAAATTGATGTTCAGATCAAGCTCGTTGACGGATGATATTATACTGTTCGAGATGGTTGACGCGCAAAGTTCTGCCGATGGGGAGAGCTATATCAGGGCTCTTTACGCACTATCGGCCCGAACGGAACCGGTGATATTGATCATGCTTTTTACCGGGCATGTCGAGCAGGATCACGAAACCCGCAAACAGGCGGCGCTTTGGTTCAGGCAGAACCGAGACCGGTTGCCGTGCTTCGCCAAGGGACTGATACAGGTGGAGCCGGATCACGAACATGACCATGCCGAAGAGGTCGAGAACAGCAACTTTGCAAGAATGCTGCCCTTTCCCCTTAAACATGCGCATAGCTTTGACGAGGCCTATGCACTGGCGAAGAACTGGCCGAAGACCTAGCGTTTGCGGATTGCCAGAAACAGGAAATACGCCGTTCCGATCAGGGCGGCGATCAGGCCGGTTGGTAATTGCTGGGGATAGAGCATATTTCTGGCCATCCATTCGGCAACCATCATCACATTCGCCCCGATCAGAACTGCGCCCAGCAAATGCCCCCCCGCAAGCCGGTAACCGGCAATCCGTGCGAGATGCGGGGCCATCAGCCCGACGAAGCTGAGTGGTCCGACAAGCAGCGTTGCACTGGCGGCAAGGATGGCGGCAAGCAGCATGATGAAGAACTGGAAACCTGAAATGCCAAGGCCAAGCGAGGTGGCCTGATCATTGCCAAATGACGCCAGCTCAAGCGGGCGGCGCACCGCAATCACCACAACCAGCAAGGCTGCGGTGACCCCCGCGACGATCAGGACTTCGTCCATGCGGGTGAAATAGGTTGTGCCCGCCAGCCACGAAATCAGCATTGATGTTTGCGTGCCACTGCGGGTCAGCGCAATACGAACAATCGCGCCCAAAATGGCAGTTAAGGCCAGGCCGTTTAGCAACAGGTAATGCGGGGCGTGGGTGAATTTCCGGCATAGCAGTAGCAGGACGAACAGCGAAATGATCCCGCCGGCAGCACCAACAAACATCAGTTCGGCACGTTGTCCGAAGCCAAAGAAAACAAGGGCGATGATCATCGCGAGTGCGGTGGCAGAACTGACGCCGGTGATTTCCGGGCTGGCCAATGGGTTGCGCCCGACGCGCTGAATTAACGTGCCTGAAACCGCGAGAGCCGCGCCGCAAATGATTGCGGCAAAGGTCCGTTCGGAACGCTGGAGGACGATGTCATGGAAGCTTTCACCACCAGTCAGAAATACGAAATCATGACCGTTAAACGACACGAACAAGGATAGGCCCAAACCTGTAACCAGCCCTAATACCAGCAGGAGGCTCAGCAGATTTTTCGACACAATGTGCTGATCTGGATGATGGTCCTCGCTTTGTTGGCCGGGCATAATCCGGGCCTTGCGCAGGATCAGTATGATAAATGGCGCGCCGATCAAGGCAGTGGCTGCACCGGTTGGAACGATGTCGCCATCAAGCCCGTTCATCTGCCGGACAATAAAGTCGATACACAATAGTGCAAAGCCGCCGGTCAACAGCGAATAGATCATCAGATCGCGCGAACGTGTCAGACCGGCAATACGCAGGGCGGCAGGGACGGCCAGACCGATAAAACCGATCAACCCGGCAGCCGAAATGACCGATGCGGTAATGAAAACGGCAAAGCCCAGGATCAACAGCCGCAAGATGGTGACGCGAGCACCAAGCGAGCTTGCGGTGTCGTCGCCAAGGGCAAGAAGATCAAGCGGGCGCGAGAGAAGCAGAACAACAGCAACACCGACCAGCAGGCGGGGCAAAACAAACTGCGTTGAGTCCCAGCCGTTTTGCGCGAGGTCACCCGCCCCCCACATGAATACCGATTGCAGATACTGTTCGTTAAACAGCAGAAAAATCTGCGTACCCGATTGCAGCATCAGATTGATGATCATCCCGGCCAGTATCAGCCAAAGCGTCGCATTGGCGCGCCGCGATGCAATCAGGTAAACCGCGCCAAGGGCGATCATGCCACCGGCAAGGGCCGCGGCTTCCTTGAACGGGGCGAGTGCTGCCGGGGCCAGAAGCAGGAAAACCGTCAGGGCAAATTCAACACCTGCACCGACACCAAGGGTCGTCGGAGATGCGAGCGGATTACGTAATACCGTCTGGATCGCTGCCCCGGCGAGGGTCAAACCGGCACCACAGATAAAGGCCATTGTGATCCGGGGCAGGGTGCTGAAATGAAACAGGATCTGATCGAAATCAGTTTCGTCGGGATGAAACAGTACATTCATCCCGGCTCCCTTTTGAAGGAACGGCCAAAGATCATTGATCAGGATTGCAACCGAACAGATTGCAAGTGCAAGGCATAGGAGCGCCGGGCCGCGATAGAAAAACCGGCTCATGTCACGGCTCGTTTCGCCGCTCATTTAACCGGGCCACTTTCCATGCTTTCGGCAAGAAGCCGGGCAAAGCGCAGGGCGGATGGCATGCCGCCATATGCCCAGACGACAGGCAGTTCGTAAACCCGGTCGTTGCGAACGAAATCAAGGATTTTCCACACCGGCGATGCCCAGACCTTTTCGCGGATCACATCGGGTACCGGGTTCAGGTACACCAGCGTATCCTGTGCACGCGGGCCAAGGATTTCGATGCCCCCCTTGGCAAAGCCCCAATTGTTGACCGGCCCCTGATAGGCTAGTGGTAGATCCATTTTTGCCAGTACGGTGCCGGGCAGGGACGATTTGCCATAAAGCCCGATATGGCTTTCGGATACGAACTGGGTGATTGCAAGGGCGCGGCCCGGCGGCATGGCAGCCCGGATGCGAGCACCATATTCGGCGAATTTGTCATCGGCATCGGCAAGCCATGCGGCGGCTTCTGCCTCGCGCCCGGTGGCTTTGGCGAGTGTATCGAAAAGTTTACGGGCTTCGGGCAGGACATCACGGTTGTTGTTATAGATCGACAGAACGATGGTTGGGGCGATGGCATTGAAATTGTCATATGCCATTTCAAGATCCTTGCTGATCACGATCAGGTCGGGCTTGGCATCGCGCAGGGCCTCAATATTGGGGGCCGCGCGCTGGCCGATGTCGGTGAAGTTTTCGGGAAGGTCAGGTTTGGCAACCCAATCGAGATAGTCATCGGGATCGGCAATCGCGACCGGATCAAGCCCAAGAGCAATGACCGTTTCGGTCGTGGCCCAGTTCGTTACCGCAACGCGTTTTGCCGGTGCGTCAAGGGTCAGTGTGCCGTGTTCATGCTCAATCGTGACAGGTTCAGCGGTTGCCATTTTGGGTACAAGAGGTGCGGTCAAACCGGCGATCACGGACAGCCAAAGAAACAGGTATCTGGTCATATCGATTTACGATCCGTGTGCGTCGGTGATGGCGTCGGCAAGCTGTTCGGCAAAACGTACTGCCGACAAAAGCCCACCGAATGTCCAGCTTGTCGGGACTTCATAAACGGTATTTTGCCGGTTGAACGGTAATGCTTTCCAGACCGGGGAGCCAAACAGTTTGGTTTTGACAGCCGCGGGTGTCGGTTCGATATAGGCGAAGTGGGCAGGGCCAAGTTTGGCCAGGTCACCAATTTCGCCGTTGCTGAACCCCCAGCCATTGACCGGGCCGGTCCAGGTATTGGCAAAACCCATCCGCGCCAGCGTCGATCCGAAAAGCGATGTGGTACCGTGAATGCGGAAATGGGCATCGTCGAGGATGCGCACGACCGCGAATTTCGCATCGTCGCCAACCGCCTTGCGGATGTGATCGGCGGCGGTAGCAATACGTTGATTGGCAGATGCGATGATTTCTTCGGCTTTGTCACTGCGCCCGGTCAGTTGGCCGACATTGCGCATCAGGTCTTCGGCCCTGTTGAGAGCAGGCTGGTCGGTGTTATAGATCGAATAGACCATGGTCGGCGCGAAGGCCGAAAGTTTGTCATAGGCCATGGCGACGTCGCTGCTTATCAGGATGACTTCGGGGCGGCTGTCGCGCAGGGCTTCAAAATTCGGGGCCATGCGGGTGCCAAGATCGACAAACTCGGCGGGCAATGCCGGTTCGACCACCCATTCGCGATATCCGTCAGCCTCGGGTATGGCGACCGGGTCAATGCCAAGGGCCAAAACCGTTTCGGTCAGTGACCAGTTCGATACGGCAATCCGGTTCGGTGGGGTCGCAAAATTCACCGTTCCCATTTCGTGGGTATAGGTTTCAGCCAGCGCGATTGACGGGGCGATGGTCGGGGCAAGGATGCCGGTAGCAATCACGCAGGAACAGGCGATTGAAGCGATTAGGCGGTTTCGCATGGTCAGGACCCTAAGCAATGTAGCTGACATAATGAGCGGATTCCGGCAGGCGGATCACCCCGATTTCGGTTTGGAAAATATCGCGAAGCGTATCGGCCTGCATGAAATCGCTCGCTGTTCCCTGCCAGCAGGTGCGACCGCCACGAAGGGCGAGGATATGATCAGCAAAGCGCCCCACCATGTCGATATCATGCAGAACCGCAATCACGGTCAGACCG
The DNA here is from genome assembly GCF_001613805.1 of Thalassospira lucentensis. Classification (GTDB taxonomy): domain Bacteria; phylum Pseudomonadota; class Alphaproteobacteria; order Rhodospirillales; family Thalassospiraceae; genus Thalassospira; species Thalassospira lucentensis_A. The sequence goes on from NZ_LPVY01000007.1 coordinate 35,955, forward strand.
ATTTCTGATTTAAGATTGGCGACAAGTTGCAAGATGTCGCGTTGATGTCCGACATCAAGGGCAGATGTCGGTTCATCAAGCAGCAGAACCGGTGCATCCTGGGCAAGCAGCATGGCAAGCCAGACGCGTTGGCGTTCCCCGCCCGAAAGGCTTGCGACAAAGCGGTCGGCAAAATCGGTAACGTGGGTCATTTCCATGGCGCGTTCGATTTTTTCGTGATCGTCCGACCGATAGCGGCCAAAGGCCCCGCGCCAAGGGTAGCGGCCAAAGGAGACCAGTTCGCGCACGCTGAGATGGGCAGGCACAATCGGGCTTTGCGGCAGATAGGCGACCTTGCGGGCGAAATCACGCGTGCTGTGCGTATCAAGGATTTGTGTATCAAGTGTGATCTGGCCGGATGCAGGTTTGTTTTTCCGCGCCAGCAATTTCAAAAGCGTGCTTTTACCCGATCCGTTATGTCCAACAATCGCGCTGAATTCGCCGGTCGGGAAGGACACCGAAATATCGCCCAGCAGCGTTTTCGGGTTCTTGCCTTCGCTTTGGAAGGAGACATTTTTCAGATCGAACATTGGGCGGAAACTCGCAAGAATTCGGTGCCGTTGCAAAATCGCGGATCGCATCCGGCAAAGCAGGCTGCATGAATATGAAAATGCCTATCAATAACCTGATAAAAATGCAACCGAGTTGCGATTGCATTTTGTGGCAAAAGTAAATCATCATACAAAATGACTTTTCAGATTTGGCCTTTCGCGATAGCAATAGACATAATGGTTTCCCTGCACCGGATCGCGGTCGAACGGTCGTCCGGTCTGCATTAAAGGGAAGGGTCAAAACGGGGGAAACCCGCCAAAATATCAGGGAGATATCATGTCCAAAGTCAAAACGGTCCTACCGAATTTGCGCTGTACGCTGGGCGAGGGACCGCATTGGGATGCCGGGGATGGCGTTCTTTACTGGGTGGATATTGTTGATAAAACCGCATTCGCATTGCGCCCGCGTGATGGCGGTTCGCGAAGCTGGACGTTTGATCAGCCGGTATCGGCAATTGTGCCGCGCACAGGCGGCGGACTTTTGGTGGCACTGGCCGACGGGTTGGCATTTCTGGATGCCGAAAGCGGGCAGACGACGCCGTTTGTTGCCCCAGATGCAGATCACCCCGGCAATCGGTCGAACGAGGCGCGTGTCGATCCGGCAGGACGATTCTGGCACGGGACCATGCAAAACAATATCGGTCCGAATGGCGAAGACTTGCCGGTGACGGTATCGACAGGAACGTTGAACCGTGTCGCACCGGACGGCGACATCAAACGCTTTGTTGCCGATATCGGGATTTCGAACACGTTGCTGTGGTCTTCTGATGGCGCAAAGATGTTCTTTGGCGATACGATCAGGAACACGCTGGATGTTTATGATTACGACATGGCAACCGGCACGCCGTCCAACCCCAAGCCGTTCTTTGGCCCGCATGAGCGGGGCAACATGGACGGATCGGCGATGGATGAGGATGGCTATATCTGGAATGCGCGCTGGGGCGGCAGTTGCCTGATCCGGTTTGCGCCTGATGGCTCGGTCGATCGTATCGTCGAACTTCCGGTGACGCAGCCGACGAGTTGTGTGTTTGGCGGGCCGGACCTTAAAACACTTTATATCACGTCGGCATCCGTCGGGCTTGCCGGTAATGGTAACGAGCTTGAAGGCGCGTTGCTGTCGATTGAAACCGATGTGGCGGGGCAGGGCTGTACCCGGTTCGCCGGTTAGGCGGGTATCGAGTTGAGGGGCTGCAGGCCGTTTTGCAGCCTGCCGTTGCCTTGATGAAATAACATAACTTTAATCAGTAATTTTGCCGATTTTTGGCCTTGGTTTTCTTGTTGTTTGCGGTCACGATTGCGAACGGGGGACTACACCCAATAATAACTTGAGCAAACTGAGGCCAGAATGAAACTCTCTTCATGGATTTGGGGAAGGTTGCAGTCGGTATTGATGATCGGGCTTCTGGTCCTGGTCACGGGCTGTGCCGGACTGCAATCCAATCAGGACCGGGTAACCGGCACCGTCGTTTTCCGCGAAAGAATTGCCCTGGCACCAAACAGTGCAAATCTTGTCGTGCGACTTCTTGACGTATCAAAGGCTGATGCGCCTTCGACCGAAATTGCATCCATAACCCATCCGGCGACCAATCCGCCAATGGTGTTTATCCTGCCTTATGACGCCAAACAGATTGATCCACGCCATCGTTACGTGATCGAGGCAAAGATTGTAACCAAGAATGGCGATCTTCTGTTTCGCAATGATCAGGCATATCCCGTGCTGACCAATGATGCGCCCGATGATGTCGAAGTGATGGTCAAACGCGCAGGGCCGGGATCAGCCGCCGCCGCGCGCAATGGCGGCAGTTCGGATGTTGAACGCGATGTTGCCGCGATCGAGGCACGTCTGCCCGATCTGCGGATGATCCCGGGCAGTTATAGTGCCGGGGACAGCAAGGCGACATTCAAGGCCTATGTTACTACCGATGGGCAGCCTGTCTATGTGGAGGAACATCGCGATCTTGGGGATTATGGCAAGTCGGATGTCAAATTCTATTATCGCAATGGCAAACTTCTGCGATTTGTTGAAGATGCCAATCGCACAAATTTTGGCGGAGCAAGTGACGGTGATGCGCTGAACTTTACGCTTAATCTTGATTTTGCCATGGGCCGATTTGCCGGGGGATCGAAAACCGTCAATGGCGTACCTGGCACCCCGGACGAGCACGAAGTCAGCGGGGCGATGGCGCAAAGCAAGGTCGCATTAAGCCGGATCGAGGCCGCCCTTGGTGAAGCTGCAATGGCACCGGTTACCGGGCGCCAGACTTTTGTCTGCGAGGATAAAAGCCGGTTCTATGCCACTTTCGAGGGGCGCAAGGGAGAGGCGGTTATTGAATTTCTTGGCCGTGAGCCGCTTGTCCTGAACATCAAGCGGACCGGTTCCGGGTATGAATATGCCAACGAGATATATTCAATTCGTGGCAAGGGGCAGGAAGCGATCTGGACCGGGCCGAGTGGTTCGACCAAATGTGCGGTTTCTGCCGAAATTACCGGGCTTGCACTTGCCCCCGGCGATTTCCCGGTCGTCGATATCACGGAGCTTGAAAAACCGGAAAATCCGGAATGGACTCGCTTCATCAACGAACTGATGCCAGCAATCAATTCCTGCCTTGCGGTATCAAGCGGTGATCTGACGTCGGTTCTGAAAGCCTGGCCGTTGAACCATGGCATGGTCGGCGTTCGCACGATCAACAGCAATGGCGGGCGCTATGACTGCCTTGCGCCGACCGACGGGCTTGGCGAAGTTCATACCGAACTGGTCGAGGCCAACACCAACCGCCTGCCCGGGGAGGGCAATGTACGCTTCACCCCGGCAAGCGGGGCCTATCCCGGTGGGGAATGCTTCAGCCACCAGCGGCTTGAACATAACGGCATCTTTATCGGCTGGCTGTCGCGTAACAACTGCACGAGCTGATGGCCGAAAGTCCCTAACAGAAAAGCCCCGCAGCACTGGCTGCGGGGCTTTTTTCATCAGATCACGGTCGTTTAATCAATGTGCCAACTCAATGTGTCATCTGGCCGGTTGCCCGAAGGATGCCCGTGGAACCCGAAAGGGCATCACCATTGCCAAGATTGATGCCAAGGAACCGGTGGCGATCAAAATAGCCGGGCATCAAAAGCCCGTTGGCAGGAGCCGCATGGAAGCCGAAGCGCGCGTAATAATCCGGATCGCCGACCAGCAGAACCGACTTGTGCCCGGTTGACTGTGCGGCATTCAGTGCCGCATACATCAAACCCGCACCAACGCCCGAGCCGCTGTAGGCCTTTTCAACCGCAAGTGGCCCCAGCAACAGCGAAGACCCGCTGTCACCGGCTTTGACATTCCACAACCGAACCGTACCGATCATGTGTTTGCCGTCGTGGGCGACAAACGCCAGACCGTCAGCCGGAAGGCGGCCACAGCGCAGCAATTCAGACGATTTCTGAAAGCGCGCCGGACCCATGACGCGATCAAGCAGCTTTTCACGTTCGACGTGCGAAAGGCTGTTTTCGCGATCAATTACGATCATCGATGCGATCCCTAGATCACATAGGCGGTCAGCGGTGCGAAACCGTTGAACGCCACCGAGGCATAAGTGGTGGTATAGGCACCGGTTGCTTCGATCAGAACCTCGTCACCGATGGTCAGCGCAATCGGCAGATCATAGGGTTTCTTTTCGTAAAGCACGTCGGCCGAATCACAGGTCGGACCGGCAAGAACGCACGGTGCAACATCGCCGCCGTCATGGATCGTGGTGATCGGATAACGGATTGCTTCGTCCATGGTTTCGGCAAGGCCGCCGAATTTACCGATATCGAGGTAAACCCAACGTACCGGATCATCGGCATGTTTACGCGAAATCAGAACGACTTCGGCTTTGATCACACCGGCATCACCAACCATGCCACGGCCCGGTTCGATGATGGTTTCGGGCATGTGGTTGCCGAAATGTGTGTGAAGCGCGTCGATGATTGCGGCACCGTATGCTTCGGTTGCCGGAACGTCGCGCAGATAACGGGTCGGGAAACCGCCACCCATATTGACCATGCGAAGGACAATGCCCTTTTCGGCAAGGGTGCGGAAAATCGACGAGGCTTCTGCAAGGGCTGTGTTCCAGGCATCAAGATTGCATTGCTGCGATCCGACATGGAAGGAAACGCCGTATGCGTCCAGACCCATGTGATGGGCATGCTGAAGAACTTCAAGTGCCATGCTCGGCGCGCAACCGAATTTGCGCGACAGCGGCCATTCGGCACCTTCGCCATCGGTCAGGATGCGGCAGAATACACGCGAAGCCGGGGCGACACGGGCAATCTTTTCGACTTCTTCTACGCAATCAACGGCGAACAGGCGAACACCCAGCGCATAGGCACGCGCAATGTCGCGTTCCTTTTTGATGGTGTTGCCAAACGAAATACGCTCCGGGCTTGCACCTGCGGCCATCGCCATTTCGATTTCAGGCACGGATGCAGTGTCGAAGTTGCTGCCAAGATCGGCAAGCAGGCTGAGCACTTCCGGTGCCGGGTTTGCCTTGACCGCATAGAAAACACGGGAATCCGGCAGGGCACGGGTGAAGGTTTCGTAGTTGCGCTGAACTACGTCAAGGTCGACAACCAGGCACGGACCTTCCGGTCGGTTCTGGGCGAGAAAATCGATAATACGCTGAGTTGCCATTGGGGCGTTCTCCCATTCCACGATATGGCAGCTTGCGGTACCTGATGCGTTTAGGCGCGGTGGAGGCGCAGTAACGCGGACTACCGACAGGCTGATAAGCTCCGGTGCCTACCGGAACTTGCGAAACTTTTTGCCTCGCTATGGATGGGAGTTTCCCGTCCGCACGTAGGGCAATGATGGTGTGCCTCTTCAGTGTCGGTGGTATTTGGACAACCACCTGAGACCAAAAAAGCCCTACACCGTCGTTGCTTTAAGTAAGTCCTACGGGTTCCATCTAGCAGGACCACCACAGGCACGTGCGACTTTGGGCAAGTCGCGATGTACGCCTGTTGAACCTCGCGTGCAAGTGAAATTTTATGGCGTTTTGTCATGAGACAACCGCAGAAACGTCGAACAATTCATGTTGCTTCGCACAAAATGGCGCGAATGGCCGGTTTTTGGATTGGCAAGAACGCGATTTATCGGATTTCAACATGGGGCATTGCAATTTGTGCATATCCCGCAGAGTGTCCGAGATGAGATTGACCGCGTCCGATTACCAGAGTAGCGATAAATAACAGGCGGCTATTGCGCGCCGAATTTAAACAGGATGGCACAGATTGGATTGGCTGGTTGTTGCCGTATTTGTCGGGGTCTATATCGGCATGGCGCTGGGGCGTTGGCCGGGGCTTGCGATCAATCGCACGGGGATTGCGCTTATCGGGGCGCTTGTGCTGCTGCTAAGCGGGGCGGTTGACGGGAATGCGGCACTCGCATCGGTCGATTTCGCGACACTTTCGGTTTTGCTGACATTGATGGTGTTGTCATCGCAATATGCTGCCAGCGGTTTCTTTGACTGGATCGGCAACCGGATCACCCATCTTGATTTGACCCCGAGCGGGCTTCTGGCTGGGGTAATTGCAATTTGCGGCGGCCTGTCGGCGGTGATGACCAACGATGTTGTCGTCTGGGCGGTGACGCCAATCCTGATACAGGGCGTGATGGCGCGCCGTCTTGATCCGCGTCCCTATGTGATTGCCGTGGCGTGTGCTGCCAATGCGGGATCGGCCGCGACCCTGATCGGTAATCCGCAGAACCTTATGATTGCCGAATTCGGGCAGCTTGATTTTACCGCCTTTCTTCTGGCGTGTGGTGTGCCTGCCCTGATCGGACTTTTGATTGTGTATGGCGTGATCGCCTATGGTCCGATGACGCGGGCCGCGTTTGATCCGGTGTCAGATGGCTCCGCACTGGACGAAGGCGGTCCGATCAAGCTTGACCGACCGATGCTGGTCAAGGCGGTGGCAGCGACAATTGCGGTAATTACGATCTTTATCTTTGTCGAGGACCGCGCCCTTTGGTCATTGCTGATTGTGGCTGTGCTGTTGCTTAGCCGAAGGCTTGGTACTGATCAGGTGCTGGGCCGGGTCGACTGGCATTTACTGGCCCTGTTTTGTGGGTTGTTCATTGTTACCGGGGCAATGGCCGGGGATGACGCGATTGCTACCTTTTTCCGCGATGCGCTTTCAGGGCTTCGGATTGATAACCCGGCGGTGCTGGCCACCCTTTCGCTTGCGGGAAGTAACACGATTGGCAATGTGCCGCTGGTGATGATGTTGCTGTCTCTTGGCCCGGAATGGACGCCGGAACTGTTGCACGGGCTTGCAGTTTTCAGCACATTGTCAGGCAACTTTTTAATTGTCGGTTCGGTCGCCAATATCATTGCGGTCGAACAGGCCCGCGCCGCCGGTATTACCGTCGGCTTTGGCGATTACGCCCGGATCGGCATCCCGGTTACCGTGATCAGCCTTGCGTTTGCGTGGGGCTGGATCATGATGTTTGTTTGAATGGATTTATGATGACCAAGATTAAAATCACCGCAGGCCCGTTCACCTTTGATGGTGTGCTTGAAGTCGACAAGGCGCCGCAAACCTGCAAGGCATTCATGGATCGCATGCCGTTTGAAAGCAAAGCCGTGCATGTCCGCTGGAGCGGCGAGGGTGTATGGATGCCGCTTGGCGATTATCAGTTCGGCGTTGGTTATGAAAACCATACCAGTTTCCCGGCACCGGGCCAGATTATTCTGTATCCCGGCGGCATCAGCGAAACCGAAATCCTGTTGGCCTATGGCGGCGTTCATTTCGCATCGAAGGTCGGGCAGCTTGCCGGCAACCATTTCATCACGGTTACCAGCAATCTTGAAGACCTTGAGAAGCTCGGCAAGATGACGCTTTGGGAAGGTGCCCAGCCGATCCGGTTTGAGATGGCGTAATAATATTCAGGGTGTGAAGCGGCACACTCGCTTATGAGGCCAGCCTGATCTAGAACACTTTTTATCTTTGGGACAGGCAGGCGAGTGCGGACGTGTTTGAAACAATCAATCTTTGGATTCAGGATCACCAGCAACTGGTCTATAGCCTGATCTTTACCTATTGCGTGAGCAAGGCCAGCATCCTGCCGGTTTTTGTCGGCATCTTTGTCGTGTCCGAAAGTCTTCTGATCGGGCCATCCATGATCGCGATGATTTCCGGCGCATTTGTCGGGGACATGGTGAGGTTCTGGCTGGGACGAAAATATGGCGATGCGATTGTCAGAAAGCTGCCAGAGTCATTTTCAAAGTGGCTGGGCAAAACCATGCGCCTGTTTGAGCATTATGGCGTCGCCTATATCATGCTGTGTCGCTATCCCAACACCATCCGCTCTATCAGTGTGTTCCCGGTCGGAATGAGCTCAATGTCGTTTATGCGGTTTCTGCCGCTGAGTATCGCATCGATCTTGATTTGGATCGGGTCGTTCTTTGCACTTGGATATGTCTTGGGCGAGGGGATGTCGGAACTGCTGGAACGCAATCTGACGCTGCTTAGTCCGATCCTGCTGATTGTGTTTCTCGGGCTTGGCTGGTTTGGTCTGCGTCGGATCGACAAGCTGGAGCAGCAGGCCGAAAAGGCCATCATGTAGCCCAAAAGAAAACGGCAGCCACATTGGGCTGCCGTTCCTGTATCCGGGCGTTGTGAATGCCTATTCAGCGGCAATCGTCTTGCCGTCTTTTTCCAGCATTTCGCCCTGTTTGCGTTTGGCAAGGATTTCGCGGGCTTTGGCATAGCTTTCATCGTGCCAGAAGATCAGGCAGCCGTTACAACCACGGCCGCAGCATCCTTTGGTGCCGACGCGAGGTGTGCGGAAAGAGCGTTCTTTCTGGCGGTCATCAAGGGCGGTCTGAAGCGCTTCGCGTTTGGCGTCATAGCGTTCTTCGTTGCCTTTGCCCATTTCGATCTTGTGGCCTTCCTGATCAAGTTTCAGGCGTTGCCATTCGTCTTCGGACAGGGCCTTCTCCTTACGCACGATGGTCATCGGCAGGATTTCACGCTTAAGGAATTCGGGGTCTTCCTGTTCAAACAGTGAAAACGGAAGGCGGATGCGCGGATGGGTATTGGCATGAACCGCTTCGCCGACCTTGCCGGTGGCAGCATCAATGAATTCATACATGCGGATGAAAATGGTCTGGCGTGAACGCGGTGGGACGATTTCAATGACGTCACCGGGCAGCATGCGGTTTTTGACCGACATAATGAAGGCATCGTCTTCGACTTCCTCGATCATCCCGGCAAATTCCCAATCGGACACATTGGTATTGCTGTCATAGCCATGTGCATAATTGGTCAGGCGGCCATCATGGAACGCCAGCGTATAGCCACGGTTCGGGATGGTCGCCAGTTCCTTCATATATTCTTCGGCAGACCAGTTTTCAGGGTCTTTGTACCAGTCATCAATCGCCATGCGATAGGCACGTGCCACCAACCCTGCATAATAGGGGCTTTTGCCGCGGCCTTCGACCTTGAGGCTGTCGACACCGATTTTCAGGTAATCTTCAAGCTTCGGCATGATGCAAAGATCGCGCGAATTCAGGATGTAGGAACCGCGTTCGTCTTCCTGAATTTCCATCAGTTCACCCGGACGCATGTCTTCTTCAAGGAAGAAGTCAAACATTTCGAGGTTTTCCTCGGTCAGTTTGAGTTCCTTGACCGTGCCGTCCTTGAGCTTCATGTGGACTTTGTATTTCCAGCGGCACGAATTGGCGCATGCGCCCTGATTGGCGCCGCGTTCGGCCATGAAGTTCGACAGCAGGCAACGCCCGGAATAGGTCATGCACATCGAGCCATGCACGAAGGCCTCGATCTTGATGTCCTGGCATTTGGCGCGGATTTCAGTCAGTTCCTCGTAGGAAACCTCACGGCCCAGAACGACCAGTTTGGCACCGATACTTTGCCAGAATTTGACCGACTGCCATGAACAGACATTAGCCTGTGTCGAAACATGCAGGTCAAGTTCCGGGGCATGTTCACGGACAAACATGAAAACACCGGGATCGGCAACGATCAGCCCGTCCGGGCGGACCTTGCGCACGGTGTCGACATATTCTGGCAGCTTGTCGATATCCTTGTTATGCGAAAACAGGTTCAGCGTCAGATAAACGCGAACGCCATGTTCATGGGCAAATTCGATCCCTTCGACCACATCTTCAAGCGACATCTGGCTTTTGACCCGAAGCGACAGGTCCGGCGTGCCCATATAAACCGCGTCAGCCCCATAAAGGACGGCGACTTTCAGTTTTTCGAGCGAGCCGGCGGGCATCAGCAATTCGGAACGACGCGATTGATTACTCATCACTTGCGGGTCTTTTCTTTTGGGTACGGGAATCTCTCTGTCCGTCGGAATTCAATGATCCGGCGGTGAATTTGCGCGTGTCATATCACAATCGCACAACGCTTGCCGATCAAAATCGCACATTTCACCGTAATTGCAAAGCAGACCCGATGACCGGCAGCCATGAATGGCTTGCATAAGGGATGTGAAATTATATGACTTGTGGTCATTTGTGAATTTAATATATATTACTTACTATATATCAACCAATCTAATTTGACAGAGGCACCCATTGGCGTCTTTTAGCGATCCAAAACAGAATATCGGCTTCCTGATGAAGGACGTGACCCGCCTGATGCGGCGTAATTTCATGCGTCATGCTGGTGATTTCGGCCTGACGCAGGCGCAGATGCAGGCCATGGCCTATGTCGCGCGCAAGGAAGGCATCCGGCAGGTCGCCTTGGCAGAAATGCTCGAAATCCAGCCCATCACGACGGCGCGTCTGATCGACAAGCTGGTCGAGGAAGGGCTGGTTGAACGCCGTCCGGACCCCGATGATCGTCGTGCGGTGCAGCTTTATGTAACCGCAAAGGCAACCGAGTTGCTGGAACGGATCATGGTTGTTGCGGCATCTGCCCGCGAAGAGGCGATGATCGGTATCACGCCGGAAATGCAGGAAATGCTGATTTCCGTTCTTGGAAAGATGCATGAAAACCTGATGGTGGCCGAACCGCGACAGAAAACGCCCGAAAGCGCCCCCACCAAAACGAAAAAGTCAAAAGACTGAAGCAAGGCCCTGTATCATGACCGAGAAAAATGAAAATGCTGGCGCATCTGCTGGTAACGAACAGAATGTTGCCAAACGCAAGAAGCACTGGTTGCGTCCCGTATTGCTTCTGGCCGGACCACTTGCGGTGATTGTCGGCGGGGCATACTGGTATTATTCCGGCGGGCGGTTTGTCGGCACGGAAAACGCCTATATCCATGCCGATATGGTTGCGATCAGTCCGCAGATTGACGGACCGATCAGCGAAATCCTGATCCATGAAAACCAGCGGGTGGAAAAGGGAGACGTCTTGTTTCGCATTGATCCGCGCCCCTATCAGATTGCAGTTGAACGTGCACATGCCAACCTTGCCGCCACTGCGCAGGAGATTGAGGCGCTGAAGCAAAGCTATGAAGAGCTTCAGGGCAGTCTTGAACTGGCGAAGATCAATCTGGATTTTGCCAAAAAGAAATATGACCGGCAGGCGGCATTGCGCAAAAGCAATGTCGCGTCGCAGGCATCCTTTGACGAAGCCCAAAATGCGCTTTTGGCAGCAAAGCAGCGCATCGTCCTTGATCAGCGGGCGATGAAAACCACATTGGCGAAGCTCGGCGGAAATTACGACACACCGATTACGGATTTGCCGCAATATCAGCAGGCCAAATACGCGCTTGATCAGGCCGAACTTGATCTTGCCCATACCGAAATTACCGCCCCGTTCCGCGGTGTGATCAGCAACAAACCCGAAGAAGGTGCCTATGCCAAGGCAGGGCAGGCGATGGCGAGCCTTGTTTCGAGCGATGCCGTATGGATTGATGCCAATTTCAAGGAAGTTGATCTGACTTATCTTGAACCGGGACAGGAAGCCGAGATTTCGGTCGATGCCTATCCGGGCAAGGTCTGGCACGGTGTGGTTCATTCGGTTGCCCCGGCTACCGGTGCAGAATTTTCGGTGATTCCAGCCCAGAATGCGACGGGCAACTGGGTGAAGGTCGTGCAACGGGTCCCGGTGCGGATCGCCGTTGACATTGAAAATGGCGGTCCTGAATTGCGGGCTGGCATGAGCACCGAGGTCGAGGTGGATACCCATCACAAACGCGAACTGCCGGCCTTTGCCGCCGCCGCACTTGGCTGGATCGGGATCAATCAGGCCGAAGCTGGTACCGAAGGGGCCGTGCAATGAATGCAGCCGCCACGGCGGCCAGCGAGACCACGCCGCTTGAACGCGGTCTGACCACCGTTTCGATCATGCTTGCGACGATCATGCAGGCACTTGATACCACTATTGCAAACGTTGCCCTGCCGCATATGCAGGGTAGTATGGCCGCCACCCAGGATCAGATTTCCTGGGTGCTGACATCCTATATCGTTGCCGCCGCGATCATGACGCCACCGACGGGCTTTCTGGCGTCACGGTTTGGTCGCAAGAAGTTGTTTCTGGTGTCTGTCACCGGTTTTACCATTGCCTCCATGTTGTGCGGGGCGGCTGTTTCCCTGCCGGAAATGGTTGTGTTTCGCTTGTTGCAAGGTGCGTTTGGTGCCGGGTTGGTTCCGCTGTCGCAGGCAGTTTTGCTTGATACATACCCCAAAGAAAAGCATGGCTCGGCCATGGCGATGTGGGGCATGGGTGTGATGCTAGGCCCGATCCTTGGACCGACACTGGGCGGGTATTTGACCGAGTATTACAATTGGCGCTGGGTGTTTTACATCAATCTGCCCGTTGGTCTTTTGGCCCTTGGCGGGATCATGGCCTTTGTGCCCGAAACCGATAAACGAAAAGGGCTTTCATTTGACTGGTTCGGCTTTGCGTTGCTGAGCCTTTCGATTGGCGCGTTGCAGATGATGCTTGATCGCGGGGAAAGCCAGAATTGGTTTTCGTCGTCGGAAATCCTGATTGAAACGGCCTTGGCGGCGGTGTGCCTTTATATGTTTATCGTGCATATGTTTACGGCCAGAAATCCGTTTCTGGAGCCGGGGCTGTTTGCGGACCGGAACTTTGTTATCGGGTTGTTCTTTATCTTTATCGTCGGTGTGGTGTTGCTTGCGACATTGGCATTATTGCCGCCGTTCTTGCAAAATCTGATGGGATATCCAGTGGTGACGGCAGGGATGCTGCTTGCGCCGCGCGGGGTTGGCACGATGATCGCCATGATGCTTGTCGGGCGGTTGATCGGCAAAATCGATATCCGGCTTCTGATCCTGTTTGGCCTGTTCATGACAGCCTTGTCACTTTACCAGATGATGGGCTTTACGACCGAGGTCAGCGAATTCACGATCATCCGCACCGGGATCATTCAGGGGATCGGGCTCGGCTTTATTTTCGTGCCGCTCAGCACGATTACCTTTGCCACCCTTGATCCGCATTATCGGACCGAGGGTACGGCGATGTTCAGCCTGATGCGCAATATCGGATCAAGCATCGGCATTTCAGTGATGACCACGATGCTGACGCAGAATACCCAAGTGATGCATGCAAGCCTTGCCGCGACCCTGACGCCATTCCGGATGGCGCTGCAAAGCCCGTGGCTGCCCGAAACTTGGGACTGGCAGAGTGCGACCGGTGCAGTCACCCTTAATCAGGTTGTGACAGCACAGGCCAATACGGTTGCCTATCTGAATGATTTTCAGGCGATGATGTGGATCGTGATTGCAGTGGTGCCCTTGCTGCTTTTGATGCAGGGGCCAAAGCGCAAGGCACCGTCTCGTGACGAGCATATGGAAGTTATGGAATAGGCCAAATCAAGCCCCCTGCGCGAAAGGCAGGGGGCTTTTGGTTTGATCGTGGGTCAGGCTTCTGCTTCGGCAGCAGCGGATTTGTCGACTTTGCGGATTTCGCCACGGTCGATTTTGGCCCAGTATTGGTCCACTTCGCCGCGTACGACCGACATCAGCAGATAAAGGCCAATGACGTTCGGAATGGCCATGGCAAAGATCATGGAATCCGAGAAGTCAATCACGGGACCGAGGCTCATGCTTGCCCCCACGATGACACACAGGCAGAAGAACAGCTTGAAGATGATCTCCTTGCCTTTGCCTTCTCCCACAAGATAGGTCCAGGCTTTCAGGCCGTAATAGGACCATGACAGCATGGTTGAAAAGGCAAACAGGACCACGGCAAGTGCCAGTACCAGAGGAAACCATGTAAAGGCTGATGCAAATGCCGCCGATGTCAGTTCAACACCGGTCAGGCCGGAATTGAGTTCGCCGCTGATGGTAATGACAAGGGCGGTCATGGTGCAGATCACAACAGTATCGATAAACGGTTCAAGCAGGGCGACATAACCCTCTGTCACCGGTTCCTTGGTGCGAACTGCCGAATGGGCGATGGCAGCTGAACCAATACCGGCCTCGTTGGAAAAGGCTGCACGTTTGAAGCCCTGGATCAAGGCCCCGACAACGCCACCGGCCACACCGGCCCCGGTAAAGGCCCCAACGAAAATGTCGCTAAACGCCTGACCGACCATGCCGATATTGCTGATGATAATAACCAGCCCGGCGGTGACATAAATGACAGCCATGAAAGGCACGATTTTTTCGGTGACCTTGGCAATCGATTTGATGCCGCCAATGATGACCGAGCCAACGATGACGGCCATGATCAGGCCGAATAGCCAGCCGCTTCCGGCAAGGAAGCTGTTTTCACCACCGGTAACATTGACGACCTGCTGGAAGGCCTGATTGGCCTGAAACATATTGCCGCCGCCAACGGCACCACCGATGCAGCAGATCGAAAAGAGGATGGCGAGCGCCTTGCCCAGTCCGGGTTTGCCTTTTTCAGCCAAGCCTTTGGACAGATAATACATAGGCCCGCCCGATACGCGACCATCGGGATATTCATTGCGATATTTGACCCCTAATGTGCATTCGGTGAATTTCGACGCCATGCCCATCAAACCGGCAAGAATCATCCAGAATGTCGCCCCCGGTCCGCCGATGGAAACCGCGACGGCAACACCGGCAATATTGCCAAGGCCAACGGTACCTGACAGGGCCGTTGCCAATGCCTGAAAATGCGAAACTTCGCCCGCGTCATCGGGATGTGAATAATCACCTTTCACCAATGCAATCGCATGGCCGAATTTGCGGAATTGCACGAAGCCGAAATAAAGCGTGAAAATAGCGGCGGCAATCACAAGCCAGCCGACGATCAGCGGGAAATCATTCCCCGCGATGGGGACGGAATAGAAAATTGTACCGGCAATGACATTTGAGATCGGCGCAACGGTTTCGTTGATGCGCTGGTCAAGCGACCCTTCCTGCGCCATCGCCATGAAGGGAAGAATAGTCGCCGTTATGCCGGCGGCCCACGCCGGGACTCTGTACTGGCAAGACATGAGAACTCTCCGATTTTGATTGTTTTATGTTTTTGACTGCAAACCCGGTGGTGTTCAGGGCACTACGGTAACGGGCACGGGACTGGCCTGAACCAGTGTCAGGGCAAGGCTGCCCAGTAATCGCGCGCCAAGGGCTGTGCCGCCCTTTCGACCAAGGACGATCTGTGTGGCTTTCTTTTCCTTGGCGATCTGGCAGATCAGTTCGCCGGAATGGCCGTATCTGACCTCGTAGGTCATTGGGATATTGCGGTCGGTAAAAACACGAAGTGCCGGGGCAAGGGTGGCCTCGGCACGGGAAAGTTCTTCGGTTCGGCGTTGATGGCGTTCTTCAAGTTCCTGGGCCGACAGAAAGCTGTATGGCGACCATTCCAGAACATAGATGACATGTACCGGGCATCCTTCGGCGGCGGCCCGGTTGGCGGTAAATTGAACCGCGCGGTATGCTGCCTCTGTCCCGTCATAGCCAATCAGGATCGGCTTCACGGATGGTGTCTGTGACATGGTGAAGTCCCTTTTTGCGATAGTTGTTCGTTGTCGGTTTTCCACTCCCGTTACGCCGGACTTGATCCGGTCTTGCCGACATCCGCTGGTCGCTGACGCCTGTGCGACCCGGGCCAGCGGTTTGCTGCCGTTGGTTAATGATACGACTTTATGACAGGTTGTTTTTCCTAAAGTTGATTTGATCGATGGGTAATTTCACTTATTATTTTAGTTATAATAGGAAATTTAATTACATTAGAGGTGCCAAATGGGTGTTTTGGACAAGATTGATCTGGCGGTTCTGCGCGAAGTTGCTGTGAATGGCCGGATTACGGTTACGGATCTGGCGCATCGCGTCGGACTATCGAAAACACCCTGTGCCCTGCGTCTGCGACGGCTGGAAGAAAGTGAACACATCCTTGGTTATCGGGCGATCCTTCATCCGGAAAAAATGGGGGCCAGCCATATTGCGTTTGTTCAGGTGATCCTGACCGATACCAAGACCGAGGCGCTTAATGCATTCAACAAGGCCGTGCGGGACGTGCCTGAAATAGAGCAATGCCACATGATCGCGGGGGCGTTTGATTACCTGATCAAGGTGCGCAGCCGCGATATTGGTGATTATCGCCGCGTGCTGGGCGAGAAGATTTCTGAACTGCCATATGTGTCGCACACATCGACCTTTGTTGTGATGGAAGCAGTCAAGGACAGCTATTCGTTATAGCCTTCTGGCGACGAAAGCGCAAAAGCGACAGAAATGCAGGATAAAACTGCAAGTTTAATAACCTGTATTTTTAATCTTGACCAAATGATCAGGATTGGACATGCTGTATCTGTCAGAGAGAGGCATCTGTACGCGCTATCAAACGGGAATAACCCGAACTTCATAAAAGCGCGGCAGATCAAATACTGGGAAACAGTTCGGCGGTAAGCCGGACGGATACGCCAAGAATGTCATTGATAGAAGACCCAGAGTTGGTCGGGCCCGCCCGTTCACATGCGCCATAAATCCATCCGAAGCCCTTTGCGGCTTCCAGCGCGGCTGGTCTTTTGAGGATGCCATTCTTGTTTTGTCTCTCGCTGACGCCAGGAGAGGACGCCTTTTTGGCAGGGAGACAAAACATGACCATCTTGCAGGGCAAGCAAGTTTCGAAATCAGGTGCGATCCATGGTGTTGGCCATAACGACGCTGATGACGGCTTTTCCGATCTGCATCCGCCTTATTCCACCTTGCAGGCCATGGCCGAAAGCAATCGCTGCCTGTATTGCTATGATGCGCCGTGCGTTACAGCATGCCCGACATCAATCGATATTCCGGGCTTCATCCGCAAAATCAGCACCGGAAACCCGGACGGGGCGGCCAAAACCATCCTGTCGGCCAATATCATGGGTGGCACCTGTGCACGTGCCTGCCCGACGGAAGTACTGTGCGAACAGGCCTGCGTGCGTAATGTGTCCGAAGATGTCGCGGTTGAAATCGGCAGTCTGCAGCGTTTTGCGGTTGATCACCTGATGGCGCGCGATGAATTGCCCCATCCGTTCAAACGGGCCCCCCTGACCGGTAAACAGATTGCGGTGGTCGGTGCCGGTCCGGCGGGGCTTTCATGCGCGCATCGCGCGGCGATGCTGGGCCATGATGTGACGGTGTTTGAGGCCAAGGCAAAGCCGGGCGGGCTTAATGAATATGGTCTTGCGGCGTACAAAATGACCAATGATTTCGCCCAGCGCGAGGTTGAATTCCTTTTGGGCATTGGCGGCATCCGGATCGAGTATGGCAAGGCGCTTGGCCGTGACATCCGTCTTGGGGCTTTGCGTGACGGATATGATGCGGTGTTTGTTGGGGTCGGGCTTGGCGCGACCAACGAACTTGGCCTGCCGGGAGAGGCATTTGATGGTGTCGATGACGCGATTGCCTTTATCGAGCAACTTCGCCAGACCGAACCGAAATCCGACATGCCGGTTGGCAATAATGTGATCGTGATCGGCGGTGGCAACACTGCAGTTGATGCCGCCATTCAGGCCAAACGCCTTGGTGCCGACGAAGTCACATTGGTCTATCGCCGTGGGGCCGAACATATGTCGGCGACCGAATATGAACAGGAACTGGCCAAGATCAATGGCGTGGTTGTGCGCCACTGGGCCAAGCCGATTGCGATCAAGGCCAATGGTAAACTGATCGGAATGGAGTTCGAGAAAACGGAACTTCGGGACGGTAAGCTTGTCGGTACCGGCGAGAAATTTGAAATCCGTGCCGATCAGATCCTGAAGGCCATCGGGCAGAAAATCAAAACAGATGACCTTGCCGGAATGGAAATTGCCGGGGGCAAGATCGTGGTCGATGAAAATTACCAGACAACCGCCTCTGGCATCTTTGCCGGTGGGGATTGCATCAAAAGTGGCGAGGACCTGACAGTCCAGTCGGTCGAAGACGGCAAACAGGCCGCAATTGCCATCGATGCGTTCCTTAAAACCGCATAAGCCAGAAAGGGAGAGAGAAAATGGCTGATCTAAGCTGCAAAATTGCCGGGATTGATTCACTCAACCCGTTCTGGCTGGCCTCCGCACCGCCGACCGACAAGAAATACAACGTTGTTCGCGCATTTCAGGCCGGATGGGGCGGGGTTGTCTGGAAGACGCTGGGGATTGATCCGCCAGTGGTTAACGTATCGTCGCGCTATGGCGCGCATCATGACCAGAACCGTCGTTTGCTTGGTATCAACAATATCGAACTGATTTCCGACCGGCCGCTTTCGGTCAATCTTCAGGAAATCCGCGAATGTCGTAAAGAATATCCCGACCATGTGATCATCGGATCGATGATGGCCCCGATTGAAGAACGGGCATGGAAGGATTTGGCACAACAGATCGCCGAAAGCGGCGTGCACGGGATAGAACTTAACCTTGGCTGCCCGCACGGCATGTGCGAGCGCGGCATGGGATCGGCCATCGGGCAGGTGCCTGAAATGGTCGAACAGGTCACCCGCTGGGTCAAGGATGCGGTCGATATTCCGGTCTTTACGAAGCTGACGCCAAACATCACCAATATCCTGTGGTCGGCAGAGGCCGCACTTAAAGGTGGGGCGGATGCCGTGTCGCTTATTAACACCGTTAACTCGATCATTTCGGTCGATCTTGACAGCATGGTTCCCGAACCGATTGTTGATGGCAAGGGTACGCATGGCGGTTATTGCGGATCGGCGGTAAAGCCGATTGCGCTTAACATGGTGGCCGAAATTGCCCGCACGCCGGAAACCCGCGATCTGCATATTTCCGGCATCGGCGGGATTACCACATGGAAAGACGCCGTTGAATTCATGGCGTTGGGGTCAAACGCGGTGCAGGTCTGCACGGCTGCAATGATTTATGGTTTCCGCGTTGTCGATGATCTGATCGATGGCATGAGCCAGTGGATGGATGACAAGGGGTACACCAGTGTCGAACAGTTCACGCGTGCGGCCGTGCCGCAGGTCGCGAACTGGAACGAGCTTAACATGAATTTCGATACCAAGGCGGTGATCAACCCGGACAATTGTATCGAATGTGGCCGTTGCCACATCGCTTGCGAGGATACATCGCATCAGGCGATTGCGATGAATGTCAAGGAAGACGGGCACCGTGAGTTTGTTGTCATCGACGAGGAATGTGTTGGTTGCAACCTTTGCTATCACATTTGTCCGGTGCCTGATTGCATCACCATGGAACCGGTCAAAACCGACAAGCCTTACATGACCTGGCCGGAACATCCGTTAAACCCGATGCGGCAGGCTGCCGAGTAATCCCAAGCCGGAAGACAGACAAAAGGATATCTAAATGACCGTTCAACCAAGTGTGCGCAATCTGTCGATCAATGGCGACCGGCTTTGGGACAGCCTGATGGAAATGGCAAAGATCGGCAAAACCGCCAAGGATGGCGTTTGTCGATTGGCGCTGACCGATCTGGATCGTGAGAGCCGAGACTTGTTCATCAAATGGTGCAAGGCCGAGGGTTGCACGATCCGCATCGACAAGATGGGAAATATCTTTGCACGCCGTGAAGGGCGCAATCCCGATCTGCCACCGGTGGTGATGGGAAGCCATCTGGACAGCCAGCCGACAGGGGGAAAATATGATGGTGTTTATGGTGTGCTTTCGGGGCTTGAAGTAATCCGGGCTCTGAACGAAGCCAAATACGAAACCGAAGCACCACTTGAAGTCGTTTGCTGGACCAACGAAGAAGGGTCGCGCTTTGCCCCGGCGATGGTCGCATCGGGCGTGTTTGCCAAGGTTTTCGACCTTGAATACGGTCATTCGCGCGCTGATGTCGATGGCAAGACGATGGGCGAGGAATTGAAACGCATCGGCTATCTTGGTGATGACGAAGCCACGATTGATGCCCATCCGATGGGCGCGTATTTCGAGGCCCATATCGAACAGGGCCCGATCCTTGAAGATGAAGGCAAGGATATCGGCATTGTCACCGATGCACAGGGGCAGCGCTGGTACGAAATCAAGTTCACCGGTGTTGAGGCCCATGCCGGCCCGACGCCGATGAAAACCCGCAAGGATGCATTGTTGGGTGCGTCGCGTGTGGTTGATCTGGTCAACAGGATCGGTCTGGATCGATCCCCACTGGCCTGTGCCACGGTTGGCATGATGCAAATCCATCCGAACTCACGCAATGTTATCCCGGGTGAGGTGTTCTTTACCGTTGATTTCCGCCATCCAGATGACGCGGTTCTGGCCGATATGGACAAAGCTCTGCGCGATGGTGTTGATAAAATTGCATCCGAAATCGGCCTTAAAACCGAGTTTGAGCAGATTTTCTATTACGCGCCGGTTCCGTTTGACAAAACCTGCGTCGACGCGGTTCGCAATGCGGTTGAAATCGGTGGATATTCCGCGCGCGAGATTGTGTCGGGTGCGGGGCATGATGCCTGCTATCTGGCGCAGGTGACCCCGACCGCGATGATCTTTATCCCGTGTGTCGATGGTATTTCCCATAACGAGATTGAGGAAGTTCACAAGCACTGGTCAGATGCGGGAGGGCAGGTTTTGCTGCATGCCGTTCTGGCCAAGGCCGACGAGACGGTCATGACACAATCGGTTTAGACTGATATCAACTACCTCCCATGAATACTCCAGACTGGACCGGCCTCTGTGCCGGTCTTTTTGTCAGTTGCTGTTAGATTTGGGCAGGTGAAAGGCAACCCATTCGGAAAGCTGCCCGCTGTCGTTCAGTTCAGTGATCAAGTTGTTGATCCGGGCGACATGCCGCACGCACGGGCTGCTGCGCGAAAACATGAATTGAACTTCGTTCACGGCCAGTGGTGGTTCAATGGCAATAACCTGTTGGTCGATGCCGTCAATCGCGACATTGGCCATGCCGTCATATCGCCCGAGCAATACATAATCGACCCGCCCGTTCAACAGGATATCGAATATGCGGTTGCCAGTTGGTGAATAAATCATGTCGAGCCTATCGGCGGCAAACCGGTCAATGAAATCGCCGTAGCTTCCGCCTTGGGGGCGCGCACCGCTGTGACCGATGAGGCTGTCGATGCTGTGAACTGAAAATTGCCGGTCAACATGCTGAAAGACCATCACATCATCGGATGCATAAGGAAGTGAATAAATGAAAGTCATTGCGCGTTCGGCCGTGTAATAGGCACCCGCCATCACATCGATTTCACCGGCTTCGAGCATCTGGATCGACCGGTTCCAAGGGACTTCAAGATGCACTTTCAGGCTGATATTATTTTCCTGTGTGTATCGACGCAGGATATCAATCGAAATACCTTGCGCGTGGCCGTTACTGCCTAAGTAAGAGATCGGTTCCCATCCTGCGGCACCGCCAACAACAATCTGTTTGCAGGTATCAGATGCGGCATGGGCATGATTGATGATTGCGGACAGGACAATGCAAGGCAGGACAAGCATAGGCATGACGCCCAATTGGATCGCGTACAAGAATACGCGTTGAAAATACATGCTTATCCCCCCTGAAAACCGATCAGTGTTTGTCGATTTCAGATTTGGAAGCAGAGTATCTTTTACAACTATTCGTTAGTGTGGGGACGGGCAGGCAGCTTTGTTGCGCCGGTTGCCTTTAAGACAGGCCAACACCCTTTAGAATGATGCGCACGACATTTTCCTTGGCCTCTGCGAATTGGGTATCCGACAGCGGTTGATTGTTGTTAAAGATTTCAATCTGGCGGGCAAAGTCGGCGTAATGCTGGGTAGTGGCAAAGATCATATACATCAGCGAGTAGGGCTCAACCTTGTCCATTTTCCCCTCGGTGATCCAACGATTGATCACCACTACACGGCTATCAAGCCAGTTTTTGACAGTGGTTGAAATGTAATCGGATGAAAATTTTGCCCCACGGATGATTTCATGAGCCCAGACGCGTGAACCATGCGGGCGGGCACGCGACAAATCCATTTTGGCTTCAATATAGCCGCGCAGGATTTCGGCCGGGTCGGAACTATTTTCAAATGTCATTGCTGCTTCAAGCCAATGATCGCAAATGTCTTCCATGATACGGCGATAAAGGGCTTCTTTGGTGCTGAAATAGTAATGCACATTGGCCTTGGGTACATTGGCAATTTCGGCGATCCGCGCGGTGGTTGCTCCCTTGAAGCCGTAATCGGCAAAAACCAGTTCGGCAGCGGCGAGAATTTGCTCTTCGTTTTCCTGACGAATGGCGGCCTTGTGTGCACCGTTCAGTCCGGATTTGATTGCAGTCATCGACGTTCCCCGAAATTGCGTCATTTATCTTGACCGTTTGGTCAGGTTAAAATAATCTCTACTTTAGATACTAAAAAGCAAGCTTAAAATACGCGCCGAACCAACCGGGTATGTCCAAAATTTTGAACAACACCGGTGAAAGATAAACAGAAATTCGGTGCCGTAAACAAAAATCAGGGTCGCTGAAATGGCATTTGGCAGTCGAAAATTCGAAACCAGTTCCCGGTGACTTTAAAGCGCTAGTGCATGGGAGATTCCCGTGCTAACGATTTTTTCTGCACCCTTATCAGGTGTAGTCCAGACTGCCCTATGTGCGACATATCGCTCAGTCGGGGCGGTCTGGCTATTTAATAAAGTCGGACATTGATTTGGCCCGCCAAAACGATGTCAGGGAAGCACAAGAAAGGTACGGGAGACCTTTTTATGACAGCCACCACGAAAATCAGCCGACCGAACGATCTTTCGGCATTCTGGATGCCGTTTACGGCGAACCGCCAGTTCAAGCAGGCCCCACGCATGCTTGTCAGCGCGGAAGGCATGTATTACCAGACCGATGACAACCGCCAGATTCTGGACGGTACTGCAGGGCTTTGGTGCTGCAACGCTGGTCACAAGCGCCCCAAGATCGTCGAGGCGGTCAAGGCACAGATGGACGAACTGGATTATGCCCCGGCATTCCAGATGGGGCATCCCAAGGCGTTCGAGCTTGCCAGCCGTCTGGCGCAGCTTATGCCGGGCGATCTGAACCATGTTTTTTATACCAATTCCGGATCTGAATCGGTTGAAACCGCGCTTAAGATCGCGATTGCCTATCACCGGGCACGAGGGGACGGGCAGCGGACCCGATTGATCGGTCGTGAGCGCGGCTATCACGGTGTCAATTTCGGCGGTATTTCGGTCGGTGGTATTTCGGGCAACCGAAAGACCTTTGGACAGATGCTGGGCGGGGTTGACCATATCCGTCATACCTATCTGCCTGATGAAAACGGTGTTACCCGCGGCATGCCGGAACACGGTGCGTTTCTGGCCGATGATCTGGAACGCATTTGCGCGCTGCATGATCCGTCAACTATCGCGGCCGTTATTGTTGAGCCGGTTGCAGGGTCGACCGGTGTTCTGATCCCGCCAAAGGGCTATCTGGAACGCCTGCGCGAGATATGCACCAAGCATGGCATTCTTCTGATCTTTGATGAAGTCATTACCGGTTTCGGTCGCCTTGGCGCCCCGTTTGCGGTGGATTATTTTGGTGTTCAGCCGGACATGGTAACGACGGCAAAGGGGCTTACCAACGGCACGATCCCCATGGGGGCGGTTTTCGCCACTGACGACATCCATGACACGTTCATGACCGGTCCGGAAAACATGATCGAGCTGTTCCATGGCTACACCTATTCGGGCAACCCGGTTGCCTGTGCGGCGGGCCTCGCGACGCTTGAAACCTATGAGGAAGAAGGCCTTTACACCAAGGGGCAGGAACTTGGCCAATATTGGGAAGATGCGGTTCACAGTCTGATTGATCTGCCGAAGGTCAAGGATATCCGCAACCTTGGCCTGATCGGTGCGATCGAACTTGAAAGCATCGAAGGCTTCCCGACCAAGCGGGCCTTTAGTGCATTCCTCAAGGCGTTCGAGAAGGGCATCCTGATCCGCACCACGGGCGATATCATTGCGCTTTCACCGCCGCTGATCATTGAAAAATCTCATATCGATCAGCTGTTTGGCACGCTGCGCGAAGTGTTGAAGGAAATTGACTAAGGACTGATTCCAGCTCTGCCCCATTGCGGGCAAGGTAGGCGAAAGCTGTTGGGAAACGTTACGTTTCACGATTTTCCGGTTTGCGTCCCATCATGGGAATTGGGGGCGCAGACTGGACCAAGCCACAAGATCGGCGAAAGCCGGCACATGGCACATATCAGATCAAGGAGGTATCTCGGATGTCTATGCTGAGAGGCGGACTGATTCAGATGAGCCTTAAGGGTTCAACCGAACAGTCGCCGGACGAAATTCGTCAGGCCATGATCGACGCGCATCTGCCCTATATCGAAGAGGCAGGGCGGCAGGGCGTGCAGGTTTTGTGTTTTCAGGAAGTGTTTACGCAGCCCTATTTCTGCCCCAGCCAGGACAGGAAATGGTATGACGCGGCCGAAGAAATCCCGAACGGCCCGACCACGCAACTGATGTGTGAACTGGCCAAGAAACACAAGATGGTCATCGTCGTTCCGATCTACGAGCAGGAAATTACCGGTGTGTATTACAACGCCGCCGCCGTGATTGATGCCGACGGGACCTATCTCGGCAAATATCGCAAAACCCATATCCCGCAGGTTGCCGGTTTCTGGGAAAAGTTTTTCTTTAAACCGGGTGTTTCGGACTGGCCGGTGTTTGATACCCAGTATTGCAAGCTTGGCGTTTATATCTGCTATGACCGGCATTTCCCCGAAGGCTGGCGTGCACTGGCGCTTAATGGCGCTGAATATATCGTCAATCCGTCAGCAACGGTGGCTGGGCTTTCGGAACATCTGTGGAAGCTGGAACAACCTGCATCGGCGGTTGCCAACGGATGTTATATCGGGGCAATCAATCGTGTTGGCCGCGAAATGCCTTGGGATATCGGTGAGTTTTACGGCCAAAGCTATTTCGTCAATCCGCGCGGCGTGATCGAGAAGGAAGCATCGCGCGATCAGGACGAACTGATCGTGCATGACATGGATATGTCCATGGTGCGTGAAGTCCGGAACACATGGCAGTTTTTCCGGGACCGTCGGCCTTCGACTTATACCCGCCTGACCGACGGCAACTGAGATTTTAACGGCGAACGGAGCATGAGCCCCGCTCGCCGTTTTGCTTTGACCGACATTTTATATTCCGGCGCCAAATGACCGGGCAAAAGACAAGTCGGCAAGGTTCAGGGCAACGACCCTGAGGGAGGCTTTAGAGAGACATTCGATCAGGGGATACCCCATGACGTTAAAAGCAGTCGTCAATAATGTGGCGCAAATGCCCGCATCCGCCGACGCAGTTGTTGATATTCAAAAACTGTCGTTGACCTTTCAAACCGCTGACGGGCCGGTCTATGCCCTGTCCGACGTTGATCTGACGATTGAACGTGGTGATTTCGTTTCCTTTATCGGCCCGTCGGGCTGTGGCAAAACCACGCTCTTACGCGTGATTGCCGATCTGGAGAAAGCCACGGGTGGTGATATTTCGATTAACGGTGTTTCGCCGCAGGAAGCGCGTGAAAACCGTGCCTATGGCTATGTGTTTCAGGCCCCGGCATTGCTGCCATGGCGTTCGATTGAACGCAATGTGACCCTGCCGCTGGAAATTATGGAAATCCCCCGCGAAGAACGGATCAAACGGGGGCACGAGGCACTAAAACTTGTCGAACTGAACGGGTTTGAAAAGAAATTCCCGTGGCAGCTCTCGGGCGGGATGCAGCAACGTGCATCGATTGCGCGCGCGCTAAGCTTTGATGCCGATCTGCTTCTGATGGATGAGCCGTTCGGGGCGTTAGATGAAATTGTCCGCGATCATTTGAATGAACAGCTTCTGAAACTATGGGCCCGGACCAACAAGACGGTTGCCTTTGTCACCCATTCGATCCCCGAGGCAGTTTACCTGTCGACCAAGATCGTTGTGATGTCGCCAAGGCCGGGCCGGATCATTGATGTGATCAAAACCGATTTTCCGAAGGATCGCGGTCTTGATATCCGCGAAACACCAGAATTCTTGGAAGTAGCCCATCGTGTGCGTGAAGGGCTGCGGGCAGGGCATAGCTATGACGAGTAATGCCGCAACGATGAATGGTGCGATGGGTGGTGCGTCGCTTTGGTCGCGTTTGATGTCCGGGCAGGCTGGCCCGGTGACGGTGGTTCTGATTGCGCTGTTTGTCATCTGGTATGTCGGGGCGGTGTTCATGAACGCGCCGACCCAGATTGATCGCTATAACCGCGCCGGCGAAACCTGGACAACGACGCGCTTGATCGAAGATACGATGGCACAGGAACGGCCGATCCTTCCTGCCCCCCATCAGGTCGCGCAGGAAATGTATAAAACCATTTTTGCGACTTCGATCACGTCCAAACGGTCGCTGGTTTACCACACATGGGTGACGCTTTCATCGACCCTGCTGGGGTTTGTGATCGGTACAGCACTTGGCATTTTGCTGGCGGTCGGGATCGTTCATGTGGTGACACTTGAAAAAAGCCTGATGCCGTGGGTGATTTCATCCCAGACCATTCCGATTCTTGCCATTGCCCCGATGATCGTCGTTGTGCTCGGCGCGATTGGACTTAAGGGACTGGTGCCAAAGGCAATCATTTCGACCTATCTGTGTTTCTTCCCGGTGACGATCAGCATGGTCAAGGGCCTGCGTTCGCCGCAGGTGATCCAGCTTGATCTGATGCGCACCTATAACGCATCGAAATGGCAGACTTTCTGGTCGCTTCGCCTGCCATCGGCGATGCCTTATCTGTTTGCGAGTCTGAAGGTTGCGATTGCGATCAGTCTGGTGGGGGCAATTGTCGGTGAATTGCCTACGGGGGCGCAGGCTGGGTTGGGCGCGCGTCTTCTGGCCGGGTCGTATTACGGCCAAACCATACAGATCTGGTCGGCATTGCTGACCGCGGCCTTTGTTGCCGCGATCATGGTGGTGATGGTTGGATGGTGTGAACGCCGTGTACTTGCCAGAATGGGAGTACGCGGATGACCAATATCAAACTCGATAAATTCTGTCTGGTTGCTGCGATTGCTGCCCTTTTGGCTTTGATCTTTCCGTTAACCGGGATTGATCCCGACAGCGGCAAACAGATCGCCTTTGTCAGCGACATTCCCGGAATTGCCGTTGCAATGGCGCTGTGTGTGATCACTGGTGCTGCCTTTACCTGGCTTGGTGTTGGTCGCATTCAGTATGCGGCAATCATCCTGGCGGTGGCGGTATTTGGCTGCTGGCAGGCGATTGGGGCGCTTTATGGTCAAGGGGCTGCCGGACATGCAGGAACCGGGTTCTGGCTGTTCATCCTGTCGCTTTGGGCGTTTGTCTGGCGGGGGATTGATGTGGTTGCGCGTTATCGCAGCCTTGAAATGGCGAAACAGCAATCAGCCAATATTCTGGTGCCGATCGCGTTTGGCGTCTGGTTGCTGTTCCTTTGGGAAGTGATCGTGGCTGGCTTTGGCGTGCCGCAGGTTTTATTGCCTGCGCCAAGTGCCATCGGGCTTCGTTTCATCAGTTCGACCGACATTCTGGCTGCCGATTTCCATCAGACCTTCATCAAGGCCGTGATCAGCGGCTATGTGATTGGCTGCGGCAGTGCCTTTATCGTTGCGATTGCAGTCGACCGGGTGCCGTTCCTGAAACGGGGGCTTTTACCGCTGGGCAATATGGTGTCGGCGTTACCGATCATCGGTGTGGCGCCGATCATGGTGATGTGGTTCGGGTTTGACTGGCAGTCGAAGGCGGCGGTGATTGTGATCATGACCTTCTTCCCGATGCTGGTGAATACCGTGACTGGATTGAATGCGGCAGGTGCGCTTGAGAAGGACCTGATGGCAACTTATGCGTCGGGTTACTGGTCAACCCTGTTCCGGTTGCGGTTGCCAGCAGCGATGCCGTTTGTCTTTAACGCACTTAAAATCAATTCCACGCTGGCACTGATTGGCGCCATCGTTGCCGAATTTTTCGGTACCCCGATCGTTGGCATGGGTTTCCGTATCTCGACCGAAGTCGGGCGGATGAATGTCGATATGGTCTGGGCGGAAATTGCATTGGCGGCCCTGGCGGGGACCGCCTTTTACGGAGCTGTGGCCTACGTCGAAAGAAAGGCGACGTCATGGCATCCGTCATTTCGGGTACGTCGCCATTAAAGGCATCAAAAGACGGCCCGTCGGGAGGACTTGACAATAACCTGAGGAGACATCGACGAATGAAGAAAGTATTTGCGACTGCGTTAGGGTTAAGTGTCGGTTTGACATCGCTCTCGGCGATGGCGGCGGACGAAGTCACCCTGCAGCTTAAATGGGTAACCCAGGCACAGTTCGCCGGTTACTATGTGGCGCTCGACAAGGGCTTTTACGAAGAAGCCGATCTTGACGTCACGATCAATCCGGGCGGTCCGGATATTGCCCCGCCGCAGGTTATTGCCGGTGGTGGTGCGGACGTGATCGTCGACTGGATGCCATCCGCACTGGCGTCGCGTGAAAAGGGTGTTGCATTAGTCAACATTGCGCAGCCCTTTGCCAAGTCAGGCATGATGCTCACCTGCCTTAAGGAGACCGGTGTTGAAAGCCCGGATGATTTCCCGGGTCGTACGCTTGGCGTCTGGTTCTTTGGCAACGAATATCCTTTCTTAAGCTGGATGTCGAAGCTTGGCATTCCGACCGATGGCGGCGAAAAAGGCGTTACGGTTCTTAAGCAGGGCTTCAACGTTGATCCGCTGCTGCAAAAGCAGGCCGATTGCATTTCGACCATGACCTATAACGAATACTGGCAGGTTATCGATGCCGGTATCACTGAAGATCAGCTTAAGGTCTTCAAATACGAAGATCAGGGTGTGGCGACGCTTGAAGATGGCCTTTATGTTCTTGAAGACAATCTGAAGGACGAGGCTTTCGTCGACAAGATGGGGCGCTTTGTTGCTGCGAGCATGAAGGGCTGGCAGTGGGCGAAGGAAAACCCGGAAGACGCGGCGATGATCGTTCTGGATAACGATGCAACCGGTGCCCAGACCGAAAAACACCAGATCCGCATGATGCAGGAAATCGCCAAGCTGCTCGATGACGATGGTAAACTTGACGAGGCGGCCTATCAGCGCACCGTGGATAGCCTTCTGTCGGGCGGTTCCGATCCGGTTATCACCAAAGAGCCGGAAGGCGCATGGACCCACGCCGTTACCGACAAGGCGTCAATGTAACGATCCGATCCCCCGGCAGGTGTAACAATCCTGCCGGGGGGCAAACCATCTGACGAAACTGAAAACGGGCAGGGATGCCGGGCCTTTCCCGCAACTTTCCGGGCCTTACGACAGACTGACAGACAAGGAGCCACCCATGTCCATGGTTATTCGTGGCGGAACAATCGTTACCGCCGATCTGACATACAAATCCGATATCCTGATTGAAGATGGCAAGATCGCCGCGATCGGTCAGAACCTGACCGGGGACAAGGTTGTTGATGCCGACGGCTGCTATGTCATGCCCGGCGGGATTGACCCGCACACTCATCTTGAAATGCCCTTTATGGGCACTTATTCCGAAGACGATTTTGAAAGCGGTACCAAGGCAGCGGTTGTCGGCGGTACGACGATGGTTGTCGATTTCTGCCTGCCGGCACCCAATCAGTCGCTGCTTGAAGCGCTTCAGGCGTGGGATAACAAATCGACCAAGGCGGTTTGCGATTATTCGTTCCACATGGCAATCACCTGGTGGGGCGAGCAGGTCTTTGACGAGATGAAAATCGTTGTCGAGGAAAAGGGTATCAACACTTTCAAGCATTTCATGGCCTATAAGGGCGCGTTGATGGTTGATGATGACGAAATGTTCGCATCTTTCTCGCGCTGTTCGGAACTTGGCGCGATGCCATTGGTGCATGCCGAAAACGGCGATGTGGTTGCGACCCTTCAGCAACGTTTGCTTGATGCGGGCAATAACGGGCCCGAGGCACACGCCTATTCCCGGCCTGTCGATGTCGAGGGCGAGGCGTGCAACCGTGCGATCATGATTGCCGATATGGCGAATGTGCCGCTTTATATCGTGCATGTGTCCTGTGAACCGGCACACGAAGCCATTCGCCGCGCGCGAGCCAATGGTAAACGCGTGTTTGGCGAACCGCTGATCCAGCATCTGATTCTGGATGAAAGTGAATATGCGAACGCGGACTGGGATCACGCGGCCCGCCGTGTCATGTCCCCGCCTTTCCGCAGCAAACTGCATCAGGATGGTCTGTGGAACGGTCTGGCATCCGGTAGCCTGCAGGTTGTTGCAACCGACCATTGTGCCTTCACAACAAAGCAGAAACGTATGGGCGTTGGTGATTTTACCAAAATCCCAAACGGGACTGGTGGTCTTGAAGACCGCATGCCGTTGCTGTGGACCTATGGCGTGAATACCGGACGTCTGACGATGAATGAATTTGTTGCCGTGACTTCAACCAATATTGCCAAAATCCTGAATGTCTATCCGCGCAAGGGCGCAATCCTTGTGGGCGCTGATGCGGACCTTGTTGTATGGGATCCGAAGACATCGAAAACCATCACTGCCAAACATCAGCAGTCTGCCATCGATTACAACGTGTTCGAAGGACATGAAGTCACCGGTCTACCGCGCTACACCATCAGCCGTGGCCGGATTGCCGCCGAGGAGGGCGTTGTCGTTGGCAAATGCGGTGATGGGGAGTTCATCCCGCGTGAACCGTATCCTGCGGTCAACAAGGCGCTGTCGAAATGGAAAGAACTCACGTCTCCGCGCAAGGTGGAACGCAGCGGAATTCCAGCGGGCGTGTGATTTAATCCGCTCCTAAGGGCATTTTGATAGCGGGCGGCTTGAGGGCCGCCCGTTTTTATTCAGGCAGGTTGGAAAAGCTTTAGCCCGATAATTCCTGCAAGGATCAGGCCGATGGACATGATCCTTGCAAAGCTAAGGGCTTCGCCGAGGACGATTATGCCAAATATCACCGCGCCAACCGCACCGATCCCGGTCCATATCGCGTAAGCGGTGCCAAGCGGAATGCTGCGCATGGCAAAGGTCAGAAGCCAAAAGCTTCCGGCCATGGTAATCAGGGTGAAAATTGTCGGAACGGGTCTGGTAAAACCATCGGAGTATTTAAGGCCAGCAGCCCAACAAACTTCGAGAATTCCGGCCAAAAGCAATGCAATCCAAGCCATAACGGCCTCCTGGTTCAAAGGGGCCGTCCCCGGTCGTCATCATCAGGCGTATTCGGTCGTCCGATCGCGTGACAGCCAAGCTGTCATTGTCTTTGACCCCGATATAGGGGCAAAATACCCCCACTGCAAATGCCCCGTGGGCAATGCTGCCATGCCACTCTGATCAGAATAAACGGACGTAATCCCGCCGATGCCAGCCAAAGCAAACAGCATATCCAATCACCCGAAAGTCGCCGGATTGATCCTTGCCGGGGGAGAGGGGCGACGCATGGGCGGAAACAAGCCGTTTCGTGAACTGGCAGGCAAGCCATTGATTGCGCATGCGATCACCGCAGCCGCCCGGCAATGCAACCATCTGATGATCTCAAGTAACCAAGACGCATCGTTGTTTGGAGCATTCAATCTGCCGGTCATTCCGGACAAACCCGAACCGGGGCACGGGCCGTTGGGCGGTATTCTGGGGGGATTGTTGGCATTGCCCGATGATATCGACTGGCTGGTCTCGTTCCCGGTCGACTGCCCGATTGTGCCCGATGATATGGTCCTGCAATTGATCAAGGCTGCGACAGATGCGGGGAAAAAAGCAGCCTTTGCCGGTCATGCCGGGCGGTACCATTATCTGTCGGCCGTTTGGCATCGAGATACGGATGGGATCATTATGCGTCAATTGGTGGCAGATGACCGCCGTGTTGGGGGAGCCTTGCACATTGCCAATGCTGTTGTCGTCGATTTCCCGGTTGAACCGGGGCAAAGTACGCCCTTTACCAATATCAATACACCAACCGATCTGAATGCGATGGATGCCGTTCTGGCAGGCCTCATCAATCTGTCTGATCGATAATCAGCGAACGGCACAGGGGCGCCAAGGCTTCCATGCTTTGTAATCGGCAAAGAAGTCAGACAGGAACTGGTCGACATTGGCCCGGTTTTGCGCGCGTGCAGCAGGTTTAAGGTCCTCGTCATATTTCGCGCAGGTCCGCTCGACCGCCATGCCGATTTCTTTCCAATCGACATTGGCTGCATGGCCGGGCAGGCCGGATGCGATTGCACACCAGCCGACAGCCCCGACGCGGTCATCCTTTTCGCGCGAAATTTCGGCAAGATAGGCGGCAGCACGAAGTTCGCCTTTTTCAGCCGCGGCGGAAAGATAGCTGATGCGGTCTTCGTCATTTTCGGCAAAGCGGGTGGCAAGCAGGGTTGCCGCCCTCGGGTCTCCTTCGTTCCAGGCATCCGTCAAAAGTTCTTTTGCATGCGCCTTGTCGCCTTGGTCAATCGCATCAAGGGCAAGCCACAGCATGGCTTGTGTCTGTTTTTGTTCGGCGGCGGTCATGTAAAGCGACTTGATGCTTTCCTTGTCACCATTCGTTGCCTCCAACCGGCGGGCAAGAACCATGCTGGCATCCGGTTGGGCACTGCTGGCGGCCGCTTCCATCATGGCCCAGCCCGCTGACTGATCGGTTGGCACACCGATGCCGTTGATCATCTGGCAGGACAGCAGATATTGCGCGGTGGCATTGCCTTGTTCGGCAAGTGGGGCAAAGGTTTTGGCCGAGGATTCGAAATTGCCGTGACGATAGGAATTCACCCCTTCATCAAGCGGGGAAGCGGCAGTTGCTGTCGCCATCAGGCACAGTGTGACGCCTGTCGTGACGGCCGAGAATTTCAGGATATGCGCGATCGAATTTTTCATGCTGTTTCCTGTGTATCGTTTTTTGTTGGCTAATGAAACCGGACGAAAAAATTCCGGGACCCGACCGTGACGTTCGGGGGAAGGGCGTTCTTATCGGGGCCCGGATAGGTGCGCTCACGGGAGGGAGGCTTCATCGATGGTTTCATTGCCTTGCTGTCGTGTTGCTGCCGTTTGCTCGGACCGGATGGAGTCAAGGAAGTCGCGCACGCGTTTTCCGAGATCGTCCGATTGATGACGCAGGCGATCTGTTGCCTGACTCAGGCCATCGACGGCCTGCAGATTGTCGCCTGCGGCGGTGCTGACCTGTGCAATCGTTTCATTCATTTCGCTGGCGGCGGTGGCGGATTGTTCGACGTTGCTGGCGATTTCGGCGACAAATTCCTGCTGTTCGTCGACGGCCGCCGACATTTCGCCGACCGTTTCGTGAATGCCGGTGATGCTGTCGCGGATGGTGGCGATGGCCTGTACCGCGACACCGGTTGTTGTCTGGATACCGGTGATGCGCTGGGCAATCCGGTCGGTTGCCGTGCCGGTCTGATTGGCAAGGTTTTTGACCTCTTGTGCGACGACTGCAAAGCCTTTGCCCGCGTCGCCTGCACGGGCGGCCTCGATTGTTGCATTCAGGGCCAAAAGGTTGGTTTGGGCGGCGATATCCTGGATAAGGTTAAGGATTTCACCGATTTCTTGGGCACCGGTTTCAAGTTCGTGCATGGTGTCGCTGGTTTGACGGGCAGCATCGACTGCGTTGGTCGCGGCATTCACCGACTGCTGGGCACGAAGGCCGGTATCACGCACGCGTTCGGACAGCGATTGCGCCGCGTCGGAAACGGACGCCATATTGATCGATATTTCCTCGGACGCACCGGCAACGCCGGTGGCATTGCTGGATGCGATTTCTGCCTGTTCACGCACCTGATTGGATGTTGTCTGGATGTTTTCGGCTTCGCGTGACACATCCTTTGCGACCTGCATCACCGATGCCTCGAACGCGTCGGCCAGTTCCAGCATGGCGCGGCGACGTTCGGTTTCGGCGATTTCGCGTTCGCGGGCGACATTTTCCTCGGCCCGCTGGGCGGCAAGGCTTGTTTCTCGGAACTGTCCGAGAATTTCGGCCATGCGACCGATTTCATCGCGACCGGTATCGCGAACCTCGGTCGAAAGATCGCCATTCGCTACTCGGCGCATGCCGTCAATTACGCGGAGCAGGCGTTTGATCAGGTTACCCCGGACATAGAAAATAAGGATCAACAGAGAAATCACCAGTACCGCAATACCGATCAGGGCAATCACCTGCTGATCGCGAACCACCTGCGACAGGGCATTCGCTGCACTGTTATCGACCTCAAGACGTTTGGCATCGACCAGTTGTTCGATGGATGCGCTCAGCGCTTCGGCGCTGGTCAGGGTGGCGTCAAGGGTTTGCTCGGTTTTGTACTGATTATCCCATTCGGTTTCACGCAGATCAAAAACGCTGTCTTTGCCAGCACCATAAACCATCAATGCCTCGGCCAGTTTTTTGATCTGGGTGCCATCATTGTTATCGGGCAGTTTTTCCAGTGCGTCCGAAATTCGAAGTTCCGCCCAGCTCCACTGATTGCGGACTTCGTCCATGGCATCGCCTTCTGGCACGGCGATGGCTGCGGTCAGCATGCCGAATGCAAGGTTCACATTGGCGCGGATTTCCGAAATTAGCTGGGAAAATTTGATGGTTTCTTCAAGTTCGCCCGCTGCATCGCTATTGCCCCCGGCAATACGCGATATGCCGCGCGATACATCGATATCGACAACCTCGACCAGCGGATTGATGAATTCCGAAAGGTCGCTATAGGCAAAGACCATATCAAGAGTCAGATCACCACGCTGCCTTTCAAGTTCAAGCCGCTGCATGGTCAATTCATGAAGCGTATTACGGCGGGCAACAATATCGTCAAGCTGCGCGGTCAGGGTTTCAATCGCATCGACGGTAACGGTTTGTGTCGGCTCCCCGATCTGCTCCTGCGCTTGATCAGGATTCTGATTTGGTATTTCGGTGTTACCTGCATTTGCGTCAGTTTCGGCATCCGCCGCAGCGACGGGCAGCATCAGGGGTTCCGGATTGGTTACGGCAATTTCGTCAAGGCGGGTGCGGGCATCACTGATCAGGGCATCAAGGCGTGCCTCGGTTTCAGCCAGTTCATCGGCATTGCGGGATGTGGCCAGAACCGGTGCCTGAGCCGCCAGTCCAACACCATCCATGGCAAGTTCCATCTGCCGGATGATTGAAGGCAGGCTGTCGGTGGTGATGTCGGCGACAAGTGCCCGACTGTTGCCAAACGAGATCCAGGAAACCACCGATGAAATACCGGCCAGTACCAGAATCAGGGCAAAAGAAGCCATGAGCCGACCTTGAATGCCAAGGCCAGCGCGACGTTTTTTAATCGCGGTATTCACTGTTTCCTCCCTGTCTTGCCCGCCATGAGCCAGACATTCCCCTTACGGGGTCTTGCATCCGGTTTGCCGGATGTCCCGGGTTTTTATCGATCCATAAAGCTGGATCGTGCTTTGAAATCGCTATGAACAAATAAGTTGTCGGAAAAATCGGCGGGACGGCCGGGGATGATAGATCATCCCCGGCACCCCCAGTTGTGTGGCCAGGATTATTTCTGGGCCGCACTCCATTCCGCGATCAGATCGTCGTATTTGACGGTCTCGCCCTGCGGTTTTTCGTTATCAAGTTTCGGCTTCGGAGCACCGGGCTGGTCGAACCAGTACTGTGCATCCTGTTCCTCGTTCAGTTTCGGTGCGCATTCGCCACCGATGCCTGCACGTTCAAGACGTTCCAGAACGCGGTCCATCGCCGTTGCAAGGTTATCCATGGCTTCCTGCGGGGTCCGTTCGCCGGTTACAGCTTCGGCAACGTTCTGCCACCAGAGCTGAGCCAGTTTCGGGTAATCCGGAACGTTGGTACCGGTCGGCGACCACTGGACGCGGGCCGGGGAACGATAGAATTCAACCAGACCGCCCCAGTTCGGCGCGATGTCACTCATGGCCTGGGTATCCAGGTCAGACTGACGGATCGGGGTCAGACCGGTCAGGGTCTTTTTCAGCGAGGTTGTTTTCGAGGTCACGAACTGTGCGTACAGCCATGCTGCCTGACGGCGTTCCGGCGGGGTGGACTTCATGAGAGTCCAGGAACCCACGTCCTGATAGCCGAGCTTCATGCCTTCTTCCCAGTACGGGCCGTGCGGCGAAGGTGCCATACGCCATTTCGGCGTGCCATCTTCGTTCACAACCGGGGTGCCTTTTTTCGCCATGTCGGCGGTGAAGGCGGTGTACCAGAAGATCTGCTGGGCGATCTGGCCCTGTGCCGGAACCGGCCCGGCTTCGCCAAAGGTCATGCCGGCCGCTTCTGGCGGGGCATAGGCTTTGAGCCAGTCGATGTATTTGGTCAGAGCGTAAACAGCCGCCGGGCCGTTTGCCGCACCACCACGGGTCACGCTGGAGCCTGCAGGTGCGCAGCCTTCAACGCGAATACCCCATTCATCAACCGGAAGACCGTTCGGGATGCCCTTGTCACCAGCGCCAGCCATCGAAAGCCACGCGTCAGTGAAGCGCCAACCCAGGGACGGGTCTTTTTTGCCGTAGTCCATGTGACCATAGACTTTTTTACCGTCGATTTCTTTCACGTCATTGGTGAAGAATTCGGCGATGTCTTCGTAGGCCGACCAGTTGACCGGAACACCCAGGTCATAGCCGTATTTGTCCTTGAACTGCTTCTGCAGGTCTTCACGCTGGAACCAGTCATAACGGAACCAGTAAAGGTTCGCGAACTGCTGGTCGGGAAGCTGATAAAGTTTGCCATCCGGACCGGTGGTGAAGGACAGGCCGATGAAGTCTTCAAGGTCGAGTGTCGGCGAGGTAACGTCCTTGCCTTCGCCTGCCATGAAGTCGGTCAGCGGAACGACCGCATCGTAACGCGAATGCGTGCCGATCAGGTCGGAGTCATTGATGTAGGCGTCATAAATATTACGACCGGACTGCATTTGGGTCTGCAGTTTTTCGATCACGTCGCCTTCACCGATCAGGTCATGGGTCAGCTTGATCCCGGTGATTTCCGAGAAGGCTTTGGCCAGAACCTTTGATTCATATTCGTGCGTGGTGATGGTTTCGGACACCACGTTGATTTCCATGCCGCGGAACGGCTCGGCTGCCTTGATGAACCATTCGAGTTCGGCCATCTGGGCATCTTTATCAAGGCTCGACGGCTGGAATTCGCTATCGATCCATTTTTTTGCCGCGTCGGTGTACTGGTCTGCTGCTGCCGGATTGGCAAAGACTGCAAGACCGAGTGCGACCGCAACTGCACTGCCTTTAATAATGGCAGAGGAGCCTTTGGCTTTGACGATCATGTCGTTCCTCCCTGGTTGTCTTCCATTGCACTTCCGGAAAAATCCGGTTCACCAGCGATGGGGGAAGACAGTACCCGTCGTGGTGAATGACGGCAGGAACGGCACCGTTGCAGGACACGGTACCGTTCCGGATTATTCAGCCCCAGCGCATCACAATGATGAGCCAGAAAAGGGCAACAATTGATGCGATCCAGATGGCGGCATCGCTAAATGCCATAAAGCCAAGATGGATATAGGCCGCACCAAGCAAACCGATGAAAAGGCGATCCCCGCGGGTTGTCGTCAGGGGTAAAAAGCCCCGGCGTGGAACAGTCGGCGAGACTGCCTGCCATATTCCCATTCCGATCAGCATCAGGATGATGCAGGAAAAGAACACGGCGGTAATCGGGGTCCAGGCCATCCAAGTCATTGTTTTATTCCTTCCTGTTTTCCGATTACACGCGACCCATCGCGAAGCCCTTGGCGATGTAGTTGCGAACGAACCAGATCACCAACGCGCCAGGCACGATTGTCAGAACACCCGCAGCCGCCAGAACACCCCAATCAAGCCCCGACGCCGATACGGTACGGGTCATGGTGGCTACGATCGGTTTGGCATCGACCGACGTCAGGGTGCGGGCCAGCAACAGTTCAACCCAGCTGAACATGAAGCAGAAGAAGGCAGTCACACCGATGCCCGAACGGATCAGCGGAATGAATATCGTGGTGAAAAAGCGCGGGAAGGAATAACCGTCGATATAGGCGGTTTCATCGATTTCTTTTGGAATGCCCGACATGAAACCTTCGAGAATCCAGACGGCCAGCGGCACGTTGAACAGGCAGTGTGCAAGCGCCACAGCTATATGGGTGTCAAACAGGCCGACACTTGAATAAAGCTGGAAAAACGGCAGCAGGAACACGGCAGGCGGTGCCATGCGGTTGGTCAGCAGCCAGAAGAACAGATGCTTGTCACCGGTGAAGTTATATCGGGAAAAAGCATATGCCGCGGGTAGGGCAACCAGAAGCGAGA
Source organism: Thalassospira lucentensis (assembly GCF_001613805.1). Classification (GTDB taxonomy): domain Bacteria; phylum Pseudomonadota; class Alphaproteobacteria; order Rhodospirillales; family Thalassospiraceae; genus Thalassospira; species Thalassospira lucentensis_A. The sequence goes on from NZ_LPVY01000007.1 coordinate 74,089, forward strand.
TCACAACGTTGATCCCGACATATATCATCGAGTTGATATAGCCTGAATACCATGCCGGATCGGTCAGGATGGTCGCATAGTTCGCCAGCGTCGGATTTTCCGGGAACAGGGTCATTGCGCCCAGGATTTCTGAATTGGTCTTGATCGACATGTTGAACAGCCAATAGATCGGCAGCAACAGGAACACGATATAAAGAAGAAGTGCGATATGACGTTTCTGGAACCGCATTTTATTGTTCCTCCCGCTTTCCGGCGTTCATCACGACGGTATAGAAAACCCAGCAAACCAATAGAATGATCAGGAAGTAGATCAGCGAGAATGCCGCAGCCGGACCAAGGTCGAACTGACCCACAGCAATCGTGACCAAAAACTGGCTGAGGAATGTGGTAGCCGTACCTGGCCCGCCGCCCGTAAGCACGAAAGGCTCGGTATAGATCATGAAGCTGTCCATAAAGCGCAGCAGAACACCGATCACGAGGACCGACTGCATTTTCGGAAGCTGGATAAACCGGAACACGGCCCAGTTCGAGGCACCATCGATCTTGGCAGCCTGATAATAGGCATCCGGGATCGAACGAAGACCGGCATAGCACAGAAGGACAATCAGGCTAGTCCAGTGCCACACATCCATGACAAGAACGGTCACCCAGGCATCCATCGGGTTCTGGCTGTAATTATAGTCCATGCCGATCATGTTGAGTGCATAACCGCCAAGACCGATATCGGCACGACCAAAAATCTGCCAGATGGTGCCGACCACGTTCCATGGAATAAGCAACGGCAAAGCCAGAAGAACCATGCAGGCCGAAACGCCCCAGCCTTTGCGTGGCAGCGTTAAAGCTATGCCGATTCCCAGAGGAATTTCAATGAACAGCACGCTGCCGGTATAGATGATCTGACGGATCAGGGCATCATGCAGGCGGCTGTCTTCAAGGACCTGACGGAACCAGTCCGCCCCGACAAAGAAACGGGTTTGCGGATCGAAAATATCCTGCACCGAATAGTTCACAACCGTCATCAGCGGAATGATTGCGCTGATTGCGACGATAAAGAAGACCGGCAGGACGAGGAACCATGCCTTATTGTTGGTAATCTTGTTCATTTCCCCATCCCCCTCATGCGACCAACTGGCTGTCGGCGTAAAGCTTGGTCCATTCCGGTGCGAACCGGAGGATGCCGCTTTGGCCGGTGATCTGCTGATCTTCGCTGACCTTGACCTTCATTTCGGACGAGCCGAACCGGGTGGTTGCGATCTTGTATTGGCCGAGGTCTTCGACCTTGACGATATTAACCTCGATCCCGTTATCGCCTTCGGAACCGCTGTCGGTTTCGATGCGCAGGAATTCGGGACGGATGCCAAGTTCAATCTGCCCGGATGCCTTGGAAACGGCTTCCATGTGGCGATCCGAAAGTGCGATGCGTTTGCCATCAATCCAGGCCGCACCGGCATCGATATTACACGGCATGATATTCATGCCCGGGCTTCCGATGAAGTAGCCGACAAAGGTATGGGCCGGATTTTCAAACAGTTCCTGCGGGGTACCAAGCTGCACGACCTTGCCGCCATACATGACAACGACCTTATCGGCAAATGTCAGGGCTTCGACCTGATCATGGGTCACATAGACCATGGTCGGGCGCAGTTTGTTGTGAATTTCCTTGAGCTTGCGGCGCAGGACCCATTTCAGATGCGGGTCGATCACGGTTAGCGGTTCGTCAAACAGGATTGCCGAAACATCGTCGCGGACCAATCCGCGGCCAAGCGAGATCGTCTGCTTTTCATCCGCACCCAGACCACGCGCTTTTTGTTTCAGCTTGCCGGTCAGGTCGAGCATTCCGGCAATTTCTCGCACCCGTTCATCAACCCGTTTGGGATCAACACCGCGGTTACGCAGCGGAAAGGCAAGGTTTTCGTAAACGGTCATGGTGTCGTAAATGACCGGGAATTGGAAAACCTGCGCGATATTGCGTTCTTCGGGGGCCAGTTTGGTGACGTCCTTGCCATCAAACAGGACCTGTCCCTCGGACGGGGTCAGAAGGCCGGAAATGATGTTAAGCAAAGTCGTCTTGCCGCAGCCCGACGGGCCAAGAAGGGCATAAGCCCCGCCATCTTCCCAGACATGTTCCATGCGGCGAAGGGCGTAATCCTCGTCCCCTTTCGGTTCGGGGAAGTATGAATGCGCAAGGCTTTTAAGATCGATACGTGCCATTTTAGTTCTCCAACCTCAGGCGGCCTTGCCGTTTTGAATTTCAACAGGCGGTGCCGCCACAAGGCGATCATTGGCGTCATAGGCAAACAGACGTTTGGGGTCGACATAGAAGGTGGCCGCCTCGCCAAGCCGCGGGTTGTGCACACCTTCTTCCTGAATCACCCAGGAAACGTCGTTGAAATGAACATGGACAAAGGTTTCCGAGCCGGTGATTTCAGCCAGTTCAACCTGGCCCTGCATCGCAACGCATTCGGCACTGGTCTGATCGACCGACAGGTGATTGGCGCGAACCCCGATGGTGTATTGTCCATCGCTAAGGGCTGAAAGATGGCCGCTCAGCGGGACCTGATGGCCGCTTGCCAGATAGAGAGCACTATCACGGACCTCGGCCTTGACCAGATTAATCGGCGGATCGGAAAAGATCAGGCCGGTCTCGACAAAGGCCGGATTGTGATAAACCTGCGTGGTCGGACCAAACTGAGTGACGCGGCCTTCATGCATCACCGCACATTTACCGCCGAGCAAAAGGGCTTCCATCGGTTCGGTGGTGGCGTAAACGACGATGGTATCGCGTTCCGCCAGAAGGTTCGGAATTTCCTCACGCAGTTCTTCGCGCAGTTTGTAGTCAAGGTTGACCAGCGGCTCGTCAAGCAGAAGCAGGGTGCAATCCTTGACCATGGCGCGCGCCATCGCAGTGCGCTGTTGCTGACCGCCCGAAAGTTCCTGCGGCAGACGATCAAGCAGATGTTCGATATGCATCAGTTCGGCGGTGGATTTTACGCGACGTTCGATTTCAGCCGCGTCGACACCCTGCAATTTCAAGGGGGACGCAATATTGTCATAGACGCTCATCGACGGATAATTGATGAACTGCTGATAGACCATCGCAACGTTGCGTTTCTGAACGGGCATGCCGGTGACATCGTTGCCATTGACCAGAATGCGCCCGCTGGTTGGTGGTTCAAGACCGGCCATAATGCGCATCAGCGTCGTCTTGCCCGCCAGGGTCCGCCCGAGAAGGACGTTAAATGATCCCGGCTCAAGCGACATCGACACGTCGTCGATGTGGGTTTCCCCTCCCACGGTCTTGGTTATGTTTTCAAGCGTAAGGGTCATTTCACATTTGTTCCTTCGCCCGTTTTCACGGCGTTATTCGATTTGGTTTCAGTTGCAAACCATTGCGCAATGGCGGTCTGGGCATCCTTTGACAGATGCAGGCCGAGTTTGGATCGGCGCCACAATACGTCATCGGCAGTACGTGCCCATTCCTGATCCGCCAGATAGCGCAGTTCGCATTCGTAAATATCATCGCCAAGATGCGTACCCAGCCCGGAAAGGTCGGATGCATCGCCAATGATGGTGTGGGTCAGTGTGCCGTAGTTTCGCACGTAGCGGTAGAGTTGAGCCGCCGGAATCCACGGAAATTTCTTTTGCATTGCAGCAAGATAGCTTTCGAAATCGCCATTTGGCATGTCGCCGCCTGGAAGGGCGACGCTATCGGTCCAGCGATCATCTGCAATCCCGAGATAGGGGGAAAGTTTGCTCATTGCTGATTCAGCTAGCTTGCGATAGGTGGTGATTTTGCCGCCATAAATGTTCAGAAGCGGCGCACCCTTGTCGCCATTATCAATTTCAAGAACATAGTCGCGCGTGACTTGGGATGCGTCTTCGGATCCATCGCCATAAAGCGGACGAACGCCGGAATAGGACCAGACGACATCGGTTGGCGAGATTTTATGCGCGAAATAGGTATTGGCCAGTTCGCACAGATAGCTGATTTCATCTGCGCTGATCGCAACCTTTGACGGATCGCCTTTATAATCGCGGTCCGTGGTGCCAATCAGGGTGAAATCCTGTTCGTAGGGGATGGCAAAAACGATACGGCCATCCGGATTCTGGAAAATATAGCAGTAATCATGGTCAAACAGCTTGGGCACCACGATGTGGCTGCCCTGAACCATGCGAATGCCCTGCTTCTTTTTGGCTTCGACACGTTTTTCAAGGATTTCCGCACACCAAGGACCGGCGGCATTGACCAGCGACCTAGCTTTGACTGTGTGTTCGCCGGCATTGTCCCGAACGGTGACAGACCACAGATCGCCCTCGCGTCTGGCGGCAACACATTCGGTTCCGACCCGGATGTCTGCACCGCGATTACGTGCATCCATCGCGTTAAGGACGACAAGGCGAGCATCCTGCACCCAACAATCGGAATAGACGAATGCCTTTTCCATGCCGGCAATCAGCGGCGCACCGGCGACATGCTGCTTCAGGCGGATACCTTCGGAACCGGGAAGTTTTTCGCGGCCGCCAAGGTGATCATACAGGAACAGGCCCAGCCGGATCATCCAGGCCGGACGCAATCCTTTGACATGGGGCAGAACGAAACGAAGAGGCCAGATAATGTGCGGGGCGGCGTTCAAAAGCACTTCGCGCTCGATTAGGGCCTCACGCACAAGGCGGAATTCGTAATGCTCAAGATAACGCAACCCGCCATGTATCAGCTTTGTGCTGGCCGATGAAGTCGCACTTGCAAGGTCGTTCTTTTCGCAAAGAAAGACCTTGAGGCCACGGCCGGACGCATCACGCGCAATGCCTGCGCCATTGATGCCACCGCCAATGATGGCAATGTCGTATGTTTCTGAATTGAGCAACCGCTTCCTCCCTGATTGCTCTGATTTGTGACAGATGTTCTCAACTGTCATTCTGTTCTTTCAAAAACGTTACGAACCGCCCAAAATAATTGCAAGCGAAAATTATGAAGAATTTTAATTTTCGATAATGAAATAAGAATGCAGGGTTATAATGGGTTGTAATATATGGGTTCTTTGTGGCTGACAGATTTATTTTGTTTCCGGCGGAATGATCATCTCGAACCGATTTGCTCCGGGAAATTGACCAGAATCGTTTGAAACCGAAAAAAATGAATGCAGCCATCTGTTCCCCCAAGGCATAAGATTGCGGCCTTAAATCATGCGAAACTTGCCTTAGCCGAGTGGGGTGGATGGGGAAAACAACCGTTTATCGGCTGGTTCTGCGAAAAACGCGCCATATCAGAAACCAGACGCAATCTTGTTGCAAAGCATTGCACGCAAGGTGTTTGCGATTGCCAAATGGGCTTTTTCCTTGCGAAGATGTGGCAACCACCACGGATCGAACTAGATGATGGTCATGACTTTCATGCTTCGATCCCAAAGCAAAATTCCGGAGGCATTCCCATGGTTTCTCTAAAAGACCCGTCCTTGTTCACTCAGCAGGCTTATATCGGCGGTGAATGGGTTGACGCCCCAGACGGCAAAACTGAACAGGTTACCAATCCTGCGACGGGCGAAGTGCTTGGCACGGTGCCGGTTCTGGGTCGTGATGCAGTTGCCCACGCGATTGAAGTTGCCGAAAAGGCGCAAAAGCAGTGGAAGAAACGCACGGCCAAGGAACGGTCGGCCATTCTGATGAAATGGTACGGCCTGATGATGGAAAATCAGGAAGATCTGGCGCGCCTGATGACGGCCGAACAGGGTAAGCCGCTTGCAGAATCGCGCGGTGAAATTGCCTATGCCTCGTCCTTCCTGCAATGGTTCGCCGAAGAAGGCAAGCGCATCTATGGTGACGTCATTCCGACCTTCGCACCGGGGCGCCGTGTTGTCGTTTTGAAAGAACCGGTTGGGGTTTGTGCCGCGATCACACCCTGGAACTTCCCGACCGCGATGATCACCCGCAAGGCCGCACCGGCATTGGCCGTTGGCTGTGCGATGGTTGTCAAACCAGCGATGGAAACCCCGTATTCTGCCCTTGCGATGGCGATCCTTGCCGAACGCGCCGGTTTGCCCAAGGGGCTTTTGTCGATTGTGACCGGGGACGCCAAAACCATCGGTGCCGAAATGACCGAGAACCCGATTGTACGCAAACTGACCTTTACCGGTTCGACCGCTGTTGGCCGTTTGCTGATGCGTCAGTGCGCCGACACTGTCAAGAAAATCAGTCTTGAGCTTGGTGGTAATGCGCCGTTCATCGTTTGCGAGGACGCAGATGTCGATGCTGCGGTCGAAGGGGCGATTGCCTCGAAATATCGCAATAGCGGCCAGACCTGTGTTTGTGCCAACCGTATCTTTGTTCATGACGCGGTTTATGACGAATTTGCCGAAAAATATGCTGCCAAGGCATCGGCAATGAAAGTGGGCGATGGCACCGAAGAAGGCGTTGTTCTTGGTCCGCTGATTACGGAAAAGGCTGTCGAGAAAGTCGAAAACCAGATTGCCGATGCGCTTTCCAAGGGCGGTCGGGTTTTGACCGGTGGCAAGCGCCACGCAAAGGGCGGCAGTTTCTTCGAACCGACCGTGATTGCAGATGCCAACCGCGACATGCTGGTCTTCCGCGAGGAAACTTTCGGTCCGATGGCACCGCTGATCCGCTTCCACAGCGATGATGAAGTGCTTGAAATGGCCAACGATTCCGAGTTCGGCCTGGCATCGTACTTCTATTCGCGTGACATCAGCCGTATCTGGAAGCTTGCTGAAGGCCTTGAAACCGGTCTGGTCGGCGTCAATGCCGGTGTGATTGCGACCGAAGTTGCCCCGTTTGGCGGCTACAAGCAGTCAGGCATCGGCCGCGAAGGTTCGAAATACGGGGTCGAGGATTACCTTGAAGTCAAATATGTCTGCATGGCAGGCATCGATGATTAAGGCATTTTCGGATTTCCGAAACGAAAAAGGCGCTGTCACTTCGACAGCGCCTTTTGTTTCTGCATGAAATCGCAACGTTATGCTGCGTTATCCTGCTTTTTCTCGTCATCGGCTGTGATCGACTGGACCGAGCCATCCGAAAGTTCAGACTGAAGGGCTGTGAAAACATCGAACATATTTGGGTTGAAGGCAATTTCGGCCTGCATGCGATCACGTCGTTCTGACGGTGTTTCTTCACCATTGTTCTGCTTGTTGGCAAGTGTCGCACCATTCAGCTTTTCCTCGATCGCATCAGCAATCGTTTTTTCGATGGCCTGACGTTCGGTTGCGCCCATCTTTGCTAGGCTTTCCTCATCAAGGCCCATCGATTGCAGGATCTTGCGGCGCATCTCTTCGATCTTGCGCTCTTCAAGTTCCTTCACATAGGTCGTGAAACCGTGTTCCTTGATGTAGGCGATGTCGGCATTTTTTTCCTTGTCCTCTTCGGGTAGGGGCTGACTGTTCGAGGCAATGGTTTTTGCCGCCGCATAGGTGCTTTTCGCACTGGATGCGATGTTGCTGATGCTCATCAGGGTGTCATATATCGCCATCCCGATCCTCCATGGGAAAATAATGCCGGTAAAAAGAAATCATGGGATCGCAGGGTGCAAATCCCATGCCGCGATTTCTCGGAAAACTCTACCGGTTAAGAGCAACCAGCGTATCAAGCATTCGGCTAGCCGTCTTGCCGTCCCAACCGGCAGGCCGGAAAGGAACTGGTGGAGCTGTTCTGTTCGTAAGGTTGGTGGCGGTTCGGACCAGATCTGCCGGTTCGCAAAGTTCCAGCGCGGACGCTTCAATTGCAGTCGCGCGTTCCGTGGTCGGTCGCAAAATGCATCCCGCCTTGCCGAGCCAGGCGCATTCATCAATTATTCCGCCGGAATCCGTTATCACATAGCGTGCGGCAACAAGAGCCGCCAGAAAATCGGGATAGAGCATCGGCGCTACGATCTTGATGTTTCCGGCATCACGGATGCGACGCCAAAAGCCGCTTTGTGCAAAGGCGCCTTGCGCACGCGGGTGAAGTGGCCAGATGATCGGGGTTTCGTGGGCAAGGTCGATAATGGCATCGATTATCGAAGACAGCCGAACAAGATTATCGATATTTTCCGCCCGATGCAGCGTTAGCAGAACCGGACCCGTTTGCGCCGATGAAGACCAGATTGCCGTTGTTGATCCGCCGAAGCGAATCATCGCATCAATTACGATATTACCGACATTGTGGATGCCTTTTGCCTTAATGCCTTCTTTGTGCAGGTTGTCGGCTGCGGCCTTATCCGGAGCCCAGTGCATATCGGAAAGGCCGTCAATTTCTGTCCGGTTGGCTTCTTCGGCAACGGCATCAAACCCGCCACGCAACCCGGCTTCCAGATGGATCAGGTAAGTGGAGTTCCTTTTTGCCGCGCGGGCGACACCCAAAGAGCCGTTAACATCGCCAATGACAATTGTCCCTTGTGCCGGTGATTGGCCGAGCATCCGGCAATAAGCATCATCGGCATTCTGAACAAGCGTGTGCCGGCTATTTCCCGGTTGCCCGATTCCAAGTCGGATTTCAGGGACAGGCAAACCAAGCGAAAGACGCAAGCCTTCGGAAAGGGCCGGATCCCAATGTTGGCCGGTATCTATCAGGCGCAGGATAAAGGGCAGATCGTCACGTTTTTCCTGCCATGCCAGATAAAGGGCCGCAGCCTTGATCAGGTTGGGGCGGGTGCCATAGACCAGATCGATGATCATTGCTGCGTTTTTCCTGATGAATGCTCAAACCGGGTTGGCGTGTGGTAAGGTATTGTCTTCTATATCATTTTGGCGAACCTGTTGCCAAACAGGATAGGGGGCTGGCAAAAAATCTGATAAAATTTTCGAAAACGAATTGTTTTTTGCTGTGATTTTTTTCTAAATAGAAACACAAAATCAGTTGAACCAGCCGAATGCGCGGTGACAATCAGGTGCTGCAAAGGGCTGTGAGGGTACGACAGACCAACTGTCGGCTTGGGAGGAAACAGAAATGACCGATACACGCTACATTCTGGCGATTGATCAGGGAACCACCAGTTCGCGAGCCATCGTTTTCGATGCCAATGGCAGATCTGTGGCCGTCGCGCAGCAGGAGTTCCCGCAGCATTTCCCCAATAGCGGCTGGGTCGAACATGACCCCGAAGACCTTTGGGAAACAGTTGTAACCGTTTGTCGCGAAGCCCTGTCACGGGTCGATATTGCCAATGTCGCGGCGATTGGCATCACCAACCAGCGTGAAACCACGGTGGTCTGGGATCGTAAAACTGGGAAGGCTGTTTATAATGCCATCGTCTGGCAGGATCGCCGTACTGCGGCACTTTGCCATGATTTGAAACGGCGCGATCCGGAACTTGAAACGGATGTGAATAATCGAAGCGGGCTTTTGATCGATCCGTATTTCTCGGCAACCAAGGTTGCGTGGATACTTGATCATGTTACTGGTGCAAGGGCGCGGGCCGAACAGGGTGACCTGGCGTTTGGTACGGTCGACTCATTCCTGTTATGGCGTTTGACCGGCGGCAAATCGCACGCAACTGATGCGACCAATGCGGCGCGCACCAATCTCTTCAATATTCGCGACAATGCCTGGGATGACAGGTTGTGTGAAATCTTTCGCGTTCCCAAGCGCATGCTGCCAGAAGTCAAGGACTGTGCTGCCGATTTCGGTATGGTCGATGCGGAGCTGTTTGGCCGTGAAATTCCGGTACTTGGTATGGCAGGCGACCAGCAGGCTGCCGCATTCGGACAATGCTGCTTTGAGCCGGGCGATATCAAAAGTACCTATGGCACCGGTTGTTTTGTGATCCTCAATACCGGGGACGAGGCCGTGACCTCACAGCACCGTTTGCTGACCACGGTCGGTTATCGTTTGAACGGCAAAACCAGCTACGCCATCGAAGGCGCGATCTTTGTTGCCGGGGCGGCAGTACAGTGGCTGCGCGACGGACTTGGCATCATCAAGTCGGCCGCCGAAAGCGAAGGCTTGGCCAAATCGCTTGATGATAATCACGGGGTTTATCTTGTTCCGGCCTTTACCGGACTTGGCGCACCTTATTGGGATCCGGACGCGCGCGGTGCCATTTTCGGGCTGACCCGCGATACCGGTCCACGTGAATTCGTCCGTGCGGCACTTGAAAGCGTTTGTTATCAGACGTTTGACCTGTTCGAAGCCATGGCGGCAGATGGTGTGTCACCCAAAGCCGTCCGGGTTGACGGTGGGATGGTTGCCAATGACTGGCTGTGCCAGTATCTGTCCGACATTCTGGATATTCCCGTTCAGCGACCGGTGGTGACGGAAACGACTGCCCTTGGTGCGGCGTATCTTGCCGGCTTGCAGGCGGGTATCTATCGCGATCTCGGCCATATTGCCGAAAACTGGCACATGGACGCGGAATTCAAACCGGAACTTGAAGGTGGTCGTCGCAATCATCTTTTGGCGGGATGGAAAAACGCGGTCAAACGGGTGATGACGGATCAGGGTTGATCCGGCAGGGCTGCATCAGCCGGTTTTACAGGCTGGTCATTGCCGTAATTGCTTTGTAAGATCGGGACGGTACCGCGCGGTACCGTCCTTTCTTTTTGCGGGATGTTCGCCCGTACTTTCATGGAACTGCTGCTATTGATTGCTGGCGCGACCTTTTGGGGTTGTCACCGGGCGCCTGGGGGAAAAGATGCTTGATCTGATCGTTGGAAAAGTAGGACCTGTTTTTTTGACGATCCTGTGCGGTTATCTTTTGACCCGGTTTCGCGTCATCAGCCGCGAGGGAATCCCGTTCCTTGCCCGCCTTGCGATGAGCGCCTTTATTCCGGCAATGCTGTTTCAAACCCTGTCGCAATCGGACATCAGCGCCCATTTCGACTTACGTTTATGGGGCAGTTATTATGCCGGAGCCCTGCTTAACTTTGTTCTGGTGTTTATGGTTGCGCGTGCATGGCTGAAGGCCAGAACGGACGAGGCGGCAATCACCGCAATGGGCGGGGTTTTCTCAAATATTGTGTTACTCGGCATCCCGCTGGTTCAGGCTGTATACGGTGAAGAGGGGCTTGTGCCGCTTCTGATTATCCTGTCGATCCATCCGCTGACTTTGCTGGGATTGACTGTAATGATCGTTGAAGGTTTGCGTTCCAGCGGTGGGCATTGGTTACCAAATGTCGCTGGCAGTGTGGCTAGGGTGCTGCGTAATCCGATTATTGTTGCGATTATTCTGGGTGTGCTGGCGTCCCTGATTGATCTTCGATTGCCCGAAATGATTGATGGAACGTTGGAACGTTTCCGGACCGCGGGCCCGACGATTGCATTGTTGCTGGTTGGGGCCGGGCTTTACGGTCAGTCGGTTCGCGGCAATATGTCTGCAAGCATGTTGTGCACGGTTGCAAAAATGTTCGTGCAGCCTGTTCTGGTGTTCCTGGTTGCGCATTTTGTTTTCGATCTGCAGCCGCTGTGGCTGACAATTGTGGTGCTGATTGCGGCCCTTCCCGCCGGAGCCAATGTGGCAATCATTGCCGGCAGCTATAATGTCTGTATCGACCGTTCCTCGACCACGATCCTGATTACAACGCTGATCAGTGTGATCACCCTGCCGCTTATTGTGCTTTACGCTGGGCCGTATTGATTATCACCACTCGCGGCACCAAGGATCTGATCCATCAGATGTATTTCTGCGTCGATACCGGGGATGCGGGGATTGTGGATTCCTGACTTAATTGTATCGAGGAAGGCGGCAATGGCATCGTCATGCCCCTTGTCCGGGCTGGTCAATAATGGCTTTCGCAGGATTGTCGTGCCATTTATCAACAGTTTTCGCCAATCATTCATGACTGCAGCAAAGCCCGGTGCAGATACTTCCAGAACTTCCTTTGGTGTGTTCTTTCGGGCGGGGCGCAGATAGGAAACTTCTCCGCGCGATCCATCGGCGAAGGTCAGGTGCCAAATGCTGTCTCCGGCTTCGCGTTCAATCCAGTCGCATTGCAATCGGATCAGTTCAGTTTCGGCGAGGGCTGAAATCAGATCGATAAAATGGCTGATTTCGCCGATTGTTCGTCCGCCCTGTCCCTGTCGGTTAAGCCAGTGGTCGGTGGGGATAGGAGCAGGGCGAACCTGATAGCGAAACTGTATTTTACCTTTTGGCAGATGCTTTTTCAGCATTGCCGCCATGGGGGTGAAGCGCCTGTTATGCCCGACCATGAAGATTTGCGGGCTATTTTGTTTCGCAACTTTCCCGAGGGCTTCAAGCTGTTCCCGGCTGACGCAAAGCGGTTTTTCCAGCCAGACATGTTTCCCTGCATTTAATGCCTTGCAGGCAAGGTCGGCATGACTGTCATGGCGGGTGGCAATGAAAACCGTGTCGATATCCGGACTTGCAAGAATGTCTTCCGCAGCGGCGAATGCGGTCGCATCGGGAAATTGACGCCGGATCGCAAGGGCCGAGAGGCAGGACTGCGAAACGACGGCCTTGATTGTGGTGTCCTCTTGTTGTCTTAGTCGCGGCAGCAAGGTACTGACCATATAATTCCCGGCACCGATCAATCCAATTCTGATTGTGCTGTCACTGGCGGTATTGATCTGCACTGCCGGTTTATATGCTTTGGGGCGGTTATCGACATTCTGATACCGGATGACGGTTGCCATCATCGACGGGGAGCCAAGAAAATCGGCGGCATCTTCCAGATCAATCTGCTGCGAAACAAGCGGGGTCGGATCCAGTTTGCCGCTTTTAAGAAGGGCAAGGGCCGCTTGCATGTTACGTTTCACGGTCCAGCGCGCGTGGCCGATCGGGTAATCCTGTCCTAATTGCTCGTAGTTTGGGTCATATCGGCCCGGACCATAGGATCGCACCTGCCGTATGGTGATTTCCTTGCGATATAGAATGTTCCGGGATGCCTTTGGGGTGATGTCTCCGACACAGACAATGATGCCGCGATCCCGGCAAAGTCGTGCCGCGGCTTCAATTATGGTGCCGGTTTCATTGCCGCTGGTGCAGATCAAAACAGCATCAAACTGATCCGCTGGTGCGTTTCGGATTTCCGCGTATGAGTTGCTGGCTCCGCTTGCCATTGCCATATCCCTGCGTTCCGGCACAGGTTCTATCGCGGTTACAATTGCGCCAGCCGCAATTGCCGTTTGGGTCACCAACTGGCCGATCAGACCGCATCCGATCACCGCAACCCTATGCCCGATAACAAGCTCGCCTTGCCGAACGGCATGCAGTGCAATGGCGTAAAGGGTGGCAAAGGTGGCTTTTTCGCTGGTAACGGCATCCGGGACGGAGCAGGCCAGATTACGCGGGACAATATTGTATTCGGCATGGCTCGCATGGCCCAAACCAGCACAGGCAACACGTTGCCCGATATCAAATTCAGTGACATCCTGGGCCACTGCTACAACGATCCCGCAACTGGCATATCCGGTCGCCATCGGCCTGCCGAGCCTTCCCTTTACGGCATTGATCGTTGCCAATGCCCCGTCGCGGCGAAACTTTTCAATGGTCAATGCCACCAGATCCGGCCGTTGCCATGCCTTGCGTATGAGGGATGCTTTTGTTTCGTCTGCCTGCTGCCTTTCGGTGCCTGTGCTGATGACGGATATTTCGGTACGGACCATGATGGTGCCGGGCAACAGGGCGGGAACGGGACAATCGGTAACAGCAATCCGTCTTTCACCGGGAAATCGCAACAATGCCCGCATATCCGTCATAATACCATCCCGATGCACGTTATCGATGAAATATAATACAGGAATTAAATCATATCGGTTTGTGCAGGTCGATCCGTCATTGACGGAACTTGGGCAGGCGTTTAGCAAAGCCGATGTCATAATCACGGAAACGGCAGCATGAAAAAAACGGTGACAATGCAGCGCAGACGTAAATTGATGTTCGTTTGTGGAGAGGATTGGTCCTTTGTTTCTCATCGTCTCGGTTTGGGGCGTGCTGCACTTGTGAGGGGTGACGAGGTGATCGTCGCATGTAATGCTAATGAAGCTGCGGTGAAACTCCGGGCCGAGGGCTTCCGTGTTGTTGATGTGCCGATTGCTCGTGGTGGACTCAGTCCCATAAAATCATTGAAGACGATTAAAGCACTCGCATGTCTGATCCGGCGCGAACGACCGGATATTGTCATAAATGTCGCAATTCAATGTGTTGTTTTGTCTGCATTGGCAGGGCTATTGGTCGGCGTACGTCGTTCGGTAAACATGGTAACCGGACTTGGTTTCATGTTTGTGTCAAATGGAGCAAAGGCGCGCCTCGTTCGCTCGGTGGTTTCGATGTTGATGCGCATATATGCCCGGTGCCCGTCGATCCATGTCATTGTCCAGAATTCCGATGACTTTGAGTTGATGCGAGGGCTTGGGTTTAGTCAGAAGCGCCTCTCGCTTGTGCGCGGCTCCGGGGTAGATATCAGACAATTCTGTCCGGGAAAGCCAGAGAGAAGACATGATGAGCGTAAAACAGCAATCTTTGTAGCCCGGATGTTATGGTCCAAGGGGCTGGCTGAACTGGTTGAAGCTGCAGGTATACTGAAAGACAGGGGATTCAATTACCGTGTGCTTTTGGTCGGGGATATTGACCCGGCAAATCCGGATTCCGCTGATATGGAAAGTCTTGTGAAATGGCAACAGGATGGATTGTTGGAATGGCTTGGTAAACGAAGCGACATCGCCGATTTACTTAGGCAGTCTGATCTTGCTGTTTTGCCTTCATGGCGTGAAGGCTTGCCTAAATCTCTGCTGGAAGCGGCTGCCAGTGGTTTGGCGATGGTGGCATCAGATGTTCCCGGCTGCCGCGAAATCGTCAAGCATAACCAGACAGGATTTCTGGTTCCGATGCGCGATGCTGGGGCTTTGGCGCAGGCGATTGAAGACCTGATGGAAGATGATACAAAGCGCGAGGCGTTGGGGCGGAATGCACGCATCTTGGTCGAACAGGAGCTTTGCGACGCCGTGGTCATTCGAAAAACGCTTGATATTATATCTGCTTAGGCTAACGGCATTATTCGCGGAACGCGTATTCGTTTAATGCCAAGCCCCTAAAAGAACAACCGTTTCGAATTATTAGGAAGGGTCCCGTATATCGGGACCTTTTTATTTTCTGAAATTCTCCATTGCTATCAGATTTCATTTTTTGTATACAATATACATTAACGCAATCAGAGCCTGTAAATTTACGGGTTTTAGCGATCAAGCGGTCTGACCCGATAATGGGGCACGCGACCAAATCAGGAGGTTACTTTCCATGCAGGTAAACTGGACTGGCGTATTCCCCGCCGTTGCCACCCAGATGAATGAAGATGGTTCAATCGATTACGATATGACCGCTCACCAGATTGAAGCACTGATCAAGGCCGGTGTTGACGGCCTCGTCATGCTGGGCTCGGTTGGCGAGAACGCAGCCCTTGAACCGGAAGAAAAAATCGCGGTTCTGAAGCTTGCTGTTGAAGTTACCAATGGTCGTATACCGGTTTTGTCGGGTGTTGCTGAAAACTCGACCCAAGCTGCCATCCGTTATGTTCAGAAATGCGAGGAACTTGGTGCTGACGGCCTGATGCTTCTGCCGGGCATGATCTATACCGCCGATCCGCGCGAAAATATCGAGCATTTCCGTTCGGTCGCGGCCAAGACCAAGCTTCCGATCATGATCTATAACAACCCGGGTGCCTATCGCATCGATATCAAGCCGAAAGAATTCAACCAGCTTGCCGATGTGAAAAACCTGGTCGCGATCAAGGAAAGCTCAGGCGATCCGCGTCGTATTACCGACATCTATAATGCCTGCGGTGATCGTTTCGTTCTGTTCTGTGGCATGGATGACCTTGTCATGGAAACCCAGGTTCTGGGTGCGGTTGGCTGGATTTCGGGCTTTACCGATGCTTTCCCGCAGGAATCGGTCGCACTTTGGAAGCTGCTGTCTGAGGGAAAATACAAGAAAGCGCTTGAAATCTATCGCTGGTTCACCCCGGTCCTGCATATGGATGTTCATGCCAAGCTTGTTCAGTATATCAAACTGGCACAGGAGATGACCGGCGTGGGTAAGGCCCATGTCCGTGCTCCGCGTCTGCCGCTGGTTGGCGAGGAGATGGAACGCATTCGCGCAACCATCCAGAAAGCCATCGACACACGCCCGAAACTTTAATTCGGTTTGCAATCAACGCATTCATCGCATCAGCTTCGTAAGGCGTGATTGCATCTGCGTATGTTTTGGTGGCAAGTGGGAACTCTCCTGCGATTTTCGCAGGGGAGTTTGCTGCCATCTGGCACGAGACGAGAGATCAAGATAAAAGCGCACATCAAAGCAGTCAGGGCCCGGAACATGCCAAAACCTTCTTCCGCTTTAAAGTCCCCCTCACAGTCAAATCAGCATGCCGTCGTTGTCGGCTCCGGGATAGTCGGGGTCAATGTCGGTTTGGCTCTTTTGAAGAAGGGCTATGACGTCACCCTTCTGGATCGCGGAGAACCGGGGATGGGAGCATCCTTTGGCAATGCTGGAGGGATTGCCGTCACGGAATGCGCGCCTGTTGCCATGCCGGGGGGCTGGACAAATGTGCCCGGCTGGCTGATGGATCCGCTGGGGCCGCTTTCGGTGCGCTGGTCCTATTTGCCCAAAATGATGCCGTGGCTGATCCGTTTTCTGGCCGCCAGTTCGAAAAGCCGAGTAGAGCAGATTGCAACCGAATTAGCAGCCATCCTCAACCGCGCCTGGGAAGATTACGATCCGGTGATCGCAGAAGCAGGCCTTTCCGGTGCGGTGTTTAAAAAAGAAGGCGCCATGGGTGTTTATCGCAGCGAGAAAACACGCCGCGATGCCGAATATGGAATTGATCTTCGCCGTCGTAATGGTGTCAAAATTCGTGACCTAACCAAGGACGAGGTCATGGATATTGAGCCTGATCTTGCCCCAATCTTCGCCTGCGGCGTGATGGAGGAGGACTGGGGCCGGGTTCTTGACCCGTTCCGAATTGTTACCGGCTTTTACAAGCATTTTCTGGAACGTGGAGGGAAGTTCCAGAATGCCGAGGTTACCGATTTCGTTTACCACGACGGCAAACCGCGTGCCGCGATAACGGTACAAGGCGATCAGATTACCTTCGACAAGATTGTCATTGCTTGTGGCGCATGGTCAAAAACGCTGGCCAAACGGCTTGGCTCCTCTGTGCCTCTTGATACCGAGCGCGGCTATAATACAACAGTGCCCTATAATGGTGTCAGGCTTTCGCGTATGGTCATTTGTGCTGATGACAGCTTTGTTCTGACCCCGATGGAAATGGGCATTCGTGTGGGTGGTGCCGTTGAACTTGGCGGGCTGGTTGCCGCCCCCAATTATAATCGCGCCAAGGCTCTTTTTGCCAAAGGCAAAGAAGTTCTTCCGAAGCTCAGCGCCGAAGGCGGGACCGAATGGATGGGCTTCCGTCCCTCGATGCCGGATTCCAAACCGGTGATTTCGGCAAGCCCCAAACATGAAAATGTCTTCTTCGCATTCGGTCACGGTCATCTTGGCCTGACCATGGCGGCCACCACCGGACGGCTTATTGCTGATCTGGTGAGTGATGCGACTGCCCCCATTAACGTGACCCCGTATCGTATTGATCGTTTCCAAGGATAAGGCCGCACCAAATGGTAAAACACAGCTTCTTCTGTATTGATGGACATACCTGCGGCAATCCGGTGCGTGTGGTTGCAGGCGGCGGACCAAAGCTTGAAGGTGCAAACATGCTCGAAAAACGGGCGCATTTTCTGGCGGAGTATGACTGGATCAGGACCGGGTTGATGTTCGAGCCGCGCGGCCATGACATCATGTCGGGCTCGATCCTTTATGAACCGACGCGCGACGATTGTGACGTTGCCATCCTGTTTATCGAAACATCCGGCTGCCTGCCGATGTGTGGTCATGGCACGATCGGAACGGTCACCATGGCGATTGAGGAAGGTCTGGTAAAGCCGAAGATCCCAGGCGTGCTGCGCCTTGAAACACCGGCCGGTCTTGTGATTGCCGAATATAAACAGGTTGGCGATTACGTGGAATCGGTCAAACTGACCAATGTGCCATCCTTCCTTTATAAAACAGATATCGAGGTCGACTGTCCCGATCTCGGTCCGATCAAGGTGGATGTCGCCTATGGCGGGAATTTCTATGCGATTGTTGAGCCGCAGGAAAACTTCCGCGATATGGCCGACTACACTGTTGGTGATTTTCAGCGTATCAGTCCGGAACTTCGCCGCCGTCTGAACGAGGTCGCCGAGTTCGTTCATCCTCTTCACCCCGATATCTCGGGCCTGTCGCATATACAGTGGACCGGCAAGCCGACCCAGCCTGACAGCACCCATCGCAATGCGGTGTTTTATGGCGACAAGGGGATTGATCGATCACCCTGTGGAACCGGCTCATCCGCCCGTCTGGCACAATTGGTCGGCAAGGGGCAATGGGACCCGGCGCATGAGCTGGTCCATGAAAGCATTATCGGGTCGCAGTTCCGTGTCACCGTCGTCGAACAGACAAAAGTCGGAGACTATGACGCGGTGGTGCCGGGGATCGAAGGCTGGGCACGCAAGCATGGCTACAATACGATTTTCATCGATGATCGTGACCCTTACGCGCATGGATTTATCGTGAAATAGGCGTTTGATCGGGGCCGGTTTCTATTGGCAAACCCCTGATACCGTAGCGGCATGATTGCAATTGTATTGCGCCTAAACCAACGCATCGGTATGACTAGAAAAAGGGGGCGGTGACGTTTGGGGATATCAAGCCGGGCCCGATACCGCACAGGACAGATAAAAAGAGCCAAAATGACCGCATCACCGCGTTTTACCCGCCGCACCATTACCGATCAGGTAACCGAAGATTTGCGCGCCCGCATTCTGTCGGGTGATTTCCCGGCCGGGTTTCAGTTGCGTCAGGATGCGATTGCTACCGAATATAATGTTTCACGCATTCCGGTTCGCGAGGCTTTGCAACGTCTGGATGCCGAAGGACTGGTGTCGTTCCAGCCCCATAAGGGCGCGATTGTTGCTCATCTCTCGCTTGACGAGATCGAAGAGCTTTTTGAAGTTCGCAAAATGCTGGAATGTGAATTGCTGCGTCATGCGGTGCCGCGACTGACACCCGAAGACATCAAATCGGTCGAAGATATTCTGGCTGTTTACGACGAATCTTTCCGATCGGGTGATATTTCGAAATGGGGCGAACTTAACCGCGAATTCCACGATCGGCTATATCGTGCGTCGAACCGGCCCAAGACGCTCGAAATCATCCGCATGATTGGCAACAATACTGTCCGCTTTACACAAGCACAGCTTGCACTTTCCGGGGCAACTGATCGGGCAGAACGTGAACATCACCATATTCTTGATGCCTGCAAGGCGCGGGATGTCGACTATGCGGTCGAACTCCTCGAAGCTCATATCGAAAATTCGAAAAACAGCCTGATCGAATGCCTGCGCGGGGCACGTGCCAGCGAAGGCTCTCCGAACTGACGACAAGATCATTGCAATCTATAACAAAGGGACGCAGGATTTCGCCGCGTCCCTTTGTACTTTCGGTCGCAAGAAATTTGCGAACTAGCGGACAATAAAACCGCGACCGGTTTCATCATCTGCATCGTGCCAGAAACTGGCTTCACCGCTGTAATGTGCCTTGCCCGATACTTCGGCAATGATCGCCGGATAAGGCCCGCATCTGGTTGTGTCCAAAACGCGACCCTTAAAATCTGACCCGATGATACTTTCAAATGTTCTCGTTACACCGGTTGGGATCAGCCCCTTGGCATGTTGAATGGCAAGCCGCGCGCTGACGCCTGATCCGGTCGGACTGCGATCAACCTGATTGTCGGCAAAGACACATATATTACGTGTTGGCTCTTTGGCAGGTGCATCTTTGCCATCGGTCAGGATAGCACCATACAGAAATGCCAGATCATCATGATCGGGATGGTTTAGCGTGATACTGGCATTCACCGCGCTGCATGCGGACTGCGCAAGATCGATCAGGTCGCGCACCGGTGAAGACCCGACCTCAAGGCCGAATTGTCCGGCATCCAGAACGGCATAGAATGCACCGCCATATCCGATATCTGTTTTGAATGCCCGGCCGTCGGCAAGCGCCAATTCAACATCGGCAGCAAACATGAAGGACGGAACAGATTTGAAACGGACGGCACCACTTTTCCCATTGGTCACCGATACTTCGGCACGTACCAGCCCGCAGGGGCATTCAATATTAACCGGCGTTATCGGTTCGACAGGCGCGACCAATCCGTAATCAACGGCATATCGGCCAAGGGCGATGATGGCGTGGCCGCACATGGTCGAATAGCCTTCATTATGGATGAACAGAACCGCCAGATCGGCTTCGGGCAGGCTCGGTTCGACCAGAATGGCGCCGTACATGTCGTAATGACCGCGCGGCTCGAACATCAGAAACCGCCGCAGATGATCAAGTTTGTTGCGGGTATATCGACGCTTGGCCAGAATATCGTCGCCTGGAATCGCCGGATAACCCGATGTGATGATCCGAAGCGGCTCGCCGCCGGTATGCATATCAATGACTTTGATAGGGGATTTCCGGTTGGGCAGGGGCGGTTTGGAGGTCATCTGGCGACTCATTTTGGTGTTCTGCAAATTTTTAAAGGAAATTCAGGGTCGGATTCCGGCTGAAGTCAGGCGCTTTGTCTGGCAGGACATATCTATCTTAGCGGCGTTGAACATGCGCGCAATAGCGCCGCACCCGGATTTTGGCGTCAGGCGCGACCTTGCAGGTCATAAAAGTGAAACCTATATGTGGTTTCGCGCAAAAATTTTGCGTCTCGCACTTTCTGTCATTTTTTCTTAAAAAAGGTGTTTACAGGTCTGGCGAGGGGCCCTATAACCCGCCTCCACCGACGGGGTGCGGCGCCAGCAAGACGGCGACGCGGGCTGGAAGGTAGAGGGCTACGGCTC
>NZ_LPVY01000008.1 GCF_001613805.1 Thalassospira lucentensis
AAACCCCCCGCCACTGGGATATCCCAAGGCGGGTCAGTCGGTCTGACAGGCAGGGTGCCATGCAGGCATGGCACCCGTCAGGAAATCTGATCGCTTAGAAGCGCTGCGAACCTTTACCGAATTCCGGATAGGCTTCGAGGCCAAGCTCGACAGCATCGCTGCCCAGTGCTTCGTCTTCTTCGCTAAGGCGAATGCCAACTGTGAATTTCAGGATCAGCCACACGATTGCCGATGCGATGATGGTGAAGGCACCCATCGCAACAACACCGGTCAGCTGAACACCAAACGATGCACCGTCATTGGTGAACGGAACCGCCATGGTGCCCCAGATACCGCAAACAAGGTGAACCGAAACAGCACCGACAACGTCGTCGATTTTCAGTTTGTCGAGCAGCGGAACTGCAACAACAACCAGAATACCGCCGATGGCGCCGATGATGATGGCGGAACCGATGGTCGGGGTGTCCGGACCGGCAGTGATCGAGACCAGACCAGCCAGTGCACCGTTAAGTGCCATGGTAAGGTCGACCTTTTTGTAAAGGATCTGGGTCAGGATTGCTGCGGCAACAACACCACCGGCAGCAGCCATCGAGGTGTTGCCATAGATGTTGGCAATCGCGATGACGTCAGCAGCAGAACCCATTGCGAGCTGCGAACCACCGTTGAAGCCGAACCAGCCGAGCCACAGAACGAAGGTACCAAGTGTTGCCAGCGGCAGGTTCGAACCGGGCATCGGATGAACCGAACCGTCCGCGCCGTATTTGCCTTTACGTGCACCAAGGATGATTGCACCGGTCAAGGCAGCCCAGCCGCCAACCGAGTGAACAATGGTCGAGCCCGCGAAATCGGCAAAGCCCATTTCCGACAGCCAGCCACCGCCCCATGTCCATGCACCGGTAATCGGATACAGAACACCGGTCAGGACAACGACGAAGATCATGAACGGCCACAGTTTGATACGTTCGGCAACGGTACCGGAAACGATCGAAGCTGCGGTTGCAACGAACACCATCTGGAAGAACCAGTCGGAAGTCGCCGAATACCCGCCGGAGAAATCGCCACCAAGTGCAGCAGCGTCATCAGCGCTCCACAGGCTGAGCGAACCGATCCAGCCGGAAACGTCCATATACATAAGGTTGTAGCCGATCAGGTAATACATGATACCTGCAACAGCGAAGAGGCCGATATTCTTGAAAAGAATGGTCGATACGTTTTTGGTGCGAACCAGGCCGGATTCCAGCATGGCAAAGCCTGCAGCCATCCACATCACCAGCGCACCGCTAAACAGGAAGCTGAAGGTGTTGAGGATGTATTGGGTCTCGGCCGAAACGCCCGCGTCCTGAGCAAAGGCCGGTGATGTGATTGCCAGCGCAGCGGCCCCGGCAAGAGCGGCAAAGCCGGTTTTCTTCATCGGAATGTTCATAATGTCTCCCCTTGTCTCTGGACTTACAGGGCGTCGTCGCCGGTTTCACCCGTGCGGATACGTACCGCCTGGCTCACATCAAGAACGAAAATCTTTCCGTCCCCGATTTTCCCGGTCTGAGCAGTTTTGGTGATGGCTTCGACAACCTGATCAACCAGATTATCCGTGATCGCGACTTCCAGCTTCACTTTCGGCAGGAAGCTGACCATGTATTCAGCGCCACGATAAATTTCAGTCTGGCCTTTCTGGCGGCCAAAACCTTTGACTTCAGTGACCGTCAGGCCCTGAACGCCAAGCGCGCTAAGCGCTTCACGAACTTCATCGAGCTTGAACGGCTTAATGACAGCAGTAACGAGTTTCATAATATTGCGACCTCCCGGCATATCCGTTGAGTACCGACGTGGTAATCACGATTTCGCAGTCGCAACCTACAAACCAAGAATCGTGCCAGATTCAAAAATCATCTTTTAACAAATTGAAATTAAATGATTAATTATGGTTAAGAGGTGATTTTTCGCCAAGGATGGAATAGGGCGAAGAATATAAAATGTGCATAGATTTTGGCGCTGTTTAAAATTTGTGCATAAATTTTAATCAACTATAGCGATCCGAAAAACTTGTTTTACGTCAAGGCGATGTAATACCGGGATCGCTATAGCCATGGTTCGGAACATTCAACAGATACGATTCCCGGTCTTTTCCCGGCTGATCTGCTTTGACGTTGTGATATCCGGCATCAATTTATCGCTCTGGCTTGTGGCCGGGATCGCGAGGGGTTAAATCAGATACATCTTTCGATGGCGGATTTGCGTAAAAACTGTCGAAAATGGATTCTCCGGTCAGAAGTCAGGTGACTTTGTCCGGCTGGCTTGGAAAGCAAAGGTGTCACAATGGTTGCTCAGCAGGAACAGATTCAGACCGATGTCATCATTCTTGGCGGGGGGCTGAATGGTGCTGCGATGGGGCTTGCGCTTGCGCATGGCGGCCTGCGTTCGGTTGTGATCGATTATGCTGATCCGAAAACCATCCTTACGGCCAATTATGACGGGCGCACTTGTGCGATTGCTGCGGCTTCCCGCTCGGTGCTTGATGTCATTGGTGCGTGGAAATACATGGCAGACGAGGCCGAGCCGATCCTTGATATCAGGATTGCCGATGGTACAAGCCCACTATTCCTTCATTACGATCACAAGGATGTCGGAAACCAGCCGCTGGGCTACATTGTTGAAAACCTGATTACGCGGGGCGCGCTTTATCGGGCGATTGCCGAAACCGATCTGGTTGACATGATCGCACCGGCACGTGTTGAAACCATCGCACGTGATCAGGGTGGTATGACGGTGACACTGGCAGATGGCCGGTCTATCCGTGGCTCACTGGCCATCGGGGCCGAAGGGCGCAATTCGATGTTGCGCAAATGGGCAGGTATCAAGACCTACCAATGGAGCTACAAGCAAAGTGCCGTGGTCTGTACCGTGAAGCACAAGGTGCCCCATAACGGCCTTGCCGTGGAACATTTCCTGCCCGCCGGCCCGTTCGCGATCTTGCCGATGACCGACGACCGCTGTTCGATCGTCTGGACCGAAACAACCGATCTTGCCAATTATCTCGTTAATCTGGACGAGGAAACCTTTGTCGATGAACTGCATCGACGGTTTGATGGTTATCTTGGCGATCTTGAAGTCATCGGTCCGCGTTTCTGTTACCCGCTTGGTCTGCAGCACGCCTATCGCTACACCGATCCGCGCATTGCCCTGATCGGGGATGCGGCCCATGGCATGCACCCGATTGCCGGACAGGGGCTTAATATGGGCATACGCGATGTTGCCGCGCTTGCCGAAATTCTTGTCGAAGCCCGCCGTATCGGTCGTGATATCGGTGGTTTGGATGTTCTGGCTGAATATGAACAATGGCGCCGGTTTGACAACACGGTGATGCTGGCGGTGACCGATGTGACCAATCGGCTGTTTTCCAATGATGTTGCACCGGTGCGTTGGGCGCGCGATATCGGACTTGCCGTTGTGCAGAAAATCCCGCCGCTCAAGAAAACCTTCATGTCGCACGCCATGGGGTATGCGGGGACTCTGCCACGCTTGATGCAGGGCAAGCCGCTTTAATCTTCCCCCACCCAAGATAGTGATCGATGCCAAAAGGCGATCTTTAGGAATTAAAGATCGCCTTTTGGTTTGGTTATCTGTGCGCAGTTAAAAACAATTCAAAATTGTGTCGCTTTTCATCGGCTTATGTTGATTTGAGTCAAGCTTTTCGCGTTTGCGAAGGCGCAGTGTCCCCGTGACGTATTTTTGAATGCAGGGGATAAACATGACACTTACCCGGAAATTGATGGCCACTGTGGCCTGCTGTGCTGTTGTCGGCACGATGATGATTGCGGCAACCGGCGCACAGGCGCAGGAAGCAGAGTTTAAAACGAAACAGGCGGGTGACATTCTCATTCGTAGCCGCGTTATCGGTATGGTGCCAGACGAAGATACCTATGACCACAATGTTGGCTCTGGACATGGTACGCTGGATAATGATGTCGTTCCTGAGGTCGATTTTTCTTACTTTATCACCGACAACATCGCGCTTGAGCTCATTGCAGCAACGACCCAACACAACCTGAACTGGGAAAATCCTGGGCTTGATGCTGGTAGCGTTAGGCTCTTGCCGCCGACTTTGACTGCGCAGTATCACTTCCTGCCAGATGAGCGATTCAGCCCATATCTTGGTGCAGGCATTAACTACACCTTCTTTTATGACTCTAAGCCAGGGCAGTTCAATTCGGTCAAATATGACGATGGATTCGGCTATGCATTCCAGGCTGGTTTCGACTATGCGATTTCCGGTCCTTGGTCAGTGAACGTGGATGTGAAGAAAATTTTCTTGGATACGAAGGTTACGATCGATGGGGCAACTACTTCTAAAGCTCATCTTGATCCGTGGGTCTTCGGTATCGGCGTCGGTTACCGCTTCTGATCACTGCCGACGGCAAACTTTCCGGTTTGTTGTCTGATCCCAAGAACGGTCCTGTCACATGGCAGGGCCGTTTTTGCTTATGGGCCGGATCAGAGGGAGCCTGTTGCCTTAACGGCGCACGGGATCGCGTGACAGGCCGCGTGTTTCAAGGGCGCGAAGGTAATCGGCCCAGAGCTGATCCTGATTGGCATGAAGGTCGCGCAGATACTGCCAGCTATAAAGGCCGCTATCATGCAGGTCATCAAATGTGATGCGCACGGCATAGTTCCCGACCGGAACGATGTCGATGATGCCGACATGACGGCGGCCGGGGATGATTTTCTTTTCAGACGGATGGTGCCCCTGAACCTCGGCAGACGGGCTTTCGACCCGCAGCAGTTCGGCGCTGAATCTTGATGTCAGCCCATCATCCCAGACGACTTCCAGAATATGGTCGTCACGCAGATAGTTGATTTCAACCGGGCTGAAGCGCGGGGTAAAGCTGTCTTCCGACATGAAAACCGTCACAATCAGTCTTCGATGACGCGGGCTTCATCAGGCAGCATGATCGGAATGCCGTCGCGGATGGGGTATGCAAGGCCCGCCTTGACACTGATCAGCTCGTTCTGTTCGCGATTATATTCCAGTGTCTCTTTGGTGACCGGGCAAACAAGGATTTCAAGCAGTTTCGGGTCTACCGGGCTGTGAGTCGCGGTCATTGTTCTGGGCCTTCATATTACGTTTAGTTGCTGGCGGTTTGGGGGGCCCGTGGGTGGGCTGCCATTTCCAGCAGGGTTGTCAGCATATCGCCGCGATCATACAGGCTTGCGCATTCGAGCAAAGCCTGTTTTTCAAGCGGGCTCAGTCGGCAGCCCATTGCGATGGCCGTTACCAGCATTTCATCGTCGGTATCGCTAAGTGTATCCCAGCAGGATCGCAATGAATGCTGGGCGAAATAGCTTTCCAGTGCCTGCCGGAGACGGTCACGATCAATCGGTTTCAAATCCGGCGATGGCAACAGCAAATCATCCTTCCACGGGGTGAAATCACCGCGAACAGCGCGATAACCGCCGCCCTGCATCGGAAGTTCTTCGACGATGTTAAACCGGCAGACACCCGTCAGGGTGATCAGGAAACGACCATCATCGGTTTCGCTGAATGCCGTGATGCGACCGGCACAGCCGGTCTGGAAGACCGGTGGATTGTCCGGGTCCATGTAATAGGTATTGCGCCCGTCCGGGCGTGGCTGAACCATGCCGATCATGCGGTCCTGCCCCAGGGCATCGGTGATCATGTTCAGATAACGCGGCTCAAAGATATTAAGCGGCAGATGGCCACGCGGCAGCAGAAGCGCGCCACTTAGCGGAAAGACCGGTAATGTATCTGGAAGATCCGAAAAACTGGGATCGAAAGGACCGCATATGCTCATGAAAATAAAACCGTCGAGAGTGCGCGGCGCCCCGCAACGCTGGCCGGGTCCATTGGGCCCCATGCCTCGAAAAACTTGATCAGTTGGGTGCGACCGGCATCGTCGTTCCAGCTGCGATCTTTGCGAATGATCGCAATCATGGCGTTGACGGCTTCTTCGCGCTTGTTGGTGGCAAAGCAGGCCATGCCCAAATCAAACTGTGCCTGCAGGTCATCCGGATTGGCGGCGACTTTTGCGCGTGCGACATCAAGGTCTTCCTTGCTGTAACCGGTTTCCGCCAGTTCAAGCGCGCTGATCGCAGATGCAATCGGTGCCTTCAGACGATCTGCTTCGGCCATGTTGTCGACAAAATGGCGGGTTTCTTCAACTTCTCCCATTGCGACCATGCAGCGGATCATGCCGCCAATCGCTGTTTCATTCTGAGGTTCACGTTCAAGAACGCCAACATAAAGACCATGTGCTGTTTCATGGTCGTCATCCGCAAGTGCGGCAGCCGCCTGTTCCAGAATTGCAGCAATCGGGCTTTCGATCGGGCCGCCTGCAAGGCGCTCGTAAAAGGCACGGACTTCGCTTTCTGGCTGCGCGCCCTGAAAACCGTCAACCGGGCGGCCGCCTTTGAAGGCATAGACCGTCGGAACCGATTGGATGCGCAATTGCATCGCCAGTTCCTGGTTTTCATCGATATTGACCTTGACCAGCTTTACGCGCCCGCCAGCCTCGCGTGTAACCTTTTCGATGGTTGGCGTCAGGCTTTTGCACGGGCCACACCAGGGGGCCCAGAAATCGACGACAACAGGGACTTCCATCGAGGGTTCGATGACGTCCTGGACAAAGGTCTCAATGCCGCTGTCCTTGATCAGGTCTTTGTCCTGTCCAGCGGTGGGGGCGGCATTCGGGGCGGTGGCGTCAAGAATGATAGACATTATCGTTTTCTCACTAATTCTGAATTCTAGATGATGCCTCAACCGCCGTTCGACAAGAGGCTTCTGCATAACATTAGGAAAATCTTATAGTTTAATGTTTCGCGGTAAAAGGCTTTATGAGCATTTGTGCGGAATCAGAACGAATCTATTTTTTCATCAAAATCGATAATTCTGATTTCGTAGCCAAGACTGGTGACAAATCGAAGCAGGTCATCAGACTGAATTGTCGTGGTTCTGTCATTCCGCAAGGGGTGGAAGTTAAGAATGTCTCCGTTGGCCAGCTTCGCATCCAGGGCGAAGTTGATCTTTCGCGAATGATCGTTGATCAGGGCAAAGGGTGTGACCGATCCCGGAATGACGCCAAGCGTTTCAAGCAGCAGTTCCGGTTTGCCAAACGAAAGCCGCGCGCAACCCAGTGTCTTGTGCAGGTGGTTCATCCGGATTTCGGTATTTTCCTCTGCCACGACAAGCCACAGGGCATCCTTCTTGTCTTTGACAAAAAGGTTCTTGGAATGAAGGCCCGGGAGATCCCCGCGCAGCTTTTGCGAATCCTCGACCGTAAACAGCGGCACATGCTCGTGCGTGCGGGTTTCGATCCCAAGATTTTCGAGATAATCGAAAAGTGCGGTTGATGGATCACTCATCCTGTTTTCCTTCTGGCTGGGTCGCGCGAAGATGGTCAGATTGCAATTAGGACGCAAATTGCAGCATGTTGGCGTGATTTCCCTGTTTTAAGGGTAAAAAGTCAAGGAAAACCGCCATTTTGGATGTGGTGGCGATTTGATGGAAAAAAGGGTTGCAATCACGTTTTGTTGGGCTATTATCCGCGCCGCTCCACAGGGGCAGGAAATACTGATGAATGCGGGCGTAGCTCAGGGGTAGAGCATAACCTTGCCAAGGTTAGGGTCGAGAGTTCGAATCTCTTCGCCCGCTCCATCAGGTGGTTTCCTCATCATGCTTTCATGATGATGCGGGCGTAGCTCAGGGGTAGAGCATAACCTTGCCAAGGTTAGGGTCGAGAGTTCGAATCTCTTCGCCCGCTCCATGATGAAAGTTCAAAGGCCGTCCTTCGGGGCGGCCTTTTGCTTTTGGCAACCTTGGCTTGGGATGTCCGGTTGATCCCCTATTTCGGTTTGCTCGTAATCCAATGAAGTGTTTCGTCCAGGATTTCGTCTGACAGTTCGGTATCATCGACCAGACGGGCCAGCATCACGGCACCAACCATCGCCGACCAGTTGCCTATTGCTTCACGCCGCCGTTCCGCAGGTTCTGCGGTCTTGTTATCGTTAACAGTGCTCAGCTTTTCAATTTGACGCCGGGTTGCATCGGTCAGGACGGCACGGCTGTCAGCGGAACTGCGACCAACTTCACATCCAATCGCGGCAAATGCGCAGCCCTGACCCGGGTTGTCGCGATGGGTGCGGCTCAGGTACTCGGTGGCATAATCAGCAAGGTTTGTAATATCGGCGCTGCTGTTGGTGCCATTCACGCCATGGATATGGTCCAGTGTTGCAGTGACAAGGTCGTCTTTTGAGCCGAAATAGCCATAAAAACCCCCATGGGTCAGGCCTGCGGCCTGCATGACCTTGGCGACCGAAATACCATTCAGCCCTTCTTCCCGAATCATCCGTGCAGCAGCATCAAGGATCTGGCTGCGGTTTTCTGCGACTTGTTGGCGACTGACCTTCACTTTGGTCTCCCAAATTTCATGCTTGCCTATTCATGATCATTATCATAAATATTATTCATGATGAACATAATGATTACGCCTTTCTACACGATCAGATATGTGTGGGGCGGTAGTCCCTGATAGGAGGCTTCTATGGCTCAAAAAGTAACGACTGCTATGATTACCGGTGCTTCGACAGGCATTGGCGCTGTTTATGCTGACCGTCTTGCAAAACGCGGTCATGATCTTGTTCTTGTTGCCCGTAATGCTGAACGGCTTGACCAGCTTGCTGCCCGGCTGCGGGCAGAAACAGGTGTGTCGGTTGACGTGATGGTTGCTGATCTGACCAACAGTGCCGACCTCGCGCGGGTTGAGCACCGCTTGCAAGAAGACGCTGCAATAGATCTTTTGATCAATAACGCTGGATCAACCCTGTCTGGTGCCTTTGCGGAACAGGATGTGGATCAGGTTGATTGGCTGATCCGCCTGAATGTCACCGCAGTGACCCGGCTTGCGCATGCTGCTGCCCGGCGATTCGTTGCCCAGAACGCGGGATCAATCGTGAATATCACTTCGGTCCTGGCGCTTGTGCCGGAATTTGGTCTTGGGATTTATGGTGCGACAAAGTCCTATGTCTTGTCATTCTCGCAGGGATTGCAAAACCAGTATGCGGGCACCGGCATCTATGTGCAGGCGGTGTTGCCTTCTGCGACCCGCACCGAAATCTGGGACCATGCCGGTAAAAATATCGATGAGGTACCCGGTGTGATGGAAGTTGCTGATCTTGTCGATGCCGCTTTGGTAGGCTTTGATCGAAAAGAGATGATAACAATTCCGTCTCTGCCTGCGGCGGATGTCTGGGAAAATCTTGAAGCCACCCGTCAGGCGATGGGGCCGCAATTCATGAATGGGCAACCTGCGGAACGTTATCGCATCTGATATTCGGAAGCATTCCGGTAAAAGCCATCCTTTGGGATGGCTTTTTGTTTGCAGGGTGTTTTTGGGCTTGAGTTCTGCTGAGATTTACCGTGTCTTGATCCGATGAACGGACAGATCATTTCATCATCCAGTACCGGAAACATTATCTGGACCGTCGGTTATGCCGGGCATGACCGGGACAGTTTGCTTGCCCTTTTAAAGGGGCAGGGTATCACGGCAGTGGCCGATATCCGGACTTTCAGGGGATCGAATTACTGGAAGGCGTTTGATGCCGATACCTTTGGCCCGTTCCTGCGCGAGAACGGTATTGCCTACGTTTTCATGGGGGATGTTCTGGGCGGAAAGCCGCAGGACCCGTCATTGTATCCCGATGGTCGGCTAAGCTACGACCTGATGGCAGCACGCCCGGAATTCAAAGCCGGGATTGATCGTCTGATATCGGGGGCGGGCAAATACCGCATCTGCCTGATGTGCGCGGAAAAGGATCCGCTGGATTGCCATCGCACATTGCTGATCGCGCCGGCGCTCAAACGTGCCGGGTTTGATTTGCGGCATCTGGTTTCCGACGGGCGTGTTGAGACCCAGGCCGAAACTGAAAAGCGCATGATTGCGATCAATAGCGGCGACACGGCAGATTTGTTTGCTGCCAGCGCACCGGATCCCGATGCAGAGCTGGTTCTGGCATTTCAGAAGCAAATTGTAAAAGCGGCTCCGCTTGCAGATGACGCAATAAAATCCGGAAAACGGAAAAATAATTTCTAATATTTCATGTATTAAAGCGCGTTACGGCCATTTTTTGAAAATGGCCATTTTGTATAATTCAAGTTTATATTTCATTCTATTTTACGAATATTGATGCGCGCAGGAATATGTATTTAAATCTGCAGTTGATGTTGTCAGTTGCAGGAGGACTCCATGGCGGTCGTTACAGGAACGGAAGGCAACGATAGCCTTGTCGGATCAGGTGATAATGACACGATTTATGGCTTGGCCGGAGATGATCAGCTTTATGGAGCTGGCAGGGATGACGAGCTGACAGGCGGGCCGGGAGCGGATTTGCTTGACGGTGGCCCCGGCGGACGTGATAGCGCCAACTACGATACCGATACCGCAACAGAAGGCGTCATTGTTGATCTTCAGGATGGAACAGGTCATGGCGGCGAGGCACAAGGTGACCGGCTTGCTGGTATCGAAGTGGTTGAAGGAAGTCCGTTCGACGATACTTTAATTGGCGATGCCGAAAGTAATGTGCTGTGGGGGCGTGGCGGCAGCGATTTGCTGCTGGGCGGTGACGGGGACGATTTCCTGTATGGTGATTATCTTGGCAATGATCCCGGCAATGACACCCTTCTGGGCGGAAGCGGGAATGATACCCTCACGGGGCGCGAAGGCGAGGATACCCTGTTGGGGGGTGACGGGGATGATATGCTAAGCCCCGGTGCCGATGCTGATTATGTCGACGGCGGTGCTGGAAGCGACACACTGCGCTACAATGGGGACAGCGGCGTTTCGATCAACCTTGAAACCGGTGTTTTTCAGGGCGGCGAAGCCGAAGGCGATGTTGTCCATGATATCGAAAATCTTTACGGCACAATCCATGATGACCTGTTGATCGGCGATGCTGGTCGGAATGTCCTGCAGGGGCATTTTGGCGATGATGTTCTGCGTGGTGAGGACGGGCATGACGTGCTGCACGGTGGAAATGGTCACGACATCATCGAGGGTGGCGATGGCAACGATTTCCTGCGCGGCAATAGTGACAGATATCCGCAGGATGATGGCCCCGACACGTTTTTGTGGCGGGTGTTCGAAGGCGGTGCCGAACGCGACCGGATTGCCGATTTTGAAACCGGCCCCGATGGTGACAGGCTTCAGCTTGGAAGCGAGTTTCAGGAAAAAAGCGGCATCCACGATTTTTCCGACTTCATCGCCCACGCCGAAGAAACAGACGCCGGATTGTATGTCGATTTCAGCGATGGCCGTCCCTATGACTATGGCGTGCTGATCGAAAATGCCGATCTTGCCGATTTCACCGAGGGCAATATCGTCTTCGAAGACAGTGCCATCGGTTAGCAGCGGCGTTTTCCGGCCCTAGCCCATGATGTTATAGCCACCATCGACATGGATTACGTCGCCAGTAATCCCGCGTGACCGGTCGCTGGCAAGAAACGCTGCCAGTTCCCCAATCTCGTCAATGGTAACAAGCCTGCGTCCCGGTGATCGGCTTTGGGCCGTATTCATCAGGGTGTTAAACTCGGCAATGCCCGATGCCGCGCGTGTCAGAAGGGGGCCGGGTGAAATCGCATGGACCTGAATGTTTTTCGGGCCAAGTTCGGCGGCCATGTATCGGGTTGCACTTTCAAGCGCGGCCTTGACCGGGCCCATGACCCCATAATGGTCAATAACCCGTTCCGACCCCATATAGGTGACGGTCAATAGTGCCCCGCCATCAATCATCAATGGTTCGGCACGTTTTGCCAGTCGCTGAAACGAATGGCACGAAATATCCATTGCGGTCAGAAAGCCGT
The DNA here is from genome assembly GCF_001613805.1 of Thalassospira lucentensis. Taxonomy (GTDB): domain Bacteria; phylum Pseudomonadota; class Alphaproteobacteria; order Rhodospirillales; family Thalassospiraceae; genus Thalassospira; species Thalassospira lucentensis_A. Next base: position 11,867 of record NZ_LPVY01000008.1, read on the forward strand.
CGCGTGAACAGTCGATCACCCGCCCATGCAGGTCATCGCCGGGGGCAAATGCGATGGAATGCAGGACAAAATCCAGTTTCCCCCATTGATCAGCGATCCTGCCAAACAGCCGATCCATCTGATCTTCGTTCTGAACGTCAAGCGGGGTGATGATCGGGGCACCGAGTCCTTCTGCCAAAGGTCGGACATGCTTTTCGGCCTTGTCATTAAGGTACGTGATCGTAAGCTCTGCACCCTCCCGGTTGAAAATTCGGGCACAGCCATAGGCAATCGATTTGTCGTTGGCAATTCCGACGATAAGGCCCTTCTTTCCTGCCAGCACGGGGCATCTCCTGCTTTATTGTGTTTTGCGGATGCGAAACGGACTTCTGATTCGCGCACCAGATAAAGCTTAGATGATTTTGCAGCGCAGCAAAGTGTAAAATTCTGTGACAATCCCCAATTGGAATACAGGGTTCCGTCGATCGGAACCTATTGAGCGAACGATTTTTTTTTGTGCAGAAGCATAGTTTTTAGGCAGATGATCCGCTATGTGTAGCCTTGGAAGGAAGCTGCAGTTTTCCGTCATTTCCGGGTGTGGGGAACTTCAGGTTGTCTTCCCAAATACATGTGACATCCGAGGTGTGTAGTGCCGCCCGCAAAGGTCGGCACTTCGGTTCTGGCAAACAGAACCGATAAAAAGGGAAATTGGACATGAAAGCCCGAAGCGACGACCCGAAACGGGAAGTCATCGACAAGGTTGTCGAACAGATCCAGCAACGCTTGACCGGTAAGATGGCGAAGGATGCAGAAGCATTCGTTCGCCTTTTTTACAAGGATGTACCGCCTGACGACATGGCAGGTCGATCCGTCGACTCGCTTTATGGCGCGGCACTGACTTTATACAAATTCGCGCAAAAGCGCCCATCGGCCAATGCCGCCAAGATCCGGGTCTATAACCCCGATCTTGAAGAGCATGGCTGGAAATCCGATCACACCGTGATCGAGATGATCAACACCGATATGCCGTTCCTGGTGGATTCCGTGACATCTGCCCTTCACGAATTCGACCTGACGGTTCATCTGGTGATCCACCCGATCATGCGTATCGCGCGTGATGATCGTGGTGAATTGCAGTCGGTCGAAGCTGTCGAAAGCTCGGATGCACCGCGTGAATCCGTGATGCATCTTGAAATTGACGAACAGACCGACGAAGCCGTTCTGCAGAAAATCCGTGACCGTCTGGAAGATGTTCTGACCGATGTCAGTCTTTCGGTCGAGGACTGGCAGGCAATGCTGTCAAAAGTCGCCGAAGTTCTGGAAGGCATCAGAACCGCACCAACCGGTATTTCTGCAGAAGACCAGAAAGAAGCCCAGGATTTCCTGGGCTGGGTTCACAACGACCATTTCACCTTCCTTGGCTACCGGGAATATAAATTCAGCGGTACGGGCAAGAAAGCCAAGGTGGACGTTAATCCCCAAAGCCAGCTCGGGATTCTGCGCCGCGAAGGCACCCACATCTTTGACGAACTGCGCCAGATCGGCAATCTGTCGTCCGAAGTGCAGGCCTTCGTTGCACAGCCAAGCCTTCTGATGGTGACCAAGGCCAATAAACAGTCAACCGTCCACCGTCCGGTGCATCTTGATACCATTGTGGTCAAACAGTTTGATGACGATGGCAAGGTCATCGGTCAGCACCTGTTTGTCGGTCTGTTTACCTCGGTCGCCTATAACCTCAGCCCGCGTCTGATCCCGCTTCTGCGCATGAAGCTTGCCGAAACCATCAAGCGCGCCGGCTTCCCGCCAGCCAGCCACGATGCCAAGGCGCTGGTCAATATCCTTGAAACCTTCCCGCGTGACGAACTGTTCCAGATCGAACTCGACGATCTGTATCATATCTGCATGGGCATCCTGCATCTGCAGGAACGCCAGCGGATTGCGCTGTTCGTGCGCCGTGATGCCTTTGAACGGTTTGTTTCCTGTCAGGTTTTCTGCCCGCGAGATCGGTTCTCGACCAAGCTTCGCATGAAGTTCCAGTCGGTGATCGAAGCCGCCTTTGATGGCAAGGTCACGGCACATTACACCCTGATCGGCGATAGCCCGCTTGCGCGGTTGCACCTTCTGGTCAAAACCACGCCGGGTGAATTGCCGGAATACAATGTTGCCGATATCGAACGCCAGCTTGTTGAAACCGCACGTGACTGGGCGGATACCCTGCGTCAGGTGCTGGTGCGTGAAATGGGCGAAGAACGCGGTCTGGCACTTTACCGTCGTTACGGCGAAAGTTTCACGGGCGACTATCGTGATCGTTTTGGTGTTGATACCGCCGCTCTTGATATCGACCGTATCGAAGATGTGATCAAATCATCGGACCTGCGGGTGAACCTGTATCGCCCGATCGAAGCGGCCGAGAATGAACTGCGCTTCAAGATTTATAATCCCGGTGCACCGGTGCCGCTTTCCGATGTTTTGCCGATGCTTGAAAACATGGGGCTCAAGGTCATCACCGAGAACCCGTTCAAGGTTGAACCGCGCGATACGGATGTGAATGTCCGCATTCACGATTTCGGGGTGCTGGTGGACGGCGAATTCCACCTGCATGATGTGCGTGACAAGTTCCAGGAACTTTTCATTCGCATGTGGCATGGCGAAGTCGAAAACGACGCCTTTAACCGTCTTGTTCTGCTGGGCGGGTTGCATTGGCGCGAAGTCGTCATCCTGCGGACCTATGCCCGATACATGCGCCAGATGGGATCGGCCTTCTCGCAGGATTACATGGCCAAAACACTCGCCAATAATGCGGGTCTTGCGGCGACGATTGTTGATCTGTTCATTGCGCGCTTTGATCCGGATCGCGATCCGGGGCTGGCCGTTGAAGCCGAGGCCATCGAAGGCGATATCATCACCCGTCTTGAAGATGTGATGAACCCGGACGAGGACCGTATTCTGCGTGCGTTCCTCAATCTCGTTCAATCAACGCTTCGCACCAACTATTTCCAGTATGGCAAGGACGGCAATCCGAAACCCTATCTGTCGGTAAAATTCAATTCCGGCATGGTCGAAGATCTGCCGCTTCCGCGTCCTTGGCGCGAAATATTTGTCTACTCGCCGCGGGTCGAGGCCGTCCATCTGCGTGGTGGCCCGGTCGCGCGTGGTGGTATCCGCTGGTCAGACCGTCAGGAAGATTTCCGCACTGAAATTCTGGGTCTGGTAAAGGCCCAGATGGTCAAGAACGCGGTCATTGTGCCGGTCGGTTCCAAGGGTGGCTTTGTCGTTAAACGGCCCCCGGTCGATGGCGGTCGCGAAGCATTCCTTGAAGAAGGCATTGCCTGTTACAAAACGCTGATGTCGGGGATGCTTGATATCACTGACAATATTGTCGGTGGCGACATCATCCCGCCGGAGCGTGTGCGCCGTCTTGATGACGATGATCCCTATCTGGTTGTGGCGGCGGATAAAGGCACCGCGACCTTCTCGGATATCGCCAATGGTGTGGCCCGTGATTATGGCTTCTGGCTGGACGATGCCTTCGCATCGGGTGGCTCGCAGGGCTACGACCACAAGAAAATGGGCATTACCGCACGCGGTGCGTGGGAATCGGTCAAACGTCATTTCCGCGAAATCGGCAAGGACATCCAGAAAGAACCCTTCACCGTTGCCGGTGTGGGCGATATGTCGGGTGACGTGTTTGGCAACGGCATGCTGTTGTCCGAACAGATCAAGCTGGTTGCCGCCTTCAACCATATGCATATTTTCGTCGATCCCGACCCGGATCTCGCGAAAAGCTTTGCCGAACGGCAGCGCCTGTTTGATATGCCGCGTTCAAGCTGGGCCGATTACGATACCAAGGTCCTGTCAAAGGGCGGCGAAATCTTTGACCGCAAGGCCAAGACGCTTGATCCCTCGCCTGAGGTCCGCAAGCTGCTTGATCTTGGCACCGGCAAGGTAACACCGGCCGAGATGATGAAAGCCATCCTGAAATCCGATGTTGAACTTCTGTGGTTCGGCGGGATCGGGACCTATATCAAATCATCGACGGAATCGAATGCCGATGCCGGGGATCGTGCCAACGATGCCATTCGCATCAATGGCAAGGATATCCGGGCAAAGGTCATTGGCGAAGGTGCCAACCTTGGTTGCACACAGCGCGGTCGTATCGAGTATGCCCATGCTGGTGGACGGTTGAATACGGACGCCATCGACAATGCGGCGGGTGTCAACTGCTCGGATCACGAGGTCAATATCAAGATCCTTGTGGGCGAAGTGGTGGCCGCCGGCGACATGACCGAAAAGCAGCGTAACAAACTGCTGGTCGAGATGACCGACGAGGTCGGCGATCTGGTGCTGCGTGACAACTATCTGCAAAGCCAGGCGATCTCGAACGCCTTTGCCGGGGGCGGGGATGCGCTTGATGCGCAGGTTCGCCTGATCCGGATGCTCGAACGCGAAGGTCGTCTGAACCGGGAAATCGAATATCTTCCCGATGACGAGGAACTGGCACGTCGCACGGCTGCCCATCAGGGCCTTACCCGTCCGGAAATTTCGGTTCTGATGCCTTATGCCAAGCTGTGGCTGTATGACGAGGTGCTTAAATCCGATCTGCCTGATGACCCGATCCTTGTCGAGGAACTGGTGCGGTATTTCCCGACGGCTGTACGTAAAAAATACAGCGCGGCGATTTCCAACCATCGTCTGAAACGCGAAATCATCGCAACCGTGGGGACCAACAGTCTGGTCAACCGCGTTGGCGGCACCTTCGTGCATGACATGATGGAGGCAACCGGGCTTTCGGCGGTGGATGTATCGCGCGGTTATCTGATTACCCGTGCGGTGTTTGGTCTGCGCAAACTGTGGTCGGGTATCGAGGCCCTCGATAACAAGGTCGATGCCAAGGTTCAGATCGCGATGTTCTCCTACATCAATCGCATGGTCGAAGATGTGACCCTGTGGTTCCTGCGCAATTGCGAGGAATTGAATGTCGGGGCAAAGATCGCGCTGTTCCGTCCGGCGGTTGCCAAGGTGATCGAGGCATTTGACGACATCGTTCCTGCCGATGCGGCCTTCCGCACGACCCTGGATCAGAAATCGCAATCCCTGATCGATCGGGGTGTGCCCGAAGATCTGGCCCGCCGTGTGGCGGCAATGCAGCAGATGGTCGCCGTTTGCGATATCGTCCGCATCGCCGAGGCAACCGGGCGTGATGTCATCGATGTCGGGGCAACCTATTTTGCCATCGGCGCACGCTTCCAGCTTGGCCTGCTGCGTGCAGCAGCCGAGTCCATCGAAGCCGAAACCCATTGGCAGAAACTGGCCCGTGCTGCCGCGATTGATGATCTGTTTGGTCATCAGCGCGAACTGACGCGTGTGGTGCTTGCCTCTGGCAAGAACGGCACGGTGGGTGGTGATCTGGTTCGGAAATGGGTTGATGATCATCAGCGCGGCTGTGCCCGTTGTGACCAATTGATCGACGAACTGCGTGCCGCAGGGCAGATCGACCTGTCGATGATCACGGTGGCCAACCGTCAGATCAGGGCCATGGTCGGCGGCTGATCGGCCCGTCACGGATTTTCGCAAAAAGGGGGCGCTTCGGTGCCCTCTTTTTTTTGGCTTCGCCGGGGTGTGGATATCTCCCGAAATGTCAGGAGCACCCGGATGCCAGTTGGTTGGCAACTTTTTTAAAGAGGGTGCTGGCCGCGAAGTAATTGAATCGATTTAATTTACTGCCATCCTCCTGCCGTTTTTATATGATGAAAATACAATAAAGGCCGTGGAAGCCTTGAAAAATACCAACCGGTACGTATATTGAATACAGAAGACGAAAAAAATGGTGTGAAAATGAGGAACGCTGCCGAGACCCGGACAAAGCTGCTGGAGACAGCCATACAATTGCTGTGGACCAGCAGTTATCACGATATTGGTGTCAGTGATGTCTGCAAGCATGCAGGGGTCACCAAGGGTGCATTCTATCATCACTTTGACAGCAAGGCGGCCCTGTTTGCCGCCTCTGCCCGTCATCATTGGGACAAGGGCAAGGATGAACTCAGATCCATCTTTTCCCCTGAAATCGCCCCGCTTGATCAGTTGAACCGCTATATCGACCTGGTCATGAACAAGCAGAAAACGCAGGGCGTACCGGGCGATACAGAGGTCTGTGTCTGCCCCATCTTTACCGCCGGTGGCCAGGTCGGCCCCGAAGATATCGAAATTCAGGACTGTTCGCGCGAACTGGCCGAGGAACAGATCAAGTATCTTGCCTCGATGATTCGCGGCCTGAAGGGCGAGGGCATGCTTTCGGGCGATGCTGACGTCACGACTCTTGCGCGTCTTGTTTTCCAGTTCGTGCATGGCACGCTGACATATGGCAAGGTTTTTAACTGTGCCGATACTGTTCGGTCTGATTTGCGTGTCGGCATCTGCCGAATCCTTGATTTGCGCTGTGAATTCAGGGATATGAAGGCCAAAGAGGCCCCATTGTCGGCTGCTGAATAATCCGTAAAATTTAGAACGACTGCAATTTTTTTTCATTTCGCTCTTGCGAACAAACCGATCGGTACGCATCTTCCCGTTATTCTGTCCGCGAATGCGCGGGTAACGCTATTGGGAAATGGAAAGATGCAATCACGATCCAAACTGAGAATGTTGCTGCCTGCCACAGCTGCAATCGTTGCGATTGCTGCCGGTGGTTACGGGCTTAGCATGATTGGTTCCGCCGGTGCCGACGAAGCCGTCGCACAGGCCGAACCGCAAATCACCCCTGTTACCGTCCAAGGCGTCCATAGCCAGTCCGTAAGGCTGTGGAACAATTTCTCCGGCCGTCTGAGTGCGGTTGAGGAAGTCCAGCTTCGCCCGCAGGTCAGTGGTGCCATTGTCGATATCCGCTTCGAAGATGGCCAGATCGTCAAGGAAGGCGATATTCTGGCAGTTATCGATCCCCGCACATACAAGGCCGCCGTTGACGAAGCCAAGGCCGAACTGGCTGCCGCCCGCCAGACCCTGTCGCTTGCCGCCAAGGAAAAGGCACGTGCCGAGAAACTGGTGGCCAATGGCACCGTTTCCAAACGTGTCTTTGACGAACGCGTCAACACCCATCAGGTCGCTCAAAGCCAGGTCAATCGCGCCTTGGCGCAGCTCGAACTTGCCGAAATCGAATTTGATCATGCCTTCGTCAAGGCACCGATTGATGGCCGTGTTAGCCGGGTTGAGCTGACCGTCGGCAATCAGGTGAATGCCGGGCCGAACGCCCCGGTTCTGACCACGATTGTCTCGACCGGTAAAATCTATGCCGATTTCGATCTGGACGAACAAACCTATTTCGCCAGCATCTATGACGCCAACAAGGTCGGCGGTGCAGCACAGCAAATCCCGGTTCGCATGACTGTTGCCGGTGGCGAAACCATTTCCGGCTTCGTTCACAGCTTTGATAACCGGATTGATACCCGTACCGGTACCATCCGCACCCGTGCCCTGTTTGAAAACAGCAACGGCGCCCTGCTGCCCGGAAGCTTCGCCAGCCTGCAGCTTGGTACACCGGGCCAAAAGGATGTCATCCTGATTTCACCAGAAGCAATCAGCACCGATCAGGACCGTAAATTCGTTTACGTGGTCCAGTCGGATAACACGGTTGCCTATCGTCAGGTGACGTTGGGTTCCGAAGTTGACGGGCGCCGCATCGTGACATCCGGGCTTGAACCCGGTGACATGGTGATTGTGAACGGGATCATGAAAGTTCGACCCGGTATGCCTGTTGCTCCTGAAATTCTGCAGGCCTCGGCATCCTGACGGATGCTTGACTGCGCGCAAAGACTAGGCTGACCGTTATGCAGAATATATCCAGATTCTTTGTGGATCGCCCGATTTTCGCTGGCGTTCTATCCGTCCTGATATTGTTATCAGGTTTAATTGCCATGCTGAATTTGCCGATTTCCGAATATCCGGAAGTCGTGCCGCCGACCGTCGTGGTCGAAGCGCAATTCCCCGGTGCAAACCCGGCCGAAATTGCGCAGACCGTCGCCTCCCCGCTTGAAGAGCAGATCAACGGGGTCGAGGGGATGCTGTATGTCAACTCGCTGGCAACGACCGATGGCCGTCTCAGCCTGACCGTGACCTTTGAAATCGGGACCGATCCCGATCTGGCACAGCAAAAAGTCCAGAACAGGGTATCGCAGGCCGAACCGCGCCTGCCTGATATCGTCCGTCAGCTTGGCGTGACGGTGTCAAAGCAGTCCCCGGATCTGACGATGGTGGTGCATCTGCTGTCGCCAAATGACCGCTATGACATGCTTTATCTGCGCAACTACGCGACCCTGAATGTCAAGGATCAGCTAGCCCGCATCAAGGGCGTCGGGCAGGTCGGTCTGTTCGGGTCGGGTGATTACGCGATGCGCATCTGGCTTAATCCGGACAAGGTTGCCGAACGCGGCCTGACCGCGGGCGATGTTGTTTCGGCCATTCAAAGCCAGAACGTGCAGGTCGCGGCGGGTACGATTGGCGGCGCACCGTATGATACCGGTGTGCAGTTCCAGTTGCCGATCAATGTTCACGGGCGCCTCGAAACGCCCGAGGAATTTGCCGAAATCATCATCAATCGTGACGAAGACGGCACTGTAACCCGTCTTGGCGATGTCGCCCGGGTCGAGCTGGAAGCACAGCAATACGCCCTGCGTTCCCTGCTTGATAACAAATCGGCTGTTGCCCTTCCGATCTTTGCATCGCCCGGTTCCAACGCGCTTGAAATTTCAAGCAACGTTCGCGCAACCATGGCGGAGCTTAAGGAAAACTTCCCCGAAGGTCTTGAATACAGCATCGTTTACGATCCGACCGTCTTTGTTCGAAGCTCGATCAAGTCGGTGATCAAAACCCTGCTCGAAGCCGTCGCCCTTGTTGTTGTGGTGGTGACAATCTTCCTGCAGACATGGCGTGCCTCGATCATTCCGCTGCTGGCCGTGCCGGTGTCGATTATCGGGACATTTGCCCTGATGCTGTTGCTGGGCTTCTCGATCAACGTGCTGTCGTTGTTCGGGCTCATTCTGGCAATCGGGATCGTGGTCGATGATGCCATCGTGGTGGTCGAAAACGTCGAACGTAATATCGAACGTGGTCTTTCGCCGCGCGATGCAACTGTGGCTGCGATGCGCGAAGTCACCGGGCCGATCATTGCGACTTCTCTCGTGATCACCGGCGTCTTCGTTCCGATTGCCTTCATCAGTGGCCTGACCGGGCAGTTCTATCAGCAGTTCGCCCTGACGATTGCCATTGCAACGATCATTTCAACCATCAACTCCCTGACGCTCAGCCCGGCTCTGTCGGCACTTCTGCTGAAAGGGCATGACGCACCGAAAGACTGGCTGACCCGCGCCATGGACTTTGTCTTTGGCTGGTTCTTCCGCTGGTTCAACCGGTTCTTCAACCGCAGTACGGAACTGTATGGCGGGGGTGTCAAACGGTTGCTGGGGATGAAAACCATCATGATGGCGGTTTATGCCGGATTGCTGGTTCTGACCTGGCAGGGTTTCCAGATTTTGCCATCCGGCTTCATTCCGTTGCAGGACAAACAATATCTGGTCAGCTTTGCACAATTGCCGCAGGGCGCGACACTGGACCGTACCGAAGAAGTCATTCGCGAAATGTCTGAAATCGCATTGGCGGAACCCGGTGTCGAAAGTGCCGTGTCCTTCCCCGGCCTGTCGATCAACGGCTTTGTGAATAGCTCAAGTGCCGGCATCGTCTTCGTGACCTTGACCGACTTTGCCGAACGCAAATCCGATGATCTGTCGGGGCTGGCGATTGCCGGAAAGCTGCAACAGAAATATGCCGCACTTGACGAGGCCTTCGTTGCAATCTTCCCGCCACCCCCGGTTCAGGGTCTTGGCACGGTGGGCGGTTTCAAACTGCAGGTGCAGGATCGCAGCGACCAGGGATATCGTGCGCTTGATGACGCCATGAAACAGGTACTGGCCAAGGCATGGGCAGCACCTGAACTGACCGGTGTGTTCTCAAGCTACAATATCAACGTCCCGCAATTGCAGGCCAATCTTGACCGTACAAAGGTCCAGCAGCTCGGCATTCCGGTCGATGAAATCTTCCGGACCATGCAGATCTATCTGGGTTCCATGTATGTCAACGACTTCAACCAGTTCGGTCGTACCTATCAGGTGATCGCACAGGCGGACAAACCCTATCGGTCCAGTCCGGAAGACATCCTGCGTCTGCAAACACGCAACGCGGATGGCGATATGGTTCCGCTTGGCAGTGTTCTTTCCGTATCCGAAACATTCGGTCCGGATACCGCGATGCGTTACAACGCCTTCCGTTCGGCTGATCTGAACGGCAACGCCGCACCGGGTTATTCCAGTGGTGAGGCCGAGGCCGCGATTACAAAAATCCTGGAAGAAACATTGCCACCGGGAATGTCCTATGAATGGACGGACCTGACCTATCAGCAGATTCTGGCGGGTAACACGGCAATCTTCATCTTCCCGATTTGTATTCTGCTGGTCTTCCTTGTTCTGGCGGCCCAGTACGAAAGCCTGACCTTGCCGCTGGCGGTCATCCTGATCGTCCCGATGAGTACGCTTTCGGCTGCCTTTGGTGTCTATCTGTTTGGGGGTGACAACAACATCTTCACCCAGATCAGTCTGTTCGTTCTGGCCGGACTGGCATCAAAGAACGCCATCCTGATTGTCGAATTCGCCCGCGAGCTTGAACATCAGGGCCGGACAACCGTTCAGGCGGCAATCGAAGCCAGTCGCCTGCGCCTGCGGCCGATCCTGATGACGTCGCTTGCTTTCATCATGGGCGTTGTCCCGCTGGTGATTTCAAGCGGTGCGGGTTCCGAAATGCGCCAGGCCATCGGCATCGCCGTCTTCTCGGGGATGCTGGGTGTGACCATCTTCGGTCTGATCCTGACACCGGTGTTCTACGTGCTGGTGCGCAAGATGGGCCGACGCAACGAGGTTCGTTCACTTGATGGGGCTGACGCGCAGCAGCCCGCGGAGTAACGAAAACCGTTGCATAACAGCCGGACCATAAAGTTCCCCCGACCCCGTGGTCCGGCTGTTTTCTTTTCTTTCCTGTGACGTTGATCTCATCAAATTCCGGTCATGCTTGCCTTGGCGTAACTTCTCCCTATCTTCTGGCCGAAGTATTCGTCAAAGGAAGTGTCGACCATGAATTATGTGCGTACAGGTTTGCTGCTGGCCGGTTTGACTGCACTGTTTGGTGTGGTTGGCATGATGATCGGTGGACAGCAGGGCATGATCATCGCATTGCTGTTTGCTGCGGCGATGAATGTGTTTGCCTACTGGAATGCGGATTCCATGCTTTTGCGCATGCGTGGCGCAAAACAGGTGGATGACCGCACGGCACCCGAACTGGTTTCGATGGTGCGCGAACTGGCACAGAATGCCGGGCTGCCGATGCCCAAGGTCTATGTGATCGATAATCCCCAGCCCAATGCTTTTGCCACCGGGCGTAACCCGGAAAATGCAGCCGTCGCCGCAACCAGCGGCCTGATGCAGTTGCTTGATCGCAACGAGATTGCCGGTGTGATGGCCCATGAACTGGCCCATATTAAAAACCGCGACACCTTGACCATGACCATCACCGCAACCATTGCCGGGGCGATTTCCGCCTTGGCGAACTTTGCCATGTTTGCCGGGATGTTCGGTGGTGGTCGCAATGACAACAACAATCCGCTGGGCGGGGTGGGGATGATCCTTGTTGCCATTCTGGCACCGCTTGGCGCGATGCTGGTGCAAATGGCAATCTCGCGTACCCGCGAATACGAAGCCGACAAGATCGGGGCGGAAATCTGCCGCCATCCGATGTGGCTGGCATCGGCGCTGAACAAACTCGACAAGGGTGTTCGGACCATTCCCAATATGGATGCCGAACGCAATCCTGCGACCGCGCATATGTATATCGCCAACCCGCTTTCGGGCAAAGGCGTGGACAACCTGTTTTCAACCCATCCGAGCATGTCCAACCGTATCGCCAAATTGCGCGAAATGGCCGGCGCGCCACAATCGGGAACGACAGCGCCGACAAAATCCGGCCCGTGGTCCGGCTCGGCAAAGGAACGCCGGGTGCGTCGTCGTCCCTGGAATTAATCTAAGTTACTAAAATCCGGGGGCATTTCCCGACCTGTCCCTATACGTAACGGGTCTCTTTATCCTTCTGTATGGTGTGAAATGGGGCGGCGTATTATTGACGCCGCCGCCGCCACAAGTGATTATATCACAATCATCTAAGTCAACCTCCGGCCACGGATGACGAAGGACGTTTGAGAAGGGGATAAATGGCGGGCTTCTGGTCCATGGTGGGGCTTGTTTTCAAGTCCATCTTTACAACCGGGGAAATGGTTGAAGACGGTTCTGCTCCGGCCGATATGCCGGGGGACCGTGTTGAGCCATGCCTGTATGCCATTGCCCATTTTGTTCCCGAAGATCCATCCGGAACGCCTTTGCCCGATCAGGCCGGTGACTGGCTGAAACGAACCCTTTCCGATATTCCTGATACCGCTTCATTGATGCTGGGTCGGCATGTCGCGATCAATACCGATATTGCGGATGCCTTTCAGGCCGTGCGCGAAGCCCATGCCGGTGTGTTAAACTTGGCCCGGCGTCAGGATGCCACGGCGGTATTCTGGGGGCAGACCAATCCGGATACCGGCGGGCTTGATGTTCATTTCAGCAACGATTTGCTGGCCTCCCCGCTTTATGAATTGCTGCTGCCGCTTGTTCATTCCTTTCGTCAGCCGCAGCACAAGGATACGGCTGCTGCCCTGCATATCCTGCTGACCTGTGAATTGCTGGCACGCGCGCGTGGCCATGATCAGCGCGCCCTGCAGGTGGCACGTCTGACATCTCACCTCGCAGACCTTCAGGAACGGATCAATAACGGCGAAAGCTTTGACGATGTCGGGCAGGGGGTGGCAGCCGCCTATGCCTTTGGTGCCGTCATGCTGGCTGAAACCGGCGAACGCAGCTATTGCGTCAGCGCCATCCGCGCCATCGAACCAATCGTCCGTGAATTCCTGACCTTTGCGGCAGAACCGCCAAAAGAAGTCAAAAAGGCCAAGCAGCCAGCCGGTCTTTTGCATGAACGCGTCACCCAGCAACAGGCCGTCGAAACCATTGCCAAAACCGAAGACATGCTGCGCGGGATCGGTGATCTGTCCCTGATCAATCCTGAACGTTCAGCAGTTCTGGCGCTGTATGGCACGCTTTTGAACTGGTCTATGGTCAGCAACATGAACGCGCGTTCGGGTGCGACGGCGATTGGACTGTGGAAGCTTCTCGAGCGTCGCTTTGAACTGATGGCCGGTACGCCCGTTTCCCGCGCAATTGCCATTGGCAAACTGGGCGAGGCCATGATGATCCACGCCAAGGAAACCGAAGATATCGAAATGGCGCAAACCGCCAGCGGCCATTATCGTCGGGCGCTGGGGCTGGTGAATGCAAAGGCGCACACGGTGCTATATGCGCAGATCGCTTATGGTCTGGCCGAATCCGTTGTCGCCCAGTCCTCTATCGGCAGCATCGGCGTCCCCGCCGAACAGGTGATCCCCGTTTTTCAGGCCGCGCTCAAGTTTTGCTCCAGACGGGATCATCCCTACCTCTGGGGGCGGGCCATGTTTGCGCTTGGCAGTGTCCAGTTTTCGACCGGTGCCGCGGAAAAGGATATCAAGCTGATATCCCAGGCACGGATGAATTTCTCGCAGGCCTACGAGGCATTTGACGAGGCGGCTGCACGCGGTGCGGCGCGCGCGGCTTCGGGCAGCTTTACCCGGGCTGAAAACATGCTTCACCAACTCGCTCAGCGCCAATCGGTGATTGATGCAACCGGTGGCACCAGCGAAGCCAAGGCATCGTAATCCGGTTCCTGTCACGTTTCAAGCAGGCAAAAGAAAACCCCGCAGCCTTTCGGATGCGGGGTTTTCCGACTGCGAATGCCGGGATCAGTTCTATTCGCGATTACCGAAGAACTGAAGCAGCATTACGAACAGGTTCACGAAGTCCAGATAGAGCTGCAGGGCGCCAAAGATGGCTTTTTTGCCTGCGGTCGCCTGATCATCGTGCGCATGATAGCTTTCCTTGATCCGCTGGGTGTCATAGGCGGTCAGACCGGTAAAGATCAGAACGCCAGCACCAGAGATCACGAACTGAAGCATCGTGCTGCCAAGGAAGATGTTCACGACACTGGCCAGGATAATCCCGATCAGGCCCATGAACAGGAAGCTTCCCCAACCCGACAGGTCTTTCTTCGTCGTGTAGCCATAAAGGCTCATCGCGGCAAAGGTGCCTGCGGTGATGAAGAAGGTCCGTGCGATGCTTTCACCCGTGTAAACGAGGAAGATCGACGACAGCGACAGACCCATCAGAGCCGCATAAATCCAGAATGTGGTTTGTGCAGCGCCAAAGCTCATCTTGTGGATGCGGAAGCTCAGGAACAGGACGAGGCCGATCGGGGCCAGCATCACGATCCAGTGCAAGCCGGTTCCGAAAATCGCCTGCATCAGGGTAGGGCTGGTCGACACAGCCATCGCGACGATACCGGTCAGGGCAAGTGCGGATGCCATATAGTTGTAGACACGCAGCATATAGGCGCGGAGACCTTCATCAATCTCGGCCGCCGACCGGCCAACCGAGACGTCATAGCCGCGTTGACGCGTTTCAAAAGCCATTGAAATCCCTCTTTGATCCATAACGGGCAGAATGTTCATAGAACTCTGCGATGCTGAAAATATGGCAGGATTTCCGTGAAAAGCAACGGTTTGGCCGATGACCTTTCGTTTCGGACTGACGATATTGTGATCTTGTTCACTTGGCTGCGCGGGATGTGCTCTCGCGACTTTCTGGTCAATTCGGCCTATAATCACGTATCAGGTTTCACGAACCGTGCTTTTCTGCCGGTTGTGATTACGGATTGATCGGGCATGCGAAAAAAGTTTTTCGATATCAATGATATGTCAGAAAACCCGGATCGGTCTTTACCGGTGACTTTGCTGCGGCTTGTTGCTGGATTGCTGGTTGCCTGCATCGTTCTGCTTGTCACCCTGTCTGCGGCATCCGCCCAGAATCCAAATTTTGTCGCATCGAAAAAGGCCAACGAGATACCGGTTTTCAACGCGGTTTATCCCGAAGATGAATTTTGCGCGACAACCGGCGTGGGCGGACTTTGTGCCGCCATGCCCGTCGACGTGCCCGAATTCGATGCCAATTTCATCTATCGCTTCGTCGCCTACGAGGCACAGCGTCCTTTTGACCGTTTTTCGTGGCAATCCTTTGTTTCGCTGCTATGGCCCCATGATGATGCGGGTGCGCCGATTGCAACCGGGTATCGCCAACCCGATGCGGGGCATGGGCTTTGGGAAAGTTATGCCACCAAGAATGATGTGTTTGGTGATGTCGCAAAGGCCAATGCCTCTTGCCGCGCCGGGTTGCCTGGCGGGCATCTGCTGCTGTCGGCATTTATCCAGTCATCGGGTGATATCCTGATTGATCAGGCGGGTAATTTCATCCTGTATGACACGCGGATCAATGATGTTGCGGCTGATTATATCCGCTGGAATGGTCTTGGGACGGCGCAGGGGCGTCTGACCTTTGCCCAAAGCGGCCAGTCGGTGGAATTCCCGATGCTGACCCTGTCGGCCGGCGGAAAGGTCGCCGATAATTCGGAATTGCTCGCCAGTGACAAGACCTGGCTGACACCCGGTGCGCAACTGACGAAATTCGCCTGGCGGATCATTACCAGCCCCGCGGATCAGGATCGTTACTATACCCGCCCGGCCCGGATTGCGCTTGCTGCCGATGATACGCTTGACGGTGTTGCAAAATGCCTTGATGTCACGGTCGGACTGGTCGGGTTGCATATCGTCCAGCGGGTCAAAAGCGGTAATGGTGATCGCTGGATCTGGTCAAGCTTCGAACATGCTGACAATGCACCGCTGGCCGACAATGCCCGACGTCCCAACAGCATCATCGCAAACGACCTTTTCCCCGATGGCTGTCTGGCACCCGAAAAAACCGACCGCGATTACATCTTTTATGGCGGGGGTGAACTGGGAGGTAAAAAGGATCGCGTAGCAAACGGGATCATCAGGTCCGATCTGCGCTGGGCCGATCAGCCACCCTATGCCCGTGACCCCGATGGAAACAGGGTTGCTGCCCCCGATATTGTCCGATGCTGGCGGCTGTTTTCCGGCACGGCCGAAGCCAATTTTGTCTGGCAGCGCAAACTCGAAGGCAGTGTCTTGCAGAACTATTTTCTGCTCGGAACCCAATGGATTGGTAATGGCGGTGGGGCCCCGTTTGGTGTCGGGGAAATTCCGCGTTTTCTGACCAATACCGCACTCGAAAGCTTTATCCAGCATCAGGCCGATGGCACCTGCCTTGGCTGTCATGCCACGGCCTTTACCGATGCCGGCCAACCGGCCAATTTTACCTTCCTGCTTGATCCGGCGCGCTAGAGCCCTTTCCATTTAGATTGAACCGTTCGGTATGACACCGGGCCGTGCCTGATGGCGCATGACAAAATGGTTCATATTTGCGGATGCATCGACTAGCATGTCGCCGACCAAAACGTCGTGAAATCAAAAAATCAAAAAGACGTGGCGGATACAGGGAGGAAACATGCTGCCGGTTCGTGCGGATTACGCGTCGGTGCGTTCGGATTTTGTCTGGAACGTACCCACCCATTTCAACATTGGTGTCGATGTTTGCGACAAGTGGGCAGACGATCCGGATCGTCTTGCGCTGATGTATCGCAGGCGCGATGGTTCACGCCGCGATTACAGCTTTGCCCAGCTCAAACGTCTGTCGAACCGCTTTGCCAATGTCATGCGCCGCCATGGCATCCGGCGCGGGGATCGGGTTGGTATTCTGTTGCCACAAAGCCCCGAAACCGCCGTTGCCCATATCGCGACCTATAAAATGGGTGGTATTGCCGTGCCGCTCTTTACCCTGTTCGGGGTCGAGGCCCTTGAATACCGGCTTGGCAACTGTGCCGCCAAGGCACTGGTGACCGATCGGGAAGGGGCGCGCAAAATTGCTGAAATCCGCGATCTGCTCCCGGCCCTTGAATATGTCTATGTCATTGATGGTGCGCCTGAAGGCTGTTTTGATTTCAAGGCACTCTCGGCCGAGGCCAGCGACGATTTCGAACCGGTCAAAACGCGCGCCGATGAACCGGCCCTGATCATTTATACATCCGGCACCACCGGCCAGCCAAAAGGCGCATTGCATGCCCATCGCGTGCTGCTGGGTCATTTGCCCGGTGTCGAAATGTCGCATGATTTCTTTCCGCAGGACGGCGATGTCATGTGGACCCCGGCCGACTGGGCATGGATCGGCGGGTTGCTGGATGTGCTTTTGCCGGCCTGGCATCACGGCAAGCCGGTCGTGGCCCATCGTTTTGAAAAATTCAGTGCCGAGGCCGCCTTTGGCCTGATTGCCGAATATGGCGTGCGCAATACCTTCCTGCCGCCAACCGCGCTCAAGATGATGCGCGCCGCCGGGGATGATCTGGCGGCAAAGTTCAAATGTAATATCCGATCAATTGCAAGCGGTGGCGAAACATTGGGTGCAGAACTTCTTGATTGGGGGCGTCGGGTGTTTGGCGTTACCATCAACGAGTTTTATGGTCAGACCGAATGCAACATGGTGGTCAGTTCCTGCCAGTCGATCATGGAACCCAAACCCGGCGTCATGGGCCGCCCCGTGCCGGGGCATGATGTTGCGGTGATCGATATGGCGGGCAATGTGCTGCCTGCGGGCGAAATGGGCCGGATTGCGGTTCGGTCGCCCGATCCGGTGATGTTTCTGGAATATTGGCGCAACCCCGAAGCCACCCGCGATAAATTCATTGGCGAATGGCTTCTGACCGGCGATATGGGCGAACTTGACGAAGATGGCTATATCCGTTTTGTCGGGCGCGATGATGATCTGATCAGTTCCGCGGGTTATCGCATCGGCCCGGGCGAGATCGAGGATTGCCTGATCGGCCATCCCGCCGTACGCATGGCCGGTGTGATCGGCAAACCCGACGAACAGCGCGGCCAGATCGTCAAGGCCTTCGTCGTGCTGGCCGATGGCTTTACCCAAAGTCCGGAGCTTGAAGCCGATATCCGTGATTTCGTCAAAACCCGTCTGGCCGCCCACGAATATCCGCGTGAAATCGCCTTCATGGAACACTTGCCGATGACGACAACCGGCAAGGTCGTCCGCCGTGCCCTTCGCGATCTGGCATAATTCCAGCCGATACCAGGTCAAAATGAAAAGGGCCGGTCTGTGATGGACCAGCCCTTTTTGTTGTTGTGTGCTGATGTTACTCGTTGCGCAAAAGCGGTGCCGCAGGGCTGCGTAACGCCTGCCACGTCCCGATAAAGCCCGCCGACAGGGTCGCGAACAGACCAATCGCAATCGGGCCAAAGATAGTCATCGGCAGAAGCGTCCAGCTTGCTTCCATGATCAGCACCAGAACCGACCATGCCGCAAGACTGCCAAACAGGGCGGCAATCACCCCGGTCGCAAGCCCCAAAATCCCGTATTCCAGCGCATAGGCATAAAGGATATTGCCGCGCGTCGCCCCAAGCGTCTTGAGAACAACCGCATCATAAATCCGTTTGCGCCGCCCGGCGGCAACTGCGCCTGCAAGGACCAGCACCCCGGCGACAATCGCGATTGAACTGGTCGCGTTAAGCGCCGTTCCGATCCCGGCCAGAATGGCATTGGCGGCTTCAAGCGCCTCGCGCACGCGGATGGCCGACACATTGGGGAAATCAATGCCGATCATGCGATCAACCGGTTCTTCCATTTCGCGCGGCATATGCGCGGTTGCAATCAGGCTATAGGGCGCCTTGTCGATCAGGCCCGGCGAAAACACCATCGCGAAATTCATCCGAAGGCTTTGCCATTCGATTTCACGCCAGTTGGCAATCTCGGCGGTGATATCCCGGCCCAGCACATTGACGGTCAATGTATCACCCGGCTCCAGCGAGAATGCCTCGCCAATATCGCGCGAGATGGAAACAAGCGGCTTGGCGGCATCGTCATAATCGGCTGGCCACCATTCCCCGCGCACGATCTGGGTTTCCGGCGGCGGGCTTGCCGCAAAGGTCAGGCCACGGTCACCACGCAGGAACCAGCGATCATCCCCCGGACCAACATCATTGGCATCCACCCCGTCAATCGCAACCACGCGCCCGCGTAGCATCGGTGTTTGTTCGATATCCGAAACGTTATCTTTTTCAAGAAGTTGCGTTTTGAACTGATCCATCTGATCAGGCTGGATATCAAGGAAGAAAAACGCCGGGGCGGAGTCCGGCAAATTCTCGTTGATCTCGTGATCAAGGTTGCCCTCGATCCCCGAAATCGTCACCAGCAGCGTCAGACCAAGCCCAAGCGACAGCGCAACCGGCACCGTGCTCGCACCCGGCCGGTGCAGGTTCGCCAGCGCCAGTCGGCTAAAGGCATTCCGCCCGCCGGTCATCCGTTTTGAAAGCGATACAATTGCCTTGCCCGCCGCGGCAAAAACCGCAATCGCCAGAAGCGACCCGGCGATAAAGCCAAGCGCGATCTCGCGATCCGTCGCCGTAAACACCGTAAGCAGAAGCAACAGGATAAGCGGCACACCAACATAGGGCAGGTCACGTTTGCGAAGCGCACTGCCATTCATCAATCCCGCACTGGCCCGGAAAAGCCGTGCTGCCGGAATTTCACGTGCACGCAAAAGCGACGGCATGGCAAAGACCAGTGTGGTCAGAACGCCAAATGCGGTTGCAATCAGAAGCGACGGCAATGCCGGACCCAATGTCACATCAATCGGCAAACGCCCGGCCAGAAGCGGTGCAATGATCGCCGGTGTGACCGCCCCGATCAGAAGCCCGATACCAATCCCGACAAGCGACAGCATCAGGATTTGCAGGAAGTAAATCCGCAACACCAAACCATGCGATGCCCCGATGGATTTAAGCGTCGCGATAACGGATGTTTTGCTTTCGATATGGCTGCGCACCGCATTGGCAACCCCAATCCCGCCGACCAGCAGGGCCGAAAGCCCCACCAGCGTCAGAAACAGCGTCAGCCGTTCAATAAACCGCCGCAGGCCCGGATTGGCATCCGACACATCGCGCACGCGCCATCCGGCATCCTCGAACTGCGCGTCAAGCCGGTCGCGAAACACCTTTGGCGTTTCCGCATCATTCAGATCCAAAGCGTAATAATAATTGATCAGGCTGCCGGGCTGCACCAGCCCGGTATCGGAAAGCGCATCCATCGACACCATCAAACGCGGGCCGAAATTGAAAAAGCCAACCGCCTTGTCGGGTTCGGTTGCGATCACGCCACGCACCTGGATATTGATATCGCCAAGGCGCACCGTATCACCGACATTGATCTTCAGCCGTTCCAGAAGCCCGGCCTCGGCGACACCGCCCCAGACACCGTCCTTTTTGGAAAGCGCACCGTCAAACGCAATACCGTCGGCAAGCTCCATCTCGCCAAACAGCGGATAGACATCATCAACCGCCTTAAGCTCGACCAGTCTGCGCTGCTCCGGGCCATAGGCGGTGGCGCGCATGGTCGCAAGCTCGCCCATGCGTTCGGTATTCTCCGAAAGCCAGGTTTGCTGTTCCTCGCTTGCGGGCATATGCACAAGGCGAAGCTCGACATCCCCGCCCAGAAGGGCCCTGCCATCGCGCTCAAGCGCATTTAAAACGGATTCCGAAACGTTTCCGACCGCAGCAATTGATCCGACGCCAAGCGCCAGACAGGCCAGAAAAATGCGAAAGCCGGAAAACCCGCCGCGCAATTCCCGTCGGCAGACCCGCCAGGCAATCGACCACAGCTTTTCCGCCCCGTTGGTGGATTGGGAAATACGGCTCATATGTCGGCATCCTGTTGCGTAACGATTTCCCCGTCGCGCAGCATGATCGACCGGTCGCACCGCGATGCCAGCCCCGGATCATGCGTAATCAAAAGCAAAGTCGAACCCTTGCGTTTCGCCAGATCAAACAGCAATTCGATGATCGTTTCACCCGTGGCCCCGTCAAGATTGCCGGTCGGCTCATCCGCCAGAAGCAGTTCCGGATCGGTCGCAAGCGCACGTGCCAGTGCCACGCGCTGCTGCTCGCCACCGCTCAACTGGCCCGGATAATGCCCGATGCGATGGCCAAGCCCGACGGCCTTAAGCTCCGCCTCGGCGCGTTCAAACGCATCCTTGCGTCCGGCAAATTCCATCGGAAGGGCGACGTTTTCAAGGGCGGTCATGGTCGGCACAAGGTGGAAGTCCTGAAACACGATGCCGACATGATGGCGGCGATAAAGGGCCAGACCATCTTCATCAAGCTTGCGCAAATCCTCGCCACAGATATTGATCGTGCCTTCCTGCGCCTGTTCCAGCCCGGCAATCACCATCAAAAGCGATGTTTTGCCCGATCCCGATGGCCCGACAAGGCTGACACGTTCGCCGGCATCAATCTGGATATCGACCCCTTTGAGGATATCAACAATCCCCGCCGGTCCCTTAAGGCTCAGCTTAAGCCCGGAAACATCGACGGTACGCTGACGCCCGGCCTCGGTCGTGGCCGTGTTTTTATCCGCGATAGTGGCAGTTTCGGTAACACTCATTACAGGTCCAATCGGGCTAAGGCATTGCAAGGTTAAGGAAACGGGTTAAATAACTGTACGGAATTTAGTATCGGCGGTTCAAACTTGTTTATACCAAGGGAGCCAATAGGTAACCAATGAGTGACCAGCAGGTAACCAACGGGTAACCGTCCGTGCAGGATGACAAAACATAAGGTGAGATTTGTGGCATATACGCTGTTCGGGCAAGACCCGGCTGTTAACCAGTTCACTTTCAAACAAAAAACCGGACTTTTGGGCGGGCTTTCCCGCCGGTTGTTCCGCTGTGCCGGTATGGCTTTTGGCATTCTGATTGGCGCCATGAGCCTGTTTGGCATCCATGATGCCCAGGCGGCTGACAATGCGGCAAACAGTGCTGCGGGCAATGCCCCGCAAACCCTGATGCTTTATGGTGACAGCCTGATGGCGGGTTACGGCCTCTCGCACGAGGATGGCTTTGCCCCACGGCTTGAAGCTGCCCTTCGCGATGCCGGCCATAACGTCAAGGTCGTTAACAGCTCGGTTTCTGGCGATACGACGGCGGCGGGTCTTTCGCGCCTTGAATGGGCGCTGGTGGATGATCCCGATGTGGTGTTGCTTGAACTGGGTGCCAATGACGCGCTGCGCGGGGTGGAGCCATCCCAGACCCGCGAAAACCTTGATGCCATCATTGGAAAACTGCGCGATCGCGATGTTGCTGTTCTGCTGGCCGGAATGATGGCACCACCCAATATGGGCAAGGAATACGGGGCTGAATTCAATGAAATCTACCCCGAACTGGCAGCAGAATATCAGCTCGCCTTCTATCCCTTCTTCCTTGATGGGGTCGCCGCCGATTCCAGCCTTAATCAGGATGACGGCATCCATCCCAATGCCGATGGGGTCAAGGTGATCGTTGAACGCATCCTGCCGCAGGTGATTAACGTGCTGGAAGCCGATTCCTGATTTTGCAGATCATCTGACGATCCAAAGGCTGTGACGCCCGTCACAGCCTTTGTCGTTTTTGGGCGGATTTCTGAAAAACCGTTCAATAACAATGTGGTAAAGGGTGTCAAAATGCGCCCGGACGGGTGTGGAACCGCCCCGCAGGCACGGCAATTTCGTCGAAATCCAACCAAAAAACTACATTCGTAGATAGAATTAGAAAACAAACCGAAACGATACTGTCGCCATAGCCGTGATCCATCGGGCGGAAACTGGAAATTCGAATTAAATCAAATTAAATCAATTGTTTAATGTATTGCGGGCGAGGGTTCAAAATCATCAAAATGGACCCGAAAACGGGCAAAAACCGCTCAAAACACCTGATCAGGTGTGAAATTAACACACCATTTACTTTCGGTTATGTTTCGAATATTGCCACATGCAACTGCATTTGTAGGTAACACGCTTTGGTATGACCACGACGCAGCAGACCGGCACACCGGATGGATGAAAATGCCGGAAGCCCACCCAACTGCAATGCACTTCCGGAAATCCAGAATAATCATTTCATAACAATGAATTACCGGAAAATTGCCGCGTTCCTTTGTGCCCGGAAGGCCGTCGCGGATTTTTGCTGATGAAACACCAAAGATGCGTCAGGCGAAATTCTGCCAAAACCAAAAATATCATTTAATATCAATGTATTAAATTGGGTCATCTTCTCAAAATATCAACCCAAAACCGCCGATTTTCCCTGTGGATGAATCGGAAGCGATTCAATTTTGCCTACAAACGCAGTTGCAGGCCGAGTCCCCGACCGCTACACTTTGCCTCAACAGGCAGTTTCACGAACGGCAATATCTGAAAGCGTCATCTAACAGGCTGATTTCAAAGCTGAAAATAGGGCAGGGGGCGATAAAGGGGCGATGGCAACACAATCCGTCAAACAATCCTATACCATTCCATGTTCATCGGTTTTCCGTGATGCCGTTCTGGCGCTGGCGACCAAGCGCGGTGTGAATGCCGCCGATCTGGCGCGTTCCGTCATGCTGATTGTGCCCCAGGGCGCGATTGAGGATTACGAGGATCCGGGTGATCCGCCCCCCGGTGATCGCGAAACCATCGTCCTGAAATCCGGCCCCGCCGAAGGCCGCCCCTGGCGGCGCAAACCAAGGCTGCAATTGCGTTTGCCACCGGGGCATTCGATCATCGCGGTGCGCAAGGCGCTCAACATGGCGCTTCATTTTGACAAGGGCGAGGTCAAGATGCGCGTTGAAAAGGCCGACATCCTTGCTGCCGAACGCAAGGCCCTTGAAGAAGCCCACGCGATGAAAAAGCGGCAGCACGAGCCACCGGTCGAACTTCTGCAATCGCGCGAGGAACTCGAACGTCTGCGCGCCATCGTCGATAATCTGGCGTTCGAACCGCTTGATCGCGGGGTCACGACCTTTAACGAAGCCCTGCATGTCATGGGTTTTGCGCCCAATGCCCGGCCCGACATAAAGTCGATCCGCGCCAAATA
Organism: Thalassospira lucentensis; assembly: GCF_001613805.1. Taxonomy (GTDB): domain Bacteria; phylum Pseudomonadota; class Alphaproteobacteria; order Rhodospirillales; family Thalassospiraceae; genus Thalassospira; species Thalassospira lucentensis_A. Next base: position 35,915 of record NZ_LPVY01000008.1, read on the forward strand.
TCGCGTTCTGGCCGCCATCCACCACCCCGACAGCAATTATGGATCGCATCAACGCATGACGCAGCTTAATGCCGCCATGGACCTGTTGCGCCGGCATATTGCCTGACGGGTTACAGGCTTTGTCGTGGCGGGAATGAAATCTTTAGTCCGCCCATTGTGAATAGCCCACCCGAATGCTTAGATAGAGCTTGGATAATGCTTGGATAACCACAAGACCAAGAAAACGGACCGCCACATCATCAGGCAGGTTTTCAAAAAGCGGGAGAATGCATGACGGCTGAATTTCATGCGGCACATGCCAGCGGGGAAAATTGGGCAGCAGTCGCCACCGAACTGGCCGATCAATTGCAAACACAGCCATTGCCGCAACAGGCACTGGCTTTTTTATATGTGTCCGAGGCACTGGCCGCCGATCTTGGCAGCATCCTGACTTTCCTGCGCTCCCGCCTGTCGCTTGAACACTGGGTCGGCACCGTCGGCATTGGCGTCTGCGGATCAGGCCGCGCCTATTTCGGCGTTCCGGCGGCCTCCGTCATGGTCGCCCAGATCGACCCGGACGATTTTCATATTTTCGAACCGCTTAAAACCGATGCCGATCTTGATGCGCCGGAATTGCAGCGCGCGATTGATCGCCTGCAACCGATCTTTGGTCTTGTCCATGGCGATCCGGCGGCCCCGGAAAGTCTCGCAACACTGTCCGAACTGGCACGCATGGGCTCAACCTATCTGGTGGGCGGTATTGCATCGGGCGAACGTGGTGCCCCGCAAATTGCCGACAGGGTCGTTAATGGCGGCCTGTCGGGTGTTCTGTTTGCCGGCAAGACAATGGTACAGGTCGGCATCAGTCAGGCCTGCACCCCGGTCGGGCCGGTGCATCGCGTGACCGAGGGACGCGAAGGAATTATCGCCACCCTTGATGACCGTCCGGCACTCGACGTTTTCAAATCGGAAATGGAAGCCGACGGCAGCGAACATTCCATCGCCTCGGGCCGCTATCACGTCGCCCTGATGGTGCCGGGGTCGGACACCGGCGATTTTGTTGTCCGCAACCTGATGGGGGTCGATCCGCACAACAACCTGATGGCCATCAGTGGCGATGTGCAGGTGGGCGATACCATCCGTTTTGTCCGGCGTGACGGTGTTGCCGCCGAACAGGATTTGCGCCGCATGCTGGCTGATTTGCAAAAACGCCTGCCGGGCAAGCCGCGTGGCGCGCTTTATTGCAGTTGTGTCGCCCGCGGGCCGCATCTGTTTGGCACCGAAAGCCGCGAAATGATGATCATCCGCGATGAAATCGGTGATCTGCCGCTCACCGGATTTTACGGCAGTGGCGAGGTCTGCAATGATCGCTTTTACAGCTATACCGGGGTTCTGACCCTGTTCATCTAGGGTCGAATACGTCGAAAATTCATTGCAATTCCATGATGTTGCAAGAAAATTCGCGCTAAAAGCTTTCATCACTCCGCGACCGGGATATATTCATACCATTGAAAATAAAGTGCGCCCAATCAGGGCGTAAAAGGGGATTGATCTATGGAATATCGTCGATTGGGACGAACTGACATCAATGTCAGTGTCATTTGTCTGGGCACCATGACCTGGGGCCAGCAGAACAGCCAGGACGAAGCTTTCGAACAGCTTGACTACGCCACCAGTAACGAAGTCAATTTCATCGATACCGCCGAAATGTATCCGGTTCCGGCGATGGAAGAAACCTTCACCAAAACCGAAACCATCATCGGCAACTGGCTTGAAAAACGCGGTCGCCGAGATGATTTGGTGATCGCCACCAAGATTGTCGGCCCGGCCGAACGTTTTCCCTATGTCCGGGGCGGCCCGCGCCTGACCCGCGCACAGATCAACGAGGCGATTGACGGCTCGCTCAAACGGCTCAAAACCGACTATGTCGATATCTATCAGCTCCATTGGCCGGACCGGAATTCCAACTTCTTTGGCAAGCTCGGTTACGTCCATGACGCGAACGAGGAATTCACCCCGATCGAGGAATCCCTCGAAGCCCTGCATGATCTGGTGCAGGCGGGCAAAATCCGTCATATCGGGCTGTCGAACGAAACCCCGTGGGGCTTGATGAAGTTCCTTGAACTGGCCGAGAAAAAGGGCTGGCCGCGCGTGGTTTCGGTGCAGAACCCCTATGGGCTTTTGAACCGCACCTATGAAGTCGGTCTGGCGGAATGCTCGATCCGCGAAGATGCTGGTCTTCTGGCGTATTCGCCGTTGGGCGGTGGGGCATTGTCGGGCAAATATATCGGCGGTGCGCGGCCCGAAGGCGCACGGACAACCATCTGGCCGCAATATTTCGGCCGTTACCTGACCGAAAATGGCATCAAGGCGACAATGGCCTATGTCAAACTCGCCAAGGATAACGGGCTTGATCCCGCGCAGATGGCGCTGGCTTACGTCAATACCCGCCCGTTCCTGACCGCCAACATCATCGGCGCGACCAGCATGGAACAGCTCAAATCCAATATCGGCTCTGCCTATGTCGAACTGTCCGACGACGTTCTGGCCGAGATCGAGAAAATCCAGACCACCTGGCCGAACCCTTGCCCGTAAGGCGGGTACGAACCAGATTAGTCTGAAGCAGACCTAAAAAAGGAGGCGGCGCATGTCCACACTGATTTCTGGCAAGGAAGCCAATCTTGGTCCCCTGTCCGTGCGCCGCGTCCTGCCACATCGGGATGTCCGGTCTGTCGGTCCGTTTGTGTTTTTTGATCGCATGGGACCGGCATCGTTCGAACCGGGGCAGGGGGTTGACGTTGCCCCGCATCCCCATATCGGCCTTGCCACCGTCACCTATCTTTTCGAAGGTGCGATCCGCCATCATGACAGCCTTGGCAGTCTTCTGGAAATCCAGCCGGGCGATCTGAACTGGATGAGTGCCGGGCGCGGCATCACCCATTCCGAACGCGAAACCGATGCGGTGCGCAACAGCCATCATAAACTCGATGGCCTGCAATTGTGGGCGGCCCTTCCCGAAGACGAAGAAGAATCCGATCCGGAATTTTTCCATATCGCCAGGGATGACCTGCCGGTCATTGACGATGCCGGCTTGCATATGCGCCTGATCGCGGGCGAGGCCTTTGGCAAAACCGCCCCGGTTCCGGTCAAATCCAAGCTGTTTTACCTTGATGTCCACATGGATGCCGGTGCGCAGCTTCTGCTGCCCGGTGAAAATCAGGAAGCCGCCCTTTATGTCGTTTCCGGCAACCTGCGCATCGACGGCGATTTGTATGAACCGGAAAACTTCATTTATGTCCCGCCCGAAGAAATTCCCGATATCGTCGCCCAATCCGATTGTCGCGTGATGCTGCTCGGCGGATTGCCGGTCGGTTATCGCCATATCTGGTGGAACTTCGTTTCCAGTTCCAAGGAACGGATTGATAAGGCCAAGGCCGACTGGGCCGCGGGCCGTTTCCCGCAAATCCCGGGCGAGGATGACATCATCCCGCTTCCGGGCCGTTCGACCGGATAAATATCGGGCGGTCGCCCGCTTAAAGATCAAATCCCCATCTGCCAGATTGTCGTGCGTGAGTTCCGAATATGCGTTTGTTTGTTGGCGTCGAAATCCCGGCTGATATTGCCGACGATCTTTACCCGTTGGCGCGCGGGATCAGGGGGCTTGATGCCCAGACCCCGGAAAACATGCACATCACGCTGAAATTCATCGGCAATGTCGATCCCGGTCTGGCCCGTGAAATCGATGCGGCCCTGTCCGAACTCCCGTTCGAACCCTTCGATCTTCGCGTGCAGGGCCTTGGCATCTTCGCATCCGCCCGGAAGCTTCGCATTTTCTGGGCCGGTGTCGCAGATCAACCCGCCTTGCACAGTCTTGCAAACCGTGTGGAAAAGGCATTGCTGCGGCTCGAAGAATGCCCGGACATGGATATGCGCAAATTCAATCCGCACATCACTCTGGGCCGCAACCGCGACGCCGCCCGTGCGACTGTCGAACAGGCGGTGGCCGACAATATCGGCCTGACATCCCGAACTTTCACCATCGACCGCTTCTGCCTCTACGAAAGCCACTCAACCGTCGATGGTCCCGAATTCCGGGTGGTCGCGGCCTATGACGGATCAAACGGGTAATGCTTCCATTGCCCTGTTTTCCCCCCATGACCACGGCAACATGATGGCGACAACAGCAGGACACCCAACCCCAAACCGGACGTCCCGCAACTGACGAAGCCCGAACAAATCTGGGGCCCCACAGACGACCATCATGCTCACGGCCGGCGCCACAGCGACAGGACTTCGGGCAACGCCGGACAAATCCCGACCTTTCGCCAGCCTCACCACCAGACACCTTCAGACCGCCCGGCGGCTCGTTGCCCGCCCTGGCCACGGCCACAAGCTGCCACCCCGGCCTCCAGACACACCACGGGCGGCTGCCATCTTCACCAGCAAACGGATTTCGGGCGCGCTGCCCCCAACCTGTCCACCGTCGACGGGGCATGGTCCGATGCTACCCTGTTGCCTCTTCCGGCAAATCCTCCACAGCGACTTCCGGCGACACGGCACTTTCGGCAACGCTGGACAAACCTCGGGCACCCACCAGCCCCGCCGACAGACGGTCCAATGGCTGCCCACAACCTCGCTGCCCGCTACAGCCACTTCCGGCAATGGCATGACCCACGGAGCCCGGACAAACTTCGGGCCTCCAGCAACCTCGCCAACTGACGCCCCACGGACCGCCCACTGGCTCGTTGCCCGCTCCGGCCAAGGCGGCAACCTGCCACCACGGCGTCCAGACACACCTCGGGCCGCTGCCATTTTTACCGACAGACGGTCTTCGGGCGTACTGCCCCCAACCTGTCCACCACCGACGGGCCGCAATCCGATGCCGCCACTGCTGCCATTGCTGCCTCTTTCGGCAAATTCGGGGTCCTTTCCCCGACAAGACGCATCTCTCCCATCATGACAAATAAGCGTTTTTGAAGCGTGTTAGAACCTGCCCAGAATGCCGCCGTAATGGCTCCGCCATCCGCCGCCCCATATCCTGCGGGCTGCCTCGCCGCCCTGCCTCAATCCTTGCCGCTGCATCCTGATCACCTCTTTGATCCGGCCCCAAACGCAAAAACCCGCAGAGCCTGTAAGGCTTTGCGGGTTTCGGTCCGGGCGCTTTTCTCCCGTTGACTTGACTGTTATGACACAATTAAAAGAACAAATCAAGAACTTTTTTAGGGAATCTGAAAAAAAGGGGCGGATATGCGCAGAAACCAAAGGCTCTGCGGAAGGTCTAAAGTGCCGTATGCATCCGGTATCCCGGCGCAAACACCAGCCGGGCGGAGGTAATGCCCTTTTCCCCCTCCCAGGTCGTGCGTTCGATCAGGAACAGCGGTTCATTCTTTTGGGTGCGCAGGATTTTGGCTTCGTTTTCGGATGCTAGCACGGCGGAAAATGAAATGTCGCCCTTGGTGTAGGGGGCATGGAGCACCAGCCATTCATTGGCACTGATCTTTGACAGATCAGCATCAACAATTTCCGGGGTGGCGGCGACCGAGACCCAGCGTTCTTCAAACATGTAGGGTTTGCCATCGGCCAGATGCAGCGACGTGATATGCAGCATGTCGCTATCCGCGGTGACGCCCAGATTGGCGCAGATTTCCGGCGGCGGGCTTCGGCGTTCGCTTAACAGCAGGCCATAGGTATATTTCTGGCCGCGGCCCTCGATCTCAAGCCGTATGACCGGGATGTCGAGCCGCGCACGTCGCACCGGGTGGGCGGCAACACGGGTTCCGGCCTTGCGGCGGCGATCAAGGAAGCCCTCGGCGGCAAGTTCGCGGAGCGCCCGGTTGACGGTCGCACGCGCACAGCCCAGTTCCTCGGCCAGCTCGACTTCCTTGGGGATCTGGTCGCCGGGTTTCCATTCACGGGTGTGAATGCGGCGCAGGACCTCGTCATGGACCGATTGCCAGTTTGTCAGTTCCGTGGTGGTGCTCACACCGCTTCCTTGAGTTGTTCCATCACCTTGCGATACCGGCCCGTGATCGTATCGTGTGCGATATGGCGGCCCTCGGTCACGACATGGCGACCGGCCGACCAGACATCACGCACCATGCGATCATCTCCGGCAAAGACATATGTATCGAGGATCGTATCGCCTGTCCGACCGATAAGGTCAACTGCCGCGCCATCAAGCGCCATCAGATCGGCCAGTGCGCCGACCTCGATCCGGCCGGCATCGCGGCCTGCGGCCTGTGCGCCACCCTTGGCAACCGCATCAAACAACCGGCGTGCGGTGGATTTTTCCGGGGTGGCAAGGGCGGCACGCGATTTATCGCGAAGACGCTGGCTGTATTCCAGTGTCCGGAGTTCTTCGGAAAGCGAGATACGGATATTGGAATCCGATCCGACGCCAATGGTACCGCCCGCATTCAGATACCGCACACCATCAAAAATACCGTCGCCAAGGCTGCTTTCGGTGATCGGGCAAAGTCCGGCAACCGCACCGGTGTTGGCGAGTCCAAGCGTCTCGTGTTCCTGCATCTGCGTGCAATGGATCAGGCACCAGTTTTCATCGACATCGGCATTTTCAAGCAGCCATTCGACCGGGCGCTTGCCCCAGGATGCCGCGACCTCCTCAACCTCGGCGACCTGTTCAGCGAGATGCATGTGAACAGGGCCGTCCTTTGACAGGCGCGTGGTGGCGATCAGGTCCTCCCGCCCAACGGCACGCAGCGAATGGGGGGCCACCCCCATGCGGGTGTCGGACGGCAGGGATTTTAACGCCTTTTCGCTTTCCTCATACAGTTTGGCAAAGCGTTCCGGATCATTGCCAAACCGGATTTGTCCCGCGCCAAGCGGGCGTTTGTCACAACCACCGAACTGGTAATGCACCGGCAAAAGGGTCAGGCCGATACCGGTGATGTTTGCTGCGGCAGCAATGCGTTCGGCCATCTCGGCGACATTGTCATAGGGAACGCCGCCCGGTTGATGGTGCAGGTAATGGAACTCGGTATTGTTGGCGTAACCGGCTTCGAGCATTTCCATTTGCACAAAGGCCGCAATGTCCTGCACGTGATCCGGGGTGAGCTGATCCAGAAAGCGGAACATCAATTGCCGCCATGTCCAGAAGGTATCGCGGGGATCGGGGCCACGTCTTTCGGTCAGTCCTGCCATCGAACGCTGGAACGCGTGGCTATGCAGGTTTGATATCGCGGGCAAAAGCGTGCCAACACGGTTGCCAGCAGCAGGGGAATCGGCCTGAACCCTAGTGATTCTGCCGCTTTCATCGATCTCGATCAGAACGTTGTTTTCCCAACCCGAAGTCGTAAGTGCCTGATTTGCACAGATAACCGTCATTGCCTATACCCGTCTTGACAGTGATATTATGTACGTACATATTATATTTAATAACAGACTTATCAAGGGTGAGCTTTACATGCTTTTGGGAAATGCGAAAATTGTCGCGATCGATAAAGCGCCGGGCAAAGATCAACTGTCATATTGCATGATTGATAATGGTGCCGTCGCGATCGAGGGCGAGAAAATCGTCTGGGTCGGCGATGCCGACGCGATCCCCGAAGACTATAAAGACAGCAAAAAATTTCCTTATCGTGACCTTGGCGGGCGGTTGGTCACACCGGCCCTGAGTGATTGTCATACCCATGTCGTGCATGGCGGCAACCGTGCCGTTGAATTCGAAATGCGCCTGCAAGGCGCAAGTTACGAGGAAATCGCCCGTGCAGGCGGTGGTATCGTTTCAACCGTAAGCGCAACGCGCGCCGCAAGTGTCGAAGAATTGCTGGCAAGTGCCCTGCCGCGGGTTGATGCGCTGCTGGCCGAGGGTGTAGCCGTGATCGAGGTCAAATCCGGCTACGGTCTGGACCGCGAGACGGAACTGAACATGCTGCGCGCCGCCCGCGCGATTGAAAAACATCGTTCGGTCCGGATCAAAACCACCTTCCTTGGTGCCCATGCCACCCCGGCGGAATTCAAGGGTGAACCGGATCGTTATATAGACGAGGTCTGCATCCCGACTTTGCGCGCCGCCCATGCCGAAGGGCTGGTCGATGCGGTTGACGGTTTCTGCGAAGGCATCGCGTTCGATACCGCACAGATTGCGCGCGTGTTTGATGTCGCCCGCGCGCTTGGCATCCCGGTCAAACTGCATGCCGAGCAGCTTTCAAATATCGGCGGTACCAAACTGGCGGCAGATTATGGTGCGCTGTCGGTTGATCATGTCGAATATGCCAACGAAGAAGACGCGATGGCGATGGCCAAATCCGGCTCGGTCGCGGTCCTGTTGCCCGGCGCGTTTTATACCCTGCATGAAAAACATTTGCCGCCCGTCGCTGCCTTTCGAAAGCATGGCGTGCCAATGGCGGTTGCAACCGATTGCAATCCGGGCACATCGCCACTGATGTCGATCCTGCTGACGATGAATATGTCCTGCACGTTATTCCGCCTGACCCCCGAAGAAGCCTTGGTCGGCGCAACCGCCCATGCCGCCCGTGCACTGGGACTGTCCGATACCGGGCAAGTTAAGTCGGGCATGCGTGCCGATCTGGCGATCTGGAATGTGTCACACCCGGCAGAGCTTTCATACCGCATCGGGTTCAACCCGCTGTTTGAACGTATTTTCGGTGGGGTTCCGGTCGCGCGCTAGGCGCATCGAAACTCTGCCCACGCGCCCCGAAACCTGTATTCGACAAGGATGCAAAATGACCGTCACCCTGATCCCCGCTTCGGTGAAACTGGCCGATCTTGAACATATCTGGCGCAGTCAGGCCGCCGTGAAGCTGGACCTGTCGGCCAAGGCCGGGGTCGAGGCCGCCCATGCGATGGTCCGTGCCGCCGCCGACGGCAGCGATGCGGTCTACGGGGTTAATACCGGTTTTGGCAAGCTGGCGTCGGTCAAGATTGCGACCAAGGATACCGAAACCCTGCAACGCAACCTGATCCTCAGCCATTGCTGCGGCGTGGGTTATGCGCTTGATATTCCGACCACGCGTCTGATGATGGCGTTGAAATTGCTCTCGCTCGGGCGGGGTGCATCGGGTGTGCGCTGGGACATTATCGACCTGATCGAGGGGATGCTGGAATATGGCGTAACCCCGGTTGTCCCGTCACAAGGATCGGTCGGTGCATCGGGCGATCTGGCACCACTTGCCCACATGACGGCTGTCATGATCGGGGCGGGCGAAGCGGTTTATCGCGGCGAAACCATGGCCGGTGCGGATGCCCTGAAAAAGGCTGGTCTGACGCCGGTGGTTCTTGGCCCGAAAGAAGGCCTTGCCCTGATTAACGGCACGCAGTTTTCAACCGCATGTGCATTGGTCGGCCTGTTTTCAGCCTGGCGCAACGCGGCAAGCTCGATTGTGACCGCCTCGCTTTCGACCGATGCGATCATGGGATCGACCGCCCCGCTGGTGGATGAAATCCATACGCTGCGCGGCCATCCGGGGCAGATCAATGTCGCGCGGTCGATGCGCGCCTTGATGGACGGATCCGAAATTCGCGAAAGCCATCGCGAAGGCGATACCCGCGTTCAGGACCCGTATTGCATCCGCTGCCAGCCGCAGGTGACCGGGGCGGCCATGGATTTGCTGCGCTTTGCCGGGCAAACGCTGGAGATCGAGGCCAATGCGGTCACCGATAATCCTCTGGTTCTTAAAGAAGATGGCCGGATTGTTTCGGGCGGCAATTTCCATGCCGAACCGGTGGCCTTTGCCGCCGATCAGATCGCGCTTGCCGTTGCCGAAATCGGGGCGATTGCCCAGCGCCGCGTGGCATTGATGGTTGATCCGACACTTTCACATGACCTGCCGCCGTTCCTGACGCCGGATCCGGGTTTGAATTCCGGTCTGATGATTGCCGAGGTCACAACGGCAGCGCTTATGAGCGAGAACAAGCATCTTGCCAATCCGTGTTCGACCGACAGCACCCCCACAAGTGCTAATCAGGAAGATCATGTGTCGATGGCCGCCCACGGCGCACGCCGGCTGGCACGGATGAATGCCAACCTTTCCTACATTCTGGGGGTCGAGCTGATCTGTGCGGCACAGGGCGTTGAATTCCGCCGCCCGCTGAAAACCAGTGCCGGTTTGCAGGACGTTCTGGCGATGGTCCGCAAAGACATTCCAAGCGTCGAACAGGACCGCTACATGGCCCCGGATCTGGCGAAGGCCGCGGAACTGGTAACCGATGGCAGCCTTGTTTCGGCCGCGAAACTTTCGGGTTTTGTCGTCGGGGGACAGGCGTAAGGACATCAAAAGTTTTCGGATCACCGGTGCAAAAACCGGTGATCCGGGGAAATCCCCGCAATCGTCAAAAGCGAGGCGGCAAAAAGAAAAAGGGTCGGTGGCAACGATCACCACGCAAGGGAAGAAACCGGCTGACCTTCGGGTCTGTCCAAAAAGCAAAAGTGCCGAACGCATTTTGAACAGAGGGGCTACCATGTCTATGAAACACATTAAAACCACGGGCCTTGCTGCAATTGTTGCACTTGGTCTTTCGACGACGGGTGCAAGCGCATCCTATTGCAGTGACGGCAATACCGTGAAATTTGCCGGTATCAGCTGGGAAAGCGGGGCATTCATTACCGAAGTGATAATGAACATCCTTGAGACCGGCTACGATTGCCAGGTGGATTCCATTCCGGGCAATTCGATCACGCTCGAACAGGCGGTTGCCAATAACGACATTCAGATTTTTGCCGAAGAATGGCTTGGCCGCAGCGACATCTGGAACAAGGCCGTTGATCAGGGCAAGGTTGTTGCCATTGGCAAAACCTTTGTCGGCGCCAGCGAAGGCTGGTTCGTACCTGATTACGTGATCAAGGGTGACGAAAAGCGCGGCATCGAGCCGATGGCACCTGACCTTAAAAGTGTGAGCCAGCTTTCCGATCCGAAATATGTCGAACTGTTCACCGATCCGGAAGAACCGTCCAAGGGCCGTTTCCTGAATTGCCCATCCGGCTGGACCTGCGAGGGGATCAGTACCGCAAAGCTCGAAGCCTATCAGCTTGACGATCATTACGTGAACTTCCGCCCGGGCACGGGTACCGCACTCGACGCGGCGATCAAGTCGGCATATCTGCAGGGCGAACCGCTTCTGTTCTATTACTGGTCGCCGACCGCGATGATGGGCAAGTTCAACCTGATCCAGCTTGATGAACCGGCTTATAGCGATGCGTGCTGGGCGGAACTTTCGAAATCCGATGGCAAGCGCGAGGAAGCATGCGCGTTTCCGAGTGTCGATGTTGCCTATGGCGTGAACAGTACCTTTGCCAAAGAGGCACCGGAAATCGCAGCCATTCTTGAAAAGGCAACCTTCCCGCTTGAAGACGTCAATGGCAGCCTTGCCTATATGGCTGACAACGAAGTCGATGCCGATGTTGCCGCGAAGGAATTCCTGAAAACCAAGGCGGATGTCTGGGGTGAATGGGTTTCGCCCGAGGCAAAGGCGAAGATCGAAGACAGCCTCAAGTAAGTCTGTCGGACTGCGTTCTCCTGCCGGAATGTCGGCAGGAGAACCGTTTCGCGCCCTAGGGCGCATCCGGACAAGCAGGCAAGAATAAAGGAAAATCTTCGATGTTTCCCGAGAACCTTCATTATTCGATTCGCGGCCCGGTGAATGATTTCATCGAAACGCTGGTCATCAATTACGGCTGGATATTCAAGGCGATTTCGCATGCGCTTTTGCAATCCGTCCTGTTCATCGAATGGGTCCTGCGCGGCTTGCCGTGGTGGGTCGTTATCGTGCTTTTCATGGCGGGTGCGTGGTACAGCTCGCGGCGCTGGGTTCTGACCGTTGCGGTTGGCGTCTTGCTGTTTGTGGTCGGAATACTGGGTCTATGGGACCTGACGATGCAGACACTGGCATTGATGCTGATGGCGACCATCGTCTCCGTGGTGATCGGGGTGCCATTTGGCATTCTGGCGGCCAAAAGCAGTCTGGTGCGCAGCATCATCCTGCCGATCCTTGATATCATGCAGACAATGCCAAGCTTTGTGTATCTGATCCCGGCCCTGATGCTGTTTGGCTTGGGCAAGGTTCCGGCCATTCTTGCCACCATCATTTATGCCGTCCCGCCGCTGATCCGATTGACCGATCTGGGTATTCGCCAGGTCGACAAGGAAGTGGTTGAAGCCGCAACCGCGTTTGGTGGCAGCCCACGGCAAATCCTGTTCGGGGTCGAACTCCCGCTGGCGACACCAACCATCATGGCGGGCCTGAACCAGACAATCATGATGGCGCTGTCGATGGTGGTTGTCGCATCAATGATTGGTGCACGAGGGTTGGGTGAACAGGTTTTGAACGGTATTCAGACACTTGATGTCGGCAAGGGACTGGAAGCCGGGATCGGGATTGTCATTCTTGCCGTGTTGCTGGACCGGATTACACAGGGCCTTGGCAAGCCGAAGGCGGGAGGCGCGAGCCATGGGTAAAATCGAAATCCGCAACGTTTTCAAAATCTTTGGCCATCAGGAACAGAACGCGTTGCAGATGGCGCGTGAAGGCAAGGACAAGGATGAAATCCTCAATGTGTCGGGATGTTCGGTTGGCCTTAACGATGTCAGCCTGACCATCGAACCGGGCCAGATTTTTGTGATCATGGGCCTGTCCGGCTCGGGGAAGTCGACCCTTGTCCGGCACCTGAACCGGCTGATCGAGCCGACCAGTGGCGAGGTTCTGTTTGATGGTGAAAACATCCTGAACCTGTCGCCCAAGGCATTGCGTTCGTTCCGGACCCATCGTGTCAGCATGGTGTTTCAAAGCTTTGCCCTGATGCCGCACCGAACCGTGATGCAGAACGTGATTTACGGTCAGAAGGTGCGGGGTACATCCAAACAGGAAGCACGTGAAATCGGCCAGAAATGGATCGATGCGGTCAATTTGACGGGATATGAAAACAAGTATCCCCATGAATTGTCCGGCGGTATGCGCCAGCGTGTCGGTTTGGCCCGTGCATTGGCCGCCGATACCGACGTGATCCTGATGGACGAGGCATTCAGCGCCCTTGATCCGTTGATCCGGGCGGAAATGCAGGACCAGCTTTTGCAGCTTCAGACCGAGTTGCACAAAACCATCGTCTTTATCACCCACGATCTGGAAGAAGCGCTTCGGATCGGGTCGGAAATCGCGATCCTGAAGGACGGGCAGCTTGTGCAGGTCGGCAAACCGGCTGACATCCTGAACAATCCTGCAAACGACTATGTTGCCCGGTTCGTCCAGCGCCGTCAGGTCGGAGTGGAGGCGCAATGACACAGGATGTTGTGCTTTCGTCATCCCTGAGCTGGCAGCAGATTGCCGCCGTTGCCAATGGTGCGCGCCTTGCACTGGCCCCGGAAGCACGTGACCGGATCGTAAAAGCACGGAAAATTGTTGATGCGCTGGTGGAGCGTGGCATCAAGGGATATGGCATCAATACCGGTGTTGGTGCCCTGTGTGACGTGATCATTGATCGGGATCGTCAGCAGGCTTTGTCGCATAATATCCTGATGAGCCATGCCTGCGGGGTCGGTGAGCCACTGGGACAGGTTGAAACCCGTGCGGTCATGGCCGCCCAGATCAATAATTTTGCCCATGGTGCATCCGGTGTCCGGATCGAGGTGGTCGACGCCTTGCTGGCGCTTTTGAATGCCAATTGCATTCCGGTGGTGCCATCGCGGGGATCTGTCGGGTATCTGACCCATGCAGCATCGATCGGACTGGTTCTGATCGGGCATGGTCATGCCGTGCAGGGTGATGTGCGAATGACCGGTGCAGAAACCTGTAGGCAGATCGGGATCTCTCCGCTGCGCCTTGAAGCCAAGGAAGGGCTTAGTCTGGTTAACGGGACGCCCTGTGCGACCGGGCTTGCCTGTATGGCACTTTCGCGCTTGCAGTTGTTAATGGGGTGGGCTGATACGGCGGCGGCACTCAGTGCCGAAAACCTTGGATGTCAGATCACGGCATTTTCCGAAAAAGCACTGGGATTGCGGAAGTCCGATGGTTTGCAGAAAGTCGGCAGAATTCTACGCGATTATCTGGGCGATAGCCCGATGCTGGCGGCATCGGCAGGCAAACGCACCCAAGACCCGTTAAGTGTACGGGCGGTGCCCCATGTGCACGGTGCCGTACGAGACCTGTTTGACAATACCGTCGAAACGGTTGAACGCGAGCTGGCAAGTGTGACCGATAACCCGGCAGTTTCGGGTGATGCAACCTCGCCTGAAGTCCATTCCGAAGCCCATGCGGTCGGCGCCGCATTGGGGTTGGTTCTGGATGGGCTTGCGGTGGCGGCAGCCGAACTGGCGGCAATTTCGGAACGCCGGATCGATCGATTGGTCAATCCGATGGTAAGCGGTTTGCCTGCCTTTCTAGTGCCCGAAAGCGGTGTGTGTTCCGGTTACATGATTGCGCAATATACCGCTGTGGCACTGGTTGCGGAAAATCGTCGCCTTGCCGCCCCGGCAAGCCTGGACGGCGGGATCACATCAGCCCTTCAGGAAGATATCCTGACCCACGCCACACCGTCAGCCTGGAAGTTGCTGGGTATCCTCGACAATCTGGAAACGGTTCTGGGGATCGAACTTCTGGCAGCAGCACAGGCTTATGACCTTCGGGCAGAAGATGTCGCACCGGCCAAACGCACCGGCAAGGTTTACGCCAATATTCGTACGGTTGTTCCGTCCTATCGCGATGATCGCCCGATGCATGACGATTTCAACGCCATCCGGACTTTTATGAAGGCCACTTTCATCAATCAGGAGATCGGTTGATATGAATCCTGTGGAAATACAACGCGGTGATGGCCCCATCGTTCTGGGATTACCCCATACGGGGACCTATGTTCCAGACGACATTGCCGCAAAACTGAATGATCGCGGGCGCGAACTTGCCGATACGGATTGGCATATCCATACGCTTTATGACGGGCTTCTGGATAATGTCACGACGGTTCGGGCAACGTTCCACCGTTACGTGATTGATGCCAATCGTGACCCGGCAGGGGTCAGTCTGTATCCCGGCCAGAACACCACGACCTTGGTGCCGTTAACCGATTTTGATGGTGAAAACATCTGGGATCAGGCCCCTGACGACGATGATATCGCATTTCGGGCGCATCATTTTCACAGCGCCTATCATCAGGCATTGGCAGGCGAGCTTGACCGGGTGCGTGAAAAGCACGGGGTTGCGATCCTCTATGATTGCCATTCGATCCGGTCACATATCCCGTTCCTGTTTGACGGGAAGCTTCCGGATTTCAATATTGGCACCAATCTGGGTACGACCTGCGATCCGGTGATCGAGGCGGCAACGCGTGATATCTGTGCTGCGGCACAGGATTACACCAGCATCCTCAATGGCCGTTTCAAAGGCGGTTGGACCACGCGCCATTACGGTCGCCCCGATATCAATCAGCACGCCATCCAGATGGAACTGGCGCAATCAACCTATCTTCAGGCCGAGGCAGCACCCTGGGCCTATGACGAAAGCCGTGCCGCAAAACTGCGCACGCATCTGACTTCCATTCTTGAAAAATTGGCCGAACTGGCCCCGACGTTAAGAGGCAAATCATGAGCAACAATCCGCAGCATAACCAGCGCGACGTCTATCCGGCAACCGGCACGGAAATCTCAGCGAAAAGCTGGCTGACAGAAGCACCGATGCGCATGTTGATGAATAACCTGCATCCCGATGTGGCCGAAAACCCGCATGAATTGGTGGTTTATGGCGGTATTGGCCGTGCGGCGCGTACCTGGAAGGATTTCGACCAGATCGTTGCCAGCCTGAAGGAACTGGAAGATGACCAGACTCTTTTAGTGCAGTCGGGCAAGCCGGTGGGCGTGTTCCGCACCCACAAGGATGCACCGCGTGTCTTGATTGCCAATTCCAACCTTGTACCGCATTGGGCCAATTGGGATCATTTCAACGAACTCGATAAAAAAGGTCTGGCGATGTATGGCCAGATGACGGCGGGTTCATGGATTTATATCGGATCACAAGGCATCGTTCAGGGCACCTATGAAACCTTTGTCGAGGCCGGGCGTCAGCATTATGGCGGCAGTCTTACGGGCAAATGGATCCTGACGGGTGGTCTTGGCGGTATGGGCGGCGCACAACCATTGGCCGCCGTTATGGCCGGTGCATGCTGTCTGGCCGTGGAATGCGATGAAACCCGCGCCGATTTCCGCCTTCGTACCCGTTATGTCGATGAAAAAACCCATTCGCTGGACGAAGCACTGGCGATGATTGGTCGCTGGACCAAGGCGGGCGAGGCAAAATCGGTTGCCCTGATCGGCAATGCCGCCGATGTGTTCCCGGAACTGGTCAAACGTGGCGTTCGCCCGGATATCGTGACCGACCAGACATCGGCCCATGATCCGGTTCATGGTTACCTGCCGCAGGGCTGGTCGGTGGCGGAATGGCGCGAGAAGCAGGAATCTGATCCGAAAGCCGTGGCAAAAGCGGCGCGCGCATCGATGCGCGTTCAGGTCGAGGCAATGGTTGCCTTCCACGATGCGGGTATCCCGACCGTCGATTACGGTAACAACATTCGTCAGATGGCACTCGAAGAAGGGTTCGAGAACGCCTTTGCGTTTCCGGGATTTGTCCCGGCCTATATCCGGCCGCTGTTTTGCAAGGGGATCGGACCGTTCCGCTGGGCGGCGTTGTCGGGCGATCCCGAGGATATCTACAAGACCGATCAGAAGGTCAAGGAACTGATTCCGGATGACAAGCATTTGCATAAATGGCTGGATATGGCGCGCGAACGCATTTCGTTCCAGGGTTTGCCCGCGCGTATTTGCTGGGTCGGTCTGGGGCAGCGTCACCGTCTGGGGCTTGCCTTTAACGAGATGGTCAAAAACGGTGAACTGAAAGCCCCGGTGGTGATCGGTCGTGACCATCTGGACAGCGGTTCGGTCGCAAGTCCGAACCGCGAAACCGAGGCCATGAAAGATGGCTCGGACGCGGTCAGTGACTGGCCGTTGCTTAATGCGCTGCTGAATACGGCATCGGGGGCCACATGGGTCTCGCTGCATCATGGTGGCGGTGTCGGAATGGGCTTTTCGCAGCATTCCGGCATGGTAATTTGTTGTGACGGTACGGAAGATGCCGCACGTAGGGTCGAACGTGTCCTTTGGAATGATCCGGCAACCGGTGTGATGCGTCATGCCGATGCGGGATATGACATCGCACTGGATTGTGCACGAGAACACGGGCTTAATCTTCCCGGGATTCTTGGCAAGTAATCTGACGAAATACGGGCCGGGGGGCAGATGCCCCCGACCAATCAGGGTTCTTCATCACGGAGGCTATATAAAATGAAAAGACGTGAATTTCTGACCGCCGGTGTTGCCGGTGCCGGGGCTGCTGCCGTCGCGGCGACCTTTGCCACCCCGGCAATTGCACAGGACAAGCGACAGTGGAACATGGTGACCGCATGGCCCAAAAACCTGCCTGGGCCAGGCGTTGCCGCACAGAAACTGGCTGATCGCATCACGACCCTTTCGGGTGGCCGGATTGAGGTCAAGTTGCATGCCGCCGGTGAACTGGTGCCGGGCAACGGCGTGTTTGATGCGGTTGCCGAAGGGACTGCGGACATTTATCACGCGGTTCCTGCTTATTGGGGATCGAAATCCAAGGGCATTCTTCTGTTCGGGTCGCAGCCGTTCGGCCTGCGTGCAGACGAGCAGGTTGGCTGGCTGACCCATGGTGGCGGTCAGGAACTTTATGACGAGATTTATGGCCAGTTTGGACTGAAACCGTTCCTTTGCGGGAACTCTGGCCCGCAGTGGGCTGGCTGGTTCCGTAATGAAATCAAATCGGCCGAAGACCTTAAGGGGCTTAAATTCCGTACCACCGGCCTTGCATCGGAAATGTGTGCAAAGCTTGGCATGGCGGTTCAGGCCATGGGCGGGCGTGATATGTTCCAGGCGTTGCAGTCGGGTGCGCTTGATGCGGGCGAGTTCATCGGTCCGTGGTCCGATAGTGCGCTTGGCTTCTATCAGGTTGCCAAGAATTACTATTGGCCCGGTGTGGGCGAGCCGTCCTCGGCCGAGGAATGCGCGGTAAATGCCAAGGCATATGCCGACCTTCCCGACGATCTTAAGGCCGTGGTCAAATTTGCCTGTGACAGCCTTTATAACGAGGTCTGGACCGAGTACGAGACCAAACATGCGATGGCCTTGAAACAGCTTGTTGCCGAACAGGAAGTGCAGGTGCGCATGTTGCCTGATGATGTTATCGAAGCAATGGGCAAGGCAGCAGCCGAAGTCATTGGCGAGCTTCGCGAAAGCGATGATGCGCTGACGCGCAAAACGACTGAGAGTTTTGTTGCCTATCGTGATCTTATTGGCGGCTACATGACCTATGCCGATAATGGTCAGATGAATGCGCGCGCCAAGGTCCTTGGCTTCTGATAGAACTGAAGGCCGGCGCGGGTTTGCTCGCGCCGGTTTTGTCGTTTCGCGGGGGATTTCATGCAACGCCTTGCTGATGCACTGGATCAGGTGAACCAGTGGACCGGAATGACCGTGCGGTGGTTCGCACTTCTGATGGTTCTTTTGCAGTTTGCCGTGGTTTTGCTGCGCTATGTTTTCGGGTTCAGTTCGATCGCGTTAAATGAAAGCGTGCTTTACCTGCATTCCGGGCTTTTCATGCTGGGTGCGGGTTATACGCTTCTGGTCGACCGGCATGTGCGGGTCGATATTTTCTATGCCGCGGCGCATGAAACGACCAAGGCCAGGATTGATGCCTTTGGCTATGTCGTGCTGGCGATCCCGTCGATGGCAACGTTGCTGTATTGGTCATGGCCGTCGGTGGTTAATTCCGTTTCGATGCTGGAAGGGGCGATTTCGGTAGGGGGTATTCCTGCCGTCTGGTTGCTTAAATCCCTGATTCCAGCCTTTTGTATTCTTTTGATTATTCAGTCGGTTGCCTGTCTTCTGCGGCAAATTATCATTCTGCGGGGGCGTGCCGCCTGATGGAATATCTTGATCTATTGATGTTCGCGGCCCTGATGGGCTGCATTTTGCTGGGTTTCCCGGTGTCGTTTTCCATTGCCGGCGTGGCGGTGATTTTTGCTTTTATCGGCTGGGCGACGGACGCGATGAATATTGCGTTGATGGGCGCCCTTGGTCAGCGGGTGTTTGGCGTTCTGACCAATGACGTGCTGATTGCCATTCCGTTATTCGTTCTGATGGGCGTGGTTCTTGAACGATCACGCATCGCCGAAGATCTGTTGCATACCATGGGCCGGTTGTTTGGCCAGTTGCGCGGCGGGCTTGGCATTTCGGTCGTGCTGGTGGGCGCGTTGCTGGCGGCATCGACGGGGATTGTTGGTGCAACCGTGATTGCCATGGGCATGATCGCGCTGCCGACCATGTTGCGCACTGGCTATAACCCGAAAATGGCATCGGGGCTTGTATGCACGGCAGGGACTTTGGGGCAGATCATTCCGCCCTCGACGCTTCTGATCATTCTGTCGGATGTGATGTCATCAGCCTATCAGCAGGCGCAGTATGAACAGGGTAAGTTCACCATCGAAACCATTTCGGTCGGGCAGATTTTTGCAGGCGCCCTGATCCCTGGTCTGACGCTGGTGGTGATTTATATTGCCTATATCCTGTTGCGTGGTTTTTTCCGGCCAAATGATATGCCGCCGGTCAAAAGTGACGATGGCCGCCCGGATATGGGCGAGGTGATACGTGCGATCCTGCCGCCGGTTTTGCTGATTATTGCGGTTCTTGGTGCGATCCTTGGTGGAATCGCGACCCCGACGGAGGCCGCATCGGTCGGCGCGATTGGCGCGATCCTGATGGCGGGTATCCGGCAGGGAGCCAGTCGCAATCTGGTGCTGGCGGGGACTGCGGCCCTTCTTGTCCTTGCTGTCATGGCCGGGATTGCACCGGTCCGGTTTCAGCGCAACGATCTGGACGGGCTGGATTACGTTTTTGGTGCGGGTTATGTCGTGCTGGCGATCATCGGTGTTGCGGCTATTACCGCCTGCTTGAAGCAGGCATGGAAGGCGGATGTTCTGAAATCCGCCCTGACATCGACGATGACGGTGACGGCAATGATCTTTGCCACCATCCTGACCGCCAGCATGTTTTCGTTGGTATTTATCGGGTTGGGCGGCGAAGACCATGTCGCGGAAATCCTTGAATCCATGCCCGGTGGCCCGATGGGGGCGTTGTTCTTCTGCATGGCGGTGATTTTCGTTCTGGGCTTCTTCCTTGATTTTGTGGAAATCACGGTGATCCTGCTGCCATTGATCGCACCTGGGCTGATCATGATGGGGCATGATCCGGTGTGGCTGGCGATCCTGATTGCGATCAATCTGCAGACGTCGTTCTTAACGCCGCCATTCGGCTTCTCGCTGTTTTACCTGCGCAGTGCCGCACCACCTGAAATTACCACCGGACAGATTTATGCCGGTGTGGTGCCGTTTATCGCACTTCAGGTGTTTGGCATCTTCGTGATCTGGCTATGGCCGTCTTTGGCCAAATGGTTGCCAGGTGTGGTTTTCTGATGCCTTTGAATAAAAAACGCCCCGGTTTTCCGGGGCGTTTTTGTTGATCAGGCGGGGGACCTTGATCGGTTATGCAGCGCGACGATGTTTGCCTTCGCTGACTTCTTCGACAATCTTGGAAACAAAGGCATCAAGATCGTTAGGATTGCGTGACGTGATAATCGCCTGATCGCAGACCACGGGTTCATCGCGCCAAACCGCACCGGCATTCAGCAGGTCGGTTTTGATCGAACTGTATGAAGTTGCGGCGCGCCCGCGCAGGGCACCAGCTTCGACCAGAAGCCATGGGCCGTGGCAAATCGCTGCAACCGGTTTGCCGGACGCGACGAATTCTCGGACCAGGCTGACGGATGCCTCGTCATTGCGCAGAAGATCGGGATTGATCTGGCCGCCGGGGATAACCAGTGCGTCGTAATCGTTGATATCGACATCTTTGACTTCGATATCGACATCGACCGTGTCGCCCCAATCCTTTTTATCCCAGCTTTTGATCGGAGATGATTTGGGGGATGCGATTTTGACATCAGCCCCGTGGGTCGACAGTTTGTCGCGCGGAACACGCAATTCCGAACGTTCATAGCCATCGGTCGCGAGAATAAGAATCTTTGCGGTATCAATCGCAGGCATAACGTCTCTCCTTTCATTGATGTCGAGCGCTACACCTCACCAACGGCTATGATTTCAAAACGTTCCAAATTTTCCTGTGGCAATTTTGTGCCGATGTCCGAGCCAACTGGAAACTGCGGCTCTTGTTGACATCGAAGGGTTGCAAACTAGCTCTGAAGACAGGTTTGCATAGAAATGAAGAAGTCGGAGACACGATATGGCACGGGTTTTCATCATTGGTGTCACGGGTGGCATCGGTCATCGTCTGGCGCCGATTTTACTGGCGAACGGGCATCAGGTTACAGGGCTGCATCGTAAAACCGAACAGGCCGATAACCTCAGGAATGCAGGGATTACGCCGGTTGCTGGTGACCTGATGGAATTAACAGCCGAAACGCTTGCCCCTTTGATCCGGGGTCATGACATTGTTATCTTTTCATCCGGGGCGGCGGGCAGCGGCCTTGACCGGACCACGCGAATTGATGGCGACGGGCCGGGCCATGTATTGGCGGCGATGAAGCAGGAAGGCATTTCGCGGCTTTATCTTGTTTCCGCTTTCCCCGAAGCCGGACGCGGCAAAGACCCCAATCCGCGGTTTGAACATTACATGACCGAGAAAAAGCGCGCCGATGCGGATGTTGCGGCATCCGATGCTGATTGGGTGATCCTCCGGCCGGGAACATTGTTGCATGAAGATCAGGACGGGCGCGTGAACGCCGGATTTGCGATTCCTTACGGCACGGTCAAGCGTGGCAATGTTGCGCAGTTTCTGGCCAAATTGATTGAAACCCCGGAAATCCGTCGGGAGATTATCGAACTGACCGATGGTGGAACGGAGATTTCCGATGCGGTAAATCGGATCGTCCGGAAATAGGTTGGCTTCGTCTTTATGCTTCCGGGTTTTCGGTTGTTCTGCAGTGGCGGCTTCAGCTAGGGTCGGCAAACCGTCAATTTCAAACACCGGAATATCATGCATATCGACCTTGCCAGCTTTGTCCCACAGTCTGATCGTGACCTAGAAAATCACCTACGTATCAGTGACTTTATCGCAGGTGAACCCAAGGCATTTGAAAATGATCCGGTAACGTCACATGTCACGGGATCGGCCTTTGTCGTGAATGAAAAGCGCAGTCATGTGGTGCTGACCCATCACCGGAAGCTTAAACGCTGGCTTCAGCTTGGCGGGCATTGTGACGGAGTGCGTGATGTGTTGTTTGTTGCCCAGCGCGAGGCCTATGAAGAAAGCGGGCTTTCGTGGATACGGCCCCTGTCATCTGCGATTTTTGACATCGACATTCACGAAATTCCTGCAAATGCCAAGGGGCCCGCACATCTGCATTACGACATGCGGTTCCTGTTTGAAGCCGACATGCGCGATCCTCTGAAGATCACCGATGAATCCGATGATCTGGCATGGGTGGCGCTTGACCGGTTAGAGGATTACACCGACGAGCATTCGGTTCTGGTGATGCGCGACAAGCTTCGGGGTTTTGCCCAAGGTTAACGGAGCGGACAATTACAGCCGCGACATTGCCGGATCATCCTTGTTGGTGCGCGCATCATTGCGGTCAAGCTGATAGCTTTCATGAACCTTTGCCATACCGGCAATGCGGCCTTCGGCCACTTGGGCGTGCAGCATATCGATATCCCGTCGGCGAAATTCATCTGCAATCTGATCAATGACATCGTGTTCGGTTTCAAGCATTGAAAGCCCGTGGCGTGCCATGGAAACACCCGCATCAAAGGTTTCGCGATAAAGCTGTTCGACGCCAAGCCCGATTTCCATAAGATCGAGTGCATGGTTGCGGTCGTAAACACGCACCAGCAATTTCGGTTTAGGAAAGAGTTCGCTGATATATTTGGCGGCCTGTCTGGTCGCCTCACGATCATTGATGCACAGGCAGATCAAATCGGCATTCGCGGCTCCGGCGGTGGCAAGAACATCGCTTCGCCGGACATCGCCGAAATAGACCTTGTTGCCATAAAGGCTGGCCATCTGGATGCGTTTCGGATCATTGTCGATCGCGGTGGCGTTGATGCCACGTGCGGCCATGACACGTGAAATGATTTGCCCGAAACGGCCAAAGCCGACAATGATCACCGATTGCAATTCGGCCATTTCGATGCCGTCCACATCCGGCTGATCATCCTTGCGTAGTTTGGCAGACAGTTTTTCGGCAATCGCACCGACAAGCGGGGTGGCCGCCATCGAAAGGGTGACGATGGCGGTCAGAAGGTTGGCGCGTGTGGCACTGATGACGGCAAGCGATGCCGCCATGCTAAACAGGACAAAGGCAAATTCACCCCCTTGCGGGATGGTGATCGCGGCCCGCCAGGCGGTCGCGTGACATTTGCGAAAAATCCGGCACAGGCCATAAACCACGATCCCCTTGATTGCCATGAGCCCGGCTACCGATGCCAGAACAATTCCGATATTATTGGCGACCAGCGGCCAGTTGACCGACATGCCGACCGCGATGAAAAACAGACCCAGCAGGATGCCACGGAAGGGCTCGATATCGGTTTCAAGCTGATGTCGATATTCGGAATCGGCCAGCATCACACCAACCAGAAACGCGCCAAGTGCCATCGACAGACCGACAGCCTGCATCAGAAGGGCCGCGCCGATCACCAGCAGCAGTGCGGCAGACGTGAAGATTTCCTGTGCCCGGGTCAGGGCAATGATACGGAAAAACGGATTAAGCAGATATTTGCCCGCCCCGATAACCAGTGCAATCGCACCGATGGTCTTGGCAATATAGATCCAGTCGGTTCCGGCTTCGCCGCCGTCGCTTGTCGGACTGAGCCATGCGACAAGGGCGATCAGTGGCACAATGGCAAGGTCCTGAAACAGCAGGATCGAAAAGGCGGTATTGCCATGGTCGCTATTGAGTGTGCCCTTTTCTTCAAGGATTTGGAGCGCAAAGGCGGTTGAGGAAAGCGACAGGGCAAGTGCGGCAATCACGGCCTGCTGCCACGGCCAGTCAAAAGCAATCAGCACGGCATAAAGAAGGGCGGCAGTGACGACAACCTGCATCAGACCCAGTCCGAAAATCTCGCCTTTCATCGCCCACAGGCGTTGGGGACGTAATTCAAGACCAATAATAAACAGCAAAAGAACAACGCCAAACTCGGCGAAGTGCAGGACTTCTTCCGGTTCTGCAATCAGGGCAAGGCCAAATGGTCCGATCAATGCCCCTGCGCACAGATACCCCAGCACGGAACCCAGACGCAGTTTTTTAAAGATAGGCACTGCGAACACGGCTGCACCAAGGAAAAGGACCGCCGTGTGCAGGAACCCGCCTTCAATTACCGCCATTTTGTCGTTGTCCTCGTGCTTGATGTGGTTTTTTGCCAATTATATCGGGTGGCTTGTCCCCGGATTTTCAGTTTAGCGGGCGCGAAAACATCGCGCACCTAAAACCTCGTGCTGAAGGAGAGTGGTGTCATTTAATAGAATGGTTGACTCAGCGTGGGGTGGAATTTACATTCAACTGTATGGTTGAATTAAATGCACAGCAGATGAATGCGGTTTTTCACGCGCTTGGTGACCCAACGCGTCGACAGATGCTTTTTGATCTGTCGGAAGGGGAGAGGACTGTCAGTCAGCTTGCGGAACCATTTGCCATTTCACTAGCCGCGGCATCGAAGCATATCAAGGTGCTGGAAAGTGCCGGATTGATCCGGCGCGAAATCAGATGGCGCACTCATTATTGCCACCTTGATCCTGCCCCGCTGGCGAGTGCCTATGAATGGATTGGCTTCTATGCGCGGTTCTGGAACGAACGGCTTGATGTTCTGGAAAATCTGTTGCGCAGGGATGCCGCTAAGAACAGCCCCAACTCCAGGACGGGAGACGCCCAATGACCAATTTTGGAAAGATAGACGATTTCGGCACATTGATTGAGCCCGCGACGCTTAAAATCCAGCGACTTTTGCCCGGCCCGATCGAAAGGGCCTGGTCCTATCTGACCGAAGATGAGTTTCTCAGCAAATGGCTGGCATCGGCCGGGATGGAATTGAAGGTCGGCGCACCGTTCGAATTTGTCTGGCGCAACGATACCCTGACCAACCCGCCGGGAAACAAACCGGCCGGGTTTGGCGGCGAACACCGGATGCAAAGCAAGATTACCGCACTTGAACCGCTACGCAGGCTTGCCTTTACCTGGGTTGGCAGCGGGGATGTGTCGTTCGAGCTGGAACCAAGCGGCGATCAGGTATTGCTGACAATCATCCATCGCCGCCTTGCAGATCGGTCGAACCTGCTCAGTGTCAGTGCCGGATGGCATGCGCATATCGATATTCTGACCGGTCGGATTTCAGGCATTGAGCCCGAGCCGTTCTGGAATAATTGGGCGCGGCTGAAGGATGCCTATGGTCGCAAAATACCTGCGTAATTGTGATCAGCAGTAATCAGGATGTTTGAATATTGAGAGGGGGACGGGATTGCCGCCCCCTGCTATCGTTCTAAACGTAGAGATTATCGGGGAATGCAATCGGTCACGTGTTCATGACTGATAAAGTGGCAGAGAGGAGGGGATTCGAACCCCTGAGGGGCTTACACCCCAACACGCTTTCCAGGCGTGCGCCTTAAACCACTCGGCCACCTCTCCACATGCGATCTTGTATATATCGCGAAAGCGGGCGGACATTAGCCGACCCGATCCCGGTTGACAAGGCAAAATCCCGTACTTTTTGATGTTTGTTCAGGTCGCTATCCAAACGGCGAACAAGTACCCTTGTTACAATAACTTGACGGATAAAGTTGTAGCAATTTGTCCAATATTTACTTCTTGTTGATCAATCGCCTCTAAGGTTTCAGGCTATGGTTCCAGATGTACCGGGACGATAGGGTGATTCGCGGAAACCTTCACGCTGGCGGGGCAAAGCCGGTAGCGTGGCCGCGATCATAACGAAAACGAAAAGTTCTGACCGGGAATTCGGAGACGGCTATGTGGCTTTTCAGGGCGTTGGGATGGATATTGCTGTTTGCCAGTCTTGCTGTGCTGGTCGGTGATGGCATTACCGCGCTTCAGACAGGAACGTTCCGCTTTGTGGCGGCAGGCGAGCTCTGGTATCGGTTGGATGCCGGAAGCCTGAACCTGTTGCAGTCCGTGATCCAGCGTTATATCTCGGCCTGGATTTGGGACAATGCGTTTGTTCCGGCTCTTCTTGCCCCGGCCTTCATCATTTTGCTGGTGCCGGGTATCCTGCTGTTGCTGATGACCCGCAAACGCAGGCGTCAGAAGTTTTTCTAAGACTTTTTCATCTTTGTCTTTTGTCGGGCTTTTCCTTGTCGGATCGGTTTGCGCGCGGCACACTGTCTGTGATCGGGCAGGATCACGATATGGAAAACAGCCATGAAGGCATGGATATGCAAGGCATTTGGCGACGCGCCGATGTTGATCGATTGCGATGAACCGTTCGCACAATCCCGTGACGTCATCATTGATATCGCAGCGTGTGGCGTCAATTTTGCCGATACGCTGATCCTTGAAGGCAAATACCAGAAGCGCCCCCAGGGCCCGTTTGCGCCAGGGTTTGAAATTGCCGGGACAGTTTCGGCGGTTGGTCCGAGTGTGCGGGGCCTTAAAATCGGGGATCGGGTTATGGCAATGCCCGACTGGGGCGGGTATGGGGAAAAGATCGCGGTGGATGCAGGATCTGTAACTATCCTGCCCGATAATGTCGAATTTGATTCGGCGGCTGCATTTCAGATTGCCTATGGAACATCATGGTTTGGATTGAAATATCGCGCCAATGTGCAGCGAGGAGATGTCGTTCTCGTCCACGGGGCGGCAGGGGGTGTTGGCCTTACCGCGGTGGAGTGCGCCAGACTTTTGGGTGCCACCGTCATCGCGACCGCGGGTGGGGAGCCAAAATGCGCGATCGCCAAAGCGCATGGCGCGGATCATGTGATTGATTGCAAATCCGAAAGCATTCGGGACCGGGTAAAGGAAATCTGTGCCGGGATCGGGCGAACTGGGGCGGATGTGGTTTATGACCCGGTCGGTGGCGACGTGTTTGATCAGAGCCTGCGTTGTGTTGCGCCCGGCGCACGTATCCTTCTGATCGGATTTGCCAGCGGATCGGTGCCGCAAATTCCGGCCAACATCCTTCTGGTCAAGAATGTCGCCGCACTTGGCTTTTATTTCGGGGCCTATCTGGAACAGAACCCGGATATCGCAAAGGCAGGCATGGCTGAGCTTCTGGATCTGCTGTCATCGGGGAAGATATCACCAATGGTGTCGGCGGTTTATTCGCTTTCCTACGCGATGGTGGCACTAGAAGCGATCAGTAACCGGACTGCGACGGGGAAGCTTGTGATCCGCTGCGGCGAATGAGTTCGTCGCCTGACGATTATTCTATTAATCAAATCCTTGAAATTTTATAGGATGTTGCCGTCCCTGATATCGTTCCGTCCTGCGGGCTCCCTGTCGGGCTTGCTAAAGCACCTGTTGATCCATTGGAATGCCGCTGATGTCCGAAACCCGGAAAAAGCCAGACGAGCCAAAAGCGTCCGATAAAACGCGGGCACAATATGAAACATTCCCCTATCCGGCCCGTGATCCGAAGGATGAAGACCAGCGCCTCGTCGTGGGATCACCAGGAAACTGGGACGAAGTGGTTCATTTCGTGTTTGGTGGCTACGATCCGTCGGCGAATGACAAAAAGATAAAGATACTTGTCGCAGGCGGTGGTACCGGGGACGCGCTGGTGATGCTGGCGCAGCAGGCGCGTGATCGCAAGGCCAAGGTCGAGATTGTCTATATCGACCTTTCGGAAAGCTCGCGCGAGATCGCCGAGGCACGGATCAAACGCCGCAACCTTGAAAAGAACGTCAAATTTGTTACCGGATCGTTTGTTGATCTGGCCGGAAAATATGGTCCGTTTGACTATATTGATTGCTGTGGTGTGCTTCATCATCTGCCCGACCCGGATGCCGGGTTAAAGGCTTTGGCTGATGCGCTCAAACCCAAAGGCGGTATGGGTTTGATGGTTTACGGCGAACTTGGCCGGATCGGCGTTTATCATATGCAGGAGATGATGGATCGCCTTTCGGCGGAAGCTGGTGGGCGCAAAAGGCTTAATCTTGGCAAGGCACTGTTTGACTCATTGCCCGGTACAAACTGGCTGAAGCGTAACCCGTTTGTAAATGATCACATCCAGGGGGGAGACTCCGGGTTTTATGATCTGCTTTTGCATCAGCAGGATCGGGCATATCGCGTTGACGAGGTTTTTGATTTTGTCGAGAAAGCCGGTTTGCGGCTTCAGCAATTCATCGAACCGATGCGCTATGACCCGACGACCTATTGTTCGCGCCACGACGTTCTGGACAAGGCCGTACATGTGCCGTTCCGCAAACGCGCCGCATTGGCCGAATTGATGGCAGGCAACATTACCAAGCATCTGTTTTATGTGGTGAAATCGGAAAACAAGGTCAAACCGCCCGTACCTGATCGTAATGCGGTGCCATTCTTTGTGCGTATAGACGGGGCTGCCTTGGCGCGGTCTGTTGCCAAAACCGGCCATATCAAGATCAATTTTACCGGATTATCTGTAACGCGCAGCCTGCCCCCGGCGAGCCCCGGCATTCTGACGCGCATCAATGGCAAACGCACGGTCGGCCAGATTTACGAGATGTTTGACCCGAGACCCGACAAATATGAGTTTGATGCTCAGTTCGCGGTGATGTATTCGGTGCTGAATGCAGCAAACCTGATGTACCTGCATCCAGAGAGGTAATCCGGTTCGGGGTTATCCGGGTAAAAAAATGCCGACCATCGGGGGATGGCCGGCAATCAGGAACACAAAACCATCAATAACGGGTACGAATCTCGGTCTTGCGTGTCGGGAGACTGAAGACGCTTGTCAGCGCTTCAATAACCTGCAGGGGGAATGAAAGCGGCCCCTGCAAGCGGAAAAGTCGGGGAGACATAATAAATACTCTCGTTTTGGTGCCTTTAAGCGGAATGCTCAGGCTTTCCAGAATGGCTTGGCGGCTTCGATACGTGCTTCATATACGTCCCAGCCAATGTCGCGCAGCAGATGGCTGTCCATCGTCGCAAGCTTCTGGCGGAGAACATAACGTTTTGCCCACTGACGCGGCAATTCCATAACATTTACGCTGTTGTGGTGACGGCGGGTGGTGACAAAAGCACCGGCATCTTTGGTGATCGCGACCATGATCTCATTCCTTCAATCTATCGGCCAGCTCCCGATTTGTATGCGGCCTGAATGTTTCTCGTTCTGTTAAACCCAGAGTTACGCTTAAAAACACTTGCGCTCAAACCATCTTTTGTCATCATTGCATGAGTTTTAATCATGCAAGTTGGTTGCCATGAAACGCCGCCCATTGCCGTTAAATGCGCTTCGTGCCTTTGAAGTCGCCGGTCGGCTTGAAAGTTTCACCAAAGCTTCACATGAGCTTAATGTGACACAAGGGGCCGTTAGCCGACAGGTGCAGCATCTTGAGGATGTGTTGGGGCGGCAATTGTTTGAACGTCATCACCGGCGCCTCAAGCTGACGCGACCGGGGCGCAACTTGCTGTCGTCGTT
The DNA here is from genome assembly GCF_001613805.1 of Thalassospira lucentensis. GTDB lineage: Bacteria > Pseudomonadota > Alphaproteobacteria > Rhodospirillales > Thalassospiraceae > Thalassospira > Thalassospira lucentensis_A. The sequence continues at coordinate 65,565 of NZ_LPVY01000008.1, forward strand.
AACTGCGGCATTTGATTCGATCGAGCTGGCCGTGTCGCGGATCGAAAACCGGCCGGATGATACGCAGCTTAAGGTCCTGTCGCCTCTGACATTTGCAATGCGCTGGATCGTGCCGCGCCTTGGACGGTTTCAGATGGAACATCCCGACCTGCAAGTGCAGTTGGGAACATATAGCGACGATGCCGCCCCGGTAGATTTTAACGAAACCGATATTGCCATACGTTTTGCTGATACGCCCGGTGATCAACTGGTACACGAATTCTTGACCGGTGAACGGCTTCTGCCGGTGTGCCACCCCAATCTTGCGAAAGAACTGAAAACCCCAGAAGACCTTGGTCGGGTTACCCTGCTGCATTGTTCGGCTCAGCGAGAAGATTGGCGCATATGGCTGAAGGGTACGGGGATAGAGGGGGTTGATCCCGACCGGGGGCCGGTTTTTGCGACTCTTGATATGGCGATGGAAGCTGCGGCCAGCGGATTTGGCGCGGTGATTTCAGACCCGGCGATGATTGGGGAATATGTGGTAACCAATCGTTTGACCGTGCCGTTCGATTTGCCGGTAGATAGCCCGTATGCCTATTCACTGTGTTATCCCGAGGGACGTCTGGAGCGGCACAAGGTGCGGGCGTTTCGCGACTGGTTGATGACCGAAATCAGGATGGAGACGGACAAGCGCAAGCTTTTGCAAAAAGAATCAGGGGCGGAATGACAGTTTCAAGATGATGCCTTGAAATTGAACCATTTTATTCCTCATTATGAATATGTCGTTTGGATCAAGATGCGTTACGGACGTAACGTCGGCGTAACCGGTCCCCGTTATTCTTGGCGGGACTTGTCCGGAACGTTTCGAACAGTGCGTCCGTAATTGTGTCAGATCATCCAATGATGCGTATTGGCCCTGCCGGGGTTCGGGCTTCGAGCCGGGCACATTTCAGGAATAAATATGACGCGGCAAGCAGGCGAGACGTGCATCGCACGGAAAACGGGGAGCCCGGGAAAAATTTCCCGCTATTTCGGGGGCGCATTTGGGGCGCTGATATTCGCAGCATCGTTGACGGTTTCGACGGCAGCGATGGCACAGAATGGCGATAAACCCGATATTACAGCCGCACCGACCGTGCGGGTCGATGAGGAACAGCTTAAACCCCTGACCACCGTTTCACACGGCATATCGCTTTATGGCGATTTGAAATATGGGCCTGATTTCCGGCATTTCGATTACGTCAATCCGGATGCTCCCAAGGGTGGGACGCTTGTGCAGGGTTCTATCGTCGCGTTTGACACATTAAACCCCTATACCCTTAAAGGCACGGCTGCCAGCGGGCTTGGCCTGATCTATGACAGCCTTATGGTATCTAGTGCGGACGAGCCTTCGTCGCTTTACGGGTTGATTGCACGCAGCATTGAATATCCCGCGGATCGGTCATTTGCCATTTTCCACCTTGATCCGCGCGCGCGGTTTCAGGATGGTACGGACATCACCGCCGAAGATGTCGTGTTTTCGTTCAATATCCTGATTGAAAAGGGCAGCCCGGTTTATCGGCAATATTACGCCCAGGTCGCAAAGGTCGAGGCGATTGACGATTTGACAGTCCGGTTTGATTTCAAACCGGGCAACAACCGTGAAATGCCGATGATCGTGGCCGAGCTTGCCATTATGCCTAAGCATTACTGGGAAGGGCGGGACTTTTCCAAAACCACCTTTGATATTCCGGTAGGTAGTGGCGCCTATAAAATCCGCGATTTTGAATCCGGTCGCCGGATTACCTATGAACGGGTCAAGGATTACTGGGCAGAGGATCTGCCGGTTAATCGTGGCAGCAACAATTACAATACGTTGCGGTTTGACACCTATCTTGATCCCGATGTGCAACGTCAGGCGTTCTTTGCCGGGGAATATATGATCCGCAGCGAACATTCTTCGCGCGAATGGAGTACGGCATACAACACGCCCGCAGTCCAGAATGGCCAGATCAAGAAGGAATTCCTGCCCGATAATCTGCCAAATGGCATGCAGGCCTATGTGTTTAATACGCGTAAACCGCAATTTGCCGATATCCGCGTACGGGAAGCCCTGCAATATGCGTTTGACTTCGAATGGCTGAACCGTGCGATGTTCTATGGCGCGTATAAACGCAATGTCAGCTACTTCGCCAATTCCGAACTGGCAGCGACCGGTGTGCCGCAGGGCGAGGAGCTTGATATCCTGAAAGGATTCAGAAGCCAGCTTCCACCGGAACTGTTTACCCAGCCACCACAATTGCCGAACTTTGATGCACCCAATGGCCGACGCGAAGCATTGCGCCATTCGATGCAGCTTTTGCAGGATGCGGGCTGGGAATTGCGCAATATGCAGCTGGTCAACAGTAAGACCGGTGAACCGTTCCGGTTTGAGCTGATTATCCGCCAGCCGGGGCTCGAGAAGATCGCGCTGGTTCTGAAGGCGCGCCTGCGCCAGCTTGGCGTAACCATGGATATTCGCCTGATCGATACCGGGCAGTGGGTCAATCGCATTCAGGCCTATGATTTCGATATGACGACTTTCTGGTGGACACAAAGCCTTTCACCGGGGAACGAACAGCGGATTTTCTGGTCATCCGAAGCCGCCGACCAACCCGGCAGTCGCAATTTTGCCGGTATCAAAAGCCCGGTTATTGATGAATTGATTGATCTGGTTGTGGATGCCGACAGCCGCGAAAGCCTTGTGCAGCGTGTGCGTGCACTTGATCGCGTTTTGCAGTGGGGATTTTATGTGATCCCGCAATATTATCTTGGCGGGGACCGGATGGCCTATTGGGATGTGTTCGGAAGACCTGATGTGGTGCCACTTAAGGGATCATCCGTCATGACATGGTGGATTGATCCCGAAAAGTCGCGGCAGCTTAAGAAGGGAGGGTACTAGGCCATGCTGAATTACATCCTGCGTCGTCTTTTGCTGATCCCGGTGACGCTGTTCGGGATTATGGTTCTGAACTTTGCAATCGTGCAATTCGCGCCGGGCGGCCCGGTAGAACAGATGATTGCCCAGTTACAGGGCACGGATGTTGCCGCAACCGCGCGCATCAGCAATCAGGGGGCTGATAGTGGCGGCGGTGGTGCCAGCGGGGGAAACAATTTTTCCTCGACCTCGAACTACCGTGGGGCTCAGGGGCTTGACCCCGAAATCATCACCCAGCTTGAAAAGCAGTTCGGGTTCGATAAACCGGCTTATGAACGTTTCTGGATGATGATGAAAAATTATCTGACGTTCGATTTCGGCCAAAGCTATTTTCAGGATCGCGATGTGGTCGATATCGTGATCGACAAGATGCCGGTCTCGATATCGCTTGGCCTTTGGTCGACATTGATCATCTATATCATTTCCGTGCCGCTTGGCGTTGCCAAGGCCGTGCGGGACGGGTCGAATTTTGATGTCTGGTCATCGGCGGCGATCATTGTCGGTTATGCCATTCCGGGCTTTCTTTTGGCCGTGATGCTGATCGTGGTGTTTGCCGGTGGAACCTATTTCGATCTGTTCCCGTTAAGGGGGCTGACATCATCGAATTTTGATGAATTGTCGCTTTTGGGCAAGGTTGCGGACTATTTCTGGCACCTCGCATTGCCGATTACGGCACTGACCATTGGTGGCTTCACCACTCTTACGATGCTGACGAAAAACTCGTTCCTTGATGAAATCAACAAACAATATGTGGTCACAGCACGGGCCAAGGGATTGACGGAAAAGCGGGTTCTTTACGGGCATGTGTTCCGCAATGCGATGTTGCTTGTCATTGCCGGTTTCCCGAGTGCATTGATCGGGTTGCTGTTTACCGGTTCGGTCCTGATCGAGGTGATTTTCTCGCTCGACGGGCTTGGGTTGCTTGGTTTTGAAGCCGTGATGAAGCGTGATTACCCGGTAATGTTTGCGACACTTTATCTGTTTACGTTGTTTGGTCTTGTGCTGAACCTTATCAGTGACCTCAGCTATCACTTCGTTGATCCGCGGATCGACTTTGAAGCGCGGGATAATTGATCATGGGTAACATCATTCTGTCGCCGCTGAATAAACGCCGCATGGCAAATTTCCGGACGAACAGGCGTGGCTATTGGTCGTTGGTTGTTTTTGCGATCCTGTTTGTGATCTGTCTGGCTGCCGAACTGGTGGCCAACGACAAACCGATATTTGTCAAATATGACGACAACTGGTACGTCCCGATCCTGTCAGATCATCCCGAAACTGCCTATGGCGGGGATTTTGACGTCGAAACGGATTTCTACGATCCCTATATCCTTGGCAAGATCGAAGAACATGGTTTCGCCATCTGGCCACCAATCCCGTTTTCCTACAACACCATTGATTTCGAAATGCGCGAGGCACAGCCGGCCCCGCCATCATTCCGTCATTGGCTGGGAACAGATGACCTTGGGCGTGACGTGCTGGCGCGTCTGATTTACGGGTTCCGGATATCGATCCTGTTTGGTCTTGCCCTGACCGCGATCAGTTCGGTGATCGGGATCGCGGCTGGTGCGGTGCAGGGTTATTTCGGCGGCTGGGTCGATCTTGGTTTCCAGCGTGTGATCGAAATCTGGGCCGGATTGCCGCAGTTGTTCATCCTGATCATTCTGGCCAGCCTGTTTGCGCCGGGTTTCTGGACGCTTTTGTTCATTCTTGTGCTGTTTAGCTGGATGAGTTTGACGGGTCTTGTGCGTGCAGAATTCCTGCGGGCACGTAATTTTGAATATGTTCGGGCCGCGCGTGCATTGGGCATGACCGACTATCGCATCATGTATCGTCATGTGCTGCCAAACGCGATGGTGGCGACGATTACATTCCTGCCGTTTGTATTGAACGGTTCGATTGTGGCGCTGACATCGCTTGATTTCCTTGGGCTTGGCATGCCACCAGGCTCGCCGTCGCTTGGTGAATTGCTTGCGCAGGGAAAAAATAACCTTCAGGCACCGTGGCTTGGCATGACGGCGTTCTTTGCGATTGCCCTCATGCTGAGCCTTCTGATCTTTATCGGCGAGGCGGTGCGTGATGCCTTTGATCCGCGCAAGACATTTTAAAGGAAACGGTTATGACGACCAATCAATCGACACAGCCGCTTCTTGAGGTAAAGGACCTTTCGGCGAGCTTTGCCGGGGTTCCGGCGATCACGGGTGTTTCGTTTGCCATGAAGCGCGGCGAGACGATGGCGCTTGTTGGCGAAAGCGGATCGGGTAAATCGGTGACCGCACTTTCGATCCTGCAATTGCTGCCCTATCCGCGGGCAAGCCATCCGGGCGGTTCGATCATCTTTGACGGGCAGGAAATGATCGGCACGGATGCGAAAATCCTGCGCAAGATTCGGGGAAACCGGATCGCGATGATTTTCCAGGAGCCGATGACATCGTTAAATCCGCTGCATAATATTGAAAAGCAGATCGGGGAAGTGTTGCTGCTTCATAAGGGGCTTCGCGGACGCAAGGCGCGGGAACGCATTCTTGAACTGCTTGATCTGGTGGGTATTCCCGATCCGGCGTCGCGATTGAAGGCATTGCCCCATGAATTATCGGGCGGGCAGCGCCAGCGGGTAATGATTGCGATGGCACTGGCGAACGAACCCGAATTGCTAATTGCCGACGAGCCGACCACGGCGCTTGATGTGACCATTCAGGCGCAAATCCTTGAGTTGCTAAAAGAGCTGCAGTCCAAGCTTGGTATGGCATTGCTGCTGATTACCCACGATCTTCAGATCGTGCAGAAAATGGCCGACAATGTTTGCGTGATGAAGGATGGCGAGGTGGTCGAGCGCGGCACGGGCTGCGGGCTTTTTGACAATCCGCAGCATCCCTATACCCAAAAGCTTCTGGCGGCAGTGCCAAGTGGCAATGCGCCACCTTTGCCCGACAATGCACAGGAGCTGATCCGGACAAATGACATTCTGGTACGGTTCCCGATTGGCAAGAAGGGGCTGCTTGGCCGCCCGGAATATTACCTTAATGCGGTCGATCATATTTCGCTTAGCCTGAAACAGGGCGAAACATTGGGCATTGTTGGCGAAAGTGGATCGGGGAAGACGACACTTGCGATGGCGATCCTGCGTCTGCTGTCATCGACCGGCGATATTCGATTTGATGGTAAAGATGTCCGGCAATTTTCCGGGGGTGATTTGCGCGCATTACGTCGCGACATGCAGGTAGTGTTTCAGGATCCGTTCGGATCCCTGAGCCCGCGTATGTCGATCAGCCAGATCGTCGGCGAAGGGCTTGAAATCCATAACCCGGAAATGTCCCGGCAGGAACGCACTGAACGCATTGCCGAGGCGTTGCGCGAAGTCGATTTGCCGGTGAACGCAATGGATCGTTATCCGCATGAGTTTTCTGGCGGGCAGCGCCAGCGCATATCCATTGCGCGTGCACTGGTCTTAAAACCGCGTTTCATGGTTCTTGATGAACCGACATCGGCACTCGATATGTCGGTACAGGCACAGATTGTCGAACTTTTGCGTGATCTTCAGGCGCGCCACAAGATGGCCTATCTGTTTATCAGCCATGACCTTCGTGTGGTGCGCGCTCTGTCGCATCGGGTGATGGTGATGAAGGGCGGGCGGCTTGTCGAAAGCGGAAATGCCGACGAAGTCTTTGAAAATCCGAAGGAATCCTATACAAAGGCATTGTTGGCTGCGGCACTTGATTTGCGTGCAGCCGGGTCGGAGTTCGTGCAAAGCTAAGTCCGAAGGGAACCTGACAATGGCTAACCGCGTTCGTCGGGCAATGCCATGGTACAATTACGGGCTGGAAGCGAGTGTTCATGACCGAACCGGGAAAAAACCCGAAAGGATTCAGGAACTGGCTTGTCATGCCGCTGTCGGCGGTATCGATGGGGTTGATGTTGCTGCTGGCATCAGACGCGCATGCGTCTGGTGGCGGACATGGCGGGGACGCCACATCCGAGAGCAGTGGGCCAAAGGAACCCGAGATTCCCGAAACGGTAATCCAGTCGGATTCAATTGCACTGACCGTGGTTTTGCCAAAGGTCGGTGCAATCCGGCAGATGGTGTTTCACGTTTGGCTGGAGGCGTCGTCGGTGGCGGACCGTGCCATCCTCGAACAGGCTGAGCCCAAACTACAGAACGCATTTCTGCGTGATCTTCAGCGCATCATGTATCGTGATACCCAGAACCGGTATGACAAGCTCGAAGCAGGCAAACGTGGCTTTGTCTATAACGGGCCAGAACTGATCGCGCCGCCACCGCCCAAAACGCCAGAAGAACTCGAAGCGGAAAAAGAAGCGGCCGAAGCGGCGAAGGAAAATGGTGAGGAAATCAAATCCGAACCACCATTCTCTCCATTTCCGCCAACGACCAATCGCTATTTTGCCGCTCTTCAGAACCGGCTTTTATCGACCGCACGGGGCATTGTGCCACCAGAAGCCATCCGCTCGGTCCAGGTGCGCAAGTTCTATGACAATTGGCCAGGTGATAAAAAGCCTGGGCGGTGAGACGTTCCTGCAAATCCTGTGCATGCCTTGTGGCCGCTTGCCATATGATTTGTCTCCCCATTCCTGAACGATCCTTTGCGGATTGGTCCATTCCCATACAACGCGTTTTGAAACGGGTTGTATGCGGCAGGGGCGGTGACTCCCTGTGCACTTGGTCTGTGGATGCCAGCCGTGCGCAGAGTGCACTTGTTCGAGGGCTTGAGCGTGATATTCCGAGGGCGTTTGATGTGACCCGGGGATTGAAATGCCGATTGAAACATGGCTCAGCTTTTGCGCACTGGTATCACTTATGGTGGCGACACCGGGTCCAAGTGTTCTGATCGGGATGTCGCATTCGTTGCGTTATGGTCCTCGCCCGACAATGATTACGGCACTTGGCGATGTGACCGCCAACATGATCCAGATGGTGATTGCCGCAGTTGGTCTGGGGGCGTTGCTTGCGACTTCGGCGACGGCGTTTGGTGTTGTCAAATGGTGCGGTGTTGCTTTCCTGTTTGTTATCGGCGTGACAGCGATCCTGCGCAAATCCAGGGCAGGAAATGATAGTAACGATATCGAAATGAATTCAGCGTCGGGATTTGAGCCTGTGTGCAAGCGTCGCCTGTTCAGCGAAGGCTTCCTTGTCGCAGCCGGCAACCCGAAAGCGATTGCTTTTTTCGGAGCACTGTTTCCGCAATTCATCAATCCGTCGGCGGAACTTTTGCCGCAGTTGATGATTCTTGGAACCACCTTTGTGATTTTTGATTACACATTCGTAATGATATATGCGATGGGTGCCGCCCGTCTGATGCCCTGGCTGATAAAACGCGGTGGGAAAAACACAATTGGCCGTGTTAGCGGCGGTGTTTTGATTGTTGCAGCCCTGCTTTTGTCCTTGATTGACATGCCGGAAAGCATTGCCAAAACCCGTTAAGCCGAAATCTGGGGTAAGCAGAAACTTCTTGTGTCACGGAGTGTATGTTGCGGCTCTATGCGCGGGTGTTTCGATATAAGTTTTTGATATCAAAAGATTAAATCAAATATCTAATGCCTGGACGCAAAAACTCTTAACAAACCAACTGGTCTGTTTGTTGGCTATTCTTACGTGTGGGAAGGTGGGGAGGGAAGGATGGGGCAGATTTTCTGTCCCATCTGGCGGAATTGCGCACTCTTGCCAATTCTTGGCTGCCAAAAACCGGGTGAATTCTGCTTGCCGATGGCAGTGGCACCCGAAAAACTTGGCCCGAAAGCCTCGGCTATTCGGTTTTCTTGCCGGCAGCGACGATAATGTCGCCGAATTCGCGCAGGAAAACGGAGCCCTTTACCGTCCGCTGGATCAGGACCGAGCGACGGTCGTCCTCGTCGACCTTGCGCTTGACCATGCCCAGCGAACTGAGGCGGTCAAGAGCACGTGTAATGGCCGGTTTGGAAATGTTAAGTGCGTCCGATAGGCCGCGCACGGTATGCGGGGCCGGAGTCAGGTAAACAGTTAGCATAAGGGCCATCTGGCGGGCCGATAGGTCGGGAGAGTCCCGACGCACACTTTCCACAATCGCGATACGCCAAAGGTCAAGCGCCTGAGACGGTTTGATCTCGATCGACATGCCTGTGCCCAACAATTAATTTGTTACGAATACGTAATCTGTCTACCTGACCCCTGCACAGATGTCAAAGGTCTAATTGGGAAAAACTAAACGTTTACTTTCCGTAACGATCCGCGATCAGCTTGAAAGCAGCCCGAATGCCTTGGGCTTCACCGCCTTCGGGGCGTCCCGGGCGGGCAGAAGGATTCCACGCCATCAGGTCAATATGCGCCCAGGCTTTTGCGCCCTCGGCGAAACGATCAAGGAACAGAGCGGCGATGATTGCCCCGCCATAGGGCGATCCGGAAATGTTGTTCATGTCGGCTGCCTTGCTATCAAGCATCGGGCGATAATCATCCCACAGCGGCAGGCGCCACATCGGATCGTTCAGCGCCAGGCCGTTTTCGAGAAGCCCATTGGCAAGATCATCGTTATTGGAAAACAGGGCAGGCAGACCAAGGCCCAGTGCAACACGTGCCGCCCCGGTCAGGGTCGCGAAGTCCAGAAGCATTTCCGGATCCTCGGCGACGGCTTCGGTCAGCGCATCGGACAGGACTAGCCGACCTTCGGCATCAGTATTGCCAACTTCAACCGTGATGCCCTTGCGGGTCTGAAGAATGTCGCTTGGCCGATATGCCTTGCCCGATACCATGTTTTCAACAGCCGGGATCAGAACGCGCAAACGAACCGGAAGACCGGCTGCCATGATCATGCGCGCCAGACCAAGAACCTGTGCCGAGCCGCCCATATCCTTTTTCATCAGCAGCATATTGCTGGACGGTTTCAGGTCATAGCCACCGGTATCAAAACAGACACCCTTGCCGACCAGTGTGATTTTAGGTGCGCTTTCATCGCCCCAGCGCAGATCGATCAGGCGCGGGTCGCGGTCGCTGCCCTTGCCGACGGTATAGATCGCCGGGAAGTTTCGCTTGTTCAAATCTTCGCCAACGATGCTGGTGACCTTTGCGCCGAATTCCTCGCCAAGGCGGCGTGCGGCGGCTTCGAGTTCCTCGGGCCCCATGTCATTAGCCGGGATATTGATCAGATCGCGGGCAAGGCCAATGCCGCGCGCGATATTCTCGGCACGCTTGGCCGCCTCGTTTGCCGGAATGGCAAAAAGGGCCCTTTTTGCGGTGCTGGCATCTGACTTGCGGTAACGATCAAACCGGTAGCCGCCAAGATAAAGACCAAGAACTGCCTTTTCGCAGACTGCATCATTTTCCGTGACGTCATCGGTCAGGATATATTCGCCCACAGGCAACGCACCGGGCAGTGCCGCAAAATCCCACTGGGTTTTTGCATCATCGACATAGCTGATCACAACGGTCTGATAGGCGCCCGCTTCGCCGGGCAGGGCAAGATGGGTGCCGCGTTTGCCCTCATAGCCGGAAGATTTGACCCATGCCTGATGACCATTAGTTTGTTTGCCGAGCCAGTTTTTGAAATCGGCTTCGGCAACGGCCGTAATGCGGATCGGGTTGGACGATTTTTCAGACGCGATGATGTGATCGAACAATTTGACACTTCCCTTGTGGTGGCATGTTGGCGTTGCCGGGAGAAGACCCATGTACAGGGGGACCGACAACGTTTCCTACGGCGAGATATGAATCCGATCTTACGGATGCCACCGTCAATCGGCAATCGCCCAAAAGAAAACCCCGTATGCGGAAATATCATGCGGATGATGATCTGTTTTGGCCGTCGAAGGGACATGGCATTGCCATATGCAAAAGAAGACGTTCGGGTACGGTAAAACGGCAAACGAAAATCAGCGATGCAACGGTCTTGAACCGAATTTTGGAAGCCCCGATAGTGGTCTGCCACCATCATCCGTTTGATAAAGGATACCGCAATGGAAACGCGCCCCGTTCTTTATATCGGCAATAAAAATTATTCTTCCTGGTCGCTTCGTGCCTGGCTTGGTCTGCGCGTGGCCGGGATTGATTTCGAGGAAAAGCTGATCCCGCTTTATACCGAGGAATGGCATGCCAAGGCCGAGATTTTTTCGCCCAGCAAAAAGGTTCCGTCCCTGTTTGATGGCCGCAAAACCATTTGGGAGGCATTAAGCATTCTGGAATATTTCGCCGATAGCAGGCCAGATGCCATGCTATGGCCGCTTGATCTTGATGTGCGCGCGATTGCGCGGTCGGTTTCACTGGAAATGCATGGCGGGTTTACCGCATTGCGCAGCAATATGCCGATGAATTTACGCAAAAGCCTTCCGGGCCGTGGTCGGGGAGAGGGCGTTGAGAAGGACATCGCGCGAATTGGTGAGATTTTTAAAACCTGCCGGGCCCAATACGGGCAGGGCGGTGATTTTCTGTTCGGTCATTTTTCGATTGCCGATGCGATGTTTGCACCGGTTGTGACCCGTTTCAAAACTTATGGCGTGTCGCTTGATCCTGTTGGCAATGCTTATATGGAAGCAATCCTTGGCCTTCCCGAGATGGTCGAATGGTATCGCGATGCTCTGACCGAGGAATGGGTGGTTGCCGGTGGCGAGATTTCCGACGCATAGGCAGAAGCAACAAAGCAGGAGCATGCAATGGCCGGAGTGACCGGCGAACTTCCCGAAATCGATCCGCCGGGTGATGACCCGGCGCTTGATGATCTTTTGGTCAATGTCCGGGCCTGCCGGATATGCGAAGGTGCGTTGCCGCTGGGGCCGCGTCCGGTTGTGCGGATGGCGGCAGGTGCGAAAATCCTTGTGATCGGGCAGGCCCCGGGGACGAGGGTGCATGAAACCGGCTTGCCATGGAACGATGCATCGGGGGACCGGTTGCGCGACTGGCTGCAAATGACGGTCGAGGATTTCTATGACCCGGCCAAACTTGCAATCATGCCGATGGGATTCTGTTATCCCGGCCGGTTTGAACGTGGCGGCGATTTGCCGCCGCGCCCCGAATGTGCCCCGACATGGCATGATCAATTGTTACGACATTTGCCTGATATCGGCCTGACACTTCTGATCGGGCAATATGCGCAGGAACGTTATCTTGGCCCGCGCCGTGCAAAAAGCATGACTGAAACGGTGCATCGATTTGACGAATATTTGCCAGACGGATTACTGCCGATGCCTCATCCAAGCTGGCGCAATACCGGCTGGATCAAAAAGAACCCGTGGTTCGAAGCCGACCTTTTGCCGGTCTTGCGCGACAGGGTGCATCGGTTGTTGGGCACAAACTGATTTTATGGTCCAATAGGGCAACGAAAATGCAGGAGGTCACAATGAGCAAACTGGACAAAACCGCCATCGAAGCCGCAATTGCCAAGCTGGATGGATGGGATCTGGCAGAAGACGGGTTATCAATCGGCAAGATTTATATGTTCGGCGATTTCAATTCGGCATTCGGTTTCATGGCGCGTATTGCGATGCAGGCCGAAAAGATGAACCACCATCCGGAATGGTTCAACGTCTACAACAAGGTCGGGGTTACGCTGACAACGCATGATGCGGGTGGCGTGACGCAAAAGGATATCGATCTGGCGACCTTCGCCGAAACGGTTGTATCGCACTAAGCTGTGGGATGCGTCAGAAAGAAAACGCCCTGCCATTGTGGGACTGGCAGGGCGTTTTTCGTGGCAGCGATGGCTTATTTGGGTTCCAGCCTGACCGCGCCATCGATCCGGATGGTTTCGCCGTTGATCATTTCATTTTCGCAGATATGCAGGGCCAGTCGGCCATATTCTGCCGGATCGCCAAGGCGTTTCGGGAATGGAATGTTTGACGCCAGCGCCTGCTGCATTTCATCGGGCAGGGCAGTGACCATCGGGGTGCCAAACATACCCGGCGCAATCGAAACGACACGGATGCCATGACGGGCCAGTTCGCGTGCTGCCGGAAGGGTCATTGCGGCAACGCCGCCCTTGGATGCCGAATAGGCGGCCTGCCCGATCTGGCCTTCGTAGGCGGCGATGGATGCGGTATTGACGATAACACCGCGTTCACCGCCCTCGGTCGGTTCATTGCGGCTCATCGCGGTGGCGGCAACACGCATCATATTGAACGTACCGATCAGGTTGACGTTGATCACGTGCGCAAAGGCATCAAGGTCAGCCGGACCTTCGCGTCCGACGATGCGTTCGCCTTGCAGGATACCTGCACAGTTTACCAGAATGGATGGAATGCCTTGTGTTTCGATAACAGCCGAAACCGCGTCCTCGACACTTTTAGCGTTTGACACATCAACACCGTAACCAATTCCACCCAGTTCGGCGGCTGTGGCTTTGGCTCCGGCCTCGTTCAGATCAAAGGCCGCGATCTTTGCCCCGGCGCTGGCAAGAACACGTGCAGTGGCAGCTCCAAGACCGGACGCAGCCCCGGTGACAATGGCTATAGATCCCTTGACCTGCATGGCTTCAAATTCCCTGTATTCAGTCCGGTGAAAAATAATAGGTAATTCTATACCAAATTATTTGTTTATCCAGCAAGGTCATTTGACTCTGTTGTGTCAGGGGCCGGAATGACGGCCTTCCGGTGTTTTGGCAACCGGGTCTTGTGCTGCGATATCGGGGACGGTTGCTGTGACAGATTTGCCGATTTTCCGCTCCCGCAGGGCAACATAGATTGCTGCTGCGATGATCAGTGCCCCGCCCGGCAATATCCAGATATCGGGAATTTCGCCAAACAGCATCAGGGCCAGAATGGCAATGATCGGCAGACGCAGATAGGAAAAGCCGACAAAGAAACTGTAATCAGCCAACTGCAGGGCTTTGACATTGCATACCTGCATGACGTTCATCATGAGTGCGGCAAGCGCCATCAGGCCCAGTACCGGCCAGCTTGGCGTTTGCCAGACAAGCAGGGCCGGAACCAGGGATACCGGGGTTGTAATCAGCATCAGATAAAACAGAAGGGCGGTTGTGCTTTCGGTTGCAACCAGCCGTTTGGTGATCAGGCCGGCACTTGCCATACAGATGGCTGCGGCAATCGGCAAAAGACTGGCCGGTTGCATGGCAGCGGTTCCCGGCTGGATGATCAGTCCGACACCGACAAACCCGACAAGAACAGCCAGCCAGCGATGAATGCGCACAGTCTCGCGCAAAATCAGGGCTGCCAGAATGGTGCCAAACAGCGGCACGGTGAAGTTCAGCGTGGTGGCCTCGGCCAGTGGCAGATAAAGAACGGCCATAAACCACAGGCACATTTCGGTCGCCGACAATACGCCACGCAATCCCAGAAGCGGCAGGCGTTTCGTGCGCAGTTCGCCAAGGCCACGGTGCATCACGATGGGTGCAATCATTATCAGGCCAAACAGGAAACGCAGGAATACCGACTGATAGGGATGGATTTCAGCCGTGGCAAAGCGGATTGTCAGGGTAAAGCAAGCGGCAAGGATGGCCGCAGAAAGGGCATAAAAACTGGCCTGAACCGGGGCGGATTGATTCTTGAACCAGTTTTTCATGAGATACTTGTTCCTTTGAATGGTCGATCAGTGATTTTCGCGCGCGGGTGGCGGGTCAAGATCACTTGCCGCAGGTGATGGGCCTCGATTGATTCGCTTGGCTTCTTTGGCAAGTTTGGCTTCGCGACGCGCAATGAACAGTGCGGATCCGATAATCAGACCCGCACCGGGCAGAAGCCAGATTTCCGGGACTTCGCCAAACATCACCAATGCGATGACGACGACAAACGGCAGGCGCAGATAATTGAACCCGACGACAAAGCTGTAATCATAGATGCGAAATGCGTTGGTGTTACAAATCTGGGTGATGTTGGCGATAAAGGCGCCCAGCGCCATCAGCCCCAATACCTGCAGGCTTGGGGTTTGCCAGACGAAAAGGGCGGGCACCAGCGTTAGTGGCGTGGTCAGCAGCATCATGTAAAGCACGATGGTGGTGCTGTTTTCAGTTCTGGCCAGCGACTTGATGGTCAATCCGGCACTTGCCATGCAGAGGGCCGCCGCAATCGGCAGTAGGCTGGCCAGTTGCATTGTTTCGCTGCCGGGGCGGATGATGATGATGACACCAACGAAACCGGCAAAAAGGGCTGCGATACGGTATTTTCGGACCGTTTCACCCAGAAAGATTGCAGCCAGGATCGTTCCGAAAAGCGGCACGGTAAAGTTCAGCGTCGTCGCCTCGGCCAGCGGCATATAGGCAAGGGCTGAAAACCAGAAGCTCATGGCACCCATCGATAGGAACGCACGCAGCAGAAACATCGGCATGCGGTGTGTTTTCAGCCGAGCAAAACCGGATCTGAGTGCGATGGGGGCGATAAAAAGAAGCCCGAAGAAGTTGCGAAAGAAGACCGCCTGCAACGGATCAATCTCGCGGGTCGCCATACGTACAATGACCGAAAACAGGGCTGCCATAAGTGATGCGATCACGGCGAAAACCGATGCCTGAAGATAGGGCGGCAGGCTGTTGAACCACTTACGCATCGATGCGGCCCGTTCTGTTTCCTGTATTGTCTTCTGGGGTGTCTTCAGGCGGATTGATGGTTTTGGCCTTGGTGACCGGAATGGCCTGTGAGTCGGCTGCTGCTGTTGTCGGCATGCGGCGGCGGCGTTTTTCATTCCTTGCCAGAACAGCTTCGCGTCGCGCGATGTAAAGTGTTGATCCAATAATCAGCGATGCCCCGGCCCAGGTCCAGAAATCAACCGTTTCACCAAACATGATGAAGGCAAGTACGGCAACAAATGGCAGGCGAAGGAAATCAAACGCCATGACGTAGGACTGGTCAGCCGCGCGATTGGCACGCACAAAAAGCTGCTGCCCGGCAGTTGCGAGAATGGCGATAGCAAGAAGGATGGCGAGTTGCTGCCATGTTGGTTGCTGCCAATAGAAAATTGCCGGGATCAGAGACAGGGGCGTCATGATCATGCCCATCCAGGTCACGATGGCGTTGGCACTTTCACTGCGTGAAAGCATTTTGACCGTCGTCACGGCACAGGCGGTAAACAGGGTCGCCAACAGGGCCAGAATTGCGCCGGTTTCAAGAGTTTGGCCAATTGGGCGCACGATGATCATGGCGCCGACAAACCCAAGAACCACGGCGGACCAACGGCGCGCCCGGACGGTCTCACGCAGGATAAGGGCTGCAAGGATGGTGGTCAGGATCGGGACGGTGAAATTGATCGCGATGACCTGTGCGGCAGGGGCGATTGCGAGGGCCGAGAACAGACACAGCATTCCGGCCAGCCCGATCACCGCCCGAATGAAATGCAGTTTCAGTTTAAGCGTGCGCAGACCAACAAACCGGTCACGCAACATCCAGGGAATCATCGGTATCAACCCGAACAGATTCCGGAAAAAGGCTGCTTCAAACGGATGAACTTCGCGTGTGATGTAGCGGATAAGCACTGCCATCGCCGCAAAAAGGATTGCAGCACCGGTCATTAAAAGGGCGCCGCGAAGCGCATCGTCATCCGGAGAAACACGAAAAAGGTGCATGATCATCAACGAATAAGGCCGATTTTATAAAAAATCCAGCCTTGATCGGTGAAATAGTCCTACCATTTATCCAAAAGGTTGGCCGAAAGTTTCATGCGCACACAGTTTTCGTGTAAGATCGTCTGATATTGATAAAAATTCTTCAGGGGGATGTTTTATGGATGCCATTGATCGCAAGTTGATCGACATCTTGCAGGATGACGCGTCTTTGTCTTATTCGGCACTGGGGACGAAGGTCGGCCTTTCTGTTTCGGCGGTAAATGACCGTGTACGTAAACTGCGCGAGCAGGGGGTGATCAAGGCGTACCGCGTTGAAGTTGATGGACATGCCATCGGTCGCGCTCTTACCGCGATGGTCTGGTTACGGACCGATCCGGCAAAGGGAAACAAGAAGCTGGTCAAGTCGCTGATCAAGGCGGACGAGGTTCTTGAATGCCATCACATGACAGGGCGGTTTGATTTCCTGTTGAAATTGCGGCTACGCGATACGGCACATCTTGAAAGCTTTGTGACTGATACGATCAAGGAAGTCCCCGGCGTGGTGGAGGTTATTCCGGAAATTGCCTTGTCTACGGCCAAAGAAACCGGCTTTGTTCCGGCGGCGCTTGATGGAGATAAGTGATCGGTTGTGTCACACTCTGAGCGGCAGGAGTACATAATTCCAGTTGCCTGATATTTGACCAAATGTCGGGCAATTTTGCCGCAAGAATGCCGCCTTTGGGCGTTTTAAACCATCGTTGCGGGCGTGTTGCGGTAACGCATTTCAAACTTTCCCGTCGTAACTGGCGTGCGACAGGAACCTGACGGGCCTTTGGGCCTGTTCCACGGGTAATGACAAACAGGATGGAGACGCAAATATGATCGAATCGATGAATCTGGTGATCCTGATTGCATCGGTTCTGGTTGTTGTTGCTGTTTTTACCAGCCTGATCAGTTTCCGGGTTGGGGCACCATTGCTGCTTGTGTTCCTGTTTGTCGGTCTTGGGGCCGGAGAAGACGGGATTGGCGGCATTAATTTCGATAATGCGCCGCTAGCCTATTTTATCGGGTCTATCGCGCTTGCGATGATCCTGTTTGACAGTGGATTTGAAACCCAGCTTCGAACCTTGAAAATTGCAGCAGCACCGTCGCTTGTACTGGCGACGGTGGGGGTCATGCTGACCACGGGGGTGGTTGGCGGGGTCACGTGGCTCGTGCTGGATGTGCCCTGGCTGGTGGCACTGCTTTTCGGGGCGATTGTCAGTTCGACGGATGCGGCGGCAGTGTTTTTCCTGCTGCGGGTTGGCGGGATCAATTTGCGTGATCGCACGCGCAGCACGCTTGAAGTCGAGTCCGGTTCGAACGATCCCATGGCGGTGTTTCTGACCATTTCACTGGTCGAACTGATCATGCAGGGGGGCGGGGACAACCTTGCACTGGAATTGCTTGAACGGTTTGTCCTGCAAATCGGGCTTGGCGGTATTCTGGGACTTCTGGGTGGTATGGCCATCGTCCAGATGATCAATCGGGTCAAGCTTGAACCGGCCCTTGTTCCCATTGTCACGCTTGCCTGCGCGCTCAGCCTGTTTGGTGCGACAAGTATCGTTGGTGGCAGTGGATTTCTGGCGGTTTATGTTGCCGGTCTTTATGCTGGCAACAGCCAGATGCGCATGAGCGTTGGTGTGCGCAGGTTTCAGCATGTCACGACATGGCTGGCGCAGATCGCGATGTTTGTCACTATGGGCCTGCTGGCAACCCCGTCACAGTTTGGCGAAGTGGTCATTCCGGGTGTTATTCTGGCACTGGTGCTGGTGTTTATCGCGCGCCCGGTGGCGGTATGGCTTTGCCTGATGTTCTTTAACTTTTCACGCAACGATACCGCCTTCATTTCATGGGTCGGCTTGCGCGGGGCGGTTTCCATCCTGCTTGCGATCGTACCGATGGTTGAGGGCGTCGAATACGGACAGTTGCTGTTCAACACGGCATTTATTGTTGTAATCACATCGCTGCTTTTGCAGGGGTGGACGATCCGGCTGATGGCGCGGTGGCTTGGCATTATGATTCCGCCGCGACATGGGCCGGTGGATCGTATTGACCTTGAGCTGCCGGGCAACGCCAATCAGGAGATCGTTGTTTATCGCGTTCATGATGAAAGTGCAGTGGCAACGGGTCACCGTATTCCGCGCTGGGCACGGCCAAGCCTGATCCTGCGGGATGGCAAATCGTTACGCCCGCACAGTGCCGGGCGGATTGAAGGTGGCGATCAGGTCTATATTATTACCCCGCCACGCCATGTCGAACTGCTTGATCAATTGTTTGCCGGTCCGGCCGAAGGGGCAAATGATATCGACCTGTTTGGTGATTTCAGTTTTCCTCCCGATACGCGTATCGCCGATGTCGGTCGTCTTTATGGCTTTGCGGTCAAGGAAGAGGACGAAGAGGCAACCGTTGCCGAAATTCTCGAGCGCAATCTTTCGGGGGATATCGAACCCGGGGATCGGGTTGCCTATGGTATGGTTGAGCTGATTGTTCGCCGGATCGATGACACACACGAAATTGTCGAAGTTGGCATGGCGGTCGAACAGAAGCCGGTCAAGCCGAAGCGGCATCTGCCGATGTTCCATTCGCGGACAGAATTGCTGGCAATATGGAAGGAATGGCAGCGCCGTCGACTGCGTGAAAAAATGCGCAAGCAGCGTGGTGATGATGTCCTTGATTCCGATGAAATCACAGAGCCGGTCGAGGACATGTCGGGCATTGAAGTGGCAGCCAATGACGGCGGAGATGATGATGTCGGACCGGTGCGGACAGAAGCAGGACAGTCCGACAAATCCTGAGCATGGATTGGCAAAGGGATTAGCCTATCTAATTGATAGATAAGTTTTGCTGGTTTGTGCGAATGGCGCAAACTGCCCTAAATTCCAGCGATTGATTTCGTTGGAGTGCCGTTATGGGCCCGCTTGGATTATATAGCGCTGTCGTTCTGATCTGGGGAAGCACTTGGATCGCGATCCAGTACCAGCTTTCGGTCGGGCCGGAACTGGCTGTTGCCTATCGGTTTGTTCTGGCGGCAGTAATTCTGATGGCATGGTGCGTGATCCGCCGCCTGCCAATGCGTTATTCCCTGCGTGATCATGTATTCATGGCCGCCCTTGGCGTGTGCCTGTTTTCATTGAATTATGTGTTGATTTACATCGCCAGCGCCCATTTGACCTCGGGCCTTTTGGCTGTGGTGTTCTCGACCATCGTCATCATGAACATGATTAATGGTGCGATATTTTTCAAACGACGGCCCGAAACACGGACTTTGATCGGGGCGGCAATCGGGCTTGGCGGAATTTCGCTGGTGTTCGCGCGTGATCTGGCGATGTTTGATCTGGCAGCAGGTGGTAGCGTTGGTTTGCTGGTTTCGCTTGCGGGCAGTTATATCGCATCCCTCGGCAATATGGCATCGGCGCGCAATCAGGCGCGCGGCATTCCGGTTCTTCAGGCGAATGCTTATGGCATGATGTATGGCTCGATCCTGTTGATCGGATACATCCTTGCTGCCGGTATTCCGTTTACCTTTGATACCAGCCCGTCCTTTGTTGCCGCGCTGATTTATCTTTCCCTGTTCGGATCTGTGCTGGCGTTTGGCTCTTACCTGACACTATTGGGCAAGATCGGTCCGGATCGTGCGGCATATAGTTCCGTCATGTTTCCGGTGGTAGCGCTTTTGCTGTCGACCTGGTTTGAGGGATTTATCTGGGACAGCAATATCGTTCTAGGCGTCGGCCTTACTTTGCTGGGTAATATCGTGATCCTGACCAAGCGGATGCCCAAACCGGCGGTCATTGCGATGCAGACAACAGGCACTAAGCCAGCGTCAACACCCTGCGACGCAAAGGCCAGATAATGTCTACGGCTTCGAACTAACAGGTGTTGCGACGAGATGACGACGGATGAAATGCGATGAACGGTGTTGCCTATTTTCAACGGATGGCCCTCTATAACAGGTGGGCAAACCAGCATGTTCTCGACGCTTGTGCCGACCTTGATGCCGGTGCGCTTGCCGCGCCACGTGCGGCCTTTTTCCCGTCTATCATCAGGACACTGAACCATATTCTGGTGGCAGATCGTTTATGGCTGGGACGTCTGGTCGGCACGCCCGAACGTCTGGCACTTGATACCGTGCTACATGCCCGATTTGACGAATTCCGCGCTGTGCGCGAGGCACAGGATGCCAAAATCATCGCTTTTACCGAGCAACTCGATGCGGGCACACTGGCAAGCGATTTGTCCTATCAATCTATGCTGGCCGGCGCATATACCCTGCCGCGCGAGATGATTTTGGCACATATGTTCAATCACCAGACACACCACCGTGGGCAACTGCATTCCATGTTGATCGAGGCCGGGGTAAAGCCGCTTGCGATTGATCTGGTTTATTACTGTCTGGAGGCCGATGCGTGATGACCGATCTTCTGATTCAGTACACGCCATTTCTGATTGCAGCTCTTTTGCTCAATATCTCGCCTGGGCCGGATCTAGCTTATATCACTGCGCAGACCGCGATCCATGGTCGCAAGATCGGGGTGTTTTCCAGTCTTGGCGTTTGTTCCGGTGCCTTTGTGCATGTGGTTGCCGCAGCCCTTGGGCTTTCTGCCATTCTGGCGACATCGGCACTGGCATTCTCGGTGGTGAAATGGGTGGGAGTCGCATATCTGGTGTGGCTGGGGATTGGTGCCTTGCGCAGCAGTTTTGCCAAGCATGGCCCGGATGATGCGGCATCTGAAATATCAGCCGCAGAACGGTTTCCGATACGGACGATGACAGCCTTCCAGGCGTGGCGTCAGGGCGCGATGATCGATGTACTTAATCCCAAAGTCGCGATTTTCTTTATGGCGTTTCTGCCACAGTTTGTTGACCCCGCGGTGGGGGATGGTGCGGTTCAGTTTCTGGTGCTTGGCACATTGGTCAATGTGATCGGTTTTTGTGTCGAGACGGTCGTGGTGTTTTCCATCGGATTTGCCGCGACCCGCCTTCGGGGTAACGGATTGCTTGCTATCTGGCTGCAGCGTTCGCTTGGCGGGATGTTTATCGCACTTGGTGTCCGGCTGGCACTGACCGAGCGGTGATTTATCGAATTCGTCACCCTTCGTTTCCAACCGGTTGGGAAGGGTGACGATGCCGGACTTTCGTATTCAGGTGCGAAGGTCCTTGGTCCGGATTGGTAACCGGGCCCTCTGGATTTTATATTCCATCCAGAGCTCTCTTACTGCAAACCAAGACTTGCGCCCGGCTGGGTTATCCTCAGAACCGGGCGCCTTTTTTGGCAAGGTGACGCACCAGCATATTTGAAAGCGGGGCGGCCGACAGGCCATGCGCGGTTACGCTGATGGCAACGATCATGACGGCGGCGGCAATCAGGGACTCATAACCCTTCGGATCGATCATGGTGATCATGATCAGCAGGTAAATAACCGACGCTATGCCACGTGGGCCAAACCAGCCGATATAGAGTTTCTCCGCCAGACTGTAGGGGCTGCCGATCATGCAAAGCCAGACGCAAAGCGGGCGCAGGATCGCGAGACTGACGATCGAGAAGATCAGCATTTCCCATGTCCAAAGCTGATATACTGCCGGTATGACTACCAGACCGAAAATGAAGAAGGTCAGCATGGTAAGCAGTTCTGATTCTGCTTCACCAAAGCTTTCGATGGTTTCGCGGACCTGTTCTGACGAGATGTTAAGCGCAAGGCCGCCTGCGAAGGCCGCAACAAAGCCGTTTCCGCCAAGTTTTTCGCTGAGGAAAAAGATGAACAGCGCAGCGAGTACGCCAAGCAACCTTTCGAAGCGGTCGATGATGGTGTTGGTGGTGACCGCGTGATTGACGATCTGGCCGATGAAATATCCGGCCAGAAGCCCGACCCCGGCGCCGACGGAAATTTCAATCGCCGCCTCTGTCAGCCAATTGTTGCTGCTTTCGCCAACAAGGTCGGCCTCGAGCAATACGACCGCAGTGAATACCGGCAAAACCAGCCCGTCATTCAGACCACTTTCGATATTGATGCCCTGTCGCACCGGGTCGGGGACGGCGGTGTTTTCCATCACCGGTCGGCCAAGGGCTGCATCTGTCGGGCTAACGATCAGCGCCAGTATAAGGGCGGGCAAGACACCAACGGATGGATGTAGGCCAATGATAAAGGCCCATGTCACACCAATTGTTAGCGGCAAACCGATCAGAAGCAACCGGTTGGCAAGCCGGATGGCGGGCCTTTCCTTGCGGTAATCAAGAACGGCGGCATCAAGGAACAGGATGATCGCCAGCGTCATTTCGGAAAAACTTGTGGCGAAGGGGATGCGATCGGCAAAGGGGGCCAGCGGTGCCTCATGCCATATGCCGAGCGGTACGGCGATTAGCGCCCCGGCCAAGGCCATCATCATGGGCGAAGATATATTGCTTCGTTGCAGTCTGCGTGACTGCAACCCGTAAAGCAGTCCCGATCCCAGAAAAAGGATGATGACCCATTCGAACATGATACAGCCTAACTGATTGGTTCATTGGATATATTGCCGCAATTCAAGGCAAATACCAAACATCAAAGGCGGAAAGCGAAGGGCTGGAAGAGAGATCAGGCTGTTGCTGCCCGGATGGTAGAAAGAACATTCTGATGGCATCGTGCGTCGCCACTCGCGATGACGGCACCATCACTGAAAATCGTAAGTGGCTTGCCCTGCCAATCGGTCATAACGCCACCCGCACCTTCTACAACGGGAACAAGGGCGCAAAAATCATATGCCTGCAAACCGCATTCAACCACGGTATCGGCAAAGCCAAGCGCAACCAGACCGTAGGCATAGGCATCAACGCCATACATCGGCTGGCGGCATTTCTCCGAGACTGCCTTGTAGGCTCGTGCCGAGGCATCGGTTCGGAAAAGTTCCGGGGCAGTGGTAAAGAAAGTCGCGGTATCAAGCGTTTCGCATTCACGCGCGTTGATTTCGTTGCCATTCATCGTGCTCGGGCGCCCCATAACCCCAACCCAGCGTTCATCCGTGATGGCCTGATCAATGATGCCAAGTATGGGGACGCCTTTATGGCACAGCGCAATGAGGGTCGCGAAGCTTGGTTTGCCCGCGATGAACGACTTGGTGCCGTCAATCGGATCAAGGACCCAGACAAAATCGGCATTGATATTGTGGCGGCCATGTTCTTCGCCAAGAATTCCGTGATCAGGAAGTTCTGCCGACAGAATTGCACGCATCGCAGTTTCAACTTCGCGGTCGGCAATGGTCACCGGGCTTGCATCAGCCTTGACGTCAACTGCTACGGGGGTGCGGTAATACTGGTGCACGACCGGACGGGCGGTATCGGCCAGCTTGTGGGAGATCTCCAGAAAGTGATCGAGATTTTCCATTAAAACGCATCCCTGCTTGAAATGATTGGCCGCAAACGAAAACAGGGGACAGTTACCTGTCCCCTGTAAAAAATCAATCGATTATCCGGTGAATTTTCCTGCCCTTTATTGGGCGGGTGCTTCACCCTCTGCTGCAGGTTCTGCCGGTGTGTCTGCCGCAGGTGCTTCTTCAGCAGCCGCATCGTTGGATTCCGCAGCTTCGGCCGGGGCATCTGCGGCTGCGTCGGTGGTTTCACCTGCCGCGGCCTCTGCCGGATCGGGATAAGGCAGTGGATTATCCGACTTGCTGTTCAGCCATGCGATGACTGCGGCGCGCTCCTCAGGCTTTTTCAGGCCCCCGAAGCTCATTTTCGTGCCTTCAACGTAATCGCGCGGCTTGTAAAGGAAGTGGTTCAGCTCTTCCCAGCCCCAAGTCCCGCCATGGTTGGCCATGCCATCGGAATAGGCGAAGTCACCCTTGTGGGCGAAATCGTTGCCGACAATACCATAAAGGTTCGGGCCGGTTTTGTTCGGGCCGCCTTTTTCGACGTCGTGGCATGATGCGCATTTTTTGAAGACTTTCTCGCCCTCGGCAAGGTCAGCCGAAGCAAGCATTGTCAGAATCGGCTCCGGCCCGGCGGGCTCTGCCGGTGCGGCGGCAGGCGCGCTAGCACCGGCCATCAGTTCTTCGGAGAACGGGTAAACGGGCGATTCCAGTTCATCGGGGTGCACAAGGGCACTTCCAATCTTGCCAACAACTATGACCAAAAGCACAGCACAGATAACACCGGCGACGATCTTGTTGATTTCCATCGTTTTCATGACGGGATCCCTACAGCCTAATCACTCTCAGGTTTCTTTTTTAACAGCTGACCCATGCGCCCCCAAAACGCTCTTAAAGATCACAAGAACGCGCATGCGACAGCAGGTCAGACCGGTCGGAGGGAAAACTATACGTTTCAGAGATTTGCATCAACCTTTCTTAAACACAAAGGCGAAAACAGACGAGATAGACCTTCGTCATATTCAATTCCGTCTTTCGCAAAATCCCCAAAACCGGCTATTGTCCCGCCGAATCAAGCCATTGTTTCTTGCACAGGTCATCAGACACGCGCTTTGCGCGAGATCAAAGCAGGATCAAGCCAATCCGGAGGCCCAAGATGACTACGCCGCGCAATCCTGTTGTCGTTATTCCTGCCCGCATGGCATCGACACGCCTGCCCAACAAGCCGTTGGCCGATATTCACGGGGAGCCGATGATTGTTCATGTCTGGCGTCGGGCCACCGAGGCCGGAATCGGCCCGGTTATCGTGGCCTGTGCCGAACAGGAAATCGTCGATGCCGTTACAGCGGCTGGCGGGATTGCTGTTTTGACCGATCCGGATCTGCCGAGCGGATCGGACCGCGTGCATCAGGCGCTGCAAAGCTTTGATCCGGACGGAAAATATGATGCCGTGGTCAATGTGCAGGGGGACCTGCCGACGATTGATGCGGCAGATATTCGGGCGGTGTTCGAGCCGCTTGCCGATCCGAATGTCGATATCGCGACTCTGGCAGCCGCAATTACGCGCGAAGAAGAACGGACCAATCCCAATGTGGTCAAGGCGGTTGCCGCCTTTGGTGCCGGTAGGGTTGCACGCGCGCTTTACTTCACGCGCGCGACAGCCCCGCATGGCGACGGGCCGCTTTATCACCATATCGGGCTTTATACCTATCGCCGGGCGGCTCTTGACCGGTTTGTCAGTCTTCCGCCTGCCGAACTTGAAATGCGTGAAAAGCTTGAACAGTTGCGCGCACTTGAAAACGGCATGGTGATCGCAGTTGCCCTTGTGAACGGGGTCCCACTTGGCGTTGATACTCCCGAAGACCTTGAACGCGCACGACTTGTGCTGGGCGCGTAATTAGGCTTTTCTATGTTTTGCTCAGCGGTAAAGCCGCAGGATGCAACATGGAAATCATATTAGATATCAGGAAACAACCAGATGGCTGCCCAACAACGTATAGCTTTTCAAGGAATGCACGGTGCCTACTCCGATCAGGCAGCCCGGCGCGCCTTTCCGGGTGCGACGACTGTGCCTTGCCGGACGTTTGAGGGCGCATTTGGTGCATTGCGCGACGGCGATGTCGATCTGGCGGTGATTCCGATTGATAACACCTTGGCCGGTCGCGTGGCGGATGTTCATCACATTTTGCCCGATTCCGGTGTGCATATCATTGGCGAGACGTTCCTTCGGATCAATCACGCGCTGGTCGCGGTTCCGGGGGCGAAGATTTCCGATATCAAGGAAATCCGAAGCCACGTTCACGCACTGGGTCAGTGCCGCAAAATCCGCCGGGAACTTGGCGTGAACACCGTCGTTGGTCCGGACACTGCCGGATGTGCGAAGGAAGTTGCTGATCTGGGCGATAAAAGCATTGCGGCGATTGCGCCAGTACTTGCCGCAGAAATCTACGGTCTTGATGTGCTGCGTACCGAGGTCGAGGATGCTGAGCATAACACGACCCGCTTCATTATTCTGGCGCGCGAACCACTTGATATTGCCAATGATGGCACGCCGGTGGTGACAAGCTTCGTCTTCCGCGTCCGCAACGTTGCGGCTGCCCTTTACAAGGCCCTTGGCGGTTTTGCAACCAACGGCATCAACATGACCAAGCTTGAAAGCTATATGGTTGAGGGACATTTCACCGCCACCCAGTTCTTTGCCGAGGTCGAAGCCCATCCCGAACAGCTTGGCCTGCGTCATGCATTGGAGGAACTTCAGTTCTTCTCGCACGAGGTTCGCATTCTGGGTGTTTATCCATCCCATTCCTTCCGTCGGGAAAATGATCTTCCGGCGGAATAGATCGGGTTAAAATCCTCTTGCGATCAGTCATAAGACAAGCAAAACGGGCCATTCCAAAGGAAATGGCCCGTTTTCTTATTTATGCATTAGGCTGTTTTCAGCAGGGATCAATTTTCGGCCTGTTTGACCAGGTCGTTTGAGAAGCGCTGAATGATCTGGGTCAGTTCCGAAGAACGTGAAGAAAGTTCTTCGGACGCATTGCGCAGATCGCCTGCGTGGGTTGTAGTGCTTTGCGCATTCTTCATGGTCTGATCTACGCTGTAGGAAATCTGTTTCACGCCGTCGGCACTGCGGTTCGCATTGCCGGCAATTTCCTGCGTCGCGGCACCCTGTTCCTCAATTGCGGCTGCAATGGCGGTCGAGGCAGATCGAACCTGGTCGATGGTTTCCGACACACGTGAAATGCCGGTAACAGCGCGTTCTGTGCCTTCGACGATACCGTTGATCTGGGCAGCGATTTCCTCGGTTGCGCGTCCTGTCTGGGTGGCGAGGTTCTTGACCTCACTTGCGACAACGGCAAAGCCTTTGCCTGCATCGCCAGCACGGGCGGCCTCAATGGTTGCGTTCAGCGCCAGAAGGTTGGTCTGGCCTGCGATGTCATTGATCAGGCTGACGATTTCCTTGATCTTGTCGACTGCATCGGAGAGGCCACCAACATCATTTGATGCACTTTGGCTTTCATGTGTTGCGCGTTCGACTGTGTTGGACATCTGGGAAATCTGGACGTTGATTTCCGTGATCGAGGATGAGAGTTCCTCGGTTGCGGCGGCAACCGCGTCGACATTCTGTGACACCGATCCGGCGGCAGAAGCGACCTGTTGGCTTTGATCCAGAATACCTTCAGCGTTGTGCGACATGCTGATCGCAAGATCGCCACTGCGTTTAACCGACTGGTCAACGGCACCGGCAATACCGCCAACTTCACTTTCGAGTTTTTTGGCGATGTTGCGGATATTTGTACGACGTTCTTCTTCGGCTTTCTGTTTCTGGAGGGCCGCATCTTTTTCAAGCTGCTGGGCCTGTGCGGATTTGTCGCGCAGGGCAAGAACGCCGGATGCCATATCGCCGATTTCGGTAAAGTTGGACTCGGTATCAACCGGTGCCTGATAATTGCCTTCGGCAATTGTCGCGATGGAGCGGTTCAGGCCCACGATGCTTTTGGTGATACGGGTCCCGACGAACCAGGACAGAACCCCCGCGATGATGATGGCGATGACGGAAATGATCGCAATACGTTGCATAACAGACTGAAATTCTGCAGCAACATCATCCATATAGACGCCAGCGCCAAGTGCCCAGTTCCACTCCGGGATCGGGCGGACATAGGCCGCCTTTTCGATCAGGCGGTCGCCTTCGCCCGGCTTTTTGGTTTCATAGGTGATGACACCACCACCGGCCTTGGCGGTGCTGACGATCTTTTGGCGTACTTTGCTGTCGGGATTACATTTGCCAACGTCACCGGGGCTAAGAGGATCCAGAACCATGCAATGGCTGTAGTCGGATGCATAAATATAGTTCTCGCCATCGAACCGATAGGCATTGAGAAGGGCAAGAGCCTCTGCCTTGGCGGTATTTTCGTCCATGTCGCCAGCTTTAACTTTGGCGATATATGCATTGACGATTGTGACCGCACCTTCGGTCAGATGTTCGATCTGTTCGAACTTCCCGTTTCGCAGGCTGCTTTGATAATTCAGTGCCACCGTTGCGATAATCGCGATCAGCGTCAGCAGGCAGATCGCCGGGATTGAGAAAATCCCCGTAACAACCCGAAACCGCATGGTCCATCCCCTTGAATGTTGTGTAACCGGCCGATAATGCGCACAAATTCGATATCGATAGATTAATTCGGTGTTACATATGGGAATGATAAATGCGTTTTTGCATGGCTGCCCGGCGCAGGGATTGATTGACTTTGTTCCGAGGGGCCTGTATCACCCGCTTCATTCCTTCGCTTGTAGGGCAGATTGAGCTGTCAGGAACTGTGTGAAAAGGCGAGGGCGGCGATGACGTGATGACGTCATGGCCTCATCATATGCCTCTCATGCAGGGTCCGAAGCAGCGGCTTGATCGCCGTGCACCGGTCGCTATTGCTGTCGAGCAGGCACATCATGGCGCGAACATGGCGCCGACCGGATTTTGAAGGACTTTCCTTTATGACTAATTTTGAAGGGCTCAACCTTATCGAGCCCCTGCTGCGCAACGTTGAAGCTACCGGTTTCACCGCACCGACCGAGATTCAGGCAAAAACCATTCCGGCATTGCTTGAAGGTCGTGACCTGATGGGGATTTCCCAGACGGGTGGTGGTAAAACCGCTGCATTCTGCCTGCCGCTGTTGCAGCGTCTTGCCGAAAATCCGAAACGCCCGGCACCGGGCCAGCCGCGCGCGCTTATTCTGGCGCCGACGCGTGAACTGGTAAACCAGATTGGACAGTGCCTGCGCGATTTCAAAAAAGGCATTCGCCTGTTTTCTTCAGTTGTTTATGGCGGCTCGCCGATGGGCCCGCAGATTCAGGAACTGCGCCGTGGCGTTGATATCCTGGTTGCGACCCCGGGTCGTCTGCTTGACCATATGTCACGCAACACCATCCGTTTCGACGATATCGAAGTCTTCATCCTTGATGAAGCCGACCGTATGCTCGATATGGGTTTCTCAGAAGACGTTCTGACCGTTGCCGAAGTGCTGCCACGTGATCACCAGACGGTGATGTTCTCGGCAACCATGCCGCCGGCTGTCAAACATCTGACCGACCGTCTGTTGAACAATCCGGTTAAGGTTGAAACCGCGCCGCAGTCCAGCGTGACCGAGCGTGTTACCCAGCGTGGCATGTTCGTGAAACGTCATGACAAGACCTCGCTTCTGGTTCAGTTGCTGAAACGTCAGGAAAGCGAACGCGTACTTGTTTTCACCAAAACCAAAGCCGATGCGGACGAACTTTCGTTCCAGTTGCGCGATGAAGGTGTTGATACCGACGCCATCCATGGTGACAAGCAGCAGCGTATTCGCCAGAAAATCCTGCGGAATTTCCGTAATGGCCAGTTCCCGGTCCTGATCGCAACTGACGTTGCAGCACGTGGTATTGACGTTCCGGGCATCACGCATGTCATCAACTATGACCTGCCGACCGATCCGGAAAACTATGTGCACCGCATTGGCCGTACAGGCCGTGGCAGTGCCGAAGGTATCGCGATTTCGTTCTGCGAACCGCGTGACGTTCGTCATCTGCGCAACATCGAACGCGTGATCGGCCAGCAGGTCGAAATCGACGAAGATCATGAATTCCATTCGGCTCCGCCTGCCCGTTCGTCGGGTGGTAGCGGTCGCGATGGCGGCCGTGGTGGTCGCGGCGGATTTGGCGGTGGTCGTGATGGCGGTCGTGGTCGTGGCGGTTTCGGCGGCGGTCGTGACGGTGGTCGCGATGCTGGCCGTGGTGGTCGCGGTGGATTTGGTGGTGGCCGTGATGGTGCTCGCGACGGTGCCCGTTCATTCGGCGGTCCGCGTCGTGCCGAAGGTGACCGTGATGGTGCGCGCCGTTTCGAAGGTGATCGCGAAGGCGGCCGTGCTTTTGGTGGCGATCGTGACGGCGGTCGTCGTTTTGGCCAGTCAGATCAGCCGCGTGGTGACCGCGGCGGTGATCGTCCTGCCCGTTCGGATCGTAATGATCGCGGTGGTGACCGTTTTGATCGCAAGCCGCGTTTTGACCGCGCTGCTAGCGATCAGCGTCCGGATCGTGCAGAGCGTTCTGATCGTACCGAGCGTACGGATCGTGGCACCAACTTCCGCCCGCGTGGCGAAGGTGCACCGGCACGTGATGGCGAGCGTCGTTTTGCTGACAAGCCGCGTGGTGAACGTGGTTTCAAAAATCGTGATCGCGATACCCGCGGTCGTGATTTCAGTGATCGTCCGCGCCGTGCCGAAGGTGGCCGTGGAGAAGCCCGTGGTGGCAACCAGGGCATGAAACGCCGTTCTGCCTAAGGCATTTCCCCTTTCCGGCTCTGGCTGGACTATCCGGGAAATCTGAAGATTTTAAAAGAAGCCTCCGCTCTGCGGGGGCTTCTTTGGTTTCTGTCTCATCGCGCAGTTGGAGAATGTCTGTGATAATGTGCTAAAAAACATATTCTGTATGATGAATATGTTCGTGTGCCTTCTTACATACTTCACAAAACAATCGACGCTGTGTGATCGATAATGCAGTTGGAGAGTGGTGGATATGCAATTTATAACCCGGACAGGGTTTGCGGGGGCGGTTTGTGCTGCCGGACTGTTGCTGGCAAATATTGCACATTCCCACGACGCATCGCAGCATCTTGCCGTCAATGATGATGGCGGGCGCGATTGTACCCGTCTGCTGGCATCCGGAAATCCTGATTATCCGCCTTATCTCTGGCCAGCAGAAGATGGCAGCAATCATTTGATTGGCGCGGCAGCAGATTTTCTTCAGCGCGTTGGCGAAGCTGCGGGTATCGTGATCGAGGTTGTTAATACCGGCAGCTGGGGGCGCGTGCAGCAGCATATGCGCGAAGGCGGAATTGATATGATTGCCGGGGCTTTCTTCACCGTTCCGCGGCTCGAATACATGGATTATTTTTATCCCGCATTTCAGGGGACGCGCACTGTCATCTGGACCAAGGACAATATCGATATCAATTATCGCCAGTGGTCGGACCTTCGCGGGCTTGAAGGTCTTACCGTGATCAATAACAGTTTTGGTCAGGGGTTTGATACCTACGCGGCCCAAAACCTGACGATCCGCGAAGTCCCAAGTCTGGAACAGGGCCTGAAGATGCTGGATCGTGATCGCGGCGAATATCTGATTTATGAAGAATTTCCCGGCAAAGCTTTTGCTGCGCGGGAAAATATTGACGGAATTCGCAGTTACGACGTCCCGGTCAGTGAAGAAAGCCTGTATCTGACCATGTCACACAAGTCGCCATGCAATACTGGTGCATTGCGCGGCCGGATCGCGCAAGCCTTGTTCAAGCTGGTGAACGACGACGTGATGACTGATATGCTCGAAGCCAGCATCGCCCGCTGGAGCGCGGGTACAAACTGATCCCTGCTAATCCCAGAAAACTTCTGAAAACCGGCACCTGACCTATTGCGATCATAAATCGGTATAGTTGTGCGGATTTGATTTGACGTTAACGTAAACGTTAACTAAAACGGAATCGCGTCACAACCCGTCATTCCCGGTTATTAAAAAGATTGGGCCGGAATGGCCGCAGGCAGAACAGGACCGAGAAATGGCACAGTTTGAGCCGCAAAATCCGAATTATGATGTCGAAGTCCGACATCGGTTTCGTCAGCAACCCTACAATCTGTCGATTGGGGCTGAGGTCATCGACGTGAAGCCGGGGCGGGTCGAGATTGTGGTTCCGTCGCGTGCCGATCTGATCCAGCATAATGGCTATTTTCACGGCGGCCTGATTGCCGGGCTTGCGGACATTGCAGGCGGTTTCGCCGGATGGAGCCTTGTTGCCGAAGATCAGGGCATGCTGACCATCGAATACAAGCTTAATATCGTTGCACCGGGCATCGGGCAGGAATTGCGGGCGGTGGGTGAAGTCGTTTCGCGCGGCAGGTCGATTATTGTTACGCGCATTGATGTTTTCGGCAGCAAGGATGGTGCACCGGTTCTGTGCGCGACTTCGCTTCAGACACTGAAAGTGATGAAGCTGCCGCCAGAACTTCTGGGCGACGCAGCGGCTTAAACCATCAAGCGGGTCTTATACCCGTGACCAAACAGAACTCCATTCCAGGGCAGGATAATTATCATGGCATTTTTCGAATTTCCCGGATTGAAATTTGATCTCGGCGATACTGCAGAAGCGATCCGAGAAACCGTTTCATCCTTTGCTGAGGCCGAAATCGCGCCGCGCGCCGCCGAAATCGATGAAAAAAATGAATTTCCCAGCGATCTGTGGCGCAAGTTTGGTGATCTTGGTCTGCTGGGTATGACGGTTCCCGAGGAAGATGGTGGCACCGGCCTTGGCTATCTTGAACATGTGATTGCCATGGAAGAAATCAGCCGCGCATCGGCCTCGGTTGCTCTTTCCTATGGGGCGCATTCCAACCTGTGCGTCAATCAGATCAAGCGTAACGCCAATGCCGAACAAAAGGCAAAGTATCTGCCAAAGCTGATGAGTGGCGAGCATGTCGGTGCGCTGGCCATGAGCGAGCCGGGGGCCGGTTCGGATGTGGTATCGATGAAGTTGCGTGCCGAGAAAAAGGGCGACCGTTTCATCCTGAATGGCAACAAGATGTGGATCACCAATGGCCCGGATGCCGATACGCTGGTGGTCTACGCCAAAACCGATATCGATGCCGGTCCCAAGGGAATTACGGCTTTTATCATAGAAAAAGGTTTCAAGGGGTTCTCGACCGCGCAGAAGCTCGACAAGCTTGGCATGAGGGGCTCCAATACCTGTGAGCTGGTGTTTCAGGATTGCGAAGTGCCCGAGGAAAACATTCTTGGCAACCTGAACGGTGGTGTCCGTGTTCTGATGAGCGGCCTTGATTACGAGCGTGCTGTTCTGGCAGCAGGCCCGACCGGCATCATGCGCGCCTGCATGGATGTGGTCGTGCCTTATATTCACGAACGCAAACAGTTCGGCAAAGCGATTGGCGAGTTTCAGCTGATGCAGGGCAAGATTGCCGATATGTACACCACGATGAATGCCTGCCGGGCCTATGTTTACGAAGTTGCCAAGGCATGTGATCGTGGTGAAACATCGCGCAAGGATGCCGCTGGTGTGATCCTTTATGCTGCGGAAAAAGCAACCTGGATGGCGCTTGAAGCCATTCAGACGCTGGGTGGCAATGGCTATATCAACGAATATCCGACCGGCCGCCTGTTGCGCGATGCCAAGCTTTATGAAATCGGTGCTGGAACAAGCGAAATCCGTCGCATGTTGATCGGCCGTGAGCTTTTCGGTGAAACCGCCTAATCCCCTATTTGGAATACAGGATCAGATTCATGAGCAATTCAGACCCCATCGTTATCGTTTCCTGCGCCAGAACCCCGATGGGCGGCATGCAGGGTGATTTTGCAACCGTTACCGCATCCGAACTGGGCGGCGTTGCCATCAAGGCCGCGCTTGAACGTGGCGGTGTTGCATCCGACGATGTAGACGAAGTCATCATGGGTAATGTTCTGCCCGCCGGTCAGGGGCAGGCCCCGGCGCGTCAGGCGGCATGGAGCGCAGGCATCCCGCGTTCCGCCGGTGCAACGACGATCAACAAGATGTGCGGATCGGGCATGAAAGCCGTGATGTTTGCCCATGATATTCTGTGTGCTGGCAGTGCCGATGTCATGGTCGTTGGTGGTATGGAAAGCATGACCAATGCACCCTTCCTTCTGCCCAATATGCGTAGTGGCCAGCGGTACGGTCATACCGAGGTCTATGATCACATGGCGCTGGACGGGCTTGAGGATGCCTATGAAAAGGGTCGTTCAATGGGCACCTTTGCCGAGGCGACAGTTGATAAATATGGCTTTACCCGTGAACAGCAGGATGATTATGCAATCACGTCATTGACGCGTGCACAGAATGCGGCAAATGCCGGGCATTTCGATACGGAAATTGCCCCGGTGTCATTTACCACCCGTAAAGGCGATGTAACCATTTCCGCCGATGAACAGCCGCCCAAAGCGAAACCGGAAAAAATCCCGACCTTGCGTCCGGCATTCCGTAAGGACGGTACCGTGACAGCGGCTCATTCGGCATCCATTTCGGACGGTGCGGCGGCAATGGTAATGATGCGCCAGTCCGAAGCAGAAAAACGTGGTTTGAAACCTTTGGCGAAAATCATGGGACATGCAACCCATGCGCAAGAGCCGTGCTGGTTCACGACCGCCCCGATTGACTCGATTAAAAAAGTGCTGGCGAAAACCGGTTGGGCCAAGGATGACGTTGATCTTTGGGAAATCAACGAAGCCTTTGCTGTGGTGGCAATGGCCGCCATGCGTGATCTCGACCTTGACCATGGCAAAGTCAATATCCATGGCGGTGCCTGTGCGCTTGGCCATCCGATTGGTGCGACCGGTGCACGTCTGCTGGTGACTTTGATCCATGCACTTAAAACCCATGGTGGAACCAGGGGGGTGGCATCACTTTGTATTGGTGGCGGCGAAGCAACTGCGGTCGCCATAGAGCTTTTGTGAGCCAGATTAAAGTTGTTCTAAAAATCAGTGATTGGGGCTACCAACTTGCGCGAATTCACCCTATTTTGTCGCCAGAGTGATTGACGAGGATGAGGGAATTCGCGTGATGTCAAAACCGACAGTCGACCGGATGCTTGCCGGATTTAAAAGCTTCAAGGCGATGTATTACGAGCAACGCCCTGAACGAGTAGAAGATTTGGTCAATATGGGCCAAAAGCCGGAAGTTCTGCTGATTGCCTGTTCGGACTCCCGTGTTGATCCGGCGATTTTGACCAATGCCGAACCGGGTGAGATGTTCGTCGTTCGTAACGTGGCAAACCTGGTGCCGCCTTATGAGCCTGACGAGAATTATCACGGAACGTCAGCGGCGATTGAATTTGCCGTTCGCGATCTTAAGGTCAAGGATATCGTCATTCTTGGTCATTCGGGATGTGGTGGTATGGCGGCTTTGGTCGAGCATGGTGACGCGGGCAAGGTGCCTGATCGTGACTTTATCGGCGAATGGGTCAGCATTGCGAAATGCTGCCTTCATCACGGGCCGGATGTGGATAAGGTGTCCCGGCATTCGATCCGTAATTCGCTTGAAAATCTGATGACTTTCCCGTTCATCAAGGAACGGGTCGATGCCGGTGACCTTAACCTGCATGGTTGGTGGTACGGCATGAAGGAAGGCATCCTGTGGCGTTTTGATGCCGAGCAGGACAAATTTGTTCAGGGCGAAGAATAGGCCCGGCCTGATGAAAACGATCTTCTGATCGCATGGCTGGTGCATCGCCCAATGGGGAGGATGGCCGCCATGCGGTTGGAAGAACATCAGATCATGGTGCGCGATACCGCGCGCGAGTTCGCCGAAAATGAACTCAAACCTCATGCCGCAAAATGGGACATCCACCATACCTTTCCGGCCGAAGCGATTGCCGGATTGGGAGAACTTGGCTTTTTGGGCATGCTGGTGCCCGAAGAATATGGCGGGGCGGGCATGGATCATGTCGCCTATGCGCTGGCACTCGAAGAAATAGCTGCTGGCGATGGGGCAACATCCACCATCATGTCGGTGCATAATTCGGTCGGGTGTATGCCGATCCTGAAATTCGGTACCGAAGATCAGAAAGAAAAATATCTGGTCCCGATGGCGCGCGGCGAAAAGATCGGCGCGTTCTGTCTGACCGAGCCGCAAGCCGGATCGGATGCCAGTTCCTTGCGGACGCGTGCCGTGCGCGATGGTGATGACTGGATTATCAACGGCTCCAAACAATTCATAACATCGGGCAGTGAAGGCGATGTTGCAATTGTGTTTGCCGTGACGGACCCGGAAGCAGGCAAACGTGGTATTTCTGCCTTTATCGTGCCCACCGACACGCCGGGCTATGTGGTGTCACGGGTCGAGGAAAAGCTTGGACAGAATGCATCGGATACCTGCCAGATCACCTTTGTTGAATGCCGTGTTCCGGCGGAAAACATGCTGGGTGCAGAAGGTCAGGGGTACAAGATCGCGCTTGCGAACCTTGAGGGCGGGCGCATCGGTATTGCCGCCCAGTCGGTCGGCATGGCGCGTGCTGCGTTCGAAGCTGCGCGCGATTACGCCAATGAGCGCGAAACGTTCGGTAAAAAAATCATTGATCATCAGGCGGTGGCATTCCGCCTTGCCGATATGGCTACCAAAATCGATGCTGCACGGTTGCTGGTGCATCGTGCAGCAGCGTTGCGCGATGATGGCAAGCCCTGCCTGACCGAGGCCTGCATGGCAAAGCTTTATGCGTCTGAAATTGCCGAACAGGTTTGTTCTGCCGCGATCCAGATTCACGGCGGCTATGGTTATCTGAAAGACTTCCCGGTCGAACGGATTTACCGTGATGTCCGGGTGTGCCAGATCTATGAAGGCACATCCGATATCCAGCGTATGGTGATCGCGCGGTCGCTGGCCGATTAAATGCCGGGTGGTGGGCCAAATCGATCTAGATAGCGTTCGGCGCGGGGCAATGCGTTGTGAAGAAACTGATCTGGTTCGCGCAACCAAAGGCCTTTGATTTCCTTTGATTTTTGCTCCGATATCAGAACGTTACGAGGCAGCAGGGTAAGTTCTGCATTCCATCCCGGCCAGCGTTGTCTCGCCCGCTTGAAATAATGGGCGATTAGGTCGGTGCGCTTGCTGTAACCATGATAGTCAAATGCCCACTCGTTCCATATGACGATAATATGGCTGCCGGTATAACCTTCAAACGGGCGAAGCCAGAGTGGCTGCATTGTCCTTGTTGTGTGCCGATCAAGAAAGGCGTGTGCGAGAATGTGACACGCACCGCAGGCAAAAAAGACCCTGTCGGGTAGGTTCCAGCGTTTGGCCGGATCGGATTTGCAGTAATTTTTGGTACGGGGCTGATACATGCCTGTGTTCCGGGTCTATTTTCCGGGATGCACTTTGTGTTTGTCGAGTAATCGGCGGAACTGATGATAATTCAGGCTGAGTTGTTTGGCGGCTTCGGTCTGATTGTTGGCGTTGTCTGCCAGTGCCTTTTCCAGAAGGCGAATTTCGAAGGTTGCGACTTCTGATTTGAAGTCGATGCCGGTTTCGTCGCCTGAGTTTTGGGGCGCAGCCTTGGCCGGGGCGGCGGCTTTGGCTCCGGTTTCGGACCATATGTTGGCAAAGGGATCAAGTGCGATACGCCCAAGCGGGTTTTCGTCATCTTCAGCCAGATAAAGGCTGCGTTCAACCGCGTTGCGCAATTCGCGGACATTGCCCGGCCATGAATGGGTCAGAAGCTGTCGTGCGGCGGTGGGAGTAAAGCCAGCAAAAACGGAACGTGACAGGCGCTTGGTCATTTCAAGGGCGAATTGTTCGGCAAGCGGCAGAATATCATCGGATCGTTCTCGAAGTGGCGGTACGGCAATTACATCAAAGGCAAGGCGATCAAGCAGGTCGGCGCGGAATTTTCCCTGATGGGCCAGTTCGCGCAGATTTTCATTGGTGACGCCAATCACGCGGGTATCGACTTCAATTACGTCAGAGCCGCCAACGCGTTCTATTTCACCGTATTCAACAACGCGCAGAAGCTTTTCCTGCACCATCGGGCTGGCGGTGGCGATTTCGTCCAAAATAATGGTGCCGCCATGTGCGCGTTCAAATCGTCCGACATGGCGTTTGGTGGCTCCGGTAAACGCACCGGCTTCGTGACCGAATAGCTCGGTATCCAGCAGGCTTTCGGTCAGGGCCGCGCAATTGACTTTGATCAGGGGGCCGCCCCAGCGCCGGGACAGATAATGCAGGCGTGATGCAATCAGCTCCTTGCCCGACCCGCGTTCGCCGATCACCAGACATGGCCGTTCAATCGGCGCCAGACGTGAAACATGTTCAAGGGCGGCCAGAAAAACGGGGTCTTCGCCCAATATTGGCTGCAAACTATCCATTTCGCGAAAAACGTTATCGAAAAACGATATTAAAGTCGCGAAAAATATAACTTTCCAAGAGTGATGATATGTTAAATCATTGATTTTGTTGAAAAATAAAACTGGCACGCTGCCTGCAATAGTTGGATCAGAATTTTTGCGTCCCCCGTATTCTTAAGGAGATCAGACAATGGGCGTGTTCTCGCGTTTGTCCGATATCGTAAATGCCAATATCAACTCGCTTCTGGATCGTGCTGAAGATCCGGAGAAAATGGTTCGATTGATGATCCAGGAAATGGAAGATACCCTGGTCGAAGTTCGTTCCGCTGCCGTCAAGGCGATTGCCGACAAGAAGGAAGTAGAGCGCAAGCTCAAGAAACTTCATGACGGTCAGCTTGAGTGGGAAGGCAAAGCAGAATTTGCCATTTCCAAAGGCCGTGATGATCTGGCGAAAGGTGCGTTGATGGCGCGTCGTCGTCTGGCCGATCAGAGTGCCGTGCTGGAGCGCGAGCTTGAAGTGATTGAGGAAACGCTTGGCAAGTTCGATGATGATCTGAACAAGCTTCAGAACAAGCTCAACGAAGCCAAGGGCAAGCAGCGTGCAGTTGAAATCCGCATGCAGACCGCCGAAAAGCGTGTCAAGATGCGTGAAAAACTGCATTCCGGTCAGATCGACGAAGCGCTTCTGCGCTATGAGCAGATGGAGCGTCGCATTGACGAGCTTGAAGCTGGCGCGGACTCCTGGGACCTTGGTCGCGGGCAGAGCCTTGAAGAGCAGTTCGATGATCTTGAAGCCGAGCTCGGGATCGAGGACGATCTGAAAGAGCTTAAGGCTCGGGTCAAAAAAGACAAATAATCAGCGGTTTGCGTGTTTCGATGCGATAAGCTGCAACAAAGGTTGAGCTGACTGAGATGTGGGCGATTGCTGTACCGCTAATTGTGTTTGTTGTCGTTGTCGGTCCGGTATGGGTTGTGTTTCACTACATAACACTCTGGAAACGGATGAAAGCCGAACAGCAAAAATCCAGTCCGGAACAGGTGGCGAAGGAAAAGGAAATCGTCGCCATGCTGAAAGGCCGGGCAGAACGCCTTGAAAATCGTGTCGAAATACTTGAACGCCTGTTGGATGCCGAGGTTGCCGAATGGAGGAACAGGATATGACTGCCCAGCAAGCTGCTGCCGGTGCCGGTTATCAGCGCGGTCACAAGAAACATCGTCATGGCGGATGCCGTTTCCGGCATCATGACCAGGATGGCAAGGAATGCGGTGGCGTCATTCGCAGGACAACACGCGGGATCGCGGAGAAGTTCGGTATCCCGCGCAAAGGGGTTCTGATCGCCTTCATCCTGATCCTGATTTTCAGCTTCCCTGTCGGTGTGTTGCTGTTTGCCTTTGCATGGGCCTATGTGCATCATCCGGAATGGTTTGATGGTCTGCGCGGCAAATTCCGCGGGGCCGGTCGCCCGGGAACATATAATGCCTCGACCACGCATGCCGGTGCGACCGAAGAACGTCCGACGATGGGTGTCGATTTCGAGGAGCCCTGGATGGAAGATCTTCGTGAGAAATTCGATGATCTCGAACGTCGGACCGGTTCGATGGAAGGTTATGTGGCTTCCGGCGATTACCGGCTCGCTTCCGAGCTTGAAAAGATGAAAAAGGACGATGCCAGCGACAAGCATGATGTCGATGGTAAATCTGACGACGCTTCATCCTCCCCCAACGATAAAGCGTAACGCATGCTGTGATGACGCCGGTATCACCCCCCCCTGCCTTGCAGTGATACCGCATGATATTCAGCATTGCTGCCTGACCGGGCCTGTTTTGCAGGCCCGGTTTCTTTTTGAGGAACTTTGGATTAATCGCAAGTATTTGCTGAAAAATGCCGAAATAGCGTTTATCACTATACCTAATTTAAAGGTTTTCCCGTTTAGCTTGATGCCGAACGTGCGGCGGGCATGCCGGAAAATCAGCCGGAAAACGGGGTGGGGTGATAATGGCGACCATGATTGAACATCCGGGCGAGCAGGACTTCCTGCACCGGCTGATGCTTGATAATCCATGGTGGGATGGCATCACCGACGATCTGGTTCATGATCTGCCGCAACGTGCCTTTTTCAAACGGTTCTGGACGGCGGTTGAAAAGAATGACGGATCAAAGGCCGTTGTTTTAACCGGGCCACGTGGGGTTGGCAAAACCGTCATGCTGCGTCAGGCGGTGGCTGAATTGCTGAATGCTGATACCCCGCGACGTCATGTT
The DNA here is from genome assembly GCF_001613805.1 of Thalassospira lucentensis. Lineage (GTDB taxonomy): Bacteria > Pseudomonadota > Alphaproteobacteria > Rhodospirillales > Thalassospiraceae > Thalassospira > Thalassospira lucentensis_A. The sequence continues at coordinate 105,989 of NZ_LPVY01000008.1, forward strand.
TGCTACATCTCGCTTGAACATCCGCTGTTTCTGGAAATCGACCTGCCGCGTCTGCCAAAGCTTCTGCGTTCCGTGCGGGGCATATCGGCGGACCATCCGCTATGGCTGTTTATCGACGAGGTTTCCTATCAGCGTGACTGGGAAGACCGGATCGCGAAATTGCTGGTCACTGATCCGATGTTGCGCGTGGTCGCGGTTAGCGCGCTGGCGCCAAAGAAGGATGCACTTGGTCATATTCAAAGCCTGTTTTTACCGCCCTTCAGTTTTGCCGAATATCTTGAGCAGCGCGGGATCGCACCATCGGATGTGTTGCCGCAAACCCCGAATGTAGGGCGCTATACCGCCGATATTCCCGATGGCCTGATCGAGCTTAACGATCTGTTCGAGGCCTATATCAATGAAGGCGGCTTCCATGATCGTGATGGCGAGGCGGGGTCGATCCATCGGTCACTTCATTCGGATCTTCCGGGGCTGCATGGCATTTCAAGCCCGTCGGATCTGCATCGGCTGTTTGTGCTTCTTGCCTATAACACGGGTGCAGAATTTTCGATCGAGACACTGGCGCGCGAGCTTGATATCGCCAAAAACACGCTGCGCCGTTATCTTGAATATCTTGAAAGTGCGTGGCTGGTGCGCAGGCTTGAGCGGGTTGATCAGGACGCCAAGCCATTTCAGCGCGCGGTGGCGTTCAAGGTGCATTTGATCCATCCGGGTCTTCGAACTGGCCTGATCGGTGCCAAGGCGATGGATAGCGGAACGATTACCCGGTTGGCGGAAACCGCGATCCAGACCCAGTTCCTGACATCAAGTGTAGGGATTGAAAGCCTGTATTACGCACGCTGGGGGCATTACGAGGTGCCGTTTGTCTTCCTTGATCGGCGCAGCGGAACACCGCTTTTTGCCTATCACTGTCTGTGGCGGGATGAAGGTATTCGCAAACCCAGGGAAATCCGCGCACTGGTCAATTTCCGCACCAGTCATGCCTTGCCACTTGGGGCATTCGTCCTGACCAAGGCGCAATGGCATGGCGGTAAAATCGGTGGCGTGCCAATGCGTTTTGAACCTGCGAGTGTCCTGGCACTTCGGATCGGGCTGGAATTCTCGCAGCTCTAATGTCGTGGCTTCACAGTGCAGGGTTGGTGGCGTCTGTTCCGGGCAGTATGTCGCGGCCCTGACGGTTGCGACAGGAACTGCATAGGACAAGGCAAAGGAGGTCGTTTATGACGACACTTTCAAAGCTTTCCCGAACTTTCGCAGCCGCGACCCTGCTGGTTTGTGGGCTGTTTATGCTCAGTGCTGCATCTGCAACGGCACAGATTGCGTGCCCGGTCGGCACGATCACAAATGCCGGCCTGCCCGACATCAATGGCGACCATGTTTTCTGTGGTGAGATTAATGGCAAAGGCAAAGCTGTCGGTTTCCACTCCCGCCCCGGAGGAAATAATCCTGCGGGTGGGGGGATTACGAATGTTGTGATCACCCAGACAGCGAACCCGATGGGAATTTACAACATATCCTTCGATAAGAACGGGGTTCCGAAATCGATTTCTACCATGTTCCCCGATAGCTGTTCCCAGGATGAGGTTGTGAACTCCATCCTTTATGCTGAAGCCAATCAGGAAGCATGTCCGACCGGAGCACCCGGTTGGGTGGTGTGCGGAAAAAACCGACCCGATCCGGTGTTGGCGACACAGGGGCCGTATTGTGAAGGTGCTGACGATTCAAACCGTTTCTATATTGCGGTAGGGGTCAATGGTGGAAACATCAACACCGCGTTCCCGCTGCGTTAACCGTGAAATGTGAGGTTTGAAAATGGCAGGCGGTGAAATGATGGTGCCCGATTGGCCCGGCAGGATTGTTGGCGACGAAGGGCATGATCGCATCGCCGCCTGTCTTGTTATGGATATTCAGAATGCACCGGAATGGGCGCAGATCGTGCTTGATCGGGTCGATGCCGTTATCAATGGCGACGAAGGCCATTGGGAGATGGCAATGAATGCCTATATTTTAAAAGTGGACCCGGCCATTTGTGAAATTGCTCCGGCATATGAAGAGCAGGGCGAGGAGATTGTCTGGGTGCCGTCTTCGGAATTTCGTGCAGCACTGGTCGCATGGATAAAACAGATGGATAAATCAACGGGTTAATCAGCCGATAAGCAATTTGATCAATGCTGGCGCCAAATTTGACGTTTTGCGGGGACAAAATCGTGATTGCAGGCCTTTGGCGGCTTTGGATGCCGGTGCTTTTTATGCTGATCGCCGCGCTATCGGCATCGCAGGTGGCGTATGCCGCGGAAAAAACAGAACCGGGCGATCCGCTGGTCAAATTTCTGCGGCAATATGTCGAGCAGGCCGGTTTGCCGGGGGCAGTGATCGGCATTGGTTATGGTGACGGCCAGATGCGCTTCGCCGCGACCGGATATGCTGCGGTGAATCCTGACAAGGGCATGACCCGGGAAAGGCAGTTCTATATCGGGTCGCTGACCAAGATGATGACCGCGGTGGTCGTGTTGCAGCTGGCGTCTGAAAAGCGGATTGATCTTGCTGATCCGATTGCCAAATGGCTTCCCGAAGAGTTTCGCGACAAGATTGCCAACGCCAGAATTGCCACCATCCGCGATCTTTTGCGCAACAGCTCGGGCATTCCCGATTATCTGGATGGGGAGTTTTTCTTTGAGCTGGTTGGGCGCGATCCCCAGCATGGATGGCGTAATCGCGAATTGCTGCCGCTGATTGCGGGCCGCGAGGCACATTTCAAGCCCGGAACGCAATATAATCCGTCTAACAGCAATTACATCCTGCTGGGCGTTTTGATTGAGCAGGTCGAGGGTGATCATATCGAAGCAGTGTTTAATCGGCGGATTTTCGAACCCGCTGAAATGCGCAATACATCCTTTGGCCGGTATCCGCGACCCGATGATCTGGCGCGTGGTTTCGATGATGCCAATGGGGATGGCAAGCTTGAGGATGTGACTGATTTTGATGTTGGTGATCAGTTAGCCGATGGCGGGGTGATTTCAACTGCAGAAGACCTTTTGAAATTCGGGCGGGCTCTGTTTGCAGATGGCATTCTGCTTGGCCCGAATGCACTGGAACGTGCGACGACCGATACGCTGTTTGCCGGGGAAGGTTCCTATGGCTATGGCATGATGATCGGCAATACCGACTGGGGTCCGGTCTGGGGACATGATGGAATTTATTTCGGGTATTCCGCGGAATTTTCGTGGTTTCCGAAGCAGGGTGTCACGATTGTTTTTCTGTCCAATGGTCGGGCATTGAACGAGGTGCCACCTGTGACGGGGCTGCTGTTGTCGGGCCTGTTTGGTAAGGCTCAATAGCGCGGCCATTGTTTAACTCATTGAATATAGATTGATAATTTTCATTCTGCCATGTGCAGAGGTGGATTTATGCCCGTGACGCATAACAGATAGGATTATAATAGTTAGAATCCTATCTAATTTTTCTGTTATGTTTTGCGCATGGAAAACAATGATCCCGATACCCCTTATCTGAGCCTTGGAAGCACGTTGATGCGTGTCGCACGCTGTTGGCGGCGCGAGATTGACCGCACATTGCAGTCGCATGGGCTGTCTCAAACCACGGTGATGCCCCTGATTGTTCTCAATCGGGCAGCCGGTCCGGTGCGGCAAGGTTTGATCGCAGATGAGATCGGTGTTGAAGGCCCATCGCTTGTGCGGGTTATTGATGCACTGGAACGCGATGGGCTCATTTCGCGGGTATGCGATCTGAGCGACCGGCGTGCCAAACTGGTTGCGCTGACGGCAGCAGGCAAAGACAAAGCCGCCGAGATCGAAGTCATTCTTGCCGATATCCGCAACGAACTGACGGCTGATATCGACCCCGAAAATCTTGCGACCACGCTTGATGTCATGCAGCAATTGCTTGGCAAGCTGGCGCAACGCGACAGCGAAGCTTAGAGGAGGGGGACAAGATGTTTGCAAATGTTCTTGCCCTGCGTCCCAAAGGTGCTGACTGGCTGTTTTCGGCAAAAACGTTTGCTGCTGCGGTTCTTGCATTGTTCATTGCGCTGGCATTTGATCTTGATCGGCCTGTCTGGGCGATGGCAACGGTCTATATCGTTGCCCATCCTTTGTCCGGTGTTCTGGCGTCCAAGGCGATTTATCGTGTGATCGGAACGATCATTGGGGCGGTTGCGGCGATTGTAATGGTGCCCAATCTTGTGAATGCGCCGGTTTTGCTTTCGCTTGCGCTCGCTCTTTGGGTTGGTGGCTGTCTTTATCTATCGCGGCTGGATCGAACGCCCAAAAGCTATCTTTTCATGCTGGCAGGTTATACCGCGGCTATTGTCGGTTTTCCCTGTGTCACCGACCCCGGGCTGATATTTGATACGGCGGTTGCCCGTGTGCAGGAAATTTCCCTTGGCATTATCTGCGCCACACTGGTCAGTCATATCATTTTTCCACGCCATGTCGGGCCGGTCATTGCGGCACGGATTGATGGCTGGATGGGGGATGTCGCCGAACTGGCACAGCTAAGTTTTGATGCCGGTTCTGATCCTGAAAAATTGCATCAGGACCGGACACGCATCGCGGCAGATATTGGTGAATTGCACGGGCTTTCTGTTCATCTGGGATATGAAAAGTCCCGATTTGCTGGGCGAACCCGCCAATTGCAGGCCCTGCAAAGCGCGATAGCCGCTCTTTTGCCTGTGTTTTTCGCCGTTCATGACAGAATAACAGCGCTTGTCGATTACAGTGGGAGCGTCCCCAAAGATTTGCGGGCCATTCTCGATGATGTTGCGATCCATATGGCAACCGGCCACTACGATGGATCGTCAGCGCAGGCGCTTCATACGCGAATTGCCGCATATGGTGCCGAGTTCTCGAATGCATCGGAATGGGATGGCTTGTTGCAGCTTAATCTTTGTAATCGTCTGCATCGGCTTTTGAATTTTTATTCAGATTGCTGCCGGTTGTGGGATGGGTTGCGTGTCGACAATGTTCCAGCCGACGTCGTGGATCGCTGGCGTGATAGTGCGCAGGAGCGGGCTTTGCATCGCGATTACGGTGTTGCGTTCCGGTCCGGCCTGACGGCGGTGATTGCAACCTTGCTTGTGTGCGGTTTCTGGATCATGACGGCATGGCCTGCGGGTGGGACGGCGGCGATGATGGCAGCAGTCGGTGCCAGTATCATGTCGTTCCTTGATAATCCCGTTCCGGCCTTAAAGGGCTTCATCCGTTATACTGCGATGGCAATTGTTGCAGTGATTATCTACAGCCTTGCGATTTTGCCCGCTATCGATGGTTTCCCGCTCCTTGTGATGGCGTTTGCGCCCTATTTCCTTTTGCTGGGAGTGTTGATGACTTCGCCGCAGACCTATGGGTTTGCTCTGGCGATGCTGGTCAATGTTGTGATGATCCTGAATGTCGATACCAGTTACAGCAGCGATTTTGCGACTTTGCTTGATGGCGGAATTGCTTCTCTTGCCGGTTTTGCAGTTGCCGCGGTCGTGACGGCTTTTGTCCGTAGCGTGACGGTAGATGACAGTATCCGGCGTCTGGTGATGTCGAACTGGCGCGATATCAGTGCAATCGCGCGCGGGACGGTCAGCTTGCCACGGATGGTTATGGTCCGTCGCCTGCTGGATCGGCAGGGATTGATTTTGCCGAGGCTGGCACTCGCACCGGACCATCGCGACACCCTGATCCGCGCAATGCCCGAGGTTTCAATCGCGGCCAGCATTTATGACCTGCGTCGTTTCAAGGGGCTGGCGGATCGGCGCATCGTAGCAAAGCTTGATGGCGTTTTGCGTAACATGGCCCGACATTTCGATAATCGTCGTCATGACTTCTCCGCACTGCCCGATCCGCTGATCGTTGAAGAAGTCGACGATATCCTGCGCGACGTGGTGGCGATTTCGCCCTCACCATTGCGTGGTAAATTGCTGATCCCTTTGATTGCACTGCGTCGTGCCTTGTCACGGACCGGTGCGCCAATGCTGGATCGCCCGGCAGAAAAGGCACTTGTGCCTGACCTGCCACCCCTGATGGGAGAAACCGCATGATCAATCCGACGATCGATATTTATGGCGTGTTTGTACCCGCCTTTCTGATGATGGCGCTTGGCGCCTGGTTCTGCCTGAAAGTGCTGCATGTTGGTCTTGCACGGATCGGTTTTTACAAGATAACCGCGCATCCTGCTTTGACGGATCTGGCCCTGTTCGTGCTGATCCTGACCGCACTTTCGGGATTACTTGTTCAATAGGTGACGATATGAAACCGACTTTTGCCAATTTTCTCCGTGTTTTGATGACGCTTGTTCTTGTTCTGGCGGCATCGGCTGGCGGTTATCAGCTGTATGATTACTATATGAATTCTCCTTGGACGCGAGATGGCCGGGTTAGTGCCGATGTCGTTGCGATTGCGCCGGATATCGCTGGTCTGGTCAGTGAGGTGCATGTTACCGATAACCAGATTGTTCACGCCGGGGATTTGCTGTTTTCCATTGATCCCGCCCGTTATCAGGTGGCCGTTGATCAGGCACAGGCGAAGCTTGAAAGTACCATCGCCGCACGGGATCAGGCCCAGCGTGAAATGAAACGCTACAAGGGGCTTGATAGCGACGTTGTGTCGCGCCAGAAAAAAGAACAGGTTGCAACCAACCTTGCGACCGCACAGGCAGATATGGATCTGGCCAAGGCCGATCTTGACCTTGCGGTTTTGAATTTGGCGCGTACCAAGGTTGTTGCCCCGGTGGATGGCATCCTGACAAATTTCTCGTTGCGTCGGGGAAACTATGTTGGTGCAGGGCAGGCGATTGCTGCTCTGGTCGATAGCCAGTCATTCTATGTCGCTGGTTATTTCGAGGAAACCAAACTGCCGCGTATCGCAGTCGGCGATCAGGTCGAAGTCCGTCTGATGGGTGAAGATGACGCTATTTATGGTCATGTGGTCAGCATTGCGGGTGGCATTCAGGATAGTGAACGGTCGGGTGCAGGCGGAAACCTTGCAAATGTCAAACCGACCTTTAGCTGGGTCCGTCTGGCGCAGCGCGTACCTGTGCGCGTTTCGCTTGATAACGTCCCTGAAAATGTCCGGTTGGTTGCTGGGCGTAGTGCGACGGTGACGGTGATGGGGGCACGTGGTGCCACTTTCCCGAACCTTTGATGCACGAGATTGTTAGACCATTTTCTGATTGGCAATGTTATGCCGCAACGCAAAAGATGGCTTGCAGTGCAAAACAAGTTTCGGTAATTTTCGGAAACAATATCGATAATTATTGAACAAAAATTATCAAACGGGAGTTCCAGATGGCTGCAACCGCACGTCCACGTCGCAGTGTTCTTTATATGCCGGGCTCCAATGCCCGGGCGCTGGAAAAGGGACGCAGCCTGCCTGCTGATGGCCTGATCCTTGATCTTGAGGACGCAGTGGCCCCCGATGCAAAGGATGTGGCGCGCAATCAGATTGTTTCCGCGCTGGCGGAGGGCGGTTATGGCAAACGTGAAATCCAGATCAGGACCAACGGATTAAATACCCCGTGGGGATATGCCGATATCGTGGCTGCGGCCAAAACATCGGCTGATGCCATTCTGCTGCCCAAGGTCGAGAGTGCTGATACGGTCCGGCAGGTCGCGACCATCATGGAGGCCGAAGGCGCGCACGCAGATATGCGTATCTGGTGCATGATGGAAACGCCACTTGCGATGCTTCATGCCAGAGAAATTGCAGGTGCTCACCCGCGTCTTGGTGGTTTTGTGATGGGAACATCCGATCTGGCGAAGGATCTGAACTGTGCCCATACGCCTGATCGTTTGCCAATGATAACAAGCATTGGTCTTTGTCTGCTGGCAGCACGTGCCTATGGCCTTGCGATTCTTGATGGCGTTCATCTTGATCTTTCGGATGATGATGGTTTTGCCGCGTCCTGTAAGCAGGGGCGCGAAATGGGATTTGATGGCAAAACACTGATCCATCCCAAAACCATTTCTGCTGCCAATACCGCATTTGCCCCCGCCGAAACCGAGATTGCCTGGGCACGCAAGATCATCGCAGCCCATCAGGAAGCAGCCCAAGAGGGCAAAGGCGTTGTCGTGGTGGATGGCAAGCTGATCGAGAATTTGCATGTGGTTTCGGCCAAACGTCTGGTCGCGATGGCCGATCAGATTGCGGAAATGGACACGGCTTAAGCCCGGCCACATGGCCGGATGAAAAAGCGAAAAGCAACGGCTTCCAGCCCGTGAGACCAAGCGCCATACATGCAGGGAGGCACCATGACATCGAAAACAAATCCCGGAAATTACTTTGAGGGTTTCCGTATTGGTCAGGAAATCCGCCACGCGACACCGCGCACGATTACGAGCGGCGATGTCGCCCTTTATACCGGGCTTTATGGTTCCCGTTTTGCGGTGCAGTCATCGGATGAATTTGCCCGCCGGATCGGGTTCGATGGCGCGCCGGTGGATGATCTTCTGGCATTTCACATGGTTTTTGGCAAAACCGTGCCGGATGTGTCGTTAAATGCGGTTGCCAATCTTGGTTATGCGGGCGGGGTATTTGGCGCGCCGGTCTATCCGGGGGATACGGTCGGCACGGTATCGACCGTGATCGGGCTCAAGGAAAACTCGAACGGCAAGACCGGGGTGGTTTACGTCAACTCCGTCGGTCGTAATCAGCGTGGCGAGATGGTGCTGGATTACAATCGCTGGGTCATGGTGCACAAACGTGATGAAAGCGCACCGACACCTGAAACTGTACTTCCTGAATTGCCGGGTGTTGTTGCGTCCGAGGCATTGCAAATCCCCAAAAGCCTCGATCTGTCGGCCTATGATTTTGAATTGGCCGGATCGCCCCATTGCTGGGATGACTATGCGATTGGCGAGAAAATCGATCACATTGATGGCATGACCATTGAGGAAGCCGAGCACCAGATCGCCACCCGGCTTTACCAGAACACGGCTAAGGTCCACTTTGATCAGGTCGCAGCAGGTGCCGGGCGGTTTGGCAAGCGGCTGATTTATGGCGGGCACATCATTTCACTGGCACGGGCATTGTCATTTAATGGGCTTGGCAACGGTTTCCGAATTGCCGCGATTAATGCGGGTGCGCATGCCAATCCGGCCTTTGCCGGGGATACGGTGTTTGCCTGGACCGAGGTGCTCGACAAGTTTGAAATTCCGGGACGGCGTGACTTGGGGGCCCTCCGTTTGCGTCTTGTTGCGGTGCGGGATGGTCAGGCATCTGACTTTCCATTACGTGACGCCGAAGGAAAATATGACTCCGGCGTTCTTCTGGACTTTGATTATACGGTTTTAATTCCCAGATAATCTGGCAGCTGCAGTCTTGCGTAATAACGTCTAATTGTGCGATTGCTAAAAGCACGTTACGCTGTTTTCTGCGTAAAGGGGAAACCCTTAGCCCTTCCCGCGGGTCGCAAACGGCATATGAGAGGTCAACCTACGTAGTTTAACCGAGGCGAAAACGGAATTTGATCGCGGATTTCTTTGGATTTCAAAGGTGTCTAGATTGACTCAATCCCGTTGCATGGGTAAATAAACCCTGCTTTCCCGCCAGCTACTTTGAGAAGAGGCAAATCCGCTATGAGCAAAGCCAATCGGCCGCTGTCTCCGCACTTGCAGGTGTACCGGCTTCCGATGGCAGCAAAGATGTCCATTTCGTTCCGTGCGATGGGTGTCGGTCTTGCCATTGGTTTCGTATTTCTGGCGTCCTGGCTGATTGGTGCCGGCGCTGGTCGTGACGCCTTTAACGGCTATCACGCATTTTTCACCTCGTGGTTTGGTCTGCTGCTGCTGTTCGGTTGGACGGCGGCTTTTTATTACCACGCTTGCAACGGTGTCCGGCACCTTGTCTGGGATACCGGTCGCGGCCTGACGAATGAGGGTGCCGCAAAAGGCAACCCGATCGTCCTTGGCGCGGCAGTCGTGCTGACCATTCTTACCTGGATTATCGGTCTGGCCTAAGGCCGGGCAAGAGGGGACAAACCTGTCATGAAAATGCAATCCGATCTGGGTCGTGTACGCGGCCTCGGTTCTGCTAAAAGTGGCTCGTCGCACTGGTGGACCCAGCGCGTTACCGCTGTCGCAAACCTTCCGCTCGGCATCTGGTTCATCATATCGATCCTGTCTGGCAATACGGCCGACTATGATGCAGTCCGTGAATGGCTGAGCTCGTATTTCCATTCGACCATGATGATCCTGATGATCATCAGTGTTTCGGTGCACTTCACGCACGGCCTGCAGGTCGTGATCGAAGATTATGTGCACAACCGTAAAGCAGAAATCGTATCGCTGTTCCTGATCAAGGCTGTGGCCGCCTTCCTGTCGGTTGCCGCCATCGTGTCGGTCTTGCGTATCGTTTTTGCCGGAGCCTGAACCAATGAGCGAATCATATAAAATCATCGACCATAACTACGACGTCGTCGTTATGGGCGCAGGCGGCGCCGGTCTTCGTGCGACGCTTGGTACGGTCGAAGCCGGATTGAAAACCGCATGTATCACCAAGGTCTTCCCGACCCGTTCGCACACCGTTGCGGCGCAGGGCGGCATTGGTGCGTCGCTTGGCAACATGTCCGAGGATCACTGGCAGTGGCATATGTATGACACCGTCAAGGGGTCCGACTGGCTTGGTGACCAGGACGCGATTGAATATATGTGCCGTAACGCCGTTCCGGCGGTTCATGAACTTGAACATTACGGCATGCCGTTCTCGCGGACCGAAGATGGCAAAATCTATCAGCGTCCGTTCGGCGGTCACACCCGTGACCACGGAAAGGCACCGGTCGAACGTGCCTGTGCTGCGGCTGACCGTACAGGTCACGCCATGCTGCATACGCTGTATCAGCAGTGCCTGAAACACAAAGCCGAATTCTTTGTCGAATATATTGCGCTCGATCTGATCATGGGTGAAGACGGTTCGTGCAAAGGTCTGGTTGCCTGGGATCTTGATACCGGCGAACTGCATCGCTTTAACGCCAAGATGGTCATTCTGGCATCTGGTGGTTACGGTCGCGCCTTCTTTAGCTGCACCTCGGCACATACCTGCACCGGTGATGGTCATGGCATGGTTGCACGTGCGGGCCTTGGTCTTCAGGACATGGAATTCGTTCAGTTCCACCCGACCGGCATTTACGGTTCGGGCTGCCTGATCACCGAAGGCGCACGTGGCGAAGGTGGTTATCTGACCAACTCCGAAGGCGAACGTTTCATGGAACGTTATGCCCCGACCGTTAAGGACCTTGCATCACGTGACGTCGTTTCGCGCGGTATGGCGCAGGAAATCCGTGATGGTCGCGGTGTTGGCGAACACGGCGAATATATCCATCTGCACCTTGAACATCTTGGTTCGGAAGTGCTGTGGGAACGTCTGCCGGGTATTACCGAAACCGCAAAAATCTTTGCCGGTGTTGATGCGACCAAGGAACCGATTCCGGTCCTGCCGACGGTCCATTACAACATGGGCGGTATTCCAACCAACTATAAGGGCGAAGTCCTGCGTCCGACCCCGGATAACCCGAACGCAATCGTTCCGGGTCTGATGGCGGCTGGCGAAGCGGCCTGCGTGTCGGTGCATGGTGCGAACCGTCTGGGCACCAACTCGCTGCTTGATCTCGTTGTGTTTGGTCGTGCCTGCGGTCTGCATGCAGCCGAAGTCGTCGATGCCAAGGCATCCTACAAGGAACTCAAAACCACCGATGGCGACGAGGCGATTGCACGTTTCGACCGTCTGCGCTGGGCAAAGGGTTCCCGCCCGACTGCCGAGATTCGTCTGGAAATGCAGCGCGTCATGCAGGGCAACTGTGGTGTGTTCCGTACGTCCGAGATTCTCAAGGAAGGTGTCGAAAAGCTTTCCGCGACCGCAGCAACGCTTCCCGATGTTGCCGTGTCGGACCGTTCGCTGATCTGGAACTCCGATCTCGTCGAAACGATGGAACTCGAAAACCTTATGGTTTGCGCTGCAGCAACCATGAATTCCGCCGAGGCCCGTCACGAATCACGCGGGGCACATGCCCACGAGGATTATCCGAAGCGTGATGACGAAGTCTGGATGAAGCACACGATCGCCACCGTCGGTTGGGACAAAGGGTATGGCGTTGATCTGACCTATCGTCCGGTCAATACCTTCACCCTTACCGATGAAGTGTCGTATATCGAGCCGAAAGAGCGCGTCTATTAAGGCGCGGCAAGAGAGGATTTGAGAGATGGTAGAATTCAATCTTCCCGCCAATTCGGTCGTCAAAGAGGGCAAGTCGTTCTCTGCACCGGCTGACGCGAAAAATACCCGCAGCTTCAAGATCTATCGTTACGATCCTGACAGCGGCGATAACCCGCGTACCGATACTTACGATATTGACCTCGACAAGTGCGGTCCGATGGTTCTTGACGCGCTGATCAAGATCAAGAACGAGATCGACGCGACCCTGACTTTCCGCCGTTCCTGCCGCGAAGGCATTTGCGGTTCGTGCGCGATGAATATCGACGGTCGCAACACGCTTGCGTGTCTGAAACCGATCGAGGACATCAAGGGCGAAGTCAAAATCTATCCGCTGCCGCATATGCCGGTGGTCAAGGATCTGGTGCCCGATCTGTCCCAGCCTTACGCACAGCTTGCCTCGATCGAGCCGTGGCTCAAGGCCGATAGCCCGACTCCGCCCGATGGCGAACGCCTTCAGTCGCGTGAAGAACGCGCGAAGCTTGATGGTCTGTGGGAATGCATCCTGTGCTTCTCCTGTTCGACCGCGTGCCCGTCCTATTGGTGGAACTCCGACCGTTACCTCGGCCCGGCTGTTCTGCTGCAGGCTTATCGCTGGCTGGCTGACTCGCGTGACGAATATACCGGGGAACGTCTCGACGCGCTCGAAGATCCGTTCCGTCTGTATCGTTGCCACACGATCATGAACTGCACCAATACCTGCCCGAAAGGCCTGAACCCGGCATTGGCGATCACCGAAATCAAAAAGATGATCGCAGAACGCCGCGCCTGATCGGCTCGCACCATAAAAAAAGTCTTTTTAAGACAAAAAGTTAAAGCCGCAGGAGATCGGATGATCCCGGCGGCTTTTTCTGTTTTAATACCATCCATAAAGACAACCTGACCCGGATAATCGGGCGCGAGCAAAGGCAAACCCATGAAAAAGGCGCATTGGCTGTTCCCCCTGAGCGGCGCGGCATATGGCTTAGCATTCTGGTATCTGATCGATTATCGCTGGGAGGATAATTATCTTCTGGCGAGCCTGATGACGTTTATTGCCGGACTGGCTTATTGCAGCTGGTTTGCCATCGGGGTGCGTCGGCTGCGTGATGATCTTGCCGTGACGCTCGTCCTGCCATTGCTTGCAGCCCTGCAGGTATTGGCATTTCAGTATCTGGTTGGGTTCGAGCATACGGACGAAACCGTCATTTTCGGTCTGCTGGCCTGTCAGGCGCTTTGGGTCGGGGTTGCTGTTGGCATCTGGCGCATCTGGGGGCCGTTGCAGACGACTGTTTTGCCAAACTATCCGGATCGGGCGGCACTTGTGCCGGAAATCTGGTCGATCAAGCTGGCACTGGCTTTCGGTTTGGTCGGGGTTGGCGTTTTCTGGCCGGTTTTCTATGCGCTATGTTCACTGTTGATTCTGGTTGGCATCGACCAGATCTGGGAACTGATTAGCGAGGCATATGTTGCCTTGCCGCTTTCGGGGGCGGCTTTTGCCACCGGTATTCTGATTGCCCGGGAAAAATCGGGGCTTCTGATCCCGGTTCGCCAGGTGATTGGCGGAATGTTCCGCATTCTATATCCGATCCAGGCATCCGGACTTTTTCTGTTTCTGGTTGCAGCCGCACTTGGCGGCTGGGAAGTTCTGCTGGATCAGGATTTTGGTGTCTGGTGGACCGTGATGGCCGCAGCAGCAGGGCTTAGCTATTTGCTTTTTGGTGCGGTTCAGGCAGGTGAAGGCACAACTCTGTTTGGCCGGATTGGTGATCGCGTCTTTCGCTTTACATTATGGATGGCGCCGATATTCGCCCTGATTGCGATGGCGACGATTTATATCCGGGTGCGTGAATATGGCCTGACCCCTTCGCGGGTTTATGCGATCTGGGCGGCGGTATTTGTCTTGATGGCAACGATCTGGCTTTCGGTGGCGGCATTTGGCCGTCGTCAGTCAACCCCGGTCTCCCTGCGCAGGGCGTTTGGCCATATCGCGATTTGCGGGGCCTTGACGGCCTTTATCATGCACCTGCCCTTCCTTGATCCGGTCAGCATTTCGGCGCGCAATCAGCAAAGCCGTCTGTCATCTATGACAGACTGGGACACGGCTGATCTTGCTTTCATTGCCCGAAATCTTGGAATGCCAGGCGAGGAGGCACTTGCCGAACTTGGGAGCGCAAATCCCGACGTGGTGCCGCCACTTGCCGAACTACGCAGCTATTTCGATCCTGATGGTGATCGAATGAAGGCCGGAATTGACAATATTCCGGTCTACCCGTCGCAACACCAGATACCTCAGGAAGCCGTTAAGACCCTGCTGGAAGGCCCGCTTGAATATGATCGTCGTTTCTGTCGCCAGGCGGGTTCAGGTACAGGTACCCCGAACCAGTGCGCATTGTTGATGGTTGACCTTGACGGGGATGGCATGGAAGAGGCGGCCTTTTTCACGACACGCGACTATGTTGATGTCTATCGTTACGGGCCAGACGATGCTGCTTGGCAGGTTGCAGCCAGTTTCTTCCATGATCAGAGTGAAATCGACCACGAGGAAATGCTGCGTGATCTTGCCAACGGAAATTTCGAGATCGTTTCGCCACGTTACTCCGACCTTCTGATCGGTGGGGCACGTTGGGGGCAATATCGTTAACGCCTGCCTAATCGGGGCGGGTTATGCTTTGTCATCATATGAAACAGCATCAGGGAATGACTGCTTTGTTGATCCGGACACATCATCTCATTGTGGGTTTAGCGCTTCTGACTTTGGCGGCCTGTGGCGATACCTCCCCGAAATGGGAACCTCAGGACATGTTTGCCAGCCCGGCAGAAAAACCGGTCGATGAGCGTTATCGTGCGATGATTGATTTCAAGGCGTTGTCGCGTGACGAGGCCGGGATTGAATATGCCGCCGGACCGAGTGCCACCGTGCTGGGCGCGGTTGAAGAGTCCGTCGCCCTTTGTCAGGAAAAGGGTGGGAAGGGATGCAAGGCGGTTCGTGTCGGTCTGACGTGGGTTGATGGTCTTGATAGCGATGCCATCAAGGCGGTGATGGAAACCTATCGTAACACCATGCTGGCAGAAGCAACCCAGGCATCGAATGCGGGGAATGCCGGTGCTGCAAACTGGCTGGCGTTTCACTATGCGGTTCGTGGGGAAAATCTGGGTGAAGCAGAACGCCTGATCAAGCGTGCCTTGCAGGTTGCCCCTGATGATCCCGGTGCACTCGATACCTATGGGCTGGTGCTTTACAAGCAGGGCAAATATCAGGAAGCCGAAGAGATATTCATTGCGGTTAACAAGGCAATGCCGACGGCCGAACATCTTGCACATTTTGCCGACAACGCCCTTGCAATGGGCAAGGCCGAGATGGCACGTGCGGCCTATCAGCGCGCCCTTGGCGCGCAGCCAAGTGCTGTGCTGTCCCAGGAAATTCAGAAACGATTGCTCGCCCTTGATCTGGGTGGCGGCTCGGCAACGCAGTGATCAATCTCGTCATCTTTGATTGTGACGGTGTGCTGATCGATAGCGAAGTTCTGTCTTTTGCCGTCGATGTTCAGATACTTGCAGGTCACGGCATTGCATTGTCTTCGGATGATCTGGCACGCCGGTTTGGCGGTGTGTCCTATGCCGGGATGATCGCCCGTCTGAACGATGAACACGCGACTGCAATCGAAGCGGCGCATTATCAGAAAGAATGTGAAGATTTGCTCGCACATCTTTTTGAAACCGATCTTCGGGCAATCAGCGGTATCGACACCTTGTTGAAATCGTTGAGCGTGCCGGTTTGTGTCGCATCAGGCAGCGATTTGGCGCGGCTTGATATGTGTCTTGGGATTACGGGGCTACTTGATTTCTTTGGGGCGCGGATTTTCTCGGTCGAGGAAGTGGACAATGGCAAACCTGCCCCGGATATCTTCCTGCATGCGGCGCGCGAATGCGGTGCAAATCCCGAAAGCTGCCTCGTGATCGAAGACAGTCCAGCCGGCATTATTGCCGCTGCGGCGGCCGGGATGCGAGCCGTCGGCTTTCTTGGTGGCGGCCATAGAAATCCGGAAGATGCCAAAATGTTGATGCAGGCAGGCGCCGAGGATGTCGTCGGTGATGCCAGCGAACTGCACCGGTATCTTGCAAATCTGGGATTGGCAAATCGACCCTGATCGAAATCGATCAGGGTGCGATGTCTTCGTGGTCCGATATTAGGGCCGGGGCCAATCAAGTGTGATAACCGTGCCATCGACCATCGGCAGATCAATCTCGTTCAGGTTGTTGCCCGGGCCGCTGCGATCCACGATCAAGAAGTCACTTTCAGGTTCAAGCACCAGAAGCGGGTGGTGCCAGATATTCTTGGCATAAGTCACACCTTGTGTTCCGTCCGAGATAAAGGCGCGCAGCTTTTCGGAGGTAGGGGCTTCCGAGCCCTCTGCCACAACAATCAGGAACTTCTGACCGCTTAGAGGCACGAACGCCTGGGAGCCGAGCGGATGGCGTTCCATCATTTTGATTTCAATCGGCATCGGGCGCGGTGTGCCGCGAAAAATGCTGATGATTGGTGCGCCGCCTTCATCCCCGACATCAACGCGTGATATATCGTGAAATCGCGTTGTCGTGCCCAGATTGATCTTGTATTCATCCCGCGCTGTGGCGGTTGATATCACCTCACCAAACGGGGCAAACGATGCTGGTGTCAGCGGTTCGACTTTCAGTTTCATCGTTCTTATCGCTTTGCCGGTTTACCAAGAATGCGCAGGCGGCTGATCCCGCCATCGGGAATGGAATTGACGCGCAAATGCGATACCGGTCCAAGCTTTGCGATCACTGATGCATCAAATTCGTGGATATGGTCGGCCTGCATTTTCTGTTCGGGCAGAATGGTTTGCCAGAACATGGACCGTGCGCGCAGCGACTTGTCCTTTTCACCATCGACATAAGCGGCCTGAATGGAAACCCGGTCGGGATAGTTGCCCTTGAAATGGCAGGTATCGACGATGATTTTTTCAATCTCGCCGGGATGGCCGAGTTCAACAACCAGCCACTCGTTACCGGGTTCGCGGCGGCGCCGGGTTTCCCAACCATCACCCATATTGATGCCCCGGCCCGGTGCCAGAATGGCATTCGGGTTGCCATAATGGGCATCCGACCATGTCAGGACCACACCACCATTAATCATGGCTGCCAGATCAACCTGATCGGCACTGCTTGCCATTTTTGACCAGTCTCGATCCGGGCGCCCATAAACGCGCAGGCGGGCAATACCACCATCGGGAAAGATATGCAGGCGCACATGGGTGAAAACGCCCTCTGCCGTGACTTCGGCATAATGGTGGGCTTCTGCTCCGACACCGGCACGTAGCCCGATCGGGGCGACGATTTCGGTCCAGGTCGCATCATCTGCGGGATCGCCATCCGGGCAATAGCATGCCTCAAGCGATGCGGCGGGCGGGAAGTTGCCAGTGAAGTGGCTGGTATCAATATCGACACCATAAATCCGTCCCGATGTTGCCAGCCGCACCACACAGTAATCATGACCTTCCACACGTTTACGGCGGCTTTCCCAGCCGTCCATCCACTTGCCATTGTCATCGTATTTGTCCGGATAGAAAATCGCATCCGCGGTTTGCAGCATGCGCTGCTTGTCGGCAAAGAAATCATCAGTCGCAAAGATTGCCTCTGCGCCCAGACGTTCATCGGCCAGATTGACAAAACGCCGGGTAAATTCCGGGGCATCAAGGTTTGTGTGATGGCTCATGGCTTTTAAATCCTGATTATTGGTTATTTTGTTCGGGCCAGTCATTGGCGATCAAAGGGCTTCGAGGCGCAGCTTGGCGATACGATGTACCTGATTGATGGCCTCGTTAAATTCGGTTTCAACATCGTTTTTAACGCGGCGTTCGAATGCGTTCAGGATGTCGGTCCGATGGAACCCTTTGACAGCAAAAATGAACGGGAAACCGAACTTCTTCTTATAGTCGTCATTCAATTGCGTAAAACGGGCAAGTTCGTCTGGCGTGCATTGATCAAGCCCGGCACCGGTTTGTTCATTCTGCGAGGAATCCGTCAGTTCCGCCAAGGCAAGCTTGCCTGCAAGATCAGGGTGGGCGCGAAGCAGTGTCAGTTTGTCACCATCAACCGCGCCATTTACCACGGCTGCCATGGCATCGGCGAGTGCATCGGGGGTATCAAGGGCAGACGTGATGCCGCGATCATAAAGCTGCTTTGCGATCCAGGGGGAATGTTCGTAAACCCCGCCATACAGCGAGACAAAGGCGCTTTGCGCCAAGGTGCTGGGCGGTCGGGTTTCGAACAATGATTTTTCAGGTTTGGTCATAGCGGCCATTTCAGTTCTTGTTTTTCTTGATGCTTATTTGTTTTCGGTAAACGGATGATGTTCACGCCAGTGACGCGCAATATCGACGCGACGTGCAAACCAGACATCATCATGACCGCGCACATAATCGACAAAGCGTTTCAGGGCTGCAAACCGTCCCGGCCGGCCGACAAGACGGCAATGCAAACCAACCGATAGCATCCGCGGCGTTTCGGCACCTTCTTCGTAAAGCGTGTCAAAACTGTCTTTCAGATATTGAAAATATTGTTCGCCGGAATTGAAGCCCTGCATGGTGGCAAAGCGCATGTCGTTGACATCAAGTGTATAGGGCACGATCAGATGCGGTGTGTCTGTCTGTGTAGACCAGAAAGGCAGTTCGTCGCTGTAATCATCGGCGTCATATAGGAAGCCGCCTTCTTCGGCGACAAGCCGTCGGGTGTTCGGGCTTGTACGCCCGGTATACCAGCCAAGCGGGCGCTCCCCGGTCACATCCCTGATGATGTCGATGGCCTTGTGAAGATGTTCGCGTTCAAGTTCTTCGGGGAAATATTGGTAATCGATCCAGCGATAGCCGTGCGAGCAGATTTCATGACCATCGCGCATCGCGACTTCGCCAACCTTCGGGTGACGGGCCAGCGCCATGGCAACGGCAAAGATGGTGATCGGAATTTGCCGTTCGCGGAACAGGTTCAGGATGCGCCAGACACCAACGCGCGAACCATATTCGTAAATCGACTCCATGCTCATATGGCGAACGCCTTCGCGCATGTCGGCACCGATGATTTCCGACAGAAATGCCTCGGACGCGCGATCCCCGTGCAGAACGCAGTTTTCACCACCTTCCTCGTAATTCAGCACGAATTGGACCGCAACACGGGCCTTGCCCGGCCAGTTGGCCTTTGGCGGATTGGGGCCATAGCCAATCAGGTCTCGTGCATAATTTTGTTCGGTCATCTTTGGCCTCTCCTGATATCGCAACGCCCGGCTTTGTCATGCGGGCTGTTTGGTGTAGCATTAACCATAGGTCGCAGCGCAGCAAGGAAGAACTCCTGCGCGCTGATTGATGGATGATTATGCCGCACTATCAATATGACTTTGATAATGTTCCTGGACGGGAAATCGCTTTGGCCGGTTTTTTATTGGCTTTTAGAAGCTTTTTATCCGGCTTTGATCGTATTCTGCACGAAGCTGTGGCAATCGTTTTTCAAAGAATTATTGATATAGTTTCACTTTATCACCTCTTTCCACGATCCGTGTCCTAATGCGACCTTTTTGAAACGCTATAAATTCGTTCGGCATAAAACGATCAACCAGAAAAGCCGATCAGGGAAGAAGCGACCGACCACCGCATGAGAGAGAAAAGAGGAGGCCCGGCATGGGACGACTGACTACCCATGTTCTAGATACGGCAAAAGGTTGCCCGGCGGGCGGCATCCGGATCGAGCTGCACCGTTTTGGTGACGGCCATGATGATCTGGTCGCCGAAGCCGTAACCAATGCCGACGGGCGAACCGATGCGCCAATGCTTGGTGGTGCTTCGTTCAAGCCGGGTGAGTATCAGCTTGTCTTTCATGCCGGTGCGTATTTCGATGCCATCGGTCTTGATCTGCCGGAACCTAAATTCCTTGATCAGGTTGTAATCCGGTTCGGTATTTCAGATGCGCAGGCGCATTATCATGTGCCGCTGCTGCTTTCGCCGTTTGGCTATTCCACCTATCGCGGCAGCTGAGGCCATCATGACCAAACCGGCCCTTAATACGCGCGATGATATCCGGTTCCTGTTCGGGAACGAAGAACGCAGCCTGCGTGATATCGATCCGCAAATGACGGTTTTGAATTGGCTACGCTTAAACGAGCGTAAGACCGGAACGAAAGAAGGCTGTGCCGAGGGCGATTGTGGTGCCTGCACGGTTATTCTGGGCGAACCGGATGGAATGGGCAGCATGCGTTACCGGACGGTCAATGCCTGTATCCAGTTTATGCCGACCCTTGATGGCAAGCAGCTTCTGACTGTGGAACATCTTAAATCCGATGATGGCAGCCTTCATCCGGTGCAGCAGGCCATGGTAGAAACCCACGGTTCGCAATGCGGTTTCTGTACGCCGGGTTTTGTCATGAGCCTCTATCAGCTTTGGCTGGATGGGGGCGAGGATGACCGGGGGGCCATCAATGACGCCCTTGCCGGGAACCTTTGCCGTTGCACCGGTTACGGGCCGATCATCGAGGCCGCTCGCAAGGCTGGTGGCATAAGCGCAACCGATCCGGTCGAACAAAAACGCCGTTCCGATATCGCGACCCGATTGACCGCTATGATCGAGGGTGCAGGCATGCTGGCACTCGAAATGCCGGTGGGGCGTTATTTCGCCCCCCGCAGCAGCGATGAACTGGCCGCACTTTTGATGGCCCATCCCGATGCAACAGTGCTGGCGGGTGGAACGGATGTCGGGCTTTGGGTGACCAAGATGCTCAAACGGCTTGATCCGATCATTTATATCGGGGATGTCGCCGATCTTAAATCGGTCCGCGAAAAGGACGGTGTTCTGACCATCGGTGCGGGTGTGACTTATAGCGAGGCCCATAAGGCACTTGGCATGATTGCTGGTGATGTCGGGGAACTGGTCCGCCGGATCGGGTCGCGGCAAATCCGCAATGCGGGGACGGTTGGTGGCAATATCGCCAATGGATCGCCAATTGGCGATACACCGCCTGCCCTGATTGCGCTGGGAGCGCGGATTGTTTTGCGCATGGGCGATATCCGTCGCGAAGTCGCACTTGAAGATTTCTTTATCACCTATGACAAGCAGGACCGGGCCAAGGGCGAATTCGTTGAAAGCATCATCGTTCCGAAGCCTGCGGCCGGGGTGCAGTTCAAGGCCTACAAGATTTCCAAACGGTTTGATCAGGATATTACGGCGGTTCTTGCGGCCTTTGCCATTCGGGTTGATGGCGGCAAGGTGATCGAATTCCGTGCGGCATTTGGTGGCATGGCGGGAACACCGATGCGGGCCAAAAAGTGCGAGGCAGCCCTGATTGGCAAGGATTGGAACGAAGCCAACCTGAACGCGGCGCAACAGGCTTTGACCAGGGATTTTGCACCGATTTCGGATATGCGGGCATCCAAGGAATACCGCATGCTGGTCGCGCAAAATCTTTTGACCAAACTGTTTATCGAAACAACGGCACCTGAAATTGCCACCCGTCTGGTTGG
Source organism: Thalassospira lucentensis (assembly GCF_001613805.1). GTDB lineage: Bacteria > Pseudomonadota > Alphaproteobacteria > Rhodospirillales > Thalassospiraceae > Thalassospira > Thalassospira lucentensis_A. The sequence goes on from NZ_LPVY01000008.1 coordinate 127,704, forward strand.
CAGGGAGGCTGCCCATGTCTGACAACGCATCCAAAGTCATCGATACCAAAGACCCGGGTGAGCTTCTAGCGCCGACACCGGGGCTTTCGGGTGGGGTTCGGTCTGCCAGCAAGCATGACAGCGGTCCGAAGCATGTCGCGGGCGAAGCGGTTTATGTTGACGATATTCTTGAACCGTTCGGCACTCTTCATCTGGTCCCCGGTGCGGCGACTATCGCACATGGCAGGATCACGAAGATGGATCTGTCAAAGGTGCGATCCGCTCCCGGTGTGGTTTGTGTTCTGACCGCTGATGATGTGCCGGGTGTCAATGACGTGTCGCCCGCCCATACCCATGATGATCCGGTTCTGCCCGACGGGATTGTTCAGTTTTACGGTCAGCCGGTTTTCTGTGTTGCCGCTGAAACCCGCGAACAGGCACGCAATGCTGTCAGGCTGGCCGAGATCGAATATGAAGAACTGCCCGCGATCCTGAGCGTCAAGGAAGCACTTGAAAAACAGCAATTCGTTGCACCACCCCATGTCATGGCGCAGGGCGATGCCAAATCGGCACTGGCGCGCGCCAAACATCGCCGATCCGGGGTGATGGAAATCGGCGGGCAGGACCATTTCTATCTTGAGGGCCAGATCACCTTTGCCATTCCGCAGGAAGATGGTGACGTGCTTTTGCATTGTTCGACCCAGCATCCGTCCGAGGTTCAGCACAATATCGCCAATGTCCTTGGTCGTCCGGCCAATGCGGTCACGGTTGAAGTGCGTCGTATGGGCGGTGGTTTCGGTGGCAAGGAAACGCAGGCATCACAATGGGCGGCACTGGCGGCGATTGTTGCGGTTAAAACCGGTCGCCCGGCGAAAATGCGTCTGGACCGCGATGATGACATGGTCATGACCGGCAAACGCCATGACTTTATCGTCGAATATGATGTCGGTTTTGATGATGATGGCCGGATTTGCGGGTTGGATATTCAATATGCTGCCAATTGCGGTTTCTCGGCCGATCTGTCGGCAGCGATTTGTGATCGGGCCATGTTCCACACCGACAATGCCTATTTCCTTGGCGATGTCGAAATCCGGTCCTATCGCTGCAAAACCAATCTGGTGTCCAATACCGCGTTTCGCGGATTTGGCGGGCCGCAGGGCATGGTGGCGATTGAACGGATTATTGATGAAATCGCCATGACGGTTGGCCGTGATCCGCTTGATGTGCGGATCGCCAATTATTACGGCACGACGGACCGTAACACGACGCCGTATCACATGACGGTCGAGGATAATGTCCTTGCGGAACTGACGAACGATATTCTGGCATCTTGCGACTATCGCAAGCGCCGCGAGGAAATCGACGCGTTCAATGCGCAAAGCCCGGTGATCAAGCGCGGCATTTCAATCACGCCGGTCAAGTTTGGCATTTCCTTTACCACGACCTTCCTTAATCAGGCCGGTGCGCTGATCCATATTTATCAGGACGGATCGGTGCACCTGAACCATGGCGGGACGGAAATGGGGCAGGGCCTGTTTATCAAGGTTGCCCAGGTTGTGGCCGAGGAATTCCAGATCGATCTCGACCGGATCAAGATCACGGCAACCAACACTGGCAAGGTTCCCAACACATCGGCAACTGCAGCCTCAAGCGGCGCGGATATGAACGGCATGGCCGCGCGCGATGCCGCGATTATCATCAAATCGCGCCTGATTGCTTTTGCGGCTGAGAAATACGGTGTTGCCGAGGCTGCCGTCCGGTTTGTTCCGGGCCGGGTGATTGTTGGTGATGTGACCGAACTGGAATTTGCCGATCTGGTCAAACAGGCTTATCTGGCGCGTGTTTCGCTTTCGGCGACGGGCTATTACGCGACGCCGAAAATCCATTACGACCGTGAAACCGCGTCGGGTCGGCCATTCTATTACTTCGCCTATGGCGTGGCTTGTTCCGAGGTGATGATCGACACCCTGACGGGCGAATATAAGGTCACACGCGTTGACATCAGCCACGATGTCGGCCGGTCGCTGAACCCGGCGATTGACCGCGGTCAGATCGAAGGCGGTTTTATTCAAGGCATGGGATGGCTGACATCCGAGGAATTGTGGTGGGATGATGCAGGTCGTTTGCGCACGCATGCGCCGTCCACCTATAAAATTCCCGCATGTTCGGATCGTCCGGATGATTTCCGGCTTGAGTTGTGGTCATCCGGAAGAAATATTGAAAAAACCATTCACAGATCCAAGGCGGTTGGTGAGCCGCCCCTGATGCTGGCGATTTCAGTGCATCGCGCAATTGCTGATGCGATTGCATCGGTCGGGAATTACAAGGTGATCCCGATGCTCGATGCGCCGGCAACCCCCGAAGCCGTCCTGAGTGCGGTCGCAAATGTGGCAAAGGGCATGATCGCCCAAAGTCATGATGCGGTTCCGGCGGCGGGGGAATAGCATCATGCGCCTGTCCCATGACGCCCATATTGCTGTGTTGCAGTCCCCTGATCCGGTGATGATAATCAGTGTGGCGGCCATTCGCGGGTCCACCCCGCGAGAGGCAGGGGCGTTTATGCTGGTCAGCGAAAATTCCATTGCCGGAACGATTGGCGGGGGCAATCTGGAACATCAGGTCACATTGCGTGCCCGTCAAGCTCTCGCCTCGCAGGGCGATATCATCGCAGAACTGGTCGCGTTCCCCTTGGGGCCGGGGCTTGGGCAATGTTGCGGGGGCGCTGTCGATATTGCATTTCACCGGCTGGACCCGATGCAAAAGCATCAGCTGGCAACAGCGATCCGAACCACGCAAAACTCTACCGGGCTTGATCATGGTGCGTGGGTGATGTTGCCGATGGGCGAAAGCCGGAATATTGAAACGGCCAGCACTCAGGATGCCGACGCATTGGATCGTTTGTTTGCCGGGGGCCGTGGCGGGTTGTGTGATCTGGCCGGGCAGCAGAAGCTGTGCCTGCGCCTTGATGACGGAGCAACGCCGCTTTGGCTGTTTGGTGCCGGGCATGTCGGACAGGCGATTGTTCAGGCACTGGCACCCTTGCCGTTCGATATTCACCTGATCGATTCGCGTGATGAATACCTGACCCTGCCGGAAACATCGAAACTTCATCTGCATCAAAGCGAAAGGCCCGAGGACGAGGTGGCCGACATGCCGCCCGATGCCTTCGCGCTGATCCTGACGCACAGCCACGCGCAGGACTTTGATATCTGTCGGGCGGCCTTGATGCGGAATGATCTTGGTTTTGTCGGCATGATCGGAAGCCAAACCAAACGCGCGCGCTTTGTTCGGCGATTAAAGGGTCGCGGGTTGGGTGACACGGAAATCGGTCGTTTGACATGCCCGATTGGAATTCAGGGCATTACCGGCAAACAGCCGTCAGTCATCGCGGCATCGGTTGCGGTGCAATTGCTGTCCGTGCGTGAAGCACGCCTGGCGCAATATCCGGTGAACAGGGTCGCACAAGACGGCCTTGCCGGATGATAAGGCCTTCATTGCAAGGCATATAAATGATAAAGGGCCGCGCCAATAGCGGCCTGATCAGGAGGATCCGTTTACCGGATCAGGAGTTCATATAGGGAGATTTGGCTGTGTGTGACGCCAAGCATAAACACATGCTCCATGCCGTGAATTTGTCGCGGACAAAAATGGAAGAAGGCTGTGGCGGCCCGTTCGGGGCAATCATTGTCAAGGACGGTGAAGTCATATCCGAAGGCTGGAACAAGGTAACATCCAGCAACGATCCGACCGCCCATGCCGAGGTCAGCGCCATCCGTGCGGCCTGTGAAAAGCTTGGTACCTTCAATCTTGCCGGTTGCGAGATTTACACCAGTTGCGAGCCATGCCCGATGTGCCTTTCGGCGATCTATTGGGCGCGTCTTGACCGGATCTATTATGCCAATTCCCGCGATGATGCAGCGGCAATCGGCTTTGACGATCAATTCCTGTATGATGAAGTGGCAAAACCGATCCCGGATCGGAGCCTGCCGTGCGAACATCTGGATTTAGGGGAAGCGCGTGATGTCTTTGCGGCCTGGGATGCCAAAGAAGACAAAATCGCGTATTGAGACCGTTTGATTAGCAAACCGTGAACGGGTAATACCTTCGGTGCGCGTGATCGGATCGCAATTTAGGGGTGGCAGCAGTGACGTCGACGACCGGGAATACCGGATCAGATACAGGCTTGGCGATGACAGGCGGGTCAAAACCAGCGCAGCTTGAAGTGCGCGGTGTGACCAAGGCCTTTCCGGGCTGTCTGGCAAATGACGATATCAGTTTCCGTATCGAACCTGGTGAAATCCATGCTCTTCTGGGGGAAAATGGTGCGGGTAAAAGTACGCTTGTAAAAATCATCTATGGTGTGCTGCAGGCTGATCAGGGCGAATTGCTGTGGGAGGGCAAGCCGGTCACGATCCATAGCCCGCATGACGCGCGCGAAATGGGTGTTGGTCTGGTGTTCCAGCATTTCTCGCTGTTCGAAACCATGACGGTTCTGGAAAACATTGCGCTGGCGATGAATGACGTGCGCGATATGGCTGCCCTGCGTCAGCAGGTGATCGAGGTCGAAAAGACCTATGGTCTGCCGCTTGATCCTGATCGTCATGTTTACACGCTTTCGGTTGGCGAACGGCAGAGGATCGAAATCGTTCGCTGCCTTCTGCAAAATCCCAAGCTGCTTATCCTGGACGAGCCGACATCGGTTTTGACACCGCAGGAAGTCGAAAAGCTGTTTGAAACATTGCGCCGTCTTGCCGACGAAGGTTGCGCAATCCTTTATATCAGCCACAAACTGCACGAGGTCAAAGCGCTGTGTCAGAAGGCAACCGTATTGCGCGGAGGCAAGGTCGTCGGCGGGTGTGACCCGCGCGAGGAAACAGCGAAATCCATGGCCGAAATGATGATTGGTCAGAAACTGACAGCACCCGATCGTAGCGGTACCCGCAAATTCGGTGATGTGCGTCTTGATATTTCCGATCTGTCACTGATCAGTGACGAACAGTTTGGCACCGACCTTAAGGGGATTGGCCTGAAGGTGCGGGGTGGGGAAATCATGGGCGTTGCCGGTGTCGCCGGAAATGGCCAGAACGAACTGTTTCAGGCACTGGCCGGTGAAACCGAAATCATCGGCACACCCGACTGCATCAAGATCGATGGCAATCCGGTTGCGCATTTTGGCCCGCGCCGCCGCCGTCGGCTTGGCGCGGCTTTTGTACCCGAAGAGCGTAACGGGCATGGTGCGGTTCCCGATATGAGCCTTTCGGAAAACGGGTTTTTGACTGCGTTCCGGCGCATGGCACTGTCCGCGCGTGGTTTGATCCGCGAAGTGCCGACCCGTACATTTGCCGATAAGATCATCAAGACGTTTGATGTGCGTACCACCGGTGCCTCCGCCGAGGCCGGAAGCCTTTCGGGCGGGAACCTTCAGAAATTCATCGTCGGGCGTGAAATCCTTCAGGATCCGGGCGTGCTGGTGATTTCACAGCCGACCTGGGGTGTTGATGCCGGTGCGGCAAGTGCCATTCATCAGGCATTGCTTGATCTGGCAGCAAAAGGCACGGCGGTTCTGGTGATTTCGCAGGATCTGGACGAAATTTTCGCCATCTGTGATCAGGTGGTGGTGATGTCCGAAGGCAAGATGTCCGCCCCGCGGCCAATGGCCGATGTCAGTGTCGAGGAAATCGGTTTGTTGATGGGGGGACTTCACGATCTGGATGGCGACGTAACCCTGAAGACGAAAGAGCTTATCGAAGGAGATCGCGTTGGTCAGGCTTGAACCCCGTCGCCAGCATAGTCAGGCGATGGTTTATCTGTCGCCGGTTCTGGCAATTCTCATGACGCTGATAGTCGGCGGGATCATCTTTTCCTTTATGGGCAAGAACCCGTTTGATGCGCTTTACACATTTTTCATCCTGCCGATCAACAACAGCTATGGCATTTCCGAACTGTTTGTGAAGGCAACCCCGCTTGTGATCATTGCCATCGGGTTGTCGATGGGGTTCCGCGCCAATGTCTGGAACATCGGTGCCGAGGGGCAATTGACCATGGGCGCCATATTCGGCGGTGGTCTTGCGCTTTATTTTTATGACAGTGAAAGCATGTTCCTGTTGCCCGCAATGTTTGTGCTTGGGGCAATTGGCGGGGCGTTCTGGGGCGGCATACCAGCACTTCTGCGCACCCGATTTAATGCCAACGAAATTCTGACCAGCCTGATGCTGACCTATGTCGCAACGCTGTTCCTGAGCTTCCTTGTGCACGGTCCGTGGCGAAACCCCGAAGGTTTCAATTTCCCTGAATCCCGTCCATTCCCGGATGCTGGCCTGCTACCGGTGATTTATGACGGCACGCGCGTTCACCTTGGAACCGCCTTTGCAGTGCTGGTGGTGATTGCCGGTTGGATTTTACTGTCAAAATCCGTAATCGGGTTCCAGCTGCGCGTGGTGGGCAAGGCCCCACAGGCCGCCCGCCATGTCGGGTTCCGTCAGAAACGCATGGTCTGGTTTACCCTGTTGCTGGGCGGCGCACTTTCCGGTCTTGCCGGTTTATTCGAGGTTGCCGGGCCGATTGGCCAGTTGCAGCCTGCCATATCGCCCGGTTACGGCTTTACGGCAATTATCGTTGCCTTCCTTGGACGGTTGCATCCGTTGGGTATCCTGTTTGGCGGGCTGATTATGGCGCTGACCTATCTGGGTGGGGAATTGGCCCAGATTACGTTGGGGCTACCAAATGCGGTGACCGGCCTGTTTCAGGGGATTTTGCTGTTCTTCCTGCTGGCCTGTGATGTTTTGACCAAGTATCGGGTTCGTTTCGGAACCCCGGCAGCCAAAGGGGAGGCCGCATAATGGATTGGCTCATTCCACTGATCCTGACCGTGATTACGGCATCGACCCCGCTTCTGCTGGCATCGACCGGCGAACTGATTACCGAAAAATCCGGGGTGCTTAACCTTGGTGTCGAAGGCATGATGCTGGTCGGTGCGATTTCCGGGTTTGCGGTCACCGCATCAAGCGGCTCTGCCATTCTGGGCATTCTGGCGGCGATCATTGCCGGGATGCTGATGTCGCTGATCTTCGCCTTTCTGACCCTGACCCTGATGGCCAATCAGGTCGCAACGGGTCTGGCGCTGACCATTTTCGGGGTGGGTTTTTCAGCCCTTGTTGGTTCCGGCTTTGTCGGCTTTGCGATCGAACCGCTCCCAGGGCTGAATATCCCGGTTTTGACCGATATTCCGCTGGTTGGCGAAATTCTGTTTGGTCAGGATTTTCTGGTTTATCTTTCGATTGTGATGGTGATTGCGGTTGGATTCTTCCTGTCGCGTACGCGTGGGGGGCTGATCCTCAAGGCGGTTGGTGATTCCCATCATTCCGCGCATGCCATCGGCTATTCGGTGATTAAAATCCGCTATATGGCTACCATGTTTGGCGGGGCTATGGCAGGCCTTGCGGGCGCGTATCTTTCGCTGTCCTATACGCCGATGTGGGCCGAAAACATGACAGCCGGGCGCGGTTGGATCGCGTTGGCGCTTGTCGTGTTTGCAACCTGGCGTCCGGGCCGTCTATTGGCGGGTGCCTATATGTTCGGGCTTATTTCGGTATTGCAGCTTCATGCGCAAAGTGCAGGCGTGCATGTGCCGTCGCAATTCATGTCGATGCTGCCATACCTTGCGACCGTGATTGTGCTGGTGATCATTTCCAGTGATCGCGCAAAGATCAGACTGAATGCACCTGCCTGTATCGGGCAGGCGTTCCGGCCCGCACAATAGGGCTGGTGAAACGGGATCGGGGTGCGTCAAAAGATGCTCCGACCCGGTGGGAGGAAGTGCGTATCGGACCAACACTCAATCAAACCGGTCTTTTGTCATGCGGTCGGTTTGGCTGAGTCTTGGTCTGGACAAGAACACGTCATTGATTGCGTAAACAATTGGGTTTAAATCCTGATTAGCTGATTAACAGGGAGACCAAATAATGAATGCAAATCTCGTGAAGCGCACGCTTGCCGCCGTTGTGGCAACCGGTGCACTTGCACTCGGCATGGGTGCTGCCCAGGCCGAAGAAGTCAAAGCCGGCTTTGTCTATGTCGGCCCGATCGGTGACCATGGCTGGTCCTATCGCCACGATATCGGCCGTCAGGCAATCGAAGCTGCCCTTGGTGACAATGCGACCACCAGCTATGTCGAGAGCGTTCCGGAAGGTGCGGACGCCGAACGCGTGATCCGTCAGTTGGCCCAGACTGGTCATAACCTGATCTTCACCACCTCGTTCGGTTTTATGAACCCGACCGTCAAGGTTGCCAAGCAGTTCCCGAATGTGAAATTCGAACATGCAACCGGTTACAAACGTGATGCAAACGTTTCGACCTATGCCGCGCGTTTCTATGAAGGTCGTTATGTTGCTGGTGTGATCGCCGGTAAAATGACCAAGTCGAACATTGTCGGCTATGTTGGTTCGTTCCCGATCCCGGAAGTAGTTCGTGGCATCAACTCGTTCATGCTGGGCGCATGGTCGGTTAACCCGGACGTTAAAGTCAAAATCGTCTGGGCCAACACCTGGTATGATCCGGGCAAAGAAGGCGACGCTGCCAAGGCCCTGATCGATCAGGGCGCAGACATCATGGTTCAGCACACCGACAGCCCGGCACCGCTTCAGGTTGCCGAGAACCGCGGTATCGTCGGTTTTGGTCAGGCATCTGACATGATCAAGTTCGCTCCGAAGGCTCAATTGACCGCGATTGTTGACCATTGGGATGAATATTATGTTGCGCGTGCCAAGGCTGTTGCCGAAGGCACATGGGAATCGACCGATACCTGGGGTGGCATCGATTCCGGTATGGTCGACATGGCGCCCTACACCAACATGCCTGATGACGTAAAAGCACTGGCCGAAGAAACCGAAGCCAAGATCGCATCGGGTGAAATCCACCCGTTCGCAGGCCCGATCTATGATCAGGCTGGCGAACTGCGCATCAAGGAAGGCGAAGATGCAACCGACGAAATGCTTCTGGGCATGGACTGGTACATCAAAGGCATCGATGCCGAACTGCCGAAATAATCACGATCTGCAAGCCTCTTGAGGGTAGCACGACGAACAACCCCGCATCTGGTATGCGGGGTTGTTTCGTTTCAGGTCTTCTTGATGCTTGTTTCCGGATCCCCCGGACGGATGCGTTTCGGGCTGTCGTCGATTTTTTCGTAGGCGATCATTTCCATTTTCGGGTGCAGCAGGGCATAGAGCGCGGCACGCCAGAATTTCAATTTGACCTTATGTTCGCGCGTCTTGCCAGCCCAGCGTTCACGGAAAAGCTCCATATCCTCCCGACGGGCAAAATAGATCACCATGTCGACGATGGGGGCGGATTGGGTCGCACGCGGCAGTTCGATATTGCGAATGCCCATGGTCCATCTGTCGCTGCGTATATTCTTGTCCAGCCAGTCAAGCACCCCTTGGGCGGAATGCTTTTCATGGATGACCACGCGAAATGGAAAGTCCCGAAGATCTTGTGCCATGCTGCTTCCCTGCAAACGTCACCATAATCAGAAAATCAAAAGCATGAACATCTGACAAGGCATGATCGCTGACCGGCGCCGCTATTGTATGTCGGGAGCGCTATGGCCAATTATATTTATCTAATTTTTATCATCATGCTTAGTCTATGTATCACATGGATATTTTACATTTATCATTCGCGGATATATCGTTACATGATATCCGGACATGCAAAACTGCTGTGGTCTACAATGGCAGGTTATCGGACAGAAAATCGGGGACAGAAACGTGAGCGAAACGCTAGTCAGGTCCAAGCCAACCGGCAAGGAACGCCATTTCAAGCCTGAAGAACTGATTGTCAGTAAAACGGACCTTAAGGGCCGGATTACCTATGCCAACGAGGTTTTTCTGCGTCTTTCCGACTACCGTGAAAAGGAAGTTCTGGGCCAGCCCCATTCGATCATTCGTCATCCCGACATGCCGCGCTGCGTTTTCAAGTTGCTTTGGGATGAAATCGCTGCTGGTCACGAGATTTTCGCCTATGTCGTGAACATGTCAAAGAACGGCGATCACTACTGGGTATATGCGCATATCACGCCCAGTCTTGACGCGAATGGCAAAATTATTGGCTACCATTCGAACCGTCGGGTGGCTGATCCGAAAATCCTCAAGGATAAGATCATCCCGCTTTACGCGGAACTCCGTCAGATCGAAGAAAGCACTGCCAACCGCAAGGACGGTATGATTGCGGCTGGTAAGGCGCTGGCGCAAAAGCTTTCAGATGCCGGTCTGGCATACGACAAATTCATTCAAAGCCTTTAGGCTGATTGCTAATTCGAGGTTTCAAAATGTCGCTATTTGGTGGTTCCAGCAAATCGGGGATCAAAAAGGCACTGGACGTTGTTCTTGCCGCGGCTGAGGGTGATTACGAAGCACGCATTACCAATGTCGACAGTCATCCCGACATGCGCGAACTTTTCATCGCGATCAACAGGCTGATCGACCGCAATGACGCCTTCCTGCGGGAAAGTGCTGCATCCATGGGCGCGGTTTCTGAAAACCGTTATTATCGACGGATTGTCGAAACCGGATTGGTCGGTGCCTATCTGACGTCGGCGCAGAAAATCAATGCGGCAACTTCGTCGATTGAAAAGAAGCTTACCGGCTTTAACACCATCATCGAAGAATTCAAAAGCGGATCATTCGAGGCCGTCGATCAGATTGCCGAAGCCGCAGGTGCACTTTCAAACGCATCGGGCGATGCCAACCGCATTGCACACGAAACCAGTTCGCGTTCGACCAACGTTGCCGCTGCGGCCCGCCAGACAGCCGCCAATGTTTCGGGCGTCTCCGAGGCATCCGAAGAACTGAACCAGTCGATCCGCACCGTTGCCGATCAGGCCCGTGAATCGGTTGAAATTGCCCATCGCGCCAATGGTCTGGCGCAGGAAACCGATGGCCGGATTGGTCAGCTCGAAGCCGCCGCAGGCGAAATCGTCGAAGTCGTCAGTTTTATCCGCGATATTGCTGCGCAGACCAACCTTCTGGCGCTGAATGCCACCATCGAAGCCGCCCGTGCGGGCGAAGCGGGCAAGGGCTTTGCTGTTGTCGCCAACGAGGTCAAGGGACTTGCCAACCAGACCAGCAAAGCCACTGAATCGATTGAGGAAAAAGTCCAGGACATCCAGAATGCGATCGAAGCATCGGTCAATTCGATCCGCGAAATTGCATCTGTCATTGATGATCTGGCTGCCCGTTCGGACCTGATTTCGAACAATGTCGAAACCCAGACGGCACTGTCATCGAACATCACACGCAATGTCGAACAGGCATCCAGCGGCGCACAGGAAGTGACCGACAATATCACGGTGGTTTCTGAAATGGCCGGTCAGACGGGCGAGGCTGCCGATACCACGCGTGATATGGCGGGCAAACTGGCGCGGGAAGCTGAAAGTCTGCGCAAACAGCTTGGCGGTTTCCTTGAAACCATCGCCGAGCTGCTATATAGCACCGCGCGCAAATAGCTACCTGTTAAGAACTTTCTGCTACGATAAGGGGATAGATGCCCCTTATCGCCTTTGCCGGAAAGGAAGTCAGTCATGCGTGTGTTTTTTAATTCCCGCCACGATGCCCATGACGGGAATGGTGAAATGCACCATGGGCGTTTGATTCCATGCTTTGAAAATTCCCGCCGTATGGCAATTATCCGTGATGCGGTGGCCCACTCGGTGCAGGCGCAGCTTGTTGATCCGGCCGATCACGGCATGGCACCGATTGCCTCAATTCATGATGCGGATTATCTGGCCTTTCTTGAAAACGCATGGGCGGACTGGAATGCGGCGGGCAACGACCACGACGCTTTTCCCTATGTCTGGCCAACAGCCGGATTTTCAGGCGGCAAACCCGCCCATATCAGCGCGCGTCTTGGGCAATATGCCATTTCATCCGATACCCCGATTACCAAGGGAACGTGGAAGGCGGCCTATTGGGGCGCGCAAACCGTAGTATCGGCGGCCGATGCTGTCTGGAACGATGGTGAGGCATCCTTTGCCCTGACCCGCCCGCCGGGACATCATGCGCATGCCAATCGTTATGGCGGATATTGCTTCCTCAATAACTCGGCCATTGCCGCCCAGCAGATGATTGCCAAGGGTGCTAGAAAGGTTGCGATACTTGATATCGATTACCATCATGGCAACGGAACGCAGGATATTTTCTATGACCGTGGTGATGTTCTGACTGTCTCGATTCATGCTGACCCGAAGCACCAGTTTCCGTTCTTCATGGGCTATGAAAACGAAACCGGTCGTCTGGACGGGCAGGGGGCGAACCTGAATATCGTACTTCCCGGCGGATCGGATTTTGGGCCGTGGTCACAAGGTTTTTCACAGGCCATTCAGAAAATCATCACATGGCAGCCCGAAGCCCTGGTGATCGCCCTTGGCGTTGATGCCCACGAAGCGGAAACGCTGTGCGATTTCAGACTGCAAACCGATGATTTCAAACGGATCGGACAAATGATCGGGCGATTGGGATTGAAAACTGTCTTTGTCATGGAAGGTGGTTATGCCCATGACGTCATCGGGTTCAATGTCGCGGCTGTTCTGGGTGGGTATCTGTCCGAAATCAAAAAGTAATACAAACAAAAGCCGCAATACGCCTTGCATCTATCGGAGCGTTTTGTGGATATACGGGTTTTTATCAGCTCTTATCCCATGGCGGTGTCCCGCCAAACTCGCCTACCAGAAAATCGACAAAGGCCCGCACACGTGTCGGCAGGTAACGGTTTTCGGGATAAAGCGCGTAAACCGCATGGGCTGGCGGCGTATAATCGGGCAGAACCACCTGAAGCTGGCCGTTGCGGATATATTCGCCGACTTCCCAGTAGGATTTAAGGGCGATGCCATGCCCGTCAAGGCACCAGCGGGTCAGGACTTCACCATTGTCTGAATCCATGGATCCCGAAACCGACAGGGTCACCGGGCCTTCTTTCTGTGAGCCGAGCAGGGTCCATTGATATTGACGTGATCCCGGAAATCGCAGCAACAGGCAGTTATGGTGCAGTAAATCACCGGGTGCGCTGGGGATACCATGCCTTTTCAGATAGGCCGGGCTTGCCACCAGCATGCGTTTGTTGGCCGCAAGCTTGCGCACGATCAACGAGCTTTCCTTTAACTCGGCAATGCGAATGGCAAGGTCGACCTTGTCCTGAAGCAGGTCAAGCAACCGGTCGGAAAGGTGCAGTCTGACCTGCACATCGGGGTTTTTCTCGACAAACTTCGGAATGATCGGTGCGACATATTTATTGCCAAACGCAATCGGGCAGGTCAGCGTTACCGGGCCGCGCGTGGTGTTTTTCTGGTTGGCGATGGCGTTTTCGGCTTCCTGCATTTCGGCCAGAATGCGCAGGCAGTGCCGGTAATATACATCGCCTTCGGTGGTAAGGTTCACCCGGCGTGTGGTGCGGTTCAAAAGCCGTACACCCAGCCGTTCTTCAAGGCGTGCAATCCGGTTTGAAACAACCGCCGCCGAATGGCGCAATTCGCGCCCGGCAGCAGACAGGTTTCCAAGCTCGGCTACGCGGACAAAAATCTGAATGTCCTCAAAGTCGGACATGGGGTGCGGGCTCCTGATACAGCTTTTTTTATTTTCTGAATTTGTATTCTTCCAAATCCTGACGGTCACTGTGCCATTTTAAAAAATAACTTGAAAGTCATTTCGATTATGCACCTGCCCTTAATAATAGAGCGCCCGGATACGCTATGTTAGGACTCTGATTGGAATAATTCCGGATCAATGTGGTCAGATGTGTCGCATAACCGGCAAGGGGACAGCAGGGCAGTATGAGAGACGTCCTGCAAGACGGAGGTTTCAACGGGTGGATATTCTGTTTCAGGACTGGATCAATCTGATCCTGCGCTGGGCGCATTTGATCACCGGTATCGCGTGGATCGGTTCATCCTTTTACTTCGTCTGGCTTGATCTGAGCCTGCGCAAGCGTCCCGGCATGGACGAGGGCGTGTATGGCGAGGCATGGATGGTCCATGGCGGCGGGTTTTACCATGTCAATAAATGGATGGTCGCGCCGAAATCCATGCCGCCCGAACTGCACTGGTTCAAATATGAGGCTTATTTTACCTGGCTGACCGGTTTTTCGCTTCTGGTGACGATGTATTACTGGAGTGCCGAAAGCTATCTGATCGATCCGAATATCATGCCGCTTGGCAAATGGGATGCGATCCTGATCGGGATTGCCAGCCTGTTTGCCGGTTGGGTGATCTATGACATCATCTGCAAAAGTGCGATTGGTAAAAGTACCGGCAAGCTTGCGGTTGCATTATTCATCCTGATCATGGCAGCGAGTTATCTGTTTACCCATGTCTTCAGCGGTCGCGGGGCGTTTATTCATGTCGGTGCGATGATTGGCACGATCATGGCTGCCAACGTGTTTCGCATCATCATTCCCAACCAGAAAAAGGTCGTCGCTAGCCTGATGGCGGGCGAAAAACCCGATCCGGCATTGGGATTGCAGGCCAAGCAGCGATCCACGCATAACAACTATCTGACTCTTCCAGTTTTGCTGATGATGATCAGCAACCATTATTCGATGCTGTTTTCCCATGATCAGTCGTGGCTGATTGTCGGTCTGATCCTGATCATTGGCGGGTTGGTGCGCCATTTCTTTAACACGCGTAATGCCGGGGGCCGCGGCAAGGCGATTGCATGGCAACTGCCATCGGCTGCGGTGGGCATGGCGATCCTGGCGATGTTTGCGTCCTATGATCCCGATGCCGCCAAGCTGGCCGATCAGGAAATCATCACCGGCGATCATGCGCTGGCGATTGTTCAGACCCGCTGCACGGCCTGTCATTCTGCCAACCCGACCGATGAAGGCTTTGACGAGGCGCCGATGGGCGTAATGTTTGATGACATCGCGCAGGTCAAAGCCAATGCGCAGCGTGTTCTGGCCCAGTCCGTTATCGGGCGCGCCATGCCGCTTGGCAACATGACCGAAATGACGGACGAGGAACGGGTACAGCTGGGGCAGTGGATCCGTGCCGGGATGCCGGAATAGCTGGTTTTGTCGAAAAAGGAAATCAAAGGGCGGCCTGCGTGATGCAGGTCGCCCTTTTTCGTCTGGCGTCTTAAGCGCGGGTCGGGGAAGTCGGATCAGACGTCAGCGCGATAGTTCATCGGCACCCAGTCAAACATCGTGCTGTCTTCGATGACATGCCCAATACCCGGGAAGGCGATATGGCACCCGGCAACCAGATATTTTTCTGATACGGCTTCGGCAAAGGCAGCCTCGCGAGTGGTTATGGCCTGATCTGGATCGACATCAAACGCAATCGAGACGCCCGGTTCGTCAAACTGGATGACATCGCCGTGGGTGATGTCGCCCCAATAAACGAACTTTTCGCCTTTGCTTTCAAACCAAAGTGCACTGTGGCCCGGTGTATGACCCGGACGATGCGTTGAATTGATCAGACCTGGAACGGGTGATGCATTGGCCTCGTAAGTCGAAAGTGTACCGCTTTCGCTATAAAGCTTTGTCGATAGGACGGCCTGATCAAAATATTGCTTGGCACTTTCCGGCGCCTTGTCGCGGTTTTCAGTGCTCAGCCAGTATTCGGCATCAAGTTTCGGTACATGCACCGTGGCGTTGGGGAAGGCTTTCTTGCCGTTCATGATCAATCCACCGCTATGATCGGTGTGAATGTGGGTAATCACCACATCATCGATCTGATCGGGGTGATAGCCCGACGCGATAATATTGCCCGGCAATTTACCAAGTTCCGGTCCCAAGAGGTCGCTGGTCCCGGCATCAAGCAAAACAAGACGGTCGCCGAAATTCAGAAGATAGGCATTCACGGATGTCGATGTCGGGGTTCCCTGAAATGCATTGGCAAGGGCCGTGCGCGCATGTTCGGGGCTGGTATTCAGATACAGATCGGCAAGCGGGAACTGCCCGGTCCCATCCGAAAGTGCGGTAACTTCGACGTCGCCCACCATCAGCCGGTAATATCCGGGGGCCTGTGTGCCCACCAGTGGCGCCTTGGCCGCGGCGCGCAATGGAATAAAAACGGTGCTGGCCGTCGCCCCGATGGCAGCGGCAGCAAGCGAACCTTTAAGCATGTCTCTGCGTGACAGCATCAGAATATTCTCCCTCAATCAAATGCCGGGATTTAACCGGCAGCTTGTAACGCGATAGAGAAAGGCTATATTCCAATCAGTCAGTAATCAAATCGATGCGGATCATGGATACTATTGATCATTTCAATTTAAGGTCATTTGACCTCAATCTCATGATTGCGTTTGACGCAATGATGCAAGAGCTAAGCGTCACAAAATCTGCGGAAAAGTTGCGGATTGGGCAGTCCGCCATGAGCCACAATTTATCAACGCTCCGGATGCTGTTGCAGGATGATCTTTTTGTCCGTGTCGGACAGAAAATGCAGCCAACCGCAAAAGCACGTGCGTTGGCCGGGCCGGTTCGGGCCGCATTGACACAGGCACAAAGTGCGCTTCAGGCGACCGACAGTTTCGATCCGGACACGGCAGATCGCATTTTCCGGATCGGTATCACCGGCGAAATGGAAATGGTTCTGTTGCCGGCATTGGTGCACCATTTGCAATCAACCGCACCCGGTGTGCGTCTGGTGAGTCGTTCGATTACTGTCGAGACGGTCGATCTGATGCTAAATGCCGGGGAAATCGATCTGGCAATCGGATGTAAGGAATCCCGCCAGATCGGCGAAGTGCTGTTTGAATCCAGTGTGGCCTGTTGCTTTAACCCCGATATGTGCAAGCTGACACTGCCGCTATCTCGCGAAACATACCTTGGCGCACGCCACGCGGTCCTGTCCCAGACGGGAAATGTCGAAGGCTGCGTTGGTGATGCCTTGCGCGCAATTGGCATTGATCTTGATGTCGTTCTGGCCGCGCCGGATTTCATGCCGTTGCTTGCCGCTGCCCGGAATGCGCCGATTGTCGCGACTGTGCCGCGCAGGATTGCGGTACAATATGCGCCGTTATTTGGGCTGGTGTTCTGTGAAATGCCTATTCCGCTGAACTTTCCGCCGGTGACCATGAACTGGCCGATCTGGGCGGATAAGGATGTCGGGCTGGTCTGGTTGCGTAATCGGATCAGATCAGTGATCGGCGACATTTCAACGGATCTGCCTGCCATTGCGGCACAATGATTGACCCGCATTACTGCATATAAGCAACCCCGCCGGCGAACCGGCGGGGCGGGATGCTTCGGCCTATGGGCATTGTGGTGCAATAACCGCAGAAAGGCGAAACTTCCGCCCCTCAGATAAGGGCTGAGCGGGCGCAGGTCAACGTGATTAAAAAATAATCAAATTTTAATTAATGATCGAAAAGTGATCATTGAAATCGCGCCCAACGCAAATATTTTCCGTTTTTTGCCTGTTAAATAGTTGGATATTGCGTTGAGTCGCCGCGATTTCTGGCGCTGCAGCATATTATTCGGAATCTGGCACGATTTTAGCAAGCACCACTGCGGTGCAATAAACTCGCAGTGGAGGCAATAGAATGAATAAGAAGCTTCAGGCGCTTATGGGCGCTGGGGCCTTGGCTTGGTCGGCAATGACCATGTCAAATGCCCAGGCCGCTGATACGATTAAAGTCGGCGTTCTGCACTCTCTCTCTGGGACGATGGCTATTTCGGAAACCACGCTGAAGGATACGGTCCTGATGCTGGTGGATGATCTGAATAAAAATGGCGGCCTGTTGGGGAAACAGGTTGAGGCAGTTGTTGTCGATCCGGCCTCGGATTGGCCGCTTTTTGCCGAAAAAGCACGTGAACTGATTGAAAAAGACAAGGTCGATGTCGTGTTCGGCTGCTGGACCTCGGTCTCACGCAAGTCGGTACTGCCGGTCTTTGAAGAACTGAACAGCATGCTGTTCTATCCGGTTCAGTACGAGGGCGAGGAAAGCTCGCGCAACGTGTTTTATACCGGTGCCGCGCCGAACCAGCAGGCAATCCCGGCCGTCGACTACCTGATGAGCGAAGATGGCGGCGGTGCCGAGCGT
This sequence comes from Thalassospira lucentensis, assembly GCF_001613805.1. GTDB lineage: Bacteria > Pseudomonadota > Alphaproteobacteria > Rhodospirillales > Thalassospiraceae > Thalassospira > Thalassospira lucentensis_A. Next base: position 145,721 of record NZ_LPVY01000008.1, read on the forward strand.
ATCGTTCTTCTGGGGACGGACTATGTCTATCCGCGCACGACCAACAAAATCCTGCGTTCCTACCTGAATGGCAAGGGTATCTCCGATGAAGACATCATGGAGAATTATACCCCGTTCGGTCATTCCGACTGGCAGTCGATTGTTGCCGATGTGAAGGCATTCGCATCCACCGGCAAGAAAACCGCAGTGGTTTCGACCATTAATGGTGATGCCAACGTGCCGTTCTACAAGGAACTCGCCAACCAGGGCATCAAAGCCGAAGACATTCCGGTTGTTGCCTTCTCGGTCGGTGAAGAAGAACTGGCTGGTATCGATACCGCGCCGCTGGTTGGTCATCTGGCTGCCTGGAACTATTTCCAGTCGGTTGAGTCCGATGCGAACTCGGCCTTCATCGAAAAATGGCATGCCTTTATCGGTGACGAAAAACGCGTAACCAACGATCCGATGGAAGCAACCTATATCGGCTTTAACATGTGGAAACAGGCTGTTGAACAGGCTGGCACCACCGATGTTGATGCCGTCCGTCAAGCCATGTATGGCCAGGAAGTTGCAAACCTGACCGGTGGTACCGCTGTCATGAACACCAACCATCACCTGTCCAAGCCGGTTCTGATCGGCGAAGTACAGGACGATGGCCAGTTTGACATCGTTTGGGAAACCGAAGGCACCGTCGTTGGCGATGCATGGTCGGACTTCCTGCCTGAAAGCGCAAAGCTGACCGCCGACTGGACCTATCCGTGGGTCTGCGGCAACTGTGAAAAACCGATGTATTGATCGGGATTGGACAGGCTGGCTGTTGATGCAGCCAGCCTGTTTTTCGTTGTCCTGATGATTGGGCAACCATTCTTTTTGCGATTTTCTGACATCCGATTTTCAAAGGCTTGGTGACCATGCGTACTGTCATGACCGCTGTCCTGTGCCGTTTCCGTGTCCGCGCGAACAATTCCCTGCCTGTCCTGTTTGCCCTGGCCGCAATTTTTGCGGTGATGGTGTTGGCGTCGCCGCGACCAGCACATGCATTTAGCGACGAAGAACTGCGCAATATAACGGAACAGCTCAACCATAAAAGTTCGACCAAAAAGGTTGAAGCAATCGAGGCCATGGCCGCCGATGGCGACCCCCGCGTCGCGCCGATCCTGAACGCGATGCTTGAAGGCAACCTGTTTGTCCGCGCCAGCGACGAACACGTCGTGATTGGCGAGAAAAAGGGCAAGGTTTGGAACCATATCGACGTCGTCAGCGGCGAGGTTGTGGGTGAAAGCGGTTCCAAGGAACTCGACAAGATCAAGATCAACAACCGTCTGCGTGGCGCGCTGCGCGATGCGTTGGCCGCCCTTAACCTGTTTAGTCAGGATATCGGCATCCGTACTGCCGCCGTCGAGCAGGTCATGGACGCCCGCGATCCGTCGATGTTGCCGTTGCTGATCCGCGCGATCGAGCGTGAGGAAGATGCGACGCTTCTGGCGCGGATGGAACTTGCACGGGCGACCATGGCGCTGGCGGCCGGTGAAACCACCGAGGAACGTCTGACCGCCATCGAAGTGCTGGCCAGCGAAACCACACCGCAAATCCGTGCGGTATTGTCGCAGTTCGTTGCCAGTGCCGAAGCCGAAGGTTACCAGCCCGAAGTCGTTGCTGCGGCCAAAGACGCCCTTGCCGAGGTTGAGGGTCGGCTTTCGATGTGGCAGACGCTGGGGGATGTATATCGCGGCATCAGTCTTGGATCCGTGCTGTTGCTTGCCGCGGTTGGCCTTGCCATCACCTTTGGCGTGATGGGCGTGATCAATATGGCGCACGGCGAAATGATCATGATCGGTGCCTATACCACCTTTGTCGTGCAGCAGATTTTTTCATCTGTCATTCCGTCGGGTTCGCCGTGGTCGTTGGTGATTGCGGTGCCTGCGGCATTCGTTGTTGCCGGTCTGGTCGGCATCGTGATCGAACGCTGCGTGATCCGGTTCCTGTATGGTCGTCCTCTTGAAACGCTACTGGCGACTTGGGGTGTCAGCCTTGTCTTGCAGCAGGCGATCCGAAGCCTGTTTGGCGCAACCAACCAGCAGGTTACCGCCCCTGATTTCATGAGCGGCGCGCTTGAGCTTTCAAGCGGCCTGGTGCTGACCTACAACCGGCTGTGGATCATCCTGTTCAGTCTGATTGTGGTGGGTGGGATTGCGATTGTGCTGCGCTATACCGCCTTTGGCCTTCAGATGCGCGCCGTCACCCAGAACCGCCGCATGGCCGGATCGGTCGGCATTCGCACCGGGTATGTCGATGCCCTGACTTTCGGGCTTGGTTCCGGGATTGCCGGGATTGCCGGTGTCGCACTCAGCCAGATTTCAAACGTAAGCCCAAATCTTGGCCAAGCCTACATCATCGACAGTTTCATGGTCGTGGTGTTTGGCGGGGTCGGCAACCTTTGGGGCACGGTTCTTGGTGCATTCAGCCTTGGCATCGTGAACAAGTTTCTTGAGCCGGTGGCCGGTGCGGTGCTGGCGAAAATCTTTGTTCTGATTGCGCTGATCCTGTTCATCCAGAAACGACCAAAGGGCCTGTTTGCCCTTAAGGGTCGCGCGGTGGAGGCCTGATACATGACCGACTATCGCACGAAATACCAAATGACGCCGGTGATCGGGTGGCTGTTGCGTGATCGCGGCGGGATGATACTGCTTGCGATCCTGATTGCGGCGTCGATCCTGATCCCGGTCGGCAACCTGATCGTGCCCGAAGGATCGGCCTTTCATGTTCCGACATGGATGATGAGCCTGCTTGGCAAATATCTTTGCTATGCGTTGCTGGCGCTTTCGGTTGATCTGATCTGGGGGTTCTGCGGGATTCTAAGCCTTGGTCACGGGGCGTTCTTTGCGCTTGGCGGTTATGCCATGGGTATGTATCTGATGCGCCAGATCGGGGACCGCGGGGTTTATGGCAACCCGGAACTGCCAGACTTCATGGTGTTCCTGAACTGGACCGAATTGCCGTGGTACTGGTACGGCTTTGACATGTTCTGGTTTGCCATTGTGATGGCGATGTTCGTGCCGGGGCTTCTGGCCTTTGTGTTTGGTTTCCTTGCCTTCCGGTCGCGGGTGACGGGGGTGTATCTTTCGATCATCACGCAGGCGATGACCTATGCGCTGTTGCTGGCATTCTTCCGCAACGATATGGGATTTGGCGGCAATAACGGCCTGACCGATTTCAAGGATCTGCTTGGTTTCTCGTTGCAGGCCGATGGAACGCGGGCGGCCCTGTTCATTGCATCCTGTGTGATGCTGGGCATCTGTTATGTCGTGGCGCGCTGCATTACCAATTCGCGTTTGGGCAAGGTTCTGATTGCGATCCGCGATGCCGAGGCGCGTGTGCGGTTTACCGGTTACCGGGTCGAATATTACAAGCTGTTCGTCTTTACCGTATCGGCCGTGATGGCCGGGATTGCCGGATCGCTTTATGTGCCGCAGGTCGGCATCATCAATCCGGGTGAATTTGCCCCGGCCCTGTCGATTGAAATCGTCATCTGGGTGGCGGTTGGCGGGCGTGGCACGCTGTATGGTGCGGTGCTAGGGGCGTTCATCGTGAACTATGCCAAGACCTTCTTTACCGGTGTGATGCCTGATTTCTGGCTGTTCTTCCTTGGCGGGTTGTTCATTGCCGTGACCCTGTTCCTGCCAAAGGGCGTGATTGGTGCGGTGCCGGCATTTGGGGCACCCGACCGGCAATCGGCGTTTAGCACCCTGCGCAAGCGTTTCCTGAACGGGCGTGCAAACGAAGGAGGCAAGGCATGAGCGAGGCAGCCGCAATCGAGATTGAAAAGGCCGAACGCAAGGCCGCCAAAGCCAATACCATCCTTTATGTCGATGGGGTTTCCGTCACTTTTGACGGGTTCCGGGCGCTCAATAGCCTGTCGTTTTATGTCGAGCCGGGCGAACTTCGCGCGATTATCGGGCCGAACGGGGCGGGCAAGACGACGATGATGGACATCATCACCGGTAAAACCCGGCCCGATACCGGCGATGTGATGTTTCGAAGCGAAGTCGATCTGACGAAGCTTGATGAAGCCGAGATCGCGAACCTTGGAATCGGGCGCAAGTTCCAGAAACCAACCGTATTTGAAAGCCATACGGTGTTTGACAATCTGCTGCTGGCCTGTTCGGGCGGGCGCGGCGTGTTTCAGGCGCTTTTCCATCGTTTGGGCAATGCCGAGAAGCTTCGCATTGAGCAGACGCTTGAAACCATCATGCTGACCGACAAGCGTGACGAGACGGCAGCCAACCTGTCGCACGGGCAGAAACAGTGGCTGGAAATCGGCATGTTGCTGATGCAGGAGCCCGAATTGCTTCTGGTGGATGAACCGGTCGCGGGCATGACGGATTCCGAAACCGAGCAAACCGCCAAATTGCTGCGATCCATTGCAACGGACCGGTCTGTTGTGGTTGTCGAACATGACATGGAATTTGTCCGCGACCTTGATTGCAAGGTGACGGTTCTGCACGAAGGATCGGTTCTGGCCGAAGGCCGCCTTGACCATGTTCAGAAAGACCCGCGGGTCATCGAAGTATATTTGGGGCGCTGATCATGCTGGATGTAGCCAATATCGATCTGTTTTATGGGGCGTCGCATGCGCTTCGCAAGGTGTCGCTTAGTGCGGAGACCGGCAAGGTCACGGCGGTTCTGGGGCGCAACGGTGTGGGGAAAACATCGCTGATGCGCGCCGTTGTCGGGCAACACCCGATTGCCGATGGCAACATCACCTGGGAAGGCAAAAACATTTCGCGTGATCCGGCGTGGCGTCGTTCGGCGTCCGGGATTGCGATCGTGCCCCAGGGGCGCGAGATTTTCCCGCTTCTGACCGTGAAGGAAAACCTTGAAACCGGGTTTGCCGCCCTTCCGCGCGCCCTTCGTCATATCCCTGACGAGATTTTTGAACTGTTCCCGGTCCTGCGTGACATGCTGGGCCGTCGTGGTGGCGATCTTTCGGGCGGGCAGCAGCAGCAGCTTGCCATCGGGCGGGCGCTGGTCACACGTCCGCGGCTTCTTGTGCTGGACGAGCCGACGGAAGGCATTCAGCCATCGATCATCAAGGATATCCAGCGCGTTATCAAACAGCTCGCGGATCGCGGCGATATGGCGATCCTTCTGGTCGAACAGTATTTTGATTTCGCCCATGAACTGGCCGACGAGATCGTCGTGCTCGAACGTGGCGAGGTGGTGCTGGCGGGGTCCAAGGATGCACTGGATCGCGAAAAGGTGCGGTCGTATCTGACTGTTTGATCAGCATTTGCCAAAATTTTGCGCATGGGTGAATTGGGGCCGGTGCGGTAAATGGCGCGATTGCGGGCTGTGCGGTTTGGCCCGCATCTTGCTGTGTTTGCCGATGGGCCAGCCGGTCTGACCACGGGTTAACCGGTTGTGCGACTGAAACATTCAGGTGGCTTTGTGCAGCTTCGCAAACTCGAAAACCCGGTTCGCAGCGATTTGAAGGCGGAACCGCAAATGTCAGACGCTTCCAACCCGATCGTCACCGACGGCCGGGCCGAGGTCGCGTTCAAGCCGGGTTCTGGGTCCGGGTATCAACCGGGTTTTGCCGCACTCGATCATCTTTATTACCGCGATCCGATGAAGATCCTGTTCCCGCGTCCGATGGCCGGGGATCTGGTGACTGCCGTTCTGGTGACGACATCGGGCGGCATGGTGGGTGGCGATCATCTGGCATTTGAAGGCCGGGTCAGGGCAGGTGCATCCGCCCTGTTTACCGCACAGGCCGCCGAAAAGATTTACCGTTCCGCCGGGCCGGATTGCGTCATGTCGGTTGATCTGGCGGCCGAAGATAACGGCTGGCTGGAATGGCTGCCGCATGAAACCATTCTGTTTGAGCAGGCGCGTCTGCGTCGCAAGACGAAGGTTTCCGTTACCGGTTCGGGGCAGGTGATGGCCGGTGAAATCATGGTGTTTGGCCGCCTTGCGCGCGGCGAGGTTTTCGCAACCGGTCTGGCACGTGATGCATGGGATGTCTCGATTGACGGGCGGCCTGTCTGGCGCGATGCGCTGCATCTGGAAGGTGATGTTTTGCGCATGCTTGATCATCCCGCAGCCTTTGATGGGGCGCGGGCGGCGGCGACCGCCATTCTGGTCGGGCAGGGTGCCGAAGAAAAACTTGATATTGCCCGCGATTGTCTGGCGCGCGCATCCGACGGTTTGATGGAAACGGATGTGTTGTGCGCGGCAACCGCGACGAAGGGAATTGTGATCACGCGTTTCATGGCGCGTGATCCGATGAAATTGCGCCGGGTTTACGGCGCGTGGTGGAAACAGTTCCGCCATGAAACACGCGGACTTCCGGCGCGGCTGCCGCGTCTTTGGGAAATTTAGGAGAACGGCATGAATCTGACGCCACGCGAAAAGGACAAATTGCTGGTTTCAATGGCCGCCATGGTGGCGCGACGCCGCCTTGAGCGCGGTGTGAAACTGAACCATCCCGAAGCCATCGCCCTGATCACGGATTTTGTGGTCGAAGGCGCGCGCGATGGCAAATCGGTTGCCGATCTGATGCGCGACGGGGCGACCGTGATCACGCGCGATCAGGTGATGGATGGCATTGCCGAAATGATCCATGAAATTCAGGTCGAAGCGACATTTCCCGACGGGACGAAGCTTGTGACCGTTCACGAACCGATCCGCTAGGTAAAGGAAACAGGCCATGATTCCAGGTGAAATCATTACCAAAGAAGGCAGCCTGATCCTTAATCAGGATCGCGAAACCAAAACACTGACCGTCGCCAATACCGGGGATCGCCCGGTGCAGGTCGGATCGCACTATCATTTTTATGAAACCAATCCGGGTCTTGATTTTGATCGCGAGGCGGCGCGCGGTTTCCGTCTTGATATCCCGGCGGGCACGGCCGTCCGGTTCGAGCCGGGCCAGACGCGCGAGGTCAATCTGGTGAAATATGCCGGGTCGGGTGTGGTCTATGGCTTTAACGCCAAAATCAACGGCAAGCTGGGAGCGTAAAAATGGCTTATGAAATTGATCGCGCATCCTATGCCGCCATGTTTGGCCCGACCGTGGGCGACAAGGTTCGTCTGGCTGATACCGATCTTTTGATCGAGGTCGAACAGGATTTCACGATCCTTGGCGAGGAAGTCAAATTCGGTGGCGGCAAGGTCATCCGCGACGGCATGGGCCAGTCGCAGGCATCGCGCGCCGAGGGATCAGTCGATACCGTGATCACCAACGCGCTGATCCTCGATTATACCGGCATCATCAAGGCCGATATCGGCATTCGCGATGGCCGTATCGCCGGGGTCGGCAAGGCCGGGAACCCCGATGTGCAGCCCGGTGTCGATATCATCATCGGTCCGGGAACCGAGGTGATTGCCGGCGAAGGCAATATCATCACCGCAGGCGGGATTGACGCCCATATCCACTGGATTTGTCCGCAACAGGTCGAAGATGCGCTGTATTCCGGCGTAACCACGATGCTGGGCGGCGGGACCGGCCCGGCGGCGGGCACGAACGCCACCACCTGTACGCCCGGCCCGTGGCACATTGCCCGCATGTTGCAGGCAGCTGACGGATTGCCGATGAATATCGGTTTCTTTGGCAAGGGTAACGCGACCCTGCCGGGGTCATTGATCGAACAGGTCAAAGCCGGTGTTTGCGGGCTTAAACTGCATGAAGACTGGGGCACGACCCCGGCGTCGATTGATACCTGCCTGTCGGTGGCCGATGACCTTGACGTGCAGGTGATGATCCATACCGATACGCTGAATGAAAGCGGCTTTGTCGAACATACCCGTGCATCGTTCAAGGGCCGCACCATCCATACCTTCCACACCGAAGGGGCGGGTGGCGGCCATGCACCCGATATCATCAAGCTGTGCGGCGAGGCCAACGTTCTGCCAAGTTCGACCAACCCGACACGTCCCTTTACGGTGAACACCATCGACGAGCATCTTGATATGCTGATGGTGTGCCATCACCTTGATCCGAAAATCCCCGAAGATGTCGCCTTTGCCGAAAGCCGCATTCGCCGTGAAACCATTGCGGCCGAGGATATCCTGCATGACCTTGGCGCGTTTTCGATCATTTCATCGGACAGTCAGGCCATGGGCCGCGTGGGCGAGGTCATTTCGCGTACCTGGCAGACGGCGGACAAGATGAAAAAGCAGCGCGGCAACCTGTCGGAAGACGGGCCGGGGAATGATAATTTCCGTGCCAAGCGTTATGTCGCGAAATACACGATCAACCCGGCAATTGCACAGGGCATTGCATCGCATGTCGGATCAATCGAGGTCGGCAAGATCGCCGATATCGTGGTCTGGAAACCGATGTTCTTTGGCGTCAAACCCGACATGATCATCAAGGCGGGCATGATTATCGGGGCGGCGATGGGGGATCCGAATGCCTCGATCCCGACACCGCAGCCGGTTCATTATCGTCCTATGTTTGGTGCCTATGGTTCGGCATTGTCGAAATCGAGCTTCTCGTTCGTATCCCAGGCCGGGATCGATGCCGGGATTGCCGCCGAATTTGGTCTGGCAAAGCAGCTTCTGGCGGTTTCGAACACGCGCAATATCGGCAAAAAGGACATGAAGCTGAACGATGCCCTGCCGAAAATGGAAGTCGATCCGGAAACCTATCAGGTTCGTGCAGATGGTGAACTTCTGACCTGTCAGCCGGTTGATCGCGTGCCGATGGCACAGCGTTACTTCCTGTTCTAGGAGCCCGGATCATGCGTCGCGCGATTGAACATATCCCGGTTAGCCAGTCCGACACATCCGAAGTGCGCGGTACGGTAACACTTGCCTTTGCCGACCGTCACCGGCGGCGCATCCGGCTGATGGATGATGCCGGGGATGCGTTCCTGCTTGATCTGCCCCATGCGGTGCGTTTGGGGGATGGCGACCGGTTGCGTCTGGTTGATGGCGGGGTGATCGTGGTGCGTGCGGCTGCCGAGGATGTTCTGACCATCACCTGTTCCGGCCCGATTGCGGCGGCCAAAATGGCATGGCATATCGGCAACCGTCATACCCCGCTTCAGGTCTTGAAAGACGGGCGGCTTCGCATCATTGATGATCATGTCATGCGCGATATGGTGCAGGGGCTGGGCGGTGTTGTTTTCGCCGAAGTCGCCCCGTTTGATCCGCTGAATGGGGCCTATCACGGGCTGGGCGGCGATGGCGGCCACGGGCATAGCCACGGCAATGATCATTTCGAAGAACCGCATGATCATGGCGATCATAATCATGACCACCGGCATGATCACGGCCATGACCATAGCGATGCGCATTCTCACGGGCATTCCCATTCTCATGCGCACGCCCATGCCATCGGGGAGCCGCATGACCACTGATCTTGATCCCCGTTCCCCCGCCAGCCTGACGCCGGGTGGTCTGATGCGGTTGATGACATGGCTTAGCCCGTCATTCCCGGTCGGGGCCTATACCTATTCCCACGGTGTCGAATACGCGGTCGAGGATCGCCGGGTCATCAGTGCCGAAAGCCTGACAACCTGGATCGAGGGGGTTCTGGAATTCGGTGCCGGGCGGATTGATGCGGTGCTGTTTTGTGCCGCATGGCGCGCGGCGCGTGCGAGGGATCTGGACGCGCTATTTGATATCGGGGTTGATGCCGATTGCTGGCGCGGGACGGCTGAAATGGCGCTGGAGGCAACGGCACAGGGGCGTGCCTTTGTCTCGACCGCCCAAAAGGTCTGGGGCGATGGCATTTTGACCCTCTGGGCCAAGCGAATGCGCGAAGATGATCGTCTGCCATCCTATCCGGTTGCGGTTGGTATTGCCGCGGCCGAGGCGGATGTGCCGCTGCGCGATGCGCTGAGCGCGTTTTTGCACGCGATGGCGGCCAATCTGGTGTCGAGTGCGGTGCGTCTGGTGCCGTTGGGGCAGACCGATGGCGTGCGGACCCTGGCGTCCCTTGACAAGGCGGTGGCGATGGCGACCGAAACTGCGATGAATACCGATCCGGTCAATCTGGGGGCGGCTGCCCCGATGGTTGACTGGACGTCGATGAAACACGAAACCCAATATACGAGGCTTTTCAGATCATGAGCTCACCCCTTCGCATTGGTATCGGTGGCCCGGTTGGTTCGGGCAAAACCGCCCTTCTGGAACGGCTGTGCAAGGCCATGCGCGACGAGTTCAATATCGCCGCGATCACCAACGATATTTACACCCGCGAGGATGCCGAATTCATGACCCGGTCGGGGGCATTGGCCGCGGATCGCATCGCCGGTGTTGAAACGGGTGGCTGCCCGCACACCGCCATTCGCGAAGATGCATCGATCAACCTTGCCGCGGTCGAGGATATGAGCGCCAAGCATCCGGGGCTTGAGGCGATCTTTATTGAATCGGGTGGCGATAACCTCTCGGCGACATTTTCGCCGGAACTGGCCGATATCACCATCTATGTCATCGATGTTTCGGCCGGCGACAAAATCCCGCGTAAAGGGGGGCCGGGCATTACGCGGTCCGATCTGCTGGTGATCAACAAAACCGATCTCGCACCGCTTGTCGGGGCCGATCTGGGGGTGATGGACCGCGATGCCAGAAAAATGCGCGGCACCCGTCCGTTCCTGTTTACGAATCTGAAGGCGATGGATGGCCTTGAAGACGTCAAGAATTTCATCATCGAGACAGGGGGGCTCCGTCAATCCGCTGCGTCCTGATGGGGATCTGGGCGCAATAATACCGGATGACGGGAGCACACAGGCCCGGCCTGAAAATGGCCGGGCCTGAACTATTTGGTCGGATGGTGGAGCACGGACGATAGCCTGCGGGCAGGCTGCATATAAAACTTTTTTCAAAAAGTTCTTGATTTGTTCTTTTATTTGTGGCATAAAAGAAAAGTCAACGGGAGAAAAGCACCCGGACCGAAACCCGCGAGGCCTTGAGCCTCGCGGGTTTTTGCGTTTGGGGCCGGATGAAAGAGGTGATCAGGATGCAGCGGGAAAGATACAGGCAGGGCGGCGGGATGCTCCGCAGGATATGGGTCGGCGGATGGCGGAGCCATTACGGCGGTATTCTGCCTGATGACTAAGGCCGAGGACTAAGGGGGCTAACCCGGTCATTTGTCATGACGGGAGAGGTGCGTGCTTTTGGAAAAGGAGCGTTGAATTTGCCGGGAGCGGCAGCGATGGCAGCAGCGGGCAGCGGTGATCTGTGACCCGACGATGGTGGACCGGTGGGGCCCGTGCGCCCGAAGTGTGTCCGGGCTTCATCGGTTGCCGGAAATGTCGGCATGGCCGGGATTGACCGGAGCGGGTAGTGGGCCAGAAGGCCGTCTGTTGGCGAGGATGGCGAACGCCCGAAATGTGTCTGGGCTCCATCGGTTGCGGGAAGACCGCCATTGTCGAAAGTGACCGGAGCGAGGGGTAAGCCCGGAGACCGTCTGTTGGCGAGGATGGCAGACGCCTGAGGTGTGTCCGGGCTTCGTCGGTTGCCGGAAATGTCGACATGGCCGAAGTGATCGGAGCGGGCCGTGAGCCCGAAGGCCGTCTGCTGGTGAAGCTGGCAGACGCCGGAAGTTTGTCCGGGCTTCATCGGTTGCGAGAAGGCCGCCATTGCCGAAAGTGACCGAAGTCGGCAGGGGGTCCGAAGGCCGTTTGTCGATGAGGATGGTAAATTAAATGCGCAACTTATGGGTTGCGTATTGGGATGTTGCATGTCAGATTAAATGCAACCGGGAGGTTGCTTAATGACCAATAGCATTGAAAAGAAAATCGAGATCAACGCTCCGCGCCAGCGTGTCTGGAGGGCCTTGACGGATCACAGGCAATTCGGAACATGGTTTGGTGTGAATATCAAAGATGCCTTTGTCGTCGGGCAGGTTTCAAATGGCCAGATCACGATTGAGGGCTTCACGCATGTGAAATGGCAATCGACCATCAAGGCGATGGAGGAACCGGCCTATTTTGCCTATACGTGGCATCCCTATGCGATTGAGCCGGAGGTGGATTACAGCAGGGAGCCGGAAACGCTCGTCGAATTCTGGCTTGAAGAAAAAGCGGGGGTGACACGGGTGACCGTGCGTGAAACCGGCTTTGACAAACTGCCAGCACACCGTCTTTCGGCTGCCTTGCAGGCCAACACAAATGGCTGGGCGTTCCAGTTGGAAAATATCAGGAAATATGTCGAAAACTGAAAATCACATGCCGGGATCTGCTGGCGATCCGGGTTTCGCCGAAATCTTTGCTGCTTTGGGCGACCCGACCCGGCTGGCGATCTTTGATCGGCTGTCGGATGGGCAGGCACGGTCAATCGCATCGCTTTCCAATGACGCGGACATGACCCGGCAGGCCGTGACGAAACATTTGCGCGTGCTTGAAATGGCGGGGCTGGTCGAAAGTCATCGGATCGGGCGTGAAAGCCGATATGCTTTTTGCCCGGATCGGTTGGCCCTTGCACGTGCGTGGCTTGACCATGTTGCGGGGCGCTGGGATTCTGCCCTGATGCGGCTTAAATCATTTGCCGAACAAAGCAGCGATTAATCCGCGACAAGTTTTTGAAACCGAAAACCTATTTGGCGATCCTTATCTCATTCCGGTAGGAATGACGCGTCATTTTCCTTGGCGGTCTGCGGTTTTGGCGCTATCCCTTCGCCGGGGAGAACGGAAGTAAGGATCGTAAAATCATGAACACAAAAGATATCGTCTATATCGCGCTGTTTGCCGCTGTGACTGCCGTGCTTGGGTTGTTTCCACCCATCACCCTGCCGATTACCGGGGTGCCGGTGACCGCGCAATCGCTGGGGCCGATGCTGGCCGGGGCAATTTTGGGGGCGCGTCGTGGCGGGCTTTCGATCCTGCTGTTTGTTGTGCTGGTTGCGCTTGGCCTGCCGCTTCTGTCGGGTGGTCGCGGTGGTTTTGGCGTTCTTCTGGGGGCGACGGGGGGCTTTATCGTTGGCTGGGTGATTTCAGCCTTTGTGATCGGCCTGCTGATTGAAAAATTCTGGGACAGGCTGAATGTCGTTAACGCGGCATTGTCGATCGCGATTGGCGGGATTGTTGTTCTGTATGCGATTGGCAATCTTTGGGTCAGCATCGTTGTTGAAATCAGTTACTGGCAGGCGACCGTTGGTGCCGCACCGTTCCTGATTGGCGATGTGATCAAGGTTGCGATTGCGACGGCGGCCTGCATGGCGGTCCGGCGCGCCTATCCCTTGATTTCCAGGGCACGCTAGGTTTTGATGGGGCGCGATCCGAAGATCGCGCCTTTTGCTGTTATTCCCTGTCTGAAATTTTGCGTCGGGTGCCGATGATCACGCTTGAAAATGTCACCGTGGAATTTGATCAGTGCCGGGTGCTTGACGATATTTCACTGTCACTTTCCGAAAAGCGGATCGGGATTGTCGGGGCCAATGGATCGGGTAAAAGCACGTTTGTCCGGCTTTTGAACGGTCTTCAGGTGGCATCGTCGGGGACTGTGCGGGTCGATGATTTCGATGCCGCCAAGGACGGGCGCAAATTGCGCCGCCATGTCGGCTTTGTCTTTCAGAACCCGGATAACCAGATCGTCTATCCGGTGGTCGAAGAAGACATCGCCTTTGGCCTGAAGGCGCTTAAACTGCCCAAGGACGAGATTGATCGTCGTATCGACGAGGTTCTGGCGCGATATGGCCTGTCGGATTTCAAAACCCATCCCAGCCATTTGTTAAGCGGGGGGCAGAAGCAGCTTCTGGCGATTTCCGGTGTGCTGGTGATGGCGCCGCGTTACATCATCTTTGACGAGCCGACCACGCTGCTTGACCTGCGCAATCGCAACCGGGTCGAACGCGCGATTGCCGAACTGGATCAGACCGTCATCACCGTTTCCCATGACCTTGATCTGATTGCCGGTTATGACCGGGTGCTGGTGTTTGAAAATGGCCGGATCGCCTGTGACGATGTCCCGGCCATCGCCATCCCCCGTTATCGGGAGATGATGGCGTGATTGCCGGACTTTACATCGATGGCAATTCCGCCCTGCACCGGGCGGCAGCGGGGTTAAAGGTGCTTGCCCTTATCCTGCTGGGGACCGGTGTTTTTCTGATCCCTGACTGGCCGGTTCTGGCGGTGGTGCTGGTGACGGTTTTTGTTCTGTATCCGGCGTCGGGTTTTGGCCCCGGCATCCTGTGGGCGCAGATCAGGCCGATATTGTGGTTGCTGGCGCTGTTCTTTGCCGTGCAGCTTTGGCTCAATGACTGGCAGGCGGGGCTTGTGGTGATTTTCCGGCTAGCCGCAATTGTTACCTTCGCCGGGCTTGTCACCCTGACGACCAGAACATCCGACATGCTGGCCGCGCTGGAACGGGCGATGAGGCCGCTGGCGCGGTTTGGGGTGAACCCGGAAAAGGTCAGTCTGGCCTTTTCGATGGTGTTGCGATTTATTCCGGTGATTGCGCAAATCGGTCATGAAATCCGCGATGCGCAACGCGCACGCGGGCTTGATAAATCGGTGCTGGCGCTTGTCGTGCCGCTGATCATCCGCACGCTTAAAACGGCGGACGATGTCGCCGATGCCATTGATGCGCGCAGCTTTGACCCGGATTAAGCCTGTTTTCGCATTTCAGAAAAAAAGACCCGGCACGCCTACAGGGACGAGGCGCGTGCCGGGTGAAAACCGCTTGGGTGCGGGTTCTGATGCGGTTACCTGATCTCAGGCGATACCAAGATGCCACGCGTGGAAACGCAGATGGTCTTCGATAAAGCTCGCGATGAAGTAATAGCTATGGTCGTAGCCTTCCTGCATGCGCAGGTTCAGCGGATAACCGGCATGGCTTGCGGCGGCAAAAAGCGTATCGGGTTTAAGTTGCTCAGTCAGGAAGCCATCGGCATCGCCCTGATCCACAAGGGCCGGTGTTTGCATATCCTTGGCGGTTGCGGCCTTCATCAGTTCCGAGCTGTCCCATTGCTTCCAGACGGATTTGTCATCACCCAGATAATTGCCAAGCGCCTTCTGGCCCCACGGGCAATTGATCGGGTTTGAAATCGGGGAAAAGGCCGTCACCGATTTGAACATGCCCGGGTTTTTAAGCGCGATCATCAGCGCACCATGCCCGCCCATCGAATGGCCGGAAATCACCGCGTCATCGGAAATCGGGAAATGATCGCGGACAAGGGCCGGAAGTTCCCTGGTCACGTAATCATACATGCGGTAATTGCGCGCCCAGGGTTCCTGTGTCGCGTTGACGTAAAAACCGGCGCCCTTGCCGAAGTCATAGGCTTCTTCTTCGTCATCGGGGACATGGTCGCCACGCGGGCTGGTGTCGGGGGCGACGATGGCAATGCCCAGTTCGCTTGCGATGCGAAACGCGCCGGCCTTCTGCATGAAGTTTTCATCCGTGCAGGTCAGTCCCGAGAGCCAGTACATCACCGGCACACGGTTGCCCTTGCCCGCCTGACGCGGCAGGAAGATGGCAAACCGCATATCGCAGCCCAGCACATCGGACCGATGGGTATATTGTTTGTGCCAGCCGCCGAATACCTTGTTGCTGGACGAATTTTCAATGCCCATTTTATTCTCCCGTTCGCCCGTCTTGCCGGAATTTTACCGGCAGGGCGGGTTTTTCGTATGAAGCCAGATGGTCTTAATAGTGGATGACCGAACGGATGCTTTCGCCTTCATGCATCAGGTCGAAAGCTTCGTTGATGTCTTCAAGCTTCATGGTGTGGGTGATGAAATCGGACAGTTTGAATTCGCCCTTAAGGTAGCGTTCGACATAATCGGGCAGTTGCGAACGGCCCTTGACCCCGCCAAAGGCGGTGCCGCGCCAGACGCGACCGGTGACAAGCTGGAACGGACGGGTCGAGATTTCCTGACCGGCACCGGCGACGCCGATAATCACCGACTCCCCCCAACCCTTGTGGCAGCATTCAAGGGCGGAACGCATCACATTGACATTGCCGATGCATTCAAAGCTGTATTCAACGCCGCCATCGGTCATCTCAACGATGACGTCCTGGATTGGCTTGTCGAATTTTTGCGGGTTGATGGTGTCGGTCGCGCCAAGCTGTTTGGCGAGTTCGAATTTCTTTTCGTTGATATCAATGGCGATGATGCGGCTGGCACCCGCCATTTTGCAGCCGATGATGGCCGAAAGGCCAATCCCGCCAAGACCGAAAATCGCAACGCTGTCACCCGGTTTGACCTTGGCGGCGTTGGTGGCGGCCCCCATGCCGGTGGTGACACCGCAACCCAGCAGGCAGACTTCTTCAAGCGGGGCGGTTTTGTTGACCTTGGCAATCGAGATTTCCGGCAGAACCGTATATTCCGAGAAGGTCGAGCAGCCCATATAGTGATAGATCGGCTTGCCATTCTGCGAGAAGCGCGTGGTGCCGTCGGGCATAAGGCCCTTGCCTTGGGTGGCGCGGATTTTCTGGCACAGGTTGGTTTTGCCCGATTTGCAGAATTTGCATTCGCCGCATTCCGGGGTGTAAAGCGGGATCACGTGATCGCCGACCGCAACGCTGGTCACACCTTCGCCGATTGATTCAACAATCCCGCCGCCTTCATGGCCAAGGATGGCGGGGAAAATGCCTTCGGGGTCGTCGCCCGACAGGGTAAAGGCATCGGTGTGGCAAACGCCGGTGGCAACAATGCGCACACGGACTTCGCCAGCCTTGGGCGGGGCGACCTGAACGTCTTCAATCGATAGCGGCTTGCCCGCTTCCCAGGCAATGGCGGCTTTGCAGGTGATGGTTTGGGCGCTCATGTCGCTCCTCCGGCTTGAATGATTTACTGCCAACAGTTTATTTATTTCCCCTGATCTGATAATCCGGTATTTCGGTAAATGACTTTTACGGTGATGCAATAATGAATGCGTGGGACGGGATCAGCGAATTCGTTGCCGTGACGGAGCGCAAAAGCTTTACGGCAGCCGCCAAGCAGCTTGGCATTTCCGTGGCCCAGGTCAGCCGCCAGATCACCGCGTTAGAAGAAAAGCTTGGCGTGCAGTTGTTTTACCGCACCACGCGCAAGGTTAGTGCTACCGAAGCCGGGCAGGTTTATTACCAGCATTGCCGACAATTGCTGGATGGTTTGCAGGATGCGGAACGGGCAATCGGTACCCTGACACAGGTGCCGCGTGGCAAGCTTAAACTGACCGCGCCCACCACCTACGGCGAAACCGTGATTGCGCCGCTGGTGAATGATTTCGTCGCGCGATATCCGGAACTTGAAGTCCAGTGCCGCTTTACCAACCAGAAACTTGATCTGGTGCTGGAAGGCTATGACATGGCGATCCGGCTTGGGCGGCTGGATGGCACGACCGGCAGTTTGATGAGCCAGCAGCTTTCAACCCGACGCCTATATGCCTGTGCATCGCCAGCCTATCTTTCCAAACGTGGAGAGCCGCATTCGCTTTCGGAGCTTGCGCGGCATAACTGCCTTGTCGGGACGCTGGATTACTGGCGGTTTGAGGAAGACGGCCGGGAACGCACCATCCGCATTCATGGCTCCATCCATGCCAATAGCGGGCAGGCGTTACTTGATGCCGCGCTAAAGGGCATCGGCATTGTCCAGTTGCCGGATTATTACGTCGATCCGTGGATCGCCAGCGGTGATCTGATCCCGGTCCTGTCCAAATTCCAGCCGACCGATGAAGGTATCTGGGCGCTTTACCCGACCAACCGGCACCTTAGCCCCAAGATCAGGATGCTGGTGGAGCATTTGGGGCGGTATTTGGGGTAATTTTTGTTACCGAACGGTATCATTTATCCTGAAATCGAGGGAATGATACCGTTCGGTATCACTCAATGGTTCTGGCAGCGCGATTTAATGTCTTCCAGGGCGAGATCAAGCAGGCTTGTGTCCGCAATTGTTCCACGCGTGGCTTGGCGCAGTTTGGTTGCTGCTTTTTCGGTTAGCTTGGAGAGTGTTGCAAGTTCGTCGATCACCAGCTTTGAGCTGATATTGATATCGGATGCAAAAGATTCCCAATGTTCACGGCCAAGCAGTTTCGGGTTGCGTTCGCCACCGATGGACATGGCGAGGAGAATGCGTTGCTCTTTGTAAAAATTACGAAATGCTGCGGCGTTATTGAGGTCATAAAGCGGGGCGAGGCGCACACCGCCAGCCTGCCAGATCAGGCTGTAATTTTTGGCATGTGCATCAGGATTGCCGACAAGATATTGGAAAATGGCATATCGTAGCAGCAGCAGTTTATCGCGGGCAGGATCGCGGCTGAAATCCAGCGCGGCAAACATTTTTTTCCAGTCTGGGCCACCATCGCGCTCGTATTTCTGATGCGGAAAATATCCAAGCGCCTGACAGAAATCTTCCTGATGCAGGCGGGTCAAATATCGTTGGCCGGATCTTTCGCGCAATGTCCGGTCGTATCGTGCGACAAGCATGAAAATCTGATCTTCTGCTTGCAAAATGTGTGACCGTGGGCAGGGAAGCCCGATTTCACGGGCGATTTTAAGGCAATAATGTTCGACGCGGATCGATTCCGGAAGGCCCTGAATATCGGTCTTGAGGATGTGGGAACTTGGTGTATTGCCATGCGGCAGGGCAATCTTTTCGCCGGTTCGAATAACAACGGCCTTGTCATGCACGCCTGCCAGCGAAATGCGGACTTCGCCCTGCGCATCAACGAATAGGGGGCGTGCAGGCAAATCGCGGATGTGCCTGGCAAGTTCTGCTTCGTCTAGAATTCGATATTCCGGATGGGTTGTATCTTCGGGGGTTTCAACAGTACCAGTTGGGGCGATGGATACCGCCCCCGCACAATCCTTGCCAAGGGCAAATAACATTGCAAATTCGTCATCTGCGGCGATGTCGTGATCTTTGCTTAAAACAAGAGCGAGTTTTCGACGGGTCAATTTGTTGTCTGGCAGCAGCCCGGCAAAGAAAGGCCCGCATTCAGCATCATCAAACCAGTGATTTTCACCCGCTTGGGTCGGCACCGGCAGGCGAAGGGATAGTTGGTGATTTACGGTTTGATCGGTGGCAGATCGGTGAATGTGATCGGGACTATAGCGGAAGCGCAGGTCACCATTATCGTCGGTGCCAAGTGTGCCGATTTCGATGCCGTGCAACCGAACAGAGGCTTCCTGCGTCATTAAAGCCCCTCGTCAATGTCGATAACGCCGGATAGATCGTTTGGTGTTGCGCTGGTCTGAAGATCGGTCAGAGATAAAGGGCTGCCCAGTAAAACAAACAGGCGAATGATCATGTCAATTGGCGGGGTGCTGCTGCCGCGCTCGAATGACGATAGCCATTTTCGGCTGTAGCCGATAAGGGCTGCGGTCTGGCTTTGGGTAAGGCCGCGCTGCTTGCGTAATCTGCGCGCGGCCTCCCGAATATCGTCGATGTTTCGAATGATCATGATGTCACCGAACAGTTTCATTCTTACCTGAGACAAGATTATGTAACTATTCGGTATCATTCAAGCAAAATGCGCTGCTTTGCTACCGTTCGGTGTCAAAATAGCTGCATGAAAACTTTACTGCGCGGTCCAGCCACCATCAACCGACATATGCGTGCCGGTCATTTGGGATGCGGCGTCCGAGCACAGGAACAGCGCGGTCTGGCCGATCTGTTCGGGGGTGACGAACTGTTTGGACGGGTGTTTGTCCGAGACCAGATTGGTTGCGGCCTGTTCGATGGAAATGCCGCCTTCCTTGGCCTTGGCTTCGATCTGGCGTTCGACCAGTTCGGTGCGCACCCAGCCCGGGCAGATTGAATTGGCGGTGATGCCGCTTTCGGCGGTTTCAAGGGCCGTTACCTTGGTCAGGCCCATGATGCCGTGCTTGGCCGCGACATAGGCGGCCTTCTGGACCGATGCGACAAGCCCGTGCGCGGAGGCGGTATTGATGATCCGGCCCCAGTTTTTCTTTTTCATGTTCGGCAGGGCAAAGCGCGTTGTGTGAAAGGCCGAGGTCAGGTTGATCGCAATGATCGCGTCCCATTTTTCCGGCGGGAAATCCTCGATCAGGGCAGTGTATTGAATGCCGGCATTGTTGATCAGGATATCGGCACCACCGCCGAATTTGTCGGCGGCGTCCATCATCATCGCTTCGATCTGGTCGGGTTTGGAGAGGTCCGCGCCATTGTAATGCGCGGTGACGCCAAATTCGGTTTCAAGCGATTTGCGGGTGGCCTCGATTTCGTCCTTGTCGCCAAAGCCGTTCAGCATGACATCCGCCCCGGCCCCTGCAAGGGCCTTGGCCATGGCAAGACCGATGCCGCTGGTCGATCCGGTAACAAGTGCGCATTTGCCTGTCAGCATGATGTTTCTCCCTGTGGGTGAGGAGTTGTTCCTCTTGTTAAGTTAGGTGGATCATGCCGCAATGCAACATGGGAGGCAAGATCAACCGGAAATGCCATATTTGCGAAGCTTGCGGGCAATCGCAGTGTGCGAGATTCCAAGCCGTTCGGCAAGCTTCCGCGAGCTTGGATAATCCGGGTAAAGGCGCATCAGCATTTCACGTTCGAGCATGTCCATCCCATCGGCAAGTGTGCCCTGCGCAATGGCCGCATTGATCGGGTCGGTTGCGGTGGTGGTGGTTGCCAGATCGCGGGGTGTTGCGGTTTCATCCGTGGCCGTGGCGGGCGGGTTGCTTGCGGTGGTGGTCAGGTCGCGTGCGGTCAGGATGTCGCCATCCAGCAGGGCGACGGCGCGAAATAGGGTGTTTTCCAGTTCGCGCACATTGCCCGGCCAGTCGTGGCTGGCAAGCCAGGACAGGGCATCGCTTGCGATATGGGGTGTTGCGCGTTCGGTTTGCTGGGCGGTGCGGGTGACGAAATAAAGCGCCAGTTCGGCAATGTCTTCGCGCCGGTCGCGCAAGGGCGGCAGGGTGATGCCAAGGACGTTAAGGCGGAAATAAAGGTCTTCGCGGAATGTGCCGTCATGGGACATGGCTTCAAGGTCGCGGTTGGTCGCACTGATGATGCGGACATCAACCGTGATTTCATCCGTGCCACCGACGCGCCGGAACCGGCCATCCTGCAACACGCGCAGAAGCTTGGCCTGTAAATACGGTGTCAGTTCGCCGATTTCATCCAGAAACAATGTGCCACCATCGGCCAGTTCCAGAAGCCCCGGCTTGCCGCCACGCCTAGCACTGGTGAAGGCCCCGGCGGCATAGCCAAACAGTTCGCTTTCGGCCAGACCTTCGGGCATGGCGGCACAGTTAAGGGCCAGAAACGGCTGATCGGCGCGGTTGCTTGCGCGGTGGCAGGCGCGGGCAAATAGTTCCTTCCCCGTGCCGGTTTCACCGAGGATCAGAAGCGGGGCATCGACTGATGCCAGGCGTTTTGCCTGTGCCTTGACCCGTGCCAGAACCTTGCTTTGGCCGATGATGTCGTCAAATCCGGTGTGGCTGCGGTCCTGAAGCGCGGTCATCACCCGGCCAAGGCGTGCGGCACGGTGAAACACCATGACCCCGCCCCAGGGTTCATCATCGGCGGCATCGGTGCCATCATCGACATGGCCGATGGGTTCGACCTGCAACAGATAGGTCTGCCCGCCCAGCGTGACCTCGCGTTCTGGCAGGCGGAAATGGCTTTGGCGCAGGTCATCAATATCCGGATCGGTCAGGAAATCGGCCAAGGGCCGGTCGCGCAACGGCGCATCGGGGGAGCCTGCGATATTTTGCGCGGCCGGATTGGCCTGCGCGATCAGGCCATTGGCATCCACCGCGATCACCGGATCGCCAAGGGCGGCAAGGGTTGCGTGAAGCTGCGCACGCCGTCGTTCGGTCGGCAGGCGGTCAATCGGTTTGACGTCTTCAATACCGGGGAGCTGCATCAAACGATGGGCCAGAAGCGGAAAACGTTCCGGCCGGATCGCCGGGATATCGGCAAAGATATGGTGGGTTGTGACCTCAAAGGCGCGGATATCGAGTTTGAAATCCGCCAGCACATTGACGACGTCCCGCGTGATGCCGACCCTGTTTTCCCCGGTGATTTCAAAACGCATGGCTGTACCGAAATGTTTACACTGTATCGAAAACTATACAGTCGTAAGGGGCTGTTTTCCAGTGATTTTGGTGGAATGTCGCGGTTGGTGAAGGTGTTTGTAAACTTAAGTTTACAGTTGATCTAAGGGCTGTGGCGCTAAGTAATTGAAATACAGGGGTTTTCAATTCTGGCACGGGCCTTGCGGAGATGAGGGCAGAACACTTTAGATAACGGGAGCCTTCCATGTCTGATCCGCGTCACACCAAATCCGGTTTTGCCACCCGCGCCATCCATCATGGGTATGATCCGCAAAGCCATAATGGCGCGCTGAACCCGCCGGTTTACATGAGCTCCACCTTCGCATTTGAAACCGCCGAACAGGGCGGGCGGATGTTTGCCGGGGAAGAACAGGGCTTTATCTATTCGCGTATTGCCAACCCGACGCTGGCCCTTCTTGAAAGTCGTCTGGCGGTGCTTGAGGGCGGCGAAGCCGCCCTTGCAACCGCATCGGGCATGGGGGCGATTACGTCGGTCTTCTGGACATTCATTGCGCCGGGTGACGAGATCATTGTGGACCGCACGCTTTATGGCTGCACATTTGCCTATTTCCGTCACGGGCTTGAGAAATTCGGGATCAAGCATACCCATGTCGATCTGACCGATCCGAAGGAGCTTGAAAAGGCGATTTCGGACAAAACCAAAATCGTTTATTTCGAAACCCCGGCCAACCCGAACATGCGCCTGGTCGATATCGAAGCCATTTCCGACATCGCCCATAAACATGGTGCCAAGGTCGTGGTCGATAACACCTATTGCACGCCGTATCTGCAGCGCCCGATCGAACTGGGAGCCGATATCGTTGTGCATTCGGCGACCAAATATCTGGGCGGTCATGGTGATCTGATGGCGGGTGCGGTGATTGGCCGTGCGGAAGACCTTGAACAGGTCCGCCTTGTCGGTCTGAAAGACATGACCGGTGCGGTCCTGTCGCCGCAGGATGCCAATCTGGTGATGCGGGGGCTCAAGACGCTTGAACTTCGCATGGAACGCCATTGCGACAATGCGGAAAAAATCGCGGCCTTCCTTGAAAACCACCCGAAGGTCGAAAAGGTTTTCTATCCCGGTCTTGAAAGCTTTGCGCAATATGAGCTGGCGAAAAAGCAGATGGCCCGCTTTGGCGGCATGATCGCGTTCGAGCTTAAAGGCGGGATCGAAGAGGGCCGCAAGCTTATGAATGGTCTTAACATGATCACGCGTGCGGTCAGCCTTGGCGATGCCGAAACCCTGATCCAGCATCCGGCATCCATGACCCATTCGACCTATACGCCCGAAGAACGCGCGGAGTATCAGATCACCGATGGTCTGATCCGTCTGTCCGCCGGTCTTGAAAGCATCGACGATATTCTGGCTGATCTTGAACAGGCGCTGGACGGCGATCAGATGGCGATTGCCGCCGAATAATAGCCCGGCATTTTCAGGCATTTCCCGAACAAGGGAGGCGGACCGCACCCCCCCGAACGATTTGCGGTCCGTATAAGGTTGCGCATGGCGTGGATGCCGTTCCACGCCATGCGGCAACCGCCCTGGCAGGGTTAGAGCCTTTTCCGTTTAGATTGAAGCGATTTTGCTCGCGTTTGGCGAACGGTTTTGCAAGGCACAGCGCGCAAGGGCGATGCGGGGCATCGTTCAAGCGGTGTAACGTAGCGAAACGTCGCCAAACCCGAACCCTTCGGGCCGGGACATTCTTCTGCCCCGCAGCGTCAAGGATCTTGACCGTAGCCCCGCTACGCTCTGCGATCCTTTCCTTGCAGGACAGAAGAATGCCTCCGGCAAAACGGTTCAATCTAAACGGAAAAGGCTCTAAGGCATCCCGAATCGGGATTGAAGACAGCCAAAAATCAATTCCGGGCCTGTGTGCCACATTCGACGAATTTCAAAAAACTTGCGTGGGCTGAACGAGGGTTTTTTGAAAGTTTCGTCAATCCTGCGATTTTTGTTGCTTTCGCTTGATTGGCGTCGCGCAGCAGCAAAAATACGCAATCCCATACCGAAATAAGGCGTGCGGCAATACCGGTGCAACCGGGCCGAAACGCCAGCGAGAGGCGAGATAAAGATGTCAGCACAAAACAGCACACCTGAAATTGGCGAAATGATCGAAGCAACCTCGACCGGGCGCGTGGCGGCCAAGGATCTTGAGATGCTGGGCCAGATTGAAAAAAAGGTGCGCTGGCTATCAAGCTGGACCATCCATAACGCCAACCATATCCGCCCGAAGCGTGATGGCATCAAGGTCGGTGGCCATCAGGCAAGCTGTGCATCGATGACCACATTGATGACAGCACTTTATTTCAACGTCTTGCGCCCGCAGGACCGGGTCGCGGTCAAGCCGCACGCCTCGCCGGTTTTCCATGCGATCAATTATCTGTTTGGTCGTCAGTCCAGGGAAAAGCTTGAAAACTTCCGCGCATTTGGCGGGGCGCAATCCTATCCGTCGCGGACCAAGGATGGCGATGTTGTTGATTTTTCGACCGGGTCGGTCGGGCTTGGGGCGGCGGTCACCAACTTTGCGGCGCTTACGCAGGATTACCTGCGTTACAAGGATATGCTGCCGCGTGGGGAGAAGCCCGGTCGTATGGTCGCCCTTGTTGGCGATGCGGAACTGGATGAAGGCAATATCTATGAGGCGCTTCTTGATACCTGGAAGCATGATATTCGCAATGTCTGGTGGGTGATCGATTATAACCGTCAAAGCCTTGATGGCATGATCGATGCACATCTGTTCCGGGTGATCGGCCGGTTTTTCCGCGCCGTTGGCTGGAACGTGATCACCATCAAATATGGCCGCAAACTGCATGATGCCTTTGCCAAGCCGGGTGGCAAGTCGCTTAAAAAATGGCTGAATGAGGCACCAAACGATGTCTATTCCGCCCTGACCTTCCAGGGGGGTGCGGCATGGCGCAAACAGATCCTTGGCGATATGCCGGGCGACAATGCGCTGGCAAGTTTGCTTGGCGATTATGATGACGATGCCCTGCATGACCTGATGACCAATCTGGGCGGGCATTGCATGGAAGCGGTCCTGAATGCGTTTGATTCCGTTCCCAATGACAAGCCGACAATCTTTATCGCCTATACGGTCAAGGGCTATGCCACCCCGCTTCAGGGGCATAAGGACAACCATGCCGGCCTTATGAATGTGGCCCAGATGGATGCGTTCAAAAAACAGAACAATGTTCAGGACGGGCAGGAATGGGATTATGCCGCCGGTCTTGACGTCGCCGAGGACAAGGTGCGTGCCTATATCGATGCAGCACCGTTTAATGACGGCAAATCGCGCAAGAAGCTGGCAACCGTCATCGACATTCCCGAAATGCCCTATGCCCGGGTTGATACATCGAGCACGCAGGAAGTTTTTGGCAAAATCCTGAACGAGCTTGCGAAAATGAAGGATAGCGATCTGGCGGACCGGATCGTCACCACATCGCCCGATGTGACGGTATCGACCAACCTTGGCGGGTTTGTGAACCAGCGCGGGCTGTTTGCACGCGAAAATCTTGCCGACGAATTCCGCGAACGCAAGGTGCCCTCGGCCCAGAAATGGATCAGATCGCCCGAAGGCCAGCATGTCGAACTGGGCATTGCCGAAAACAACCTGTTTTTGAACCTGGCCGCCCTTGGCCTGTCGCACAGCCTGTTTGGCCAACGCCTGTTCCCGATTGGAACGCTTTATGATCCGTTCATTGCGCGCGGCCTCGATGCGCTGAATTATGCCTGTTATCAGGATGCGCGGTTTATGGTCGTTGCCACGCCAAGCGGCATTACGCTGGCGCCCGAAGGGGGCGCGCATCAGTCGATCTCAACCCCGATGATCGGCATGGGGCAGCCGGGCCTGACCAGTTTCGAGCCAAGCTTTGGCGATGAACTTGCGACCATCATGGGATGGTCATTTGATCATCTGCAAAATCCCGATGGCGGATCGGTTTATCTGCGCCTGTCGACCAAGCCGCTGGCACAGCCGGAACGTGATCTTTCCGATGTGACCAAATCGGAAATCGTATCGGGTGGTTACTGGCTGCGTGAACCGGGCGAAAATTGCAAAATGGCGATTGCCTATTGCGGGGCCATGGCCCCCGAAGCGATTGCCGCGTGGGAAAAACTTGAAGCCGATCATCCGGGGATTGGCCTTCTGGCGGTGACATCGACCGACCGGCTTTATAACGAATGGCAGGATCTGGAACGGGCGCGCCTTGAAGGCAAATCGGACGGGCGCATGGCCCATATCGAAAACCTTCTGAAACCGCTGGCATCGGATGCGCGGCTTGTTACCGTGATCGATGGTCATCCGGCGGCATTGGCGTGGCTTGGTTCGGTCCGCGGTCACGCCGTCGCCCCGCTTGGCGTCAATGCGTTTGGCCAGTGCGGCGACAGCATTGATCTTTATAAATATTATCAGATCGATACCGATGCGATCATCCGCGCGACCAAACGCTGGGATTGATATCCATCTGGAAATCTGCGTTAACGGCCGGGAAATTCCCGGCCGTTTTGCTTTGCGGGCGGAAATGTAATCGGGGTCACTTGCGCTGGCCCCGGGGCGCACACACATCTGCGCGCTGTATGCTGTGACAATATTGATCATTGGCGCATTTTGGGGGCTTTGGTTATGGAATATCTGATGTTGCTGGCGGGCCTTGCCGGTCTGTTTTTAGGGGGCGAGGCACTGGTGCGTGGCAGTGTCGGGATCGCGCAACGTCTGGCGATGCCGCCGCTTCTGATTGGTTTGACCGTGGTTGGCTTTGGCACATCGACCCCGGAATTGCTGGTTTCGGTTGATGCGGCCCTGCGCGGGGTTTCCGATATTGCGCTTGGCAATGTTGTGGGATCGAACATCGCCAATATTCTGCTGATCGTGGGGGTATCGGCCCTTGTCTGGCCGATCCGGGTTTCTGGCGATACGCTGAAACGCGACACGGCGGTGATGATGGCGGCAGCCATTGCCCTTGTGCCGATCTTTGCCTTCGGGATGATGGGGCGCGTTGCCGGCGGTATCCTGTTTGCATCGCTTGTTGCCTATCTTGTGTTTGCCTATCGCCAATCACGCAATGCGCCCAATGCGCTGCTTGCCGATGAGGGTGATCTGCCGGTTCCGGCGCGTGGCTTGTGGCTGTCGCTGATCTGGGTGATTGGCGGGCTGGTGGCGTTGATGTTTGGCGCGCGTTTCATGGTCGATGGGGCGGTGACGATTGCCCGGACCTTTGGCGTGTCAGAAGCCTTTATCGGGCTTACGGTTGTTGCGGTTGGCACGTCCCTGCCGGAACTGGCGACCTCGTTAATCGCGGCGTTTCGCAAGCAGTCGGAAATTGCCATCGGCAATATCGTCGGATCGAACATTTTCAACATTCTGGGTATTCTTGGCCTGACCGCCATCATTGCCCCGATCCCGGTTGCCAGCCGCTTCCTGACCTTTGATTTGCCGATCATGATCGGGGTATCTTTGGTTCTGACTTTGTTGTTGCGCCGTCAAACGATCGGGCGGGGGATCGGGATCGTGATGCTTGTCGCCTACGCCGGATATGTGTTGGCAGCACAGTAAAATATTGCCAGCCAGCACGGGCGCAATCCGGCCTTTTGCAGGGCTTTGCGATCAGGAGCCTTGCCGGGAAAAGTTCGAAAGGAGGGCCCCGTGCCCTCCTTTTTGTTGGGGGATTTATCGGCTGCCGATATTGACGGGAATGCGAATTACAAATACTAGAAAAAATCGCATTTATAAAAAAATTGAACAATAATGAAATGTTCAATAACGGGCCGGAAATGAACCAATCCTATGAAACTTCGCAATTTTCGCGCGCTTTATCCGGCGATACCGGCCAGCACGCATAAGGAAGCCATCCGTGCCGGGTTCGGGGCGCTGATCGGGCTGGGGATTGCCGGTTTTGTTCTGTCGTTCCTTGATCTGCAGGGGTTGGGGCTTTATCTGATCGCGCCGTTCGGGGCGTCGTCGGTGCTTTTGTTTGCCGTGCCAAACAGTCCGCTGGCGCAGCCGTGGTCGGCGATTGTCGGCAACTCTGTCGCCGCTCTTGCCGGGGTTGCCGTCTGTTATGTGATCCCTGATCCGGTTTTGCGGGTGGCAGTGGCGGTCGGGCTTGCCATTACCATTATGATCGTTGCGCGCGCGGTCCATCCGCCGGGCGGGGCGGTTGCGATGGTTGTTGCGATGAACCCCGATATTGCGACCGAGCTTGGCTTTCGATTTGCCCTGACACCGGTTGCGGCAATCACGGCCATTCTTGTTCTGACGGCGGTGCTCTATGCCCGGGCAACCGGGCGGAAATATCCGTTACGCCATTTCGATGACAAGAGCCCCTTTCAGACAACGGACCGTTCCCCGATTGAGCGGCTTGGTCTGGACGAGGGGGAGCTCAACACCATTTTGCAGCAATATCGCCAGTCGCTGAACCTTGGCGTTGAAGACCTTGCGCGCCTGATCGGGGCGGCTGAATTTCAGGTCGCCGCCCATCGCGCCGGGCCGATTACGGCAGGTCAGATCATGTCGCGCGATCTGGTGACGGTGAATGCCCAGACCCCGCTTAGCGAGGTTGCCGACCTGTTTCGGCGGCACGGATTTACATCACTGCCGGTCATTCAGGATGACGGACGTTTTATCGGGGTGATCTTCCAGATCCATCTGATCCGGCGTGCAACCGAAGACGCGCTTCGTCTGGATCGCGGATTGCTTGCCGCGATGGTGCGCCTGATTGATCGCCGTCGCAATGTCCCGATCCGGGCCATTGAAATCATGTCGGTGACAGAACCACGGGCAACGGCAAATACCCCGATTGCCGCCTTGCTGCCGCTGATGTCGGATGGGGCGTGCGATGCCGTCCCGGTCCTTGAGGATCACCGGATCATCGGCATCGTCACCCGGACCGATCTTATCGCCGCATTGGCCCATGCGGGGTTGAAGGGTTAGGCAACGTTCTGGTGCTGATCAGAAAAACGCCTGTTTGATGCCATCGATGATGAACTGGATGGCGAGGGCGGCGAGGATCATGCCAAGCAGGCGGGTAATAACCGTGGCGACCGTCGGGCTCAGGCGTTTGGCGACCAGATTGGCCAGAAGGAACATGGTCAGCGCGCAGAGCATGACAAGGCCGACAACCGCGACGACGCTGACCTGCATCACCACGCTGTTTTCATATTTGCCCATCAGCAGCATCACGGTCGCGATGGAACCGGGACCGGCAAGGAACGGGATCGACATCGGGAAGATCGAAATGTCGTCGGGCTCGTCTTCGGCCTGTGCCGGTTTGGCATCGGTGATCTGCTGATCCAGTTCGTGTTCGTCTTCAAGTTCCTGATGAACCTGTTCGGCGCGCTGGTTGCGTTTCTGGCTGCGGCGTTCAAACAGCATTTCAAGCGCGATCAGGAACAGAAGCGTTCCGCCGGCAATCCGGAAGGCCGGCATATGTATGCCAAAAATGCCAAGCACGCTTTCGCCCACCACGGCAAAGGCGGCAAGGATCAGGAAGCTTGCGATGCAGGCCCGGATCGCCATGCGACGGCGATGTCTGGTATCTGTGCCCTGTGTTAGGACGATGAAGACCGGCACCAGCCCGATCGGGTCGATGATCACAAATAACGTGACAAAGGCCGGGATCAGTTCGCTCAGCATGTCTAGGCTTGGCATCTGGTTTCCTTTGTCCGTTCGTAGGGTCAGGACCCTAAAGCTGATCGTTTGTCATAGTGCCAATTGCGACCGGATTTGTCGCCGCAAAACTGGGGCCGTATATCGGCCCGGCCACGCAAGGTAAACCTTTATGTCGGCGGTAAAATGCAATCGGCTGTTGTCGATTTTCGTGATTTTAACGGCTGCGGCGGCGATTGCGCCCGTATCGTCCGGCATTTTCCGGCCAGTCGACATAATCAACGGGCTTTTTGCGTATCCATCGGATGAATGTCTGCATATCGGGATGGGGGATGATTTTTTCGGGTGTATTGAGATTGCGTGCCAGCGTCGTTTCATCAAACAATCGATGGATCATGCGATGACAGACCCGGTGCAGCCATTCGGTATCCGTGCCGCCCTTTGATTTCGGCGTCCAGTGATGCCGGTCGACACTGTCGCCAGCAATCATCATCCGCCCGCAAATCGGGCAGGGACCAAGTTCCTGATCTGGTGTGGGTGATACCGGCATGGAAGAGGACGTCGTTGTTATCAGAATTATCAGACCGAGCTAGTTTGCGCCGGGCGGACGCCGGTTTTCAAAGAATTTCTGCCATGTGCCCGGTTTAAGGTCGCGCAATGCCCGGATGCGGGCACCGACCGAGGGATGGGTATCGAGCAGGGATGGCGGTTGCGTGCTGCGATAGGGGATCAGACGCAGGCGGCGGCGATTGATCTGGTCGATATGCAAAAGCGCATCGATCATGTCTTCGGGGCCGTTCAGAAGGTCGCTTGCGCCGTGATCGGCAATGAATTCACGATCCCGGATTACTGCGCGCTGCAACAGGAAGCTGATTGTGGGTACTGCCCCGAAAATGATGATCATCCATGCCGGCGGGTTCAGATCGCCAAAGATGAAAACCATCAATCCGAACAGGGCCACCGTCCAGGTCGCGCGATAGAGCACATCGGTCATCAGAAGGATGCGGGTATCGCCATGCCATGCGTGGGCGATCTCGTGCGCCAGAAGGGCGCGCATCTGGCGCGGAGAAAGGTCATGCAGGGCGTCGCTGGAGATTGCGATGGTGGTATCCTCGGCGGTGCCGGTGGTGATCGCATTGACCCCCTTGCCCGGCAGAAGGAAAAGTTTGGGCAGGTAATCAAGCCCGGCACGGCGTGCGAGCATGGCGGCCATTTCGTGAATGGCGGGGAAGGATCCGCTATCGAGTGGCCGGGCACGCAGAAGCTTCATCAGGATTTCGGGTGAAACCATGGGGGCAAGCATCAGCATCAGCGCAACCGCAATCGCAGCGGAAATCGCCATCGACAATCCACCCAGCATCCATGCGCAGGCCGCAAGAACACCCGCCATGCAGGCCATCAGCGGAAAGGTGTGCGAAGCGCCGCCCGGGCTGATGGCAAGAAAGCGTTGCAGGAAGCCGGGGAGATCTGACTGGTTGTTTTCGTCGTTTTCCATGCGGTTTACCGATTCTCTTTCCCTGTATGAAAAGTTGTTCCTTTGCGCCGGAACAGCAAGGGCAGAGAATTTCCCGGCAGGTGGTGTCAAGGTTATGCCAAAAGCCGTGGTATGGATTTGAGATCGCGCAATTCAAACCGGAAAATGGATGATTTCCAGTATGTTGCCCGCGAATTGCGGCCATCTGTTTGATGGCAGGGCGTTGCAGGTGGGGCCGGATTCGCCGCTAGTGATCGTATCGGGTGACGTGCGAAAGGCGGCATTATTGCCCGCAAATCGTTGAACTTCCTTAATTTGTTAACACATCCTTATATGTTGCCCTAGAATAGTGCTTATGCAATCGGATAGGTGGCTCGTAACAGGTTTGTCGCGGGTCGTTTGGCGCGTGCACCATATTTGATATGATACAAGACTTGCTGCGAACGGGGTTTCGGGAAGGAACACAATGACCCTGCTGGACAAAATCCAGTCGGTCCGCAAGGCGGGCGCGACACGGGAAGGGGATCGCACCCCGCTGGAACGGGTGTTCTGGCGGTCGATTGCCCTTGTCGGTGGATTCAGCATGGTCATCAACATGCTGAACATGGTCATCCCGATCTATTCGATGCAGGTATTTGACCGCGTCCTTTCCAGCCGCAGTGTTGATACGCTGCTGTTGCTGACGCTTGGTATCGTGCTTGTCCTGGTCTTTATTGCGGCGATGGAACAGTTGCGTTCCCGCCTTTTGATCCGGGTTGGCACCGCGCTTGATCTTCGGCTTGGCGGGGACCTGTTTGCCCATGTCGTGCAGCAGGCGGCACGCGGTAACAATATGCGCCAGCGACCGTTGCGCGATCTTTATGGTCTGCGCGGGTTTCTGACCGGATCAGGGCCCTTTACCCTGATCGATTTCATGTGGGCGCCGGTTTATATCGGTGTGGTTTTCGTCTTTGATACCCGCCTTGGGCTTGTGGCCTGTGCCGGGGCGACGATCCTGATCCTGATTGCGATTGCCAACGAGGCGGCGGCAAAGATTTCGGTCGACCGGTCCGAAGAAAGCCAGAACCGGGGCATTGCGCAGGAAGAAACCTATATCCGCAATGCCGAGGCGATGGAAGCCATGGGCATGACCCCGTCCGCGCGCCAGCGCTGGCAGGCAGACCAGTCCGATGCCCTGTATTGGGAAGGCCAGGCCAGCCGACGGGTCGGGACATCAACCACGCTTTCGCATTTCATTCGTCTGGCGATGCAGGTGTGCTTTATCGGGGTTGGTGCCTATCTGGTGCTGACTGAAAGCATCACGATCGGGATCATGGTGGCATCCATGATCATGGGGATGCGCGGACTGGCACCCTTTGATGGGGCGGTTTCGGCATGGCGGAGCTGGAATTCGGCACGCAATTCGTTCGAACGGCTAAACAAGATCCTTCTGGATAAACGTCAGACGAATACGGCCCCGCTGCCGCGCGGGCGCGGTATGTCGGTGACTGTTGACCGGCTGGTCTTTGCGCCACCGGGCAGCCGAAACGTCCTGTTCAAGGGATTTTCCTTCAAGACCGGGCCGGGGCAGGTGATTTCCATCGCCGGGTTCAACGGGGTTGGTAAAACGGCCCTTTTGAAGCTGATCATGGGCATCTGGGTGCCCGGATCGGGAT
Organism: Thalassospira lucentensis; assembly: GCF_001613805.1. Taxonomy (GTDB): domain Bacteria; phylum Pseudomonadota; class Alphaproteobacteria; order Rhodospirillales; family Thalassospiraceae; genus Thalassospira; species Thalassospira lucentensis_A. The sequence goes on from NZ_LPVY01000008.1 coordinate 178,385, forward strand.
CGGTCAAACTTGACGAGATCGAAGCATCGCGCATTGATCGCGGCGAACTTGGCCCGCAGGTTGGTTATCTGTCACAGAACCCGTTCCTGTTTCCGGGGACAATTGCCGAAAATATCGCGCGTCTTGGCAATGCGGAAATGCGCGACATCATTCAGGCGGCCGAACTGGCCGGGGCGCATAAATTCATCCTTGATCTTCCCGATGGTTATGAAACCCGGGTTGAACGGGGCGGGCGCAACCTTTCGGGCGGGCAGCGACAGTTGATTGCCCTTGCCGCCGCCCTGTTCGGGCGGCCGCGCCTGTTGCTGCTCGATGAACCGACAACCGCCCTTGATGACAATGGTGTTGGTCATATCAGTGCGTTGATCGATATCGTGCGCCGGGCCGGGATCACGACCTTTATCGTCAGTCACGAACGCGAAATTCTTTTGCGGGCCGATGCGATCCTTGCCCTTGCCAACGGGCAGATTCAGGTCGTTCCGGTGCGGGCCAAGGCCGATCAGATGATCGCGCCACCACCTGCACCCGTGGCATCGCCTGCTGCCGAACCGGCGCGTGACGGACAAATGCGGATCACGCCCAAACGGATTGCCGTGCCCAATCCGGATGCGCCACGCCCGATCATTGAAAAGAATTCGTCGCAGAATCAAACGCCGGAACAGCCGCCCCTGCCGGCAGGCATCATGCCGACGCCGACCCGGGCACAGGCCAGCCGTGCCGCGCAGGCCAAGGCAACGGCCGGGATCGAACGCACCGAAATGGTGCCGCAACCGACACCTGGCGGAACCATGATGACCATGCGCCCGGCAACCCGTAAAAAAGCCGCGGCAACGGCGGATGAACGTGCGGAACGGATGCGTATCGCCCGTGAAAAACAGGAACAGCAAAGGCTGAGCGCGCGCAAAACCGCCCGCGAAGCCGCCCTTGAAGCCGGTCGCAAGGAAGCCCGTGCGCAGGTTCTGGCCAAAAAGGCCGCCGCCCGGGAAGAAGCCCGCAAGGCACGGCGTGCCGCCGAACGCACCGCCGCAGAGCAGCCGGCATCGGCCCCGCGCCCGAAACGCAGCGATCCGCCGCAGCTTCGCGTGGTTGAAGGATCGGCTAGTCGCAGACAGGGTGGTGCCTGATGGCAGGGGTGCAGCTTCCGACCGCGCGCGAACTTGAAACCGATGTCAGACCGCTGGTGCGGATCGGCCTTCTGATCCTGATCCTGGGTGTCGGGTCGGTGATTTTGTGGGCGGCAACCGCGCGCATCAATTCCGCCGCGACGGCAAGCGGCGTGGTGGCACCGTTTTCGGGCCGCCAGAGTGTTCAGCATCTTGAAGGCGGGATCATTCGCGAGATTCTGGTGCGCAATGGTGCGCGCGTGCAGGGCGGGGATGTTCTGATCCGGCTTGACGATACGCGTGCGCGGGCCAGTTATGACCTGCTTAACAACCGGTATCTCAATGCGTTGGCGACACAGGCGCGCCTGATTGCCGAGCGTGGCGACAGGGACAGAATTCAGTTTCCCGCCCCGCTTTATGATCCGAAATATGCCGGGATTGTTGAATCGCAGGAAACCCTGTTTCAAAGCCGGATGAACGCGTTTCGTGGTGAACTTGACCTTTATGACGAACGGATCAAGGAACTGCGCCGCGAGATTATTGGCACGCGCGAACAGAAAACCGCAGCCGAACAGCAGGTTGGCATCGTCAAGGAAGAGCTGGCGATGGTCAAACCGATGGTCGATCTTGGCTATGCCAGACGGACCCGGTTGCTGCAGCTTGAAAGTCGTCTGGTTGAAATTCTGGGTAATATCGGGCGGTTTTCGGCCGATATTGCGCGCATCGAACAGCAGATCCAGCAGGTCAAATCCAGTCAGGCGCAGCTCACACGCGACAATCTGCAAACCATCAATACCGAGCTTCGCGATATCCAGGGCGAGATTTCCGACCTGAATGAACGGCTGCGATCGGCCGAGGATATTCTGGTGCGGTCCGACATCAAGGCACCGCGTTCCGGGACGGTGACCAATCTTCAGTTTTCGACCGTTGGCGGGGTGATCCCGCCCGGTGCACAAGTCCTTGAAATCGTGCCGCAAGATGACAAGCTTGTGATCGAGGCGCGGGTATCCCCTAACGATATTGATGTCGTTCATGAGGGGCTTGAGGTTAACATCCGGGTGACGGCGTTCAGCCAGCGCTGGTTTGCGCCGGTAAAAGGGATTGTGTCCGATGTGTCGCCGGACCGTCTGACCGATCCGGAAGGCCGCCCGTATTTTCAGGCGATGATCGAAATCGATTCGGAAAGTCTTGCCGAGCATGAAGGCATGATTTTATCGCCGGGAATGGCCGCACAGCTTGAAATCGTGACCGGTGCCAGAACGATTCTCGCCTATCTGTTTGCCCCGATCACCGACAGTTTTGATCGCGCATTCCGCGAACAATAGGCACTGGTGCCCGATTTGGGGTGTCTATATCCACCCTATACAACCTGACAGATTCTGTCAGAGGCGAATTTCGCCTTCCAAATCCCCGTAAAACATGAAAAAAATGTGATTTACCGATTCTGGTGCTCATCTTCCGTTGATGGGCTCTTGATTGGGGTCTATACTAGTGTATATGGATGGTGGATTGCCTTCCATGAAAATGGATTGAAAAATTAGTCCCAAGTAGGGAGCAAAGCCTTGGCCTCGCCCGCCAATCAAGATGATGGCACCGGTTTAACCGATGCCGATATCGAACAAGTACTGGATGACCGCGCAGAGGATGGCTCTGCTGCGGGTAATTCCGATTCCGGTTCGTCGGGCGAGACGGGTTCACAATCCCCTGCAACGCAGGTCTTTACCAATATCCAGAACGTCATCGGCACGTCGTATAACGACATCCTGATCGGGGATGCGGGCGACAACACGCTGATTGGTGGCGCGGGCAACGATATCCTGGTACCGGGCGAGGGTCAGGATGAAGTTACTGGTGGCGAAGGCCGCGACACATTCGTTTTGCAGGCTGGATTTGGGCAGGCGACCATTACCGATTTCACCATTGGCGAAGATTATCTGGCCCTTGATGATCTCGGCATTGAAAGTGCGGCCGATCTGGTTTCGCGTGCGTCGGATGACGGTCAGGGCAATGTCGTCATTACTTTTGCGACCGGCGATCAGCTTACACTTAAGGGCATTACCATTGCCCAGCTTTCCGACATCACCCTTGTTGATGCCCCGAAACTGACGGATGTCGCGCTGGACAGCTCCGGCGATCCGTCGTCGGGCGACGCAACCGTCATTGACGGAACGTCGGGTGATGACGTGATCCAGGGCACGTCTGGCGACGATGTGATTTCGGGCAATGGCGGCAGCGATGCTGTTGATGGCGGGTCTGGTAACGATACGCTGTCATTTGACGGGTCCGATGATGCCGTGACCGCCGATCTTTCGACCGGTACGGCAGGCAGTGTCAGCGGGAACAATACCGTTTCATTTAGCAATATCGAAAATCTGACCGGGACATCGGGCGACGATGTCCTGCGCGGGGATGCCGGAAACAATACGCTTTCGGGGGGAGCAGGCGACGATACCTTTGGTGCCAGTGGCGGCAATGACACGATTGATGGTGGCGCGGGTCGCAACACCCTTGATTACAGCACGTCCGAACAGGGTGTGGTTGTTGACCTGAAAAACGGTGCATCCGAAAGCCGGACCGAGGCCGAAACGGACGATGATGCCGCATCTGAAACCGGCAGCAACACGGATTCCGGCGCGGCAAATGACGATGCATCCGGCGGTGATACGGCAGCCGAGACAGACAGCGGTGCGGACAGCAGTTCCGAAAATTCTGATGAAACGACCGGCGATACGACCGATGGGGCATCAGACCCGTCGGATGATCCGGTGACGGGCGAAACTGATACGTCCGGCGGTGATACGACCGATAGCGAAACCGGTGATCAGGCTTCTTCCGGTGGCGGCGGGGAAACCTCCCAGCCAGAAACCGATGGCGGGGCTGGCGATGATCCTGCATCTGGCGGCTCGGGTGATGACACCATCACCGAGGAAACCGGCGACGCAGGAAGCGACACGGGAACCGACACCGAAACCGACACCGGTTCGGGCGAAGGTGATGAAACCACCGGTGACACCGGAACGGATGAAGAAACCGATCCGAACACCGGTAGCGATGAAACAACCCCGACCGATCAGAATGGGGCCGAAGCGGGCTCTGATGCTGGTGCTGATACCAACACGGGATCGGAAACCGGCAGTGACGAGACGGATGGGGCTGGCAATAACGATGGTGCGTCGCAGGAAACCGAAACCGGATCGACCACCGACGGTGATCAGACGCAGACCGGCGATACGCAAACCGGCGCGCAGGATGACGCATCCGATAACGCATCCCCGAACGAGCCGGATGATACGGCATCGGGTGATGGTTCGGGTGAAGCCGGTGCATCTGGCGAAGACACGTCAACTGGTACGGATGGCGCCGATCCCGCGGATACCACCGATGAAGGTTCGACCGATCCGGTGACGGAAGGCGAAGATGCCCTGGCAGAAAACGGTTCGGAAACATCCGGAATCGAAGAAGGCTCTTCGACCGAAACCGACGGTGAGACTTCCGGTGATGCCTCAAATGAGGTCACCGACGGAGAAACCACGCCCGATCAGGAAACACCCCCTGCTGAAACCGGTTCGGACGCAGAAGGCGATGAAACGAACGCGGGTGACGGTGCCGAAGATGACAGCATCGGCGGTTCGGATGGTGCGGGCGAAGACGTTCTGAACGAAGATACGCCTGCGTCGGGCGATGGTGATGACAGCACGGACGGCGAAGAACAGCCATCCGGAGAGAACCAGACCGAACAGGAAAACACCAATAGCGGCCTTCAGGCCGGGGCAGAAACATCGCCGGAATCCGGTGCGGATGACACCGGTCTTTCCGGTGATGCGACCGGTGATGAGACTGTTGGTGAAGATGCTGGCACGGATGAAGGCGACGGCGAGGATACGACCGGCAGCGAAACCACCGATGGCGAAGCAGACCCGATTGACGCGGGTGCTGAAGACGGCGACAGCACATCGGGCGAGCAGACGGATGGTGAGACCACCGGCGAGACGGATTCCGAAGCCGGGGATGAGGCCGGTGATGAGACTGGTGGCGATACCGGAGGTGGTGCTACCGACAGCGGAAATGAGACCGGCGACGATACCAATATCTATGACAACACCCCGACATCGGGGAACGACATTGTTCATGGCTCCGATGGTGATGATTTCCTTGGCGGGGCTGCCGGGAATGACACCCTGCAGGGCAGTGGCGGCAATGACGTCATGGATGGTGGTCTTGGCAACGATGTGCTGCAGGGCGGCCTTGGCGACGACACCCTTGATGGAGGTGCTGGTGCCGATGTCTTGCAGGGCGGTGAAGGCAATGACAGCCTTTATGGCGGCTCCGAAGACGACATTCTTCAGGGGGGCGAAGGCAGCGACCTACTGGTTGGTGGCACTGGCAATGACGTTTTGCAGGGCGGTTCGGGTGACGACTTCCTGCGCGGCGGTCTTGGCAATGATCATATCCAGGGCGGCGATGGTACTGATACCGTCAGCTATACCGATGCGACCGATGCGGTAACCGTCGATCTTTCGCAGAGCACGGCAACCGGTGGGGCAGGCAATGATGTCCTGCAGATGGTTGAAGACGTTATCGGTTCTGACTTCGATGATCATATTACCGGTGATGACGGCAATAACGTGCTGATTGGCGGGGATGGCATCGATACCCTGACCGGTGGTGCTGGTGACGATACGCTGACGACCGGTTCGGGCAAGGATGACATCGAACTGACCGAGAATTTCGGCAGCGATACGGTCACCGATTTCAATATTGCCGAAGATACTGTCGATCTTTCGAAGCTGGGCATTACTGATTTCGCGACCCTGCAAGCGATGATGAGCGACGATGGCAACGGCAATACCGTTATCGATTTCGGCGAGCAGGGTGTTCTGACCCTTGAAGGGGTCAGTTCGGACAGTCTTGTTGCGGATAATTTCCGCGGGTTTGGCCGTATCTTTGAAAGTGATGGCGACGACGTTGCCGAAGGTACTGATGGCGATGATGCGCTGTATGGGTTTGACGGGAACGATATCCTTGGCGGTGGTGCCGGTGACGATGTCATTTCTGGCGGTTATGGCAATGACACGCTTTCGGGCGGTTTGGGCAATGATACCCTGCGCGGTCAGGAAGGTATTGATACGGTTGATTATTCCGGTGCCAATGGTTCGGTGAATGTCGACCTTGCCGCCGGTAGTGCAACCGGTGCCGATGGCAATGATGTTCTTGACCGTATCGAAAACGTTATCGGATCGAATTACGACGATACGATTTCGGGTGACAGCGGTGTTAACGTGCTTCAGGGCGGGGCAGGCAACGACACCATCACCGGCCGCGATGGCAACGATACGCTTGATGGCGGTGCCGGTGACGATACCTTTGTCGCCGAGGCAGGCAATGACACCTATATCGGCGGTGCGGGCAACGATACGCTGGATCTGAGTGCTGACGTTCATAACCAGATCGTGAATATGCGCAACGGGACGATCACTGATATCGCATCGAGCGAGAGTGATATTGTTTCCGGCGTTGAAAATATCATCACTGGTGACGGCAATGACGTTGTGCTCGGTGATGCGGGGGACAACTTAATTTCTACTGGGGCAGGGAGTGACACTATTTCTGCGGGTGGTGGCAATGACACCATTGATGCGGGTGATGGTAATGACACCCTTATCTTCGATGATGCAGAAGGCGTCTCAATTGATCTTGCCGCAGGTTATGCTGAAACCAACAACGGCACTATCGAATTTATCAACATCGAAAACGTGCAAGGGTCTGCAGGCGCCGATGTGATGACCGGGGATGCTGGCAACAATATTCTTACTGGCGGTGCCGGTAACGATACTCTGCTCGGCGGTGCTGGTGATGACACACTGGCGGGTGGTGTAGGAAGTGACACTGCAGATTTCACGGACACTTCGGCAAACATGTCTGTGAACCTCTCTACTGGTGAAGCTGTCGGCGATGGCTCGGATTCCCTGAGAGATATCGAAAACGTGTCGACCGGCATGGGAAATGACGTTCTTCGTGGCAATGACGATGCGAACAATCTGGATGCGGGTGCTGGTGATGATACCGTTTTCGGTAGCAACGGTTCGGATATCTTAAGTGGCGGCGCAGGAGATGACGTTCTTAGCTATGCTGAAATCAATGTCGAAGGTGAGGAAAATAAGGGCGTAATTCTTGACATTGATGCGGGAACCGTAACCGGAGCTGATTTCGTTGATCAGATTTTGGGCTTTGAGACTTATGAAGGTTCTGGTGGAAATGACACTATGCTGGGGGGCGCAGACGGCGATTTCCTGTCTGGCGGTGCCGGTAACGACATCTTCGATGGGCGGGAGGGCGACGATACCCTGACCGGCGGGGCTGGTGCTGACACATTTGTCGTCACGTCGAATAGCGGGAACGATATCATTACCGATTTCGATCCGCTCGAGGATATTATTGACCTGAAAGGTCTTGAAAACATCGAATTGTTCTCCGACGTGGTTCCCTTTATCGGGGAAGATGGGCTGGGGAATGCGACGATCACCGTCGGTGACTCTGTTGTTACGCTAAAAGGTGTAGGCGCCGACGCGCTGACTTACGCCAATTTCGCGGGCGTCCGTTCACTTGATGGGACAGAAGAGAAAGATGTCCTCGAAGGTACAAGCCGAAGTGATGTAATCGACGGCCTTGCAGGCAATGATACAATTTTCGGTAATGCTGGTAACGACGTACTCGCTGGCGGTTCTGGTGATGACTTGCTTTCGGGGGGCGTTGGTAATGACGTTATTGATGGCGGTGAGGGCTTTGATACTGCGACCTATGTTAGCAGCGAGGGCGGCGTAAATGTCGATCTTCAATCTGGAACAGCAACAGGTGGTGACGGACAAGATACGTTAAGGAATGTCGAGAACGTTGTTGGTTCAGCTAATGACGATATCCTTTCCGGGGATGCCAATGCCAACAGTCTCTCTGGTGGAAGTGGAAGTGATACTCTTGCTGGCCGTGGTGGTGCTGATGTTCTTGACGGTGGCAGTGGTATTGATACCGCCAGTTATGCGGATGCGGACGGCCCGGTTTCGATAAACTTGGGTGCGGGTTCTGTCACAGGGAGTGATGGTAACGATCGACTGGTCTCAATTGAGAATGCAATTGGTTCCGATGCTGACGATAATATTGTTGGATCAAGTGGCAGCAATACCCTTTGGGGGGGCGCTGGCGATGATACGCTGAATGGCGGTATGGGCGATGATCTTCTTGTCGGAGGTGACGGCGGCGACACCTTTGTTTTCGGTGCAGGTGCCGGGGATGATGTTGTTTCTGATTTTGATCCGGAAAATGACAAAATCGACCTGAATTCTTTTGGCATTCCTAACTGGGAAGCTCTCAAGAAGTTCATTGATGTTGATAATGATGGTAACGCAGTTATTAACATTAATGACAACAGCTTCACACTGTTGGGGGTCTCGCCTGATCTATTGTCCGGGGAAAACTTTGCAAATCTGGGAACACTCGGTGCTACCGAAGGAAATGACATTCTTATCGGCACCGGGTTTGATGAAATAATCGATGGTTTTGGCGGCGATGACACGATCAGTGCTGGTGGAGGGGACGACACGGTATTTGGTGGTGACGGCAATGACACAATTTCCGGAGGAGCAGGGCGGGATATTATTGATGGAGGCGCGGGAAGAGACGCGGCCGACTATCGAAACAGTTCGGCCGTAACCGTCAGTCTTGATAATGGCACTGCAGATGCAAGTGGCTCAAATCAGGATATTCTTGTTGATATCGAAGACATTATTGGTTCGGCCTTTAACGATACCATTCGCGGAAATGATGGTGACAACCGTCTGACAGGTGAGGCTGGCGCAGATAACCTCTCCGGTGGGGCTGGAAACGATACTCTTGAAGGTGGATCTGGAAATGACACTCTTGCAGGTGGTGTTGGAGATGACACACTAATCGGTGGTACAGGCACGGACATCGCAGATTATTCGACTGCAACGGGTGAGGTGTTAGTCGATCTTTCTGTCGGCACTGCAATGGGTGCGGACGGTTCCGATACTTTATCTGGTATCGAAAATGTGTCGGGTAGTAGTTTCAACGATACAATTGTGGGAGATGACGGCTCCAACACCCTGTTCGGGAATGCTGGCGATGACACCATTTTCGGGAATGCGGGGGACGATCTGCTCAGTGGTGGTTCTGGTAACGATGAAATTAATGGTGGCGAAGGAACTGACACCGTTAGTTACCTTGGTGAAGCAGGAGTGGTGGTTGATCTCACAGCAGGCACCGCATCCGGCGCTGATGGCGTTGATACTCTCTCGGGGATAGAGAATATCGAAGGCTCCGAGTTCGCAGACGACTTGCGCGGAGACGACGGTAACAATGTGATTTCGGGTGGTGGTGGTGCGGATACCATCCGTGGTGGCGCTGGCAATGACACGCTAACTGGTGGTGGTGGGGCAGATCTTTATAAAATCGCTGCAGGAGACGGCGATGATGTTGTTATGGATTTCGACGTCGCCTCGGATCAAATTGACCTCAGCGAGCTGTCAATCAGCACCTATGGCGAGCTTTTTGAATTGATGTCCGAGACTGCTTCAGGCGATCTCGTAATAGACTTCGGAGAGGGTGTTACCATGACCCTTAATGGGGTCAGTCTTGATGAAATCTCTGCTGACAATTTTGTTGGAATTAGGGACATTGTTGGGACCTCGGGGGTCGATATTCTGATCGGTACTGACGGAAAAGATACACTTTCCGGATTGACAGGCAACGACACACTGATCGGCCTAGAGGACAATGATCATCTATTGGGGGGTGCCGGGAATGATCTGCTTCAGGGAGGTGAGGGTGATGATTTCCTCGATGGTGGCGACGGTACCGACGCTGCTGACTACAGCGATATTTCCCAGGCAATAAATGTAAACCTCAATACCGGTGTAGCTTCAGGTGCAGGTGGCTCGGACGTACTTGTCAATATTGAAAATGTTGCAAGTGGTTCCGGTTCAGACGTCTTGACCGGCAGCAACGGTAACAATGTCATATCGGGTGGTGGTGGTGACGATCTTATTGAAGGTTTAGAAGGTGACGACACATTGTTCGGTGGCTCGGGCGAAGATACGGCCAGCTACTCAAACGCAAATGGTTCGGTGAACGTCAATCTTGCCGACTTGAAGGTGACCGGAGCTGCTGGCAATGATGTGCTAATCGGTTTCGAAAACGTGTCAGGTTCTGAATATGATGACGTTCTTGCCGGTGATAGCGGTGCCAACAAACTATTCGGAAACTCGGGTAATGATACTCTGATTGCGTCCGAAGGTAACGACACACTGGCAGGTGGTGCCGGGCAGGATGCCGTTGATTATCGAAATGCCCAGAACGGTGTGACTATCGATCTTGGTTCCGGTAGTGCGTCGGGCATGGGGACTGACACGCTGTCGAGCATTGAACACGTGTCAGGATCCAGTTTCAACGATGTTATTATAGGCAATCAGTCCGACAACCTTCTGAACGGCGGCGTCGGGAACGACATCATTTCAGGTGGCCTTGGCAAAGATACTCTTTTGGGTGGAGCAGGAAACGATACGCTTTCTGGCGGGAGTTCCTCCGATATTATTGATGGCGGCGACGGTATTGATACCGTTAGTTATACAGATAGTGAAACCGGCATCGAGATAAATCTTGCTACAGGTCAAACTGACGAAACTTCAGCAGATCAAATTCTCAACGTAGAAAATGTAATCGGGTCAAGTTTCGATGACGTGATTACGGGTTCGAGCGTCAATAACATGCTCGTTGGCAGCGATGGCAATGACACCTTTGTTGGAAGCGCCGGTGATGACGTGTTTAGCGGAGGTACAGGAAGCGACACTGTTGATTACAGTGCTTCGACTGCGGGTGTGTCTCTGAACCTGCAGTCCGGGACGACCGAAAAGACGGCTGGAAGCGATACATTCACCAGTATCGAAAATGCCGTTGGAACCGAATTCAATGACAACATTACCGGTTCCAGTGCAAATAACATCCTGTCTGGCGGAAATGGTGATGATGTAATCAATGCTGATAGCGGCAATGATACGGTTTCCGGTGGGCTTGGTAATGATACCCTGCGCGGTGGCGCAGGTAACGACACGCTTGACTATTCTGCTGCGAATGGCGGGCAGACAGTTGATCTTTCTATTGGGACTGCGGCTGGTGCCGATGGTTCCGATGACATTGCTGGTTTCGAGAATGTTGTCGGAACGACATTCAACGATACACTTATTGGTGACAGTGCAAACAACACCCTGATTGGTGGTGGCGGTGACGACGTACTGACCGGTGGTGCGGGCAATGATTTGCTCGATGGTGGTGCGGGCGATGACAGCTTCGTCGGTGAGGCAGGCAACGATACATATGTTGGTGGAGCAGGCTCCGATACCCTTGATTTCCGTACCGCGCAATCCGGTCTGACCATTGATCTGGTAAACAATGTTGTGGTTGGGGCTGATACCGGGACCGATACTTTTACCGGTATCGAACAGATACTGGCATCCGAATTCAATGATACCGTCACGGGCGGGGCTGGTGCGGACACGGTTAGTGCCGGGGCTGGCGACGATATCGTTCGCGGTGGCGCCGGGGAAGATACGCTTTCTGGCGGTGCCGGTAATGATCTGATTGATGGTGGCGCGGGTCGGGATATCCTCGACGGCGGAGCCGGTGAAGATACCATTTCCTATGACAGTGCAAGCAGCTCCGTCAGTGTAGACCTGCAAAGCGGTGTCGTTGGCGGTACCGAAAACGACCAGATTTCCAGTTTTGAAAATATCAAAGGATCTGCCTTCGCCGATACGCTAAGGGGTGACTCCGGTCGCAACAGCATTGATGGCGGTGCAGGTGATGATTTCATCGATGGTCGTGCCGGTGATGACGTTCTGTCAGGTGGTGCGGGGAATGATACGCTCCGTGGCGGTACCGGGTCGGATACCATAGATGGCGGTGCCGGTGTCGACACGCTTGATCTTTCTGACCTTGCCGGTGACGTCACCGTTGATATGGCCGGTGGTCAGGCAACTGATGGCGCGGATACCGACAATTTTGCCAATATCGAAAATATCACGACCGGATCGGGCAATGACACTGTCGTTGGGGATGATGGCAACAACATCATTACGACTGGCGCTGGCGACGACGTTGTAAATGGTGGTGCTGGCGACGATGTCATTTCCGGCGGTGACGGTGCCGACACGCTTGAAGGGGGGGCAGGCAACGATACCCTTCTTTCCGGCGGCGGTGACGATGTTCTGATGGGTGGTGACGGGCTTGACACCGCCAGTTATGCCGACGCAACCGGCCCTGTTCTGGTTGATACCGCAAACGATACTGTCAGTGGGTCTGCAACCGGCACAGATACGCTTGACGGTATTGAAGTTATTGAAGGTTCGGCATTCGACGATACCTTTATCGGTGGTGCGGAGAACGACACCTTCATCGGTGGTGCTGGTGATGACACGTTTGAAGCCGGTCTTGGTAGCGATACGCTGACACTCGGAACCGGCAGGGATCAGGTCGTGTTTCGTCCGGGCGACGGTAATAACACGATTACCGATTTTGATCCGGCGAATGACGTCATTGATCTGACGGACTTCAATATTGCCGGTTATGGTGCGCTTGAAAGCCTGTTTGGAACCGATGCCCGCGGCAACCTGATCATTACGCTCGATAGCGGTGATACGATCACTCTTGAAGGGGTTCAGGCATCTTCGCTTGGCATTGATAATTTCATCGGTGTCGATGTCCGCCTGGGGACCGAAAATGCTGATGAAATGATTGGCGGTTCAGGCGGTGACATCATCAATGCGCTGGGTGGGGATGACACTGTTTCGGGCGGTGACGGCAATGACCGCCTGATTGGTGGCGCCGGCAATGACATCCTTTCTGGCGATGCCGGCGATGATACGCTGGTTGGTAATTCGGGTTCCGATACGCTGGTCGGTGGTGCGGGTAATGACACCGTTGATTACTCGACCGAGACAGCCGGTATTACGGGCGATCTGTCGACCGGTATCGTCACCGGTGGTGATGGCGATGACACGCTTGACGGTATCGAAAATCTTACCGGGACGCTGTTTGAAGATACGCTGACGGGTGATGTTGGTGACAACACCCTGTCGGGCCTTGCCGGGAATGACACGCTGGCCGGGGGCGAGGGCAATGACGTCATTGACGGCGGTGCCGGTTCGGATACAGCTGATTACAGCACCGCCAACGGTGCAGTTGACGTCAATCTTGAAAACGGCACAGCCATCGGTCAGGGCAACGACACGCTTGCCAATATCGAAAATGTCGTCGGTTCGGACTTCAACGACACAATCAATGGCAATGCTGCAGATAACACCGTAACGGCCGGGGCCGGGAACGACGTGATCAATGTCGGTTCGGGGGATGACGTTGTTGATGCCGGAAGCGGTGATGACGAAATTACCGGCGGTGCGGGATCGGATACCCTTTCCGGTGGTACCGGCAACGACGTGCTGGATGGTGGGGCGGATAACGATACCCTGTCGGGTGGCACGGGTGACGACATCATTCAGGCCGGGACCGGCGACGACTGGATTTATGGTGATACCGGTGACGACATCATTGATGGTGGCAACGGTATCGACACGGCCGATTATTCCAATGTCGAAGGCCCGGTTGTCGTTGATCTGGTCAACCAGTATGCATCGGGTTCGGGCGGAAATGATATCGTTCGCAATGTCGAACGGGTCATTGGTACCGATTTTGCCGATACCCTGATCGGGGCGGACGGGGTCAATACCCTGGATGGTGGATCGGGCAACGATACGCTGTTTGGCGGCGATGGTGACGACGTCATTATCACCGGCGACGGCGAAGACATGATTGTTGTTACCCCGGGTGGCGGCAGCGATACGGTTACCGATTTTGACGTCAACGAAGATGTGATTGATCTGTCATCCTATGGGATTGAGGATTACAGCGATCTTGCCGATCGCATGTTCGATGACGCCAACGGCAATGCGGTTATCTCGCTCGGCCCGGGTGAAAGCATCACGCTTGAAGGTGTTTCGGTCGATGATCTTGGGCCAGATAACTTCTTTGGCTATGTCACCATCGAAGGTACTGAATTCGACGACGTCCTGCAGGGCAGCCAGCTTGGCGATGAAATCAATGCGCTGGACGGTGACGATATTGTTGATGGCGGTGCCGGTGACGATGTCATCAATGGCGATGCGGGCAACGATACCCTGATCGGTGGTGCCGGTGATGACGAACTGAATGGTGGGCACGGCAACGATACCGCCGATTATTCCGATACGTCCGAAGGTGTCACCGTTGACCTGAGCACAGGTAGCGCAACTGGCGCAGCCGGAAACGATACCCTTGATAGCATCGAAAATGTCACCGGCGGGGATGGCGACGATATCCTGATCGGTGATGAAAACGCCAATATTCTGGATGGCGGCGAAGGCAACGATACCGTTTATGGCAATGACGGCGACGATACCCTGATTGGCGGCGAAGGCGATGATACGCTGTCCTACGAAGGGGCCGAAGAAGGCGTTTCCGTCGATCTTGCCAATGGCACGGCAAGTGGTGGTGCCGGAAATGATGTGATTGACGGTTTTGAAACCGTGATCGGGTCTGATCATGCCGATACCATTTCGGGCGATGATGCCAGCAACGTGATCGAAGGCGGTGCCGGTGACGATGTGCTGGCCGGTGGTGGTGGCGATGACACCATTCTGGGCGGGGCGGGTAACGATACCCTGCAGGCGGGTACCGGCAATGATACCCTTGTCGGTGGCGATGGCACCGATATCGCCGATTATTCGGATCGGACCGATCCGGTTGTCGTCGATCTTGCCGCGGGTACCGGCACGACCGCCGACGGCAACGATACGCTGATCGATATCGAAGGGGCGACCGGTGGTTCGGGCAACGATACCCTTCTGGGGTCGGATGGCGATAACATCCTTTCGGGTGGTGCCGGTGATGACACCCTTTCGGGCGGTGCGGGTAACGACATCCTTGCCGGTGGCGCCGGGGCCGATCTGGTTGATGGTGGGGCCGGTGACGATGTCCTGACCTTCGATGGTGATCATGTCGCGGCATCGGGTGAAACCACCGACCATGTCGGTAGCCCGACGACGGATGGCACCGGCGACGTTGCAGATATCAGTGGCAAAAACCTTTCTGATGACAGTTTTGTCGGCGGCGAAGGCAACGATACCCTGCAAGCAGGCGGCGGTGATGATGCCATCATCCTGGATCGCGATCACGCCGGTGGCGGTGCCGCCAACCCGTCGATTGTGGATATTGAAAACATCAATGCCGGTGCGGGTAACGATGTTGTCGACCTGACCAGTGAAACGCATTCCTATGGTGACGTCACGATTGATGGCGGCGCCGGTGACGATACCCTGTGGGCCAATGACGGTGATGACGTCATCCTTGGGGGTGCTGGTTCTGACAATATTCTGGGCGGTGCGGGTGCCGATAATATTGATGGGGGTGCGGATAACGACATCCTTGATGGCGGAACCGGGAATGACATCATCGCGGGTGGTGCTGGCGACGATACCATCATGGCCGGTATCGGCGATGACACGCTTTCGGGTGGGGACGGTGCCGATACGCTTGATATGTCTGCGGCCAATGGCGCGACAATTGATCTGGCCAATGGCACGGCAAGCAGCGATGCCACCGGTTCGGACAGTATTTCCGGCTTTGAAAATGTGATCGCGACGGATGGTGATGACACCATCATCGGTAATGCCGCAGACAATGTGATTGATGCCGGTGCGGGCAACGATACGGTTTCGATTGATGCCGGTAACGACCATCTTGATGGTGGCGACGGCATTGATACGCTTGACCTGTCGGGCACCAGTGGCGGGGTAACGGTTGATCTTGCCGCTGGCACGGCGAACGGCGCACAGACCGGTTCCGATACGATTGCCAGTTTCGAAAATGTCACGGGTTCAGCAGACGCCGATACCATTACCGGCAGTGATGCGGCCAACACGATTGACGGTGGTGCCGGTGATGACGTGATCGATGGCGGCGCTGGCGACGATGTCCTTTCGGGCGGTGCAGGGAATGACACACTGGCCGCGGGCGACGGCAACGACACCCTGACCGGTGGCGATGGCGCGGATGTCTTTGTCTTTGAAGATGGCAGCGACGCCGATCTGGTCAGCGACTTTGACATCGCCAGCGACGTGATTTCCCTGCCCGATATCGGTGTTTCAAGCTGGACCGAATTGCAGCCGCTGCTGTCCGATGGACCGGATGGTGCGGTGATCACGTTGCCGTCCGGCGGCACGGTAACGCTTTCGGGCGTGGCTGTTGGCTCCCTGACACCGGATCACTTTGCCGGAATCGAAAATGTCGGAACGCCGGGTGATGATACACTTGGCGGTGGCAGCGGTGACGATACGGTTGGTGCCGGTGATGGCAACGACACGGTCGACGGTGGCGAAGGTAATGACTCGGTCGATGGCGGCGACGGCGATGATTCCGTTGGTGGTGGCACGGGCGACGATAGTGTTGGCGGTGGTGCCGGTAACGACACGGTCGACGGTGGCGAAGGTAATGACACGGTCGATGGCGGCGACGGTGATGATTCCGTTGGTGGTGGCACGGGCGACGATAGTGTTGGCGGTGGTGCCGGTAACGATACGGTCGACGGCGGTGACGGTGATGACTCGGTCGACGGTGGTGATGGTAATGATTCCGTCGGTGGCGGTGCGGGTAACGACACTGTTGGTGGTGGTGCCGGCGACGATACGGTTGATGGCGGCGAAGGTGATGACACGCTTGACGGTGGTGATGGCAACGACACCCTGATCGGTGGGCCAGGCACGGATACGCTTGCCGGTGGTGCGGGTGATGACGTTCTGGAATTTGGTGCGGATCGCACCGGCCAGTCGGGTGATACCACCGATCATGCGGGCAGTCCGGGTGTCGATGGCACCGGCGAAATTGCCGATCTTGATGGTCTTGGTATCAGTGATGATCAGTATGATGGCGGTGACGGCATCGATACGCTGGTGGGCACGTCGGGCGGCGATGCGATCATTCTGGATCGCGATCATGAAAATGGTTCCGCCAATCCGTCAATCAGTGGCGTTGAAATCATTGAAACCGGCGACGGTGATGACGTTGTCGATCTGACCAGCCAGGTTCATTCCTATGGCGATGTCACGGTTGATGGCGGTGCGGGCCACGATACCATCTGGACCAGTGCCGGGGATGACAGCGTCCTTGCCGGTGATGGCAATGACCATATCAATACGGGTGCCGGCAGTGACGTGATTGACGCCGGGGCGGGTGATGACGATATCGCGGCGGGTTCCGGCGATGATGTGATCAATGCGGGTAACGGCAACGATGTGATTTCATCAGGTGACGGCAATGATACGGTGGATGCCGGTACGGGTGACGATAGCGTTATCGGTGATGCCGGTAACGATATTCTTGCCGGTGGCGATGGCACCGATACGCTTGATCTGACCAATGCCGATGGCGGGGCCGTCATTGATCTTGAAAATGGCACGGCAAGCAGCACGGAAACTGGGTCTGACACCATTTCGGGCTTCGAACAGGTCGTTACAGGGGCTGGTGACGATACGATTTCCGGAAGTTCCGCCGATGACACAATATCGTCCGGCGCAGGGAACGATACGATTGACGGTGCCGATGGCAATGACCGGATCGTGGCCGGTGATGGGAATGATACCGTATCCGATGGTGCGGGCAGTGACTATGTCGATGCTGGTACCGGCGATGACACGGTTGTTGCGGGTGCCGGTGATGACAGTCTTGATGGTGGCCAGGGCAATGACACCATTGATATGCGCAACGCAACCAGTGGTGCCACGGTCAATCTGGCGGCAGGTTCGGCGCAATCGGCAGAAACCGGTTCGGACAGCATTTCGAACTTTGAAAATGTCACAACCGGTTCGGGCGATGATGAACTGACCGGATCGGACGCCAATAACGTCATGGCCGCAGGGGCGGGTAACGACACCCTTGATGGTGGGGCTGGCGACGATACGCTTTCCGGCGGGGCGGGCAATGACAGCTTTATCTTTGCCGATGGCACCGATGATGATGTTGTCACCGACTTCGTAGTCGGGACCGACAAACTGACCCTTGATGGCACGGGCATTGAAACCTGGACCCAGCTTCGTGATCTGATCACCGGCAATTCGCTTGGTGATGCCGTAATCAATCTGCCGTCCGGCGGCACGATAACGCTGCAGGGTGTTAATCCGCTTGATCTCTCAGTCGATGATTTCACCGGTGTGACCGATGGCGGCACACCTTATGACGACAGCCTGACCGGTGGCGATGGCGATGATGTCATTGATGCGCTTGCCGGTGACGATATTGTCGATGGTGGTGCCGGTAATGATACGATTGATGGCGGTGCGGGCAACGATACCCTGATGGGTGGTTCGGGCGATGACACGGTCGATGGTGGAGCCGGTTCGGATACGCTTGGCGGCGGCACCGGCAATGATGAACTCGATGGTGGCGATGGTGCCGACACGCTTTCGGGCGGTGCGGGTGACGACACCCTTGATGGCGGATCCGGCGACGATGTCCTGAACTTTGAAGCCGATGGCACGGCCGCAAGCGGTGACACCACCGAAAATACCGGCAGCCCGGGCGTCGATGGCACCGGTGAGCTTGCCAATATCGGTGGCAAGAACATCTCGGATGATACCTTTGTCGGTGGTGACGGTACCGATACCCTGAACCTGACCGGTGGCAGTGATGCGCTCATCCTTGATGGCAGCAAACTGGGCGATGGCCAGACGACGGGTAGCACGATCGAAACCCGGACATTCGGCCTGACGGATTCGGCATCATCAGGTGCCGTGCAGGCCGCATGGTCGGATGCAAATCTTTACGCCTTTGATTTTGGCACATCCTATGTCGGTGAAGACGGCAAACTGAACCTTGCCGCGGCGGATGACACCGTGACCTTTGATGGCAACGGTATCGGCAATAACGGTGGTTCACCGGCCGGAAGCCAGATCAACCACAATGGCAATACCGGCGAAAGCGAAGCCGTTGTTGTCGATCTTGGTGCCAATGCGCGCAATGCCACGGTTCAGGTTTCCAACCTGATTGCGGCCGAACATGGCGGTGAAGTCGGTTCGTGGCAGGCCTTTGATGCCGATGGCAATCTGGTTGCGTCGGGTGTGCTTGACGAAAGCACGATCAGCTACACCAGTGGCGGTGTTGGCACGGCAACGATCAGTGTCACCGACAGTCTCGGCAATCCGGTTGAATTCCGTTACCTCGCCTTTGAAAGCGAGCCTTATGCCGATGGTTCATCGGGTGGTGACAGCAGCGATTATTTCGTCCGTTCCATCACCTTTGATGCGGTGGTCGAAGAAACCGTTACCGATGGCGCGCGCCTTGACGGGGTCGAGGTTATCAACGCGGGTGAAGGCAACGACGTTGTCGATCTGACCAGCGATACGATTGCCTATGGCGATGTCACCATCAATGGTGGCGGCGGCAACGATACGCTTTGGGCCAACGAAGGCAATGACCGCATCAATGGCGAACTTGGTGACGACAATCTTTATGGCGGTGCGGGTGACGACTATCTTGATGGTGGTTATGGTCGTGATGTCCTTGATGGTGCCGAAGGCAGTGATACGCTGATCGGCGGGCAGGGTAACGATACGCTTCGTGGTGGTGAAGGCGACGACATCATCCATGGCGGTGGTGACATCGATACCGTGACCTATGACGATGCGGCATCGGGCGTGAATGTTGATCTGGCCAATTACACCGCGACGGGTGGTGCCGGGAATGACGGCATCTACTGGGTCGAAAACGTTGTCGGTTCTGCCCATGATGACATCATCAGGGGTGATGCGCAGAATAACACGCTGGATGGTGGTGCCGGTGATGACACCCTTTCCGGTGGTGCCGGGAATGATGCGCTGCGCGGTGGTGATGGCAACGATACGGCGGATTACAGCAATTCGGCCGCGGCGGTTCGTGCGAACCTTGCAACCGGTACCGCACAGCTTGCCAATGGTGAAGCAGACACCCTGACCAGCATTGAAAACCTGATTGGTTCGGGCGGCAGCGACACCCTGACCGGGTCGAATGGCGACAACCTGCTTTCGGGCGGTGCGGGCAATGACAGCCTGATCGGCAATGGCGGCAACGATACCCTTGATGGTGGTATCGGCAACGACATGCTCGATGGTGGCGATGGTAACGACACCCTGATGGGGGGTGATGGTGCCGATCGCATCTATGGCGGGGCAGGCAATGATACGCTTGATGGGGGTGCCGGTAACGATACCCTTGATGCCGGGGCGGGCGACGACGTTATTCTGGCGGGCGATGGCAATGACGTCATCACTGCGGGTGCAGGTGCCGATACGGTTGATGCGGGTACGGGCGATGACACGGTTGTTGCCGGTGCGGGCAACGATATTCTTGCCGGTGGTGATGGCAACGACACCCTTGATTTCGCTGCTGCCAATGGCGTGACGGTTGACCTGTCGGCTGGCACTGCAAGCAGCGATGCCACCGGTACGGACAGCATTTCCGGCTTCGAGAATGTTTTGGGCACGGCGGGTTCGGATACGCTTATCGGATCGAGCGGGGCAAACGTCCTGTCTGGTGCGGATGGTAATGACGTTCTGGACGGGGGTGCGGGTGATGACTCCGTTTATGGCGGGGCCGGTAACGACACCATTATCGCCGGTGCCGGGAATGACACGCTTTCGGGTGGTGCGGGCACCGATACCCTTGATCTGAGCCAGGCGGCAAGTGGGGCCACGGTTGATCTGTCGGCCGGTACCGCAAGCAGTGCCGAAACCGGCAACGACACTATTTCCGGTTTTGAAAATGTCATCGGATCGGCGGGCAACGACGACATTACCGGATCGGATGGCGATAACGTCCTTTCGGGCGGTGCCGGTGATGACACCATCGAAGGCGGTGCGGGTGCCGATACGCTTGATGGTGGCGATGGCATTGATACGATCAGCTATGAGGGTTCAAGCGCCGGGGTCGAGATTTATCTTGGCGATACCGATGGCAATGCCAGAACACCGGGTGAAGGTGGCCGTGCGTTTGGCGGCGATGCCGCGGGCGATATTCTTGCCAATTTCGAACGCGTCATTGCGTCGGCCCATGATGATTATGTCTATGGCAACAGCCAGAACAACGTTGTCGATCTGGGTGATGGCAACGATACGTTTGACAATGTCGAAGCCGATGTCAGCGCCGATACAGTCGATGGCGGCGAGGGCAATGACACGATCTGGACCGGCGATGGCGCCGATACCCTGATCGGTGGCAATGGCAATGATTATCTGAATGGTGAAAAAGGCGACGACACGCTTGACGGTGGGGCTGGTAATGACAGCCTTGTGGGTGGTGATGGCAACGATACGCTGGATGGCGGATCGGGCAATGACCGTATCACGACCGGGTCGGGTGCCGATCTGGTCAAGGTCACAAGCCTTGTCGGTGATAAGGTCGTTACCGATTTCAACACAAGCGTTGACCAGATTTCCCTTGATGCACTTGGCATTTCCGAATGGTCCGAACTGGCCCCGCGTCTGAGCGAGGTCAATGGCAATACCGTCATCGATCTGGGGCCGGATGGCTCGGTAACGCTGCTGGGTGTGCGTCTGAACGAAGTCACGTCTGATATGTTTGTCGGGATCGAAGGCCCGGTTGGCGCGACGCCGTTTGATGATGTCCTGCTGGGCACCAGCGAAGACGATTATATTGATGCACTGGCCGGGAATGACGTGGTTGATGGCGGGGATGGCAATGACACCATCCTTGGCAATGATGGCGACGATAACCTGTCGGGTGGTGCCGGAAACGATACGGTTTCGGGCGGCAACGGCAACGACGTGATCGACGGTGGCGACGGCGATGACAATCTGGATGGCAATGACGGCCATGACGTGATCGCGGGCGGTGCGGGCAATGACACCCTGATCGGCGGATCGGGCAACGATGTGATTTCCGGCGGTGGCGGTTCTGACTTCATCGATGCGATGGATGGCAATGATGTTGTCACCGGCGGTGATGATACCGATACGATCTATGGCGCGGCCGGTGATGACCAGCTTTCGGGTGAAGCGGGTGATGATGTCATTTCGGGCGGCGATGGTGCCGATACCATCAATGGCGGTCTTGGTAATGACTTGCTTTCGGGTGATGCGGGCAATGACACCCTTTCGGGTGCGGATGGCAACGATACCCTGATGGGTGGCGACGGTGCCGATACGCTTTCGGGTGGTACCGGTAATGACGTCCTGTCGGGCGGCAATGACAATGACCTGCTTGAAGGCGGTATCGGAAGCGACACCCTGTCGGGCGATGCCGGTAACGACACGCTGCTGGGTGGTGACGGTAACGATACGCTTGATGGCGGGGCTGGCAACGACATCTATACCGGTGGTGCCGGTTCGGATCAGATCATCGTGTCGGATAATTCCGGCGACAAGGTCGTCACCGATTTCAATCCGGCAAGTGACCAGATCAATCTGTCTGCGCTTGATGTGGATAACTGGGCAGAGTTGCGCAGCTTGATGTCCGAGGTCAATGGTAACGCCGTCATCAACCTGAACGGTCAGGGTACGCTTACCCTGCTGGGTGTCGCGATCAGCGATCTTAATGCGAACATGTTCGTCGGTGTCGAAGCCTCGACCGGGCCGACCCCCTATGACGATGTCCTGTATGGCACCAGCAACAATGACACGATTGCGGCCCTTGCGGGTGATGACACGGTCTTTGGCCTGAATGGGCAGGACACGCTGTCGGGCATGGATGGCAATGACAGCCTTTATGGCGGTGATGGCGATGACAAGCTGTATGGTGACAACGGTAATGACCTGATTGACGGCGGCAGCGGTCAGGACAGCATCACCGGCGGCGAAGGTGACGATACGCTGGATGGCGGGTCGGGTGATGACCGCGTCTGGGGTGGAAACGGGGCCGATACGCTGCTGGGCGGTCAGGGTCAGGACAGGCTTTATGGTGAAGCCGGCAATGACGTGATCAATGGCGGCACCGGCGATGACTCGATCCTTGGCGGGGACGGTAACGACGTTCTGGATGGCGGCGAAAACAACGACCGCCTGTGGGGCGGCGATGGCAACGATACCCTGTTCGGCGGATCGGGCGATGACAAGCTTTATGGCGATGGCGGTAATGACACCCTGATGGGTGGTCAGGGTCACGATACCCTTTCGGGGGGATCGGGCCGCGATACCGCAAGCTATGCCAATGCAACATCCGCGGTTGGCGTCAGCCTTGAACTTGGTACGGCTACCGGTGGTGATGGCAATGACGTCCTGTCTTCGATCGAGGATCTGATCGGGTCGAACTTCAACGATTACCTGTTTGGCGATGATGGTGCCAACCTGCTGTCGGGCCTGTCGGGCGATGACGTTCTGGGCGGTGATAGCGGCAATGACACCATCTGGGGTGGCGATGGCAATGACGTCATCAATGGCGGGGCTGGTTCCGATTTGATCGATGCCGGTGCCGGTGACGACATCATCGAATATCAGAAAGACGCGACCTGGTCGGGCAGCTATGCCGCGAAGAATGTCGGCGATCCGGATATGAACGGCACCAACGAACAGATCAATCTGCAGGGTTATACCCGTTCGCAGGATATCTTCGACGGTGGCGATGGTACCGATACCCTGTCTCTGACCAGTGGCAATGATGCCCTGTTCCTTGACGACAAGATCACCGATCCGGGTGTTTCGCCGCGCATTTCGAATATCGAAGTCATCGATGCCGGTAACGGCGACGATATTGTCGACCTGACCAGCGAAACCCAGTCTTATGGTGATGTGACGGTTCTTGGCGGAACCGGCAATGACATCATCTGGAGCAACGCCGGTGACGACGTCCTTGACGGCGGCGAAGGCAATGACACGCTTTGGGGTGGTTCGGGCAACGATACCCTGTCCGGTGGCAATGGTATCGACATTCTGAACGGTGGTGCGGGTGATGACGTCCTGCAATATAACGCCGATGGCGTCTGGAGCTCGAACTGGCATGCGCTGAATGATGGTGCGCCGGGTGAAGATGGCCACGACCACAATAATGGTTGGGGCCATACCGGCCATCACGGGAACGGCTGGGGCCATGATTACAGTGGTGATTCCGGCACCGGTGAATATGTCAATCTGAACGGCTATAACCAGTCGAACGACATTTTCGAAGGCGGTGCTGGTACCGATACCCTGAAACTGACCAGCGGCAATGACGCCCTGTTCCTTGCCGATCAGGTTTCCGATCCGGGAATATCCCCACGCATCCGCAATATCGAGGTGATTGAAGCCGGTGATGGCGACGATATCATCGATATGACCAGTACTTATGAAACCTATGGCGATGTCACACTTGATGGCGGTAATGGCAATGACATCCTGTGGGGAAATGCGGGTGATGATGTGCTGCTCGGTGGTGCGGGTAACGACCGTCTCTATGGCAGTGATGGCAATGATACCCTGACCGGTGGTTTGGGGTGGGATGAATTCGAGATCGGCAAAACCAACGGTCACGACATCATCACCGACTTCACCCCGGGCGAGGACATCATCAATCTGTCCGAATGGAATTACAGCAACTTCAACCAGATCAAGAACGACATGCATCTTGATACCGATGGCAATGTGGTCATCGATCTTGGCAATGATGCGTCTGTCACGCTGATGGGTATTCATGATCCTGATGATCTTGATGCCGATGATTTCGGGTTCGGCACCTGATCGCGGATTATTCCGATTACCTGACCGGAAAATGACAAAGGCAGCCAAACAGGCTGCCTTTTCTTTTATTGTTCCATATTTTCCGGCTATTCGGCGGCAATTGGAACATTTGTCCGCTGATTTTCCGGATTGTCGCGATCCATGGTCAGTTTGGCGCGAAGCTCGTGAATGTCGCGAATGCGCTTGATCTCGTCAAAGCAATCGGCAGCCTGTTCATGACCCTTGCGGATCATCGCCACCCATTGCTTGATACGCCCTGCCTGATGATTTTCGGTGGTGTCATCGGCATCCATCAGATCGATATAGGTCAAAAGCATGCCAAGGACATCGGACCAGCTTTGCTTTTCAAGATTCTGACCGGCTTCAGACGCCCTGATGCGATTGGCGATATCAGGGGCGGCAATGGCGCCGCGGCCCAGCATGAAGGACGTGCAACCGGAAATATCCCGGCATTTCGCGTAATCCTCGACCGTCCAAATTTCGCCGTTGGCGGTCATCGGGATTGAAATGGCGTCGCGGATGCGCGCCAGATATTCCCAATGTGCGGGCGGTTTATATCCTTCAAGCTTGGTGCGTGCATGCACTGTCAGGTGCTGGGCACCGGCGGCCTCGACCGCGCGCGAATTGTCCAGAAACAGTTCCTTGTCGGCATAACCCAGACGGATTTTTGCGCTGACCGGGATATGGTCGGGAACCGCACGGCGAACGGCCGAAACAATGTTGAACAGGTTGTCGGGGCATTTCAAAAGCGATGCACCGGCTTCGCGTTTATTCACCGTTTTGGACGGGCAGCCGAAATTGATATCGATCCCCGGCGCGCCAAGGGACGCGGCAAAGGCGGCATTTTCCCCCATCAGTTCGGGATCATGCCCCATCAACTGCACCAGAACCGGCGTGCCCGATGCGGTTTTGCCACCCTGAAGCAGTTCGGGGCAATAACGGTAAAACACGTGGGCCGGAAACAGGTTTTGCGACACACGGATAAATTCGGTCACGCACAGGTCAAACCCGCCCGTCGCACTCAGCAATTGCCGAACGCGCCAGTCGACCAGTCCTTCCATTGGTGCAAGCACCAGATGCGTCATTTGCGAATTATCCCGTTAAATGAAATTGAGTGCGCGGCTTTTAACACAAACCGCAACATCATGCCGGTCAAAAATCACAGATCAGGTTTGCCCTGCCAACAGCAGGATCGGCGAATTAAGGCCAATTTGGCTTATTTCCGACAATGTTTCAGCGAATTTCCCGCCCACCTTCAAAAGGTCAATCACAATAAAACGACCCGGCCTTTGATGGTTCGGGCAGGAGAGTGTGGAAATGCTGTATATTATCGAAAGTGCGCTGGACGAAGTCGAAGCCGTATCGCGCGATGCCCGTGAAAAACTGTCACGTCTTGAAACCGTGATGAAATCAACCGCGCAAAATCTGAAAATCCTCAAAGACAAACTCGAACAGCCTGCCACCAACGGCTAGTTTCCGGTCTGCTTTTTCAACAAATAGCGTCTTGATCCCTGTTTCTTTACCCCTGTTTTGGGTAGAATAACCTGCGGGTCCGGCAGACGATCCGGGCGGCTCATTGGTGCGCACTAAAACGGGTGCGCTACCAATAAGCCGTTGATCCGGCTTGACCAGACTGTTGATCAGGATCATGGGGGCCAACGGTAAACCGGGCTATGACGGCAGCGATTACGACAGGCCGGATTACGGTCTGCTTGAGACAAAGAAATTTTGAGCTGTCATATAACCGGCAGCCAATAATGGAGGACAGAATTTGCTTTATATCATCGAAAAAGCTTTGAACGAGATTGAAGCCATGCCGCGTGACAAGCGTGAAGACCTTGCGCATCTTGATACTGAAATCAATGAAGCCGTCGAAAAGCTTAAGGTTCTCAAGGCAAAACTCGAAGCGGCTGGCGAAAAGAAATAAGACCCGCTGCGATGGGCTATCCAATCAAAGGTCGCACTTCTGTGCGGCCTTTATTTTTGTGGGGACTTGATCAATTCCAGCATTTCCTCGACCGCGGCGGTCGGGTTGGTTGATCCGGCCAGCACGTCGGCTTCAAGGGCTTTGAGACGACCGGCAACATCTTGGCGGGCGGTAAAGGTTTCAAGCAACCGGTCGCGCAACATGGTCCACATCCAGTCACGTTGCTGACGCGCCCGTTTGGCGGCAAATTCGCCTTCATTTTCCATGATGGTGCGGTGCTGGTTGATCAGATCCCAGACCTTATCAAGCCCGTCATTGATCAGGGCCGAAACCATGATCGATTGCGGGCGCCAATGATGGCTGCTGGGTTGCAGGATGCGAAGGGCGGATGAATATTCGCGTTTGGCTTCGCGCGCCTTGGCCGGGTCGGCATCGGCCTTGTTGACCGCGATCAGATCGGCGATTTCAAGAACGCCTTTCTTGATCCCCTGCAATTCGTCCCCGGCACCGGGCAGCATCAGAACCAGAAAGAAATCGGTCATCTGGGCGACCATGGTTTCGCTTTGACCAGCCCCGACAGTTTCGACCAGCACCACGTCAAAACCGGCTGCCTCGCACAGCAAAATCGTTTCGCGGGTCATGCGATTGACCCCGCCGAGATAGCCGCTGCTAGGTGATGGGCGGATATAGGCATTGGGATCGATGGAAAGTTCGTTCATCCGGGTCTTGTCACCCAGGATCGATCCACCTGACCGTGCACTTGTCGGGTCAACCGCCAGCACGGCGACCTTTTTGCCCGCCTTGGTCAGGTTTTTGCCAAAGGCCTCGATAAAGGTGGATTTTCCGACACCGGGTACGCCGGTAATGCCGATCCGCTGTGACCCGCCGGTATGGGGCATCAGGCGCGAAAGAACATCCTGCGCCTGATCAAAATGTCTGGGATTACGGCTTTCGACCAGTGTGATCGCGCGTGACAGAATGGTGCGATCACCGGCCAGAATGCCATCGACAATCTCGTCGGTTGAAAGAACCCGCCTGCGCACCGTTTTGCGGGGCTGGCCCTTGGGGCCGCCCGATATGGTGCGCAGCGTTTCCGGCGCATTTTGGGGTGCACTCTTTGGCGCAGTTTCTGTCACGATCTCGCCTTCACAATCAGGCTGCTTCCTCGGACGTTGATTCCTTCAGCTTTTCTAACAGGTCACAGGCCGCTTCGGCAATCACGGTTCCGGGTGGGAAGATCGCCTCGGCCCCGGCTTCGTAAAGTTTGTCAAAATCCTGCGGCGGGATAACGCCGCCCGCAACGATCATGATGTCTTCGCGGCCAAGCTTGTCCAGTTCTGCACGAAGCTGCGGCACGAGTGTCAGGTGACCGGCCGCAAGCGAACTGGCACCGACGATATGCACATCGTTTTCAACCGCCTGTCGGGCGGCTTCTTCGGGTGTTTGGAACAGCGGGCCGATATCGACGTCAAAGCCAAGATCGGCAAAGGCCGTCGCAATGACTTTCTGGCCGCGGTCATGCCCGTCCTGCCCCATCTTGGCAATCAGGATGCGCGGGCGGCGCCCTTCGGATTGTTCGAACTCGTTTACCAGCCTGTCGACCTTGTCCAGTGCTTCGTTACCAGCACCGACTTCGGTTTTATAGACCCCCGAAATCGACCGGATCACCGCCTGATGACGGCCATAAACTTTTTCAAGTGCGTCGGAAATCTCGCCCACCGTGCATTTTGATCGGGCGGCCTGCACGGCAAGTTCAAGCAGATTGCCGCTGCCCTGATCGGCGGCATTGGTCAGGGCGGTAAGGGCGCTTTCAACATCCGCATTGTTGCGTTCGGCACGCAGACGTTCCAGCTTGGCGATCTGTTGACGGCGGACCTCGGCATTGTCGACCTGCAAAACATCGACCGGGCGATCATCCGTCGCACGGTATTTGTTCACGCCCACCAGTGTTTGACGGCCGCTATCGATGCGGGCCTGTGTGCGCGCAGCCGCTTCTTCGATGCGCATTTTGGGAATGCCGGCCTCAATCGCCTTGGCCATGCCGCCCTGTTCTTCGACCTCAAGGATATGGGCCCATGCCTTTTCCGCCAGATCACGGGTCAGGCGTTCGACATAATAGGACCCGCCCCACGGATCGATGACCTTGGTCGTACCGCTTTCCTGTTGCAGGAAAAGTTGCGTGTTACGCGCAATGCGCGCCGAAAAATCGGTCGGCAGGGCCAAGGCCTCGTCAAGGGCGTTGGTGTGAAGCGACTGGGTGTGGCCCTGTGTTGATGCCATCGCCTCGACACAGGTGCGGATGACGTTGTTAAACACATCCTGGGCGGTTAATGACCAGCCCGATGTCTGGCTGTGTGTCCGCAATGACAGCGATTTGGGGCTCTGCGGATCGAACTGTTTGATCAGCTTGGCCCAGATCATGCGGGCGGCGCGCATTTTGGCGATTTCCATAAAGAAATTCATGCCAATCGCCCAGAAGAACGACAGACGCGGCGCGAATTTATCAATCGGAAGACCCGCAGCCTGCCCGGCACGGGCATATTCAATGCCATCGGCCAGGGTATAGGCCAGTTCAAGGTCCGCCGTCGCCCCGGCTTCCTGCATGTGATAGCCGGAAATCGAGATCGAATTGAATTTCGGCATGTTTTGCGAGGTAAAGGCAAAGATGTCCGAAATGATCCGCATCGAGGGTTTCGGCGGATAGATATAGGTATTGCGGACCATGAATTCCTTCAGAATGTCATTCTGAATGGTCCCCGAAAGCTGTTCATGCTTCACACCCTGTTCTTCGGCAGCCGCGATATAAAGCGCCATCACCGGCAGAACCGCGCCATTCATGGTCATGGATACCGACATCTGATCAAGCGGGATGCCATCAAAAAGGGTCCGCATGTCATAGATGCTGTCAATCGCCACACCGGCCATGCCGACATCGCCGGTCACACGCGGATGGTCGCTGTCATAACCGCGATGGGTGGCAAGGTCGAAGGCAATCGACAGGCCCTTTTGGCCCGCCGCCAAGTTGCGGCGATAAAACGCGTTGGATTCTTCGGCGGTCGAAAAACCGGCATATTGCCGGATGGTCCAGGGTTGCTGGACATACATGGTCGGATAGGGGCCGCGCAGGAAGGGCGGCATGCCCGGCATGGTGTTGAGATGATCAAGCCCGGCCAGATCGTCCGCGCCAAAGACGGCTTTGACATCGATGCCTTCGGGGGTGGTCCAGGGGGCGGTGTTTACCGGGCTGGTCGGGCCGGAAGTAGCACGATCAAACAGCGGCAGATCGGAAAAGTCCGGAATCCGGGTCATGGTTATTTTACCCCCAGATGTGAAAGGGCCGTCTCGCAGATCGCAAGAACATCCGCCCCGATAAATATGAAATCATCGATCCCAGCCGCCTCGTAATCGGCCCTGGCATCGCCGGGATGCCCGGCAAGGTAAATGCGGGTTGCCCCGGCCTGTTTAAGGCTTTGGGCAATATCGGCGGCCATGTCGGCATATTGCGGGTCCGATCCGCAAATCACCGCGATCTTTGCACCACTTTCGCCAAATGCCTTGGCGGCTTCGCGGGCATCGGCAAAGCCGTTATTGGTGATCGCCTCGATCCCGCCAGCTTCGAAAAAGTTTCGGGCAAACATGGCGCGCGCGGTGTGCTTGGCAACCGGGCCCAGATTGGCCAGAAAGATTTGCGGAAATTTGCCGGTTGATGCCTTGTGGTCATCGGCACGATCCCGCAGGGTTTCGAAACTTTCCGAAAGACGATGCGTTGGCAGCGGACCGATGGTTGTGCCTGCTGCCTTGCCATAAAGGGCTTCATACATCTGTGCGATGTTCGCCCCCGATTTGGCGGCCGTGATCAGACCCTCAAGGTTGCTTCCGATTGCACCCTTGAACCGGGTCTGGCGGGCTTTGGACTCTTTGCGGATCGTCGCCAGATCCGGCGTATCGCAGGTGACTTTGGCCTCGGTGATATTGGGGAATTCCGACACCCCGGTCAGCGGATCGCGCCGGGTGGCAACGCGGCTTTCGCGGGCCTGCCAGATTTCCGCAATCTCTTTTTGCAGGGACCCGTCGGCAAGGGCCTTGATGATGCCGCCCCTGGCTTCAAGTGACTGGAACCGGCCCCAGGCATTGGATGCCAGTTCGCGGGTCAGGTTTTCGATAAACCATGACCCGCCTGCCGGGTCGATCACACGGTGAACGTTGCTTTCTTCCTGCAGGATCAGTTGGGTATTGCGCGCAATGCGGCGCGCAAAGCCATCGGGCAGGCCGATCAGATGATCATAGGGCAGGCAGATAACGCTATCAGCCCCACCCAGACCGGCGCTCAAGCTGGTGACGGTGGTGCGCAGCATATTGACCCACGGATCAACCTTCGACAGGGCCATTTCGGCCGATACCGCATTGATCGTGATGGTGGCGTCATCCACACCCGATGCCGAAAGAACGCGGCTCCACATCAGGCGAAGCGCGCGCAGCTTGGCAATCCCGGCAAAGAAATCGGTGCCGACCGCAACATTAAACGCAATCGCACCCGCGGCCTGATCAATCACCATGCCGGTATCGGTCAGGGCACGCAGATAGGTGACACCACCTGCCAGCAGGCAGGCAAGTTCCTGCCCGTCGGTCGCGCCGGCATTACAGAACGGCGCGCTATTGACCGTGATGGCGGTGGCATGCGGGAAGCGGTCGATCAGATCGGCGGCAATATCGGCGGCCTGTTTGATCGCTTCATCGGCGGAAACCGGAAGGCTGCCTGTTGCGGCCAATGTGCCAAT
This sequence comes from Thalassospira lucentensis, assembly GCF_001613805.1. Taxonomy (GTDB): domain Bacteria; phylum Pseudomonadota; class Alphaproteobacteria; order Rhodospirillales; family Thalassospiraceae; genus Thalassospira; species Thalassospira lucentensis_A. Next base: position 209,985 of record NZ_LPVY01000008.1, read on the forward strand.
CGGATCGATGTTAAAGGCCGGAGCGGCGTCGCTTGCAAAATCGTCATCCGTGTCGGTGCTGTTTTCCGCATCCTTTTCAAGGCGCGCGGCCAGAATGGCGGCTGCCGGGATGGCGGCGGCACCGGCATCAAGTGCGACGGTGGCAAGGTTGGTATAGACATCGTCTAGTGTGGCATCGAGATCGGCAAGGCAGTGAATGGCGATGCCATCAATGCCCGCGTCGCCGGATGTGACATCCGCGCCCGCGCGTGCGGCGGCATCCAGACGCAACAGAACCGACGTTGCGCCGTTTTCAAGATCGTCGAGAATCGCGGCATTGACCGATTTGGGATCGGGATGGGCATGAAGCTGTCGAATATCCCAGCCGCTGGCGGCGTCTTCGGCATCGACCGTGGCACACAGCACCTGATGGATCAGGCGGGTGGCATCATCCTGATCATCGTTGGTGTAAAGCGGCTGGATGTTGAAGCCGTCAAGCATCCTTGTGACCAGTTTCCTGTCAAAGGATGCACCTTTCAGCCCGGCTTCCGCCAGTTGACGCCAGCTCGCATAATCTGCGGCTGGAAACTCTGAGGCCAGCTTTAACGGGTCTGTCATGCTCTCTCCCGGTCGCGGTCGGATCTTTTCGGATCTGGGCCGATTCTATTTTACAACGGATTCCCTCCTCCCGGTACACCCCGCCCGGTCCGGCAGAAACAGAGCCATCTTTCGGTATCTGGCTTGTGCGCCGCCAAAACGGCGCATTTACAGTTGCGAGGGCAGCTTCGGCCTTGATCACGGGCTTGCGCCGGATCGTACCGAATTCCCGAAAGAATGTTTCCATATCGCATCTGCGACATGGCGGTGTTTATAGCACCCGCCCATAATTACGTAAATAGGCATGGAAATACCTATTTAGGTCAATATTCCGACCATCCATCAGTATTCCGTAACGTTATCATCCTGAAAAATAGTTGTTTTCTGCCAAGGGTGGGATCAGTTGAAGCATAATCATGGCGTGTCGCTGCCATTATACTTTGGCCGGATTGTGATGGTTTCTGGGAAAAAATGCGGGGTTTAACCAATTTGACATTTTCATCTGCCAGATTGGGGCTGTCCCAAATCTCGGAGTATTGCCATCCATGAATGCGCTCAGCGCCGTGCCGCCCCGACCGATACATGACGGTCTGGTTGCGTTTGCCGACGACAGCCCCAGCGCCAAAGCGGCCCTTGAAACCGTTTTGCGCCGTGCCGGGTATGACGTGGCAGGGTTTGACTGTGCCGACGATCTGATCGACCAGCTGGACGGTCTTTATCCGCGCGCGATTATTCTGGATCTTGAAATGCCCGGCATGAGCGGGTTTGAAGCCTTTTGCGAGATTCGCCGCCGCTTCCCGAACGCGGTCGAGGTGCCGGTTCTGTTCTTCTCGGCCCATTATGATGCCGATACGCGGGCCCAGGCTGATGCCCTTGGCGCGGCTGACTTTATCAGCAAGGATGCAAGCCCGATGGTGGTGATCGAGCAGCTTAACCGGGCGCTCGATAAATCCATGAGCCATTGCTGAGTTATTTTTGGCAATCGCCTGCATTTTTCATTTTTAGTGAATAATCAAAAAATCGGGTCTTTTGGCAAAAAATGCCGTCCGACCCGATTTTTCGTATTGCTCATATCATAATATCAAACGCCTTCTCAGGCGTGCCGAAGCTGTGCCGGGTCACCCGATGGCATGGCAATCGTGTGATCCTCGTCCCCGTGGACATGATAAAGCCGATCACTGGCAAGCGTGGTCGACGGATCGATGGTCGGACGCTGGGCGAGGCGGTCATAGATGGCCGCAAAATCGGTATCCATCGCATCGAAAAGCTGCTGATAGTCGGTCAGCACGAAATAGGTTTTCTGGAAATCGTCAATCGCATAGTCGGTTGCCATCACCCGTTCGAGGTCAAATGCCACCCGGTTGGGGGTTGGATCAGACACGGAATAGATGGTTTCCGTTTGCGATGACAGCATGCCCGCGCCATAGGCGCGCAATCCATGGTCGGTCATGATCAGGCCAAACTCGACCATGTACCAATACATCCGTGCAAGTTTCTTGAGCCCGCCTTTGGCAATCGCCTCGGGCCCCTTGGCACCATAGGCCGCCAGATAATCGGCAAAGACCGGATCATAAAGCATCGGCACATGACCAAAGAAGTCATGGAAGATGTCGGGTTCGACCAGATAGTCGATTTCCTCGGGCTTGCGCAGCCAGACGGTTACCGGAAAACGCCGGTTGGCAAGATGATCGAAAAACACATCATCGGGCACCAGCCCCGGCACCGAGACAAGGTGCCAGCCGGTGGCAGCATGGAGCTTTTCACTGACCCGGCCGAAATGCGGAATGCCATCGGCAGCATCAAGTTTTTCAAGATTACGGATGTAATCGGGGGCGGCATAGCCCGGCAGGATCGCCTTCTGGCGGGCGTAAAGTTTGCGCCAGAGGTCGTGTTCTGCCCCGGAATAGGATGCCCAGTCCTGGGCCACGGTGTAGTCATCATTGATGTGGCTGTAATCGCCGCGCAGATTTTTGTTCTGGTCCATGACGGTCCTCGTTTGCTCCCTGATGAGACTTTCTGCATGGGCCATTTTACATCAATTCAAATGTCATTTTCGCGCGATGTCGCGGTAAAAATGCGTTATGGTTGATCAGATGTGACCGTATAAGCCAGTTTTGGGGCGAAAAATGACCGATCTGCTGCTAAGCCCGACCGACATCAAAATCCTGCAAATCCTTCAGCGCGACGCATCGATCAGCAATGTGCAACTGGCCGAAAAGGTTGGCATGTCGCCTTCGCCCTGCCTGCGCCGGGTCAAGCAGCTTGAGGCATCGGGCATCATCCGACAGTCGGTGGCGTTGCTGGATCGCAAGAAGGCAGGGCTTGGCGTGCTGGCAACCATTCAGGTCCGCCTGCAACGCCACACCGAAGAAGGCGCCGAGGATTTCGCCAAGGCGATGAACGACCTGCCGCAGATCATGTCCTGCTGGGCGATGACCGGGCGGCAGGATTTCCTTCTGGTGGCGCTGGCGCGCGATATTGAAAGTTTTGGGGATTTCGTGACGCACAAGCTGTTATCCATGCCCAATGTGCGTGATGTGCAGTCAAGCCTTGTGCTTAAGGAATACAAGAACCAGACGGCCATTCCGATATTGGCGTCGGTTTAAGGGCGCAAGTAGCTAGGCGGATTTCCTTGCGTTGCGGCGGGTTTATTGCGGCGTAATGCGTTTTGCCCGGGCAAGGTTGGCGATCAGTTCGTCGCGGGTCTGATAATCACTGTTTTTCCATGCCGGTTGACCGGGGGCGGTGCGCCATGATTCGCAAAGCGGGCTGTTATTAACGGTATCGAAGCCGAACTGATCATAAAGCCGGGTGACGATTTCAACGGCTTCGGGATAGTTGCTTGAAGCCGACAGGCCAATTCTGTCAGGCGCCCCGGCCGGTCTGGCAAAGGATAGAATCCGGGGGGCCTGAATATGGGTAAAAGCCTTGACCACCTTCGAGGTGGGCAGATGTTCCTGCCGAAGTTCATGAACGGTTTTTTCACCCCGATCAACGACCGGGAAGTTGCCGTCACGCCAGATCATGTAATTGTTCGTGTCGATCACGACCTTCCCGGCAAGTTCGTTAACCGGCATGTCATTGACGGGTTTCAGTGGCACGGCAATGACAACGAAATCCCCGGCCCTGGCCGCATCGGCGGCGGTTGCCGCACGTGCCGAGGGGCCGAGTTCCGCCACGAGATCGTTTAATGTTTGCGGGCCACGTGAATTGGCAATCACGACGTCATAGCCGTTTGCAATGGCGGCGCGTGCGATATGGCTGCCGACTTCGCCAGCGCCAATGATACCGATGGTTGTCATGGAGATTTACCTTTGGATTTGACTTGAAAGGTGATGCGGGCAGGCGATGGATAGCGGCTGCTGGGGGGCATTTGCCCGCCCGCATCGGGTGATCGTCAGGTTCCGATGCCACCCGCGACATTGATGGTTTCGCCGGTGATGTAACCGGCATGCGGTCCGGCAAAGAAGGCGATGGTTTCGGCGACTTCGTCGAGTGTCGCGATCCGGCGGATCGGATGCATGTCAAGAAGCGCATCGGGCACGCTGTCGCCAAGGACTTCGGTGGCCATGTCCGTTGGCATGACGCCGGGCTGAATGACATTGACCGTGATGTTGCGACCGCCAAGATCACGGGCAACGCCCTTGGCATAGCCGACAAGGGCGGCTTTGGTCCCGGCATAGTCGGCGGCACCGGCGAAGGGAACGTAGCTGCCAAGCAGGGAGCCGATAAAGATGATCCGGCCACCGTCAGAAAGTTTGGGTGCAGCCGCACGGGTATTGGCGATCGTGCCCATGACATTGACCTGCCATTGGCTATTATATCTTTCGCCATCAAGTTCGGGATCATCCACCAACTGCCCCTGAATGGCGATTCCGGCGTTATTCACAAGAATGTCGAGCCTGCCGAATTCGGCAATCACCGCATCGATCAATGGTTTGGCAGAGGCCAGATCCGACTGATCGCTTTTGATTGCAATCGCACGAACACCTTTGGATTTGAGTTTTTCGACGACGGCATGTGCCTTGTCGGCAGAAGAGGCGTAGCTGATGGCGACGTTTGCGCCAAGATCGGCAAGCTTTTCGGCAGTGACAGCCCCAAGGCCACGCGACCCGCCCGTGATGAGGGCGACTTTGCCGCTAAGAGTTGCGGTCATGATTAATCCTTTCTGTGTGATCCGTGCTGGTCGGCCAAGATGGCGGCAGCACATTTCATAATGATTGTTACTGTAACGATCATTATGAAAACTGGACATGCACTGTCAAGTGGTTTAGTAACGGTCATTATGAAAAGGCAGGATTAGACTGATGGGACGTCATCGCGAATTTGATGTGGAAAAGGCACTCGACGCGGCACTTTGTGTTTTCTGGCGCAAGGGTTACGAAGGCGCGTCCTATGCCGATCTGACAGAAGCAACCGGTGTCGAACGACCCGCCCTTTATTCCGCGTTTGGCAACAAGGAAGCCCTGTTTCGCAAGGCGCTGGATCGTTATTACGCGCATTATCTTGATTATATTCCGGTGGCACTCGACCTGCCGACGGCCCGCGAAGTTGCAGCACATATCCTGTATCAGGCGGCTGATCTGAACACACGGTACCCCGATCATACCGGCTGTCTTGGCATTCACGGGGTTCTGGCCGGATCGGATGATGCGGAACCGGTGCGACAGGCATTGATTGATGCCCGTGCGGCGGGCGAGGCGCAGCTTCGCCAGCGGTTTGAAAGAGCAAAGGCCGAGGGCGATTTACCCGAAACAGCCGACCCCGAAGGGCTTGCGTTATTCGTTCTGGCGATCCTGCATGGCATGGCCGTACAGGCCAAGGCCGGTTTCAGCCGTGAAAGGCTGGAACGCGTTATCGACCAGGCGCTTTCCATCTGGCCGACAGCGTCCTGAAGCGTGATTGCAATTACCGAGAAGTTCCTCGGGACTGGCTGCGCAAAATTACGGCACAATCTTGAAGAATGGATCGCAGCAGGTGCCACCCGGGGTGCATCCATAATTGCCGGTCATGTCCTGCGCAAAATCGGCCTTTTTCCATTGGCGATAATGGGCCGGGGTGAAATAGACGAGGTTGTTTACGTAGTCGTAGACAATCCGGCCATCCGAGTTGGCATAGGCATATTGGTTATCGGCCGGATATTCTTGTTGGGTAAATTCGATATAGCCGGTCAGCGGGACTGCAACACCGCCGACAACAGAGAAACGATGCGCAACGCAATGCCAGCGTTGGCTGTTTGAGATGCCAGCCAGGTTATCAAGTGCATCCATTGTCTGTTGCTGGTTCGGGTTGCCTGCGTAGTTGGGACAAGCGGCGGTATTTAATCCGCCCAAGGCGATACGGGGAAGGTGATCAACGGCGTTGCCATGTGGTGAGCGAACCGCCCCCTGCCAATAGGCAGGCCCCATCGCGAAAGGCCCATTAACGGCAGCGGGATAGAAATTTCCGATCGCCACCTGCGCGACATTGTAGGCGTGCAGTGATTGCGCCATTTGGCGCAGGCCGTTGGTGACAACGGCGCGTGTTGCACTGACCGACGGTACCACGAGCCCGGATAGGGTCTGGGTCGAGACGCCCTGTACGGCCGGGGGCAAGGCACCCCAATTATCGCATTGATTGACCGGGAAATTCTGAGCGTTTCCAACCGGGGAACGCCCGGACCATAGTTGTCCGATGGCATCTTGCGGGTCTGTCCAGTGATCCTGAGCCATAACAGGGGTGGCCAAGGGAAGTGTCAGAACCAATCCGAGGAGTAGGGAATAGAGGCGTTTCATCTTTGGGTCCTTGGTTCGTTGATCATCTTCGAAAGGAAGGAAGCCCAAAGTTGACGTCCCGCTTTGTGGGTTGTGATCGCGCTGCACTGCGTCACGGGTGGTGCTTGCTTTTTTGGGGTGATTTCGGGCATAGGTTTGATCCTGTTTTGAATGCGCCTGGTCTTTGAATGTGCCCAGTCATGGAGAGCCCCAAGATGTCTGCCAATTCTGCCAACCAGATTGCTGCCAATCCGATCCTTGTCGAAGCCACGCGTGGCGGGATGGTCGAGAGTTTTCATCGCGGGCGTTATGTCGTGATGAAGGCCGATGGCACGGTGGTTGCCGAAGGGGGCGATATTGACGCGTTGATGTATCCGCGATCCGCGATCAAGCCGTTGCTGGCGATCCCGCTGCTTGAAAGCGGGGCGGCGGATGCCTTTGGGCTTGAGGACAAACATATCGCGCTGGCCTGTTCGTCGCATAATGGCGAGGAAGAACATGCCAAGGCGGTTGCCGCATGGCTTGAGAAAATCGGGTTGTCGGTTGATACGCTGGCCTGTGCGCCGCATTATTCATTGAGCCTGAACGCGGCGATCAAGCAGGCGTCTGATCATGTGAAGCTTTCAAAGGCGCATAACAATTGTTCGGGCAAGCATTGCGGGTTCCTGACAACCGCACAGCATCTGGGTGATGATCCCGAAGGTTACATTGAAGAAGCTCACCCGGTTCAGCAGCGCCTGATCAGAATTCTGGAAGAAATGGGCGATTGCGATCTGTCGTCCACGCCACGCGGCATTGATGGATGCGGCATTCCGGTGATCGGGATGCGGTTGCGTGACCTTGGCCTTGCCATGGCGCGCATGGCTGATCCAAGCGGATTGGCACCGAAGCGTATCGAGGCGATCAAACGCATCCGCAAGGGATGTGCGGCCGCCCCGTTCATGGTGGCGGGCACCGGGCGTTTTTGCACCGGGATCATGGAAGTCTGTGGCGAAGATGCGTTGGTCAAGGTCGGGGCCGAAGGCGTTTATTGCGCAGCATTCCCCAAACAGGGTCTTGGCGTGGCGCTTAAGATCGATGACGGCACCCAGCGCGGGGCCGAGGTTGCGATGGGCGCGATATTGCGCCAGCATGGCGTGATTGACGATGCCCGTGCCGAGACGCTCAAGCAATATCTGACGCCGGTTCTGACCAACTGGGCGGGCAAATATGCCGGGGATTTGCGCCCGGCATTCTGATTTGGGGGAAAGATGCACAGCATTGCGGCCTATGCCGGTGCAGCAATTGCCGAAATTGCCGGATGCTTTGCATTCTGGGCGTGGCTTCGGCTTGGCAAATCCGCATTTTGGATCGTGCCGGGTATTTTGTCGCTGATTGTGTTCGCGTGGCTTTTGACCAAGGTTGAAAGCGATTTTGCCGGTCGGGCCTATGCGGCCTATGGCGGGATTTATATCGCCGCGTCGCTGGGCTGGTTGTGGCTGGTTGAGGGTAAAATGCCCGACCGATGGGACATGACCGGGGTTGCGGTCTGTCTGATCGGGGCGGGGATTATCCTGTTTGCGCCGCGATAGGCAGGCGATTTTTTGACAGTGTCATCAAATGCAAAGACCACACCCGAAAATCAACGGGTGTGGTCTTTGTCAATGCGTGGTGGCGGGGCTTAGCGTGCCGCCCAAATCAGGCCGCGACGGACAATTTCGTGCATCTGGGGGACTTTGAATTCGTCGGCAACGTGACCAAGGGCCGAGAAAAAGACCCGTGCCTTGCCATAGCGGTGTTTCCAGACCACCGGCATTTTCACCCCGTCAATCCACGCGGCATGTTCGCCGGTGAAGGTGGTTTCGGCCAGCACATCAATCGCCGGGTCGATATGCATGTAATATTGTTCGGAGTGGTAATCGAAATCGCCGATGCCTTCGACAACGGGATCATCGGGTTTGATGATGTTGACGCGGTAATCAATGATATTGCCCGGATGGGCGACCCATTGCCCGCCGACCATGAACTGATAGGCCGGTTCCATACGGAACGTATCACCCATGCCACCATGAAAACCGCCAAGCCCGGTTCCGGCAGCAATGGCGGCAACCAGATTGTCGAGCGCATCCTTTTCAACACTCGTCTGCGTGCAGAGAGGCACAATCAGATCAAACCGATCAAGGTCTTCGCGTGCAAGGCAGTCTGTGCCTTCGACCCGTTCGGTGTTGAAGTTTTCGTTGCGCAGCATGGTGTCGATAACTTTGGCGCAGGCTTCGGGTTCGTGTCCTTCCCATCCGCCGTAGAAGATGAGGGCTGATTTCTGGGGCATGGATTTATCCTTTATGCGTGAATTTGGCCGACGGACAGGTTTGGTGCGAGCCCGTCGGGTCGGTCACAATGGCTTTGGATGGCGATGGTGCGTTGTTCGAGGGGGGCGATCAGAAGGCTTTCCATCACGTCAAGAACATGCAGGGCGAGTTTGCCACTGGCACGGTGCGGACGATTATTGAGAATGGCATCGGCCATATCGGCGATGCCGATCCCGCGATAATTGTCATCGCCATAGCCATGCGTCATTGGCATGTCCTGCCAGTCCTCGCCACGGCGATAGAGTGCGACGGTGCCATCAAAGCGGTTGGGATCGGGCACAAGCAGGGAGCCTTCGCTGCCATAGACTTCAAGCGGGGTGTGGCGGTGTGCCTCGACATCAAAACTGGTGGTGATCTGAACCAGTGCGCCGCTGGTGAATTCCATGACACCGGTAATATGGGTCGGCGTGGTGACGGGAATTTCCTGCCCCTTGCGGGGGCCGGATTCAATGACGCGGGTGGCGCGACTGCTTCGCCCCATGCCCGAAACACGTGATACCGGACCCAGCATATTGACCATCGCGGTGATGTAATAAGGCCCCATATCGAGCAGCGGACCGCCGCCATCGCGGACATAGTAGAAATCCGGGTTGGGATGCCAGCGTTCGTGACCGGGAAGCATCAAGGTCGCGGTCCCGGCAAGGGGAGTGCCGATTTTGCCCTGATCGATCAGGGCGCGTGCGGTCTGGTGACTGCCGCCAAGGAAGGTATCGGGGGCGCAGCCGACCCGCACACCTCTTTGGGCCGCGAGCGAGAGCAGGGCACGGGCATCGGCGACATTTCCGGTTAGCGGTTTTTCGGAATAGACATGTTTGCCGGCATTTACCGCCGCCATGCTGACATCCATGTGGGCGGCCGGGATTGTCAGATTCAGGACGATATCAATGTCATCGCGGGCCAGAAGGGCATCGACGGTCAGGGCATCGACGTTGAATGCCTCGGCGCGGATGCGCGCCGCATTCGGGTTCAGGTCGGCGACGGCCTTGACGTCGATCTGCGGGAAGGTTTGGGCACGTTTAAGGTATATTTCGCTGATTACACCGCATCCGATGATACCAACGCCAAGTGATGATGTTGTCATAACGCGTTTTTCCGTTCAGGTGGTGGGCGCAGAAAGGGCGTCTTTGGCGTGGATTTTCCGGCCATCCTTGCCAAACAGATGCAGGTGCTTTTCATCCGGGGTCAGGAAAACACGATCCCCGGTACGAAGGGGGTGATGGCCGGGCAGGCGCACGGTAACGGACCCGAAATCATCGGTTTCCATATAGACGACGGTGTCGCTGCCAAGATTTTCAATCACCCCGACCCTGGCAGCCCATTTGCCATTTTCCATATGGGTTCCGAGATGTTCGGGGCGGATGCCGACCGATTTGATGTCATCGCGGCCAATGGCCTGACCGGGCAGCAGGTTCATTTTCGGCGACCCGATGAAGGCGGCGACAAATTCGGTTTGCGGATTGTCGTAAAGTTCCATCGGCGGGCCGACCTGTTCGATGCGACCGGCATTCATCACCACGATCTGATCGGCAAGCGTCATGGCTTCGACCTGATCGTGGGTGACATAAACCATGGTCGCACCGATGGATTGGTGTAGTTCGGCCAGTTCAACGCGCATCTGGGTCCGCAAGGCGGCATCCAGGTTTGAAAGCGGTTCATCAAACAGGAATACCTTGGGATTGCGCACGATCGACCGCCCGATGGCAACGCGTTGACGTTGCCCGCCGGAAAGTTCGGACGGTTTGCGATCCAGCAACGGTTCAAGATGCAGGCGTTTTGCCGCGTCCTTGACCCGTTCTTCACGTTCAGAGGTGGGCATTTTCATTAGACGCAGGCCAAAATCGATATTTTGTGCCACGGTCATATGCGGATAAAGCGCATAGGATTGGAACACCATCGAAATGCCGCGTGCGGATGGCTCGAAACCGGTGACGTCGGTGCCGCCGATTTCAATCGTCCCGGATGTCGGTTTTTCCAGACCCGCAATCATGCGAAGCAGGGTCGATTTGCCGCAACCCGATGGACCGACCAGCACGGTAAAGGAGCCATGCGGGATTTCGAGTTCGATATCAGGAATGACTTCGATAGCGCCGAAGCTTTTATTGATATGTCTGAGATGAACGTCAGCCATTGTTGCGTTCCCCGTTGGCTTGATAGATGAAATGGGCGAAATCGGCGTGAATGCCGCGGCCGCTATTGTCATGGGCGGCCATGCCGATGAAGGCACCGGTGAAGTTCGTGCCTTCGCCGCTTCCGGCTTCGTCAGACAGGGCGGTGTGATCGAGGACCGCATCAATCATGGTCCAGTCGCCGCCGGGAAGGGCATAGCGGAACTGCAATTCCGGCCCGTTCACATCAACGCCAAGGCGGATGACACCGTCCTTTGGAAGGTCGATAGACGCCGGCAGCGGGTAGGTCAGCCGGGCATAGGGGAAATCGCCCGGGCAGCTATAGATGTTGAGCTTGCGGTTGCCGTCTTCGTCGGCGGTGACAGCAAGGTAATGGTACTGGAACCGGTTGTACCACGCCATCAGGCCCGCCATCTGCTGGAAGTCCAGCGGGGTAAATTCAACGACGGTTTCGGCACTGTAATTGATGTCGGTCTGACGACGGGCGACAAGGGAATGTTCGAATGCGCCCCCCGGTGCCTGACGCCCGAACAGGCGCAGATGCCCCGGCCGTTCGCCAAGCGAAAACAGACGTTCGGGTTCGGGGGTGCGCAGCCATTGGAACATGGCGGGCAGGTCGCCCGGTGTGAAATCAATACGCGACGGTTCGGCTTCGAACGGATGGGGTTCAAGATCGGGGGCCGGGACCGTCAGGTCAGGCTGGTTGGTGCCATTGGCCAGACGGGGCCATTCGCCTTTTTCCCAAACAAGTTTCTGGATCGCGGTTTCGCGGCCCAGCGGTGATCTTTTAGTGCCGGGCAGCGGACGGCTGCACAGATGCACCATATAAAATTCGCCGTTCTGCGTTTCGACAATATCAGCATGGCCCGCACGTTGCAGCGGGTTTTCGGGATTGTCCTTGGACGTCAGGATATGTTTGGCCGGATCGGTTTCATACGGCCCGGTCAGTTCGCGTGACCGGGCGATGGTCACGGCGTGGTTATAGCCAGTGCCGCCTTCGGCCACGAGCAGATAGTAATAGCCATCGCGACGATAAAGATGCGGGCCTTCGGTAAACAGGTGATCCGTCCCGCGATAGATGTTGCGGATCGGTCCGACAAGTTTCTGTTCGGTGGTGGAATATTCCTGAAGGGCGATACCGACAAAGCGTTCACCGACCACCTGATTATGATCCCAGATCATGTTGATCAGCCATTTGCGGCCATCATCATGGAACAGCGACGGATCAAAACCCGATGCATTGAGATAGATCGGATCAGACCACGGGCCATCAATGGCGGGGGCGGTGACAAGATAGTTTGGTGTATCCTTGAAGGCGCCGTCCTTGCGTTTGACGTCGGTATAAATCAGCCAGAACAGACCGTCGGCATAGGTCAGACAGGGCGCCCAGATGCCACCGGAATCCGGGTTGCCGCGCATATCGAGTTGCGATTTGCGGTTTAACGGACGCGATATCAGTTTCCAGTTTACCAGATCGCGGGAATGATGAATTTGAACACCGGGGAACCATTCGAAGGTCGAGGTCGCGATGTAATAATCATCGCCCACACGGCAGATTGACGGGTCCGGGTTGAAACCGGGAAGGATGGGGTTCTGGATCATTTCAGCAGACATGGCATCAACCTTTGACAGCACCACCGGTCAGGCCGGCGACGATATATTTTTGGGCAGCGAGGAAGAACACGATGGCGGGCATGATCGTCAGGGTGACGAAGGCCAGGGTGCGGTTCCATTCGGTGACGAATTCACCGCGGAACTGCATCATGCCAAGCGGCCATGTGAAGGCTTCGCGTGAATTGAGCATGACCAGAGGCAGCAGGAAGTTGTTCCAGCTCTGGACAAAGACGAAGACGCCAACCGTGGCGAGGATCGGTGTGGAAAGCGGCAGGGTGAACCGCCAGAAAAACCTTATATAGCCACAGCCATCGACATAGGCGGCTTCGAACAGTTCACGCGGGAGCTGTTCGAAGAAGGTGCGGAAAAGCAGAATTGCCAGCGACAACCCGAAGGCGGTTTGCGGCAGAATGACCGACCAGTAGGAATCCAGAAGGCCGATATCGCGCACCTGAATGAACAGCGGCAGGATGGCGGTTGCAAACGGGAACATCAGGCCCAGCAGCAGATAGGAAAACAGCATCCGCGATCCGAAGAAGCGGATTTGCGCGAACACATAGGCCGCAGCCGCCCCGACCAGAAGGGTCAGGATCACCGCCGACACCGAAATCAGCAGCGAATTGCCCAGATATCGCCAGAAAGCCGGATCGGACACGATGGCGTTATAGAATTCGAAATTCCAGCTTTCGGGCAGGCCAAAGGCGCTGGTGCGGATTTCGGCATTTGTTTTAAAGCCGCCAAGAGCGGTGGCAAGCAGGGGTGCGATGACGAAACTGGCGATGACGCACAGTATGGTGACGCGCAGAAGATTGCGCAGGAAGGTTTTGCTTGTCATGGCTTTTTCCCCGGCGACATGGCGGCACGTTGATAGAAAATGGCAACGGCAACCGCGGTGATGAACAGGACAACCCCGATGGCACTGCCAAAACCGATGCGCAGACGTGTCAGGCCGAAGGTGTAAAGATAGGTGACAATGGTATGGCTGGTGTTGGATGGGCCACCATTGGTCAGCGGGATGATCACGTCAAAGACCTGAAGCGCGCCGATGATGGCGAAAAAGGCGCTGACGATGATGGCAGGTTTGATCAGCGGGATCTGTACATAGCGCACGATATCAAACGGTTTTGCGCCTTCGATGCGGGCGGCTTCGATCAGATCGCGGGGTACGCCTTGCAGGGCGGCGATATAGATCATCATGTGGAAGCCGAAATATTTCCAGACAATCACGGTCATGACGGCAACAAAGGCCCAATCGCGATCGGCCAGAATGAAGAAGGGTTCAAGCCCGAAGGTTTCGCCAACCGATGCTGTGACGCCATAATGGCCGTCGAAAACGAAGCTCCAGATCAGGCCGGCGGCGACTTCGGCCAGAATGTAGGGCACAAAGAAGATCAGCCGGAAAAGGGCGTTGGTCGGTGTTTTTTTATAGATCAGAAGGGCGAGAAACAGGGCGAGTGGCATCTGGACCAGAAGCGATACCAGAACGATCTTGATCGTGTTCCAGATCGCCGAATGAAACACGGAATGTCCGATCATCTGTTCGAAATTCTTCAGTCCGACATAGTCGGTCGGTTCGCCATATCCGTTCCAGTTAAAGAACGCGAAATAGCCCGACTGAAGCAGGGGAAGAATGACAAACAGGCTGAACAGGATCAGGGCAGGCGGCAGCAGCAGCACAAGGGCTGCGAATTTGCCATTGGTCAGGACGTTTTTTGTGCGCTGGGCCAGCGAAAGGTGCGGCGGGGCGTGGGGGATGGTCGGCATGGGCCGCCTCCGAAGCATGTATCATTGGAGAAGGCGGGGGCGTTGCCCAACCCGCAAGCGGATTGAACCAAACGCCCCCGAATGCAGGGCCAAATGCAGGGTCAGAACTTACTGGAAGTCCCAGGCTTCCTGAATTTGTGCGGCGGCTTCTTCTGGGGTGATGACTTCCTGGGCCAGATCGGCGGAAATATCATTCACCGTGGCGCCGACGGACGCCCCGAGATACTGATCAAGGAAGATCTGGTGATAGGAAGATTGCGTCAGATCACGGGCGACCTGCTGGAAGAACGGATTATCGATTGCGTCGTCGGTTCCCTTGACGATCGGAATGAAGATCCCGGCCTTGGCGGCTTCGCGCTGATATTTGGCGCTGATCATGTGTTGCAGGAAATCAGCCGCTTCGTCAGGCGCATTATGGGAAACCGCCCAGCCATTGATGCCGCCAAAGGTTGCATCGGCACCGGCTTCGCCGCCATCGATCATCGGGAAGGGCATGATGGCCAGTTGGTCATCAGACAGGCCCTTGCCACTTTGGGAACGCGCACGCGACGGCAGATAATCCCAATCCCCCATCAGGTGGAAGGCCGCGGCACCGTCGCCGAACATGCCGCTGGCCTGTTCGTAGCTTGTGCCCATCATGCCCGACTGGAAGGGTTCGAGCTTGGCCAGTTCCTGGAAGGTCCGGCCCGCATTGACGAAAGGCTCTGATTCGAAATTCTCGCCGTCATCCTGCATGGCTTCGTTAATCGCATCCGCCCCGCCATAGCGCAGCGCAAGATAGGCCCAGTAGAAATGCAGCGGCCATTTATCCTTGCCGCCAGCGACAATCGGGGTGATGCCGGCATCCTTGATTTTCTGGACGGCTTTGAGGAAATCATCCCAGGTTTTGATCTGGGTGTGATCGACGCCAGCCTTGGCGGTCAGGTCTTTATTGACCCAGAAGATGACCTCGGTCGCATAGATTGGCAGGCCGTAAATCTTGTCGTCGACCGAATAGGCGTTAACCGCGGATTTGGGAACGGTATCAAGGAAGTCGCTGTTTAGCAGGCCGGATATGTCTTTGAGGAAGCCTGCCTTTGCCTGATCGGCCAGCGTCTGACCGCCCCAGCTATAGAAAATGTCGGGGGCAGCATCGGATTGCAGCAGGGTCGGCAGTTTGCTTTTATAGGCTTCGTTGGCGAGATATTCGAAATTGACTTTCACGCCGGGGTGGCTGGCTTCGTAATCTTTGCCGATAGTCGACAGATATGCCTTCTGGGCCGGATCGCCGGTTTCAACGCGCAGAATATTGATGGTGGTATCGGCCTGTGCGGCGACGGTGCACAGACTGCATACGGCGATGCCGACAGCGCCAAGCATGTGTTTCATTGGTTCCTCCCGGAGGTTGCTTTTGCAACCTTTTGTTGATGCATTTTAGGACGAAACGATATCCAGTTGCTTTTCTGAGGTACGTACGTCTTTGATGAACGTACCTCAAAAGAGAGGAATTTAAAAGTGCCTGTTTCAGATTTTGTTCTAGGGGAGATTGTCACGCATGAAAATATCGATGCGGATGCGTTCCTGTGCATTCAGGAATGGACGTCCGTCAACCAGTGCCTTTAGCACACGCACCGCACTTCTGGCTTCATGGCCGGGGTCCTGATTGATGACGGCGTCAAAGATGCCGTTTTGTAATGCGGTCCGGGTATGTTCGGTCAGTTCGTGGGCGACCACCGGGATTTTTCCGGCCTTGCCGGTTTTTTCAAGAGCGCGGATAACGCCACGATTGCCCGCCCCCAGGCTGTATAGTGCGACAATATCGGAATTTTGTTCGAGCATTTCGCGCAGCAACAGTTCCACCCGGTCGGAATTATCGAGACCTTCGATGGCAGGCAGGATCGAGAAATGCGGATATTCGTTGCGGATGATCCGTTCAAAGCCGTTGCGCCGTTCCATATGGTCGCGCAGTAGCATTGAGCCTGCTATGACCGCGATTTTCCCCGATGGCGCATGGCAAAAACGGCCAAGCAATCCGGCGGCAGTCCGGCCAGCAACTTCGTTATCAATCCCGATGAAATGTTCGCGCCGGGATGTCGGATGGTCACTGACCAGGGTCACGACATGGATATTGCGTTCCCGCAATCCCTCTATGGCCTGATGCACGGCTTGCGATTCCGTGGCGACAACGGCGACACCGTCGAATTTCTGATGGCCAATGGCATCAAGCACCTCTGCCAGGGCAACGCCATCGAAGGCCCGGACCATGATGGTTTCGATTTCTATGCGATCAAGCGGCCCGTGTTCGGCAATTTTGCCAACTTCCTGTTCCAGACCGCGCATGAAGGTGTTGGGGCCCTTGGGCAGGATAAAGCAGAACCGGTAAAAGCGCTTTTTAGAAAGGTTGGCGGCGGCGATATCGCGTTCATATCGCAATTTTGCCATGGCTTCTTCGACCTTGCGCGCGGTGACCGGCCGCACGCCGCTTCGGGCATTTAAAACTCTGTCAACGGTGGCAAGACTAACCCCGGCTTCGCGGGCAACGTCATGAACGGTCGGGCGCGACGCCATATTGGTCTCCGGATTGGGTTTTCACCGATGAGGTTTTCAGAAGCCTGACCCTAACTTATGAAATAGTTCTGTTAAATCCAATATATTCAAAGATGTCGCGATACATCGGCATCCTAGGCATTTTTCTTCTTTTTATCGGGAGCCTTTTTGACCGTATCGGGTTTGCCTGTCCGATCCTCGGCCGGGAGGAGGACATGGAAGGTTGTGCCTTTGCCCATTTCGGTTTCAAACCAGATGCGCCCGCCATGCTTGATCTGCACGATGTCATGGGTGATGGCGAGGCCCTGACCGGTGCCTTTGCCGACTTCCTTGGTGGTGAAAAACGGGTTGAAGATTTTGGATCGGTTTTCCTTGGCGATGCCGGTTCCGTTATCGGAAATGCTGATCAGGACACTGTCATCAAGGAAGGTGGTTTTGATTTTGATCTCGCCTTCTTCGGGGGATCGACCGGCGGCGTCGATTG
This sequence comes from Thalassospira lucentensis, assembly GCF_001613805.1. Lineage (GTDB taxonomy): Bacteria > Pseudomonadota > Alphaproteobacteria > Rhodospirillales > Thalassospiraceae > Thalassospira > Thalassospira lucentensis_A. The sequence continues at coordinate 227,176 of NZ_LPVY01000008.1, forward strand.
CTTGGGCGGCATTCACGATCAGGTTGAGAAATACCTGATTGATTTCGTTGATGTGGCACGGGATATGCGGCAGTTCCGGTTCGTAATTTTCGACCAGTTGCGCGTAATGTTTCCATTCATTGCGCGATATGACGGTGACGTTTGACAGGACCCGGTTGATATCGGTCGCGGTTTTTTCCGCCCCGCCCGGATGGGAAAATTCCTTCATCGACAGGACGATACGCGCAACCTGATTGATGCCATCAAGGGATTGCTGGGTTGCATGCGGGATTTCATCAAGCAGGAATTCCAGATCGGCATCGCGCATTTTGCGGGCAAAATTGTTGAAGGTGTTTTCAGGCAAACGATCACGATTTTGCCACAGCGTTTGCAGCGCCAGCCCCAGAATGCGCGACAGCGCCCCGTAGCCGTCATTGAGGAATTTCAGGTTGTCGCGGATATACTGGCTGGGCGTGTTGATTTCATGCGCGATCCCGCCCGCCAGATGGCCGATGGCTTCGAGTTTCAAGGCTTCGCGCAGTTCGCCTTCGAGTTTTTGCTGTGATTCTTCGGCCTGTTTGCGGCGCGTGATATCGCGGAAAATATACAGGTAGCTCATTTCGCCGGTAAAGTTGGCGGGGCTTACGGTGATTTCCATCGGGAAGGTATCACCATCAAGGCGTTGACCCATGGTTTCGGTATAGTCATAGCGTAGCGTGCCGCTGCTGATATTGATGCAGCGGTTCAGCAGTTTGTGGCGCACCGTCGATTTGCGGTCGACAAAAAGGGCGTCGACCGACAGGCCGAGCATATCGGTCATCGTGCCGCGCAGAAGGTTAAGGGCGGACTCGTTGCAGTCGCAGATCATCCCCGCACCATCGATGACCAGAATGCCTTCGACCACGCTGTTAAGGATGGTTTTCAGCCGCTGATTGGCTTCGGTTTCACGTTTTTTCTGTTCGTTCAGAAGGGCATGGATCTGCTTGAGAGCCTCGGAGCTGACATCAAGCTGATTGATCGCATCAAGAAGATCGTCGGTGCCCGCCGAGTCTCTGGCAGGGTGAATGACCTTGAGATGATCGTCGTTATGCCGCTTGTCTGTCATGCCCGCGGTTCCGTTATTCAGTTATTGGTCGAAGGGCGGGAGCCGCCGCGGCGAATACGGATCGGTTCACGAAATTTGTGGATCTGCTGGAATACGCGCAGGCGTTGCAACTGAACTTCGGAAACGTGATTGCCGTGGGTCAGCAGGATATGGCCTTCGACTGTTTCGATATCCGTCATCAGAAAGTCGTGTACCCGCAGCGACTTGAGATAGACATCCTGTTCACGTCCTTTGGGGTGGGCTTCGATATCGTAGGAGTCGTCAACAATGGCAAGAAGGTCGGATATCTGACCCAGAAGTTCGGGGTCATAGCGGTGCGGATGTTCCTGCAATTCATCGAAATTCTGGGCGAGCGGCATGTCGCTGGTGCTGAGTTCGGCAAGATCATTGAGGATGCGCAGCACACGCGCGCCAAGCGGGATATCCTTGCCCTTGGGGCTGTCGCCGACCGGAAAGCCCGATCCGTCGAAGTTCTTGAACTGCAGATAAACAATTTCGCCGATATGGTGCAGGCGCGGAATATTGGCGATCAGCTGCTTGCCGACTTCAGGCGTGCGTTTCAAAAGATCGCGTTCCAGCGGTTGCAGAACCTTGCCCATCGCCAGACGGGCGAGGGTATCAGGTGGCAGCGATACCATACCGATCGGCGCAAGCAGGGCTGCAAGACCAAGTTCCCACGGCTGGGGATAGCCGATATCGCGCGCAATCATGTCACACCATGCTTTCACCCGCATGGAACGCCCGAATATCAGGGGGTTAAGCTGTGCCAGAACATCGGTCAGAACCTTGACGCTGCCAGCCAGTGTCTGTTCAAGCAGATCGCGTTCCGCCGTGATCAGGTGATGCTGGCGAATGGCATCATTGATCCCCTGTTCCAGGACCTCGTCATCGCAGGGTTTGCTGAAGAACCGGAAAATCTGGCCGCGATTGATGGCCTCGACCGCGGTGTGCTGATCGGCATTGCCGGTCAGCATCATGCGGACGGTATCGGGGCTGACCCGGCCGATTTCGGTCAGAAGTTTGACACCATCCATGCCGGGCATGCGCATATCGGCGATACAGACGGCAAAGGGGCCGTCTTCCATCAGGATACGCAGGGCTTCCTCGCCGCCAACCGCAATTTCGAAATCGAATTTGCGGCGCATTTTGCGCTGCAGGGCGTGAAGCAGGTTTCTGTCATCGTCGACGAATAGGACTTTGCTTTTTTCCATGGCCGCGGGTCTTTACTGGGTCAGGGTTTTATATTTGTCGGCTACAACGCGTGCGATCTTGTGCCATTCATCAAGCTGGTCGGCCTTGCCGATACCCGCCAGGTAATCCATGTCGATATGGCTTTCGACTTTCTTGCCGGTTTCGTTGGCGGCAACCTGTCGTGTGAGGTCCTGGGCGACATAGATCGCGGTCAGGACATTCATTTCGCGATGGGGCGTATCCATCGGTCGGTGATGATAGGCAACCGCCTGAACCACCGGGGCCGGGAAGCCCCACAATCCCAGAAGATAGGCACCGATTTCCGGATGACCTGCGCCGAACTGTTCAATTTCGGCCTGTTCGATCGGAATATGATCTTTTTCAACCCTTGCAATCACCTTGGTCATTTCTTTGTTGCGATTGGCATAAAGGATCAGACTGCCGACGTGGCTGAGCATTCCGGTCGAGGGGACGGCCTGACATATAGGACGCGGCAGTTTTTCATATTCGGCAATCAGGGCGGCAGTAACGCCAATCTGCTGGCTGCGATGGCAAAGGCGCAGCAGATTGTCGGCTTCGCTTTTGGGGCCGTCAAAGCCGCGGAAAATGCCAACGAAAAGTGCCAGGGCCTTAAGCGTTTCGGTGCCGATCATCCGCACGGCATGGGAAACGGAACTTATTTTCTGGGCGATGGCGAAATAGGCCGAGTTGGTCAGTTTCAGGACTTCGGCGGTCAGCGCGATGTCGGATGAAACGATCTGGGTGATCTGTTCCTGCGAGATTTTCGGGTCTTCGAGGGCCTTGACCAGCCGAAGATAGGTATCGGGCGGGGAGCTTAGCGTATCGATGCTGGCAACCAGCGAACGCAATTCCGGACGGGAAAGCAGACCGCGAAGATCCAGTGCATTTTCGATGGTTTCGATCAGAAGCGAATCCTCGCACGGTTTGGCCAGATACTGATGGGCGGGGCCGACGGTCCTGAGGACGGCTTCTTCTTCGGCGAAGCCCGACAGGATGATGCGTGTGGCATGCGGATGTGTTTTTTGCAGGGTGCCAAGCAGTGTTGCCCCGTCCATGCCGGGCATGCGCATGTCCGATACGATCACATCAATCTGCATGCTTTTGGAAAGTTCCAATGCTTCGGCCGCACTGGTTGCAAAGACCATTTGCCAGTCGGGTCGCATGCTGCGCAGGCGCCTGCGCAGGCCGTGCAAGATGTTCTCGTCATCGTCAACGAACAGAATCTGATTCATTAATCGGGCCCATGCATCGATTTCGGCGTTGGGTGCCAACTATGGATTTGGTGATTTTGCACGCCGGATCAAAGGTATCGGACAGCAATTAATTAAAGTTGTGCCCGAAAATTTTTGCACGTTACAGATTATGTCACCGAATGTGTCAGGGACAACCTACCCCCAAGGCAACCGGTTTTGCCGGGAAACGGCGGCAAGACAGGTGTCAGATTTCCGCGTATCTGTGCGGATAGGCAGGTTTGTTTGCGATTTATCGCATCAACTTGTTGGAAAGCGGCGTGAAAATGCCAAGATGTCATATTGTGTCAGAAAATTAGCGTTGAAGCCGGGCTATCATAAAGCTGTAACCGTTCCAAAACTGTTCCGGGCCAGAAGATCATCGGGGGATCGATCCTAGAAAATGGTTTCACGTACAGAGCTGATTGAAGCGATCAAAAAGCATCAGCGATATGTATTGAAGCAACCTGGCGGCAAGCGCATGCAGCTTCGCAACGGGAACCTTTCGCGTATCAAAATGAGCAAGATCAGCCTTGATGACGCGATCATGCCAGGATCGAACTTTATCCAGGCCGTGATCAAGGATGTCAGTTTCAATTTTTGCGATCTTTTCGGGACCAATTTTGTTGAAGCCGATCTTGAAGGGTCAAGCTTTGTGCGGGCTGATTTGCGCGGGGCGAATATGGCACGGGCCAAGTTGCGCAATGCCAACCTCAAGGGGGCGGATCTTCGATCCGGTGTGATGATCGTGATGGATGCCGGGCGCGAACGCCGGGTTAAACGGGCCACCGATCTTGCCAATGCGGATATGGAAGGATCGATGCTGGTGGGGGCCAATCTGGCGGAAGCCAATATGTCGGGTTCGAACCTGATGGATTCCGATCTGAGCGATGCCAACATGTTTGCCGTCAATCTTGCGGGGGCGGATTTGACGGGCTGCAATCTTTCGGGGGCCAAGATGAAGAACGCCAACCTCAAGGGGGCGAAGCTTCAGAATGCGGTGCTTTCGGGAACGGATTTAAGCGGGGCCAATCTTCGAAATGTCGACCTGAACGGTGTGGATCTTTCGCAGGCCAATATCGCCAACAGTCTGGGCAGCAAGGCGGTCGCCCCCCTGCCGGATGATATTCGCGATCTGGTGAATGCGCATAGTGAATGGCTTTCGAGCGGTGGCCAGCAGGGTAAGCCGCTTAACGCGACGGGGCGTGATCTTTCGGGGATGGATTTTTCGGGGCTGGACCTTTCGGCCGCCTGTTTTGACGATTGCGGCCTGCGCGGGGCATTGTTTATCGATACCATTCTTGCCATGGCATCTTTGCGCGGGGCGGACCTCAAGCTTGCGAAGCTTAACAGTGCGACCCTGAACGGGGCGCGATTGAACGGGGCGAACTGCCAGAAGGCAATTTTCCAGGGGGCACGGTTTGGCGCGGTCGAGCAGCGTGACGGCCATGGCCACAAAACCGGGGTGACGTGGCATGCAGACCTTAGTGGCGCGGATTTTTCCAAGGCCGATATTCGCAATGCGATCTTCACCAATCCGAAAATGGCCGATGTCAAAATGATTCGGACCAATATTTCGGGCGTTGCGTTTGGCGATACGGATCTGAGCGGTGTTGATTTCGAGGGGGCGAATGTCGGCGCGATCCTGAGCGGGCATTTGCCCGATCATTCCTGAGCAGAACCGGTACCTCCGACAGCAAAAAAGCCGCCTTCGCATGAAAGGCGGCTTTGATTTATTCAGGTCGTTTGGATCAATCAGCTGCGATAATCGGCATTGATCGAGATATAGCCATGCGTCAGATCGCAGGTCCAGACGGTGGCCTTGCCATCGCCAAAGCCGAGATCGACGTCGATATCGATATACTGACCCTTGATGTGGGCAGCGACCGGGGCTTCGTCATAATCGGCAACGCGTTCGCCGTTTTTCGCCAGAACAATACCACCGATGGAAACGGTCAGTTTGTTCGGGTCGGCCTGAACGCCGCATTTACCAACTGCCATGACGATACGGCCCCAGTTGGCGTCTTCACCGGCAATCGCGGTTTTGACCAGCGGGGAGTTTGCAATCGCCTTGGCGGTGATTTTGGCTTCTTTTTCGCTGATGGCGCCAGTGACATTGACGGTGATGAATTTCGAAGCCCCTTCGCCGTCGCGCACCACCTGATGGGCCAGATCACGCATCACGTCTTCAAGGGCAGTTCTGAAACCGGCCAGTGCGGGATCATCAATACCCGAAACGGTGGCATTTCCCGCCTTGCCGGTTGCGGCCAGAAGGACGGTATCGGATGTCGAGGTATCGCTATCGACCGTAATCGCGTTGAATGACCTGTTTGTGCAATCGGCCAGCAGCGCCTGAAGCAGGTCATGGGGCACGGCGGCATCGGTAAAGATGAAGCCCAGCATGGTGGCCATGTTCGGCTCGATCATGCCTGAACCCTTGGCAAAACCGGCAATCGTGACCTTGGCACCATGGATGGTGGCGGTGGCCGATGCACCCTTGGGGAAGGTATCGGTGGTCATGATCGCCTTGGCGGCATCAAGCCAACCGGATTGGTTCGCCAGAAGGTCGGGCAGGGCATCGGTAATGCGGTTTGCAGTGGTTGGTTCGCCAATCACACCGGTGGAGGCGGTGAAGATTTCGGTCTTGTCGCAACCCAGTGCCTTTGCGGCGGCTTCGACTTTGTCGGCGACGAATTTTTCGCCTGCCTTGCCGGTGAAGGCAACCGAGTTGCCGGCATTGACAAAGAATGCGCGACCGGTGCCGCCCTTGAGTGCTTCGCGTCCCCAGCGAACCGCGGCCGATGCCGTGGTCGAGGTGGTGAAGACACCCGCGACCTGTGTGCCCGGTTCCAGTTCGGCCAGAAGGACATCGGGGCGGCCCTTGTATCGGATGCCAAGGGTTACGGTATGCAGTTTGACACCGGAAATTGCCGGAAGATCGGGAAAACCGGCCGGAGCCAGCGGAGAAAGCGAAGTCGCAACCATCTGTTCAATTTCCTTCGTTGAACGTGATCAAGCCATTAATTCAAAGGTAGCGCATTTGGAACGGTTGGATGATAAAAAAACGGGGTGAAGCCCGATGGCCCACCCCGTTCTGGATCCCAGCTTTGAAACCGGTCAAGCCGTACGGCTTAGTTTTTCGGGGTTTCTGCGCTGTCGTCTGCTGCCGGGGCTTCGGTGTTGTTCACCACCTCGGCATCGGATCGGAGTTCCTCAATCAGGTCCTGAACGGCCTGCTGGGTTACTTCGGCTTCCATCTGCTGACGGATTTCTTCAAGGCTCGGCTGGACGCCGTCCTTTTTCTCTTCGACCAGGATCACGTGCCAGCCGAACTGGGTCTGAACCGGTTCTTTGCTATAGGTGCCCGGCTCCATCGAGAAGGCTGCCTCGGCGAACGGTGCGACCATGTCGCCCTTGTTAAAGAAACCAAGATCGCCGCCATTCGGGGCGGATGGGCCGGTTGATTTTTCCTTGGCGAGTTCGACGAAATCGGCACCGCCATCAAGCTCGGCAATCACGGCTTTGGCGTCTTCTTCGTTTTCCAGAAGGATGTGACGCGCGTGAACCTGCGGCTCCGGCTCGTTGGTTTTGATAAATTCGTCGTAATGGGCCTTGATCGCGTCGTCGGTGACTTTCTCTTCGATTGCGCGCTCAAGATAGGTTTCGGCAACGATACGGCGTTCAAGGGCTGCGAGCTGTTTCTTGACCTCTTCGTCGTCGGCAAGACCCGCATCCTGGCCGGCAAGCATCAGCAGGCGCTGATTGATTTCGCGGTCGACAAGCATCGGCTTGAGCATTTCAAACGGGAGCTGGCGATACTGTTGGGGCAGGCCCTGTTGCGTCGCGCGCACTTCGGATTCCAGGATTTCCTCGCCATTGACGGTTGCCAGAACCTGGTCTTCGGCCGGTGCAGCGTCCTGAGCCATAACCGGGCTTGCAAACATAACGGTCGCAAGTGACGCAGCGAGTAGGGTTTTGCGCAGCATATTTTCTCCAGACTTTCATTTTAGGGGGATTTTGCCCCATGCCTCACCCCACGGATAAATCACATCCGTTCGTGACACACAAGGGTTCCCCTCGGGTGTCACGGTTTTTTCAAAGCAATCTGGCTAAAATGTGAAATGCTGATGTAGCGCGGAAAACATAATAGCCGCGAATTGGGGGGCTTTAATGTTCTTCCCTGATGGGTTGTGGCGCAGATCGGCAAATGACAGCTAGGCACGAACGTCAAAAAAGACTTCGCCAACAGTGCCGGTGCTGCCGTCATCACGTTCAAAACCGGCACTTGCCGCGAGAACACCACCGACCAGTTTCTGATCAAGCGGAGTGATGAAAGTCAGATCAATCGCGGAAATTCCGGCATCGGCTAGATTGGTGGTCGAACCATCAGCGCGCAGCAGAATCAGGGACGAAAAAACATCATCGTTGCTGTCGATCCGGCCATCTTTGTTGCCGTCATATTTGGCAAGTTCGGCAAAGCCGTCTTTTGCACCATTCTGATCGCCGAACAATTCGGTGCCATCATTAATGATGCCGTCACGGTTGCGATCAAGCGCAAGCAGGGCGTCATTCCCTGTGATCCATGCGGTTCGGTCCTGCGTGCCGTCACCATTGATGTCAAATATCCTGCCGTCTTCTAGGCTGGTGATGTCGATCCCGTTGCCGTCAAGATCAAGGATCAGCGGGTCCTGCTGGGTAATGCCGATGATTTCAACGCGGATCTGTTCGACGCGGGCGTGAAATTCGCTGATCGAGATGCTGCCACTGCCAAGGGCGTCGGAAAAGCGGGCTTCGATCTGTTTCATATCGATACGGATGCTTTGCGACACCATCGAAAAGGCCGCACTGCTGCCGCGTTCGGCAAAACCATTGGCCAAAGCCAGACCAAAATCACGCGCCATGGCGGCGGGGCTGCCATCAATACCGGCGGCAGCCACCATATCACCCTCAAGCCCCTTGGTCAGGGCATCGGCCATTTCACGGGCCTCGGCCGGGGGAATGCCCAGCATGGCGAGTACGATGAAAGCATCACGGTTCATTCTTGTCGCCGCGTCGCCAAGGGTTGCGCCGACGGCACCGGTCAGTTTTTCAATTGCCGTTGGAGGCACAGGATTGGAAAGGGCACCATCGCCGAGTGTTTCATCAAGGCGCAGATTGATCCGCAGGCTTTCATCGATCTGATCGATGATGCGGCGTCCTTCGCGAACATTTTGCGGTTCCGGGGATGGGCGTTTTTGCCGCGTGTCGGGCTGAATGTCGGTGGCCGAAACACGACGGGACGTTGCCAGCAAATCGGCGGATCGTCCCTGGGTGCTGTTATTAAACGACGGGTGTCCAAACATTCAGCGCCTCCTTCCTGAAGGGCTGCGGGACGGGAGCGGCAATTGCGGCCCCATCCCGTGCTGCTATGGTCAGGCCAGAACGTCCTGTTCCTGGCTTGGGTCAATTACGGAAACGGTTTCACCGTTCGGCAACTGGAAGGTGGCACCGTTTTCATCCTGTCCGAAACGGCCCATCGGCATCAGCATGTCGACCGACAGTTTCAGCATCGGATCACCAGAACCGTCTTCGGCCATGGTTTCGGTCACACCACGTACGACCAGGGTTGCCTGTTCCATGATCTGGGCATTGAGTTTCGCCATGCGGCTGGCGAGAATGTCCTGCATGCTGGCATCTTCGGTGGTGCCATCTGCATTTTCTTTGCCCTCGGCTGCCGGTGCGGCACCGGTGGTATCAAGCATCAGATCGCGGATGAATTCGGCGACTCCGCTGCCTTCCATGTCAAACAGAAGACCGCCATTGCCCGCACTGGCCGGATTGCCGAGCATATCGACCAGATTACCGCCGCCAAGGCCATTCATGACGGCGCCAAGCGCACCCATCGCAGCCCCCATGCTGTTGCCGATGGCAACGGCTTCGGTTCTGACGATCTGAACCTTGGACGCCTCGTAATTGAACGAGAATTCGCCGGTTTCGCTGTTGATGTTGATATCAAGGGACTGCATTGCCATCATCGCGGACTCGGAAACCCCGACACCGGCACCCTTCGCCCCGGCATAAGAGATTTCGGTGCGCGAATGGCTGGCAATCGCCTGCTGGAAGGAGAAATCGATCTGGCCGTCATCAGCAGCCATTTCGCGGATTCCCTTGAACATCGCGTTGGTTGCGGCAAGGGCTTCCTTGTCATCCATTCCGGCCAGTTTGAACATTTCGACCATGTCATCCTTGATCAGTTCAAGGGCAGCGTCGAGCGCCTTGGCGAAAAGTTCATCCGTGGTCATCGGTTCGGATGTCAGGGATTTTGAACCGGCCGGTTGCAGATTTTTATCCGCATTGCGTGCAGCAACGGCATCTTCGGACAGATCCACAGGATCAACAACCGGATGCTGTTTCGAGCCGGTCTGTGTCGCACCGTTGCCCGAAGGGTTCCCGGATGTGGCAATCGGCTGACGCGTATCGGTCAGTGAAGACTGTCCCTGTCGAAAGGGATTAAGCGTGGAGAAATCCACCATTTCCTCCTCCTGAGGCTTCTTTCGCGCAAGGGGTTGAACCCTGATATGTCGCGAAAAAGATGAGCTACTTGCTCTCTAATTCAAAGTTGAACACCGATCATACGTGTTTTTCGCGATTTCCTCAAGCATGAAGGAAGTGACATTCGCGAGTACAGGCAAAGGTTGTGCAAGTCGGCCCCTTTGGCCCGGACTTTTGGGGGTCATAACAGCCCGAACATTAGCGATAATGGTTCGTTCCGTTGACAGATGGCAGACAGGGTTCTATCTGTGATCGGGCCTCGGTATATAGCCGTTGCCCCATAACTGTTTTTTCATTTGTTCAGGAACGTTTTAATGCTCGGCGTAATTGCCCGGAAAATTTTCGGTTCAGCTAACGATCGTGAAGTCAAAGCCCTGCGGGCCACGGTCGAGCAAGTCAATGCCCTGGAACCCGAAGTCGAAAAGCTTAGTGACGACGAACTGCGCGCCCGTACCGATTGGCTGCGCGAACGTCTGTCGAAGGGCGAGACTCTGAAGGATATTCTTCCTGATGCATTTGCCACCGTCCGCGAGGCGGCCAAGCGTGTGCGCGGCGAACGTCATTACGATGTCCAGCTTATGGGCGGCATGGTTCTGACACTTGGCAAGATCGCCGAGATGAAAACCGGTGAAGGTAAAACGCTTGTTTCGACCCTTCCGGTTTATCTGAACGCGATTGAAGGCAAGGGTGTTCACGTTGTTACGGTCAACGATTACCTTGCGCGTCGTGACGCGGAATGGATGGGGCAGGTATACGGCTTCCTGGGTCTTAGCGTTGGCGTGATCATGCATGGCATGACCGATGACCAGCGTCGTTCGGCCTATGCGTGCGACATTACCTATGCCACCAATAACGAGCTGGGCTTTGATTATCTGCGCGATAACATGAAGTTCCGCCTTGAAGACATGGTGCAGCGCCCGTTCAACTTTGCCATCGTCGATGAGGTTGACAGCATCCTGATCGACGAAGCGCGTACCCCGCTGATCATTTCCGGCCCGGCCGAAGACAGTTCGGAGCTGTATCGCGCGATTGATGCGTTGATCCCGAAACTGACCGAGGACGATTACGAGAAGGATGAAAAGGCACGCGCCGTCACCCTGACCGAAGATGGTACCGAGAATGCCGAACAGCTTTTGCAGCAGATGGGCATCCTGACGGAAGGCACGCTTTATGACGTGGCCAACGTGCATCTGGTGCACCACGTCAATCAGGCGCTGAAGGCGCACAAGCTGTTCCAGAAGGATACCGATTACATCGTCAAGGACGACAAGGTCGTGATCATTGACGAGTTCACGGGGCGTATGATGGAAGGCCGCCGTTATTCCGATGGCCTGCATCAGGCACTGGAAGCCAAGGAAAAGGTCAAGATCCAGAACGAAAACCAGACTCTGGCCTCGATCACCTTCCAGAACTATTTCCGTCTTTACCCGACGCTTGCGGGGATGACCGGTACGGCAATAACGGAAGCCGAAGAGTTCGAGGAAATCTATAACCTTCAGGTTGTTGAAATCCCGACCCATCGCCCGATTGCCCGTAAAGACGCCGATGATGAAATTTATCGGACGGCCAAGGAAAAATGGAACGCGATTGCCGATCTTCTGGAAGATTGCCATAAGCGCGGCCAGCCGGCCCTTGTCGGCACGGTTTCGATTGAAAAATCGGAAATTCTTGGCGCGTTGCTGAAAGAACGCAAAATCCCGCACGAGGTCCTGAACGCCAAGCAGCATGAACGCGAAGCGTTCATCGTGGCACAGGCCGGTGCGCCGGGCGCGATCACGATTGCAACCAACATGGCCGGTCGCGGGACTGACATCAAACTTGGCGGCAACGTTGAAATGCGTGCCGAGATCGAGCTTGCCAATATCGACGACGATGCAAAGCGTGCCGAGGGGATCGAGCGGATCAAGGCCGAAGTGAAGGCCGATCAGCAGAAGGTTCTGGATGCCGGTGGTCTGTTCGTGATCGGTACCGAACGCCATGAGTCGCGTCGTGTCGATAACCAGCTTCGCGGCCGTTCCGGTCGTCAGGGTGACCCGGGTGGTTCGAAATTCTTCCTGTCGCTTGAAGATGACCTGATGCGTATTTTCGGGTCCGAGCGTATGGACGGGATGCTTCAGAAGCTTGGCCTTCAGGAAGGCGAGGCGATCTATCACCCGTGGATCAACAAGGCGCTTGAAAAGGCACAGCAGAAGGTCGAGGCGCGCAACTTCGACATTCGTAAGAACGTGCTGAAATTTGATGACGTCATGAATGACCAGCGTAAGGTCATTTATGAACAGCGCCGCGATCTGATGCAGGCCAAGCATGTTGCCGAAGATGTGGCCGACATGCGCAGCGAAGTCGTCGAAGACCTCGTGACCAAATACTGCCCGGAAAAGGTTTATCCGGAACAGTGGGAAGCGGCCAGCCTGCATGAAGAATGCACGCGTCTGTTTGGCCTTGATCTTCCGGTGACCGACTGGGTCAAGGAAGAAGGGATTGATGTCGAAGTCATGCGCGAGCGGATCGAGCAGGCGGTTGAAAGCAAGATGGCAGCCAAGGTTGCCAATTATGGCGCCGATATCATGCGCCAGGTCGAAAAGAGCCTTGTTCTTCAGCTGCTGGATCAGACCTGGAAAGAGCATCTTCTGGCGCTTGATCACCTGCGTCAGGGCATTGGTCTTCGCGCCTATGGCCAGCGCGATCCGTTAAACGAGTTCAAGCGCGAGGCGTTCAACCTGTTTGAAGGCATGCTGGTGACATTGCGTGAACGTGTGACCCAGATGCTGTCGCATGTTGAATTGCAGTCCACCCCACGCCCGGAAGACCTTGAACCACGCCGCGCACCGCAGGAAATGCACGAAAATCACCCGGAACCCGAAACCATGGCGGGTGAAAGTGGTGACAGTGCAACGGTCCATTCGCGTGCGGCATCGGGCAATGTTGACCCCAACGATCCATCGACATGGGGCCGTGTTGCACGAAACGCCGCATGTCCGTGCGGATCGGGTAAAAAGTACAAGCATTGCCACGGTCAGCTGGCGTAAGCCAATCTATGTGGGTTTGATTTGCAAAACGCGTCGTTTTAAACGGCGCGTTTTGTTTTATGACCGGGGTTTTATGCGCTTGTTACTGTGTCGAAAGTAATGGCGCAGTTTGCATCTTTCGTGCGGCCAGAAATTCCAGAATGGGATTCAGCACGGCCCGGTTTTCTGTCAGGATGCTGCCGAGTGCAATCAGGGTTCCGGCATGGCCGGTGTCGTCGATTTCAATCAGTTTTGCATCCGGGGCAAGTTCCGCCAAGCGGCGGGAATTGCGGGGGTAGACCGTATGATCACGCGTACCCGTGATCAGAAGCATCGGCGGCATGTGTGACAGGTCCTGTTCGACCGGCTGGCTTTGGGCAGCAGGGGTTTCGCCAAAGGCAATCCGGGTTGCCTTAACATCGTAGGGATAGAAATCATAAGGGCCGGAAAGCCCGATGATGCCTGCAATGTCGTTAGACGACATGCCCACAGATGCCAGATAGGACTGATCGGCCACCAGTTGAACCGCGTTATAGGCACCGGCGGAATGACCAGCCAATATCATCGGGATTGTGGTGATGCGGTCGGGATGTTGATTGCCGTACTGCTTCATGAAGGCGAGTGCCCTGGCGCCGTCTTCGATAAATTCGGGGAAACGGATTTGGGGCACCAGCCGGTAATCGGGGATGGCCACCGCGTAGCCCATATCGGTAAAGCGTTTGGCGACGAAGGCGTATTTTGCCTTGTCACCCGAATCCCACGATCCGCCATAAAACCAGACGATCAGGGGGGCCGGTTTTGAGCGGTCAGGCGGCAGATAGAGATCAAGTTTCTGGCGTTCATCATCGCCGTATCGCAGGTCGGCAACAGTCGGGTGATAGTCCCCTGCCTGCAGGTGATTGAATGCGGCGAGTTTGTCGCAGGCCGCCAGAAACAGGGCTGCGATCAGGGCATTTGCCGTTAGTTTGAGTACGCGCATTGTCACCGTAAAACAGATATTATCGATTTGGATTTAAAGCTTATACGCGAAAGCCCGCCATCGGGATTTGTTTCATTTCAAGGGTGTTAGACGTGCATCGCAGTTCGGGTTTGATGACTTTGGCAAGAACACTGGTTGTGATGCCGGTTCTGATCGTCTTTTCATCTGCGGCATTCGCAGACAATGACAATGAGGCTTATGAAGCCGCGATTGCCGGTATGACACAAAATCCGCAAGCCGCAGAAAAGGCGGTTAAGGGCCGGTCGGACGGTGTCGGATTGCTGGACCGGATGTTGTTTTTATACGCGTTTAAGGACCAGAGCCCGGCACGTGATCGTGAAATCGCTGCCTTGCAAGACCGCGTCAATGAAGACGTCATTCCGTTGACTGACGAGCTGGAACGCAGTGTGCTGGGGGACTTGCAAAGCTTTGACGGATCAATTGAAAGCCTGTTGCCGACGATCACGCTGGCGTCGAGCAGCGGTTATGCGAATACGGATTCCGCGTTTTACGCCATTCCCTGTGCGATTTTGCAGCGACAGCCGGGGCTTCTAGATGCAACCCGACCGACATGGGGCGGCAATCGCGACAATTTCATGCCGCGTTCGGGGTGCCAATGGGGGCGCGGGGTGGTTGCGGGCTATCCAACCGCGCTGATGAATGCCTATGCTGACGCGGCTTATCTGGCCAGTGGGGATATGTTTGCCCCGGAAAACGGAACGATACGTTTTGCGCATATGGCAGGGCAAAGTCACGATCTTGAGATGGCGATGCTAAAGCCTGATGAATTGCCGTCTGCCCCCACGGGATCGCGTAAACCGTTCGAGGTCTGGTCGTATCTTTCGCCCGCCAACCGGGATGTTTTCAACGCGATTGAAGCCGCGCGGATACCGGCGCAGGATGCGTTGATTACCTATTGGGTTTCACGCGGCGAAAGCCGGGATATGGCAGTTAAAATCGCCCGCGATACCCTGTTTTCCGTGGTGTATGGGGCCGATTGCGATACGCCGGTACCGGTTGATGCGATGCGTGTGATGTTAATCGAAAACCGCCCGGTTGCGGATATCGTGGCGATGGCAACGCGCGGTGCGGGGCAGGATGGAAACCTGTTTGCCCGATGTGCGGCGTACGGGGGTATTGACCCGTTATTGCATGTTGCAGTGATGCGATCCGACAGTACGGAAATCCTCGATATTTTGTCGCAGAAGGGTTATCTCGCCGATATCGAGGCACGCAATGATTTTGGCAAAACCGCCTTGATGGCCGCTGCCCAGCAGGGCAACAGCCCAGCGGTAAGATGGTTGTTGGACAAGGGGGCGGATGTTCAGGCGCGGACAAATGCCACGGATAAATGGGAATATCCCCGCCATGGGGAACGAACAGCATTGCATTATGCCGCGGCGGCAGGGGAGGCTGCGGTCGTGAAGATGCTGATTGCGGCCGGGGCCAAGACCAATGCGGTTGATGATGAAGGATTTTCGGTGCGCGATTACCTGATCGGTCGGGAAGATTTGCCGGGGAATACGACGGTTTCAAGCGAAGATCGTGCGATGATTTTGCGATTGCTGGACGGGCAAAAGGGTTGAGCCGATTTCGGTCAAATGCGGCACTTGGCGAAAGCAGACTTGCAGGATAAAACAATCGCATGAGCATTCAGAATCCAGATAGAGGCTGCATGTCGGTGGACCTGCGGCAGGGGAAAATCCCGGAAAGAACGGTGTTTGTCAGTGCGGTTGCGCTGGTGGATGCAGATCATCGCGTGTTGATCGCCCAGCGCCCCGAAGGCAAATCGATGGCGGGGCTGTGGGAGTTTCCGGGCGGCAAGGTCGAGGCGGGCGAGACGCCGGAAATGGCATTGGTGCGCGAGCTTAAGGAAGAGCTTGGTATCGACATCACCGAAAGCTGTCTGGCACCTTTTACCTTTGCATCATTTACCTATGACGATTTCCATCTGATGATGCCGCTTTATCTGTGCCGGGTCTGGAAGGGGGAGATTACCCCGATGGAAGGCCAGCAGGTCAAATGGGTGCGCCCGATCCGGTTGGGTGATTATCCGATGCCGCCAGCCGATGTGCCGCTGGTGGCAATGTTGCGCGATTTTCTGTGACGATCCGGCTGGTGCCGCCGGTCGTATCAAATGAAGAATTCAAATTTGCGGGGTTGTGATGTCTGAAGCGGTTCGGGCCTGTCTGATCATTATCGGCAATGAAATCCTTTCGGGGCGAACCCATGACAAGAACCTGCCCTATCTGGCGGAAGAACTGAACAAGCTTGGCATTCGGTTGGCCGAGACGCGGGTGATTCCCGACATCGAAACCACGATCATCGAAACGGTCAATGAGTGCCGGGCAAAGTTCGATTATGTCTTTACCACCGGCGGCATTGGTCCGACCCATGATGATATTACATCACCCTGTGTTGCGCGGGCCTTCGGGGTCGAGATTGAACTGAATGCACAAGCGCATGAATTGCTGAAAAGCCATTATGAAAATCCGGCTGATCTGAACGAGGCGCGGCTTCGCATGGCGCATATTCCGGTCGGGGCAGAGCTGATTGATAATCCGATATCCAAGGCACCGGGTTTCCGGATGGAAAATGTCTATGTCATGGCCGGTGTGCCGATGATCATGCAGGCGATGTTCCAGGGGATCAAACATCAGCTGACCGGCGGGCGACCAATGGTTTCGCGGTCCATCGGGGGATATATCCCCGAAGGCACGATTGCCAAGGTGCTGGGCGAAATCCAGCATGATTTCCCCGATACCGATATCGGGTCCTATCCGTTCCTGCGTGAGGGAAAACTGGGCACGACGCTTGTGGTGCGGGGCGAAGAGGCCAAGGATGTCGATCTGGCATCCGAGCGCATCCGGGCTGCGATCATAGAGCAGGGCCGCGAGGTTATCGAGGATAGCGGCGCAGTTTCGTAACGCGTGGATTGCGATTGATCATTTTGGCGATGCTATAATTCCGGCTATGACAATCCGATGATGTCGCGTTGGAGGAACCAGCATGACGGGCAAGTCAAACGACACGGATGAAATTCGTAACAGCAAGGCTGCGCGCGAAGCCCGTTCCATTATCAAGTTCATGATCGAACATACCGCCTATGGCGGGTTCGGTGCGCTGGTATTTGGTGCCTTGGTGCTGTTTTTTGACATTGGCGGGATTTACAGCCTTGCCATGGCATCACGTGATGCGCCGATCTTTATCATGCTGCTGTTTTTCGGGTTGTTCATCACGTTTGGCGGTATCAGCCTTGGCATCGGAATCATGAATTTGGGCGGGTTTTCCGATAATGACAGCTATGACGACGAACGAAAAAAGCATCGTGATGATCGGAACGGATCATAAAAAAGGCGCTGATGATTTCAGCGCCTTTTGCCATCTAGCGAACCGCGATCAGGGCCGGTCCGCACCACTGCGCGAACGCAGTATTTTGGCGATGATCATGCCACCGATCCAGAATGCCAGCGGCACGACAAAGATATAGTCAAACATCGGGTGCGTGGTATCGCCCCCGGAAATTGCCAGAATGTAACCAACCCACGCCGCGGTCAGAAGATAGCCCATGATCTTGAAGTAATGACCATTGGGCAGGCCTTTTTTTGCGGGTTGTTCGGGGTTGGTTGGTTGGCCTTTATCGGCGGTCATCGGGATTTCCTTTGATGATCGGATTTGGGTTAGCGTTCAAGCGTCAGGTCAGCGGGATTGATGCGATCCTGCCAGCCCTCGCGGACGAGTTCGGGAACGACGTGGTCTTCTTCAGGATAGCCGATGCACAGATAGGCAATCAGTCGCCAATGTGATGGGACTTCAAGCGCTTTGAGAACGGTTTCGGGTTCAAGGATCGAGACCCAGCCGACCCCGATGCCCTTGACGCGCGCGGCCAGCCACAAAAGCTGTACGGCGGCGACGGCAGAATAATCGAGCATTTCGGGCATGGTTTTGCGGCCCAATCCCATGCCAGCCTCGGTTTCCTCGTCGGCGAAGACGGCGAGCTGCACGGGGGCCTGATCCATGCCCTGCAATTTCAGGGACGCATAAAGTCTGGCACGTTCGCCGTGATAGTCGTTGAGCGCCTGCTGATTGGCGCGTTCAAAACTGTCGCGGATGGCCTGGCGGCGGTCGGGATCGTTGACCTTTACAAAACGCCATGGCTGAGAATTGCCGACAGACGGGGCAAGGCAGGCTTCCTTGATCAGGTCATCAATATCGGCCCTGGGGATCGGGTCGGTGCGAAAACGCCGCACGTCACGACGCCACAAAAGCAGATCGATGAACTGCTTTTGAAAGGTGCGATCAAACACCGGCGGGGTTAGTGTATCTGTCGCGTCGGGCGTATCGGGCGCATCGCGATCGGATTGGGTCATGGCGTGAACCTGCTGGTCTTGGCGGTTTCGAATTCTTTGTGCACCCTAACCGGACAGGGATGTAACGCCAAGCCACAAGATATCAGCAAGGGGCGGAAAACATCAGAAATCGAAATGGATCGTCATCAGGCCAGAAAGATTGTTGTGTTCGGTTTCGAAGGTCAGTTTTCGCTGTACCTCGAGGCTTATCTGACCGGGAATGCCACCCCAGTTATGGGTGATGCCACCCCCCATTTGCGAATAGGTGCTGGTATTTTCACTTGTCACGTAGGGGCTCAGGACCCCGTAGCCATAGGGCAATTCCGAACGCAGACTGAGTTCCGACCTTATACCCTCGACCGCATCGGAATTTGGTGAAAATTCGCGGAAGCCTTCGACGGATGCCCCGATCTGCCATGGGTCATAGGCATATTCGGTGCCGGCAAAGTAGCGGCGATTGGTTGAACGACCATAACCCTGGTTCATCAGGGTGATAGCCTGATCCTGGCCAGCAAAGGGCACAAGGCGATGATCGCCCAGAACAAGGTTATAGCGTGCCTCGGCGGTGCTATCGAAAATCTGGTTCAAGGCCGTGCGTGCCGGCACCAGTGATCCGTCGACCGCGCGTGCGCTTTCAAATTCCTCGCGGGCGGTGATGATATCCCCGTCGAGGCTGAGCGTGACGGGTAGAAAGCCGAGATCATATTCCGTGCCGAAGCCGATGGAGCTCGACAATGTAGAACTGTCGAGATTTTCGGCATAGCTGAGATCATCCGAACCGCCATTGAGTGCGGATTGGGTGATGGTGCTGCTGCCAATTCCGATGCTGCCGCGAATATTCAGCCATTCGGTCATGCGCGATACAAAATAGGGGGAAAATGTAACGTTGTTTTCCCGGTATAAAACCTGCCTTGCGGCGGCTTCGCTCAGCGTGCTGCCCCAACCGACACCAAGTCCGATAATCAGGCTGTCATCAACCTGATAATCGACCCCGGTATCAATCGAGATGACATCGCCGCTGAGGTTCGGGTTGTAACCGGTATCGGCAATGCGATTCTCGATATTCGTCTGGCTGCCATGGACCCACATGTTGATGGGCGTGGCCCGACGGCGTGCCTGATTCGGGAAGGTGCCATTCGCCGTATCGAAATCAAGTTTCTTGGCAATTGATGCCAAAGCGGACCGGCCGCCAAATGTTTCGATGGTTGTTGCATCACCGGTGCCAAGCGCAAGTGCATTTGGCGGCTGGGCCGGGGCAGGAATCGAATTATCGAGAAAAAGAGGCCCGATTGTGCTTCCGACGAGATCTTTTTCCATCTTGTCATAGAGGCGATTGAGGTGGCGTTGCTGGTTGGCCGACCGGTTGATTGTCTCACTTCGCAGGATCGGAGCGTCAAGACGGCTGGAGCCGTCATCTTCGGCGTTGGCATGGGGAATGATTTCGTGGCGCAACAACAGGCCAAGCATGGCAAGCGCCAGACATGCTGAAATAGCCAGTGAAATGTACCTGTGCCTCTTCACGGTCAACCGGATCGCCTGTTGGATTCCTTTGGGATCGTTGCAACCTTGCCGGGGAAAAATGGGGGTAATGTGGTGAAAGACAGGCAATTATGTCGCAATGCCGCATTCGCTATTATGCAGGTACCACCCATGTCGGGCTTACCGGGATTGGCAAAATCGGGCATTCCGGTATTGCGCCGTTTTTAAAGCCGCGCTAGAACCCTGTTCTGCCGGTTGGAACTCCAGCCTTGTGAGCGCTTTGCGGGCGTGGCGAAATTGGTATACGCAGCGGACTTAAAATCCGCCGGTCCTTAAAGACCTTGCCGGTTCAAGTCCGGCCGCCCGCACCATTTACATCTGATTGTAAGATTGCCCCGTTCGTCCGGGGGACATGCGCCATCAAATAACCTGCTTTGCAAACTAGTTATCAGGAACAAACGCAACATGCGTGCGTTTGACCGGGACCGATGTCCCCTTGCGACAGGAGCAAATGATGATCCATCTTTTTGTATTCGGCGTGATTGCTGTCAGTGCACTGGTTGTTGCCTGAAGCAAATAACGATGCGCGTCTCGGACCGCAGATGCGGTCTGGGAGGGCGCGCGTTTTAACGTGCCAGAACACTTCCACTCTTTCTTTTGGCATCTGAGATTATCTGTTTTCTGCAATTTTTTGCGGGACAGAAAGTGCTGCGTGATGGTTCTCACAGCATTGCCGGATTTACCGGATATAAATCAGAAACGCTTATGACCAATGGCATGGCCCGAAAACGGGCAGCTTTCGGAGTGGTTGGGTGAACGATATCGATAGTGAAGACGAAGGCCCGCGCAAGAAAGAGCGGTTCGGCAAATATGTCGTGCCCGAGGAACGTGCGGCCAATATCGTCAAGCAGCTTGACGAGTTTCTGCGCAAGGGCCCGCGCAAGGGGCTTAAATATTCACGCTGGCAACAGATCGCCTGGTACGAGATTGTTGACGAGCTTAAACGCGCCGAAGCCGCCCAGAAGAATCAGGACAGTCTTACG
Organism: Thalassospira lucentensis; assembly: GCF_001613805.1. Classification (GTDB taxonomy): domain Bacteria; phylum Pseudomonadota; class Alphaproteobacteria; order Rhodospirillales; family Thalassospiraceae; genus Thalassospira; species Thalassospira lucentensis_A. The sequence continues at coordinate 248,087 of NZ_LPVY01000008.1, forward strand.
AAATCGGCATTTCTGGCCCTTGCGGTCGGGTTTGGCACCATCGGATTCTGGGGACTCGTCGTGTTGCTGGGGCAGAATTTCGGCATGATCGGCGGCATTCTGATCGTGATTGCCGGGCTGGTTGTCTGGCGTGCTCTGGCCAAGGCAAAGTGGTTCAGCTAGCCCCGTCGGCAAACGGCGAGGTGTAGCGATAAAGGATGAGGGGACGATGAACAAGGAAGCGGCTGAAACTCTGGCCATCCGGGCAATTGCCCATATTGCGGGCGATGACGAGTTGCTTGAAGGGCTTTTTGCCCAGACCGGTATGGGGCTTGATGACCTGAAAGCCGGGATCACCAGCAATGAAGTCCAATTGGGTGCGATTGACTTTTTAATGTCGCACGAGCCGTTCCTGATGCGTTTTGTCGACGATAGCGGTTATGCGCCGGAAGATCCGGCGCGTGCGCAAATCGTCCTTTCGGGCGGGCCGATCTGGCAGGATTAATGCCTTCCGGTCGTGTTGTCGGACCGGATTCATATCATCACGACGGGGGCCGGGCCGATATCGGGTTGTGGGTCTGTTTTCATCAACCCGTAGATCACCGAATCACGAATGCCGATATGCGTGTTCCAGGTACCACGAAGCTGACCTTCGCGGGTAAAGCCCAGTTTTTCGAATACCCGGATCGATGCAATATTGTCCGGATCGATATCGGCAAAGATGCGGCGCGCGGTCGTGGTTTCAAACAGATACCCAATGGCATGGGACAAGGCCCGTGCGGCGAGGTTTTGCCCGCGTGCCACAGGGGAAATCATACAGGCGGCTTCCCACACGTTTGGGTCATCGCCGGTATCATAAAGGGCGATGCGGCCAAGGGCCGGGCCATCCGGCGACGCGGCAACCGCCCATGACGTCTTTTCAAAGCCGCTGTTCCAGTGTTTGAGCTTTGCGATGGTATCCGCGACCGATGCAAAGGCCGGTTCGGGAAGCCATGTGCAGCATTCCGGATCACCAAAAATGGCGTGGAGAGCCGCACCGTCAGCAACAGGATCAATCGGGCGAAGAAACATTCGGGCAGGCATGGTCGATCACTTGGCCATTTGGTTGGTCAGTTGCGCAATGGCAGGCTATTGTGACGGCAGGATTACCCGAGGAACAGGATCGGGCCGCCGCCATAGCCATAAATCCACACCAGCAAGCCACCGCCCAGAAGAATGCGGTAAATCGCAAACGGCGTGAAGGTTGACCGTTTAAGCCAGCTCATGAGCATGGCGATGGCGATCAGGGCGGTGATGAAGGAGAGGCCGGCAGCCAGCAGGACATCCATGGTCAAGGCCATGTCACCCGATTGTTGCAGATCGATACCGGCCAGAAGGCCAGCGCCCAGAATGACCGGGATCGACAGCAGCATCGAAAACTGTGCGGCATCAGCACGTTCATAGCCCATCAGGCGTGCCGCAGTCATGGTGATGCCCGAACGGCTGGTGCCGGGAACAAGGGCAACGACCTGTGCGAGGCCGATGAACAGCGCCCCGCCCCAGCGCATATGTTCAAGCCGGTTGATCGTCATGCCGATCTTGTCGGCAATCCAAAGGACAATGCCAAAGACAAGCGTGGTCCAGGCAATGATTTCGACCGAGCGCAGTTGTTCCTCGATGCCCGAGACTTTGAAATAGAAGCCGACCGCGACCACCGGGATGGTGGCGAAAATGATGTGCAGGGCGAGTCGGGCACCGGGATTGATCCGGCCGGACAAAAGCACGAAGAATCCGCCGATCATCGCGAAAACATCGCGCCAGAAATAGATCATTACAGCGGCCAGTGTGCCGACATGAACGGCAACATCTACCAACAAACCCTGATCTGCAGCACCAGTCAGGGCGGGGGTCAGGATCAGGTGACCTGATGAACTGATGGGGAGGAATTCCGTGATCCCCTGGATGACTGCCAGAAGAATTATATGTTGTAACGTCACCCCGGCCTCGATCGCTGTTATCGGCAAAAACTCCCCGCTTATAGCAGCTTAGCGCGAACAGGCGAAATGCATTAATAGTACCAAAATGGTACTAATGAAACTTTCTTTCAGCGCTTTAAAACCCGAAATTCCCGATATCCTGATTTTATTTGGGGATATAATGGTCAGTAATATTGACCTATCATGCATTTTGTGCTGGATTCTTGCAAAACCGGCGCGTATACAAAAGCCAACCCGCAACATAAAACCCTTTTAGAGGGCTGCTATGACAGAAAAGATGCTGAAGTTTGTTCATCTTGAACAAAAATATCCGCACAAGAGAGAAGCATCCGAGCGTCGCACGGACTTCAATGAAATTTACGAAGGTTTCGAGACAGAAGCTGCGGCCGATCAGTCTGCGCGCTGCTCGCAATGTGGTGTGCCGTTCTGTCAGGCCCATTGTCCTTTGTATAATAACATCCCGGACTGGCTGCGCCTGACGACCGAAGGTCGCATGGAAGAAGCCTATGCCATTTCGGCGGCAACCAACAACATGCCCGAAGTGACCGGTCGCATCTGCCCGCAGGACCGTCTGTGTGAAGGCAATTGCGTGATCGAACAGTCAACGCATGGCGCTGTCACGATTGGCTCTGTCGAGAAATACATTACCGATACCGCCTTTGCGAATGGCTGGGTCAAGGCGCCCAAGCCGATGCAGGAAAACGGTATGTCAGTCGGGATCATCGGTGGTGGTCCCGCAGGCATGGCAGCGGCCGAACAGCTGCGCCTTAAAGGATATGAAGTCCATATCTATGACCGCTATGACCGCATGGGCGGATTGCTGGTTTATGGGATTCCGGGCTTCAAGCTTGAAAAACATATCGTTGAACGCCGGGTGAAGCTGCTTGAAGAAGGCGGTGTCGTCATGCACACCGAATTCGAGGTTGGCCGTGATGCGACGCTTGATGAACTGCGCCGCAAACATGACAGCGTTCTGATCGCAACGGGCGTTTACAAGTCCCGCGATCTGAAGCTGCCGGGTGTTGGTCTTGGCAATATCTATCCGGCACTGGAATATCTGACCACATCGAACCGCATCGGTCTTGGCGATACGGTTGCGGCCTATGACGACGGCACGCTGAACGCCAAAGACAAGAACGTTGTCGTTATTGGCGGCGGCGATACGGCCATGGACTGTGTCCGTACCGCAATCCGTCAGGGTGCGAAGTCGGTCAAATGCCTTTATCGCCGTGACCGTGCCAACATGCCGGGCTCACAGCGCGAAGTGGCCAATGCCGAGGAAGAAGGCGTTGAGTTTGTCTGGCTGACCAACCCGGAAGCCTTTGTTGGCGACGACAAGGTTACCGGTGTGCGCGCGGTCAAGATGCGCCTTGGCGCCCCGGATGCCGGTGGCCGCCAGAGCCCGGAACTGATCGAAGGTTCGAACTACACCATGGATGCCGACATGGTCATCTTGGCCCTTGGTTTCGAGCCGGAAGACCTGCCGACCATGTTCGAGGCACCGGAACTGGGTGTGTCACGCTGGGGCACGGTTAAAATCGATTTCCGCTCGATGATGACCAATCTGGATGGCGTTTTTGCCGCCGGTGATATTGCGCGCGGTGCGTCGCTGGTGGTCTGGGCCATCCGTGACGGTCGCGATGCGGCTGACCGGATCGATGAATATCTGCTGGCGCGCAAAGAAGCTGCTGCTTAAGCCCGCTGCCGCATTAGGAGAGAGAGTTATGAACAAGATTATTCATGACCGTGGCGCGCAAGAGATCGCCCGTTTTGAAAAGAATGCCGAACATCTGTCGGCGAACGGCATGTATGACCCGGCCGAAGAACACGCCAACTGTGGCGTGGGTCTTGTCGGTGCGATTGATGGCAAGCCGCGTCGCGAGGTTGTCGAAGCCGGTATCGAGGCGCTGAAAGCCATCTGGCACCGCGGTGCGGTTGATGCCGACGGTAAAACCGGCGATGGCGCGGGCATTCACCTGCAGATCCCGCAGGATTTCTTCAAGGCGTACCTGAAGGTTATCAACCAGGAAGCCCCGGAAAGCCTGATTGCGGTTGGTCAGGTATTCCTGCCGCGTATCGACATGTCGGCACAGGAACGGTGCCGTGCCATCGTTGAAACCGAAATCCTGAAACAGGGTTACGGTATTCTTGGCTGGCGTCAGGTTCCGGTTGATGTTTCGGTTATTGGTGAAAAAGCTAACCAGACGCGGCCTGAAATCGAGCAGGTTCTGATCGGTGCGCGTGATGACGTTGATGAAGACCAGTTCGAGGTCGATCTTTACACTATCCGTCGTCGCGTAGAGAAAGCGGTCCTGTCCGAAGCGATCAAGGATTTCTATATCTGTTCGATGTCGTGCCGTTCGATCATCTACAAGGGCATGTTTCTTGCCGAGCAGGTCGACATCTTCTATCCGGATTTGCGTGATGAGCGGTTCGTTTCGAACTTCTGCGTCTATCACCAGCGTTATTCGACCAACACCTTCCCGAGCTGGCCGTTGGCGCAGCCGTTCCGCGTTCTGGCCCATAACGGCGAGATCAACACGCTGCGCGGTAACGTCAACTGGATGAAAAGCCACGAAGCCCGCATGGCGCACGAGGCATTTTCCGACACCATCGAAGACCTGAAGCCGGTTATTCAGCCGGGATCATCGGACTCGGCCGCCCTTGATGCCGTGTTCGAACTGATGGTGCGTGCCGGTCGTGACCTGCCGATGGTGAAAACCATGATGGTGCCCGAAGCATGGTCGAAAAAGGCATCGACGCCGGACAGCTATAAAAACCTTTATGCCTATTGCAACGCGGTGATGGAACCGTGGGATGGCCCGGCGGCACTGGCAGCTTATGGTGGCAAGTGGCTGATGGGTGGTACGGACCGTAACGGTCTTCGTCCGCTGCGTTATGCCGTCACGGGTAACGGCCTTCTGATTGCCGGTTCCGAAGCAGGCATGGTGCATATCGACGAGGAAAGCTGCCTTGAAAAAGGGCGGCTTGGCCCGGGGCAGATGATTGCCATCAACCTTGAAGAAGGCAAGCTGTACCATGACAGCGAGCTTAAGGACAAGCTCGCGAACCGTCGTGACTGGTCGAAATGGGTTGGCCGCACCAAGGTGCTTGATGACCTGATTTCGCCGGAACATACCGAACCGGCACGCCTTGGCAAGGAAGCGCTTCTGCGTCTGCAGAAGGCGATGGGTCTTACGCATGAAGACCTTGAACTGATCCTGCACCCGATGGGTGAGGACGGCAAGGAAGCCATTGGCTCGATGGGGGATGACACCCCGCTTGCGATCCTGTCGGATCGGTATCGCGGTCTGCATCATTTCTTCCGTCAGAACTTCTCGCAGGTGACCAACCCGCCGATTGACTCTTTGCGCGAAGCCCGCGTTATGAGCCTGAAAACGCGACTTGGCAACCTTGGCAACATTCTTGACGAGGATGAAAGCCAGTGTGACCTGCTTCAGCTTGAAAGCCCGGTTCTGACCAATGCCGAATATGACGCGATGCGCGGTTATATGGGTGAAACGGCGGTCGAAATCGACACCACGTTTGACATCAATGGCGGCCCGTCAGCACTGCGCGATGCGATTACCCGCATCCAGCGCGAAGCCGAAGAAGCCGTTCGTGGTGGCGCGCTTCATATCATCCTGACCGATGAAGGCATCACGACAGAACGTGCTGCAATTCCGATGGTTCTGGCAACGGGTGGCGTGCACAGTTATCTCGTGAAGACGTCGCTGCGTACCTACATCTCGCTTAACGTGCGGTCGGCGGAATGCATGGATGTGCATTACTTTGCGGTTCTGATCGGTGTGGGTGCAACGACGGTGAACGCCTATCTGGCGCAGGAAGGTCTTCTGGACCGTTATGCGCGTGGGTTGTTCCCGAATGTCGGCAGCACCGCCGAAGTCATGCAGCGTTTCAAGGCGGCGATTGATGCCGGCCTGCTCAAGATCATGTCGAAGATGGGCATTTCGATCATCAGTTCTTATCGCGGCGGCTATAACTTTGAAAGTATCGGCCTGTCGCGGTCGCTGGTGGCGGAATTCTTCCCCGGCATGCCGTCGCGCATTTCGGGTATTGGTCTTCAGGGTATCCAGCGCCGATGCATTGCCCAGCACAAGGAAGCGTTTAACGGCAATGTCGTGACCCTTCCGGTCGGTGGTCTTTACAAATATCGTCGTTCGGGTGAACGCCATGTCTGGACCGGCCCGCTGATCCACACGTTGCAGTCATCCGTTACCACGGGTTCGTACAATACCTTCCGCAAGTTTTCGGAAGGGCTTCGTTCGCGTGAGCCGCTTCATCTTCGTGATCTGCTTGACTTCCGTTCCGACCGTAAACCGGTTCGTCAGGAACAGGTTGAAAGCATCACCGAAATCCGCAAACGGTTCGTAACACCGGGCATGTCCCACGGTGCGCTTTCGACCGAGGCGCACGAGGCACTGGCGATTGCGATGAACCGCATCGGTGCGAAATCGAACTCTGGCGAGGGCGGGGAATCGCGTGAACGTTTCCGTCCGCGTTCGAACGGGGACAATGCGCGTTCGTCCATCAAGCAGGTGGCATCGGGTCGTTTCGGTGTAACTGCCGAATATCTGAACAACTGCGAAGAAATTCAGATCAAGGTCGCCCAGGGTGCAAAACCGGGCGAAGGTGGTCAGCTTCCGGGCTTCAAGGTCACGGTGGAAATCGCACAGCTGCGTCATGCGACGCCGGGTGTGACCCTGATTTCGCCGCCGCCGCACCACGACATTTATTCGATCGAAGATCTGGCACAGCTGATCTATGACCTGAAGCAGATCAACCCGCGTTGCCGCGTTTGCGTCAAGCTGGTGTCGCGTTCTGGTGTGGGCACGATTGCAGCCGGTGTGGCAAAGGCAAAGGCCGACGTCATCCTGATTTCGGGGTATGACGGTGGTACCGGTGCCAGCCCGCAGACCTCGATCAAATATGCCGGTATTCCGTGGGAAATGGGCCTTTCGGAAGTCAATCAGGTCCTGACGCTGAACAACCTGCGCAGCAAGGTGAAACTGCGCGTCGATGGCGGTTTCAAAACCGGCCGCGACGTGGTGATCGGTGCGATGCTGGGTGCGGAAGAATTTGGTATTGGTACCGCATCCCTGATCGCGCTTGGCTGTATCATGGTGCGTCAGTGCCATTCGAACACCTGCCCGGTTGGCGTTTGTACCCAGGACCCGGCATTGCGTGCCAAGTTCGTCGGTACCGCGGACAAGCTGGTCAACCTGTTCACCTTCATGGCCGAAGAGGTCAAGGATATCCTGGCCGAGCTTGGCTATGACAATCTGCAGGAAATCATCGGCCGTTCGGATCTGCTGCAGCAGGTTCATCGCGGCGCGAAGGACCTTGTTGACCTTGATTTGAACCCGCTGCTTGCACAGGCTGATGCCGGTGATCACAAACGTTACTGCACGACTGTCGGCCGTAACGAAGTGCCCGATACGCTTGACGCCCAGATGATCAAGGATGCACGTGCATTGCTTGAAGACGGCGAAAAGATGCAACTGCAATACAACATCCAGAACACGCAGCGTGCGATCGGGACGCGTATTTCGTCACTGATCACGCAGAAATATGGCATGACCGGTCTGAAACCGGGCCATCTGCATGTGCGTTTGCGTGGTTCTGCGGGTCAGTCACTGGGCGCGTTTGCGGTTCAGGGTCTGAAAATCGAAGTTCAGGGCGATGCCAACGACTATGTCGGCAAGGGTCTTTCGGGCGGTACCATCGTCTTGCGCCCGCGACCGTCAAGCCCGCTCAAGACCAACGAAAACACGATTATCGGTAACACCATCCTTTATGGTGCGACGGCCGGTAAGCTGTTTGCTGCCGGTCAGGCCGGGGAACGTTTCTGCGTTCGTAACTCGGGCGCGACGGTTGTGGTCGAAGGATGTGGCTCGAACGGTTGTGAATACATGACCGGCGGTACGGCTGTGATCCTTGGCTCGGTCGGTGAGAACTTTGGTGCCGGCATGACCGGTGGCATGGCATTCATCTATGACGTTGAAGGCACCTTTGGGGATGTCGTCAATGATGGCTCCATCCTGTACCAGCGTATTGAAACCCAGCATTGGGACGAAGTCTGTCGTTCGCTGATTGAAGAGCATGTTGCAGAAACCGACAGCGGTTTCGCGCGCACCATCCTTGACAATTGGGATCGCGAACGCGGCAATTTCTGGCAGATCGTGCCGAAAGAAATCGTCGACAAGCTGGAAAACCCCATTCGCTCGATGAGCGAAAACCAGGCAACTGCGTGAACCCTTTTCACGCTTTTGCGCAAGCTCCCTTGTCCACACACCCGGACAAACAAACTGGCCCCGTACTCTGTACGGGGCTTCTTTTTTGCCGGTCGGAATGTTTGCGGGGTGGCGCTTTCGCCTGGTGGCATTGATACTTATGTCAAAGCGAACATCCCAGCCAATCTGACAGGTGGTTCATGACCGTTACCGACATTGCCACACGGACCTATAACCACAATTTCAAGCTTGATCCGATTATCCGCAGTCTTCTGGACACGGATTTTTACAAGCTTCTGATGTTGCAGGCGATCTGGCAGGAACATCCGGATGTGGAGGTTACCTTTTCGCTGATCAATCGCAGCCATCACATAAGGCTTGGCGATATCATCAATGAAGGCGAATTACGTGCGCAGCTTGATCATGCGCGAAGCTTGCGTTTTACGCGACAGGAACTGATCTGGCTGGCCGGGGCGACGTTCTACGGGCGGAGCCATATGTTCAAGCCGGAATTCATCAGCTGGCTGGGCGATTTCGAGTTGCCGGAATATGAATTGCGCAAGATTGACGGACAGTTTGAACTGCATTTTTCCGGGCCATGGACGCATAGCTCAATGTGGGAAACACCGGCATTAGCGATCATTACCGAATTAAGGTCGCGTGCTGTATTGCGCAATCGCGGGCGGTTTGAACTCGATGTGTTGTATGCGCGCGCCAAGGCCAAGCTTTGGGAAAAGGTCGAACGGCTTCGCGATTTGCCCGATCTTGTTCTGGCTGATTTCGGCACCCGGCGGCGGCATGGCTTTTTATGGCAGCGCTGGTGTGTCGAGGCTCTGAAAGAAGGAATTGGCAGCCGGTTTATCGGTACATCGAATGTGTTACTGGCGATGACGGCGGATATCGAAGCCATCGGCACCAACGCTCACGAATTGCCGATGGTCGAGGCGGCAATTTCCAAAAACGATGAAGAACTTGCTGCGTCGCCTTATCGCGTGCTTGAGCAATGGCGCCAGCATTATAGCGGCAATCTTTTGATCGCGTTGCCCGATACATATGGAACGGCGGCATTTCTTAAAGGTGCGCCGGACTGGCTGGCGGACTGGACCGGCTTTCGCCCCGACAGTGCGCCACCGATTGAAGGTGGTGAGCAGATCATCCGGTGGTGGGAAGAGCATGGCAAGGACCCGCGCGAGAAGCTTCTGGTCTTTTCCGACAATCTCGACATTGATGCGATCATCGAAACCTATCTGCATTTCCATGGCCGGGTCCGGATGAGTTTTGGCTGGGGTACGAACCTGACCAATGATTTTCGCGGTTGTGATCCGGCGGGCGAACAGGGGCTTGAACCCATGTCGCTGGTTTGCAAGGTGACAAGTGCCAACGGGCAACCGGCGGTCAAGCTTTCAGACAATCCGGAAAAGATTTCAGGCGACCCCACGCAGGTTGAACGTTACATCCGGGTTTTTGGAAATCCTGTATAACAGGCTTGATCCGGATAAGCGGGATCAGAGGACAATGTTCAGATAAGTCCCGCGCCGCGCATTGTGGTCAATCTGATCGGCTGCGATCAGATTTCGCAGACGGGCAAGCTGGGCGGCGATAAAGCTGTCGGATGATGGCTGATCAGTGTTGGCGGCAACACGGCCGCGCACGCCCGAAGGCACGCCTTGCGGCATGGAGCGGGCATCGTGAAGGCCCGTTTGTGTGGTACTGCTGCCGATCCGGTTGGTTGCCATGAGTTCATCCGTTCTGAAATCGCAAAAAGATTAGCACGGTCAACGGGTTTTGTCATGAAGTTGCGGGGGCATCAATTGCCATCGCTTCCCATTCGGGCCGATGCGCCGGGTGGGTTGCCAAATGGCGGAAAGACATCCTGCCCGATGGCGTCACGATGATGATGCAGGGCCCAATGGACGGTTGGAAAGGCGATGTTATCCCACGGGATATCGGCCCAGCGAAACAGGCCGACATCAAGACTTTCCGGGCCGCAGGAAATATCGGGACTGTTCAGGGTTGCGCGATAGAGCAATTGTAACTGGCTGATATGGGGCAGGTCATAAAGGCAGAGCAAACGATCAAGCGAAAGATCGGCGCGGGCTTCTTCATAGGCTTCGCGTGCTGCACCGGTGGCAGAGGTTTCACCGATTTCCATGAAACCGGCGGGCAGCGTCCAGAAGCCCTTGCGCGGATTGATCGCGCGGCGGCACATCAGATAGCGGTCTTCCCAGGTTGCGACGACACCGACGATGATCTTGGGATTGTCGTAACGGATGTAACCGCAATCGGGGCAGCTTAACCGTTCGCGGTCATCGCCTTCGGGAATGATTTTTTCACGGGGTCCGGATGGTTTCTGCATACAGACAGGATACATCCGGAAGCCACGCAGAAAAAGGGGTGGTCGAAACCACCCCGAGGAAGCTAACGAGAGGGAAAAATCACGTTAGAAGATTGACGCGGGTACCGCGTGCGCCGCTGGTTTCAAGCGGCTGATGTTCCGTGACGATAGAGCCTATAACCTGTGCAAGGCCTTGCGCCTTCTGGATCGAAGACGTTGCTGCGGCAAGCGGTGCGGATACGCCATCTTTACCACCGCCCGGTGTGATCGCGTCATTTACGGCCTGTGCGGCAGAGCTAAGTCCTGAACCTGCTGATCCGATCATTGTATCCTCGTCCCAAATTCCGTGAAGATGTGATAACTGCGCATTGGCGATATCACGGCTTCTGACTCTCAGATTAGGCTTCGGTTAACACTTTTAAAGTGACAGCTGTCACAGCATGGCATCAAACAGCGATTACTTTTTTGTGAACGATGTCAAATCAAGGGTTTATGCTTCCCTTGGAAAATAAATTTTTGGATGTGCTGTGACAGCGTGGCACCACGGGATCGCGCAACCGCCACGATGTTTGGACGAATCGGCTGATGATGCCCTAAAGCCGCTGGCGTTCGGTTTTGTGGGCAAGAGCCTCGTGGATGGCTTTTTGCAACTGGGCGGGTCGGAACGGTTTTTTGACGAAGATATAATCGCCCAGCATCTTTTCCATTTCCCTGCGCGTTCGTGCCGGATAGCCAGACATGAAGACCACGGCCAGATCGGGGTATTGACGCTGTGCCTCGATGGCAAGTTGCGGCCCACTTAGCCCCGTCATCACCACATCGGTCAGAATAACGTCAATCCGGTCGGTCTTTTGTGATTCGGTGATGATCTGCAGGGCTTCCTCGGCACTGCGTGCGACTATGGCGTCAAAGCCGGCATCTTCAAGAATGATCTTGGCGGTCGTGCGCAGTGATTGTTCATCATCGACAATCAGGACCCGTTCGCCATTACCGGGAAAATAGTCGATTTCCTGCAGGGCAGATGCCTTGACCTTGCCGGCTTCGGAGCGCGGCAGATAGATCGAGAAAGTCGTACCTTCGCCCTCGACGCTTTCGACATCAATAAAGCCACTGGATTCTTCGACCCAGCTATGGACGATCGACAGGCCAAGCCCTGTGCCCTTGCCGGGTTCCTTGGTCGAGAAGAAGGGTTCGAATATATTGTCCAGAATATCCGCAGGAATGCCGGTACCAGTATCCTGAACTGTTACCACGACATAATCGCCTGCGGCGGCCTTTGGGAAGATGTCATCTTCGTCATCAGGGGACCGTTCATCGGCAGGTGGAACTGTTGCACCATAGCAGGAAATCTGCAACGTGCCGCCATCGGGCATCGCATCACGGGCATTGATCGCAAGGTTCAGGATGCAGGCCGAAAGCTGTGTTGGATCAACGCGTGTGTAAAGCGGCGCGTCATTGGCCCAGATTTGCAGTTCGATCCGGTGTTCCAGTAGCGTAACGAGCAGCTTTTCCATTTCGCTAATCGCGGTATCGACCTGAACGATGGTGGGCTGATCAATACGGCGGCGCGAGAACATCAGAAGCTGATCGGCCACACTGGTGGCGCGTTCGCCAAGGGAGATCACGTGATCAAGGTATTCCTTGACCCGTTCCGGATCGTCAATTTTGGCGCGCGCAACTTCGGCAAAGCTTAAAATGCCAGCAAGGCAGTTATTGAATTCATGCGCCACGCCACCCGCCATCTGACCGACGGCTTCGAGTTTTTGTGATGTGGCAAGCTGACGTTGCAGGGCCTGCTGTTCTTCGGTTGCGCGATGCTGTGAGGTTACGTCGCTGCCGGTGCCGCGATACCCCTTGAACGAACCATCCAGATCAAAAACCGGCACGCCATTGATGCGTCCGAAATGTTTTTGTCCGTCGCGCGAGATCCAGGAAAATTCAAAATTCTGAAACGCCAGATGGCTTTCAAGCCGTTTGACCAGACTGTTCCAGCTATGATCGGTTTCGGCCTTGAGGCCCAGTTTGTCAAAGGATTGACCCTGTGGCGAGCCGTTCAGTTCTTCAATCAGCTGATAGAATTTATAGGATGCAAACGCGATCTTGAGGTCCGGCCCCATTTCCCAGTACCAGTCGGCAGATGACAGGGTGAAATCGCGGAACCGTTCCTCGCTGTCGCGAAGGGCTTCCTGGGCGATCTGGTGCTGATTGGTGCGTCGTTCCAGACTTTCAGCCATTGTATTGAGGCCACGTTCCAATGTGCCGATTTCGTCTCGGCCGGCAGGTTTCAGGCGGGCGCTGAGCTTGCCAAACTGGATTTCGGAAACGAACTGTGCGGCTGTGATCAGTCGGCGTAACACGGTTTGCTGCATGAACAGGAAAATCAGCCCCGACGTCATCAGAATGCACAGGACCGACCCGATCAGCAGCACGGATTGCATCTGGCGCTGGCTTTCTTCGAGGCCGACGGTCGAAACCTTGAAATAGGCAAACATGAAAGGCTGATTGGCGTTCAGGCTGAACAGCGGGGTAATGCTGACCATGTTGCGGCCACCGGCATCATCGGTGGTGAACAACACCTGACTGCGCAGATCGGCAGAAAGCCGTTCTTTCGGAAAATCGGGAACGGAATCAATATCGGATCCGATCAGCATCGGGTCCATCGCATGATAGATCGTGCCGTCAAAACCGATTGCCATGGCTTCGCGAAGATGAGGACCCAGAAGAAGTTCAAGCTGCTTGGGGTCGCTGATCACGGAAATCTTGAGCTGTTCATCCTGAATCAGGCGACCGGGTGCGCTTATCTGCTCGGCAATGCGCCGATCAATTTCTGCCCCGAAATACTGAACATAATAACCGCCAAAGAGGCCAAGCAGGATGGTTTCGACAATAACAATTGCGATCCCGATCTTGAAAACCAGACTGCCAAACAGGCGGTCAAAAAGCTTCTTCACGCCAACCTCTAAACCCTGGCCCAGCCTGATTGCCGGTTAATTCTGTTATTGGCTCTCAAGATAATACTGGGATGGATTGGTCGGTGCCGGTGTGGCATAGCTCCAAGCCGCAGGGATGACCTTGGGAACATTCTTGAAGTTCTTTGCCACGAGCCCCTTGCGATTGGGCGGCAAGGCAATTCCCATAACGTAAAACTGATTTGCGCTGATGTCGAGAATATCGCGCATAAGTTTATTTTGTTTTTCCGCATCTGCCGTTGCTTTCAACTGGTTATAGAGTGCCAGCTGACGGATTACCTCGGCGGGTGGGGCGATTGCATCGGGATTTGTCGGGTTTGTATACCATTCGGCCCAGCCGGTCGCGTACCACGATGATTCGCTTGATACCGGCAGATAGTTGATCGGAATCACCATGGCATCAAGGCCGCCGTCACCACCCCATGCGCTGGCGTGATGATTGTTATTGTCACGCATGTTTACAAAAACATCGCGCGACAGATCGCGGGGCGTCACATCAAGGCCGATATCGCGCCAGTAATCAACAACGGCAGACAGCATCTCGAAGCGGGATGCGCCTTCGGTATCGATGGTGAAGGACAGCCGTTTACCATCCGGGCGCAGAAGGAAGCCTTCGTCGTCTTTGTGTGTCAGCCCGGCATTTGCCAAGTGGCTTGCGGCAAGCACCGGATCGTAAGTGATGAACTGGCGTGCCAGTACCGTATGGTAAAGCGGGCTTTCGGGGCGTGGGGCGGCCTGATGGGGCAGGGCACCGGGAACGAACCTGCCGATGATGCTGTCGCGGTCGATGGCATGAGACAGGGCGATACGGAATTCCTTGTTCTGGAATATATCGCGTAGAACAGGGTCCCTGTCGTTGAGATTGAGCGACAGGGTCAGAATATTCATGTCGCTTTCGATCAGGGTAAAGGATTGCAAGTTGTCATTGGCGGCAAGGATTTCGTCCGCACGACGGCCGATATGGCGTTCCTGCATGTTAACCTTGCCTGCAATCGCCGCATCACCGGCTTCGTCTTTGCTATTGACCAGATCAAAGGACACGCGGTCGATATAGGGCAGCTGTCGTCCGCCCGGATCGATTTTCCAGTAGAACGGATTACGAACGGCAACAAGCGGGTCGTCCTTGCCGTAAACGCCGGTCAGAACCCATGCGTTCAGGGTCGGGACATTCGGGTTCAACCATCGGCCGGGATCGTCGATGGAGCCCGGTGTGCCGAATACCGAAACGAAACGGTCCTTCCATCCTTTGAAGCCAAGCTCCTGTGCCTTTGCATCCGCATCCTTGTTGTATTTTGGCAGCAGGGGTTTGAGGAAATGCGCCGGGTAGCTTACCGGTTCGACGCCTTCGGGACGGGCAAGGAAGGTCGGAAAGAGGCCATAGGGTGTGTTGAACCGAAAGGCGATGGTGGTTTCGTCGATCTTTTCAACGTGCACCGGATTTCCGCCGGCGGTCAGCCATTCGGGCGTTGCATTTTCAAATGCGGGATTAAGCAGAATGTCTTCGTACCAGAAGGCGATGTCATCAGCGGTAAAAGGGGCACCATCCGACCAGTGCATTCCCGGGCGCAGCCGGAACACGAATTCCGTCGCATCGCTATTGGCTTGCATGGAAAGGGCAACATTGGGAACCGTATCCGTCCATTGCGGCGTCCAGCGCAAGAGGGGTTCATATCCGATGGTTCTGATCAGAAGGGCGTGATCGCGTTCGGCATTCTGCGCCATCAGCCATGTGCCGCCATATTGGCCAAGCTTGTCATTGGGGGTGACAATCATCGGGGTGCGCGGAAGACGTTCCCCGGCGGGTGGCAGTTTTCCGTTTGCAACCATATCGGCAAGCATCGGTGCTTCACCAAATTCAGCCGCATGCGCACCATTTCCAACCGCAGTCAAAACCACGGCCAGCAATAATACCAGCGATGTAAAACAACCCACTACCCTGTACACGTCGGGCTTCCCCTGAATTTCTTATGCCTATCGAAAGGTATCGATATTCCTACTCTTAAGTGGTGAATATCCTAAAGCCAATGCCGGGTAAAGTTCTGAAAGCCGGTTTTCCCCTGATCTTCTAAAGATGCGCGAGCTGTTCGTTGTTTACAACGTACAGGCGGATAATTTTCCTATGTGCATCTTTTTGTATCTATAAACAACATACCGGTCCGCCAAATTTTCGTTCGAACCTCCTAGAATAGCGCGATAAACCGGGCCTTGTTCAACTGAGGCCGACACCTTCTACGGCGATCCGTGCGGGTTTCCCGACCATTTGGACGGGAATCGGCTTTCGTGCTGATCAACGTTGGCTGAGACTAAAGTATAACATAATCTGATGTGCTTGTTATCACCATATAAGTTTTTGGTAATGAATTTCGTTTTGAACGCTTTGTGGGCCATATGACGGCAAAGATACCAACTGTGATTCCTCTTGCCAGAAAGAGCTGATCGGAGAGACAATTTCGGCATGGCAAACAAATCTGCATCATCCGGGCAGGCTTCTTATGATCCTGGCTATCTGGCCGGGCCGAAGCCCTTGGCACCGATCCCGCGTTATGAGCCGGGATCGTCGCCGGACCGCTATCGTCCGGATGAATGCGTACATGATTCTGATGCTGACAGTTTTTCGGTGGCCGGGATTGAAGGAAAAATTGATCGTCGCAAGGTCAATATTGCCAACAGGATTGTCGATACCGATCCAGGGCAGGCATTGCGCGTGATCAGGAATTGGCTGGCTCAGGACTGACTGTCGTTGCTGATCTTTGTTTCTGTTTCACTTTCCATTTCGGGCGGCACCTGTTTTAAGTCGTCGAACACACCGATGACAGGGGGCCCGCGTGACAGATTTCAATTCCTTGATAGAGCAGCAGTTCAGTGCTTTTGATCCGGACTATTCCGATCGAAAAGGTGCCTATGCCGACAAGCTTGCCCCGCTGGAAGAAAAGCTTATCGCGGCCCAGCAGACAGGCAACAGCATGGCAGCATCCGATCAGTATATGATCGAGTGCAAGTGGTTGCTGCTTTACACCGCCGACTGGGATGCGCTTGAAAAGAAGATGGCCCAGTTTGAAAAGTCGCTGAAAAACAAGGATCAGGACTGGGCCGAGGAACAGGTGGCAAGCGATGGTTCCTGGGGGCCATGCTACGACCAGTGGTTCCTGAAGGTGGATGCTATGATTGATGCGGTCAACGCGTTGGCCGACGAAGGGATTGCACCGGATTATCCGCTGACATTTCTGGCGCCGATTGCCCAACCGGCCGATCTGGTCGCCTGGTTGAACAGTCAGAAAACATCACGGATTTTTGCCGACGGGCTTGATCGCCGCGATGCGCTGGGTGCGGTCAGTGCGGCATTATCGGAAATGTGTTTCAAAAGCGAAATTCGCGATTACTTCCGAAAATACGTCAAAGGCTTTGATCTTAGCGATGACTATATTGCGGCTTATAAAAGCTGGCTGGATGACTGGCAGGATGCGCAATCGGGATATTGGGGCGGCTGGTTTGAAACAGATGCGGGTGATATTTTGAAAAGTCCTGACCTTAGTCTGACCTTCCACAATATTTCCTATCAGCATGGCAAGGTCGGGCTATGGCCGGCCATCTTCAAGACAACACTTGCAATCCGTGATGATGCCTATCCGTTTGGCTGGAAGCACAATGGTGATTTTAACAATCACAACAACTATGACGTTGCCAAAATCTTTGATCTTGGCTGGGATGAAGTCGATAGCGGCAGCCAGAAATCCGCATCAGCCGACATTTCCACGATCCTTGACTGGTGCCTGACCAAATCCATGACGTCGGATGGCGGGTTCATTGATGATCCGACTTTCTATAATTCAGTCGGGGCAGCCTATTATTACGGTGTGTCGTTCCTGGACCAGATTGGATATTTCGGCACCGATATTCCGTTCTGGACCGATCATGCCTTTGCCGATGGTCCGGCACTGTGCTGCAAGATCCAGAAAAAGATGAAGGCCGAAAAGCTCGATGATGATGAGGCCGAGGCAGCGATGGAAAAGCTGGTCGATGCCTGCGGAAACTGTGGGTAGGCACGGCTGAATGCAGGGGGCGGAACAAATTCGTGACGCCCCCTTGGCGAAAGGCACCGGTCGCTACCCATATGTATTTTATGGCGGCAACAAATCGGTGAGGGAACAGAATGTCTGATCGTAGAGATATTGACATTGCATTCTTGCGTCAGCGTCTTGAAGACCGGCGCGCGGATATCAGTGCCCATTCAAACCATTCGGAAGATTATCGAAAGCCGGTCGAACTTGATCAGCAGGCCGTCGGCCGTCTGTCGCGGATGGATGCGCTTCAGGATCAGCAGATGCATCTGGAACAGGAACGCCGCCGCGCTGCCGAACTTGATCGCATTGAAAAGACGCTGGCCCGCATCGAACGTGCTGATTACGGTTTCTGCCATAACTGTGGCGAGGAAATCGAAAAGAAGCGCCTGGAATTTGATCCGACCACACCGCTTTGCGTTGATTGCGCTGCCCATGTCAAACACAGTTAGGGGCGGATTGATCAAACCGGTCAGGCCGAATTAACGTATCCTGTATATGGCAGATCAAAGGGCGAAACACGCTGTACCCAAATCATTGATCAGGTGGGGCGCAATTACAGTATGCACTCTGATCGCGGTGTTTCTGTTTGTGACGCCGAGCGATCATGCCGCCGCACAGCAAAACAGCTGTGCGGTCGCGCGTGCACCTGTTGCAAGCCTTTCATTCATCAATCAGGACCCGATGCTGGATCGTCATCGGTCTGTGCGCTGGCTTAACAACCGGGCCAATCAGGGCAGTCGTTATCTGGTGACCGGCTTGACCGAATATGAGCTTCAGGCACGGTTCGACATGCGGCTTGAACCAGTCGAAGTCGGGGTGGGACAATTTTGCCTTTATCCGATCAGGATCAATCCCGAGGTCGAGGTGATCAAACATCTGGTGTATGTCGCGTCCGAGCTAGAGCGTGGCACATGCGAATATGATGTGGTCTATGCCCATGAAGGGCAACATGTGCAGATCAACCAGCATATGGAACGCGATATCCAGCGGGAACTTGACGCGATGGTTGCGGAAATTACCGCGGACTTTGCCGCCATGCGACCGGTTGGTGCGGGCGAGGTGCAACGCCTGCAACGGCGTTTGCTGAACCAGTATGGGCAGGATTTCAAACGCCGATTGCGCGCCATCGATCTTGCGCGGCGCGAAGACCATCGTGCGATAGATACCCCGGAAGAATATGAACGGCTATCGAAGGCATGCGGACCAGATTCAGCATTCCAGACAACATTGCCCGATGCAATGCGTTGACTGGTTTTGTGCAATTCGGTCAGGCTGCTTCGTGATCAAGTCCGGCAACGATCTGAAGTGCTTTGACATCAAGCCCAAATTCAGAGCGATTGCGCAGGTTTAGATGACCATGTCGGCGAAACTCGGCGATAACCCGGCTGGCGGTTTCGGTCGTGATGCCAAGCATGGCCCCCATGTCTTCGCGACCGGGCAGAACGCAACTGTCATCGGTATCATCACACAGATACAGGCACAGCCGTGCAACCCGTTCCCGGGCGGAACCGGTCGACATCTGGGTAAGCCAGTTATCGGATTCCATCACCGCCTGATGCCAGCGGGTGAGCAACTGTTTGTGCAGACGGGGGCTTTCGCGATCAAGCTTTTCAACAACCGCAACCGGAATCCGGCATAGCGTGCTGTCCTGAAGGGCTTCAGCGTGATGGGCAAAGCTATCGCTGACAAGGGCTTCGAGGCCGATTGTACCGCCGGGGCGGACAAGCCTGACAACCCGTTGCGAGCCGTCGGCGAGATAATGTGTCAGTTTGATCAGGCCGCTACGCAGGGTGAACAGTGCGTTCGCATCATCACCGGCGTTATAAAGGGCTGTGCGTTTGGCAATTGCCATGTCTTCGACTGGCAGATGAACCAGTTTGAAATCGGCATCGGTCAGGTCGTTGAAAAGCGCAAGTTGCCGAACGCCGCATTGGCGACAACGCAACATATCGGGCATGGCTGATTGCGGTGCGGAGTAATTCACAAAACCCCCTGACGGAACGGGACAGATGCAGGATCGGTCGCCGCAGGCTGTTAGGTGGAAGCACTCTAAATCTTGGAACAATCTACCTTATTGATTTGTAAATTCAACCTAATAGCGACCAAGACGCGAAAAACATCACAATGGCACGACCTTTTCGGGAGGGCCGTTATGCAGTGTTGTCCAGAGTGACCAGGCCTTTTTCAATCGCATAGCGGACCAGACCGGCGGAGCTGTCGATATCAAGCTTGCGTTTGATGTTGCGGCGATGGGTTTCGACGGTACGCACACTGATATCAAGTTCGCGGGCAACGTGCTTGTTGCTGGCACCTTTGGCCAGAAGCCGCAATACGGTGCGTTCCCGGGTCGTCAACGGCATGCCGTCGTCAGGCATGCCTTCGTTGTTGCTGATGCGATCAAATGTCGGGCTATAGGCCTCGCCGCCATTGGCAATCGTTTCGATTGCGCGGACCATGTCGTTTGACGATACGTCCTTCAGGATGAAGCCCCGCGCGCCTGCCAGTCGGGCGGTGCGAAGATATTCCGGATTTTCATGCATGGTCAGGATGATGACCTTGATGTCGGGCATGGTTTCGCGGAATTTTTCGGCGGCTTCAAGCCCGTTCATCACAGGCATCGAGATATCCATCAGAACGATGTCGGGTCTGACATTAGAGGCAAGCGACAGGGCTTCCATGCCGTTGCCGGCTTCGCCGACGATATCGATATGATCATAGCATTCAAGACGTGAACGAATGCCATCCATGACCAGCGCATGGTCGTCGCACAGCAAAACACGAATGGGGCGGTTGGGCGAATAGGAGATATTTGCGCTGCTCATGGTCAATTCAGTTCTCTGTCACATTGCCGAAACATTTGGGCCGAAACATCTGATGTCACCTTAGCCGGTGATGGCGGTGACGGGTAGATCATTATCACGCGAAACCGGAATATAGGCTGTGATGGTTGTGCCATCGTCCGGTTCGGATTTGACGGTCATGCCGCCGCCATGGAATTCCATGCGTTCGCGCATATTGCGAAGTCCGATCCCGGCACGCGGATCGCGATTTCGAATATAACGGTTGGTTTCAAACCCGACACCGTTATCGATGATTTTCATCACGACACTCTGGCCTTCGCGGCGGATCGTGACCTTGATATGTGTGGCATCGGCATGGCGTTCAATATTGGTCAGGGTTTCCTGCAAGACGCGATACAGGGTCGTCTTTTTCGCGATATCAAGAACAACATCAATGTTATCCGATTTGACATCAATCTGCATGTCGGACCGGTCTGCCAATTCCTTGCACATGCTTTCAATCGCCGGACGCAGGCCCAGATCATCCAGAACCGCCGGGCGCAGGTCGCGCGATATGCGACGGACTTCGTGGATGGCGTCCTGCAATCGTTTGGCGGCCTTTTCCATCGGTTCGGTTGCGGCATTCTTTTCCGGCCCCAATCGTGCGATGGCGGTTTCGACCGAATATTTGACGGAAACAAGGATCTGGCTGATGCCGTCATGCAGTTCGCGCGATACCCGCAAACGTTCCTGTTCCTGTACGTCGACAACCCGATGGGTCAGTTCCTTTAGCTTGGAATCGGCAAGTTTGCGTTCTGAAAGCGTAACAACAGTACCCGAAATGCCGACCAGCAAAACCGCCAGAATGGTGATTCCGACAATTGATATGGTCGTGTCACGGATGTGGGATGATACCTCGGTCTCGATTTCCTTCACCTGTTCGGAAATGTCATCGATATAAATCCCGGTGCCGATCATCCATCCCCATTTATCGAGCATCAGGGAATAGGCGATCTTTTCCGCAGGTTCGCCGGTTGACGGTTTTTCCCAGACATGGCGCAGGAAATCGCCCCCCTTTTCGGCATTGAAAATCAGCGCCT
Source organism: Thalassospira lucentensis (assembly GCF_001613805.1). Lineage (GTDB taxonomy): Bacteria > Pseudomonadota > Alphaproteobacteria > Rhodospirillales > Thalassospiraceae > Thalassospira > Thalassospira lucentensis_A. Next base: position 269,541 of record NZ_LPVY01000008.1, read on the forward strand.
GAATGACGGAATTCCCGTTCAGATCGCGCAGGTTCCAGTATGTCCGCCCCAGTCGCCACGGTTGGGGCGGATCGACAAGGGCAGTGCCATCGCGGTCATAGATAAAGAAATAGCCATCCTCGCCATAGGACAGGTCTTCGATGATGCTTTTGACCCGTTCCTTGGAAACCGCATCCAGCGGGCTTGCAACCGAATAGATGTGATCGATAGACGCAAGGGCGAGTTCAAGATAGCTTTTAAGCTCTTCCTTGCGGGCTTCGAGGATGTTGCGCTCGAACGTTCTGATTTCGGCTTCGGCCAGTCGCTCGGCCTGTGCAAACACCAGATAAGAGATTGCCGCCGCCGCCAGAACCAGTGGCAGGATCGACAGCAGCAAAAACTTTAGTCGAAGATTGATTTTCGGCATGGGCGCAAAAGTCTCGGATACAGGAAAATTTTTCGGGCCGGACAATATCATAAAAGCATCAAAAGTCTGCGCCTGATCGCAGTTTTCGAACCTTTGGGTTGCATTGTTCAAAGTCGAGATTTTCCGCATGGTGAAAAGGCACTGGCCGCGACAAAGTGAAATTGGTATTACCAATTTCGAAGATCATGCTTTGACAGAGGCAGCGCATTGCGCATATATCAGACACGTCGCCTGCCCACCGGGCGCCAGGAACCCTGGATGCACTGCACGCGTTTTAACGTGACAGACATCCTTTATCGCCACAGATGGTATGGCGTTGCAGGCATCCCGCACCGCAACGCATTTCGGGATCATATCGTGGCGTTTCTCTTGGTTTTCGGCAGGGGCGCACAGGGACGCACCTGCCCTACAAATCTGGTAGGAGCCCGGTGTCCATGACGCGTTCTGCACCAAAGCGTATCCGTAAACTTCTGGTCGCGAACCGCGGTGAAATCGCGATTCGTGTTCTGCGTGCCGCCAACGAGCTTGGCATTCGCACCGTTGCCATCTTTTCCGACGAAGACCGTTTTGCCCTGCACAGGTTCAAGGCCGACGAAAGTTACACTGTCGGCAAGGGCAACAAACCCATTCGCGCCTATCTTGATATCGAGGATATCCTGCGCGTTGCCCGTGAAGCTGGCGTTGATGCCATTCACCCGGGCTATGGGTTCCTGTCCGAGAATCCCGATTTTGCTGATGCCTGTGCCGAGGCTGGCATAACATTCATTGGTCCCGATTCTGAAGTGATGCGCACGCTGGGCAACAAGGTTGCCGCGCGCAATCTGGCGGAAAGTGCGGGTGTGCCGGTTATGCCGGCATCAGGCGCATTGCCCGATGATATGGATGAAGTGGCCCGCATTGCTGATCAGGTCGGTTATCCGATCATGCTGAAAGCCAGCTGGGGCGGTGGTGGTCGCGGGATGCGCGTCATCGAGAATTCCAAGGACCTTTCCAAACAGGTTCTGGCCGCCAAGCGCGAAGCAGAAGCCGCATTTGGCAATGACGAGGTTTATTTCGAAAAGCTGATCCGTCGTGCCCGCCATGTCGAAGTCCAGCTTCTGGGCGATACGCATGGCACGCTGGTGCATCTGTTTGAACGTGACTGTTCGGTTCAGCGTCGCAACCAGAAAGTCGTTGAGCGGGCACCTGCCCCCTACCTTAACGAAGATCAGCGCAAAGAACTTTGCGAAGCAGCGCTTCGTCTGGGCAAGGCTGCAAATTACGTCAATGCGGGTACCGTCGAATTCCTGATGGATGTCGATACATCCAAGTTTTACTTTATCGAGGTCAATCCCCGCATTCAGGTCGAACATACCGTGACGGAATGCGTGACCGGATTTGACCTTGTGAAGGCGCAAATCCTTGTTGCGCAGGGTGGCCGCATCGGCTTCCCGTCGGAAACCGGTATTCCGTGGCAGGACAAGATCAAGTTGCGGGATCATGCGCTTCAGTGCCGCATCACGACCGAAAACCCCGAAAACAGCTTTGTCCCCGATTACGGGATCATCAAGGTGTATCGTGGTGCCAATGGTTTTGGTATTCGTCTGGATGGTGGCACGGCCTATTCCGGGGCGGTGATCACACCGTTCTATGACAGCATGCTGGAAAAGGTTACGGCATGGGGCAGCACCCCGCGTGAAGCGGTAGACCGTATGGACCGCGCCCTTCGCGAGTTCCGTATCCGTGGTGTTGCGACCAACCTTGCGTTCCTTGAAAACCTGATTAATCACCCGAAATTCCGGGCCGGTGAATATACCACGCGGTTCATTGATGAAACGCCCGAACTGTTCAAGTTTGTGCGCCGTCGTGACCGCGCAACCCGGTTGCTGCGCTTCATCGGTGAAGTCACGGTGAACGGCAATCCGGAAGTCGAAGGCCGGGTGGTGCCGACCAACCTGCATGCGCCGGTCATGCCGAAATCGATTGATCTGGGCGAAATCCGACCGGGCACCAAGCAGAAGCTTGACCAGTTGGGGGCCGAAGGTTTTTCACGCTGGATGAAGGATCAGAAACGGGTTCTGATCACTGATACCACAATGCGTGATGCCCATCAGTCACTGCTGGCGACCCGGATGCGGACCTTCGATATGCTCGAAATTGCGCCTTATTATGCGCATGGGTTGCCGGAACTGTTTTCGCTGGAATGTTGGGGCGGGGCGACATTTGACGTTGCTATGCGGTTCCTGAAAGAAGATCCTTGGGATCGTCTGGTCAAGCTGCGCGAACGCGTTCCCAATATCCTGACCCAGATGCTTTTGCGGGCATCGAACGCGGTCGGTTACACCAACTATCCCGACAATGCGGTCGAATATTTCGTCAAGCAGGCAGCAGAACACGGCATGGATGTTTTCCGTGTCTTCGATTCCCTAAACTGGGTCGAAAACATGAAAGTCGCCATGGATGCGGTTCTGAAAACCGACAAGCTGTGCGAAGCGACCATTTGTTATACGGGCGATATTTTTGACGAGAAACGCCCGAAATATAACCTTGATTACTATGTCAAAATGGCCCGGGAGCTTGAGGCATCCGGTGCGCATATCCTGGGGCTTAAGGATATGGCAGGGGTTCTGCGCCCGGCAGCGGCAACGACCCTGATCAAGGCGTTGAAGGATACGGTTAATATCCCGATCCATTTCCATACCCACGATACCAGCGGCATTTCGGCAGCAACCGTGATTGCCGCAATTGATGCCGGGGTGGATGCGGTTGATGCCGCAATGGATTCGATGTCGGGCCTGACATCGCAGCCAAACCTTGGGTCGATTGCCAATAACTATATCGGGCAGCCCCGTGATCCGGGGCTCAATACCGAGGCGCTTAAAGAAGTTTCGACCTATTGGGAGCAGGTCCGGCGTTATTATGCCGGGTTTGAAAGCGATATCCGCAGTGGCACATCGGATGTTTATGTCCATGAAATGCCGGGTGGCCAATATACCAACCTGCGTCAGCAGGCACGTTCGCTTGGTATCGAGGAACGCTGGCCGGAAGTGTCGAAAGCCTATGCCGCGGTCAACAAGATGTTTGGTGATGTCGTCAAGGTGACGCCAAGTTCGAAAGTTGTCGGTGACATGGCGCTGACGATGGTGACATCGGGCATTACCGAAAAGGATGTTCTGGACCCGAAAAAGGACATCGCATTCCCCGATAGCGTCATTTCGTTCTTCCGCGGTGAAATCGGTCAGCCGGTTGGCGGTTTCCCGCCAGCGCTTCAGCGCAAGGTGCTTAAGGGTGCCGAGGCGCTTTCGGATCGTCCGGGCAAATCCATGCCGCCGATTGATTTCGAGGCAACCCGCAAGGAAATCGAAAAGAAAACCCATCGCAGCATCAGTGATGCCGAGGTCGCATCTTATGTGATGTATCCCAAGGTGTTCCTCGATTATGCCGAACATCGCAGCCACAATGCCGATGTTTCGATCCTGCCGACCCCGATCTTCTTCTATGGCATGAGCCAGAATGACGAGATTTCCGTCGATCTGGAAAAGGGCAAGACGCTTGTTATCCGCTATCTTGCAACATCCGAAGGTGGGGACGAGGAAGGCAATCGGACCGTGTTCTTTGAACTGAACGGTCAGCCGCGAACAGTCAAGGTTGCCGACAAGACATTGGCCGCGACTGGCAAGGTCAAGCCGAAGGCCGAGGATGGCAACCAGCTTCATATCGCAGCCCCGATGCCGGGCCTTGTCGTTGAAGTCCATGTTGCCGAAGGCCAGAAGGTCAAGGCGGGCGATGTGATGTGCTCGCTTGAAGCGATGAAAATGGAAACCGCGGTTCATGCGGAAAGGGACGGGGTCGTGGCAACCATCCATGCCCCCGCCGGTACACAGGTCGACAGCAAGGATCTGCTGATCGAATTAAGGGAGTAAACGTCGCATGCTTAGGATGCCTGAGCCGGATCAATCGACCCTTGCGCGTCGCAAGGATATCATCGCCGCCATGCGGGACATCGTTCCGAACGAAGGCGGGGTTATCGTCGATGAGGATCAGCTCAGGCCCTATGAATGCGATGGGTTGATGGCCTATCGCCAGCTTCCGATGATCGTGGTCCTGCCCGAAAATACCGGGCAGGTCGCGGCCATCCTGAAATATTGTCATACCCATAAAATTCGTGTCGTTCCACGTGGGGCGGGCACCGGCCTTTCGGGCGGGGCGCTACCGATGGCAGATGCGATCACGATCAGCATGATGAAATTCAACCGCGTTCTGGATATCGATTGGGATAACCGGGCGGTCGTTGTGCAGCCCGGTGTGACCAATCTTGGCGTCACGCGTGCGGTCGAACATAAGGGGTTCTATTACGCCCCGGACCCGTCCAGCCAGATCGCCTGTTCGATTGGTGGCAATATCGCCGAAAATTCGGGCGGGGTGCATTCCCTGAAATACGGACTGACCACCAATAATGTCCTTGGTGTTGAAATGGTCACGATCGAAGGTGAAATCCTTCGTGTCGGGGGCAAGGGGCTGGATCAGTCGGGCTATGACCTTTTGGGGGTGATTACCGGGTCCGAAGGGTTGCTGGGTATCGTTACCGAAGTCACGGTACGCATCCTGAGCAAGCCGGAAACGGCGCGCGCACTTCTGCTTGGCTTTAACAGCAGCGAAGAAGGCGGCAATTGCGTCGCCCGGATTATTGCCGACGGGATCATTCCCGGCGGACTTGAAATGATGGATGCCCCGGCCATCAAGGCGACCGAGGATTTCGTCCATGCGGGTTATCCGCTTGATGTCGAGGCGTTGCTGCTTGTTGAACTTGATGGGCCAAAGGTCGAGGTCGATTATCTGATTGAACGTGTCGGCGCGATTGCCAAGGAATGCGGTGCGGTTTATTCGCGCATTTCTGAAAGCGAGGATGAACGCTTGCTATTCTGGTCGGGGCGCAAGAATGCCTTTCCGGCGATTGGGCGCATTTCGCCTGATTATATCTGTATGGATGGCACCATTCCGCGCCGCCGTCTGGCCGAAGTCCTGACCGGCATGCAGGTTTTGTCGCAACGCCACGGGTTGCGGGTTGCCAATGTGTTTCATGCAGGGGACGGCAATCTGCATCCGCTGATCATGTTTGATGCCAATCAGCCCGGCGAACTGGAACGGGCGGAAGCCTTTGGGGCGGATATCCTGAAGCTTTGCGTCGAGGTCGGCGGTGTTTTGTCCGGCGAGCACGGGATTGGTGTCGAAAAACGCGATCTGATGCCTGAAATGTTCACCGAAGACGACATGAAGCATCAGGAACGCCTGAAACTGGCGTTTGACGAAGACGAATTGCTGAACCCCGGCAAGGTTTTCCCGACCTTGCATGGCTGCGGGGAACTTAAAACCCTGCATGCGCGTGAAGTCGCCAACAAGTTCCCGGATATCCCGCGTTTCTAAGTCGGGCCGAAAAACGAAAATAAAAATAATCCTGCCATCGGTTCCCACCAACCGGTCGGCAAGGATCAGGAGAGGAAGAGAGAAACCGTCATGACGGAAGTCATATCCCCCGCCACACCCGAACAATTGCGCGAGGCCATCAGTTGGGCGCTTGGTTCAAAAAACCCGCTGGAAATCATCGGATCGGGCAGCAAGAAAACATACGGACATTCTGTTGCCGCCGACCATGTGCTGGACCTGTCGAAATTGAGCGGGATCATGTTTTATGAGCCCGAAGAACTGGTGATTTCGGTAAGGGCGGGCACGTCTCTTGCCGAAATCCACGCATTGCTGAGCGATAAAAACCAGCAATTCCATTTTGAGCCCGGAAATTTTCCGGGATTGCTGGCCGATGGCGTTACGGATCATGCCGGAACGATTGGTGGGTTGGTTGCATCAAATTTGTCAGGTCCACGCCGCATCAAGGTTGGGGCCGCACGCGATCATCTTTTGGGGTTTGAAGCCATTAGCGGCCGGGCCGAGGATTTTAAATCCGGCGGGCGGGTGATGAAGAATGTGACGGGTTTTGATCTTTCAAAATTGATGGCGGGATCGTTTGGCACGCTTGGCGTGATGCATACCATCACCATGAAAGTCATGCCGCGCGACGAGAAAACCCGAACCGTTCTGATCGCCTGTGACGATATAGAAAGTGCCGGGCATGCGATGACGTGTGCCATGGGCAGCGAAAATGAAGTTTCTGCCGCCGCATGGATTGCACGGGAACAGGTTGGAATGCTTGGTGTGGATATCGCAACCGGCATCGGGGCCGGGATTGTCGGGCTGCGCGTTGAGGGACCGGCTCCCTCGGTTGCCTGGCGGTGCGAGGCATTGCGCAAGCTTCTGGCCGATATCGGCACAAGCGAGGAACTTCATAGCACCAACAGTCATGCGTTCTGGCGGTCGGTCGCCGATGTGGCGCCGTTTGCCGGTGGTGCGGGAATTTTATGGCGTGTTTCCGCAGCACCGGCATCGGGTGGGGCGATTGCCTCGAAGCTGGCGGCGGAAACCGGTGGAAAGGTCATGATGGATTGGGCCGGAGCGCAAATCTGGCTGCAACTGGCGGGGCGTGATGCGATGGCCGACAAAGTGCGCGACATTGCCCGGCTTCACAATGCGCAGGCGGTTTTGGTCCGTGCGCCAGAAGATATCCGAAATCAGATGTCGGTGTTCCATGCCGAGGACGCTGCCCTGGCCCGTATCAATGCCAGAATCCGCGAAAATTTTGATCCCGCAGGCATCCTCAACCCGGGGCGGATCGGACACAGGCTTACCAAGCGGGGGGATGCGTAATGCAAACGAACTTTACCGCCGCCCAGCTTGCTCATCCGGCAATCGCCGAAAGTGAACAGATCCTGCGCAAATGTGTGCATTGCGGATTTTGTACAGCGACATGCCCGACTTTTGTGACGCTGGGCGATGAACTCGATAGCCCGCGCGGGCGCATTTACCTGATCAAGGACATGCTGGAAAACGATAAACCGGCGACCGATAAGGTGGTGAAGCATCTGGACCGGTGCCTGTCATGCCTGTCCTGCACGACGACATGTCCGTCGGGTGTTGATTACATGCATCTGATCGATAATGCGCGCGCCCATATCGAAGAAACCTATGACAGGCCATTTGCTGATAAATGGTTACGTCGGATTTTATCTATTGTTGTGCCCAACCCGACACTGTTCAGACTTTCGCTGATCGGGGCGAAGCTGGCATCGCCATTCGCTGGCCTTTTACCCGGGCGGCTGAAGGGCATGGTGAAGATGGGGGCACGGCATATGCCGCCGCCAAGCTGGGTTGATAAGCCGCAGGTGATCCCGGCCATTGGTCAACGTAAAGGCCGGGTCGCCATCCTGACCGGTTGCGCACAGCAGGTGCTTGAGACCGAGATCAACGAAGCAACCGTCCGTTTGCTGACGCGCCTTGGCATCGAGATTGTGGTGGCCAAAGGGGCTGGTTGTTGCGGGTCACTTGTCCATCATATGGGCAAGGAAGCGCAATCCCATCAGCAGGCCAAAGCCAACATTGATGCCTGGACCGGTGAACTTTCGGGCGAAGGGCTTGATGCGATTGTCATCACGGCATCGGGATGTGGCACAACGGTCAAGGATTACGGGCATATGTTACGGAACGACCGGGATTACGAGGCAAAAGCCGCCAGAATTTCGGAACTTGCCTGTGACGTGACCGAATATCTGGCAGGAATTGATGTCCCGGTGGATCGTTTTGCCGGTGCGACCCATGGCGGGGCACGGGTGGCTTATCATTCGGCATGTTCGATGCAGCATGGTCAGAAGATCATTCGTGAGCCACGCGACCTTTTGAAGCAAGCCGGCTACGAGGTGCTTGAAATTGCCGAGGGACATTTATGCTGCGGGTCGGCGGGGGTTTATAACCTGCTGCAGCCGGAAATCGCGGGTAAATTGCGTGAACGCAAACTTGGCAATATCAGAAACACGGCACCGGACCTTGTCGCGACCGGCAATATCGGCTGCATGGTGCAGCTTGAAACCGATGCATTAAAGGTTGTGCATACGGTTCAATTGCTTGACTGGGCAATGGGCGGACCGGTCCCGGAAAAGCTTTTGCCTTATTATACGGAAAAGACCGCCTAGCTGGCGGTTGGAGTTTTAATGCAAAAGCCCGCACGACGTAATGTCGGCGGGCTTTTGTGCAAGCTGATGGATGGATGCGTTGTAGAGCCGCTTATTTCGCAAGCAGGCTGGTGGCGATGCCTTCGGCGGCGGAACCTTCGCTGCTGTCTTCGGCGAAGGCAGCGGTTTTTTCGCGAATCCAGTTTTGCACTTCGGCTTCGCTAACATCGACCTTTTTTGCCATCACGGCAATGACGGCTTCCATGGCAAGAACATGGGATGCAATGTTATTAACCGCGACATGCAGGTCATCAATATGGCGTGATGCGGCTTCGGACATGTCGCCCAACTCGCCGGAAAGTTTCTGGATCAGTTCCTGAATCTCGTCGAGCGAAGTGCTCATTATCGTCTCCCTTTTGCGCGGTTCTGCGCTACTTTGTCCCCAACGGATTGATATCTTATGAACAAGCTTCGTGTTTTCGGCCCGCTTTGTAAAGTCGGGGAAGCAGAAAGCAGCTTGGGCGTGTTTGCTAGACAGTCTCAAGAATTTCCAGTGCCGTGTTTGGGCAATGTTACAGTTTTTGTAACCAAGTCCGTCAAAATCGAACAATGCAGCCTTGGAATTGCCGGTTCCGGCTTTGATTATTCACGGGCGCTATTTTGAAAAAATCATTGAGAAATAAAGGTTTTCAGAAGGTCGTTTGCATCTCTGATACGTTGTCACATAACGTTAACAAAACTGACGCAATACCGTAAGCACCCGGCGTTAGAGTCCGCCTCGCAGATCGTTGCACCGTTCCGGTTTGGAACAATCAATGGGGAATTTACCATGAAGAAGACTCTTGCTGTTGCGGCGCTGATGAGCGTTGCCTTTGTTGGCGCGGCCCAGGCACGCGACCAGATTCGTATCGTTGGTTCGTCCACCGTATTCCCGTTCGCAACTGCGGTTGCTGAAGAATTCGGTAAAACCACCTCGTTCAAGACCCCGGTTATTGAATCGACCGGTTCCGGCGGTGGTCTTAAGCTGTTCTGCGCCGGTGTTGGCGAACAGCACCCGGACATCACCAATGCTTCGCGTCGCATCAAGAAGTCCGAAGTTGAAACCTGTGCCAAAAACGGCATCAACGAAATCACCGAAGTCAAAGTTGGCTACGACGGTATCGTTCTGTCGAACTCCAAAGATGCTCCGCGTCTTGACCTGACCAAAGAACAGATCTTCCTGGCGCTGGCCAAAACCGTTCCTTCGAAAGACGGCAAGTCGCTGATCGATAACCCGTACAGCACCTGGGCCGAAATCGACCCGAGCCTGCCGGACGTTAAAATCGAAGTTCTCGGCCCGCCCCCGACCTCCGGTACCCGTGATGCCTTCACCGAGCTGGTACTTGAAGAAGCTTGCAATTCTTTCGAAGCAATTGCAGCTATCAAGGACAACAAAGATCAGCACGGTGCAGTTTGCAAAGGCGTTCGTGAAGACGGTGCCTACATCGAAGCCGGTGAAAACGACAACCTGATCGTTCAGAAACTCGAAGCAAACCATGATGCACTTGGCATCTTCGGCTTCTCGTTCCTTGATCAGAATGGCGACAAACTCCAGGGTTCCCTGATCGGTGGCGTCGAGCCGACCTTCGAAGCCATCTCGGCTGGTGATTACCCGGTTTCGCGTTCGCTGTACTTCTATGTCAAGAACGCCCACGTCGGTACCATTCCGGGTATCAAAGAATATCTGACCGAATTCACCTCCGACAAAGCATTTGGTGACGAAGGTTACCTTGCTGACCGTGGTCTCATCCCGATGGATGCGAGCGAGCGTGAAGCAGTTCGCAATGCTGCGCTGAACCTTGCTCCGCTGAGCATGTAACGCGATCTTTCAACCGGTGGCGGCCCCTGCTGCCACCGGTTTCTTTGTTTCTTGGCTTGATTGATTTATTATTTTTGTCCTATTGGCTCCTCGTGATTTAAACAGGCCCTCCAGGCAAACGGATTTATCGAAATGTCCCTGACTTTTCTGTTGCTCGCGGTTGCTGCACTTTGCGCGCTGTCATTCTATTTCGGGCGGCAGCGGGCCGTTGCCCTGTCGGGCGGCCGATACAGCAATCTTCATTCCCTGCCAGCCCATTACGGGACCTATACGGCGATGTGGTGCGGTATTCCCGCGCTTTTGCTGCTTTTGGTCTGGCACGTGTTTCAGGGGTCGATCATCGAAGCGATGATCGTTTCTGATCTTCCTGCTGAAATTACCGGTGACTCGGGCCGTCTTTCACTGGCGCTGAACAGTATCTCGCTGATTGCCGCGGGCAATGGCGAACATCTGTCGGTTGATCCGGAAGTGGTGGAAGCCGGCCAGCGACTTGCGAACCTGCAGACCATTGCAAATGCAGCACTGGTTGTCGTGATGCTGAGTACGGCGGTTGTCGGGCTGGCGCTTTCGTATCGCAAGATCGCAAAAGAAATGCGGGCACGCAACAATGTCGAACGTATCGCGCGTTATGCGATGATCGCCTGTTCCGGGATCGCGATTCTGTCGACAGTGGGGATCGTTTTCTCGCTGTTGTTCGAAGCACTGCATTTCTTTTCCAAGATCAACCCGCTCGAATTCCTGTTCGGGCTGGAATGGAGCCCGCAGACGGCGATCCGTGCTGATCAGGTGGCATCCGAAGGGGCCTTTGGTGCGATCCCGCTATTCGTAGGGACGCTGCTGATCACTGTGATCGCGATGTTTGTCGCAGTGCCGATCGGTTTGTTCTCTGCCATCTATATGGGCGAGTATGCATCATCGAAATTCCGTGCTTTTGCCAAGCCTGCGCTTGAAATCCTGGCCGGTGTTCCGACGGTTGTGTATGGCTTCTTTGCTGCCCTGACAGTCGCGCCGTTCCTGCGTGACAATGGTGCTATTCTTGGACTTGATGTCAGTTCCGAAAGCGCGCTTGCGGCCGGCCTCGTTATGGGGGTCATGATCATTCCGTTTGTGTCGTCGCTGTCTGACGATGTCATGTCGCAGGTGCCCAAATCCCTGCGCGACGGATCTTATGGTCTGGGTGCCACAAGGTCGGAAACCATCCGCCACGTGATCCTTCCCGCTGCCCTGCCGGGTGTTGTCGGGGCGGTTCTGCTGGCAGTGTCGCGTGCAATTGGTGAAACCATGATCGTGGTTATGGCCGCCGGACTTGCGGCCAATATGACGGTCAACCCGTTGCAGGCGGTTACCACCGTTACCGTGCAGATCGTGACGCTTCTGGTCGGTGACCAGGAGTTCGACAGTGCCAAAACCCTGTCGGCCTTTGCACTCGGTCTTGTTCTTTTCCTCGTCACCTTGGGCCTGAACGTGTTTGCCCTTAAGGTTGTTCAGAAGTATCGCGAGAAATATGACTGATATGGCATCGCTTATGGAAGATAGAGCCGCCGCAAAAGTGATCTCTGGCAATCTGCACACGCCGGTTGACTGGGATAGCCCGAAAATTGCCCGCAACATCAAAAGGCGGTATGCGGCGGAACGCCGGTTCAAGATTTATGGCCTGAGCGCGATTGCCATCGCTCTTATGGCGCTTGTCGTGCTTGGCTATTCGATTGTTTCGAAGGGGTATAGCGCCTTCTTCCAGACCTATGTTCAGCTCGAAATTCATTTCGATCCGGCTGAAATCGATCCGGACGGAACAGGTGACCCCGCAGTTATCGGTCGCGCCAATTTTGATGGTCTGGTCAAGGAAGCATTGCGCAACCGGTTCCCGGATGTAACCGATCGCCGCGAACGCCGTGACCTTTATGACATCGTTTCGGGCGGGGCATCTTACGACCTGCGCCAACGTGTGCTTGATAATCCGAGCCTGATTGGACAGACCCGCAAGGTCTGGCTAATTTCGGGTGACGATTTTGATATGCTCAACAAGGGTTATATCAGCGCAGATACAGATGAAGGCGACCGTCGCCTGAATGACCAGGAACTCGGCTGGTATGACGCCCTGACCGCCGAAGGCGCTGTTGAAAAGCAGTTTCACACGCGGTTCTTCACCAATGGTGACTCACGCGAACCGGAACTTGCCGGCATCTGGGGGGCCGCGGTCGGGTCGTTCTATACTCTGATTGTGACGCTTCTCCTGTCATTCCCGATCGGTGTTCTGGCCGCGATTTATCTCGAGGAATTCGCCCCGAAAAACCGTTTCACGACAATTGTCGAAGTCAATATCAACAACCTTGCGGCTGTACCTTCCATCGTGTTCGGTCTTCTCGGGCTTGAGGTCTACCTCAATGTCATGCATCTGCCGCGTTCGGCACCGGTTGTCGGTGGTTTGACGCTGGCACTGATGACCCTGCCGACGATCATCATCGCATCGCGCGCAGCGATCAAGGCGGTACCGCCGTCAATCCGGCAGGCTGCCCTTGGACTTGGGGCATCACCGGTACAGACGGTGACGCATCATGTGCTGCCGCTGGCAATGCCGGGCATTCTGACCGGAACCATCATCGGCATGGCGCAGGCGCTTGGTGAAACCGCACCGCTTCTGATGATTGGCATGGTGGCATTCATCGTTGATGTTCCGGGGGGCGCGCTTGATCCGGCGACGGTTCTTCCGGTGCAGATTTATCTGTGGGCTGACAGTCCGGAACGAGCCTTTGTCGAGAAAACCTCGGCGGCGATCATGGTGTTGCTGGGCTTCCTGATCCTGATGAACGGATTAGCCGTGTATCTGCGCAAGAAATTTGAACGGAAGTGGTAAAATGGCTGTTGTAACTCAAAGCGCAATGACGGCAGAGCCGTCAGTCACTAGCCCGAAAATGACGGCCCGTGACCTTAATCTTTTCTATAGCGACAACCAGGCGCTTTTCGATGTCAATCTTGACATTGTCGAACGTCAGGTTACCGCGCTGATCGGTCCGTCGGGCTGCGGCAAATCGACCTTCCTGCGCTGCATGAACCGCATGAATGACACGATTGACGGTGTCACGATCAACGGCAAGGTGACGCTTGATGACCGTGACATCTATGACAAGGCCATCGACGTTGTTCAGTTGCGTGCCCGTATCGGCATGGTGTTCCAGAAACCGAACCCCTTCCCGAAATCGATCTATGACAACGTAGCCTATGGTCCGCGTATTCATGGTCTGGTGAACTCGCGGGACGAGCTTGACGAGATAGTCATGACCTCGCTTGAACGGGCAGGCCTTCTGAAAGAAGTCAAAGACCGCCTGCCGGAACCGGCGACCGGTCTTTCGGGTGGGCAGCAGCAGCGCCTTTGCATCGCACGTGCGGTTGCCGTCAGCCCGGAAGTCATCCTGATGGATGAGCCGTGCTCGGCGCTTGACCCGATTGCGACCGCAAAGGTCGAAGAACTGATCGACGAACTTCGTTCGAACTACACCATTGTGATCGTAACGCACTCCATGCAGCAGGCGGCCCGCGTGTCGCAGCGCACGGCGTTCTTCCACCTCGGCAAGCTGGTCGAAGTGGGCGAAACCGATCAGATTTTCACCAATCCCAAGGACGAACGCACCAAGGGATACATCACGGGTCGCTTCGGTTAATTCCGGGCAGGAGTATTATTAGATGGCCGACGAAAAACACCATATCGTCAGTTCGTTTGACGAAGAACTGACCCGTTTGAACAATATCATCTCGCAGATGGGCGGGCTTGCCGAAAGCCAGCTGATTTCTGCGATCCGCGCAATCGTGAAGCGGGATTCGGAACTGGCCGAAAAGGTCATTATTTCCGATCATCGTATCGATACGCTGGAACAGGAAGTACAGGATTTTGCCGTACGTCTTCTGGCCCTGCGCCAGCCGATGGCAGATGACCTGCGTCAGGTGGTGACAGCGCTTAAACTTTCCAACGATCTGGAACGTATTGGCGATCTGGCGAAAAACATTGCCAAGCGCGCGCAGGTTCTCAACCAGGTGCCGCCGATTCGTCCGGTTCAGGTGATCCCGAACATGGCCAAGCTGTGCCAGGAAATCATCAAGGACGTTCTGGACGCCTATATCGAAGGCGATGCGGAAAAGGCCCAGCGTGTATGGGCGCGTGATCAGGAAGTTGACGATATGTATAACTCCCTGTTCCGTGAACTGCTGACCTATATGATGGAAGATCCGCGTAACATCACGGCATCGACCCATCTGCTGTTTATTGCCAAGAACATCGAACGTATTGGCGATCACGCGACCAATATCGCCGAAACGATCTATTACCGGATCAAGGGTGAAGACCTGCCGATGGATACTCGGCCAAAAAATGACGCGGCGAATTTCGCTGTCGTAGAACCGAATGAGTGACACTGGAGCATAGGAAGATGGACCCAACGGTTCTTATCGTCGAGGACGAAGCTGCAATCGTAACCATGTTGCGCTACAACCTCGAACGCGAGGGGATGCAGGTTGTCGAAGCCGGAGACGGTGACGAAGCGTTGAAGATTCTGGCCGAAACCCATGTCGATCTGGTCCTTCTGGACTGGATGTTGCCAGTAATGTCGGGGATCGAGGTTTGCCGCCAGATCCGCCGAAAACCGGAAAGCCGCGATTTGCCGGTGATCATGGTTACCGCGCGTGGCGAAGAAGGTGACCGCATCCGTGGCCTTGATACCGGTGCCGACGATTATGTGACCAAGCCGTTCGCGATTGGCGAATTGCTGGCGCGTATTCGTGCGTTGCTTCGTCGATCCGGCCCGGCGCAACCACAGGGGCAGTTGATCTATTCCGATATCGAAATGGATTTAGCCGCCCATCGTGTCAGCCGTAACGGCAAGGCCATACATCTTGGCCCGACCGAATTCCGTCTGCTGCGTTACTTCCTCGAACATCCGGGGCGGGTTTTCTCGCGCGAGCAGCTTCTGAACGCGGTTTGGGGGCCGAACATCTATGTCGAAACCCGAACGGTTGATGTTCACATTCGTCGTCTGCGCAAGGCATTGAATGACGTCAAGGGAACGCGCGATGTGATCCGCACGGTTCGTGCCGCGGGTTATGCACTGGATGTCGAAGCCGCCTGATTGCGGTTATTCCGGAAGACGAAACGAAAGACCCCCATCTTTATGATGGGGGTTTTTGTTTTCAGGTGGTTTTCCCGGATTTTGCCGGTTTGGCCGATTTTGATGCCGGATCTTCGGTTTTCTGGCGCGCGGTGCGTGGCGCCAGTTCGTTCATCAGAAGCATATCGGCACGACGGAACTTGGCAATTTCGATATCGATATCTTCCTGCGGGATGTCGCAGGCGGCCAAAACATGGTCGGACAGGCGCAAACCGGTTTCGAGTACTTCGGGGATGGCGGCATCCGCACCGCTGCGTGACAGGGGCCCGATATGGGTGATGTCCTGTGCGCGGGCAAAGATTTTCAGATGTGGATAATGCTGGCGCAACAGGGCAACCGTCTTTTCGGTTGCGTGTGGGTTCCCCATGGCAACGGCGGCAATATGGGCCTGTTCTGTATGGGCCGCTCGGAATGTTTCCGGACGTGATCCATCTGCAAAATAAACCGGCAGACCTTCGGCACGGCCGCGTGAAACCTGCTGGGCATCGGATTCAAGAACGATGAAGGGGATATCCTTGGTACGCAGCAGACGGGCCAGAACCCGGCCGACACGCCCGCAACCAATCACCAGAACATGCTTCTGAATGCCATCGGTTTCATCTGAAATTTCGCTGAGCTGATCGTTTTCCTTGGGATGAAGTTTCTGTTCGATCCGGTGACCCAGCGAAATCAGGGAGGGGGTCAGACCCATCGAAATCGCGACAACCGGGATCAGCATTACGGCAATATCAATCGGAACCGCGCCATTCTGCGATGCCAGTGCCAGCATGACAAAGGCAAACTCGCCACCAGCGGCAAGGCTCATGGCAACCCGGATCGACGATGCTCGGTTAAAGCCGATCAGCAGGGATAACCCGAAAAGGACCGCCGCCTTAACGACCAGCAACCCGATCAGCCATAAAATGATGGTTCCGGCCTGACCAATGACGACATTGGCATTGACCGACATGCCGACCGACATGAAGAACAGCGACAGGAAAACCCCGCGAAATGGCGAAATGTCCGCTTCGATCTGATGGCGGAATTCGGTTTCGGCAAGCATTACCCCGGCGATGAAGGCACCAAGCGCCATCGAAAGACCGGCGGCTTCGGTCAGGGTACTGGCAGCCAGAACGACAAACAGGGTGCCGATGGCAAAAAGTTCGGGATTTTTAAGGGACGCAATATAACGAAACAGCCGTGGCAGCAGATAACGACCGGCCAGCAGCAGGACGGCAACAGCGCCGACCCCACTTAACGCGCTGATCCATGGGCTGGTTTCGGTTCCGGCCTTGCCAGCGGCCTGCACCATGATCAGGAAGGGACCAACCGCGACGTCCTGCAACAGCAGGATGGCAAGGGCTGCGCGGCCGAAACGAGTATGCAACTGGCGTTCATCGGAAAGCTGTTTGAGGATAATTGCCGTCGATGACAGGGCAAGTGCCCCGGCAATCACGATGGAGGCAGGCATATCGTAATTGATCAGCAGCAATACACCGAACATCACCGCCATCGTGACGCCGATTTGCAGGAAGCCAAGGGTGGCAAACCGGCCGCCAATCACGCGCAATCGTTCGCGCGACAGTTCAAGACCGATCATGAATAGCAGAAAGACAATGCCAAGCTCGGCCACCGTTGAAATGTCTTCGCGGTCATTGATCAGACCAAAACCAAAAGGTCCGATGCAAAAACCACCGATCAGAAAGCCGATGATCGAGTTTGCACGTAATTTCTGGGCCAGCGGCACAGCAATCACCGCAGCCGTCAGGACAAGGAACAGTTCGAAAAGAACGCTGTGAGACATGTTGGGATATGCGTCCGGCGCAGATGGGCGTGTAAAGGAAACTCGTTCAAATCAGGATAGCGGAAATACCCCTATGATTTCTATGGAAATTTCGCGTATGCGAAGACATCTGTGGTAGACGACACGTATTAAGAGTACACGACCTTGGCGATTACGTTCGGCGTGCTTGCCTGTGTGGGAACAGCATCACACAGCCATCCAAAAGGGTTCCGCGGCGGGACGACACGGCTTGCTATTCTGTGTTCGGAATGCCATGTTCCGCTGGCCCGTTAAAGGGCACAAAAATAATCACAATTTTCCCCCATACGAGCAGGCCGACATTTGGAACAGTTCATCCCCTATTTGCAGATTATTGGTGGTCTTGTGCTTTTGACGGCCGGTGGCGAGTTCATTGTTCGCGGCGCTGTTGGTCTTGCACTGCTAATGGGTGTTTCCAAGGTTATCGTCGGCCTGACCGTGGTGGCCGCCGGAACGTCGGCCCCGGAATTCGTAGTGTCGCTGAATGCGGCACTTGCCGGTTCGGGGGATATCGCGATGGGGAACGTTGTTGGGTCGAACATTGCCAACATTCTTCTGATCCTTGGTGCGACGGCTGTTCTGAAGCCAATCGCAGCGTCCCGGACCATGATTGTTCGCGATGGTGGCACCATGTTGCTGGGCACTGTACTGTTCATCGGTCTTTGTATGTTCGGTGTTGTGGAGCGTTGGGCGGGAGCCGTGATGCTGCTGGTTTTGGCGGCGATCTGGTATTTCACCTATCAGCATGACAAAAAAAGCCCGGGCGAAGCCAGCCACCTGCACGAGGAAGAAGTCGACGAAGTTGGCGAGGTGCCAAGCGGTTGGCTGAAACCGATTGTTGCGACCGTTATCGGCATTGTCGCCCTGACCTATGGTGCCGATCTGCTGGTGAATGGTGGTGTTTCTGTTGCACGTCAGTTCGGCGTTTCCGAAGCCGTGATTGGTTTGACACTTGTCGCGTTCGGAACGTCACTTCCGGAATTGGCCGCGTCCATTGTTGCGGCGTTTCGCGGGCATTCCGATGTCGCACTGGGCAATGTGGTTGGTTCAAACCTTCTGAACCTGCTGGTGATTATCGGTGGTGTGTCGCTGATTGCGCCGATTGCGGTGCCTGATCAGATACTGCAATCCGATCTATGGATCATGTTGGCGGTGACCGTTCTTTTGCTGGTTGTCGGCTATTTCCTGCGCGGCGTGTCGCGGATTACGGGGATTGTCTTTGTTCTTGCCTATCTTGGATATGTCGCAAGTCTGGTTACGGCATGATCCGCCTTGCGTGCCTGAAACCGTTCACACGGTGATGGACCGGCAGGCAGGTTTGATTGTAAGTTCCGGAATTACCGAACTAAATGATGGCGGCCTGCGTTCCAATACGGCCGCCTTCCCCGGAAAAGGGGACGCATCTTGACGGACGGGATGGAAACCGGATGACAGGGATAATACCGAAAACGGTCCTTGTGACAGGGGCTGCGAAGCGTATCGGACGGGCTTTATCGCTTGATCTGGCTGCGCAGGGATATGATGTTGCCCTTCATTGCCATTCCTCGCGCAGGGATGCGGAAAGCCTGGCGGATGAAATCCGTGCCCTTGGCCGTCGTGCCTGCGTTATTTCGGCCGATCTTGGCCGGGAAGAAGACACCGGTCGTGTCGTGCGCGAGGCAACGGCTGCACTGGGCCCGATCGGGGTTCTGATCAACAACGCATCCACCTTTGAATATGATGATATAGGCACTGCCACGCGCGAAGGCTGGGACTATCATATGGAAGCCAATCTGCGTGCGCCGTTCGTACTATCGCAGGATTTCGCCAAACGGTTACCGGACGGGTACAAGGGTGCCATCATCAACCTGATTGATCAGCGCGTCTGGAATCTGACACCGCATTTCATGACCTATACCTTGTCCAAGGCAGGTCTTTGGACCCTGACCCAGACGCTGGCACTGGCATTGGCACCGCAAATCCGGGTCAACGCCATTGGTCCCGGTCCGGCACTGCCTAGTGTTCGGCAAACACAGGAAGTTTTCGATCAGCAATGCGATCAGACTCCCCTGAAAATTGGGACAAACCCGCAAGAGATTTGCGACGCGGTACGATTTTTCCTTGCCGCGCCAGCCATCACCGGGCAAATGTTAGCGCTTGACGGCGGGCAGCACCTGAATTGGGCGCCCAGTGGCGAACAGAATATGCCAGAGGAATGATGCATCGGGCTTGGGTTCCGGACATCTGGCCGCAGAAGCGCAGCACAAGGAAGACCAGACCATGACCGCAGGCCTTAAGCAGGACGATAACATTACGACACTGCCCTATGCAGATCATGCAGGCAGTTTGCGTCGTGTATTCGTTCGCGACATGGTGGTCGAGACATCCATTGGCGTATATGACCACGAAAAACATGCCCCGCAGCGGGTGCGCATCAATCTGGATCTTGCCGTACTTGAAGGCGAAGGTGTCCAGAATGACGATATTGCCACTGTTTTAAGCTACGAGGATCTGGTGACAGGCACGCGGGAAATCTGCCGTGACGGTCATGTGAACCTTGTGGAAACCCTTGGGGAAAAACTGGCTGATATGTGCCTGGCGGATCGCCGGGTGCGCAAGGTAAACGTCCGGGTTGAAAAGCTAGATGTCTTTGACGACGTTGCGGCGGTCGGGGTCGAAATAGAGCGCTTTAATATCGCGCGCTGATCGCATCGGTAAATCTGCGTAAAATTTACTTTTGTTAACGGTTTTGGACGGGGACTCTGTGATTCCTCTAGGCCGAATCGCTGTCGCCCTTATGCACAAGCATCTGGGGACGTGGAATCAAAGGAAAATATTCTTTTTTGACTCCTCTATTACCGAATGTTTTCAGGTTGACAGCATTTTTTGTGAATTAAATCAATAAGTTAACTTGTTTGCTCAATAAATGTGCACTTCATAGAACGTTAAGACTCTCAAGGGGTGTAGCAAAGAGCCCCCCTATTACCCACAAACTTATCCACAGCCTTGGTGGACATCTTTTTCCGGTCGCGATTCTGTGAAGTGATGTTGCGGCGTTAATCTTTTTGAGTATTGTCGGAAGCCACTTTGAGAAGTGACGGCCATCACAACTTTTGATTTTTAATAAATCTGCCGGAGACGCCTGATGAAGCCTGAAACCCCATCCGAAAACCCCGCTCGGGAAATCGGATTGTCGCTTGAGAGCGATGATTATGACGGGGGAGCTGCGCGTGGTGTCGAGGCCATCAAACATGCGCTGAAAACCATGCCGGGTTCGGCGGGTGTCTACCGCATGATTGATGACAAGGACCGGGTTCTTTATGTCGGCAAGGCCAAGAATCTTAAAAAGCGTGTGGTGGCATATACCCGCCTGATGCAGTTGCCGATACGGATTGCCCGTATGGTCGCGCAGACGGTGCGTATGGAAATCATCACCACCCATACCGAAGCCGAAGCGCTTCTGCTTGAATCCAACCTGATCAAGAAGCTTAAACCGCGTTACAATATCTTGCTGCGCGATGACAAAAGCTTCCCCTATATCCTGATCACCGAGGATCACGATTATCCGCGCATCGTCAAACATCGCGGGGCACGGGCCAAGGATGGCAGTTGCTTTGGGCCGTTTGCGTCCGCCTGGGCCGTGAACAACACGATCAATCATCTGCAGCGGGCTTTTTTGCTACGGTCCTGCACCGATGCGGTGTTTGCCAACCGGTCGCGTCCGTGTCTGCTGTATCAAATCAAACGCTGTTCAGCGCCGTGTGTGGACCGGATTGCCAAGGCCGAATATGACGGGCTTGTCGATATCTGCCGTGACTTCCTGACCGGGCGCAGCCAGAAAATCCTCAAGCAGCTTGAAACCGACATGCTGGCGGCATCCGAACGCATGGATTTTGAACAGGCCGCGATGTATCGCGACCGTATCCGCGCGCTTAGTCAGATCAGATCGCATCAGGACATCAATCTGGAAGGCGTTGAAGAGGCCGATGTGATTGCCCTGCATCACGAAGGCGGGCAAAGCTGCGTTCAGGTGTTCTTCTTTCGGTCCGGGTCAAACTATGGCAACCGGTCCTATTTCCCGCGCCATGAACAGGGGGCTGAGATCCCCGAAATCCTGTCGGCCTTTGTCGGGCAGTTCTATGCCGATAAACCGGCCCCGAAACAGGTTCTGCTGTCGCACGAGATCGAAGGCCAGGAACTGGTCGAAACCGCGTTGTCGATCAACAATAACCGCAAGATCACCCTGCAGGTACCCAAGCGCGGCGGTCGGCGCAAGCTTGTCGAACATGCGATGAACAATGCAAAGGATGCGCTGGGGCGTCGTATGGCCGAAAGCGCGTCACAGCGCAAATTGCTGGAAGATCTGGCCGATAAACTGGAACTGGACGGTACGCCGGAACGGATCGAGGTTTACGATAACAGCCATATTCAGGGCACCAACATGGTCGGCGGCATGATCGTTGCCGGGCCCGAGGGCTTTATGAAAAGTGCCTATCGCAAATTCAACATCAAGGGCGACATCGCACCGGGTGATGACTTTGCCATGATGCGAGAAGTTCTGACCCGACGTTTTGCCCGTGCGCAAAAGGAAGATCCGGACCGGGAAAACGGCACATGGCCAGACCTTTGTCTGATTGATGGTGGTTTGGGGCAGCTTGGCGTTGCCCGCGAAGTACTTGAGGATTTGGGAATCGAAGATGTGATGCTGGTTGGGGTCGCCAAGGGTGTCGATCGGAATGCGGGCAAGGAAGTCCTGCATATCCCCGGAAAGCCGCCCGTGCGCCTCGATATGCAAGACCCGGTTCTGTATTTCATCCAGCGTCTGCGCGATGAAGCCCACCGCTGGGCGATTGGCACACATCGCGCCAAACGGTCCAAGCAGATCGGCAAAAGTGTTCTGGATAATGTGCCCGGCGTTGGCGGGGCACGCAAAAAGGCATTGTTGCATCATTTCGGGTCGGCACGCGGCGTGGCGGATGCCGGTTTGACCGATCTTGAGGCGGTGGACGGCATCAGTGCCGCCCTTGCACGCAAGATTTACGATCATTTCCACGGTGAAAACTGATCCCGGTTACCGGCTGTTTCATAACAGGTTTGTTGCAATTGAACGCGGCTCTTGTGGTAACTGCCCGGAGACATTAATAATTGCCTCGCATCGGGGAGACAGAAAACGCTTCGCCGGACCGTTCGATACAATACCCGCAAACAGGCCTGTTTATGAAAAACCAGATTCCCAATCTGCTAACCTTGTCGCGCATCATTGTGATTCCGGCTCTGGTTGCGTCCTTTTATATCAGCGGACCGGTTGGTAACTGGATCGGGTTTGCGCTGTTTGCTTTTGCCGGGGTGACGGACTTTTTTGATGGTTACCTTGCGCGCAGCATGAATGTTGTCTCGCCGCTTGGCCGGTTCCTTGACCCCATTGCAGACAAGCTTCTGGTCGCTGCCGCCCTGATGATGATGGTGGCATTTGAACGCATTTCCGGTCTGGCCATTTTGCCCGCCGTGATCATTATGTGCCGCGAAATCATGGTGTCGGGTTTGCGCGAACATCTGGCCGAACTGAAAGTTCCGCTGCCGGTGACGGTGCTTGCGAAATGGAAGACCACGGCACAAATCCTTGCCATCGGGTTTCTTCTGGTCGGTGATGCGTCGCCCGATATGATTCCGTCGATCCTGATCGGTGATATCCTTCTTTGGATTGCCGGGCTGGTGACGGTTCAGACCGGGTATATCTATCTTCGCACTGGGCTTAAGCATCTCGACTGACACCTATCGGAAGGATCAGGTCGCGCATGGCACGTATATCTGTTCAGGAACAGGATTTTGATCCGGGTGCCGAACTGGCAGCCCTGACCGAAGGTCGTACCGATATCGGGGCAGCGGTCAGTTTCGTCGGGCTGGTGCGTGATATCCACGGTGGGGACAGCGTTTCAGCCCTGACCCTTGATCATTATCCCGGAATGACCGAACGCGAACTTGAAAAGATCGCAGACGAAGCGACCAATCGCTGGCCTCTTGATGATGTGCGGATCGTGCATCGGTTTGGCCGCATGTTGCCCGGTGAACAGATCGTTCTGGTGATAACCCTGTCGGCCCATCGACGCGCTGCGTTCGAGGCCTGCGACTTCATCATGGATTTTCTTAAAACCCGGGCCCCGTTCTGGAAACGCGAAGAAACCGCCCAAGGTGATCATTGGGTCACGGCGAAGACATCGGACGATGCCGATGCTGATCGCTGGAAAACGGATTAACCGACAAATTTTACCAGCAACCCGACAAACTGAAGAAGGGCTGTCTGGATTTGCGCAGCATCATCGATCCGGTCTTTAAGGTTCTTCATTTCGGCTATATCCGCATCGGTGATCACCGATGCATTCTGGATCAACCGCTTTGCCTGAAGTGTTATAAGCTGATCAGCAGCTTTATTGCGTGTTTCGGCCATCACAAGTTTTTCGTTGATGTCTGCCGACTGATAGGCCGCGTCGATTTCAATGAAGCTGGCTTTGGCGGCCCTTATCAATTCATCAAGATTGCTCATGGTGATACTCCCTATTGTGCTGGTATCGCGGTTGCACTGCCAGTGGCGGTTTCAAGCAGGTTGCTGCCCTGCGCAACAAGTTCAGCCGGTGGCAGGTTACGAACTTCTCCGGCCAGTGCGATGCCCTGTTCGGCCGCACCAATCAGGGCGGTCACATCGAGTTTCGCGTAACTGTTGATCTGATTTTGCAGATGCGCGCCAAGCGAGGATGCCGTCATAAAGCTGCGTAGCGTATGGGTCTGAAGCAGCTTTTCCTCGGCCATCAGAGCCTGCCAGTCCTGCCACCAGATTTGCAGACGCAATGATTTGGCGTCGTCATCATCGTTTGGTTCGGAGCGGATTTTGTTCAGTTCGGCGATCAATGTGCCGCGACGTACCAGATATTGCGGCGGGTCTTTGGCCAGATCGCTGGTGATGGCGTCAAGCTGACTGCGCAGTTTTTCAAGGATCGGACCGGAATCCGTGACCGCCG
>NZ_LPVY01000009.1 GCF_001613805.1 Thalassospira lucentensis
CACCAACGTTGAGGGCCCGTAGCTCAGTTGGTAGAGCAACTGACTTTTAATCAGTTGGCCACAGGTTCGAATCCTGTCGGGCTCACCATTCCAAAACCCCTGGAACCCAGATGTTCCGGGGGTTTTGCTTTTCCGTGGTCTTTTCTGCCTTCAAAAAACGATTCCGCCCAGTTTCAAGGCGTGCGATGGGTACCGTTTTTCGGGCGATGCAATGCGGCCATGCGCGAAAAAAAGCGCATCTTTTCGCAGTTGCGATTGCATCGCAATGTGATTTCTTGTAAGTAATGCAAATCAGTTTCAAACGCGCTGGAGCAGGACGTCCGGCGTTGATCGTATTTTGGATCGGAAGAGTTACATGCCTGAACCCGTAAACCAGCTGTCCGCATCGCCAGATGCGCAGACCCCGCTCGGCCTTGATGGTGCCACCACGGATGCCGCTAACGGTGTGCTTACGCAAACAGCAGATGGGGCGGTAACCTTGGATCCCGAAACCGGTCTGCCGGTAGATGGTGCGTTGGTCACCACCGAAAGCACCATCGTGCCGGATGCCATCAGCAGCCTGCCGGTTTATGACCTTGTCGATCGTGCCGGGGTTGTTGGCTGGGTGCTGGCCGCACTTGCATTAATAGGAATGCTGATTTTCTTCTACAAGCTGGTCGGCTTTATCCGGCGTGGAATTTTTGCCGACGGTTTTGCCAAGGATGTCGAACGTCATCTTTCCAATGGTGACGATAAGCAGGTCGCGCAGATTCTGTCGCGCCGCCGTCATCCTGCTGCCCGCATCGGTCTGTTTGGCATGACATTATCCGTTGCCAATTCCGAAAACCGCGAAGCGGCATCCGATATTATTGCTTCGCACGCGCGCAAGGAAATTGATGGTCTGAACAGCGGTTTGCGAATTATGTCGGCGATTGCGGTGCTTAGCCCGCTTCTGGGCCTGCTGGGTACCGTTATGGGCATGATTGAAGCCTTCCAGAAGATGGAAGGTGCCGGAAGCCGCATTGACCCATCAGTGCTTTCGGGCGGTATCTGGCTTGCACTTCTGACCACGGCAATCGGCCTTGTTGTCGCCATCCCGGCGACCGCGTTTCACATGTGGATGCAGGGCGTTATCGCCCGCGCCGCTGCGGTCATGGAAGATGTCTGCACCATGGTGATCAATCGTGGTGAACTGGCTCAGAAGGGGGCGCTTCGCGCGTCGAATATCGCCGAGCTGCGCCAAGCGGCGGAATAAGCCCGAACAAGGTCGGAATACGCCCTATGCAATTGCGCGATCGAAATCGTGGTGCTTCGCCGATGATCGGTCTGACACCGCTGATTGATGTTGTCTTTATCCTGCTGATCTTTTTCATGCTGGCCTCCAGTTTCCTTGACTGGAAGGGTTTCGAGATGTCGGTGACTGTCACAGACGGTCAGGCGCGCAGCAGCAGCGACGTCCGTCCGGTAACAGTCAATGTTGATGCCAGTGGTGGTTTGTCGCTGAATGGCGAAGCCGTGCCGATTTCCAATCTTGCCGCGACCATTTTACGCAAACATGCTGGTGCCAGTGTTCATCTGCGCCCGGTCAACGGTGCCGATTTGCAGCATTTGATTGTTGTCATGGATGCGCTGGGACGCGGCGGTGTGACGGATGTGGATCTGATCGAATGAAGCGTCGTATCCAGATCTCCGATGACAGCCCGGCACAGGAACCGATGTTGCCTTTGATCAACATCGTCTTTCTTTTGCTGATTTTCTTCATGATTGCCGGAAGCTTGCAAAAGCTGGGACCATTTGATGTGGACCCGCCGGCAAGTTCCACTGCCGAAAGCCAGCCCGAAGATACGATTGTGCTGTGGTTTGGCAAGAATGCCGAAATTGGCATTGATGATCGCCAGGGCAAGATTGCCGATCTGGCGGCTTTGCTACCAGGCGATTATGCCGGGCGGCCAGTCGAAATCCGGGCAGATCGCACCACCGAAGGCGCACGTGTCGTTGCCCTTTTGAAACGGTTGCAAGAGCTTGGCATTGAAAAGGTCCAGTTGATGACCGCTATGGAAGCAGATCAGGGCCAAGACGGATAGAAAATGTCGAAACGCATTGATTTCCTGATCGCGACCGGGTTGACCGGCATTGTTCTTGTCGGGGGTATTGTTCTTGCCATGCCTGAACCACAGCCTGCCGGTTGGGGTGGGGCGGGGGCCGTGCAAAGCATTAGCATCTCGCTAGGCAGCGGACAGGCGACCGAAGGTGAAGCTGAAACACCGGAAGAAAGTGCCGATTCCGAAGACAGCAAACAGGGTGAAAAACCGGTCGAGGAAGTAGAGCCTCAACCGGAACCCGTTCCTGAGCCGGTTGTTGAGCCGGAGCCCGAACCAGAGCCGGAACCGGTTGTCGAAACCGTGCCGGAGCCCGAACCCGAACCGGTTGTTGAACCGGAACCTGTTCCCGAACCTGTTGTCGAGGAAGTGGTCGAGCCTGAACCTGAACCGGTCCCCGAAGTCAGTCCTCTTCTGGCAGACGTCATGCCGGTCCGCAGAAAGCCCGAGCCACCCAAACCGACACCGGAACCGGCAAAAGCGCCCAAGCCTGTTGAAAAGGCCGCCGCCGAACCGATCGAGCAGCCATCTGGCGGTCCAGTGGATTCAGTCAAATCCCAGGGGACGGTTGGCGAAGCAACCCAAAGCCAGGCCGCAAGTTCCGCGTCGGGCAGTGGCGGTGGTGCTGCAATGAGCAGCGCAGCCTTTGTCGATTACCAGACAGCTGTTGTGCAGATGCTGATGCGTTATCGCGAATATCCTGATCGCGCCAAACGGCGCGGTATCGAAGGGCAGAATATGGTCCGCCTGATTATCGAGCGCGATGGCACGGTTTCCCTCTTTGAAATGATTAGCCCGAGTGGCTCATCCATTCTGGATCGCGCGACGCAGGATATGATCGAACGGGTTAAACGTTTTCCGCCATTCCCCGAGGATATGGCGCGCACAGAAATGACATTGACGATCCCGGTGATCTACGACCTTCGCTAAACAGAAAAATGCCAGTCCGGAAGACTGGCATTTTTTAGGACTGGCATTTTTTGTGTCAGAATGGCGGGCTTAGTCCGAACTGTCTTCCCAGACATATTCAATCTGTTCGCGCCATGCGAATTTATCCAGATGTGAAATGATGACGCCTTTCATGGCCTTGATCCCGTCGGCTTTCTCTGACTGTCCCTCAAAGCGCAGGGTGGTGTTATCGGCCTGAATGATGCATGGGCCCATCGGAAAGCTCACATGCCCCTTATCGGGGGTAAAATCGACTTCTACCTTATAGGCAAAGTGCTTGCACAGTTGTTGCAGATATTTGCTGGCATGTTCGGTCTGAACCGATCCTTTGGTTTTGAACATGGATTTACCGATCTCTGATGGTTTCTTATGAGGAAATTGATTGCAGGGGCTTAAGGTTGATCAAGGCCGATCCAGTAAACCCCATCCAGTGCCACCGGCTGGAACCGGTCAAAGAATTCGGCAAGGGTCGCGTCTGGATCAAGGTCGGAAAACTGATCGGGATGGAACCACTTCGCCATCGCCTGTAACAGTGTCACATTCATCGGCGTGTTATAGAAATGATGCCACGCGGCATAGACTTTGCCGTTTTTAACAGCGTCGAGCTGTGGCAAGCCGGTGCGTTCCATGTTTTTGGCCAAGGACGCACGTGATGTTTCGGCATCGGCGTAGGTTCCAAGTATGATACGGCCCACATTCTGCTCGTCGGTCATTGTTGCCCCGCCAATTGCAGTCGCCACATATATATCCGGTTGATCGACCAGTAGCTGTTCGACTGAAATCTGGCTGATGACCCCGGGAATCCGGTCGGCGAAGATGTTTTGCCCACCCGCCATTTCAACAAATTTGCCGATCATCTGGTTGCCCATCGCCTCGCAGCAGGAACCATGCAGGCCAACCCGGCTCTCAAGGAAAACTTTGGGTTTGTCAGAGATGCCTTGTAGGCCGGATGTGACCTTGGCCAGATTGTCTTCATAGAATTTGATGAATGCCTCGGCCTGATCTTCCTTGCCCATCAGTTTGCCAAGAATGCGGATGCTTTTGGGGGTGTTTTCAAACGGTTCGCTGCGGAAGTCGATCATGACAACCGGGATATGGGCCGCCCCGAATTGTCTTAGGACCTCGTGGCTATCCGATCCGGGGCCATGACCACCGTTTATACCGAAAATTGCAACATCGGGTTCAACTGTAATCGCCTTTTCAACGCTGAATGTTGCTTCGCCACTGCGTCCCACCAACGGGATATCGTCAATTTCGGGAAATTTTGCCTGATATTGGGCAAAGGTTGCGGGATCAAGGTTTTTAAATTCGCCCATCATTCCGGCAACCCAGCGGACCGGATTTTCGGGATCAAGGATGCCAAGGCTTGGCAAAAAGCGGCCTTCGCCAAGGATCATATGTTTAACGGGGACCTCAATGGTGACCTCGCGACCCGAGACATCGGTCAGCGTGATGGTTTCTTTGGCCTGGGCCAATCCGCCGATCATCGACGTGAGGGTTGCCAGAGCAAGAAGGCATTTGAATTTCATGGCAAAAGTCCTGCTGGAGTATTTATGGGGTGGCATACGTTCTGAAACGCCGAAATGGGCGGCACGAATGCCACCCATCACGGATTTCAAACCGGCTGGAAAATTGTCTGATCAGAACGTCACCTTTGCAGAAACAAGGAAGGTGCGTCCCGGTTCGTGATATGGTTCTCCGACTTGAGCACTGTCATAGCCCGGGGTTGCACGGTCGATATAGTCGCGATCAAAAATGTTCAGGGCATCAACGCGCAGGGTCACCGCGTTATTCAGAGCTTCCGGCTTCCATTCCCCGTAAAGATTGGCCACGAAATAGGTATCGAGTTTCGGGAAACCGTTTTCCTCGGGATCATCGTTTGCCAGAGCAAGTTCGGACGTTGTACCGACCCGCACACCAAGGTCATCCCATCCGTGTGCAACTTCAAAGGTGAAGATATCGCCCTGCAGAACGCCCTGATAGGATGCATTGGTGCTGAGAGGCGCATCACCATCTGTTTCGACATCCGTGTGGGAATAGGTCACACGGGCAAAACCCGGACCGTAGTTGTAAGCCGCTGACAGGTTGTAGCCCTGCGTGACGAGATCGATGGTTGTGTTGCGGTAAACCGTACTGCCAACCACGGATCCGGTCAGATCGTGGGAATCATCAATCTTGTTGTAGAATACGTTACCGTCAAGCGACCAGCCACCTTCGGAATAACGTGTGCCGACCTTGAAGTTTTTGGAGCGTGAAGGCGAAAATCCGTCATAATTCCAGACGCCACTGAAATTGTAGATCGCGGATTCACCAAGTGGAAGTCCGCCAAACTGTGTTCCAGCCCCGCCATAAACAGTAACCGTTTCAACGACATCGTACTCGGTATTCACGTTGCCGCTTAGTCCGAATTCCTCGAAATCGGTTCCGTCAACGCCTTCGAACCACTGACGGTCTGCACGGCCACCAAATGATACGCGCCAGGCATCGGTCAGCGACAGTCGGGCTTGCGAAAACGCACCGATATTGGTTGTGGTTTCGCTATAGCTTCCGTCGCGAGGCGTGCGGTCATGGGTGCCGGTAGCTTCATCGTGATAGAAATCCAGACCGGCCGTCACATCGCCCATGCCGACATCAAATGTATTGGCAGCCTTGCCGTTGATGGTCTCGATCTCGGACTGTACATGATAGAAATTCGGACCGCCCTGAAGGCGGGGAACATCAAGATTGGTTTTACTGTAATTCAGGCTGAATTCCGGTGCCAGCAGGTCTCCCGGCATTTCATCGACATAGCTGACACCCAGCGATGTATCCTTGTAGGAAATCCATTGTGGCAGTTGCCCGCCAGCAAGCGATCCGAAGTTCGGCCGGGCAGGGCGTACGCCCTCGTCTTCAAAATGGCTGGCAAAGGCTTCTATCCGCGATCCCTCGTTCCCAGTGAACGCAAATTTGCCAAGCCCATTCTTGCTGCCATCTGCGGTGCCGACAACTTCATCGCCGTCGCCATCCTTGTAGTTGCCCTGATTGCTGTTCTGGACATAGCCAAGTGCTTCAAACCCATCATGCTGACCGGCAATCGTCAGCCATTCGCTAAAGCCTTTTGTATTGCTGTTATACTGGATTTTGGCCGATCCGCCGAAAGGATCGTCCGGTGACAGAACGTCACGTGCATCCTTGGTTTCATACGCCATCGATCCGCCAAGCGCGTTCGGTCCCGCGTCGGCAGGCGCGACACCGGACTCAACGCGCACGGTTTTGAGCATACCCGGATCAATCAGTGCGGTGCCGATATGGTGATAGGTTGAGTCAACCTGACGTGTGCCATCAATCTGGACATTGAGCTTGGTATTCTCGATGCCCTGCACATAGACCTTCTGGGAAATCTTGGTTGGCCCGCCAACAGTTACTGCTGCTTCTCCCGCGAAGACATCCTTGATGTCCTGGGGGTTGGTGCGGTCCAGTTGTTCCTGGGTGATCGTTACACCACCGGCCGCCGTTTGGGCGGTATCCCGGCCAGCGGTGACTTCGATCGGCGTCAGGATGGTTTCGTTTTCGGCTTTGGTTTCTTGTGCGATGGCTGCGACCGGCAATACCGTCAGGGCAACGCCGGCAAGCAGGGTTGCGCGGCACAGGCCATAAACCGGTTGACGGCATTTGCCCGGCAATACCGGTCTGGATGACTGCGACATGCTGATTTCCTTATCAAATAAATTTGCCAAATGCGAATGATTTTGAATATTATTAGCTGGGTGGTCCGGGCAATCGTAATACCGTTTGCGAGATCGCCATTGATGTTTGCGAAAACACAAATATCGCGCGTGGCAGGAAATCAGGACTTGGAAAGGCTTCGATATGGCGTTTGATCAGCAGCATGCGCCGCAACGGGTGCGGCGTAATGTGACACGGCGCGAAACCATCACCGGTCAGCAGCTTGAGGATTTCGGAACAGCGTTGCCTGGAAACGCGGCTGACGGTATTCGTCGTCGTCCGATGATGAGCGGACGGTTATCCAACGACAATCTTCAGTCATTCCTGAATATTCACACCACCGATACCGTTAGCATGCAGGATGCTGCGGTGAAATTTCCGGTCAATCCGGCGGTAACTGTTGCGATCGTCTTGCGGGGGCGGGTACGCGGTGCGTTCGATAATGTCCCGTTTGACCTTGATGCCCGCATACAGCCGGTCGGGTTTATCTGGGCGTTATCCCAACCGGTCATGCTGCATCGAGAACTGCAAAAGGGTGACGATGTCAGCAAGGTGATGATTTCGGCAAAGTATGACTGGGTCGTCAAACGGGTTTGCAACGGTGACAGTCGACATGCAGCCATCAACGATTTCATTCATGCAGGGATTTCCGTGCGCCAATGGCAACCATCGCGTCGCGCAATCGCGCTTGCCGATCAATTGCTGTATCCGCCAACCGATGATCCGCTGTTTCGCGATTTATATGCCGAAAGCCGTGGATTGGAAATTCTCGCCGAGGCACTCGGTTCGCTGCGCCCGGACGCTGAATTTATCGCGGAGGGAAGTGCCGAACCCGACGCACTTGAACATCACCAGAAGGCCCAGGAAATTCGCGATTATATCAAAGACCATATTCTTGATGATCTGACATTGTCAGGGCTGTCTGAAAAGCTCGGCATGAGCATTGCCAGCCTGCAACGCATTTTCAAGAATGCCTATGGCACCACTGTCAAGGATTTCATCCGCGAGAGCCGCCTGATCGCGGCGCGCGATGCCATGGAAAAAGACGGCCTGACGATTGGTCAGGCCGCCTGGATGGCCGGATATTCAAGTCCGGCAAATTTTGCAACCGCGTTCAAACGGGTCTTTGGCATATCACCTTCCGATGCAAGGGACCGGTAAATCCGTTTTGCTCAACTGGTTTCTGTCAATCGAGATACAAAGTTGTTCACATCGGTCTTAAGCTGGCGGGAATGCTGTTTAAGAACCTGCGAAACCTTGTAAACTTCTTCTGCGACCGTTCCGGTACGATGCGCGGTGCCGCTGACCGATTCCAGGCTGGTGTTGACATTGCCGTTTGCGGACGAAACGGATGTGATGTTCGTGCTGATTTCCGTGGTTGCAGCGGCTTGCTGTTCGACGGCCGCCGAAATGGCGGTGATGGAATCAACAATTGAACTGATCTGGCCTGCAACCTCGCGGATTGCTGTAACTGCGGCCGATGTATTCTGCTGCACATTGTTGATCTGGGTAGTGATATCACCGGTTGCCTTTGCCGTCTGGTTGGCAAGGTTTTTGACCTCGCTTGCGACCACGGCAAAGCCTTTGCCCGCATCACCGGCGCGTGCTGCCTCGATGGTGGCGTTTAGCGCCAGAAGGTTGGTCTGATTTGCAATTTTATCGATCAGATCGACAACCGTTCCGATTTGCTCGGCCGAGACATTCAGCGACTCAATGACATCCGACGTCGCCTGCACGGAACTTTCAACTTCGTTTGATACGGTCGAGGCACGCGAAATCTGGCTTGAAATCTCGCGAATGGAACTGTCAAGTTCTTCGGCTGATCCTGCCACTGTTGATGCATTTGAAGCCGATATCTCGGCGGCGGATTTTGCGTTTTCCACCTGCTCGGTGGTTTGGCCCATGCTACTGATCAGGGTTTCCGAGGCGCTTGACATGTCTTCTGCCGAACTTGCCAGTGCTTCGACGACCTTGGAGACGGTTGCCTCGAACTCGCCCGACATTTTCGCCAGACGGTTGCTGTATGTTTTCTGGGTTTCCTCGTAATAGACGGTGATTGCCATTTCCATATCGACAAGAATGGCGTTGGTTGAGGCCGTCACGATTTGGGAAACTGCTGAATCTTTGCGGAAATATGCATAAAGAATGTCGCAAAGCCGGGCGAGCAGAAAGTTGTATGCCGAAACATAGGATTCAGGTGTTAACCCGATGATTTCATGGGCTTTCCCGATCCGGCGCACATCGTCGTAATAGACCTGGTCAAATGTACCGTCGAACAGCTTTGCCCAGTGTTTGCGCTGTGCATTTTTCAGACGTTCGATATTTGATGGATCACCGATAATTTTTGCCAGATCACCGCGGGCCATCACCTTGCGGTAAAATTCGTCCAGTATCGGGGCCAGATTTTTTTCGATTATTGGCCATGCCTTTTTCAGATGAGCCGCTTTCCTGTCATCAAAATCGATGAATTCAAGACGGCGTTTAAGTTCCTGATGCATTCTTGTCCCTCGTCGCTCGCTATCACAAATTTCCGGGGTGCGTGGCAGTACCTTAGGTTGGATATGAAGATTATAATGTTAACTATCCAAAAGGGTGGGAAAGGTTCGGTTTTGAAGTGAACTTTCAAAATATAACGTTTTCTGCCAATTGTTTGCAGCATTATCTAATAATATATGGCGCAACAAATGCAACTATGGCGGGTGTTTTGTGTGGCCAAGATCACGAATGTGTTTCTGGTACGTCGTCAGGCAGATCAATTCTGTCCCTGATGAACGCGAAGGAAACATCATGCCGATCAATGCCAACCAGTTGCGTCAATCCATTGTTCGACCTGTTCTGCAAAATCTTGGTCTGTGGTCACAGGCCGCGGAAAATCTGATCATGGGAACCGCCGCCCAGGAAAGTGGACTTGGCACCTATGTTGAACAGGTCGGCGGTGGTCCGGCCCGCGGGATTTTCCAGATGGAACCGGCAACCCTGAATGATTGCTATGTCAATTTTCTGGATTACCGGGCCGATCTGAAGGGCAAGATTGATGCCTATCTGGCGCCGCAACCGGACAAGGCAACGCAGTTGGCAACCAACAATGCCTATGCCGCCGCCATGTGCCGGGTTCGTTATATGCGGGTCAGTGCCGCCTTGCCCGATGCAAACGATATCCCCGGTCTCGCGGCCTATTGGAAGCAGTATTACAACACTGCCGGTGGCAAGGGGACGACGGACGAGTTTATCGCCAATTACAATCGTTACCTTGGCAGCAGCTAAGCTGCCGTAACGTCGGCGAAAAAATCCGCATTGTTCTACGCAAAAATAGTGGCATATGCGCGATCTTTTCGCCAAAATCCCCAAACGCTTAGCGGTGATTGCGCAAAAAATCACCAAAGTAAAAGAGTTTAGGGGGTTACAATGAAACGTCGTCAGTTCCTTAAAGGGGCCGGTATTGGTGCCGGTGCCGCGGTTGCGGCCAGTGTTGCCGCACCGGCCATCGTATCCGCACAGGAAAGCCTGAATTGGCGGATGGTCATGCCGTGGCCCAAAGGGACGCCGGGCCTTGGCACCAATGCCGAAAAATTTGCTGCCATGGTCAAGGAAATGTCCAATGGCCGTCTGAGCATTTCGGTTTTTGGTGCTGGCGAAATCGTCCCGCCGTTCGAATGCATGGATGCGGTCGAACAGGGCGTGGTCGAAATGGCGCACGGTACCCCTTATTACTGGCAGGGCAAGAACCCGGCGCTGAACTTCTTTTCGACCATTCCGTTTGGTCTGACGGCGTGGGAACTTTCCGCTTGGCTGCGTTTTGGTGGCGGGCAGGAGCTTTGGGAGGAAGCCTATGCCGAGTTTAATGTTGTGCCGTTCTATGCCGGTAACTCGGGCATGCAGGCTGGTGGCTGGTTCAACAAGGAAATCAATTCTGTCGAGGACCTGAAGGGGCTTAAAGCCCGTTACGCCGGTCTGGGTGGCGAAGCAATGCGCCGCCTTGGTGCCAATATCACCATGCTGCCGCCGGGCGAAATTCTGCCTGCGATGCAGTCCGGTGCGATTGATGCCGCCGAATGGGTCGGTCCGTGGAACGATCTTGCATTTGGCCTCTATCAGGTTGCCAAATTCTATTATACCCCGGCATTCCATGAACCCGGACCGGGCCTTGAAATCTTTATTTCCAAGGAAAAGTTCGACGCGCTTGGCGCCGATCTGCAGGCGATCATTCGCTATGCCGCGCAGGCAATTGCCGAAAATACGCTAGCCGACTTTACCTACAATAACCTGCAATCCTATCAGCCGTTGATCGACAAAGGGGTTGAAGTGCGCCAGTTCTCGGACGATGTCATTCTCGCACTGGCCGAACAGTCGAATGCCGCCGTCGAAGAGATTGCCGCCAAGAATGATCTGAGCGGCAGGATCGCTGAAAGCTATCTTGCGCTGGTCAAGAAAGCCGCCCGTTACGGCAAGGAATTCGAGGCGACCGGTCTTTTGCAGCGTGCAAAGGTTTGGGGCTACTAAGTTCGGATACGGAAATATAATCATTGGAAAACGGGGCTGCCGTCGGGCGGCCCCGTTTTTGTTTGTCACACTTAGGGGTGAAAATTGACCGGCCTTATATACAAGCCATGCGTGTGGCGGGATGCTGCCTCCCGCAAAGATGAATTGTTGGGGGCGGCAAAAACGCTAACTTCGAACGCTTGCAAAGTTACGAATGTAATATTCGAAGCTGTTTTGCGCAAAAAATTGCCAATATGAATTGGGGAGCCCCACAATGAAACGTCGTCAGTTCCTGACGGGTGCCAGCATGGCCGCCGGTGCCTTTGCCGCCAGCAGTGTCGCACCTTCAATTGCCAAAGCCGATGAACAGATCCACTGGCGCATGGTGATGCCCTGGCCGAAAGGCACGCCAGGCCTTGGTGCCAATGGCGAAAAATTCGCCGAGCGCGTGACCAAAATGTCAGGCGGCCGCCTTAAGATCACCGTTTACGGCGCAGGCGAACTTGTTCCGGCATTCGAATGCATGGATGCGGTCGAGCAGGGCGTCGCCGAGCTGGCACATGGCACCCCCTATTACTGGGCGGGCAAGGATGCCGGTGTAAACTTCTTTTCGACGATCCCGTTCGGCCTGATGGGCTGGGAGCTTTCGGGCTGGCTGCGTTTTGGTGGCGGGCAGGAACTTTGGGATGAGCTTTATGCCCAGTTCAACGTCAAGCCGTTCGCTGCCGGGAATACCGGTTTGCAGGCTGGTGGCTGGTTCAACAAGGAAATCAACACCGTCGAGGACATCAAGGGCATCAAAATGCGCTATGCCGGGATCGGTGGTGAAGCGATGCGTCGCCTGGGTGCCAATGTGACGATGTTGCCCGCAGCCGAAATCCTGCCGGCCATGCAGTCCGGCGCGATTGATGCCGCCGAATGGGTTGGCCCGTGGAATGACTATGCGTTTGGTCTGACCCAGGTTGGCAAATATTATTACACCCCGGCCTTTGCCGAGCCGGGCACGGGTATTGAAGTGTTTGTCAACAAGGACAAATTCGCGGAATTGCCCGAAGACCTTCAGGAAATCTTCGCCGTCGCAGCACAGGCCAATCTTGAACAGACGCTGGCAGATTTCACCTTCCACAACATCCAGTCCTATCAGGCGGTGTTGGCCAAGGGGGCGGAAATCCGTCATTTCAGCGATGATGTGATTGCAGCCCTTGCGACCGAGGTCAAGGCAGCGGTCAAGGAAATCGCCGATCAGAACGAACTGAACGGCCGTATTCATGCGTCCTACATGGATTTCGTGAAAAAGGCTGCACCGTATGGCAAAGAGTTCGAAGCCACCGGCCTTTTGCAGCGTGCCAATGTCTGGGCCGATGCGTAACAGGCGTTCGATCTGATAGTCGGCGAAAAACAAAAGCGGCATCTTCGGATGCCGCTTTTTTCATGCCAATGGAACCGGCTCACAGAACCGGGGCAGATGCCTAATGCACGGTTGGCGAACCGGGGGGCATCGGAAGGTCGAAGGTGAATTTGTCCTGACCTTCATATTCTTCAAGCGCGATCCGCTTGACCAGTTCCGAACCCAGTGCGAGCGAGGTTTCAATCGCCCATTTAAGCTGATTTACCGCCCCTTCGTTGCCCGCGGCGAGGGCTTCGGGGAGGATGCGTTCCTGCAGGAATTTGGCAACCCCGGCAAAGGCACGGGCGGCACTTTCGCAATTGGCACGTTCAACAACAAAGCGTCCGGAATGTTCTATGGCGGTCGCGATGCCGGAAAGATGGCCCATCATGACCTTTATCTCGCGGTCGTCGCTTTCGGTTTTCTTTGCGACAAAGCGCAGAATTCCGGCGTAAAATCCATAATCGGAAGGCATGTCGATCCTGATCGTTCTTGGTCTTTGGTCGGGTTTGGATTTGCGTCGTTTTAGTCCATAAGCGCGCCGTGGTATAGTCTAAACGCCAACCGCCTGATCTGGCGGCATTATCAATACGCGGAGCCATAAGCCGGATGCTTCAGGGCGGACTTATTTTCATTGTTGCCATGGCCTATATCGGGCTTCTGTTTGCGATTGCGCATTATGGTGACAAATATGCCGAAAAATGGCGGGCATCACGCCTGAAGCCCAGCATCTATGCGCTTTCAATGGCGGTCTATTGCACGAGCTGGACGTTTTTCGGCTCGGTCGGCACTGCATCCACACGCGGCTGGGCGTTCCTGCCGATCTATATCGGCCCAATCATCATGATGGTTGTCGGTTTTGGTGTGATGACCAAGATCGCCACCGTGTGTCGCGAACAGAACATCACCTCCATCGCCGATTTTCTAGGCTCGCGATATGGCAAAAGCCAGAGTCTGGCAGCCCTTGTGGCGATCATTGCCGTGATCGGGGTTCTGGCCTATATCGCGCTTCAGCTTAAAGCGGTGTCGCTGTCATTCGATGTTCTGATCGGCGAGGTCGGCGAACAGATCGTGCGCCACAGTGCCGCAGATTTTTCCAAGGATACGGCGTTTTACGTCACCATTCTGATGGCGGTTTTTGCGATCCTGTTCGGGGTGCGTTATATCCATGCGTCCGAACATCATGACGGTTTGATCCTTGCGGTGGCGTTCGAAAGCCTGGTCAAGCTCGTGGCGCTTTTATTCGTCGGGCTGTTTGTGGTTTACGGCCTGTTTGACGGTTTTGGTGACATGCAAATTCGGGCCGCAGCCAATCCCGACATTACCGAAATGTTCAAGCCCGATGCCTGGCTGACATCGCATTTCTTCATTTCGACCCTGCTGGCGCTGTTTGCAATTTTCTGTCTGCCGCGCCAGTTCCATGTGACATTTGTTGAAAATGACGACAGCCGGAATTTGAAATCGGCGCGCTGGCTTTTTCCGGGCTATCTGATTGCGATCAATATTTTCGTCGTGCCGATTGCGATTGCCGGGATTCTGCTGTTTGGCGGTGATCCGGCGGTCAATCCCGATACGTTTGTTCTGACCCTGCCGTTGCTGGGTGGGGAAAACTGGCTGGCGGTGTTTGCCTTTGTCGGGGGGCTTTCGGCCAGTACCGGCATGGTGATCGTATCCTGTGTCGCGGTGTCCACGATGGTCTGTAACGATCTGGTCATGCCGCTTTTGCTGCGGTCGCAGAAATTGCAGGGGCGGTTTGCCGGGGATGTCAGCCAGGTTCTGCTTAAAGTTCGCCGGGCCGCGATCATTGCCATCCTGTTTCTGGCCTATGGCTTTTACCGGTTCCTGTCGGAAAAATACGCGCTGGCCGATATCGGGCTTTTGTCCTTTGCCGCGGTGGCGCAATTTGGCCCGGCGGTTCTGGCGGCGATTTACCTTAAATCGATCAACCGCACCGGGGTTCGCATCGGTCTGATTTCCGGTTTTGTGCTGTGGACCTATACCCTGCTTCTGCCAAGCTTTATCCAAAGCGGCCTGTTGCCGATGTCGATCCTGACGGACGGGCCGCTTGGCATTGGTATCCTGCGCCCGCAGGCATTGCTGGGTGTGGGGATCGAGGATCATCTGACCCATGGGGTTGTCTGGTCGCTTGGGGTTAATTTCGTCCTGATGTTTGTCGGATCGGCGATTGGTGTGCAGGGTGTCACCCAGCGCCGCCAGGCCCAGCTTTTTGTCGATATCTATCGCAAGGATACCAAGGCGCGCAATGACACATGGCCCGGTCGCGTGACCCTTGGCGATCTTGAAGACCTTGCCGCGCGCTTCCTTGGCAAACACTGGGCGCAACGTGCGTTTCGCACTTACCTCAAGCAGCGCGGGGATGACAGCAAACGATCCGACATTGCCGATTTTGATGCGGCGAATTTCACCGAACATCTGTTATCGGGCGCGGTCGGGGCGGCGTCATCGCGCGTGGTGATGGCGCTTCTGCTGCCCGATAAGGCCGTATCGCGGCGCGATGCGATGGAGCTTCTCGATGAAGCGTCCGAGGCGATCAAATTCAACCGGGACCTTTTGCTCAATACGCTTGAAAACATTTCGCAAGGGGTCGGGGTGTTTGACCAGAATTTGCGTCTGGCGACCTGGAACCATCGCTTTATTGATCTGCTGGGCATCACCGCAAGCGACATTCAGGTCACGTTGCCATTATCGGAACTTGTGGATATCTGCCGCGACAATGGCGCGCGCGCGGTCGATATCGATATCCTTCTGGGGCGTAATGCCGCCCCGCAAATGCGCAGATTGCCCCATACGTATGAGCGGAAACGGGCAGATGGCATGGTGCTTGAAATGCGGACAAACCCGATGCCCGATGGCGGGTTTGTCGCGACCATTGCCGACATCACGGCCCGTGTCCGGACCGAAGAGGCATTGCGCGAGAGCGAGCGCAACATTCGCATCTATACCGATAACATCCCGGTCATGATCGCCTATGCCGACAAAAACCAGCGGCTGCGTTTTACGAACCGCCCGTATGAGCGGATGTTTGGCATCCGTCGGATCGAGGCGCATGGCATGGCGGTGCGCGAAGCGGTGGGCGAGGAGCGTTATGTCCGGCTGGAGCCGATGATCCGCGCGGTACTGGAAGGCTATCGCCAGAGCTTCGAGATCGATTTTCCCGCCCCCAAAGAAGGCTGGGGGGCGAGTGACGGCAGCGAACGCGAAGCCCGTTATGCCGAGGGGACATATATCCCGCACTTTGACGAAACCGGCGAAGTGCTTGGTTATTTCTGTATCTATCACGACATCACCGAACGCCGGAATGCCGAACGTGCCCTTAAGGACGCCAACGAGGGGCTTGAGGCCCGCGTAACGGAACGTACCCACGCGCTTGAGGAACTGAACTCGGAGCTTTCGGTTGCCAAGGAACAGGCCGAAACGGCGAACGATACCAAAACCCGGTTCTTTGCCGCGGCCAGCCATGACCTTTTGCAGCCGTTAAATGCCGCACGGCTGTTTACCGTGGCGCTGGGCGGCAAGGAGCTTCGCGACGATATCCATGATCTGGTCAACAAGGTTGATCTGTCGCTGAAGGGGGTTGAGGAACTGCTCAACGAGCTTCTGGATATATGTAAACTTGATGCCGGGGCGATGCAGCCCACCATTCGCGATTTCCGGGTTTCGGATGTGCTTAATGCGCTCAAGACCGAATTCACCCCGGTGGCGGAAAAGGCCGGGCTTCGGTTTGCGGTTCATCCGCGTGATGTCTGGGTCAAAAGCGACAGCAGGCTTCTGCGCCGCATCCTGCAAAACTTTATCTCCAACGCGCTGCGCTATACCCGCCATGGCGGGGCGGTGGTCGGCTGCCGAATGCGCGGTGACAAGATCAGGATCGAGGTCTGGGATAGCGGGCCGGGTATCCCAGAGGACAAGCTTAAGATCATCTTCCGCGAATTCCATCGCCTTGAGGGGCCGGAAACCACCGATGTGAAGGGGCTTGGCCTTGGTCTTGCGATTGTCGATCGTCTTGGCCGGTCGCTGGATCACACGGTTTCGGTGCGATCGCGCCCGGGGCGGGGGACGGTTTTCTCGGTCGATGTGCCGATTGGCATTGTTGACGAGGCCGCAATGCCCAAACCACGCCGTCGGATGGCAGGCGAACTGGGCGGTTTGCGCGTCCTTTGCATCGATAATGAACCCGATATCCTTGATGGCATGCGGGCCATGCTGGAAAACTGGAATTGCGTGGTGACGACTGCGCGGTCAGGGATTGATGCCGAGAAGCTTCTGGTTCCGCAGAAAGTAGTGGCGGACAAGGAGGGATTCGAACCTGTCTTTGCCCCCGATATCATCCTTGCCGACTATCACCTGAGCTCCGGCGAAACCGGGCTTGATGTCCTGATCAGGCTGCGGGACCAGCACGGTTTTGATATTCCCGGCGTGGTGATTACGGCGGATCGCAGCACCGAGACGGCGGAACTGATCCGCGCCGAGAGATTCGCACTGCTCAACAAGCCACTCCGCCCGGCGAAATTGCGCGCATTGATGACACGGGCATTGAACCGGCAAAGCTCGGATGCAGCGGAATAGGGTGCCAAGTATCCTGTAAAGCATTGAAAAACTCTACTTTTTTCCTGTCGGAGAATTTTCTTTGATTTTCCGGAAAATTGTTCTTGATTTGTTCTTTTGTTTATGGCATAAAGACAAAGTCAACAGGAGAAATGCACCCGGACCCAAAACCCGCAAAGCGTGATTCGCTTTCGCGGGTTTTTGCGTTTTGGGCCAAAGACAGGAAAACGACGATGACGGTGCAGCAATCTGACAGGTCGAAAGGACGACGGCGACATCGCCAAAGGGGCATCAATGGCACATGGAAAAGTCATTACGGCGGTCGTGTGTCCGGGCCATGAGGCCAAGGGAAATTGGCGGAAAATTGGTGTGAATCATGACGGGAGAGATGTGTCCTTTGGGTGAGGGTAGGCTGATCGGAGCGAGGTGATCCGGGGTGAGGCGATGCCGGGGATCATCTGGCTTGGCGACGGGGTCGATGGCTGCGTTAGGAAATGCTGGAAGGCCAATCATCGACGGCGACAAATGTGCCTGCCTTACGTTCATCGACCGTCACTGGTGCGGGCATCCTGTGTCATCGGGAGGTGAGCCGGGTGTTTGGCTTGCCGTTGCCGTGAGCCTTTGGTTGGCCGTCGGAACCGAGAACCATAGGCCAATGCAGAGCGTCTGGTCCGGTTCGAGGTGTTGCGTATCCAGCGGATTATGGCCGCCCGGAGAGCGCCAGCTTTGCAGCAAGAAGGGCGAACACCCCGGCAAAGCTTTTCCCCAGCCAGTTCATGACCTTTGGCCGTTCGACCACGTGGCCTCGAAGCGCACTGGCAAACAAACCGTAGACGATGAAAACCGCGAAGGTGAGTGCCATGAAGGTCAGGCCGAGCAGGGTCATCTGGGCGGTGGTTCCGCCGGCATTCGGGGTGATGAATTGCGGCAGGAAGGCCAGGAAGAACAGGGATAGTTTCGGGTTGAGCGCGTTGATCAGGATGGCGTCGCGGATGATTTTGGCGGCATGGACGGGATCGGATTTGGCGGTGACTTTCATCGCACCCGTGCCACGCCACATGCCCCACGCCATGTAAAGCAGCCACGCCACGCCAAGATAGCGCAGGGTTTCAAAGGCAAGGGCGCTTGTGTGCAGCAGGGCCGCAAGGCCAAGGATGCTTGCCCCCATTGCGGGCAGGATGCCGAGCGTGCAGCCAAAGGCCGCCCAGATGCTCGCCCTCATGCCGCGCCCAAGACCAATGGCAAGGGTATAGATCACCCCCGTACCGGGCAGCAGGACGACAACAAGCGAGGTCAGGAGATATTCGGGGCTGATCATGATGGTTTGGTTCCGTTTTGTGGTTTGACCTGATCAGCCCAGTTAAGCGCGTTTTGATCCGGTATTCTTGAACGGAATTGCAAGATGCTTGTCAAAGCGGAGCCGCAAGACATAGTGTGGTCCGGAAATTTCAGGATGATCAGCGATATCGGGGAGAATGTGAACGTGTCGGATGCGCAAAACGATGTAAAATTCAATGCGCCGGTTTTTATCGGTGGAACGGGTCGTAGCGGGACATCCATTCTGGCCGATATTCTGGGAACGCATAGCGCGCTTTATTTTGCCTGCCACGAGAACAAGCTGATTTCGGAATATAACGGCCTGCGCGATGTTGCCGATGTGTTTTCCCACAAATCCGATATCATTCGCCGCCATTTTGCCATCGTCAATTTCTTTGGTCGCGCTGCATCCATGACCCGTTTCGGGTTCCGTGATGCCGCGCTTAACCAGAAGCTTTCCGATCTGTGCAAAAACAAGGGTATGGGCTTTCAGCAGGCGTTCGAGCTGATACAGCGCGAAAATCCGCAGGCGAGCGGGTCCATTCATGCCATCGGGCAGGCGTTTGGTGCCGAGTATTTCGAGAAATGCGTCAAGGTATTCCTCAACCAGCTTGTCGCTCATATCGATCAGAACGGGATAGTGAATACCGAGGGGCTTTTAAGGCCGTTCTTCCTTGGCAAGGATTTGCAGCGTGCGGAAGTTCTGGCGATGTGCCGCGAGTTTCTTTTTGCGCTTTATGCCAAATCCGGTCCGACGCGCTGGGTCGATGATACGCCGACAAATGCGTTGCATGTCGATTTCCTGCATGAACTTTTCCCTAAGATGAAGTTCATCCATATGGTCCGCAACCCGGCCGACGTTGTCAGTTCCTATGTCAAACAGGTCTGGTTCCCAAGCGATGTCGGATTGGCCGCCAAGCAGATTTCATCGATGCTGCTGAAGACCGAAAAGCTTGAAAAGGCGCTTCCGGCTGGAAGTTTCCTGACGGTTCGGATGGAAGATCTGGTCGGCGAGACAGAGGCGACAATGGAAAAGATCGCCACGTTCCTTGGGGTCGAGAACCGGTTCAATCATAGTTTCGTCAGCAGCGAGGCGGCCAATATCGGCCGTGCGGATGAAAATCCGGAGATCGCGGACGCGGTCAACAGCCTTCTGGGGGGCTGGAAAGAGCGTCACGGTTACGCGTCCTGAAACCAGACAGGTTTAATTGTGCCGCAACGCCTTGGCATAACGACCGGGTGACAGGCCATAGGCGCGGGTGAAATGCCGGTTCAGGTGGCTTTGATCGGCAAAGCCTGCGGTGGCGGCGACCTCGGCCAGCGGGGTGCCGGTTGCGATCAGGCGGCGGGCGAGGTCAAGGCGGCGCTGGACGATATAGGCATGCGGGGTGAGGCCCGTTGCGCGGGTGAAATGGCGGACGGTCTGAAAGCGGCTTAGCCCCGCCGTGCTGGCAAGATTGGCCAGCGAGAGGTTCTCGTCCGGGGCATCATCAATCATGGATATGGCGCGCGCGATACTGGCATCAGCATCGCTTCGCGACCGGTGGTGATAATGATCGGGTTCGCCCGGCACAATGATCGCGTGATGGAGCAGAAGAAACAGCATTTCCTCGCGCCGCAGGCCTGCATTTTCATGATCGCCTTTGGTGATGGCGGCAAAAAGATCAGCAAAGCAGTGTGCAACGGCGGGCGATGTT
This sequence comes from Thalassospira lucentensis, assembly GCF_001613805.1. Lineage (GTDB taxonomy): Bacteria > Pseudomonadota > Alphaproteobacteria > Rhodospirillales > Thalassospiraceae > Thalassospira > Thalassospira lucentensis_A. The sequence continues at coordinate 20,178 of NZ_LPVY01000009.1, forward strand.
ATGACAGGCCTTGTGAATTCGTAATGGTCTGATTTGCCATCTGTCATGTCACGCGCCGCATCACGGATCAGGTCCGGGTCCAGATACAGCATGTTCCAGCCACGCGGGGTATCGCCAAGCGGGGTGCCGTCATGGACTTCGCGGGGATTGACCGTGAGGATATTGCCCGCCCCGGCTTCGACCATACCGCGCCCCGAAAGCGATTTTTGTGCGCCCTCAAACATGAAGCCGATGCCGAACTGTTCATGACTGTGTTTGGCAAAGCTGTGGCATGTCCTGGCCTTGAGGGCCAAAACGCCGGTGCAGTCATGAGACAGGATGCGAAACGGTTGGTTTGATGCGTCTGACATGCCAAAAGATTGGCAGCTTTTGCGATGTTTCGCAATCGGGTCGACGTCAGGTCACAATCAGTTGCCGTTATTATTGTTGGTGGTGTTGTTATTGGGGCCGAGCATTTCGCGAAGCCCCCCCAGACCTTCGACATGTTTGGCAAAGACACTGGTGACGATGAGCAACGGGACGGCGACCAGAACGCCGATGAAGCCCCATATCCAGCCCCAGAAGGCAATGGCCAGGATCACCGCCACCGAATTGATGCGCAGCCGGTTGCCAACAAGGGCCGGGGTGAGGAATTGGCCCTCGATCGCGGTGCAGGCGAGATAGATCGCAGGCGGCAGGATGGCGGCCGTCGTGGTTGGCATGGAAACCAGTGCCACCATGCCGACAATTCCGACACCAACAACAGCACCGAGCAACGGCACAAAATTAAGCACGCCTGCGACAATGCCCCACAAAACCGGGTTGGGCATGCCGACAATGGCAAGCAGGGTGCCGATCAGGATGCCAAGGCAGATATTGATCGCCGATATGGTCAGGAGATATCGGGATACCTCGCGTTCGATATCATGTGCGATGCGCAGGCCCTTGCGCCGGTCGCCAAAGGTTGGCAGGGCGCGGACCATTTTTTCATAGACCATATCCCCCGATGACAGAATGAACAGCAGCAGCACGAGCATTAGCGCAATTCCGGCGACGATTTCCGGTGCGCCCTGAGCGGCCTGACTGATCATGTTGGGTTCCTGAACCACGACCTTTTGCGTATCGGCTTCGTTATTCTGATTGGTGGCTTGTTCGACCTGTTTTTGCACGTCGCGCAGTTTTTCAAGCGGCCCGCCAAGATCGGCAAGGCGCAGGCGCAACTGGCGTTCGATCTGCGGCGCGTCGTCGATCCATTTCGATACCGGGTCGCTTAGCCCGTAAACGCCGGCAATCACCGATGTCGTCAGGGTCAGGACAATCGCAAGTGCGGTCAGGCTTTGCGGGATGCGATAGCGCGCGAGTGTGCGCACCACCGGCGAGAAAACCAGTGCCAGCAAAAAGGCCAGTATCACAGGCAAAAGCAGGCTTTGGGCGACATAAAAACACCCGAAAGCCAGAATGACGAAGGTGCCGATGACCGATACCGTGCGCGCCCGGCGATAGGCGCGTGCACGCGCGCTCAGCATTCTTTGTTGGGCTTCGTCGGCTTCGTCGACAATATCCGCAGCACCATCTTCATTACTGGTGTTGTCAGGTGCTTTGATCGGATCGCTCATTCAGGTGCTCCGGCGGTGTTTCTGCCGGGCTGGATGCAAACGGCAGGAGGGTATGCCTTCCTGTAACGTCCTGTGACCGGGCGATGTTCCGTTTACATTGCAAGACCGGGCAAGGCGGAGCTATCCCTGAAGGATGGCGGCACGTTTTTCATCGAAGCGGGCATTTTCCGCGGCAATGTTTCTGGTGAACTTTTCATAGGCGCTGTCGGCCCTGGTCTGAAGGCTGTCGCGCCTGTCGCGTACTTCGTCGGCATTATCCGCGCGTTCGGCAAAGTTCTGAAATTCCAGTTCGGCCTTTTCCAGTTCACCGTGCAGTTCTTCAAGATGGGTGGTGATCGCCTGATCATGGGCGGCATTCAGGGTTGCCAGTTCACGGCGCAGGTCATCGGATGGATTGGCGGGGACAGGTGCAGATGCCGCGTTTGCATCATTGCCATAACCACGCGCCAGCGGATCAATGCCGGTATTGGCACGCACATCTTCGGCGGCCTTTCGGATGGTATTGCCGATGACGTCACCGAGAATTTTGGCCATGGCGGCGGTGGTTTGCGGGTCCTGCTGGGCGAAGGCCGGGGCGGGGGCCGCGACGGCAAGCGAGGCGGCAACCGCCATGGCAGACAGCGAAAGGGATTTCTTCATCGGGTGATCTCCTGTGCGGGGCAGAGGGGCGTTGCACAGGAAGCATCACGCGCAATTACGGTGATAAATTGGTGCCGGTCTGGCAGGGGCGTGACAGTTCGGGCTTTGCAGGGCGTCGGGCGTTAACCCTTATGCCTCGATCGCCGGTTCCTGCAATTGCAGTTCGCGGGCCATGATGACGGCCTGTGTGCGGCTATGGACCGAAAGTTTGCGCAGGATGGCGGAAACGTGGGCCTTTACGGTGGCCTCGGTCACGTCAAGTTCGTAGGCGATCTGTTTGTTCAGTTTGCCTTCGGTCAGCATGTTGAGCACGCGCAATTGCTGTGGCGTTAATTGACCGATTTTTTCGGCAAGGCCGGTGGCTTCGTCATCGGCGGGGCCGTTTTCGATGGCGTCACGCGCCCAGTCGGGCATCCACATATCGCCATTCAGAACAGTGCGGATGGCCGTCCCGATCTGATCGACGGGGGCGGATTTTGGCACGAAGGCCGATGCACCATATTCAATCGAACGGCGGACAACCGGCAGTTCCTGACTGGCCGAAACGATGGAAACGGGAATGTCGGGATAGGAGGCACGCAGGGTGAACAGGCCGGTAAAGCCGTTCATGCCGGGCATGTGAAGATCAAGCAGGACAAGATCGATATCGCCGCTATGGGCTTCGATCTGTTCGATGGCCTCAGCCAGGCTTCCGGCCTCGTACAGTGTGACATTTTCCAATTCTGATGACAGGGCCTGTTTGAGTGCACCGCGCACAAGCGGATGATCGTCTGCGATCAGAATCTGGAAGCTGTCAGCCATTGGCGATTTCCCCGGAAGTTATTTCCCCGAAAGGTCGCGATTATTCCATCCCGTTATCTTTTAACGGCGTCTCACGATAATATTAAGGTGAGGGGACGATAAACCGGGATGACATTGTTTGTCTGGTGTGGTGCGACCCTGATGCGTCCTCCTGCCTTGGCAGAAAGGAGTGAGGGAAACCAAAGATCACTCTCGCCCCACGAAATGTGAAACTTCGGCCCCCCTCGCGCCACCACTGATGATTATGACGACTAAAATCGGGCTCGTAAACTCTGCATTTGTCCGAAAGTGAAATTTACCTTATCTGTTGGGTTAATGAACGAAATTCAGTTTTGAAGAACTGCGCCGCATTGCAGCATTCGCGATTTTATACAATCACCGGCAACGCCGCGCAGACCAAGGGAAAAAGGACCATCTGATGTCTGAACAACCGCAAGTCATCCGCCGCGAAGATTACACCGCACCGGCCTTTCTGATCGAGAAGGTCGAACTGGTATTCGAGCTTGATCGGGATGTCACAAATGTGAAATCGCGGCTGTTTGTTCACGCGAATCCTGTTCGCGGGACCGGCGGCGGAGACATGGTCCATCTTGACGGCGAAGACATGAAACTGGTTTCGATTGCGGTTGATGATCGCAAGCTTGGCGTTGATGAATATAATGTCGATAAATCGGGGCTTAGCTTTACCGCGCCGGGTGACACCTTTGTTGTTGATATCGAAACCCAGATCTCGCCCGTCGCCAATACGCGGCTTGAAGGGCTTTATGTGTCGCAAAGCGCGTTTTGCACGCAGTGCGAGGCGGAAGGGTTCCGTCGCATTACCTATTTCCCGGATCGCCCGGATGTGATGGCGACCTATAAGGTCACGATCCGTGCCGACAAGGCGAACTGCCCGGTTTTGCTCTCAAACGGCAATCTGATCGATAGCGGTGATCTTGACGGCAAGCGGCACTTTGCGGTGTGGGAAGATCCGTTCCCGAAGCCGAGTTACCTTTTTGCGCTGGTGGCGGGGGACTTGGCCTGTGTTGAGGACAGCTTCAAGACCATGTCGGGCCGCGATGTGGCGCTGCGCATTTTTGTCGAACATGGCAATGAAGACCGTTGCGATTACGCGATGGACAGCCTGAAACGGTCGATGAAGTGGGATGAGGAGGTCTATGGCCTTGAATACGATCTGGACCTTTTCAACATCGTCGCGGTTTCCGACTTCAATATGGGGGCGATGGAAAACAAGAGCCTGAATGTGTTTAACGCCAAATACATTCTGGCCAAGCCCGATACCGCGACCGATACGGATTATGAACTGATCGAATCGATTGTTGCGCATGAATATTTCCACAACTGGTCGGGCAACCGGGTGACGTGCCGGGACTGGTTCCAGTTATCCCTTAAAGAGGGGCTTACGGTTTTCCGCGATCAGGAATTTTCCGCCGATCAGCGATCCCGCCCGGTGCAGCGTATCAAGGACGTCGCACAGCTTCGTGCGCGCCAGTTCCCCGAGGATGGCGGGCCGTTGGCCCACCCCGTCCGCCCGGACAGCTATATGGAAATCAACAATTTCTATACCGCCACGGTCTATGAAAAGGGGGCGGAGCTTATTCGTATGATGCATACCCTTTTAGGCGCAGATGGCTATCGCAAGGGAATTGACCTTTATTTCGATCGCCATGACGGGCAGGCGGTGACCTGCGATGATTTTGCCAAGGCGATGGAAGATGCCAATGATGTCGACCTGAGCCAGCTTAAAATCTGGTATTCGCAGGCCGGCACGCCGAGCCTTAGCTGGCACGGCGAACATGATGCGGATACCAAGCAGTTCCACCTGACAGTTGCGCAGAAAACCGAACCGACACCGGGGCAGCCCGACAAGGTTGCACTTCATATGCCAATCGCGATCGGGCTTCTGGGCCGGGATGGCAAGGAGCTTGTTTCGCGCACCATGCAACTGACCGAGGCCGAGCAGGAATTCGTGTTCGACAATATCGATCAGGTGCCGGTGGTTTCGTTCAACCGTGGTTTTTCGGCCCCTGTGAATGTCGCGACCGAGCAGCCGCATGAAGAGCTTGTGTTCCTGATGGGGCATGACAGCGATGCGTTCAATCGTTGGGAAGCAGGGCAGAAATACGCAACCGCGTTGATGCTTTCAGCCATTGCCGAATTTGAAAAGAATGGGGGCGATGCGGACGCGGCATTGGGCGATGTGACCGAATTTGTGGCGGCGATGCGTGCGACCCTGATCAATGACGATCTCGATAAGGCGTTTCGCGCCGATGCGCTTGTCCTGCCGGGGGAAGAATTCCTTTCCGAGCAGCGCAAACCCGCAAACCCGGACGCGATCCATCAGGTGCGCAACGCGCTGCGCAAGCGGATCGGATCGGGTTTGCGGGCTGAATTTGGCAATGCCTATCACCAGAATGCATCGAACGCGGCCTTTACCCCGGATGCGGAATCGGCCGGGCAGCGGGCGTTACGCGCAACCGCACTTTCCTATCTGGTCGCAAGCGGCGAGGGCGAGTTTGCCGATCTGGCAGCCGAGCAATATCGCACGGCGGATAACATGACGGATCGGATGGCAGCACTTTCGGTGCTGAACCATCTGGATCATCCGGGCCGGGCCGAAGCGCTTGCCGATTTCGAGGCGCGCTTTGGCAAGGATACCGTGGTGATGGATAAATGGTTCGGGCTTCAGGCGATGTCATCGCGGGATGATACGCTGGCGCGTGTGAAGGACCTTATGAGCCATCCGCTCTTCACCATGCGCAATCCGAACAAGGTCAGATCGCTTATCGGGGCGTTCGCCATGGCCAACCCGCGGCACTTCCATGCGGCGGATGGCAGCGGATATGCGTTTTATACCGACCGCCTGATCGAACTTGACGATATCAACCCGCAGGTTGCGGCACGGCTTTGCGCACCGCTTGGCAAATGGGCGAAATATGATGAGACGCGGGCCGACCTGATGAAGGCGTCGCTTGATCGTATCCTCGCCAAGCCGGATATCTCTCGCGATCTGTATGAAATCGCTTCGAAATCGCGGGCAAGTTAAGACGCGGTTCGATATGTAATGAAAAAGGCGGCACGTGAGGCGCCGCCTTTTTGTGTCGTCGCCTGTTTGAGGCAGGCTTTGATCAGGTCAGTTTCATCCGTTCGCTGAATTCCTTCATGCGCTCGGAAAGATTGCGCGCCATGTCGGAAAGTTCGCGGCTGGCGGTGTTGAGGTCATGGGCCGAGCGGCCCGTGCTTTGCGCACCGTCATTCACGAACCGGATCATCTGGTCCATCGATCCGGCCCCCGATGCAATACGCTGCACGTTTTCCGAAATCTCGCTGGTGGCACGACGCTGTTCATCCACCGAATGGGTGATGGTCGACTGGATGTCGTTGACCTGATGAATAACGTCGCCCACCGTGCTGATGGAATGGGCGGCTTTCTGGACTTCCTGCTGGATCGCGGTGGTCAGATCGCCGATCTGGCCGGTTGCACTCGCGGTCTGATCGGCAAGCGATTTGACCTCGTTTGCGACAACGGCAAAGCCGCGCCCCAGTTCGCCCGCACGTTCGGCTTCGATGGTCGCATTGAGCGACAGAAGCTTGGTGCGATGCGCGATATCGTTGATCAGATCAATGATCGATCCGATTTCCGAACTTGCCTTTTCAAGCGATACGATATTGCGCTGGCTTTCTTCGGCCTCGGAGCGTGCCCGGTTGGTCACGTCTGCGGCCTCTGTTGCCTGACGGTTGATTTCCGCAATGGAGGATGACAGTTCCTCGACCGCGGTGGCGACGTTCTGGGTATTGCTTGCCGCCTCGCGCGAGACGTCAAGCGCGCTGCCCGACTGATCTACCGTGTTTTCCGACTGGCTGGTCAGATCACGGGCAAGGCCAAGAAGCCCTTCGGACTGTTCGGTGACCGATTGCGCAACGCGGGCGACCTCGGCCATCATTTCGGTAACCGCGATGCGGCTTTCTTCGCGTTCGGTCACCACGTTCCATGCCAGCATGGTGCCCAGAAGGACATTGTCCTTATCACGCACCGGGGCTGCCAGAAGTTCAAGGTGATCGCGTTCGGTCTGGACCACCTCGGTAAAGGGCAGGTTGGCCGGATTGGAAAGCCGTTTCTGGAATTCCTCACCGACTTTCAGGAAGTCGCCCGAAACCGATCTGGCATCGCCGCCGACATAGGTTTGCGCACTGGCATTAAGATATGTCAGTTCGCCTTCGGGCGTGATCAGGGCGGTCATGGTCGGGGTGTTTTCGACCATGTTTTGCAGGATCATCGCCTGACGCACGGCTTCACGCAGGCCGACAAGAGCCTTGCGCATTTCACCGATTTCATCGGACCCGACGCGGGGCAGACGTACATTGGTGTCCCCGTTCGAGATTGATGTCATCGCCCCGGCAAAGGCGCGCAGATTGCGAAATACCGTGGTCCGAAGCAATATCCAGCCAGCGATCCAGCCGACCAGAAGAACGGCCACCAGAATTTCGATCGACAGCGTTCGAAGATCGTCGGTCTGGGAATAGAAGTCGGTAATATCGCGGTCAAACGTGGCGGTCGCCCAGACACCGCCCCGGCCGTTTCCAACCGAAATATCGACGGTGGCACGGTGCGTGCCGCCCGCTGTTTCAGCCGGTTTTGCTTCTGCCTCTGTCGGGGCATCGCTATCGGCCGTTGGGGCCAGGGCTTCGCCGCCTTCGCTGGCGTCCCCGTCTTCAAGGCTTTCAAACAGCACATTGCCGTCGCTGCCCAGAATGCGGAAATTGCCGCCCAGAACCTTGCCGATCCCGGCCAGGGTCGGCAGCGGATCGGTGATCACTTCCATAAAGCCGACGGCGCGAAAACCGCCGACCGGAACAATGGTGCTGAAAACCGGTTTGCCGGCTGGTGTTGCCCACATATAGGTCACCGGTTTGCGGGCATCGGCCTTGTCACGTGTTTTAAGGTAATCCATGACCGCCGGATCATCGGTCACACTGGCACCCAGATTGGCATCCGAGGTCGCAAGCTGGTTGAAATCGGTGTCATAGGCGATGGTTTCGACCAGAACCAGTTCGCCCTGAACGACCTGGCTGGCATTGGAAAGAATGTTAAGTTCGGCCTTCATGCGGGCCTGATCGTTATCCTGATAGCTTTTGACCAGACTGCCAAGGCGCGACCATTCATTGACAATGGGGGTGACCCGGTCGCCGTAATCCTGTGCCACGCGTGACCGGACAAAGAAATTGACCGTGCCGCCGACCGAATTGTTCAGCGTCTCGACGGCAAAGTTTCGATAGGTATCCCCGGTCCACAGCAACATCCATGTAACTGCACCCGATAAAAGCAAACCTGTTACGAGCAAAATACGCCGTAACGTCAGGAGGCCCGTGGCACCCCCTGCAATAGCCGTCTTCGCGGCTTTATCTCCCGTCATTCATTACACTCCAGAGCCAGTTTTTTTTATGGTTCTTTTGGTGCTTCGTTCCCCGGACTACCTCTTAAGGGGTAATTGCACTGATCCAAACAGAGCTTGGGAGCAAACACAATAGCGCTGTTGCCGCCAAGCCCATGTTTTTCGCGGTATACAGTATTTTATATATGGGATTGAAACAGCCATGAGGGTTTGAAAATCCCCATGATTTTCAGGGGCTATTGAAAAAACACAAAAAAATTTGCGAATGTGTGTGATAATCGTTTGCAATTAGTTTTTTGATGCTCTATGACTGTGTTTGTCAAATGCAGACGGCAACGTCGTTTGCGACGGGTCATCAGGCTCACATGGCGTACCTGATGACCACTGTTCTTCGGGACTCTCTCTCCCCGAAGGTCGATCTCTCTCACTCGAGGGGGCTGGTATCCGGAAATTGTGCGGGACAATTCCGGGCTATATACCAGCCTCCCTTTTTTTGTCCTGCATGCCGGGTTTGTGACATCCGTGCTTTGAAATCGCCAAAGTTTCATGACATCCGCAATCTGCATATCGAGGCGCGACAGGCACGCATGTTTTTAGCGTTTTATAAACGGCCTGTGCCCTAAAAGAAGCAGGGTAGCCCGTGATGGTGTGACATCACCATGACGGATGCCCACGATATTTACAGGTAATCAGTCGTAAAGGACCGGCAAAAAATGGCTGGCGAAGACGAAAACAACCGCACCGATTTGCATGCGGACCCGAAACCGGAACCGCAGAAAGACGCGCCCTTACCGGCGTTTATTTATGGCCGCAATGGCCATGGCGAGGACGGCGGGCGTCATCGACAGTCACAAAATGGGCGGATAGCAGAAATGGATCGCAAAACCTTACTGGGTCTCGCAACCGGTGCCGGCATGCTCGGTCTGGTCTTGTTCTTTGTCGGCATGCTGGTCGGCGCAGGGCTGTTCATGGACCCTGACGAACAGATGGCAGCCAATGAAAAACCGGCCGGACAGGCGGAAATCCTTGCAACCCTGCCGGAGGAACCGGCGGGATCGACAGCCTTGCCCGAGGCCGGAACGACCGGCAATATTCCGGGCGGTGCATCGGGGACGGCAACGCCATCTGCAACACCTTCTGCTCCGGCAGCCCCGGCAACAGATGATCCGGTCGGTGATCTGATTGCCGAACGCAGTGCGGCCCTTGAGGGCGATGGTTCTTCTGATACCACGGAAAATGGTGAAGCATCGACCACCGAGGATACGGGGGATGCCGAAAGCGATACCACGACGCCGGAAGCCCCGGCTGCCCCGGAAATGAGCGACGCCGAAAAGGCCGCGGCCCGTGCCGAGCAGACGGCAAATGCCCCGCGCAAATTGCAGGCGCCGGAAATCAAGTCATCGGACGCGGCCGAAACCGCACCGCCCGCGCCAGAGGCCCCGGCGGTCCCGGCTGAAACCGCGGCCGTTCCGGAAAAGCCCGAACCGGCTGCGACATCCACCCCGAAAGCAGCCTCTTCGGGGGCGGCGGCACCATTTTCGGTTCAGGTCGGTGCCTTCAAGGTACATGAAAATGCCAGCCAGCGCGCCGAGGAACTGCGCAAGCTTGGCCTTGAGGTTGCGGTTGTTGCCCGTGGTCCGGAAGGTGATGCCACCTGGTATTATGTCCGGGTTGGCAGATACACGACCATGAAGGAAGCACGCGACAAGGCGGTTGCGGTCAAAAAGGATCAGAATCTTGAAGGTTTCCCTGTCCGGGCCGAACCCAATGACCGCGAAGTCAACTGACACATATATATAGTGTCGCAAGATACGATACCGGGGCCGGTGCAGATGCTGCATCGGCCCTTTCCGTTTTCTGATGAACGGGTTTGTTTTTGCGCCGTCTTTGCGGCATTCTACTTGCCATCTCAGGGCAAAGGCTTTAGGCGGTACGCCAGAGTTTTTCGGAAAGCAAAGCCGTGACGTGCCACGCGGGCCGCTTTGCACATCAGGATGGTTGGCAGAAACATGACCACACAGAACGATTTTCCCAATCTTCATATTCTCGATCACCCGCTGATCCAGCACAAACTGACGCATATGCGCAAGGTCGATACCTCGACCAAGACCTTCCGCCAGTTGCTAAAGGAAATTGCGCTGCTGATGGGCTACGAGATCACCCGCGAATTGCCGGTCAGCTATGAAGACATCGTCACCCCGATCTGCCCGATGAAGGCGCCAATGATCCAGGGCCGCAAACTGGCCGTTGTGCCGATCCTGCGCGCCGGTCTTGGCATGGCCGATGGCCTGATCGAACTGATGCCGTCCGCGCGCATCGGTCATATTGGCCTGTATCGCGATCCCGAAACCCACATGCCAGTCGAATATCTGGTGAAGCTGCCCGAAGTCGAAGGCCGTACCTTCATTTTGGTTGACCCCATGCTGGCAACCGGCAACTCGGCAGTGGCGGCGATTGATACGCTGAACAAATATGGCGTTAAGGACGAAGACATTCGCTTCATGGCGCTGGTCGCGGCCCCGGAAGGGGTGAAAGTCTTCCATGACGCGCATCCGAACGTGCCGGTCTATACCGCGGGCCTTGACGAGAAGCTCAATGAAAAGGCCTATATCGTGCCGGGCCTTGGCGATGCCGGTGACCGTCTGTTTGGCACCCGCTGATTAATATTGCGATATCAAAATACGAAAGGGCGCCATCGGGCGCCCTTTTTGTTTGGTCTTTTTCAGGTCAGGTCAGGCTGTAATCAGCCTTTGGGCGATACGGTGATATCCACCGTCGATCCGGCAAAGGATCCGCCCTGCAGCTTGATGGTCGCAACGCGGCTTTCGCGGTCATAGACCATGACCGAAATATCGGCCCGCACGACGGTGACCTTGCTCCAGCCGAAATTGGGCATTTCGCGTTCGTAGAAGTCATACATCTGGGCGGGTGTGCCACCGGAATTCATCACGAGGCGGCCATGCCAGGCATCGGATGCCCCGAAAATGATGCTGCGATCCATATCCAGGGATGAATTGGATGGCATCGGAATATCGGTGAACTGGGTAAAGGACGGGATCGGCTGACCGCCGCCCTTGCTGTCGGAGCCGCCACCTGATGCGGTATTCGGAACAAGGTTCGAACCGGAGCACCCGGCAAGCGCAAGGCTTGCAAGTGCGGCTGCACAAATAAATGAATGTCGCAGTCTCATCATCTTCCTTCGGTCCCCTAATGCCGTTCAGGCACTGTTATCTCGCCCCATAATCAGGTCATTATGTAAAAGAAAGGTTCACATATTGCCTTTTGTCCATCTTTTCAAAGGCCAATTGGCAATATTGCGTATCCCGTCCGGTTTTATGGCAATTTCATTGTCCGGGCATTGATACCGGTTCTGTCCCGACACGCGATCATTGCACCGCACACACCATATATAAAGCATCAAAATTGCCATCGATCATCTGATCCGGATCAAGGATGCGGATCGGAGCAGGGGGTAATCTGGTCGAACCCGGATAAAAATTGGCGTTAATGGCGAATCATCATTCGGGGTTCGGATTTTTCTTGCGGTCGGAATGGCGGGTTTGCGCCGGATTTTGCCGGGCCGATTTGCGATTATTCAACTTAAAGTCCGAAACATCCCCCGGACTTGGTGCCGGGGTTGGCTGGGGACGAAATATCAAGTCATTGAATTTAAACGATTTTGAGAAAAAAGACGTTGAAATGCATTTTTTCTCGAAAAAGGTGTTTACAGGTCCGGCGAGGGGCCCTATAACCCGCCTCCACCGACGGGGTGCGGCGCCAAGGAGACGGCGACGCGGACTGTGAGGTAGAGGGCTACGGCTCTAGAGTTCTTTGACATTGTTGATCAGTAGGAAGGGATGCGCGGGCAGCGTTATGGCGCAAAAGTCTGT
>NZ_LPVY01000010.1 GCF_001613805.1 Thalassospira lucentensis
TCGTCATTCTGATGACCGGGGTGACGCAGTCGGGTTTCGTGAGTGCGATGTATGGCGGTGCCAGTGGTGGCGGGTTAACCGCCATTACCGGGGCCAATGCCGCCCCCGGTGGCGATCTGATTTTCATCTGCACGGCGGATGGGGTGCGCGCCATATCGTTTGGCAACGCCAGTCCCGATGCCGCGTCACAAAATTCCGGTGGGCATTCTGCCGGTCATGGTTTCTGTTCGCTATGCGCGTCCCATCATGGGGCGATGGCAAGTCTGGACGTGCCGTTTGGCGCGCCGGTTTCAATCATCCATGATGCCGAATACGCGCAAGCCCGCCTGCTTGCCGCCACGATCACCGTGCCGCGCACGCGCTATTCCCGCGCACCCCCGCATTCCATCTGATTTCCCGATACACCCGAAATCAAATTACCGGTGTGATGCAACCAATCCACACCGGACAAGGATGGAAACAAAGATTATGAAAAAACTGTTTGCTGTTATTGCGACCCTGGCCGGTCTGTTCGCTGCGACCCAGGCGTTTGCCGCCGATATCGAAATCAAGGATGCCTGGGCCAAGGCGTCGCTTGGCAAGGTGCCGAATGGCGCGGCCTTCCTGACGGTCGAAAATACCGGCATGGCGGATCGCATTGTCGGGGTGAAATCCGATCTGGCCGATAAAACCGAACTGCACACGCATATCATGGAAAACAACGTCATGAAGATGCGCCCGGTCGAAGGCGGGATCGATGTGCCGATGCATGGTGAACTGATGTTCAAACCGGGCAGCTATCACGTCATGCTGATCGGCCTGCACAAGCCGCTGGTCGAAGGTGAAAAAATCGACGTAACGCTGACCTTTGAAAAGGCGGGCGACATACCGGTGACCATTGATGTGATGGGATCAATGTCCAAAGGCCCGCACGGCGATGCCGGTATGGATCACGGCGACATGAAAATGGGCGATCAGGAACACAAGGGCCACTAAGTCCTCGTTTCGCATATGTCCAAATTATACAGTGGAACGGTTTGCACCGTTCCCCTTTTTTGTCATGATGGTCGGCCATCATCCATCCCATGCAGGGAGTGCGCCATGTCCCGCGATATCACCATCGAAAACCTGATTGAAAAACTCGGCCTGCAACCGCATCCCGAAGGCGGCTTTTATGCCGAAACATTCCGCGCGCTGGAAACCTGCAATCCGGGCAACCGGTATCTTGGCGTGCGATCCACCGGGACCGCGATCTATTACCTGCTGACGCCCGATACCTTTTCGGGCATGCATATCCTGACCAGTGACGAGATTTTCCACCATTACCTTGGCGATCCGGTCGAACAGCTCCAACTGTATGCCGATGGCAGCCACCGGCTGGTTGAAATCGGCAATGATCTTCTGGCGGGGCAGAAGCCGCAAATGATCGTGCCGAAAAATGTCTGGCAGGGGGCGCGCCTGAAACAAGGTGGCAAATTTGCCCTTCTGGGCTGTACGGTGGCACCCGGTTTTGACTTCGCCGATTTCGCCATGGGCAAACGGGCGGACCTTTCGTCGAAATGGCCGGCTGCGGCAACCATGATTGCCGCCTTGACGCGCGACTGAATTTCGGGCGCAATCAGCCGGTCACCCATTTTTCACAGGACTTCCCCAAATGCAGCTTGATACATGGTTGCTGTTTTCCGGCGCGGCCTTGGCGCTTTCGATGGCCCCCGGACCGAATAATCTGCTCGCGATGTTCAATGGCGCGCGCCACGGCGTTGCGTCGGCCGCCATCGGCGGGGCGGGACGACTGCTGGCTTTTGCCCTGATGATCGTTGTGACGGCCATGGGGCTTGGCGTGGTGCTTGCCGCAAGCGAAACCGCCTTTATGATCATCAAGTGGGGTGGGGCGGTCTATCTGATTTATCTTGGCCTCAAAAGCTGGCGAACCAGGGTTGCCGAGCCGGAGGTTCCCGGTGATACCGTCGGCTTTGTCGCCCATCCCGGTGCGATGTCATTGGCCCGGACGGAATTTCTGACCGCGATTGGCAATCCCAAGGCGATCCTGATCTTTACCGCCTTCTTTCCGCAATTCCTTGATCAGGCCGGTTCATACGGCCCGCAATTTGCGATCATGGGCGTGACCTTCATCGCGATGGAGGCCTGTGTTCTTCTGGGCTACGGGCTTGTCGGCGGGCAGGTAAAGGGGCTGATCCGCTCCGCCCGCCACATGCGCTGGCTTAACCGCATCAGCGGCAGCCTCCTGATCGCCGCAGGGGTGCTGCTGGCCCTGACGGACCGCACACGCAACGCGACCTGATCCGCTTTGCTTTGCGGATGTGATGGTCCCGGCCATCACTTTTTCAGGATGGCGCTGGTAATGACATTGAACAGATGATCCGCACGTGGTGCCGATGATGGCTGATCGCCAAGCCAGGCAAGCGCACCCACCATGGCGAACAGGTCACCGCCATCAATGTCGGTGCGCGCAACGCCCTTTTCCTGCGCCCGGACAAGGAGCCTTGTCCCTGCGGCTTTCATGGTAACGCACGACGCATGAAGAGCGGACTCTTCATCCTCAATGGCGGCCACCATCGCGGCAATGACACCGCGATAGTCGTTCGCGCATGCAACAAGATCACGTAGCCACGATACCAGCGCATCATCCGGCGAACTTGCGGTTTCGCGTTCGCGCGCTGATTCTTTCAGCCCGTCAAAGCTCTCGCGCAGCAGGGTTTCAAGCAGTGCCTCGCGCGTTGGAAAATGTCGGTACAGCGTACCAAGTCCCACCCCGGCTTTGCGGGCAATGTCGCGCAAAGATGCTTCCGCACCCTGGTCTTTGACAACCTCCCGTGCGGTGGCAAGCAGATGTTCGTAGTTCTTCTTTGCGTCGGCGCGCATATGTTCCTCTTGACAAACGGAGCACTGCTCCATAAATGCGGATCAGTGCTCCGATTGTGGATAGCACATATGCGATGAAAGAAGAAGCCGTAATGACAAAGACAATGAAGGCGGTCCGTCAGCACGCGTTCGGCGGGCCCGAGGTCATGCGCTACGAGGACGCGCCGATACCTGATCCGGGACCGGGTGAAATAAGGGTCCGGGTGCACGCGGTCGGGATTAATCCGCCCGACTGGTATTTGCGTGATGGCTACAGGATGCTGCCGCCGGAATGGCAGCCGCAAATATCCTTCCCGGTGATACTTGGAACCGACATATCAGGTGTCGTTGACGCCGTTGCCGATGATGTTACCGGCTTTGCGCCAGGAGACGACGTTTACGCCATGGTTCGTTTCCCGTCCGGGCTTGCCGGGGGAAGCAGGGCCTATGCACAATATGTCACGGTCCCTGCATCGGAAGCCGCCCCCAAGCCGGACGGTATTGATCATGTGCATGCGGCGGGGGCGCCCATGTCGCTTCTTACCACGTGGCAGTTCCTGGTTGATCTGGGACATGACGAACCAAATCCGCTTCAGTCCTATCAGCATAAGCCGGTTGAACTTTCGGGAAAAACCGTTCTTGTGAATGGCGCTGCCGGTGGTGTTGGGCATTTTGCCGTGCAGGTCGCAAAACTCAAAGGTGCCAGGGTCATCGCGGTTGCGTCTGGCAAGCACCAGGCGCTTCTGCGCGACTTGGGGGCTGACGAGTTTATCGATTATACGAAAACCCCACCCGAAGACGTCGTGCGGGATCTTGATCTTGTGATTGATGCCCTTGGCGGACCGACCGCCGGGCGTTTCCTGCCCACGATCAAACGGGGTGGTGCCCTTTTCCCGGTGTTCCCGCTGGGCTTTTCCAGTCACGAAGAAGCTGAAAAGCTTGGTATTACGGTATCGGCAACGCAGGTTCGGTCAAACGGCGATCAACTGGCGGAGCTTGCCGGTCTGCTGAGTGACGGCACACTTCGCGTCGTGCTCGACAGCACATACCCGCTTGCTGATGCCCGCAAGGCTCATGAACGTGCAGCCAAAGGGCACATTCAGGGCAAGATCGTGCTTGTGGTGGAATGACATGATCATTCTGATGGGGCACATTCATGTTGATCCACATGAAATTGATCAGTTCATCGCCGACCTTCAGGTGATCGCGCGTAATGCAAAACCCGAGAAAGGCTGCCTTTTTTATGCGGTTAATCCTGATGCGGCATGCCCGGGGCGTCTCGTGATTGCCGAACGTTGGCGCGATCAATCGTCACTGAAAGCCCATCTTGAAACGTCAGAGGTTTTAACCTTCGTGCATAACTGGCAAGGCAGGATGAGAAGCGAGATACAGCAATATCAGGCCACGCACGAAGAAACATTCTTGGGCTGAGTTTTGTTCTCGGAGTTCCATACAGCCAGCAAAGCCTTTGCAGGCTTTCTTGTGACCCTGAAAGGCTCAGGGGCGCAGCTTGTTAAAGCGCGCCCCCTTGCTCCCTTGTCTACCCGGATATCCGGGCGATCGCCTGTTTTCAGGCGATTTCTTCGACCCGATGGCAAGCCACCTCGCGGCCTTCATACATGCGCAATTCAGGACGAACCTGTGCGCAATGGTCGGTCGCGAACGGGCAGCGTTTATGAAACGCACAGCCCGACGGCGGATTGATCGGTGAAGGCAGTTCGCCTTTCAGCGGCTCTGCCTTGACGCGATGCGCCGGATCGATCTTTGGTGCCGATGCCAGAAGCGCCCTTGTATAGGGATGCAGCGGTTTGGCAAAGATTTCTTCGGTCGGTCCCTTTTCAGCGACGCGCCCCAAATACATCACCATGACGTCATCTGCAATATGGCGAACGACAGAAAGATCGTGCGAGATGAAGACATAGGCGACATTCATCTCTTCCTGCAGGTCCATCATCAGGTTCAGAACCTGTGCCTGGACCGACACGTCAAGGGCGGAAACCGGTTCATCGGCAACGATGACTTTCGGTTCAAGGATCAGCGCGCGCGCAATCGCGATACGCTGACGCTGCCCGCCGGAAAACATATGCGGATAGCGCCCGTAAAATTCGGGGCGCAGGCCAACCTTGGCCATGGTTTCGCGCACACGTTCCTCGCGCTCCTTGCGACCCAGATCCATGTTAAGCAACACCGGCTCGCCAAGGATCTGGCCGACTTTCTTGCGCGGGTTCAGCGACCCGTAAGGGTTCTGGAAGATCATCTGAACCGTGCGACGGAACAGTTTCGCTTCCCTGTCACTCAGATCACCAACCGCTTCGCCGTTGATTTTAAGCCCGCCTGCGCTGGGCTTTTCAATCAGGGTCAACTGACGGCCAAGCGTGGACTTGCCACAACCGGACTCGCCAACAACCGCCAGCGTCTTTTTGGCTTCGAGCGTAAAGGAAACACCATCAAGCGCCTTGACCATCGCACTTGGTTTGCCAAGGCCGCGGCTGACTTCGTAGTGACGGACAAGATCATCGGATTCCAGCAGCGGAACACCGGGTTTTGCATCAAGGAAGCTCATTACACGGTCTCCCCGGTTGTTTGGCCGGTCGGCTGGCCGTGGTCGTCAAGCGGATAGAAACAGCGGACATCGCGCCCGTTATAGGCACCAACATCGGGGCGTTCGACAACGCAACGATCATTGGCATACCGGCAACGCGGTGCCAGAAGACAGCCCGCCGGGCGGTCATACTGACCCGGAACCACACCGGGGATGGTGCGCAGGCGATCATGCCCTTCGGAACGTTCCGGCAACGCCTCAAGCAACGCCTGGGTATAGGGATGACGCGGGGCGGCAAAGATGCTGTCGGCCGGGCCACTTTCAAAAAGCTGACCGGCATACATCACCTGAATGCGATCAGCCGCTTCCGATACCAGTGCCAGATCGTGCGTGATCAGGATCAGGGCCATATCACTATCGTCCTGCAATTTCAGCAGCAGGTCGATGATCTGGGCCTGAATGGTCACGTCAAGGGCGGTGGTCGGTTCATCGGCAATCAGCAGGCGCGGATTGCACGCAATCGCCATCGCAATCACGATACGCTGGCTCATCCCGCCCGAAAGCTGGTGGGGATAGGCGGTCATGCGCGATTTCGGATCGGGAATGCCAACCTGGTTCAGAAGGTCAAGCGTACGTTCACGCCGCTCCTTTTTCGAACCACCCTCATGGACTTTCAGGGCTTCCATGATCTGGGCTTCAACCGTAAAGCACGGATTAAGCGCCGACATCGGATCCTGGAAGATCATGCCGATATCCTTGCCCGTAATCGCACGGCGCTTGCCGGGCGACATCGTCAGCAGGTCCTGCCCATCAAAGGTCAGGCTGTCGGCGGTAACACGACCGGGGAAGTCGATCAGGCCCATAACGGCAAGCGAGGATACGGATTTACCCGAACCCGACTCACCGACGATGCCAAGGACTTCGCCGCGATCAACGGAATAACTTACATTATCAACAGCGCGGAACGGCCGGTCTTCGGAGCCGAACTCGACTGTCAGGTTTTTAACTTCGAGAAGAGCCATGACTTACCGCTTCATCTTGGGATCAAGGGCATCGCGCAGACCATCACCCATCAGGTTGAAGGCAAGCACGGTGACGAGGATGCAAAGGCCGGGGAAGGTGATCACCCACCATGCCGATCCCACGAATTCGCGGGCTTCGGCCAGCATGGTGCCCCATTCCGGCAGCGGCGGCTGCGCGCCAAGGCCAAGGAAGCCAAGGGCCGCAGCATCAAGGATGGCACTGGAAATGCCCAATGTGCCCTGAACGATCAGGGGTGCCATGCAGTTCGGCAGGATATTGACGAACATCTGGCGGATATGACCGGCACCGGCAATCTGCGATGCGATGACATATTCCTTGTTCAGTTCGGACACCACCGAGGCACGCGACAGGCGCACATAATGCGGCAACTGGACAATCGCAATCGCCAGCATGGCGTTTTCAAGCCCCGGGCCGAGGATCGCGACAATCGCCATCGCCATGATCAGGCTGGGCAGGGCCAGCATGGTATCCATCATGCGCATGATGCCGACTTCGATCCAGCCGCGGAAATATCCGGCAACCAGTCCAAGAACGATACCGGCGATCATTGAAATGATCACGACGAACACGCCGATGGTCACCGAAAGCTGCGCACCATGGATCAGGCGTGACAGGATGTCGCGACCAACCGCGTCGGTACCAAGGATATAGCGCGGATCGGCACCTTCCATCCAGATCGGCGGTTTCAGGAACGCGGTGCGGTCCTGTGCAATCGGATCAAACGGGGCAATCCACTGGGCGAATGCCGCCATGAACAGGATAAAGCAGATAACGATCAGCCCGACATAAGCGCCACGGTTCTTGCGGAAATAATTCCACGTTTCCATAAACGGGCTGGGCGGATTGATCTTCTGGTCTTCGACGGCCACCACTTCGGCTGCTGCCGTTTCGGGGGTGGTCGATTGGGTGTTCTGGTTTGTCATTTCCCGTGCCCCCTTAACGCTTGTGCCGGATGCGGGGATTGATCACCCCATACATCAGATCGACGAACAGATTGACCCCCATAACCACGAAGGCAATCATCAAGATGCCGCCCTGGATGGTCGGGTAATCGCGGCGGTTCAGCGCCTCGACAATCCATTTGCCAATACCGGGCCACGAGAAAATGGTTTCAGTCAGAATTGCACCGGCAAACAGCACACCGACCTGAAGGCCGATCACCGTAATCACCGGGATCAGGGCATTGCGAAGCGCATGAACCATGATCACCCGCATCGGGGCAAGGCCCTTGGCTCGCGCAACACGTATATATTCCTCGCCCAGAACTTCAAGCATCGAAGAGCGTGTCATACGCGCAATCACGGCCATCGGAATGGTGCCAAGCGCAATCGTTGGCAGGATCAGATGACGGAGCGCACTGATAAACGCGCCTTTTTCATCGCTGAGCAATGTGTCGATCAGCATGAAACCGGTGGTCGGCTCGATGTAATACATGATCGACAGGCGACCGGAAACCGGGGTCCAGCCAAGCGTCGTCGAAAAGAACATGATCAGTAACAGCGCCCACCAGAAGATGGGCATTGAATATCCTGTCAGCGATAAACTCATGGTCAGGTGGTCAAGCCACTTTCCCCTGTTGATCGCGGCAATAACCCCCAATGGCAGACCGACAATGATCGCAAACAATATCCCCGCGATGGAAAGCTCGATCGTTGCCGGGAACAGGGTCGCGAATTCTTCGATCACCGGACGCTTGGTGACGAAGGATTCACCAAGATCACCCTGCAAAACGCCGCCAAGATAGTCGAAATACTGAACGACAAGCGGTCTGTCGAAACCATATTCCTTTTGCAGTTCGGCGTATCGTTCGGGACTGATACTGCGCTCGCCTGCTCGCATCTGGATCGGGTCGCTCGGGATCAGGTGAATCATCAGAAACACCAGAATGGTAACGCCAAAGAAGGTCGGTATGACGTCACCCAAACGGCGTAAAAGGAAACCTAGCATGCCATTGGGCCTTTTTAGCATCCGCGCGCAATGCCTGCGGGCGGACATCTCTCTCTATTGCGGAATTGCAAAGAGGCCCGGAAAACCGGGCCTCTTCGGCAAGGTGTAGGGGCGTCTTATTCTTTGATATCGACGCCGTAGAAGATGTGACCGCCAAACGGATCGATCTTGTAGTCGACAACTTCGTTACGGATCGGTTCGAAAACGATCGAGTGCGCGATGGTTGCCCACGGTGCTTCACGTTTGAAGACGGTCTGGGCTTCTTCGTACAGACGGGTACGTTCAAGAACATCCGAAGTGGTTTTCGCCTGCTGGATCAGGCTGTCGAATTCCTCGTTGCACCACTGTGCACGGTTTGCACTGCCAACGGCATCGCAACCCAGCAGAACAGCAAGGAAGTTGTCGGGGTCACCGTTGTCGCCGGTCCAGCCGAGCATGAAGCTGCCCTGTTCACCATTTTTGGTGCGCTCAAGGTATTCGCCCCACTCGTAGGAAACGATTTCGGCATTCACGCCAATCGCGGCCCAGTCAGCCTGAACGAGTTCAGCCATACGGCGTGCGTTCGGGTTGTAGGGACGCTGTACCGGCATGGCCCAGATATCGGTGGTGAAACCATCCGGATAACCGGCTTCTGCCAGCAATTTCTTGGCTGCTTCCGGATCATACGGATCGTCAACGGTATCGTTGTTGTACGACCAGATGGTCGGCGGGATCGGGTTTTTGGCGGCAACGCCTGCACCCTGATAAACACCCTCGATGATGGCGGCTTTGTTGATCGCCATGTTCAGTGCCTTACGGACACGTGCATCGGTGAACGGCTCTTTCTTGGTGTTGTAACCAAGATAACCGACGTTCAGACCTTCCTGGCTCATCAGGTTGATGTCGCCATCGGCTTCCATCGCTTCCAGATCAGCCGGGTTCGGGTATGGCATGACATGGCATTCGCCGGCTTTCAGCTTCTGGTAACGAACCGTGCTGTCCGGGGTGATGGCAAAGATCAGGTTATCGATCGGTGCCTTGCCTTCCCAGTATTCCGGGAACGCTTTGTAACGGATGACCGCATCTTTCTGATACTGGACAACCTGGAACGGACCGGTACCGACCGGGTTCAGGTCGATCTGTTCCGGTGTACCGGCAGCCATCAGCTGATCGGCATATTCACCCGACAGGATGGATGCGAAATCCATCGCCATGTTGGCGATGAACGGTGCTTCCGGACGGTTCAGAACGAATTTGACGGTGTAATCGTCAACCTTGACGATGTCCTTGATCAGTTCGCCCATGGACATCGAGTTGAAATACTCGTAACCGCCACCCGAAACCGCATGGTACGGATGATCTTTGTCCCACTGGCGACGGAACGAGAAGATCACGTCGTCTGCGTTGAAATCGCGGGTCGGGGTGAAGGCATCGGTGGTCTGGAATTTAACGCCTTTACGCAGGTTAAAGGTGTATTCCGTGCCATCGGCCGATACGTCCCAGCTGGTTGCAAGGCCCGGAACGATGGTGGTCGTGCCGCGCTTGAACTGTACCAGACGGTTGAATACCTGACGCGAGGTGGCGTCAAAGGTGGTACCCGCGGTGTAAAGCTGCGGGTTGAAGCCTTCCGGGCTTCCTTCCGAGCAATAAACCAGGGTTTTTGCCGAAGCGGCAGTCGGAGCAGCAAGCGCAGTCGCTGCAAGCAGACCTGCACCGATCGCCGCTTTGACGAAATTCGCTTTCATATAAGATGCCTCCCTCAAGGCTGGCCCAAACAATTTGCACGGGTGGCTGCTGGCCTTGAACGGCTCATGCATTGCAATTTGTGCAAAGGGTCGGGCGGGTTTACCCGATCCAACAGTTATGTTGGCAATCGACGAGGGAAAATAATCAGGGTTTCTGCGTATCGTCAACGTTTCCTGCGGGGTTCTACGTAGGACGACCTGATCGGATGAATGATGAATTTATGTCAAGTGTCTGTTATTTTTATGAAATTGTCCCCCACAATCGGGTATGGGAGCCGTGCATTTTTTTCGGGGCTACTGATGACCGAACGGAAAAACACATAAAGCTAACGTGCTTTTCCGTCCGATCTATCTTCTTGAAATTTCTAGATTCGTTTGATTGCTGAACCACTTACACGGGTCAATTGCGCGTAATGCGATCATTAAGTTCACTGATTTGCGCGATATCCGTGTTCCACGCCGTCACAAATCGGTAAATATCCGCGCCCAATGACGGCCACGGATGGAATAACGCCCCGGCATCACGCATCCGTTGCGCAAGCTCCGGGGCAAGCTTCACAAAAAGCTCGTTGCCGTCGGCGGCATGCGCCAATGTCGCCCCATGCGACACCAGCATGTCACAAAGGGTTCTGGCCGCCCCGTTGGCGTGGCGCGCATTGCGCAGCCAAAGATCATCCTTCACATAGGCCAGAAGCTGTGAAGCCAGATAACGATGCTTGGAATAAAGATGGCCGCTGCGTTTGCGGGCCTGCTCGACCCTGCTGCGCAGTGACGTATCAAACAGGACAATCGCAT
Source organism: Thalassospira lucentensis (assembly GCF_001613805.1). GTDB lineage: Bacteria > Pseudomonadota > Alphaproteobacteria > Rhodospirillales > Thalassospiraceae > Thalassospira > Thalassospira lucentensis_A. Next base: position 10,894 of record NZ_LPVY01000010.1, read on the forward strand.
CAACCGCCTGCGCGCCGTTTTTGGTTGCCCCAAAACTGATCGCATCGACACCGGCCTTCCACGTGATATCGGCCGGGTGGCAATCCAGATGCGCAACCGCATTGGCAAACCGCGCCCCATCCATGAACAGCCGAAGGTCGCGGCTTTGGCAGATCGCGCCAATGGCTGCAACTTCATCGGCGGTGTAAACCGTGCCCAGTTCGGTCGCCTGCGTGATCGCAACGCATTCCGGGGCGACTGAATGGACCCCACGATCCACCCGGCTTGCCAGAAAGGCATCCAGATTGTCGGCTTCAAGCTTTGCCGCCGGGCCATCAACCGGCATCAGCTTCGCCCCGCCGGTAAAGAACGCAACGCCGGTGCTTTCATCTTCGTTGATATGGGCCTCGTGATGGCAGACGATGCCACCAAACGGCGATACCAGTGCCGACAGGCTAATGCAGTTTGCTGCGGTCCCGGTGGCAACCGGAACAACCGCGACCTCACGGTCAAACAATTCGGAAAAGGCCGCGTCAAGCTGACGGCTGGTTTCATCCGCCCCATAGGCCGGTGCGTTGCCATAGGCTTCGTGCTCCAGCGCACTCAGGATTTCCGGGCACAGGGGCGATACATTGTCAGAGGCAAAATTCATCGAACGGGTCCGTGTCTTGTGGTGGCGTCGATATGCTGCGGGAATTGCGCCGCAGCCAGACCGCCCTTTATCACACGCGATCCGTTCGAATGGCAATGATGCCTATAGTGTTTCCGGTAACGCGCGGATCGCCTCAATCGGGCTGTTCCAGCCGCTAACAAAGCGAAACGCATCCGGCCCGACCGCGGGCCATGGCCGAAAGACCAGCCCGGCCTTGCGCAACCGTTCGGCCAGATCATCATCCATATGCACAAACAGCTCGTTGCCCTGCGGGGCAAAGGCCGCCCGCGCACCAAGGGTTTCAAGCGACTGGCAAAGGGCGCTTGCGGCCTGATTGGCATGGCGCGCATTACGCAGCCAAAGATCATCCTTCACATAGGCCAGAAGCTGTGCCGCCAGATAGCGGTGCTTGGAAAACAGATGCCCGCCGCGCTTGCGTGCCTTTTCGACCCGACCGCGCAATGACGGGTCAAACAGGATGATTGCATCCACCGCCATCGCCCCGTTCTTGGTGGCGCCAAAACTTAAAACGTCAAGCCCGGCCTTCCATGTGATATCGGCCGGGTGGCAACCAAGGGCGGCAATCGCATTGGCAAACCGCGCCCCGTCCATGAAAAACTTCATGCCATGCGCCTTGGCGACCTTCCCAATCGCCTGGACTTCTTCAACGTCATAGATCGTGCCGAATTCGGTCGCCTGCGTAATGGCCACACATTCGGGATCAACCGAATGCATGCCATGGGTGTTTTCGCGGGTTAAAAACGCATCAAGTGTCTCGGGCAACAGCTTTGCCGATGGCCCCTCCATGGTCAGAAGCTTCGCCCCGTTGCCATAAAATGCCACCCCGGTCGATTCCGTGCGGTTGATATGCGCCTGATGATGGCAGGCCACCCCGCCAAACGGCGACACCAGTGCCGACAATCCGACAAGATTTGCCGCCGTCCCCGTTGCCACCGGCACCACCGCGACCTCCTTGCCAAACAGGTCCGAAAACGCGTGATCAAGCTGCTGGCTTGCCGCGTCCGCACCATAGGGCAGGGCAGGATCGCTGGCCTCGGCAATCGCAGCAAGGATTTCCGGGCAGATCGGTGACACATTATCAGACGAAAAATTCATCGGGGCCTCGTTATCAATGGTGGCGATGGGCAAATAAAAAGCCTGCTTACGGTTTAACGCAAGCAGGCTTTGAAATTAACATGATATCCGGCCTTTAAACGGCCGTGCCACCAACAGTCAGGCCATCAATGCGCAAGGTCGGCTGACCAACACCAACCGGAACACCCTGGCCATCCTTGCCGCACGTGCCGATGCCTTCATCAAGTTTCATGTCATTGCCGATCATGGAAACCTTGGTCAGGCTATCGGGGCCATTGCCAATCAGGGTCGCCCCCTTGACCGGCGCGCCAAGCTTGCCGTTTTCGATCAGATAGGCCTCGGATGCGGAAAACACGAACTTGCCCGATGTGATATCGACCTGCCCGCCACCGAAATTGACCGCATAAATGCCTTTCTTGACCGACGCCAGGATTTCACCCGGGTCCTTGTCACCGCCCAGCATATAGGTATTGGTCATGCGCGGCATCGGCGCATGGGCATAGGATTGACGCCGTCCATTGCCGGTGGATTTCACACCCGTCAGGCGCGCATTCAGGCGGTCCTGCATGAAACCCTTCAGGATGCCATCCTCGATCAGGACCGTGCGCTGGGTCGGGGTGCCTTCATCATCAATCGAAAGCGACCCGCGGCGATCATGGATCGTGCCGTCATCAACAACCGTGACACCCGGCGATGCAATCCGCTGGCCAAGCAAACCGGCAAAGGCCGATGTGCCCTTGCGGTTAAAGTCGCCCTCAAGCCCGTGGCCGATGGCTTCATGCAGCAAAATGCCCGGCCAGCCCGGACCAAGCACCACGGTCATCTCGCCCGCAGGCGCCGCAACCGATTCAAGGTTCAGCGTCGCCTGACGCAATGCTTCGTCAACTGCCGATTTCCAGCTTTTTTCTTCAAAGAACCCGTCATAGCCAATGCGTCCGCCCTGACCATGCGATCCGGTTTCCATGCGGTCGCCCTGCTTGACGACGACCGATACGTTAAACCGCACCAACGGGCGAATATCGCCAATCCGCTGCCCGCCACTGCGCCAGATCTGTACTGCCTGCCAGTTACCCGAAATCGATGCGGAAACCTGCACCACGCGCGGGTCCTTGGCGCGCGCATAGGCATCGATCTTGCCCAGCAGATCAACCTTCGCCTCGAACGTGGCTTCACCCAGCGGATTGACATCGGAATAAAGCGACACATTGGTGCCGATCGATCCCAGATCGACCTTGCCCGACCGGCCATTGCCAACCGCCTTGACGGTCTCGGCCGCACGGCCAACCGCATCATTGGAAAGCTCGTTGGAATGCGAAAAGGCGGTGGCTTCATCGGCAACCGCACGCAGGCCAAAACCCTGTGCGGTGTCGAAATTGGCACTGCGCAGGCGGCCATCATCCCAAGTCAGGCTTTCGGACTGCCGGTATTCAAGGAAAAGTTCCCCGTCTTCCGCCGCACCCAGCGCATCATTGACCTGCTTTTCAAGCCGGTCGCGATCAAGGTCGCCATTGGCGAAAAACAGGCTGTCGGTTTTGCTCAGATCGGTCATGAAACCTCCTTGCGGGCGTGCCGGATGGCAACAGATGGGCGACGGGCGGCCAGTTTTGGCCATGCGGGCGATTTTCGCCTGTAAGTTAAAGCATCTGTGACAGTATTTTCCCTTACGTTTTCAGGGCTATCTGCCACCTTGGACTTTCGTCTATACAGAACGTGTCGGGGCGTGCCCCGAAGGCTCTATATAGACCGCAATGGCCAATTATGAAAGCCCGTGGCAATGTTTGTTGAACATCCCCAGCGTGTCGCCCTTCATAACGAAATCCATGCCCGCCCGTTTGGCGGGGTACAAAGCCCGGCCCGCTGCACCTGCATCGCCTTTCACGCGGGCGAGGAACTTGATACCGATGTCCGCGATCATTTTCAGGGCTTCTGCCAACGATACAGCCTGACACCCCCGGCACCCGATCAGAAATATTACGAAGCCCAGTGCGACGGCTTTTCCGTCATCTGGGAACGCCATGCGGAATTCACGGTCTATGTCTTCAAACGGCAGGCCGCCTTTGATCATCCGTTTGATGATCCGGTCATCAACCTGATCCCGCAGGACTGGCTTGCCGCGACGCCGGGGCAGCTTCTGGTTGGCTTGCACATTGCGATGGATCGCGACGAACGTTCGTCTGATGAAGTATCGCGCCTGTTTGATCATAACGGCCTGACCGGCAGCCGCGTTTTGGGCGGCACGGCGATGGTCTGGACCGATTTTCGCCTGCATGGCGATGGCTTTGGCCGCATCCTGATCCGCGATCAGGGCCTCGAAGTCCTGCAGGCCGGGCGCCTGATCCAGCGGCTCAAGGAAATCGAGGTCTATCGCATGATGGCGTTGCTGGCCTTTCCGCTGGCTCATTGCGCAACCCCCAAGGTCTCGGAAATCGATACCCGCCTGTCATCGATCACCGCCGAAATGGCCAGCAAATCGCACACCGACGACGAAGGCACCCTGCAAAAACTGACCGACCTTGCCGCCCAGACCGAAGAAATGGCCGCATCGCTGAATTACCGGTTCAGCGCGGCGCGCGCCTATTACCGCATCCTGCAGGCCCGCCTTGTCGAACTGCGCGAGGAACGCGTCGAAGGCCTGCAAACCATGACCGAGTTTATGGAACGCCGTCTGGCACCGGCAATGCGCACCTGCCAGAATATCGGGGATCGCCTCGAAGTACTGTCGAAACGGGTGGCCCGCGCCAACAACCTGCTCCGCACCCGGGTCGATATCCTGCTCGAAGCCCAAAACCGCGACCTGCTGGCCAGCATGGACCGCCGTGTGAAACTGCAACTCCGCCTGCAACAAACCGTCGAAGGCCTGTCGGTGGCGGCGATCACCTATTACGCCGTCGGGCTTTTGGGATATCTGTTCAAGGCGCTAAAGGATACCGGCCTTCCAATCAACGACCGCGTCGCCACCGGCATCGCCGTGCCTGTAGTGTTGGTGGTTATCTGGATTTCTATGTTTCAAGTAAAAAAGGCTTTGCGCGGAGACGATGAGTAGACCTAATATTAGGTTGATTAAATCTATTTATTTTTGGTGTTGGTGAGGGCCCTGAGTGATTAAATTGAGAGAACTCCCATGACATTATGTGCTGTTTGGAAACACGAGAATACGCTTCACCTCGCGTCAGATAGCCGGGTGAATCTTGGGGCTGCAGGGCGAGCAGATATTGCTATCAAAATTGGGCGGGAACATTATTCGATATATGCTCCTTACGACAGGAATTTCGAAAAAGTCGAAATTGCCAGTGGTGATTTAGCCTTTTGTTATGCAGGAAGTGGTCTAGGGGCAATATTTATGAAGGAATCACTTTCTGATATTTTGAATGAACTACAAATAGTTCCCGGTGAGCACGAAGCGTCTTTGTCTTCTGTCGTAAAGGTGGTGTTTGAAGCCTATAAGGTCATCTCTATAAAATTAGCAGAGATATTGCAGAGTCTTGCTTTTGTGCATTTAATTGTTGCAGGGTTTTGCAGGCATTCGAACTGTTTTCGTGCGTTTCAGATGCTTCCCATACCATTTGACTCTTCGGCATCCAGCATTCAGGAGTACCAAATGGAAGAGGTGCTCGTTGGAAACTCGAACTACTTGTTTTTTGGAAGTGGAAAGGGGGAGGCCGAGAAGGAGTTTCAAAAACAATATGAGGATGGCCTTTCTCTCAGAATAATAAGGACTTTCAAGAATATAATTAAGAATAATTTGCGTGACGACGTTGGAGGTAGCCTTCAATATGGAAGGTTCGAACAGGGTGTGTTTAAGACTTTTGCTGAAAAGGAGAACGATACCGAAAGCCAAGCTGGAGTAAGATGCCGGCGAGGAGCTCTGGACATGCGGGCACCTGAGTTAGAAAGACTTTTTTCGTTTGAATACCCGTGGGTTATTTTAGACGAAATATGAACGTTCAAAGTTGAAATGGGCAGGCTTATCTTTGATATTGAGGATGCGGAAAACGAGTCTAGTTGTGGGTTTAGGTTCCGATAGTAACAAAGCTTTTTGGCATTAAGCTGGCTGTGCGCAGCTTATAGGTAGCAAATGTGGTCGTTCCGACCAGAATGACCGCCCCCGCCTGATGCGCCACACCCAGCGGCAGCCACACAACCGACAGCAGTGTTGAAATCCCCAACGTTACCTGAAGGCAAACCGCCGCCAGCACCAGATGGGTGGCAAGGCGTTGCTGCGGTGTCAGGTTCCATTTCCCGGCCCGCCACCAGAACAGGATCACCATGACAAAGGTCAGTTTCGCCAGCCACCGGTGATCCCACTGCACCGTCATATGGTCCTCAAACGGGGCCAGCCATGCCGGGCTATAGACAAACAGCCCGTCGGGGATCAGTTGCCCGTCCATCAGCGGGAAGGTGTTATAGGTATGCCCGGCATTGATCCCGGCAACAAAGCCGCCCGAAAGGGCGGTAAACACGATCAGCGCCAGAAGCTGCCAGCCGCGTTTCGACGCATGGGTTGAAATGCCGCGCGGGGCATACTGGTTAAGCCCGACCCACATCAACGCGATGAAAATCACCAGCGCCAGACCGAAATGCGCGGTCAGGCGGTACTGGCTGACATCGGGGCGGTCGACAAGGCCGCTCATGACCATGTACCAGCCCATCGCACCCTGCAACCCGCCAAGGATGAACAGGCCCCAAAGCTTCCATTTGGTCGCGCCATCAATGGATTTTTTGGCAAGGAACCAGACAAACGGGATAAAGAACACAACGCCAATCAACCGGCCCCAAAGCCGGTGAATGAATTCCAGCCAGAAGATCGATTTGAAATCCTCGACCGACATCCAGGCATTGATCTTCTGGAATTCCGGATACTGGCTGTATTGCCGATAAAGCGCCATCCAGTCCGCCTCGTTCATCGGCGGGATGATCCCGGTAAAGGGCCGCCATTCCACGATGGAAAGCCCGGACTCGGTCAACCGCGTCAGGCCGCCAATCACCACCATGATGAACACCATGGCCGCCACAAAAAACAGCCACATCGCAACATTCCTGTGCGGGGTGGGGGCGATGGAACCGGTGGCAGGGGCGGGGGACGATACGCTGCTGGTTTGCTCAATCGAGGACATCGGCGGGATCTCTTTGTCATGCGAAGCGCTTAATTTCGCGCCCAATATAGGGTGAAATTTCAAAAAGTGCAGGAAAAGCTTCACCGCAACGTTTCTACGTCCAATTTCTACGTCCGTCATCGGAGCCGGATCATGGTTTTATTAACGCAATAAATAGTGTTCTATAAATATAAAACACATAAAAAATGTATTGAATTATCCGATATACACACCCATAGTCTTAATCAACCAACAGAAACTTTCTTTTGAGGATCGACGATGTTTCCCATCAATCTGGACCTTGCGCGGCTTTCGGTCGCGCTGGTGGGCAACGGTCAGGCAACCCTGAACCGTTTGCGCCAGCTTGACGGTGATGGGGCGAAATACGTCACCGTTTATGCCGAAGACCCGATTGCCGAACTGGTGGACCAGGCCGGCGACCGGCTGCACCGCTATCTCCCGAATTCGGCCGATGTCAACGCGGCCGCGATCATGTTTATTGTTGATTTGCCGCATGAAAAGGCCGCCGAACTGGCCGCCATCGCCAAGGCCGTCGGCACCATCGCCAATGTCGAGGACGTCAAGGAATACTGTGATTTTTTCTCGCCAGCGCGGGTCACGCGCGGTGATCTGATGATTACGGTGTCGACCAACGGCCACAGCCCGCGTCTGGCCGGCCGTATCCGCCATGCGATTGAAAACTGGCTGGTGCCCAAATGGGATCAGCGCCTGCGCGAGCTTTCCGATCAGCGCGAGAAATGGAAGGCCGATGGGGCGGATATGAAGCAGCTCCTGAAAATGACGGACGATTATATCGACCGTCGGGGATGGTTGTGATGACAGTCATGCGCGAAGAAGACATTGTTACCGGCGGCTCGATGTCGGTCGAGGAGGCCGAAGTCCGCGCGGCCGATCTGCTGTCGCGATACGGCCACTTGCAGGGCATTTCCCTGATCGAACCGATGGTGCATGAGGAATTCAATGGCAAAATCACCATGACCTCGTCGTTTGGGACAGAGGCCGCGGCTTTGCTGGCCCTCGTGTCCGAGGTCGATCCGAACCTGCCGGTGATCTTCCTGGATACCCGCAAGCTGTTTGGCGAAACCCATCGCTATCGTGAACAGCTCGTTGATCAGCTTGGCCTGACCAATATCCAGATCATGCGCCCGGATGAAAAGCTTCTGGCGGCCGATGATCCCAACGGCATGCTGTTTGCCAGCGATACCGCCAAATGCTGCTATCTGCGCAAGGTCGAACCACTGCAACGCGCGCTTAAGGGTTATGATGCTTGGCTGACCGGGCGCAAACGCTTCCACGGTGGCGAACGCGGGCAACTGCCCGTGATCGAAACCGCCGGAACCCGGATCAAGATCAATCCGCTGGCGGGCTATAACCGGTCTGACATCGAAGATATCTTTGAAAACCGCGCCTTGCCGCATCACCCGCTGGAGGCCGAAGGCTTCCTGTCCATCGGCTGCATGCCATGCACCGATCGCGTTGATCCCAATTCAACCGATGTCCGTGCCGGTCGCTGGGCCGGGCAGGACAAGACCGAATGCGGCATCCACTACATCATCTGAAAATCAAAGCCCGGTCCTTGTGCCGGGCTTTTCAGACTGCGGGCAAAACATTCCCAATCAGCATTCCCAAGCAGATCGTCATTCCCGCGAAGGCGGGAATCCAGTCTCTTCCAATCGGGCATGGATTCCGGGTCTGCGCTGCGCTTCGCCCGGAATGACGATTTGATCAATTACCAACCCAATCCAGCCACCCAGCAGCCCCCGGCATCACCAAACGCCACCGAACGGACGGACCACTCCCCGGACGGACCAAGCTGCCCCGAACAAGCACCCGCCGCCCTCGGTTGCCCCAAAACGCACCTCACCCCAAGGGCAACAACGTTGTCGCATGGCAGGCACACAAATCCCGCCATCGATGACCGGCCCTTCGGCATCTCCGAACGATCCATCGGCCCGCTGACAACCGATCCTGCCTGCCACCCCGGCAACCCGGCCAAACGATCCCGTGCCGACCCAATCCGGGCGCAATTCGGGCCCGCTGATTCTCGGCATTGTCACGCTTCACCGACCGGACTGACCCCGGACTGGACCAACTTGGCCCCGGCACTCGCCGCCCCGTTCAAATGCCCTTGCCCCAAGGGCACATCTCTCCCGTCATGATAAACCACAGTTTTCGTAAATCTCGCGTGGCCTCACGGCCCAAACGCACGACCGCCGTAATGACTTTTCCATGCACCCATGATGGCCCTTTGGCGATACCGCCCCCGCCATGTCATCCCGTCAGATCGCTGCCCCGTCATCGTCCCATTCCTGTTTTTGCCGCCCGAAACGCAAAAACCCGCAAAAGCGAATCACGCTTTGCGGGTTTTGTCTCCGGACCCATTTGTCCTGTTGACTTTATC